>NZ_CP182469.1:6835000-8401813 GCF_051853005.1 Bradyrhizobium sp. SMVTL-02 | reverse complement strand
GGGCATGGCTCGACCGTTCGGCGCGAAGCGCCGCGGGTCAGATCAGCGATGTCCTTGATGGAGGGGTCGCGAGGTCAGCGCGTACTCGACGCGCCCGTGCATGTAGGAGGCTGGACGCAGGACGGATCGGAAACGGCATCGTCGAACGATGGAATTTGAATCAATACCGCATTGAATCCGTAGGACATGATACCTCCCCGTCCTGCCGTAATCGCTCACGGCAAGGTCCTGCGTAAAAGACAACCGCGCCGTACTCCTGTCGCGGATGTCCTGCCCGTCTGCACTAGTCGCCGCTCGGCTTCGCCATCACGAATCTCGGGGTAGCTGCAAGATGCCTCTCGGTGCGCCTGGCGCGAGCGGGATATTTGAGATCCCGCTTGGAGACATTCAGACAAAAAACTACCGTTCCCACATTGCTGTGGGTTTTGTACCGACAATCGCTTGTTGAAGCGTCGCCAACGTGCTCACCGCCGCCGATTTGCACGCTCGCCCCGTTTCCGATACCGCGCTGGTCTCAAGATCGTGGGCGCTGCGAACGACTTAAGGAATACACCATGGGGAAAGACTCGCAACGAAATTGATTCACACTTGAGGCATCAAAAATCTTGACCTCGGTTAACGCACCACGCGACTTGTACACAGGCTCTGAAGCAAGTTTTTGGATTCGTGCACAGAATCGAAGATGCGGCGCCTGGTGTGACAATTTCTCCGCCACCGCCAAAAAATATTTACAAAAGCGTCACGCATCCGAGGCGCGAGCGAATTTTCCAAATGCTTGTCGCAGCTATGTCGATAAGTAATTAGCGAGACATCGTTTTTTGAGTCTCATTTCAGAGGGTAACTCCACCTGTGGCAGCATCCCGGTGAATCTACGGTGTGCAGAACTTTTCCGCGCGGGAGTTCATCTTAGCCCCGCGCCGCAGGGGTTTTTCGCAACGCGGTGAAAGTTTCCGCTGTTGCAAAAACACCCGAAGGTAGAATTGCCGAAGGCATCATGGTGCGCACGATGAAAATAGGCGGGTGCCTGCTCGCGTGAATATGACAGGCAACAAAAAAGCCCGGCGCGATGCCGGGCACTTTGTCGTGCTGATCGGATCAATCGATCAGATGATGACGTGAGCTCACTTGCGAGCGTGCTTGCAAGTTTACCTGCAAATTTACTTGCAAATTTACTTGGCGAGCTTGGCGATTTGCGCGGTGAGGCGCGAGACTTTGCGGCTGGCGTTGTTCTTGTGAATGATGTTGCGCTGGGCGGCCCGCATCAGGGCGGGCTCGGCAGTCGCCAACGCCTTCACGGCGGCGTCGCGATCGCCGGTCTTGATGGCTTCCTCGACATTGCGCACGGCGCCGCGCATCTGGGTGCGGCGCGACTTGTTGACGGCGGTGCGGCGGGCGATCTTGCGCGTCGCTTTCTTGGCGGAAGTGGTATTGGCCATGGTCTCAATGTCCTTTGCGGGTACCGGTCGCGTCTTGGTCGGGTAGCGCCGGCTTGCTTGACCGCGGAATCGACGCTCGGATTTAGGGTGTTCGGTTGCTGGGCCGTTCCTGGAACATGAGGCCTAAACAGCCTGCAACTGCTCAAAGAACAGCGGCGGCAGGATTGCGCCCGCCGCCAGTTGGCGCCCTTATAGAGAGGGTCTGGGGCACCGTCAACGCTTTCCGGGCTGGAAAACCCGGCCTCAGGCGGGCCGGACGGGGGCCGTAACGCCCTGAACGGGTTGAATTTCTGCCGTCCCCCGGCTATTGGCTGGCGGCATTTCCGGAGGCTCGTCCGGTTCGACGACCGTAGAGGGTGAGGCATGATCCGCGGCTTTTTCCGACTGATTGGGCTGTTGCTGCTCGCCGGCGGGTTCATCTTCGTGGTCTATGACGGCGCCCGCTGGGTCGCCGACCAGACCCTGCGGTTCACCCGGTTCGGCCAGTTCTGGAACGACATCAACCAGGCGAGCCAGACCGCCTTTCGGACCTGGGTCGAGGCCAAGGCACCCTGGCTCTGGACCTCGGTGGTCCGCCTCGTGCTGGACCAGCCGGTCTTCGCCGTCCTCGGCATTCTCGGCATCCTGCTGATGGTCCTGTTCCGGCCACGCAAGCCGTTGATCGGCTATTCCCGGGATTGATCTTTCAAATCCCGCCCGGATTGATCCTTCAATTCTGGCCGGGACCAAGCACCTCAGGGGGCACGGCGTAACAACGCTGCCCCTTCGTGCGTAAACACCTATATTCCCACCTGATCGCGAGCACGCCGCCCGAGCATCTGGCTCGAGCGACGCACAGCTCGTTTCGGAGGTCCGATCATGCTGTTCATGCGCAAGACCACCGCATTGCCGAGCGCAGCTGAAGCGCTGCCCGGCCGTGCGCAAGCCATCCCGACCGCGACTACTCATTTCGTCAACGGGAGCAAATTGAAGCCGCCCTATCCCACCGGTCTCGAGCAGGCGGTATTTGGGCTCGGCTGCTTCTGGGGCGCCGAGCGCAAGTTCTGGGAACTCGGCGATGGCATCTACACCACCGCCGTCGGCTATGCCGGCGGCCACACGCCGAACCCGACCTATGAAGAGACTTGTTCGGGACGCACCGGCCACACCGAAGTGGTGCTGGTCGTGTTCGATCCGAACAAGATCCCTTACGAGCGCCTGTTGAAGACCTTCTGGGAGAGTCACAACCCGACGCAGGGCATGCGCCAGGGCAACGACGTCGGCACGCAGTACCGAAGCGCGATCTACACTTGCTCGGATGCGCAGAAGAAGTCGGCCGACGAGTCGAAGGCGCTCTATCAGAAGGCGCTTGCCGCAAAAGGTCTCGGCGCCATCACCACCGAGATCGCGCCCGCCGGTGAGTTCTATTTCGCCGAAGACTATCATCAGCAATATCTGGCGAAGAATCCCGCCGGCTATTGCGGCTTGGGGGGCACCGGCGTGTCCTGTCCGATCGGTGTGGGCGTGCGCGTGTAGTCGTAAGTCGCAGAAGCTTGCTCCGCGCTCGCTGCACCGCTTGCGGGGGAGGTCGCATTGCGTCGCAAGATGCAATGCGGGAGAGGGCTCTCTCTCTTGTGTGGAAACACCCTCTCCCCAGCCCTTTCGCGCAAGCGGGAGAGGGAGCGCACCGTCTGCGTAGTAGGCACGGTCGCACCTCAGGTCCCCTCAACCCTTTATTAACCATAACCGGTGCATCACTGGAGCCAGCTCGTTTCGAGGGACAGGTCCGGTGCCGGTTGCACGCGCGTTTCGATGGTCGATCTCGGCAGCGTCCCTGGCAGCGTCCGCCGCGCTTGCCCTGGGCGGCTGCATGCAGACCGCCGGCCCCGTTGCGATGGTGCAGCCCCGTCCCGATCTCGACGCGATGGCCTATGGCGCTCCGCAGCCGGTTGTCGTCGCCGATGGTGGGGGCGCCATCAGCGCCCTGCGCAATTCGTTTGCCTCCGCGCCTGCGCCCATGCCGGTCGGTTACGCCGCGCCGATGGCGGCACCGGTGCACTACGAGGCGTCCTATCATCTCGACGCCGGCGACAAGCTCCGCGTCGTGGTCTACGGCCAGGAAGGCCTCACGAACAGCTACGCCATCGATGCCGGCGGCTCCATCACCATGCCGCTGATCGGCGCGGTGCCCGCGCGCGGCCGCACCACCGCAGGACTGGCCGGCGAGATCGCCGCGCGCCTGCGCAATGGCTACATCCGCGAACCCTCGGTCGCCGTCGAGATCGACACCTATCGCCCGTTCTTCATCCTCGGCGAAGTCTCCGCACCGGGCCAATATCCCTATGTACCGAACATGACCGTCGAAAGCGCCGTTGCGATTGCCGGCGGCTTCTCGCCGCGCGCCAAGCGCGACGTGGTCACCGTGACGCACAGCGAGAACGGCGGCGCCATGCGCGCGGTGGTGCCGCTCGGCACGCCCTTGGCGCCTGGCGACACCGTGTTCGTCGGCGAGCGCTGGTTCTAGTTGCAGCCGAGCTCTCCACGTCATACCGGGGCGCGACGAAGTCGCGAGCCCGGAATCCATAACCACGATCGGAAGTATGGATTTCGGGCCTGCGCCTGGCGGCGTATCCCGGAATGACGGAGGAGAGAGCGGTGCGCGCTATTTCAAATGCTTCGCGAAGAATTCCATGCTGCGCGGCCAGGCGATGTCGGCGCTGGCCTTATCGTAGCTCGGCCGTTCGTCGCAATGGAAGCCGTGCTGCGCGCCGGGATAGATGAAGACCTCGACGTCCGGCCGCTTGGTCTTGATGGTCTCGACATCGGTCAGCGAAATGCCGGCATCCTTCTCGCCGAAATGCAGCTGCGTCGGCACCTTCGGCGTCTCGTCGGCGAAGCGCACGACCGCGCCGCCATAATAGCCGACCGCGGCCTTCAGGCCGGTCAATCGCGTCGCCGCGACAAAGGCGATGCTGCCGCCGAGACAGAAGCCGATGATGCCCACGGGGCCGATGCTCTTCACCGCATCGATCGCGGCCTGGGTGTCGCGCAGCATCGCGGCCCAGTCGGGATTGGCGACGAACTTGCGCGCTTCCGCGATCTCGTCGGGGGTATAGCCCGACTGGAAGTTCGACGTGGTGCGGTCGAAGATCGACGGCGCGATCGCGACATAGCCTTCCTTGGCGAGACGATCGCAGACCGAGCGGATGTGATGGTTGACGCCAAAAATCTCCTGGATCACCACGACCGCGCCCTTGGGTGCGCCTGCGGGATCGGCGCGATAGGCACCAAGCTGGAAATTGTCGGAAGCCGTCAGTCTGATGTCTTGTCGCACGCAGGTCGTCCTTCTTGCTTGGTGTTCAATCCACTCTCTCCCTCATCCCGAGGAGCGCGCCCTTGCGCACGTCTCGAAGGATGAAGGGCCGAGATCCAGCAGCGGGACCGTCATCCTTCGAGACGCTGGCTGCGCAAGCTCCCCAGGATGAGGGCAGCACCTACTCCCACATCCAGTTCTCGCCGTAGTCCTCCTTCCATCCCGCCAACCGTCCGTGGCGGAATTGGAGGAACAGCCGATGGCGGTAGGGGATCAATCCGCTGCCGCCGAGATTGCGCAGCGCGAGGTAGATCTCGTTGCCCGGACGCCCGCGCACATATCGCAACGGCTGTCCGAGGGCGCGCGCGGTCTGCTCGGCATCCATGCCGAAGGCGAGCGGCGTGTTGTTCGACAATGTCGTGACGAAAGGCTGGCGCGGCGCCACGGCGCCGAACGGCTCGGCCTGCGCAGACATCGACAGCAACACGGCGCCCACAACCACCATCGCCCGCTTCATTGCGCAAAATCCTTCTGGCCTATCCCGGCAAGTTCTTCAGGAAAGGCGCGACCGCGTCAACAAAAGCTTGGGGCTGATCGATGTTGACGGCGTGTCCGGCGGCGGGGATCACGACCTTTTGCGCGCCGGGGATTTTCGCGGCCATGTAGTCGGACGCGGCGAGGAACGGCGTGTCATCGGCGCCGACCACGATCAGGCTGGGCACCTCGATATCGGGCAGCAGCTCGATGACGCGGGCGTCGCGCTGGGTCAGCATGCCGCGCGCGGCCAGAGCGAGTCCCTTGGCGTTGCGATGGCTCGCAGTGGCGCGCTCGCGCGTCGCCGTCTTCAGCACGTCGAGGCCTTCGCGGTCGAGACTGTCGGCGGTCGCGAGCGCGCGAGCGTTCCAGGCTTCGCGCGCGTCGTCCTTCCTGAAGCCCGGGCCAGTGTCGATGATCAAGAGCGCCCGGGCGCGTTGCGGATGGGCGCGATAGAAGGCGAGCGACATGTAACCGCCGAGCGACAGGCCGCCGATGATGGCGCGCTCGGTACCGACGGCATCGAGTATCGCCGCCATGTCGCCGACCGTGAGCGCTTCGCTGTAGGCGTTGGGATCATCAGGATAATCGGACTGGCCGTGGCCGCGCATGTCCCACAGGATCACCTTGTGATCTCTCGCGAGCGCATCGACCTGGCCATGCCACATCGCCGAGGTCGAGGAGTACCCGTGGGTGAGCAGCAGGGGCGGGCCCTCGCCGTGAACCTCATAGTAGATTCCGACGCCGTCCCGATCGACCCTTGGCATGGTTTTCCGCCCTTTCTTGTTTATCGTTCATTCTAGCCGGGATGATTTCGGTCGCGCGAGACGCTCTTGCGCATGAGCCCGATGTGTCTCGATGCCCCTCGCGTCGGCGCTCGAAAAGCCCAGCATTTACAATGGCCGTCCTACTGTGCATGGGGTTGTTTTCGAGGTTCATGGTTCCTTCCGGGAACCCCGACTTCGTAAAATTGCTTCCAATACCGAAGGGTTCCATTGAGCACGCATCTTAAGGCCCGAAGAACCTGATCCGGCTTAGGCTGACGGCTTAATCCCGTCCCGTGCCTTTGGGGAAGCCATGAACGCGCCAGCCAAAACCGCAGCCAAACGCCGGCTTCTGCTCGCTTCCGACCGGAGCGACGAGAGCACCGAGCTCGCCAGCATTTTGAAGGCGGTCGGCGACGTCTCGACGGTGACCACGCAGGACATCCCCGAGCAGCCGTCGCGCGATCTCTCCGGTCTCGTCGTCGACATCAACCTGCGCTCGCCCGAGAGCGTGCAGCGGGTGCGTAACAAGCTGCGCGGCGATGCCTATCGCTCGATGCCGCGGCTGTTCGTGCTTGCCGACGCCCTGCATCACGGCACCATGCAGGCCTGGGCGCTGGGCGCCACGGACACGATCTCGCGTCCGCTGCAGCCCGACGCCATCCTGCAGCGCATCCGCGCCGCGTTTCCCGACACCGCCACCTATGACGCGACCGATCGCGGCAAGACGCTCAACCGCGGGGTCGAAGCGGCGCACGCGGTGCTGGCAAAAATATTCGAGAAGCTGCCGCTCGGCGTGCCCCTGACCTTCGACGACGTCGTCGCCGCCGAGAGCAAGATCCTGAAGGCGATCAAGCACTCCTCGCTGCGCGAATGGCTCACGACGGTGGGTTGCCACCATGTCGGCAGTTATCGCCACTGCCTGTTCGTCACCGGCTTTGCGGTCGCCTTCGCCCAGCATCTCGGCATGCGCGAGGATGACCAGCGCCGCCTCACTCGTGCCGCGCTGCTGCATGACGTCGGCAAGGCCTTCGTTCCCTCGGTGCTGCTCGACAAGCCAGGCAAGCTCACCGACGAGGAGATGGCCGAGGTTCGCCAGCATCCGCGCCGCGGCTACGACGCGCTCGCGGCCCAGGGCGGCTTCCCGCCGGAGATGCTCGACGTCGTGCTGCATCACCACGAATTCCTCGACGGCTCGGGCTATCCGAACGGCCTGTCGTCGAACCAGATCAGCGACATCGTGCGGCTGACGACCATCGTCGACATCTACGCCGCCCTGGTGGAGAAGCGCGCCTATCGCATGCCCTTCACCCATTCGCGTGCCTTCACCATGATGGAAGGCATGGGCGGCAAGCTCGACCAGCAGCTGCTGCAGGCGTTCCGCCCGGTGGCGCTGGGGTCGTTCTGATTTCGGTATCGTAGTTAAGGCGCGCGGCCTGCTTACTCTCCTCCTCCAGGGGAGGGTGAAGTCACTCGACCATCTTCCTGAGCTCCGCCTTCGCCACCTTCTCCAGCGTCGAGCGCGGCATGTCGTCGACGAGCCTGATCTCGCGCGGCAGCTTGAAGTCGGCGAGGCCCTTGCGGCACGCCGCCATCACGCGTTCCTGCAGGTCGGGCGGAGCCCCGGCGACGCCGCCATGCGGGATGATGAAGACGACCGGCACCTCGTCCAGCATCGGGTGCTTCTTCGCCACCACCGCCGCTTCTCGCACGCCCGGCACCAGCGCGATCACCTGCTCGATCTCGGAGGCCGCAACGTTCTCGCCGCCCACCTTCAGCATGTCCTTGGCGCGGTCGCCGAACTTGATGAAGCCGTTTTCCAGCCGCTCGACGCGGTCGCCGGTGAGGAAGAAGCCGTGCTCGTCGAAGCTCTCGCGCGTGGCTTTCTCGTTGTGCAGATATTCGGCAAACAAGGACAGGCCGGGGATACCCTTGATCGCGAGATTGCCGGTATCGCCGACCTCGGTCGGCCGTCCGTCATCGTCGGTGATGCGGATCTGATATTCGGGCGCCGCGCGGCCGATCGACATCGGTATATTGGGCTGGTCGACCTCGCCGACGATGCCGTGGGTGATGGTCTCGGTCATGCCCCACCAGCCGATCATCTTGACGCCGAACGCCGCAAAGGCCGCCGGCTCGTTGATCGCGGTGCCCCACAGGCGGAATTTATGGTCCTTCGGGATCTCCTGCTCGAGCAGCGCCTTCATGCAGAACGGAATGGTCGAGGTCCAGGTCGCGCCGTGCTCACGCGCGACGCTCCAGAACCGGCTCGCGGAGAAGCGCGGCTGGATCACGCAGGTTGCCCCGACCCACAGCGTCGCCAGCATGGAGTAGGCCAGCGCATTGGTGTGGAACAGCGGCAAGTAAGTCTGGTGCACGTCGCCGGCGTGAAGGTCTTCGTGTGCGGCGTTGATCTTGGCGCCCCACAGCGCGTTGGCATGGGTCCATAATA
Source organism: Bradyrhizobium sp. SMVTL-02 (assembly GCF_051853005.1). Lineage (NCBI taxonomy): Bacteria > Pseudomonadati > Pseudomonadota > Alphaproteobacteria > Hyphomicrobiales > Nitrobacteraceae > Bradyrhizobium > Bradyrhizobium sp. SMVTL-02. The sequence goes on along the minus strand of NZ_CP182469.1, from coordinate 8,393,335 downwards.
CTGCCTTCGGTCGCGACGTCGTACCTGAGGTGTACTGCACGCTGCACGGTGCCAGCGGATCGGTCGCGCGCTTGGGACGGTTGGCACCGTCGGCGAACAGGGCTTCAAAGCTGTCGCCGCGCGAGACCGCTCGCGCAGGTGCCGCGCCGGCATCGTGCGACGTCACCGCCAGCCAGCGGATATTGGGGCAGTTCTGCGCGACGAGCTCTGCATAGGCCGGCTGGGTGATCGCGGCGACTGCGCCGCAATGATCGGCGAAATACGCGATCTCCGCCGGCGCCGAGCGCGTGTTGGTGGTGACCGCGATGGCGCCGAGCTCGACGCACGCAAACCAGGCCAGCAGCGCCTCGATGCAATTGTCGAGATGAATGAGCACATATTCGCCGGGCTTCACGCCGCGCTTGGTCAGCCCCGCAGCGAGTCCGCCGACCCGCTCGTGAAACTCGCCATAGCTCCAGCGCCGGGCCGGCGCGTCGAACGGCGCCCAGATCAGGAACGGATGATCACGCCGGACCTCGGCGCGCATCCTCAAGAGCCAGGGAACGTCGAGCCCGTCGAACGGACCCACGATTCCGGATGCGGTGTGTTGAACAGGCATGGCGACCTCCCTGCAGCCTGCATCTTGCTAGCGGCTGCCCTTAGATTATTGCGTCTTCCTGCCATTGGATGACGCGGGGCGCAAATCCGGGGGAAAGGGCCGAGCCCTTTCCGCCCTCATTGCGAGGAGCCCTTGCGACGATCCAGACTGGTTCCGCGGAGGGATTCTGGATTGCTTGTGCGCCAGGCAAGCTGGCGTGGTCCAACCGGTGGAAGTCCGGTCCGGGTAAGCGGTAGCGAGCGCCCGGTAGTGAGTGTTGCGTGGCCGTCGGCAACGGCGGCTGCGAAGCGTACACAACGATGCTGTGGGGTGGGCTATTGAGCCGCGAAAGACAGAAACTCGCAGAGGCCGAGCCGGTAAGCAACGTCGAAGGCAACATGTGCGGCGCCGTTATGCGAGGCGCTGACGCTCTGCCGTGGTCGAAGACCCCATCACGCAGCAAAGGACCGCGTCGGAACCTGGGAGGTCCCGCATCTGACCGATGGCAACATGCCCCCAAGGTCCGCATCGGGAAGGCGAGGAGCCAAAGCCGATGACGAACGGATGCGGGAAGTCGGAGGCGGCCGTAGTAGCGTCGAAGCCTGCGAACGAAGCGGAGCGATCCGCGGAGGAGTTGGTGGAGCGAAGGGCCGCGACCAAGGGGAATGCGGACCAGCAAAGCACGCCCCGGACGCCGAGCCGGACAAGCGTGACACAGGCGTTGGAACGCATACGGCGAACTGCAAGGGAAAGGAAGAAGGAGAGGTTCACTGCGCTGCTTCACCACATCACGCCTGAACTGCTCGAGGCGGAGTTCTTCGCGCTGAAGAAGCATGCCGCGCCGGGTGTGGACGGAATGATGTGGCGGGACTACGAGCAAGACCTCAAGGCCAATCTTGAGGACCTGCATGCTCGTGTTCACCGGGGAGCGTACCGGCCGCAGCCGTCGCGGCGGGTCCATATCCCGAAGCAGGATGGGCGGCAGCGACCGCTGGCGATTGCGTCCCTCGAGGACAAGATCGTTCAGCGGGCAACCGCTACGGTGCTCAACGCGATCTACGAGGAGGACTTCCTCGGGTTCTCGTATGGGTTCCGGCCCGGGCGCAGCGCGCACGATGCGATGGATGCGCTGCTGGTCGGAATCGAGAGCCGGCGGGTGAACTTCATTGTTGACGCCGATATCCGCTCGTTCTTCGACATGGTGGACCAGGAATGGCTCATCCGCTTCGTCGAACATCGGACCGGCGACCAGCGTATCATCCGTCTGATCCGCAAATGGCTCAAGGCGGGTGTTCTCGAAGAAGGAACGGTCAGGGTCAGCGAACAGGGGACGGCACAAGGGGCGGTGATCTCGCCGCTGCTTGCCAACATCTACCTGCACTATGCCCTCGATCTGTGGGCCGAACGCTTCAGACGGCGCGAGGCCGCGGGTGACATGATCATCGTGCGCTACGCTGACGACTTCATCGTCGGCTTCGAGCATGAGAATGAGGCCCGGCACTTCCTCGAAGAATTGCGCAAACGGCTGCAGGAGTTCGCGCTGTCACTGCACCCTGAGAAAACCCGGCTGATCGAGTTCGGACGTCATGCGGAGGACAACCGCAGGCGGCGCGGGCTCGGCAAGCCGGAGACCTTCAACTTCCTCGGCTTCACCTTCATCTGCAGCCGATCCAAGCAAGGCAAGTTCCAGATCAGGCGCAAGTCTCGCAAAGACCGCATGCGGGCGAAACTGCAAGCCGTGAAGCAGGGAATGCGACGGCGTATGCACCAGTCGGTGCTCGAACAGGGCAAATGGCTGCGGCAGGTCGTTACCGGGTACTTCAACTACCACGCGGTACCGACCAACAGCCGAGCGCTCAGCGCCTTCCGCTACTTCGTCACCGAACAATGGAGGCGGATGCTTCGGCGCCGCAGCCAGACTGACGGGACCACGTGGCAGCGGGTCGCGCGGCTTGCCTCCGACTTGCTCCCCAAGCCACAAATCCTCCATCCTTGGCCCCGAACACGCTTCACCGCTACTCACCCGAGGTGGGAGCCGTATGCGGGAAAGCCGCACGTACGGATCTGTGCGGGGGGCGCCCAGCAATGAGCGTCCCTACCGCGACCGCTGCGCTCGCAATGACGGTGGTTGAGGCAGGCAGGGGTGGCCCTACCGGCCTCAATCCTCGTACGACGAGATCTCGATCAGACTCCCGTCGGGATCCCGGCAATAGACCGAGCGCAGCGTGCCGCGGGCGCCCTGTCTTGGGCCCGGGCCTTCCTCGATCGCGACGCCCTGGGCCTTCAAATGCGCCACCACCTCGTCCGGAGCGGAAGAGGTGAGGAAACAGAGATCCTCGCTGCCGGCCGTCTGGTGTTCCGCGGTGAACCACTCGACCTTGTCGGCATCGCACGGCCGGACGTTGATCTTCTGGTTACCGAAATGAAGGGAAGTCCGCGGCGCTTTGCCGCCGCCGGGGTCGAACATCTTGACTTCCATGCCGAGAATCCTGCGGTACCACTCCGCGGTCACCGCGACATCGGCGACGTTGATCACGAGATGATCGAGGGCTTCGACCTTGACCGGCATGCCTTATCCTTTCGTCGTGATGCGCCCCGCGCACTATCCGCCCGCAGCAAGCTTTGTTACAACGCGCGGCCGCCGCTTTCAAGAGATCCGGCTTTCAAGAACAACGGCCCTTCAAGAACAACACTGGGAGAATCCTTGAGATGATCACTCGCCGTACCGCGCTGGGCCTGCTTGCCGCCACGCCTCTTGCAGCCAGCCCGCTGTCGAAGGCGCTTGCCGCCGATTATCCAGCCCGTCCCGTGAAATGGGTGGTCGGCTATCCGCCGGGCGGCGCCACCGACATCCTGGCACGGCTGATCGGACAACGGCTGTCGGAAAAGCTCGGCCAGCAATTCGTGATCGAGAACAAGCCGGGCGCCGGCAACAACATCGGCACCGAATCGGTCGTGAATGCCGAGCCCGACGGCTACACGCTGCAGCTGGTCAATCCGGCCAACTTCATCAACGCCTCGCTGTACAGCAATCTCAAGTTCAACTTCGTGCGCGACATCGCGCCGGTCGCCTCGTTCCAGCGCGTGCCGAACGTGATGACCGTCAACAAGGACGTGCCGGCCAAGAACGTCGCCGAGTTCATCGAATATGTGAAGGCCAATCCCGGCAAGGTGAACATGGCCTCGTCCGGCAACGGCACCTCGGTGCACCTCTCCGGCGAGATGTTCATGGCCATGACCGGCTGCAAGATGCAGCACGTGCCCTATCGTGGCGCGGCGCCCGCGATCACCGACATGCTCGGCGGCCAGGTGCAGGTGATCTTCGACAACATGCCCTCGATCATCCAGCACATCCGCTCCGGCTCGCTGCGCGCGATCGGCGTCACCACCGCAGAGCGCTCGCCGCAGCTACCCGACGTGCAGGCGATCGCCGAGACCGTGAAGGACTACGAGGCCAGCGCGCTGTTCGGCATGGGCGCGCCGAAGAACACGCCGAAGGAGATCATCGTCAAGCTCAACAGCGAGATCAACACGCTGATGAAGGAGCCCGACATGACCAAGCGCCTGGTCGAGCTCGGCGGCGAGCCGCGGGTGCAGACGCCGGAGGCGTTCGGCGAGGAGATCAAGGCCGAGACCGAGAAGTGGAAGAAGGTGGTCGAGTTCGCCGGCCTGAAGGTCGAATAGCTAACTTGTGATGACCGGAAATTGGAGCCCTGCCGTTTGGCAGGGCTTTTTTCTTGTGAGCGTTGCTTTGTCGATCTGGAATAAAACGCTGCGGCGAAACCTGATGATAGATGGCGCGTAGCTCGCGCCGTGAGCAAAGGAGTTGGGATCATGCGCAGGACGCAATTGGCGCTGCTGTCGTTGGGTGCGGCGATCCTTGCCGGCGTTGTCACTGTCACGCCCGCCGCTGCCCGCGAATATCCCTGGTGCGCCCAGGGCGGTGAATATGATTACCCCGGCGAATGCGCCTACAGCACCTATGAGCAGTGCCTGGCCAGCGTTTCCGGCCGCTTGCTGTATTGCGGCCCCAATCCTCTCTTTGCCTACGGCCAGCAGGTGCCGCCGCCTCGCCCACCCCGGCGCCCACGGCCCGTCGCGCCGTACTGATGTCGTTTCGGACGAGCGCCGCCTGATCACGCAGTCGTGCGGACCCGCGCCGGCGGGTTCCGCCTTGACGCATTTTCGCGCGCGCTTATACTAAACCACATGGTTAAGTATAGAGACGAGGCGCTGGACCGGACCTTTGCGGCGCTATCCGACCCGACGCGGCGCGCATTGCTCGCGCGCCTCGGCGAAGCGGACAGCCTGTCGGTGAGCGAGTTGGCTGCGCCGTTTCCGGTGTCGCTTCCGGCGATCATGAAGCATCTCGACGTGCTCACGGATGCCGGGCTGATCGTGCGCGAGAAGGTCGGACGCACGGTCTCCTGCCGACTCACCGCGCAGCCGATGGAGCAGGCGATGAACTGGCTCTATGGCTACGCTCAATTCTGGTCCGACAAATTCGATCGTCTTGCGGCCTTCGTGGAGAAAGAGAGATGGTCAACACCGCCGTCAATGCCGCCGAGCGACCCGCGGAACGCCCGAGCCTCACGCTCACGCGCCGGCTCCGTGCGCGGCCGGAAAAGGTCTACGCCGCCTGGACGCAAGCCGAGCAGCTAGTGCAGTGGTTCGGGCCGCCGAACACGAAGCCGGCGACGCTGCAAGCCGAGCTCGACGTCCGCACCGGCGGCCGCTTTCGCATCAGCTTCGTTCGCGACGACGGCGAATATTTCGAGGCCGGCGGCACCTATCGCGAGGTGGTGCAGAACGAGCGCCTCGTCTTCACCTGGGCCTGGCACTCGACTCCGGAGCGCGAATCGCTGGTCACGATCTCGTTCAAGCCGGACAGTGCAGGTACCCTGATGGTGTTCCATCACGCCCAGTTCGCCGACGAGACCGCGCGCGACAATCACCTGCGCGGCTGGAGCTCGTTCCTCGACAAGCTGGATGCTTTCGTCGCCTGAATTCCAAAGGAGAATGCCATGGAGCAACATCGGGTCGTCTCCCGCGAGCAGTGGCTCGCGGCGCGCAAGGCTCATCTCGCCCATGAGAAGGAGTTGACGCAGGCCCGCGAACGGCTCGCCGCCGAGCGCCGCCAGCTTCCCTGGGTGAAGGTCGACAGGACCTATGTCTTCACCGGGCCGGACGGCAAGGTCACGCTCTCCGATCTCTTCAAGGGCCGTCCGCAGCTCGTCGTCCAGCACGTGATGTTCGCGCCCGACTGGGACGCGGCCTGCAAGAGCTGCTCGTTCTGGGCCGACGGCTTCGAGCGCATGGTGCCGCATCTGGCCGCGCGCGACACCTCCATGGCCGCGGTCTCGCTCGCGCCAAGCGCGAAGCTCGAGGCCTTCAAGAAGCGGATGGGCTGGAGCTTCGACTGGGTCTCCTCAGGCGACAACGAATTCAACCGCGATTACGGCCTAACCTTCTCGCCGGACGAGATCGCGACCGGCAAGCCGATGTACAATTTCGGCACCACGCCGATCTATGGCCCCGAGCTGCCCGGCATCAGCGTGTTCTACCGCAACGAGGCCGGCGAGATCTTCCACACCTATTCCTGCTTCGCCCGCGGCCTCGACATGATGAACGCCGCCTATCAGTATCTCGATCTCACCCCGCTCGGCCGCCATGAGGACGGCCTGCCATATCCGATGGACTGGGTCCGCCTGCGTGATGAGTACGAGCCGCAGCCGACGAAGGCGGCGTGCTGCCACGGGTGAGGCTAGGCCTACCGCATCGAAGGTCTCATCGCCCGGCTTGACCAGGCAATCCAGTTCTCCGAGCCGGCTGTGACGAATCGAGAGGCCGCGGCGCACTGGATTCCCCGCCTTCGCGGGGAATGACGGCCGGAGGTGATGTGACGGTGTGCCTTTCCCCGATAGCTACCGCTTCGCATCCGCTTGCTCCGTGCCGTTGCACGAGATCAGCATCGTATACGGCCGGGCGTTGCCGGCGATGTCGGTGGTCTTGAGTTCGCTCTTGGGCTCCGCGGTCTGATAGGGCACCACGGAGTTGTCGAGGAAGTCGCGCAGCACGCCGGTCTTGATGGCGAAGTTGATGTTCTCAGGAATGTTGCCGGTCGCAGCGGCGATACGCAATGCCGGGATCTTTCCGGTGACCACGCCCACGATCTGACCAGTGGTGTCGAACAGCGGCCCACCGCTATTGCCGGGCTGTATGGGTGCACTGATTTGCAGGAAACGCGAATCGTTGCGCATGCCGCTGAGCGAGCTGACGATGCCGGTAGTCACGGTGAAATCCGAGCTTAGAAGGCCATGGAAGGGAAAGCCGATTGCGGTGACGGCGTCGCCGGAACGGATTGAGCGGTCGCGAATCCGCGCAAAGTCCTTGAATGTCGTGGTCGACGGCGCCTGCAACAGAGCGAGATCGTTGTTCGCGTCGCTCGACACGACGCGCAGCACCATCGAAGCCTCGCCGGTGAGGTTGCCCTTGATGTCGCCGACGCAGCCGTCGATCACATGGTTGTTGGTGACGATGTGGCCGTTCGCGCTCACAACGAAGCCCGTGCCGCTCTTGGCCCTGACAGGCTTGCCGCTGGCTGACGGAGGCGCCTGCTTCTCCGCTACCGCTGCCCGCTTGGCCGCGCCCTTGGTGAAATCGCCGGCCTTGTTGAGCCCGTCGGCTTTCACCCTGGTGACGCAATTGGAAAGCGCCGCGATCACGGAGCCGGTCGAGGTCAGGTCGAAATTCAGGACGGTGCGGCCGCTCGTCGCGACCATCAGGCTGGACTTCTGAAACGTTCGCACGACATTGGCGGGCATGACGGCCGTGAGCATGTTCGGCTGATTGGCGGTGGCAAACAACCTTGCCTGCTCCTGGCCGTCGAAGACGACGTCGATCGCGGCGCTCTCGCCCTGCTTGAAGCGGTAGCTGGGACTCGCAAAGGCCAGCGACCATGTGCCGGCGGCATTGTAGCCCACAACGAGAATGACGCCGTTGGCGTAGGGCGTCGTCGCCGCACAATGCGAGAACGCGCCGGTCTCGTCGTTGCTGAAGGCGCCGCCGATCCAGTTGCCGACATTGACGGAGCCGAAAGGCCCTGCCGCATTGGCGCCGACGACCACACCCACCTGCAACACGGACGCAACGATCAACGACTTAAGCCACATGCCAGCCCCCGAAACGGTTTCGCGTGCATCTTATCTGCGGGGACCGCTGCCGCGCAACCAGCAGTTGTTTGCACCGTCGAGTTCGCCGGTCGTGCCTTTGGGGCTTGCCATGACTTTGCGATCCTATATACTTTGCATTACAAAAGTAAGGGCGTTCACCTCGGAAAATCTGGGCGAGCGAGGTTTTGGCGTTGCCGATGCGGGATCTCGACAAGGCACTGGCTGACATCGTGGCGATCCGCAGCCAGATCGCGGCCGGCACGGCCTTCCGCGGCTATGGCCCGGCGACGATGGCGGCAACCGGCGCCGTCGCGCTGGTCACGGCGATCCTGCAAGCCTGGCTGCTGGGCGATCCGACCAGTGAGCCGGTCGGCTTCTTCTTCGGCTGGCTCATCGCCGCCTTGCTGTCCGGCCTGATCATCGGGATCGAGATGCGGGCGCGCTCGCGTCGCCATCATTCCGGACTTGCCGATGCCATGATCCACCAAGCGGTCGAGCAGTTCCTGCCCGCCGGCGTTGCCGGCGTGCTGCTCGCGGCGGTGATGTGGAAGTTCGCGAGCGAGACGCTGTGGCTGCTGCCTGGCCTGTGGCAGATCCTGGTGTCGCTTGGCATCTTCGCCTCGGTCCGTTCGCTGCCGCGCAGCGTCGCGCTCGCGGGGGCCTGGTATTTCGTGTCCGGCTTCGCGGTCGTGGTGCTCGCGAGCCGAACCCATACGCTGTCGCCATGGACCATGGGGCTGCCCTTCGTGATCGGGCAGTCGGTGCTGGCGGGCATCCTGTATTTCGCGTCCGGAGACAACGATGTCGAAGACTGACAGCGCGCCCTTTTCCTACGAGGGGCTCGATCGCGTGATCCACGAGAAGGCGAGGCTTGGGCTCCTGACCTCGCTGATGGCCCACCCGAAGGGCCTGGCGTTCGCTGACCTCAAGCAGCTCTGCGGCCTGACCGACGGCAATCTCAGCCGGCATCTCGCCGTGCTCCAGGAGGCCGGCCTCGTCGAGGTGACCAAGGGCTATGAGGGCAATCGTCCGCACACCACCTGCCGCCTGACCAAGGCCGGCCGTCGCCGCTTCCTCGATTATCTCGCCGTGCTCGAACGCCTGGTGCGCGACGCGGCCAAGGCCGCCGGCCGCGAGGCGCCGCCGCTCGGCCGCCTCGGTATCGTCTCGACCTGATCCTCCCCTTTTTGACCGGAGACTTTGCAATGCAAAGTGAAATCACGTCCCGTAACGAGAAGCTTCATGTCGGCATCATCATGGATGGCAACGGACGATGGGCCACGCGGCGCGGCCTGTCGCGCGTGCGCGGCCACGAGGCGGGCGTCGAGACCATCCGCCGCATTGTCGAGGCGGCGCCCAAGCAGGGCGTCGGCACGCTGACGCTCTATGCGTTCTCCACCGACAATTGGCGGCGACCAAAGGCCGAGGTCGCTGCGTTGATGGCCTTGCTGCGCTTCTATCTCGCCAACGAGGTGCAGAGCCTCGTGAGGAACGGCGTGCGCCTCACCGTGATCGGCCGTCGCGACCGGCTGCCTGACGGCATCGCCAATGCGATCGCGCGCGCCGAAGAGGCGACCGCCCGCGGCGGCACACTGCATCTGCGCATCGCCGTCGATTATTCCGCGCGTGATGCCATCCTCAACGCGGCGGTCAAGGCGGCAGCGCTGACCAGCCTCACCCGCGAAGCGTTCTCGCAACTCGTCACCGGCGAGGCCGGCTTGCGCGACGTCGATCTCATCATCCGCACTTCGGGCGAGAAGCGGCTGTCCGACTTCCTGCTCTGGGAGGGCGCCTATGCCGAGCTGCACTTCACCGAGCGGATGTGGCCCGAATTCGAGGCGAGCGATCTCGCCGAGGCGCTTTCCGCCTTCCACAACCGCGAGCGCCGCTTTGGCGGCCTGCAGGCCATTTTGCCCGAAGAGGTGCCTGCGCTCTCGCGTGTGTGACGTGCGGCACAGGGAAACGCGCCGTTCGTTTTCGGCCGTATGATTGGCAGCGATGTCCGAGCTACTGGCGGGCGGCCTCGCCAAGCGCCTCCCGCGCCAGTCGCTCTCGCGTTGATTTGCCGGGTCGCACGGATCGTGCTCTAGTATCGGGCGGGGTGTCCCCAGCGATGGGAGCTTTCGCAAGATGCGCGCAGTCCTGGATTATTGCACCGGCGGAACGGAACGACAGGTTGCAGCCGGCACGCTCGTCGTCACCGAGGGTGGCGCGAGCGGCCATCTCTACGTCCTGATGCAAGGCAAGCTCGAGGTGCTCAAGGGCGACACGGTGGTCGCCACCGTCACCGAGCCCGGGGCGGTGCTGGGTGAAATGTCCGTGCTGCTCGGCCTGCCGCATACGGCGACGGTGCGGGCCTGCTCCGAGTCGGTCATCTACGAGTTCGAGGATGCCGCCTCGTTCCTCAAACAGGAGCCGGGCATCGCTTTGCTGATCGCAAGGATGCTGGCGCAGCGGCTCAACGTCGCCAACACCTATCTTGCCGATCTCAAGCGGCAATATGCCGACCACGGCACGCATCTGGCCATGGTCGGCGAGGTGCTCCAGAGCATGATCAACCTGCCGCCGCTTGAGGTCTCGCCAGGCTCGGATCGGCAATCTGATCCAAGAATGTGAGCCAATCGGGCGGCGCCTCGATGGGAGCTGCGGGCCGCTTCAGCGGCGCGGCAAGATCGATCCACTGCGCTTGGCCGGCCGCCAGCCAGAATGCCTTGTCAGCATCGAGATCCAGCACGATGTAGGTCGGGGGACGGCCGGGCTGCAGGCCGGTATTGAACACCCAGGTCTGGCCCACCCGGTCGAACCACGATCCATCGGTGATGAAGGGCGATTGATGCACATGGCCCGAGATCACCATCGACGGCTGGTACTGCACGATCCACTGCACCAGCTCGACGTCGCCGAAGAAGCGCTTGCCGCCCCAACTCGTCGGTGAATCCGCCGGCGGCGCATGATGCACCCAGATCCAGCGCCGTGGCCGGCTGGCGGCGGCATCGCGCAGCTGCTCGACGAGACGTTGCTTGACCTGGGGCCCGTCCCACCACGGACACACCGTGAACAGGATGTCGCCGATGCTGAGGCTGTCGCCGTCGCATGCAATGCCAAGCTCGCGCACCTCCGAGATCCAGCGCGAGATCTTTTCGCCCTCCGCATTGCGCTCGTCGAGGTCGTGATTACCGGAGCAGAGGATCACGCGGGTCTTTGCGGCGAGCAGCGCGAGGTATTTCTTCACCACCAGGATCTGCGCGCGAAAATCCACCATCGAGCCGATGTCGAGCGCATCGCCGGCGAAGATCACGAGGTCGAATTGGGGCGCCGCGCTGGCCAGCCAGTCGAGCTGCGGCAGCGAGTAATGCAGGTCGGCCACGACCAGGCAGCGCATGGAAAATCCGTCGGCGAGAGATCAGAAATGTCAGGGAATTCCAAAACGACATAAAGCAAGAAGCAGACCAGCCCGGCCGCTCCGTCACGTCAATCCAACGAGCGACAGCATGCTGCGACGCGTCGCAGAGTCAAGGGGGCGGGCACGCGAGGGCTGGACCGGATCGCCAAATTCTGGTGTCGTGGCCTGCCCTCAAGACCTTTGTCCACATGACCTCCTTCAAGACCATTCGTGCCCGCGCTGAGAAGCGCAAGGGCGGGCCCAAGGCGCTGGACAAGCTGATGCCGGACAAGCCCGACCTGAAGCGTCTGGCGAGGCTCGGTGACGACCGCATCCTCGCCGAGATGACCAGGCGGGTGTTTTGCGCCGGCTTTGCCTGGAGCGTGATCGATTCGAAATGGGAGGGCTTTGAAGAGGCTTTCCTGCATTTCCAGCCGGCCAAGCTCAGCTTCCAGCCCGAGGATTATTGGGAAGGCCTGCTGCGCGATACGCGGATCGTGCGCAACGGCGCCAAGATCATGTCGGTGCGCGACAATGCCGCCTTCGTGCAGGAGATCGCCAAGGAGCACGGCAGCTTCGGCAAGTTTCTGGCGAAATGGCCGCCGTCGAACGAGGTCGGCCTGCTCGATCTCCTCACCAAGCGCGGCAGCCGGCTGGGCGGCAACACCGGTCAGATGCTGCTGCGCTTCGTCGGCTGGGACGGTTTCGTCACCTCCAAGGATGTCGTCGCGTGCCTGCGCGATGCCGGTCTCGACATTGCCGAGGAGGTGAAATCGAAGAGCGATCTCGCGAAGGTGCAGGCGCAGTTCAACGCCTGGGCCGAGGAGACCGGCCTGCCCTACACGTATCTGTCGCGCATTTGCGCGCTCTCGGTCGGCGAGAACCGCAGCGAGCAATAGGCGGCCTATGCAAGCCCGGCCGATCAGGCCGCGCACGATTTGCTCGGCGATGGCGCCGATCGCGACATTCGGATCGTCGAAGCCGCCGAGTAGCACCGTCCGCCGCCAGATCGTGTGCATCATGTGGCGATCTCGTGCCGCCCAGGCGGCAGATGAACCGCATGATCACGAAATGCATTTCACAGGAACATTTGTGCGCAGCACCTGTTCGGAAGTCTGAGCCAGGCGGCACAGGCGCAGGGAACTCCGCTTTGCCCAAGCCCATGAACGCGGACAGGACAGCAACGGAGCAGCGCATGAAGCTCACATCCGAACAGGTGAAGCAGACCGTTCATCAACTCGGCGCCCAGGTGCTGCCCGACGAACATCCCGCCATGCCTCAGCTCAACAGCATGTTCGGCGAGCATACCTTCTTCGTCGACGAAATGGGGCTCAAGGTGCTCGAGCCGACCCCGTCACTTGGAGCAGAAAGCCAGAGCGGCGAAGTCGTCAGTCTTGCCGACTGGAGCGATTCGGACCTGACGCGCCTGATGGCGCACGAGCCCGAGCCGACCGGCGTGATCGTGGTGTTCGAGCAGGTGAAGCACTGAGCGATCCGCTTGAGGGCCGGTGCCTTCGCAGGTTACGGGCCCGAACATCCCGTCACCGTCACGCCTCGACCGGGCACTGCACATCGACCGTCAGCGCATGGTGCGACAGCAGCGGTCCGAGCGTGGACATCAACTCCGACAGCCACTCACTGCGCTTGAAGGTGCGCCGGTCCTCCTCGGTCTGGTTGACGGCGACCCGCCTGAAGCTCCGCACCATTTCCGATGCGCGGTGCAGACTATAAGGATCCGGACTTCGAAGCGCAGTCCCAGGCGTATCAATAAGGCAAGCATCCGAGCATCAAGCAATAAGGCATATCCCGTGTCTCCACGACAGCTCGTTCGCCGCGTCGCGGATTAAGACGTCGCGTTTGCCGAGGGCTGGCCTGGCTCAGATGCCCAGAGTAAGCTGCGGCTCCGCATCGTTCCCGTCCTGGAGGGAGGATAGCGACACGCCCAGCAGCCTGACGCGCTTGGGCAGGGGCATTTCGATTTCGAGCAGGCCGCAGGCCAGCCGCTCCAGCTCGTCCCGGCCTGCAACCGCCGTGGCGACGGACCTGCTCCGCGTGATGATCTCGAAATCGGCGAACTTGATCTTCAGGGTGACGGTGCGGCCGCGGTTGCCGGTCGTCTCGCAATGGCGCCAGACCTTGTCGACGAGAGGCTTGAGCTCGGCGACCAGCGCATCGAATGCGTCGAGATCGGCCTGGAACGTAGTCTCTGCGCCGATCGACTTCCGGATCCGGTTGGCCCGGACCGGCCGCTCGTCGACGCCACGCGAAATCCAGTAGTAGTACGCACCCGCCTTGCCGAAATTCGCGTTCATGAACTCCAGCGACTGGTTGCGGATGTCGAGGCCGGTGAACAGGCCGAGCGCATTCATCTTCGCAGCCGTCGCGGGGCCGATGCCGTGGAACTTGCCGACGGGCAGCGTCTCGACGAAGGCCGGCCCCATCTCCGGCGAGATCACGAACTGGCCGTTGGGCTTGCGATGATCGGAGGCAAGCTTGGCCAGAAACTTGTTGTAGGAGATGCCGGCCGAGGCGTTGAGGCCCGTCTCGGATTTGATCTTCTCGCGGATCCGCCGTGCGACGTCCCGCGCCAGCGGGATGCCTTGCAGGTTCTCGGTCACGTCGAGATAGGCCTCGTCGAGCGACAGCGGCTCGATGATCGGCGTGTGCTCGGCAAAGATCTCGCGGATCTGCCTCGAGATCGCCTTGTAGACCTCGAACCGCGGCTTGACGAAGATCAGGTCGGGGCATTGCCGCTTCGCCGTCACCGACGGCATCGCCGAGCGAACACCGAACTTGCGCGCCTCATAGCTGGCCGCCGCAACGACGCCGCGTTCGGCGGAGCCTCCGACCGCGACCGGCTTGCCGCGCAGTTCCGGATGGTCGCGCTGCTCGACCGACGCATAGAAAGCATCCATGTCGATATGGATGATCTTGCGCACGGGCGAGGGCTCGCCCGTCACCGTGTCGGAATCGCTCATGTGCTGATGATACAATCTTGAGGGTTCTGTGAGGTCGCGTGGCAGGCGCGAGCCGCGCGCTCTGTGGTGCGTGCGACCTCATAGAAGCCGGATTGAACGAAGCTGCGGAGTTGTGGGCGCTATGGGAATAGTGCAGCGGGTGCGGCTGCGGGGAACGCTCGCCTGTGGTCGCCGCGCGTCCGCGAGTCATTCATCGGATGTGAGGGGCCCGATTGATCGGGCCAAGGGCGCGATCCAGCGAGCGATTTGCAGCGCTGGGATGCGCTACCGAACGATTGGCGGGGTGTTCGGTGACGAGCGCGGCCACGGCGACTTCGGACGTTGCCACCAAGAAGGTGATTACGGAAGGGGTGGATGGTACAGACGCTGGTCATGACGTATCACAATGAAACGGCTGGTCGCGCGCGCAGGCTCGCGGGACGATATCGACGCGCCGCATGGTGCCGCCACAATGCGGGCAGACGGGGATCTCGCATTTGGTGAGGGGATCGGCGCCGGCTTCTTGATCAGTCGGAGCGTTGCGGACAGCAAGGAGTTGACGGCAGAAAGCGATTTTATCGTTGCGTCCGCCATTGGCGAGGAAACCATAGTGGCGGATGCGGTGGAAGCTGTCCGGCAGGGTGTGCAGGAGAAAGCGACGAATGAACTCATCGGCCTTAAGCGTCATCACTTTGGTTTTACGATTCTGCCGATAGTCCTTCCAGGCAAAGCTCACCTTGCCGTCGGCAAGCGAGATCAGCCTACTGTTGGCGATGGCGACGCGATGCGTATAGCGGCCGAGATAAGCCAGCACCTGTTCGGGCCCACCGAATGGCGGCTTGGCATAGACGACCCAGTCGGTCCATCGAAGTTGAGCGAGGCGCTCGGCGAATGCGGCGGGATCGGCGAGACGGGCGAGATCGCCAAAGAAGCCCAACTGGCCAGCCGCGAAGGCAGCTTGCAGCTCTTGCAGAAACAGGCGGCGGAACAGCCTGGAGAGGACGCGCACCGGCAGGAAGAAGCCGGGCCGGCAAGCGACCCAGTGTGTGCCGTCGAGTGAAGGTCCACCACCAGGCACGACGCAGTGGATATGCGGATGGTGTTGCAGGGTTTGACCCCAAGTATGGAGGACGGCGGTCAGACCGAGCTGAGCGCCGAGATGCTTGGGGTCGGCCGCGATGGTGGTGAGCGTCTCGGCCGCGCAGCGGAACAGAATGGCATAGACCACCGCCTTGTTCTGGAAAGCAATCTCTCTGGCCGGCGCCGGCAAGGTGAAGACGACGTGGAAGTATGGCACGGGAAGGAGTTCGGATTGTCGCTCGGCAAGCCATTGCGCGCGCGCCGAGCCTTGGCACTTCGGGCAATGCCGATTGCGACAGGAGTTGTAGGCGATCCGGGTGGCACCGCAGTCGTCGCATTGCTCGATGTGGCCGCCAAGCACAGCCGTCCGGCATGCCGTGATCGCGCCCATGACGCGCCGCTCGACGCGACCCAGATGTCCGGCACGAGCTTGCCGAAACGCTTCGCCGTGGCGGCGGAAGATATCCGCCACTTCCAGAACTGGAGTCATCAGGTCCGCTCAGCCGGGCGGCACGACCTCCAGGCGGAGCCGGTCAAGCGGACTTGGCGTATTGCTGATGGTCTTTGTGGCGACTTGGGTATAGCGCGCCGTGCTCTGCAGACTGGCATGGCCGAGCAGCACCTGGATGATGCGCACGTCGGCCCCGTTCTCCAGGAGATGGGTCGCGAATGTGTGCCGCAGCGTATGCACTGTCACCGACTTGCTCAAGCCGGCCGCCGTACAGGCTGAACGGCAGGCGGCGTGCAGCACGTTAGGGACGAGCGGACGCTCGTCGTCGCGGCCGGGAAATAGCCATCGTTTGGGCCGAGTGAGCCGCCAATACGTCCGCAGAATCCTCAAAAGCTGCGGCGAGAGCATAACGTAACGGTCCTTGCCGCCCTTGCCGTGCTCGACCCGGATCAACATCCGCTGGCTATCAATGTCGACAACCTTCAAGAGGACCACTTCCGATACGCGCAAGCCTGCGGCATAGACGGTGGTCAGCGCGGTACGGCTCTTGAGGCTTGGGATTGCTTCCAGGAAGCGCACGACCTCGTCGGCGCTCAGCACCACCGGCAGTTTGCGCGGTTTACGCGCATAGGCGATGCGCTCCGGAACGGTGTCATGACCCAGCGTCACACCGTAGAAAAACCGCAGTGCGCAGACGATCTGGTTCAGCGCCGGCCAGGACATCCCCGTCGCAACCAGATGAACCTGGAAAGCACGGATATCCTCCAGGTCGAGGCGGTCAGGAGAACGACCGAAATATCGGCTCAACTTCGCTACGGCGTTGAGGTAGGATTGCTGCGTCGCCGGTGACAGATTGCGGACCGTCATGTCCTCGATCATGCGGCGGCGAAGTGGGCTGATCTCAGCCATCGGAAAACCTCCTGTCTAAAGGGTTGGGCTTCGAAAACCCGCAATCCTCTCAGACAGGAGGCAATCCTTGCTATGCCTCCCTACATGCCGCGCCAGCGGCTTCGTTCAATCGCGCAACACCAAGCGCGAGGTGATGGATGCTTCCGTTGTCGTGGTTCGTGGTCGCCGTGGTGGCGTTTGCCGGCGTGCTCAATGCGGTCATCTGACGTTTGAATTGAGGCGTTCAGCCTCGCCGTGCTGCAATCGCCAAAATGTGGGACTTCTCAGGTATCAAATGATCGTCGAAGCTACTTCATGGGCGTGTTTTCATTTGCCATTATGGGCGTGCTCCATTTCTGAGAAGCATATCCCCCGAGTTGATATTAGTTGATTCACATCAATTGGTGTGGACCTGGGCGAATGTGCCGGCGCGGTCCTTGGCGCCCCCAGTTTGATCTCGGTCAATTTGGATCAGAATATTTTCGCTTAGCTTTGGCACGACGAGGGAGCAAGTCGATGCAAGGCACGATGAAAGCTGCCGTGGTGCGGAGTTTCGGCAAGCCGCTTGCAATCGAGGACGTTCCGATTCCTGCGCCCGGGCCGGGAGAGGTCCTGGTGAAGGTAAGGGCTTGCGGAGTTTGCCATACCGATCTGCACGCGGCTTCCGGAGACTGGCCGGTCAAGCCGGTGCCTCCGTTTATTCCAGGGCACGAGGTCGCCGGAACCGTGGCCATGCTCGGCCCGGCGGTCGACACTCTCAAGGTTGGCGACCCGGTCGGCGTTGCCTGGCTTCATGATGCCTGTATGCGCTGCGAATATTGCGAGGTCGGCTGGGAGACATTGTGCGAGCACCAGCACAACACTGGCTACAGCGTTAACGGCGGCTTTGCCGAATACGTTATCGCGTCGGCCGCGTTCGTCGCGCGTTTGCCGCCAAAGGTGAACTTTGCGGCCATCGCGCCAATCCTGTGCGCGGGCGTCACCACATACAAGGGATTGAAGGAGACCGAGGCCAGACCCGGCGAGTGGGTCGTGATTTTTGGCGTGGGTGGGCTTGGTCACATCGCCATCCAATATGCTCTGGCGATGGGGCTGAAGGTCATCGGCGTCGACATCGCGGAAAGCAAGCTCGAGTTGGCGCGCAAAAGCGGAGCCACTTACGCCATCAATGCTCTTGCGAAGGAAGCTTTGGACGACGTCTTGGCAGCGACCGGAGGGGGTGCGCATGGTGTGCTGGTCACTGCGGTGTCGCCGCCTGCCTTTGCCCAGGCCTTGCGAATGGTAAGGCGAAAAGGCACAGTCAGTCTGGTCGGCCTACCGCCGGGCGAATTCCCCACCCCCATTTTTGACGTTGTTCTCAGGCGTGTCACCGTGCGTGGCTCGATCGTCGGCAACCGGCGCGACCTCGACGAGGCGATCGCGTTCGCTGCCGACGGTAAGGTGCGAGCCGAATTCGCAACCGCGCCGCTTAGCGAAATCAACGCGGTCTTCGACCGTATGAAATCCGGACAAATTGATGGGCGGATCGTGTTGGATTTCGGCTGAGGAGGGCAACTGTTTCGCGTGAAGGGGAGGACGAACGATGATGTCCGTGCGGAGTAAGCTCCGATGAAAAAATCCATCTCTCCAAACAATGCCGCCGCAATGATCCCCGACGGCGCAACGCTCATGATCGGGGGCTTCATGGGTGTCGGTTCGCCGCACCGGCTCATTGATGCCCTTGTCGCGGCCGCCAAACGAAATCTCACCGTGATCGCGAATGACACCGCACGTCCCGGCGTTGGCATCGGAAAGATGATTGCCGCCGGGCTCGTCCGACGTGTCATCGCATCACACATCGGTCTCAACCCGCTGACCCAGAAGGGCATGCTCAGCCACGAGATCGAAGTTGAGCTGGTTCCCCAGGGGACGCTCGCCGAGCGCATCCGGGCCGGCGGTTTCGGGCTGGGTGGTGTTCTGACAAAGACGGGGCTCGGAACCTTGGCCGCTCAAGGGCAGCGCGTCATAGAAATCGACGGCCAGCAGTGGCTTTATGCCTCGCCGCTTCGAGCCGATTTTGCGCTGATCCATGCCGACCGAGCCGATCACGGAGGCAACCTCGCCTATCAGCTCACCGCGACGAATTTCAATCCCGTGATGGCTCTGGCGGCCGGCACGGTGATCTGCGAGCCGCGCGAGATCGTCCCGGTGGGCGTGATCGCGCCCGATGCTGTCGCCACCCCCGGTGTCGTCGTCGACCTGCTCATCGAAAGAATTGCCACATGATGACTCCCCAGGAAGTGATCCAACGCCGGGTTGCGCTTGAGTTGCACGACGGCAATCTTGTCAATCTCGGCATCGGTCTTCCGACCGGGGTTGCGCGCTATGTACCGTTCGGCTCGGGTATCCTGTTCCAGTCTGAGAACGGGATTGTCGGCATGGGCGCGCGTCCTCCGGAAGGTATGGAGGATGAAGATCTCATCGATGCCGGCGGAGGATTTGTCATGGCCGTGCCTGGCGCGGCCACGGTGGACAGCACACTCTCGTTCGGGCTGATCCGAGGCGGTCATCTCGACGTGACGGTACTGGGAGGCCTGCAAGTCGACCAGCGCGGCTACCTCGCCAACTGGATGGTGCCAGGCAAGATGGTGCCTGGGATGGGTGGGGCAATGGATCTTGTGTCCGGGGCACAGCGCGTAATTGTAGCAATGCAGCACACGGCGAACGGCATCTCGAAAATCGTCCCCGAATGCAACTTACCTATAACCGCAATGCGGCCCGTCACTTTGATCGTCACCGAGCTTGCGGTTATCGAACCGACCGATTCAGGGCTTTGCTTGCGCGAGCGTGCCAACGGCGTCGATGTCGAGACGATCCGAAAATCGACTTTGGCCCGGCTGATTATCCCAGAGGTGGTGCCGGAAATGCCCATCCTCAGTTGAGTCCTTGCGGCGCTCACCGTTAGAGACAGTCACTGGCGCGTTTTTCAGCGCCGGATTGACGCCGGCAAGCTGCGGCTGTTTGCGTCCGCGCGAACGGTGGAGGCGGCCGAGCAGGTGATGCAGCGAATTGTGGAGACGTCAGCAGTTCGATTTGAAGAAACGGCCCAAGATGGCCCAGAGCTCGGATACAATGCGCGAGTTCACCCAAATCTGTCGCGCCAAACTCCGCGGCTGAGAGGCGACGAGACCGGGATCAATAGTCTCACCAGCGGTGGTCGATCCAGCCGGGCTGTGAAGGTCGTGTCGGCGCGGGTCGGGCCCAGCTGACTTCGCGCATTCCGGCGGCTTGCCTCTGGGGCGGCGGCCTCCATTGGGCGAAGCTGTCGCGGCTGCGGGCGTTCTGCAGGCCGAAGTTCGTCCACGACCAGTCGAATCCGCGCGCATACGGTCGCTGTGCATAGGCGGGCTGTGGTCGCCTGTTCCGAAGGCGGGTCGATCTGCCGGGTGGCTTTAGCTTTGTCTCTACCTTGCGCACGTCACCTGGATCCTTTGCGATGGATGCAGGACCGTCGAGAGCAGCATTGTGCCCCTCCTGCGACGCCAGCGCCCCGAGGGGGTTCGCGACCGTCTGTGATGGCGGCGCGGGCAGCATCACGGGCTGGCCGGTGTCGATGATGATGGCTCCCGGTGCCTTCAGCTCGGAGTAGATCCGAATCTTGGGACGCGGTGCCGCGGAACCCCCGCGCTCGACGGCCGCTTGGCGCGGGGCAAGCGCGTCGAGGGCAAAGAGCAGCGCGAGCAACCCTCCGCCAACCAGCATGAAATACCGCTTCAGCGGTATCACATTGTCGATCAGGCCGCGCTGGCGACTGAGCGTCCTGCTCACATTGCACCGTCCCTTGCACTGGAACGCGGGTGGCAGCCGGGTGGACTGTGAGGCGGCCTCTCGCGTCCTCGCGGACTTCATGCGTAGGTCCACTGCGCTTACCGTCGTCGGCCCCGGAGCCGCCGAACCGGATCAACTCAGCACAATCGCGCATGAATTCACATTCTGCGCAGTTCAAGCTGAATCAGCATTGACCTTAATCAACAAGCACGAGGCCAAGCTGCGCTACTTTTGGCCATCTTCAATGCGGAGGGCATCCAATGCCAAATGATGCATCGGCGGTACCCACCTTTTCGTTCTCGCCTCCCGAATGGCTAAAGCCGTTCAACGGCAGCGCAAAGATCGCCTACGGCGCGATATCGAAGGAGGTCTGGGGATTCACTGCCTCCCGCCTTCAGGAGCAGGCTGACTATTTGAAGAAGCTCGCCGAGTGCGATGACGCGGCCGAGGCGATCAAGTGCCATTTTGAGTTTGCGCAGCAATCCTGGTCGCGCTCGGTCGGCGACGTCGTCAAGGCGTTCGAGCATCTGCGAACGCCCTCGGCGGAGTGAGCATGCGTCTGCTGCGCACTGAAGGAGGTGGACTCCTACGGAGGGGCGGCGCGGCCCGCCCGGCTTGAGGGGGAGGAGCATGCTTTATACGATCGTGTTTGAAAGCAGAGCGACGCGCGCCCTGTCGGCGGCGGATGCGAAGAGCGCACGGCAGGCGCTTGCGCTGGCGGATGCTCTTCGGCTCTTAGGAGAAATAAAGTACATCAAATCGCCTCAGGAAGGCGAATTCGGGCTCGAGATGCTTCGGCTGCTGGCCAAAGAGGAGGGCGAGGAAGTGCCGATGGCCCCAAGATGAGCTGCGGTCCTGGTGCGCAAAACCGGAGGCTCATGCAGCGGCGAAGGGACCTCCCGGAAAATCGATCAGCGGCCATCAACCACTGAAGATCATGCGATTGCGGAGACCGGAAAGCTGAGCTTCGAGGCCGCGTGCCACGCGGAGATCGCGGCCGAATGACCGGTCAAGCGTGTGCCAGAGGCGGAGAAGATCATGGCGCGCTAGTTCACGATCTCAGGTGTCATGCACCCAAGCGAGGGCATTGCGATGGATATGACCGAAAGAGTGGTGCCGATAGCCGAGGCCCATGAGGCCACGGCAATGCCGGTGGTCGGTCGTCCGCGAGCAGCGGCGACCCCCGCGGCCGAGGTCCGCAACGCCGCCACTGCGCAGCCCGTACAATTGCCCGCGGCAGCCGGGAGAACCAGGATCTCGCCGGCGAAGCCCCCATGGTCGCTCGCCAGCGGCCAGGGTGCGCTCAGCCTGGACCGGGCTTTCAAGGCACAACTCGCGCGGCTCACCTTTGGGCTGAGCCCCGCAGTGCTGGCGGAGCAGACCTTCGACTGGATGGTGCATCTGGCGATTTCGCCGGGAAAGCGGCTCCAGCTCGCGGAAGACGCGCTGCGCAACGCTGCGCGATTGGGTCTTTATGCAGGTGAGAGCGCGGTAAAGCCCGGCACCCCACCGTGCGTCGAGCCGAGGCCGACTGATCGCCGCTTCGCGGCGGAGGCGTGGCAACGCTGGCCGTTCAACCTGATCTACCAGGCGTTTCTGCTGAACCAGCAATGGTGGAACGATGCGACCACCGGGATTGAGGGCGTCTCGCGGCGCAATGAGCGAAGTCTGTCATTCACGGTCAGGCAGGCCCTCGACATCGCATCGCCATCCAATTTCATCCTGACCAATCCGGAGATCGCGCAGGTCACTATTGAGCAAGGCGGGCGCAATCTCCTTAAGGGGCTGCAGAACCTCGTCGAGGACTGCGAGAGGACGATCACGGGCCAGGCACCAAGCGGGGCCGATCAGTTCATAGTGGGGCAAAACGTCGCAATCACGCCGGGCAAGGTGGTGCTGCAGAACCGGCTGATGGAGCTGATCCAGTATGCGCCGTCGACCGAACAGGTGCACGCCGAGCCCGTTCTGATCGTGCCCGCGTGGATTATGAAGTACTACATTCTCGATCTTTCGCCGCAGAATTCGCTGGTCAAGTACCTGGTCGACCAGAGGCATACGGTCTTCATGATCTCCTGGAAGAACCCGGGTCCCGATGATCGCGACCTGGGCATGGATGATTACCGGAAGCTCGGGGTGATGGCGGCGCTGGACGCGATCGCCGCGATAGCTCCCGGACGCAAGGTGCATGCTGCCGGCTATTGCCTCGGCGGCACAATGCTGACGATCGCCGCGGCGACGATGGGACGCGACCTCGACGAACGTCTGGCGTCGATGACGCTGTTTGCCGCCCAGGCCGACTTCACCGAGGCGGGCGAACTCATGCTCTTCATCAACGAGAGCCAGATCTCCTACCTCGAGAACTTGATGTGGGACCGCGGGTATCTCGACCCCTACGAGATGGCCGGCGCCTTCAACATCATCCGCTCCAATGATCTCGTCTGGTCGCGGGTCATTCGCGAATACCTGATGGGCGGCCGGCAGCCGATCAACGACCTGATGGCCTGGAATGCGGATACGACGCGGCTGCCCTACCGCATGCATTCGGAATATCTGCGTCAGCTGTTCCTCAACAACGACCTAGCGGAAGGCCGGTATTGCGTCGAGGGCCGCCCAATCTCCATCGCGGACATTCGAATCCCCACTTTCGCGGTGGGCACCGCGGCCGACCATGTCGCGCCTTGGCGCTCGGTGTTCAAGACGCATCTGGCACTGCCGGGCGAGCTCGCCTTCGTGTTGACCAGCGGCGGCCACAATGCTGGCATCGTCAGCGAACCCGGGCATCCAGGGCGCACCTATCAGTTCCACGTCCACCAGCCGAACGACCGCTATGTCGATCCCGACACTTGGCGCAGGGAGACCCCCGTGCTCAAGGGCTCCTGGTGGCCGGAGTGGCATCGCTGGCTGGCGCGCCACTCAAGCGGGCGAACCGCGCCGCCGCCGGTCGGAGCGCCGGACAACGGATATCCGGTACGCGGCGATGCTCCGGGCCTTTATGTGCGTCAGTCCTGACCCGCCAATCCCGTGGAGAGCCTCATGCAGGCCGACGTCATTGAGAACCGGACCTTCGACGAAATCGCCATCGGCGAAAGCGCAGCTCTGACGCGGACGCTGTCCAAGGACGACATCGCCCTGTTCGCGGTGATGTCCGGTGACGTCAATCCGGCGCATCTGGATCAGCCCTATGCGGAAACCAGCACCTTTCACCGCGTCATCGCCCATGGCATGTGGGGCGGAGCGCTGATTTCCGCGGTGCTGGGCACGCGTCTTCCCGGCGCAGGCACGATCTACCTTGCGCAGGATCTGCGCTTCCGTAAGCCGGTCGGCCTCGGCGACACCATCACCGTCACCGTGACCGCCAGGGAGAAGCGCCCCGAAAAGCACATCGTCGTTTTCGACTGCCGCTGCGTGAATCAGAACCAGGACGAGGTGATTACGGGCACCGCCCAGGTCATCGCCCCGACGGATAAGATCCGTCGGCCGGCCGTCCCGCTTCCGGAAGTCCAGATCAGGCGTCACGACCGATACGATGAACTGTTCGCGCACTGCGCCGGCCTGGAGCCGGTTCGGACCGCCGTCGTCTATCCCTGTGACCGGAGTTCGCTGGAGGGCGCCGTGTGCGCTGGGGAGGGGCGGCTCATCACGCCCATCCTCGTCGGACCGGAGCGAACGATCCGGTCGCTCGCCGAGGCGGAGAAGATCGACCTCGCTGGGTGCGAAATCGTCGATGTCGGGCATGCCGCGGCTGCGGCCGCCGCCGGCGTCGAATTGGCGCGCGCGAGCAAGGTGGAGGCGGTGATGAAGGGCAGCCTGCGCGCCGACGAATTGATGCATGCGGTCGTGGCGGCAGGCACGGGTCTGCGGACCGAACGGCGAATGAGCCACGCCTTTGTCATGGACGTGCCGAATTATGCGACGCCTCTCATCGTGACCGATGCGGCCATCAACATCTCGCCGAGCCTGATCGAGAAACGCGACATCTGCCAAAACGCGATCGAACTTGCGAATGTGCTACGCTTCGAGGAGCCGAGGGTCGCGATCCTGTCGGCGATCGAGCACATCACGAAGAAGATCCCCTCGACTCTGGAAGCTGCGGCTCTGGCCAAGATGGCTCAGCGCGGTCAGATCTCGGGTGGTCTGGTCGACGGCCCCCTTGCGTTCGACAGCGCCGTCAGCACGGAGGCCGCCCGGCAGGCGCAGATCACATCTCGCATTGCGGGCAGGGCGAACATCCTGCTGGTCCCGGACATCGAATCCGGAAACATGCTCGTCAAGCAGCTCACGTTCATGTCCGGTGCCGACGGCGCGGGAATCGTCCTCGGAGCGCGCGTTCCCATCATGATGACCAGCCCGGCCGACAAACTGCGGACGCGTCTGGCGTCCGCCGCGGTGGCCGTCCTTGTCGCGGATGCTTGGCGCCGATCCAGCCTGCCCGCGTCGGCAGCGGCTTCGATGGCTTGATACAGGAGGCAGACATGGTCGAGTTTTCCGCGCGTCCGCTCGCCGGCAAGAAGGGCATCGTTCTCGGCATCGCCAATGAGCATTCGATCGCGTTTGGCTGTGCTCAGGCTTTTCGCGGGCTGGGCGCCGATCTTGCAATCACCTATTCGGTCGAGAAGGCAAAGCCATTCGTCGAGCCGCTCGCAAGGGCGCTCCAGGCTCCGATCTTCCTGCCCTGCGACGTCACCGGACCGGGCCAGCTGGAGAGCGTGTTTCAGGCCGTCGAGCAGACTTGGGGAAAGCTCGATTTTGCGCTCCATTCGATCGCCTCGGCCCCGAAGCAGGATCTCCACAGTCCGCTGTCGAACTGCTCCCGCGAAGGCTTTCTGCAGGCCATGAATGTGTCCTGCTACTCCTTCATCCGCATGGCGCATCTTGCGGCTCCGTTGATGCGTGACGGAGGCACGATCCTCACCATGACCTATTATGGCGCAGAGAAGGTGATCGACAACTATAACGTGATGGGGCCGGTGAAAGCGGCGCTCGAGAGTTCGGTGCGCTACCTCGCCAACGAGCTCGGACCGAAGCGGATCCGCGTGCATGCCATCTCGCCCGGACCCATCAAGACACGCGCAGCATCCGGGATCGCGCACTTCGACGAATTGCTGGAACGTGCCGCGCAACGCGCGCCTGCGCGAGACCTAGTGTCCGTCGACGACGTCGGCGCGACCACGGCATTTCTCGCCACCGACTATGCGAGGCTGATGACCGGGGAGGTTATCTACGTCGATGGCGGCTACCATATCGTCGGATAGCTGCGCACGCAGTGTCGAGCCGCGCGAACCGTCGGCCTTCGCGTCGCGGCAGCACCGCGGTCGTTTATGTCTGCGTCGGCGTGATTGTTACGCGATGGACTTCCATCTTTTGACCGATACCCTTCAGGTTCTCGTAGTTGCGCGACACCGAGCGTGAATTGACGATGTCGCTGACCCCCGGCGCCTCCATGACCGTTGCACTGATGCAAACTTCGTTGACGTCGGCGAGACCTTGCACGCGTGCGGCGATATTCACGTCCTGTCCGAAATAGTCGATCCGGTCGTTGAGGTTCACCGCAATCGCCCGCCCCCTATGGACGCCGACCTTGAGGCCCAGCGGCCGCGAAGCGGTCCGGTTGAATCTGGACAGTTCTTCGATCATCTCGATGGAGGCGCAAACGGCATCCTGGGGACGCTCGAACCCCGCCATGACCGCGTCGCCGATCGTCTTGATGATGGTGCCGGATCGTTCCCGGATGATCGTGTTCAAGATCTCGAAGTGTTGACGAACCAAAAAATATGCATTCACGTCACCCACGCTTTCATACAGCGGAGTCGACTGCTTCAGATCGGTGAACAGGAAAGTCATATCTGAGACTTTGATGCTCTCGCCCTCATCAACAAGCTGCGCCTTGTAGAGTTCGCGGAAACTCGGGGTGAGCAGCAACCGCTTGCCGGAAAGAAACGGCTCATATTCGACCAGATGGGGCTCGAAACCTGGGGGATACTGGACGAACCAGAAGCGACCGCGATCGTCACTGCGGTTGTCGATCCGGATGGTGTGCTTGCCTGGGCTGAGATCGGCCGTCTGCCGGAACGAAAAGCGTCCGTCGCCGAGGACCATGTCTCTCGGTGCCGTGGGCCGGTCCGGTAGCACAAGGCGGCCCGACTCGAGCTGGACCAGCGTCCCCTGCGGTTCTGCCGGCTCCCCGCCCGCGAAGAAGACTAAAAGAAGTTTATGGCAGAGGTCCAGCACCTCGAAACGGCCAGCCGTGACATCGAAGTCGAAGCTGCGGTGCTCATGGGCCTGGATATCGGCGAACCCTCGTGAGAGCGCAGCAACGAGCTGCTGGTGCGTCATCCCGTGCGGAGCGATGAAGCCCTTGGAAAAGTTGTAGCGCAGATAGAAATCCTCGACAGACAACATTTCGGGATGGCGGAATATGATGTCGCGCACGCCACTCGAGACCGTAAAGGTGACCTGAATGTAGTCGTCCAGCGACACATCGTTGATCGCGTCGCAGAACGCGCACTGAAAGCGTGGATGGACCTGATCGAGCTCGCGAAAGCTGCCCGCGACCTGCGGGCAATAGGCGCAGATGAGCAGCCAGTCCATGTCGAACAGGCCCACCTTGGCGGTGTGCACGAACAGCTCTATCGCGTCCGCCTCGGACAGGCCGACGAGGCGGCCGTATTGGATAGGGTTGACGCGAAAGAGATCATAGTCGTCGGCAGTACGGATGAAGTGTTCGAGCTCCGAGAGGACATTCGGCGCCCAGCTTCTTACCGATCCGAGCGCGCCGAGGCGCTGGCTCAGGAGGCTCTCGTTGACCGGAGACAGGACACTCATCTCAAGCACCCCCTTTTTGATGGGCCGACTACGCTATCGGTCTCCCTCCGCGACGGACGGCACCATCGCCTCGTCCGGATCGATGGCCCCCAAGCTCTCGACGATCTCGAAACGGCCGTTCTTCGCCTGGGCGATATACATGTTCATGCGGACGTGGTGCTGGCCCGGAACCATTTCCGCCGGACCGCCCGGCCCCTCGGCGATCCCGGCGTGATCGAGCGCCGCAATGACGTCCTCCCGTCCCGGCGCCGGTCCCATGCCCGTCCGCGATGTGACCGTTCCCGCCCGCCTGCTCGCCGAGCGCAAACAGCAGGAGGCGCAGGACCTGACACGGCGCGCCACGCGATGTTCGACGGATTTCGCTGGACACCGGCACGTCCGGCCGGCCCCCCAGAGAAGGACGCCCGGCCGGATTGCTGAGGCATCAGTTGTTCGCGCCGGCTCGCGCGTGCCGGACGACCTGATGCTCCTCACTGGAGAGATGTACCGGCCCGACTTTGACGGTGAGCTTGTCAATCTTACCGGTGAAGCGGAATGGCACCTGATAGTCCTTATCGTCAACGGGGGTACGTGTATCGACACCCACGTCGAAGGTTTCGTCGATAGACATGATGAATGGAAGGGTGTGCGGGACGTTGTTGGTCGCGACCTCCTTACCGTCCACGTTCAGGATGCCCGTGCCACCCTTGCCGAAGCCGGGTCCATCGTATTTGAAATCGAACACGATGGTGTGCTTGCCCGGCGTGAGCGCGTCCTTGCCTTCCCAGCGGAAGCGTTCGAGGTCGGCTAAATTATAGACGAAAACCGGCTTGCTCTTGAGCAGATACAGTCCGTAGCCACCGAAACGGCCGCCGAGGGTGACGATCATCCCTTCGCTGCTATCCTGCGCGCCCGTACGCCCAACCGTCGAAGCAGAACTGCCCGGAATGTCCACTTCGGCGGTGATTGTGTAGGACCTATTCAGGATGCTGGGTGCATCGCTTGTTGGGATCCCCGACAACTCACCTGAGTAGGTGAAAATGTCCCGACCGGCGGTCGCGCTTGGCCTTGGCGCTACGACGCGCGAAAGGACCGAGTTGTCCAGCGGAAACACGTTGTATTTCGTCGCCTCCACCATGAACAGCTCCTGCAACTCGCGCAGCTTGTCAGGCATTTTTGCAGCGAGGTCATTGCTCTCCGAGTAGTCCTCCGCAATGTTGTAGAGTTCCCATTTGTAACCATTGACGACATCCTCGGGCATCTTGGCTGTCCCCAAGAGCCAAGGCGGCGCAGGTGGCGTTGTCGCAGCGATCCAGCCGTCGTGATAGATGGCGCGGTTGGCGAACATCTCGAAATACTGCGTTGTTCGCGCGGACGGCACGTTGGCACTCGACTTGTCGAAGGTGTAGGTCATGCTGACACCTTCAATCGGCTTTTGCGCGATGCCGTTGACCATCAACGGCGCGGTAATGCCGGTTGCCTCCAGGATGGTCGGCACGATGTCAATCATGTGGTGGAACTGGGTGCGGATGCCCCCCGCATCCTTGATACGGTTCGGCCAACAGATCGCCATGCCCTGCCGGGTGCCGCCGAAGTGCGACGCGACCTGCTTCGTCCACTTGAATGGCGTGTCGAAGGCCCATGACCAGGCCACCGCCATGTGCGGATAGGTCGCTGCCGAGCCCCAGGCGTCGTATGCCTTCAACTGCTCGGCAATGGGAAGGTCCAATATGCCGTTGTACGCCGTGTATTGGTTCGGTGTCCCGCGCACAGTGCCTTCAGGGCTCGTCCCGTTGTCACCGCTGATGTAGATGATCAGCGTGTTGTCGAGCTTGCCTTGGTCCTGCACTTCCTGGATCACGCGACCGATCTCGTGGTCGGTGTAGGCGACATAACCGGCGTACACCTCAGCTTGCCGTGCGAACAGCTTCTTTTCATCGGCAGTTAAAGTCTCCCACATCTGCAGGTCGTCAGGCCATGCCGTGAGCTGCGTGTTCTCGGGGACTACACCAAGCCGCTTTTGATTGGCGAAGATTTGATCGCGCAGGGCGTTCCAGCCCATGTCAAACTTGCCCTTGAACTTGTCGATCCATTCCTTGGTCGGTTGGTGCGGCGAATGGGTGCCGCCGGGCACGTAATAAAGGAAGAACGGCTGATCCGGAGCGGCGGCATTGAGCTGTCGCAGGTGCGCGATGGCTTCATCCGCCATATCCGTTGTCAGATTGTAGCCGGGCTTGCCAATCCAGGGGAAAACCTGGGTGGTGTTCTTGAACAGATACGGCGTCCACTGGTCCGTCTCGCCGCCGAGGAAGCCGTAGAAATAGTCGAAACCCATGCCGATGGGCCATTGGTCGAACGGTCCCGACGCGCCGTACTGATAGCTCGGCGTGTTGTGGTTCTTGCCGAACCAGGAGGTGGCGAACCCGTTCTGCTTCAGGATCGTTCCAATAGTGGCACTCTCTGGTCCGATGATGCTGTCGTAACCCGGATAGCCGGTTGCCTGTTCCGAGATGATGCCGAACCCAACCGAATGATGATTGCGGCCGGTGATCAGCGCCGCGCGTGTCGGCGAGCATAGGGCCGTGGAGTGAAACTGGGTATAGCGCAGACCCATCTCCGCAATGCGATCCATCGCTGGCGTCGGGACGACGCCTCCAAAGGTCCCGGAAACTCCGTAACCCTGATCATCGGTCATGATCAGGAGCACGTTGGGCGCCCCTTTGGGCGGCACCACCCGTGCAGGCCAATATGGTTTCGATTGGCTGGCCTGCAGATTGATCACGCCGCCGAACTTCGGCGGTGGCGACGGAAGATATTTTCCGTCAATCGTCGTCGTAGCGCCGGGCGAGCCTGGTGTGCCGGTTGTTTGCTGCGCGAGGCTGGTTGTTCCCAGTGCGCACAGCAAATAAGCGGCGGAGAGTGTGGTGCCGCAAAGCAGCAGTAAGTTGCGGCGGCTTAGAAAGCGGCTTTCTGGCTTCGGGCTATTGTCGTCCTGACGGGTACGCGCCATTGGAAGCTCCCTCTTGGAGACATCAGAACCCTGTGGGCGCGTACCCCAGACACAATGCCGCAACGCATCGTTGATCTAGATCAACAGTCCGCCTACGGGCCTGAAAGCTCGGCTTCGGGTCAAACGTCAGCGCTGCACTGAGCTGGTTCTGGTCTTCCGCCGATAGCCGACATGTACGCGGTGATCGCGCTGCTGCTGCTCGTCGCGCGTGGTCTAGGCGCGGTCAGTCTCGCGACACTCACTCTGCTCGGCCCCGTATATGGGCTTCCATCTGCCGTGCAAGAAAACTTCCAATGAGACAATACTGACCGCAAGAGGATGGAAGGGTTCGCGGGCTTCGTCGAGGCGCTGGTAGCTCGGGCGCTTGCCGAAAGGGCACCCAGGCGCTCGGACGAGTGATGTAGATCACTGTTATATTCTCGCCGTCATATAGCGTTCGCGCGGGTTTCCACACTCATTAAGGATGAAAGCCATGAACAGCATGACACATCCCAGCAAGCCAATCCGCCCCGAGCAGAATCGAGTCCTGAGAGACGACGAACTCGATTCGGTTTCCGGCGGAAGCTCGTTCAGCATGCTTCAAAACGCATTTTCCAACGTCATCAAGAATATCGGGGAGAGTCTGGCGACAGCCGCGCGGAACTCCTAGTTCCAAGCATCGCGATCGGCATCCGCACCTCCACCAAGGAAGCAGACCACGGCTCAGCCTCAAAAGACTGCCCGAGAGAACGAGCCGCCGCGCGCCAATGACGACATGGCGGTCTTGCGAGACGATGAGCTTGATGCGGTCACCGGAGGAGTCGGCAAGATACTTGGAAGTAAAGCCAAAATTATAGACGGCACATTATAGAGTCCCCCGTGAAGAACGCGGCCGAATGGCGTTTCAAGCGATCTTTTGGGCCGGGGCAAGCGCCAGGATGATGGCACGTAAGAGTCCTGCGAGCCATCGCAGCAGCAGTCCGAAGTTGTATCCGGCTGCGGCGAGAACAGCGTTGATGCGGTCACCAGCGCGGCCTTTGAGATAGTTGCGGTCCATGCGGTGCTCGGCCTTGACGTGGCCGATGACAGGCTCGACAGCCGCGCGACGTTTCATCTCGCGCCGGATGGTAGCCGTAACGCGGCGGACCTGACCCGAGATCCAGACCCTGAACCGATGCGGGTGGTTGTGGCCGCGGTACCCTTTGTCGACGTGGATGCGGCGGGCCTCCACGCCGGTGAGCTTCTCCATATCGGTGATCACAGGGCCGAGCGTGTGCCCGTCGAAGGGATTGCCATGCAGCGCCTTGGCATGGAGCACGAACTGCCCGCCCTTCGGAGACGTCACAGGGGTGGCAATACTGACCTTGCACCCGAACTCGTAAGGCGCGCGGGCTTTCCCCTTGCCGATGCACTCGACCTCAGGGGCATGTAACGCATAGACCTTCGGACCGCGCTGATGCTGATCCTGGCTGCGCACCTGCTGCGCTAAACCGAGCAGCGGGCCGAACCGCGCTTCCAGCACCGAATCGCCATCAATCTTGCGGCGGATGTCGCGGATGATCCGGCCAAGCCGTGTCCGCAGAAACTTGAGCTGGCGCCGGGCGCGTTTGAACTGGTGGGCGTGGGTATAGCGGCCGACCATGATGGCGGCGCGCTTGGCCAGGCGCAGATAGCTCTGGCGCAGCGGCACACGGTTGCGCTTGGCGAGCCCGACGAGCTTGATGATGGCCCGATGCATCAGCCGTGCATCGGTCGGATGCGCAACTGCCTTGGGCTGCACTGTGGTATCGACCACCACCCGCTCCAGGTCCTTGGCGCCGATCGCGCCAGTCTTGTGCGCCACCGACAGACTTTCCTGAATTAGCGCGACGAGTTGCTCCTCCCCGAGCCGATGACGCCAGCGTGTCATCGACGATCGATCGAACGGCAGCCGGTGGCAGAAGCTCAATTCGCCGCAGAAGTATTGGTAGTAGGGATTCTCGATCCAGCGGGCGCACAGCACCTCATCCGACAGGTTGTGCATGTGCTTCAGAATGAACAGGCCGGCGACAAGCCGCGTCGGCAGGCCAGGCTGCCCCGACCCCGCCTGGCACACCGAACCAAAGCGCTCATCCAGAAACTTCCAGTCGATCAGCGCCGCCAACCGAACCAGCGGATGACCCATGTCGATGATCTGATCCAGCGCCGGAAGCAGCAGGTCTTTCTGGCGATCATCCCGCGGTTTGCTCATCGCATTCCCCAATGTCGACGACGCCGTCAGGGAATCACGAATCGCTCAAGAGCAAAATCCCAAAACGCAAGAAAGCCAGGTACAACACCCAGCTTTCCTGCAAAATCGAATACTTTACCGAGACAAATTCTGTCTATCTGTCAGGTGGATCTGCATTCTTCACGGTGGACTATAGACAGCCGTTTACCGTGAGGGCATCGCCCAGCGTGGGCGGCGAGATCGGTCCCGACCTGCTCGATGCAGCGTGCCCGGATGGGGCTTGAGGGCTTGGTCTCGAAGCATCGCCAGCGCGACTACCGGGGCGGTCGGTGCGGCCACTTGGTGAAGGTCAAGAACCGGGCGCATTCGGCGTTCGGCCGCATGCGGGTGGCTGTAGTCGTCGAAGACCTTAAAACAGAGAGGGCCACACTGCATTGGGACGAGAACAGCACGAGCGAGTAAAGCCGCCTCGGTTGATGCTTGTTTCGATGGTCTGCTTATCGTTATGGCAACAGTTGAGCGAAGCAGCGTTCAAGCTGTTCTATCGCAAACGGCTTTTGCAGCCATGGTCGTCCGCTAAATTCCTCTGGCACTCCGTCCGCTCCATAACCCGTTGCGAACGCGAACGGGATGTTGCGATGCGCGAGAGCCTTCGCCACAGGCGCGATGCTATCGGGGCCTAGCCTTACATCGAGCACGGCGAGATCAAAGGCATCGTCTTTTGCGTGCTCCAACGCCGAAGGCAAATCACCGTCTTCGGCCGCGACGGTATAGCCAAGCTCCGTCACCATCTCGGCGACCATCATGCGGATGAGTACTTCATCCTCCACCAAAAACACCGAAGCCATTGGCTGCCCCTTAGCTACTGCTCAGTGACCTTCTCTAATCAGGAGGGCTGATCTGGTAACATGGAACCGGTCCTAGCGCTCGTCAAAAAGGCTGTCTCTCACAAATTCCCCGGCGCCCCTAATGCAGATTGGAACGTTGTGTGCACTTTTGTACTTAGCACGCAGCCACAACGATGTGGGCTGGAGGGCGGGCCGTGCAAAGTCCATTGCGGATATTGATTGTCGAGGACGATTACCTCATTGCGGAAATGGTCCGGGAGGCGCTGGCAGAGGGAGGCTTTGAGACCGAGGTAGTGGCCTCCGGTCAGGAGGCGCTAGCGCTGCTTGATGACGACCGCAAATACCGCGCGCTTGTGACAGACATTAATTTGCAGGACGAGCACACGGGCTGGCAGGTGGCAAAACGCGCGAGAGAATTATCCGCCGACCTTCCCGTGGTTTACATGACCGGAGCTGCTGCTGACGAGTGGGCGTCGCGTGGCGTGCCCAACAGCGTTCTCCTAACCAAGCCATTCGCGCCCGCGCAGGTCGTCACGGCTGTTTCTCAATTGCTAAACGATACGCCGCCGCCGACTGAGTAATGTCGCATGAGTTGTTGGCTGCGATCATCCTGGCTCGCGCCGTCTACGTCCTGCCCTGATAAGGCGGTCGATGCGGGCATGGATGTCCTTCGTGTGTTCGGCCGCAGCCAGTGAGCGATGCTTAGATAGCGGCTGGTCGAGGCGCGTGTTATCCCACAGCACAAAGCGACCTTCAGCCGCTCGGATCACATAGCGTAAGTCCGCGACAGGATCACTCATCTTCTTTTTCAATGCTGTTCTCCAACGAAGAACGCAGGAACGTGCTGCCGCGCTGTTTGATCAAGAACGGCTTTCGCAGTAGTTGACAGGCGGGAGCGCTGGTCGCTCTCAGCCACCAACGCCTAGTTGACCGCTGCCGGTGACAACAGGATCAAAGTATCGAAATCGGAGTTCCTGCAATAACCTACGACAGCACGCACAAGCTGATAGGGTTACCCACTGCTATTGTCGCGGCAGGCCGCCTCGAACCAACTTTTATCAACCGGCACTCTTAGCCGAGCGCCTCTAACGTCGTCTTCTGGCCCATCACGTCATTTCGCTACTCCGCAGCAGCAGTGTCGCTTTAGGAGCAAAGCGGACCCCTCACTGCGGCCAATCCCTGTAGAGCGTGATCCCAATCATGATCAGCGAGCCGACTGCGACCACCACGGGGCAGATAAACGGCAACTCTTCCAGCACAGCGACAACCGCCGCCCGCCCGATAAGAGTTCTCTTGAACCGCGCGAAGCGCCAGCCTGCCACACCCATTCGGACAACTCCGTTTGGCCCCCAGCAGCGGCTTGTCTGACTCTAGAATCAACGCGAAGCGCTCGGCCATAGCCAATTCTGACGTAACCCTAGATGAAGGTGAAGAAATCCTTATCAACTCGGACGTCCCAGTTTGCAGCCTCACCGCTTCAGCGCGACGAGTTGCTCAGCGGCGGCTCCGTCGCTGGCCCGCGACCTGCCACCACCTGCCTGAAAGATCAGGCCCCGCTCGCGCTTCGGAAGTTGCAAACGGGAGCGCGAACAACAAGAATGGTTGGGGGTAAGGAACCATGAACCATCGCCTTCCGTCGCTCTTAGCATCGCTGCCAGCGCTAAACGCCGCTTATCTACAGGAAGTGTACAAGCGTGAGCCGCCCCATCGCCGGTTCATGGAGAGGATGAGAAAGTCGCCCCACCGGCGCGTGCTGTGGTACGACGGCATGCCGGACTCAGAATCGCGTGAATGCCAATACTGCGGCACCCTCTTCGTGCCGGATTTAGGGCGTGAGATCGCCATTCCAGCAGCACCCCCATCTGTGCTCGCCGCTCACCGGCGAGCGCATTGTTCGGAGTACTGCGACTATGGCCTTACCTATGGCTTGCGCCCCATCGCTCTGAACCGAATGGCCATCTTCGAACGCGATGGTTTCCGCTGCTATCTTTGTGGTCAACCAACTCCCAAAGACTTCGGCTCCTCCCGTTATGCGCCAAACGCCCCTAGTGTCGATCATGTAGTACCGCAAATTCTAGGCACCGATGACCCCGACAATCTGCGCTGTTGTTGCAGACGATGTAACACTGAAAAATTGAACTCGACTCTTTGGGAGAAACTCGCGCACCTCTTGCAGTTGAATTTTTTCCCAGCGGTTCTACTGCGAGTGCTGCCCCGTAGACCCATCCTTTCCGAATTGATCCCGTTCTGGCGCGAACTGCTCATCTGCGACGGAGAACCTGTCGAAGATCGGAAGCAGGACGGATTCGAGCGGCTTTACAACCTATTGCTCATCTCTAAGGACGGTGATGCCAAAAGATAGGCTCTTCCGGCGCCAGCAAGCGACCAAACGGGGCGGCCCCGCGAACGTGAATGCGGAGCATGGAGTTGAAGTGGAGGGCTCAGATGGAAGGTTGCGGGCTAAATGGGTGCTTCCGGTATGCTTCCGGCAAGCTTTGTTCAGAAGATGAAAAATTCAGAAAAACGCTTATCTTACTGGCGCACCCGACACGATTCGAACGTGTGACCTTTGCCTTCGGAGGGCAACGCTCTATCCAGCTGAGCTACGGGTGCAATGCGGTTCATTTAGCCGATTGGCGCGGAGTGGGCAACCGCTTCTCGCCTCCCCGCGCTAGGCCAATTTGGCGGAAAGAACCAGGAACCGCCACCCGGCCGAGGAATGCGAACTCGGCCAGCGCCCTTTCGGCGCAGATGACGTGGTTGCGGCCGACCCGCTTGGCCACGTAGAGCGCCTCGTCGGCCTCGAGCAGCAGCCGGTCGGCGCAGCCATGACGGCTGACGACCGAGGCGATCACGCGCAGGCATTCGTCGCCGGTCTGGCGGCCTTCGCCCGAGCCTTGTTTGGCCTCGCCATCAGGCCACCGCCGCCACCGGCGCGGCATCGCCCTTGCCGAACAGCTTTCGCACCTCGGCAGCCGGCTTCGGTGCGCTGAACAGATAGCCCTGCATCTCGGTGCAGCCGAGGTTGCGCAGCATCTCGCGCTGGGCCTCGGTCTCGACGCCCTCTGCGACCGTGGTCATGCTGCTGGCGGCGGCGATGTTCACCACCGCCTGCACGATCACGGGCGCGCCGCTGGTCTCCGCGATGTCGGCGACGAAGCAGCGGTCGATCTTGATCTTGTCGAACGGGAAGCGCTTCAGGTAGCTGAGCGAGGAGTAGCCGGTGCCGAAATCGTCGAGCGCGATGCGCACGCCGATCGAACGGAGCTGGTGCAGGATGGACAGCGCCGCCTCGTCGTCGCGGATCAGCACGGCCTCGGTGATCTCGAGCTCGAGCCGGCGCGGGTCAAGCCCCGAGGCGGCGAGCGCGCTGGCGATCCTGAGCGCCAGCGTGTCGCTTTTGAGCTGCACCGGCGAGACGTTGACCGCAACGCGGATATGCGCCGGCCAGGTCGCGGCCTCGTTGCAGGCCATGCGCAGCACCCAGTCGCCAAGCTCGTTGATCAGGCCGGTATCCTCGGCGATCGGAATGAACTCCGCCGGCGACACCATGCCGCGCTCGGGGTGGCGCCAGCGCAGCAGGGCCTCGCAGCCGGTGACCGCGCCCGAGCGCAGATCGACCAGCGGCTGATAGTGGATCTCGAAGCCGCCGTTCACCAGGGCGTGGCGCAGATCCTGCTCCATGGTCAGGCGCGCCTTGGCGCTCGCGTCCATCTCGGGCTCGAAGAAACGGTGGGTGCGGCGGCCTCCGGCCTTGGCACCGTACATCGCAAGGTCGGCGTTCTTGACGAGCTGGTCGAGATCGGCGCCGTCCTGCGGCGCCAGCGCGATGCCGATGCTCGCATCGGTGGAGAGCTGGTGGCCGAGGCAGTGATAGGGCTGACGGATTGCCTCGTAGATCCGCGTCACGAAGGACAGCACGTCGGCCGAGGACTGGATCCCGGTCTGGATCACCGCGAATTCGTCGCCGCCGAGCCGCGCGATCAGGTCGCCTTTCTTGAGACAGCCGCGCAGGCGGGTCGCGATCGCCTTCAGCAGCTCGTCGCCGACGTGATGGCCGAGCGAATCGTTGATGCCCTTGAATTCGTCGACGTCGATATAGAGCAGTGCGAACTGCGCGCCGGTCGCGACCTTCTCCAGCTCGCGCTCGATCTGCTCGCGGAACAGCGTGCGGTTCGGCAGATCGGTCAGTGCATCGTAATGCGCCATATGCGCGATCTTCTCGTGGTCGCGCCGCCGCTCGGTGACGTCCTCGATCACGTTGATGATGTAACGTGGCTCGCCAGCCTTGTCGCGAATGCCGATGCGCTTCGAGATGGTATGGCGCTGGCCGCCCGTCCGTCTTTCCCAGCTTTGTTCCCTGAGCAACAGCCGGTCGGGCGATTGCAGCAAGGCGTCGTCGTCGCGCTTGACGATATCGGCGTCGGGTGCCGGGAGGATATCGGTGGCCGTCCTGCCGACGATCGTCTCGCCCGTTTCGTTGAAGACCTCCTCCGCGATGCGGTTGACCAGCAGATATTGGCGGCTTTGAGCGTCCTTCACCGTGATCTGCGACGGAATGTGATCGATGATCTCGCGCAGGAAGGTGTGGTTGCGATCGCGCTCCTGTTCGAGGTTGCGGCGGTCGGTGATGTCCTCGATGGTGGCGACGCCGCCCTGCGCGAGCGGGGTGTTGATGACCTGGAAGGCCCGGCCATTGGGCAGTTGATGGGTCCGCGTGGAGACGGTGCCTTCGGTGACGACTCTCATCACCTCGGCGTAGAATTCCTCCACGTCGCCCTCGAACGCACCGCGCTCCTTGCGGTGGCGCATCGCTTCGAGGACGTGGCAGCCTGGCTTGATGACGTCGTGCGAAAGGCCGAACATGTCGGCGTAGCGGCGGTTGCAGGTGACGATGTAGCCGTTCGCGTCGTAGAGAATTAGCCCTTGCGACATGTTGTTGAGGGCGGTGTCGAGCCGCAGCCGTTCCGCCTCGATCCGCTCCTGGGCCTCGCGGTTCTGCCGGTTGATCTGGCGAATGATCAGGTAGAGGATCAGCGCGATCACGGCGGCCGAAAGCGCGGCCGTGGTGACCATGAAACCGGTCTGCTGCCGCCAGTCCGCAAGCGCTGCAGCCGTGGTGTTGGTGGCGACGATGACGAGCGGGAAGTGCTTCAGCGACGCCGCCGAGCCGAGCCGCTCCTCGAGGTCGACCGGGCCCTTGACGCGAAGCGTGTGCTGGCCGCCCTTGGTCAGCACCTTCCGCATCAGCGGCGCATCCCTGAAGCTCCTGCCGATCAGCTCCTCGACATGGGGGTAGCGTGCCAGCATCTTGCCCTCGCGGTCGAACAGCGCGATCGCCGTGCCTTCCGCGAGCGCCACGGATGCGAAATAGTTCTGGTAGCTGTCCGGATCGATCCGTCGGACCATGGCGCCGAAGAAGGTGCCGTCGGTGCCGTTGAGCCGGCGCGCGACGACCGTGGTCCATTTGCCGATGATGAAGCTGCGGACGGACTCGAGCAGCACCGGCTCGGACATCGGGTCCGACTTGAGCGTCTGGAAATAGGCGCGCGAGGAGATGTTGATCTTGGGCAGCGGCTGGCCTCGCGACCAGTTGATCAGCTCGCCGTCGGCATCGTAGATCGCGATGTCGCCGAGATAGGACACCGAGCTGACCTTGCTGCGCAGCATCTGGTTCGCAGCGGCACCGGACATGCGCTCGCGGAACATCTCGGGCGAGGTGATCTCCGGCAGGTTCATCTGCCCGATGAGATCGGCCGCGACGACATCGGAGTCCTCAAACTGCTGATCGAAGTGGCGCGCGATCAGCTGCACCGTTTTTTCCAGCTCGCGCTCGCGGTTGACCAGCGTCCGCTCGCGGAATTCGCCGACGGCCATGGCGGTCACGGCGAAGATGCCCGCGACCAGCAGCACGCCGCACAGGGTGAGC
Source organism: Bradyrhizobium sp. SMVTL-02 (assembly GCF_051853005.1). Taxonomy (NCBI): domain Bacteria; kingdom Pseudomonadati; phylum Pseudomonadota; class Alphaproteobacteria; order Hyphomicrobiales; family Nitrobacteraceae; genus Bradyrhizobium; species Bradyrhizobium sp. SMVTL-02. The sequence continues at coordinate 8,354,245 of NZ_CP182469.1, read as the reverse complement.
CACAGGACAGGGCCACGCCGCGCCGAGGCCGCCCAGCCGTTTTTCGCGGCTAGGGATGTTCCGGCTGCCATCGTGGAAAAGACCTGGCGCATTCCCCCTCCCTGCAAGGACAGGAATACACCGCACAAATGGCGCAAAGCTTAGGAAAACCAGTTACCCAACCATTAAGCCCGGTAGCGCTCTCGCTCCCGCGCCCCGCAAGGCGCGAAGCACGCCGCAGTTGCGTTGCGCTCGCGGCAATCGCGGCGCGGCATAATTAATCAATGCTCAATGCGAGGCGCCTTCGGTCTTCTTGCCGCCCCCATGGCGCAGCCGTCCGACCACGCCGGTCGGAAAGAAGTAGACGCTGGCGATGAAGAGCAGCCCGAGCCACAGCAGCCAGCGGTCGGGATGCAAGAGTCCCGGCAGCAGCGGCAGGCCGGCTTCCGACGCCGCCTTGGAGGCGACGCCCATCAGCGACTGCAGATAGTTCTGGGCGAGGATGAAGATGGTGGCGCCGATGATCGCGCCGTAGATCGTGCCCATGCCGCCGATCACCACCATCAGCAGAATGTCAAGCATGATGGAGAAGCTTAGCGAAGTGTCGGGACCTGCGTAGCGGAGCCATAGTGCATTCAGGATGCCGGCGCTGGCGGCGACCAGGGCGGCGATGCAGTTGGCGTAGGTCAAATGGAAGACGGTGCGGAAGCCGAGCGCCTCGGCGCGGAAACGGTTCTCGCGGATGGCCTGCAGCACGCGGCCGAACGGCGAGTTCACCACCCGCAGCAAGGCGAGGATCATCAGCGCCGAGATCGCGAACACCAGATAGAAAGTCAGGATCCGGCCGTTGATCTCGAAGCCGAACAGGTTCTTGGAGATCAGCACGGTGCCGGGGCGCAGCAGCTGCGGCAGCTGGAAGCTGCGGCCGTCCTCGCCCCCGGTCAGCCAGGACAGCTGCGAGGCCAGCACCTGGAAGGCGGAGGCGACCGCGAGCGTGATCATGGCAAAGAAGATCGCGGCGACCCGCAGCGAGAACAGGCCGATGGCGAGCGCGAGCAGGGCCGCCAGCGGCAGGCCGGTGACGATGCCGGTTGCGACCGCTGCCCAGTTCGGCCCCATGCCGTAGAGCGCGATGGCGATGGCGTAGCTGCCGATGCCGTAGAACATGGTGTGGGCGAACGACACCGAGCCGGTATAGCCGAGCAGCAGATCGTAGGAGGCGACTAGCGCGGCGAAGACGCAGATCTTGGCCGCGACGTTCAGCGCCTTGGCGCCCGGGAACAGGAACGGTGTCGCCGCCAGCGCCAGGATGATGACGACGAGGAGAAGCGTGAGCACACGGCTGCGCGGCGGATCGCCGGAGAGGATCATCATCGGCTGGTCACCGCATAGAGGCCGCGCGGCCGCCACATCAGAATGACGACCATCAGCAGGATGTTGGAGACGAGGGCGAGTTTCGGCACCAGGAAGCCGCCGTAATTGGCGACCATGGCGACCAGAATCGCGCCGATGAAGCAGCCGCCGATCGATCCCAGGCCGCCGATGATGACGACGATGAAGATCAGGACGGTAAGGTCGTCGCTCATGGAAGCGTGCACCTGCTCGCGATAGAGCGCCCACATCACGCCGCCGAGGCCCGCCAGCGCCGATCCCGTCATGAACACGCCGAGGAACAGGCGGCGGATGCGATAGCCGAGCGCCTCGACCATCTCGCGGTTCTCGACGCCGGCGCGGATGAGGAGGCCGACCTTGGTGCGGTTGAGCACGAGCTGGATCGCGATGAAGACGGCAAGCCCGATCAGCATCGCCAGCACGCGGTACTTGGCGATTGCGACGTCGCCGAGGATGAAGGAGCCGCGCAGCGAGGCCGGCAGCGGCATCGGGATGATCTGCGGTCCCCACAGAGCATAGAGCGTCTGCTCGGCGACGATCAGGCCGCCGGTCGTCATCAGGATCTGCTTCAGATGCTGGCCGTAGACGGGCAGGATCAGCACCCGCTCGACGACGAGGCCGAGCGCGCCTGATACCGCCATCGAGAGCAGCGCAGCCGGGGCCAGCACCGCGAGGTTCATCCAGAGCGAATCCGCCTGGATCGACGCCGCGAACGGCGCCAGCACCAGGGTTGCGACATAGGCGCCGACGGCAATGAAGGCGCCGTGGCCGAAATTGAGCACGTCCATCAGCCCGAACACCAGTGTGAGGCCCGAGGCCATGATGAAGATCATCATGCCCATGGCAAGGCTCGCTGCGGTCAGGGTCAGCCAGGAAGAAGTCGATCCGATCAGCGGGATCATCAGCAGCGCGAGCGCGATCGGCAGCAGCACCGGCGCGATGTCGCGCTTCGGCTTCGGCAATGGATCGGTTGCAGCAAGGTCAGTCACTGATGCGCCTCCAGGCTCAGGCCGAGCAGCCGCTCCTGCAGCGGCACGTCGGCGGCGAGCGCCGCCATCACGCCGCGATGGACGATGGTGCCGTTGTCCATCACCAGCACGCTGTCGCCGAGCTCGCGGGCGGCAAAGAAATTCTGCTCGACCAGAAGAATTGTTGCGCCCTTGCGCTTGATCTCCTTCAGGCACTCGATCAGCGCCATGACGATGGCCGGGGCCAGCCCCTTGGTCGGCTCGTCGATCAGCAGCAGTTTGCGCGGCTCGATGATGGCGCGCGCGATGGACAACATCTGCTTCTGCCCGCCCGAGAGGCTCCCCGCGCGGGACAGCCAGAACCGGCGCAGCGCGGGGAAGAAGCCGAAGATCCAGTCGAGCTGGGTGTCGTCGAGCGGCCCGTCGCGCGCCGCGAGCACGAGGTTCTCCTTCACCGTCAGGTCGGAGAACACGGCCATGCTTTCCGGCACATAGCCGACGCCGAGCCGGGCGATGTCGGGCGTGGCGCGGCTCTCGATGCGCATCCCGGCGAGGGTGATCTCGCCGCTGGAAGCCTGCCACAGGCCCATGATGGTGCGCAGCGTCGTGGTCTTGCCGGCGCCGTTGCGGCCGAGCAGCATCGTGACCTGTCCTTGCGGCACAGTGAGATCGATGCCCTGGAGGATGTGATAGCGCCCGATATGGGTGTGCACGCCGGAGAGTTTGAGCAGGTCGGTCATGCGGCACTCTTCGGTGCTACGCCCAGATAGGCTTCCTGCACGATCGGCGAAGCGATCACCTCGGCCGGTGGGCCATCTGCAACGAGTTGGCCGTTATGCAGCACGATGATGCGGTCGGCGAGCGAGCGCACCACGTCCATCTTGTGCTCGACCAGCAGGATGATCTTGCTCCTGTCCTGTTTCAGTTGCGCGATCAGATTGAGGACGACAGGCACCTCGTCGATGCTCATGCCGGCGGTCGGCTCGTCGAACATGAACACCTTCGGCTCCAGCGCGATCATCAGCGCCACCTCGAGCTTGCGCTGGTCGCCATGTGACAGCGCGGTGGCGGCGACGCCGCGACGATTGCCGAGGGCGACCTGGTCGAGGATGGCATCTGCCCGCGCGATCAGGTCGCCGCGCAGCATCCAGGGCCGCAGCATGTCGTAATGGGTGCCGTTCGCCGCCTGCACGGCGAGGCGGACGTTCTCTTCCACGGTGAGATTGGGAAATAGATTTGTGAGCTGGAAAGCGCGACCGAGGCCAGCACGCGTGCGCATCGGCGCCGAGTGCTGGGTGATGTCGGTGCCATCGAACAAAATGTTGCCGCTCGATGCGCGCAATTGGCCCGAGATCAGATTGAAATAAGTGGTCTTGCCGGCGCCGTTCGGCCCGACGATGGCGGTGAGCTCGCCAGGGCGGAACGTGCAGGTGACGTTGTTGACCGCGACGTGGCCGCCGAAGCGAATGGTGAGGTCGCGGGTTTCGAGGGTGAGCGTCATTGAACGTCTGAAAATGATGAAACTGGATTGATCCGCCGTCGCGGTGCGCCCCTCCCCCGCTTGCGGGGAAGGGCAGGGGAGAGGGTGTCTCCGCTCGGGGACAATCCCCAAGAGGAGAGGCCCTTCACCCGGATCGCATCTGACGATGCGATCCGACCTCTCCCGCAAGCGGGAGAGGTGAACACCATCTCACCGCTTGTTCTTGACCGGAACGTCCATGTCCTCGATCTTCAGCTCGCGCACCGGCTCGAGCACGGCCCAGGCGACGTTCGGATCGACCTTGACCTTGAAGTGGTACATGCTCTGCAGCGCCTGATGGTCTTCCTTGCGGAACACCATCTTGCCCTTCGGCGTGTCGAACTCCAGGCCTTCCATCGCCGTGATCAGCTTCTCGGTGTCGGTGGACTTCGCCTTGGTGACGGCGGCGACCACGGACATCGCGGCGGCAAAACCGCCCGCGGTGAAGAAGTCCGGTGGCGCGTTGAAGCGCTTCTGATGCTCGGCGACCAGCCAGTCGTTCACCGGGTTCTTCGGGATCTCATAGTAGTAATAGGTCGCGCCTTCCATGCCGGGCAGACCCTTATAGGCGGCGAGCGCCGGCAGGATATTGCCGCCGGTGGAGAGCTCGATGCCGTAACGCTTCGGGTCCATGTCCTGGAGCTTTGCCAGCGGATTGCCGGCGCCGGCCCAGATCACCCAGATGATCTTGCGGCCCGGCTTGTCCTTCAGCGCGTCGAACAGGCGCTGGCCGACCGCGGTGAAGTCGGTGGTCGACGTCGGGGCATATTCTTCCGCTGCCAGCGTTGCGCCGGTCTTGGCCAGTGCCTCCTTGAAGGCGGCAACGCCGTCGCGGCCGAAGGCGTAGTCCTGCGCCAGCGTCGCGACGGTGACGCCCTGCTTGCCGATCGCGACCGCGTTGGAGATCGCGTCCTGCGAGGAGTTGCGCGCGGTGCGGAAGATGTAGCGGTTCCACTTCTCGCCGGTAATTTGGTCCGCAACGGCGGGCTCGACGATCAGGATCTTCTTGTTCTCCTCGGCCACCGGGAGAATGGCGAGGGCCGCGGCCGACGAGGTCGTGCCGATCGCGATGTCGGCCTTGTCGTCCTGATAGGCTTCCGCGAGCGCGGCCTTGGACAGGTCCGGCTTGCCCTGGTCGTCCTTGGTGATGACGACGATCTTGCGACCGTCGAGCGTCATGGTTCCCTTGGTGGCGTACTCGAAACCCATCTGCAGGCCGGTCTCGGTCTGCTTGGCATAGGCTTCCAGCGGACCGGTCTTGCCGTAGATCAGCGCGACCTTGAGATCGTCGGCCCGTGCGGAGGTACTCGCGGCGAGGGCAAGGATGGTTGTTGTTATGATGAATGATCGACGCACGATGGTCCCTCCTGATTCAAAGTTTCTCGGCAACAGCGATTTGCACAACACTACGAACATTGCAATTGAACCTCCGGCCGAGCGTGCCGGCTCTTTGGACCATGCATCATTTTTGGGCTCGCCGGACGGCAGGTGCTGCGGCGGCTCCCTCGGCCTGACGTCGATCCGACTGCGCTTCCTCCGCGCTCTCGAAAATATGCGGCGCGACGCCGCGCTTCTCCAGGGCTTCGCCGAGCTTGATGCGCAGGAAGCCCGACGTGGTGTAGCGCGACACCCCGGAATAGAAGCGGTCGACCAGGCTGCGCACCATGGCTGAATAGTCGTCCATCAGCTCGGGCAGGATGGAAAAATTGTCATAATTGACGATGGCGTAGACCCGGCGGCCGAGCGGTGCGAGCTTCGCCTCGACGATATCGGCGATGGTGTCGATCTCCGCCTTGCTGCGCAGCGGATAGCGCTCCAGATTGACGAAGAACAGGTTCTGCTGCTCGTCCAGAGTGAAGCGCTGGTCGAGCGGGATGGTGAGCAGGCGCTCGCGCAGCTCCATGGGACCGTCGCGGAAGATGCGGGCGTCCATCAGCGCAGGGTCGCGCGGGATCAGCGGCTTGAAGTCCATCAGGCGCAGGATGTCGCGCTCGATGTCGATGCCGGGCGCGATTTCGGTGAGCTCGAGCCCGTCCGGCCTGAGCTCGAGCACGCAGCGTTCGGTGACATAGAGCGTGCGTTGCTTGCGCGCGGCGGCGAACGGGCCGCTGAAGGTGACGTGCTCGACCTTGTCGACGAACTTGCGCGATTTGGCTTCGTCGAGAATGACGAGCTTGCCGTCGTTCACCGCGATGCGCTGTTTGCCCGCGCCGAACGTGCCGACGAACACGACCTCCTTGGCGCTCTGGCTGATGTTGATGAAGCCGCCGGCCCCGGCAAGCTTCGGCCCGAACTTGCTGACATTGAGATTGCCGGCACGGTCGACCTGGGCGAGGCCGAGGAAGGCGGCATCGAGGCCGCCGCCGTCGTAGAAGTCGAACTGATAGGGCTGGTCGATCACCGCCTGGGTGTTGATCGCAGCGCCGAAATCGATGCCGCTCGCCGGGATGCCGCCGATCACGCCCGGCTCCGCCGTCAGCGTGATGAGGTCGATGATCCGCTCTTCATTGGCAACCGAGGCGATTCCTTCCGGCATGCCGATGCCGAGATTGACGACACTGTTGGCCTTGAGCTCGAGGGCGGCGCGCCGGGCGATGATCTTGCGCTCGCTGACCGGCATCACCGGCAGCGAGGCGGCGCGGACACGGATCTCGCTCGAGAACGCCGGATTGTATTGCGTGCCGAAGGTCTGCCAGTGGTTCTCAGGTCTCGCCACCACGACGCAGTCGACGAGGATGCCGGGGATCTTGACCTGGCGCGGATTGAGGCTGCCGCTCTCCGCGACACGCTCGACCTGGGCGATGACGATGCCGCCGGAATTATGCGCCGCCATGGCGATGGCGAGCGCCTCCAGCGTCAGCGCCTCCTTTTCCATGGTGAGGTTGCCGTCGGGATCGCCCGTCGTGGCGCGGATGATCCCGACATTGATCGGGAACGCCTTGTAGAGCAGGCACTCCTCGCCGCGCAGCGTGACGAGCTCCACCATGTCCTCGGTGGTGCGCGCATTCAGCTTGCCGCCGCCATGCCGGGGGTCGACGAAGGTGCCCATGCCGATGCGGGTAATGTGGCCGGGCCGGCGCGCCGCGATGTCGCGGAACAGGTGGGTGATCACGCCCTGCGGCAGATTATAGGCCTCGATCTGATTGGCGATCGCGAGCTGCTGCAGCTTCGGCGCAAGGCCCCAATGCCCGCCGATCACGCGCCGGACCAGGCCTTCATGCGCGAAATGGTTGAGGCCGCGGTGCTTGCCGTCGCCCTGGCCGGCCGCATAGACCAGCGTCAGGTTGCGCGGCTTGCCTTGCGTGTAGGGCGCATCGCCCTCGTTGGACAGATAAAGCTCCTCCAGTGCGATCGCGATCTCCTCGGCAAAGCCGATGCCGACGAAGCCGCCGGTGGCCACCGTGTCGCCGTCACGGATCAGCATGACGGCTTCCGCGGCGGTGACGACTTTGCCCTTCTCGGCGTTGCGCAAATAGGGCAAGGCAGGATGCTGGCTCATGGCATTCCCTCCCATGTCTGTTGCGGACCGCATGGCGGTTCTTCTTGCTTGCCTCCATTCGTATCGCGTGGAGCGGCCGGCGACCAGCCGCTCCGGCGTCGCGGAGGCGCGTTCAGGGCTGGGCGACCTTGCGTGTCTCGGTCGCGAAATAGACCGAGACGATGGTGATGAGCGCCAGCGCGATCATGTAGAGCGAGATCGGCCAGGTCGCCGGCGCGTAGGCCGTCATCAATCCGGTCGCGATCAGCGGCGACAGCGCGCCGGCGAATATCGAGGCGAGGTTGTAGCCGAGCGAGACGCCGCTGTAGCGCACCTTGGTGCCGAACAGCTCCGACAGGAAGCTCGCCTGCGGGCCGTACATCGCGGCATGGCCGACGGCGAGGCCGAGCACGATCGCGATCCAGGCGTATTGCGGGTTCTTGGTCGACAGCAGCATGAACAGCGGGAACGACATCAGCGCCGAGAACACCGCGCCGAAGATGTAGATCGGCCGCCGCCCGAGCCGGTCGGAGAGCGCGCCGAAGGCCGGGATGGTGAAGGTCTCGATCGCCGCGCCGATCAGCACGCCGTTGAGCATGTCCTGCTTGTTCATGCCGAGTGATTGCGTGGCATAGGCGAGCACGAAGGTCGCGTAGATGTAGAAGAAGCCGTTCTCGGCGAAGCGCGCGCCCATCGCGAGCAGGATGTTCTTGGGGTACATCCGGATAGCCTCGAGGATCGGCATCTTGACTTCCTGCTTGGTGTCCTTGACCTTCTGGAACTCCGGCGATTCCGCGATGGTGAAGCGGATCCACAGGCCGACCAGCACCAGCGCGATCGAGAACAGGAACGGGATGCGCCAGCCCCAGGCATAGAGCTGCGCGTCGGTGAGCAGTGCGGAGACCACGGAGAATACCAGCGTGCCGAGCACGAGGCCGAGCGGCGCCCCCAGCTGCGGCCAGCTGCCGTAGAAACCTTTCTTGTCCGCGGGCGCATGCTCGACCGCCATCAGCACCGCGCCGCCCCATTCGCCGCCGAGACCAAAGCCCTGGATCAGGCGGCAGGTGACGAGCAGGATCGCGGCCCAGATGCCGGCGGTTTCATAGGTCGGCAGGAAACCGATCGCCGCGGTCGCCGCGCCCATGATCAGCAGCGTCAGATAGAGCATGGTCTTGCGACCGATCTTGTCGCCGTAATGCCCGAACACGACGCCGCCGAGCGGGCGGGCGATGAAGCCGAGCGCGTAGGTGGCGAACGCCAGCAGCGTGCCCATCATTGGATCGAAGGTCGGAAAGAACAGCTTGTTGAAGATCAGCGCCGCGGCCGTGCCGTAGAGGAAGAAGTCGTACCACTCGATCGCCGTGCCGATCAGGCTCGCGGTGGCGACCGTGACGTGCGAGGGCTGTCTCGTCTGAAGCTGATGGACCGAGATCGCTTCACTCATCTTGCGTCCTCCCTGGTTGTGAATGCGCACGTGCAGCATGCGTCATTGTGCAAAGCGAAGAGCAAGCTCCGCGCCAGATGCCACAGGTTTGCGCAAATTGGCTGAAAATCCAGCAGATTCAGCGAATGCTTCGGGAAAAAGCGGCCAGATCGTATGTCAGGATTCCGAGACTCCGGACAGCCCGAGTCTCGAAACTCAGACGGAGGCCGGTCCCGCGGCGAGACCGAACTTGGCGAGCTTCTTGTAGAAGGTCGCGCGCGAGATCCGCAGCATCTTGGCGGCCTCGGAGATCTGGCCGTTGCTGGCGGCGAGCGCCTGCTCGAGCGTGTGCTTCTCGAACTCGGCTTCGGCCTCGGCATAGGGCACGACGAGACCGACCGGCCGCTCCGGCGCTGCAAGCCTGACCTCGCTGCCAACAGGCAGAATGCGGACGAAGTCGTCACCGGTCAGGCGCCCGGAATCGCTGAGGATCAGCGCGCGCTCGAGAATGTTGCGGAGCTCGCGGACATTGCCCGGCCAGTCGTAACGGGCGAGCGCGGCCAGCGCGCTCGGCGTGATCTTGGCCTTGACGTAATCGCCGGACGCGCTGATGTCGTCGAGCAGCCGGGCGCAGATGTCGGGGAGATCGTCCAGGCACTGGCGCAGCGGCGGCAGGTCGACCGAGAGCACGTTGAGGCGGTAGTAGAGATCGGGCCGGAACGCGCCGTCGCTGACGCGCTTGCGCAAATCGACATTGGTCGCGGCGATGACGCGGACGTCGACCTTGCTGATCTTGTCCGAGCCGAGCGGCTCGATCTCGCGCTCCTGCAGCACGCGCAGGAGCTTGGCCTGGAGCTGCAGCGGCATCTCGCCGATCTCGTCGAGGAACAGCGTGCCGCCGTCGGCGACCCGGAATTTGCCCTCGCGCCCCCTGCGGTCGGCGCCGGTATAGGCGCCGGGAACGGCGCCGAAGAATTCGGACTCGATCAGCGTTTCCGGGATCGCTGCGACATTGACGCTGACGAACGGCTTGTCGGCCCGGGAGGAGGCGTTGTGGATGGCCTGCGCCAGCATTTCCTTGCCCGTTCCGGTCTCGCCGGTGAGCAGCACCGTGACGCTCTGCCGCGCGGCGCGGCCCGCGAGCTCCTTGGCCTGCGCGATGGCGGGCGTCGAGCCGACGAAATCGGCGAAGGTGAAGCGCGCCGCGCGGGCGTTGGACAATTGCCGTCGCGCCAGCCGCAAATCGCTCTCCAGCCGGGCGACGCGGGCGAGCAGCGGCTTGAGACTCTCCAGATGGTCATAGAGCACGAACCCGATCGCGCCGATGACCTTGCGGTTCTCGTCCTCGATCGGCATGCGCGTCACCACGAGCTGCTCGCCGCCGAGCTCCATGATGTCGAGCAGGATCGGCTCGCCGGTCTCGGCCACCTTCCGCATCAGGCTGTTCGGAATGATCTCCTCGATCGGCCGGCCGATCGCGTCTGCGGTCTGCTCGAGGCCGAGCGAGGCCAGATATTTCTCGTTGACGTAGACGACGCGCCCGCCGCGATCGATCGCAATCGCGCCCTCGCAGAGGTTCTCCAGCCGCTCGAACAGCGTCACCATCGCGCGGGCACGGAGATAGGCGGGATCGCTGACGGCGGAAGTGGGGACGGACATGGCGTGCCTCGCGGGAAGCCCGCCTGTTTATTAGCAAAAGTGTAGCGATTTCAAAGGGAGAAATGGGCGTTGAGGTGCGGCCACACCCGCCACTGTCATGCCCCGGCTCGACCGGGGCATCCAGTACGCCGCGGCGGATCGATTCAACAACGACTGTCTCTGGAATACCGGGTCGCCCGGTCAAGCCGGGCGACGACACCGAGATTGAAGCGGCGCTTGCGCTCTACCTCCGATACAAGCTCGCCCGCGAATAGCCGTGGCGGTTCTGCTGCATCGGGCGGGTGGCGACGCTGGCGCGGGCTTCGCTGGAGACCGGCGTTGCGAGCTTCAGCTCCTCCAGGAAGATCGGGCGGGAGAAGTAATAGCCCTGCGCGTAGCGGATCTTGGTCGCGGCCTGCAGATAAGCCAGCTCCTCGTAGGATTCGAGGCCCTCGGCGATCACGGTGATGCCGAGCGCCTCGCTTAGGGATTCGATCGCGCGCAAGATGCCCTGGCTGCGGGGGCGCTTGTGGATGTCAGTGATGAAGGAGCGGTCGATCTTGATCTCGTCCGCGGTGATGTCGGCGAGCGCCGAGAGCGAGGAATAGCCGGTGCCGAAATCGTCGATCGAGATGCCGACGCCGAGCTTGCGGAACATCGGCAGGATCTCGGCCTGGAAATGATTCTTCGCGACGAAGGCGTCTTCCGTCACCTCGATCATGAAGCGCTGCGGAAAGCCGGTCTCCTCCAGTGCCCGCGCGAAGCTGCGCATGAACTCGGGATTGCCGGCCTGCCTGGCGGCGACGTTGATGCTGATGGTCGCTGCCGCGCCGAAGGTGTCGTTGATGACGTCGATCGACTTGACGATCTCGGCGAGCACGAGATGGGTCAGCTCGTCGATCAGCCCGAGCTCGCCGGCGAGGTTGATGAACGAACCCGGCGCCTGGATCACGCCTTCGTCGTCGCGCAGGCGCACCAGGGCTTCGATGCCCTTCACGGCCTGCGTGCGGATGTCGACCTTGGACTGGAAGGCGCAGCAGAAGCGCTTTTCCAGGATGGCGAGCCGCAGCGACTGCTCGATCTTGCTCCGCGCCAGCGCCTCGCGCTCCATGTTGGCGTCGAAGAATGCGGCCAGTCCCTTGCCGTTGTTCTTGATGCGGTACATCGCAATGTCGGCGTTCTGCCGCAGCGTCTCGAAGCTGCGCCCGTGGTCGGGATAGAGGCTGATGCCGACCGAGGTCGAGGCGAACACTTCCGAATGATCGATGAAGAACGGCGCAGTCAGCCGCTCCAGCGTCGACTGCATGAACTCGGCGACTTCCTCCTGGCTCTGGATCGGGGAGAGCAGCAGCAGGAATTCGTCGCCGGAGATGCGCGACAGCATGTCGGAATCGCGCAAGTCGCGCCCGAGCCGCTTCGACAGCTCGACCAGCAGCGCATCGCCCACCGCGTGGCCGTAATAGTCGTTGATGTGCTTGAAGTTGTCGACGTCGAGAAAGGCCAGCGCGAAACGCTCGCTGCTGCGATCCTTCGCGAGCAGGCCGTTGGCGCGATGCTCGATCACGCGGCGCGAAGGCAGGCCGGTCAGCTCGTCGAAATGGGCCGAGCGGAACAGCTGGTCCTCGAAATTCTTCTGCTCGGTGATGTCGGAGGAGGCCGAGATCAGGAGCTCGCGTCCGGCGAGACGAACGGGTCGATGGGTCGTGAGCAGCACCTGGCGCGCGGCGCCGTCGTGAAGCGCTTCCTCGATGACGATGGCCTGGCCGGCGCTCAGAGCCTTGCGGCAGGCTTCGCGGCGCGGCGCCAGGTCCGGCGAGGGACGGCTGCCGTCGATGCCGAGCTGGGCCGCAGCGGCATCGTTGACCAGCAGAAGCTCGCCATGGGCATCCTGCACGGTCAGCCCGGCCGGCAGCATTCTAACGATTTCCTTGAGAAATCCGAGTTCGGCCTCGGTCGCGCCGGAATATTTGTCGTCGTTCATAGAAGTCATGAATCTTGTTGTTCAGCGCGCCTTTGCAATGCACGCGATCATGCGCAGTTCCCTCTTAAGTTTGGTTAAGGGGTGCGGAGAAATACGGGGGTGTCCTCGACGAAACTGGCGACGATGCAACGCGCGCAAATCGTCATTAACAGAGCGTCAACGGTCGCCTGCGAAAGCGCGAGCAGAGCGCGCGGATCGCTTTCGTTTTGCTCGAATCTTGTTGCGAGCTCAGCCTTGTTTGAATCGATGGGAGCCCCGGCGCACCTCTCCCCGTTGGGGAGAGGTGATCCGACCGAGTCTTGCTCTCCGCTAGCCGCCTTTGGGGATGCGGCATTGCATGATGCAATGCAGCCCGGACTTGAGATAGGAGATCTCGGTTCTACCATCGAAAGCCGAAAGTGCCGATTTCAGCAGCTTGGTGCCGAAGCCGGGCTCGGACACCTTGTCCACGCTCGGCCCCTCGGTTTCGTCCCAGGTGATGGTCAGGCGGTCCTCGCTGACGGTCCACGACACCTGCAACAGGCCGCGCGGCGCGGAGAATGCGCCATACTTTCCTGCATTGGTGGCGAGCTCGTGAAACATCAATGACAGCGTGACCGCGAGCTTTGGCGGCAGGAACAGCCGGTCGCCGTTCAGGGTGAAGCGGACATGGCCGTAGGGCCCGAGCTCGGCGATCAGGAGGTCGCGGATATCGCAGCCCCCCTTGTCGATCCGCGAGATCAGATCGTCGGTCGTGGCCAGCGAACGCAGCCGCGGATCGATCCGGGCCCAGACCTGGGGCTGGTCGTGCAGCACCTGATGGATCACGGCGTGCACGGTCGAGAGCTTGTTCTTCAGCCGGTGCTGGAGCTCGTCGACCAGCAGCTTGCGATAATCCTCCTCCTCGATCAGGCGTTTGGAGATCCGGCGCTGCTCGATCAGGAGCGTCCGATAATGCTCGACGCCCCAGATGGTGAGCGCGCAGACCACCCAGTACAGCGCCAGCAGGGCAAAGCGGGCGTTGTCGGCAATGGCATCGCTGAAATTCAGGACCACGCCGAGCACGCCGCCGATGATCGCCGTCACGATGCCGAGCCGAAAACCTCCGAAGGCGGCGGCAAAGAACACGGCCGGAAAGTAAGGCGTGAAGTAGACGTCGGGGCGGACTTGGGCGAGCCCCCAGCGCGCCAGCGTCGCCACCAGCAGGCAGGCGATCGCAAAAGCGATGCTCAGGCCGAGCGAGGGCGGTGCCACGCCCTGCCAGCCCTTGCGGAACTCCTCGATCAGCTTCTCCATGCCCAGCCCGGTTGCGACGTGCGGCCGCCTTGAATGTTACGCATGTCGGGCGCGCAAGCAAAGCTTGCCTTGTCGAAAGCCGGCAGGAATAGTGACCGTCGCGGCAGCGACTGTCGCGGTGCCGTCGTCGATCGGTGTTTGCCGTTTGGCGTCAAGGGGTTCGAAAGCAGGAACATTCCATGGGCAGGCTGGACGGCAAGGTGGCGGTGATCACGGGCGCGACGAGCGGGATCGGATTGCGGACTGCGGAAGTCTTCGTTGCTGAAGGTGCCAAAATTGTGATCGCCGGGCGGCGCGTACCGGAAGGCGAGGCGCTGGCGAGGCAGCTCGGGGCTACTTGCGTCTTCCTTCAGACCGACGTGACGGTCGAAGCGCAGATGCAGGCGCTGATCGCGCTCGCGGTGGAGAAGTTCGGCCGCATCGATTGCCTGTTCAACAATGCCGGCGGCCCGGCGCAGACCGGCGGGATCGAGGGTCTCGAGGTCGAGCGCTTCGACGCGGCGATGGCGACGCTGGTGCGCAGCGTCATGCTCGGCATGAAGCACGCCGCGCCCCATATGAAGAAGCAGGGATCTGGCAGCATCATCAACAATGGCAGCATCGCGGGCCGTCTTGCAGGCTTCTCCTCATCGATCGTCTATGGCGCGGCCAAGGCTGCGGTGATCCATCTCACCAGATGCGTGGCGATGGAGCTCGGCGAGTCCAACGTGCGCGTCAACTCGATCTCGCCCGGCGCGATCGCGACCGGCATCTTCGGCAAGGCGCTGGGACTCTCGACCGACGCCGCGGAGAAGACGCCGGCGGTGATGCGCGAGGTCTACAAGACCGCGCAGCCGATCCCGCGCGCCGGTCTTCCTGATGATATCGCCCATGCCGCGGTGTTTCTGGCCAGCGACGAATCCAGCTTCATCAACGGCCACGACCTCGTCATCGACGGCGCCATGACCGGCGGCCGCAACTGGAGCCAACAGCAGCAGGGCTTGTCGGCCTTGCGCAAGGCGTTCGATCAGGGGGCGTAGGACGAGGCGGTCCCTGTAGGTTGGGCAAAGGCGCCCTTCGCGTGCCGCGCCCACCACTGGGTAGGCTTCCGTCATTGCGAGGAGCCCTTGCGACGAAGCAATCCAGACTGTTTCCGCGGACACGGTCTGGATTGCTTCGCGTCGCTCGTTAGTGACGGTGGTGCCGCTAAACTGCCTTCACCCGCACCCTCAACCCGTCCCGCGGCTTCGGGATCGGCCACATCTGCCAGTCCGGCCTGTAGCCCGGTGCCAGCGACACCTCGATGTTCTGCAGGAAGTGCCGCGCGAAGCACTTGGCCTGCATGTAGGCGAAGTGCAGGCCGAGGCACATGTGCGCGCCGCCGCCGAACGGGACGAAGGCGAAGCGATGGCGGCCACGCTGGGCCTCCTCGGTGAAACGCAGGGGATCGAAGCGATCCGGCTCCGGCCAGATGTCCTTCATGTGATGCGTATAGAGCGGGTTGACGCCGACCGCGGTGCCGGCGGGGATCGTATAGCCCCTGAAGGTGAAATCCCGCATCGCGCGGCGCGGCATCGAGGGCACCGGTGGCTTGATCCGCAGCGCCTCCTTGAACGCCATCTCCGACAGCGGCATCTTTTCGAGATCGTCGAAGCTGCTGGGCGCGCCGGGGGGAAGCCCGAGCGCCAGAACCTCCGCGCGCAGCCTGTCCTGCCAGTCCGGGTTCGCGGCGAGCTCGCCGATGAACGAGGTCAGCGACGAGGTCAGCGTGTCGTGCGCTGCCATCATCAGGAAGCTCATGTGGTCGATGATGTCCTGCTCGGACAGCAGCGCGCCGTCATCATGGGTGGCGCGGCAGAGCTGCGAGAACAGATCGTCGCCGCCGTGATTGCCGCGGCGGAGCGGGATCTGCTGGCGGAAATAGGCGACGATGCGCTTGCGCCCCGCAACGCCGCGCGCCATCTGGGTGCCCGGCAGCGGCCTGCGGATCGGGGCTACGGCGGCCGCGACCATGTCGACGAAGGCGCGGTTGATCTCATCGACCTCCGGCCCGATATCGGCGCCGAGGAAGGATACCGCAGCGAGATCGAGCGTGAGCTGCTTCATCGCGGGATAGAGCTGCATCTCGCCGGGCCTCGCCTTCCACAGCGCCACGCGCGCGGCAATGCCGCGGTCGAGATCGCTGAGATAGGATTTCATCGGTCCGGACTTGAAGGCGACCGACAACGTCTTGCGATGCAGCCGGTGCTCGTCGAAATCGAGCAGCATCAACCCGCGCGGAAACAACAGGCCCAGCACCTTGTTCCAGCCATGGGTCGAGGAGAACAATTTTTGCTGGTCGAACATCACGAGCTCGTTGGCCTCGGGGCCGAGCAGCACGACGTTGGTCTCGCCGAACACATGGGTGCGGTAGACCGGACCGTATTTGGCGCCGTTCGCCTCGATATGTCCCTTGGGGTCGGCAAGCACCTGAAAAGTCTTGCCGATGACCGGCCAGCCCTCGTCGCCGGGAATGTGCCTCAGCTCATTGCGCTTGGGTGCGGTGAACGGAAGCGCAGGGGCGACGTTCTGCATCGACATGACGATTGCTCCGGTTGAGCAAGGCTGATCCGGTCAGCTTAGCACAGCCTCGCGCAGAAGCGATGTGCCGTTCCTACGTGCGAAAGTGCCGCGGCGTGGTTCACCTCTCCCGTAGGGAGAGGTGAACCCAAGCGGCGCCGATCGCAGCCCTACCCCTTCGCTGCTTCCTTCTGCAGATCCGGTGCGTTGACGGCGGGAATGGCGACGCGGCCGGGGCCGGTGACCTTCAGTGCCTCGGCGGCCTTCTCGTTCTCCATGATCTTGGCCATTACGGCCTGGCCTGCACGCTCGAAGATCGCGCGGTTCTCGATGACGAATTTTTGCGACCTGCGCAGCCCGTCGATGTAGCCGTTGATCTCCGGCACGACATAGCGCGCGACCATGTCCCAGCTCCGGCGCGTGTTTTCCGGATTGGCCCAGTCGTGCACGAAGCCGATGATGGCGCCGACGCCGCCGGACACTTCCATCACGTTCTTGATGGTTTTGACGAGATCGTCCGGCGTGCCGATGGTGGACGCGGCGCCCTCGACGAAAGCGGTCTTGTCCACTGCTTCATCCGCCGAGGAGAACGCGGTCAGGCCCGGCCGCTGCAGCGTGCCGACATTATATTCATTGTGCCAGCGCATCAGCCCGGCGCCGGCCTCGCGACGGGCCTGCTCCCGGGTCTCGGCGATATGGAAGGTCAGCAGCACCCGCCAGTCGGCGCGGTTCACCTTGGTGCCGTGCTTCCTGCCGGCATCCTCGGCGAACTGCCATTGCTGCCGCAGCGACATCAGGCCCTGCGTCGTCATCGAGCCCAGCGAGATGATGCCGATGCCGTATTTGCCGGCGAGCGTCATGCCCGACGGCGAGATCTGCGACGCCACCACGAACGGCATCTCCTCCTGCAAGGGGAGGATCTGCAGCGCGGCATCGTTCATGGTGAACCAGTCGCTCTTCGCGGTGACGCGCTCGCCGTTGAACAGGCGGCGGATGATGCCGATCGCCTCGTCCTGGCGGTCGCGCTGCGTCATCGGGTCGATGCCGAGCGTGTGCGCGTCCGAGGCCAGCGCGCCGGGACCTGAGCCGAAGATGGCGCGGCCGCCGGTCATGTGGTCGAGCTGCACCATGCGCTGGGCGACGTTGAAGGGATGGTGATAGGGCAGCGAGATCACGCCGGTGCCGAGCTTGATCCGCTTGGTGCGCTCGCCGGCGGCCGCCAGGAACATCTCGGGCGAAGCGATCATCTCCCAGCCGGAGGAATGATGCTCGCCGCACCAGAACTCGTCATAGCCGAGCGCGTCCAGCTGCTCGACGAGGTCGAGATCGCGCCGGAACTGGAGCATCGGATGCTCACCGATCGGGTGATGCGGGGCAAGAAAGGCTCCGAACTTCAGGCGCGCCATGGCGTTCTCTCCGGCTGAATTTTCTGTTTGTTGAGACGGTGAGGCTACGTGCCGGAGACGACGAACGCAATCGCGCGATGTCCCGCGTGGTGGAATGCAGGCATGCGTCGAGGCCAGACGAGATGCCTCGCCTCCCTCTCCCCATCCTTACGGGGAGAGGGTCGGGGGGGAGGGGCCTCTCTCCGCGAGGGCGGACGTCGTGGGATTGCTCGCAATAATGACGCGTCGAGAGGGGCGTCGTTCCAGGGAACAGCGCGACTCGCGGAGAGTCCCCCTCACCCGGATCGCAAGAGCGATCCGACCTCTCCCCGCAGGCGGCAGGGCTATCGCATATGGATTTCACGAAGATGGTAAGCGGGCTTGCTCCGCCTCTCCCGCTTGCGGGAGAGGCCGACGCGCCCGGGCGGTGCAAAGCATGCAGCAATCGGGCCAAGCGACAAATCCTACCTCCGAGGTAATCGCGCGGATGACTGCGATTTGCGAGCCTCGCGCCGAACAAATTCCGAAGCTCGTGCGCCAATGCATCAAACCGTCACAAAGCCGATCGACTCGACCCGCCGCTGGTGGGTGCTCGCGATCGTCGTCGCGCCCAGTTCATGTTCGGCGTCGATGCCTTCATCGTGAACGTCGCCATTCCCACCATCGCGGTGGATCTGAAGGCGTCGCCGGCGCAGATCGAATCCGTCATCGCGATCTATCTGATCGCCTATGCCACCCTGGTCGTGACCGGCGGACGGCTTGGCGACATCCACGGCACCAAGACCATCTTCCTGGCCGGCGTGCTCGGCTTCACCGCGACCTCGCTGTGGTGCGGTCTTGCGCAATCCGGTATCGAGCTGATCATGGCGCGGCTGGCGCAGGGCGCGACCGCAGCGCTGATGGTGCCGCAGGTGCTGGCGACGCTGCATCTTCTGTTCAGCGACGAGACGCGCAACCGCGCCTTCGCCGTCTACGGGATCGTGCTCGGGCTCGCGGGCGCCGCGGGCTTTTTGCTCGGCGGGCTGCTGGTCACGCTCGATCTCGCCGGCACCGGCTGGCGGTCGGTGTTCTTCGTCAACGTTCCCTTCGGCCTCGCCATCGCAGCGGCTGCCTGGCGCGTCATGCCGTCGGTGCCGCGACGGGCCGGGACCAGGCTCGACATCAAGGGCAGCATGGTCCTGTTCGCGGGATTGCTGTGCCTGATCGGGCCGCTGCTGTTCGGCCATGATCTCGGCTGGGCGTTATGGTTGTGGCCGGTAATGGCGCTCGGCGGTGCGATCCTCGCGGCGTTCCTCAAGCTCGAACACGCGGTTGCACGTGCCGGCGGCATGCCGCTGATCGATCTGACGGTGCTGGCGGACCCCGCCTTCCTGCGCGGCCTTGGCGCGGCGTTCTTTTTCTTCACCGCCAATCTCTCATTCTATCTGGTCATGACGCTGTTCATGCAGCGCGGCCTGAAGATTCCGCCGCTCGTCGCCGGCATGGCGTTCATCCCGCTCGCGCTCGCCTTCGTCGTGGCCTCGCGCCACAGCGGCGTGCGGGCGCGGCATCGCGGCACCATGGTCTTGATCGAAGGCTGCGCGCTGCAGATCGCGGGCCTCGGCGCGCTTGCGCTGGCCGCATTCTGCGTTGATGCGCCAACACCACTCACGCTCGCGCTGGCCATGGTCATCTTCGGCTATGGCCAGGGACTCGTGATGGCGCCGCTGTCCGGTACCGTGCTCTCGACGGTCAAGCCCGTCGCCGCAGGCTCGGCTTCCGGCATGTACGGTACGACGGCGCAGATCGGAAATGCGGCCGGAGTGGCCGCAATCGGCGCGGTATTCTTCGCGATCGAATCACTGCAATCAGCGCGCGCAGGATTTTTCGTCTCGCTCGCGCTGTTTGTGACGTTAATCATGATCTGCACCGCATTTCTGACGTGGATGCGCCGCGCATCTGCATCAAGTTGAGGCATTGCGGTTAATACATGCGGATTCCCGCGGGATTTCCGGTGATTTTCGCGAGATCGACAGCACTCGGCCTTTTTATTTCGCAATGCAGCAACTATCTGGTTGGGCTGAACGTTGAAAGCCGCCCATCAGGAAAGTGCCGTGTCGTTAGCCAGAAATGTCGATTTGTTGAGACGTCTGCCAAGGCTGGACGGTCTGCGATTCGCCGAGTTCGGCCGTATCCCTGGTTCATCCAGTCCGCTGGAAGAGGTCATGGGCTTCGGCGACAATCCCGGCGCCTTGCGCATGTTCGCGTTCGTGCCGGCGCAACTGCAGAAGCCCCGGGCGCTGGTCGTCGTGCTGCATGGCTGCGGACAGACGGCGGCAGGTTACGATCTCGGCGCCGGCTGGTCGACGCTCGCGCGGCACTACGGCTTCGCGCTGCTGATGCCCGAGCAGCAGCGCGTCAACAACGGCAACACCTGCTTCAACTGGTTCAATCCGGAAGACAGGGCGCGGGACAGCGGCGAGCCGCGCTCGATCCGCGAGATGATCGCGCACATGACGGAGACGCATCGCATCGATCCCAGGCGCATCTTCATCACCGGCCTGTCCGCCGGTGGCGGCATGACGTCGGTGATGCTCGCGACCTATCCGGAAGTCTTTGCGGCTGGCGCGATCATCGCCGGCCTGCCCTACGGCATCGCCTCGAATTTGCGCGAGGCGCTGGACGGCATGTTTCATTCCCCGGCGCGTCCCGCACGCGAACTCGGCGATCTCGTGCGCCGCGCCTCCGATCATCGTGGTCCCTGGCCGAAGGTGTCGGTGTGGCACGGCAGCGCCGATCGCACCGTCAATCCCGGCAATGCCAACGAGATCGTCAAGCAGTGGCTCGATCTGCACGATCTGCCTGAAGTGCCGATGGCGGAGACCAATGTCGACGGCTATCCGCGCCAGGCCTGGTGGAACAAGGACGGCGAGACGCTGGTCGAGTCCTACGCCATCACCGACATGGCCCACGGCACGCCGCTTGGCGTTGCCGACAACGACCAGCGCTACGGCATGGAAGGCGCGTTCCTGATCGAGGCCGGCATCTCCTCGTCCTATCACATCGCGAAGTTCTTCGGCCTGACTGGCTGGATTCCGGATGCGGCGAAGAAAAAAGCAGCGAAGCCTGCCGCTCCGGCTGCTCCGGCGCGCTCACCAGCCCCACATCTCGCCCGCTCGATCCGTGCGAAGGTCGCCGAAGAAGCGGCCGAGCCGAAGCAGCAGGAATCCCGTGGCTTCGATCTCGGCCAGATCATCACGCGCGCCCTGACGGCGGTGGGATTGATGAAGTAAGCTCCTGCTCTGACGCTTGCCCGGGACGACAACCGCGTTTGGGGCGACGCCGTCGCTTCAACTCGGCGAAGCTGCCGTGTGATCGATCACCTCGATCGGCGTCACCGTGACCTCGCCGCCGGCGACCTTTCGCGTCATCTCCTGATAGGCCCGGAAGAAGTCGCGCGACTGCAGCGCCTTTTGCGCGGCATCGTCGCTGACGCTCGCAAGATGGAAATAGCTGCCCTCGTCGCGGGCCTTGAGGACGCGGTATCCGATCCGCCCCTTCAGCTGCGGATCGCCGTCGATCGCCTTGATGAAGCGGCCGATCTCCTGATGCCATTCCTCCGTCGTGCCGTTCCTGAATTGGTATCTGATCATGAAGTGCTTCATGTGACGCTCCCTGTTCGTCATGCGCGTCATCATCTGCGCCTTGGAAGCGATCCCGCAAGTATGGACAAAATTGATAGTATGGACTTTTTCGTTGTCGCTCCTATTCTTTCGCACGCTGGCTAACGCATGGAGGAGACGACATGGCGAAGGCAAGAGTGATCCCGCCGCGCGCCTGTCCGGTCGCGGCGTTTCAAAAGATGATCAGCGGCAAGTACAAGCTGCGCATTGTCTGGGACCTCAAGGACGGCCCACGCCGCTATGGCGAAATCAGGAGCGGTCTGCTGCGCGGCACGTCAGGCAGCGGCGAGATCACCCCGCGCGTGCTCAGCCGCGAATTGAAGGCGCTGACGATGAGCGGCCTGATCGACCGCAAGGACTTTGGCGAGGTGCCGCCGAAAGTCGAGTATCGCCTCACCCGCAAGGGCAAGAGCTTCGTGCCCGTCGTCGCCGCGATTCGCGAATGGGGCGAGCGTAACCTGGGCGAGACGGCGGCGCTCGCAGACGCCGCCGAATAGAGCATGATCCGGAAAACTGTGAAGCGGTTTTCCGATCAGATCATGCTCAAACAAGGAGCCTACATCTCGCCGGTGACGAACGGGTTGGTCATCCGCTCCTGACCGATGCTCGAGCCGGCGCCGTGGCCGCAGATGAAGCCGACGTCGTCGCCGAGCGGCAGCAGTTTCGTCTTGATCGAGTTGATCAGCGTCGCGTGACTGCCGCCGGGCAGGTCCGTGCGGCCGACCGAGCCCGCGAACAGGACGTCGCCGACATGGGCAAAACGTAAGTCCTTGTTGAAGAATACCACGCTGCCCGGCGAGTGGCCCGGGCAGTGCAGGATGTCGAACGACAGGCCGCCGATCGAGACGCTGTCGCCTTCGTCGAGCCAGCGGTCCGGCGCGAAATTGCGCACGCCGGTCATGCCGAAACGCGCACCGCTCTCGACCACGTTGTCGAGCAGGAACTTGTCGGCCTGATGCGGCCCCTCGATCGGCACCTTCAGCGCATCGCGCAAATCCGCCGCGCCGCCGACATGGTCGATATGGCCGTGGGTGAGCCAGATCTTCTCCACGGTGACGCCGGTCTGCTTGATCGCCTCCAAAATCTTCGGCACGTCGCCGCCGGGATCGATCACCACGGCCTTCTTGCCAGGCTCGTCCCAGATGATGGTGCAGTTCTGCTCGAACAGCGTCACGGGAACGATGATCGCGCCCGCCTTGGCTTTGGTGTCATTTTGCTCGGTCATGGGCGCCACAATGCCGATTTTTGCCATGCCGCCAAGCAAAAGATTCGTGCGATGGACCGGGGAACAGGTCACACGGGCGTCCCAATTGGCTCTCCAATCTGAACCGGGGCGTTGCTTCCGCGTTCTCCCGCGCGAGGGCAGTCTTTGGATGGTATTCCCACATGGCTCACGGCAGCGAGAACTGGTGGCGCGACGGCATCTTCTATCAGATCTATCCGCGCTCCTTTCAGGACAGCGACGGTGACGGCGTCGGCGATCTCGCCGGCATCCTGCAACGGCTGCCCTATGTGAAATCGCTCGGCGTCGATGCGATCTGGCTGTCGCCGATCTTTCCCTCGCCGATGGCCGATTTCGGCTACGACATCGCCGACTACACCGGCATCGAGCCGCTGTTCGGCACCATGGCGGATTTCGACGCGCTACTCGCGGCCGTCCACGACAACGGCCTGAAGCTGATCCTCGATCTCGTGCCGAACCACACCTCCGACCAGCATCCCTGGTTCGTCGAGAGCCGCGCCTCGCGCGACAACCCCAAGCGCGACTGGTACATCTGGCGCGATCCGAAGCCCGACGGCAGCGCGCCGAACAACTGGCTGTCCGAATTCGGCGGCAGCGCGTGGCAGTTCGACGAAACCACGGGGCAATACTACTACCACGCCTTCCTTGCCCAGCAGCCGGACCTCAACTGGCGCAATCCCGATGTCCGCGCCGCGATCTACGACGTGATGCGGTTCTGGCTCGAGAAGGGCGTCGATGGCTTCCGCGTCGACGTGATCTGGCACCTGATCAAGGACGCCGAATTCCGCGACAACCCGCCGAACCCGCATTACGTCGAGGGCCGGCCGCCGAACGAGAAGATCCTCACGCAATATTCCACCGACCAGGACGAGGTGCATGGCGTCATCGCCGAGATGCGCCGCGTCACGGATGCGTATCGCGCCCGCGTCTTGATCGGCGAGATCTATCTGCCGCTGCATCGTCTCATGGCCTATTACGGCAACGACCTCACCGGCGCGCAGATGCCGTTCAATTTCGCGCTGCTCGCGACCTTCTGGAGCGCGCGCTCGATCGAGACGATCATCGAGGACTACGAGAAGGCGCTGCCGAAGGGCGCCTGGCCGAACTGGGTGCTCGGCAACCACGATCGTCCGCGGGTGGCGAGCCGCGTCGGGCCGGAGCAGGCCCGCGTCGCCGCCATGCTGCTGCTGACCTTGCGCGGCACGCCGACGCTCTATTACGGCGACGAGATCGGCATGCATCAGCTCGCGATCGCGCCGGAGGATGTGCGCGATCCCTTCGAGAAGAACGTGCCCGGCATCGGCGTCGGCCGTGACGGCTGCCGCACGCCGATGCAATGGGATTCCTCCAACTTCGCCGGCTTCTCGCAGGTGAGGCCGTGGCTGCCGCTGCCCGAGGATCATATCCATGAAAACGTCGCCAATCTCGAAGCCGATCCGCGCTCGATCCTCAGCCTCTACAAGCGCCTGATCGCGTTGCGGCGGGATTGCCCGCCGCTGGTCGCCGGCGATTATCACCCGATCGAGGCGCAGGGCGATCTGCTGATCTATCGCCGCGCGGCCGGAGACAGGTCGGTGATAACAGTGCTCAATCTCGGCCCCGACCCGATCGCGGTCACCACCAGCGCGATCCGCCCGGGCAGCGAGATTCTGCTGTCGACGTTCCTGGATCGTGAGGGCGAGAAGCTGGAGGGCGTGCTGGATCTGCGCGGGAACGAGGGGGTGGTGGTAGCGCCGCCATCCTAGCCCTGCTTCCGGCAGGAGAACGGCGGAGGAGATGGCCACCGCTGTCTCCCCGTCATTGCGAGCGCAGCGAAGCAATCGCGCCTGCTGCCCGCGAAAAAATTCTGGATTGCTCGCTTCGCTCGCAATGACGATCGTTGAAACGACGGGGCAAACCACGGCATCCGACCTTACCCCGGATGCTTCTTCCCCCGCATCGTCGTCTCGTCGATATCGCTCCGCTTCAGCAGATAGTCCAGCCCACCGACGCGATACCAGCGATAGCCATAGGGCTCCAGCACCACGCGGTGCTGGCGGCGCTTGTCGGCGTGACTGTGGTCTTCCGCGAGCAGGTTGATCAAATGCGCGCCGGCCTCGCCAGGCAGTCCCGCCGAGAACGCGATCTCGCGCGGCTTTTCGTCGAGATTGTGCACGAACAGCACGGAATTGTTGCGCCAGTCGTAGCGGATGATGAAGACGGCGGGATCCCGCACAGGGATCACCGTGAAGTCGCCCCAGCCGACCTCCGGCACTTCCTTGCGCATGCGGACGATGCGCTCGGTCCAGTTCAGCATGGAGTTGGGATCGCGCCGCTGTGTCGCGACATTGAGGTGCGGAAATCCGTACGGACCCTTGTCGATGACGGGGCAGGAAGGCTTGTCGGCCTTGGTGAAGCCGCCATGCGGTTCGGTCGACCATTGCATCGGCGTGCGCGCGCAATTGCGCTCGGGCAGCGACAGGTCGTCGCCCATCGCGATCTCGTCGCCATAGCGGATCACGGGCGTTCCCGGCAACGTGCACATCAGGCTGTAGGCGAGCTCGAGCCGCCGGCGGTCGCCGCCCAGCATCGGCGCAAGGCGGCGGCGGATGCCGCGGTCGTAGAGCTGCATGTCCTTGTCGGGACCGAAGCATTTGAACACGGTATCGCGCTGCGCCTTGGTCAGCCTGCCGAGATCGAGCTCGTCGTGATTGCGCAGGAACAGGCCCCATTGCGCCGTCGCCGGCCGCGGTTTTGTTGCTTCCAGCGCCTTGGCGAGCGGACGGCAATCGGCGGATGCCAGCGCATAGAACAGATGCTGGTTGACGTGGAAGTTGAACATCATGTGCATGCGATCGCCGTCGCGCCCGAAATATTTCATGTCCGTCTTCGGCAGCACGTTGGCTTCGGCGAGAATGATCGCGTCGCCCTGCCGCCATTGCAGGAATTCGCGGAAGACGCGCAGCATGTCGTATTGCTCCACCGGCTTCTTCACCTTGGCGCCCTTCGTCGCGATCACGAAGGGCACGGCGTCCATGCGAAAGCCGGAGACGCCGAGCTGGATCCAGAAGCCCATGATCTTCAGGATCTCGGCCTGCACGCGCGGATTCGAGGTGTTGAGGTCCGGTTGGAAATCGTAGAAACGATGGAAATACCAGGCGCCGGATTCCTTGTCGCGCGTCCAGGTCGATTTCTGCACGCCGGGAAACACCATGCCCTTGTTGGCATTGGCCGGCTTCTTGTCGGACCAGACGTACCAGTCGCGATAGGGCGAGTTCTTGTCGCGCCGCGCCTCCTTGAACCAGTGATGCTGGTCCGAGGTGTGATTGACGACGAGGTCGATGATGACGCGGATGCCGCGCTGCTTGCAGCCCTGGGCGAACTCGACGAAATCGCCGAGCGTGCCGTAGCGGGAATCGACGCTATAATAGTCGGCGATGTCATAGCCGTCGTCGCGGCCGGGCGAGCTCTGGAACGGCATCAGCCAGATCGTGGTGATGCCGAGGCCGTGCAGATAGTCTAGCCGCCGGAGCAGGCCCTTGAAGTCGCCGATGCCATCGCCGTTGGCGTCCATATAGGAGCCGACGGAGAGGCAGTAGATCACGCCGTTCTTGTACCAGAGATCGTCGATCATGCGCGAGCAGCCTCGGTGGTTCCGCCGAGGTGCGGCGGCTGCGTGATAAGTGCGTGGGGAAGGAGAGGTTCCCGCGCCTCGCAGCGCTGTGCCGCCCTCGCTCGACAACCGCTCCCGGTGGTCATGGATTCCGGGCTCGCGCTGCGCGCGCCCCGGAATGACGGGCGAAATGGAATCGGTTAATCTCCGCCCATGGACAACACCGCCCGCATCAGCCTCGTGCCGCCGCCGGATCGCCGTCAGTCGGAAACAGCGCTTGCCGTTGCGCGCGGCACCGCGCGGCTCTTGCATTCGCTCGGCTTCTCCTGCATCAGCGAATTGCCGCTGCCGTCGGGTCGGCGCGCGGATCTCGTGGCGCTGAACGAGCGCGGCGAGATCTGGATCGTCGAGATCAAATCGTCGATCGAGGATTTGCGTGCCGACCAGAAATGGCACGAATACCGCGCCCATTGCGACCGCCTGTTCTTCTCCTTCACGCAGGATCTGCCGTGCGAGATCTTTCCTGAAGACACCGGCCTGATCATTGCGGATGCCTACGGCGCGCACCTGCATTGCGAGGCGCCCGAGCACAAGCTCGCCGCCGCCACGCGCAAGCAGATGACGGTGCGTTTCGCGATGGCGGCGGCCTTGCGGATCAACCGCCTGGTCGATCCGCAGGGGCATGCAGATTTCTGGGAGTGAGTTCGCAGGGTGCTTGCGCCGAACAGATGCGCTTCGCGCATCTGCGGAGCTGACCCACGCTACGCGAGCGCTACCGCGGCGCGCGCTTCGCCAAAATACGTTGCAGCGTCCGCCGGTGCATGTTGAGACGGCGCGCCGTTTCCGAGACGTTGCGGTTGCACATCTCGTAGATGCGCTGGATGTGCTCCCAGCGTACGCGGTCGGCTGACATCGGGTTGGTCGGCAGCTCGGACTTCTCCGCGCTGGTCGAGAGCAGCGCGGCGACGACGTCGTCGGCGTCCGCCGGCTTCGACAGATAATCGATCGCGCCCATCTTCACCGCGGTCACGGCGGTGGCGATGTTGCCATAGCCGGTCAGCACGATCGCGCGGGCATCGGGGCGCT
Source organism: Bradyrhizobium sp. SMVTL-02 (assembly GCF_051853005.1). Taxonomy (NCBI): domain Bacteria; kingdom Pseudomonadati; phylum Pseudomonadota; class Alphaproteobacteria; order Hyphomicrobiales; family Nitrobacteraceae; genus Bradyrhizobium; species Bradyrhizobium sp. SMVTL-02. The sequence goes on along the minus strand of NZ_CP182469.1, from coordinate 8,327,086 downwards.
TCTTCTTCAGCGCCGAGACCACGTCGAGGCCGTTGCCGTCACCGAGCCGCAAGTCGACGACGGCGAATGCGGGCGCCGCCTTGCCGATCTGCGCGAGACCGTCCGAGACTGTGTCGCACGACGTCACCGAAAAGCCGCGGGTCTCCATCGCGCGCGACAAGCGCTCGAGAAACGGCTTGTCGTCCTCCACGATGAGAAGCGAGCGGTCGGCCTGTTCATTCAGTTCGGCGATGGCGTTCAAGGTGTTGTCCTCTCTCCAGCGCGTTACATATGGCCTCGCAATCGGGCGGTGCCAAGGCCGCCAATGGCCGATCGGCCCCTTTGTGCGACGCAAGGTCGCGGTCTATCCTATTGTTTCTTCGACTGTCTCGGTAGCCTCAAAACGCGGCCTCGGCCATGTGATGTGCACCACCGCGCCGTGTTCCGGAAAGATCCGGTTGGTAAACGAGACCTTCGCGCCGGTGCGCTCCAGCAGCGTCCGCGCGATGAATACGCCGAGGCCGAGGCCGCGCCGTTCGCCGCCGCCGTCGTCCTGGGTGCGTCGGCGCGACAGATACGGCTCGCCGATCCGGTTGAGAATATCGGGCGGAATGCCCGGGCCGTCGTCGGAGATCAGGAGCTCGATCGTGTCCTTGTTCCACCAGGCGTTCACCTCGACCGTGGTGTGGGCGAAATCGACGGCGTTCTCGACGATGTTGCCGACGCCGTAGAGGATCGCCGGATTGCGTGAGCCGACCGGCTCGGCGGCCGCGGCCACCGCGATCCGCACCTTGATCTCGACGCCGAAATCGCGGTGAGGAGCCACCACCTCCTCGATCAGCTCCGACAGCTTCATGCGGTCGAACGGCGCGCCGGTGGAGGAGAGCTGGGTGATCTTGCTGAGGATGTCGCGGCAGCGCTGGGTCTGCTCGCGCAGCGTCTTAAGGTCGGCGGCAAAGATCGGATCCTTCACCGTCTTTTCCAGCTCGCGCGAGATCAGGAAGATGGTCGCCAGCGGCGTGCCGAGCTCGTGCGCGGCCGCGGCGGCGAGGCCGTCGAGCTGGGTCAGATGCTGCTCGCGCGTCAGCACCAGCTCGGTCGCGGCCAGCGCGTCGGCGAGCTTGCGCGCCTCCTCGGTCACCTGGAACGAGTAGAGGCTGGTGACGCCGATGGCGAGCACGATCGAGAGCCAGACGCCGACGAGATAAATCGGCGGCAGCACCAGGGGATCGTCGGAATCCCAGGGCAGCGGCAGATGGAAGAAGAACAGCACCGAGGCACAGGCGACGGCGAGCAGGCCGAGGCCGAAGGTGAAGCGGGCCGGCAGCGCCGTCGCCGAGATCAGCACCGGGGCGAGAAACAGGAAAGAGAACGGGTTCTGCAGCCCGCCGGTGAAGAACAACAGCCCCGCCAGCTCCACGATGTTCAGCGCCAGCAGGCCGGCGGCCTGCATCGGCTCCAGCCGCTGCATCGGATTTGCCGCGGTCTGGAGGCCCAGATTGAGCGCGGCCGACAGCGCGATGATGCTGACGCAGGGGACGATCTCGACGTTGAACTCCAGTCCCTGTGCCACGATGAAGATCGCGGCGAGCTGGCCCAGCACCGCGAGCCAGCGCAGCCGCAGGATGGTGTCGAGGCGGATATGCCGCTGCGCGGGGCGAAAGTCGGAAGCGGCGATTTCGGTCATAACGGCCAATGGGGCGGTGCCTTCTGGATCACAAACGCTGGGCTCGCGGAACCACCCCGATTACAAGCCTTGCGCTATCAGCTGCAATAGCAGAAGAACGGCCAGCATGACCGAGAATGGCAAGTGTTCAAGTCGGCCGACTGTCGCGGAGCAGGCCTCCTCCGCGGCGATCGCGGTCGATCACCTCGTCAAGGTCTACAAGCAGACCCGCGCCGTCGACGATATCTGCTTTTCGCTGCCGCGCGGCAGCATCACCGGGCTCCTGGGCGGCAACGGCGCCGGCAAGACCACGACCATCGCGATGATCATGGGCCTGGTGCTGCCGACCTCCGGCCGCGTGCAGGTGCTCGGGCATCGCATGCCCGAGGAGAGCGCTGCGGTGCTGGGGCGGATGAATTTCGAGAGCCCCTATGTCGACATGCCGATGCGGCTCACGGTGCGGCAGAACCTCACCATCTTCGGCAAGCTCTACGCGGTCAAGAATTTGTCCGACCGCATTGCGGAGCTCGCCGACGATCTCGACCTCACCGATTTCATCGACCGTGCCAACGGCAAGCTCTCGGCCGGCCAGAAGACCCGCGTTGCTCTCGCCAAAGCGCTGATCAACCAGCCCGAGCTGCTCTTGCTGGACGAGCCGACGGCCTCGCTCGATCCTGACACCGCCGACTGGGTCCGGGCGCATATGGAGCGCTATCGCAAGGAGAACAGCGCCACAATCCTTCTGGCCTCGCACAACATGCTCGAGGTCGAGCGGCTCTGCGACCGCGTCATCATCATGAAGCGCGGCCGCATCGAGGACGACGACACGCCTGCGGCCATCATGACGCGCTACAACCGCACCACGCTGGAGGAGGTGTTTCTGGACGTCGCCCGCGGCCGGGTGAACGGTGCGAAGGAGGCGGCAAGGTGAGGGAGAAGCGGGTGCTCCTTTCGTCATTGCGAGCGAAGCGAAGCAATCCAGAATCGTTCCGCGGAAGGACTCTGGATTGCTTGGTCGCAAGGGCTCCTCGCAATGACGTCTTGGATAGACCGTGCGCGGCATTTCTATCCCTGTGCGGGAGCGCACCATGATCGAGCTCTCCCTCCACCGAGGCATCTCGCTCCACCGCATCGGCGCGATGATCCTGCGCTACTGGTACCTGCTGCTGTCGTCCTGGCCGCGGCTGCTCGAGCTTCTGTACTGGCCGGCGCTGCAGGTCATCACCTGGGGCTTCATCCAGTATTACATCGCGGAAAACGCCAGCTTCTTCGCGCGGGCCGGCGGCACGCTGATCGGCGCCGTCATCCTCTGGGACATCCTGTTCCGCGGCCAGCTCGGCTTCTCCATCTCGTTCCTGGAGGAGATGTGGGCGCGCAACATCGGCAATCTCATGATGAGCCCGCTCCGGCCGATCGAGTTTCTGCTGTCGCTGACGGTCATGAGCCTGATCCGGCTCGCGATCGGCATCGTTCCGATGACGCTGCTGGCGCTGTTCCTGTTTCATTTCAACGTTTATGCGCTCGGCCTGCCGCTGATCGCCTTCTTCTGCAATCTGATCTTCACCAGCTGGTCGGTCGGCATCTTCGTCTCGGGACTGGTGCTGCGGCACGGTCTGGGCGCCGAGAGCATCGTCTGGACCTTGATGTTCGCGATCATGCCGCTCGCCTGCATCTACTATCCCGTCAGCGTGCTGCCGGCCTGGCTGCAATATGTCGCCTGGGCGCTGCCGCCGACCTATGTGTTCGAGGGAATGCGCGCGCTGCTGATCGAGAACACCTTCAGGATCGATCTGATGCTCGAGGCGTTGGTCATCAATGCTGTACTTCTGGGCGCTTCTTTTTGGGCATTCCTTGCCCTTTTGCGTAGCGCCAAAAAGCACGGCTCGCTGCTCTCGGGCGGTGAATAACGTCACTTTGTCGTGGATTCAGGCCGATTTAATCGTTTCCTCCACGTAGATGTACGGAACCATGCATTGACGCAATATTACGCATTCGGCAGTATGCTGCGATGCGAAGAGGATTATAGCGATGCCTATTGGTGAGTTTGGTGGCGCCCCGCCCCTGGCTGCGGAAGGCAGTCCGGTCCTGACGACGCCGATGTACTGGATGTACGAGATGGCCCACGCCTCTCTCAATCCCGCCCGTGCAGTCACCGACGCGACCAAGCTGCTGTTTCAGAATCCCCTCAATCCCTGGGCCCGTACCCAGGTCGGCAAGTCGGTCGCCGCGGCCTGCGAATTGTTCGAGCGCACCACGCGCCGCTACGGCAAGCCGGAATGGGGCCTCGACGACACCGAGGTCAACGGCATCCGCGTCCCCGTCGAGATCCGTTCGGTCTGGGAAAAGCCGTTCTGCCGGCTGCTCTACTTCGATCGCAAGTTCACCCGTCCGCTGCGCAGCCCGCAGCCGCGCGTGCTGATCGTGGCGCCGATGTCCGGCCATTATGCGACACTGCTGCGCGGCACGGTCGAGGCCTTCCTGCCGGCGCACGAGGTCTACATCACCGACTGGGCCGATGCCCGCATGGTGCCGCTCAGCGAAGGGCGCTTCGATCTCGACGACTACATCGACTACATCATCGAGATGCTGCACGTCCTCGGCGGCAACACCCATGTGATGGCGGTGTGCCAGCCGTCCGTGCCGGTCGTCGCCGCCGTTTCGATCATGGAAGCGCGCCGCGATCCGTTCGTGCCGACCTCGATGACGCTGATGGGTGGCCCGATCGACACCCGCCGCAATCCGACCGCGGTGAACAACCTCGCCCAGCAGCGCGGCATCGACTGGTTCCGCAACCACGTCATCACCAAGGTGCCGTTCCCGCATCCGGGCATGATGCGCGACGTCTATCCGGGATTCCTGCAACTCAACGGCTTCATCAGCATGAATCTCGACCGCCACATGGACGCCCACAAGCAGCTGTTCGCCAATCTGGTGAAGGGCGACGGCGACCTCGTCGACAAGCACCGCGACTTCTACGACGAATATCTCGCGGTGATGGACCTCTCGGCCGAATATTACCTGCAGACCGTCGACACCGTGTTCGTGAAGCACTCGCTGCCGAAGGGCGAGATGACCCATCGCGGAACCCGCGTCGATCCCTCAAAGGTCATGCGCGTTGCGTTGATGACGGTCGAAGGCGAGAACGACGACATCTCCGGCCTCGGTCAGACCGAAGCGACGCACGGTCTGTGCAGTTCGATCCCCGATCATCGCCGCGTTCATTACGTCCAGAAGGGCGTCGGACATTACGGCGTGTTCAACGGATCGCGTTTCAAGTCCGAGATCGTGCCGCGGATTCACGACTTCATGGTCTCGGCTGCGAATCCGAGTTCGTTGCAGGCTCTTGCGGCTGAATAAATCTCCTCATGTTGAGGAGCGCGGAACGCGCGTCTCGAACCATGAAGGCCCCGATCTCCCTGTGGCCATCCTTAGAGACGCCCGATTGTGCGCGCTCCTCGGATCAGCGTGGGCATAGCCGTATTTCGGCTTTCCCGTCGAAATTTCCGCCCCTGACGGAGCCTCCGGCAGGGGCAAGTTCCCCCCCCAGATTCGCGGTATTTAGGTAGCTTCATAGGAGTGAGTCCGGCCTCACCGCTTGGGGGTGTCGCATGCGTCCCGAGGGGGCGAAAAAAGCCGGTTCCAACCCCAGTCTGTAGGGTCTCCCGGACGCCGGACCCCTGTATATTGGGCAAATGATTTGTTTTTGCGCCGAGCGCTTTCCCTGGCGGTGGTTATGGCAGAATCCGGGTGAACTCCTGCCCCCCGGACTGACAGACATGGCCACTCGCGCACTCCTTTATCGGCGGCCCCACGAACCGAAGACCCTCGTCATCACCCATGGGTCGCAATTCTTTGCGATTCGCCTGCGAAGACATCGCCGAGCGCGCCGCTACACGCTCCGAATTCATCCGAGTGATCGCGAAGCCATCCTCACCATGCCGCCGCGCGGCACGCTCGCCGAAGCAAAAGACTTCGCGACGCGTCACGGCGCCTGGATCGCGGCACGTCTCGGTCGCCTGCCGAAGGCTGCACCGTTCCAGCCTGGCACGGTGATACCGCTTCGCGGCACGCCCCATCGCATCATTCATCGCGCCGGCGCCCGTGGCACGGTATGGACCGAGACGCGCGACAGCGGTGAAAAGATTCTCTGCGTTGCCGGCGGGCTTGAGCATGTCGATCGCCGCGTCAGCGACTTCCTCAAGCGCGAGGCGCGCCGCGACCTGCAGCGGTCTGCGGAATCCTATGCCGCCGAGCTCGGTGTCAGGGTCAAGCGGCTCTCGATCCGCGACCAGTCCAGCCGCTGGGGCTCCTGCACCTCGGCGGGCTCGCTGTCGTTCTCCTGGCGCCTGATCCTCGCGCCACCCTTCGTGCTCGACTATCTCGCCGCCCACGAGGTCGCCCATCTCGTCGAGATGAACCACTCCGCCCGCTTCTGGCGCGTCTGCGGCAAAGTCTGCCCGTCGATGGAGCGCGCCAAGAAGTGGCTCGACACGCACGGCAATGACCTGCACCGGTACGGGGTCGAGGATTAGGGCTCGCGCGTCGTTGCGGGTGGCCAACTCTCCCTCGGTGTCCCGGCCCTCGCCGGGACGACACCGAGGAAACGTGTTCTCGGTATTTCGCGCGACTCTCGCCTTAGGCGCGACGATTGCGGCGCGTGCCAGATTAGCCCCGCCGCATCAAACGCTTCGCACCATCCACCCCGGCGTCACGGCCGATGTCACGCTCTACTGTGCATGGGGTCGTTTTCGCAGCTTTTGTTTTGAGGCCACGAGGACCGCAATTCGCAGCTTAGCGATTGCCGCCAAACAGCCGGTCCATCAGCCAGCCGTCGAGCCCGGCCGCCGCTTCCGGCCGCACATTGGCGCGCGTCGGCGGCGGGCGATAGCCGCCAGCGCTCGCCGGTGCCGGTCCCGGCGCCGCCGTCGGCGGCGACACCTGCGAGGTCGCCTGCGCGAGGTTCGACAGGCCCCAGCCGCCCGGTGAGCTCGGCAGGTTCGACACGGGCACGCCTTCGTGGGCGGTGCGCATGAAGCGCGACCAGACTTCGACCGGCAGGCCGCCGCCGGTCGCCTTCTTGGTCGGCGAGTTGTCGTCGTTGCCGAGCCAGACGCCGGTGACGAGGTTGGCGGTGTAGCCGATGAACCAGGCGTCGCGGTAATCCTGGCTGGTCCCGGTCTTGCCGGCCGCCGGCCAGCCCGGGATCTCCGCCTTCTTGGCGGTGCCCGATATCAGCGTCTCCCGCATCATCGCATTCATCATGCCGACATTGCGGGGGTCGATGACCTGGTTCCGCTCGTCGGGCTGGCGCATGTAGAGCAGCTTGCCGCTGAGCGTCCTGATCCTTGTGACGACGTGCGGCGCCACCGCGAAGCCGCCATTGGCGAAGGGTGCATAGGCGCCGACCAGCTCGACCACCGAGACTTCCGAGGTACCGAGCGCGATCGAGGCATTGGGCTCGAGCTTGGAGGAGATGCCGAGCCGGTGTGCGGTGCGCACCACGTTCTTCGGCCCGACCTCGAGGCCGAGGCGGATGGCGACCGTGTTGAGCGACATCGCCAGCGCCTGCGTCAGCGTCACCGCGCCAAAATATTCGTGGGTGTAGTTCTCGGGCTTCCAGCCCTTGACCTCGATCGGCGCGTCCTGGCGGACCGTGTCGGGCGTCAGCCCCTGCTCCAAGGCGGTGAGGTACACGAACGGCTTGAACGAGGAGCCGGGCTGGCGTCTGGCGGTGACCGCGCGGTTGTACTGGCTCTCGGAATAGTTCCGTCCGCCGACCATGGCGCGCACCGCGCCGTCGGGCGTCATCGCCACCAGCGCGCCCTGGCTGACATTGAACTTCACGCTCTTGGCCGCGAGCTCGTCGATGATGGCGGCTTCGGCCACGCTTTGCAGCTTCGGGTCGATCGTGGTCTCCACCTTGATGCTCTCGTCGATCTGGCCGACCAGATCGTCCAGCACCTCGCCGATCCAGTCGGCGACGTAATTGACCGTGCCGGCGCCGGCCGGCTTCACATTGTAGGAGGGATGGCCGATCGAGGCCTGCGCCTGCGCTTCGGTGATGAATTTTGCATCCGCCATCGCCGCGAGCACGATCTGCGCGCGCGCCTCCGCGCCTTCGGGATTGCGGTTCGGCGCAAGGCGCGAGGGCGATTTGACGAGGCCGGCCAGCATCGCGGCCTCGGCGACGGTGACGCTCCTGGCCGACTTGCCGAAATACTTTTGCGCGGCGGCTTCGACGCCGTAGGCGCCGGAGCCGAAATAGACGCGGTTGAGATAGAGCTCCAGGATCTCGTCCTTGGAGTGCTTGCGCTCGAGCCAAATGGCGAGCTCCGCTTCCTGCAGCTTGCGCTGCATGGTGCGCTCCTGGGTCAGGAACAGGTTCTTGGCGAGCTGCTGCGTCAAGGTCGAGCCGCCCTGCGACACGCCGCGATGGAGCACGTTGGTGACGAGGGCGCGCAGGATGCCGACGGGGTCGATGCCGAAATGCGAATAGAAGCGGCGGTCCTCGATGGCGATGAACGCCTTGGGCAGATACGGCGGCAAATCCTTCAGCGCGACATTGGCGCCGGCCATCTCGCCGCGCTGCGCCAGCATGCTGCCGTCGATGCCGACGATCTGGATCGTCGGCGGGCGCTTTGGAATCTCCAGAGACTGGATCGGCGGCAGGTGTGCGCCAACATAGATCACGACGCCGATCACGGCGATCACGCCCCAAAGACTAACCACCGCGCCCCAATAGACGAGGCGGCCAAGGCCGGCTCCGAAGTGCGACTTCGAGCGGCGCCTGGCGCCGCTGCGGCCGGCCGGTGTCTTGCGCTCGCGCGGTGGCTCCTCGCCTGTATCCTCGCTCTTGCGCTTGGTGGGTGATTTCGCCGATTTCTTCGGCTTGTCCTCGCCGCCGGGAATGCGGTCCGCAGCCGTCAGGCGCAGATCGGCGAGCGCCGCGGGCAAGCCGAACAGCGGCTCCTTCCGCCCACCCTTTTTCTTTCCCCACGCCATACGCAAATACGCCCGGTCAGCCCGCCCCGCTGCACGCTAGCGGTCGCTGTTTAAGGCCGGGTTACCCCGGCGTTAAAGCGCGATTAGGAGGTGCGGCATTCGCCCACCGCAGTTCCGCTTGTCGGGCGGCAAGGCTAGGATCGCCGACGTAAAACAAAGGGAACTCACGAAGGGAGCAGGCATGGGCCATATCGATCCTACCAAGGAGATCTTTGCGCAATTCCGGGAGAACGATCGCCCGGGCCCGATCCACATGCTCAACCTGGTGCGCTTGCGGAAGGAAGCAGCCTACCCCGACGGCCGCAAGGCGAGCGGCGCGGAGGCCTATGCCGCCTATGGGCGCGAGAGCGGCCCGGTATTCGAACGCCTCGGCGGCCGCATCGTCTGGCAGGGCAAATTCGAGCTGATGCTGATCGGCCCGCAGGAGGAGCGCTGGGACCATTGCTTCATCGCGGAGTATCCGAGCGTTGCCGCCTTCGTCGAGATGATCCGCGACCCGGTCTATCGCGAAGCGGTCAAGCACCGTCAGGCGGCGGTGGAGGATTCGCGGCTGATCCGGCACGCGGTGCTGCCGGTGGGCAAGAACTTTGGAGAGATACCGACCTGAGTTCGTGGGGTCGGTTAGCTCGCGGTCGCGCGAAGCGCGATCCGCGGGCATAACCCACCCTACGAGATCACCACTAACCCGCCGGGCCCGCATCCTCCAGGATCGGGCCGAACAGCTCCCAGCGCTCGCCGTTGAACTTCATCATCTGAAGCTGCTTGTTGACGCGGTAGTCTGTCGGCGAGGTGTTGGCCTTGATGCCGGGCAGCGCGGTGTCGCTGGTGACGTCCTTCAGTGAGGCCGCCTGCTTCATGACGTTCTCGCGCGTCAGATCGTCACCGCACTGCTTCAGCACATGCACCAGCAATTGCGCGGTGCTGTAGCCGTAGGTGTTGAAATTCGAGTCCTTATCGCCATCAGGATAGTACTTCGCCATGAAGTCGAAATACTTCTTCATGCCGGGGTCGTCCTTCCAGGTCGGATCGAGCGGTTCCTTGCCGTAGTTGACGCTGATCAGGCCCTTGGCGGCATCGAGGCCGGCCGGCTTCAGCACCGCACCGACCGAGGTGGCGTTGATGTCGACGATCTGGACCGGATGCCAGCCCATTTCGGCGATCTTCTTGATCGCCTGCGCGGCCTGCTTCGGCGTCGTCGCGCTGAAGAACAGATCAGCGCCGGCGTCCTTGATCTTGAGGATCTGCGAATCGACCGTGGGATCGGAGACCTCGTAGGACGCTTCGGTCACGATCATCTTGGCGGCCTTGTCGCCGAGGCCGGCCTTGAGGCCGTTCAGATAGTCCTTGCCGAGGTCGTCGTTCTGATAGAGCACGCCGATCTTGGCGTTCGAATGCTCCTTCAAAATGTACTGGCCGTAGATTCGGCCTTCGACGAAATAGTTGGGATTGTAGCCCATGGTCCACGGAAAGTTCTTCGGATCGGTGAACCTCGAGGCGCCGGTCGCTGCGAACAGCTGCGGTACCTTCTTGGAATTGAGATATTTCTGCACGGCCGCGTTCACGGGCGTGCCGATGATCTGGAAGGTCAGCAGCACCTCGTCGCTCTCGACCAGCTTGCGGATCTGCTCCACCGCCTTGGGCGGCGAATAGGCGTCGTCATACTGGATCAGATTGATCCTGCGGCCGTTGATGCCGCCCTGATCGTTGATCATCTTGAAGTAGGCGGCCTGGGTCTTGCCGATCGACGAATAGGCCGACGCCGGTCCCGAAAACGGCATGGTCTGTCCGACCTTGATCTCGGTGTCGCTGGCGCCCGGATCATATTTCTTCTGGGCATTGGCCGCAGAGGCCCACAGCGCCAGGGTCAGCGCCGTTGCCGTGGCCAGATGCAGCATTCCATTCCTCATTCGCAATTCCCTCAGTTTGTTATTGCCGGTGATCTGACCGGTGCGCTTGTGCACACCGGACGTCACCGCTGAGGGCGAGTGTGGAGGAGGCGTTGCTGCGACGCAAGGTCGGCGTTCGTAGGGTGGGTTACGCCCAGCAGCTTGCGCTTCGCGCAATCGCTGGGCCAACCCAGCCTACGATCCGTTCGCGAAACTAACCCGACGGTCCCGTGTCCTCGATGATCGGGCCGAACAGCTCCCAGCGTTCGCCGTTGAACCTCATCATCTGCATCTGCTTGTTGACGCGGAAGTCGTTCGGCCCGGTGTTGATCTTGATGCCGGGCAGCGCGAGGCTCGGCGTATAGCCCTTGATGTTGGCGACCTGCCTCATGACGTTCTCGCGCGTGAGGTCGTCGCCGCATTGCTTGAGCACCTGTGTCAGCAATTCGGCCACCGAATAGGCATAGGTGTTGACGGTGTTGAGCTTGTCGCCCTCGGGGAAATACTTGTCCATGAAGGCGAAGAAGGCCTTCACGCCCGGATCGTCCTTCCACTGCGGATCGCCCGGCTCCTTGCCGTACTGGGTCGAGATGATGCCCTTGGAGATGTCGAGGCCGGCCGGCTTCAGCGTCGCCGAGATCGGGCTCGCATTGATGTCGAGAATGTGCACCGGCGTCCAGCCGAGATCGGCGAGCTTCTTGATCGCCTGCGCCGCGAACTTCGGCGTCGAGGCATCGTAGAACACGTCGACGCCCATCGACTTCAGCTTGACCACCTGCGAGTCGACGGTGGGATCGGTGACCTCGTAGGAGACCTCGCCGACGATCATGCTGGCGGCCTTGTCGCCGAGGCCGCTCTTGAGGCCCGCGAGATAGTCGCGGCCCATGTCGTCATTCTGGTAGAGCACGCCGATCTTGGCGTTCGGATGCTCCTTGAGAATGTATTTGGCGTAGATGCGTCCCTCGGACACGTAGTTGGGATTATAGGCGATGGTCCAGGGATAGTTCTGCGGATCGTTGAAGCGTGCGGCGCCCGTCGAGGCCAGAAGCTGCGGCACCTTCTTGCCGTTGAGATATTTCTGCACGGCGGCGTTGGCCGCGGTGCCGATCAGCTGGAACGTGAACAGCACCTCGTCGCCTTCGACCAGCTTGCGCACCTGCTCCACGGTCTTCGGCGGCGAATAGGCGTCGTCATACTGGATCAGATTGATCTTGCGGCCGTTGATGCCGCCCTGATCGTTGATCATCTTGAAGTAGGCGGCCTGCGTCTTGCCGATATTGGCGTAGACGGAATAGGGACCGGAGAACGGCACCGTCTGGCCGATCTTGATCTCGGTGTCGCTCGCGCCGGTGTCGTATTTCTTCTGGGCGAGGGCTTGGCTGGCGGAAAACGCGAAGGCGAACGCCGCCGTGGCAGCTAGGAAGGCTCTGCGATTGCTCATGTTGGGTTGTTCCTCCTGACGGAATTTTCGACCGATGGTCTTTTCCGTTGTTGCAGGCGCCATCGCTGCCTGGGATTGTGGAGGAAGGGCAGCCGCCGCGCAAGGATCGCGGCGCTGCGCCGAAGCGTCTCAGGCGAGAATCAGCGCAACCAGCGCGACCGCGGCCGGCAACGCCTGCACGATCAGAATCCGCGCGCTGACGGTCGCCGCGCCATAGGCCCCGGCCACGATCACGCAGAGCAGGAAGAATACCTTGATCTGGAACGCGAAGGCTGGATTGCCGTGGACGAGGCCCCAGATCAGACCGGCGATCAGGAAGCCGTTATAGAGCCCTTGATTGGCGGCCAGCACCTTCGTGATTGCGGCCTTCTCCGGCGTGTTGCGGAAAACCTTCAGGCCCTGTGGCTTGTCCCAGAGGAACATCTCCAGGATCAGGAAGCAGGCGTGCAGTGCGGCGACCAGCGCCACCAGGACATTGGCGATCAGGTTCAAGGTGAGCTCCCCCAAAAGCGTCAGCTTTCGGGTGGACGCTAGCATGGCCGCCATGGCAAGTGCGATGGGTGTGTTTCGATTGCTGGTGCCGCAATGCCCGTTCGATCAACCAAGACGCCTGAACGCTTCGGTCTCGATCGCATGGCGACGCCGATCGGGATTGCGTTGCTGGTCACCGATGCCGAGGGCAATCTGCGGGCGCTCGACTGGGACCACTATGAGCATCGCATGCGCGAGCTGTTGCGCCTGCACTATGGTGCCGTGGATCTCAGCCATCGGCCCGCGCCGGCTGGGATGCGGACTGCGCTGTCGGGCTATTTCGAAGGCGATCTCGGCCAGCTGGCAGGTGTCGCATGGCGCGTCGCCGGCACGCCGTTCCAGCAAAAGGTCTGGACCGCGCTGGCGCAAATCCCGGCCGGCACCACGATGAGCTACGGTGCGATGGCCGCAAGGATCGCTATGCCAAAAGCCATTCGCGCCGTCGGCCATGCCAACGGCTCCAACCCGATCAGCGTGGTGCTGCCGTGCCATCGCCTGGTCGGCGCCGATGGCTCGCTGGTGAAATATGGCGGCGGGCTGGAGCGCAAGCGCTGGCTGCTGCGGCACGAGGGCGTGGAGGTTTAGATCTCTCCTCTCGTCATTCCGGGGCTTCGCGCAAGCGGCGAGCCCGGAATCTATCGTGCCACCGGCTCGGCGGATGAATGGATTCCGGTTCGCGCTACGCGCGCACCGGAATGACGAGTGGAGAAAGATGCTTGCCTGCCTCTATGCCGCCGGCTGCACCGCCTTGTCGCTGGCCATCACGTGGGTCAGCGCGCTCTTGATCGCGGACTGCCGGGTCGGCGCGTTGATCTGTGCGCCAAGGAGGTCAGTGACGTAGAACACGTCGCGGGCGCGCTCGCCGAAGGTCGCGACATGGGCCGAGGCGATGTTGAGATTGAGCTTCGAGATCGCGGTGGTCAGCTCGTAGAGCAGGCCGGGGCGGTCGAGGCCGGAGACCTCGATCACGGTGTAGCGGTCGGACCACTGGTTGTTGATGGTCACTTCCGGCTCGATCACGAAGGGCTTTGCCTTGCTGCGCACGGTGCGCCGCGCCACCACTTCGGGCAGGCGCAGCTTGCCTTCCAGCACGTCCTCGATCATCTCGCCGATGCGTGTGGCGCGCCGTCCCTCGTCCTCGTCGCGGTCGTATTCCCTGGAGATCGAGATGGTGTCGAGCGCACGGCCGTCGGTCGTGGTGTAGATCTGCGCGTCGACGATGTTGGCCCCGGCCGAGGCGCACGCGCCGGCGATGATCGACAGCAGCCAGGGATGGTCGGCGGCGAAGATCGTGAGCTCGGTGACGCCGCGCACCTCGTCGAAGCCGACATTGATTGCGAGCTTGTGGCCGGCCTGCTCGCTGGAGCGGACGAAGCGGGCATGGCGGATTTTTCGCGGTAGCTCGACCTTGAGCCAATAGGCCGGATAATGCCGGCCGATATAGGCGTCGAGCTCGTCCTTCGGCCACTCGGCGAAGGCCATGCGGAATTCGGCGTGCGCGACGGCGAGGCGCTTGCCGCGATCCACTTCCGAGAAGCCGCCCGTGAGCACCGGCTCGGTCTCGTAATACAGCGAGCGCAAGAGCTGCGCCTTCCAGCCGTTCCACACGCCGGGGCCGACGCCGCGGATGTCGGCGGTGGTGAGGATCGTCAGCAGCTTCATCTGCTCGACCGACTGCACCACGGCGGCAAAATTCTCGATGGTCTTGCGATCGGAGAGGTCGCGCGACTGCGCGACCGTCGACATCGTCAGATGCTCCTCGATCAGCCAGGCCACGAGCTCAGTGTCGGCCGGGCTGAAGCCGAGCCGCGGGCACAGCCGCCGCGCCACCTTGGCGCCGGCGATCGAGTGATCCTCGGGACGGCCCTTGGCGACGTCGTGCAGCAGCGTTGCGATGTATATCACCGCGCGGTGCTCGGGTCTCGTTTTGCGCATCAGGTCGCTGGCGAGAGCGAACTCCTCGATGCCGCCGCGCTCGATCTCCTGGAGGAAGCCGATGCAGCGGATCAGGTGCTCGTCGACGGTGTAGTGATGATACATGTTGAACTGCATCATCGAGACGATCTTGCCGAAGGCGCGGATGAAGTGGCCGAGCACGCCGGTCTCGTTCATCCGCCGCAGCACGATCTCGGCGTTGTCGGAGGTCAGGATCTCCATGAACAGCCGGTTGGCTTCGGGATTCTCACGCAGCTGCGCGTTGATCAGGCCGAGCGAGCGCGTCACGTCGCGCATCGCATCCGGATGGAAGGCGAGGTTGTTCTTCTGCGCCAGGCGGAAGATGCGGATCAGATTGACCGGATCGTGCTTGAACACGTCGGGCGCGGCGACGTTGATGCGGTTGTTGTCGACGATGAAGTCGTCGCTATCGGGGACGCGCCGCTTCACCGCGGTCGGCCGCAGCCGCGCCATCACCCGGCTCAGCACCGGCGCGGGCTTGGCCTGCTGGTCCTCGAGCTTGGCGCACAGGATGGCGGTGAGGTTGCCGACCTCCTTGGCGACCAGGAAGTAGTGCTTCATGAAGCGCTCGACGTCCTGCATGCCGGGATGCGAGGTGTAGCCGAGCCGGATCGCGATCTCGCGCTGCAGGTCGAAGGACAGGCGCTCCTCGGCGCGGCCACAGTAGAAATGCAGGTTGCAGCGCACCGACCAGAGGAAGTCGGCGCAGCGACGGAAGCTGCGGTATTCCTGCGCGTCGAACACGCCGCGCTCGACGAGCTCGTCGGTGTCGCGGACGCGGTAGACGTATTTGGCGATCCAGAACAGCGTGTGCAGGTCGCGCAGCGCGCCCTTGCCGTCCTTGACGTTGGGCTCGACCAGATAACGCGACTGACCGCCGCGGCGATGCCGTTCCTCGCGCTCCGCGAGCTTTGCCGTGACGAATTCGGACGCGGTGCCCTGCACCACCTCCTTGTCGAAGCGCTCGACCAGCTCGTCGTAGAGCGGCTGGTCGCCGGTGAGGAACCGCGTCTCCAGGATCGCGGTGCGGATGGTCATGTCGCCGCGCGCCTGGCGGATCGATTCATCGACCGAGCGCGTGGCGTGACCGACCTTCAGGCCCATGTCCCAGAGGCAATAGAGGATGGCTTCGGCGACTTGCTCACCCCAGGCGGTCTGCTTGTAGGGCAGGATGAACAAGAGATCGATGTCGGACTCGGGCGCCATCAGGCCGCGGCCGTAGCCGCCGGTCGCCACCACCGCCATCCGCTCGGCGCCGCTCGGGATGTGCGAGCGGTAGAGATGACGCGTCGCGGCCGAATAGAGGATGCGGATGATCTCGTCCTGCACATGGCACAGTCGTTCGGCGCAGCGGCGGCCGTGACGGTCCTTCAGCAGGATCGTCTGCGCCGCGGCGCGCGCCGCGATCAGCTCGGCCTTGAGCAGTTGCGCCATGGCGGTGCGGAACGCGTCCTCGCGTCCCTCGTGCTTCTCGGCAAGCGCATCGATCGCGGCGGTGATCCGCGCGGTGTCGAAGCGATCGTCCACCTCAGGCTTGTGCTCAGTTGCGACGCTGTCCATGTCTCACCGGATATAAGAGGCGACAGGCGCTGTCACCCGTCATTCGCTGGCAATAGTCGTTCCGTGCTGGAAAAGGCCGGCTTCGGGCAAATCTGTTCTCAGCCGGTGCCCTTTCAAGGGTCGGATTTTCTCGTTGACCTCTGGATATAACTCATTGAAAAACAACAAAGTTTTTGAGGAGTTCGGGCATGACTGGGATTACGCGACGCATTCTTCTGGCTGGCGCGGTGGCGCTCGCAATGAGCCCGGCGGCAGAGGCCGCCGATCCGCTCAAGGAAATCCGCATCGACTGGGCGACCTACAACCCGGTGTCGCTGGTGCTGAAGCAGAAGGGGCTGCTCGAGAGGGAGTTCGCCAAGGACGGCATCACCATCACGTGGGTGCAGTCGGCCGGCTCCAACAAGGCGCTCGAATTCCTCAATGCCGGCTCGATCGATTTCGGCTCGACCGCGGGCTCGGCGGCGCTGGTCGCGAGGATCAACGGCAACCCGATCAAGTCGATCTACGTCTATTCGCGTCCCGAATGGACAGCGCTGGTGACAGGCAAGGATTCCAGGATCGCTGATGTGGCCGATCTCAAGGGCAAGCGCGTCGCGGTGACGCGCGGCACCGATCCGCACATCTTCCTGGTGCGTGCGCTGCTGGGTGCGGGTCTGACCGAGAAGGACATCACGCCGGTGCTGCTGCAGCACGCCGACGGCAAGACCGCTTTGATCCGCGGCGATGTCGATGCCTGGGCCGGTCTCGATCCCATGATGGCGCAGGCCGAAGTCGAGGAAGGCGCAAAGCTGTTCTATCGCAAGGCCGATGCCAACACCTGGGGTGTCCTCAATGTGCGCGAGCAGTTCCTGAAGGACTATCCGGATGCCGCCCGCCGCGTGCTCGCGGTGTACGAAGAAGCGCGAAAGTATTCGCTGGCGAATTACGACGAGCTGAAGAAGACCTTCATCGCGGTGACGAAGCTTCCAGAAGCCGTTGTCGACAAGCAGCTCAAGGAGCGCACCGACCTCAGCCACAGCCGCATCGGCGCGCCCCAGCGCGAGTCGATCCTCGCCGCCGGCCTCGCCCTGCAACAGGCCGGCGTCGTCGACGCCAAGGTCGATGTGAAGGCCACGCTCGACGCCCTGATCGACGACCAGGTCCCGCTGCCGACGAATTGATCTTCCTGCCCTCCGCCCTTGTGGTCCCTTGTGGGGGAGGGTGGCTTCGCGGAACGCGAAGCCGGGTGAGGGATCCATCCTCACGAACAGTTTTGCGAGTGGAAAGAACCCTGATCGGACGCTTCGCGCCACCTTCTCCCACAAGGGGAGAAGGAAGACGGCAGCATCAGGCGCGGCAATAGTAGTGTTGCATTCCCTCGTCAGACGCGCTTCCTACCGGCCATGATCTCCGACGTTCCAGTGCTGCAACAGACTTCGGAACCCGCCGAAAGCGCCGCCGCGCCGTCGCGGCTGTCGCGCTATGCGCGGCCGGTGCTCGGGCTGCTGCTGCCGGTGACGCTCGCGCTTGGCTGGGAGCTCGTGGTCTGGTCCGGCTGGTCCAACGGGCGCCTGGTGCCGCCGCCTTCGCGCATCTTCACCACCCTCACCGAGCTCGCCCGGTCCGGCGAGCTGGTGCGTCACATCACTGCGACGCTGTGGCGCGTCGGGCTCGGCTTCGCCTTCGGCGTGGTCGCGGGCACGCTGCTCGGCGCGATTTCCGGCTACTGGTCGCTGGCGCGGCGGCTGCTCGATCCGACCGTGCAGGCGCTGCGCGCGATCCCGTCGCTCGCCTGGGTGCCGCTGTTCATCCTCTGGCTCGGCATCTTCGAGACCTCGAAGATCGCGCTGATCGCGGTTGGCGTGTTCTCTCCGGTCTATCTCGGCGTGATGGGCGCGATCCTCTCGGTCGATCGCAAGATCGTGGAGGTCGGCCGCACCTTCCGCCTCTCCGGTTTCGCGATGATACGCCGCATCCTGCTGCCCGCGGTGCTGCCGGCTTACGTGGTTTCCTTGCGCGTCGGCCTCGGTCTCGGCTGGATGTTCGTGGTCGCGGCCGAACTGATCGGCGCCTCCGAGGGCCTCGGCTATCTCCTGCTCGACGGCCAGCAGCTCGGCAAGCCCGCGCAGATCCTCGCCGCCATCGTGATCTTCGCCATCCTCGGCAAGCTCACGGACTGGCTGATCGAACTTGCGGCCGCGCCGTTCCTGCGCTGGCAGGATGCCTTCTCCCGCGCGAGGGGAGCGTAACGCGATGCTCGCGCTCGACCGGGTCAGCAAGACCTACCCCAACGGCGTCGAGGCGCTGGCGCGCTTCTCCGCCGAGATCCGCCAAGGCGAGATCATCGCCATCATCGGCGGCTCCGGCTGCGGCAAGTCCACACTGCTCCGCGCCATCGCCGGCCTCGACCGTGCCAGCTCGGGCACCGTGACGCTCGACAGCGAAGCGATCAGCTCGCCGCACGCAAAAATCGGCATCATCTTCCAGGAGCCGCGGCTTTTGCCCTGGCTCAGCGTCGCCGACAATATCGGCTTCGGCCTCGCCGACCTGCCGGCGGCTGAGCGGCGCGCAAAGGTAGCGCGCGCGCTGGAGCGCGTCGGGCTTGCCGACAAGGCACAGGCCTGGCCGCGCGAGCTTTCGGGCGGGCAGGCGCAGCGCGTCGCGATTGCGCGGGCGCTGGTGCCGCAGCCCGAGGTGCTGCTGCTCGACGAGCCGTTCTCCGCGCTCGATGCCTTCACGCGTCGCGACCTCCAGGATCATCTGCTCGACCTCTGGGCCGACACGCGGCCGACCTTGATCCTCGTCACACATGACGTCGACGAGGCCGTGGTGCTGGCCGATCGCGTGCTGGTGATGCGGCCGCGGCCCGGCCGGCTGTTCGACCACATCGAGATCAATCTCGGCCGGCCGCGCGACCGCAATTCGCCGCTGTTCGAAACTTTCAAGCGAAGTGTCTTGACCTCGCTCGACCGTTCGCTCGACCGCCGCGTGCCCGACCGGGACGCAACCCAGGGTCCCGGCCAGGCCATGTGGTGGTGACAATGTCGCGCTGAGCCGGTAAATCGAGGGACGATTTTTCCGGGAGAGAACGACAATGGACGCCGCCGAACTGCGCCAGATGCAGGCCCCGATCAAGGAGCGCTACAAGGCCGATCCCAAGGCCGCGCTGATCACCTTGAAGGCCAAGGGTTCCACCGAGGGCGAAGGTATCGCGTGCAAGGTCGAGACCGGCCGCGCCATCGCGATGGCTGGCCTGCATCCCGCCACCGGCGGCTCCGGGCTCGAGCTCTGCTCCGGCGACATGCTGCTCGAAGCGCTGGTGGCCTGCGCCGGCGTCACGCTGAAATCGGTCGCCACCGCGATCGAGGTGCCGCTGAAGACCGGCAACGTCTATGCCGAGGGCGATCTCGATTTCCGCGGCACGCTCGGCGTCGACAAGGAGACGCCGGTCGGCTTCGCCGAAATCCGCCTCCGCTTCGAGGTCGAGACGCCGGCGCCGCAGGACAAGCTCGATCTGCTGCTGAAACTCACCGAGCGTTACTGCGTGGTCTACCAGACCATCAAGAACGGCCCGAAGGTCTCGGTGTCGATGCAAAGGATGTGACTGCCCACCTCTCCCATAGGGAGAGGTCGCGCCGAAGGCGAGGGTGAGGGGTTGCGCTCCCTCGTGGGACCTGAAGCCCTCACCCGATTTGCTGCGCAAATCGACCTCTCCTTCGGGAGAGCTGAACGAGCCCGCGGAAAATTCCTCAACAATAATATCCCGCGTGAAATGTCCCTCGACTTCCACTTCATCCTCTTCCTGCTCTTGCGCATGGCGATCGCGGCAGCGTTCGTCGTGACGGCGTCGATGATCGCCGAGCGCTCGGGTCCGGTGATCGGCGCGCTGGTCGCGACCCTGCCGATCTCGGCAGGCCCCTCCTACGTCTTCCTCGCGCTCGACCACGACGCCGCCTTCGTCGCGCAGGGCGCGCTGGCAAGCCTGCCGGTCAATGCGGCGACGATCTTCATGTGCCTTACCTATGTCGTGCTGTCGCAGCGGCACGGCATGCTCGTGAGTTGCGGAAGCGCCATCGCGGTGTGGATCGTGCTTGCCTCGATCATCCGCCAGTTCGAGTGGACGCTCACAGCCGGCCTTGCCGCCAACCTGATCGCATTCGGCATCTGCATTCCGCTGCTCGCAGGCTATCGCCATGCGAAAATGCCGCTGGTGACGCGCCGCTGGTATGACGTCCCGATGCGGGCTGGGCTGGTCGCGACCCTCGTCGCCATCGTGGTCTCGACCTCCGGCTGGGTCGGTCCGCGCATCAGCGGCATCATCGCGCTGTACCCCGTGGTGTTCTCCAGCATCATGCTGATCCTGCATCCGCGCATCGGCGGTCCCCCGACGGCGGCCGTGCTCGCCAACTCCGCCTGGGGCCTGCTCGGATTCGGTATGGCGATCGCAGTGATGCACGTTGCGGTCGTTAAATCTGGATCGGTGATTGGTCTTTTTCTGGCGCTTGCAACCTGCGTGACGTGGAACTTGATGCTGTGGTGGGATGGGCGCCGAAGGCAGCGCATTGAAGCGTAAGCATTCCGTACAGAAATTTTGCGGTGATCCGCCTCGTAGTTCTCCGGTGCTCGGCCGCGGGTTTTTGATAGCGTCGTTAATTTAATCTTTGTGCCTTGTCCGTAAATATACTTGTCAGCGGCGGCGGCCGCCCACGTCAAATGCGGCGGCCTACAGTTCCACTAGAATCGAGCGACCGGCGAGCCGAAATTTTCGAGCGCGCGGGCAACGCTGGCTGCGTCATGAAAAACGATTTCTCAGCGAGGAGACATTTGGATGTTCGGTCGCAAGTCCCATAGTGATGCACAGGCGCGGCTCGATGCCATTGGCCGCTCGCAGGCGATGGTCGAATTCAAACTCGATGGGACGATCATCACGGCCAACAAGAATTTTCTCGATGCGCTCGGCTATCGGCTCGACGAGATCCAGGGCAATCATCACTCCATGTTCCTGCCGGCCGAACAGCGCGCGACCGCCGAGTACAAGGCTTTCTGGGCCGCACTGAATCGTGGCGAGTATCAGGCCCGCGAGTTCAAGCGAATCGCGAAGGGCGGCCGCGAGGTCTGGATCGAAGCATCCTACAACCCGGTGCTCGACGGCGACGGCAAGGCGGTGATGGTCGCCAAGATTGCGACCGACATCACCGAGAAGAAGATCCGGAGCATGACCGATGCCTCGAAGATCGCCGCCAGCAGCCGTGCCCAGGCCGTGATCGAGTTCAAGCTCGATGGCACCATCGTCGCCGCCAACGAGAATTTCTGCAAGGCACTCGGCTATTCGCTTGCCGAGATCCAGGGCAAGCATCACAGCATGTTCGTCGCACCGGCCGAACGGGATGGTGCCACCTATCGCGAGTTCTGGGCGAAGCTCAACCGTGGTGAATACCAGGCCGGCGAGTTCAAGCGGATCGGCAAGGGCGGCCGCGAAGTCTGGATCCTTGCTTCCTACAATCCTCTGCTCGACGAGAACGGCAAGCCGTTCGGCGTGGTCAAGTATGCAACCGACATTACCGTGGAAAAGCTGAAGAACGCCGACCGAGCCGGGCAGATCGAGGCGATCGACAAGGCGCAGGCCGTGATCGAGTTCAACATGGACGGCACGATCATCACGGCGAATGCCAACTTCCTCGCCACGCTCGGCTATTCCCTGGCCGAGATCAAGGGCAAGCATCACAGCATGTTCGTCGAGCCCGCCGAGCGCGACGGCGCCGCCTATCGCGAGTTCTGGGCCACGCTCGGCCGCGGCCAGTACCAGGCAGGGGAATACAAGCGCATCGGCAAGGGTGGCAAGGAGGTCTACATCCAGGCCTCCTACAACCCGATCCTCGATCTCAACGGCAAGCCGTTCAAGGTCGTGAAATATGCCACCGACACCACGCGGCAGGTGCTGGTCCGCATGGGGAACGAGCGCGTCCGCGCCATGATGGAATCGGTCGCCGCCGGGTCCGAGGAGCTGAACGCCTCGGTGCGGGAGATTTCGGAGGCGATGACCAAATCGCGCGAGACGGCGATGAGCGCGGTGGACCAGGTCGCCGCCGCTGACGCCCAGGCGCAGCGCCTCACCGAGGCGGCGCAGGCGATGAGCGGCATCGTCGAGATGATCAACAACATCACCGGCCAAATCAACCTGCTCGCGCTCAACGCCACGATCGAATCCGCCCGCGCCGGCGAAGCCGGCCGCGGTTTCGCAGTGGTCGCTTCCGAAGTGAAGAGCCTCGCCAACCAGGCCAAGCAGGCGACCGACAAGATTGGCCAGGAGATCGGCAGCCTCAACGGCATCTCCGGCGACGTCGTCAGCGCGCTCGGCTCGATCAAGCAGGCGATCAACAATGTCAGCGAATACGTGACCTCGACCGCCGCCGCCGTCGAGGAGCAGAGCACGGTCACGAACGAGATGTCGACCAGCATGCAGCGCGCCGCCGCGGAAGCCGCGGCGATCGCGGCGCGGGCGTAGGGGAGAACTGTTGGGTGGATTAGCAAGCGGCTGCGCGAAGCGCAGTCCGCCGGCGTAACCACCTCTTTCATTTCCCAGGAGACAGAAGGGGTGGCTTACACCTTCACTGCTTCGGCAGCCTGGCCTTCAATGCATACAGCGCATCGAGCGCCTCGCGCGGAGACATCTCGTCAGGGTGCAGCGCCTTCACGGCTTCCATCAACAGCTCGGCCCCGCTCGGCGGCGCGGCTTCGGCGGCGGCGCGGGAAGGGACCGCGAACAGCGGCAGATCGTCCACCAGCGCACGCGCGGTCTGGCCGCGGTCCTGCGCCTCCAGCTTGGAAAGCACGGATTTGGCGCGCGTGATCACCGCGGCTGGCAGGCCGGCGAGCTTGGCCACCTGAATGCCGTAGGAGCGGTCGGCCGAGCCCGGCAGCACCTCGTGCAGGAACACGACATTGCCCTGCCATTCCTTCACCCGCACCGTCGCATTGAACATGCGCGGCAGCTTGGCCGAGAGAGCGGTCAGCTCGTGATAATGCGTCGCGAACAGCGTGCGGCAGCGGTTGCTCTCGTGCAGATGCTCGATCGCGGCCCAGGCGATCGAGAGGCCGTCGAAGGTCGCGGTGCCGCGGCCGATCTCATCTAGGATCACGAGCGAGCGCTCGCCGGCCTGGTTCAGGATCGCCGCGGTCTCGACCATCTCCACCATGAAGGTGGAGCGGCCGCGGGCGAGATCATCGGCGGCGCCGACGCGCGAGAACAGGCGGTCGATGATGCCGATTCGTGCGCGCGTCGCCGGCACGAAGCTGCCGATCTGGGCGAGCAGCGCAATCAACGCGTTCTGGCGCAGGAAGGTCGATTTACCGGCCATGTTGGGGCCGGTCAGCAGCCAGAGCTGGCCGAATTTCTGCGCGGGGCCAGGCGAGAGATCGCAGGCATTGGCGATGAACGGCTCGCCGTTGCGCTTGAGCGCCTGTTCGACCACGGGATGGCGGCCGGCTTCGATCGCGAAAGCGAGCGAGCCGTCGACCTCAGGCCGCACGTAGTTCTCGTCGACGGCGAGCTTGGCCAGCGACGTCGCAACGTCGAGCAGCGCAAATCCTTGCGCTGCCGCGCGCAGATCGTCGCTGATCTCGAGCGCCTTGGCGCAGAGCTTCTCGAAGATCTCGAGCTCGAGCCCGAGCGCGCGATCACCCGCATTGGCGATCTTGGCTTCGATCTCGCCGAGCTCGGCAGTCGTGAAGCGCACCTGGCCCGCCAGCGTCTGACGGTGGATGAAGGTCGCGTTCAGCGGCGCCGACATCAGCTTGTCGCCGTGCTGTGCGGTGACCTCGACGAAATAGCCGAGCACGTTGTTGTGTCGGATCTTGAGGCCCTTCACGCCGGTGTCGTCGGCGTAGCGGGCCTGCATCGAGGCGACCACGAGGCGCGAGGCGTCGCGCAGGTTCCGGGCTTCGTCGAGCGCGGGCTCATAGCCCTGGCGAACGAAGCCGCCATCGCGCTTGATCAGCGGCAGCTGCTCGTCGAGCGCGCGGGCGAATTCAGCGGCAAGCTCGCGCGACGGCCGCTTCAGCGCCGCCATCACCGCTGCGATCTCCTGCGGCGGCTGGTCGAGCTCGCCGAGCCGCGCCAGCACCTGGTCGGCGGCCAGGATGCCGTCGCGGAGGCCGGCGAGATCGCGCGGGCCGCCGCGGCCGACCGAGAGACGGGCCAGCGCGCGAGACATGTCCGGCGCGCCGCGCAAAATGCTGCGAATGTCTTCCCGTGTGGCCGAGTCCGTTACGAAGGTGCCGACCGCATCGAGGCGACGCGCGATGGCCGACGCATCGGTCAGTGGTGCCGCCAGCCGCTGCGCGAGCAGACGCGAGCCGGCCGAGGTCACGGTGCAGTCGATGGCGTCGAGCAGCGAGCCGCGGCGCTCGCCCGCGAGCGTCCGCGTCAGCTCGAGATTGGCGCGGGTGGCCGGATCGATCGCCATGGTCGCGCCCGAGGCCTCGCGCGCGGGCGGCGACAGCGGCGGATGCTTGCCGACCTGGGTGCGGTCGACATAGGTGACGGCCGCAGCCGCGGCCGTGGCTTCCAGACGTGTGAGCTGCGCCAGCCCATCCATGGTCGCGACCGCAAAATAGTCGCAGAGGCGCTTCTCGGCGGTGGGGCCGTCGAAGACGTCGCGGGTCAGCGGCGTCACCGCCGGCAGCTCGCGCAGGGTCTGGCCGAGCTCGCTGTCGTTATAGAGCGCGTCGGTGACGATCGCCTCGTTCGGGTTGATGCGCGCCAGCGTCGCGGCGAGCTCGCCGCCCGAAACCTCGGTCACCACGAATTCGGCCGTCGAGATGTCGATCCAGGCGAGCCCGAAGCGGTCGCCGCCTGCGGACGAACGCGCCCGCGCGATCGCCAGCAGGTAATTGTTGGCGCGCGCATCGAGCAGCGTGTCCTCGGTCAGCGTGCCCGGCGTGACCAGCCGCACCACACCGCGGCGCACGACGCTCTTGTTGCCGCGCGCTTTCGCGGCCGCAGGATCCTCGGTCTGCTCGCAGACCGCGACCCGGTGGCCGGCCGAGATCAGGCGGTGCAGATAATCCTCGGAGCGCTCGACCGGCACGCCGCACATCGGGATGTCGGCGCCCTGATGCTTGCCGCGCTTGGTCAGCACGATGCCGAGCGTCCTCGAGGCAATCTCGGCGTCCTCGAAGAACAGCTCGTAGAAATCGCCCATCCGGTAGAACAGCAAGAGGCCCTGATGCGCCGCCTTGATCTCGAGGTACTGTTCCATCATCGGCGTGACGCGCGCAACGGCTTCCGCCTGCGGTGCGGGCGCTTCGTCGGGCGGCGGTACGGGTATCGGCTGTTGCATGGTCATGGGCGGCGCAACCTACAAAATTTCGCCCTGTGCTCCTATCGGTTTGGCCGGCAGGAGCGGGTTTTCCACGTTGTCCGCACCGCGGCATGCGTGGCGGGCCGCAGGCCCCTGCAGATCGCACGCGAAACCGTCAATTGACCTGCCGCGGGCGCCCTCCTAAAACTCCGCCGACATTGAAGAATTTGGCCGGATCGCGGCATTCAGGGAGAACAACGATGCGTGACGTCTTTATCTGCGATGCCGTGCGGACCCCGATCGGCCGTTTCGGCGGCTCGCTCGCCAAAGTGCGCGCCGACGATCTCGCCGCAGCCCCGATCAAGGCGCTGATGGCCAAGCATCCCGATCTCGACTGGGCGCAGGTGGACGAAGTCTTCCTCGGCTGTGCCAACCAGGCCGGCGAGGACAACCGCAACGTCGCGCGCATGGCGCTGCTGCTGGCGGGCCTTCCGGACTCGGTTCCCGGCCAGACCCTGAACCGGCTCTGCGCCTCCGGCCTCGATGCGGTCGGCGCCGCGGGCCGCGCCATCCGCTCCGGCGAGATCGAGCTTGCGATTGCCGGTGGCGTCGAATCCATGACCCGCGCACCTTTCGTGATGGGCAAGGCGCAGGAAGCGTTCTCGCGTTCGGCCGAGATATTCGACACCACCATCGGCTGGCGCTTCATCAATCCGCTGCTCAAGGCGCAGTACGGCGTCGATGCGATGCCGGAGACCGGCGAGAACGTCGCCGAGGAATTCCAGGTCTCGCGCACCGACCAGGATGCCTTCGCGATCCGCTCGCAGCAGCGCGCGGGCAAGGCGATCGCGGCGGGGTATTTCGCGGAAGAAATAACGCCCATCACCATTCCCGGCGGCAAGGCTGGCCCCATCACGGTCGACAAGGACGAACATCCGCGCCCTGAGACCACGCTGGAAGGTTTGGCAAAACTGAAGCCGATCGTGCGCAATCCGGGCACGGTCACCGCCGGCAACGCCTCCGGCGTCAATGACGGCGCCGCCGCGATGATCCTCGCTTCCGAAGCTGCCGTGAAGAAGCACGGCCTGACGCCCCGCGCGCGCATCCTCGGCCTCGCCTCGGCCGGCGTGCCGCCCCGCATCATGGGCATCGGTCCGGTGCCGGCCACCCGCAAGCTGATGGAGCGTCTCGGCAAGAAGATCAGCGATTTCGACCTGATCGAGCTCAACGAGGCCTTCGCCTCGCAGGGCATCGCCTGCATGCGCCAGCTCGGCGTTGCCGACGATGCCGACTTCGTCAATCCGCATGGCGGTGCCATCGCGCTCGGCCATCCCCTCGGCATGAGCGGCGCACGCCTCGTGCTCACCGCCGTGCACGGCATGGAGAAGCGCGGCGGCAAGCTGGCTCTGGCCACCATGTGCGTTGGCGTCGGCCAGGGTGTCGCGGTCGCGATCGAGAAGCTGAACTGAGCTCTCTCTCCCCCTGCTCCCCGCTTGCGGGGAGAGGGGGGAGGGGGAATCTCCGCAAGGCCGGTGAAAGTCGGACACCCGGCGAGCCCCCTTTACCCGCCGCGCCTTGCGCGCCGGCCTCTTCCGGCAAGCGGAGAGGCGAAGAAGCCGGGTTCGCGCGGTGTCTCTCGCATCCCGGAATGAAAGTGAGAAAATAGCCCATGATCATCGAGCGCGAGCAGGATGTCACGGCCGCGGCCCTGGCAGTTATGGAGCGGACATCCGATCCGCGGCTGCGCCAGATCATGATCTCCCTGGTCAAGCACCTGCACGCCTTCGTGCGCGACGTTCGCCTGACCGAGAAGGAGTTTCGCGAGGCCACCGCGGTCATCGCCGAGCTCGGCCAGCTGACCACCGACACCCACAACGAAGTCGTGCTGATGGCGGGCTCGCTCGGCGTGTCCCCGCTGGTGTGCCTGCTCAATAATGGGGACAACGGCAATACCGAAACCGATCAGTCGCTGCTCGGACCGTTCTGGCGGCTGAACTCGCCGCGGGTCGAGAATGGCGGATCGATCGTGCGCTCGGAGACACCGGGTGCGCCGCTGTTCGTCAACGGCCGCGTCGTCGACAAGCACGGTCGTCCTGTCGCGGGCGCGGAGGTCGATGTGTGGCACGCTTCTCCCGTTGGCCTCTATGAGAACCAGGATCCTGAGCAGGCCGACATGAACCTGCGCGGCAAGTTCACGACCGACCAGCACGGACGCTTCGCCTTCCGCTCGGTGATGATGATCGGCTATCCCATTCCGACCAATGGCGTGGTCGGCCGCCTGCTCGAGGCGCAGAGCCGCCATCCCTATCGCCCGGCGCATCTGCATGCCCTGATCTTCAAGCCGGGATTCAAGACGCTGATCTCCCAGGTCTACGATCCCGCCGATCCGCATATCGACAGCGACGTGCAATTCGGGGTGACGCAGGCGTTGATCGGCAAGTTCCAGCGCCACGATACCCCGCATCCGACTGCGCCCGACGTGTCGATGCCCTGGTACTCGCTGGACCACACCTACAGGCTCGAACCCGGCGAGGCCGTGCTGCCGCGTCCGCCGATAAAATAGGGGCGGCGGAGGAGGCCTAAACCCGCTTCCCCAAATTAGTTATATCCTATAATGAATGGCGGAAGCGTTGACCGGCTGGACCGACAATGGCCGGGGAGGAGTTCGCCAATGACATTCATCTATCCCGTCGCCAGCAACAAGGCGCATCCGCTGCCGCTGTCGCCCGAGTACAAGAGCTCGATCAAGCGGGCGCCGAACAAGCCCTTGATCCCGATGCGTCACACACTGTCGGAATTGACCGGCCCGGTCTACGGCCACGAGACCGTGCGCGCGGGCGACAACGATCTGACCACGCAACATAGTGGCGAGCCGATCGGCGAGCGCATCATCGTGCACGGCCATGTGCGCGACGAGGACGGCCGCGGTGTACCGAACTCGCTGGTCGAGATCTGGCAGGCCAATTCCTGCGGCCGCTACGTCCACGTCAGCGACCAGCATCCGGCGCCGCTCGATCCGAATTTCACCGGCGCCGGCCGCACCGTGAGCGATGCCGCCGGCTACTACCGCTTCGTCACCATCAAGCCCGGCGCCTATCCCTGGGGCAATCACCACAATGCCTGGCGTCCCGCGCACATCCATCTCTCGGTGTTCGGCCATTCCTTCGTCACGCGCCTGGTGACGCAGATGTACTTCCCGGCCGACCCGTTATTTCCGTTCGACCCGATCTTCAACTCGGTGCCGGACGAGAAGGCGCGCGCGCGGATGGTCTCGTCGTTCGACCTCGAGAACACCCAGCCCGGATGGGCGCTGTGCTACCGTTTTGACATCGTGCTGCGCGGCAAGAACGCCACGCCCATGGAGAACCACTAACGTGCAGGATAACGGGATCACCCCATCGCAGACCGTCGGTCCGTTCTTCAAGTACGGCCTGGCGCCGACCGGCGAATACGCCTGGAATGACGCGTTCACCAATTCGACGCTGACGCCCGACGTCACCGGCGATCGCGTCCGCATCGAAGGCCGCGTGTTCGACGGCGACGGCGTCGTCGTGCCTGACTGCTTGCTGGAGATCTGGCAGGCCGATGCGCAAGGGCGCTTCGCCGACCCGCAGGACAAGCGCGCGCTGCCCAATGCCAGCTTCCGCGGCTTCGCCCGCTGCGGCACCGACGAGGACGGCAACTATTCCTTCGACACCATCAAGCCGGGCGTGGTGCCTGATCCCGATGGCAGGCCGCAGGCACCGCACATCCTGCTTGCCGTCTTCGGCCGTGGCATGCTGCGGCATCTCTACACCCGGATCTATTTCAGCGATGAGGCCGGCAACGCCGCCGATCCGGTGCTGGCGCTGGTGCCCGCCGAGCGCCGCGCCACGCTGACCGCGGTGCGCGAGGCCGGCAAGCCGGTCTATCGCCTCGACCTGCATTTGCAGGGCGACGACGAGACGGTGTTCTTCGACGTCTGAGGCAATGCGTCGCCGCGAGGCCTGGTCGCCGCGACGCGACCCAGGTCGCACGCACCAGATCGCCAAATCCACCGAGGAGATCGGGCGCCTCATCGCGGAGATCCAGGCCTCGACACAGGCGGCCGTGGACGCGACCGAGGCCATGGGAAGTCACATCGTCGAGATCGACGGCGTTGCGACCTCGGTCGCCGCCGCGATGGAAGAGCAGGACGCGGCGACCCGGGAGATCGCGCGAACGATCTCCGAATCTGCCTCCGCCGCAAAGGCCGTCTCGGCCAAGATCGGCCCGCTGGTGCCCGGGATCGTGATCGTGCAGTATGGCGCGGGACAGGGGCATCGTGGTCATGACACCTCCACAATTGCCGGCGGTCGTTGAGCCCGCCCGACTGACGGCTGCGCTGCGCCGGGGCGGCGTGCTGGACGCTGGCGCGGTGCGCGAGGTGAAGGTGCTGCACCAGCGTGACACCGTCGTGTCACATATCGTCAGGCTCGGCCTGCGTTATGTCGGCGAATCCGCGGGCGCTCCGCAGTCGCTGATCCTCAAGACTCCCAATTCCGCTTTCGCCGAGAGCCTCGCCAATGGCGGCCGGCGCGAGGTGGACTACTACACGCAGCTCGCGCCGAAGATGCCGCCGGGACTCGTTCCGCGTTGCTTTGACGGGCATTTCGACGAGGGCGGCCCCATCTGGCATCTGCTGCTCGAGGACCTCACCGACAGCCACGAAATCGGGATGGCCTGGCCGGTGCCGCCGTCGCGCGAGCAGACGTTCGCCATCGTCACCACGCTGGCACGCTGGCATGCGGCCTGGTGGGACCATCCGAGCCTCGGCGACACCGTCGGGACCTGGGCGAGCACCGAGGAAAGCGCGCAACGCATGGAGACGTTTGCGGGCCATTATGACCGCTTCGCCGACCTTCTCGGCAATCGCCTCAGCGAGGAGCGGCGGATTCTGTACCGCCGGCTCATCGATCAATCGGAGCGGCTGTCCGAGCGTTACCATTCGCGTCGTCATCTCAGCATCACGCATGGCGACGCCAACACCTGGAATTTCCTGCTGCCGCGCGCGGGCGTCGCCGACACCGTGCGCATCTTCGATTTCGATCTCTGGAGCATCGACGTCCCGACCCACGACCTCGCCTATATGATGGCGATGCATTGGTATCCGGAACGCCGCCAGGCGCTCGAACGCCCGCTGCTCACTCTCTACCACGACACGCTGATCGAAAGCGGCATCACCGGCTACACGCGCGGCGCGCTCGATCGCGACTACCGCTGGGCGGTGCTCTGGCAGATCACGCGGCCCGTCTGGCAGTGGAGCATCAACATCCCGCCGCTGATCTGGTGGAACAATCTGGAGCGCGTGATGATCGCGGTCGAGGATTTGGGGTGTGAGGAGTTGTTGGGGTAGCGGAGCGAATGAGGTGCGGCGGCGCCCCACTTCTCCGTGTCGTCCCGGCCTACGCCCGCCCTTCGCCGGGACCACGGCGGGACCTTGCTACTCCATCACCGCATGTTCCGGCCCCGCGGCCTGCTTGCGCAGCGTGGCCTTGGTCGAGCCGATCATCAGCGCCAGCGGGATGGTGCAGAGGATGAAGATCATCACCAGCATGTAGTCGTGCGCGAAGGCGATGATCTGCGCCTGCACGCCGACCATCCGGTCGGCCATGGCGCGGCCGGCGTCGGTGGAGAGGTTGATGATGCCGCGCACGTCCGGCATCTGCAGGGCGTGGTTGAACGGGTTGATGTGCTCGGACAGGATCGCATAGGTCCGTCGCGTACCCTGCGTCAGCTCGGCGATGACGACCGAAATGCCGGCCGAGCTCGCAACATTGCGCATCAGGGTCAGCATGGCGGTGCCGTCGGTGCGCAGATGGTTCGGCAGGGTCAGGAACGAGACCGTCGAGAGCGGCACGAAGACGAGACCGAAGCCAAAGCCCTGGATGACGCTGACGGTGACGATCTCGGGCACCTGGGTCAGGTCGGTCCAGCCGGTCATCTGGAATAGCGAGCCCGCGGTCAGCGACAGGCCGGTGATGATCAGCGTACGGGCCTCGAAATAGCGCATCATGCGGCCGACCAGCATCATGGCGAAGAAGGTGCCGAAACCGCGGCTCGCCAGCAGCAGGCCGGCGGTGATGATGGGATAGCCGATCACATTCTGCATGTAGGGCGAGGCCAGCGCCATGGTCGAGAACAGCACGAGGCCCATCACGATCATGAACACGCAGCCGGTGACGAAGTTGCGGTCCCGGAACAGCGCGAAGCGGATGAACGGCGTCGACGTTGTTAAGGAGTGCGCGAGGAAGAAGTAGAAGGCGACGGCCGAGACGATGAATTCCGCGATGATCTCGTTGGATTCCAGCCAGCCGAGCTGTTCGCCGCGGTCGAGCGCGAGCTGGAGCGATCCGATCGCGATCGCCAGGGCAGCGAAACCAAGCCAGTCGAATTTGAGGCTGAGGTTCTTCTCCGTCTCGTCCATGAAGACGATCAGTCCGAGCACGGTGATGGCGCCGAACGGCAAATTGACGAAGAACACCCAGTGCCAGGAATAGGTCTCGGTCAGCCAGGCGCCGAGGGAGGGGCCCATGATCGGGCCCATCATCACGCCCATGCCCCAGATCGACATCGCCTTGGCGCGCTCCTGGAGCGTGTAATAATCGAGCATGACCGACTGCGACAGCGGCACCAGCGCTGCGCCGAATACGCCTTGCAGCAGGCGGAACAGCACCATCTGGTTGATGTCCTGCGCGAGGCCGCACAGCACCGACGCCAGGGTGAAGCCGGCCGAGCAGATGATGAAGATGCGCTTGCGGCCGAAGCGGTTGGCGATCCAGCCCACCGGCGCGGTCATGATCGCCGCGGCGACGATGTAGGAGGTCAGCACCCAGTTGATCTGGTCCTGCGAGGCCGACAGCGTGCCCTGCATGTAGGGCAGGGCGACGTTGGCGATGGTGGTGTCCAGCGCCTGCATGATGGTCGCGGTCATGGCGCAGATCGTCACCATGTTCCGGCGCAGGCCGGGGACCATCAGGCTGGCATTGGGGCCGGACATGGAGTCAGTCCTTACTCTTTATCCTGGCTCGCGGTCGCCGACAGGCCGAGCAGGCCGGCGAGCGAACGCTTGTGGCCGGTGTCGATGGTGGCATAGACGCTCATGCCTGCCTTCAGCTTCTTCACGTATTTGTCGGTCTCGTCGAAATAGATTCGGATCGGCACGCGCTGCACCACCTTGACGAAATTGCCGGTGGCGTTCTGCGGCGGCAGGATCGCGAACTGCGCGCCGGTGCCGGGCGAGAGCGAGCCGATCTTGCCCTTGAAGACGTGGTTGGGGAAGGCGTCGACCTCGAGCGTGACCGGCTGGCCTTCGGTGACATAGGTGAGGTCGCTCTCTTTCGGATTGGCGTCGACCCAGGGACGGGCGATATCGACGATGGAGAACACCGCTGTGCCGGCGGCAACGAAGCGCCCGAGCTGGATCTGCTCGACCTGCGTCGCGACGCCGTCCATCGGCGCGCGCAGCACGGTGTGATCGAGATTGCGCTGGGCGTCGTCGAGCTTTGCCTTGGCCTGCGCATAGGGAGGGAACTGCTCGAGCGGCAGGTTGGGATCGCCTAGCAATTGCGTCTTTGCGTTGGACAGCTGCTGCTTGACGAACTGCGTCTGTGCGCCTGCCGTTACCAGTGCGTTCGCGGCGTTGTCGAGATCGAGCTGGGAGCCGTAATTGTTCTTCACCAGCGCCTGCTTGCGCTCGACGTCGCGCTGCTTCAGGTCGACGCCCTGCTGGGCGAGGTTGAGCATGTCGCCGAAGATCTTGATGTTGGCGATGAGATTGTCGTAGGTCGTGCGCGCCTGGGCGAGCTGTGCCTTGGCCTCGTCCACCGCATGGCGGAACGGTACGGGGTCGATCTCGAACAGCTCGTCGCCTTGCTTGACGGACTGCCCTTCTTTCACGAGGACCTTCTGGATCTTGCCGGAGATGTCGGGCGTCACCAGCACCTTCTGCGCGCCGACATAGGCATCGTCGGTGCCGACATAGCGTCCGCCGTTGAGATAGAAGGTGACGCCGCCGATGGCGGCAATCACGGGCAGCACGACCATCAGCAGGAAGCGGCGATAGCGGCGCAGGCCGGCGAGCAGGCGGCGGCGCGGATCGGCGCCGGCCTTCTCGGTGGGTTTGCCGCTGTCCGACCTCTGCTCGGGCTGGAACTTGAGAACCTGATCAGCCATAGCGCTGCTCCTTGCGTGCTTGCTCCGCGCCTGATGTCTGGATCGCGTTGCGCACGTTTTCCTTGATTGTTTCGAGTTGGGTGAGGAGACGGTGGGCGTCCGCCGGGCTGATGCCGTCGAGCGCGTTGGCCGTGAGCTCCGACTTCAGGCCGCTCATCCGGCCGAGCAGCTGCCGCCCGGCCTTCTTGAGATAGAGGCGCTTGACGCGGCGGTCCGAGGCGTCGCTGCGGCGCTCGATCCAGTCGCTGTCGCAGAGCTTGTCGATCAGGCGCGTCAGCGTAATCGGCTGCACCTCGAGCAACTCGGCGAGTTCGGACTGCTTCATGCCCTCGCTGCGCTCCACCTTGGCCAGCACCGCCCATTGCGCGCGGGTGATGCCGAACCGCGAGGCCTCCTTGTCGGCATAAACGCGGAGCAGGCGGTAAAGCTCGGCGAGCGTAAACAGGAAGTTCTGGTCCACGGACCCGCGGGTCATGAGCTTTGTCTCCAATGAGCTTAGGATAATATAAGCAAGCTTATGATTTTTTAGTGGCAGATTATCGGGACGCAGTCCCGCGGGCTGAGCATGGCTGGCAACCCGCCGCCGGTGATGCTTTGGGTTCCACCGCCGGAAATGCTAGAACGCAGGCCGCATGACCCTCGCAAAACCGGCCTTTCCCGCGCCTGACCATGATCACGGCCGCTGCACCGCGGACGCGCTGGCGCATGCCGAGGAGGTTTGCGAGCAGCGCGCGCAGAAATTCACGCCGATTCGCCGCCAGGTGCTGGGCGCCTTGCTTGCCAGCCATCGACCGCTCGGCGCCTACGAGGTGATCGACGAGCTGGCAAAATCGATGGCGCGGCCGGCGCCGATCACGGTTTATCGTGCTCTCGATTTCTTGATGGCCAACGGTCTCGTGCACCGCATCGAGAGCCGCAATGCCTATCTCGCCTGTGCCGCCCATGATCACGATTCGACCTCGGCGGTGGCGTTCCTGATCTGCGAGCGCTGTGGTCTGGTTGGAGAGATCCCGTCGGGGTCCTTCGCCGGGGATCTCAATGCCGCGGCGCGCAGCTCGGGCTTTGCGCCAAAGCTGTCTGTGGTGGAGATCACCGGCGTCTGCGCCCATTGTCAGAAAATGTCTTGAAGCAACAACGGCGCAAAGCCGGATTTTTGGGAAGAAATGTCCGCACCTCAAGCCAACCCGTCCGCCGGCCGTCCGCTCAGCGCCGGCGCCATCGCCCTGATGCTCATGCTGTGCCTGACCTGGGGATTCAACCAGATCGCGGTGAAGCTGGTGCTGCCGGACATCCCGCCGATGCTGCAGGCGATGATCCGCTCGATGGGCGCGCTGCCGGTGCTGTTCATCATCGGCACCCTGCGCGGCGTGAAATTCTTCGAGCGTGACGGCACGTGGAAGGCCGGTCTGATCGCAGGGCTGATGTTCGGCGTCGAGTTCGTGCTGATTTTCCAGGGCCTGCGCCTCACCTCCGCCTCTCGCGCGGTGGTGTTCCTCTACACCGCTCCGTTCTTCGTCGCGCTCGGCTCCTACCAGGTTCTCGGCGAGCGGCTTGGCGCCTCGCAATGGCTGGGTCTTGCCGTCAGCTTTGCCGGCGTCGCGCTCGCGATCGGCGTGCCGCAGCCCAATGTCGATTCGCACGTCCTGCTCGGCGATCTCCTGATCGTCGGCGGCGCCGGGCTGTGGGCGGCCACCACGCTGGTCGCCAAGGGCACGCGGCTGCGCTTCGCCGCGCCCGAGAAAGCGCTGGGCTACCAGGTCGCGACCTCGATCCCGATCCTGGGATTGGCGGCCTGGCTGTTTGGCGAGTCCATAACCCACACGCCGGCGCCGCTGTCCCTCGGCCTGATGGCCTTCCAGGCGATCTGGGTGGTGGGAACGACGTTCACGCTTTGGTTCGCGCTGGTGAAGGCCTATTCGGCCAGCAAATTGTCGGCTTTTACCTTCATCACCCCTTTGTTTGGCGTGGTGGGTAGCTATTTCATCATGCACGACACCTTGAGCCTGACATTCGGCGCCGCCGCGGTCCTTGTAATTGCTGGGCTTTTTCTGGTTAACCGTCCGAGCCCGACGGCTGCGGCGCCGCGCGATGCATTGCTGAACGTCACCAAAACCTGATATCTGGACGCCATGAACAAGCTCGAAAACCCTCTCGATTCAGACATCGCAGGCCCCGCGCCCCGGCATCGGACCATCCAGGTCAAGGTCGGCAACGTCGCCGTCGGCGGCGGTGCGCCGATCGTCGTGCAGTCGATGACCAACACCGACACCGCCGATATCGACGGCACCATCGCCCAGGTCGCAGCGCTTGCGCGCGCCGGTTCCGAAATGGTGCGCATCACCGTGGACCGCGAGGAGGCCGCGGCCGCCGTTCCGCACATCCGCGACGGCCTCGCCAAGCGCGGCATCACCACGCCGCTGATCGGCGACTTCCACTATATCGGCCACAAGCTGCTCGCGGCCTATCCGGCCTGCGCCGAGGCGCTCGCCAAGTACCGCATCAATCCCGGCAATGTCGGCTTCAAGGACAAGCGCGACACCCAGTTCGCCGACATCATCGAGATCGCGAACAAGAACAATAAGCCGGTCCGCATCGGCGCCAATTGGGGCTCGCTCGACCAGGAATTGCTGACCAGGCTGATGGACGAGAACGCCGCCTCGCCGAATCCGCGCGACGTCCGCGCGGTGACGCGCGAGGCCATGGTGCAGTCCGCGCTGCTCTCGGCCGCGCGCGCCGAAGAGCTTGGCATGCCCAAGGACCGCATCATCCTCTCCGCCAAGGTCTCGGCGGTGCAGGATCTCATCGCGGTCTATCAGGATCTCGCGGCTCGTTCCGACTACGCCATCCATCTCGGCCTCACCGAGGCCGGCATGGGCTCGAAGGGCATCGTGGCGTCCTCGGCCGCGCTCGGCATCCTGCTGCAGCAGGGTATCGGCGACACCATCCGCATCTCGCTGACGCCGGAGCCCGGCGGCGACCGCACCCGCGAGGTGCAGGTCGGCCAGGAACTGCTGCAGACCATGGGCTTCCGCACCTTCGTGCCGCTGGTTGCGGCCTGCCCCGGCTGCGGCCGCACCACCTCGACCACGTTCCAAGAGCTGGCACGCTCGATCCAGGATTTCATCCGCGACGAGATGCCGACCTGGAAGACGAAATATCCCGGCGTTGAAGAGCTCAACGTCGCGGTGATGGGCTGTATCGTCAACGGCCCCGGCGAATCCAAGCACGCCAATATCGGCATCTCGCTGCCGGGCACCGGCGAAGCGCCGGCCGCGCCCGTCTTCGTCGACGGCAAGAAGTTCCGCACGCTGCGCGGCCCGACCATCTCCGCCGACTTCAAGGCGCTGGTGATCGACTATATCGACCAGCGCTACGGTCAGGGCGCCAAGGTGCCGGCACCTGCGGCGGAGTAATTTTTACTCCGCTCGCGTTCCACACACTTCCATCGTTCCGGCGAAGGCCGGGACGACGGCTGTGTTTGCAGCGCAGATTGCACATCCATTGCCACACGTTACCATGCTCCCAATCAACAACGATCGGGAGACATGCCATGAGCTCACTCGCCGGCAAGCAAGGCCCGCGCTATCGCCATACGGCCGATGACGGCGCGCCATACGAAACGCTTCAGGTCGAGAAGCTCACCCCCATCATCGGCGCCGAAATCTCCGGCGTCGACATCGGCAAGCTCGTCGAGGGCGATGCCCGCTCCAACCGGCAGATGGACGAGATCCACCGCGCGCTCGCCGAAAACCTCGTCATCTTCTTCCGCGACCAGCACATCACGCCGCAGCAGCACCTCGCCTTCGGCCGCAAGTTCGGTGAATTGCATTTCCATCCCGCAGCTCCCCATGAGGACGAAGACCCGGCGCTGATGAAGATCTACGCCGACAAGAATTCGCCGCGCGCTAATGGCGAGGGCTGGCACTCGGACGTGTCCTGCGACCTCGAGCCGCCGATGGGCTCGATCCTCTACATCAAGCAATGCCCGCCGCGCGGCGGCGACACGCTGTTCGCCAACATGTATGCGGCCTATGAGGCTCTGTCGGACCGCATGAAGGCCTATCTAGACGGGCTCACGGCGCTGCACGACGGCGAACCGATCTATCGCGGGCTCTACGCGAATTATGGCGTCGCCGATCGTCCCTCCTATCCGCACGCCGAACATCCCGTCCTGCGCACGCATCCGGTTACCGGCAGGAAGGCGCTCTACGTCAACCGCGGCTTCACCCGCCACATCAATGGCATTCCCCGCGACGAGAGCGATGCAATGCTCGCCTATCTCTACCAGCACGCCGAAAACCCGTTGTTCCAGTGCCGCTTTCGCTGGACCGAGAATGCCATCGCCTTCTGGGACAACCGCTGCACCCAGCACCGCGCGATGTGGGACTACTGGCCGCACACGCGCTCGGGCACACGCGTGACGGTGAAGGGGGAGAGGCCGGTTTGAGGCCTTTGATGCGGCCTGTAACAGCGGCAAGATCCTGCAAATGGTTCACGGTCAATAGCTCGGCGTTGACGTTCCCTTTCGTCCGCGCCAATCTTCCCAAAAACCAATCGGGAGGAGCAGCCATGCTCCGTGCCGAGTGCAACAAATTCCTGACCGAGTCCGGTTCCGGAACGGGCTTCGTCGGCCGGCCGCGGATTGCGGCAGCGGAGTAAGGCTTGTCGCTAGGACGTGGCGTCGTCGCAATTCTTCTCGTGTCGCTGGCCGCGCTGTCGCTGCCGTCGATCGATGCGGGCCGTGCTGCTCCGGTCCGGAAGGTTGCGAAAGTCAGACCTCAGCCGCCGCCATCACCGGCCAAATGCGAGATGCCGAAATTCCGGATCGTCGTGGATGTCGGTCACACTCCGGACTCCTACGGCGCCCTCAGCGCGCGCAACGATCCGGAATTCGGCTTCAATTTCCGGCTCGCAAGTCTCATCACGGCGAAGCTCAAGTCCGAAGGCTTTGCCGCCACCCGCCTGCTCGTCACGGACGGCAAGGCACGGCCGAGCCTGTTCAAGCGCGTCGGCGCTGCCAATGACGGGCGCGCCGATCTCTTCCTGTCGGTTCACCACGATTCGGTGCCGGACAAGCTACTCGAGGCCTGGGAATTTGACGGTGCAAACAGCTATTTCAGCGATCGATTTTCGGGCCACTCGCTGTTCGTCTCCGAGCGCAATCCGCACTTCACCACCAGTCTCAAGCTGGCCCGGATGATCGGCAGACAGTTGAAGGAGCAGGGTCTGCATTATGCCAGCCAATACACCTTGCCGGTGATGGGCCGCTACCAGCGCCAGCTGCTCGACAAGGATGTCGGCGTGTACCGCTATGACGGACTCATCGTGCTGTCGCGAACGAGAAGCGCCGCCGTGCTGCTTGAAGCCGGCTCCATCATCAATCGCGACGAGGAGATGGAGATGAACTCGGCGGAACGGCAGGAGCTGATTGCGGGGGCCGTGGCCGCGGCGGTGGGGGAATTTTGCGAGAAGCGGTAGATCGCTCCGACGCTTCGGCCCGTCATTGCGAGCACCGCGAAGCAATCCGGAGTCTTTCCGCGGCGGCAGCCTGGATTGCTTCGCTGCGCTCGCAATGACGGGAAGCTACAGCGGCCCGCCCCGATACTCCCGGTTCGCCAGGCTCGCCTCCTCCAGGTCCAGGTCCCGCTCGATCCGGCGCCTCGTCTCGTCCGTGATCTGGCCGTTGCGGAGAAGGCCGTGGATGAATTTTCGTTCGGCCTCGATCAGGTTGCGGGTTAGCGCGGTGCCGGCGGCGGAGACGTCGTGGTGGGCGGGATCGAGTGAATCCGGCAGCTGGTTAACGCGGATCTCGTGGCGGGCGCGCAGCAGCCGCATCACCTCGTCGGAGATGTCCTTTTCCGCGGTCAACGCATCGAGCGACTTCAGCGCGGCCTCGAGCGCCTGGCGTCGCGCCGCGATCTCGGCCTCGTGCTCGGCGACATGCTCGTGGCGGCCCGCCTCGGCGACGCCGAGCCAGCGCACCACGGGCGGCAGCGTCAGGCCGACGCCGATCAGCGTCACGAAGATGACGCCGAAGGCGACGAACAGGATCAGGTCACGATACGGGAAGGCCTCGCCGCTGGGCAGCGTGAACGGCAGTGCCAGCGCGGCGGCCAGAGACACCGCGCCGCGCACGCCGGTGAAGGCGAGCACGAACGGCCATTGCCATGGCGGCGACGGGTCCCGCTCGCGCAGCGATTTGGAGA
Source organism: Bradyrhizobium sp. SMVTL-02 (assembly GCF_051853005.1). Taxonomy (NCBI): domain Bacteria; kingdom Pseudomonadati; phylum Pseudomonadota; class Alphaproteobacteria; order Hyphomicrobiales; family Nitrobacteraceae; genus Bradyrhizobium; species Bradyrhizobium sp. SMVTL-02. The sequence goes on along the minus strand of NZ_CP182469.1, from coordinate 8,287,385 downwards.
GGATCCGCGGCAGATAGGTCGCGGGATAGAGCCAGGCGAAGCGCGCGGTCACGATGATGGTCAGAACGACGGCGGTCGCGATCAGGATGTCGTCGAGCGGAAACGCCTTCGACTTCTCGTAGAGCGCGCGCATCTGGAAGCCGGTGAGCAGGAACAGCAGGCCCTCGATCAGGTAGATGATGAGGTCCCAGAAGAAGATGCCCTGCAGGCGCGTCGCCGAGGAGATCAGCAGCGGGCCGTTCCAGCTGACATAGAGACCGCAGGCCACGGTCGCGATCACGCCGGAGCCGCCGACATGCTCGGGCAGCCAATAGGAGACGTAAGGCGTGATCAGCGACAGCGTCAGCTCGACCTGGGGATCCCTCGACCATTTGCGGAAGCGCAACGAAAGCCAGCCGACGCCGATGCCGAAGGCGATCTCGCTGGCCACGATCAGCAGGAACTCGCCTGCCGCCAGCGGCAGCGAGAAATGTCCGACCATGATCGCGGCCAGCGCGAAGCGGTAGAGGATCAGCGCGGTGGCGTCATTGGCGAGCCCTTCGCCTTCGAGGATGACGACGAGCCGGCGCGGCAAGTTGAGCCGGCGCGCGATCGCGAGCGGCGCCACCACGTCGGGCGGCGCGACGATGGCCCCGAGCAGGAATCCCACCGTCAAGGGCAGGCCGATCAGATAATGTGTGGCGGCCGCCACCAGCGCCGCGGTGAAGATCACCGCGCCGACCGCGAGCAGCACGATCGGCCGCAGATTGTTCCTGAACTCGCGCCAGCTCATGGCGACGCTTGCGGAATAGATCAGCGGCGGCAGCACCATCAGCAGCACCAGTTCCGGCGGCAGCTCGACCGGGGGCATGCCCGGCACGAAGGCGAGGCCGACGCCGGAGAGCATCAGCAGGATCGCAGGCGCGATGTTGAAACGGCGGGCGACGAGCGCGGTGCCCGCCAGCACCGCGAGCAGGATGAGGAAGGTCTGGAATTTCGCTGCGATCATGGCCTGTCTTCGCCCGGAAGCGGCCATGAGGTCAATGCGCGGGCCTTACGCCAGCCGTTCCGCCACCATGCGTCCGATGCGGGCAAAAGCGGACGCGATCTGCGCCGCATTCGGCGTGCCGCCCTGGGTATAGGCCGCGATCAGGATCGGCGCATCGGGCTTGTTGTCGAACTTGGGCCAGACGACCGCGATATCGCCCGACGCATCCTTGCCGTTGTTGCCGGTCTTGTCGCCGATCTTCCAGTCCGCCGGCAGGCCGCCGCGCAGCCGGTTCGCGCCGGTCTTGCAGTTCACCATCCAGTCGGTGAGCTGGACGCGTGAGGCCTGCGACAGCGCCTCGCCCAGCACCAGCCGCCGCAGATTGTTCGCCATCGCCGCCGGCGTCGTGGTGTCATGGGGATTGCCGGGCGGCGAGCGGTTGAGCTCGGGCTCGTTGTGGTCGAGCCGGGAGGTGGTGTCACCAAGTGATCGCCAGAATGCGGTAAGCGCGGCCGGCCCGCCGATCCGTGCCAGCAGCAGATTGGCGCAGGTGTTGTCGCTGAGCTCGACGATTGCCTTGCACATCTCGCCGACCGACATCTTGCCGGCCGCGAGATTCTGCTTGGCCACCGGAGCGTATTCCAGCAGATCCGCCTCGCCATAAGGGATCATGGCCGCAAGCTGCTCTTCGCCGCGATCGACGCGCGCCAGCACGCAGGCCGCGAGCGGGGCCTTGAACGTCGAGCACATGACGAAGCGCTCGTCGGCCCGCCAGGCGAGCTTCTTGCCGGTCGCGAGATTCTCTGCATAGAGCCCGATCCGTCCGCCGCTGTCGCGCTCATAGGATTCGAGCTCTGGCGGCGCTTCCGCGGCAAGCGTGGGAGACGCGGCCATCCAGGCGAGCGAGGCGAGCAGGGAGCGGCGATCGAGAAGCATGGGGGACTTTCAGGCGGGTGAGTGGGAAGACGTAGCGTACGCTTTATCCGCGCCGTCATTGCGAGCACAGCGAAGCAATCCAGAGTCTTTCCGCGGCGGGATTTTGCTCCGTCGCAAGGGCTCCTCGCAATGACGCGGCGAGAGCGGAGCTCGCAATGACGGAGAATGAGGGGCAAGCGCGCCCGAATTCGGGCAGCGCGAGAGTACTCCCTCACTCCCTCAGGTCATACCTGTACGATTTCGATACGATCTGCCAGCCGTCGGCGAGCTTCATCGCGACCAGATAGTCGGTGAAGTAGCGCGGCGGCAGCTGGCAACGCACCTTGATGAAGGCGGTCTTGTCGTCGGAGCGGTCGATGGTGACGATGAAATCCTCACGCGGTTTGCCTTCGGCTTTCGCGGAGGCGCGCTTGCGTACCCAGGCGAGCCAGTCCGGTACGGTCAGGATCTTCAGCTCGCCGTTTTCCACCCAGCGCAGATCGGCGGACGGATGGAAGACGGCGCCGAGCTTTTCGGCATCACCCTCATAGAGCCCGTCAAAATAGGATTGCACGACGGCTTCGACGCTCGAACGGTTCTGGCTCATGGGTCATCCCTTTGCAGATGGCTTGGGCGGAACTTAATCGTACACATCAAAATGCGCTATGGGTGTGTCAGCCAATTGCGCGAAGGCGTCGCCATGACCGGATCAGAAAGTTCGAACGCTCGTATCCTGTCCGGCGAATGCTATTGCCGCACGGTACGCTTTGAAGTGACCGACGCGTTCTCCTATGCGATGAACTGCCACTGTTCGAACTGCCGCCGCACCACCGGCTCCGCCTTCAAGCCGTTCGCCGGCATCGCGCAGGAGGAGCTCCGCATCGTCCAGGGCGGCGACCAGCGGCTTATTTACGGGGACCAGGTCACCCATGACGCCCACTGTGCCCGATGCGGCTCGCTGCTCTATTCCCGGGTGCGGGAGGGGAAATGGGTCCATGTCGCCATGGGAACCCTGGTCGATGCCCCCTCGATCCGCCCGAGCGCCCATATTTTCGTGGGCTCGAAGGCGCCTTGGCACGAGATCACGGACGATCTTCCGCAATATCGGGCGCATGTCGGCGATCCCTAGAGGAACCTGGCCCGCGCCCGCTTGTGTCGCCGAACCCCGACCGCGCTGGCGTGACAAACATAAAGGGTCTTTCCGCCCGTCATCGATGCCGCCTTCGTGACCTCCATCACAAGCGCCGGCGATTGGTCCTGCTAGAGCGGTGCCCAAAGGGGCCCGGGTGGCCCGAACTTCGGATGTCGTGTCATGCGCAACCTGCTCAGACTTTGCCCGCTTCTTCTTGCTGCTGCGCTGCTGTTTGGCACTGATCCCGCTTTTGCCGGAAAGCGCGTGGCGCTGGTGCTCGCCAACTCGGCCTACCAGCACGCCCCCTTGCTGGCCAACCCCGTCAACGACGGTGCGGTGATGGCCAACACGCTGAAGGAGGCCGGTTTCGACGTCGTCGATTCCCGGCACGATTTGTCCGCCCAGGACACGCGGCGTGTGCTGCGCGACTTTGCCGACGCGACCCGCACTGCCGACATTGCAGTGGTTTACTATGCCGGTCACGGCATCGAGGTCGAGGGCTCCAATTATCTGATCCCCGTCGACGCCAGGCTCGAGCGCGACACCGACGTCTACGACGAGGCGCTGTCGCTCGACCGCGTCCTGGTCGCGGTCGAGCCCGCCAAGCAGCTTCGCCTGGTGATCCTGGACGCCTGCCGCGACAATCCCTTTGGGAAGACCATGAAGCGCACGATCGCCTCGCGCGGCATCGGCCGCGGTCTCGCCCAGGTCGAGCCGACCAGCCCCAACACGCTGATCGCCTATTCGGCCAAGGCCGGCTTCACGGCGCAGGACGGGGACGGCGCCAACAGTCCGTTTACGGTGGCGCTGTCGAAGCATCTGACGACGCCGGGCCTCGATGTCCGCCGCGCCTTCGGCTTCGTGCGCGACGACGTGCTGAAGTCGACCGGCAACAAGCAGGAACCGTTCGTCTACGGCTCGCTCGGCGGCGACGATGTCCCGCTGGTGCCGGTCAAGGCGGTGGCTGCAGCGCCTGCGGCGCCGGTGGCGAACCCGCAGGCCGATATCCGCCGCGACTACGAGCTCGCGCTCCAGGTCGGCAACAAGCCGGCGTGGGAAGCCTTCCTCGCCCAGCACCCTGACGGCTTCTATGCCAACCTCGCCAAGCTGCAGATCGACAAGATCCAGGCCGAGCAGGCCCATGCGGCGGCGATCGAGAAGGCGAAGCAAGCCGAGGCCGAGCGCGATCGTCTTGCTGCTCTCGGCGCGCAGAAGGATGCGCAGGCCAAGGCTGCGGCCGATGCGAAGGCCGCCGAGCAGGCCCAACTCGCGGCGCAGAAGGCCAAGGAGCAGGCGCAGCAGCAGGCGGCCGCCGCCGAGCAGCAGCGCGTCGAGCTCGCCGCCGCGGCGCCAGGCACCGCGCCGGCCACCACCGCGAGCCCGGCGGGCACCAACGTTGCCTCGCTGACGCGGGCGACCAGTCCGGCCGATCTCAGCCGCTCGGTGCAGACCGAGCTCGGCCGGGTCGGCTGCTACTCCGGTCAGGCCGACGGCAATTGGAACACGTCCTCGCAGCGCTCGCTGTCGCAGTTCAACCGCTACGCCGGCACCAAGCTCGACGTGAAGGTCGCGAGCACCGACGCGCTCGACGCGGTCAAGGCCAAGCCGTCGCGCGTCTGTCCGCTGGTCTGCGAGCACGGCTTCAAGGCCGACGGCGACAGGTGCACGAAGATCGTTTGCCGTGAGGGCTATGCGGTCAACGACGACAATGAGTGCGAGAAGCAGCGCGCCGCCAGGCCGGCCAAGCCTGCAACGGCCAAGCGCGACGACAGTGATGAACGTCCGACCCGGCAGCGTCGCCAGGCCGGCGGTGCGGCTGCCGAAGCGTCAGGCGGCTACGGTGCAGCTGCCGGCATCGCTGCCGCCGCCGGCGCCGGCCGTCGCTCGGGTGGGGGTCAGGTGTTCTGCAACAGCAGCGGTTGCCGTCCCGTCAACCGGGGCTGCCATCTCGAATATCGTGGCGGTGGCGGCCCTGGCAACGATGCCAATGCCGAGGTGTGCAACTGACACCACTAGGCCGCGACGGCAGCCTAGTTCGAAATCGCGCTCGCCGCGATGTTGACCGTCAGCGCCAGCAAGGCCGTGTTGTAGATGAAGGACACGATGCCGTGGGCGGTGGCGGTGCGGCGGATGGTCTTGTCGGTGATGCCGACGTCGGAGACCTGCGCGGTCATGCCGATCACGAACGAGAAATAGACGAAGTCCCAATAGTCGGCGTGGTCTTCCTTGTCGCCGCTCGGAAACTGCAAGCCGCCCGGCTTGGCGTTCCGATAATAATCGTGGGCGTAATGCAGCGCGAAGGTCGTGTGCACGGCGGCCCATGACAGCACGATCGTGGTGATCGCGATGGTCAGCTCCAGCGCTCCGCGATGTGGTGTGCCGAGCTCGGAAACGATCGCGGCGATGCTGGCGAAGGCGCCGGTCGCCGTCACCAGCAGAATCACGAAGCGGCCGTCGTCCTGCATCGCCGCGGCGCGGCGGATGTGCTGGTGGTCGTTGCACAGCATCATCGCATAGACCAGCACGAGATAGACCGCGATCAGCGCATCCCAGCCGAACAGCAGCCGCGTCACCAGCCGGTGCGAGCCCGGCAGCAGCAGGCTGACCAGGATGCCGGCCGCGAGCGCAATGAAGGTCCGCGGCCGTGCATAGATCAGCCGCACCGGCCGCGACATCTTGCGGAAGCGGACGAGAACGGGATCTTCTTTGTCGGTGGCCATGACGGTGAGGGCTCTCTCACAGTTGCCGCGGCGGCGGTCTGCTCCCTCGCCCCGCTTGCGGGGAGAGGGTTGGGGTGAGGGGGGACCTCCGCAAGGACGGTGAGAGCTGGCTTCGCGGAGGCTCCCCCTCACCCGGATTGCATCTTCGATGCAATCCGACCCCTCCCCGCAAGCGGGGAGAGGTGAAGATAGTTCCTAGTCAGTTCTTCCGCTCGGCGACGAAGCGCGCGGCGGCTTGCAGCACGGCGGCGCGATCGCCGAAGATCGAGACGGCGCTGTCGGCGCGCGCGAGCAGGTCGCGTACGCGCTGCTTGGCGCCTTCGATGCCGAGTTGTGTGACGAAGGTGGTCTTGCCGAGTGCGGCATCGGCGCCGGCCGGCTTGCCGAGCGCGGCGGCATCGCCCTCGACGTCGAGCAGGTCGTCGGCGATCTGGAAGGCTTCGCCAAGCGCGCGGCCGTAATCGTCGAGCGCCTGATATTCCTTCTGCGAGGCCTGGCCGAGGATCGCGCCGGCGATGCAGCCGTAGCGCAAGAGCGCACCGGTCTTCATCTGTTGAATACGGGCGACATCGATCGGTTCGTTGCCGCCGAAGCGGCCCTCGCCGGCGAGGTCGAGGATCTGGCCGCCGACCATGCCGCCGATGCCGGCGCAGCGCGCCAGCGCGCGCGTCAGCAAGAGCCGCACATTGGCGTCGCGATGGATCTCGTCGCGGGTGACGATGTCGAAGGCGAGCGTCAAGAGGCCGTCGCCGGCGAGGATCGCGGTGGCGTCGTCGGTCTGCTTGTGCAGGGTGGGGCGGCCGCGGCGCAGGTCGGAATTGTCCATCGCCGGCAGGTCGTCATGGATCAACGAGTAGCAGTGGATGCATTCGAGCGCGGCGCCGACGAGCAGGGCGGCTTCGCGCGGCACGCCGAACACCGCGGCGCTTTCGACCACAAGGAACGGCCGCAGGCGCTTGCCGCCGTTAAGGCTTGAATAGCGCATTGCGTCCATCAGTCGCTTGGGCCGGGCGATCTCATCGTGCAGGATGTCGTCCGACAGCAGGCGCCCGAGCAGGGCCTCGGTATCATCAGCGGTCTTGTCCAGACGTTTGGCGAAATCGGACGGGGACGTGCCGGTCATCAAGAAGGGCTCCAGAACTAAAATTCGGCGGGACAATCCTTTATGCGCCTGCATCAGTCAATCGCTTGGAAGGCCTAAAAAGTGCTGGAAAAGAGCCGAATTATCACAGACTTAATGGTCCAGCCCGTGGCCGCGGTTCAGTTTGCGCCGGAAAGGTCGATTTGCGCATCGTCAAGATCCTGCTGGTGGTGCTCGCGGTCGTGGTCCTCGCGCCCTATGTGATCGCGCCATTCTATCGCGCCGGCCATCCCGTTTCGACACTGATGGCCTGGCGCAGCTTGCGGGGCGCGCCGATGCAGCGGGTGTGGATCGATCTGGCTGACATGTCGCCCTACCTGCCGCGTGCGGTGGTGGCGGCCGAGGATGCTCATTTCTGCAAGCATCACGGCATCGATTGGGGCGCGCTGCGCGAGGCGATCGACGACGCGAGGGAGGACGGCACCGCCTTTCGGGGCGCCTCCACCATCACCCAGCAGGTCGCAAAAAACCTGTTCCTCTGGCAGGGGCGGGACTTCATCCGCAAGGCGCTGGAATTCCCACTGGCGCTGTGGATCGACCTCGTGCTGCCCAAGCCGCGGATTCTCGAAATTTACCTCAATATCGCGGAGCTGGGCCCGCAGGGCCAGTTCGGGGTAGAGGCGGCCAGCGCCTATGCCTTCGGCAAATCGGCCGAGAACCTCTCGCCCCGGGAGGCCGCGCTTTTGGCCGCGATCCTGCCGAATCCGGTCAAACGCAGCGCCCGGACCCCGGGACCGGGTGTCCGGCGGCTGGCAGCCACCTATATGGCGCGGGGCCAGGCGAGTTCGCTTGTGACCTGCTGGCGGGAAAATCGCTGATTCCGGGCCCTTTTGGGGCGCATTTTCCGGGCCAAAAGCCTAGCTTTACGGCCGGCCTTCCTCTATAAGCCCGGCCTTGATCGGCATTCAGCTCGCCTCGTATTGCGGGTGCTGAGCCGTCCCCTCCCGGACGATGCCCCGATAACACCAATCCCTAGAGGATATTGAAATGGCCGTTCCGAGAAGAAAAACCTCGCCGTCGCGCCGTGGCATGCGCCGCTCGGCAGACGCCATCAAGAAGCCGACCTATGTGGAAGACAAGGACTCCGGCGAGCTCCGTCGTCCCCACCATCTCGATCTCAAGACCGGCATGTACAAGGGCCGTCAGGTCCTGAAGAAGAAAGAGACCTGAATTCAGGACCTTTCTCCGGGCGGGATGATCGGGCCTGCCTGATTTCGGCCAACCCATGAGATATGGCAGTGACGGCGGCGGAGCCAATGCTTCGCCGCCGCATTGTCCTGTCTGGACATCTTGATCGAGAAGGCATCTTGCCGATGGTCGGTTTCCCGCTGCTTCTGATTCCGCTCGCGGTCTACAACATCATCGCCTTTCTGATGCCCAGCGTGTCCTTCTCGGACGTGCTGTTCAAGGTGCCGATGATCACGGGCGAGACCTGGCCGGTCACGCTCGCCGATCTCCTGCTCGCGCTCGGCGTGGTGCTGTTGCTGCTCGAGGTGGTCAAGGGCGCGCGGCCCGGCTCGAAATTCCTGATGGACCATCTGCTGTCGCTGATCATCTTCGGCGCGGCCGCCGCCGAATTCGTGATGTGGCCCAAATTCGGCAATTCCACCTTTTTCCTGCTGGTGCTGCTCGCGATGGCCGATTTCCTCGGCGGCATCGCCCAGCGCACGCGCCGCCGCGTCACCTATGTCGCCGAGACCACGGCGCCGGCGCCGCGGAAGGCCAAGCGTCGGGCCGAACCGCCTGCTGATGAAGCTGTGGCCGAGCCCAAGTTCGAGCCGGCGCCGCAGCCAGCGCCGGTGGTGCCGCCCGCGCCCTCCGCGCAGTCGGTCGCCGAATCCGTGCTGATGGATCATCCCGCGCCGAAGCCGGTGAGCCCGCCCTCGCCGGAAATCCCCTCGCCGCATCTGCAGCCGGGCAACGGCACGCCGCCCTCGCCCGACACGCCGCGCTGACTTGAGCCTGTCGCCGCGGTGTCGGTGCGCTCCCTCGCCCCGCTTGCGGGGAGAGGGTTGGGGTCTCCACCGGGGATGGTGAGAGTTGGACTCGCGGAGGGTCCCCCTCGCCCGATCGCTTCGCGATCGACCTCGCCCCCGCAAGCGGGGCGAGGTGAAGCGCGATCTCCTGCTTATCAAGCCACCTGCCGCGTGCGGGCGCTGACGCTTCCGAGCGGGCGCTTGCTGCCATAGGCGATCAGCGCATCTTCCGACGAGGCGCGGCGGAGCCGGCTGGTCTGGGGCAGGTGCTCGGCGTTGGCGATCAGCTGGGTGACGAAGCTCGGATCAGGGCGGGGCAGCGGCGCCTTGTTGACCCACTGCAACGTCGGCACCATCGGCACCAGGGCCGTGCCCTTTCCGCTGTCCAACTCGTCCGATCGACCAGTAGCCAACATCGCGATCACCGTTGATCCGGCGGAGCCTGTCGCGTTTCGGGACGCGGGCGCCGGGTGCGTGTCAGTACTCGCAAGGCCTATGCCGCGCGGGCCGGTTTGGTTCCCTCCTCACTTCACAACGTGGTTTCCAAATTGTTTATCAACTTTGCCTAGGGTCGAAGGCGAATCTGGCTCTATCCTGTGCCGGCTCAGGACTCCCGCTGTCCCGAAACGAGGCGATTTTGACCCCTGCATTGCCGCAAGCCTCCGACATCCTGGCCGCCCTTGGCCAGGCCGTGTTCGCCTGGGACATCGCCAGTGACGCCATCGCCTGGGGCGAGCAGGTCAGTGCCGTCTTCCCCGGCATCCCCGCCGAGCGGCTTGCGACCGGCGCCGAATTCGCCAAGCTGATCGAGCCCGCGCAGTCGCTGCGGAGCGCCGCGCTGGCGCAGACCTCCCCGGTGCACGGTGGCGACGGCACGCCCTACCGCGTCGAGTATGGCGTGCGCATGAGCGCCTCCGATCCCGTGATCTGGATCGAGGAGACCGGCCGCTGGTTCGCCGGCCCCGATGGCCGGCCGACGCGTGCGATCGGCTCCGTCCGCATCAACAATGAGCGCCACGCCCGCGACCAGGAATTGACCAGGCTGGCCCGGCTCGATCCACTGACGGGCGAGCTCAACCGCTCCCATCTGATCGCGGCGCTGGCCGAGGCGATCGAGGAGACGAGGCGCTTCCGCTCGACGGCGGCCTTCATGCTGGTCGGCATCGATCATCTCGCCCGCGTCAACGACGCTTTCGGCTTCGACGTCGCCGACGCGGTGATCCTCGACATCGCCGGGCGCATCCGCGCGCGCCTGCGCGGCGGCGACGTGCTCGGGCGCTTCTCCGGCAACAAGTTCGGCCTGATCCTGAAGAACTGCACCATCGACGACATGAACGTCGCCGCCGAGCGTTTCCTCGCCGGCATCCGCGACGAGGTGGTGCCGACGAAATCCGGTCCGGTCTCGGTCACCGCCTCGATCGGGGCGGTCAGCCTGCCGCGCTATGCCCGCAACACCGACGAGGCGGTCAATCGCGCGCATGAGACGCTCGATGCTGCCAAGCGCCGGCGGGCCGGCTCGTTTGCGGCCTGGCGTCCCGATGCTGCGCGCGATGCGCAGCGCCGCGTCAACATCCGTGTCACCGACGAGATCGTCACGGCGCTGAACGAGCGCCGCATCAAGCTCGCCTACGAACCTGTCGTGTCGGCCGTCTCGCGCCAGCGCGCATTCCACGAATGCCTGGTGCGGATGGACCAGGGCGACGGCCAGGTCCTGCTCGCGCCCGACATCGTGCCGGTCGCCGAGCGGCTCGGCCTCATCCGCCTCGTCGATCACCGCGTGCTCGAGCTCGTGGTGGCCGAGCTCGCGGCCGCGCCCGATGTCAGTCTCAGCCTCAATATCTCGCCCGACACCACCATGGATCCGGACTGGTGGGCGGGAATCGAGTCGCTGATGCTGGCCCATCCCGGGGTCGCCGAGCGGCTGATCGTCGAGATCACAGAGACGGTCGCGATCCAGGACATCGATGATGTCCGCGGTTTCGTCACGCGGCTGAAGAATTTCGGCAGCCGCATCGCCATCGACGATTTCGGCGCCGGCTACACCTCCTTCCGGAATCTGCGCAAGCTCGGCGTCGACATCGTCAAGATCGACGGCGCCTTCGTGCAGAACATCACGCACTCCGCCGACGACCGCGCCTTCGTACAGACCCTGATCGATCTCGCCCACCGCCTCGACATCAAGACCGTCGCCGAATGGGTGCAGGACGAAGACGCCGCCAACATGCTGCGCGACTGGGGCTGCGACTACATCCAGGGCCGCCTGATCGGCCTCGCCTCAGCCGAGCGCCCGTGGGGTGTGGCGGTGGATAGCGCACTGCCCGCGGCGGGCTGAGGGGTGGGGAAAGGCGCGAGGGCGCCTTTGCCCTCCGTACGATTGCTCTCGTGGGCTCGACTCTCTCCTCCGTCATTGCGAGCGTAGCGAAGCAATCCAGAGTCTTTCCGCCGCGGCGGTCTGGATTGCCTCGCTGCGCTCGCAATGACGATGCGCACCTACGCCACACAAATCCCCGCGACTGCGACCTTCTGAAACAGATGCGGACTTGCGATGGCCGACGTCGGGTAGTCCGCGATCTTCGCGCGGAACTCCGGATGGGTGAAAGCCGCGCGGAAATGCGCATTGGACTCCCAGACCGCGTAGTTGAGATAGGTCGGGCTGTCGCCGATCGCACGATGCAACTGGGTCGAGATGAAGCCCGGCTGCCGCTTCATGAAGGCGGCATCGTCTTGCCAGCGCTTCAGAAAAAGCTGCTCATCCGCCGCATCGAGCGTGAACAGGTTGACCAGCACCACGGGGCCGGCATCAAGCGCGATCTGGCGGTCGATCGGGAACGTCGGGTCGAGCGGACGCATCTGGGGCATGACATCACTCCATGTAATTGGTATCATCATGTCAATTAGGCGATACCTGACATAGATAAGTGACATTACGATGTCAATGAGGAGCGATCGAGACAAATGAGCAAGATCAAGCGGACCCCGGCGGGCGAGGCCCTGACCGGCTTCATTCTCGAGCTGTTCCGGGCCAACGGCCTGCTCCTCACCGCGGGTGACCGGCTGGTCGCCTCGCTCGGCCTCACCAGCGCGCGCTGGCAGATTCTGGGGGCGATCGTCGATGCCGAGCGTCCGGAGCCCGTCGCCTGGCTCGCGCGCAATCTCGGCGCCAACCGCCAGAACGTGCAGCGGATCGTCAACGATCTCGAGCGGGATGGCCTCGTTGCGTTCGAGACCAATCCGCATCACCGCCGGGCGCAGCTCGTCGTGCTCACCGACAAGGGCCGGCAGGTCTTTGACGCCGCAGGCCGCCTGCAGACGCCGTGGGTCAACAGCCTGGCGGACGGCCTGTCAGTGAAGGAGATCGAGGCGGCCCGCCGCGTGATTGGCGCTCTGCGTGACCGGCTGGAGGCCGGTGAGAGGTGATCATGCCGCATCTTGCGCAGATGCCGTAGGATGGGCCAAGCGAAGCGTACCGAGTCGATCCCTTGCGATCTGAGTTTGTGGAGACAACCCTCATCCGGCGCCATAGCCGAAGCTTTGCTTCGGCGTTCTTAAGAACCGCGGCCACTGGCCGCCTATGCCACCTTCTCCCACACGGGAAGAAGGAAGAGATCGCACAGCGGCCATAAAACACTCATGCGCCCTCATCCAGCGCCACCAGTTCGCGCTTCCTGCGCAGCGACGGCAGCAGCGGCGCGATCAGCAGCACCAGCGCCAGTGTCAGGCACGCCGCCGAGATCGGCCGCTGCACGAAGGTCCAGAGATCGCCCTGCGACAGGATCAGCGACTTGCGCAGATTGTTCTCCAGCATCGGCCCGAGCACGAAGGCGAGCACCAACGGCGCCGGCTCGTAGCCGAGCTTGCGCATGAAATAGCCGATGACGCCGAACGCGATCATCACATAGACGTCGAACACGTTGTTGCTCGAGCAGTAGACGCCCAGGATCGTGAACAGGATGATCAGCGGGAACAGGATGTTGTAGGGCAGCTTCAACAGCTGCACCCACATCCCGATCATCGGCAGGTTGAGGATCAGCAGCATGACGTTGCCGATATACATGCTGGCGACGATTCCCCAGAACAGGCCGGGGTTTTGCGTGATCAGCAGCGGGCCCGGTTGCAGGCCGTGGATGACGAAGGCCCCGAGCAGCAGCGCCATCACCACGTTCGGCGGGATGCCCAATGTCATCAGCGGAATGAACGCCCCGCCCGCTGCCGCGTTGTTTGCGGATTCGGGGCCCGCAACGCCCTCGATCGCGCCGCGGCCGAAACGCTCCGGCGCTTTCGACAGCCGCTTCTCGAGCGCATAGGACGCAAACGAGGCCACCACCGCACCGCCGCCCGGCAGGATGCCGAGCAGGAAGCCGAGCAGCGTGCCGCGCGCCACGGGGCCGGCGCTCGCCTGCCAGTCCTCCTTGTTGGGCAGGAGCTGGGTGATCTTCGCATTGATGATGTCGCGCTTGATCGCCTGCTCGATGTTGAGCAGCACCTCGGCGACGCCGAACAGCCCCATCACTACGGGGACGAGACCGATGCCGTCGATCAGCTCCATGCGGCCGAATGTCAGCCGCGGCTGCGCCGTGATGCTGTCGAGCCCGATCAGGCCGAGCACGACGCCGATGCAGGCCATCAGCAGCGCCTTCGGCATCGAGCCCTGGGTCAGGAAGGTGAGCACCACGAGGCCGAGCACCATCAGGCTGAAATACTCGGCCGGGCCGAACGCGATCGCGATGCCGGCGAGCTTCGGGGCCACCAGCATCAGGGCGACCAGCGCGAACGTGCCGGCGATGAAGGAGCCGAAGGCGGAGATGCCGAGCGCAGGGCCGGCACGGCCCTGCTTGGCCATCTGGTGCCCGTCGATGCAGGTGACGACGGAGGCCGCCTCGCCGGGGATGTTGACCAGGATCGAGGTGGTCGATCCGCCATACATCGACCCGTAATAGATGCCGGCCATCATGATGATGCCGGATTCCGGCGTGCCCGAAAGCGTCACGGGCAACAGCAGGGACATCGCCGAGATCGGCCCGATGCCCGGCAGCACCCCGACCAGCGTGCCGATGAAGACACCGATGAAGCAGTAGAGCAGGTTGATCGGCAGCAGCGCGACACCGAATCCATGTGCGACGTTGAGAAGCGTGTCCATGCGGTCAGCCGATCCCGAACAGGCCAGAGGGTAGCTGGATCAACAGCAGGCGCTTGAGCACCCACCACATTCCTGATGGCACCATGACGGCGATCGGAATCGCCAGCGTCCAGCGCACGGGATCGATCAGGCGCAACAGCAGCAGCATCAAGGGGATCGACGACAGCAAAAATCCCAGCGGCTCGAGCGCGAAGGAGAACGCGGTGAGACAGGCGATGACGAGGAGCGGCTTGCTCCAGCGCGCCTTCTCCCAGCGCGACTCCAGCGTCGGCCCGCCTTCCGCGATGGCCGAGATGACGATGGAGCCCGCGAACACGCACATCAGCATGCCCGTGTAGAACAGCACATAGCCGGAGCCGGGATCGTTGATGGTGCCGAGCTTCAGCTTCAATCCCTGCCAGATCACGAAGCCGCCGAGCGCGAGCCCGATCAGCCCGCCCCAGAGTTCGGAGTTGTTGAGGCGGAGTTTGACGTTGGTTGGGTTGTTCATTTGAAACACCTCTCGATCACCGTCAGCCCTGCGCAACGGCGAAGCCGTTGTCGCTGAGGTGGCCGCTTCTTCAGCGGGCCTCGAAGGGCGACGGTGCCCCGACCATCCTTCGAGGCGAGCCGCAAGCGCGGCTTCCGCCTCGCGATGGCGTCAGCATATGTGGCGGCCTGACCCTACTTCTTCGCCAGCCCGAGCGTGTCGATCACCTTGCGCTCGGATTCCGTGACCTCGATGACGAACTTCTTGTAGTCCTCGGTGTTCTTGTAGTTCGGCACCATGTCGTATTTGGCCAGCGTGGCGATCACCGCCGGATCCTCGACCGCCTTCTTGAAGGCGTCGTGCAGCTTGGCGACGATCTTCGGATCCATGCCCTTCGGCCCCGCGATGCCGAACGGGGAATCATAGACCATGGGATAGCCAAGCTCCTTCAGCGTCGGCACGTCGGGGTAGTTTGGCGACCGCGCCCCGGTCCATACCATCAGCAGCTTCAGCTTGCCGGCATCGACCAGCGGTCGCCAGCCCGTCGAATCCGCCTGCAGCATCGTGTGCTGTCCCAGCACGGCCGCGTTGGTCTCGGCGCCGCCCTTGAACGGCACCTGGGTGAGCTTGATGCCGGACATCGCCGCGATCTGCTCCATGCCGATATGGAGCGAGGTTCCGGTACCCGGCGTTGCATAGGTCACCTTGCCGGGGTTCGCCTTCGCGAACTCTACGACGTCCTTCCAGGACTTGAACTGCGATTCCGCGCTGGTGGTCACGCCGAACGTGTAGCCGGTGAGGTGGATGATATAAGTGAAGTCCTTCGCCGGATCCCATGACACCTCCTGCATCAGCGGCAGGCGGAACACGGTGATCGGAATTTGCGAGATGGTGTAGCCGTCCGGCTTCGCAGCCGCCGCCATGGTCGCAGGGCCGACCGTGCCGCCGCCGCCAGCCTTGTTGTCGATCACGATCGGCTGCCCCAGCACCTTCGAGGCGCTGTCGGCGATGGCGCGCATCGAGATGTCGGTCGAGCCGCCGGCCGGCCATGGCACGATCAGCGTGACCGGCTTGGTGGGATAGTCCTGCGCGCCTGCGGCGGTCGCGAGCAATGCGCCCACGACTTGCATGGCCGCAAAGGCAATCGTCTTCAGCCCGTATCGCGACATCGAAATACCTCCCTCGCGGCGATCTCGTTGGACCGCCGACTCTCGTTGTTATGAGCGGATTGTCCTCGAAATCTCGGGAGAAGAAAAGCGCATTGCGTAGATCGCGCGCAGGGCGCGGCGGCGATCTCCGCGGAAACGGGACGTGCGACAATTGGTCGTTTGGAGACGTGCCGAGAGGCGGAATTTCGAGGAGGCCCGAAGCCCCTACGCCACGCGCCGCACAGCGTTCAGCGCCTCGATGATGTGGCCGACCTCCGCCGCTGGGCAGGGCTTGCCGAAGTAATAGCCCTGCACCGCGGTGCAGCCGCATTCGCGTACGAAGTCGAGTTGCGCCTCGGTCTCCACGCCCTCGGCCGTGGTCTCGACGCCGAGCACGGAGCCGAGACTGGCGATGGTGCGGACGATGGCAACGCTCTCCGGGCTTTCGCCGAGCGTGCCGACGAAGGAGCGGTCGATCTTGATGCGGTCGAACGGAAACTTGCGCAGATAGCTGAGCGAGGAATAGCCGACGCCGAAATCGTCGAGGCTGACGCGCACACCGAGCGCGCGGAGCTGGTGCAGGATCTCGATCGTCGCCTCGCTGTCGTCGAGCAGCGCCGTCTCGGTGACCTCGAGCTCGAGCCGCCGCGGCGCAAGGCCGGCTTCCGCAAGCGCGCTCGTGACCAGCGCCACCAGCCCGCGGGAGCGGAATTGCACCGGTGACAGGTTCACCGCAACGGTGACGTCGCGCCAGGACGCCGCAGTGGCACAGGCCGTGCGCAGCACCCATTCGCCTATCGGAACGATCAGCCCGTTCTCTTCAGCGATCGGGATGAACTCGGCGGGCGAGACCGAGTCGCGCGAGGGATGCTTCCAGCGCAGCAGCGCCTCGAAGCCGATGAGCTCGGACGAATCGAGCCGCATCTGCGGCTGGAACACCAGGTGGAACTGGTTGGACTCCAGCGCGCCGCGCAGATCGTGCTCCAGCGCGTGCCGGCTGCGCGCCTCTTCCTCCATCTCGGGCTCGAACAGCCGGTAGGCGCCGCGCCCCTTGGCCTTGGCCTGGTACAGCGCAAGATCGGCGCATTTCATCAGCTCGTCGGCGTCCAAGCCGTGATCGGGGGCGATCGCGATGCCGACGGAGACGCCGACATGGATCGCCTGGCTTTCCAGCGGCGGCGGGTGACCGATGATTTCGACCAGGCGGCGGGCCAGCTGTTCGGCCGATTGCGGCTGCGGGCCGCGCTGGAGTACGGCGAACTCGTCGCCGCCGAGCCGCGCGACGGTGTCGTGCTCGCCGACATTCTCCTTCAGGCGGGCCGCGACCCAGCGCAGCAGTCGATCGCCGGCGGCATGGCCGAGGCGGTCGTTGACCGTCTTGAAGTTGTCGAGGTCGAAGCACAGCACAGCCATTGCGCCGCCGGCAATCGCGACGTGGTTCAGTCCCTCGCCCATCTTCTCGCGGAACAGGGTGCGGTTGGGCAGGTCAGTCAGGGAGTCGTGCCGCGCCATGTGCGCCACGCGGGCCTGGGCCTTGTGCCGCTCGGTGACGTCCTCATAGGTGACGACCCAGCCGCCGTGCTCCATCCGCTTGTGATTGAGCTTGATGATGCGGCCGTCGCTCAAATGGCGGTGCAGCGTATGGTCGCCCTCGCGCAGCCGCTCGACGTAGTCGGCGTAGAGCTTGGCGCCGGAAGTGTTCGGATGGATGCCGATCGCACAACTGTGCTCCATGATCTCGCGCATCGAGACGCCCGGCTTCACCATGTCGGGCGAGAGACCGTACATCTCGATGTAGCGGCGGTTGCAGACGATGACGCGCAGGCTCGAATCGAGCATGCACAGGCCCTGGCTCATGTTGTTCAGGGCCGCATCGAAGCGCCGATACTGCTCGCTCAATTCCTCGACCGCGCGCTCGCGTTCGGTGATGTCTTCATAGGTGGCGACGAAGCCGCCTTCGGCCAGCGCGCAGTAGCGGACGGATATCACGGTGTCGTTCGACATGCGCCGGCGCATCGGCGAGGAATCGCGGTTCGCGATCCGCGCGCGGGCCGCTTCCAGGATCTGTTGGGGCCTGTATTCCGAGGTGAACGCGCCGTTCGCCATCGATCGTTCGATCAGTTCGCCGAGATGCGTGCCGGGCCTCGTCTCCTCCGGCGAGAGCAGGTAGATCTTTCGGTAGGTGGTGTTGCAGACGCGCAGGCGCATGTCGCTGTCGTAGAAGGCGAGCCCGTGCGCCATGTTCTCCAGCGCTGCGTCGAGAATGAAGTTCTGCCGCCGCAGAGTCTCCTCGTATTGCAGCCGTTCGGTGACGTCTTCGTGCACCGTCACCCAGCCGCCGTCGGGAAGGAAGCGGGAAACCGCCTGCACCATCCGCCCGTCGTAGCGCATCACCAGCAGGGTCTTCGCCTTCCTGGCGCGCACGTCCTCGAGCCTGGCGTCGTGGAATTCCTCCGCCGGCATGCCCGCCACGTTGCCGCGCGCGAGCCAGTGCGCGATGGCCGTACTGTGCGCCACGCCGGGTTTCACGATGTCGGGATCGAGATCGTAGAGCTTCAGGAAGCGCTCGTTGCAGAGGACGACGCGGCTGTCGGCGTCATACATGATGAGGCCGTGCGACATGTTGGCGAGCGCATGCTGGCTGCGTTCGGTCTGCACGTGCAATTCCGCCTCGAGCCGCGCGAGGCGGCTGACGTCGTCGCAGATCGTCATCCAGCCGCCGCCCGGAAGCGGCTTCAGCTCGAGCGACATGACGAGGCCGCTCGCCAGCCGCTGCTCGGTCCGAAACGGCTGGCCCCCTGCGATCTGCGCGATCCGCGCCGAATACAGCGCGTCGAGCTCGCTCTCCGGGAAGTTGCCGCGGCTCGCACTGTGCGCGAGCACCTCGCGGTAGCTCGTGCCGATGCGCACGATTTCGGCAGACAGATCGAAAAGCGAGCGGTAGCTCTGGTTGACCAGCACGATCCTGTTGTCGGCATCGTAGACGCAGACACCCTGCTCCATGCGATCGAGCGCAAGCTGGCTCAGCGCGACCAGGGCGTCCGGGCCCTGCTCGCGGCGTGCACCAAGCTCGTTGTCGCAGGTCGACGTCATGGGGTCGGCATGATCTCGGCAGGCAATAGACTTAACGCAACGTAATTCCGTTGCCGAGGGTAGCGAAGAGGCGGGAAAATTCCCTTAAGCGCAGTAGTTTACGGAGGGTGACCGGCGATGGAGAGTGTGTCGGAAATGCAGAAGCGCCTGCGTGCGTTGGCCGACCGCGCTCGCTACGGCCCGTACAGCACGAGCTCCGTATCCGTGAGATCGGCAAGCTGTGGCCGATGCGGACCCTTGAAATATTTGCGGCGGCGCCGCTCGGTATAGATACCTGCGAGGCCGGGAATCGGGCCGTTGGCGTCGACCGCCACCGAGATCTTGCCGAACCGCAGCAGCAGCCGGCCGATGCGGCCGGCGCATTCGGCGTATTCGGCGGCGTTGCGGCAGTAGATCAGCTTCATCGCAGGCGGGGCGATGAAGCCGCGACGAATGCGCACCGGTTGCAGGATGAAAGGGAACGTTCCCTTCGGCGTGCGGCAGACGAGGCTGAGGCAATTGTAGCGCGCATGCCGCGTCAGGAGATCGGTCTCGTCCGGGGAAAGCCCGTCGATCGCCTTGGCGTGCTGGGAGATCACCTCAACCTTGCTCCAGCGCGGGGCGCGCGCCAGCGCCGGCACCGAAAAGAAGATGCCGCGACAGTAATCGCGAAAACCCTGGGCCTCGATGATCGGCCAGGTCCACGGCGCCGGGCTGATGTTGAGATAGGTGACATCCTTGTGTCGCTGCGCGACCTTGGTCAGAAACGGAGCGTAGTTACGGTAGGCCGGATCGACATACCAGCTCGACAAATTGCACTGGATGGCGGTCTCTTCGCCGTGCTTTCGCGTCGTGTAGATCAGCAGCAGCACGCCGACGGGCTCGCCGTCGTTGTCGAGCATGTAGCCGAAGCGCGGATAGCCCTCCGGCACGGGCCGGAAGGCCTGCCGGCGCAGGCCCTGCATCCAGTATTCGCGTGAACGGCCGACGAAGCCGCGCGTCAGCAAGTTCGCAATCTTCCCGACATCGGATTCGGTGATCTCGCGGCAACGGACCTTGGTATGGATCACGCTCGTCTTGCCCGTGGAAATGGTCGGCCTCGTTCGGTCCATCGTTTCAGCATGAACATTTCGGGATCATGCTCTAGCGCCAGCCTTCGCCATGGGCTTCAGCCGCGGCTTGCGGCTGCAGGCCCAGCATGTCTCGCACCTTGGCGGGCCAGGCGGAGAGATCGGTGCCGTGGGTGTGGAACATGGCGACGGCAAGGCGGTCCATGCCGAAGGCGACGCAGCCGGTGTGCGCCGGCTCGCCATTGGCATCCTGGATGCCCCAGGTCGTGCCGAAATGCTCGCGGTGATAGTTGAAGCTCATGCAGGCGGTCGGCTGCTCTTCCGAGCGCAGCGGGATCAGCAGCTCGAACTTGAGCTGCTGCTGCTTCTGGCTCACCGCCTTCATCTGGCCGACGCGGCCGAAGAAGGGATCGCTGGCATAGTCGACGCGGAAGGCAAGGCCGAGGTCGCGGGCGATCGCCTGCGCGCGCACCATCCAGCGCTCGCGGAAATCAGCGACGTCGTCGGGCGTTCCGATGCAGACATATTCGCGCATCCGGAACGACTGCAGCCGGTCGAGATGCTTCGAGGGCTCGCGGCGGAAGCAGTCGGCGGCGACGTCGAAGCGCAGGCCGCCCTTCGGCAGTTGCCCCCGGCTCGCCGCGATCGGATAGACCGGATAGCAGGCCGCCGGCGACAGCACGAGGTCGGCGGGCGACAGTGACGTGGTCCAGTCGCCGCCGGCGTCGAAGCGGCTCACTGCGGCGTTGATCTCGCGCTCGGTGCCGTGCAAGCCGCAGACGCAGCCCAGCAGGTTCGGGAAGCTCTTGAGATAGCCTGACTTCTCCAGCTGCGCGCGGCTCATCACTGGCGGGAAGCGCAAGGCTTCGGTGCCGGCTTCGCGATGGCTGGTGATCAGCGCGGCGAGCTTCTCGACGACGCCCTCATAGAGCGCGGTGCGGGCGTAGACGCCGTCCGAACCCATGCGGTGGAACAGCTTGCCGGCGAGATGATCGAGCGGATCAACGATTTGCGGTGCGGTTTCCGGCGAATTGGGAAGGGCGGCAATATTCATGGGTCGATGTCCTGCTATCTCGAAATTGTTCTTGTTGATCTGGTCGGGAAGGCACTTCAGTCATGAAGGCTCGATGGTACGCCGCTCATCAGCGTCGAGCTGGCGGCGTTGGCCAGAATACGATCGTTGTTGATCATGATCGGCGACGACAGCACGTCGCGGAGGTGACGGCCCATGGTGAACTCGCCGTCGTTGCGGTAGCCGGAAAGGCCTGCGGTCCGCATCGCATGCATCACGGTCTCGACCGCGAGTTCGGAGGCCTGCACCTTCAGCAGCGTGATCGACGACTGGAAGTCGAGCGAGCCGAGCGCGCGTTCATCATGCTCGGCGCGGGAAAAGGCCTCGATGTTGGCCGAAATCAGCGCGCGCAGTTTTGCGAGCGACATCTTCGCGGCGGTGAAATGTGCAGCCGCCGGTGGCATCTGCCCGCCGGACGTGCGGGCCGCCTTGCGGATGAAAGCCTGCGCGCGCGTGACGGCCGCAGCGGCGATGCCGGCCCAGGCCGAGGACCAGCACATATGCGCGAACGGCGTCATGGTCTGGGCGTGGATCTTGTCGTAGCTTTCCGGGAAGACACGGTCGGCGGGGCAATCGACCTTCAGCTCGAAGCCGGTCGAACAGGTGCCGCGCATGCCGAGCGTCTCCCAGCCCTGCGTCTGCTTCAGCGAATAATCGTCCCTGGCGAGCGCCAGCAGCACCTGGTCGGAGGCGGCGGCATCGGTGGCGCGCCGGGCGATGGTGACGAGACCATCGGCTTCGGCGCCGTAGGAGATCACGGTGGCGTCGCGCACCAGCGAGACGGTGTCGCCGGCATGGTCGACGGCGGCGGCGCTGGCACGGATGTTGCCGCCGTTCTGGCCTTCGGTGGTGGAGGAGGCGAGCAGCCACTGGTCGCGCGCGACCCGGCGCATCATGGTTTCCATCCAGGGGATGCCGTGGCCGTGCCTGACGACGCAGGCGACCTTGGTCATGTGCATCGCGTAGATCATTGCGGTCGAGGCGCAGGAGCGCCCGAGCGTGTAGCAGATGTCGGTGACGTCGTGGATCGAGGCACCGAAGCCGCCGAACTCGACCGGTATCATCACGCCGAGCAGCTTCTGCTCACGCGCGACGTCGAAGGCTTCATGAGGGAAGCGGGCGTCGCGATCGACCCCGTCTGCGTCGGCCGCGGCCGCTGCGGCGGTCCGGGCGGCGCGCTCGATCAGGGAGGGGCCCTGATCGAGGAAGCTGGCTTGCGTTTCGTCGACAGTGAGGACCGCTTCACGCACGTTCATGCTCGTCCGCCTCCGGTTTGCCGTTCAGGATCGCCGGCATCATTCGCGATGCCGTGTAAAGAGATCCTCCGACCATCTTTGCTTGTGAGACGAGGCTACGGATTTAATTCAAATTCGTCGATGAAATAGAGGGTAAACGAAGCCCAATTCCGAATGGACAGTTAAGAGCCGGTTTTTTGTATCACGCGGGTTTCCGCGATCGCTTTAGTGGACTGGAAGAGGCATGAATCCAGACAATCTGAGTCATCGTTTACTAAGAAACGCGAAGTAATGATGACCCCCATTGCGGGATCGGCCGGCCCTGCCCATCGTACCCGGCAGTCCGGCCGGACCTTTCATAGACAGATGGAATTTACCGATGCAGGCCTTCGAACCCGAATTGCGCAATCGCATCATCAAGCTGGTGAAGGGCATCCTCGCGCGAAACTCGCTGTCCGCCGATGTCAC
Source organism: Bradyrhizobium sp. SMVTL-02 (assembly GCF_051853005.1). Classification (NCBI taxonomy): domain Bacteria; kingdom Pseudomonadati; phylum Pseudomonadota; class Alphaproteobacteria; order Hyphomicrobiales; family Nitrobacteraceae; genus Bradyrhizobium; species Bradyrhizobium sp. SMVTL-02. The sequence continues at coordinate 8,264,863 of NZ_CP182469.1, read as the reverse complement.
CCCGTCGGCCAAGCTCGTCGACGTCGGCCTGACCTCGATGGACATGGTCAATCTCATGCTCGGCGTCGAAGCGGAGTTCGACTTCACCATCCCGCAGTCCGAGATCACCCCTGAGAATTTCCAATCGGTCGAGACGCTGGAGCGGATGGTCGCGACGCAGCTGCGGCTCGCGACTGCGGCTTGATCATTCTCGGGGGTCGTCCTGGCGAAAGCCAGGACCTCCGCACGAGCGCTTGCGCTCGTCGCGATTACCCAGCGAGGAGTTTGGCGAAGTTTCGTCGTTGGGGATTGATATAGTGCCCCGTCGATAGACCTCGCGGTATGGGTGCTGGCTTTTCACAGCTACGCCATCCCCTCACCACCCCGTTCCAAAACCGCCGCAAAACTGGCATAGCTTTAACCATGTCGCACGTGGCGAACAGGGTGGAGCGGGTATGACGCAGGCGGTATTGGGCATCATCGGGGGCTCCGGCATCTACGACCTGCCGGGTCTCGAGGGCGCGCGCGAAGAGGTGATCGAGAGCCCCTGGGGCGAGCCGTCGGCGCCCTTAAGGCGCGGCTCCATCGCCGGCCTGCAGATCGTGTTCCTGCCGCGGCACGACAAGGGCCACCGGCTGTCGCCCTCCGACATCAACTACCGCGCCAATATCGACGTGCTGAAACGGGCCGGTGTCACCGACCTGATCTCGCTCTCGGCCTGCGGTTCCTTCAGAGAGGAACTGCCGCCCGGCACCTTCGTTCTCGTCGACCAGTTCGTCGACCGCACCCATAAGCGCGAGAGCTCGTTCTTCGGTCGCGGCTGTGTCGCGCATGTCTCGATGGCGCACCCGGTCTCGCCGCGGCTGCACATCCATCTCGCAGCGGCCGCCGAAGCCGAGGGCATCGCGATCGCGCGTGGCGGTACCTATGTCTGCATGGAAGGGCCGCAATTCTCTACCTGTGCGGAGAGCATGACGTACAAGACGCTTGGTTATTCGGTGATCGGCATGACCAACATGCCCGAGGCAAAACTCGCGCGCGAGGCCGAGATCTGCTACGCGAGCGTCGCGATGGTGACGGATTTCGACTGCTGGCATCCCGATCACGATGCCGTCACCGTGCAGGACATCATCCGCGTGCTGACCTCGAACGCCGACAAGGCGAAGGCGCTGGTGGCGCGGCTGGCGAAGGATTTGCCGCGCGAGCACGAGCCGTGCCCGATCGGTTCGGACCGCGCGCTCGACACCGCGCTGATCACGGCCCCCGAGGCCCGTGATCCCGAGCTCCTGAAGAAGCTCGATGCGGTGGCGGGGCGCATCCTGCGGGCGTGATACGAAAGGCAGAATGCCATGAAGGTCGAGGGCAAGCATTTCCGCAGCATCTGGCGCGAGCGCGACGGCTGGTCGGTTGGCGCGATCGATCAGCGCCGGCTGCCGCATGAATTCATCATCGCGCGCCTGACCTCGTGCGAGGAGGCGGCCGTTGCGATCCGCGACATGCTGGTCCGCGGCGCGCCGCTGATCGGTGCGACCGCGGCCTATGGTATGGCACTCGCCATGCGCGAGGATGCCTCCGACGCCGGCCTGAAGCGCGCCTACGACACGCTCGTCGTGGCGCGGCCGACCGCGATCAACCTGAAATGGGCGCTGGACGAGATGCGCACCGCGCTCGCGCCGATCGATCCCGTTGAACGGGCGGAAGCGGCCTATGCACGCGCCGACGAGATCGTCGAGCAGGACGTCGAGATCAATCGCGGCATTGCCGGCAACGGCCTAGCGCTGGTCGAAGCGATTGCGGCGAAGAAGCCGGGCGAAGTGGTCAACGTGCTGACCCATTGCAACGCCGGCTGGCTCGCCACCGTCGACTGGGGCACGGCGACGGCGCCGATCTATCTCGCGCATGAGCGCGGCATCAAGATCCATGTCTGGGTCGACGAGACGCGGCCGCGCAACCAGGGTGCCTCGCTCACCGCCTGGGAGCTCGGCCATCACGGCGTGCCGCACACGGTCATTGCCGACAACACCGGCGGGCATCTGATGCAGCACGGCATGGTCGATCTCGCCATCGTCGGTACCGACCGCGTCGCCGCCAATGGCGATGTCTGCAACAAGATCGGGACGTATCTGAAGGCGCTCGCCGCGCATGACAACGGCGTGCCGTTCTACGTCGCGCTGCCGTCGCCGACGATCGATTTCGCGGTCCATGACGGCATCAGGGATATCCCGATCGAGCAGCGCAGCGGCGTGGAGGTCACCGACATGACCGGCCGCACCGCGGATGGAAGGCTGGAGACGGTGCGGATCGTGCCGGAGGGATCGGCGGTCGCGAACTACGCCTTCGACGTGACGCCGGCGCGACTGGTGACGGGCCTGATCACCGAACGCGGTGTGCTGAAGCCGGACCGCGCCTCGCTGGCGGCTGCATTTCCCGAGCGGATCGCAATTGCGGCGGAGTAGTCAGTTCGCCGGGCGAGATGCTCCCACGCCGTCATTGCGAGCGCAGCGAAGCAATCGAGAATCCCACTGCGGAGACAGTCTGGATTGCTTCGCTGCGCTCGCAATGACGGAGTATGACGCGCTAGCTCAGCGTCAATCCCGTCGCCTTCTCGAGCTCCGCGATCGCCTCAGCCCCGCTCGTCACCTTGATCGTGGTCATGCCCATTTCCCGCGCGGGCTTCAAGTTCACGCCGAGATCATCGAGATAGACGCAATTCCTCGGATCGACCTTCAGCGTCTCCACCATCAGTCGGTAGATCCGCGGGTCGGGCTTGCGCAGGCCGATCTTGGCGGATTCGATGACGTGATCGAACAGCACCATCACCTCGGCAATGTAAAGCGAGCGCCCGGTCATGCTGCCGATGGCGTTGGCCGGCAGATTGTTGGTGATGCAGCCCGTCCTGAATTTCGCCTTGATACGCTTCAGCGCCTCCACCATCTCGGGCCGCAGATCGCCCTGGAGCAGCGGCAGCACGTCGCGGCCGCGGACCTCGGCGCCGAGCGCGCGGGATTCCTCGGCGAATAGCTGATCGAACGTCTCGATGTCGACCTCGGCCCGCTCGAATTTGGCCCAGGCATTTTCCAGATGGTTGGCGGCGTTGGTGCGCCGGATGATGTCGATGGGCAGGCCGCGCTCGGTCTCGAACCGCGTGAACGCTTCAAAGGGCGAGCTCGTCAGCACGCCGCCAAAATCAAAGATCACCGCCTCGATCGCCAAGGTCCTGCCCTCGTCAATTCCTTTCCAAGAGAGCTAGCATGCGCTATCGGCAAGGGCCAGCCCGAAGCAATTCGCCGCCGTCACCGATGCCGAAGCGTGTTCCCATGAAGAAGCCTGCCACGTTCATCGCAGCCGCGCTGCTGCTCGCCACGCCCGCTTACGCCATCGTCGGGGGCGGCACGCCGCAGGCCGATGGCGTCGCGCGCGCCGTCGTCACCATCGTCGGCTCGCGCGGCAATTTCTGCAGCGGCACCCTGATCGCACCAAAACTGGTGTTGACGGTGGCGCACTGCGTGCAGCCCGGCGCGGACTACAAGATCGTCGATCGCGGTGCCGACGGCGCGCCGCAATTGCTGAACGTTCGCACCGTCGCGATCCATCCGAACTTCAACATGCAGGCGATGCAGTCCCATCGCGCCACGGCCGACGTTGCACTGCTGCAACTGGAAATTCCACTGAAGGGAAAATCGACGGTGCCGGTCGGCATGCCTAATATTCCGATTCAGGTCGGCAGTCGCTTCGTCATCGCCGGTATTGGCGTCAGCGTGCGCGGCGACGGCAAGAGCGGCGGCGCCACGCGTGTCGCCGGTCTCGTTGCCACGGGCCAGCCCGGAACGCTGCAGATCCGGCTGGTCGATCCCGTAACCAACGGAGTTCGCGACGGAATTGGCGCCTGTACCGGCGATTCCGGTGGTCCGGTGTTCGAGGACAAGCCGAATGGCGCAATGCTCGTCGGGCTCATCAGCTGGTCGACGGGACCGAACGGTGCCGCCGGCTGCGGCGGCCTGACCGGTGTCACGCCGCTCACGCTCTATCGCGACTGGATTTTGCAGACCGCGCGGAGCTGGGGTGCAGCGCTGTGATTTGACCGCGACTTGATCTATGTCATTTTGAAGCGGAAGCGCGATGGGCGACCATGCCCGTCGCGGAGGAAACGCGCCGTCCGGTCGAGGGCGGCCACAAAAGCAAGCAAGGCATAGAAGCAGCAATGAATGTCGCGGTTCGCAGTCACGCCACCACCAAGCAGGCCACTGAACATTTCGACGTGCTGATCGTCGGCGCCGGCATCTCCGGCATCGGCAGCGCCTATCACATCGAAAAGCAGCTTCCGGGCACGAGCTACGTCATCCTCGAAACGCAGGCGACGTTCGGCGGTACCTGGAGCACGCACCGCTATCCCGGCATCCGCTCGGACAGCGACCTCCACACCTTCGGCTACAGCTTCAAGCCCTGGGTCGGGCCGCCCATCGCGACCGCCGAGGAAATCCTCTCCTACATGAAGGAGGTGATCGACGACAACGATATCGCCCGCCACATCCGCTACAAGCACAGGATCAATTCGGCGAGGTGGTCGAGCGAGCAGAACCTGTGGACCATCGAGGCGACAACCACGGATACGGGCGAGGCAAAGACCTTTACCGCAAACTTCCTCTGGATGTGCCAGGGCTATTACCGCCATTCGGAAGGCTACACGCCGGAATGGAAGGGCATGGACCGCTTCAACGGCCGCATCGTCCACCCGCAAACCTGGCCGGATGATCTCGATCTTTCGGGCAAGAAGGTCGTCGTGATCGGTTCGGGTGCGACCGCGGCAACGCTGGTGCCGAACATCGCGGACGATTGCGCGCACGTCACCATGTTGCAGCGTTCGCCGACCTATTTCCGTCTCGGCCGCAACGCCATCGAGATCGCCGAGGAGCTGCGCCGGCTCCAGGTCGATGAGGCCTGGATCCACGAGATCGTCCGCCGCAAGATCCTGTTCGAGCAGGATGCGTTCACAAAACTCTGTCTGGCCAAACCCGAGCAGGTGAAGAAGGACTTGATCGGCCAGATCAGCGCGGTGCTCGGGCCGGACTATGATGTCGAGACACACTTTACGCCCAGCTATCGTCCATGGCGGCAGCGCATCGCCTTCGTGCCGGATGCCGACCTGTTCAAGGGCATCGCCAGCGGCAAGGCCTCCGTCGTTACCGACGAGATCGAATGCTTCGTCGAGAACGGCATCCAGCTGAAATCGGGCAAGCTGCTGGAAGCGGACGTCATCGTCACGGCGACCGGCTTCAATCTCTCGGCCCTCGGCGACATCGCCTTCGAGATCGACGGCAAGCCGCTCGCCTTCGGTGACACCGTCACCTATCGCGGCATGATGTTCACGGGCGTGCCGAACATGGTCTGGGTGTTCGGCTATTTCCGCGCCAGCTGGACGCTGCGCGTCGATCTCGTCGCCGATTTCGTCTGCCGCCTGCTCGGCCACATGAAGGCCATGGGCAAGAAGAAGGTCGAGGTCAAGCTACGTCCCGAAGACCACAACATGCCGATCCTGCCCTGGATCGATCCGGAAAACTTCAACCCCGGCTACATCATGCGCAACATGAACCTGCTGCCAAAGCGTGGCGACAAGCCGGAATGGCAGCACAGCCAGGATTACTGGACCGAGAAGGACGAGATCCCGAAGACGGATCTGGACGACAAGGCGTTTGTGTACGGGTGATGTGGTGTGGGGCGGTGGGTGTGGCGGGCGCGATCGCCGCACACTCCGCCGTCGTCCCGGGGCGCGAAGCGAACCGGGGACCCATACTCCCAGGCAGTGGTTATAGAGCGAACAGGCAACCCCGAATCTTCGTGAAACCACTCCCTGTGGTTAGGGGTCGCGGATCTGCGCTCCGCTTCGCTGCGCTTGCCCGGGACGACACTTTTAGCCGGGCTAGCGCGTCCCAACTCACCCTCACTGCGAGCTACGTATTCCTCCGCGTCGCATTCGCCGCGATCGCCGCCGCCGCCGTGCGATTCTCCACGCCGAGCTTGGAGTAAATCTGCTCCAGATGCTTGTCGACCGTGCGCGGGCTCAATCCCAGGATCTGCGCGATGTCGCGGTTGGTCTTGCCCTTGCTGAGCCAGGCCAGCACCTCGCCTTCGCGCGTGGTAAGACCGAGCTCGCTGGTGAACTCGGCCGGCAGCGCGGTGCCGGCTTCCTTGGAGAGCCGCAGCAGGAATTCGTTCGGCGCGGTCTCGCCCATGTAGTAGAAGCGGAGTTGCGGATTGTCGGGCAGGGACGCGGCTTGCGACTTCGATCCGCCTTTGCCCTTGGCCTGCTCCAGCCATTGCAGCAGTGGTGGCGGGAGCACGAAGTCGTCGGCCTGCGCGCCGTGATGGTCGGCCAGCAGCTTCTGGGCCTGCGAGGTCGCCCAGAGCAAATGGCCCTGCCGATTGACCGCGAACAGGAAGCGGCCGGAGACGTCGAGCGCGGCGCGTGCGCTCTGGGTCAGGCGGGCGTTCCCGAGATGGACGCGGATGCGCGCCAGCATTTCCTCGACGACGATCGGCTTGGTCACGTAGTCGACGCCGCCGGCGTCGAGCCCGCGCACGATGTGCTCGGTCTCGGCAAGCCCCGTCATGAAGATCACGGGAACATTGGCAAGGCCTGCATCGCGCTTGAGGCGGCGGCACGTCTCGAAACCGTCGATGCCGGGCATCACGGCATCGAGCAGCACGATGTCGGGCGTGATCTGGTCGACGATGCGCATTGCGCTCGCGCCGTCGAGCGCCACCATCACGGTCATGCCGGCGCCGTCCAGCGCATCGGTGAGCAGCCGCAGCGTTTCGGGCGAATCGTCCACAACGAGCGCGACGTCGCGCTTCTTTGGTTCAATGCTCATAAGCATGCAACGTCTTCAATGTGGTCATGTACTGGTCGAGATCGAAGCGGTCGACCAGCGACCGCATCTGCGCCACGAAGTCGGCATGCTCCGGGTGCTCGCTGCCGAGCTCGTCCAGCTTGAGCTGAATGCCCTTGACGTAGCCGATCTGGCCGAGCCCGATCAACGCCTCGATGTGCCGCGCCGGCGGCCGTGAGCCGCTCTCGGGCCGCCAGAAAGGCACCGCGATCTCTTCAGAGCCGTATTGCCATTCGATCTTGAGGAGCTGGCGGACCGTCTCCAGCAGCCGCGGAATGTCGATCGGCTTCATCAGATAACCGTCATGGAAGGGCTGCGCCAGCGGGGTGCCGTGGGCTTCCAGCGCACTCGCCGAGACCATCAGGATGCGCGCCTGGTGATGGCCGCTGGCGCGTAGCGCCTCTGCAACGGCCCAGCCGTCCATGGCCGGCATGGAGATGTCGAGCAGGAACAGATCGGGCCGGCAATGTTGCGCCAGTGCCAGGCATCCCGCGCCGTCGGGCGCGCTGAGCAAGATGAAGCCGAGCGGCGTCAGCACCTCGCGCAGGAGATCGCGATGCACGGGGTCGTCGTCGGTGATCAGGATGGTCTTGCGCGCGCCGTGATAGCCGGAGACCGGCGCCTCCACCGGCGCGATGCGTCGGGGATTGGTGACCTCCGACAGCAGGATCTTGACCTTGAACGTCGAGCCAGTGCCGACCGTGCTCGTGACCTTGATGTCGCCGCCCATGACGCCGGCCAGCAGCCGGCTGATGGTCAGGCCGAGGCCGGTTCCGGTCCGAGGCTGCGCAACGCCGAGCGCGCCGCGCTCGAACGGCGCGAAGATCCGCTCGAGATCGTCGCCCCGGATGCCCGGGCCGGTGTCGGTCACCTCGAACTCGGCAACGGGGCTACGATAGTGCACGACGAATTGCACGCTGCCGGTCTGGGTGAATTTGATGGCGTTCGAGAGCAAATTGATCAGCACCTGGCGCAGCCGCTTCTCGTCGGCATAGACCACGGCCGGCAGATGCGCGGGACGTCTGAACACGAAGTCGATGCCCTTGGCGGCGGCCTGGAGGCGGAACATGCCGACGAGCTGGTCCAGGAATTCGCTCAGGCGCACCTCGTCGCGCGACAGATACAGCCGCCCCGCCTCGATCTTGGAGATATCCAGAATGCCGTCGATCAGCCCGGAGAGGTGATCGGCGCTGCGCCGGACAACGCGGACCTGGTCGCGCGGCTTGGTGCTCAGCGTCGAGTCCTGCTCGAGCAGCTGCGCATAGCCGCTGATCGCATTCAGCGGCGAGCGCAGCTCGTGGCTGAGTCCGACGACGTAGCGGCTCTTGGCGAGGTTGGCGGATTCGGCAACTTCCTTGGCGCGCTGCAGCTCGGCGTCAGTGCGCTTGTGAGCGTCGATCTCCTGGATCAGCAGCGCGGTCTGCCGCCGCGTCTCGGCCTCGGCGGCGCGGCGGCTCTGCTGCGCCAGCACGAACAGCCAGGCCACCACGCCGATGATGATGCTGAGCGAGAAGAACACCTTCCACAGCACGTTGGAGACCAGCATGTTCTCGCCATGCACGCTCGCCGAGGTCTGCAGATAAATCAGCCCCAGCACCAGCGCGACGAGGCCGGCAGAGACGAGGAACACGCCGACGTAATGGCCGAACTGCGAGTTGATCCGCGCATAGATCGGCTGCGGCAGAATCTTGCCGAGCGCCTCGGCAAACTGCACCTGCGCCCGCGCATGCGGCTTGCAGAGATCGTGGCAGCGGGCGTCGAGCGAGCAGCATAGCGAGCAGATCGGACCGGCATAGGCGGGGCAGGAGGTGGTGTCCTCCGGCTCGAAGCTATGCTCGCAGATACAGCACTGGATCGCCTCGATATTGGCCCAGCTTCGCTTCGGCTTGCGCGCGATGTAAAACTTTCCGTCCGTCAGCCAGGCGATGACAGGCGCGGTGACGAAGGCGACCGTCAGCGCGACGAAGGCGGCCAGCGCCTTCATGGTCGGCCCGAACAGGCCGTAGAACGCCGCGATCGGTGACGTTGAATACCAGCCAGACCACGCGGCCGGGATGGCTGTGGGTCAGGCGTGAGAAGAAATTCGACCACGCGATCGGTGATGGGAATGGCGGCCGTGCCCGCCATGACGATGCTGCCGCGGGCGTCTTTCGCGCAGGCCCCGGCGACCTCTGCGGTCAACACCACAGGTCTTGCGGTCACCGACACGGAAGTCACGGTCGGCATCCTACACTCCGCTACCGGCACCATGGCCATTTCCGAGACCGGCTCGATCGAGGCCGAGAAGCTCGCCATCGAGCAGATCAACGCCATGGGCGGGGTGCTCGGGCGCAAGATCAAGTTCATTCAGGAAGACGGCGCCAGCGACTGGCCGACCTTCGCCGAGAAGGCCAAGAAGCTGCTGGTCAACGACAAGGTCGCGGCCATCATGGGTTGCTGGACCTCGGCCTCGCGCAAGGCGGTGCTGCCGGTCATGGAGCAGTACAACGGCATGCTCTATTACCCGACCTTTTACGAAGGCCTCGAGCAGTCCAAGAACGTGATCTACACCGGCCAGGAAGCGACCCAGCAGATCCTCGCCGGCCTGAACTGGATCGCCAAGGAGAAGGGCGCCAAGACTTTCTTCTTCATCGGCTCCGACTACATCTGGCCGCGCACCTCGAACAAGATCGCGCGCAAGCACGTCGAGAACGTGCTGAAGGGCAAGGTCGTCGGCGAGGAGTACTACGCGCTCGGCTCGACCCAGTTCAACTCGGTGATCAACAAGATCAAGCTGACCAAGCCCGACGTGATCTTCACCGACGTCGTCGGCGGCTCCAACGTCGCCTTCTACAAGCAGCTCAAGGCCGCCGGCATCGACCTCGCCAAGCAGCCGCTGCTGACGATCTCGGTGACCGAGGACGAGATCGACGGCATCGGCGGCGAGAACATCGCGGGCGCCTATGCCTGCATGAAGTACTTCCAGTCGCTCGACAATCCCAACAACAAGGCCTTCGTGCCCGCGTTCAAGAAGGCATGGGGCGAGAAGACCGTGATCGGAGACGTCACCCAGGCTGCCTATCTCGGCCCGTGGCTGTGGAAGTTGACGGTCGAGAAGGCGGGCTCCTTCGACGTCGACAAGATCGCGGCGGCGTCACCGGGCGTCGAGTTCAAGGGCGCGCCGGAAGGCTATGTGCGCATCCACGAGAACCATCACCTCTGGTCGAAGACCCGCGTGGGCCGCGCCAAGCTCGATGGCCAGTTCGAACTGATCTACGAGACCGCCGATCTCGTCGAGCCGGATCCGTTCCCGAAGGGTTACCAGTAAGCAGCGGCATAACTCGCGCTTTCCCCTCAAGGCAAAACCGCTCCCTGGCGTGGATCGCAAGTCCGTGCCCAAGACCCCCGCGTCGTGACTCTGCATCGCGACGCGGGGCCCTTTCCCCGACGGAGGACATCGATGTTCGGCGACTACTCGCTTGGTGACCTTGGCTCCATCTTCGTCATGCAGGGCTTCGCAGGACTGATCCTGTTCTCGGTCTACGTCCTGATGGCGCTCGGGCTTGCGATCATCTTCGGCCAGATGGGCGTCATCAACATGGCCCATGGCGAGTTCATGATCCTCGGGGCCTACGTCACCTGGATGACCTCCAATCTGTTCCAGAGCTACATGCCGGGCCTGTTCGGCGGCTACTTCTTCCTCGCGATGATCCTGGCTTTCCTCGCGTCGGGTGCGCTGGGAATGCTGGTTGAATGGGTGCTGATACGGCATCTCTACAAGCGCCCGCTCGATACGCTGCTGGCGACCTGGGGCCTCAGCCTGATGCTGCAACAGGCCTATCGCTCCGTATTCGGCGCGCGCGAGGTCGGGGTCGAGCTGCCGCAATGGATGCTCGGATCGCTGCACGTCACCGACAGCATCGAAGTGCCGATCAACGGCGTCTTCGTGATGTGCCTGACCGTGCTGATCACCATCGCCGTCGCTTATGTGATGTTTAGATCGCGCTGGGGCCGCCAGGTGCGCGCCGTGGTGCAGAACCGCATCATGGCCGGTGCCGTCGGCATCAACACCGAGAAGGTCGATCGCTACACCTTCGGCCTCGGTTGCGGAATCGCCGGGATCGCCGGCAGCGCCTTCACCATGATCGGCTCGACCGGGCCGACCTCCGGCCAGCTTTACATCGTCGACACCTTCCTCGTCGTCGTATTCGGCGGCGCCGCGAGCCTGCTCGGCACCATCGCCTCGGCCTTCTCGATTTCGCAGACGCAATCCACCCTCGAGTTCTTCATGTCGGGCTCGATGGCCAAGGTGCTGACGCTGTTCGCCGTGGTCGGAATCCTGATGCTGCGGCCGCAGGGGCTGTTCGCCCTCAAGGTCCGCAAGTGAGAAATGGGGCTGATGTTATGACCGACAATCGGTTCTTCAATCGATCGGAGCTGATCGGAATTCTGGTGCTCGCGGCCTTCCTCGTGGTGGTGCTGCCGCTCACCCTTGACGTCTTCAGGCTCAATCTGGTCGCCAAATACCTGACGTACGCCTTCGTCGCGCTGGGCCTCGTGATCTGCTGGGGCTATGGCGGCATCCTGAGCCTCGGCCAGGGCGTGTTCTTCGGGCTCGGCGGCTACTGCATGGCGATGTTCCTCAAGCTCGAGGCATCGAGCGTGGAGAACACCAAGATCCAGTCGACCCCCGGCATCCCCGATTTCATGGACTGGAATCAGATCACGGCGCTGCCGTTCTTCTGGAAACCCTTCAACAGCCTCACCTTCACCATCGCCGCCATCATCCTCGTGCCCGGCATCTTCGCGCTGATCATCGGCACCGCGATGTTCAAGCGCCGGGTCGGTGGCACCTACTTCGCCATCATCACCCAGGCGGTCGCGGCCATCATGACGATCCTGATCGTGGGACAGCAGGGCTACACCGGCGGCATCAACGGCATGACCGACTTGCGCACGCTGAAGGGATGGGACATCCGGCCCGACCACGCCAAGATCGTGCTGTACTTCTTCGAGGTGGGCTGCCTGTTCGCCTGCATCATGATCGCGCAGTTCGTCCGGCACTCCAAGCTCGGGCGTATCCTGGTCGCGATGCGGGAGAAGGAGGACCGCGTCCGCTTTTCCGGCTACAGCGTCGCCAACTTCAAGATCTTCGCTTTCTGCATCGCTGCGGTCTTCGCCGCGATCGGCGGCGCCATGTTCGCGCTCAATGTCGGCTTCATGTCGCCGTCCTTCGTCGGCATCGTGCCCTCGATCGAGATGGTGATCTACACCGCGGTCGGCGGACGGCTGTCGATCCTGGGCGCGATTTACGGCACGCTGCTGGTCAACTTCGCCAAGACCAGCCTGTCGGAAACCTTCCCCGAATTGTGGCTGTTCGGCCTCGGCGGCCTGTTCATCGCCGTGGTGCTGGCGTTCCCGAACGGCCTCGCCGGGATCTGGGGCGACTACGTGCAGCCGCGCATCGATCGCCTGATCGCCTCGCGCAAATCGAAACCCGAGGGCTGGACCGACAGCTCGGTCGCCGACGGCGCCCCGGCGGAGTGAGGAGATCGTCATGCTCATAGGTCCCCACGATGCCGATGCCACGCTGGCAATAAGGAGATAGGTCATGCTCGTCGGTCATCACGATGCCGATGCCACGCTGGCAATGAGGAGATAGGTCATGCTCGTCGGTCATCACGATGCCGATGCCACGCTGGCAATGAGGAGATAGGTCATGCTCGTCGGTCATCAGCCCAAGGAATTCCTGCTCGCCGTCGAAGCGCTGACCGTGTCGTTCGACGGGTTCAAGGCGGTCAACGATCTCTCCTTCTATGTCGACGAGAACGAGATCCGCGTCATCATCGGGCCCAACGGGGCCGGCAAGACCACCGTGCTCGACCTGATCTGCGGCAAGACCAAAGCGACGTCGGGCTCGATCCAGTTCCGCGGCAAGGAGCTGACGCGGATGAAGGAGAACGAGATCGTCAAGACCGGGGTGGGGCGCAAGTTCCAGAACCCGTCGATCTACGATGATCTCACCGTGTTCGAGAATCTGGAGATCTCCTATCCGCGTGGCCGCTCGGTGTTCGGTGCGCTGACCTTCACCCGCGATGCCGCCGTGCGCGACCGGGTGCACGAGGTCGCCGAGATGATCTTCCTGAAGGACCGGCTGCACATGAATGCCGACCTGCTCAGCCACGGCCAGAAGCAGTGGCTCGAGATCGGCATGCTGCTGATCCAAGACCCGGACCTGTTGATGCTGGACGAGCCCGTCGCTGGCATGAGCGTGTCCGAGCGCGCCAAGACCGCCGAGTTGCTCAACCGCATCATCAAGAACCGCTCGGTGCTGGTGATCGAACACGACATGAAGTTCGTCGAGGACATCGCGCACAAGGTCACCGTGCTGCATCAGGGCCAGATCCTCTCGGAGGGCACCATGGAGAAGGTGAAGAACGACCCGAAGGTCGTCGAGGTCTATCTGGGGCACTGACGATGATGAATTCGATCGAATCCGCCGCGGCAATGACGGCCCACCTCTCCCATAGGGAGAGGTCGAATTGCGCAGCAATTCGGGTGAGGGGTTTCACTCCCTCGAGAGACCTGCGCGCCTTCGGCGCGACCTCTCCCCGGTGGGGAGAGGTGAAGAAGCACCGAGCCTAGGAGCGCATCATGCTGGCAATTTCCGATCTTCACGTCGCCTACGGCCAGAGCGAGGTGCTGCACGGGCTCAACGTCAAGGTCGCGCCGAACGAGATCGTCGCGATCATGGGCCGTAACGGCATGGGCAAGACCACGCTGATGAAATCGCTGATGGGCATCCTGCCGACCAGGAGCGGCTCGGTGACCATGGACGGCGCCGAGCTGGGTAGCCTGCCGAGCTACGAGCGCGTCGCCAAGGGGCTCGCCTATGTGCCGCAGGGCCGCATGATCTTCTCCACCATGTCGGTGAAGGAGAACATCGAGACCGGTCTCGTCGTCTCCGGCGGGTCGGAGGTGCCGGCGGATATCTACGAGCTGTTTCCGGTGCTGCTGGAGATGAAAGGCCGCCGCGGTGGGAATCTCTCAGGCGGCCAGCAGCAGCAGCTCGCGATTGCGCGTGCGCTCGCGACCAGGCCGAAGGTGCTGCTGCTGGACGAGCCGACCGAAGGCATCCAGCCCTCGATCATCAAGGAGATGGCGCGCACGTTGAAGCGCATCCGCGACGACAAGGGGCTCTCGATCGTCGTCTCCGAGCAGGTCCTGAGCTTCGCGCTAGACATCGCCGACCGCGTTCTGGTCATCGAGAACGGCGAGATCGTACGCGACGATCCGCGCGACGCCGTCGATGCCGCGCAGGTCTCGAAATATTTGTCCGTCTAACCAACCGTAGTAAAGGGGAGCATCTCGATGCCAGAGACACTGATCAAGGTCGATCTCACCAAGTCGGCTTACGAAAATGACATGGTGCACAACCGCTGGCACCCGGACATCCCGATCGTGGCCTGGGTCAATCCGGGCGACGATTTCATCATCGAGACCTATGATTGGACCGGCGGCTTCATCAAGAACAACGATTCCGCCGACGACGTGCGCGACATCGACCTGTCGATCGTGCACTTCCTGTCCGGTCCGATCGGCGTCAAGGGTGCCGAGCCCGGCGACCTCCTCGTGGTCGACCTGCTCGACGTCGGGCCGCTCAAGGAGAGCCTGTGGGGTTTCAACGGCTTTTTCTCCAAGCAGAATGGCGGCGGCTTCCTCACCGATCATTTCCCGCTGGCGCAGAAGTCGATCTGGGACATCAAGGGTCTCTACACCTCGTCGCGCCACGTGCCCGGCGTCAACTTTGCCGGCCTGATCCATCCCGGCCTGATCGGCTGTCTGCCCGATCCGAAGATGCTGGAGACGTGGAACAAGCGCGAGGCCGAGCTGATCTCGACCAACCCGACCCGCGTGCCCGGCCTTGCCAATCCGCCATTCGCGCCGACCGCTCATGGCGGCCGCGCCAAGGGCGATGCCAAGGTGAAGATTGGTGCGGAGGGCGCGCGCACGGTGCCGCCGCGTGAGCACGGCGGCAATTGCGACATCAAGGATCTCTCGCGCGGCTCGAAGATCTACTTCCCGGTCTATGTCCCCGGCGGCGGTCTCTCGATGGGCGACCTCCACTTCAGCCAGGGCGACGGCGAGATCACCTTCTGCGGCGCGATCGAGATGGCCGGCTGGCTCCATCTGAAGGTCGGTGTCATCAAGGACGGCGTCGCCAAATACGGCATCAAGAACCCGATCTTCAAGCCTTCGCCGATCACGCCGAACTACAAGGACTACCTCATCTTCGAAGGCATCTCGGTCGATGAAGCCGGCAAGCAGCATTATCTCGACGTCCACATCGCCTATCGCCAGGCCTGCCTGAACGCCATCGAGTATCTGAAGAAGTTCGGCTACTCCGGCGCCCAGGCCTATTCGATTCTCGGCACCGCGCCGTGCCAGGGCCACATCTCCGGCGTGGTCGACGTACCCAACGCCTGCGCCACGCTGTGGCTGCCGACCGAAATCTTCGACTTCGACGTGATGCCGTCGGCGGCCGGACCGATCAAGCACATCACCGGCGACATCCAGATGCCGATCTCGCCGGACAAATGACGCCGCGCTCCCTCTCCCCGTTCTCACGGGGAGAGGGTCGGGGTGAGTGGCTGTCTCCGCACGAGCGGTCGCCGTGAGTTGTATTGAGCAACACTAAAAGGATGATGCGATGCCGGTCTATGAATATCTCTGCGAGGATTGCGGTCCCTTCAAGGACCTCCGCCCGATGGCGGAATGCGACGATCCGCAGAGTTGCCCGCACTGCGAGACCATGGCGCCGCGGGTGATGCTGACCGCGCCGAACTTCTTCTGCATGCCGGCGGATAAGCGCAAGGCGCACGCCGTCAACGAACGCAGCGCGCACGCGCCGCAAACGCTGGCGCAATACAAGGCTTCGCATGGCCCCGGCTGTGGCTGCTGCTCATCGGGCAAGACGATCAAGGACAAGAGCTCCCCGGACAGAAAAAAGCCGGCGCGGCTGATGACCAAGACCAGGAGCGGCGCCAAGGGTTTTCCGACGGCGCGCCCCTGGATGATCAGCCACTAATCCACGCGATGACTTCACACGAATAAAGACAGGAGCGCTCAACATGCTTCACGGTGACATTTCCAGCAGCAACGACACGGTCGGCGTCGCAGTGGTGAACTACAAGATGCCC
Organism: Bradyrhizobium sp. SMVTL-02; assembly: GCF_051853005.1. NCBI lineage: Bacteria > Pseudomonadati > Pseudomonadota > Alphaproteobacteria > Hyphomicrobiales > Nitrobacteraceae > Bradyrhizobium > Bradyrhizobium sp. SMVTL-02. The sequence goes on along the minus strand of NZ_CP182469.1, from coordinate 8,248,818 downwards.
CGCCTGCACACCAAGGCCGAGGTGCTCGGCAATGCCCGCAAGATCGCCGACATGATCGTGGGCATGAAGGTCGGCCTGCCCGGCATGGATCTCGTGATCTTCCCGGAATATTCCACGCAAGGGATCATGTACGACTCCAAGGAGATGTACGAGACGGCGTCGGTGGTGCCGGGCGAGGAGACCGCGATATTCGCCGAGGCCTGCCGCAAGGCCAAGGTGTGGGGCGTGTTCTCGCTGACCGGCGAGCGCCACGAGGAGCATCCGCACAAGGCGCCCTACAACACCCTGATCCTGATGAACGACAAGGGCGAGATCGTGCAGAAATATCGCAAGATCATGCCATGGGTACCGATCGAAGGCTGGTATCCCGGCAATTGCACCTATGTCTCCGAGGGCCCGAAGGGCCTCAAGGTCAGCCTGATCATTTGCGACGACGGCAATTATCCGGAGATCTGGCGTGACTGCGCCATGAAGGGCGCGGAGCTGATCGTGCGTTGCCAAGGCTACATGTATCCGGCCAAGGAGCAGCAGGTCATGATTTCCAAGGCCATGGCCTGGGCCAACAACGTCTATGTCGCCGTCGCGAACGCCGCCGGCTTCGATGGCGTCTATTCCTATTTCGGCCACTCCGCGATCATCGGCTTCGACGGCCGCACCCTCGGCGAGTGCGGCGAGGAGGATTACGGCATCCAGTACGCGCAGCTCTCGAAGCATCTGATCCGCGATGCGCGCCGCAACGGCCAGTCGCAGAACCATCTCTACAAGCTGGTTCACCGCGGCTACACCGGGATGATCAATTCCGGCGACGGCCCGCGCGGCGTCGCGGCCTGCCCGTATGATTTCTACAAGAACTGGATCAAGGATCCCGAAGGCACGCGCGACATGGTCGAGGCGATGACCCGCTCGACGCCGGGGACCGACGAGTGTCCGATCGAGGGCATCCCGAACGAGGCGGCGGCCAGCAATTACTAAGGCCGTCTTGGATGTAGCGGCGCGACCACTGCAGCCACCGATCAATTGCGCGCGTCCCCGCTCGCGCCGCGCGCGATCGACCCCTCCCCCTCCAGGCCCCTGCAGGGAGGGTCAGAAAAAGGCTACCGCTTCTGCTGCTCGGGATGGCGCGGTGGTCGTGGCGGCAGGGGCGTGCCGGCCATCTTGTTGGCGGTCTCGCTGACGTCGAGCAGCGAGCGGCGAATGTCCTCGATATAGTTCGCCGACTTTTTCTTCATCATGCCTGCCAGCTCGCGCAGCCCCTGCACCTTCTCGAACAGCTCGTCGGCCTTGCCGTCGACGAAGCCGGGCACCACGCTCTCGATCTTCGTGACGGCCTTGTCGAAGCCCCCGAAGGCGCTGTCGACCTTGGCCATCACGGCGTCGATCTCGCCGCCCTTGCTCCTGAGATCGGCGGTGGTGGCTTCGAATGTGCGCAGGCCCTCCTTGATCGCGGGGGCGTTGCTCACGATGGAGCGGTCGACGCTGTGCAGGGTGTCGACGATCGATTCGGCATCGCTAAGGTCGGCGGTCAGCACGGGGATGCCGTCCGCGTCCAGCGGTACCGGTGGCGCAGAGGGCGCGCCTCCGATCAGCGAGATCGCGGCAACGCCGGTGAGCCCCTGGAACTCGATGCCCGCGACGGTGTCCTTGCGGATTGGTGCGGTGTTGTCGAGCATCACCAGCGCCACGATCCGGCGTGGATTGTCCAGCTTGATCGACAGGATCTGGCCGGCGGGCACGCCGTCGAAATTCACCGGGCCGCCGCGGCGCAAGCCGCTGGCGGAGCCGCCCTCGAACACCACGCGCAGCTGGCTGCGGCTCTGGATGGTGCGCCATTTCTGCACGCCGAGCAGGCCGCCGAACACCACGGCGATCACCGCCAGCGTCGCCGTTCCGATCACAAGATTGCTCGCGCGTGCCATGAGGCAGAGTTTAGGGCCAAAGCGAGATGGTTGGAAGAAGGCCGCGATGGTACATCGGGCGGGTTAACGACTCGTCCCGCCGAAGCGCCTAGAGGCGCCGCACGCACCTCAATGCTTGGCGGCACGTTTTGCCGCAGCATTGTTGAGAACGATCAGGGCATCGACCGCGACGCCCGTCCTGGCATTGATCAGGAACGGGTTGATGTCGATCGAGGCGATCCGGTCGCCGGCATCCGCGATCAGATTGGACAGGCCGACCAGCGCCTTCACCGCGGAGGCCTCGTGCAGGGCCGGCTTGCCGCGATAACCCCGCAACTTGATGCCGGCCTTGGTGCGGCCGATCAGGAGCCGCGCCTCGGTCTCGTCCAGCGGCGCGCCGGCGAGCGCGACGTCCTTCATCAGCTCGATGTCGATGCCGCCGGTGCCGAACAGCACGACCGGACCCATCTCGGCGTCGAGCGAGGCGCCGACCACGAGCTCGAGATCGGCCTTCACCTGCTGCGCGATCAAAATGCCGTCGAGCTTCGGCTTGCCCTTCAGCTTAGACATCCGCGCGGTGATGTCGGCGAACGCCTTCTTCACCTCGGCCGCGCTGGAGAGGTTCAGGACCACGCCGCCGACATCGGACTTGTGCAGGATCTCGGCGCTGACGACTTTTGCGACAACCGGGAAGCCGATCTGCCTGGCGATCTTCACCGCCTCCGCCGCCGTCTGCGCGATCGCCTCCTTGGAAATCGGGATGCCATAGGCCTTCAGCAGCTTCTTCGAGGCGACTTCGTCCAGCGCGGCGCCGTTCGCCGAGTTCAGCACCTTTTCCAGCACCGCGCATGCGGCGGGCTTCGAGCCCGAGACGATCTCGGGCACCACCTTGCGCAGCTTCGCATAGGCGAGCAGCGACTTGATCGCGGTCACCGCGCGGTCCATTCCCTGCATCACCGTGAGATGGGGCAGCGATTTGCGCAGGGTCTTGGTGAATTCGGTGAAGCCGATCGACATCGCGCTGATATAGATCACGGGCTTGGCGGCCCGGCTCGCCATGTCGTTGACGATGCGCAAGTTCCGCTCGCGCACCTCATGCGGAGCCTTCGGCAGCTCGGCATCGACGATGACGATGTCGATGTCGGGGTCGTCGATCATCAGCTTGATCGACTTCATGTAGACGGAGGGATCGACTACCGCGGCAAAGCCGGCGTCGAGCGGGTTGCCGACGATCGATCCCGGGCCGAGCATCTTTGCCAGCTCCGCACTGACATGCGGGCTCAGCGGCGCGAAGTTCAGGCCCTCCTTGTAGAACGCGTCGATCAGCATGCCGCGCTTGCCGCCGGACAACGTGACGGCAGCGAGCCGGTCGCCCTTCGGCACCGCTGCGTGAATGAAGCATTCGGTGGTCTCGATCAACTCATCGAGCCCGCCGACCCGGATCACGCCTTCGCGCGTGGCGATGGCGTCAAAGGTTTCGATCGATCCCGCCAGCGCGCCGGTGTGCGCCATCGCCGCGGCGCGGCCGCCCTCGGATGCGCCGAGCTTGAGCGCGATCACGGGTTTGCTGGCGGCGCGCGCCGCCTTGCAGGCATCGCGGAATGCCTTGGTGTTGCGGACGCCTTCGAGGTAGACGACGATCGCCCTGATGCTGGGATCCTCGGCGAAATAGCGCATCAGATCCGGCGTCTCGAGCCCGGCTTCATTGCCTGTCGTCACCATGTAGCCGACGCCGACGCCGCGATCCTCCAGCGCCTGGCGGATCGCCATGACGATGGCGCCGGATTGCCCGGCGATCGCCACCGCGCCCTGTTCCATGGTGACTATGCGGTCGTCGATATTGGTGAAGAGTTTTTCGCCGGCACTCAAATTGCCGAGACAGTTCGGCCCGGTGACGGCGAGGCCCGTCTCGCGGATCGCGGCTTGCAATTCCGTCGCGAGCTTTTGACTCTCCTCATCTTGCAGCTCGCTGAAGCCGGAGGTGACGATGGTCGCCGAACGCGCGCCGGCCGCAGCCGCATCACGGATCACCTGCACGGCGAACCGTGCCGGCACCAGCACCAGCACATGATCGGGCTTTTCCGGCAGGCTGGCGAAATCCTTGTAGCAGGTGACGCCCCAGATGCTCTGGCGCTTGGCGTTGACCGGATAAAGCCCGCCCTCGAAACCGTATTTGACCAGATTGTTCCAGATGCGCTCGGCATAATTGCCGGGCTTGTCGGTCGCGCCCACCAGGACGATGTTGTGCGGGTGCAGCATGGCGTGGATGCCCTTGACGATGTCGCTGGCGTCGGGCGGCGGAGACCATGGACGGGACGCGGACGCTGCAGACACATGGGCTTCCATGGCGTGACCTCACCTGTTGTTCTTATTTGGTGGCGCGTCACTCTGTTCTATGGCGAGTCCTTCGGAGTGGCAACTGTGTGGCTGGTATGCCGTGCGGTGGAATGAAGTGCGCATCCCCCAATGGCGATCTATCTGTCAGCAATCAATGTTGCATGCAGGATATAGCGCTCGGGGCCCGAGGTGACGGCGTCGAATGGCCAGCAGGTCGCGAGAACAAGCTCGAAACCCTGTGCCGTGGCGTCGATGCCCGATTCATCGAAACGGACCACTTTCGAGGAATCCGCGCGATAGCGAAAATGATGGCCGTCGCCGCGGGTGACATCGATGATGTCACCCATGGCAACGTTCCGCAGGAAGCGGAAATGCGTGTCGCGATGCGCGGCATACACCGCAATCCCGCGTTCGCCTGCATTGGCCGTGTGGTCGATATGGCCGGGTCCGAAAGCAAGCGCCTGTCCGCTCGTGCCTTCCAGCACGATGGCGCTGGCGCCGATCCGCTTGACCTCGATCCGAGCGACCGGCCAGGTGTCGGCCCACGACCACGGCTTGACCGCCTGTCCCGTCGCAACGCCTTGGTCGAACGCCCGCTCCAGCAGCACCTGCGCCAGCCATGCCTTGGCGTGGATGTATGCGCCTTCGCCGAACAGGAGCAGGCCGATCAGTGCCGGTATCAGCAGAGAGATGAGGCGGGGCATTGTGTTTCGTCCCCCGTCATTGCGAGCGACGCGATGCAATCCAGACTGTCTCCGCGGCGGCAGTCTGGATTGATTCGTCGCTTCGCTCCTCGCAATGACGATCAAAAAAGGCGCGCGCGGCCGTTTGTCGGGACGGGCAGCCGCGTGCGCTAACAGAGGAGTTCGGGGGGCTCTCCTCTCTCAAGCGGCGTCAGTGAGCAAGGGCTGACGCCGGTTGAACACGAACAGGAACAGGGCGAGCACGATCAGGATCAGGCCCGCGATCATCTTCAGCTCGGCCGAGGTCGCCGTCTTGGGCAGCCGGATCGCATCGGGCGAAGCAGGTGTCGGCCGCCTTGCCGCCGGCTGGCTGCGCGCATCGGCATGGCGTTCGCGCAGCTGCGTCGGCGTCAGATGCGGCCGTTCGCCGAACACTTTCTCGAAATCCCAGCCGGCCGGCAGATTGATCGGCAGCTCGCTCAGCTTGAGCGGTTCGCCTTCGGGCCGGCTCGGCGTCTTGTCGACGGCGACGAGGCTGGTGGGCGGGTGACGATTTGATGATCAATCGCCAGTGCCAGGATCGCCTTGTCGGATACTTCCGGCGTCATCTCGCGCAGGGTGCGCGCGACTTCCGCATCGCCGATCTTGCGCCTCGCCCAGAGTTTCGACAGGCCCTTGCCCTCGGCCGCGTTCTGCAGCGGCAGCGTCACCGACCACGGGCGGTCGCCGACGCGGCCCTTGATCTCGAGCGAGCCCGCGAGCTTGTCGAGCCTCGCCGCCAGCACCAGCGGCTCGTCGCGATAGACGTCGGGAATGATCGCCGGGGTGATGTCAGCCCCGGCGTCGGAGAACTTTGCGGTGAGGCTGGTCATGGCGGGATTTTCGAGCTTGGCGAACAGGCCGCGCATGCGCTCCTCGACCTGTTCGACGGAGCCGATATGGGTAAAGGCACCGCGGCCGAGCTCGGCGGCGCGCGTCATCAGATGGGTGTTGGGCGCAGAGCCGATGCCGACCATGAACACGCGCGAGCGGCCACGCATCGCCGTGATGGTCTCGAACAATTGCTGCTCGTTGCCGATCGCCCCGTCGGTCAGGAACACGACCTGGCGGACCATGTTGCTGTCGGCGAGCTTGTCGGTCAGCGCCGCACGCATCGCCGGCACCATCTCGGTGCCGCCGCGCGCCTGCAACGCGCCGACGAAGGAAGTGGCTTCGCCGACATGGGCGGCATCCGCCGGCACGGAGGCCGCAAACAGCACGTCCATGGTGTCGTCGAAACGGATCACGTTGAATCGGTCGTTCGGCTGCAGGCGGCCGAGGGCATAGAGCAGGCTCGCCTTGGCCTGGACGATGGAGGTGCCGCCCATCGAACCGGAATTGTCGATCACGAACACGACCTCGCGCGGCAGCGGCTTCTGCACCGCCTGCTCGGCGCTCGGCGGGGTGACGAAGGCGAGCACGTAATCGGCATCGCCGACATGCTCGCGGAACAGCCCGACCGACGGCGCCTTCTCGGCGGCCGGTTTCCAAGTCAGCTCGAAATCACGGTCCGCGGGCACAGTGCCGTCGGCGAGCGTGATGATGCGCGTCGCAGCGTCGGGGCTTTCCGTCTTGACGTTGTGGTGATGGCTCTTGACCTCGCCGAGCGCGAAGCCGGCCTTCAGGCGCACCGTGATGCTGGTCGGATTGACCGGCGCGTTCCTCGCGGGATCCAGTACGGTCGGCGAGATGCGATCGCGATCCGGCACGGGATCCGAATTGGTCGCGCCCCAGCCGGAGCCGTCCTCGCGGAAGTCGACGCTCTGCACGATCGGTGCCGGATTGTAGCGCGGCGCGACCACCAGCGGCAGGCGCAGCGAATATTCGTTGCCGCTCTGATGCACCGGCTCCTGGTATTCGATCTGCACCAGCACGGTCTCACCGGGGCCGATATTGGCGACCGAATTTGTGAAGATGTTGGGCCGCTCCTGCTCGGTGAGCGCGGCCTTCTGGCCGGCGCTGCGGGCCTGCTCGTAGATCACGCGGGCCTGCTGCCGCTCCTTGATGTCGCCGACGATGACGCGGTCGCCGACGACGATCTTCAGGGTATCGACCGCGCCGTCGGTCGCGAGCGGATAGACATAGGTGGCCTCGACCCAGTCCCTGGTCGGATTGCGGAACACCTGGGTGACGCGGGCGCGCAGCGTCGGGCCTGACACGGTGATGTCAACATCGGTGCCGAGGCGGATGGCCTCGGTGTAGGCGCCGTCCTCCTTCAGCAGCAGGCTGCCGGATTTGGCCTCGCCGGGCTGGAGCAGGCTGGCCGGCTCGGTCGTTGCCGACCAGCCCGTCCCGAAGCTCACCAGCAGCGCCACGAAGGCGACCAGCATCACGGCGATGCCCTGCGCGAGAAGGAATAATCCAACCTTGATCAGCCGGCTCAACAAGGGGTGTTCGTCCCCCTCGGCTGTGTCGTAGGTACTCATTTGGCCTGCTCCCGAAGCATGTTTGCTGGCCTTCAGCATCCGCCGGGAGGGCGCGATTTCGCGAGCAGAATGATCGGCAATGTTCCGCCGCCGCCGGCCGGACGGGCCCGCCGCCGGGGCGGCCATGTGCGGTTTTGTGCTGGTTTGTCCGCCCTGATAGGATGGCACTCCCAGGGCAGGGTTGACGATGCAGACACAGGCCGACAAGCAGCTTTCGGACGAGCAGAGCCGCGAGATCGCGGAGACCATTCGCGAGGAGCTGGCCAGACGCCGGATCTCCCGGCAGGCGCTGGCGGAGCAGGCCAAGCTTAGTCTGTCGACGCTGGAGAAGGTTTTAGGCGGCCGCCGGCCGTTCACCCTGGCGACCACGGTCCGGCTGGAGCAGGCGCTGGGCGTGTCCTTGCGCAAGAGCGCCGCCGTGGTGACGCCACCGGCCGCGAACGACGTCGCTCCCGACAGCCTCGGCTCCTATGCGCATCGCGCGGTGACCTGGCTCGAGGACGTCTACATCACGTTGCGGCCGTCATTCGGCGACAAGGACGCGATCTTCGCCTACCGCACCGAGATCGCCTGGGAGCCGAAAGTCTCATCGCTGGTCTTCCGCGAAGGCGACCGGACCGATACCGCCTATGAACATACCGGCGAGGTCGCCGTTCCCCATCAGTCCGGCTTCATCTACCTCGTCATCATCAAGCACGGCCAGCATCGCGTGATCACGGTGTCGCGGCCGACGGTCGCCGGCGAGATGTACGGCATCATCTCGACGCTCCGCGCCGGCCCCGGCTCGCAGCTGACGCCGATCGCCGCGCCCATCGCCTATGTGCCGCTCAAAAACATTCCGAAGCCGTCCCTGGGACGGGTCGCGCCGGACGACGCCAACTACGAGCTGTACCGAAAGCACCTGCGCCGCACGGTGGAGGAGCCGTTCGCGCTGTTCCTGCCGGCATAGGTTCACTTGCGGATAAAGAGATCGCGGCCTCGCGGCCGCCATCTCCCATGCACGGGCCGTTCGCTCCGAGCTAACCGTTCGGCTCGGCGCTGATGATGTCGCCGAACAGCTCCCACTGGCCCTTCTTGAACCGCCACATCTTGAGCTGCTCGATCGGCGCGAAGTCCGTGGCGGAGGTGTTGATCTTGATGCCCGGGATCAGCGTGTCCGGAACGAAATCCTTCAGGCTGGCGGCCTGCTTCATCACGTTCTCACGGGTGAGATTGTCGCCGGACTGCTTCAGCACCTGCACCATGGTCTGGGCCGCGGCATAGGCGTAAACCAGATTGGCGTCGGAGATGTTGGCGCCGGGCATGTACTTGTCGATGAAGGTCATGAACTTCTTCATGCCCTCGTCGTCCTTCCACTGGGGATCCGACGCATCCTTGAGATAGCCGGCCGACAGCACGCCTTCGGAGGCCTCGAGGCCGGCAGGCTTCATCACCGCGCCGATCGAGACCGAGACGTCCGTCATCAGGTGCATCGGCTTCCACTCCAGTTCGGCGATCTTCTTGATCGCCTGTGCCGCGAACTTCGGCGTCGCGATGTTGACGAAGACATCGGCGCCGGTGCCCTTCAGCTTGACGATGTGGGCGTCGATCGACGGCTCGGAGGTCTCGTAGCTCTCCTCGGCCACGATCAGCTTCGAGGCCTTGTCGCCGAACACATCCTTGATGCCGGCGAGGTAGTCCTTGCCGAAATCGTCGTTGGCATAGAAGATCGCGACCTTCGCGTCCGGCTTCTCCTTCAGGATGTATTTTGCGAAGATCTGTGCCTCGACCCGGTAGCTGGGCTGGAAGCCCATGGTCCATGGAAAATTCTTCGGGTCGTTCCACTTGCTGGCGCCGGTGGCGAGGAACAGCTGCGGCACCTTCTTGGTGTTGTGATATTTCTGCACGGCGGTCTGCGTCGGCGTGCCCAGCGCGTTGAACACCAGGAACACCTCGTCGCTCTCGATCAGCTTGCGGACCTGCTCCACGGTCTTCGGCGGCGAATAGCCGTCGTCGTAGGAGATCCAGTTGATCTTGCGGCCGTTGATACCGCCCTGGTCGTTGATCATCTTGAAATAGGCTTCCTCGGTCTTGCCGATGATGCCGTAGGCGGAGGCAGGGCCCGAATAGGCCTCGACATTGCCGATCTTGATCTCGGTGTCGCTGACGCCGGTGTCGTATTTCTTCTGCGCCTGGGCGGCCTGGGCCGACAGCAATGTCACCGCCGCCGCCGCGGCGAGCAGGGAGAGTTTCTTGTTCTTCATGGAAATTCCTTGGGTTTTCCTTGTTGGCTGGGCAGGCACTTCAAAAAAGAAAAGCGCCGGCAAAGGGCGCTTCGATCAGGCGTTTGCGACTTTCCTGTCGACCTCCGAGGCGACGGATAATTCCTTGCGCAAGGTCGGCTTGTGGATCTTGCCGGTGGCGTTGCGCGGCAACGCATCGACGAAGCGGATCTGGCGCGGGCATTTGAAGCGCGCCAGATTGGCCGCGCAATGCGCGAACACATCCGCATCGGTCAGCCGCTGGCCCGGTTTGACCGCGATGATGGCAAGGCCGACCTCGCCCCATTGCGGATCGGGAATGCCGATCACGGCGGCTTCCGCGATGGCGGTGAGCTGGTGCAGGACGTTCTCGACCTCGGCCGGATAGACGTTTTCGCCGCCGGAGATGTACATGTCCTTCCAGCGATCGACGATGTAGTAGAAGCCCTCCTCGTCCACGCGCGTCGCGTCGCCCGTATGCAGCCAGCCGTCCGTGAACGAGATCTTGTTTGCCTCGGGCCTGTTCCAGTAGCCGGGCGTGATGTTCGGCCCCTTCACCCAGAGCTCACCGAGCTCGCCGATATCGGCATCGCTGCCATCGGGCCGCACGATCCGCACCTCGGTGTGCAGCACCGGCTTGCCGGCGGAGCCGGCTTTGCGTGCGGCATCTTCGCGGTCGAGCACCAGCACGGCGGGCGAGGTCTCGGTCATGCCGTAGCCCTGCTGCAGCGCGACGCCGCGCGCCTCCCAGACCTTCAGCAGCGGCACCGGCATCGGCGCGCCGCCGACACCGCCAACGATCAGTCGGCTCAGGTCGGTCGTGGCGAATGCCGGATGCTGCGCCATGAATTGGTAGATCGCGGGCACGCCGAAGAACACGTTGATGCCCTGCGCGGGATCGTTGATCAGGCCGAGCGCCGTGCCGGGATCGAAGGCGCGCATGATCATCACGGTGCCGCCCGCGTGCAGCACTGGATTCGTGTAGCAATTGAGCCCGCCGGTGTGGAACAGCGGGAGCACGGTGAGCAGCACCGAAGAGGGCCCGATGCAGGCGGGGCCACCGAGATTGACGCAATTCCAGAAGGTCATGCCATGGGTGATGGTCGCGCCCTTCGGATGTCCCGTCGTGCCCGATGTGTACATGATGGTCGAGATATCATCGAGCGTGACCTCCTCGATGGCCTCGAGCGGCTTTGCGGCGGCGATGCCGGCCTCATAGCTGCCGCCCGGGCCAAGCAGCAGGCAGGTGGCAACGTTGCAGAGCTTTGCGACGCTGAGCGCCGTGTCGGCCAGATCAGCGTCGTGGATCATCACCTTCGGCGCGCAATCGGCGGTGATGAACTGGAGCTCGGGGACGGTGAGGCGGGTGTTGAGCGGCACGAAGATCGCGCCAAGCCGTCCGCAGGCGAACTGCACCTCCAGCGTATCGGTCGTGTTCAGTGCCAGGACCGCGACGCGGTCGCCGCGCGAGACCTTCAACCCGTGACGCAGGAAGGAGGCGAGCCGCGAGACCCGGGCGTCGAGCTGCGAATAGCTGAAGCGGCGTTCGCTCGCGAGATCGATGAGCGCGACCTTGCCGGGCGCGCGGCGGCCATGATGGGCGATCCAGTCGTAGTAACGAACGGCCAAAAATCCCTCCCCCCGGCGGTCTTGTGCCGCCATAGCCTTCTTGCCGGGCACATGCCCGGCGTGGCCGCGAGGGCCAGCCGGAGTTTGTGCACCACGTCTTTTTTGATTTGGAGTTGGCCTGCGAGGAGCGAAAATCGTCTTGCGTTGAGTTGCTAGGTTGCAGGCCGCGGTGAAGCGGTTCCTCCGGTCAGCCACTCTGCGCAAGTGAACGGCAAATGTTCCAGCCATGGTGGACGCGACGAATCCGCCAACAGGGCGAGACCACGATGAAGAGCCCGTTCTATACCGCCGAGCACGACGCCTTTCGCGACGTCATGCGCCGCTTCGTCGAGAAGGAGATCGCCCCGTTCGCCCATGAATGGGACGAGGCCGGCGAATTCCCGCGGGCGCTCTATCGCAAGGCCGCCGAAATCGGCCTTCTGGGACTTGGATTCCCCGAGGAATATGGCGGCATCGCCGCCGACCAGTTCATGAAGATCGTCGCCAGCCAGGAACTGGCGCGGGCCGGCGCCGGCGGCGTCAGCGCCAGCCTGATGAGCCACACCATCGGCTCGCCGCCGATCGCGCGCGCGGCGCGGGCCGAGGTGAAGGCACGGGTGCTGCCGCAGGTGCTGGCGGGCGAGAAGATCTCCGCGCTCGCGATCACGGAGCCGGGCGGCGGCTCGGACGTTGCAAACCTCCGCACCAGGGCGCGGCGCGACGGCGATCACTACGTCGTGAGCGGTGAGAAGACCTTCATCACCTCGGGCGTGCGCGCCGACTACCTGACTGTTGCCGTGCGCACCGGCGGCGAGGGCGCCGGCGGGGTCAGCCTGCTCCTGATCGAGGGCGATACGCCCGGCCTCTCCAGGATAAAGCTGAAGAAAATGGGCTGGTGGGCCTCCGACACCGCGACGCTGCATTTCGACGAATGCCGTGTGCCGGCCGAAAACCTGATCGGCGAGGAGGGCCAGGGCTTCAAGATCATCATGCAGAATTTCAACAGCGAGCGCATGAGCATGGCGGCGAGCTGCACCGCCTTTGCGCGCGTCTGCCTCGACGAGGCGATCGCCTATGCCAAGGAACGCAAGACGTTCGGCAAGCCGCTCGCCCAACACCAGGTCATCCGGCACAAGATCGTCGACATGGCGCAGAAGGTCGCTGCAAGTCAGGCGATGCTGGAGATGCTGGCCTGGCGGCTGCAGCAGGGCGAGAGCCCGGTTGCCGAGATCTGCATGATGAAGAACCAGGCGACCCAGACCATGGCGTTCTGCGCTTCGGAAGCCGTGCAGATTTTCGGCGGCGCCGGCTTCATGCGCGGCATCAAGGCCGAGCGCATCTACCGCGAGGTCAAGGTCAACGCCATCGGCGGCGGCACCGAGGAGATCATGAAGGATCTGGCGGCACGGCAGATGGGGTTGTGACGAGAGGACAAAATGCTATTCACCGCCGACCACGACGACATCCGCCGCAGCTTGCAGAAATTCATCGCCAACGAGATCAATCCTCATATCGATGAATGGGAGAAGGCCGACATTTTCCCGGCGCATGAGCTGTTCAAGAAGATGGGCAGTCTCGGCTTCCTCGGCCTGAACAAGCCGGTCGAGTTCGGCGGCTCCGGCCTCGACTACTCCTACGCGCTGATGATGGCGGAGGAGCTCGGCGCCATCACCTGCGGCGGCGTGCCGATGGCGATCGGGGTGCAGACCGACATGGCGACCCCGGCGCTGGCGCGGTTCGGGTCCGACGAGGTACGGCGCGAGTTTCTCAGCCCCTCGATATCAGGCGATTACGTTGCCTGCATCGGCGTCTCCGAGCCGGGCGCCGGCTCCGATGTCGCCTCGATCAAGACCAATGCGCGCTCCGACGGCGACGATTACGTCATCAATGGCGGCAAGATGTGGATCACCAACGGCACCCAGGCCGACTGGATCTGCCTGCTCGCCAACACCGGCGATGGACCCGTTCACCGCAACAAGTCGCTGATCTGCGTGCCCATGAAGAGCAAGGGCGTCACCGTAGCCCGCAAGCTCGACAAGATGGGGATGCGCTCATCGGACACCGCGCAGATCTTCTTCGACAATGTCCGCGTGCCCAAGCGCAACCGGATCGGCGAGGAGGGCAAGGGCTTTACCTACCAGATGATCCAGTTCCAGGAAGAGCGGCTCTGGGGCGCGGCGGCCTGCCTGAAGGCGCACGAATACATCATCAACCAGACCATCGAGTACACGCGCAACCGCAAGGCTTTCGGCAAGTCGATCCTCGACAACCAGGTCGTCCATTTCAAGCTCGCGGAGATGCAGACCGAGGTCGAGCTGTTGCGCGCGCTGATCTATCGCGCCGGCGAGCAGCTGGTCGCCGGCGAGGACGTGACGCGGCTTGCGACCATGGCCAAGCTCAAGGCCGGCCGGCTCGGCCGCGAGCTCACCGACGCCTGCTTGCAATATTGGGGCGGAATGGGCTTTACCAACGAGACGCCGGTCAGCCGTGCCTATCGCGACAGCCGCCTGACCTCGATCGGTGGCGGCGCCGACGAGGTCATGCTGATGGTCCTGTGCAAGATGATGGGTACGCTGCCGGGGAGCAAGGGAAACGCCTGATGATTACGCTCTATCACTGCGAAGCTGCGCGCTCCTGCCGTCCGCTCTGGATGATGGAAGAGATGGGGCTGCCGTACGAATTGAAGATGCTGCCATTCCCGCCGCGCGTTTTCGCAAAGGAATATCTCGCGATCAATCCGCTCGGGACCATTCCTTTCATGATCGACGGCGAGACCAGGATGACGGAGTCCTCCGGCATCTGCCACTACCTCGGCATCAAATATGGGCCGACGCCGTTGATGATCGGCCCCGAGGATCCCGCCTATGGCGCGTTCCTGAACTGGATGTATTTCAGCGACGCCACGTTGACCTTCCCGCAGACGCTGGTGCTCCGCTACAGCCAGCACGAGCCGGAGCAGCGCAACAACAAGGTCGTGGGCGACTATGCGAAATGGTTCCTGGGGCGGCTGCGCGCGGTTGAGGCAGCGACTGCAAATGCCGATACATTGTGCGCGGGCCGCTTCACCGCCGCCGATATTGCGATCGGTTTCGCTCTCCGGCTCGCCGAAACCACCGGTCTAGCCAAGGATTTCGGGCCAAATGTCGCAGCCTATTGGGCTCGCCTGCAGCAGCGCGACGGGTTCAGGCGCGCCGTTGCTGCGGAGCAAAAGGCCGGGATCGAGCAGAATGTTGCGGCACGGGTGAGGGCTTGATTGTCGTCCCGGCCTGCGCCGGGACGGCGGTGACGGAGAGTTCCGGGTTCGCCCAACGGCCCTCCCGGAATGGTAATCTTTTGCGCGGCGTGACAGCGCTATCCCGTCGTGACAGCGCCCAAATTTCCGCTAAGGTGACCTCCGTCCGCAGCGGCCCGAGAGCCGCGCGAGGAGGAGCCCAATGCAAGATAACGGTCGCGAATCCGACCATCTGATGCTGATCACGCCGGAGCGGGTGTTTTATGCGGGCCTGCTCGGTCGCCCCCGCAAGCGGACCCCGGGCTGCTGCCATGTCTATGTGGCGGTGAAGGGCAATCTGCACCTCACGATCGACGACGTTCTCGCCACCGGCGAGCTGTTCGTCACCCTGCCGAACCAGCGCCATTCCATCGCCGGCGACTACCGCACTGCGATCAGCGTGACGCTCGAGCCGGAGAGCCTGCCGGATGGCGTGATCGAGGCCCTGGCCGAGCGGCTGACCGGACCCGATCGGGCCGTCTACGCGCGCAAGATCCTCGCAGCCTACGCGCTGCTGCGCCAGCGCCGCTACGGCGACATCACCACCGCTGAATTCGACGAGATGTGTTTTGGCGAAGCGCTGCCGCGCCGCGTGCTCGACCCGCGCGTGATGCGCGCGGTCGCCCGCATCGAGCGCTTCTCCGGCGAGCCCGTCACGGCGGACACCTGCGCCATTGAGGCAGGTCTCTCCACCTCGCGCTTCCTGCATCTGTTCAAGGAGGAGACAGGCATCTCGTTCCGCTCGTTCCGCGCCTGGAAGCGCGCGCGGCACCTGCTGCACTTCGCCAACCAGGATCTCAACCTCGCGCATCTCGCGCAGGACATCGGCTATCCAGATTCCACGCATTTCAGCCACTCGATCCGCCGCTTCTACGGATTGAAGCCGCGCGCGATCTTCGTCGGCTCGCGGGATCTTGCGATCTACCGCAGCACCGAGACCGTGCGGATGGCGGAGGCCTCGTAGCTTGTTAGGGTGGGTTACGCCCTCGGCCAACACACCCTACATCACCTCCTTTTCCAGCTTCTCCGCGCAAGAAGCCGAATGTCGCGCGTCACATGATCGCAAACGTTGAGTTCTCAACGTGCGAGACATTCTTGGCATGAGCGACAAGGCCGTCATCACCTGCGCGCTGAACGGCGTGCTTACCGACCCGAAGCAGCACAACGTGCCCGTGACGCCCGAGCAGATGGCGCACGAGGCCAGGGCTGCGTTCGATGCCGGCGCGTCCATCATGCACATCCACCTGCGCCAGCAGGCGCCGAACAAGGGGCACCTGCCGTCCTGGGAGGTCGCGGTCAGCAAGGAAATCCAGCAGGCGATCCGCGAGGCCTGTCCCGGCGTCATCATCAACCACACCTCGGGTGTGTCGGGGCCGAACTACTCCGGCGCGCTCGACTGTATCCGTGAGACGAAGCCCGAGATCGCCGCCTGCAACGCCGGCTCGCTGAATTACCTGAAGGTGAAGGCCGACAATACCTGGGCCTGGCCGCCGATGATGTTCGACAACGCGGTCGAGAAGGTGAAGGACTATCTCGACGTCATGAACGCGGTCGGCACCATTCCGGAGTTCGAATGCTTCGACGTCGGCATCGTCCGCTGCGTCGGCATGTATCACCAGGTCGGCATGTACAGAGGACCGCTCGAATACAATTTCGTCATGGGCGTCGCCTCAGGAATGCCCGCCGATCCTGAATTGCTGCCGATCCTGATCAAGCTCAAACGTCCCGAGGCGCATTGGCAGGTCACCGCCATCGGCCGCGAGGAGATCTGGCCGCTGCACCAGCGCTGCGCCGAGCTCGGCGGCCACTTACGCACCGGCCTCGAGGACACCTTCTATCTCGCCGATGGCACCAAGGTGACCTCGAACGGCCAGCTCATTGAAGCGGTCGCCGCCTGTGCAAGGCGCGCCGGCCGCGAGATCGCATCGCCGGCCGAAGCGCGGAAGATCTTTGGCACGAACAGGTAAGGTATCGCCTCACCCGTCATTGCGAGCGAAGCGAAGCAATCCAGAGTGCGTCCGCGGAAACAGTCTGGATTGTTTCGTCGCTTCGCTCCTCGCAGTGACGAGAGGATAAAGTCATGGCCATTCTCGAAAACGCCATCTCCCCCGGCAGCGCCGCCTACCACGCCAACCGCGACGGTATGCTCGGCCTGATCGACCGCATGCGCGCGCTGGAAGAGCGCACGCGTGCGGCGTCCGCGGCAGCGAAAGATCGCTTCCACAAGCGCGGCCAGCTGCTGCCGCGCGAGCGCGTCGCGCTGGTGCTCGATCCCGGCGCGGCCTTCGTCGAGCTGTCGACGCTCGCCGGCTACATGTTCGACGTGCCCGATCCGAACAAGAGTGTGCCGGGCGGCGGCGTCATCGCCGGCATCGGCTTCGTCTCGGGCATCCGCTGCATGGTCAGCGCCAGCGATTCCGGCATCGACGCCGGCGCGCTGCAGCCTTACGGCCTCGACAAGACGCTGCGGGTGCAGGAGCTCGCACTGGAGAACAAGCTGCCTTATGTCCAGCTCGTCGAAAGCGCCGGCGCCAATCTGCTGCGCTACCGCGTCGAGGATTTCATTCGCGGCGGCAACATCTTTCGCAATCTGGCGCGGCTGTCGGCGGCGGGCTTGCCGGTCGTCACCGTCACGCACGGCTCCTCGACTGCGGGTGGCGCCTACCAGACCGGTTTGTCCGACTACATCGTCATGGTCCGCGGCCGCACCCGCGCCTTCCTCGCCGGGCCCCCGCTGCTGAAGGCCGCGACGGGCGAGATCGCGACCGAGGAGGAGCTCGGCGGCGCCGAGATGCATACGCAAGTCTCCGGACTCGGCGATTACCTCGCCGAGGACGATCGCGACGCGCTTCGCATCGCGCGCGAGATCATGGCGGCGATGGAATGGGAGCGGCCGGGCAAAGCGTCGACCCAGTTCAAGCCGCCGCGCTACGACCAGGACGAGCTGCTCGGCATCATGCCGATGGATCACAAGCGCCCCGTCGACATGAAGCAGGTGATTGCCCGCATCGTCGACGATTCCGATTTCACCGAGATGGCGCCTAATTACGGCCCGGCCACCGTCTGCGGCCATGCCCGCATCGAGAGCCAGGCGATCGGGATCATCACCAACAACGGCCCGCTCGATCCCGCCGGCGCCAACAAGGCGACGCATTTCATCCAGGCCTGCTGCCAGACCCGCACGCCGATTCTCTATCTCAACAACACCACCGGCTACATGGTCGGCAAGGCCTATGAGGAAGCCGGCATGATCAAGCACGGCTCGAAGATGATCCAGGCCGTGACCTCGGCGACGGTGCCGCAGATCACCATCTATTGCGGCGCCTCGTTCGGTGCCGGCAATTACGGCATGTGCGGCCGCGGTTTCCATCCGCGGTTCTGCTTCTCCTGGCCCAACGCCAAGACCGCCGTGATGGGTGGCGAGCAGGCCGCCGAGACCATGGCAATCGTGACGGAGGCGGCCGCCGCCCGCCGCGGCAAGCCGATCGAGAAGGACAGGCTGGATGCGATGAAGGCCGAGATCATCGGCGTGTTCGACGGCCAGATGGATGTGTTCTCGACCAGCGCCCGCGCGCTCGACGACGGCGTGATCGATCCGCGCGACACCCGCGCGGTGCTGTCCGAGGTGCTCGCGATCTGCCGCGAGGGCGATGCGCGCTCGCCTCAGCGCATGCAGTTTTCGGTGGCCCGCCCATGAGGAACGGATCAGTGCATCACCGCCCGTTCTTCAAGGTGCTGGTCGCCAATCGCGGCGAGATCGCATTGCGCGTGATGCGCAGCGCGCGGCAGCTAGGCCTTGGTGTCGTCGCGGTGTATTCGGACGCCGATCGCGATGCGCCTCACGTCAAGCACGCCGATCAGGCCGTGCGCATCGGCGCGGCGTTGCCGGGCGAATCCTATCTCAACGTCCGCGCGATCATTGCCGCGGCCAAGGCGAGCGGCGCGGATGCCGTTCATCCCGGCTATGGCTTCCTCGCGGAGAACGAAGACTTCGCTCAGGCCTGCAAGGATGCCGGCCTCGTCTTCATCGGCCCGTCGCCGCAGGCGATCGAGGCGATGGGCAACAAGGCTGGCGCCAAGGAGATCATGAAGAAGGCCGGCGTGCCCATCGTGCCCGGCTATCAGGGCGCAGACCAGGGTGATGGGGTCATGCTCGCGGAAGCCGAAAAGATTGGCTTCCCGGTGATGATCAAGGCGGTGGCCGGTGGCGGCGGCCGTGGCATGCGGCTCGTCAGCGACGCGGCGTCGTTCCCCGACGCGCTGCGCAGCGCGCGCTCGGAAGCCAAGGCCGCGTTCGGCGATCCCACCGTCATCCTCGAACGCGCCATTCAAAATCCCCGCCACATCGAGATCCAGGTCTTTGGCGACAGCCACGGCAATGCCATCCATCTCGGCGAGCGCGACTGCTCGGTGCAGCGGCGCCACCAGAAGCTGATCGAGGAGGCGCCGTCGCCCGCGGTGACGCCGGAATTGCGCGCCAAGATGGGCGAGGTTGCGGTAACGGCGGTGAAGGCGCTGCGCTACGAGGGCGCCGGCACGCTGGAGTTCCTGCTCGACGAAAGCGGCGAATTCTATTTCATGGAGATGAACACCCGTCTCCAGGTCGAGCATCCCGTGACCGAGGCGATCACCGGGCTCGATCTCGTCGAGCTGCAGCTGCGCGTCGCGCGTG
Source organism: Bradyrhizobium sp. SMVTL-02 (assembly GCF_051853005.1). Lineage (NCBI taxonomy): Bacteria > Pseudomonadati > Pseudomonadota > Alphaproteobacteria > Hyphomicrobiales > Nitrobacteraceae > Bradyrhizobium > Bradyrhizobium sp. SMVTL-02. Next base: position 8,229,647 of record NZ_CP182469.1, on the reverse strand, counting down.
GCGAGCCGTTACCCTTGAGGCAGCACGACATCCGCTTCACAGGCCATGCCATCGAGGTGCGGCTCTGCTCGGAAGATGCGGCACAGGACTTCATGCCGCAGTCCGGCCGCATGGGGTACTGGCAGGTGCCTGATGGCATTCGCGTCGAGCATGCGCTTCGGTCGGGCTCGGAGATTCCGCCATTCTACGATTCCATGATCGCCAAGGTGATCAGCCATGGCGCGACTCGCGAGGAGGCGAGGGGGCGGCTCATCGTTGGCCTCGAGCAGCTCACGGCCTTCGGCGTGACCACCAACCAGGCGTTCCTGATGTCCTGCCTGCGCCATCCCGGCTTTGCCAGGGGCGAGGCGACGACGGGGTTCATCGGCGCGCATCGCGACGATCTGCTGGCGGCGCGCGCCGACGCCGCATTCGATAGGGCGCTGGCAGGCCTGCTGCTCTACGTGACCAATCCACGCGCACCATCATGGCAAAGCGGGCGGAGTCTCGCCGTCACCTTTCCGCTGCCGGCGAAGATCGAAATTGACGGCCACGCGCATGAGCTCGAAGTCACGCGCGAGCGCGATGGCAGCTACACCGTCGCCGCCGACGGCCGCCCGGACAGGTTCGAGATTGACCAGCTCGATCCCGACGCCATCCGCTTCCGCCACGACGGCGTGATGGACAGCGCAAAATTTCTGCGCAATGGCGACCGGCTCTACCTCCAGCACCGCGGCATTCCGCTAGCGGTCACCGATCTCACCCTCGCCGCGCCGAAAGCGGCGGCAACCAATGGCGGCGACGGCAAGGTCCGCGCCGCCATGAACGGCCGCGTCGTGGCCGTCCTCGTCAAGCCGGGTGACCGCGTCACCGCCGGCCAGCCGGTGCTGACGCTGGAGGCGATGAAGATGGAGCACGTCCACAAGGCGGGGATCGAGGGCGTGATCGCCGCGATCGACGTCGCCGAAGGCGAGCAGGTGACGACCGGCAGGATCGTCGCGGAGATCGGGGCCGGGTAGCGCGGCACGCGCCACCTACGCAGACGCGTTGCTCCGCCCCGTCCCGTCATTGAGCAAGCACGCCACCTGGTGCCCGTCGCCTGCATCCGCGAGCGCCGGGCGCTCCGTCTTGCACCGCTCCATCGCAAACCGGCAGCGCGTGTGGAACGCGCAGCCCGAAGGGGGATTGACGGGGCTCGGCACGTCGCCGTCGACCAGCGGCGCCAGCTTCTTTGCGAGCGGATTGGCGATCGGCACCGAGGCCAGCAGGGCCTGCGTATAGGGATGCTTGGGATTGCGGAACAGCTCGTCCTTGTCGGCGATCTCGACGATGCGGCCGAGATACATCACGGCAACGCGATGGCTGATATGCGCCACCACGGCAAGGTCGTGCGCGATGAAGAGATAAGAGAAGCCGTGCTGGCGCTGCAGGTCGATCAGGAGGTTGATCACCTGCGCCTGGATCGAGACGTCGAGGGCGGATACCGGCTCGTCGCAGACTATCAGACGCGGCTCCAGCGCGAGCGCGCGTGCGATGCAGATGCGCTGCCGCTGGCCGCCCGAAAACTGATGCGGGAAATTGCCCATCTGGTCGGGCCGCAGGCCCACCTGCTCGAACAGCCTTGCGACCCGAGTCTCCAGCTCCTTGCCGCTCGCAAGCCCGTGCACCGCCAGCGGCTCGCCGACGATGTCGCCCGCGGTCATGCGCGGGTTGAGCGAGGCAAACGGATCCTGGAACACGATCTGCATCGAGCGGCGGTGCGGGCGCAGCGCCGTCTTTGAGAGATGCGTGATGTCCTCGCCGTCGAGACGAATTTGTCCGGAGGTCGGCTCGACCAGCCGCAGCACACTGCGTGCCACCGTTGACTTGCCGCAGCCGGATTCGCCGACGAGGCCGAGCGTCTCGCCGGTCCCAAGCGAGAACGAGACGCCGTCAACCGCATGCACGGTGCCGACCTGCCGGCGCAGCACGCCGGCGCGCACGGGGTAGTGCTTTTTGAGGTCGGTGACTTCGAGCAGCGCCCCGGTCATGCCACCTCCGCGACTTCTTCCGCGCGCCAGCACGCCGCGAGATGGCCGCCGCCCCAATCCGCGAGCGGTGGATATTCGTCCTCGCAGCGCTTGATCGCGAGCTTGCAGCGCGGCGCGAAGGCGCAGCCCTTCGGCAGCCGCACCAGAGAGGGCACGGTGCCCGGAATTTCGTTCAACCGCGCCTGGGCCGGGAGGCCGGATGCAGGGACGGCCGGGATCGAAGCCATCAGGCCGCGCGTGTAGGGATGCTTTGGTGCTGCGAACAACGCTTCGACGCTGGCTTCCTCGACCTTCCGGCCGGCATACATCACGATCACGCGCTGCGCGGTCTGCGCGACCACGCCGAGATCGTGCGTGATCAGCACGAGCCCGGTGCCGAGCTCCTTCTGCAGATCGAGGATCAGCGCCAGGATCTGCGCCTGGATGGTGACGTCGAGCGCCGTGGTCGGCTCGTCCGCGAGCAACAGCGCCGGCCGGCACGCCAGCGCCATCGCGATCATCGCGCGCTGGCGCATGCCGCCGGACAGCTGGTGCGGATATTCGCGCGCCCGCCGCGCCGGTTCGGGGATGCGCACCAGCCGCAGCATCTCCACGGCGATATTCTGCGCCTCCTTCGAGGAGATGTTCCGGTGCAGCCGCACGGCCTCGACGATCTGGTCGCCGACCCGCATCACCGGGTTGAGCGAGGTCATCGGCTCCTGGAAGATCATGGAGATGCGATTGCCCCTGACGGCGCGCATCTGCGCTTCATCCAGCGCCAGCAGGTCGGTGCCTTCGAGCGTCACGGAGCCCCCGACGATGCGGCCGGGCGGATCGGGCACGAGGCGCATCAGCGAGAGCGCGGTCACGCTCTTGCCGCAGCCGGATTCGCCGACGATCGCCAGCGTCTCGCCGCGCCTCACGGTGAAGGAGACGTCGTCGACGGCCTTGAACAGGCCGGAGGTGGTGAAGAACACCGTCTTCAGGTTCTTCACCTCGAGCACGATGTCGGATTTTTGTGCCATCAGCCGCGCTGCCGGGGATCGAGGATGTCGCGCAGGGCGTCACCGAACAAATTGGCGCCGAACACGGCGAGGCTGATTGCGATGCCGGGGAAGATCACCAGCCACGGCGCGGTGCGGACATATTCGGCGGCGGATTCGGAGAGCATGCGGCCCCACGACGGATAAGGCTCGGGAATGCCGAGGCCGAGGAAGGAGAGCGAGGCTTCGGTGAGGATGGTCGAACCGAGCTGGGCGGTGGCGAGCACGATCAGCGGCGCCAGCGTGTTCGGCAGCACGTGACGGAGCGCGATGCGCATCTCGCTCATGCCGATCGACTTGGCGGCCTCGACGAAAGGCTGCTCGCGCAGAGCCAGCGTGTTGGCGCGGGTGACGCGCGACACGGTCGGGATCAGCGGAATGGCGATGGCGATGATGACGTTCGGTAGCGACGGGCCGAGCGCCGCCGTCATGATCAGGGCGAGGACCAGCAGCGGCAGCGCCTGCAGCACGTCGGAGACGCGCTGGAACACCAGATCGACCCAGCCGGAGAGATAGCCGGAGGTTAGGCCGACGATGACGCCGATCGTGCCGCCGAGCGCGGTCGAGCCGATGCCGACGGCCAGCGAAATGCGCGCACCGTGAATGATGCGGCTGAAGACGTCGCGGCCGAAGGAATCAGTCCCCATCCAGTGCGCGAAACTCGGCCGCGCCAGCGCGTGGGCGGAATCGACCGTGAGGGGATCATAACGCGCGATGAAATCGGCAAAGATCGCGGTGAGCACGAAGACCGTCATGATGAGGAGCCCCGCCGCGCCCAGCACATGCCGCTGCGCCATGAACAGCACGCGCCGCCAGCCCCCGGTCGCATGCGCCCCGGCCCGCCTCAGTTCAACGTCGAAGTCGATCGCGGCCATGTGAGCTCTATCTTCCCCCTCTCCCCGCCTGCAGGGAGAAGGTTGGGGTGAGGGGGCCTTTCCGGAGGGGAGGTGAGAGCCGGATTCGTGGAGACTCCCCCTCACCCGAATTTGCGCTCTGCGCAAATTCGACCTTTCCCCGCAAGCGGGGAGAGGTGAAGGAGAGCGCAAGCGCTGTGCGAGAGACAATCATGCGGCTAATCCGTGTACCTGATCCGCGGATCGAAGACCGCGTAGAGCATGTCGACGGTGAAATTCGCGAACACCACCACCACCGCAATGAACATCACGAGGTTCTGCACGATCGGATAGTCGCGCCAGCGGATCGCCTCGACCAGGAAGCGCGCAACGCCAGGAATGTTGAACACGGTCTCGGTGACGATCAGGCCGCCGATCAGGAACGCGGCCTCGATGCCGATCACGGTGATGACGGGCAGGATCGCGTTCTTGAGCGCGTGGTGATAGTTCACGGCGGCATCGGAGGCGCCCTTGGCGCGCGCGGTGCGGATATAGTCCTGCCGCAGCACCTCCAGCATCGAGGAACGCGTGATACGCATTGTCAGTGCCGCGCTGCGGAAGCCGACGGCGGCGGCCGGCACCGCATAGGTCGCGAAGGCTTCGAGCCAGGTATTGGGATTGGGATTGAAAATCGGTATCTGACCGAACATCGCCACCGCCGCGGTGAGGATGAGCAGGCCAAGCCAGAACGAGGGCAGCGACAGGCCGCTCAAGCTGACGACGCGCAAGGCGTAGTCCAGCCGCGTGCCCTGCTTCACCGCGCTGATGACGCCCAAGGGAATGCCGATGGACGCGGAGAACAACAGCGCGAGCCCCGCGAGCCGCGCCGTGATCGGAATCCGCGGCAGGATCTCCTGGAGCGCCGGCTTCTCCGAGACGTAGGAGTAACCGAAATCGCCGCGCAGAAAACCGCTGATCCAGCGCCAGTATTGTACGATCAGCGGCTGGTCGATGCCGAGCTCCTTCTCCAGATTGGCCTTGTCGGCGGGATCGACATAGCCGGCGGCGGCGAACAGGATGTCGACGATGTTGCCGGGCACGATGCGCAGCAGGAAGAAGATGACGACCGAGATCCCGAACAGGGTCACGAGCATCAGGAACAGGCGCCGCACCAGATAGGCAAACATCCTTCGCCTCCTGCCGAACCCGTCAGCCGCCTGCGCTACTTGTCCATCCAGACATCCTCGTAGCGGTAGCCATTATACGAGCTGTTCGACATCACGGTCACGCCCTTGACGTAGGGCTGCCAGCAGGTGCCGGTGCGCGCGTGGAAGATGATCGGGCGGGCAACGTCCTCCTGCAACTTCTTGTCGATGTCCCACACCAGTTTCTTGCGCTTGGCGATATCGGTCTCCTGCGACTGCTCGTCGAACAGCTTTTCGATCTCCTTGTTGCAGTAGTTGGTGTAGTTGCGCTCGGAACCGCAGGAATAGTTCTCGTAGAAGGACTGGTCGGGATCGTCGACGGCGTTGCCGGTCAGGTTGAGCCCGAGCATGTAGTCCTTGCGGGCGATCTTCGGGAACCAGTTCGCGGTCTCGACCACGTCGAGCTCGCCGTCGATATAGATGCTCTTGAGCTGGTCGATCAGGATCACCGCGGGATCGCGGTAGACCGGGATGTTGCGGGTCGAGATCTTCACGGCGAGATGCTTGTCGGGCCCGTAACCGGCCTTCTGCATCAGCTTCTTGGCTTCCTCGCGGTTGGCGTTCACGTCGGGGCCGTAGCCGGGAATGGTTTCGAGCATCTCCTTCGGCATGCCCCACAGCCCGTTCGGCGGCGGCAGCATGGTGCCGCCGATGTCGCCCTGGCCCTCGAACATGATCGAGATGAAGGCCTTGCGGTCGAGCGCCAGCGCCATGGACCGGCGGATGTCGATGTTGTCGAACGGCGGCGCGGACGAATTGACGATGATGTTGGTCGCGACATTGTTGGGCTCGACCACACAGACCGCGTTCGGCGCCTGCGACTTCACGTCCTTCAGAAGCGGAATGCTCACCTCGGTCGGGAAAGTCATGTCGAACTTGCTGGCGACGAAGGCGAGAATGGCGGTCGAACGGTTCGGGATGATGGTGAACTCGATGCCGTCGAGATAGGGCCGCCCCTCGCGCCAGTAGTCCGTGTTGCGCGTCAGCTTGATCGATTCATTGGCCTTGAACTCGACGAATTTGAACGGGCCGGTGCCGATCGGGCGCGTGCGCATGTCGCCGGGCGAGACGTGGCAGGGATAGACCGGCGTATAGCCGGAGGCGAGCAGCGCCAGCAGCGAGGGCTGCGGCCGCTTCAGGTTGAACGAGACCTCGAAATCGCCATTGGTCGAGATGTCGTTGACCTGCTCGTACCAGGTCTTGCGCGGGTTCTGCCGGAACTTCTGCTGCGCCTTGCCCATCAGCATGTCGAAGGTGCATTTGACGTCCGCCGACGTGAACGGCTTGCCGTCGTGCCATTTGACGCCCTGGCGCAGCTTGAAGGTCAGCGTCTTGTTATCGCCCGCCCAGGCCCAGCTCTCGGCGAGTTCCGGGACGATATTGTCCATCCGGTTCTGCGCCTCGTCCTGCTTGTAGATGACGAGGTTGTTGAACACGGGCATGAAGGGAACATTGAGCGAGTAGGTCGCGCCTTCATGGATCGAGGCATTGCCAGGGCTGTCGCGATGATACATCCGCAGGATACCGCCCTGCTTGGGTCCGCCGGCGAATGCAATGGTCGAAAACGCCAGCAAAGATAGCGCCGCCGTCGCGGCGAGCGCCCGTACGCTCCGCATCCTCGTCCTCCCTGGACATCGGTCTTTGGGCCTTTTCAGGCCTGTTTGTCAGGACGATAGCGAGGCAGGTGGAGGGAGGCAACGGGCAAGGGCAGCCGCGCTCTCGGCAATTCGGATGACGCAAGGCCGCAGGGTTTTCAATCTTTCACAATGTGAGAGTGCAGGTGCGAACGGACATCGTGTAATTGGCGTTGCTGGAGCCGCGGCGAAGGTGCGCTCCCTCGCCCCGCTTGCGGGGAGAGGCTTGGGGCGAGGGGGAGTTTCCGCGGGCGCGGTGAGAGTTGGACTAGCGGAGAGTTCCCCTCACCCGCGCTTGTGCGCGCACGTTACGCAGCAGCGCCCTCACACAATCCGCGACGTCTTGTTCCCCCAATAGCGGTCGCGCAGCAGCCGCTTGTACAGCTTGCCCGTGGGCAGCCGCGGCAGTTCCTTCTCGAAATCCACCGAGCGCGGCACCTTCTGCCGCGACAGCGACTGGCTGCAGAACGCGATCAGCTCTTCGGCGAGCGCGGGGCCCGGCACGACGCCCGGCATCGGCTGCACCACGGCCTTCACCTCTTCGCCGAGATCGGGATTGGGCACGCCGAACACCGCGGCATCGGCGACCTTCGGATGGGTGATCAGCAGGTTCTCGCATTCTTGCGGATAGATGTTCACCCCGCCGGAGATGATCATGAAGGTCGCGCGGTCGGTGAGATAGAGGAAGCGGTCCGCGTCGACATAGCCGACGTCGCCGACCGTGCTCATGCTGCCGTCGGCCGAGCGTGCCTCCTTGGTCTTCTCTGGATCGTTGAAATATTCGAACGGCGATCCCGTATTGAACCAGACCTGGCCCGGCGTGCCGGTCGGGCATTCCCGCATGTTCTCGTCGAGGATATGGAGATCACCGAGCAGCACCTTGCCGACGGTGCCGCGATGGCTAAGCCATTCCTCGCTGTTGCAGGCGGTGAAGCCGAGGCCTTCGGTCGCGCCGTAATATTCGTGGATGATCGGCCCCCACCATTTGATCATGTCGTCCTTGACGAGGGCCGGGCAGGGCGCCGCCGCATGGATCGCGATCTCCAGCGAGGACAGGTCGTAGCGCTTGCGTACCTCCTCCGGCAGCTTCAGCATCCGTGAGAACATCGTCGGCACCAGCTGGGTGTGGGTGATGCCCCATTGCTCGATGAGCCGGAGATAGCGTTCCGGATCGAAGCTCTCCATGATGATCGCGGTGCCGCCCATGCGGATCGTGAGGTTGACGGCAGCCTGCGGCGCCGAGTGATAGAGCGGGGCGGGCGAGAGATAGACCATGCCCTCGCGGTAGTGCCAAAGTTTTGTGAGGAAATCGAACAGCGGCAGATTGTGCTTCGGCGGCTCCTCCGGCAACGGCCGCAAAATGCCCTTTGGCCGTCCCGTCGTGCCCGATGAATACAGCATCGCGGTGCCGAGCCATTCATCCGCGATCGGCGTCTTCGGCGAGTCGGCGGTCACCTCGGCAAGGCCGACGATGCGCTCGCTTTCGCCGGGACCATCGGCGACGATGCAGAGCTTGACGTCGGGACAAGCCTTGATCGCCTCCCGCGCGATGTCGAGCTTCGCCACCGACGTGATCAGGATCTTCGACTGGCTGTTGACCAGGAGATAGGCGAGCTCGCCCGGCGTCAGGAAGGAGTTGATGCAGGTGTAGTACAGGCCGGAGCGCTCGCCGGCGCCGCAGGCCTCGAGATAGCGCGAATTGTTCTCCATGAAGATCGAGTAGTGGTCGAGCCGCTTCAAGCCGTGCTTGCGGAACAGATGCGCGAGGCGATTGCTGCGTGCCTCGAGCTCGCGATAGGTGACGGCTTCGCCGGTCGCCGCCATGACGAACGCGGGCTGCAGCGGGCGCAGGCGGGCGTGGTGACCAGTGTACATCTATCCTCCGGCTTGGATCATGCGGCGAGAAGCAGGATTTCCTTGATGTCGGCGGGACCGGCGATCTTGCGCGGGTTGCGCGGAATCCAGTTCGTACGCATCGCCTGTTCGGCGATCGCGTCGAAATGCTCCGCCGAGACATGCACGTCCGCGAGGTTGCGCGGCATACCGAGGGAGCGGATGAAGGCATCGAGTACGTCGGCGGCGTCATGGCCGGGAAAACCCATCGCGGCGGCGACGGTCAATTGGCGCTCGGCATTGTCACGCGCATTCCAGCGCATCACCGCCGGCAGCATGACGCAGGAGGTGTGGCCATGCGGCACGTTGAAGGCCGCGCCCAGCACGTAGCCGATGCCGTGGCTGGCGCCCATCGGCACGCCGGCGGCGAGCGCGCCCATGGACAGCCAGGTTCCGATCTGGGCATCCATCCGTGCATCGAGATCGGACGGGTCGGCCTTCACCCGCGGCAGCGCATCGGCAAGCATGGCAAGGCCCTTGACCGATTGCGCATCGGCATAAGGATGCGTCTCGCGCGAGCAGATCGCTTCGACGCAATGGTCGACGGCACGGATGCCGGTCGACAGGAACAGCCATTCCGGCGTGTGCACGGTGATTGCGGGGTCGAGGATGGTCGCGCGCGGAACGGTGAGCGGATGCCGCAGCATCTGCTTCACGTTGGTGCTGCGGTCGGTGACGCCGGCGATCGATGAGAACTCGCCGCCGGCGATCGTGGTCGGCACGCTGACCTGGCGCACCGTCGGCCCGTTCATCTCGGGCGCGATGCCCTTGTGCACGCGGATGCGGTCGATGCCGTCGATCGTGTCGATACCGTTGGCAAGGCAGAGCTGCACGGCTTTCGCGCCGTCGGTGATCGAGCCGCCGCCGACGGTGACGATCAGATCGGCGCCGGCGTCACGCGCCGCATTGGCAGCCGCGATCACCGCCTCGCGCGGCGTGTGTGCCGGCATGGCGTCGAACAGGCCGGCGCAACGGGAACCCAGGGCTTGCTTGATCCTCGCGATTTCGTCGGTTTGCCGGTTCAGCGTCCGCGAGACCATCAGGAAGGCGCGGCGCGCTCCCAACCGGTCCATCTGCGCCACGATCGCGCTGGCCGCAGGATGGCCGAACACGACCTCCTCGATCGCGCCGTAAACGACACGTCCCTGATGCACGCCTGTCCTCCCCGGACAAATTCGTCTTGTTTTGTAAGGGAAGTCTAGCCGAGCGGCCGCCGCCCGTCATGCGTGAAGACGCTGGCCGCTCCCCTTACCGTCCCCCTCCAAGTGAGGGCGGAAGGCGCTGCGCGAGAATCATGCGCTCCATTCAAGAGCCCCGCGAACAAGTCCATTCGCGTCTTGCCTACTCATCGGTGCGCCCGAGGCCGGCTAACTCCACTGTCAACCCGCCATCCGGCCAGGGCGCGCGCGGGCATTGCACGCGCATTGGTCTTGAAGTGTTCATCATTGCCGCCCATCCTGTAGGGCCCGCGCGATGGCGAATACCCCGCTTTTTCCGCGGTTTTTTGAGTGAGGACCTGGGATGACTGGACCGGACGGAAGCGAGCCATTTGTAAAAAAGCACGATTTCGTTCAACCGCGGCATTACGCAATAGCGAGCCTCCTCGCCGCTTCATTCGCCCTCGCCGGTTGCGGACAACCGACCTCGCAGGCCGCCGCGCCGCCGCCGGCACCGGTGACGGTCGCCCAGCCGGTCAAGCGCACCGTCACCGATTGGGACGAGTTCACCGGCCGCTTCGAGGCCGTCGAGGAGGTGCAGGTGCGTCCGCGCGTCGGCGGTTTCGTCAATTCCGTCGAATTCCAGGACGGCGCCATCGTGCGTCAGGGCGATCTGCTCTACGTCATCGACCCGCGCCCGTTCGAGGCGGTGGCCGAGCAGGCCGACGGCCAGCTCTCCGACGCCCGCGCCAAGGTCGAGCTTGCCAAGCGCGAGCTCGATCGCGGCCTCAACCTGGTACAGACCAGCGCGGTCTCCGAACAGGTCGTCGACCAGCGCCGGCAGGCCTTGCAGGCCGCGCATGCGGCGGAAACGCAGGCCGCGGGCGCGCTGAAGGCTGCACGTCTCAATATCGAGTTCACGCACGTGACCGCGCCGCTCACGGGGCGCGTCAGCCGCCATCTCGTCAGCCCCGGCAATCTCGTGCAGGGCAGCGACACCGGCACCTCGACGCTGCTCACCTCCATCGTCGCGCTCGATCCGATCTACATCTATTTCGACATGGATGAGGCGACCTTCATCAAATACAGCAAGCTGTGGTTCGAAGGTAAGCGCCCGAGCTCGCGCGACACGGCGAACCCGGTGCAGGTGTCTCTCGCCGGCGAGACCAAGCCGTCGCATGAAGGCACCATCAACTTCCTCGACAACCGTCTCGACGTCTCCACCGGCACGCTGCGCAGCCGCGCCGTCATCAAGAACACCGACCTGTCGATCCTGCCCGGCCAGTTCGGCCGCGTCCGCCTGATCGGCAGCGCGCCCTACGAGGCGCTGCTGATCCCGGACGTCGCTGTTGCGACCGACCAGTCCCGCAAGATCGTGTTCGTGGTCAAGCCGGACGATACGGTCGAGGCGCGCCCGGTCGTGCTCGGGCCGCTCGACGAAGGTCTGCGCGTGATCCGCGAAGGCCTGAAGGCCGACGACCGCGTCATCGTCAACGGCATCCAACGTGCCCGCGTCGGCGCCAAGGTCGCTCCGCAGACCGCGCAAGCCCCGGTTGGTGGCAAGTCATGAATCTCGGCCGTCTCTCCATCAATCAGCCCATCCTGGCGATGGTGCTGTCGATCGTGCTCTTGATCGTCGGCGCGCTCGCCTACACCACGCTGCCGGTCTCCGAATATCCGCAAGTGGTGCCGCCCACCGTCGTCGTCACCACGCAATATCCCGGCGCCTCTGCGCAGACCGTGTCCGACACGGTCGCCGCTCCCATCGAGCAGGAGATCAACGGCGTCGAGGACATGCTGTATCTCTACAGCCAGGCGACCTCGAACGGCCAGCTCACCATCACCGTCACCTTCAAGCTCGGCACCGATCTCGACAAGGCCCAGGTGCTGGTGCAGAACCGTGTCGCGATCGCGCAGCCGCGGCTCCCCGAAGAGGTTCAGCGCAACGGCGTCACCACCCGCAAGAACTCGCCCGACATCCTGATGGTCGTGTTCATGCTGTCGCCCGACGACACGTTCGACCAGCTCTACATCTCCAACTACGCGCTGCTCCAGGTCCGCGACCAGCTCTTGCGCATCGACGGCGTCGGCGACATCCAGATCTTCGGCGCTCGCGACTATTCGATGCGGCTGTGGCTCGATCCCGACCGCATCGCCAATCTCGGCCTGACCTCCACCGAGGTGCTCGCGGCCATCCGTGCCCAGAACGTGCAGATCGCCGGCGGCCAGATCGCCGAGCCGCCGATCGCCGACCGTGCCTTCCAGCCGAACCTCACCTTCACGGGGCGCCTGAAGGACCAGAAGCAGTTCGAGGACATCCTGATCAAGGCCGGCGCCGACGGCCGCACGGTGCGCCTGCGCGACGTCGCCCGCATCGAGCTCGGTGCGCTGGCCTATTCCACCAACAGCTTCCTGCTGCGCAAATCCGCCGTCGCCATGCTGGTGACGCAACGGCCGGGATCGAACGCGCTCGCGACCGCCAAGAACATCTCCGACACCATGGTGAAGCTGAAGGAGAGCTTCCCGAAGGGCCTCGACTTCAACATCGGCTACAACCCGACCGAGTTCATCGCCCAGTCGGTCCACGAGCTGATCAAGACGATCTACGAGGCCATGCTGCTCGTGGTCATCGTGGTGCTGGTGTTCCTGCAGGGCTGGCGGCCCGCCATCATTCCGATCATCGCGATCCCGGTCTCGCTGGTCGGCACCTTCGCGGTGATGGCGGCGCTCGGCTTCTCCATCAACAATCTCACCCTGTTTGGCCTCGTGCTCGCGGTCGGCATCGTGGTCGACGACGCCATCGTGGTGGTCGAGAATGTCGAACGCCATCTCGAGCATGGCCTGAGCCGGCGCGATGCCGCGCTCAAGACCATGGAGGAGGTCGGCGGCGCGCTGGTGTCGATAGCCCTGGTGCTGTGCGCCGTGTTCGTGCCAACTGCGTTCATCGGCGGCATCTCCGGCCAGTTCTTCCAGCAATTCGCCGTCACCATTGCGGTCGCGACCGCGATCTCCTGCTTCTGCTCGCTGACGCTGTCGCCGGCGCTGGCCTCGCAGATCCTCACGCCACACGAGGAGAAGCGGCCGCCGGCGAGCTGGAACGTCATCGCGCGAGCGTGGGGCGCCTTCACCGGCGTGTTCAACCGCGTGTTCGACCGGCTCTCGCACGGCTATGCCGGCCTTGCCAATTTCGTGATCCGCCATTCGGTGGTGATGCTCCTGATCTATGTCGTGCTGATCGGCAGCGCCGGCTGGTTGATCGGGACGACGTCGCAGGGCTTCATCCCCGCGCAGGACCGCGGCTACGTCATCATCTCGGTGCAATTGCCGGGGGCGGCATCGCTGGCGCGAACCACTGAAATCGTCCGCGAGATCGAGCGGATCTCGCTGGATACGCCGGGCATCATCCGCGTCGCGGCCTTCGCCGGCTTCTCCGGCGCCACGCGCACACAGGCGGGCAACGCTGCTGCGCTATTCCCGGTGTTCGACGAGCCTGAGGTGCGGCTGAAGAAGGGGCTGACGGCAAACGCCATCACGGCTGAGCTGCGCAAGCGCCTCGCTGCGATTCAGGGCGCCTTCATCATCGTTATTCCGCCGCCGGCCGTGCCCGGCATCGGTACCGGTGGTGGCTTCACCATCCGCATCCAGGACCGGCAGGGCCGTGGACCGCAGCTGTTGGCATCGGCGACCGACGAGCTCGTCGCCGCCGCGCGCAGATCGCCCTCGCTTCTCGGCCCCTCGGTGTTCTCGCCGTTCTCGGCCAACACGCCGCAGCTGTTCGTCGACATCGACCGCACCAAGGCGCAGAAGCTCGGCGTGCCCATCGCCAATGTCAATGACACGATCCAAACCTATTTCGGATCGACCTATGTCAACGACTTCAACCTGTTCGGCCGCACCTATCACGTCACCGCGCAGGCCGATTTCCCGTTCCGCAAGGAGCCGGCCGATCTGGCGCGCCTGCGCACGCGCAACGCCTCCGGCGACATGGTTATGCTCGGCAGCGTGGTCGACTTCAGGGATATCTCAGGTCCCGACCGCGTCGCGCGCTACAATCTCTATGCGGCATCGGAGCTTCAGGGCGAGCCGGCCCCGGGCACGAGCTCGACCACCGCGCTCGACGCCATCAAGAAACTTGCCGACGACACCTTGCCAAGCGGCTTCAGCTTCGAGTGGACCGACCTGTCCTATCAGCAGGTCACCGGCGGCAATGCCGGCCTCTATGTGTTCCCGATCTGCGTGCTGTTCGTCTATCTCGTGCTCGCCGCGCAATATGGCAGCTGGACATTGCCGTTCGCGGTGATCCTGATCGTGCCGATGTGTCTGCTGGCCGCCACCATCGGTGTCCGCCTCATGGGCCAGGACGTCAACATCCTCACCCAGATCGGCTTCGTCGTGCTGGTGGGACTGGCGGCGAAGAACGCGATCCTGATCGTCGAGTTCGCGCGCGACATCGAGAACGAAGGCAAGCCGCGGCTGGAGGCCGTGATCGAAGCCTGCCGCCTGCGCTTGCGGCCGATCCTGATGACCTCCTTCGCCTTCATCCTCGGCGTCTTGCCGCTGGTGATCTCGACCGGCTCCGGCTCGGAGATGCGCCAGGCCGTCGGCGTCGCCGTCTTCTTCGGCATGATCGGGGTCACCCTGTTCGGGCTTCTGTTCACGCCGATCTTCTACGTGGTGGTGCGGAACCTTGCGGAAGGGCGGCGGGACAAGAAGCCGGAGGTGGCGGCTTCTTGAGTGCATGGTGGCCACCGGCATATCCTCAATCCTCGCTGTCGTTCCCGCGCAGGCGCGGAGGAGTTTGGGGCCAAGCTGCCAACTCCGAGTCTTCGTCAAGCCTCTCCCTGTGGTTATGGGTCCCGGGCTCGCGCTACGCGCGCCCCGGGACGACAGCCGTTTTGTAGCCCGCCCTTCATACTAACGACCAACATGCAATGGATGGGCATGCGCGGGGTTCTTCCCTAATATCCGCGCGATTTCACAACAGAAGACTGCTGGGAGTTAACATATGAAATCACCATTTTTGGCCGCTGCGGCCTCGGTCGTATTGCTGACGGCGCCAGCCTCCGCGCAAGGCGTCAAGATCGGCATCCTCAACGACCAGTCGGGCGTCTACGCCGATTACGGCGGCAAATGGTCGGTCGAAGCGGCCAAGATGGCGATCGAGGATTTTGGCGGCGAGGTGCTCGGCCAGAAGATCGAGCTCGTCACCGCCGATCACCAGAACAAGCCCGACCTCGCGAGCTCGATCGCGCGGCGCTGGTACGACGTCGAGAACGTCGACATGATCACGGAGCTGACGACATCCTCGGTTGCGCTCGCGATCCACGAGCTTTCCAAGGAAAAGAAGAAGATCGACATCGTCGTCGGTGCCGCGACCTCGCGCCTCACCGGTGACGCGTGCCAGCCCTACGGTTTCCACTGGGCCTATGACACCCGCGCGCTCGGCGTCGGCACCGGCGGCGCGCTGACCAAGGCCGGCGGCGACACCTGGTTCTTCCTCACCGCGGACTACGCCTTCGGCTATGCGCTGGAGAAGGACACCAGCGAGATCGTCACCGCCAATGGCGGCAAGGTGGTCGGTTCGGTGCGCGTGCCGCTCAACTCGTCGGACTTCTCCTCCTTCCTGCTGCAGGCGCAAAGCTCGAAGGCGAAGATCGTCGGCCTCGCCAATGCCGGCCTCGACACCACCAACTCGATCAAGCAGGCGTCCGAGTTCGGCATCGTTTCCGGTGGCCAGAAGCTCGCCGGCCTCCTGATGACGCTCGCCGAGGTGAACGGCCTCGGCCTGCAGGCCGCGCAAGGCCTGGTGCTGACCGAGGGCTATTACTGGGATCTCAACGACAAGACCCGCAACCTCGGCGAACGCTTCCTCAAGCGCACCGGCCGGATGCCGAGCATGATCCATGCCGGCACCTATTCGGCGACGCTGAGCTATCTGAAGGCCGTCAAAGCCGCCGGTACCAAGGATCCGGATGCCGTCGCCAAGAAGCTGAAGGAGCTGCCGGTCGACGACGATTTCGCGCAGGGCGGCAAGGTGCTCGAGAACGGCCGCATGGTCCACGACATGTACCTGTTCGAGGTCAAGAAGCCCTCGGAGTCGAAGAAGCCCTGGGACTATTACAAGCTGCTCGCCACCGTCCCCGGCGACAAGGCCTTCTTCACCGCCAAGGAAAGCGGCTGTCCGCTGACGAAGTGAGAGGGAAGGGCACAGCGAGCGCCACACCCTCGCTGTCGTCCCGGATCGGCGCGCGCTCGGGGCGCGCTTGTCCGGGACGACGGTCGTGGTTGGGCTACACCATCCGCATCACCACCGCTGCCGCCGCCCCCACCCACAGCGCAATCGCGGCGATGCCCTGGATCATGAAGCCCGGGCCGCGTTTTGCGGCGGCCTGCGAATAGCCGATGAAATAGACGATGCGGCCGATGATCCACACCGCGCCAATTCCCGCTGCAATCGCGTCGCCGATATAGACCGCGAACAGCCAGAGCGCCGGCAAAAAGATCGGCATCCATTCCAGCGTGTTCATCTGGATGCGGAAAGCGCGCTCGAAATCCGGGTGGCCCGACGTCGCCGGCACCTTGACACCGGTCCTGGCGCGCGAGCGTGAGACGTTGATGCAGGTAAAGAAGTAGAACGCGATCGCCAGCAGCGTGACGAGGGCGGTGAGATGATACATCGCGAATTTCCCCAGAGCATTTTTGAGCGAAGTGGATACCGGTTCGCGTAAAGAAAACGCGTCAAAACGAGAAGCCAGGCAGACCGCGCTTCAATACCCCGTCAGCTCGAGATAGCCAACGCCGTCATGCGTGCCGGCAAAGCTCATCGGCCCCTCCCAA
This sequence comes from Bradyrhizobium sp. SMVTL-02, assembly GCF_051853005.1. Taxonomy (NCBI): domain Bacteria; kingdom Pseudomonadati; phylum Pseudomonadota; class Alphaproteobacteria; order Hyphomicrobiales; family Nitrobacteraceae; genus Bradyrhizobium; species Bradyrhizobium sp. SMVTL-02. Next base: position 8,213,057 of record NZ_CP182469.1, on the reverse strand, counting down.
TAGGAGAAGCCGGTCCCCATCCAGGCGTTCCGATTGAGCGGCTTGCACAGGATCGAGAACGAGCGCGAGGGAATCGCGATGTGCCACTCCACCGGCAGCTTGCGCCCTGCAACCTCGGCGGTCGCCTTCGGCATCATCCGGACGTCGCCGCCCGCAATCATCTGCGTCTCGCCCGCGGCACTGATCCAGTTGCCGAACGGATAGTCTTTGCCGTCCTTCTGCCGCAGCCGGTACAGCATCAGCTTGTCGCCGGACGCAAGATGCAGCGACAGCCAGTCCCAGCCGGTCTGGTCGGTGTCGAGCGGCTGGCTGCTCCATTCGCGGTCCATCCAGGCCTGGCCTGTGACATCGACCGGCTTGTCGTCGATGCTGAGCGTTCCGCGCGCGCGGTAGAATGGCTGGCTGTAGTAGTAGGATGCCTGCCCGCGCTCCGACTTGCGGCTGTAGCCGCGATCGCCTTGTAGCACCACCGGACGGTCGGCCTCCAATGTCAGCGCATAACTGAATGCGGTGCCCGAGGCCTTCATCGTCAGCGGCGCCAGCGTGCGATCGTCGGTGCGCTCGAGACCCTTCATTTCCCAATCGTCGATCCAGGCCGCAAACGGCTTTGCCGTGACGCCGGCCTGTCCGATCCCGCCGCGCGAAAACACTTCGCTAAAGTGATGCGTGCCGGCGCGGGTCACCGCGGCATGCGCCATCCAGATCTGCTGATTGGCCCAGCCGTCGCCCTGCGGTCCCGGCTGCGCCGCCTGGCGGAACAGCGTCCATTGCAGGCCGCAGGCCGCGCCACTGCTGTCCGTGAGGTTCGCCGTGAGATACCACCACTCGATGCGAAACTCCGGATGCGGGCCGTGATCTCCGGGGAAGGTGAATGTCTTGCCCGGCGTGACCCTGGCAAAGCCCTCGGCGGTCTCGCCGAGCCCGGCGTAGCCTTGCGCAGTTGCGCGGCGTGCAAGTGCGAGGGCGGCGATGCCGCCGGCAAAAGCGCGCCGCGTGATTTTGTCAGCGCTCATTGGCAAACACCTTGACGAGGTTCGCCGGCTGCATCCGCGCCAGCCGCAGCATCGGCAGCAGTGCGGCCAGCAGCGAAGCCAGCAGCGCGACGGCGACCAGCTCGATCAGATGCAAGGGGAATACATGGAACGGCAGCCGCCAGCCGAACGCTTTCACGTTCACGATCGCAATCAGGCACCAGGCCACGACCAATCCAAGCGGCACGGCCAGCAGCGCCGTGAACAACGCGACCGACAGCGTCTTCGTCAATTCGATCGCGGCAAGGCGCGGCCGCGTCAGGCCGATCGCCCACAGCGGGGCGAGCTGCGGCAGGCGGGAATTCGCCAGCGTCAGTAGGCTCGTGAGCAAAGCGATGCCGGCGACGCCGAGCGTGAAGGCGTTGAGGGCCGAGGTCACCGCAAAGGTGCGATTAAAAATGCGGATCGATTCCGCTTTTACCGTTGCCTGGTCCGCGACGCTGCGATCGTCGAGCGCAAACTGCTTCTGCAACGCCGCGATCAGGCCGGCGATGTTCTCCTTCGCGACGATCAGGCCCATCCGCGTCTGCGGCGTTTGCGGAAAATGCCGGATCAGCGCCGCGACATTGACGGCGAGCTGCCCCTTGGGATTGCCATAGTCGGCATAGATGCCGACTACATCGAGCTCCCATGTCCCGCCCGGCGCCGGCACCTCGATCACGTCGCCGACGCGGACGTTGAGCCGGCGGCTCAGCTGCTCGCTGATGAAGGCGGCATTGCCGGGAACGAGCTGCGTCCATGCGCGCGGCGCGGCCTCCAATAGCGGCCAGCGCTCGCGATAGAGCGCGTGATCGGGCAGGCCGAGCAGCTCCACCGGCTCACCCTGCACTTGCGTCTCCGCGCGTCCGCCGGACAGGATCGCCTGGACGTCGCTGCGCTCCCTCAGCCAGCTGCGGATCGCTGTGCCCTGCGCATTGTCGGATGCGCTGATGTAGACGTCGGCCGCGAGCCGCCCGTTGAGCCAGCCGATGAAGGTGCGGCTGAAGGTTTCCACCATGGTGGACACCCCGACATTGACGGCGAGCGCCAGCAGCAGCGCCATCAGCGCGAGTGACAGCCCGGAGAGTTGCTGCCGGCTGTCCGCCCAGAACCACAGCGCGATCGGGCCGCGCGCGCTGCGCTGACCGACGAGCAGGATGATGTCGAGGAATGCCGGCAGGATGAGCGCTGCGCCGAGCATCAACGCGGCCAGCACGCCGAAACCTGCGATCAGCGATTGGCCGTAGTGAAGCAGCAGCAGCGCCACCGCGAATACGGCGCAGGCCGCGAGGCTTTGCAGGACCAGCCAGCGGCGCTGCCGCTGCTGCCAGGCGCGCGGCTGGGCGGTGGCCAGCACCGGCATCCTGATCGCCTTGACCAGGCTCGTCGCCGCCGCAACGAGTGCGCCGGCAACGCTGATGCCGACGCCGGCGAGCCACCATTCAGGCCGCAGGCTGAGTTGCCCCGGGATCTGCGCGCCATAGAGCCCGCGCAGCGAGGCCGCGACATCGGGCAGCAGTGCGGCTGCGATGAAATAGCCGCAGACGAGCCCGATCAGGCCCGCGACCAGCGCCAGGGCCACCAGCTCGATTACCAGCACCGTGTTGACGAGGCGTGCCGAGGCACCGCAGGCCCGCAACGTGCGCAGCATCGGCAGCCGCTGCTCGAAGGCGAGGCCGACGGCCGAGTTGACGATGAAGAGGCCCACGAAGAAGGACAGCAGACCGAAGGCGGTGAGGTTGAGATGGAAGCTGTCGGTGAGGCGCTCCAGCTCGGTCTCCGCGTTCGGCTCGACCCGCTGCAGCTGATCGCCGACGACGTCCTGCACCGGCGCCGGCTTGCCCCTCGGCTTGCCGATCAGGAGGCGCGAGACCTGGTCGGGCTTGTTCAGCAGTCGCTGTGCCACGCCGATATCGACCACCAGCACATCAGGCGCCAGCTGCGGCAGCACGCGCAATGGCGGCAGCTTTGCGCCGTTGCTGATCTGAGGTGCCGCGCCTTCCATCTCCTGCAAATCGCTCAGCGTCTCCTTCGCCACCAATGTCTGGCCCGGCGGAGCAACGAAGCTGCGCAAATCCGAGGCGCCGAGGCGCGGGGCGTTGCCGACATCGGCCGGCATCGTCACCGGCTCGATGCCGAGCAGCCGCACCGAGCGTCCGCCCACCTGGACGCGTCCCTCCAGCACCGGCGACACCGGCCAGCCCGCGCGACGTAGTTTTACGAACAGCTCCTGCGGAAACGTCGCTGCATTGGGCGCCACCAGCATCGCCGTGCGCGCCCCGCCAAAGGTCGCCGCGGCACGATCATAGGCGTTGCGGGCCTGCTGGTTGATGGCCTGCACGCCGCTCCACAGCGCGGTCGCCGCGATCAGCCCGATCAGGAGCGTTGCGAACTGCATCCCGTGTCGCCGCCAATGGCTGAGAAGCACCGCGAGCACCCAGAGCGCGCGTCTCATGTGATTCGCCCCGCATGCAGGGTGAGATGCCGGTCGAGCGTGCCGGCCAGATGCAGGCTGTGCGTCACCATCAGAAAGCTGCAGCCGGTGCGCGCCACGAGGTCGCGCGTCAGCGCCAGCACGTCCTCGGCGGTGTCCTCATCGAGATTGCCGGTCGGCTCGTCCGCGAGCAGCAGTGAGGGCTTTGTCGCCAGCGCCCGGCCGATCGCGACGCGCTGCTGCTGGCCGCCTGACAATTGCTCCGGATAACGACGCAGCAGGGCGCCGAGCCCGAGCCGCTCCACCAGCTCCTTGCTCCAGGCCGCATCGTGCCGGCCGGCGATGCGCGCCTGGAAGGCCAGATTGTCCGCAACCGAAAGGCTCGGGATCAGGTTGAACTGCTGGAAAACGAGCCCGACCCGGTCACGCCGAAGCTCCGCGCGGCCCGCGTCCGAGAGCTTGGTGACCTCGATGTCCTCCAGGCGAATTGTGCCGCTGTCGGCGGCGTCCAAGCCCGCGATCAGATGCAGCAGCGTGCTCTTGCCGCTGCCGGATTCCCCGGTCAGCGCGACGCGTTCGCCAGCCTTGAGGTCGAGGTCGACGCCGCGCAGCACATGGACCGGCTCGCCGGCCGAGGAGAAGGTCTTTGAGAGGTTTCGGATGCTCAGCAAGATTGATGCGCCGTACGGAATTTAACTCAATGCTGCGTAGCACACCCGCCGTGGAAATGCCGGGGTTGCGTTGGCTTTCAAGCCGTTGTTAGCTCCCAGGACGGCCAAATCAAAAGTGCCGACGATAAAGACATACGGGGAGAACGATGAGCGCTCAGGGAACGCCCGAAATGGGCAGGACGGCAGGGGACTCCAAGGGTTTGGCAAAGCCAACGCCGAAGGGCGCCTGGACCGTCACATTTCTCCTCTTTCTCTTCATGGTGGTGAACTTCGCGGACAAGATCGTGGTCGGTCTCGCCGGCGTGCCGATCATGACCGACATGAACCTCAGCGCCGAGCAATTCGGCCTGCTCGGCTCCTCGTTTTTCTTCCTGTTCTCGATCTCGGCCGTCGTGGTCGGCTTCATCGTCAACAAGGTGCCGACGCGCTGGGTGCTCTTGACGCTGGCGGTGATCTGGGCGCTGGCGCAGTTCCCGATGGTTGGCACCGTCTCCTTCACCACGCTCTTGATCTGCCGCATCGTGCTCGGCGCCGGCGAAGGCCCGGCCTTCTCGGTCGCCGCGCATGCGATCTACAAATGGTTCCCCGACGAGAAGCGCACGTTGCCGACCGCGATCCTGTCGCAGGGCTCGGCCTTCGGCGTCATCCTGGCGGTGCCGGCGCTGAACTGGGTCATCGTCAACCACTCCTGGCACTACGCCTTCGGCGCGCTCGGTGTCGTCGGCCTGATCTGGGTCGCGGCCTGGCTCGCGCTCGGCAAGGAAGGGCCGCTGGAGGACACCCAGGTCCTCGCCGTCACCGAGCCGAAGATTCCGTATGTGCAGCTCCTGACTTCGCGCACCTTTCTCGGCTGCGTGATCGCGACCTTCGGCGCCTATTGGGCGCTGTCGCTGGGCCTCACCTGGTTCACGCCGTTCATCGTCAAGGGGCTCGGATTCTCGCAGAGCCAGGCCGGCTTCATCTCGATCCTGCCCTGGGTGTTCGGCGCCACGATCGTCATCCTCACCGGCTGGATCTCGCAGGTGATGATGGCGCGCGGCTACACCACGCGCATCTCGCGCGGCGTGCTCGGCTCGGTGCCGCTGATCATCGGCGGCCTGATCCTCGCCATGATGGGGCATGTCGAGGGCGCCGGCCTGCAGATCGCGGCGCTCGTCGTCGGCTCCGGCCTGTGCGGCGCGATCTACGTGGTCTGCCCGCCGATGCTCGGCGAGTTCACCCCGGCCTCGCAGCGCGGCGCCGTCATCGCCATCTACGGCGCGCTCTACACACTCTCCGGCATCATCGCGCCCAGCGTGATGGGTACCGTGATCCAGCGCGCCGGCAGCATGCTCGACGGCTACATGACCGGCTTCACCATCAACGCGGTGGTCATGGTCGGCTCCGGCCTCATCGGCCTGCTGCTGCTCTGGCCGAACACGGAGAAGGCGAGGCTGACCCGCGGTGCGGCACCGCAAGCAGCGCCGCTGAAGGGCGCGGTCTCGCCGACGTAAGGAGGCGGCCTCTTGCTTACCCTCCCCTGGAGGGGAGGGTAAGCAGGGCAGTTAATTCACCCCCTGCGCCCCGCGAATCAGCTTTCCTGGCCGCCGTCCCGTCGCCTCGCCGTGCCGCCGCGTCACGACGCCCGAGACAATCGTGGCGTCATAGCCGTCGACATCCTGCAGCAATCGACGCCCGCCGACCGGCAGGTCGTAATGCACCTTGGGCGGATGCAGATGCAGCCGGTCGTAGTCGATCACGTTGACGTCGGCCTTGTGGCCGGGCGAAATGAGTCCGCGATCGGTGAGGCCGACCGAAAGCGCGGTCTTGCGCGACTGCGCCGCGACCACGAACGGGACCGTCAGCTTCTCGCCGCGTTTGCGGTCGCGCGTCCAGTGCGTCAGCAGATAGGTCGGAAAGCTCGCATCGCAGATGATGCCACAATGCGCGCCGCCGTCGGACAGGCCCGGCACCGATTGCGGATCGAGCAACATCTCGCGCGTCGCATCGAGATTGCCGTCGGAATAGTTCAGGAACGGCACGTAGAGCATCCCGCGGCCCCCGTCGGACAGCATCGCATCGTAGGCGAGCTCCTCCGGCGGCCTTCCCTGCTTGCGCGCCTGCGGTCCCAGCGCGTTCTCCGGCGGCTGCTCATAGTCAGGGGGATCGCCGAGCAGGAACATCTTGTCGTAGTTGGGCCGGAAGAACAGCGGATCATCGGTCGCGGTCGCCGTCTCGCTGAGGATCGCCTTGCGCACCTCCGGCTGACGCAACCGCGTCAGTCGCTCCCCAAGCGGCAGGTGCGCGATAGCCCTGTAGCTCGAATGGGTCTGGAACGGGTTGCGCGACAGCTCGAGCCCGAGCAGCAGGCCGACCGGGCGCGCCGCGATCTGCGCGGTGACGGAGAGGCCGCGTTTGGCCGCCGCATTGATCTCGTCCAGCGTCTGGCGCCAGCGGTTTGGCGATCTGTCGTTCTGCGTGATCGAGAACGAGATCGGGCACTTCGTGCTATCCGCCACCCGCAGCATCATCGGCAGGTCTTCGTGGATCGTCGAGAGGTCGAGCACGAATTGCAGCACGCTGCGGCCCTGCCGATGCATCGCGCCGGCAATCGCCGTGAGCTCGTCCTCGCCGGCCTTCAAGGTCGGCGTGAAATCGCCGGTGGAGGTGCGGTGGTTGAGCGTGCGCGAGGTCGAGAAGCCGAGCGCGCCGGAGCGCACCGCCTCGCCCGCGAGCTTCGCCATCGCCGCGTTGTCTTCCGCGGTCGAGGGATCGCGGCGCGCGCCGCGCTCGCCCATGACATAGACCCGCAGCGCCGCATGCGGCAGCTGCGCGCCGACATCGATGTCGAAATCGCGCTTGCTGAGCCAGTCCATGTAGTCCGGAAAGCTCTCCCAGGCCCAGGGAATGCCGGCGCTCAAGACCGGCTCGGGAATGTCCTCGACGCCTTCCATCAGCTGGATCAGGCGGGTGTGGTCGGCGGGCTTGCACGGCGCGAAGCCGACGCCGCAATTGCCCATGATCGCGGTGGTGACGCCGTTCTGAGAGGACGGCGTGATGTCCTGGCTCCAGGTCACCTGGCCGTCGTAATGGGTGTGCACGTCGACGAAGCCAGGCGTGACGAGCTTGCCGCGCGCGTCGATCTCTTCCTGTCCCTTGGCGGAGACCTTGCCGACCTCGCTGATCCTGCCAGCGGTGATGGCGACATCAGCCTCGAACAGCTCGCCGCCGCGTCCGTCCGCAACGGTGCCGCCGCGGATCACGAGATCAGGGGTGCTCATGGTGTTTCTTCCCGTTTTGTTTGTTGTTTGTTTCCCTCGTCCCCGCCCCCGTCGCAATTGCGCACTAGCCCGGGACGACGCCTGAATTTCTCCTACGCCTCAGCCCTGGCCGGCTTCCGTTCCGTGAACGGCGACAGCACCACCGTCGCCAGCATGAAGATCACGGACGCCCCGAACACCCAGTGCGGCGCGCTCTGGTCCATGATCCAGCCGAACAGCAGCGGTGAGACGATGCCGCCGAGATTGAAGCCGGTCGAGACGATGCCGAAGGCGCGCCCCGCTGCACCCGCAGGGGCGGCGTTGCGCACCAGCATGTCCCGCGACGGCGCGATCACGCCGGAGAGGAAGCCTGCCGTCGCCATCGCGGCAGTGAGCGCCCAGCCGGGCAGCGCGACGAGCGCGATCAGCAGCACGAGTGCTGCGTTCACGGCAAAACAGGCCGCGGCGACATAGCCGTGGCGTTCGGTGCGGTCGGCAAGGAAGCCCCCGGCGAGCACGCCCGCGGCGCTGCAGCCGAGGAATGCGGTCAGCATCACATTGGCCGCGGAATAGGAGGCGCCATAGCCGCTCATCAGCGCGACGACGCCGAAATTGTTGATGCCGGCAACCGACAGGCTGAGCAGCATGAACAGCACGGTCAGCATCATCAGCGCCGGCGTGATCACGGCCTGCTTCGGCGCGTTCTCCGCGCCCGGTTTCTTCTTGTGCGCGCCGGCATCGGGAATGTTCATGCCGATCAGCAGCAACGCCACCAGCACGGCGATCGCCCCCGATGCGATCAACGCGCCGGTGCCGCCTGACATCGTGACGAGCGCTGCGACGATCGCCGGCGCCACCGCGCCGCCGAGAAAGCCCGCAAACGTGTGGACCGAGAAGGCGCGGCCCATCCGCGCCTCGTCCATGTGCTCGGCCAGGATCGCGTAATCGGCGGGGTGATAGACGCTGTTGGCGAGCCCGAGCAGCACGGCGCAGGCGATCAGCGCGGCGTAGCTGAGCTGCAGCCCGAGCAGGATCAGCGCGCAGCCGCCGAGCGTCAGCCCGATCAGCAGGATCTTGCGCGCGCCAAAATGGTCGACGAGATAGCCGGTCGGCGCCTGTGTCAGGCCCGAGACGACGGCAAGCGTGGTCAGCGAGAAGCCGAGCTCGACATAGCCGACGCCAAGCTTGTCCTTCAGGAACGGGAATAGCATCGGCAGGACCAGCAGATGGAAATGGCTGACCCAATGCGCGATCGAGATCCCCGTCAGCGTGCGCAGCGCACTATCCGCCTTGCCTTGCTGCGGTGCGGCGAGAACGTCGACCATTGCAGTTCCGTTTCACTCCCGATGGACGGGCAAACTATCGGGGAGGGCCCTTATTTGTCCATGAACGCCGGCGCATGGCAGGTAGTGCGGGCGGGGGCGTGAGGGGCGTCACGGTGATCGCGGGTGTGATGCCTTGCCAGGACGACGGTTGAAAGCGTAGCCAGAGCCGAGCCGCTCACAACGGCTCGTCATCCGGGCCATACCGATCGCGCTTCGGCGTCGCGATGTCGCCGTCCTCGTAATCGTCGTCGTCCGTGTCGCGAGGCGGCAGCGGTTTCTTGGGCTCGTCGTCGGTCGTCTTGGGTGGCCCGCTCGGCTTGACGGTCGTATTCCCGGCAGTCTTGTTGGCGGTCTTGGCCATGGCTGGTCCCGGATGGTGATGCTGCATCCGAATCTACCCGCACAATATGTGCGGTTCCTGACTTATCTCAAGGGACGCGACGAGGCCGTCAGTGCACGATCGGCCCGCCCGCCTTCTTCCAGGCATCGATGCCGCCGGCGATATGGGCGGTGTTGAGCAGGCCCGCTTCCTTGGCGGCTGCAACCGCCATCGCCGAGCGCTCGCCGAAGGCGCAGAAGAACACCACGCGACGGCCCGTTGCAGCGGCCACTTCACGCAGCATGCCGCCGGGCTTCAGGCTCTCCTCGACCGACGGATAGGGCGTGTGCAGCGCGCCTTCGAGCATGCCGTGCTTCATCCGTTCGTTGGTCTCGCGCAGATCGACCAGCAGGATATCGGGTCGGTGAAGCGAGCGGATCGCCTCGCTCGCACCGAGTGCGCGGCCTTCCTTCTCCAGCTCTTCCTGATGCAGTCCGACCCGCATGTTGGCAGGGACCGCCACGTCCATCATCTTCGGGTTCGGCAGCTTCAGGTTCGCCATCAGCTCGATATATTCGTCGACCGAGCGCACCTGCAGGCGCGGGTTGTAGCGCCTCTCCTCTCCGATGGTGGAGACGGTGTCGCCCTTGTAGTCGTGCGCCGGAAACACCATCGTCTCGTCAGGCAGCTTGAGCAGGCGATTGAAGATCGAATCGTATTGCGCGCGCGACGAGCCGTTCTGGAAATCGGTGCGGCCGGTGCCGCGGATCAGCAGCGTATCGCCGGTGAAGACGCGGTCGCCCATCAGATAGGAATAGGAATCGTCGGTATGGCCCGGCGTGTACATCACGTCGAGCGACAGGCCCTCGATCGTCACCTTGTCGCCGTCGGCGACCCGCATCGCCACCACGTCGGCCTTGGTCTGGTCGCCCATCACGGTCATGCAATGGGTGCGGTCGCGCAGTTCGCCGAGCCCGGTGACGTGGTCGGCATGCAGATGGGTGTCGACCGCTTTCACCAGCTTGAGGTCGAGCTCGCGCAGCAATTGGCAATAGCGGTCGACCTTCTCCAGCACGGGATCGAGGATCAGCGCCTCGCCGCCGGGGCGGCTGGCGAGGATGTAGCTGTAGGTGCCCGAAACGCTGTCGAAGAGCTGGCGGAAGATCATGGCAGGACCCGGCTTGGAACTGATGTCCAAGATTCTAATACGTTTAGGGCCAGAAAGAGAAGCAATTCACTGTGGTGACAGCAATATTTGGAAGATTTTTATTGCGCGTGCGGCAGCGCACCCACCACTGTCATCGCCCGGCTTGACCGGGCAATCCAGTATTCACCGACGTCGGAGAGCTGGAGCACGATCTCGTGCTGGGCGAACGGCTTGTCCTGGAGCGGCACCTGCTGTGCCCGTGCCGGCAGCATCGCCGCCCAAGCGAGCAGCGGCAGCAACATCGCGCGAAACACCCGCAACCGCATCATTCCTATCCCGAATTGCCCGGATTGCCCTCGACGCCCTTCAGCGCGATGCCGGTGCCGAGCCGCTCCTGAAGCATGCGGCCCGAGCGCAGATATTTGCCGACGACCTCCCACACCGGAGCGCCCTGCCGGCCGTTGACCGAGGCCCAGCCCGCGACCTTGTAGCGGTGGCTGGCGTTGATGGCCTTGCCGCCATCGAGCTTCAGCTCCGAGATGCGGCTGCCGATGGCATCCGTCGGCGTGCAGGTGTAGCTGAGCCCGCCTGCGCGCACCATGTCGCCGCCCTGCTGGTAATAGGGATCGCCGTTGAAGAGATTGTCGCAGACATCCTCCAGCACGGTCTTGATCTCCGCGCCCGTCATCTCCTGCACATAGGTCTCGGGATAGGTGATCGCGGTTTCCGCGAGCAGGTCCTCCATGGTCAACGCCTGGCCCGACAGCGCGGTGACGCCCCAGCGGAAGCCAGGCGACAGCGCGATCTCGGCATCGAGCTCGGTGCGCAGCGCGGTGCAGATCAGTTCGTCCATGGGGCCGGTAAAATTGCCGCGGCGATAGAGCAGGCGGTCGGGGGTCGCGATCTTCTCCGACCAGTCGGCGACATGCGGCGCGCGGACCCGGCCGATCAGCTCGGCCATCGCCGGATCGGGCTTCAGGAGCTCCGAATAGACCGGCAACAGGCGATACCTGACGTCGCTGACCTTGCCCTTGTCGAGCGCGAGATCGATCACGCCCAGGAATTTCCCGTTGGACCCGGCATTGGTGACGAGCGTGGTCCCGCCCGCGTTCTTCACTGGCACAGGCTGCGGCACGGCATCATGGGTGTGGCCGCCGAGGATGACGTCGATGCCGCTGACGCGGCTGGCGAGCTTGAGGTCGACGTCCATGCCGTTGTGCGACAGCAGGATCACCGCATCGACCTTGTCGATGCCGCGCAAGGCATCGACATGCTTTTGCAGCTCTTCCTCGCGGATGCCGAAGGTCCAGTCCGGCGTGAAGCGCCTGGGATGCGCGATCGGAACGTAAGGGAATGCCTGCCCGACGATCGCGACGCGATGACCGCCCAGCTCCTTGATGAAAGAAGGCTTGAACACGCGCCCGGTCGGGGGATCGAAGGCGCGGGCGTCGTTGAACGCGGCTTCCTCGGTCAGGAAGACGTTCTGTGCCAGAAACTCGCCATTGAAGCGTTCGAGATTGTCGCGCAGCACCTGCTCGCCATAGGTGAATTCCCAATGCCCGGTCATCGCCTCGATGCCGAGCAGATTGGCGACCTCGACCATGTCGCGGCCCTGCATGACGTTGGCAAGGCCGGTCCCCTGCCAGAGGTCACCGCCGTCGACGAGCACGGAATCCTTCTCGCCGACCTCTCCGCGCAGCCGATCGACCAGCGTCTTCAGATGGGCGAAGCCGCCGAGCTTGCCGAAGCGGCCCGCGGACCTCTCGAACTCGAAGCAGGTGAAGGCATAGGCATCCGCGCTGTCGGGGCGGATTCCAAATCGCTCGAGGAAGGCGCGCCCGACCAGATGCGGCGGCCGTCCCGCCATCTCGCCGATGCCGATATTGACGCTCGGCTCGCGGAAATAGACCGGATTGAGCTGCGCATGCGCGTCGGTGATGTGCAGGATCCGCGCATTGCCGAACCGTTCGAGCTCGTAAATGCTCGCGGTCTCAGTGCCGCTCGCGAGCCGGGGCAGGCTGAGCGATACGGCGGCAAGGCCTGCAGTCTTGAGGAAATCGCGGCGTCGGATGGCCATCTCGAATCTCGAATTCTCCGCGCCCCTTCAACGACAGTCCGACAGTTCCAGCAGGCCCAGTCTAGCGGATTTCCATCGCCTTCCAGGCTTCTTTTTCGGACGTCGCCTGGAAGATCGACGCCTTCGCCAGCGCTTCGGCTTCCCTGGCTGCGGCCAGCGCTTGGTCGAAATCGCCGCCGTCGGCCGCCTTCTTGGCGGCTGCCAGCGCAGATACGGTCACGGTCCACTGGTTGCGCATGCCGGCTGCCTCCTTGGAGGCGGCCTCGGCGGCGGCATAGGCCGCCTTGTAGTCCGCCTCGTTTGCCGCGCGCGCGGATGGCGCAAGGCTAAAGGCGAGCAGCATGGCGAGGGGAAGTGACAGCTTCATGGCCGCGCTCCCGGTCCCGAGATCGGCAGGCCGTTGGCGACGTAGGAGAGGAAATATTCGACGTCGCGATATTCATCCGCCTGCGGCTCCAGCGGAACCGCGCGAGTCTGGCTGTTGCAGGTGACGAAGCGCCGGCTGATCGTGCCCATGCCGCTCCATTCGGAGCGGTAGATCGGCATCGCGTTCAAAATGCCGAGCGCCGGCGCCAGGATCTCGGCGCGGATGCGCTCGCCCGGGCTCTGCACATGGCAGCTCGCGCAGGAGAAATTCATCTGGCCGCGCCGCGTGTAGAAATAGCGCTTGCCGTTCTCGAATGCCGCGAGCGCGCGAGGATCATCGGGAATCTTGATGTCCATCAGCTTGCCGCGCGAGGTGTACGCCATGTAGGCGGTCAGCGAGGCCATCTCGTCCTTGACGTAGGAATAGGGCGCTTCGCCATTGGCCTCGCGGCAGCGGTTGAGCGCGAGCTCGAGCGTGACGACCTTGCCTTCCTTCTCGTCGAAATAGGGATAGTTCTGGCGGATGCCGATGCCGCCGTTCGGGAAGCAGTCGGCATAGGTCTTGCCGTTCCTGAACGGGGTCGAAAACATCTCCTTGCCTGCATCGAGCGCGAACTCGTAAGGCGGGAATTCCTCCTTCTCCTGCCACTGCCGCTTCATGTCTTCGTTCATGGAATAAGGACCGTTGACGAAATCCTCGTGCTTCACGTCGGGAAACTTCTGGAAGAAGAAGTTCTGGAATGCCTTGGCATCAGCGACAGGATCGACCCTGTCGGCCGCGACGACGCGTGGAGAGTTCAGCGCCACTGCGACCAGCGCGGCGCTGAGCGAGCCAAGCAGGAGGGGGATACGGGCCTTCATCACGCGATCTTCGCGGTGGTCGTATCCGAGCCACCCTTGTTGTCGGTCCAGGAGATCTTGAGCTCGTCGCCCTTCTTGGCCCCCTTGAAGCTGAACTTGACGTAGGGGTCCTTGGAGACCGCGGTGCCCCAATCGGCGACGAACACGTCCTTGCCGTTACATTCGAACGTCAGCCGCTGGATGAAGTGCGCGGGGATCACTTCGCCCTTGGAATCCTTCACGAGCCCGGTGTCCATGGGGTGCTGGATCAGCGCCTGCACCTCGGTGATGTCGCCGTTTGATGTTGCGCGCACGCGAATGCTGGATGCCATGTCGATCTGCCTCGCTTAACCGCCGCAACCGCCGACGGTGACCTTGACCTCTTTGGTCGCGCTGTAGAGCTTGCCGTCGGCTTCCACGATCGCGGTCACGTTGGTGGTTTTGGCCATTTTCAGCCGGTTGGCGACACCCGGCAGCGTGCCGTCCGGAATCCTGTAGCTTGCTGCGAGCGCGACCGGGTTCTCGGCCACGAAGAACGAGATCGAGGTCACCTTGTCGAGCGTCGTCGTCACCGAGATCGGCACCACGCCGCCATTCTCGGCAATCTCGGGCGCGTCGAGCTTGACCTTGTCCGAGGGCTCGGCCGTCTTGCCGTAGAGCGCCTTGATCGCGTCCGCCTCGTTCTTTTGCTTGAACGCCTCGTCCGGATATTTGTCGTTGGCTGCCGCGTGCGCAGGCGCGGCTGCGAACGGCAGATTGCCGAGGCCGAGCAGCACGACGGAGGCCGTACCCTGAAGGATCAGGCGGCGCGTCGGATGAGGGCCGGTGGTCGTGGTCATCTCGGGTCTCCTGGGCCGCTGCCGTTACAGGGTCTGCAGGAAATCAACGATCGCGCTGATCTCCTGTTCGGTCAAAATCCGGTTCCGGCCGAACGGCGGCATCATGGTCTGGGGATTGCGCTTGGTCTCGTCGAAGATGATCGCCGCCAGCTCGTTACGATCAGGGTATTTCGACTTGATGTCCTTCAATTCCGGCCCGATCGTTCCCGGCAGGTCGCCGCCTTTGATGACGTGGCAGGTCAGGCAATTGCCCTTGCCGCGGTCGAAGGCGAGCTTCTGGCCCTCGGTCACGGCGGATTGTGCCCGTGCCGGGCTCGCGAAACCGGCGGCGATGGCCAGCAGGATGAACAGGACAGGCGTCCGGACAAGGGCGGTCAAGGTGTCATTCCGAGGCGTTATGGCGATGATCTCGATCGCGGAAATAGGAGCGTTCCAAAGCACAAAGGGGTGCCCCTGACAATCAAGACTATGCACGCGGCAAATTGGAGTTAATATCTTCCGCATTGCAACTGAAGAGATCGTTTGTGCGGCCGATTTGGCCAGGCGTTAAGGGTAGTGGGTGCGGGCCGGCTGTTCCAGGACGTTGGGGCGCTCATCCTGTTTTCATCGCGTTCTCGGTTTTTCAAGGGGACCTCACTTGGCTGAATATGTCGTCGAATTTGGCAGGGACGGCGGACGGGTCGAGCCTGACGGCCGGCTCGATGCGCCGGCCTTCCATCGCAATCACGAGCCGATCTGGGCGGCGCTGGAGAAGCACCTGGCTGGGCTGACCGGCAACGTGATCGAGGTCGGCAGCGGAACCGGCCAGCACGTGGTCCATTTCGCCCGGCATACGCCCGGCCTGATCTGGTGGCCGAGCGATCTCAACCAGCGGCATGTGAAGAGCATCGAGGCCTGGCGCGTCCATTCGGGCCTGCCAAACATCCGCTCGCCGCTGCGGATCGATCTCACCGATCCCGACTGGTGCCCGGAGATGAAGAGCGGGCAGGGGCCGACCAGCCTTGCCGCCGTGTTCTGCGCCAACGTCATCCACATCGCGCCCTGGACCGTGGCCGAAGGCCTGTTCGCCGGCGCCGGCCGTTATCTGCGCGCCGACGGCAAGCTGTTCCTCTATGGCCCGTTCAAGCGCGACGGCAAGCACACCGCGCTCAGCAATGCCGTGTTCGACACGTCGTTGCGCGAAGGCAATCCCGACTGGGGCGTCCGCGACATCGTCGATGTCGAGAAGCTCGCGAACGCGGCAGGCCTTTGCCTCGTCGATACGGTCGAGATGCCCGCGAACAATCTGACGCTGGTGTTCGCGCGAAGCTGAGGCGTTGCCGATTTAAGTCCGGGTGCACGCCACGACGGCGGTGCGCTCCCTCCCTTGCCTGCGGGGGAGGGTCATCGCATATGACATTTGGCGACGCCTGACCGCAGGCCTCGTCCTTCGAGACGACCGCTTCCAGCGGTCTCCTCAGGAGGAGGCTAAGCAGCGCCGTGGCTGTTGAAACTGCTGCCACGCATTCCGTCCTCATCCTGAGGAGCCCGCCTAAAGCGGGCGTCTCGAAGGATGGCCGCGAGTTTGGCTGTCGCAAAGCGTCAGCATTCGCTATCCCGCCACCCGATTTTGTCCTTCAAGAACCGATAGCCGAGCACCTCGAAGCCGGCGCGCTCCTTGTTGTCCTTGCCGTAGCCGTGGCCGCCTGCGGCCGGCTCGTAGAACCAGGCCTCATAGCCCATCGCCTGGAGCTTTGCCGCCATCTTGCGGGCATGGCCAGGATGAACGCGGTCATCGCGCCGCGTCGTAGCGATCAGGATCGGTGGATAGGCCTGGCCGGTTTTCACGTTGTGATAGGCGGAGTAGGTCTTCAGCCACTCCCATTCCTCGGGCTTATCGGGGTCGCCATATTCCGCGATCCAGCTCGCGCCCGCGAGCAGCTTGGTATAGCGACGCATGTCGATCAGCGGGATGGTGCAGAACAATGCGCCGAAACGTTCGGGGTAGCGCACCAGCATGTTGGTGATGAGGATGCCGCCGTTCGAGCCGCCCTGCGCCGCGATGCGCTTCGCGCTCGTCACGCCGCGGCGGACGAGATCGGCGGCAACGGCGGCGAAATCGTCGTGCGAGAGTTTCTTGCCGGCAAGGCGCCCGGCATCGTGCCAGCGCGTGCCGAACTCGCCGCCGCCGCGCAAATTTGCCTGCACGGTGGTGCCGCCGCGCTCCAGCCACAGCTTGCCGAGCGAAGCGTTGTAATACGGCTTCACCGAAGCTCCGAAGCCGCCATAGGCGCTCATATAGACCGGCGCATCGCCGGTCTCGCCCGCAGGGCCGGTCTGGACATAGGGAATGCGCTCGCCGTCGATGGAGATTGCCTCGTGCTGCGTCACCACGACAGCGTCGGCGGCGAACGTCCGCGGCGCCTGCTTCAGAACGGCCGGACTCGCGACATCCCGTTCGATCAGCATCAGCGAGGGCGGCGTGAGCGGATCCTGCACGTTGGCGAGCATGTCGCCGTTGCTCTCGGATTCATGATGATCGAGGCTCCAGACGTCGACCACCCCGATGCCTGGGAGTCCCTCCACTCTCTGCCTGCTCCAACCCGAAGCTGAGGGCGTGCACACCTCGAACACGGGCTGCAATTCGTCGAGGATGGAGAGGACGAGCTTGCCTCCGGTCCAGAAGAAGCCCTGCACGGCCCGCCGTGGTTCGGGCTCGAACAGGACCGTGAATTCGCGGCTGCCGGCAAGAAATGCCGATAGTGAAATGCCGAGCATCGCGTCGGCTTCATAGGTGTGTCCCGCGACCGACCAGGTCGCGCGTGGCTTGACTGACAGCCAATCGCCGTGGGTCTGCATCCAGATGTTGCTGGGCAGGTCGAGCTTCGTCGTGGCGCCGGCTGTGGTGCCAATCGAGGTGCGGAAATTGAAGAAGTCGGATTGGTCGATGAACCAGATGCGTTGTGCCGGCACGGTGTCGTCGACGTAGCTGTACACGCGCATATGGTCGGCGGTCGTCTCGAAGATCACCGGCGCCTGGTCGACGCTGGTCCCTCTTCGCCATAGCCGCACGGTCCTTGCGTAGCCCGATGCCGTCGCCATGCCCTCGCCTAGCGCGCTCGACAGCAGCAGCGTGTCGTCATCGACCCAATCGGCGCTGCTCTTGGCTTCCGGCAGCAAGAAGCCGTCCGCCACGAAACTCCTGGTATCGGTGTCGAACTCACGCAACGTCACGGCATCGCTGCCGCCGCGCGACAGACCCAGCATGACGCGCGCGCTTCCGGGCCGCGAGGACGTCCCGCTGAAAAGCCAGTCCTTGCCTTCCGTTGCAGCGAGTTCGTCGATGTCGAGCAGAATCTCCCAGGACGGCTCGGGCTTGCGAAATTCTGGAAGCGTGGTGCGCCGCCACAGGCCGCGTGGATGGTCGGCGTCCTTCCAGAGATTGTAGAGCCAGCCGCCGCGGCGCCGCACATAGGGAATGTTGTCCGGACGGTCGTAGATCGCGGCGAGGATATCGCGGTCGCGCTCATAGGCAGTCCCGCCGAACGCGCTCAGCGTCAGCTGATTTTGCCGCTCGACGAAATCGAGCGCCTGCCTGCCTTCGATGTCTTCCAGCCACAGCCAGGGATCGTCGTCGGGGGCTTGAAGCGTGGGCCTGTCGTCGACGGGCATGAACGAAGCTCCGGTCATCTGCGGCGGATAGGATTTGATCGAGCGCAAGCCGTCAAGGGCGCGCGCCGCTATCATCCCACCGATTGCGTCAGGGGCATGGCCCGCGCCCGTTTGCGCCGGTTGCCCGCTCTCCCTCACCCCTCCATAGTGCCGCGAATCAACACAGCCCTTTGGGCGGACATGCCGATGCTGGACGTGACGACTGCCAATGAGATTGCCGCCGACGCCCGCGTGCGTGCCAATGTGGTGCGCCTTGCCGCCGCGCAGGCGCTGACCGGCGCCAACTCGGCGGTCGTTTTCGCCACCGGCGCGATCGTCGGCGCCACGCTCGCACCCGACATGTCGTTCGCGACCGTGCCGATCTCGATGTATGTGGTGGGCCTCGCCGCCGGCACGCTGCCGACCGGCGCGATCTCGCGCCGCTTCGGCCGCCGCGCCGCCTTCATCACCGGCACGGGTCTCGGAACGCTCACCGGTCTGCTCGGCTCGTTCGCGATCCTGCACGGCTCGTTCGCGCTGTTTTGTCTGGCGACCTTCCTCGGCGGCCTCTACGGCGCGGTGGCGCAATCCTATCGCTTTGCAGCCGCCGACGGCGCCAGCGCCGCGTACCGCCCCAAGGCGGTGTCATGGGTGATGGCGGGCGGCGTGTTCGCCGGGGTACTCGGTCCGCAGCTCGTGCAATGGACCATGGATGTCTGGCAGCCCTATCTGTTCGCCTTCAGCTTCCTGGTGCAGGCGGCCGTCGCGCTGATCGCGATGGGCATCGTCGCCGGCATCGATATGCCGAGGCCTGCGCCGGCCGATCTGCACGGCGGGCGACCGCTGCTCATGATCGTGACCCAGCCGCGCTTCATCGCGGCCGCGCTGTGCGGTGTCATCGCCTATCCCCTGATGAATCTGGTGATGACCTCGGCGCCGCTCGCCATGAAGATGTGCGGCCTGTCCGTGTCCGATTCCAATTTCGGCATTCAATGGCACATCGTCGCCATGTACGGCCCGAGCTTCTTCACCGGCGCGCTGATCGCCCGCTTCGGCGCGCCGAAGATCGTGGCTGCCGGATTGCTGCTGGAAGCGGGCGCCGCCGGCATCGGCCTCTCCGGCCTCACCGCGATGCATTTCTGGGCCACGCTGATCGTGCTCGGCATCGGCTGGAATTTCTCCTTCATCGGTGCCTCCGCGCTGGTGCTGGAGACGCACCGACCGCAGGAGCGCAACAAGGTGCAGGCCTTCAACGATTTCCTGGTGTTCGGCATGATGGCGATCGGTTCGTTCTCCTCCGGCCAATTGCTCGCGAACTATGGCTGGTCCGCGGTGAACATGGTGGTGTTCCCGCCTGTTATGCTCGGCCTTGCCGTGCTCTCGCTGGTCTCCTGGGCGAGGCGCAAGGCGCGGCTGGAGGCGGCCATCGGCGAGTTCCCCGACGCGGTTTGAACTGGCATGAGACTGTCAGCAGTGTCGACACTTCGATCGCCGTCGAAGTGATTTTCGGAAGCCGCGTTGTTACATGATGCTCGTCATGAACGGGTGAGCGCGAAAGCCGGGCGCTTGCGGGAGAACCTCACGGAGAAGCGCAAATGCTCGACAACCCCCGCCATACGGTTTCCATCGACGAATCTTCGCTGCGCTACGAAGGCTGGCGCATCGTCGCCGTCTGCTTCCTGCTCGCGACCTTCGGCTGGGGGCTCGGCTTCTACGGCCAGAGCGTCTATGTCGCCGAGCTCCAGCGCGCCCGCGGCTGGTCGGCCTCGCTGATCTCGTCGGGCACGACCTTCTTCTATTTGTTCGGCGCCTTGCTCGTCGTCTTCGTCGGCGAAGCCGTGCGAAAATATGGCCCGCGGCTCAGCCTGATCGCCGGCGCGCTGGCGATGGCGGCCGCCGCGGTCGCGATCGGCGCGGTGCGCGAGCCCTGGCAGCTCTATCTCGCCGACGCCGTGCTCGCCTTCGGCTGGGCCGGCACCAGTCTTGCCATGATCACCAACACGATCAGCCTGTGGTTCGACCACAAGCGCGGCATGGCGATCAGTCTCGCGCTCAACGGCGCGAGCTTCGGCGGCATCGTCGGCGTGCCGCTGCTGGTGACGCTGATCGGCCATATCGGCTTTGCCAGCGCAATGTATGCCGCCGCCGGCGCCATGCTGGTGCTGCTCGTGCCGGTAATCCTGCTTCTCGTCGGCCGCCCGCCCGATCTTCACGGCTGGACGGCGGCGAAGGAGAAGCCGCAATCGTCGACGCAGATCCGCGCCTGGGCGCTGCGCGACGTCGGCTTCCTCACGGTGACGATCGCATTCTCGCTGGTGCTGTTCGCGCAGGTCGGCTTCGTCGTGCACCTGATCTCGTTCCTCGATCCCGTGATCGGCCGCGAGCGCGCCGCGGTTGCCGTCGCGGTGCTGACCGCGATGGCGGTGGTCGGCCGGGTGCTGTTCTCGCTGGTGATCGACCGCCTCGACCAGCGGCTGGCTTCGGCCATCTCGTTCCTGAGCCAGGCCGCCGCGCTCCTCGTCGTCATCAACCTGCACAACGACCATGTGCTGATCGCGGGCTGCGCGGTGTTCGGCTTCTCGGTCGGCAACCTGATCACTCTGCCGTCGCTGATCGTGCAGCAGGAGTTCGACAGCGCCTCGTTCGGTGTGCTGATCAGCCTCAACACCGCGATCAACCAGGTGACCTACGCGTTCGGCCCCGGTGTCGTCGGGGCCTTGCGTGATTGGTCGGGCGGCTACGTGCTGCCGTTCTATCTCTGCATCGCGCTGGAGGTGGTCGCCGCGGCGCTGATCATGGTGCGGGGAAAGCCGCGGGCGAAGCTTTCATAGAGGGGCGACGGCGGTCTCAACACACTCCGTCATTGCGGGGAGCCCTTGCGACGAAGCAATCCAGACTGTTTCCGCGGCAAGATTCTGCATTGCTTGCGCCTTCGCCGAGGCTTCGGCGGACAAGTCGCTGCGCTCGCAATGACGGGGAGAGGGCGAAGTTTAATCCTCGCGTTGCCTCAGCAACGCCTCCACATCCAGCCGCTTGGTGAACATCGCGAGCTTGCCGTCGGGCCCGAACGGCCACTGCTCCCGCGGCTTGTCCCAATACAACTCCACGCCGTTCTCGTCGGGATCGCGCAAGTACAGCGCCTCGCTGACGCCGTGGTCGCTCGCGCCGTCCAGCGCAATGCCCGCCGTGAGCACCCGGTGCAGCGCATCCGCCAGCGCGGGGCGCGTCGGATAGAGGATCGCGGTGTGGAAGAGGCCCGTCGTTCCCGGCGGCGGCGGCGAGCCGCCCTTGCTCTCCCAGGTGTTGAGCCCGATGTGGTGATGATAGCCGCCGGCCGAGATGAACGCCGCGCCCGAGCCCATCCGCTGCATCAGCTCGAAGCCGAGCACCCCGCAATAGAAGCCGAGCGCGCGATCGAGATCGGCGACCTTGAGATGGACGTGGCCGATTCGGGTGGCGGCGGCGACGGCTGGGTTCTGCGACATGGGGATGCTCCGTTCAAGCCATCCACATAAGGCCGGCTCCGGCACCGCGCCATGGGCCGATCCCGAAACCCATCGTTTCCGGATGGGAAACCAATTGGGATGAATTGATGGTGTCGGGTGTCCGCGCAGGGCAGAGGTCTACCTCTCCCGAAGGGAGAGGTCGGATCGCATCGCAAGATGCGATCCGGTCGTACGCAACTTCATCCGCTCTAGCTGAGCTCCGACACCTCGCCCTCGGGCAACCCGAATTCAAATGTGTTCAGCGTCATCGACACCAGCGTGTAATAGCCGCACAACCCGATCACTTCGACCACGCCGCGTTCGCTCAGCAGCTTCACAGCCTCCTCATAGAGCCCCTTCGCGACGCCGTGTCCCTCGTGCAGCGACTTCGCGACGTCGTAGATCATCTTGCCCTTGGGATCGTCGAACTCGGGCGTGCGGCGATCGCGGATTGCGTCGATCATCTCCGGCTTCATGCCGCCGGCGAGCGCGAGGCGCTTATGCGCATACCATTCGTAATGTGCGGTCCAGTGCCGCGCCGTCACCAGGATCGCGATCTCCGAGAGCTTTGCCGGGAAGATCGTGTCGAAGCGCAGCACTTCGCCGAGCCGCGTGGCGTGGCGCGCCATCTCCGGGCTGCCCAGCCAGGCCATCATCGGGGCCGGCGGCTTGCCGCGCTTGCCGGCAATCGACTCGTCATAAGTCTGCCGCTGGCTCTCGTTCATTTCGCCGGGCGAAAGAAGCTTCAGGCGCATTGTCGTTTCCTCTTTGTATTCAAGCACCGTCGTGAGCAGGGACTATAGCCGAATGCGGCTCGCCGGAAGTGGTTGAATTCCGCAGGAGCTTGGCCCAGAGTCGCCGCCAACAAGTCGATTTTGAGGGATGGAAACGACCAATGACTGACCCGAAAACCAGCGACACTGAGACCGCCGATCTCGAACAATTCCGCGCCGAGACGCGCGCCTGGCTGGAAGCGAACTGCCCGCCGGAGATGCGCAAGCCCGCAACATCCGACGCCGACGTGTTCTGGGGCGGACGCAATGCAAAATTCTCGTCCGAGCCGCAGCGCATCTGGTTCGAGCGCATGCGCGACAAGGGCTGGACCGTGCCCGACTGGCCGAAGGAGTATGGCGGCGGGGGCTTGAGCGCTGCCGAGCACAAGGTGCTGCGCGCCGAGATGGCGCGGATCGGGGCGCGGCCGCCGCTGTCGAGCTTCGGCATATGGATGCTCGGGCCGGCTTTGCTCAAGTATGGCAACGAGGCGCAGAAAAGGGAGCATCTCCCAAAAATCGCCGCGGGCGAGATTCGCTGGTGCCAGGGCTATTCCGAGCCGAACGCGGGCTCCGATCTCGCCTCGCTGCAGACCCGCGCCGAAAGCGACGGCGATGATTTCATCATCACGGGATCGAAGATCTGGACGTCCTACGCCAATTACGCCGACTGGATCTTCTGTCTCGTCCGCACCGATCCCACCGCCAAGAAGCACGACGGCATCAGCTTCATCCTGTTCGACATGACCTCGAAGGGTGTCTCGACCAAGCCGATCCTGCTGATCTCCGGCTATTCGCCGTTCTGCGAGACCTTCTTCGACGGCGTCCGCGTGCCGAAGTCGCATGTGGTCGGGCAGATCAACCGCGGCTGGGACGTCGCGAAATATCTGCTCCAGCACGAGCGCGCGATGATCTCAGGCATGGGCGAGCGCGGCGTCGGCCGACCGCTCGGCCAGATCGCGGCCGACTCGGTCGGCACCGATGCGCTGGGGCGGCTCGATGATGCCATGCTGCGCGGCCAGATCGCGAGTTTCGAGGTCGATGAGGCCGCCCTTGCCGCCAGCGCCGAGCGCGCGGTCGATCTCGCCAAGGCCGGGCAGGCACATCCGGCGTTCTCCTCGGCGATGAAATATTACGGCACCGAGCTCAACAAGCGCCGCTACGAGATCCTGATGTCGGCCGGCGGCGTCGATGCGCTGGAATGGGAGAGCGAGCGCTCGAAGCAGGGCGCCCGCCCGCGCGCCTGGCTGCGCACCAAGGCCAACTCGATCGAGGGCGGCACGTCCGAAGTCATGCTCGGCATCGTCGCCAAGCGCATCCTGGATTTGCCGGGGGCGTGAGCCACGCTCTCGCCACCCGTCATTCCGGGCCTGCGCCGGCGGCCCCTCCCAAAATGACGGCGACAAATAGATTTCGAATCGGAAACACGCACATGGCCCTCGTCCTCACCGAAGAACAATCGATGCTCCGCGACAGCGCGCGCGGGCTGATCAGCGACAAGGCGCCGGTGTCGCATCTGCGTCACTTGCGCGATTCCAGGGATCCCACCGGCTTCTCCAAGGAGCTGTGGCAATCCTTCGCCGAGATGGGCTTCGCCGGCCTGCTCGTGCCGGAAGAGTTCGGCGGCAGCGGCCTTGGTTTCATTGAAGTCGGTGTCATCATGGAGGAGATCGGCCGCACCTTGATGCCGTCCCCCTTCCTCGCCACCAGCGTGGTCGCGGCCTCCGCGCTGAACCGCGGCGGCAACGCCGCGCAGAAGTCGGAATATCTGCCGAAGATTGCGAGCGGCTCGCTGCTCGCGACACTCGCGGTCGACGAGGGCGCCAAGCATCGCCCGCTGCAAACCGGCCTGCAGGCCGTGCGCGCCGGCAACGGTTTCAAACTCTCCGGCGCCAAGGCACTGGTCGTCGACGGCCATGTCGCTGACCTCTTCATCGTCGCCGCGCGCACCGCAGGCTCGGCCGGCGAGCGCGACGGCTTGACGTTGTTCCTGGTCAACCCCAAGGCCAAGGGCGTTGCCGTCGAGCGCACCATCATGGTCGATGCACACAACGCGGCGCGGATCGAATTGGCCAATGTCGAGGTCACCGCCGACAGCGTGCTCGGCGAGGTCGATCAGGGCGCCACGCTGCTCGACGGCGTGCTCGACATCGGCCGCGGCGCGGTCGCCGCCGAGATGGTCGGGCTCAGCGAGGAGGTCTTCGGCCGCACCGTCGAGTATCTCAAGAGCAGAAAGCAGTTTGGCAAGCTGATCGGCGAATTCCAGGCGCTGCAGCACCGCGCCGCCCAGCTCTATGTCGACATCGAGATCACCCGCGCCGCCACCATGAAGGCGCTGCAGGCGCTGGATGCCGACGTTGCCAGGGCCGCCTCAGCCGTCGCGGTCGCAAAAGCGCGTGCCGGCACCACCGCCACGCGCGCGGTGCAGGAGGGCGTGCAGATGCATGGCGGCATGGGCATGACCGACCAGTTCGACATCGGCTTCTTCATGAAGCGCGCGCGGGTCTGCGAGGAATTGTTCGGCGATGCGAACTACCACACCGAGCAACTGGCAAGGGCGCGGGGGTATTGAGGCGCGGCAGGCGGCGCGCGCCTCAATATCGGTGTCCTCGCCCGGTCAAGCCGGGCGACCGAATCCAGAGGCAGCAGTGATCTTAAGGAGAGGCCGCGGCGTACTGGATCGCCCGATCGAGCCGGGCGATGACAGTTGAGGGCGTGGAAAGCGCCTGCCCCGAGCTCGTCATTGCGAGGAGCGCCTGCGACGAAGCAATCCAGACCGTCGCCGTGGAAAGTTCTGGATTGCTTTGCTTCGCTCGCAATGACGGCGGAGGGACCTGTTACCGCATCGGCGGCGCGTACTGCACGCCACCGGCGTTCCACAGCTGGTTCATGCCGCGCGGGATCTTCAGCTTGGACTTCTCGCCGATGTTGCGCTCGTACATCTCGCCGTAATTGCCGACATGGCGGATGATGCGGACGACCCAGTCCTTGGTGAGGCCGAGCTGCTCGCCGTAATTGCCTTCGGTGCCGACGAGGCGCATCACTTCTGGCTTCTTCGACTTCAGGGCCTCGTCGATGTTCTCCGAGGAGACGCCGAGCTCTTCCGCGTTGATCATCGCATAGAGCGTCCACTTCACGATCATCATCCAGTCGTCGTCGCGCTGGCGCACCACGGGGGCGAGCGGCTCCTTGGAGATCATGTCCGGCAGGATCATGTGGTCGCCGGGCTTCGACAGGTTCAGCCTCAGCGCATAGAGCTGCGAGACGTCGGCGGAGAGCGTGTCGCACTTGCCGGTGTCGTAGGCCTTCACCACGTCATCCAGCTTGTCGAACTTCACCTCTTCATACTTCATGTTGTTGGCACGGAAGTAGTCGGAGACGTTGAGAGCCGTGGTGGTGCCGGCCTGCACGCAGACGTTGCTGCCGGTCAGGTCCAGCGAGGTCTCCTTGTTGCGCGACCGCGGCAGCATGAAGCCTGCGCCGTCGTAATAGGCAACCGCCGGGAAATAAAGATCGTAGTCGAGCTCGCGCGCCATGCTCCAGGTCGAGTTGCGCGAGAGGATGTCGACCTTGCGGCTCTGCAATTCCTTGAAGCGCTCGCTGGCGTCGAGCGGAACGAACTTCGCCTTGTTCGGGTCGTTGAAGATCGCCGCCGCCACCGCGCGGCAGAAATCGACGTCGAAGCCGGTCCAGTTGCCCTTGTCGTCGGGGATCGAGAAGCCCGGCAGGCCCTTGTTGACGCCGCACAGCACCTCGCCGCGGCGAACGGTGCGCTTCAGGGTGCGGGTGTCGTAGAACTCGTAGATGACGGCGAGCACGCCGACCAGCACGGCGACCGCGAGCCCGATCAGCAGGCCGCCTCGAAAAGTGCGCATGATGTCTCTCTCTCGAAAAAATCGGGAAAAGGAAATGGCAGGAGGGGGCGGAGCATGATCGGTGCGATCATGCTCGAACCATAGCCCTTAGAGCTCGGGCTTCTGCCGGATCACGACCTTGGTGCCGACAGGGACGCGATCGTAGAGATCGGCGACGTCGTTGTTGACGAGACGGAAGCAGCCCGAGGACACCTTGGTGCCGATCGTGTCAGGACGGTTGGTGCCGTGGATGCGATAGACGGTGGTGCCCAGATACATGGCGCGGGCGCCCAGCGGATTGCCGGGGCCGCCGGCCATGAAGCGCGGCAGGTAGGGCTGGCGCTGGATCATCTCCGCCGGCGGCGTCCAGTCCGGCCATTCCTTCTTGTTGGTGATGGTCACCAGCCCCTGCCACTGGAAGCCGTCGCGGCCGACGCCGATGCCATAGCGGATCGCGCGCCCGCCGGGCTGTACCAGATAGAGGTGCCGTTCGGCCGTCGAGACGATGATGGTGCCCGGTGCTTCCGTGGTGCGGAAGTACACGACCTGCTTCTGCCATTCCGGATCGAGCTGGTAGGATTCGTCGGCGATCAGGCCCGGCTCGTCGCCGCGGTCCGGCTGCTGGGCGGAGCCGTATGAGGTGGTCAGAACCAGGCTGAGGGCCGTGATGAACGCCCCGGTCAGGCGACGATAATCCGTCATTTCAAGCTCTCCCCGCTGCCACAGCGCAAATCATTCGGAACCATCAAATCTCAGGGGCATGTTCATGGCAAGTTGATGGCGCGCGCGGCTGGTATGTCACGAGAATGCTTCGGTTTTTTACGAGGCCTGGGCAACGCCACAAACAGGGTATGGCGCGAAAAGCCCAGAATGGTACCGCGGTGGTAGTGGGCTCCCTCTCCCCGGCTGCGGGAAGGGATCGCGTGGGATTTCTTGACGGCGGCCTGAGCGCGCGCCCCATCCTTCGATACGCGCGCAAGGGCGCGCTCCTCAGAGTCTGACTCAGGAGCTAGATCTTGTTGCTCTCCGGCGCGATCCCGAGCCGCCGCACGATTTCAGCTCCCACCGCACCGGCCTCGAGCCGTGAGCCGATGCGGGGGCTGCGAAACCTTCGTCCTGAATGGAGCCGGATCACCACGATGCAATGCTCGTCCTCCGACCGGCCGCGGCGCTCGACGGTGATCGTCTTGACCTCGTCTCCCCTGATGCTGTCCGTGCGCGGCGTGCCGTCGCCCCACAATCTTTCGACGCGGATATCGCCCTGCCGGATGACCCAGAACGCGCCGGTCGCCAGGTTGGCGTATCTGTAGACCGCGAACGCGGCGAGAGCGCCGAGCGGCAGCAGCAGGATATCGACATGGCTGGGCGGCCATCCGCGCCAGAGCTTGTAGGCGTAGGGCACGGCGGACAACGCGACGGCGATCAATGCGACGATGCGGATATCGCGCGCGGAAAACGCCTCGAGCGGCTCGCCGAGATGCATCTCGGGATTGCTGGCATCGAGCGGATTGCTGGGGGCCTCGACGTTGGGGACATCGAACTGCGCGGCGATCCGCGCCACGGTGTCGTGAACATGCGTGACGTCTGAGATCGGCGGCGATGTCAGGCGCTCTCCCGAGACCAGCGTGAAGACGAGTTGAAAGCGGGCCTTCACCCGCCTGCTGCCGGGAACCTGCAATCTGCTGATCTCGTCCTTCCCGACGAGCCGCGTCTGCAGTTTCCCGAATGGCCGTTGATGCCCGATCAGGATCTCATCGGGCGTGATGATCCACACCACCGCCGGGGCCATCATGATGCCGACGACGAACCCGGCTCCGACCAGCAGCGCCACCACCGTGATGACGATCTCCAGGGCGTCGTGCGTGAACAGGCCCGGGGTGAAGCACAGCGCGACAGCGGCCGCGAAGCCGGACACGACCAGCCGCTGCGCGATCGAGGAGCCTTCACGAAGGCGGATGTCGGTGCTGGTGTTCGCGTCGTCCATTGCGGGCGGCTGGTTCCGATGGCGCGAAACTCCACGGACGGGTCTGCGGAGTCAAGCAACAAGGGCGTCAGGCGAAATCAGCCGCACGATCTCCGCGCGGGATCAACTGCTGGCGTTGAGCAGCCTGGCCACCGTGCGGTCGATCTCGTCGTAGCGGCCTTCGCCGGCGTGCTGGAACACGATCCTGCCGCTCTGGTCGATGATGTATTGCGCCGGCCAATACTGGTTGCTGTAGGCGTTCCAGGTCCTGGAATCATTGTCCTGCGCCACCGGATAGGTGATGCCGTGGCGCTTCAGCGCGGCCTGCACGTTGGCGGCCGAGCGCTCGAACGGGAATTCCGGCGTGTGCACGCCGACCACGACGAGGCCCTTGTCCTTGTATTTTGCGTAGAGGTCGGTGACGTGGGGCAGCGTGTTGACGCAGTTGACGCAGCCATAGGTCCAGAAGTCGACCAGCACGACCTTGCCGCGCAGCTCGGAAAGGCTCAGCGGCTTCGAGTTGAACCAGTTCGTGATGCCGGTGAAGTCGGGCGCGGCCTGCTGGCTCGCGGCGGCGATGGTGACCGGCGTAGCACGCGCGGCCTCGTCGCAGATGCCGGGGATGACGGCGCCGATGACAGTGATGCCGATCAGTGCAGCAGACGTTGCGAGCAGTTTGAGAGTCATGGAAGTCTCCTCCGGTGAAGCCTTGGGATGATCACAGGCCGATCTGGCCGGTGGGATAGAAGCCGGTCAGCCACGCCACGATCAGCGTGTCGTATTGGAAATAGGCGGCGACCGCGAAGGCGATCACGATGACGCCAAAGCCCTGCTGCAGCCGCGGCGAGATCCGCGCCAGGCTGCGCACGCGCGTGGTCGCGGCCTGTCCGCCATAGGCGATCGCGAGCATCGGGATCGCAGCACCAATGGCGTAGGCGACCAGCAGCGTGCCGGCCCAGGCCAGGTTCTTCGAGGTCACCACCAGCGTCAGGATCGAGCCGAGCACCGGTCCGGCGCAGGGCGTCCAGACCAGGCCGAGCGTGGTGCCGAGGATGAGCCCGCCGAGCGCGCCCTCGCGCTGCACGCCGCTCGCGTTGCCGAAAGCGAGCCAGCCATTGAGCCGGATCGACAGCCACTCGAACGGCGCCGGCCACAGCATCACCAGGCCGAAGCCGAGCAGCAGGATCGACGCCGCCTCGCGCAGCACGTTCGGATCGAAATCGAACAGCCGCGTCAGCGCGCCTAGCAGCAGCGCGACCACGGAGAAGGAAACGACGAAGCCGATCGCGATCATCGCAGGGCGCAAGTGCCCCGCGCGCCCGATCGAGGCGCCGAGCAGGATCGGCAGCATCGGCAGCGTGCAGGGCGCGGCGATGGTGAGGATGCCGGCAAGGACGGCGAAGAGAAGTTCGAGCATCGGGGCACTCGTGATGGAGGTCACGAGGGCAGTTCGTGTGCGATGGGGCGGTCGTTACGCGACGTCACGCCTTCGTGACGGGTGCGGTTGTTGGCGGAGCAATTGCTAACCGCACAGGAGGTGCGCTCCCTCCCCCGCTCGCGGCGCGGGAGAGGCGGGAGCCCGCGGCGAGAGCCTGGGCCCAAATAAAAACGACCCGGACGGGGGCATCGTCCGGGTCGCTGGAGGTCTTGGGAGGTTTAACGAAACCGTATGGGACCTTTATAGGGGGGAAGTTTTTCCGCCTGATGTTGTCGTTTGTTTCAATTGTTTCATCGGCGGTAACGCTTCCGTGTCCGGGGACAGGATCGAGATTGATGTCCTATCCCCTTGAAATCCTTGTGCTTACGCGGCGAAACGATCAACGCCGGCGCCCTTAAGCAAATCGGCCAGTTGCTTGCGGGCATAGAACATCCTCGTCTTCACCGTGCTCTGGGGGATGCCGATGATCTGCCCGACCTCCTCCACCGACTTCTCGTGGTAGTAGACGAGGTTGATGATCTCGCGATGCGCGGGCGATAATTTTGCCACGCAGGCGCGCAGGATGGCGCTGGTGTCGCTGCGGTCGAGCGAGGTCTCGGGCGTGTCGCAATCGTCGGGAATCTGGCGCACGTCTTCCTGGTCGATGTCCTCGAAGCGGCGCTGGCGCATCGCAGTCAGCGCCTTGAAGCGGGCGATCGAGAGCAGCCAGGTCGAGACCTGCGAGCGGCCCTGGAATTGACCGGCGGTGCGCCACACGTCGAGGAACACCTGGCTGACCAGATCTTCCGCCGTGGTGACGTCGCGCACGATGCGCAGGATGAAACGGTAGACCCGCACATTGTGCCGGCAATAAAGGATGTGCATCGCGGTCCGGTTGCCGTCGGCAATGCTTTCGAGCAGCATGTCGTCCGAAGTCGCCTGAGCGGCAATGATGCTCTGGCTGGCCTGGGCGTTGATGGCGATGACGTTCGGCATGGACCTGGCTCCCCGTAGCGCCGCAACCGAGCGGCGTTTCCTTGGAGCAAAGTGTTAATCAGCCACCGTTTCGGGACGTCTGCGCCAAAAGCGGAAAATGGTTTCGTGCGCCGCCAAATTGTTTCGTCGCAGAAGGCGCGACGAAACATTCGGGGCAAAAAACCGTGGAATTTCAATATACGGAAAATACGGGGGTGGGATTTGGAGGCGCGCCGAGGCGAGGGGAACGAATTTTGGGGGATTGCGTTCGGTGGCGCGAGCCCCAGCGCTGCGGTCGCGGGGGGAAAGCGCCGGTCCAGGGCGTTTGATGGGCTCAAGGCGGGCGGTGGGTCCGCGGCCTGAAATGCCTGATGGAGAGTGGCGCCGATGCCACTTGCTCCGTCATCGCGAGCACAGCGAAGCAATCCAGGTGTCCTTCCGCGGAGGGATTCTGGATTCTTCGCTGCGCTCGCAATGTGACGTTGGAGGCAGCGATGCCGAGCTTACGCCTTCTCGCCCTGCGGCGAGAACAGATAGCCGCCGCCGCGGATGGTGCGGATCACGGCGGGCTTGGCCGGATCCGGCTCGATCTTGCGGCGGATGCGCATGATGCGGAGGTCGACCGCGCGGTCGAAGGCTTCGGCATCGCGCGCATTGGCGAGCTCGAGCAAGCGTTCGCGCGACAGCACGCGCTTCGGATTGGCCGCGAACACCTTCAGCAATCCGAATTCGGATGCGGTCAGCGGATGCTCGTTGCCCTCGTCGTCGCGCAGCGCCTGCGCCTCGAGGTCGAGCCATTTGGTGCCGAAGCGCACCAGCTGGTCCTTGTCGGATTTCGCCGCCGCCGTCTCCGCTGCCGCTTTCACCGGCGTGCTCCGCCGCAGCACCGAGCGAATGCGCGCCATCAGTTCGCGCAGCTCGCACGGCTTGGCGACGTAGTCGTCGGCGCCGAGCTCGAGGCCGACGACGCGGTCGATCGGGCTCGCGGTCGCCGTCAGCATGATCACGGGCACGTTGATGCGGCTCTTGAGGTCGCGGATGATCGAGAGCCCGTCTTCCTCGGGCATGTTGAGATCGAGCACGACGAGATCGGGCATGCTGCCCTGGATCGCGGCGCGCAAGCTCTTGCCGCCGTCGCACAGCGTCACGGTGAAGCCGTGCATCTTGAGGTAATCGCCGACCATCTCCCGGGCCGGGGCCTCGTCGTCGACAATCATGATGTGCTGGCTTTGGGTCATGGTCTCTAGGTCACGGCATCTCTGTCGCAGGGAGGGTGATGGTGAAGGTCGAGCCCTTGCCGGGGCCGTCGCTCTCGGCGGTCACCTCGCCGCCGTGCATGTCGATGATACGCTTGACGATGGATAACCCAAGCCCCGTCGAGCTCTCGCCGGCGGTTGGCTTGGCGGACAGCCGCTGGAACCGGCCGAACAGGCGGCCGAGATCCTCCGGCGACAGGCCGGCGCCCTCGTCGCTGACGCGGACGATGGTGTCGCTGCCCTCGTGGACGACGGCGACGCCGATCCTGCCGCCGATCGGCGAGTATTTGATGGCGTTGCTGATGAGGTTGTCGATCGCCTCGCGGATGCGGTCGGTGTCGCACATGGTGACGATGTTGGACGGCGCGGTGACGCTGATCGCCTGCTGCTTGTTGACGGCGAGCGGCTGGTTGGCCTCGGCGACCTCCTTGACCAGGGCCGCGACGTCGACCGGCTCGCGGCGGATGGTGATGTCGAAGGCATCGGCCATCGCGTCCGAGATCAGATGGTCGACCATGGTGGTCAGGCGCTTGGTGGCGTCGCGGATGTGATCGACCTGGGCCACCACGCCGCTTTCGGATGCGCCGGTCGAGATCAGCTCCTTCAGCATCTCGGTGCGGCCGAGGATGACGCCGAGCGGATTCTTCAGGTCGTGTGCGACGGTGCCCAGGATCTCGTTCTTGAAGCCGTTGGCGCGCTGCAGCCGCAGCCATTGCGCCGACAGGCGGCGGTTGGCCTGCATCAGGGCGCGGGTGCGCTGGGCGACGCGGTCTTCCAGCTGCGTGTTGGCGTCCTGCAGCTGCTGATAGAGGATGACGTTGTCGAAGGCGATCGAGAGCCTCGAGGAGAAGATCTCGACCAGCGAGCGGTCGGTCTCCGAGAGCTCGCGCTCGGCCTGCAGCAGCACCACCACCTCGCGGCCGGATCCGGTGCGCAGGTAGATCACGCTGCGATGATCGGCGAACTCGTTCTTGCGGCGCTGGAACGCGGCCTCCACCATCTCGCGCAGCTCGGGGTCGAGCGCCTTCGACGACGTGGTGCCGATGAAGCGGCTGTAGCAGCCGCTGCCGGCGAGCACCGACAACTCGGGGTCGACGCCGCCATTATCGCGCAGGACCAGTATACCTGCGCAGTCGACGTTGAGCAGCGAGGCGAGCTGGGTCAGCACGCCCTCGGCGAGCCGCTGCATCGACTTGAAATCGTACAGCGTGGACGCAGCGTCGATGATGATCTCGAGCCCGCGCCGCGTCTGCACCATGCGCTCGAGCTGCTGATAGGAGCGCAGCGCCGCGGTCAGCGAGGTGAACAGCTTGTCGGCGGTGAGCTCCGTCTTGGCCTTGTAGTCGTTGATGTCGTACTGCACGATCACGCGCCGCTCGGGCGCCTGGCCGGGCTGGCCGGTGCGCAGGATGATGCGCACGGTCTCGTTCCTGATCTCGTTGCGGATGAACTCGACGAGATCGAGGCCGGCCACATCCGTCTCCATGATGACGTCGAGCAGGACGGCCGCGATGTCGCCGTGCGCGGCCATCAGCTCGCGGCCCTCCGCCGCGGAATAGGCCGACAGGATCTCGAGGCTCTGGCCGTTGAGGGTATAGTCGGACAGCGCGAAGCGGGTGCCGTCATGCACGGCCGGATCGTCGTCGATGACGGCGATCTTCCACTTTCGTGCGTTCTGGTCCTCCGACGCGGCGCCGGTGTCGTCGATCAGGTGGAGGACATCGTCCTGTTCGGCCATTGAGAAGTCCCGTCAGTCTCTGTGCTTTGCGCGCCGCCCTTGGCG
This sequence comes from Bradyrhizobium sp. SMVTL-02, assembly GCF_051853005.1. NCBI lineage: Bacteria > Pseudomonadati > Pseudomonadota > Alphaproteobacteria > Hyphomicrobiales > Nitrobacteraceae > Bradyrhizobium > Bradyrhizobium sp. SMVTL-02. The sequence continues at coordinate 8,179,657 of NZ_CP182469.1, read as the reverse complement.
ACTCGCGGCATGATAATGCGAAAAGTGGTGCCTTGTCCCAGCTTGGATTCCAGCATCATGCGACCGCCGAGCTGCTGGGTGACGAGGTTATAGACGATATGCAGCCCGAGTCCCGTACCACCTTCATTGCGCCTCGTGGTAAAGAAGGGGTCAAAGGCCTGGCGCTGCACGTCCGGGGTCATGCCGGCCCCGTCGTCGGTGAAGATGATCTCGATGTCGTCAGCCCCGCGCGGCCGCGCCGAGATCGTGATGGTGCCGGCGCGCCCGTCGGCAAAGGCATGGTTGGCGGCGTTGAGGAAGAGGTTGGTCAGGATCTGGCCGTAGGAGCCGGGATAGCCGTCCAGCAGCAGCCCCTCGGGCACGTCGACCTCGAGCGTGATCGGCGAGCGCTTCAGCACGGGCCTTAAGCTCGCGATGATCTGGTCGGTGGCTTCGCTGAGTGAGAACTGCCGCCGCTCGGCATGGGAGCGGTCGACCGCGACCTGCTTGAACGACTGGATCAGCTCGCCGGCGCGGGTGAGGTTGGCGACGAGCTGCTGCGAGGCGTCGCGCGAGGACTGCACGAACTCCTCCAGCTGCGAGCGGCGCAGGCCGCCGTCGCCCTTGAGCTGGGCCTCGAAGATCTCGGTCCGCCGGGCGAAGCTGGAGGCGACCGTCAGGCTGATGCCGATGGGGTTGTTGACCTCGTGGGCAACGCCGGCGACGAGACCGCCGAGCGCGGCCAGCCGCTCGGCATCGATCAGATTCTGCTGCGCGGTATTGAGCTCGAGCAGCGCGCTCTCGGCCTTTTCCTTCGACGCACGCAGCTCGTCCTCGGTCTGCCGCTTCGCGATCGCGTTCTCGCGGAACACCTCCACCGCGCGCGCCATGGCGCCGACCTCGTCGCGTGCCATGGTGCCCTGCACCTCGCGATCGAGATTGCCGAGCGTGATCGCGCGCATCGCGGCCATGATCTGCTGCAGCGGCAGGCGGATCGACAGCGCGATCAAGACGCCCGCGGTGAGGATGATGCCGAGGAAGATCACCGCAATGGACAGCACACGGCGGGAGATGTCCGCCAGCGTGCGGTCGAAGGTCTCCTGCGCCTTCTGCTCGCGCTGGCGCATCTTGGTCGAGAGATCGTCGATGGCGCCGATCGCCTCGGCCTGGCTGACGTCGATGCTGTTGCGCAGCAGCTCGGTGCGGCTCGTCAGCTGCTCGGAGAGTTTGGCAAAGCCCTCGCGTAAGGACGCGGTGCGGGCCCCGAGCCGCTGCAGCGCCATGCGCTGGAGGTCGTTGTCGGCGAGATCGATCATCACGGGAATGGTCTTCTCGATCGTCTCGGTGTGGCGGCGCGCATCGTCGGCCGCGCCCTTCGACTGCGACAGATAGTAGGAATTGGCCGCGACCAGCATTGCGGTGAAAGCCTCGCGCGACTTGCCGAGCGAAGGCCAGATCAGCGCGTCGCGATGGCCGGTGGCACCCTCGATGATGGAATAGAGCCCCGCCATGTCCCTGGCCGGCCCCTGCACCTGGTCCTCATAGGTCTTCGCGATCGTCGCCTGCACGCTGCGCAGCTCGCCAAAGCCGTTGAGGAAGCGCTCGGTGGTGCGCTCCAGCTCCTCGACCGAGCCCGACAGCATCGGGTCCTTGGCCGCACGGTTGCTCAGCGTGCCCAGCACCGCCTCGCGCAGCAACAGGATCTCGGCGAACAGGTCCGGGCTCGGCTGGTTGATGTAGCGGTGGATCAGATTGTGCAGGCGCCCGGTCTCGCTTTCGAGCAGCGCCAGGATGCGGTCGGATTCGCGCACCCGGCGCACGTCGTCCCAGGCCGAGCCCAGCACCTGCGAGCCGTTCCAGATCAGCGCCACCAGCACCACCACGACGGCGGAGTTCAGCGCCGCGATCGACAGGATGCGCCAGCGGATCGGTACTGCGCGGAGCACGCCGACCAGACGCACGCGCACCCCCCCGATCGGGCCGGACGGCCTGTCTGCGTGCTCGCTGTTTCCAGGCGCAGGCAACGGGGCTCACTCCACCTTGCGAATGCGTTCGATCAGTGCGGCCGCGGCGGGGTCCCGGGCGGCCCTCGTGTAGATCGGGGCCATGGCATTCTCGAACGGCTTGCGGTCGATGTCCCTGACGATGCTGACACCGGCTGCGACCGCCTTGCGCTGCGACTGCTCCTCGAGGTCGCGCCACTTCTCGCGCATGAACCGGCTGGAGCGCTGCGCGGCCTCCCTGAAGATGGTCTGGTCCTCCGCCGGGAGGCTCCGCCAGGCCTTCAGCGAGATCACCAGCACCTCGGGGCTCATCGTGTGCTCGGTCAACGTGTAGTGCCCGGCATGCTTGTAATGGTCGGTCGTCACGAAGGATGGCCAGTTGTTTTCGGCGCCGTCGATCAGGTGGTTGGCAAGCCCGGTGAGCACCTGCCCGTAGGGCATCTCGACCGGTTCGGCGCCGAGCGAGCGGATCATCTGGCTCATCAACTCCGACTGCTGCACACGGATCCGCAGGCCCCGGAGGTCTTCGATGCTCCTGATAGGGCGGACACCGTTGTAGATCGACCGTGCCCCGGAATCGTAGAAGCAGAGCCCGACGAAGCCGTAGGGCTCGAAACTGTTCAGGATCTCGCTGCCAATCGGCCCGTCCAGCACCTTCTGCATGTGCTCGATGGACCGGAACAGGAACGGCATGGCGAGCACGTTCATGGCCGGAACGAAATTGCCGATCAGGGCGACATTGGTCCGGTTGAGGTCGATCGCGCCGGCCCGGGTCTGCTCGATGGTCTCCTTCTCCTCGCCGAGCTGGCGGGAGTGGAACACCTTGATCTGGTGCCGGCCACCGGTGCGTTCAGTGATCAGCGCGCCCATGTAGCGCAGCGCCTGGACGGTCGGATAATCCTCGGTCTGGGTGTCGGCGGCGCGAAATTCGCGCGCGACGGCGCCCGTGGCGCAGACGGCGAGCAGAAGCGCGACGAAGATCACCCCGGTCCGCGAGAGTTCGGCACGGTTCAACACACTGGCACACTCAACCCCTCAGTGGTGGAGTCTATGGCGGGACCAAAAGGTTCAATGCAATCTAGCAGATGGTCAAGGGAAGGCCATCCCGCGCCCGGCCCGCGGGCTGATTGTGCGGTGCGGCCGCCTCTCATTCCCGTTGAAACCGCAAACGCCCCGCCTTAAGCAGGACCGGTCGCCTTTGGTCGTGCGACACGGGAAGAGCCATCGTGACGTCAGCATCGCGCCTGTTGCAGGTCCTCGCCGTCTTCGCGGCTCTCTCGCTGGCCGCGCCAGCGCGCGCCGCCACCGAGATTGCGCTGTGGCACGCCATGTCCGGCGAGCTCGGCCGGCAACTGGACAAGCTCGCCGCCGACTTCAACGCCTCGCAGCCGGATTACCGCATCGTCCCGAGTTACAAGGGCAGCTATACCGAGACGGTGACGGCCGCGATCTTCGCCTTCCGCTCGCGCAGCCAGCCCGCGATCGTCCAGGTCAACGAGGTCGCCACCGCCACGATGACCGCGGCCAAGGGCGCGATCTATCCGGTGTTCAGCCTGATGCGGGACGAGGGCGAGCCGTTCTCGCTCGACGACTACCTTCCCGCGGTCTCCGGCTACTACACCGATGCGGCCGGCAATCTGTTGTCGTTCCCGTTCAATTCCTCGACGCCGATCCTGTACTACAACAAGTCCATGTTCCGCGACGCCGGCCTCGATCCGGAGGCGCCGCCGAGGACCTGGCCCGAGCTCGGTGCCGCCGCCAAACGCCTGCGCGATCGCGGCGCGCCGTGCGGCTTCACCACGTCCTGGCCGTCCTGGATTCACGTCGAGAATTTTTCCGCCTTCCACAATCTGCCGCTCGCGACCCGCACCAACGGCTTTGCCGGGCTCGATGCCGAGCTGACCATCAACAATGCCGTCATCGTCAAGCACGTCGCCCAGCTCGCCGAATGGCAGAAGAGCAAGGTGTTCGACTATGGCGGTCGTGGCCAGTCCGCCGAGCCGCGCTTCCAGAACGGCGAATGCGGCATTTTCATCGGCTCCTCGGCGACGCGCGCCGACATCAAGGCGAATTCGAAATTCGAGATCGGCTACGGCATGATGCCGTACTGGCCGGACGTGAAGGATGCGCCGCAGAACTCGATCATCGGCGGCGCCACGCTGTGGGTGCTGCGCGACCGGCCGCGCGAGGAATACAAGGGCGTGGCGCGGTTCTTCGCTTATCTGTCGCAGCCCGGCGTGCAGGCCGCCTGGCACCAGAACACCGGCTATCTGCCTGTGACCCGCGCCGCTTTCGAGCTGACGCGGGCGCAGGGGTTCTACCAGCGCAATCCGGGATCGGCGATCTCGTTCGAGGAGATCACGCTGCATCCGCCGACGGAGAACTCGAAGGGCATCCGGCTCGGCTCCTTCGTCCTGATCCGCGGCGTGATCGAGGACGAGCTGGAGCAGGCCTTTACCGGCCAGAAGAGCGCGCAGGGAGCGCTCGATTCCGCGGTCGAGCGCGGCAACAAGCTGCTGCGCCAGTTCGAGCGCGCAAGTCCGGAGCGATAGCGGCGGTCTCAGCGCTCGCCTCGTCCTTCGAGACGACCGCTGTCGCGGTCTCCTCAGGATGGCGGCTAAGCGGCATCGGTGCCCGCGAAATTGTTGCCACGCACTCCGCCCTCATCCTGAGGAGCCCGCCAAAGCGGGCGTCTCGACGGATGGGACCGCGGGGAAACTGATTTTGAAATGCATCAAGGTCGCAATGTCGCTGAAACTGCCTCACATCATCGACTCCAAAAGCTTTCGCATCTTTCGCGCCGACCGCGCGCGATGGCTGGGAATCGCGCTCGACATCGCGCGCGGCCACGGTCTCGATGTCAGCGCGCCGCACGTCTTCGCGACAGGCACCAATCTCGTGGTTGGCTTCGGCGAGAACCTGATCCTGAAGGTCTTCCCGCCGCTGCTTCGCGCGCAATTCCTCTCCGAACGAGGTTCGCTGACGCAACTTGCCGGCCGGCTGTCCTTGCCCATCCCCGAGATCGTCGCGGAAGGGGTGCGCGACGGCTGGCCCTATCTCGTCATCACCCGCCTTGCCGGCACGCTCGGCTCGGAGGTGTGGCCGTCCCTGGCGGAAGACCAGAAGGAGCGTGTGCTGCGCCAGATCGGCGAGACCATCGCCTCGGTGCAGCGCGCCCCGCTCGGTCCGCTCGCACACATCGAGCCGCGCTGGGACGACTTCATGCGTGCCCAGATGCGGGGCTGCCGTGCGCGGCACGAACGCCTCGGCCTTGCGCCGAAATTCCTCGAAGGCCTCGACGATCTCCTGCGCGATGCGGCCGCGCTGATTCCGATGGATGCGCCGCCGGTGATCCTGACCGGCGAATACATCCCCGAGAATTTCCTGCTCGGCCGCGATGACGGCGCATGGTCGCTCAAAGGCCTGTTCGACTTCGGCGACGTGCGCGCCGGCTGGCGCGACTACGATTTGCTCGGCCCCAGCGCCTTCATGGCCGCCGGACGGCCGGGGAGGGTGAAGAGCCTGCTCGAAGGTTTTGGCTATGCGAAGCTCGACTTCGCGCTCAAGCGCCGCCTGATGGCGCTGATGCTGCTGCACCATGCCAGCGACCTCAACAGCCACATCTGCATCGAGGGCTGGCAGGAGAGGGCGGGTGATCTGGTCGAGCTGCAGGAGCTGATCTGGGCGGAGTGACGACCGCAGCCGTCATTGCGAGCGCAGCGAAGCAATCCAGCCTGTCTCGGCGGAAAAGATTCTGGATTGCTTCGCTGCGCTCGCAACGACGAGGTTGTGCCGGGGCAAGTTGTGGTGACAAATCGGGCTCCGCGCATGCCAGCCTGTTTTATAGTCAAAATCACAGCTTTGTATGCAATGATTGGCTTTGATCAGAAAGTATCCGTCGGCGCGAACAGAAATATTCCCGTTCTATATCAATAGTTTATTCGTGGCGTGAGCTTCCCTTAATCCTTGGCACGAACCTTGCGAAGCCCGTTCCAACCAGAAACTTTTGTGTTGGAGCGATTTCATGAAGCGCCGCGATTTCCTCAAGTCCGTTTCCGGATTGGCCGCTGGCGCGGCGCTTCCGGCCATGCCCTCGGTGATCTCCTCGGCCAAGGCCGATGCGCGCTCGGAGACGCTGCTGATCGTCTCGGAGGGCGGCCCCAACAATCTCGACATCCACGGCGTCGGCACCAACGTGCCCGGCTATGAGGTGTCCTGGAATTGCTACGACCGGCTGATCAGCCACGAGATGAAGAGCGGCCCCGGTGGCGTGCCCTATTACGACCGGGACAAGTTCAAGGGCGAGCTCGCCGATGACTTCAAGATCGACGACATGTCGGTCACCTTCAAGCTGAAGAAGAACGCCAAATTCCACGACGGCGCGCCTGTTACCGCCAAGGATGTGAAATGGTCGCTCGACCGCGCCGTCAGCGTCGGCGGCTTCCCCACTTTCCAGATGAGCGCGGGCTCGCTGACCAAGCCGGAGCAGTTCGTCGTGGTTGACGATTCCACGGTGCGCGTCGATTTCGCCAAGAAGGACCGGCTGACGATTCCCGATCTCGCGGTCATCGTGCCCTGCATCGTCAACTCCGAGCTGGTGAAGAAGAATGCGAGCGAGAAAGACCCGTGGGGTCTCGAGTTCACAAAGCAGCAGACCGCAGGCTCCGGCGCTTACAAAGTCACAAAATGGACCGCCGGCACCGAAGTGATCATGGAGCGCAGCGAGGATTGGGTCGGTGGTCCCCTGCCCAAGATCAAGCGCGTGATCTGGCGCATGGTGCCGCAGGCCGGCAACCGTCGCGCGCTCTTGGAGCGCGGCGACGCCGACATCTCCTACGAGCTGCCGTTCAAGGATTTCCAGGAGATGAAGGCGAACGGCAAGCTCAACGTGGTGTCACTGCCGTTCTCCAACGGCATCCAGTACATCGGCATGAACGTCACCAAGCCGCCGTTCGATAACGTCAAGGTGCGGCAGGCGATCGCCTATGCGCTGCCGTACCAGAAGATCATGGACGCGGTGCTGTTCGGCCTCGGCAATCCCATGTTCGGCGCGCCCCTGGACAAGGCCACCGAGGTCGCCTGGCCGCAGCCGCACAAATACAACACCGACATGGAGAAGGCGAAGGCGCTGCTGGCCGAAGCCGGCTACGCCAACGGCTTCGAGACCACGATCTCGTTCGATCTCAACTTCGCCGGCGTCAACGAGCCGCTCTGCGTGCTGGTGCAGGAATCGTTGGCTCAGCTCGGCATCAAGACCACCATCAACAAGGTGCCCGGCGCCAACTGGCGCACCGAATTGAACAAGAAGGAGATGCCGCTCTTCACCAACGTGTTCTCGGGCTGGCTCGATTACCCCGAGTACTTCTTCTACTGGTGCTATCACGGCAACAATTCCGTCTTCAACACCATGAGCTACAAGTCGGCGGAGATGGACAAGCTGATCGACGGCGCGCGCACCGCCGCCGCCACCGGCGACACCGCGACCTACGCCACCGACGTGAAAGGTTTCGTCGACCTCGCCTTCGCCGACATCCCGCGCATCCCGCTGTACCAGCCCTTCGTCAACGTCGCGATGCAGAAGAACATCAGCGGTTACCAATACTGGTTCCACCGCAGGCTCGATTATCGCGCGATGGCGAAGGGGTGACGCGTGATGGGTGAGGTGAGCACGCTCTTCAGGCTTCCTCCCCCCTTGGGGGGGAGGGTTGGGGAGAGGGGTAGCCACGAACTCCGATCCCTCCCGGAGCCACCCCCCTCCCTAGCCCTCCCCCACAAGGGGGGAGGGAACGCAGCGGAGCGCGCGACGGCTAGGTCGCCTCTCATCGGCAGAGCTTCGTCATCCTGGAGTCTCATCCCATGCTGACCATGATCGGCAAGCGCCTGATGTTTGCGATTCCCTCGCTGATTGGCGTCGTCATCGTCACCTTCCTGCTGACGCGTGCCCTGCCGGGTGACCCGGCCGCCTACTTCGCCGGCCCCGCGGCGACGAAGGAAGCCGTCGAGCAGATCCGGAAAAAGCTTGGTTTCGACAAGCCGCTGGTCGAGCAGTTCTTCCGCTACGCCAACGATCTCGCCCACGGCGATTTCGGCAACTCGCTGACCACGGGCCAGCCGGTCGCGACCGAGATCCGCAACCGCCTGCCGGCCTCCGCCGAGCTCACGCTGCTCGGCCTCATCGTCTCCATCGTGATCGCCATTCCGCTGGGCGTGCTGGCGGCGACACGGCCGGGGTCATGGATCGATCATCTCTGCCGGGTCACGACGACGGCCGGCGTGTCGCTGCCGGTGTTCTTCACCGGCCTCGTGCTGGTCTATGTCTTCTATTTCCGGCTCGGCTGGTCGCCGGCGCCGCTCGGCCGCCTCGACGTGTTCTACAGCGCGCCGCCGACGGTGACGGGCTTCTATCTGATCGACACGCTCATCGCGCGCGATGTCGAGGCGTTCCGTTCGGCGCTGAGCCAGCTCATCCTGCCCGCGACGACGCTCGCGATCTTCTCGCTGGCCCCGATCGCGCGCATGACGCGCGCCTCGATGCTGGCGGTGCTCGCATCCGAATTCGTCCGCACCGCGCGCGCCAGCGGCCTGTCGCCGGCGACCGTCATCGTCACCTACGCCTTTCGCAACGCGATGCTGCCGGTCATCACCACGCTCAGCATGGTGTTCTCGTTCCTGCTCGGCGCCAACGTGCTGGTGGAGAAGGTGTTCGCCTGGCCCGGCATCGGTTCCTACGCGGTGGAAGCGCTGATCTCATCGGACTTCGCGCCGGTACAGGGTTTCGTGCTGACCATGGCGGTCATGTACGTGCTGCTCAATCTCGTGATCGACATTTTGTACGGGGTGATCGATCCGCGCGTCAGGTTGGAGGGCTAAATCATGAGTTCGGTTGCGCCTGCTGTTGAACCTGTCGGTCCCGCCCGCACGTCCGGCCTCGTCGCGGTGCTCGAACAGACCCGTTACGTCCTCGGCGAGAACAAGGTCACGGGCTTTGCCTTCGCGCTGCTCCTGATCATCGTGTTCGCCGCGCTGCTCGGCCCGTATGTGGTGCCCTACGATCCGCTCGCCTCCGACACGGCCGCCGCGCTGAAACCGCCATCGGCGGCGCACTGGTTCGGCACCGACCAATTGGGGCGCGATATCTTCAGCCGCGTCATCGTGGCCACGCGGCTCGATTTCTTCATCGCGATCGCCTCGGTCGTGCTGGTGTTTTTTATGGGCGGCCTCGCCGGCATCGCCGCGGGCTATTTCGGCGGCTGGACCGACCGCATTGTCGGCCGCATCGCCGACACCATCATGGCCTTCCCGCTGTTCGTGCTCGCCATGGGCATCGTCGCAGCCCTCGGCAACACCGTGCAGAACATCATCCTCGCCACCGCGATCGTGAACTTCCCGCTCTACGCCCGCGTCGCGCGCGCCGAGGCCAATGTCCGCCGCAATGCCGGCTTCGTGCAGGCCGCGCGTCTCTCAGGCAACGGCGAATTCCGCATCCTGCTGGTGCACATCCTGCCGAACATCATGCCGATCATGATCGTGCAGATGTCGCTGACCATGGGCTACGCCATCCTCAACGCCGCGGGCCTGTCCTTCATCGGCCTCGGCGTCCGCCCGCCGACCGCGGAATGGGGCATCATGGTCGCCGAAGGCGCGGGCTTCATGGTCTCAGGCGAATGGTGGATCGCGCTGTTCCCGGGCCTTGCCCTGATGATCGCCGTGTTCTGCTTCAACCTCCTCGGCGACGGCCTGCGCGACATCGTCGACCCCCAGAGGAGGACGTGATGGCCGGATTCGAGTGTGTCAAACCACCATGTGAGGAGGGCGCCACTCTCTCATTCCCTCCCCCCTTGTGGGGGAGGGGCAAAGAGGGGGGTAGCCACGAACTCCGATCTCGCTTGGGGCCACCCCTCTCCCCGACCCTCCTCCACGAGGGGGGAGGGAGCGAGACAGCTTTGCCCTCCTCACGCGCAAAATTCCTCAATGATTCCAATCCTCATTCTACTGTGCATGGGGTTGTTTTCGACGCCTTGAGCGACGGGAGCCGCCCATGACCGCCCAACCCCTGCTCGACGTCCAGGATCTCACGGTCGAGTTCACCACCCGCCGCGGCATCGTGAAAGCAGTGCAGCACGTCAACATCGCCGTCGCCAAGGGCGAGACGCTGGCCATCGTCGGCGAGTCCGGCTCCGGCAAGTCGGTGACGTCCTACGCGGTGATGCGCATCCTCGACCGCGCGGGCAAGATTGCCGAGGGCTCGGTGATGTTCTCCGGCGTCGACGTGAAGGCGGCGACCGAAGACCAGATGCGCGACCTGCGCGGCCGCGAAGTCTCGATGATCTTCCAGAACCCGCGTGCGGCGCTGAACCCGATCCGGAAGGTGGGCGACCAGATCGAGGACGTGCTGCGCACCCATGTGCAGCAGGCCCAGGTCAAAGATCACGGCGAGAAGGCGATCGAGGCGCTGGAGCAGGTCAAGATCGCCCGCCCGCGCGAGCGCTATCACGCCTATCCGTTCGAGCTCTCCGGCGGCATGTGCCAGCGCGTCGTCATCGCGCTCGCGCTCGCCTGCAATCCGCAGCTCCTGATCGCGGACGAGCCGACCACCGGGCTCGACGTCACCACGCAGAAGGCGGTGATGGATCTGATCGTCGAACTCACGAAACGCCGCGCGATGTCGACCATCCTGATCACGCACGATCTCGGCCTCGCCGCTGCCTATTGCGACCGCGTGGTCGTGATGGAGAAGGGCCGCGTGGTCGAGACCGCGAAAGCCGCGGACATCTTCGCGAGCCCGCAGCACCCCTACACCAAGAAGCTGATGCGCGCGACGCCGCGGCTCGGCGTGTCGTTGAGAGACTTGCTGCCTGAAGAGGACGCCGCTGTCTTCGCCTCTCCCCGCGTGCGGGGAGAGGCCGACGCGCAACGCGCGGCGGGTGAGGGGGACGCGCCACGAGCCGAGTTCGCGGAGGCGGCCCCTCACCACGACCCTCTCAGCGCGAGCGAAGCTCGTCGCGACCCCGTGAAGGACGGGGAGAGGGAGCAGACCAGCGCAAGCGACCAGCCCCTCCTCCGGATCGAAAAGCTCGTGAAAGAGTACCCCCGCCAGGGCGCCACGGCCGTGCTCGGCAAGCTGTTCAGCCGCAAGCCGCCGGTCGAGCCGGATGTGTTCCGCGCCGTCGACGGCATCAGCTTCTCGATCGGCCATGGCGAGAGCGTCGGCCTCGTCGGCGAATCCGGCTGCGGCAAATCGACCACGTCCATGATGGTGATGCGCCTCTTGGACCAGACCTCCGGCCTGATCGAGTTCGACGGCGAGGACATCGGCGCCATCCAGCCGGCATCATTTGCCCGGCTGCCGCAGCGCAGCCGCATCCAGATGGTGTTCCAGGATCCGACCGACAGCCTCAACCCGCGCTTCACCGCGGCGCGCGCCATCGCCGACCCGATCATGCAATTGGGGGACATCAAGGCGCGCGACGCGCTGCGCGCCCGCTGCGAGGAGCTGGCCACCATGGTCGGGCTGCCGCACAATCTGCTCGACCGCTTCCCGCACCAATTGTCCGGCGGCCAGAAAGCCCGCGTCGGCATCGCCCGCGCCATTGCCCTGCATCCGAAGCTGGTCATCCTGGACGAGCCGACCGCGGCGCTGGACGTCTCGGTGCAGGCCGTGGTCCTCAACCTGCTGCAGGATCTCAAGGCGCGGCTAGGTATGAGCTATCTGTTCGTCTCGCATGATTTGAATGTAGTGCGCTTGTTGTGCGATCGTGTCATTGTGATGCGGACGGGGCGGATCGTCGAGGAAGGCTCTTCCGAGCAGGTCCTCAGCGATCCCCAGGACGACTACACCAAGGAGCTGCTGACGGCGATCCCGCATCCGCCGTTGCCGGTCCACTGAGAACGCATTGATTGTTTGGGAGCGTGATGGCCGAGCCGCTGGACGACTATATCGACGCCGTATCGAAAGCGCTGGCGCTGCCGGTCGAGGAGGCCTTCAGGCCCGCGATCCGCGCCAACCTCGAAGTGTCGCTGCGGCTCGCCCGCCTGGTCGACGAATTCGAACTGCCGGACGAGACCGAGCCGGCGCCGATCTTCACCGCCTGATGCTGCCATGACCGCTAAGCCAGAGATGAATGCGGCCGACATCGCCAAAGCGGTGGCCGGCGGCAAATTGTGCGCGCTCGATACCACCGAAGCCGCTCTTGCACGCATCAAGCAGCACGACGGCATCCTCAATGCCTTCACCGACGTGACCGCCGAGCGCGCCCGTGCGAAAGCGCGCGCGATCGACGCGGACGTCGCGGCGGGCAAGACCGTCGGCCCGCTCGCCGGCGTGCCCTTCGCGGTGAAGAACCTGTTCGACGTCGCGGGCCTTGCCACGCGCGCCGGCTCGAAGATCAACCGCGACCTCGCGCCCGCCAGGCGCGACGCCACCTTGATCGAGCGGATGGAGGCGGCCGGCGCCGTCCTCGTCGGTGCGCTCAACATGGGCGAATACGCCTACGACTTCACCGGCGAGAACATCCATGACGGTCCCTCGCGCAATCCGCATGACACCACCCGGATGAGCGGTGGCTCCTCCGGTGGCTCGGGCAGCGCCGTCGGCGGCGCGCTGGTGCCGATCGCGCTGGGCTCCGACACCAACGGTTCGATCCGCGTGCCGTCCTCGTTCTGCGGCATCTTCGGTTTGAAACCGACCTATGGCCGGCTCTCTCGTGCCCGCTCGTTCCCGTTCGTGGCGAGCCTCGATCATCTCGGGCCGTTCGCGCGCTCCGTCACCGATCTCGCGCTCGCCTATGACGCGATGCAGGGTCCGGACGCGGATGATGGCGCCTGCACCACGCGCGGGTTGGAGCCGACGCTGCCGTTGATCGCAAATCCAATCTCGGATTTGCGCATCGCGATCGCCGGCGGCCACTTCCAGACGAACGTGTTTCCGGAAGCGGTCGAAGCCGTCGGCCGCGTTGCCAAGGCGCTGGGCGCAACGCGAATCGTCGACGTCACCGAAGCCTCGCGCGCCCGCGCGGCGGCTTACGTCATCACCACCACCGAAGGCGCATCGCTGCATCTCGATCGCCTGCGCAAGCGCCCGAACGATTTCGATCCTGCCGTGCGCGACCGGCTGATCGCGGGCGCCATGGTTCCTGCGCCGATGGTTGATCGCGCGCAAAAATTCCGCCGCTGGTATCGCGCGCAGCTCGCGGAGATCTTCAAATCGGTCGACGTGCTGCTCGCACCCGCAACGCCCTGCACCGCGCCAAAACTCGGCCAGGTCAATTTCAGCCTCGACGGCGTCGAGTTGCCGGTGCGCGCCAATATCGGCATTCACACCCAGCCGATCTCCTTCATCGGCCTGCCCGTCGTCGCCGTCCCGGTGCCGCTCGAGCCGCTGCCGATCGGCGTACAGATCATCGCCGCGCCCTGGCGCGAGGATATTGCGTTGCGTGTCGCGTACGCCCTGGAACAGATGGGCGTCGTATCCGCGCCCGCACCAAGAGGATTCTGAAATGGAGATCGATCTCCCCGAGACGATCGCGGAAGTCAAAGCCGCGTTCGAGCGCTATGAGGAGGCCCTGGTCAGCAATGACGTCGCCGTGCTCGGCGAATTGTTCCGCAACGATCCCCGCACGCTGCGCTACGGCATCGGCGAGAACCTCTATGGCTACGAGGCGATCTCCGGCTTCCGCGCCGGCCGTTCGCCGGTCGGACTGAATCGCCGGACCGCGAAAACCGTAATTACCAGCTATGGCCGCGACACGGCGGTGGCATCCACCTTGTTCTATCGCGACACGGCGCCCGGCAAGGTCGGCCGGCAGATGCAGACGTGGATACGTTTCCCGGAGGGCTGGCGCGTCGTCGCCGCTCATGTCAGCATCATCGACGAGCCGAAAGAGACCTGATCGAATGACGCTTGACGATCTTCCGCCCGGGACACTGCCGGCCGAGCCGGTGGTGCCCCGCGTCGACCGGGCACTGCCGTCGGTGCTGAAGGTCACGCGCGCCGAGGAGCTGCGTCTTCAGCTTGCCGACGAGATCGTGCGTGGGACCCTGGCCCCGGGCTCACCGCTGGACGAGACCGACATCGCGCGGCGCTTCAGCGTGTCGCGCACGCCGGTACGCGAGGCGCTGCGCCAGCTGGTGGCGAGCGGCCTGGTCGAGGCGCGGCCCCATCGCGGCGCAGTGGTGGCGCAGCCGTCGATCGAGCGGCTGAAGAGCATGTTCGAGGCGATGGCCGAGCTCGAGGCGCTGTGCGCCGGCCTTGCCGCCGAGCGCATGTCCCCTGCCGAGCGGCATGCGCTCGAGGCCGTCCACGAAGAGCTGCGGCTCTTGAGCTACGCCGGCAATCCCGAGCGCTTCCACGAGGTCAACGAGCGCTTCCACAACACGATCTATGCGGGCTCCCAGAACGGCTACATCGCCGAGATCACGCTGGCCACGCGCGTGCGGGTGCAGCCGTTCCGCCGCGCCCAGTTCCGCAACCTCGGCCGCCTCGCCAAATCGCAGGCCGAGCACGACCGCGTCGTCGTCGCCATCATGCGCGGCGACAAGCAGGGCGCTGCGGCTGCGATGCGCGCGCACATCGAACTGGTGCGCGGGGAGTACGAGATCTACGCAGTGTCGGTTTGAGTTCCCGGTTGACCTTCGCACGTTCACTGCGAGGTGAAGCAGCGGTGACTGCTGCCGGGAACCCGGCTTTGCCCCGATCGTTTTCTCTCATCGATCGATGAGGAGAAACATCATGGCATCCTCCGAGAAAGATCCGCGGCATCACACCCGGAAGATGAAACAGCGTCTCCAGGAGACGGTAACGCATCTTCGCGAAGACATCCGCAAGGTCGACGAGCCGCAACTCGCGGCGATGTTCGAGACCTCGGCCGAAGTGCTGTCCGGCCTCATCAAGGCGTTCGAGGACTACGAGAAGAAGAACGAAGCCGCCTGGCGCAAATCGGCGTGAGAGCGCGGTCGACGTCTACGCCGTCGCTGCTTCCGCCATGAACTTCCGCCAGCCGCCGTAGCTCGTGATGTCGCGGGCTTCGCCCAGCACTTCCGGCTCGACGAGGAAACCCTTCACGCTGCGCCCATCGGCGAGTCTGATCGTGCCGATCGCCATCGGCGCCGGTATCGCATTCACAAACTTGCCGAACGCAGCCGCCGAGAGCGACCAGATCTCCAGCTCGATCGCAGCGCCCTTGCCGGCCTCGACGCGCAGCATGCCCGGCTTCGGCGGCGTGGTCTGAAGCGCATAGAGCTTGTAGTCCGGCGCAGTCCTTGTCGCCTCGACCAGCTTGCCGCTCAGCGCCTTCAACTCGCCGTTCAACGTCATGCCGGAGAGATGAGCGCCGACCACTGCGATCGGAATCTCGTCGCCGCCGGTCGCAGGCAGCGGCGCGAGCGGTGTTTGCGCCACGTCTTTCGCGCCGACGGTCAGCTTCGTATCCGCATGGAACACGCGCCCGATGCTCGCGAGCAGCGCATCGCGTCCTGCCGGCGCGAGCAGCGTGATGCCGAACGGAATGCCGTCGCTGCGCATCGCTGCCGGGACCGCGAGGCCGCAGAGGTCGAGCAGGTTGACGAAATTGGTGTAGGTGCCGAGCCGGCTGTTGAGCTCGATCGGATTGGCGAGCACCTGCGCGGTCGTGTAGGCGGTCGGGGCGGTCGGCAGCACCAGCGCGTCGATGTTCGCAAACGTGCGCTCGGCGATCTTGCGCAGGCCCTGCAGGCGATAGAGCGCCGAGAAGGTTTCCGCGGCGGTGAGCCGCGCGCCGGCGGCGGTGATCTCGCGCGTGACCGGATGGATTGAGTCAGGTGCCGAGGCGAGCAGGTTCTTGATCACGAGATAGCGCTCGGCGACCCAGGGACCTTCATACAGCAGTCGCGCCGTCTCGTAGAACGGCTCGAGGTCGAACTCGACCAGCGTTGCGCCAAGCGCGGTCCAGCGCTTCAGTGCATCGCCGTAAGCCGCTTCCGCCTTCTTGTCGCCGAAGAAGATCAGCTGCCCATTGCGCGGCACGCCGAGGCGCAAATTCGCGGGGAACGGCGTAAGTGCGCCAAGCGGCCGGTCGCGCGAAAACGGATCGGCCTGGTCCGGTCCGGCCATCACCGACAGCGCGAGCGCGGCGTCGTCCACCGTCAAGGCGAACACCGAGATGCAGTCGAGCGTGCGGCAGGCCGGCACGAGGCCCGCGGTCGAGATCATGCCGAGGCTCGGCTTCAGCCCGACGATGTTGTTGAGCATCGCCGGCACGCGGCCGCTGCCTGCGGTGTCGGTGCCGAGTGACAGCGGGACGAGGCCGGCGCCGACGGCGGTTGCCGATCCCGAGCTCGATCCGCCGGGAATGAGGTCCTCCCGGGTCGCGTTGCGGGGGATGCCGTAGGGCGAGCGCACGCCGACGAGGCCGGTTGCGAACTGGTCGAGATTGGTCTTGCCGATGATGATGGCGCCCCCGGCGCGCAGGCGCTCCACCGCGGTCGAATCATGCGTCGGCGTGTAGGAGAAAGCCGGGCAGGCCGCCGTGGTCGGAAAGCCCAGCGCGTCGATATTGTCCTTCACCGCGACCGGAACGCCATAGAGCGGCAGGTTGGCCGCATTCTGCGTGGCGAGCTTTTCCGCTTGCGCGATCGCGTCCTTCTCCTCGCGCAGGCTGATGAAGACGGCGGGATCGTTGTGGTCGCGGATGCGCTGATAGGTCCGCGCGATCGTCTCGGCGGGCGTCAGCGTGCCCGCGCGATGTGCGGCCACAATCGCGGCGATCGTTTCAGGCTCGGCCCCCATGGCATCCAAACTCCGGCAACATGCTTCACCCGGACGGAAGCAAGCGATGTGCCATTGTGTACAGAATCCGGGCAGGGCACGTGCGCCGGATATTATCGTGGGATCAGTGAGTTGGGGGATATTTCGGCGTCACGGCAGGTGGTCGTGCCAGCGCCCTGTTACGGGCATCTGCATAAAGATTGGGCGGATTGGATCAGGTGAAGCCCGCGAGGATGCGAAGCAGCCGCTCCCGGTTCTCCTTGCCGATCTTGGCCTCGACATTTCGCTCGTGCTCGGCCGCCAGCCGCTTGAACTTCGCCAGCGCGGTGGCGCCCTGCGTGGTGAGGTGCAGCGCGTGGGAGCGCCGGTCCTCCTTCGACTTGATGCGCTTCACCAGCTTGCGCTGTTCGAGGCTGTCGAGCAGGTGCACCAGACGGGCGCGCTCGATGCCAAGGCGCTTTGCCACCGCCATCTGCGACAGGCCCGGATTGGCGCCCACCACCGTCAGCACCGAATATTGCGTTGGCCGGATGTCGACATCGCCGAGCGTCTTGATGAAGTCCTGGAAAATCCAGAGCTGGAAGCGCCGCACCGCATAGCCGGCGTGGCCGACCAGTGCGTCGAGGCCGATTTCGTCGTCGTCATTGCGTCGCACTGCGCCGTTGCCGGATCGTTGACGCGGGGACGTCAGGGCTGCGTTGGCTGTCACGTTGTGTCTCCTGCCGCGGAACCATAGCGTCTCGACAGCCACAGCGAAAGATTGTTGTTGACGACAACAATTGTCATGCCCGACATTATGGCCAAAGCAGTCCGGAACGAGGCTGCGGCCGACCGCTGATACGGGGGAGGAGGGAACCATGACAAGCGCCGCTCGCGGTGAAGCTTCGAACCTGTTCGCAGCGCCCAACACGGTCGCGGAGCATCGCGCGGACGGCACCATCGTGCTGCGTTCGCCCGAGCCTCTGCGCGAAAGCGCGCGGTGCATCGGCGACTGGCTGGAGCAATGGGCGCGGCAAACGCCCGACACGATCTTCCTCGCTGAACGCGGCAATGTTGATGCGCCATGGACCACCGTCACCTACGCGCAGGCGCTGCGGCGGGTGCGCGGGACGGCGTCGTGGATCCTCGCGCAAGGCCTCAGCGCGGAGCGCCCGCTCGCGATCCTCTCCGACAACAGCATCGACCACGCACTGCTCGCGCTTGCCGCCCAGCATGTCGGCGCGCCCTCGGCGGCGATCTCCCCGGCCTACTCGCTGATGTCGAAAGATTTCGACAAGCTCAAGAGCATGATCGCGCTGCTGGAGCCCGGCGCAATCTATGTCTCCGCGACCAAGCCGTTTGCGGCAGCGCTCGCTGCGATCAAGCCGCTGCACCGGGCGCCTATCATCAGCGGCAATGCGGATGACGCCGATGCGCTGGCCTTCCGCACTGTTGCGGCAACGCCGGAGAGTCCGGAAGTCGCAAAGGCCTTCGCTGCGATCACGCCTGATACGATTGCAAAATTCCTGTTCACGTCGGGCTCGACCGGCACGCCCAAGGCCGTCATCAACACCCAGCGCATGCTGACCTCGAGCCAGCAGGCCAAGGCGCAGACCTGGACATTTCTCGAGCGCAGCCGCGACCTCGTCATCCTTGACTGGCTCCCCTGGAGCCATACGTTCGGCGCCAATCACAATTTCAACCTCGTGCTGCGCAATGGCGGCTCGCTCTATATCGACGGCGGCAAGCCCGCGCCCGGCCTGTTTGCGACCTCACTCGCCAATCTGAAAAGCGTGATGCCGACGGTCTATTTCAACGTGCCGCGCGGCTTCGACATGCTGATCGGGGCGCTGCGCGGCGACGAGCAACTGCGTCGCCGCTTCTTCAGCGAGGTCAAATTCGCGTTCTATGCCGGCGCGGCGCTGCCGCAGAATCTCTGGGATGCGCTCGAGCAGCTCTCCGTCGAGACTGTCGGCCGGGCGCTTCCGATGGTCTCGGCCTGGGGATCGACCGAAACCTCGCCGCTCGCCACCGACTGTCATTTCCTGGCCGAGCGCTCCGGCAATATCGGCGTGCCGATTCCCGGCACCGAGCTGAAGCTCGTTAGGTCAGCCGACAAGCTGGAGGTGCGGGTGCGCGGTCCCAACGTCACGCCGGGCTATTGGAAGGCGACCGAGCTGACGAAGCAGGCGTTCGACGAGGAGGGGTTTTATCGCATCGGCGATGCGGTGAAGCTTGCCGATCGCGAACGGCCGGAGCGCGGCCTGTTCTTCGACGGGCGCGTCGCGGAGGACTTCAAGCTCAATTCCGGCACCTGGGTCAGTGTCGGTACGCTACGCGTTGCCGGCATCGCCGCGCTGGCGCCGCTCGCGCAGGACATCGTCGTGTCGGGCCACGGCGGCGACGAGGTGCGCTTCCTGGTGTTTCCGAACATCGGGGCCTGCCGCGCTCATGCGGACCTGCCCGAGACGGCAGCGGTGAGCGATGTGCTGGCGCATGGCAAGGTCCGCAGCGCGATCGCTCAGGGTCTCGCAAGACTGAAGCAGCAGAGCGCAAACTCCTCCGGCCACGCCACGCGCGCGTTGCTGCTCGCCGAGCCGCCATCGGTCGACGGCGGCGAGATCACCGACAAGGGCTACATCAACCAGCGCGCCGTGCTGACGCGGCGCGCTGAGGCGGTGGCCCGACTGAACGACGATGCGTCGGGGGAGTGGATCGGGCTGTAGCCGCTGGTAGATCTAGTCGGAGTAAGGCCACGCTCAGTCCACCCGTCATTGCGAGCGCAGCGAATCAATCCAGAATCCCACCGTGGAAAGACTCTGGATTGCTTCGCGGCGCTCGCAATGACGGAGAATGGTCGACGGCCTCGTGCCAAGAGGGACTATCCCCCGCCCCACCCTCTCCCCGTAAGAACGGGGAGAGGGAATGAAGGGCCCCCAACTACGGCAGCCAACCTGTCACGATATATTTTGTTGCCTAAGCAACTAATTTGTGCGAACCGTTCTGGTGAAGGTCGACGGTGGAAGAACTGCCGCGGCCGCTCTCGGAGGAAACAATGCTTGGCAGGAGAGGTGCCGCGGGCAAACGCGGGCGCATGGCTGACAGTGGCGGTGCGAATCGCGCGCGGCGCGGCGCGTCAGGTGTAGCTGCCGTCCGTCACCGCGCCGAGATTCTCGTGCAGCCGGCGAAGCAGGTCGATCAGCACCTCGCGCTCGTCCTTGCTCAGGCAGGACAACAGGCGCCGCTCACGCTCGAACGCTGCCACGATCACCTTGTCATGGGTGGCGCGGCCCCTCGCGGTCAGGGAGATCGAATGGGTGCGGCCGTCATTGGGGTCGGTGCGGATCGAGATCAGCCCGCGCTTCTCGAGGCCCGCCAGCGTCCGGCTCACCGGACCCTTGTCGAAGCCGATGACGTGGCAGATGCGCGAGGCGGGAATGCCGGGCTCGATCGCCAGCAGCGACATGATCCGCCATTCCGTGACGTTGACGCCGAACTGCTTCTGGTAGAATGCGGTCGCGCTGTTCGAGAGCTTGTTGGCGATGAAGGTGATGAACGCCGGCACGTAACGCTCGAGGTCGAGCGTCGGCCCAGCATCCGTGGGCGCGGGCTTCTGGCGGGCTCTGGTCGAGGACGGCGGCATATCGGTACTGACTCGCGGCGTGCCGAAAGACCTAAGGGCATGCGCCGCCCTTTCACAAGATCAAAATGAGGGAGGACTTCAATGAGCGCACCCGGCTCCGCCGTATCAGGCGTCCCGCATCTCGACGTCGACCCCTTCGACATGAAGTTTTTCGCCGACCCCTATCCCACCCATGAGCTGCTGCGGGAGGCGGGGCCGGTGGTCTATCTCGATAAATGGAAGGTCTACGGTGTGGCGCGCTATGCCGAGGTCCATGCCGTGCTGAACGATCCTGCCACCTTCTGCTCCAGCCGCGGCGTCGGCCTGTCAGACTTCAAGAAGGAGACGCCCTGGCGGCCGCCAAGCCTGATCCTGGAGGCCGATCCCCCCGCGCACACCCGCACCCGCGCGGTGCTGTCGAAGGTTCTGTCGCCGACGGTGATGAAGCAGGTGCGGGACCGTTTTGCCGCGGCGGCTGAGGAGCGGGTCGATGCGCTGCTGCAGAAGCGCAGCTTTGATGCGATCACCGACCTGGCCGAGGCCTATCCGCTGTCGATATTTCCCGATGCGCTCGGGCTGAAGGCCGAAGGCCGCGAGCATCTGATTCCCTATGCCAGCGTCGTATTCAACGCCTTCGGGCCGCCCAACCAGCTCCGCCAGGAGGCGATCGAACGTTCGATGCCGCACCAGGCCTATGTCGCCGAGCAATGCCAGCGCGAGAACCTCGCGGCGGGCGGCTTTGGCGCCTGCATTCATGCGCAGGTCGACGAGGGCGCCATCACGGCCACCGAGGCGCCGCTATTGGTGCGCTCGCTGCTGTCGGCCGGTCTCGATACCACCGTCAATGGCATCGGCGCGGCGGTCTATTGTCTCGCACGCTTCCCCGATCAGTGGCAGCGCCTGCGCAGCGATCCCTCGCTGGCGCGGGGCGCCTTCGAGGAGGCGGTGCGGTTCGAGAGCCCCGTGCAGACCTTCTTCCGCACCACGACGCGCGAGGTCGAGCTGTCAGGCGCGCGGATCGGCGAGGGCGAGAAGGTGCTGATGTTTCTTGCTGCTGCCAATCGCGATCCCAGGCGCTGGGACAACCCTGACAGCTACGACGTCACGCGCCGCACCTCCGGCCATGTCGGCTTCGGCTCCGGCATCCACATGTGTGTCGGCCAACTCGTCGCCCGCCTCGAAGGCGAGGTGATGCTGACGGCGCTGGCCCGCCGCATCTCGAAGATCGAGATCACGGGCCAGCCGAAGCGCCGCTTCAACAACACGCTGCGCGGGCTCGACAGCCTGCCTGTCACCATCACCCCGGCCTGACGAGGAGCTTTGATGCCCGCTATCACCTTCATTCATCCCGACGGCAAGTCCGACCGTATCGAGACCGCAGGCGGCGAGACCGCCATGCAGGCCGCGACCCGTCGCGGCCTCGACCGCATCCTCGCCGAGTGCGGCGGCAACGCCATGTGCGCGACCTGCCACGTCTATGTCGACGAGAGCTGGCTCGCGCGCCTGCCTGCGATGGCCGACGACGAGGACGCGCTGCTCGACGGCACCGCCGCCGAACGGCGGCCGAACAGCCGGCTGTCCTGTCAGATCAACATCACGCCTGAACTCGATGGGCTCGTGCTGCGTCTGCCGGAGCGGCAGGTCTGAAACTTCGATCGTGCCGGCAACGACCGGCAATCAGCAAGCAGGGGAGGGAATGATGAAGCATCTGAAGTGGTCGCTCGCGCTGGCCGCGAGCCTGGTGACCGGTGCGGCGAGTGCCGAGATATCGGACAACGTCGTGCGCATCGGCGTGCTCAACGACATCTCGGGCATCTTCCAGGACACCAACGGAATGGGCTCGGTCGAGGCCGCGCGCATGGCCGCGGAGGACTTCAACGGCGGGGCTAAGGGCATCAAGGTCGAGATCGTCTATGCCGATCACCAGAACAAGGCCGATGTCGGCAACGCCATCGCGCGCAAATGGCTCGATGTCGAAGGCGTCGATGCGATCGTCGACGTGCCGAATTCGGCGGTCGGCCTCTCCATCAACACGCTGCTGCGCGACAGCCGGATGACGTTCCTGGCCTCGTCGACGGCAAGCTCCGATCTCACCGGCAAGGCGTGCTCGCCGAACACGATCCAGTGGGTCAATGACGCCTGGGCGACCGGCAACACGACCGCAGCCGCAATGATGTCGCGCGGCGGCAAGGACTGGTATTTTCTGACGGTCGACTACGCCCTCGGCAAGGGCATCGAGGCGGAGGCGCAAAAATACATCGAGGCGCATGGCGGCAAGGTGCTCGGCTCGTCGAAGCATCCGCTCGGCACGTCCGATTTCGCGTCGTTCCTGCTGCAGGCGCAAAGCTCGAAGGCGCAGGTGATCGGGCTTGCCAATGCCGGTGGCGACACCATCAATGCGGTGAAGCAGGCCGCCGAGTTCGGCATCCAGCAGAGCGGGCAGAAGCTCGTCGCCTTCCTGCTGTTCATCAACGACATCCACGGGATGGGGATCAAGGTTGCCCAAGGCCTCCAGCTCATGGAAGCCTTCTACTGGGACATGAACGACGATACCCGCGCGTTTGCAAAACGCTTTGCCGCACGTCCCGGCATGAACGGCAAGATGCCGAGCGGCAACCAGGCCGGCGTCTATGCTTCCACGCTCGCCTATCTCAATGCGGTTGCGGCCACCGGCAGCGACCATGCCAGGGATGCCGTCCCCGAGATGAAGAAGTTCAAGGGCAAGGACAAGCTGTTCGGCGACACCACGATCCGCCAGGACGGCCGCGTCGTGCATCCCATGTACCTGTTCGAGGTGAAGAAGCCGGAGGAGTCGAAATACCCCTACGACTATTACAAGCTGGTCTCGACCATTCCCGCGGACCAGGCGTTCCGCCCGCTGGCGGAGGGCGGGTGCGAACTGGTGAAGTAGCTGTTGCCGCGAGGGCCGCTGCACCCTCTCGCCTCTCCCCGCCTGCCGGGAGAGGCCGACGCGCTCCGAGCGATGCGGAGCATCGTCCGGTGCGTGGCGGGTTAGGGGGAGCTTCCAGATGTTTGCCGGAACGTCGATCTTTCGACACGTCATCGCGAGCGCCGCGAAGCAATCTAGAATCCCACCGCGGAGAGGCTCTGGATTGCTTGTGCGCCAGGCAAGCTGGCGTGGTCCAACCGGTGGAAGTCCGGTCCGGGTAAGCGGTAGCGAGCGCCCGGTAGTGAGTGTTGCGTGGCCGTCGGCAACGGCGGCTGCGAAGCGTACACAACGATGCTGTGGGGTGGGCTATTGAGCCGCGAAAGACAGAAACTCGCAGAGGCCGAGCCGGTAAGCAACGTCGAAGGCAACATGTGCGGCGCCGTTATGCGAGGCGCTGACGCTCTGCCGTGGTCGAAGACCCCATCACGCAGCAAAGGACCGCGTCGGAACCTGGGAGGTCCCGCATCTGACCGATGGCAACATGCCCCCAAGGTCCGCATCGGGAAGGCGAGGAGCCAAAGCCGATGACGAACGGATGCGGGAAGTCGGACGCGGCCGTAGTAGCGTCGAAGCCTGCGAACGAAGCGGAGCGATCCGCGGAGGAGTTGGTGGAGCGAAGGGCCGCGACCAAGGGGAATGCGGACCAGCAAAGCACGCCCCGGACGCCGAGCCGGACAAGCGTGACACAGGCGTTGGAACGCATACGGCGAACTGCAAGGGAAAGGAAGAAGGAGAGGTTCACTGCGCTGCTTCACCACATCACGCCTGAACTGCTCGAGGCGGAGTTCTTCGCGCTGAAGAAGCATGCCGCGCCGGGTGTGGACGGAATGATGTGGCGGGACTACGAGCAAGACCTCAAGGCCAATCTTGAGGACCTGCATGCTCGTGTTCACCGGGGAGCGTACCGGCCGCAGCCGTCGCGGCGGGTCCATATCCCGAAGCAGGATGGGCGGCAGCGACCGCTGGCGATTGCGTCCCTCGAGGACAAGATCGTTCAGCGGGCAACCGCTACGGTGCTCAACGCGATCTACGAGGAGGACTTCCTCGGGTTCTCGTATGGGTTCCGGCCCGGGCGCAGCGCGCACGATGCGATGGATGCGCTGCTGGTCGGAATCGAGAGCCGGCGGGTGAACTTCATTGTTGACGCCGATATCCGCTCGTTCTTCGACATGGTGGACCAGGAATGGCTCATCCGCTTCGTCGAACATCGGACCGGCGACCAGCGTATCATCCGTCTGATCCGCAAATGGCTCAAGGCGGGTGTTCTCGAAGAAGGAACGGTCAGGGTCAGCGAACAGGGGACGGCACAAGGGGCGGTGATCTCGCCGCTGCTTGCCAACATCTACCTGCACTATGCCCTCGATCTGTGGGCCGAACGCTTCAGACGGCGCGAGGCCGCGGGCGACATGATCATCGTGCGCTACGCTGACGACTTCATCGTCGGCTTCGAGCATGAGAATGAGGCCCGGCACTTCCTCGAAGAATTGCGCAAACGGCTGCAGGAGTTCGCGCTGTCACTGCACCCTGAGAAAACCCGGCTGATCGAGTTCGGACGTCATGCGGAGGACAACCGCAGGCGGCGCGGGCTCGGCAAGCCGGAGACCTTCAACTTCCTCGGCTTCACCTTCATCTGCAGCCGATCCAAGCAAGGCAAGTTCCAGATCAGGCGCAAGTCTCGCAAAGACCGCATGCGGGCGAAACTGCAAGCCGTGAAGCAGGGAATGCGACGGCGTATGCACCAGTCGGTGCTCGAACAGGGCAAATGGCTGCGGCAGGTCGTTACCGGGTACTTCAACTACCACGCGGTACCGACCAACAGCCGAGCGCTCAGCGCCTTCCGCTACTTCGTCACCGAACAATGGAGGCGGATGCTTCGGCGCCGCAGCCAGATTGACGGGACCACGTGGCAGCGGGTCGCGCGGCTTGCCTCCGACTTGCTCCCCAAGCCACAAATCCTCCATCCTTGGCCCCGAACACGCTTCACCGCTACTCACCCGAGGTGGGAGCCGTATGCGGGAAAGCCGCACGTACGGATCTGTGCGGGGGGCGCCCAGCAATGAGCGTCCCTACCGCGACCGCTGCGCTCGCAATGACGATGGGGAAATATCGATGAACTCAACTCTCACTGTCTCGGCGGAGAGAGCCCCTCACCCTGCCCCTCTCCCCGTAAGAACGGGGAGAGGGGGCAGGCGTCCTACGCCACCTTGCTCGATCCCTGCGTGATCAGCCGCGCCGCGCGCTGGTCTCGCGCGTAGATCCAGAGCCAGCTCAGCGCAACGCTGAGACGGTGGCGGAGGCCGATCAGGAAGTAGATGTGGGCGATGCCCCAGATCCACCACGCGATGGTGCCGCGCAGCCGCACCTTGCCGAAATCGATGATCGCGAGGCGCTTGCCGATCTGCGCGAGGTTGCCGGAATGCTTGTAGCGGAACGGACCCGTCGCAGCGCCGCGCAGCCGTGCCTTGATGGTTTCCGCGACATGTCGTCCCTGCTGCTTGGCCGCCGGTGCGATGCCGGGCACCGGCCTGCCGTCCCAGGCGTTGATGCTGACGGTATCGCCGATCGCGAAGATCTCGGGATGGCCGGGAATCGTCAGGTCAGCCTCGACCTGCACACGCCCGGCGCGATCGCTAGGTGCACCGAGCCATTCGGCCGCGGGCGAGGCGCGCACGCCGGCGGCCCAGATCCTCGTCTTCGCCTCCAGCAGCTTGCCGCCGAACACGACGCCCTCGCGGTTGATCTCGGTGACGGCCCGCCCGAGCACGACCTCGACGCCGATCTTTTCCAGCGAGGCCTGCGCATAGGCCGACAGCTCGTCGGGAAAGCCGGCGAGTACGCGCGGGCCGGCCTCGATCAGCACCACGCGCGCCTTGTGGGTGTCGATGTTGCGGAAATCGGCGGGCAAAGTGTGATGCGCCATCTCGGCGATGGTGCCGGCGAGTTCGACGCCGGTCGGGCCGGCGCCGACGATGACGAAGGTCAGCCGCGCGGCGCGCCGCTTCGGATCGGTCTCGCGCTCGGCGCGCTCGAACGCCACCAGGATGTGCCGGCGCAGCGTGGTCGCATCCTCCAGCGTCTTCAGGCCCGGCGCCCATGCCTCCCACTCGTCATGGCCGAAATAGGCGTGCCGCGCGCCGGTCGCGAGCACCAAGGTGTCGTAGGGCACTTCGCTGCCGTCGTCGATCAGCACGCAGCGCCTGTCCGCATCGACCCCGCCCACCGTCGCAAATAGCGTCGTCACCTCGCGTCGGTCGCGCATGAGATGGCGGATCGGCCAGGCGATCTCGCTGGTCGCGAGCGAGGCGGTCGCGACCTGGTAGAGCAGCGGCTGAAACAGATGGTGGTTGCGGCGGTCGATCAGCGTGATCTCGACCGGGGCACCCGCAAGTCGGTAGGTGGCTTCCAACCCGCCGAAGCCGGCGCCGACGATGACGACGCGATGGGGATTTGCGGCCATGATGCACCTCGAATCTCGCTAGCTGCTCACCCTCATTTAAGTGCGGATCCGGCGCTGCGGTCCAATAGTCGTCATCAATCGCGGCATAGGCGCGGTTTATCGAACTGGCGCGAAAAAGCGCCGCAGGCTTGGCGCGGCCTTGGCCGAGTTAAGTAGCATTATAATGGGACCTATATACCAGTTGACACTAAACTAAAATGCAGTATGATTGGCCGCATTGAGGGAGTCAGCCATGTTGACGCAGTTCAAGACCCTGACCGACCTGATGATCGCCTTTCAGGACCCGCAGACTGCGATTGACCACTTCACTGCGATCCGCTGGCCGGAAGGCGCGGTTTGCCCCTACTGCGATTGCCAGAAGGCTTACACCCTCAGCCGTAAGAACAAGTTTCGTTGCTCGGACTGCCTGCGCAACTTCTCGGTGACGGTCGGCACCATTTTCGAGGATACCAAGCTCCCGCTGCGCATTTGGTTCGGCGCCATCTGGCTCATCACCAACCACCCAAAGGGCATTGCCTCGACCACGCTGGCGCGGGACTTGGGGATTACTCAGAAGTCAGCCTGGTTCGTGCTTCATCGCCTCCGTCATGCCGCGCGCACCCGCTCGTTCAACAAACCGCTCGATGGCATGGTTGAAGTGGATGAGACATACGTCGGAGGCAAAGCGATCAATCGCCACAAGCGCCGCAGCGGTACTCAGGGCGGCCCGAAGGATAAGACCCCGGTCATCGGCGCCGTTGAGCGCGACGGCGAAGTTGTCGCAAAGGTTCTGCCTATCGCGAACAAAAGCACGATGCACGCGTTCCTCAACGACACTGTCGCAAAGGATGCCGCGATGCTGGCGACCGATGCCCATCCCGTCTACCAGCGCCTTGAGGGTTATCAGAACCACCAAATCGTCAACCATCTGAAGGGCGAGTACAAGCGCGGCGAGGCTCACACCAACGGCATCGAAAGTGTGTGGGCACTTCTCAAGCGCCAGATCGTCGGCACCCATCACTGGGTCAGCGAAAAGCATCTGCAAAAGTACGTGCAGGAAATGACTTGGCGCCTCAACCGGCGTAGCCTGTCGCCCGCTGATCGCATGAATGATCTGTTTGAATGCGTTGCCGGCGCGCTGCCGTACAAGGTACTGATCTCGTGAAAAAGCCGAAGATACGAAGCGAACCGCCAGAGCCGCCGTTCGGCCTCGACATGCCATTTGATGAAGCGCTGAAGCGGTTCATTCAAGCCGATCCGAAGGAAGTAGAAGCAAACGTAAAGCGTGCTAAAAAGAAGAAGCCGCCGGGGGGAAAGGGGAAAGCTCCCTCCGACGGCGATGTTGATCAGAAAGCCGTAGTTTCGTTACGCGACAGACGGATGTCGAAACGGAATTACGGTCGCTGACTTCCGGCTGGTCTTACGTCGGCGCCAATGACCGCGAACGTGTTGGATTACTCCATCACGGACACGGTAGTAGGTGTCGACGTAGATCCATTTCGGGGCCGAAGCGTCCATTTGATACCTCATGATTGAGGCACTTGAGCCCGTCCGGGCGGAACGCTATATTGCCCGGACGCGGTTGAGGGGTGCCCTGTGCAAAAGGCCCCTCAACCCGGAACTGAACATCAGCCCTTTACGTGTTGAAGCCACGTAAGGGGCTGTATGCGTTCAGACGCCCAGTTCCCCTTGTACGCCGGAATCATCCCCCACTCAAGAGGCCACTCGTATCCGGAAGATTACGGGATATGCCGGAAATTTACGGCATCGATTTAGTTAAAGGATTCTTAACAAAGAAGGTTAACGGAATCCTCCGATTGCGGAAACCGCAAGCCTGTATTACAGTGTCCTACAGACACGATGGGGTCGCGAAATGGATCAAGCATTAGATAAAGCATTGAAAAGACGGCTTGAATTGGAAAAAGAGCTTCGTCGCCTGAACGAATTCATCCACATGTATCACGAGCTGACTGGAACTGACCCCGATGAAGTCCGTCAAGAGAATCTTGCACGGGTGATGATCGGTAGCCCCGTTAGCAAGGCTGACCTTGACCGAATGGCCGCTAGCCACGCGTCGCGGCTGCGTGGTCGGCCTGCTGATTTTGCCCAGATCATGCAAGACGTTCTGAAAGAAGCCGGGCGACCGCTACAGCGGGGAGATTTGGTCGAGGAGGTGGAGAAGCGCGGGCATTCGATCCCGAGCACCGACAAGCCGCGCTATCTTGGGACTATTCTCTGGCGTCATCAGGACGTGTTCGAAAGCCATGAGGGCAAGGGGTATTGGCTCAAGAACGTCCCTTTGCCAGATGAGCCAGAATTGCTGGGCGGCGATGGTTGGACGCACGGTAGTTCGGTGGACCTGAAATAGACCGCGTGCAGGTACCTGCACGACAGCGGAATAACGAAAAGCCCCGCCTCTTGCGAGACGGGGCTTATTTCGAGGCCGGTCCAGCGCTCCGCGCGCGGTGAGCAGGAACCCGGCCCCACAGGTCCCCGGGGGGATGGTCTAGATATAGAGGCTACCGATAACAGCCACAAGACGCGGAACCGTTAACGATTCAAAAGAAATCAGGTTCCCATCGCATGTCTTAGTCCTGCTTCAATAAGCGCCAAATCCGCAGGCTTTAGGGTTTCCATGGAATACCTGGGATGGGTTCGGTGGCGACGGACGGATACTCGGTCCAAGCGATCATGAGAAACGCTCATGACCGCAGAGCAAATCGCCCAAGTCTCGACCGTCAAGCATTCATATGTCCTTGCATTAAAAGGAATATCCGCTGGCGTTAGATGCCGGTTCGGATCAGTCGCGGAAAAGGGAACGACTAGAGCGTTTCACATTTTGATTGAAGCATAACCGGCGCTGGCGAAGTAGTTGGCGCATTCGCGAGGCTGGATGTCTTGGACGAGGTGACCGATATGGCGCCAAGTCTCCTCGATTGAGCGCTTCTGAGCTTGCCGCATCCAGTGTTTGATCTTGGAGAAGGCCTGTTCGATTGGGTTGAGGTCGGGCGAGTATGGCGGCAGGTACCAGAGTCTGGCGCCAGCAGCCTTGATCATTTGCCTGACGGCTTTCGACTTATGGCTTCCGAGATTGTCGAGAATGACGATGTCGCCTTCACGCAGGGTTGGCAGGAGAATGTGCTTTACGTAACCACGGAAGCATTCACCGTTGATCGGGCCATCGAAGACGCAGGGTGCCGTGAGTTGGTCATGGCGGAGCGCGCCGAGGAATGTGAGGGTACGCCAGTGACCGTGCGGAGCGAAGCCGCGCAGGCGCGCCCCTTTGGGTCCCCAGCCTCGCAAAGGGGCCATGTTGGTCTTGATCCAGGTCTCATCGATGAAGACGAGCCGGCCCGGATCGAGCCCGGCCTGCCAGGCTCGCCAACGCAAGCGCCTACGAGAGACGTCGGCGCGAGCCTGTTCGAGGGCGAACAGTGTTTTTTTTGAACCGCAGCCCTTCCCGGCGCAGGAACAGCCAGACCGCATTGTGTGAGACCTTGACCCCACGGGCTGCCAGTTCCGCCTTCAGACCATGCAGCGTCAGGTGCGGCGTCTGAGTGATCCGCTCGACGATGAAGGCGCGGTGCGGATCAAGCACAGGCTTGCGGTGACCACCCATCTTGCCAGGCGCTACCGAGCCGGTCGTTCGATAACGCTGTGACCACTTCACAACTGACGAGACAGCAACGCCAAACCGTTCCGCCACAGATCGGCAGCTCTCACCTTTGGCAACAGCGGATACCGCACGCTTACGCAAATCGTTGGAAATTGGTCGGACCATCGGATGCTGGCCTCCAGCCCAGCCAGCATCTTGAATCATATTCGTCCCAGACCCGGAATCTTGAGGGTTCTGTGAGGTCGCGTGGCAGGCGCGAGCCGCGCGCTCTGTGGTGCGTGCGACCTCATAGAAGCCGGATTGAACGAAGCTGCGGAGTTGTGGGCGCTATGGGAATAGTGCAGCGGGTGCGGCTGCGGGGAACGCTCGCCTGTGGTCGCCGCGCGTCCGCGAGTCATTCATCGGATGTGAGGGGCCCGATTGATCGGGCCAAGGGCGCGATCCAGCGAGCGATTTGCAGCGCTGGGATGCGCTACCGAACGATTGGCGGGGTGTTCGGTGACGAGCGCGGCCACGGCGACTTCGGACGTTGCCACCAAGAAGGTGATTACGGAAGGGGTGGATGGTACAGACGCTGGTCATGACGTATCACAATGAAACGGCTGGTCGCGCGCGCAGGCTCGCGGGACGATATCGACGCGCCGCATGGTGCCGCCACAATGCGGGCAGACGGGGATCTCGCATTTGGTGAGGGGATCGGCGCCGGCTTCTTGATCAGTCGGAGCGTTGCGGACAGCAAGGAGTTGACGGCAGAAAGCGATTTTATCGTTGCGTCCGCCATTGGCGAGGAAACCATAGTGGCGGATGCGGTGGAAGCTGTCCGGCAGGGTGTGCAGGAGAAAGCGACGAATGAACTCATCGGCCTTAAGCGTCATCACTTTGGTTTTACGATTCTGCCGATAGTCCTTCCAGGCAAAGCTCACCTTGCCGTCGGCAAGCGAGATCAGCCTACTGTTGGCGATGGCGACGCGATGCGTATAGCGGCCGAGATAAGCCAGCACCTGTTCGGGCCCACCGAATGGCGGCTTGGCATAGACGACCCAGTCGGTCCATCGAAGTTGAGCGAGGCGCTCGGCGAATGCGGCGGGATCGGCGAGACGGGCGAGATCGCCAAAGAAGCCCAACTGGCCAGCCGCGAAGGCAGCTTGCAGCTCTTGCAGAAACAGGCGGCGGAACAGCCTGGAGAGGACGCGCACCGGCAGGAAGAAGCCGGGCCGGCAAGCGACCCAGTGTGTGCCGTCGAGTGAAGGTCCACCACCAGGCACGACGCAGTGGATATGCGGATGGTGTTGCAGGGTTTGACCCCAAGTATGGAGGACGGCGGTCAGACCGAGCGGAGCGCCGAGATGCTTGGGGTCGGCCGCGATGGTGGTGAGCGTCTCGGCCGCGCAGCGGAACAGAATGGCATAGACCACCGCCTTGTTCTGGAAAGCAATCTCTCTGGCCGGCGCCGGCAAGGTGAAGACGACGTGGAAGTATGGCACGGGAAGGAGTTCGGATTGTCGCTCGGCAAGCCATTGCGCGCGCGCCGAGCCTTGGCACTTCGGGCAATGCCGATTGCGACAGGAGTTGTAGGCGATCCGGGTGGCACCGCAGTCGTCGCATTGCTCGATGTGGCCGCCAAGCACAGCCGTCCGGCATGCCGTGATCGCGCCCATGACGCGCCGCTCGACGCGGCCCAGATGTCCGGCACGAGCTTGCCGAAACGCTTCGCCGTGGCGGCGGAAGATATCCGCCACTTCCAGAACTGGAGTCATCAGGTCCGCTCAGCCGGGCGGCACGACCTCCAGGCGGAGCCGGTCAAGCGGACTTGGCGTATTGCTGATGGTCTTTGTGGCGACTTGGGTATAGCGCGCCGTGCTCTGCAGACTGGCATGGCCGAGCAGCACCTGGATGATGCGCACGTCGGCCCCGTTCTCCAGGAGATGGGTCGCGAATGTGTGCCGCAGCGTATGCACTGTCACCGACTTGCTCAAGCCGGCCGCCGTACAGGCTGAACGGCAGGCGGCGTGCAGCACGTTAGGGACGAGCGGACGCTCGTCGTCGCGGCCGGGAAATAGCCATCGTTTGGGCCGAGTGAGCCGCCAATACGTCCGCAGAATCCTCAAAAGCTGCGGCGAGAGCATAACGTAACGGTCCTTGCCGCCCTTGCCGTGCTCGACCCGGATCAACATCCGCTGGCTATCAATGTCGACAACCTTCAAGAGGACCACTTCCGATACGCGCAAGCCTGCGGCATAGACGGTGGTCAGCGCGGTACGGCTCTTGAGGCTTGGGATTGCTTCCAGGAAGCGCACGACCTCGTCGGCGCTCAGCACCACCGGCAGTTTGCGCGGTTTACGCGCATAGGCGATGCGCTCCGGAACGGTGTCATGACCCAGCGTCACACCGTAGAAAAACCGCAGTGCGCAGACGATCTGGTTCAGCGCCGGCCAGGACATCCCCGTCGCAACCAGATGAACCTGGAAAGCACGGATATCCTCCAGGTCGAGGCGGTCAGGAGAACGACCGAAATATCGGCTCAACTTCGCTACGGCGTTGAGGTAGGATTGCTGCGTCGCCGGTGACAGATTGCGGACCGTCATGTCCTCGATCATGCGGCGGCGAAGTGGGCTGATCTCAGCCATCGGAAAACCTCCTGTCTAAAGGGTTGGGCTTCGAAAACCCGCAATCCTCTCAGACAGGAGGCAATCCTTGCTATGCCTCCCTACATGCCGCGCCAGCGGCTTCGTTCAATCCCCAACGATTCAGTAAGATGGGCTACCGCTCTAGAGAGACACGCGCTTGCGGCATTTAGACAATGTCTTTGCGGCTTTGGCGCGTTTGGAGGGCTGAACAACCAATTCGGATACATGAACACCCAGCGTTTCGGCGATGCGATCCAGGATATCAATTGTCGGATTTTTGGATTGGCGTTCAAGGCTAGCCAAGTAGGAGCGGTCAATCCCGGTCTCATAAGCCAGTTTCTCTTGCGAAATACCGCGATTCACGCGGAGCTGACGCACATTCAAGGCCACAAGCGCACGAGCTTTCATGCGCCAAGCATGTCATGGGCCCAGATACTTAAACCACTGGCTATAATCCAACTATTTTGTGGCCAGGCGGTGCCGCTATTGCTAGGCGTTTCGCCCGTTTCTGCACGGCTTCCCAACGGCGATCCCCGACGGGAGAATTGGAGAATTCAGCAATGCCAAGTTGATCAGGAAGTTTGGTGAGGTCCCATCCGACCTGAGTGCTCTAGGTGTTTAGTTCCGGCATTTGCTGGAGCGGGTTGAGTTTGAATGGTTCTGGCTGGGAAGTCCAGCATTTGCAAATGTATTCGTAGGGTGTGAGGCCATTCAGGGTCCTCAGCCGCCGAGCATAGTTGTAGGCGTTGATGAAGTCGGCGAGGTGAGCTTCGAGCTGATCGTGTCGATCGCAGTAATAGCGTTGGACGGTCGCTTCCTTGATCGTGCGGTTCATTCGTTCGAGCTGGCCATTGGTCCAGGGATTTGATCTTAGTCAGGCGATGCTCGATCCCGTTCTCCCGGCATGTCGAACATATGCGTCGCGTATCTTGCTGTTGGGCCGTCCGCATAGCGCGGTGTGAAGGTGAACTGGATCGCATTGTCGGTGAGAACCGTGTGGATCTTGTAGGGGACGGTCGCAATAGTCCCCCGTGAAGAACGCGGCCGAATGGCGTTTCAAGCGATCTTTTGGGCCGGGGCAAGCGCCAGGATGATGGCACGTAAGAGTCCTGCGAGCCATCGCAGCAGCAGTCCGAAGTTGTATCCGGCTGCGGCGAGAACAGCGTTGATGCGGTCACCAGCGCGGCCTTTGAGATAGTTGCGGTCCATGCGGTGCTCGGCCTTGACGTGGCCGATGACAGGCTCGACAGCCGCGCGACGTTTCATCTCGCGCCGGATGGTAGCCGTAACGCGGCGGACCTGACCCGAGATCCAGACCCTGAACCGATGCGGGTGGTTGTGGCCGCGGTACCCTTTGTCGACGTGGATGCGGCGGGCCTCCACGCCGGTGAGCTTCTCCATATCGGTGATCACAGGGCCGAGCGTGTGCCCGTCGAAGGGATTGCCATGCAGCGCCTTGGCATGGAGCACGAACTGCCCGCCCTTCGGAGACGTCACAGGGGTGGCAATACTGACCTTGCACCCGAACTCGTAAGGCGCGCGGGCTTTCCCCTTGCCGATGCACTCGACCTCAGGGGCATGTAACGCATAGACCTTCGGACCGCGCTGATGCTGATCCTGGCTGCGCACCTGCTGCGCTAAACCGAGCAGCGGGCCGAACCGCGCTTCCAGCACCGAATCGCCATCAATCTTGCGGCGGATGTCGCGGATGATCCGGCCAAGCCGTGTCCGCAGAAACTTGAGCTGGCGCCGGGCGCGTTTGAACTGGTGGGCGTGGGTATAGCGGCCGACCATGATGGCGGCGCGCTTGGCCAGGCGCAGATAGCTCTGGCGCAGCGGCACACGGTTGCGCTTGGCGAGCCCGACGAGCTTGATGATGGCCCGATGCATCAGCCGTGCATCGGTCGGATGCGCAACTGCCTTGGGCTGCACTGTGGTATCGACCACCACCCGCTCCAGGTCCTTGGCGCCGATCGCGCCAGTCTTGTGCGCCACCGACAGACTTTCCTGAATTAGCGCGACGAGTTGCTCCTCCCCGAGCCGATGACGCCAGCGTGTCATCGACGATCGATCGAACGGCAGCCGGTGGCAGAAGCTCAATTCGCCGCAGAAGTATTGGTAGTAGGGATTCTCGATCCAGCGGGCGCACAGCACCTCATCCGACAGGTTGTGCATGTGCTTCAGAATGAACAGGCCGGCGACAAGCCGCGTCGGCAGGCCAGGCTGCCCCGACCCCGCCTGGCACACCGAACCAAAGCGCTCATCCAGAAACTTCCAGTCGATCAGCGCCGCCAACCGAACCAGCGGATGACCCATGTCGATGATCTGATCCAGCGCCGGAAGCAGCAGGTCTTTCTGGCGATCATCCCGCGGTTTGCTCATCGCATTCCCCAATGTCGACGACGCCGTCAGGGAATCACGAATCGCTCAAGAGCAAAATCCCAAAACGCAAGAAAGCCAGGTACA
Organism: Bradyrhizobium sp. SMVTL-02; assembly: GCF_051853005.1. NCBI lineage: Bacteria > Pseudomonadati > Pseudomonadota > Alphaproteobacteria > Hyphomicrobiales > Nitrobacteraceae > Bradyrhizobium > Bradyrhizobium sp. SMVTL-02. Next base: position 8,144,239 of record NZ_CP182469.1, on the reverse strand, counting down.
ACACCCAGCTTTCCTGCAAAATCGAATACTTTACCGAGACAAATTCTGTCTATCTGTCAGGTGGATCTGCATTCTTCACGGTGGACGCAATAAGAGCTTCGAGGAAGGCCGCGGCCGAGGTCCTTCCCGTTTTCCTGGCCAGTTGCATGAGCGCGAACTTGCTGGTGCGATCGATTGCGACGTAGAGGTAGAGCTTGCCTTCGGCGGTCTGGAGCTCGGCGATGTCGATATGGAAGTAGCCGATCGGATAAGCCTTGAACTTCTTCTTCGAGGGCTTGCCACCCCCGACTTCCGGCAATCGGCTGATGCCGTGACGCTGGAGGCAGCGATGCAGGGATGACCGCGTCAGATGCGGGATAGTCGGCTGCATAGAGGCAATCGTCGAGTGGCAGCAGCGTATGCTGCCGGAAAGCAACGATGATCGCCTCCTCCTCGATGGAAAGGACAGTCGACTTGGCTTCCTTGGGGCCAGTCGAACGATCGGTGACTGTCTCGCGCTGCTTCCACTTCGCGACTGTCTTCTGGTTGATCCCGTAGCGCCTTGGCGAGACCTCTCAGGCTCTCTTGACTGTTTTGTATTGCTCGACGGACTGCCTCCCTCGTGGTGGCGCAGTCGTATAAATCTGTCCCAAAGCGCTTCCTTCGAATCGTGCGACGAAGGATGCACCATCAAAGTCTGAGACTAAACACCCCCCAGGCCAAATGTCGCCGGCCAGGCGGCGCTTGCCGGCCTCGAGAAACTCCTTGGACCAGCCGTAATACATCGAGGCGGCAATGTCTTCTCGGCGACAAAGCTCGGAGATGTTCTCCTCGCCGCGCAATCCTTCCAGCACGATGCGGATCTTCACTTCCGCCGAATACTGCCGGCGGGTCTGGCGCCGAATGTCCTTTGGTACTTGGTCTGCCGACGCTTTTCTCTGCTTCATCTTCGCTTCTGGTGGCTACGATGAACCAGAACTCCTCCCTCCGCAAAATCCCCCTGTTTCTCACAGGCCCTGACGGCGAACAATCTCGGATGGACAAGGATCACGGACACTCAGCGAGTGAAAGAAGATTGTCTGGCTGAATGCCGTCTGCTGTCGTCTTGATGTACTTGTGCCCTTTGTGTTTGGCCACGATCAAACCAGCAGTGAGCCCGTCTTCCTGGACATAGAATTCCCGCGCGCCGCTTTCGATGTCTCTGATCGTCTGAACGACAGATTGCTCCCAGTGACTTCCGTTCGAATATACCCCGCCGACGCTGCTAATTCTCTCGTGTGGAATCGTCCTGTCGGTCTTACCGATGCAACGAACGCGTGCGAGTCTGGCCACGGGGATCTCTTCTTCCGCATGCAAAAGGAGCAACAAGGTTAGCGTTCAGCGGCGGACCATGCCGCCGACCAATTCAGGTAGGTGCCCCGGTTACTTGTCTGCGCCATTATCTGATGGCGCCTCGGGAATATGTCTCAGGAGCAAAGGTGGCCGGCCACAGTCTTCATAGGCGGGGCTGGCCACCGGCGGCTGCGACGCCACCTTACAAGGTAGTAAAGGCTAACGAATGCACACATTCGAGCGGCACATCACGTCCCTGCGGTCGCAAGCGCTTGCGGTGCTTGCTGCCAATCAGGCTCTTGCGGTCGATCCGCTGTTGAGCCTGGCAGATCGCCAAGTCGCGACGTTTAATGCCGAGGAGGCTCAGGAAGTGTTGGGCATCCTCGATTGCGTGAAACGCGACCCCGGGCCCGAGGAGGCACGGAAGATCGCTGCGCGCATACGGACTCTTCTAGAGGGGGACGTGTGCGTGCCAACAAATGTCTCGCCTCCACATCAGCGCCGAAGGAGTTCGGCTAGGTAGCTCTCTGGCAATTCACGTCCTGTTGGGTATCCGCTTAAGCGATCCCGATTGAGCAAGTGCTACCAAATGAGATAGGTTCGGTATGTTGCCGCTTGTGGTACTTTCCGGAAGCCTCTTGGTCGGATCTAGACCACGCAGCGCTGCGATCCTGTTCAGATGGGGAGACGTTGAATGCCCGCGAGAAGCCCCGAATACGAGAAACGCGAACGAAAGACAGATCCGGAGCTCGAACAGGCCGCCCAGGCATCAACCTCTGGAGCGGCTGGCACTACGCACGATGTTGGAGAATCAGCGAGGGCCGCATCAAGCCATTCATTTGCGCCTCCAGAATGGAAAATATCTCTCGAAGAGACAACAGACCTGTTCGCTGCGGCATTGAAGGAGGGGGCAAAGCTGGCTGCTTCCTCTCTGCACGCTCAAACCAATCTTCTGAAAACTCTTGCCAATTCCAAAACTCCCTCGGGAGTAATGAAGTGCCATCTGGATTTCGCGGAGCGGCTCTGGTCGAAACCGTTCAGCGAAGGCTGAGAGACAAGATGGCCGGTCCGTCATCTGTAGCAAGGTAAGCAATTCGCCAAGTGCCAAATTGGGTCGATCGCGCACTATTCCCTCCGAGGTGAACAAACTTTCGGCGCGGCGATTATTCTTATACCTGACTATCCGCGCGCATACGCTTGGGAGACTAAGGAAAGAAAAGATCTCTTCGGCAAGATTCACAGGTTCAGAAGAGACCAAGCAGTGCCATTTTCTTGCAATAGATAGGGTGGATAGTCAACGCAACTGCGTTGCCGTTGATTGCTCGCTCAGCCGACGGAAACGATGCGCAATGACGTTAGATAATGTTGCGCGCAGCAGATTCTGGGCGCGGCAGGAGCCCGCGCTTTGGTTGGCCATCGCTGGCATTCTTGCTGCGGCAATTGGGTTTTCCTGGAATCCAACCCCGCTTGCGCAAGCGCTCGCGGCGATTTTCATTGGCTGCGCGCTGGTCCATGCCACTTTTGACTATGGTCCACGGCGAGCCTTGGTCCTGTTCGTTGCTTGCAATGCAATTGCATTTGCGATGGAGAATCTCAGCACCGCCACGGGCTTTCCATTCGGCGTCTATCATTTCGAGGTAGGACCGAACTTGTCGCACGTCGGCTTGATTCCGATTATTGTGGGACCGCTATGGTTCGGAGCCGGTTATTTTTCCTGGGTAGTCGCGTCGGTTCTGCTTGATGGCGCCGACCGTCAGCTCCATCGCCTTTTCAACTTGATCGCCCTGCCCGTCGTCGCTGCGTTCGTGATGACCCAATGGGATCTTGTGATGGATGCCCCCAACGCGACAATCGCCAAGGTCTGGATATGGCACGACGGCGGTGGGGTATTCGGTGTTCCTCTCTCCAACTATCTTGGTTGGCTTCTTACCTCATGGCTGATTTTTTACGCCTTCGCGCTCTATCTCCGCCGTAGCTGCCTCCAGCCGTATCCAAGGATGAGCCCTAAGCTACCAGCGATTGGCATCCTTTTTTACGTAAGCGCCGGCCTCACACATATCGTGCCATGGATAATTGGACAAACAGGTCGAGCGGTCGACGCCAGGGGGTATAGCTGGCAGGTTCAGGACATCCGCGAAGCCACCGTGGCGATCCTGCTGCTGACGATGGTCTTCACGGCTGCGCTGGCAGCAATGCATCTCGTGCGCCAAACTATTTGGAACAGCCGGCCAACTGCGTCAAGTCGAAAGAGCGCCGGCACCGATTGAGTAGCTAGCTGAATTGCGCGACCTATAATTCCGCTCAAGGCGTGATGGCAACTTCATCATTACTGTTCCGCCGGAGCTCGGTTGATGGTCATCGCAACCTTTGCTCCGATTCAAAGGCGTTCTGTGTCGCGGCGAACCGAACATCGACGAAGACTTATGATGGGGTGGACGCCCCGCCGACGGCATCGATGCGCCAAAGTGGAGGTGTTTAGCACGACTTAAGGGAGGCATCCGTGGCGGAGGTTAGCATAATCGGTCTGGATATCGCCAAACATGTTTTCCACGCTCATGGAGCGGACGGGAACGGGCGAATGTATTCAGCAAACGGATTACTCGGGGAAAACTACTGGACTTCTTTGCAGCCCAGCCGAGTTGTACCGTCGCGTTGGAAGCGTGTGGCGGTGCTCATCACTGGGCTCGCCAGCTCACTCAGCTTGGCCAACCGGTGCGGCTGATCCCGCCAGCCTACGTAAAGCCGTTCGTAAAGCGACAGAAGAACGACGCGATCGATGCCGAGGCGATTTGTGAAGCCGCTCAGCGGCCCAGCATGCGGTTCCTAGCCGTTAAGAGCAAAGAGCAGCAGGCGGCCGACCTGGCGTTTAGAACCCGTGATCTGCTAGTGCGGCAGCGAACTCAGCTCATCAACGCGGTCCGGGGACACCTCACGGAATATGGTTGGGTCGCGCCCAAGGGGCCGTCGCATGTGGCGATGCTCGCCGACCTGATCGAGGAAGAAGAGATGGTTAATTCGCTTCCCGTGGAGGCCCGCGCCATGTTCCGAGTGATGCTAGACCTGCTAGACAGCCTGAACGGCAAGATTGAGGATCTCGACAACGAGATCGCTAGGCGCGCTCGGGAAGATGAAGCATCCCGCAGGCTAATGACGATCCCAGGTATCGGCCCAATCTCAGCCACTGCGATCGTCGCCTTAGCCCCGCCAGCCGACACTTTGCCAAGGGGCGTGACTTCGCCGCCTGGTTAGGTCTCACGCCTCTTCAAAGATCGACAGGCGGCAAGCAGAAGCTCGGTGCAACTTCCAAAATGGGCGAACGCACGCTCAGACGCCTGCTCATCATCGGCAGTAGCGCCGTCGTAAAGCAGGCAAGCAAGCGGGGGCGCCGAAGGGTTCTCGGCTCGAACAGATGCTGGCTCGCAACCGCGCATGCTTGTAACAGTCGCGTTGGCCAACAAGACAGCGCGGATCGTCTGGGCGCTGCTTCTGAAGCAGGAGAATTACAGAGCTCCGGTCGCTGCCAAGGCGTGACCTTGGCGGACCTGAGGTCGTCCGAGATGTAGTCGGTCGAAGGTAGGGTATGACGCAACAGTCGGCGAGACGAAGCCGGAAGAACCAGGCGTACTCACCGTGCCTAGAGCACGCATTATGATTTGGTTCCGGTCTGCGAACTCCCATACGGGCCAGCAGCTTCATCGGCGTAGGCCGGCAGAGGGCAATGGTGCAACAACAGGCGATGAACCCTTGGGACGAAATCCCGAAACGAGTGAAGCTACTGCCCCCAATGCGCTCAAGCGCGTAAACTTGATTTGGTTTCTCGTTCCGCGATCTCATCGAGGCCAGCGGCCATATTGTGCCGCGCGCAAAAAGCTCTTGCCTCGCGGGCCGTTCCACATATGGGGGCAAGATCATACTCGAGACGCACCGCTGCCACAGATGCATGGTCACTCCTACCGCATCGAACTAGTTCACGAGTGCGGGTCTTGTCATCCCCAGTGCGCCAGAATGGCTCCGAGGCTCATGGTTCCTCTCCGTTATACTCGACCCAACAGTCGGCGGTCTCGAAGAACCTATGGTATACGCGGGCGCCACATGAGAAGGTGCCCTACTCTCTCGTTTCTCGGTCACCCGCCGCGTACTCATCTGTGGAAGCCCCGCAAGATGCAAACGATTTTTGAAGAAGAGCGGCACGTAGTCGGATGCTGCCATCTGTCCGGCCCTTTGATGGTGCGGCCGCCAGGGATTGTGGTCAACCGACGCATGTCCTCGTCGCGCTTGGCCTCCACGACGATTGCGCGCTCGAGCCTCTCGATCTGGTCGGCTGAAGCTTCAATCTGGTCGGCAATAGCCGTCAGCGCGAAACGCGCTGCTGCGGGCAGGCGGGCATCTGTCTCATCCCGTATGATTGCGACCAGCGCCTCAACCTTCGCCAGGCCGGCGGTGGCGATGATGCCAATTCTGCCAGATGCGCGCGCAACGCGTTGACCGCCTGCGTTCGCTGCCGCACTAGAAGAGCGCGGGTCTTCAGCACCATCGCGGCAGCCTATTGCTCAGCCGTCTTAATCGGCACGAAGCGCATGGTCTTTCGGGTCACCGCTTCGCTGATGGCCTCCGCGTCCGCCCCATCCGTCTTACCACGCTTGACGAAGGGTTTGACATAAGCCGGCGGAATGAGCCGGACCTCATGACCGAGAGCTACGATCTCGCGTGCCCAATAGCGGGCGCTACCGCATGCTTCCATTCCCACCAGGCATGATGGCAGCTTCTCAAAGAAACGCAGAACTTCGCTGCGCCGTAGCTTCCGGTTGAACACGGGTGAGTCCTCGGCATCCGCCCCGTGAACCTGGAAAACGTGCTTGGCCAGATCGAGCCCGATGGTGATAACCTGTTTCACGGAACGGTCCCTCCTTTGTGGCGTTCGAACAACGACCACGTTCTAGCACTTTGATGCTGTTGGAGCGGGCCGTTCCACCACATCAAGTTTTATCCAGTCCTGAGTTCGCCGCGGCTGTTGGATTTGCTCGGTTGGGCGGTGGTAGCGACGGGAGCTGGCGCGGAGCCCTCGGCATAGCGCAGCGCCAGATCCCGGCGGGGATGGCAGGTCAAGGCGAACTCGGACGGCGTCTTCCATCCGAGCCGCGAGTGTGGTCGTGCATCGTTGAAATCGGCCCGCCAGCATCGCGACAATTGGGTTGGACATTTCGAAGCACGTCTTTCACGTCCATGCAGTTGATGGCCATGGCCAAGTGGCCGGTCGCCTACGCCTCCGGCGAGGCGAGATCGTGTCGTTCTTCTCCTCGCTCGCACCTTGCCTGGTCGGCATTGAGGGCTGCGCGACTGCTCACCACTGGGCGCGGGAAGATTCGGCAGTTGGGACACGATGTGAGATTGATCCAATCAGCCTATGTTAAACCCTACGTACGAAGAGGAGCCCAGAATGACGCCGCTGACGCGGCCGCGATCTGCCAAGCGGTCACCCGTCAATATGCGTTCGTTCTAATCAAGAGCGTCGAGAACCAGGGCTTCTTGATGCTTCATCGTGCAAGAGGCTTGCTGGTCCGCCAACGCACCATGACAGCTTGCGCCATTCGGGCTCACTTTGCTGAGTTCGGAATCATTGTCGGGCAAGGCCGGCAACGGGTGGATGGTCTGGCGGACTTGTTGGATGACGAGGAACTGACGCTACCCCGCGCAATTCGTGAAGCCCTACGTGAAGTCAAACAAGAACGATATCATCGACGCTGAGGCGATCGCTGAGGCCGCGACGCGACAGACAATGCGCTTCGTCGCCGTGAAGGAGGAGGACCAAGTCGATCTTCAAGCGCTGCATCGGATCCGTGAGCAGATTGTCGGCTCGAGGACACGCCTGATCAATCAGATGCGGGCTTTCTGCCTCGAGTACGGCGCACCTTTGCGTCAGGGTGTCGGAATATTCAAACTCGAGTTGCCGCGCGCTTTGAATGACGAAGGAAACGATTTGTCACCAGTGATGCGTCGCCTGGTGGGCGATCTTTTCGCTGATCTCCGCTGCCTCGAAGAACGGATCCGCGAAGTGACACAGGAGATCGAAGCGGTCGCCGATCGAGAGGACGTCACACGCCGGCTGATGACAATCCCTGGTATCGGCGCATTGGGTGCGACCGCTGTACTTGCCGCGATCGGTGATGGGCTGCAGTTTCGCAAGGCCCGCGACCTTGCTGCCTGGCTGGGGTTAGTGCCCAGGCAATACTCGACAGAGGTTGCTTGGCGTCAGCAAACGCGGCAACCGTCATGTGAGAACACTTTTAGTGCATGGCGCGCGATCTTGCTTCCGGCATTTGGACCGGACGCGCGATCGCCTAGGAAACTGGCTCGACGGGCTGCAGGCTCGGATGCATCCGAACAAGGCCGGCGTCGCCCTAGCGGCCAAGATGGCCCGAATTGTCTGGGTGGTCTTGAACAAGCCTGGAGCTCTCTACGAACGCAGAGATCCTGCTTTCACCTGACGCTTCTGGCTTCGATTGCAAGGCTCGGGAACAGTGATGACGAAACAGTGGATCAACATGCCGTAAGCCCTGTGCAAAAAAGCGGGCTTCGTGCCCGAACCATTTATTGGGAACGGCGTGCGCGGATCTCATCATGGCCTGGCTGCAACCGCAGTCCACTCGCGAGAGGCCGGATACATTTATGCAACTGGAAGCGTCATTTTTGCTGTTACGAACCCTTGCGCGGACGGGGCGGACCATACATTCTTTCCCAGCAAGTCCTTCAGCGCGACATTGTCGAGCATGGCATCCGCCAGCAGCCGCTTCAGCCGCGTGTTCTCATCCTCCAGTGCCTTCAGCCGCTTAGACTCCGACACCTCCATCCAGCCAAACTTGGCTTTCCATTTGTAGATGCTGGCGTCGCTGACGCCGTGCTTCCGGCACAGATCGGCAACCGACACGCCAGCCTCGTGCTCCTTCAAAGTCCCGATGATCTGCTTCTGTATTCGGTCTGCTTCTGTCAATCCCTCAAGAGCGCGTGCCGCGGGTACCTTGCTTCTGTTCGTGGTCGGCAAAGCCGCCACACGATGGGATTCGGTTGAATGGTCGGTTCAAGCTCTTCGGCGTAGTCAGCCGCCTGGAGGGCGGACGTCACGACAGATCATACGAACTCGACCATCCCCACGCCCCGCGACGGGCGTCTCTTGGGATGGCGATGGCGTCCTTACGCCACCGCCGTCCATCGGAATTCGGTTCCATCAACCCACATTCGGTGAAGGACGACAGCCATCTTTCTGGCCAGCGCGACCTTCGCTCGCTTGCTTCCTTGCCGGTGGGCAACACGCACCGCCCAAGCCTTCATCGGAGACCATCGGGTTGATGGCCTGAGAACAACGTTGGCAGCTTCGAACAGGGCTGTGCGCGTCTCTCCATCTCCGACTTTTGTGATCCGTCCCACCCGATCAAGCTCGCCAGATTGGTATCGCCGGGGCGTTAACCCCAGATAGGCACCGACGGATTGGGAATGCAGGAATCGCCTCGGATCGTCCACAGTGGAGCGGAAGGTCAACGCAGAGACCGGGCCGATCCCGGCATTGTCATCAAGAGCCGACAAGCCGGGTCACTGCGCACGGCCTTCAGAACCAGACGATGCAGTCGGCCGTACTCCCGCATCAGCGCTTCGCGTCCGGCAAGCAGCGGATTCATGATCGCCTCCAGCAAGTCGTCATCGCCGACCAACTCACGAACTCGCGTCGCGAACAGACTCCGCGAGACGACTCCGACTTTGAGACCGAGCGGACGCAGAAGTCCGCGGATGACTTGCTCTGCGGCAGCGATGGAGCGGATGATATGCTTGCGAGCCGCGGCCAGCGTCCGGGCCCTTTGACTGCCGATGCTCTTGACGTGAACAGGCTTGAACCATCCCGTTCTCACCACCTGCGCGATCCCACGGGCGTCATTCCGATCGGTCTTCACCGGCATGGCCGAAAGTGCCGCCTTAACCTGGCGGGCTTCCAAACTGACGGCCGGCGGCCCAGTTCGATTAGATTTGCGGTCAGCCATTCTGACGTCGGTCCTGCCTCAAGGCCCACCCGTTGAACTTGACCAGCCCATGGTTCGAGGTACTGCACAATCGATGGCGCATCCGCCAAGGTGGTTCCCTCCCGGATAAGCTTTCCGGTCTCGTCCACCGCACATACCGCAGCGGAATTCAGCAAAACATCGAGGCCGACGTAGATCATGACTTTTCTCCTTCGGATGGAGTTGGTCCATGATCGTCAGCCAAAACGTGCCGCGCAGCAAATAGGTCAGACGATCGGGACCGAATACCCCATCTCTTCCGAAAAGCGGCTGCGCTTCATGCTCTGGTCCTTGTCGTCGGCCAGAACGAACTTCAAACTGGATTATGCCCGTGGGGCAAGGTCAACGCCCACTTCATAAAAGATCTCAGTTAGCTTAAACGTCCCCGCGGAGCGTCTCCACGCCTGGAAGATGAGATTGCCAGGATTGGCACGGCGCCGATGCGAACCGGCCTCTCGTCGCAGGCGGTAGAGGCCAAGAGTCTTCTATTGGGTCACCGGGCAAGTCCCCGGATGCTTGCAGCGTGGAGGCGTCGAGCGCGTGGTCGCGCTGGCCTCCTCGGACGCGGGTCCTTCTGCTCCATTGAGAACGGCCGAGACGCGCCAGCGATATGTTGTTTGCGGCCTAAGATCGGAATCGCCGAAGCTAGCTCCTGCAACCTCGCCGATCCTCTGAAATGTGTCATCAGGGCCTGCACGCAGCACGCGGTAAGTCGATGCTCCTGCCAGCGGCGACCAGACCAGATCAACGCTAGTATCCGAAGCATCGATCACCGTGAGCCCCTGAGGTGCTGATGTCAATTGCCGCGTCGCGCTGACCGGCGTCGCGCCATCGGCCGCGAGCGCGTCGAGCATGGCTTTGATCGCTTGGATCTGCGCCCCAGACGTCGTCACGTAGCTGCTCGTGTGATTGACGTAGCCCCACCAGTCCCAGCAGGCCTGCGGATTGGTGGGCCGATATAGGCTGGTCCTGGTCTGTGGATAGAGAATGATTAAATGGTTCGTATCCGCCCAGGCATTGTAGCCGGTATCATTGACAAACTTGAGCCCGATCTCGCGGGCGTTCTGGCGGCATCCGTGCAGCGCCACGTGGACACGGCAGAGGGCGCCTTGCTCGCAGTCCTGAGGCACGAAGAGATAGCCGGTATCACTCAGGCTCAACGCGGCGGGCGCCTGCGGCCTGGTATAGAGTGACTGATCGAAGCTCTTCACGACGCCCGCGAGCTGCCCGCGATTAGGTGGATTGAGGCGGCCATAAATATGCTGCAGGATGATTCCGGCCTGATCGTAGCCGCATTGGTCAATATACGGTTCCTTGTTAGCACTGCAGCTATTCAGTCCGGTGTCGCCCTGCTTGGCCACCACGAAGGAGTGCCCGGCGCCGAGGACGGTCTGATAGAAGAGATTGCCTCGATTGGCGTCACCTAGATAGCGACGGTAGAAGTCGGCAGCCGCGTCGGTGACGGCCCTATCGACGACCGCGTCGTTGTAGCCGTGAAAGAGGTAGATCTTCTGCCCGGCAAGGTTACTATCCGGATCGATCTTGCCTGCTGACGCGTTCGCATCAGCCTTCGTCGTGAACGCCGTGATGTTCAGGCCCGATGCAGGCCCTTTCATGCACGGACCCGTCGCACGCCACATCTTGGCCTCAGCGCACCAATAGGGACCGCCAGCGACCACCCCCACTCCCTTGACGATCGAGGACCAGGCTGTGCCGAACTGGACTGCCATGAAGGCGCCTGACGAAATGCCGGAGATCGAGCTCTCGCCGATCGGCGCGTGATAGCTGCGCAGTGCCAAGGGCTCGGCAGAGAGCGGCGACATTCCAACGACCGCGGCACAAATGGCGCCGATAGCGTGTTGCCGCAAGATGGCCAAGCCCCTGAAAAACGTGCTAATCGAACCGACGGGCAGTCTCCGGTGTTCATGTGAAAACGCGCCATCGGAACAAGAAATCGCTCGCCAGTTCGGAAAAGGATTCTGCAGATTACCATAGTCGACCGTCTGCCTGCCGTCCCGCGGCAGCGCCGACGTGATGATCGTGTCGGGCTGGTCCGGCTCCGAGGCAACACGCGTGAGGAGCGACCCGTTGAGCATCCGTCCGCTTTGATTGGTCAGTTTCTGGTAGGCCATGTCTGATCTCCTTCATCTGGTCAGACGTTCCCGGACGCCGCCAGGAATACGGGGGATAGGTGCTGGTGAAGGAAATTCATGACAGGCGATCAATGCGCACGACGAATTTGAGCTAGGATACCGAAGCTGGTTTCCAGGGTTTCGCCAGCCGAAAACCACTAGCTGGATTATGATGCGAGTAGAATCCCAGCTGATGGCCGGCCTCTGCCCCAATGAACTGGCAGGCGTTTGGAGCATGGTGGCATTCTACGCAGCCAAACCCGATGCCGACATCAGTGGCCGCTTCGCTTGGCACTCCTTATCAACGGTTCCCTAATGCAAGATGATCGATCCTTTTAACCAATCCTAGTTTGATTCGTTGAACCTTCCACCCGCCAAGACTTGTAGGGTTCAACCTACCCTGTTGAGTTCAGCTTGCCTGCCGTGCTTGGCGTCGATTCAAGTCGTTGGAGGAGATGCCGTCAAAATTGTACATCGGTATGCTGGCCAACTGCACAGTTATTCATAAGACCGTCGTCTGATTGCGGGATTTGCAAGCGACCTTCACGCACGCTTTTCAGAATCCAATCCTTGTTGCGAGGTTCTACGAGCCGCTTCGCTCCGGCCGAGAGCACTTGGAGAAGGCGATAGGCTTTGGTCGTGGGTGAGGTCGAATGTATTCAGCTTCCAAATGCTTGTTCGTGAGATTGAAGCCGAGCGCGAAAAGATAACGGCGGAAATTGTAGCGGCCGAGCAGCGGTGACCTGGTGATCGCACGAGAGACGATTTTGCTCGGGGCAGTTGTCGTTGGGCATAGCACGCGGCTTGCTGCATTTTGTACTAGGGCTCGGACTCAATTGATCCAATAGGCAGCGATGGCGGCGAGATGGATGGCAGCCAAGAAGTTCCTGGCTAGTTTGTCGTAGCGAGTTGCGACACGCCTGAAATCCTTGAGGCGGCAGAAACAGCGCTCGATGACGTTGCGCCCCTTGTAGGCGCGTTTGCTGAAGCTGTGGAGAGTGACCCTGTTGGATTTGTTTGGAATGACAGGCTTGGCACCACGATCGACGATTTCGGCTCGAAAGCCGTCGCCGTCGTACCCTTTGTCGCCAATGAGGGCAGACATGGGTGGCGCGAGTTCCAAAAGGGCTGGCGCTGCGGCAATATCAGCGTCCTGGCCTGGAGTGAGATGAAATGCGCAAGGTCTGCAGTCAGGGTCGCTCAGCGCGTGGATTTTCGTGGTCCGCCCGCCGCGCGAGCGGCCGATCGCTTGTTCATGCTCCCCCCTTTTCCGCCGCTCGCCGAGCGATGCGCTTTGATCGTGGTGGAGTCGATGGACAAAGTCACGCCGTCTTTGCCGCAGCGGGCGAGCGCTTCAAAGATCGCCCGCCAATGTCCGCGCTTGGCCCAGCGATTGAAACGATTGTAGATCGTCGTGTACGGACCATAGTCGGGCGGGCAATCGCGCCAGCGTGCGCCGCACTGAAGCATGTGAATGATACCGCTGATGACGCGTCGATCGTCATCGCGCACCGGTCCGGTCTGGTTCGTTGGCAGATGCGGCTCTATCAGAGCCCATTGCTTGTCGTTGAGCCAGAACAGTCCCTTGCGCATCGAAGTCCCCCGCGTGGAATCAACCCGCTGCGAGGGAATCACAGTTCGCTAATTAGGTACAGACCCTAATGTTTGTTTGATCGTAAGACCGTATGTCTTTTCTGGTATGCCGGCGGTGAGGTGGTTCGCCCTACACTGGCGGTGTTGAACGAGGGTTGCTCAAGGGGCCTATCCTCACGCCAGGAGGACGAACTGTGGAAGACAACAACGCCCTTTTCGTAGGTTTGGATGTTTCCAAAGATCGACATGCAGTTGCGGTTGCCGAGAGCGGGCGCAACGGCGAGGTTCGCTATCTGGGGGAAATATCTTCTGACAACGCGTCGGTAGGACGGCTCGTCCGCAACTTCGCGCGTTTGAGATTTTGCTATGAGGCTGGGCCGACGGGATATGGGCTGAAGCGAGAGATCGAAACACTTGGCCATGAATGTGCTGTCATTGCCCCGTCGCTGATTCCACACAAGCCCGGTGATCGGATCAAAAACAAACCGCCGGGATGCCGAGAAGCTTGCCCGCTTGTTCCATGCCGGCGAACTGACGAGATCTGGACTCCAGACGCAGCGCATGAAGCTATGCGTGACTTGATCCGTGCGCGGGAGGCTGCAGTGAAGGATCGGACCCGCAAACGACAGGAGATCCGATCCTTTCTGTTGCGACATGGCAAGATTTTCCCGGCTTGAAAGCCTGGGGAACGAAGTACTGGATGCACGGACTCAGCTTTGCGTATTCGGGCCAGCAGACTGTCCTGCAGGAGTTGATCGTCGCGGAGTCGCAGTGCGGGAAAGAGTATTGCGTTTGGAAAAGGCAATCGCAGACAGCATGCTCGACTGGCCGCTTACACCGGTGGTCGAACGTTTGCAGGCTTTGCGCGGGGTCCGGCTCATTTGCGCGGCGACCTTCATGGTTGAGGTTGGTGACGTCCGCCGCTTTAGGAACCCGCGGCAATTAATGGTCTATCTCGGCCTTGTACCTTCGGAACGCTCGACCGGTGATGCCGTACGCCGTGGTGGCATCACCAACACTGGAAATGCCAGAGTGCGCCGGGTTTTAGCTGAGACCGCCTGGACTTACCGCTATCCGGCCAAGTTAGGGAAACGAAAGTACTTCGCAAGCCGGCACATGCCTGAGGTCGTGCGAGAGATCGCATCGAAGGCCTAGACCTACGTTCGCCCTCTGAGGTGACGGGCGGCGCGCCCCGCGGCAAGCTCCTATCGAGGGTTGCGCCGGATGGTCCAGCGCCGAGCCTCAAGCTTGGGGAGCGGGCCTGATGAACGATAGCATTTTCGTGGGGCTGGATGTGCACAAGGCGACGATTTCGGTCGCGGTGGCCGAAGAGATGCGCGGCGGGGAATTCGTAACTTGGGGATCATCCCCAATCGCGCCGATCAGATCGACAAGCTGGCGAAGAAGCTTGGCAAGGGTGACCGGCAGGTAAGTTTTTGCTACGAAGCCGGCCCCTGCGGATATGGCCTGCATCGCCAACTGACGGCACTGGGGCACAATTGCATCGTGGTGGCCCCTCGCTAATCCCAATGAAGGCCGGGGATCGGGTAAAAACCGACCGGCGCGATGCGGCGATGCTGGCCAAGCTGCACCGGAGCGGCGAGCTGACAGCGGTGTGGGTTCCGGATGCGGCGCACGAGGCCATGCGCGACTTGGTCAGAGCCCGCGCCACGGCGATGCGTGTGCTCGGCAAGGGACGGCAAAATCTCCAAGGCTTTCCTGCTGCGACATGGGCGCATCTATGCCGGGAAGAAGGGGGTGGACTCTGGCTTATCGTCGCTGGCTCACCACGGTGCGCTTTGATCACCCGGCGAGCCAAATCGTTCTGCACGACTACATTCGTGACCGACGCTGAGGCCCGTGTGGACTGCTGGATCAAGCGGATCGAGGAGCTGGCGCCACAATGTGGATGACGCCATTCGTTGAGGCCGTGCAGGCCATGCGCGGCGTCGCCTTCATCGTTGCCGTGACGGTGGTTGCTGAAATCGGCGACTTCTCTCGCTTCGACAATCCCCGCCAGTTGATGGCCTTTCTCGGCCTCATGCCGTCGGAGCATTCGAGCGGCGCCATCATCCGACGCGGCGGCATCACCAAGGCTGGCAACGCTCTGGCCAGGCGGGCTCTGATCGAGGGAGCATGGACCTATCGCATGCAAGCCCGCGTCAGTCGCAAGCTCCATGACCGCAACGAGCGCCTGCCTCAAGCTATCCGCGATATCGCCTGGAAGGCCCGTCAGGCTCTGCGCCCGCTATCGCAGCTTGCCGGCGGCCGGCAAACCCAAGGTGACTGTCACCACCGCCATCGCACGCGAGATGGTCGGCTTCCTGTGGGCGATCACTCGTCTAGCCCAACTCGGGCCGGCCGCCTGAAGAGCGCTGCTCGACCATATCGGTGCCTAGGGCAGGAGGCAGGGCGCGGTGGGGAATCCTCGTGGCCTGTTATGAGCCGGCATTGCCGACGCTCGCCCCCTAGACCGAGGCAGCCCCAAGACGAAACCACGGTCATGCGGTGCCCAACCCGCGCATGAGAGCTTGATCAACCGTCGTCTTCCCTGCCTCCTACCGTGGGCACCTTCGAAGTCCAGCGTCCGGGCGCTCAGCCGGAAGCGGCTCCGCTTGATCGAGTCCCTTGACAGCAAACATGAGAGCAAGCTGTTGAAGAACTCAGCCGCGTTCGCAGACGAAGGCTGAATCGTCGCCATTGTGGATGTAGAAGTGGCCGACGAGCCTGCCCGCAGTGCCGATCATAGCCCATCCGCGACCACAGCTCGGATCATTCTCGTCGTGCCCTTCCCATGAGAACTCGGCGCAGGCCGATCCGTCGCGGGTGCCATAGCGCACGTCCAGGAAGCCCTTGAGAGCCCCAAAGGCGATTTGTCAATCGGCCCTTTAATTGCGGTTTGTTGTCAAGCTACCATTCTTCTCTCTCCAGTGACACGCCGGTAGCGATTGCTCCGTCGGAGCCGGTCAGGTTGCGGAGACGGAGCGATCGCGGATGGCGAGACGATTGCCTAGCGGGCTTGGCAATCGTCGTCGTTGGCCGCTTCAGCGGGTTGGGTTGATGTCGTAGCTGGGGTCATGGTCCTTTCCGAGGTCGCGAGCGCCTCATGATGATGTCCGGATCGGGCGCCTCAACGTTTGCAGCGGAGTGCGGGCGAACCGCCACCAGCCGATTGACCGAGGTCACCACGACCACCGTCCCAGCGGGACATCGCCAGTCCGGCGGACCGGACCAGAAACTTGCGAGCAAATATCAGGTTGGATTCGGCTGGTCCCAGTAACGATGTGCCATCGACCCAGATGCAGTGGAGAATCACGGCGATCTTTCGGGCGATGGCGACCTTTGCCTTCTTCATGCCGATCCGCTTGGCGAGCTTCATGCCCCAGGCCTTTAGGGAAGACCACTTTTTGGTTCGATAAAGAAGGACAGTGGCGGCCTCGAACAAGTAAGTTCGGAGAAGCCGGTCGCCCCATCGAGATATCTTTCCGTCGGTGTCGGTTTCGCCGGATTGGCTGCGCCTCGGCGTAAGGCCTAGGTAGGCGCCGACCGTCGAAGCCGATCGGAAGCGCGAGGGGTCATCGATCGTGTGGCGGAACGTTAGGGCCGTCACGACACCGCCCCCCGGGACCGTCATCAGGCGACGCGTCGTCTCGTCCAGCTTTGCCAACCGGCGGACCTCGTTGTCGAACTTACGTTGTTGTTGACAAACGTTCTCATGGATCGAGAGCAGCGGCGATATCACGCTGAGAAGCAAGTGATCGACGCCCAAGAGTTCCCTGACCTGGTTGCGGAACTGTTGGCCGATTGCGCGAGGGAATAGCAATCCACATTCTTTGATCAAGCTGCGAACCTGGTTCTCGATGTCTCGGCGCATGGACACTAGCCGAGATCTGGCGACAAGGATCGCTCGGATATTCTGGCTTTCCGCACTTTTGACTTTGACCTCTCGATACCATCCAACCCGCACCAGTTCGGCAAGGCCTCGCGCATCATTCTGATCGCTCTTGTTCATTCGGACCGACAAGGCTGCCTGCGCATGCCGAGCGTCGATGCAGACCACCGGAAGCTCAACCCTGCGAAGTTCATGCCATAGCCAACTCGCCATCGCACCGGTCTCGAAGCCGATACGCTCGGCAGAGGCGCATGTTTGCTAAGCAGATCAGTCAAGGCACCAGGATTAGACCTGGCTTTTCCTTCGAAGATTACTTGACCAGTCTCGTTGACAACGCACACAGCGGTTTCTCTCCGTGAGACGTCCAGCCCGACGTACTGCTTCATGGGAGCTCCTTCGAATCATTTGATTGCGAGGGCTCCACGATAACGGAGCTTGTCTGCCACGGGCGCCGACCGCAATTACGTCATGGTCTGCAAATTTGACCCCCGTATTGCCGCATCTGAGAATGTTACCCTGATGGCGCCATTGCCGATGACGATCCGATGTCGATTAAATGGGTCGCGCCAGATGGCTTTCCCGGCTTGCTCGACGAGAGGGGCTGTGGGCGGGTCGGGCCCTACATAGCCCGAGCCGTCCACAACCCCGGGCAATGGGGCAGCGGTCGTGGCGTCGTCGAGCGGGCACTGGGCGACCAACCGTTCGGCAGTTCGTCTGAGCGCCCTCAGCAGACGTTGCACAATCGAATGCTGTGTCTTTCCGAACTCCTCGGGGTATTTCTCGCACAGCCGGCCGACAATTGCGAGCGCCGTGAGCTGCGGCTGCTCGGCGAGCCAGGCTTCAATCGCAGCAATATGCGGGTCGAGCTTGGACGGCATGCGAACTCTGGTCTTATAGGGCCGACGAGTTTGCCGGTGCGTGGCACGCGGCTCGCCGACCGTCGCGGTCTTGCCGAGCGTCTTCGCGAACGTCGCCGCGGTCGCTGGCAGGACGCTAGTGTGAGCGGGTTGCGGCCCGCGCGCCTGTCCGGCACGACGATCGACGCGATTACCTAATTCCTCTTGGGTGGCGCGAATCTCCGCCAACAGCGCGACCGGATCGAGCGAGCGATACTGATCGCGTAGCCGTTTCTTCACGGCCGCGGTCACCTTGGGATGCGCCAATGCACGCTCATAGGGCGTCGATGGGAGATGATAGCGCTTGATCACTTTAGCC
Source organism: Bradyrhizobium sp. SMVTL-02 (assembly GCF_051853005.1). NCBI lineage: Bacteria > Pseudomonadati > Pseudomonadota > Alphaproteobacteria > Hyphomicrobiales > Nitrobacteraceae > Bradyrhizobium > Bradyrhizobium sp. SMVTL-02. The sequence goes on along the minus strand of NZ_CP182469.1, from coordinate 8,126,051 downwards.
CCTTCGCGACGCTCCTCCTTCAGCTTGAACGACGGCTTGAAGAAGTTGACGTAGAGCCGTGCCGCCGCATAGAGGCGGCCCATCATACGCGCCGTCTCGACGCCATCGAAGCGGCCATAGCCCATGAGGCGGCGGACGACGGCGCCATTCTTCTGCTCGACAAACGCCTGATCGTTCTTCTTATAGGCGCACGAGCGAGTGACTTCGAGCTTCTGTTCACGACACCATGGCACGACGACATCGCTCCTGAAGGCGCTATCGTTGTCGAAGTCCACGCCGCGCAACAGCCAGGGGAACAGGCTCTGTGCGCGGTTGATCGCCTCGACGACGAGCGAACCTTCCCGCGTCAGCAACGGCAGGCACTCCGTCCAGCCGGTGGCGACATCGACCATGGTGAGGGTTTGGATGAACGAGCCAGCCACCGACGTGCCGCCATGGCGACCATGTCGACCTCGCAGAAGCCGGGCTCTGGGCTGTTCCAGTCATTGAACGCGCGGATCGGGACCTCGCGCCGGATTGCCGAATAGAACCCGGCACGGCGCCGCCTGCCGCCGGTCGCCGCGATCTTCACATCGACGAGTAGGCGATCGATGGTGGCGGCGCTGAGAGCCAGAACACGATTCGCGGTCCGACTGGCCAAGCTGCAATCGGCCATGTTGCGTCCATGCGCTGAAGATAAGCCGGTGATCGGCGCGTCTTGACGGCGGTAGCGCTCGACCTGTCGGAGCCCCGCCATTGCCCCTGTCAATAGCCTCAATGCCTGCTTGTACCAATATCACCTGGTCAGCTTTCGAACCCGGTGCGTTGCTGGGCTGCTGGATCGACTTCCGACTTCACCGCCGGTCGAAGTCGCTCCACCCTGCCGGTGTGATCGAAATCGCTCGATCGGGAACGAGCAGAACAATTCAACCTTGGCCGTCTCCGATATAGGATGGTCGACCCGCCGCCCGCCGAGCGTTCCCATCAACGCAGTAAGGTCTTGGTCGTACCCGGGGTGATGGCGTAACTCGATAGAGCAAAGCCGCCCGGACGCGCGCCTCCGGTAGCGCCGTAGCGGGCGGTGGTCACAGGCAGTCCTCCTTTAGGATCGGGATGCGACACGCCAGCGCAACCGAGGCCGTAACCACCTTGATCCGACACATTACAACCGCGCCCGCGTAACCCCGCCAGTCTATGCAATTGAAAGCAGAGACTCCGTCTGGTGGAGTGGGTAAGCGATCGGCTATTGGCCGCTGAGTTGTGAGCCGATGTGACCTTCCATATATGCGCATAATTCTGAAACTCAAACCTTATATAATCGAAGTGGTGGCCGAGCGTCTTGGGGGGAGCGCCGCGGCGGCTTCGCCGACGCTGGTCGGAGGAGTTCAAAGCGCAAATTGTGCAGAGACGCTGGAGCTCGGCGCGGACGAATCGGCGATCGCCCAACAAATTGGCATTCACCGTCGCAGGTTTTCGCCTGGTGCATAACTCGGAGGGAGCGGCAGGATCGCGAACTTGGTCGCCCAGCAACCGTCTCCCCCTGATCACAGTATGAACGTCATGTCGGGTATGGGGCTCGTCGCTATCGGGCAATTCCGACATCGCTCTAGCTCGCTGACGCCCGCCGATAGGCGCGACAACTCGTGCAGACTTATCCCGGTCAGCGATAGCTCGAACCCGCTATGCAAGAGATCGTTCGTTTCGAGCCCCAGCATCTCGTCATACCAATGGCTGGCGCGGTCAGCCGATTGTCGGAGATGGCATAGGCGCGCTTCTGTTGATCGCTCCACCCACGCGCGACAACAATTGGCGGCTCGGCGATTTCGAGCACGTTTGCCCGCCGCCATGCCGACTAGGACCATGTAGTCATCCGGTGCGAGGATCGGTCGTCCGAGACGGCGAACCCTTCGACGTTGGCTCCGAGTTCCGCGCGGCCAACCACTTCTCTTCTGTGTTTCATGATGCGCGCGTCAGGGCACGAGCGACAACTTTGAGTGATCGTAAGAGCTCCGCCTGGCGGGCAGAAAGCGACATCTCGCTTTCGAGGGCGAGGCCAATATACCTTCGTATCCGTTCGTCAACCACACGTTCAGTTGAGCCGTCAATCGCGAATGATTATATGTGGAAATGCGGTAGCGCTATTGCTGTCGCGGCCCTCCTTGGGCGTTCCTCCCTCGACTTAGCCGCTTGTGAAGACGCAGGCGGCTTTCTTTTTATGCACCCCCGACCGGTTGTCGTTCCTTGCCGCCTTCCGATCACCTGTGCTGGTGATATGAACCGAGCCAAGCGTTCGCGGCGCGAGCGCATGGATGAAAAGGTAACGGGCCTTACGGCAGGCGAACCCACGTTCGCGTTTATGTCACCGGCGGGTCTCTGCTTAGCATCGAACTGAAGACGCCCAAGGGTTCGAGCTCGAAGGCGCAGAAAGAACGTCATCCGTAGCTTCAAGCTCTCGGCTTCACCGTGATCACGGCTGTCCGTCGTCAGATAATTTGGGACTCGCGGCGATCAGCCGTCGCTACGCAAGGTGAGCATTCGGGATATGGAATCAACGGACTTCTCGTTCAGCGGATCGGCGGCGTCCTGCATGGGCTGGTGCGGTCTGCGCGTTTCCGGGGAACGGTGCATTGTTCGAGCTCGGACCGACCGTCTCGCGGGCCAATGCGAAACTGCCGTTTCAGTGCGGCGGACGCGCCACCGTTTCTGGAATATTTCCAAAGTCCGCCATCCTCCTGCTCGGCTACGAGGCCAGACACGTGGAGGAAGGGGGCCCGCTTCATGCACTTAGTGAGCGCCTACGTGCTGGTCGAGCTGCCTCTGGATGTCCGCCTCCGCCTGCCGGAAAATTATTGCTTCATGACTTTCGCTCAATTGAGCGCACTCAATGCCTATGGGGGCGTCAACATCGAGGCTCGGAATCTACTGTCCTGCATTAGCCTATTCGATTGAAGATCGAGCTCAAAGGCCCTAGGGAGCGGACACGGCGGGGCTGGTGGCCGGCGGGGTGATGATAAGGTTTGGTGCCGTCGCCTCCGCCTCCTTTGAGACGGCCCCGGCCAACGTGGCGGCCGCCCTCTATCTGGCGACTGGGGCGCTGGCCACTGTTGCCCCCGAGAGGCTCAAATTCTCAAGGGTGCGACCAAGTAGTATCTTCGAGAAGTACAGCAGTGCACCTACCCACATTCGTAGGTTGCTGCACCTCCGCGCCATGTCATATGAACGACGTCCCCACCTGTATTGGTTGTGCTGGCCCCCGCTTGCGAGTAAGCGCCGTGCCTCGGACCGAAGTAGTAGCGGCGAATCCAAGCATGCACGCACTACGTCCGTAGGCCAATCCATAGACCGGCCAAAGACACTTTCGCGCAACTTCAAAAAGAAGAACAGTTGGCCGTTTGGCGATCCCAGGTTGAGGTTATCTGCCCGAAAATGGACGCGCTCGGGGAGCGGCTCCTTGACCTCATCCGAAATCGAGTTGCTCAGACGAGATGGGGACAGATTTCTCCTCCAACGCCGTCCGCTTTACTTACCGCGTCGTCGGGCCCTTTTTACGTTGCGGGATGCGTTCCTGACGCGAGCGCGGCGCGCCGCCTTCGCGACAGGCGGTGTACTTACCGAGGCTCGCGCTACCGATGAAGTTAGCGGCCACGTGACTCGGCGCCCTGACGTGAACCGAGGAGGCGCTGTCCCTACCACGCACCGCTAACTTCACCACAGTCAGCCTCAAGCAGTGGAAGAAACTGACCGTGGCATGTATCATTCGGCATACGCCCTCGCGCAACTATCAGGACTGGTCGTAGCCAGTGATCTGGCGATCAGTCTCGGATCGCAGGCAGTGCGGGCGCGACTCGGCGCCGTTCGGTTGCGCTGGACGGAAGCTGCCCCTGGCCCAGCTCGCACTGCCAATTGAAGTTAGCAGAGCGTGCCTCGGCGCTTAGCGCCCACGCATAAACAGGGGAAGAGAGCTGGCCCCGGTTGTTTGGACAGAATTTCCGCGTTGATAGGTGGAGCGTCTGCCGTGGTTAGGCTGCCATGCGGAGCGGCAGCGAGTTGAAGTAGGCTTGATCCGGAGTGCCGCCGTCAAGGCTCGAGTGGGGACGCCGGCCGTTGTAAAAGTCGAGGTATCTGCCGATCGAGGCGCGGGCGTCGGACACCGTGTCGTAGGCGCGCAGATAGACCTCCTCATATTTGACGCTGCGCCACAGCCGCTCGACGAACACGTTTTCGCGCCAGGCGCCCCGGCCGTCCATGCTGATGGCGATGCCATGGCTGGCGAGAACGCCGGTGAACGCGGCTCCTGTGAACTGCGAGCCTGGTCGGTGTTGAAGACGTCCGGCCTGCCGTGGCGAGCGAGAGCGTCCTCCAGCGACGCAGAATGCGGCTTCCATCGTGATCGAGACGCGCCACGACAGCACCAGGCGGCTGAACCAGTCAAGCACAACAGCGAGGTAGACGAAGCCGCGCGCCATCGGGATATAGGTGATGTCCATCACCCAGACCTGGTTCGGGCGCGTGATCTCCATCCCGCGCAGCAGGTACGGATAGATCTTGTGCCCGGGTTCGGGCTTGGTGGTACGCGGTCGGCGGTAGAGCGCCTCTATCCCCATCCGCCGCATCAGCGTTTTGACATGCCGGCGGCCGATCTTGCACCCCTCGCCAGCCAGCAGGTCTCGCAACATTCGCGAGCCGGCGAAAGAAAACTCCAGATGCAGCTGGTCGAGCCGTTGCATGATCGCGAGGTCGGCGGGCGACACCGGACGTGGCAGATAATAGACACTGCCACGGCTGATCTTCAAAACTTCCGCCTGTTTCGTGATCGGCAGGTCGTGCTCACGGTCGATCATCGCTTTGCGCTCAGCAGGCCGGCTTTGCTGAGCGCGCCTTCTAAAAAATCGTTCTCCAGCGTCAGTTCCCCGATCTTGGCGTGCAGCGTCTTCACGTCCACCGCGGGCTCGTTTGTTCTATTGCCACCGCCAGGACTAAACACCTCGGCCGCCGCTTCTTGAAGCTGGGACTTCCACTGCGTGATCTGGTTCGGGTGCACGTCGAAATGCTCAGCCAACTGCGCCAGCGTCATCTCGCACTTGATCGCGGCTAACGCCACCTTGGCCTTAAATGCCGGTGCGTGATGCCGGCGGGATCGTCTGCTCATCGTCTCTCCTGATTCGCGGGACAATCTTGCCCGCCATCAGGCAGAAACTCCACTTATCGCCCTGTCCAGATTTCCGGAGCCGGCTCTTCTCGCTCCACTTCTTCGAGCTGTTCACGAATAGTCTTTGGCATAGCCGGCCTCTGGGGCTTTGCCTCCAGCCAGGGGCCACGCGATTTAGCAACTACTCATTTTCTCGCTGCGGGAATCCGCCTACCAAGAGCGCCACCCTGGAATTAACGCCAAGGGTCCCCCATCCAAGCCGCAGAATAGTTTTCGCGATAGCGATGACGGCAGTGGTAGCCGCGGGGGCGTTCTTTGCTATCCGCCTTTTGATTCGATTTTATGGATAGGGTCGCCAGCCGAACCGATCACAAATAGAGGCCATGTCGTGATCGCGAATGAACAGGATGCTATCATTGGACGTATTGCGAGATCGAGAGTCGACAAGTCGGTTGCCATCATTAGTTGAGCAGATCGATGATGAGATCTCGATTGCCATCGCGAGCGTCGTCGGCGTTCACCATCCAGGTCATGGCGGGGTAGGCACGTGAGTTATCTCGATCCTTAGCTGTGGCCGCAGAGAACGCTGAAACATTCCGGGCGTCAGCCAAGACGTAGTGGCGCGCGCCCCACTATCACTGCGGGATTTCTGTTAGGTTGCGCCATACAGGTTGGCCCGCCTGCCTGACGCAGGCCCACGGGCATGCCGAACAGGTGGCCGCGCTGCACATGATCGAGCCTCGCGGGGCTCTCAAGAGCTTCCTGGACGTGCGCTACGGCACCCGCGACGGATCGGCCTGCGCCGAGCTCTCATGGGAAGGGCACGAGGAGAATGATCCGAGCTGTGGTTGCGGATGGGCTATGATCGGCACTGCAGGCAGGCTCGTCCGCCACTTCTACATCCACAATGGCGACGACTCAGCCTTCGTTTGCGAACGCGGCTGAGTTCTTCAACAGCCTGCGACTGAAGCACGCGGCAATCTCCTCCAGGTTCTCATCGTTGTCGGTTAAGATGATGACGCCCTCAACCAATCCTCAATAATGCTGGTTACTGCCGTGGGCACGTGGCTAAAGGAGCCGATGGTGATTTCGTGCCCTCGTTCCGCGTCGCGGTGTACCAGCCGGTTCGGGTGGGATGCCTGTGAGACTTTCGCCAGCGCGCCGCGCCTGTGCTGCCTACGAGCCGGGACTGATCGCCAAGTCACCCCCTGTCCTGGTAGTTGCGCTAGGGCATTCGTCGGGATGATATATCCTCGTAAGCTTCTTTCGTGGCTGAGGCTGGCTGCGTAGAGTCACTAGCGAGTGGCAGAGACAGCACTTCATAGGTCCACTTCAAAGCGTCAAGTCACATGGCCGCTAACGTTCCCGCTGTTTAGGTCGCGCGGCTGCCACCGTGAGTCCGGTGTGATCCTTGAGGCTATCGATTGCCGTGACCGCCGCTTCGAGTTCATCTCGAAGACGCTTCGCAATCCGCAGAATGCCGCTCGCGAGATCCTCGCGGCTGATTTCTGCACCGTGAGCAACTTTTTCTTCGAGGTCGCGTATAGCTCCGTCGATCTTGTGCAGCGAGAATGTGCTAGGTATCGTCCGGCTCCGACGCGGGCTGCGCGGGTGTTGCCACGAGTATCAGGAAAAAAGCGGGCGGCCAAATTGTCGATCAAGGCTGGGATTTTGGTGGTTGTTCGCCGCGCGAGCGGCCGATCGAATGTTAAAGGTCCCTTTTGAGCCGGCCGCGGGGCCATGGGCTTGATCTAGCTGTAATCCACCGAGATCGAGCCGGACACGCCGCTTGATTCAGTCAGAGCGTAACAAACGTTCGTCCAAATGCCCTCTCGGCTCTAGCGATTGACGCGGACGACCTTTGTGTAAGGACCGTAGACTTCCGGGCAATCACGGCAGCGCGAACCTGCTTTTAGCAAGTGGACAATGCCGTTGATCACGCATCGATCATCCACCCGATGCGCTCGTGCCCTCGCGGCAACAACGGCTCAATCCGCCGCCATTCCGCGTAGCTGAGTCAGTCCTCACCGCGTTTGATCCAGCGCAACCTTGAATGCGTCCGGCGATGCTATGTTGCTTTGAGGTGTCGAATTGCAATCGAGGCAAGTCATGAAGGCGTATTTCATCGGCGGAGGCATTGGATCGCTCGCGGGCGCGGCGTTTCTAATCCGCGACGCGCAGCAGGCTGGGCGTGACATCGTGATCTACGAGGCGCAGCCTCTGGTCGGCGGCAGCCTCGATGGTGCGCAGCTTGCGAACGGCGGCTATTCCCTGCGCGGCGGGCGCATGCTGACTACCGATCATTACGAATGCACCTGGGATCTGCTCTCCAGCATCCCTTCGCTCGAGCATCCCGGCCTCAGCGTGCGGGACGAGACCATCGCGTTCAACCTGGAGAACCCGGCGCACTCGCAGGCGCGGCTGGTCGACCGCAACCGTTTCAAGGTCGACGTCTCGCACATGGGTTTTTCCGCGCGCGACCGGCTGGAACTGCTGCGGCTCACCGAGGCTTCGGAGGAGACGCTCGGCAACAGCCGCATCACCGACTGGCTCTCGCCGAAATACTTCGAGTCCAATTTCTGGTACATGTGGCAGACCACCTTCGCGTTCCAGCCTTGGCACAGCGCGGTCGAGCTGAAGCGCTATCTGCGCCGCTTCATAAACGAGTTTCCGCGCATCGAGACGCTCGCCGGCGTCAAGCGCACCGTCTACAATCAGTATGACGCGATCGTGCGGCCGCTCGCCGACTGGCTGGAGCGGCAGGGCGTGCAATTCGTGCGCGGCACGCGCGTCACGGACATGGCGATCGAGCGCGAGGACGGACGCTTGCGGGTGCGCCAGCTCGTGCTCGACCGCGACGGCCGCATCGCCAACGTCCGGCTCGAGGATGGCGATCTCGTATTCTTCCAGAACGGCTCGATGACGGACGCCTCGAGCCTCGGCACGATGACAGAGCCGCCGCCGCATCTGACCAAGAAAGACAGCCAGGGCTGGGCGCTGTGGGAGACGATCGCGAAGGAGCGTCCCGAATTCGGCAATCCCGCTGCGTTCAACAGCTCGATTCCCGAATCCTATTGGATGTCCTTCACCGTCACCTGCCGCGATCCACTCTTCTTCGACCGGATGGAGGCGTTCTCCGGCAATCGTGCGGGCACCGGCGGCCTCGTCACGTTCAGGGATTCCAACTGGCTGATGTCGGTCGTGCTCTATCACCAGCCGCATTTCGCCGGACAGCCGAAGAATGTGCAGGTGTTCTGGGGCTATGCGCTGCATCCCGACCGCGTCGGCAATTTCGTCGCGAAGCCGATGTCCGATTGCGGCGGCGCGGAGATACTGAAGGAGCTGTGTGGCCATTTGAATTTCGATGTGGGCGTGTTCAAGGACGCGATCTGCGTGCCCTGCCGCATGCCCTACATCACCGGCATGTTCATGCCGCGCAACCTGACCGACCGTCCGCTGCCGGTGCCGAAGAATTCGGTCAACCTTGCTTTCGTCAGCCAGTTCGTCGAAATTCCTGACGACGTCGTGTTCACCGTCGAATATTCGGTGCGTGCGGCGCAGATGGCGGTCTATCAGCTCATGAAGATCGATCGCCCGGTGCCGCCGGTGACGCGGCACGACAAGTCGCTCGCCGTGATCTTCGCGACGCTGGAGAAGGCTTTCGCGTGACGCGTTCCCTGGACGGCGTCGCCATTGCGCGACTGCAAGCGGCAGGCCGCCGTGAATGACGGCGCCCCCTGACGAGACGTTTTCGGCCCCGATGCGGCCGCCATGCGCTTCGACGATGGCATGCGCGATCGAGGGGCCTATGCCCATGCATTGCGCCTTGATCGTGAAAAACGGCTCGAAGATCCGGGCCACTTTCCCCGCAAGGATGCCGTGACCTGCGTCGGTGATAGAGACAAGGGCGAGGTTGCCCTCGGCGAGACTGGTTCGCCGAGCAGGGTCATGTCGCCACGCGAGTGTCTGCGGGCCGACTCCGTGACCTGGCAAGGGTCACGCGGTGATCTACTGCAAGAGCCTCGATCTCGCCCGTTTCCTGGGATCGGACTGGAGGCGGGCGCGGTGCTGGGGGCTGATGAGAGCCATTCTGCTGCGGAGCGCGGGTTGCTCTTCGTCGCCGAGGTCGAGGCGCGCCAGCGCATATCGGAGCTCGCCCAACCGCCACGCAACCGCGGGAGAGATGTCCGTTTCACCCGCACACGAGCTGAACCAGCCGCTCGCCGACATTCTGAACAATGCCGAGCCGGCCCAGCATGTCCGTCGTCAGATAATTTGAGGCTGGTCAGGCTTTTTGAGAAGGGAGGCTCTGGCTCATCAGGGTTGGAGTTTAAGCGACCTGCAGTTGATGCTGCAAGCGGCGGTTTGCGATGGTGTCGCGCTTGATGCGGTTTCGTTCTGCGAGGATCGCCTCAGCCCTGCCGAAGTAGACATCTGAAATGGACCCCGATTGTGGGACCACGTGCTTAGTTGGAAGGGGCTGCTCCGTTTGATAGACGGAGCGCATGATGACAACGAAGACGAGACGCAAGATCGACGCGGCACTGAAGGCAAAGATCGCGCTGGAAGCCGTGCGGGAGCAGACGACGGTGGCCGATCTGGCCCAGCGCTATGAGGTTCACCCGAACCAGATCTATGCCTGGAAGAAGCAGCTGCTGGACCAGGCGGCCCGGGCCTTTGACGCGGGTGTCGGGCGGGAGAGCGAGGACGCTCGCGAACGAGAGATCGAGAAGCTGCACGCCAAGATTGGACAACTGACAGTCGAGCGCGATTTTTTAGCGCGGAGGTCCGGAAGATGAGCACGCCGGACCGTCGAGGAATGCTCGATCGCGCCGACATGGCGCTGTCGATTCGCCGGCAATGCATGTTGCTTGGTATCGCCCGCTCTGGGGTCTACCGGCCGCCACGGCCGGCCAACGACAACGACCTCGCCCTGATGCGGCGCCTCGACGAGCTGTTCACCGCCTGGCCGTTCCTGGGCTCGCGGCGAATGACCGCGATGCTGAAGGCTGAGGGGCTTCAGGTCAATCGCAAGCGTGTGCAGCGGTTGATGCGCAAGATGGGCATCGCGGCGCTGGGACCAAGGCCGAACACGACAAAGCCGGCGCCGGGCCACAAGATCTATCCCTATCTGCTGCGCAACATGACGATCGACCGGCCAAACCAGGTGTGGGCGGCCGACATCACGTATCTGCCCATCGGCCGCGGCTTTCTTTATCTCGTCGCCATCATCGACTGGGCGAGCCGTGCGGTTCTGGCGTGGCGGTTGTCGAACACGATGGACGTCTCGTTCTGCGTGGCGGCTCTGGAAGAGGCGCTGGCGAAGTACGGCACGCCGGAGATTTTCAACACCGACCAGGGCAGCCAGTTCACCAGCGTGGCCTTCACCGGCGCGCTGGCGGCCGCAAAGATCAAGATCTCCATGGATGGCCGCGGTCGTTGGATGGACAACGTCTTCATCGAGCGGCTGTGGCGGTCTCTCAAGCATGAGGACATCTATCTCAAGGGCTATGCCGACGGCCGCGAGGCCAAGGCAGGGATCGCGAGCTGGATCGCCTTCTACAATGATCGTCGCCTTCATCAGTCCCTCGGCTATCGCACGCCGATGGCGGTCTGGCGCGAACGGATCCAGGCCGCGAAGGCTGTGGACATGGTGGACAACGCTGACGCGTTGACCACATGCCCACAGCAACAGCAGCAGACAGAGTCTCTGGCAGCGTGATAGAAAGGATCAGGAGCGGTCAGTTTCCAACTAACAAACCGGTTCAAGCGGTCCCGCTCCGCGGGTCCATTTCAATCGGCTGGCGTGAGGTTGTCGATACTCTCATGATAGCGGACGTGATATAGTGTTCGACGAAGGCTCCCACTTGACGCTCGAGATCACCGGGTAGGTAATAATTGTCGAGCAGGATGCGGTTCTTCAGCGTCTGATGCCAGCGCTCGATCTTTCCCTGGGTCTGAGGATGGTACGGCGCCGCGCACGTGCTGCATGCTCTTCTGGTCGACCCACCCGGCCAGATCATCCGCCACGTAACTCGAACCATTGTCGCTGAGAAGCCTTGGCCTACTTTCGTTCGTCGGTGAACCGCATGGCCAGCTCGCGTGGCGACAGCTCAGGTAACTCCAGCGCCAGGTCGATGATCTGGCCCCGCACATCGTCCGGGATGCGGTTCCAGACCCGGTCTGGTCGAGACCGATGGCCAGCGTCTCAAGGCCTCCCTCGCGGTAGCGATCATACCCGCGATAGAATGTGGCGCGCGGGATCCCGAGCTTGTCCAGTGTGCGCTTGGCCGGAAGGTGCGATTGCTCGACCAAATGGATGATCTCGGCCTTCCCTGAGGCGGGATACCTCATGCCTCGTCTTCCCCATCTCCGTTCATACTTTTTTTGAGCAGACGGTTCTCCAGGGTCAGATCGGCGACGGCCTCCTTCAAGGCGGCGGCCTCCCGGCGGAGGTCCTTCACCTGGCCGGAGGTCGCACCTCGTGCCGTGTCGCCGGCCAGGCGGCGCTTGCCGGCCTCGAGAAACTCCTTCGACCAGCCGTAATACGTCGAGGCGGCAATGCCTTCTCGGCGACAAAGTTCGGAGATGTTCTCCTCGCCGCGCGATCCTTCCAGCACGATGCGGATCTTCTCTTCCGCCGAATACCGCCGGCGGCTCTGGCGCCGAATGTCCTTTAGCACTTGGTCTGCCGACGCTTTGCCCGGTCCGGATTTCTGTTTCATCTTCGCTCCTGGCGGCTACGATGAACCAGAAATCCTCCCTCCGCAAAATCCCCCTGTTTGTCTCACAAGTCCTGACGGCGAACAGAGGCCAGCGCGACCACGCGATCGACGCCTCCACGCTGCAACCATCCGGGGACTTGCCCGGTGACCCAATAGAAAACTCTTGGCCTCTACCGCCTGCGACGAGAGGCCGGTGCGCATCGGCGCCTTGCCAATCCTGGCAATCTCATCTTCCAGGCGGAGGCTCCGGTTTACCCATGTCCGATATTGCTCAAGTGTCTGCTTGTTCGCGGGATAATCAAAGCCTGGCGGTACATCGAAGAAACCGACCGGAGGCTGTTGAGCGACCGGGCGCGCGGCCTCATTAATGGCAAGGTGAGCGATGAACCTGATGCTGATCAATGTGTCGACACGCCGGTTCAGCCGCGCTGTCCGGCTGCCCGAGGGTGACGTGCCAGTACCACTCGGATCGGGAGCTTCGAAGTCGGCGGCCTCGCAAAGGTTCGTCGCGCTGTCGGGGGCGCGGCGAGCCGACTTCATGGCAGCCGATCTGTCCGCGCTCGACCTTCTGGTGGTCCAAATCGATGGGCTGCAATAAGCGAGAGTGCGAACGCCTGCCAGCCTAGTTCCATCGGCTTTGCATACGGCGCCACAATTTTCATTGTGCCATCGGGCGCCACCTCCCACGTGACCGTGTACTCTTGCTTTGTTTGATCGGCCCGATGTTTAGCCCACGAAAAGATAACTGGCTCGCCCGAGGCGGTCTTTTGACCAACCTCCCATCCCCTGGGGATGAAGTGTGCTACCTTCGAGCAAAAGCAAAAGGTGCGGAGAAAATCGCGCTTACCCTCTAGTGAGGGGCCATGAGGGAGAGATAACCACTTCATCGGTTGCGATGCTGTAGAGCTATATTTCCATTTGCTGCGTCGCGAGCGTATCAGGGCAGATGAATCAGCACTAAGTTGCCTCGCCTGGGCAGCGGCGCAAGCTTGTCGAGAATGTACTGCGGAGCGCCTTCTTTGATCTCCACGCCGTAAGCGTAAACAAACCCGTCGTCGTTGGCGATCTCGTGTATCGTATATTCGACTTTATCTAATTCATCGGGCGTGAGGCAAAGAGCCGCCGCAATCGCCTCGGCTTCCTCGCGGTCGTGCTCGTCTTCAAACTGTCTGCTGCTCATTGTACACCACGCATCATTCCGAATGCCGTCTCTTAAAGATCAACCTCGTCTGCTCGGTTGCAGCATATGCTCCTGCGCCTTTATATGCTTTACATAATGAGTGAGCGGTCAGGTTCGTCGAATATTCTAGGCCGCACTCGGAGCAACTGCGGCATTTTAGAGAGCTCCACGTTGCAGCGAGCGGAATCCGTTCAGTCTCGGAGGTAGCTCAACATCCTGTTGCACGCATTCTCGGCCTCAGCGAAGCTTTGGAAGGGCGAGCCAAGAATCTTGAACGAGCCACGGCTCTGGTCAAGCGGGCGCCAGGAGGCGACATAGCCCAACCTTCCGCGAAAGCCATGACCAGTCGGGCTCTGGAAGCTGATCACGAACGAATACCCGTCGCTGCTCGCACTCCATATTTCCATGTCTTCGACAGCGCGATGGAACTGCAGCGGCATCGGGCTCCGCTCGCCTGGTCAACCCGAGAACGAAATGCTTCGGTCGAACGACATGACGGGTCAATAGACGGCAGCTCTCGCCGGCAAATTGAATTTCCTCGTCAAGGCATGGCATAGATCTGAATCCCCTAACAGCTCCGCTTATCAGCACCAGCCACCTGCCTCGATTCCGCGCTTGACACTACGAGACATGAAGGTGTTCAGCGAACGCAGAAACGCATTCCTTGCTATCACGTCCGACTTTTTCTCGTTTCGATCAACTGCGTAAGCCGGCAGTTGACTGACACGAGCATGCGCTTCATGGCACCAAATCCGAGTTCGTACACACGATCCCCACTTCCCAGTTGGGGAGCTTTGCATGACGGCCGCTCGTCAAAACGCAGCGCCCGCGCGAGCTTCTCAAAAGAGCACCAACCGTCGCCAAGTCGACCGCCAGGTCGGGTGAATTTCAATCGCATCAAAATCCCATCGGGAGAGGACGCGGGAACCTCGGGTATGCCAACGTATAGCTTTCCAGGGAACACCTCGCCTGCGTTTAGCCAGATCCGATGCCTGGGACAGGCAGGGCTCCCTAGAAAGGCCACGCTGGCGGTTATAGCACTCTTCTCCAGATCCCGCCTGAAATCGCAGCTACGAGGCCGGATTGAAGTTGGCTCTCGACCCTCGTTGGTCGATAAGAAGACGAATGGCTGCGCGAGCTTTTTGAAGTGGGCGTGCATGTGAAATTCATCTGTGAAAAACTCAATAGATCCGCCGGCAGAGCTTCGCAGACACAGCTATTACATTGCCCTACCGAGGAAATGGTTCACGCAAACGGCCGCCGTCTGAAGCTGAAGGGGCGCTCGGTCATCGGCAGTGCTGCATACGATCTTCGCCGAAATCAGCGCAACAGCAGTAATATCGTCACCCGCAGCAGTCCCCATTCCGCACCACGCCGACGGCTACAACAACAGCGCAACAGCTGTCGAGCGAGACGCTGCTTCTAGCCCTCAAACACTAGGTCACCTCTGCCAATGGCGGAGGCGGCCGCTTGTCGCAAACCGTCCGGACGTGTCGGCCCCCAGGGTAACACGAGCGCGACTGGCAGACCATGCCGCCGACCAATTCAGGTAGGTGCCCCGGTTATAGCTAGGGATACCATGAGTTTTATCGTATGAAAACGGTCTTCTCTCGGAATTGCATTGGTGAATTCAACCCGTGTCGCTGTCTATAAAGCTATCGGATGTAGTCTGGCCTCGGCCGCCCTTTTTACCATTATGGTGGCGCTTATCAAAGGAATGGGTCCACAGTATCCAATTGGACAGATTTTGTTCGTTCGTAGCTTGTTCGCTATGATCCCAACGTTGTGGTTGGCATATCGGCTGAGCGGATGGCAGGAGCTGCGCACTGGGCGGATTAGCGCTCATCTCTATCGCTCGGGTGCTGGCATATGCTCGATGTTCTTCACTTTCACCGCTCTCAGCATGATCCCGTTAGCAACGGTCATGGCGCTAAGCTATGTTGCACCGATATTCGTAACGATCCTAGCCATTCCCATGCTTGGCGAAACCGTACCGCTCCATCGCTGGGCCGGCGTGATCATCGGCTTTGCTGGCGTTCTTTTGGTCGTTCATCCAGATGTTAGCGGCATCTCGCTCGGCGCTGTTCTGTCGCTGGCCGGCGCGTTGACTGCCGCCCTCGCGATGATTTTTATCCGCAGGATGGCTGATACCGAGTCAAGCACTGCGACCGCTTTCTATTTCACACTGGCGGGAGTCGTCGTTGGCGCAGCCACCTTGCCCTTTGCAAATGTTTGGCCAGAACTCGCTGATATACCGACTTTGATTGCTATCGGGCTTGTCGGCGGCATCGGGCAGATCCTGATAACTATGGCTTACCAGTTGGGGGCTGCTTCGATGGTCGCGCCCTTCGGCTATATCTCGTTAGTTTTCTCACTTGGTATCGGTTTTATTATCTGGAGTGAACTTCCTACCATGATCGAATTATTTGGTATCTTAGTTATAACTATCTCCGGCTTTGTCACTGCTTTCTACGAGCGACAACGATGAACTTTGCACTTCACAACGCGCTTTGCGGAGATCAAGAATGCCGACGGAACTCACCCCGGAAACCTGACATCATTGCTGAGAGGAAGGCGCTGCAGGCCATAGATTGCGCGGCTTTCAACAGCGTTCGCCGATCCTTCGGCTATCGAGCCGCCCGCCCAGGAGACGAATCTCTGTCACTACGGTCGCGAGATCCGCTTCGGGGCACTATCCTGTAAAACCATAAATGAAAGAGGATATCATATGGGCAATCATAGGTGGAGGACATGGTGGTCAATCCATGGCTGGTCATCTAGCCATCATGGGATGTCGCGTTAGATTGTACAATAGAACGGCGAGAACAATTGAAGAGATAAACAAACTTGGTGGGATTAATATTGACGGCGCTCTCCAAGGTTTTGGCGGACTTGAACTCGCGACTACGGACATCGGCGAAGCGCTCGCAGGGGCACACGTTGTGGTGGTGGTCACCCCAGCAACCGCGCATGCTGAGATAGCAACCAAGTGCGCTTCGCACTTGGTTGACGGGCAGATCGTTTTCCTTCATCCGGGTGCGATGTGCGGCGCTATAGAATTCCGCGAGATTCTCCGAAATGCGGGTTGCATCGCAAATATCCCCATTGCGGAAAGCAATCATCTTCTCTACGCGTGCAGAAGTTCGAAACCTGGTTACGCCGAAATCCTTGCCATCAAGAAGGATGTATTACTTGCCACGTTGCCGGCAAACAAGAATCGCGAAATCCTGGAATTGCTCAACGAGGTGTTCCCGCAGATTCGGGGCGGAAAAAATGTCCTGGAAACAAGCCTGTCCAATGGCGCTGCCATAATGCATCCGGCCCCGAGATCTTTAACCTCTCCATGATCGAATCTCAGCACGACTGGCTTTACTATTCAGAAGGTATCACCCCCACCATTGGAGCCTTTGCGGAAGATATCGACCAGGAACGCGTAGCTCTTGGGAAGTCTTTCGGCTTTGACTTGCCCTCTGTGCGCGAGCTGTACCGATTAATTTACGGTGTGCAGGGCGAAAGCCTTTCCGAAATCTGTCGCAAGAATCCGGCCTACGAGAAGATTAGGGGGCAGAAAGACCTGCGGACGAGATATATTCTTGAAGATATCCCGTTCGGCCTCGTTCCCATGATCGAATTGGGCAGGATGCAGGGATTGTCGATGAGCCGAATGAAGTTGATCGCAGAACTTGCCCAATATCTGCTAAAAGACAATTCATTCTTGTCAAATGGGCGTACCCTGGCGAACCTGGGCATCGGCAATATGACATCTGAAGAGTTTGCCATGTTCGTTCAAACGGGTGAGCGACCCGCTCCAACTCGGCCGCTATGACCGCGCTGCCCTTCGAGCAGTCCTCCGAGCGAGGCGCGTTGCTGCCAACTCGAGTTAAAGCTACCCGATTTGGAGGAGAGTGCGGCTCAAGCTGAGAGGGCGCAGATGGCAGCCGAGAAGGTAGCGCTGCCATCGTTCGAGGGCCGCAAGCCAGCCCGCCGGCCGCTGCCGGAGCATTTGCCGCGGGAGCGCATTGTCTATCCGGTGCCGGCCACCTGCCTGTGCTGCGGCGACAGCCGATTGCGTAACCGAGACGCTGGAGCTCGTTCCGCGCCAGTGGAAGGTGATCCAGCACGTGCGCGAGAAGCTCGTCTGCCGGGCCTGCGAAGCGATCACTCAACCGCCGGCCCCCTCCCATCCGATCGCGCGCGGGAATGCAGGGTCCAAGCTGCTGGCCCATGTCCTGTTCGCCAAGTACGGCCTGCACCTGCCGCTTCATCGTCAGAGCGATGTCTATCAGCGTGAAGGCATCGACCTCGACGTATCGACCCTCGCGGACTGGGTAGGTGCCTCCGCGGCAACCCTGATGCCTCTGGTCGATGCGATTCGGAGCCACGTCTTCGCAGCCGAGCGCATCCACGCGGATGACTGCGCGTTCCAGCCGCTCGTGATCATCGTTCCAGGCCATCGAATCACCCATTCCAGAGCATCGTGATCAATTTCCAGACGATCGTGATCGCTATTTCCAGCGATCGCGATAGAGGGCAACCAGGAGGCGCGCACGGCTGACAGTCTGCAACCCGGGTAGCTTGGTCTTTTGCCTAACCGCAGAGGATCGAGATGCCGACCGAGAGACTGTCCATGCGCCATATTCGTGAAGTTCTACGCCTGCACTACAGCGTTGGCATGTCGCAACGCGGCGTTGCCCGCAGCCTGGGCTGGGTCCAGGGCACGGTCAGTAAGTACCTGAACCGAACCCGCCGCGCCGGCCTGACCTGGCCGTTGCCGCCGGAGCTGGATGACGACGTCCGGCTCGAGAACGGCCTATATCCGCCACCATCCGATCGGCCTGGCGACGAGCGTCCGCAGCCCGATTGGGCGCTCGTGCACCGCGAGCTGCGGCGCCCGAATGTCACGCTGATGCTGTTGTGGGAGGAGTATTGCGACGCAAGCTCCGACAGCTTCAGCTATTCGTGGTTCTGCGAACGCTACAAGGAATGGTCCGGCCGTATCAAGCCGACCCTGCGCCAGGTCCATGTCGTCGGCGAGAAGCTGTTCGTCGACTATTCCGGCCACACCATGGAGGTGGTTGACCGGCTATGCCGATCTCGCCCGCCATTACCGCACCGCCATCTTGCCGGCACGGCCGTATCGGCCGCGCAACAAAGCCAAGGTCGAAGTCGGGGTCCAAATCGTCGGGCGATGGATCCTGGCGCGCCTGCGCAACCGCCGCTTCTTCTCGCTCGCCGCCCTCAACGAGGCGATCCACGCGCTCCTTGTCGAGGCGAACGATCCACCGCTGCGCAGCTGGGGACAAGTCGGCGCGACTTGCTCGAGGAGCTCGATCGGCCGGCGCTGACCCCATTGCCGGATGAGCCCTACGAGTATGCCGAGTGGAAGCGCTGCTGGGTCAACCTCGATTATCACGTCGAGATCGCCAAGCATCACCACAGCGTTCCTCACAACCTTGTGCATCAGGAGGCCGAGACTCGCATCACCCCAAAAGACCGTCGAGATTTTCCTCCGCGGCAAGCTAGTGGCGTCGCATCTACGCAGCACCTTGCCGCATCGCCCGACGACGATTCCCGAGCATATGCCGAGCTCACATCACCGCTATCGCGACTGGACCCATGAGCGCATTCGTTCCGAAGCCGCCAAGGTCGGTCCCGATGCCGAGACGCTGATCGACGTCATCCTGCAGTCGCGGCCGCATCCGGAACAGGGCTTCCGCTTCGCCATCGGCAATTCTCTCCCTGGTCAAGCGCTATGGCCAGGAGCGCGTCGACGCCGCCTGCGCTCGTGCCCTTCTGCTCAACGCCCGTTCCTACAAATGGGTCGCCGCCATCCTCAAGACCGGCACCGACAGAACCGCTCCTCCCGCCGGGGAGGCGCCCATCCTCTTCCACGCCAACATCCGTGGCCGGCAGCTACTACAACTGATCGAAGATCATCGTGCTCATTCACCCCACTGTCGATCGCTTGCGCGCCCTCGGCCTCGCCGCCATGGCCGATACCCTCGTCGAACTGCAGAACAATCCCGAGGCGGCCGGGATGCCGCACCCCGATTGGCCCGGCCTCCTCGTCGATCGCGAGGTCACCGCCCGCGACAACCGCCGCCTCATGCGGCGCTTGACCAGTGCCAAGCTCCGTCAAACTGCCGCTATCGAGAACGTCGACTATCGCACCGCCCGCGGCCTCGATCGTTCGCTCTTCCAGACCCTCGCTACCTGCCAATGGATCCGTGATGCCAACCACCTGGTCATTGTCGGCCCAACCGGCACCGGCAAGTCCTGGCTTGCCTGTGCGCTCGGCAACAAAGCCTGCCGCGACGGCTTCTCCGTCCTCTACAAGCGGGCATCCCGCCTGTTCGCCGATCGGTACTGTCCAGACTCTTTCGCACTTTTGATCAGGCGACGGCTCCGTTTGCAGAGAGTTGAGGCTGATAGACCGGTCGCATGTTCGTGTAACATTTGGTCGACCACGCCGTGCCGGCAATGTGCCGCAGCCGGGCCGCCGCCAAGTTGAGACGGAATTGGCCGTCGGGAAAGGCGCCGACGACACGGGTTCGTCGCCGGATCTCCTTCATGATGCGCTCGAGCGGATTCTTCGTTCGAATCTTCCGCCAATGGATGTCCGGAAAGGCATAGTAGGCGCCGTTTACTGCCGCAGCGCGGCCGCGCCGCATCGCGACCGTGGCGCGGCCCGCAGGCCGCCGCGACCGCTGCGGCATTCCCGGTCGCCTCGACGACGACGACATCGTCCTTCGAAAGCCGTTCGGCGAACGCGGTCAACAGCGCACGTCGCATGTCCACGCGGCCGAGACGTCTGAGTTTGCCATCCTCCCAAGCCACCGCTTCCGCAAAGGCGCGGTGGATATCAAGTCCTATAATGCGCATGTCTGCTCCCTTTCCGGTCTGACGAAACGGGAGCTGGCGGGCAACACGACATCTACTTATCCGCGCTCGCGGCGCATCCGGGAAAGTCGCAAGGGGCGGCCATGTAACGAGCTCGGGCTCTCAGCCCACTGTCTATCGGCGGCCTGCCCGCACCTTCGTGCTCCCGGTGCCCCGCGTCCCGGATGGGCTCACCATAATGCCGTTCTCAGAAGAGAACAACCGGACGAAAAGGCACCGCAGATCACATACCGGATAATGGCCAGGTCGAACGCATGAACCGCACGATCAAGGAAGCGACCGTCCAACGCTATTACTACGATCGACAACGATCAGCTCGAAGCTCACCTTGCCGACTGCATCAAGGCCTACAACTATGCTCGGCGGCTGAAGACCCTGAAGGGCCTCACACCCTACAAATACATTTGCAAATGCTGGACTTCCCAGCCCGAGCGATTCAAACTCAACCCGCTCCAGCAAATGCCGGGACTAAACACCTAGCACCGGCGGCCAAGCCGGAGAGCGCCGCCAAGCGTGAACCAACGAACCACGCCGTCTTGCTGTCCACGGCTTGCGGAGACGAGCATAGGCTTCGTAGTTCCCACTGCTGTACTACATCGCAACCTCAGATCTTGTTCTATGTGACAATTGGTCAACTTCTAGTCAGAAGATGCTTTCGGGCGCCTGACACTTGTACGGGATGCCAATCGTCAGACCGCCATCGACGACGATTTCGGAACCCGTAAGATAAGAGGACTCGTCACTGAGCAGGAACAACACTACCTGCGACACTTCTGGCGGCTCGGCTGCCCGCCCAAGCGGAATGGGAAAACTGGAACAATCGAAGTCCTTTGTCATCCAAGTGTTGATTAACCCCGGATGGACTGAGTTGATGCGAACCCCAGACGCCGCGGCCTCCAAAGCAGCGGACTTGGTTATGCCCCGCACGCCAAACTTGGAAGCAACGTAGGCGTGAAGCCCTGCACTACCCCTCAGCCCCTCGACCGACGAGATGTTGACGATCGAGCCTCCGCCCGCGCGGCGCATGGCCGGCAGGGCAGTCTGCATTCCCAAAAATACACCGGTGAGATTGACAGCAAGGGTCTTCGTCCACTGCTCGAGCGGAAACTGCTCGATAGGAGCAATACTGGCTATGCCGGCATTGTTAACAAGGCCATGCAGCGCGCCAAACTTGTTCTCCGCAGCCGCGATCGCTTGGCACCATTCCTCTGGCTGAGCAACGTCTTGGTACAGATAGATCGCGGATGCGCCAAGGCCGGCCGCGAAGGCCTCTCCTTCCTTATGAAGAATATCGGTGATCACGACTTTTGCTCCCTCCGCTACCAGCAGGCGCGCATGAGCGGCCCCCATCCCTCGAGCCCCGCCGGTCACCAGAATGACTTTTTCGCTGACACGTCCCATAATTTTGCTTCCTCGACAGTGTGGTGGTGCAAGCTCTTTGCGACATCCACTATGCTCTCAATTGGCCCCTGGTCGATCTGCTGTGTCGCGCTGCGATGCCCGATGGTTGTCGGAGTCCCCGTGTAACTCGGCGTAAAAACCAACTCGATAACGATTTCACGTCGTGGACACGCGTCCGCCGCTCAGGCGTTACCGTCGGAGTGTTGAATTGGCTTCGCGACATTGGGCCACCTTGTTGAGCCCAACAATTCACGACCGAGCTTCCTCCGCAAGATGGGTGTGGACCGCAGGCGACGCAATGCCGGTTCCGCACAGGTGCACGTACTGAGCTCTTGGTGGCTGGCCGCGGGAGTGGGGCGCAGAACGCATGAGGTTCTCCGAGCCTTGCGAATTGGAGTATCCACCCTGTGCAATCGACGCGCCGAGAATCTGATACGAATGCAAACTCCAGCAACTCTTGCAGAGTTGCTACAGCTGTTCCGATCTTCTTACGCGACCTGGGTATCCGCTAGCATGCGTTTCGGGCCATGCACAGCGAAAGCGTTTCGACTTATGAAGGCTTAGTCGAGCCACCCACAACTTTGAGCCATGCGAGCTCCTCATCCGTTTATGTCCCGCTTGATCATGTCGGGCTTTCGACATTCCGCGTCGCCAATCAAACAAGCGGAAAGGCAACAGAAGAAGAGGCGGAGGTTGTCGGCGGCCTCCTCGTACTCCAATTCGACATCTTCAGCCGAGCGAGTCCTATAACGCCCGATGAGGTGCTTGGCATCGACGTTGCAGACGACAGATAGAGAGGCCTGTCGAGTAGCGTCATCGTCGGTGAGCACGCTTCGCCGGAATGAACGCACAATCGTCAGGCTCATTCTGAGCACAGAATTGAGGTGCAACGCGCAGAACTGGATGCGTCGTCTGTAAGACGATCGCGATCACCGGATCTATGAGCCGACGGATCACCGAGCCGCATTGGAAGTTGCACATCACAGTCTCTTCAGGAGGCTTCAACAACCTAATACTCTTGGTGAGATGAGTTAGCTGAATCTACAGTTGCGTCCAAACACTCCAAGAGACAGGAGGAATGCGATGCCCGACGTCAAAGGTATTCCGTTTGATGCGCCTCTCTACCGTGGGAGCAAAGGCCGTGGCAGCGCGTTTCTCGGCTGCCAAGCCATAAACCTTGTATTCAGCGTGGGGCACGAGGTCTCGTCTCTATTGCCGAAGGGATTAGTACCTGTAGCAAACCCTTCAATCGCCATTGTGGGGGTCGCGAGCTATCCCTCAAGCACCGTGGGGCCGTACTTGGAGTGCTATTCAGGAATTCAAGTTCGCGATCCCGGCGGTGAAACCGGCTTTTACATTCCTTACATTTACGTGACAACGAATGATGCAGCGCTTGCCTCGGGGCGAGAGGTTCTTGGTGCTCCAAAAAAGCTGGCGCACATTACTCTGATTAGAGAAGCTGGCCTAATTCAGGGTACGCTCGAGCGTCCAGCTGGCAAGCGCCTGCTGACTCTTACCGCTCAACCGGACGAGCGCATGAGCTCGAGTTCGCAACAGATGTTTTCTGCGCGGACGTATTTCTACTCGGTTCGGCATCTGCCCCCCATCAATGAGCGCGGGAAGGGTGCAGTAACGCAGCTCGTCAAATGGTGCACCGCGCGAACGTTGCGACGCGACGAGCTAGGCGAAGAAGTTCAGTTTACTGGACCCACCTCCTTAACTTACGACTCACCCTCGATTGTCGATCCCGTGCACAATATTGCACTTGGCGAACCCGTGCTCGGCACATACGAGGAGTATGACGCCAAGCTCGAGGTCATCGATATCCTTTCGGAAACCGCAACTCCAGGTAAACAGTGATCGATAAGCTTAAGGAGTTCATACAATCCTGAGTTCAGCCCCGGGCTCTCGGCGCGCCCATTGATGGGCCATTACACCGACGCAAGCTAGGGTCCTAACGCACTGCATGAAACACGCAAGGGAGAAGGCTGCCGCGTGCGCCCGCCGCGGGGCGACTTCTCGGCGGTCGACTCGACGGAGAACGTCCGCCTTTCATCGCCATCTAACGCCCGAGACCATCAACGCCGTCTACGCCGACGGCTATGAAAGAACCCGACCTGGTCCCCGCGCAGCGACGTGACGACCAACGGGTGCCGGCCTCGAAGCGAAGAAGACTGCTCATGCGGCATAATCGTAAGCGCTCAGCCGCCACCCTATGGACGCAGGCTTGACGCCTTGCGGAAGCGCCACGGCATGAGGTCGCCGATTCTGCTATAGGGATGGCCGTCGATGATCGCCTCGAGTGTTTCGGCGATGTAGGCGGCCGGATTGACGTCGTTGAGCTTGCAGGTGGCGACGATCGACGCGAGCAAGGCCCAGTTTTCTGCCCCGATCTCATGACCGGCGAAGAGGGCGTTTTTCCTGGTCAAGCAGACTGGCCGGATGGCGTTCTCGACCGGGTTGGTGTCGAGCTCGAGACGCTCGTCTTCGAGGAAGCGGGTCAGCCCCTGCCGATGATTGAGCGCATAGCGGATATCCTCGGCGAGGGTCGAACCGCTGGAGATCATCGAAAGCTGTTTCTCGAACCACGACTTTAACGCGGCTACCATTGGCAGCGAGTGCTCTTTGCGCGCGGCCAGCCGGATGTCCGGCGATGAGCCGCGCACCATGGCTTCGATGGCGTAAAGCTGCGCGATGTGCCGAACAGCGGCCTCGGCGATCGGTGACTTGCTGTTGCGCACCAATTTGACGAAGCGCCGGCGCAAATGGCTCCAGCAATGCACGAGCGTCCATGGCCCTTGCGGTCGAATGACTTCGCTCAACCGGTCATACCCGTCATAGGCATCGCATTGCAGATAGCGTCCGCCAAAACCTTCGAGGAACTGCTCAGCAAAGGCACCGCTGCGACCAGGGCATATCGGAACAGCACGATCGGCGGACTTGGCCCGCTATGGCCGCGGTCGTCTGAAGCGATCGCCCAGAAGTAGCCCTTCTTCGTTTGGCCGCGCCCCGGATCGAGTATCGGCGCCTTGGTCTCATCCATGAACAGCCGATCCGCCATGGCCAGGTGGTGGCGCATGTGGTCCGCGATGGGCTGAAGATGGAAGCAGGCGCGGCCAGACCAGTTGCCCAGTGTCGCCCGATCAAGCCGGATCCCCTGGCGCGCACAGATCTCGGCCTGACGGTAAAATGGCGTATGGTCGCCAAATTTGGAGACGATCACGTGCGCGATGGCCGCTTCGGTCGGCAGCCCACCGGGCACGACGTGCTCCGGTGCGTGCGCCTGCACGACTGGCCCCGAACAGCGACGACAGATATATTTTGGCCGGCGCGTGACCAGCACGCGCCATTGCGCCGGGATCACGTCAAGGCGCTGGCTGACGTCCTCGCCGATCTTCGTCATGGCGCCGCAACCGCACGGGCAGAGCGTGCTTGCAGGCTCGATGATCCGTTCCACCCGCGGCAAATGGGCAGGCAAGCAGCCGCGATTGCGATGAGAACCTTGATCCGGCACGCTCCGCGATCGGCCCTTGATCACAGCCTCGGCTCTCTCCTGCGCCGCGTCCAGGATGCCTTGCGCGATCTCCACGTCTTCCAACGGTAAGTGATACTGATCTGGCCGCAGCTTCTCGGACTTCGCGCCGAACCTGTCGCGCCGCAATTCGCCGAGGATGACCTCCAGCCGACGCCGCGCTTCCTCCGACGCCGCCAGCGCCCCCTGATGCTCGCTCAAGGCCGCCTGCGTTTGCGCCAAAAGCGCCTCCAGGCGTTCGTTTTCGTCGCGCAGCGCCGCGATGCTCATGCGCTATTTCGAGCACATCGGCGCCGCGCGTGCCACGCTCGAAATAGCTGCCGAGTCATTCTGCCGCCGTTATCCCGCCGCCTGGGGGCGCCGTGCTTCTTCCGGGCGGACCAACCTCCAATCCAGCCCCTCGAACAGTGCCGCGAACACCGCCGGCGATATCCGCATCACGCCGTCCGCGATCGTTGGCCAAACGAACTTGCAACCTTCGAGGCGCTTGTGAACCAACACCAGTCCCGTTCGGTCCCACGCCAAACTCTTGATTCGGTCCGCTCGTTTCGATCGGAACACGAAGGCTGCGCCGCTGAACGGGTCAAGACGAAGCATCTCCTGCACAAGCCCCTCGTGGCCACAGCGGAACTCGATCGGCCGCGTTGCAACGTAAATCTTCAGATCAGCACCGGCCGCAATCATCGGGATGCTCGCAGCACGCGGATCACCCGGGACAGCTGCTCGGCATCGATGGCCGTATCCGTCCGCAGCACGATATCACCAATCGCGATCTCAAGCTTGATCGCCGGAGCAGGAAGCTCCCCCAATGCGCGTTCCACGACCAGCGGAGCGAATGTCGGCGGGGGTGCCTCGCCCGGCGGCAACATGCCTCGCTGTCGAAACCGCCGTCGCCAATCGTAAATCTGCCAGCGCGTCGCTCCGTGCTTGCGCGCGACCTCGGACACCTGGGCACCGGGCAACAGACTCTCAGCGACAATCCGAGCTCTCTCAGCTTCCGAACGCACGCGCCGCCCCGACGGTCCTTCAAGAACTTCCAGCCGGCTCACCGACCCCGCCGATGGGCCGTCCAAATGGACGTCTTTTTTGCTGTCCAACTCCATCCAAAACCTCCGTCCAAAGCCGGAGGCTTCTTCGCATAGCTATCCAGATCCCGAAGCAAGGGTTAAGGCTAAGCGCTTACGCATAATCCGGCTTGCGGCATAATCAGCGAGCTCGCGGATGAAAAGCGGTGATCATCACTGCTGTAGGCTGCTAATATGAACAACGTCGTTCATTCGCATGATCACCACAACGCTTCAGCGTATCCCTAATGGCTGGCCCAGGACAGAAATCGAGGCGCTCATGCCAAGGAACCCACGCCGCCAGCGCCCTTTGGCTCGCGGCTTCCGAGTTCTTTCAAGGTGCGCCTGCAGCCACGGTGCGGACCGGCACATAAGCAATGCTGTCGCTGCTCCGATCGTGGCCTTATAATACAAATTGCGAGCACCAATGCCTGGACGGCCTTCCTGCTCTTATCTTACACCCGCGTCCGTTTTCAGCAAACGGCGACAATGAGCTGACCACCGGGCGCTCGAAAATGCTTTGCTTTACCGAAGGCGCATTGCCATCAGAACTGGCCGATCAGACGATCTTGGGAAAGTACTAGGCGACCGCCCCAAGCTCGTCGTCGCTTATATGATCTACATCGATTCGACTGCTCAACGCTGATGTTGTTGTATCTTGAGATTATCCAACAACTTCGAGCCTTCACTGAACGATCTCGACCAAGATCGCTCTGCCAAGTCCAGATAGCTTTTCAGCAACTCGGAGGGCGCTTTGACCTCAGCAACGACTTTTAGAAAATTGGCGTGATCGTGCAAAGAGGAAGCAGTCAATCTCAAGCCGTCTTTCAAAGCCGCCGCGAAGAAGTTTGTCGTTGCTTCGATCGACTTCTGCCAATCTGCAAACACGAATGAAGCGCGCGTGGCTGCCGTCGACTGCTTAGTGTGCTCGGCGGCGCCACCTGGCTCAGCAGCCGATGCCTGGGTCACTTGCGGCGCTTGCTGTGTACGGCGTTTCTCGTCTTCAGCTACGCTCGATGCCATTGAACGTCTCCTCTCTGAACTGTAACGTTGTGATTGGTTTCGCGGCTCAGCTCAATCAACCTTCAGAGGGTAACACGATCTCCAATATGTGGCACCTGCCACTTTTGGTAGCTTTGATCGCAAGGACCTGACTTAACGACGACATTTGACGTGACCAATGCTGGAGGCGGATTGTTCAGTCTGCCAGATTCCCGGTGGGTGCCCCGATGGCTATATTTCGCGGAGAGTCTGAATCGGCATGTCGCAAAAGGCTGTAGAGAGCGGCCAGTGGGTCTATGGCGTCGGCGAAGATGGTGTTCAGGCGTTCTGCGACTTTGGCATCGAAAACCTGATCGAGTTCGTCAGGTTCCACAAAGAAAACCCCAAGCTGCTCAGCGCTGGCACGGGAATGAACCAACCCGCCTGAGGCCTACACCGGATCCGTACGATCTGTCCCATCACGCTCAACCGGAAAATGTGCTGTTCGCAGGTTCCGACGGCGGCGCCGAGCACTGGGCCATCATCGCCTCTGGTCGCAACCTGTCTATGCGCGCGGCATAGGGCTGTCTCGATTAACGAAGCCAGAACTGCCCAATTCGGCGCCCTCGTCGCAACCGGCAAAAAGAGAGTTCTTGGCGTTGAGCTTAATTGGCCGCATCGCACGCTCGACAGCATTCGTGTCCATCTCGTGCCCCCGTCATCAAGTCAGAGCGTCAGGCCGTCCCAATGACGCAGCGCATAACGCAAGGCCTTCGCCGTGTCGCTCTTCTGTGAAAGGTGATCAAGCTTTGAACCGCCCCGGGTGTGCCGGAGTACACATCCTTGAGCGAAACCGCTCATTGGCCCTTGTAGCGCGTGACGAAGTATTGGAACACCGGTCATCGGCATAACCTCTGGTGAACACCGCCCGCTCGGATCATCCATGGTAGAAGTTAGCGGGCACGTGGCTCGACGCTTGTGATCCGAGAGAAGAAGCGCTGTCCCAAACACGCGCCGCTAAGTCCAACGCTGCCAGCCTCCACGGCGGAACAAGCTGGCCGTAGTGAACCTCCTCCGAATTGATGGACACCCGTAGTAGGCTCGAAGAGCCAGGAGGTGTCGGATGGAAGGACGTCAACGTCGCTCGTTTACCGATGACTACAAGCGGCAAGCGGTTGATCTCGTAGCGTCTAGCGGTCGCTCGATCGGCTCGGTTGCCAAGGAACTTGGCTTGCGTGATTCCGTGCTACGGCGGTGGGTGGAGCAGCGAGGGGCCCGGCTGGAGCCGACGGCGGCGGCGCGGCGCCCCGCAACGCAGGCGACGCTGCCGTCGGCGGACCACGCGGCGGAGATCGCTCGTCTGCAGCGCGAGAACGACCGGCTGCGCATGGAGCGCGATATTTTAAAAAAGTCCATTGCGATCTTTGCTGGAGTTCAGAAATGAGATTTCGCTTCATCGAAGATCGCCGCGCCGACTATCCAGTGACGATCATGTGCGACGTGCTTGGCGTCTCGCCTGCTGGATATTACGCCTGGCGAGCGCGCCCTGAGAGCCAGCAGGCCATTGCCAACCGTGAGCTCGTCGACGACATCAAGCGGGTTCATCGCGACACAAACGGCCGCTACGGCAGCCCGCGCATCCATGCCGAGCTGAGAGCCCAAGGCCGTGGAGCGAGCCGTGGTCGCATCGAGCGGTTGATGCGTCGTCACGGTATCAGAGCCATCATGGCGAGGCCGCGACGGGTGCGCACCACCGACAGCCGTCACGATTTCCCGATCGCGGCGAACTTGCTCGAGCGCAACTTCGTCGCCGCCGCGCCGAACCGCATCTGGCTCGCCGACATCACCTATGTCCAGACTGATCAGGGCTGGCTCTATCTGGCCACGGTCATGGACCTCTACAGCCGCAAGATCGTCGGCTGGGCGATGGCGGATCATTTGCGCGCCGAGCTGCCTCTGGCGGCGTTGCGGATGGCAATCGCGGCGCAGCGGCCAAATGCCGGCCTGATCCACCATTCCGATCGCGGCGTTCAATATGCCTCGGCGGATTATCGCAAGCTGATGCAAGCCACCGGCCTCAGAGCCTCGATGAGCCGCAAGGGCGACTGCTATGACAATGCCCCGATGGAGAGCTTCTTTCACACGCTCAAGACGGAGCTCGTTCACCACCGGCACTATGAAACGCGGGCAGAAGCCACACGGGATCTCTTTGCCTATATCGAGGGCTTCTACAATCGAGTTCGCCGTCACTCCGCCATCGGCTTTATCAGCCCGATCGAGATGGAGCTAAAAGCAGCTTAACCCTGTCCATTTTTTCGGTGGAGGATCATAGGGTACATCGATCAGAAAAAGCCCTGGCACAACTACCAGAATTGGCCGTCCCCTCCCCGTCGACCAATCTCTGAGCTGATCCGACAGCTTCCAGAGATGGGAGACACTCGCATGCCCATTGACCGCGATAGTGAAGGATGAGGGGCTTCAGGTCAATCGCAAGTGCGTGGAGCGGTTGATGCGCAAGATGGGCATCGCGGCGCCGGGACCAAGGCCGAACACGACGAGGCCAGCGTCGGGCCACAGGATCTATCCCTGTCTGTTGCGCAACTTGACGATCGACCGGCCAAAGCAGGCAAGGCGGACCGACATCACGTACCTGCCCATCGGCCGTGGCTTTCTTTATCTCGTCGCCATCATCGACTGGGCGAGCCGTGCGGTTCTGGCGTGGCGGTTGTCGAACACGATGGACGTCTCGTTCTGCGTGGCGGCTCTGGAAGAGGCGCTGGAGAGGTACGGCACGCGGGAGATTTTCAACACCGACCAAGGTAGCCAGGGCGGATTCAGGCGATCGTTGATGCTGCCCCCGAAGCGATGCATCACCTCGTCCGGTTCGATGATTTTGTCGGCTTTACCGATGGCTCAAAATGGCCGCCGTCCCTTGCGGTGGTGCTAATCAGGGACATGACTATGGGTACCGGGGACAAAGACGAGCCACCGCCCTGGCTGTTCTCTGATGATCAAGAAGCGATGATCAAGAGCAGCGCGCCCTCTATGACGAGTGGTCTGCCGACCCACCGACAGCTGGGACACCACCGGTGCCAGCGCCAAGTTCAGCGCGAGCTTCATTCCCTTGGACGGCGAGCGGCCCACACGGGTCGCTTTTCGTTTGTGAATTGCCGCGCAGTCTGGCAGCTTTCGGTAAGCTAGCCGCGATACAAGATCGTTTGAGTTTAAGGGGGTGTGGCAGCGACGGCGCATGAGCTGAAGGGCGACCATGCGCCGAGTCACGTTGCCGCTAACTCGAAGGGTAGTGCGGGCGTGGCGGAGACAGCGCCTGACGCCGCGCAGCCGAACGGCGCCGAGTTGCGCCCGCACTACCGGCGATCTAGGATACGATAAGCATCACGGATACTCAGGGAGGGAAAGGAGTGTGTCCGGTTGAATTCCGTCCACTGTCGTCTTGATGTACTTGTGTCGGCCGTCGGTGGCGACGATGACCTCGACCGTGACGTCTCATTCTTCGACGTAGTACTCACACGGCTTTCGAGGTCTCGGATAGTCTTCTTAACGGATAGCTTCCATCGCGTTCCGTCCGAAATTTACCCCGCCGACATTTTTGATTCTCTCGTGTGCGTTTCGCCTGTCAGTCTTGTTTATGCAACGAATGCGCACGCGTTTGGGCATGCGGGTGTCTCCCATCTCTGCAAGCTGTCGGACCAGCTTAGAGATTGGTCGAGGAGGACGAACCGGCCGATTCTGGTAGGTGCCCCGGTTACTTGTCTGCGCCATTATCTGGTGACGCTTGGGGAACGTGATCCTCTCAGGAGCAAAGGTGGCCAGCCTGGGGCTGCGCTGGCTATCCATGAACGTCTTTGGCTCGATACCGATTGCGCATTGCGAACCGGCCGAACGCTGGCCTGCAGGCCACGGCGATCAACCGGCACGACAGCGAGGGGATTGACCTGCCCTCGGTCGCCGGGACTGACGTTATTACACCCCGAATCGCGCAAGGACTCGGGAGCAATTCATTAGGTTGAGTGATGTCGCAAATAGCACTCGAACCTCTGACCCCGTCACGACGAATGACTGCTTTTAGAATCAGACGGTGCTTCCGTCGCCGCGGTAGCTATTGGTAGTTAACGGCCATTTGCTTCGAGCAAGACTACAATAACCTATGGGTTTCGCCTGTACAATTGGGGTTGGCTCGAACCGACCTCCTGTTTTACATGTTCCGGGTATCCTTGGAGAATGCTGAGTGAGTCTCCCACGCACCGCCCACCAAGGCGCATCATCGAGGCAGTCATGTTGACCCGCCGATCGGCCCGGCGTCGGCGCGCGAACTCCTGTCCTTGTCCGAAGATAGCCCGCGCCTCAGCCACATTTGCCTTCGCCTGGAGCAAGATTGGCGATCGCATCATTATGCATCACGGCTGATCGCATTACTCGTCACCAGCTGTCTTGCACGGTCGAACTTACTTTCAATAGCACACCAGACTGGATTCAGCTCGCTGAAGCTCTGCGGCCGCGTTGTCGACCTCCGCTTTGAATGGATCAGGGTTGATCTGAAACAGCCCTTGCCCGACCTGGACCTCCTAACCTTCGTCGAACAGGCGCTTTTCAATGATCCCGCCGACCTGAGGCCTAATCTCGGCGATTCGGTAAGCAGCCACGCGTCCCGGCAGTTCGTCAGCGAGCGTCACTGCCTCCGGCTTCACTGTCAGCACGTGACGGAGGGCAGCCTTACTTCTGGTGGTGCGGCAGGCGTATCGCTGGACTGTTCGCCACTGCATGCAGCGACCAGCAGAGCCGCCGAGAGACCTAACCACAAGCCAAACCTATCGAGGCCACCCGCCATTGTCCTGGATCCATAAGCTATGCGCGTGAAATGAACATTGGTTCGTTATTGCCTCGGTCATGCCGTGCTCGGCCAAATTGTATGGAGTGAATAGAGCTCTGCGCGAACGGGGGGTAAATGAAGAGTGGCCGCCCGTGCGCATCTCTGCGTTTACCATGATCCGCTCCTCAAGAGTTTATGCGGTGACGCACCTGATGCGGACCGCCGTGCAGGTGTCGTGCCAAAGGAGACACTCATTTGGCACGAAAGGATGACCTCGACGTCGCTAGGTCTGACAGGGGGATTGTCCAACTTCTGACAAGGAGAGCAACTTTTTACCGGCCGCTCCACGAGCGAGAATGGCTGCGCAAGGGGCGAAGCTCACAAGAGTGCAACATCGTGTGAGATCTCGACCCGACCTGCATCACCATCGGCCGATGGCGCGTGGATAATGCGATCGATAAGCATTGTCTGCTGTCATCGGCAGAGGATCGCCGCTTCCATCCGGATTGCCGCCGGAAACCACCTCCACCGCTAAGAACTCTTCCTTGTAAGATCCTAATTGGAATTATCGCCGCCTTCGTGGCGTTGAAGAAGGCCGGCGATGCGTGACGGCAAGAAGGCACGTCGCGGCGAGAAGACCAAAGGCGTGTTGATCACCTCGACCAGCACGCGATCCGCAACGCTCTTCGCAAGAAAAACAGCTGGTTCGAGCGCCGACAATTCAGTCGGGCTGCGGCGATCGCCGGCTGCCGAGGGTCGGGGCCACTAGAGGCGGGCGGCCGGGCTGGGTCGTTCAGAAGAAGCGAAAGGCACTTACCGAACTGGTGACGCGCCTGATCGACGGCTGCCGTCCACGTTGCTAGCGCCTGGAAAGGCGTTTCACGCGCGTTCCTGATCGGCGGCCGGCTCAACATGCCTCAACGCGAATGCGTCCTCAAGGGCTATTACGCGGTACGTTTTATCATAGCAACCGAGCCGGACGCCGGGCGCGTCTAAAGAGCCTAAAGCAAGCGGGCGGCCAGTCCTGGTCCTTGCTAAGCACCGCCTTAGCGGAATCCCGTCGAGCTGATCCTCCACCGAAAAAATGGACAGGGTTAAGCTGCTTTTAGCTCCATCTCGATCGGGCTGATAAAGCCGATGGCGGAGTGACGGCGAACTCGATTGTAGAAGCCCTCGATATAGGCAAAGAGATCCCGTGTGGCTTCTGCCCGCGTTTCATAGTGCCGGTGGTGAACGAGCTCCGTCTTGAGCGTGTGAAAGAAGCTCTCCATCGGGGCATTGTCATAGCAGTCGCCCTTGCGGCTCATCGAGGCTCTGAGGCCGGTGGCTTGCATCAGCTTGCGATAATCCGCCGAGGCATATTGAACGCCGCGATCGGAATGGTGGATCAGGCCGGCATTTGGCCGCTGCGCCGCGATTGCCATCCGCAACGCCGCCAGAGGCAGCTCGGCGCGCAAATGATCCGCCATCGCCCAGCCGACGATCTTGCGGCTGTAGAGGTCCATGACCGTGGCCAGATAGAGCCAGCCCTGATCAGTCTGGACATAGGTGATGTCGGCGAGCCAGATGCGGTTCGGCGCGGCGGCGACGAAGTTGCGCTCGAGCAAGTTCGCCGCGATCGGGAAATCGTGACGGCTGTCGGTGGTGCGCACCCGTCGCGGCCTCGCCATGATGGCTCTGATACCGTGACGACGCATCAACCGCTCGATGCGACCACGGCTCGCTCCACGGCCTTGGGCTCTCAGCTCGGCATGGATGCGCGGGCTGCCGTAGCGGCCGTTTGTGTCGCGATGAACCCGCTTGATGTCGTCGACGAGCTCACGGTTGGCAATGGCCTGCTGGCTCTCAGGGCGCGCTCGCCAGGCGTAATATCCAGCAGGCGAGACGCCAAGCACGTCGCACATGATCGTCACTGGATAGTCGGCGCGGCGATCTTCGATGAAGCGAAATCTCATTTCTGAACTCCAGCAAAGATCGCAATGGACTTTTTTAAAATATCGCGCTCCGTGCGCAGCCGGTCGTTCTCGCGCTGCAGACGAGCGATCTCCGCCGCGTGGTCCGCCGACGGCAGCGTCGCCTGCGTTGCGGGGCGCCGCGCCGCCGCCGTCGGCTCCAGCCGGGCCCCTCGCTGCTCCACCCACCGCCGTAGCACGGAATCACGCAAGCCAAGTTCCTTGGCAACCGAGCCGATCGAGCGACCGCTAGACGCTACGAGATCAACCGCTTGCCGCTTGTAGTCATCGGTAAACGAGCGACGTTGACGTCCTTCCATCCGACACCTCCTGGCTCTTCGAGCCTACTACGGGTGTCCATCAATTCGGAGGAGGTTCAAGCAGGCCAACCAGCCAGTTTGGCAAGCGTTAAAGGCCTCTGGCGCGAAGGGCTGAAGGTCGTCTGGTTCGCAGCCGCCGCTTCAACCAAGGCGAAACATACCGATCGCGCCTTAGAAGCGGGTAATAATTGCGCACCCGTGGCACACACCGTTTCCGATGCCGTAATTTAGTTCGTCTGATCTGGCTCGGAAGGGAGATGCGGAGCGTGCCGTACGTGCTCCGCTGTTTGAGCCGCGACTGCCATTGGTTAGCATTCCAGACGGAGGCGTACCGACAACGTGGGCGCGGCACATCACATACCTGCGGCCGCAAGCCCTGAAAGGGTCTTCCTCAATCTTGCGCAGTGTAGTTCGATGAGCTCCGCGGCCCCTTTGGCGCGGGCGAATGCTCGCTTCCCATCGCGGATGGCTGCGGCTATGATGTGGGCTCCGAGCATCCTACCGATCTTGATGGCCGGAGTGCCTGTATGAGCAGATTCTGTCCAGAGCGTAGTGCCGCTAGTTCCATAAGGCCGTAAGCCGCGGTAAGATAGTTCACCGGCAAGGCAGCTACCTGGGCAAATGACAGACGATTCGGGATCCGACACAATTCACCGGCGGGCACTGCGACTTCTTCCGCCAAACCACCACGAGGCAGGGACCCGAACACACGATCTCCGCCCTTTAGTGCGGACACTTCTCGCCGAGGTTATCTACAAACCGATAACCCTGAGCGGGCCAGCCAGGGGCGATGAAGGCGTCGGGCCCCGCGCAGGAGCGTTATCCTTACTTACCGGCAACATCACCCGCTTTGCGAAGGCTGCAGGGCAGTCGAACATGGCGAAGCTGGACTGGTGTGATTGTCACCACCGCATCCGCCGACGACGGTCACAAAATGCGGCCGCGCTCCAGCCGCTTGGCATAAAGTGACATGCCCGGTCCTGGCAGGCTCGAAATTTTCGGCCGCCTACAAGATCTGGCAGGGGCTTAGCTTAGCCAGCTCATGTATATAGCGGAACCTCTGTCCCGCATTTTGCCCGGGGACTCGCGCGGAACGGAGGTCACAGGTGGCGTACAAGAAACTGTTCAATCAAAGCGGGCTGACACTTACGCTGTTGCTCATCCCGCGCGCTGGCTCCGAGTCGAACCAGTCCGCGCCGGTCGTCACAGCGGCGCTACCAGTGGGTAGCAAACAGACAATTGAGTAAGGTAAAGCGTAGAATCCTTCCTCAAGTGAGCTCGTGATTTCCATCATCCTCCGATGGCGCAGATCGTGACGAGTCGGGGCAGCAGCTGGGATACTGTACTGAATACGCACGATACCCTTACCCTTACCCTTACCCTTAGCGGAGCGGGTGGCTGAACGTGGTGGGCTCGAACAGATAACCCGCAACGGCACGTCCTGGATGGCAAGGCTATGCTGGCGGCGTCGCAGCCCCGCCCGGATGAGTGCAGCCGATGGCCGGAAACGAAACTCTTGTGACTTCCACGCCGTTCAGCGTGATCACCCGTGCCGGCGTGTTGGGATGTCACTTTGGTGGTCCAGCAGGACTCCAACGTGCTTGAGAAGGGCCCCACGAGTTCATGAAAGGACCGCGTGGGATCATCATGGAATGACGGCATAGCATATGAGTACCAATCTTATGTTGCACGAGCCGCCCAGCGCGCTGCGGCTGATCACACAGGCGTATATGAGCCTTCTCATTATTGGCTTCGCCCTGCTGCCCACTCAGTTCATCGCTTACCTCAATTTTCAGCAAGATCCCGCGCTGAAGTTTGAAGACCACCTGTTCCACGAATTCGCCATCGCCATCGCCACCCTGGAGGGACTGTTCGTCACATATGTGACGTGGCGTTGCTATCGGTCTTCAGGCGAGCCTCTGTTGAGGTGGTTGACCCTTGGTTTTCTGGCCTTCGTGCTGATCTATACGCTGCACGGCGCCTTCACCGGCATGGCACAGCGCAACATTTGGCTGTTTCTGCTCTATGGGCCAGCGTCGCGCCTGGCGATGTCGATTTTGCTCTTCGTCGGGCTACTCAGCTACAACTTGCCGTCAGACGGGCTTGAGAAGCGCTCGGACACGCGCGCATGGCTGACGTGGATTGGCCTGTTCTTTACGATGGACTTAGCTGTCGCACTGGTCGCCTATTCACCCTATGCTGGGCACCCGGTGGTCCGCCTGTCCATGGAGGGCGGCGCATTGCTATTCAATGCGCTGAACGTCGCGGTCTTGCTCATGCGACGGATTCACTCGCCGCTCATGCTTGTTTTTGGCGTTTCTGTCGCGTGGTTTGCGCTATCGTCGCTCGCATTCATTTTGGCCGCGCCGTGGAATCATATGTGGTGGCTAGCTCACGCGATCTTCGCCGGCGGATTTTTTCTGCTCAGCTATGGCGTCGTCCAGGC
This sequence comes from Bradyrhizobium sp. SMVTL-02, assembly GCF_051853005.1. Taxonomy (NCBI): domain Bacteria; kingdom Pseudomonadati; phylum Pseudomonadota; class Alphaproteobacteria; order Hyphomicrobiales; family Nitrobacteraceae; genus Bradyrhizobium; species Bradyrhizobium sp. SMVTL-02. The sequence continues at coordinate 8,089,591 of NZ_CP182469.1, read as the reverse complement.
TTTCCGAACAACGCAATCGTTCGCCACCATCTATAGCCAGGAAGAAATGACCGCCCGCCTGGCCAAGTCGATGGCCGACACTCAAAAGGCACTTCAGCAAGTGCAATTGAGCAATCAACGGCTGGAGCGGCTCGCCGCAACCGATCCACTAACCGGCGCCGGGAATCGGCGCCACTTCATCGAGCATATCGGCGCGGAGATCGCACGGGCCATGCGGACCGGAGCTCCGTTGTCCCTACTGTCGCTCGATCTCGACCATTTCAAGGATATAAACGACTCACGTGGTCACAGCGTCGGCGACGAGGTCCTGCGCGTATTCGTGCGAAAGTGTCTGGAGGCAATCCGGCCTTACGACTCTGTCGCGCGCGTGGGCGGTGAAGAATTCATGGTACTGCTACCGGGGGCCACGCTCGACGCGGCTGGCGCGGTCGCCGAGCGCCTTCGATCAGCCATCGAACGCACTGCATTCGATGTCGGAGTCGAACCATCGGTCGGCGTCACCATCAGTGTTGGAGTGTCGGAGTTCGGGCGCGATGGAGACACGCTCGACGGGTTCTTGAACGTCGCCGACCAGCGACTCTATCGCGCAAAATTTGTCGGCCGCAACCGCGTGGTTGTCGCTTAGGATAACGTTCTCCGGTGCTCTGGGCCTGGACGCCCGTTCTCGCTCTTCTCCGAAGCCAAAGCCGCACCTCTGCTAAAACTATTCGGTCATGGTCCATCCATTGCAACATTTGCAGGCCGGTTCTCACCGCAATAAGCTGCGGCCACTACCTGCCGGGAGCTGTTATGTCGTTTCTTGCTCCAACGGCGTCGCGTGACAGCCATCGTTCCATCGAGCGCTCAGCTGGCGGTCGCCTCACCTCTCCAAGGCGGCCGCCCCTTGGCCCCCGCCGCGATCATCAATCCGCTTGCCTGAGCTTGCCAACGGAGGCGCTCATGCAACGGACGCAGGTGGAAGGCTGCCTGTCCCACCCAGTCCGCCAACGTCGAACGATCGAGCTCAATGCCCCGGCGGGCGTAAATCTGGGCCTGCCGGTAGAGCGGCAGGTGATCGGCATATTTGGACACCAGGACCTGGGCGACGGTGGCCTCGGTCGATAAACCGCCCTCGATCAGCCGGGCGGGGGCCGGCGCCTGCATGATGCCGTCCTCGCAAGCCCGGCAGGCATATTTGGGACGCCGAGTCACAAGGATCCGGAACTGCGCCGGGACCAGGTCCAGCCGCTCGCTCCTATCCTCGCCGATCCGGTGCAACTCACCCTGGCAACAGGGACAGGTCTTGTCCTTGATGTCGACAACGACCTCGATCCGCGGCAGGTGCGTCGGCAAGGCGCCACGGTTGCCGCGGCGCTTGCGAACCCGCGCCTCGCGCCTTCAGGTGCGCTCACGTCCTCCGCCGTCTCGCGTACGCGGCGACCTGCTCGACGTCTTCCAGACACAGCAGCATCTGATCTTCAGGCAGCGTCTCTGCCCACCGGCCAAACCGATGCCGCTGCAATTCCTTGATGATCTGACGCAGCCGTTCGCTCTCGCATCGCTCGGCGAGCAGCATCGCTTTCAGCGTCTCGGGATCGTCACGCAGGGCGTCGCTCACACCCAATTCAGAACAAATTCGCCGCCATCTGACGACGCATCGGACGCTCCTGATTCACTTCGCCGCAGCGCCGCCCAACAACTATCCCGCTTGTGTTGGCGCCGGCGTCGCCCGTGCTTCATGCACAAGCCGCCAGTCGAGCCCCTCCAGCAGCGCCGACAATTTCGCTGCCGACAGACGCATCACGCCGTCCTCGATCTTCGGCCAGCGGAAGATTCCATCCTCGAGCCTCTTGGCGAACAGACACAACCCGTTCCGTCCCAGAACACCAGCTTGATCCGGTCCGCCCGCTTGGCCCTGAACACATAGACAGCTCCTGAGAATGGGTCAGTCCCCATACTCTCGCGCACCAGGGTCGCAAGCCCCTCTATTCTCTTGCGGAAGTCTACCGGTTTGGTCGCCACCATCACCCGGATCGCCCACGACGGACCGATCACCGGCTCGCCTTCAGCGCCTGGACAATCGACGCAATCATCGTCGGGTCCGCTCCACGACCGGCTCGGATCGTGATGCCGTCGACTTCAATCTCGATGATCCCGCTATCCGCCTTGCGCACCGCTCTGCGCTCCCGGTGAGCGGTCGGCATCGGCACCACGGCGTCCACCACCGCCGGCACAAACTGTACTTCGTCCGCTTCCGAATGACCGCCTGCGACTTCTCGCAACTGACGCCGCCAGCCAAACGGCCGCTGCGGCGACAATCCATGCCGTCGAGCCACGGAACACACTGAGTCGCCACTCGCCACGATTTCCGCGACGATCCGCGCCTTGTCCTCGTCGCTCCACTTCCGCCGACGACCGGCTCCGGTGAAGACCTCAAGCCGGCGCACCGGCTCCGTGATAGCACTATGCACTGTGTCCATTCTAAGCCTAACGGTCCGAACAAACCGCAGACTCGCAGATCACCCCGTCATCCGGTAGGTGGCCGCTGAACAGCGCTTACGATTTCCACGTTACGACGGCTCGAGATGTTCTCCTCGCCGCGCAGTCCTTCCAGCACGATACGGATCTTCTCTTCCGCCGAATACTGCCGGCGGGACGGTCGCGATCGGGACTCTGACGCCGCTCGGAATAGAAATTATCGCCGCCGGAAGAGCGGAAGAACTTGCTGCAGAGCCTCAGGCTGCCGCGCCAGCTCCATCACCATCCAGGCCATCGTGGGAGGCGGTGGTCGGAGAGCGCATCGTCGCTGCGATCGAAGGCGTTCACCATGTCGTTGATCAGCCCGGTGCGCGCAGCATGTTCACGCGCGTCGCGGACGAACTCGCGCAACCGCGCATCGATCGGCGACGATCACTGGGCCATCAGTGCCTCTCTGGTCGAAACGTGCAACCTGAACGTCGTCGATCCGCTTGCCTACCTGACTGACGCCCTCACGAGGATTTTCAACAGCCATCAAAACGGCGACATCGATCAGCTGCGTCTGTGGACATATTGCCGTCACGACCTCAAAGCCGTCGCCTGAGAAGCTTTGTCGTGCTCTCCTCCATGTTCTCTCGTGATTGAACTGGACCCCCGGAGCGGGGCCGCTTGAACCGGTTTGTTAGTTGGAAACTGACCTCTCCTGATCTCTTTCTATCACGCTGCCACAAATTCTATCTGCTCCAGTTGCTGCGGGCATGTGGCCAACGCGTCAGCGTTGTCCACTAAGCCCACGGCCTTCGCTGCCTGCATCCTTTCGCGCCAAACCGCCATCGGCGTTCGATAGCCGTGCGCGTGATGAAGGCGACGATCGTTGTAGAAGGCGATCCAGCTTGCGACCCTGCCTTGACCTCTCGGCCATCGGTATAGCCCTCGAGATAGATGCCCTCATGCTTGAGCAGACCAAGTCAGCAACCCGACGCTACACGCTGCGACGAACTGAGCGAAGCTGCGAACCACTGCGAGGCGAGCCTTGCGGCGCGAGGGCCGTTGTCCATCATGAGCCTTGGGCGATCTTCGTCGGGCCCACACACGCCCGCCTGACTTGTTTCAGTACGATCTCATCATACAGCGCAGGCATCCAGGGGCGGACGATCACCCCATCGAAGGTCCCACGGTAGTCACTTCGAGATCACACCCCAATGGTTGACGTCGAAGTGTTGTCCCCCTGGGGATGAGGTTATCTCAACGCCGTATTGGACGCTGCCGACGATTATGTCACTGAAATACCCTTTCGACCTTGTCCATTGCAGGATACTCTTGATATCCACGGTCTCACTGTTTGTCTTGGAAGTGCGCAGAAACGAGATGACCTTGTGATTGTTCCAGCCTTCAAAAACGTTCCAAGTGGCTCCCCCCACCCGCACGCCTGTGTAGACTGGGATCGCGGCTGTTCCTGAGGAATTATATTTGTAAGAAATGGGCTTAACGTCACCGCTTCCGTCGGGATTCCCGGTGTAGTTCGTCCAAAGCATTATCTCATAGGCATTTGAGCTGTCCCAGATATCGTAGGCGAAGTTCCAGCGGCCGCTGGCCGGAACGCTCTGATCATAGCTTGAGCTCAGGTGGTTGATCGCGCTCAGCAGTTTTCCAACATTGAAAGCTCCGTGGGGATAGCTCTTGATGCCGCCAGTATCAGGTTGGTTCGACCACACGCTCCATTGGTTGACCGAATGCACAGAGATCGTCTGAGGCCCGGCATCTTGACCATAAACGTCGTTGTTCCAGGAATAGCCATCAAGAGAAAACGTACCGTAATGATCGCTCGAACTCCAGATCGGCGCTTTTGCGGATGCTGGGAATAGCGCAATCAATAGCGCAGAAGGCAGCGTAAGTACGTTAAGCTTGGACAACTCGAACATTCTAATCTCCACCAGAGGCCGCCAGCGAACCAGCAATGAGCAAAAGTGGGGCCAGTCCGAGAACTGACCCGCGCCGGGTTTGCCGGAGGCTCCAACTCCTGAGAGGTTGGAGTCATGACAAGCAAGACGGCGAACAAGTGTCCCCCGAGGTCCGGGCTCAAGCGGTTCGGATGGTTCTGGATCACGCCTGCGAGCACCCGTCGCGCTGGGCGACGGTGACCTCGATTGCGGTCAAGAGGGGCTGCACACCGCAGACGCCGCATGACTGGGACAGGAAAGCCGAGATTGAGAGTGGGCAGCTGCCGGCGTTCCGACCAAGATCGCCAAGAAGCTGAAAGGCGCTGGAACGGGAGAGACGTTAGCTTAGGCAGGGACAACGAGATCCTCCGCAAGGCAAGCGCCGCCTATTTTGCGACGGCGGAGCTCGACCGCCGGTCCAAGCCATGATCGCTGTTCATCGACTATCATCGTGGGCGTATGGGGTCGAGCCCATCTGCAAGTTATTGCCGATCGGGCCCTCGACCTACCACTCCCATGGAGCCAAGCGGCGCGAGGCAGCCAAGCTGTCGGCCCGTGCCAGGCGGGACGCAGCGTTGAAGATCGAGGTTCGGCGCGTGTTTGAGGGGAACTTCTCTGTCTACGGGCGTGCCCAAGGTCGGGAGCCAGCTCAAGCGCGAAGGCTTCGACGTTGCCCGTTGCACGGTGTCGCGATTGATGCGGGACATGGGTTTGCAAGGAGTTATCCCCCACGCCTACACAGAGTAAGCGCTGTCCCGGACGAGCCACCAACTCCCACTCGGCTAGCTTCAAAGCAGCGGAAGAAGCCGACCGGGAGCGTATTTCGCGCGGAATAGCCATAAATTTCATAACCGGCTTAGCCGTGAGCGAGAAGCAGTGCGAACCCGGCTCGGCGTCTGACGGCCTGGGGGCATAATGAGGCATTATCCTGCCGCGTCCGCATGCCATTGGAAGTTAGCGGCAACGAAACAGCCGCATCGGAGTTCTACGCAGCTGGGCCGTTTCCGGAGCGTTATCCGATCACCTGCAATACAGCCGTCTGAAGGGCGGACTTCCCAGCAGCGAGCCGCAACTAGCGACTGGTCTGCAAAATCCAGCGGCGAGGCGATTGCCGTTAGCACTTCGTGAATGGTTTGAGCATAGTCGCTCTAGTGCCAGACCAACCTAGATCGCTGGTGCGCGGGTTTGAACGAACAAAGTCAATCGACTTCAAGAGGAATGGCGCAGCCACCATCTCTCGTGCCCAAGCGCTTTGCGAGAGCGCGAAATATGTTCCACTTCTCTTAGCTCGAGGCCGGAATGTTCCGCGCCGATCCCGGCCTGCGCGTGTGGCCAAGGGGAGCATTCGCGGCTCAGGCGTCATTGATCAAACTAACAGGCTGGTAAAGAATAGCTTCGCGATCTCAGCGGCAGGGGGATCCTTCTCGTCGGAGGTGAAAAGGGTGGCGAATTCGCTTCTACAGTTCCAGCAGCGCCAAAGATATTGGACCTCCCGCGCACCGATGCGTTCATGCCACTCAAGGTGGACCAAACCGGAGCCACATTGAGGGCAGATTTTGTGACGTGCTATTGAGACCGACTCCATGTGACAGCTCATATCATTGCAAAAAAAGGGCCATAGCCGAAGAAGCAGTATTGTAGCCTCGTTTCGCGAGCGGCTGCGGCCGATGTGCCCTTCTCTTCAAACCTTGTGCCAAGTGCGAGAGCTTGATCAGTAAAGTAACTTTTTCTCAAGCAAGCGGACCAGGCCGACAGCATGTCAGAAATCGGACAGTCTACGTTTTGTCCTCCCGCGAGACCGCAAGTCAGATTAGGTTTCTCGTTGGGAGCCTTGGCTGTTCGTTTGGTGTTGAGTGATGCGGCCTCGGGGGGCGTCAATGATCATAGATTGCCCCGTCGGAAGGGCTCCACCTGGCGGCACAACCAGATGTTTAGTGGCAGTGTGCTTTGGATTGCGCTACGGCAGTCCTTGGCGCGATCAGCAGCCAGAGTGACAGTGAGCTCCGGCACTTCGATGGGAGGGGTATCGGGCGCGTTAGACGATGTCCGGACTTCGGATATCTGACCGCAGTTGCTTCCACCAATGCGCATCTGCACACCGCCGGGGCGAAGAGAGGTATCCGTCCGGTAAAGCTGTCAATTACCCACATTTCCAGCCCCTGCGATTTCGGCACCGAGTTGGATATCTGTGAGTCTCGAGGGGTTGCGCCAGATGACAACATTTCCCGGCGGCGGATTGCCAGCCCTGACCAGGTCGCCAGCAATCGTGCAAGTTCGGTAATATAAAATGCAAGGATATCAGGGCGACGTCGTCGATGGCTGGCCCCCCTGATTAGTCGACCTAGTACCCCCTTTTCTTAGAGGGTGAGTCATGATTGAAGATCGGGATGGTAACCCGAGGCAGGAGAAGTCGACCTTTCGAAGAAGGATCGGAAGGTGCTTGAGGCGCTTTGTCGCTCACCGGTGACATTGCAGCGCGATTTGAAGCGGGCTCGGATCGTTCTGTTGGCGGCGGCCGGGCGCAGCACCCGGTCGATTGCCAAGGAAGTTGGGGTCCAGCCTTGGATTGTCAGCCTGTGGCGGCATCGCTATGCCGATCACGCCCTTGAAGGTCTGCAAGACAAGCCGCGGCCGGGCAAGCAGCCGATCTATACGAAGGCCACCGACAAGCGGATTCTGAAGCTCTTGGACAAACCGCCCCCACAAGGGTTTGCGCGCTGGACCGGCCCTCTGTTGGCCGGGGCATGGGCGATGTTGACGTCCAATATGTCTGGCGGTTCCTGCGCAACCACAAGATCGACCTCGTGGCTCGCAAGTCCTGGTGTGAGAGCAACGACCCGAGCTTTACAGCCAAAGCCGCCGATGTTGTCGGCCTCTACGTCGCCCCGCCCGCGAAGGCGATTGTGCTGTGCGTCGACGAGAAGCCGTCGATCCAGGCTTTGGAACGAGCGCAGGGCTATCTGAAGCTGCCCAACGGCCGCGCCTTGACGAGCCAGAGCCACGACTACACGCGGCATGGCACGACGACGCTGTTTGCGGCGCTTGAAGTCGCCACCGGAAAGATCGTCGCACGCATTCGAAGCGCCGTCGCCGGGTCGAGTTTCTCGACTTCATGAACAGCCTCACCGAGGCCTATCCGGGCCGCAAGCTTCAAGTCAATCTCGACAACCTCAACACCCACAAAAAGAACGAGGACTGGCTTGAGGCCCATCCCAACGTCCAATTTCATTTCACGCCGACAAGTGCGTCCTGGCTCAATCAGGTCGAGGTATGGTTTTCGATCCCGCAGGGCAGTCGCTCAGCGGCACCTCCTTCACAAGCCTCAAGCAGCTTCAGGATCACATCGATGCCTACGAACGCATACAACGAAAGAGCCGAGCCCTTCGTCTGGACCAAGAAAAAGGTCCGTCAACGTCGCTTCAAAGGCCGACGTATCACTCAGCTCTGATTCCGGGTACTAGTGTGCTTTTGAACGGGCCGGCATTAGCCTAGGGGCAGTTGTGCGCGCCCTGCGCTTCCTCCAGCTCAAAATGCTGCGGTCTGCAGTCCACTGTCGCAGCTTGCGTACAATGCAGTGTCGATAACGGCTTCAAGAAAGACGGCGCCGAAAAGTGGTGCCGCTAAAACCAGCCAGCTTTTTACCGGAAAATAGCTTCGCCGATTCATTTATCTAACCAGGTTCAACTTCAGCGCCCCTACGGGCCAGTGCACGGTCTCTCGCGGCATTGCTGAAATCGATCCCCCGCTCTACCTTCTGGGAATTTCTGACAACTTTAATTGCCTGCCCCAAACTGACGACTGGCCCCCCTCCGTTTCCAGCATCGTCTTATCCCCTGCCCGCTCGGGCGCTTCTGAACCAGCACTGAGCAAGGCATACCCATTATCCATTCCAGTATCGCCGACCTCGAAAAAATCGGCAAGCAATCCCACGTATCCATCGTCCGTGCCACGGCGCAATAGAAAGGATCGGATCTCCTGTCGTTTGCGGGTCCGATCCTTCACCGCCGCCTCCCGCGCATGGATCAGGTCACGCATTGGCTCATGCGCTGCGTCTGAGGTCCTGATCTCCGTCAGTTCGCCGGCGCGGAACAAGCGGGCAAGCTTCTCGCCGTCCCGGCGGTTTTTTTCGATCCGATCGCCGGGCTTTTGTGGAATCAGCGACGGGGCAATGACAGCCCCCATATCCCGTCGGCCCAGCCTCATAGAAATCTTAAACCTAAACCTGGCCGCGCGAGCTTGCGGACTCGTCCTGCCCGCGTTGTCAGAGGATAATTCACCCAGATACCGAACCTCACCGTTGCGCCCGCTCTCGGCAACCGCAACTGCATGTCGATGGTTGGAAACATCCAACCTACTAAAAGGGTGTTATTATCTTCCACGGTTCGTCCTCCTGGCGTGGGATCGGCTCCTTCAGCACCCTCGTTCAACACCGCCAGTGTAGGGCGAACCACCTCACCGACGGCATCCAGAAAGGACATGCGGTCTCACTTTCGAAAGCGCCAAGAACACGCTAATCTGCCGGCCCCAGTAAGGCTGACTTCGAAAATAACTGGATGGAAAACTCCCTTCGCCGCGGCGGCGCGCGTGACCATCGCGATTGCCGAAGACGAAATCGAGGCAGAGACGATCTGCCGAGTTGCGTACAGCGGCGAGGGGTTCGCGACGTTCAAGATGGCCGCAGTCCCATCGTGGCCGCGCCAACATAGACACCAATCTCCTCCTCCACGAAAGCGTAGGCTCCCGCGGCGACCGGTAACCTCGTGTCTGCCTCCAAATTTCCCTCTGATCCTAGCCGCATCCCGCCAACCGGGACAATCCGCTCGCAGTCGACGCGATGCTTCGTTAGCCGGACGAAGGGGTTTGGCGGGAAAGACCTCGCCGTCAGCGTCGGGATTCGACGACGACCGTGATAACCGCGTTTGACCGTGCATCGTTTGATACTTTCAATTTTTCCGTTCGGGAGAGTTGTTCTGCGAACACCGCCTACGTCGGCGAGATTCCGACAAATTACGTTGACCGCCTGTCGGTGCGGTATTTTGAGAACGCGAGCCATCCCATCATCCTCACGGCCGGGTATCGAGTAACGAATTCGAGTAGCAGAGTTTTCGAAGAGCGCAGCTTCGGAGCCAAAGAGGCGACGTTATCCTTTTCATCTCGGACTCGTTCTACTTCGAACTGATCGCGGTCAGGGAAATCAACACCTACAAATGGGTGGCGCTCGCGCAAGATCATCGGTCGGCCATCATGCGTATCGTACAAGCTGGAAAGCAGAGCCTGCTTAACCTCTCTGGAAGCGACACGGCAAGAAGCGGCTGTCGCGGTTGCGGCAAGAAGCTGGCGCCCCCTGCTTGCCGGCTCGAACTATCGAGATAACCACAACTCGGGGCCAAGCTACGCAATATTTTCCGTCCCCAGCAGGAGGACTCCAGGATGAAGTGCAACAAGCAATTGTCGCTCGCAGGCATCATTGCGTTAGGGGCGATCGCTTTTGGGAGCGGAAGTTTAGCTGCTGATTTGCCTGCGGCACCTTTCATCAAAGCGCCGGCTCCCGTTCCTCCTCTCTTCAGCTGGACTGGAGGTTACATCGGAGGCAGTGTAGGCTCAGGTTGGGGGACCGGCCAGGCCGACCTCGGCGTAGGCAATACGTTCATTGGCGCCCCGGTCAACCAAACGGCGAACCAGCTCATTGGCGGCACTGTCGATTTGAATGTGCCATTGCCGCAGGTGCAGATGAACGGCTTCCTCGGCGGCGTACAAGCCGGTTACAACTTCCAGTCCGGTGTGATGGTCTACGGCGTGGAAGGCGATTTTTTATGGAGTGGTATCAAGGGACGCAATGGCTGCTTTGTGGTCTTGAACTGCACGAACGACACCAAATGGATCGCCGATATCACCGGACGGCTTGGCTTCACGGTGGGCGACCGCGGCCTCATCTACATCAAGGGGGGCGCGGCATGGGCCGATTCCAGCATCGGCATCAACCAGTCCTTTGCGGTTACATCGAACTTGGGGACGGGCTTTGCTGCTGACGGTGCCGTCGATGGGCGAGCGAGCAAGAACACATTTGGCGGCACACTGGGTGCGGGCATCGAGTATGCCTTCCTGCCCGGCTGGTCAGCCAAAGTTGAGTATGACTACTTCGATTTCGGCAGGCAAGACGTAACGCTACCAGTTTCGGCAGCAGGCCGTGTGCAGGCGGGCGACGGTGCGCCTGGTGCCATCGCTGTCGGAGTCAGGACGCCTGTCTCCTTCAAGCAGCAGCTTCATACGATCCGGGTTGGGGTGAACTACCACTTCTGACTAGCAGGAGCTTTGATCTGGCGCTCTGTTTCTTCGGCAACTCACCCGCGACGTAGCGACCTCGTTTCCAGGAGCTGCGGCTTTCAAGTTAGAAGAAAGAGGCAGCTGAGATGCGGCCCCCCTTAGCGGTACAATCGCGACTCGCGTGTCATTCGGCCCTTTAATTGCGGTTTGTTGTCAAGCTTACATTTCTGAACTCGCCCATGGCACGGTGGTAGCGTCCGCGCCGTCGGAGCTGGTAGGGGGTGCGGAGACGGCGCGGGCGCGGATGATACATGCAGTGCTGGCCAGGCATCGGATCGTACGGGCTGGTTGATGTCTTCGCTGGGGTCATGGTCCTTTCCGAGGTCGCGCAGCGCCTCATGATGATGTCCGGGTCGGACGCCTCAACGTCTGCAGCGGAGTACGGTTAAGCCGTCCCAGCCGAATGAACGAGGTCGCCACAACACCGTCCCAGCGGGACATCGCCAGTCCGGCGGACCGGACCAGGAACTTTAAAAAATCGGATCAGGCTTCCTTCGCAAGGCCCCAGTCGAACGATGTGCCGTCGACCCAGATGCATGCAGAATAACGGCGATCTTGCGCGCGATGGCGACTTTCGCCTTCCTCATGCCAATCCTCTTGGCGAGCTTCAACCCCCAAGCCTTGAGAGAGGACCATTTCTTCGTTCGATAAAGCAGGACGGTCGCCGCCTCGAACAGGTAAGTTCGGAGAAGACGGTCGCCCCACCGTGATATGTTTCCATTGATGTCAGTTTCGCCAGATTGGTTGCGCCGAGGTGTAAGACCAAGATAGGCGCCAACGCTCGATGCCGATCGGAAGCGCGATGGGTCGTCGATCGTGTGGCGGAAGGTCAAGGCGGTCACCACGCCAACACCAGGAACAGTCATTAGGCGGCACGTCGTCTCGTCGGACTTCGCCAATCGGCGGACTTCGACGTCGAATTTAGTTTGCTGCTTGCAGATCTGCTCATGGATCGACAGAAGCGGCGCGATCACATCGCGGAGCTGATGATCCTCGCCCAATAGCTCGCAGACCTGATTGCGAAACTGCAGTCCGATCGCGCGTTGGAAGAGCAAGCCGTATTCTTTGAGTAGACCGCGGACCTGGTTCTCGATATCTCGACGCATGGCCACGAGCCGAGATCTCGCGACGAGTACAGCGCGGATTTTCTGACTTTCCCCGCTCTTGACTTTGACTTCTCGATACCAGCCCACCCGCACAAGTTCGGCCAAACCTCGAGCATCATTTTGATCGCTCTTGTTCATGCGTACGGACAAAACCGCGTGGGCATGGCGCGCGTCGATGCAGACCACCGGAAGAGTCAACTCTACGAAGTTCATGCCATAGCCAACTCGCCATCGCTCCGGTTTCAAATCCGATGCGCTCCGCCTGTGGCGCCCGTTTGCGAAGCAGCGCTGCAAGCGCTCCCGGGTCGGACTTGGCGTTTCCCTCGAACAAGACCTGACCCACTTCGTTGACCACACATACTGACGTTTCTTTTTGCGAGACGTCTAGTCCAACATATTGCTTCACGTCCCCTCCGATTCGCGAGATTGCGGGAAGGCTTGAAGATAGCGGACCTTTCGATCCGCGGGCGCCAACCGCAATTACGTCATCGTCTGCAATATTGGCTCTTCTCTATTCGGCCGGATTTGGTCAAGGGCTTTGGTTGGGCGCCTCCTCGGGTTCGATACCGCTCGCTGGGCCGTGCTTCTCTTCGGGATCAGCCGTATGGCTCTCCCAGCATGGGATCAGTAGAACGAGACGGAACAATCGGACTCGCGTGCTGATCGCAGGGATGCGACCGTACAAGAGCCCAAAGCGAACTCATCTCGTCCATCGTCCCGCGAGGGACCTCGCCCCACTAAACAACGAGTGTGTGGACCGCGCGTCGCACTATTGTGCCGCGGGCGAGACCTCCCGTGTCCAGCGGAATTCCGTTCCATCGCTCCAAATGCGGTGCATGATGACGCCGAGCCGCCGCGCCAGAGCGACGATCGCCTTTTGCTGCCCGCGTCGTTTGGCGATCTGCATGGCCCACGCCTTGAGCCAGGACCATTTCTGGACCCGCGTCAGCATGACCTGCGCGGCCTCATAGATTAGCGCTCGCATGGCTTGATCGCCGCACAGCGAGATCCGACCGATGCGGTGGCTTTCACCGGACTGGTTGAGGACTGGCGTCAATCCGAGGGAGGGCCCGACGGCTTTCGAACTCTTGAAGCGGGCGGGAACGTCGATCGTGCTGATAAAGGCCAACGACCTGACGGGGCCAACACCGGGGATTGTCATCAACCGGCGACAAACCTCGCTTTCCCGGGCAAGCAGAAGCACATTGCGATGCAGTCGCGTGAACTGTTCGCGTAAAACGCGTCGGGCGACGAGAAGCGGTTCCATGAGTTCGGTCAGCTCCGGCTGACCAACGGTGAGTTCGTGGATGCGTTGTTCGAAGCCGATCACCCCCACAATTCCAACCTTCAAGCCGAAGTTGCGCAACAGCCCACGAATGTCATTCTCGATGGCAATGGGCTTCTCCTGAAGCAGCTTGCGACCGGCAAGCAGGACCCGTCGCTTCTGACTCGTCAGGGTCTTGACGTGGACAGGCCGGAACAAGCCGACACGCATGATCTGCGCTATGCCACGCGCATCATTACGGTCGCTCTTGTTCACCTGCGCCTTGAGGAACGCCTTGGCGTGCCGTGTCTCGATGTAGATTGCCGGCAGGCCAGCTTCGGCCAGCCCGCTGAACAGCCATAGTGACAGCGGCCCGGCCTCGAGTCCGATCCGGGCAAACCGCCAAGTCGGATCGTTGAGTACAGCAAGAAGATCTTCCGGGTGGTGTCATTCGGCATGCAAAATTTTGCATGCCGAATGACAGATCAGCGTCCAGCTTTTCCGATAAGCGACGGAACTGCGCATCCTTCGCAAGCTTGAGCAAGCGCTCGAGCCTTGCGCAGCGATCCAGCAGAGCCGCGGCAAAGACACGCAGCTCGGCGGGATCGCTCGGCAGCTCATCAGGCAAATCACTCACGGGCCCGAGTCTGCCATGCCGGCAGCACCAACTGGCCCAAACGCGGCCGGCGCCGCCAGTCATGCACCTGCTGGGACCGGCAGACATGGCGACGGGCGACGTCTGTGACAACCGCCCCGGCTCGAGGCTTTCCGCGGCAATCTGTGCCTTCAAATCATCCGGCCAGCGCTTGCGACCTTCGCCAGCGCACACTTCAATTCGCGGTGAGAACGGTCGTCTTATGTCGTCAGAATGGTTGTCCATTGTGAGCACCCTTCCAGAAGATGACTCTTCTAACCGTGCTCTCATGACTCCGCACAAACAATCCAAAGGGCCTCGGCGCTACGCTTACCGATGAAGTGCGTGGTTCGGAACCCAAAAGGACTCCAGCTTTTTGTTCTCCGGCCAAAGTGAGCGTGTGCTTGCCGAACGGCGTGAAGCTCGCGCTGGAATGCAGCGATGTGGATGCATTGACAGCGATAATCGGAGCCCGGCGCACAACAGGTCGCGCATGCCTCAGGCGCCGCATCCGGATCCACAGGGCTGTCAGCCCGCCGCTCCGGTGCAGCTCGGCCGGCACCGCTGCATCGCGCCGGTCGGTTTTTACCCGATCCCCGGCCTTCATCGGAATCAGCGAGGAAACCACCACGAGGTAGCCGTGCCCCAGTCCCTTCAGTTGTCGATGCAGGCCATATCTGCAGAGTCCGGCTTCGTAGCAAAGACTCACCTGCGGGTCACTCTTGCCGCGCTTCTTCGCCAGCTTGTCGATCTGGTCGGCGCGATTGGCGATGATCGCAAAGTTACAAACTTCCTCGCCGCGGCGTCCCTTCGGCCACCGCAACCGAAATCGTCGCCTAGTGCACATGCAGCCCACGAAAATGCTGTCGTTCGTCGGGCCCGCTCGCCATGCTTGAGGGGCGGCGCCGGACAATCCGGCGCAATCCTCGATAGGAGCTTGCCGCGGGCGGGCCACCCAGCACCTCAGAGAGCGAACATAGGGCAAGGGCAGGCGTGGGCCCTCGGATTATGGCGCAGGTTCTGCGATTTCCATTGATGGGCGATGCAGAGGCAGCCGGAACTACAAAAGTTGGTAGTGGGTCTGAGACCTTTAATGCCTCATCATCAGGCGACCTGTATTCTGAGGCCAGGCTAGAGGACTGAGATCAACTTGCCGCAACGGCGAGAGGACGTTAGGACCGCGAGCAACTCTTCAGGCGACTTTGAAAGACGGTGGGCCATACGATGCTTCGTGTTCTCTTTCTGATCGGCTTAACCGTTGCTGCCACGACAAGATCGAGCGTACAGGGCGCGGACGCCATTCCATTTTACGTTGACCAAGGTGCAGATTGGACCGCGACCGCGCGAGCGGACTTCTATGTGCGCGATCAGGGCTCGCGTTTGATCGCGCTGTCTTGGATGCAGGCGCTAAAGCAAAGGAACGGACAACCGTTTCTCGCCGATGGTTTGTCGCGGTACGGCTATCTCCCCAATCCCGGCAACAAGGCCAGCCTTCCCATCGGCTTTCATGCCTCCGGTCCTGAAGGTTTCCAAATTGTCGGAATGACCTGCTCCGCATGTCATACGCGCCAGATCGAAGTCGACGGCAATATGTATCGTGTCGATGGCGGTCCCGGACTCGTGGACTTCTACGCGCTGCTTGGTGATTTGGACAGGGCTGTCGGCGATGTGCTTGCTAGCGATGACTCGTTTGCTCCGTTTGCTGCAGCTGTTCTGCACTCCGCAAATCCCGATACGGCTGATCTTGAGGATCTTCGCCGGCAGGTAGACAGGTGGTACTTGCGGTTTCACACGCTTGTGGTGCGAGCCCTGCCCAAAAGCGGCTGGGGAGTAGGCCGTCTGGATGCTGTCGGGATGATCTTCAACCGCTTATCCGGACTAGACATCGGTCCGCCACCCGATTTCATGATCCCGGAAAACATAAAAACCGCTGACGCTCCCGTAAGATACCCATTCCTTTGGAATGCGCCGCGGCAGGACAAGACGCAATGGCCGGGATTTGCAAAGAACGGAAGTGACATCTTGGGGCTGGCCCGGAACGTTGGCGAGGTTCTAGGGGTGTTCGCTACGTTCGAGCCGAAGCGTCAGGGAGCGGTCATCAATTTCCTCAATGGCAATTCCACCAATTTCGACGGCCTTAGCGAGCTTGAAAACCTCGTGAAGCGAATCGGCCCTCCGAAATGGCCCTGGAAGATTGACGCTGCCTTAGCCATCCGGGGTAAGATGATTTTCGAAAGAGGTTCTGATGAAGGGGGATGCAGCGGTTGTCATGGGATTGAAGACGGCGAGCAGCGCTTTCCATTCATCAAAACGTGGAGAACCGTGGTCCAGAACGTCGGTACCGATACACGTGAGTACGATGTCCTCGCCTGGAAAGCCAAGACTGGCGTGCTGAATGGAGCGTACATTCCCTTCGCGACCGCTCCACTTAAGGAGGAGGATCAGGTTATTAACATTCTCGCTACCTCGGTGATTGGTTCGATCGCAGAACACCTGCTTGCCGGTGGTGCCCCTTCCACCAACGCACGGGTCGCGACGGCGCCAGATCCGGGGTCGTCGCAGACCCCGGAGTCTCTGGGGTTGGTAAGACTACCGCCGACCCTGCAGGATCTGGTAACGGCGTTCGACGTTGTCAGCACTCCGGAAGAAATCAAAAAAGCCAAGCGCAAGGGGACAGAAAAAGCATCGCGCAGTCGACTCCCTCCATGGGGCGCCTACGAGGCCCGCGTACTGCAGGGCATCTGGGCCGCCGCACCTTATCTTCATAACGGCTCGGTTCCTACCCTGGCGGAACTGCTCAAACCATCCGGGCAGCGCAAATCGCAGTTTAGCATTGGACGGAAGTACGACATCGAAAACGTTGGTCTTGCCGCCACCCAGGAGCCTCAAAGTAACTCACTATCCGTCACGGATTGTAATGACATCAATTCTGGAAACAGCCGATGCGGCCACGAGTACGGGACGAATTTGAGCGAACAAGACAAAAAGGCGCTGCTCGAATACCTCAAGACGCTGTGACCCGCTGCGTCGTTCGCTCTTGAGCATTCTCAAGAGGCCCAACGTCGCTCGAGAAAAATGAGGCCGTCGGCAAATCCACCTCCAGAAATCCGGCGAAACTACGAAGCGAGAACTTTTCGTCGGCGGGGTACACTTCTGGGTTGAGTGTGGAAGCGAATTGCATGGCCGTATCGTCAGAGCGAATCTATATCCGGCAGCGTTTGTGCAGTTGCCTAATGCCCAGGGGAATATCATGACACGCTTGTTTGTGCTTCTGCTCTCTGCCGCCGTATCGGTATCTGCTCACGCGCAGTTGCCCGTCCCCTCCACATGGGTGAATCAAAGGGGCTCGTTTCTCTTGATCCAGACGCTAGACCCGTCAACGGGAAATTTCGCGGGAACGTATGTCAACAACGCGACTGGATTCTCGTGCCGGGGACAACCTTACCCTGTCGCAGGTGTCGTCACCGCAAACAGAATAGATTTCTACGTCAATTGGACGGCACCCGCGGCCCCAGACTGCAAAACAATTACGATTTGGAACGGTCGTGTAGCTGCTAATAAGATTCCAGCTGGTTGGACACTATATTACGTGGGATCGGACTGGCAGTTTCACAAAATGACGGGGCGTGACTTGTTCACGAGGAGGTAGACCAAACTGCTTCAAGTTGTTCCTCCCGTGTCAGGGGAGCGAGCGAGCTCGGTCGCTGCGTGTATGCGCCTTCTCCGCCGACGTGATGATGGGCAACGAAAGCGGCGAGATCGGCATTTTCTCCGGCCAGTCGTTGGACAGAGTTCGGAGTGAGACCGATCAGGCTTTTCGAGAAGGGAGGCTCTGGCTCATCAGAGGTAAAAGTTTAAGTGACCTGCAGTTGATGCTGGAAGCGGCGGGTTGCGATGGTGTTGCGCTTGATGCGTTTTCGGTCGGCGAGGATCGCCTCAGCCCTGTCGAAGTAGACATCGGCAGGCGTGAGGTTGTCGATGCTCTCATGGTAGCGGACGTGATTGTAGTGTTCGACGAACGCCCGGATCTGTCGTTCGAGGTCACCGGGCAGGTAGTAGTTGGCGAGCAGAATGCGGTTCTTGAGGGTCTGGTGCCAGCGCTCGATCTTTCCCTGGGTCTGAGGATGGTACGGAGCCCCGCGCACATGTTGCATGCCCTTCTCGCGGCACCTGGCCAGATTGATCTGACCTCGCACATCGTCCAGGATACGATTCCAATCGAGATCGATGATCGGCCAGAGCGGCGATGCCGCCCTCGCGGTAACGATCATACCAGCGATAGAATGTGGCGCGTGGCCGCAAAAAACGCCGTGGTTATGTACCAAAAACTCCCGCGCCTTGAATGTGACCGCTCACCCCGCCATTCTGATTGAATCGTGACCTCGGAACTTCATACAAGCGGACAGCTGTTTTGCGCATTACGGGAGCAATCCCTGCCGAAACGCGAGGGCCACGGCGTGCGGGAGGGGCAATGTAGCAAGATTGCGCCTGGCGTTGTCTAGATGAAACTTCACACCTCGCGGGGTGACATCAAGAAGCTCTCCTATGTCCTGCATCGTCTTGCCATCGGAGATCCAGGCGAGACACTGCCGCTCGCGTTGAGTCAGCAGGCTCCCTTGCCGCCCGCTCTGGGCTACACGTCCGGTTCTCGCGGCGCTCACATGTGCGTGGTAAGTGAGACCCACCATTTCCAGCATGTCTTGCGAAGTCTCAATGAACCGATCGAGCCCGAGACTGCGCTCGTCCAAAGCTGTCCGTCGTCAGATAATTTGAGACTGGTCGGGCTTTTTGAGAGAGGCTCTGGCTCATCAGGGTTGGAGTTTAAGCGACCTGCAGTTGATGCTGCAAGCGGCGGTTTGCGATGGTATCGCGCTTGATGCGGTTTCGTTCTGCGAGGATCGCCTCAGCCCTGCCGAAGTAGACATCGGCTGGCGCGAGGTTGTCGATGCTCTCATGATAGCGGACGTGATTATAGTGTTCGACGAAGGCTCCTACTTGACGCTCGAGATCACTGGGTAGGTAATAGTTGCCGAGCAGGATGCGGTTCTTCAGCGTCTGATGCCAGCGCTCGATCTTTCCCTGGGTCTGAGGATGGTACGGAGCGCCGCGCACGTGCTGCATGCCCTTCTGGTCGAGCCACCCGGCCAGATCATCCGCCACGTAACTCGAACTGTCGCGCGGCGATCAGGAAGGAAGGCAGCGTCAATCAAGGAGAGAGAGTTTCGCCGGGCTCGTGACTAGGTAGGGCGTAGCCCGCGACCGGAGTTACGAGCCCGGCGTCGGCGCGATCCGCGAGGGACCGCGCCAATTGGTGATCGCGGCCGGCTGGTTATGCAAGTGGTTCTTCCGCCAAGAGGAATCACTCGCTTGCCAAGGTACTGTCCAGAATGTTTCGCACTTTTGATCAGGCGACGGCTCCGTTTTCAGAGAGTTGTGGCTGATAGAGCGGTCGCATGTTCAAGTAGCATTTGGTCGACCACGCCGTTCCCGTAATGTGCCGCAGCCGGGCCGCCGCCAAGTTGAGACAGGATTGGCCGTCGGGGAAGGCGCTGACGACACGGGTTCGTCGCCGGATCCTCAGGTTCGACACAGTGCTCGGGCTGACCCGGGTGCCCCACAGCGCCTCCGTGATGATTTTCCCCGAACCGAAATCCCGGCCAGATACATCTCGATCCGCGCCTCCTCGACCGAGCTCTCCCGCCTCCGGTAGCGCTCGATAATCGCCGTCTCGAAGGTTTGCCGCCATAGCTTCGGGACCTTCAGATTGACGTCGCCCGCCTTGGTGTGCAGCGTTCGCTCGTAGCGGCCTGCCCGCGTGTCCTGCCGGGCCGGGCTGCGCTCATACCGCCCAGCCCCGGACAGCTGGTCCGCTTCGGCCTCCAGCATCGCGTTCAGTGTCTCTTCCACCGTCCCGCGGACCATCTCGCCCAGGTGATCTCGAATCCGGGCCTCATCAATTTGGATCACCTGACCCATGGCATTCCTATCGTTCATTCAAAGCTCCTTCATTCTAGAAGAAGCCGTCAATCCTGAAAGTGCGAAAGAGTCTGTACGTTATCCGTGTTTGTTCATATCAGCGCGGTCGAGCGCGCGCCTTAGTGGCCTCGCCGAAGGCCAGCGGCTGAACTACGGGGTCATGACCGACCTGAAGAGCGGTAAAGACAGCGTAGAGACCCCCTGGTTGACTTAAAGCTTTCGTCGTTTAGCTGGAATAAGAAGTCCTTGGACCATCTTCCAAGACTCCGCTCAAAACTCTCCAATACCTTTCCCGCCTGGGTGAAAGACTAGGCGCTCGACCAGCCTTCCAGGTGGGACCGCTCCAATCATGGATCCGAATGACCATCGTGGGCGCCGCGTTTTTTGGCTCCCACGATTACCGGTAGAGTAATTGCTACCTCGCTGCCGCAGACCGTAAGAAGAATGACGGCCATTGCTATTGCCACGTTCGATTGCTGTGAATCCGCGCGATAATCGTTGGTGACAACGGCAAGCGCGAAACTACGCCTAGCAATAACGCGATGGTCGCCACGCCCGCGCTGATGCTCATCATCTATGGTCTCTCGATCCGACAATATGTTTTGATGACGTAATCGGCTGTAAGCAAATCGTCGTGCGTTCTCGCCCCGATGATACCTGTAAGCCGCAAGACTGAAGGAAGCGTTAGGCGCGAGCTAATATTGAACTTAGGGTAAGTCCCCCGGATTGTTGGGTGCATTTCAGCCGCAGCCTCCACATCGAACGCTGCGACAAACCTACCGCTCCAAACTTGGATGATCTCGCTTAAGGGAGACGTCGGCATTAGCTTTTTCTTCGTTGTTATTTGCGCATCGAGCCATTGATAGGCAACCCTAACGCTGTCATCATATTCTAGAAGAAAGAGTTTGACCCGTTTTTTGGCGCGAGCAGTCTCAGTGGCGGTAAGCATATTGAAGCTCCTATAAGCAAAATCGTGTTGGGTGCAGCCCCGCGAGATTAGCGGTCGCGGCAGCTGGCGTTACTACTTGATTTGATAGTTGGAGCTGCTTCTCGCCGCGACGCTTTCTCGTCACGATGATTGTGCCTGGCGCGGGATCTCGGGATGCGGTTTCTTGTGCGCGTTCAGACGAATCAACTGGCCGAGCCACGGTCGAAGGCCTCGCCGCGAATGCGGCCCATCGCGTCTTCCGCTCAACTTGCCGCGGTCCCGTTGTCCGGCCGCCACCGGGGCGCGATTGGCGGTGAAGATGGCGAAACTGCTTCCTTGCAGATCAAGTTCGCCTCGGTGAAACAATTGCCGCCTATCGGCGAGCAAAAGCGCTACGCGCCGCAAACGCTCGTCTATATTCACGCCTTGGCGGTCCACCCACCTTCGAATTGCGTCCCGGTCGACTGGAAGCTCGTGACCAATTTGCCAGTCGACGACCTAGCAGCCGCCGTCGAAAAGCTCGACTGGTGCGCCTTGCGCTGAAAGGTCGAGGTCTTCCATAAGATTATGAAATTTGGGGCTTCAACTGTACCTGCATTTGTAGCGGCAGCTGGTTGAGATTTGTGGTCGGGGCGAGCGTTTTGGGGCATTCAGCTATGTCAGGTTAAGAATACGATGTCCGGCTTCTGCAGATCGAAGTCGCCGGGTCGGCTCCGCCTATTCATCGCGATCACGTTGGTCGGTGCATTTGGTCCTGACTGAACCACGCCGGGTTTGCCGGAGGCAATTTGGTTTAAGTTCTGCCGCCATGGAGGATTGTTCCAGCATGGCGTAGTAGCGTTGCTCGGCTTCGGTCGGCGGGATGTTTCCGATGGGCTCGAGGAGCCGTCGGTTAAACCAGTCGACCCATTCCAGGGTGGCCAACTCGACAGCCTCGAAGTTGCGCCATGGCCAGAGCCGGCTCCGGAAATCTGGACAGGGCGATAAGTGGAGTTTCTGCCTGACGGCGGGCAAAATTGTCCCGCGAATCAGGAGAGACGATGAGCAGACGAGCCCGCCGGCATCACGCACCGGCATTCAAGGCCAAGGTGGCGTTAGCCGCGATCAAGGGCGAGATGACGCTGGCGCAGTTGGCTGAGCATTTCGACGTGCACCCGAACCAGATCAATCTGGGAGTTACGGTAGATCTGCTACGAGCGGTCTGGGCGATCATCATCGTTTTCGGTCTGCCGATAGCACTGTTCCCGGTTCCACTCGGACGTTCACGCCCTCCTTCTTGAGGGCGTTTTCCTGGGCTACGTCATGAAAGCTTCATGAATTTCGAGCTGGGAGTACAGTTTGCATGGAAAACGTGCCGAGTGGGCGCAACAAATCCTTCGCGATCTGCAAACGGAAGAGCCAACGCATTTTGAACAATATCAGATTTCTCCGGCAACGCTTTGAGCCGGAGGTTGTTGCGCAGGAGCGTGCTCGAACCGGTAAGTTGGAAGTGAAGAGCAACGTGGCTAAAACGACATGAAGCGATCGGGGTAAGCGGTTGCTTCTAGCTCGCGTGCTCTGCCCGAGAGTGCCCCACCGCTGAAGATACTCTGAACCTCCTCCGAATTGATGGACACCCGTAGTAGGCTCGAAGAGCCAGGAGGTGTC
Source organism: Bradyrhizobium sp. SMVTL-02 (assembly GCF_051853005.1). Lineage (NCBI taxonomy): Bacteria > Pseudomonadati > Pseudomonadota > Alphaproteobacteria > Hyphomicrobiales > Nitrobacteraceae > Bradyrhizobium > Bradyrhizobium sp. SMVTL-02. Next base: position 8,067,315 of record NZ_CP182469.1, on the reverse strand, counting down.
GGATGGAAGGACGTCAACGTCGCTCGTTTACCGATGACTACAAGCGGCAAGCGGTTGATCTCGTAGCGTCTAGCGGTCGCTCGATCGGCTCGGTTGCCAAGGAACTTGGCTTGCGTGATTCCGTGCTACGGCGGTGGGTGGAGCAGCGAGGGGCCCGGCTGGAGCCGACGGCGGCGGCGCGGCGCCCCGCAACGCAGGCGACGCTGCCGTCGGCGGACCACGCGGCGGAGATCGCTCGTCTGCAGCGCGAGAACGACCGGCTGCGCATGGAGCGCGATATTTTAAAAAAGTCCATTGCGATCTTTGCTGGAGTTCAGAAATGAGATTTCGCTTCATCGAAGATCGCCGCGCCGACTATCCAGTGACGATCATGTGCGACGTGCTTGGCGTCTCGCCTGCTGGATATTACGCCTGGCGAGCGCGCCCTGAGAGCCAGCAGGCCATTGCCAACCGTGAGCTCGTCGACGACATCAAGCGGGTTCATCGCGACACAAACGGCCGCTACGGCAGCCCGCGCATCCATGCCGAGCTGAGAGCCCAAGGCCGTGGAGCGAGCCGTGGTCGCATCGAGCGGTTGATGCGTCGTCACGGTATCAGAGCCATCATGGCGAGGCCGCGACGGGTGCGCACCACCGACAGCCGTCACGATTTCCCGATCGCGGCGAACTTGCTCGAGCGCAACTTCGTCGCCGCCGCGCCGAACCGCATCTGGCTCGCCGACATCACCTATGTCCAGACTGATCAGGGCTGGCTCTATCTGGCCACGGTCATGGACCTCTACAGCCGCAAGATCGTCGGCTGGGCGATGGCGGATCATTTGCGCGCCGAGCTGCCTCTGGCGGCGTTGCGGATGGCAATCGCGGCGCAGCGGCCAAATGCCGGCCTGATCCACCATTCCGATCGCGGCGTTCAATATGCCTCGGCGGATTATCGCAAGCTGATGCAAGCCACCGGCCTCAGAGCCTCGATGAGCCGCAAGGGCGACTGCTATGACAATGCCCCGATGGAGAGCTTCTTTCACACGCTCAAGACGGAGCTCGTTCACCACCGGCACTATGAAACGCGGGCAGAAGCCACACGGGATCTCTTTGCCTATATCGAGGGCTTCTACAATCGAGTTCGCCGTCACTCCGCCATCGGCTTTATCAGCCCGATCGAGATGGAGCTAAAAGCAGCTTAACCCTGTCCATTTTTTCGGTGGAGGATCACTCCATAGTTTCTCCTTCCGTCGGGTCGACTAGCGAGAACGCCCAATTGCAACCCTTCTCCACTGTAGCAGGTGTTCTGACGCGTGATCGTTTATCATAACGAAATCAACAGAGTTGTCGAACGAAACGTTCCGCCCATAAAAAGCGAGCCAAGGTGCTTGTTGCGGAAAATTCGTGTGTTGTTATCACCCTGTTCAAGAGCGCCATGACAGCCTCTTGCGAAACCAAGCCGAAGTCGGCCAAGGCGCAAGAAGCAAGCTGTGATGAAATTATGTCCGCACGAGCCGCAATCGCCTTTGGCAGTACAAGCGCGAAAGTCTCCTTTGCGTATCCGTGTGGAAATACGTCAGAGCCCAAGCGCTCACTCAAATATGAACGGAGGAGTTCCTTGCCCGAGCGAAGTGCAAACGGAAGCTTCGCTCCAAAATTGATCAATCTCGGATCGCCGAATGGGCGGACGGGCCAAAGACCTCGCGTCGCGAGTGGGCGAGCATGACAAAGACTTGCGAGCAGAGTTGTGGATAGAGTGGCGCTGAGGGGGGCGCTAAAAAGGAAGGATGAACGAGCGGCGTCGAGCCCGCGTTTCGTCAATAGGTCTTCTGCAACCCCAAGCGCGATATCCAGATGGGGTGAAGAGGGAGATCGGGGGTCCCCCTCGTCGCTGCTGAAGCGAGCGAAAAGCTCGTCTCCTCCTATGCCGGACCAGATTATTTCGCAGCCATCACCGCGAAACCGATCCCAGAGTGACCCGAACGCCTCAAGGTAATACTCTGAATTGAGTGGCAGGCGTCCTTTCAGGTCAAGATCTAGATCAATCGCCGGCATGTGGGCGCACATTTCAACCTTGTGATCGCGGCAGTTCAGTGCGCTCAAAATGCTCGCTCGGCGGTCAATCTGCTTGGGGCTACTCCCGTCGCCCAATAGTATCCCGCCACATGCTAGCGATGCTACGCTCTCGCCAACAGCAATTGCGACGGAAGCGGAGTCCATTCCTCCGCTCAGCTCCATAGCGCTTGCGCAGAAGGTCGTCGGCCGCGAACGAACAACCGCCTGAAGAGTATCAGAAAACTCAAGGACATGATCGCTCTCCTCTCGTCCGGAGAGCTCAGGGGCTGATGAAGTTATCGCGCCGTACTCAAATGACGTTTCCGATCTGTCGACGTACAAGGTGGAGCCAGCAGTCAGCAGGTTAACGCCAACGCAGGCCTGTCGCGCAGAGTAGAACGTTCTCATCGACAGGTGATGCGCTATAATCTCTGCATCAATCGCTCGCGATTTATCCAAAAACTCGACAAAATCCCAGGAGAGCGTAACCGTGCGAGTGCGCTCCTCCACGTGGAAGTAAATTGGGAGGCTGCCAATATGGCCTGCTCGTACACGCAACCGAGGACCCCAGCGAGCGGCCTCGATCACGATAAAATCGAGCGGCCAGTGCATGCATTTCTGGTAGTGCTGACGAAACTGATCTGTAGACGCATGGTCTATTACGGCCGAATGAACGCCAGCCCCGTCCGCCGCTCCTTGACGCTCACGTATGACGAAGAACCATTGCTCAGTGCTCTTCACTAACGAGCTCTCAAGACTCTTATGTTGGAATGGCCAGATGCAGCTTTCACCAAACTCTATCGAACAGCCTTTGACAACAGGATCGAAGTTTTCCAGGTCGGCTATTTTCAGAGTGGCCTTGAGCATTTGTTCCTCAACTTAAACGTTACCGCCTCTCGTGTGAGAGGCGGTAACAGAGTGAAGAATGATCTTAAAGGTAACCTTCGTTAGCGCTGTCGCTAGGGAAGGGGCCCTTCGGATATGAAGTAGTGGGAGGTGGCAGCACCGGTAAGGGGAGGTCAGTTGTATCGGGCCGCGATGGCCGCTTAGACGTGTCTGCAGTTGTCCTCTTCATGTCGTGTTCCTATTAATAGCGTGATCGGGCTTCTCGTCGTGTGGCGCGGCAGCGTGTCGAGCCACTCTATAGCGTCTCTCATGTGAGAAGCCGGGCGACAACCTACCAAGATTTGCGGGTTGGATGACGGTGCTGGACAGAATTGGGTTGGAGCTTAGTAACGGTAAACGGCAGCAAATTCCGCAGAGCCGCATCTTTACGTGAGATCGTATGGAATCCAGATCGCAAGGCCATGTCGGCTCTCTCAGTGCAAGCAAAGCCCCATTCCCTGGATCCGCCGCAGATCAGGTCAACGACAGCACATTGTCGCCGGTTTCCGAAATTCTGCATGCGTACTGGCGATCCGATCGGCGCTTGCTTCTCATCGTTGCCACAGTGGTGCTGATCTCCAGCGTGAGCAGCGTCGCAGCCCCCTATGTATTTTCGGGTCTCATTGATCGCCTCCCGCGGGGGGAAGGCATGTCGGCGTTTGCCTGGGGATTCGGAGGCTATGCGGTCCTGCTCGGCATAGCCTCCGCATTGCAGCGCATGCTGCACTATCTTTCCTTCATGACAGCCGAGAACCTGGGCTTCATCGCTGCAACTCGCTTTTTCGATCGCATCCTGAGAAAAACCTCAGCCTTTTTTCTTGAGCACAATCCCGTGGAGATACAGAGTGCGGCCGCGCGCGGGTGCAGCGCGTTGACGACGTTGGTCCAGCTTGGAATTATGATATTCATCCCGGCCGCAGCGCAGCTTCTGCTTACGCTCGCTATTCTCGGTGTGCTCGTCAATATCCAAATCGCTGCAATCGTCGTGGCTTATGGGGCTGTCGCGATTACATTGGGGTGGAGTTCCACGCGTCGGGCGCGCGTGTTTCTGGACCGGGCCATCGAAGCCGGACAGGAGAATGCGCGTTTCGTCGGCAACGTCATGAACTCTATGGACACGTTGCGCCATTTCGGCAGTCATTCCTGGATGAGTCAGCGCTTTACGATGAAGGCGCGGGAAGTGCGCGATAACTGGCGAACCTACGTGTTTCAACGATTGGCCTACATAGCCGTGCTCGGCTTAGCCATCGCGCTACAATTTGCCGTCACACTTCTCCTTCTAATACCTAAATACCGGGCCGGCGCGGTCACGCTCGGCGATATTGTGCTATTCAACACGCTTCTACTCCAACTCAATATGCCCTTCGAGATGGTCGCGCGCGCGATCTCTGACGCGGCGCGGTCGCGAGCCGACCTCATTCCTCTCGCCAGACTGTGGGTCGCACCAGAAGAGCGGCGAACATCTCATGCTCATGATTTCACGCCCTCCGCTGGCCAGCTATCCTTCGAGGGCATTGGTTATGCCTACGACAACGGTCGTGGCGTTACGAATGTCTCGTTTAAGGCTAGGCGCGGCGCCATTACCTTTCTTGTCGGCGAAACCGGATCGGGGAAGTCGACAATATTCAAGCTCGTCCTGAAATCGATTGAGCCAGACTGCGGCCGTATTCTGGTCGATGGAACCGATATAGCGACCATCAATCACACGGATTGGTATGCCGCAGTTGCTGTTGTGCCGCAGGACGTGATGTTGCTCAATGAGTCGCTAGCCGACAACATTCTGCTAGGACGGCCCCGCGACGAGGTGCGCCTTCGCGGTGCATCGGAAAAAGCCGCTATTCTCCCCATTATCGAGGCTCTGCCGGAAGGATTTGAAACAACCGTTGGAGAACGCGGTTTGAAGCTTTCAGGCGGGGAGCGCCAGCGTATTGCTATTGCCCGGGCGCTCTATGGCGAGCCGGCGATCCTTCTTCTCGACGAGGCTAGCTCCGCGCTTGACGAACGAACCGAGCGGGACATTTTGGACCATATTCGCAGCCTAGCGGAAGATGTGACCGTGCTGGCAATCACTCATCGCAAAGGGGTCATTTCTACAACCGACGTCGTGGTCGAGCTGACCGACTGCGGCTTGTCCTTGACATAGGCGAAGGGGATGATCAGCCCGGCGCGTTGATTGTCTGCACTGCAGGCGCATTGCTGGACGAGATGTGACCTTGCCCCCAAATTTTATCCAGTTCTGAGTTCGCTCAAGCCATTGGATTTGCCCAGTTGGGCGGTGGGAGCGACGGGAGCTGGCGCGGAGCCTTCGGCATAGCGCAGCGCCAGATCCCGGCGCGGGTGACAGGTGAAGGCGAACTCGGAGGGCGTTTTCCATCCGAGCTGCGAGTGGGGTCGGGCATCGTTGTACAACAAGGCTTGAGAACGCCCACGGGACCGTATGCCGTGAGGTTCTGTACCGGCATCACCCTTGGGCAGGCCGCGAGGTTTTCGTCCATGGTGTGATCGACAAGGCGGACGGCGTTGTTTTCCGCTGCACGCTGGATGGATCGGAGACGCGGCGTTTTCTGGAGATCCCATCCTGGATGTTCGACCGCGCGGCATGTGCTCGCGGTGGCAGCCTAACGGCAGAGCCCCTTGTCAGCCTGGAAGCGCTCAACGCGTTGTGGTCGCTTGTCGATTCAGCGGTCAAGAGCGCGACATCATCATTGAATGAACCGCTTTCCGGTGCATGCGGAGTCTCTCACGATGAGAATCGGGGAGAGGCTCATGGCAAGCAGGACGGCGATATCGGCGAACCCGGTTCGGCGCAACCGGCGGTTCGGCGTGCATCAGATGGACCTGTTCACGGGTGGCATAGCGCACGGCGCCGTCGGGGTACCGGAATGGCGGGAGCTGCCGAAGGAGGCGCAGGATCCGCTGGTGAACTTGATGACGCAGCTGGTGCTGGACCATGCACGGGTAAGCGCAACGCTCGCGAAGAGGGAAGACGGTCATGATCAGTGACAAGGTCCGCCCTCACCATCTCGAACGCAAGGCGATCCTCTATGTGCGCCAGTCCTCCGCCCATCAGGTTCTGCACAATCGTGAGAGCAGCGCGTTGCAATACGCGATGCGCGACCGATTGACGGCGCTGGGGTGGTCCAAGATCGAGGTGATCGACGATGATCTTGGGCGTTCCGCTGCCGGCGGCGTCCAGCGCGCGGGCTTCGAGCGGATGGTGGCCGAGGTCTGCCTCGGCAAGGTCGGCGCAGTCTGTGCGCGGGAGGTCTCGCGCTTTGCCCGCAATAGCCGGGATTGGCAACAGCTGATCGAGATGTGTCGCGTCGTCGACACGGTGCTGGTTGACCAGGAAGCTGTCTATGCTCCGCGGCATGGCAACGACCGACTGCTTCTCGGGCTGAAGGGGAGCCTCAACGAGTATGAGCTGGACCTTTTGCGACAACGCTCGCTCTCGGCACGCTACGAGAAGGCCAGCCGTGGCGAACTGATTGCGGCCACGCCAGTCGGCTTTGTGAAGGTCGGTGATCGCTACGAGAAGGATCCGGACCGGCGTGTGCAGGACGCCATTACGCTCGTCTTCGACAAGATCGAGGAACTCGGGACCGCGCGGCAGGCGCTGCTGTGGTTCCATGAGCACGGCCTCGACCTACCAGTGAAGCAGCCGAACGGCGACACAGCCTGGCGGCGGCCCAGCTACGCGACTCTCCACAGGATGGTCGAGAACCCGGTCTACGGCGGAGCCTACGCCTATGGTAGAACAGCCGTAGCGACGGGGTACGGCGTCCATGGCGCAGGCGCGAAGATCCGGCGGAAGGCGCGCGCCGAGTGGCTCGTCCTCAAGCCGGACGCCCACGAAGGCTATGTGAACTGGGAGAGGTTCGAAGCGATCCGTACAATGGTCTCCAGTAACGTGCCCACGAGCCGGCATCATGGCGCGCCCAAGCATGGCGAGGCGCTGCTCGCTGGGCTCATCCGCTGCCGGCGTTGTGGCCGCAAGCTGACGCTGCGCTACAGCGGTATGAAGCATCACATCCCCCGTTACAGCTGCTCGCGCGGCTGGATGGACAACGGCGAACCGCGCTGCATCGCGTTCGGTGGCTTGCGCGTCGATGATGCGATCGAAGGGGCACTGCTCGGCGTTGTCGGACCCGGCGCCGTTGCGGCGGCCACGGCCGCCGCAGCCCAAGCCACACATCAGAGGGATCAAGTTCGCGAAACGCTCGGCCGTGATCTCGAAGCGGCCCGTTACGCCGCCGATCGTGCCTTCCGGCAATATGACACGGCGGATCCGGCAAATCGCCTGGTTGCCGCGGAGCTTGAGACGCGCTGGAATCGCTCGCTTGCCCGCGTCGTCGAGGTAGAGAGCAAGATTGCCGCGCATGATGCGACGACCGCACCGACAGCGATCGATCCAACGATGCTCAGCGTGCTGGCCTCAGACCTCAAGTCAATCTGGTCAGGGCCGACCATCGATGCGCGGCTGAAGAAGCGCATCGTCCGTACGCTGATCCACGAGGTCGTTGCCGATATCGATGACGAAGCGTCCGAGATCGTTCTTGTCGTGCATTGGGCGGGCGGCGCTCACAGCGAGATGCGGCTGCCGAAGCGTCGACGGGGGCAGCGTAACAGCACCTCCGGTGACATCATCGCAGCCATCCGGCAACTGGTGCTGATCGCCAGCGACGACCTGATTGCGGGCCTGCTCAACCGCAACGGCCTCACGACGGGCAACGGCAACCGTTGGACCCGTGAGCGCGTCACAACCACGCGATCTTATCATCGGATACCCGTCTTTCGGCGGGCCGAGGATAGCGTCGAGCCATGGCTCAATCTCTCCGACGCCGCCAGGCTTATCAAGGTCGCATCCAAGACGCTGCGCTTGGCCGCAGAAGCTGGTCAGATCGAAGCGGTCCACCCTCTGCCGGATGGGCCATGGATCTTCGCGCGCGCGGCCTTGACCACGGATGCCGCCACATCCATCACCGAACGAGCGCGGCAGAACCCAAGATACCCCGCAGGATCGCATCCCGATCAACAAAGTCTCTTCTCTTCAACAACATAGACAAATGGGTGTTCTGATGCGCGGTTGTAATCGGCCCGCCAGCATCCGAGTGCGAGGCGAGCCTGGGCCACTGACGTGAACAGCGTCTCGTTCAGCAATTCATCCCAGCAGCCGGCCGTTGAAGCTCTCGACGAACGCATTCTGCATGGGCTTGCACGGCGCAATGTAGTGCCAGGCGACGCGGCTCTGATCCGCCCATGTCAGGATGGCGTTGCTGGTCAGCTCGCTGCCGTTGTCGCTGACCACCATTTTCGGCTTGCCGCGCTCGATCATCAGCCGGTCCAGTTCCCGCGCCACACGGAAGCCGGAGAGCGAGGTATCGGCCACCAGCGCCAGGCACTCGCGCGTGCAGTCATCGACCACGGTGAGGACGCGGAAGCGGCGGCCGCAGGTCAGCTGATCCGACACAAAGTCGAGCGACCAGCGCTCGTTCGGCGCCATCGGCGCCCTGGTCCCGATGGCGCGCTTGCGGCCGCCACGGCGGCGCACTGCAAGCTTTTCTTCCCGGTACAGCCGGAACAGCTTCTTGTCGTCTAATCGCTGTCAACTGCCCTGGGTACCGGACCTTGTCGTCTTCGAGGTCGGAAGAATGTGCCGCCTCATCATGGCCCTCGCCAGTGGATCTCCCCATGTGATTCCCGCGGTCTGAAGCCGCCCAAGAAGTTACGGGATAATCCAGCCAGCGTCCTTCCAGGACGATCTACAGAGATATTGGCTTAGCTAGCTAGGCTCAGGTAGCCGGCGCAGCTGCGAACTCCGTGCCATCCAGCCAGATACGATGCAGGATGATGGAGAGTTTGCGCGCCACGGCGACCTTCGCCTTTCGCGACCCGATCCGAGCCATCAATTGCTGCCCCCAACGGCGGAGTGCACTATCTTTGCGCACGCGCGTCATGAGCGCGTTGGCCGCCTCGAACAGAAGGCTTCGGGCCATGCGGTCGCCTGACTTGGATATCCGGCCAGAGATATCGACCTCGCCGGATTGATAGCGCCGAGGTGTCAGGCCGAGAAACGCTCCGACATCGGTGGATCGGGAGAAGCGGTTAGGATCGTCGATGGCCGTCGTGAACGTCAATGCAGTAATCGCGCCTACACCGGGGATCGTTATCATGCGCTGGCAGGCCTCATGGGAGCGCGCGAGACGTAGAAGTTGCGAATCGAGCCTCTGCCTGCGCTCTCCCGCAACACGCCAAGCCTCAAGCAGCGCGTCAATGGCGCTTCGGATCAAGGGGTCCGCCGGACATCGCGTGAGCACTGCGCGCTCGAACGTTCCGCCCTTACCGGCTGCGAGCACCACGCCGAAGGTCTTCAGTAGACCACGAATTTGATTGTAAAGCGTCGTACGAATCGCAACGAGTTCGCTTCTGGCTGAGAGCAGGGCTCGGATACGACAGCTCTGCAGGCTCTTGATGGCGACGGGCCGGTACCAACCGGAGCGCACCACTTGCGCGATCCCAAATGCATCGTTCACGTCCGTCTTGTTAACTTGTAGCGAGAGCGCCGCCGCGACATGGCGCGCGTGGATGCAGTCGATTGGAACGTCGACAGCGCGCAGCCCATGCCAAAGCCAGATCGCCAGCGGCCCGGTTTCCATGCCGACCCGAACTGCGTCTGGAGCGTGCTCGCGCAGCGCCATTGCGATGCACTCCGGTTCCGAGGAGCATTTGCCCCGCCAAGTGCGCCGACCGTCACCGTCGATGACACAAATCTCCGTTTCCTTTTGCGATACGTCCAAACCAACATAAAGCGTCATCACATGCTCCTCTTTTGCACTGAGGAGAACATTCTGCCTCAGTCTCGCGCGTGCGATTAGGCCATGTGGTTGACCCTATAGCCGTCCCGCTTGAGCAGGACATGCACGCGCCGATAGCCGAAGCGGCGGCGCTCGTGCGCGATCGCCTTCATGCGCTGGCGAAGGCCGCCATCGTCCGTCCGGATCGTCTTGTATCTCACGGTCATGCGGCAGCTGCCCATGGTTTTACACGCCCGCCGTTCGCTCATCCCCTGGGCATCCATGAGATGGGCGACAGCTTTCTGCTTGGCTGCGGGCGTCACCATTAATGGGATGGCCCTCGAGGTTCTGAACGGCCCGATCATCGCAGCGGGCGAAGCGTTGTCCGATGGTGTACATTGCAGCGCTGACAGCATCGTCCGCGTGACCATGCCGCCAGGACGGGATGCAGCCAACATCAGCTTTCAAATCTCAAGTGAGCTTTCTACAACGACCTGGTCAAGGTCGACGGCACGGAGATCGTGATCCCGGTCGTACCCGGCTCGGCCGTCGCGGTTACAGCAGGAAAATTGCCGCGCTTTCGGGACTTAAGAGGCTGATGTCGCCTAGGGGGTCACTCGCGACGGGTTTGGAGGTCCCGTCTACCCCACCAACCGCCATTCAGGCGACAGGCGGATGCGTCGCAAAAGCGGCCACGAGCTGACGCCGCCGCTCTCACGCCGGTTCATCCTCAAGCCAAGAATGGATGCCTGAAGACGGAATGAGCCGTTTGGGTAAGTGGGGATTGATTGTGCCTGCGAAGATCGCCAAGCCTTCTTCGAGCATCAACCGCGTGAACGCCTTGGCTTCGGCCTCGGTCGCAAAAGTCTTCGTTTCGCGGGGGCTGCGCTGCTTGGGCAGGACACCGCGCTTGCGCTCAAACGTGACGTACCAAGTCGGTGTTATTGCATCCACCAGCCCGTCCTCCAGCACACTACTCCGCCCTGCCCAATAGGTTGGTCAAAGGCAGACTACGGATAACGGCCGCTCCTCAGCACGTCATTGTACCATCGTACAGCATCGAGCTTCGGACCGGATTGCCGCCTAGTGTGGGGCTGGTGACCGGCAAGACAGCCTCTACCGCCGGACGCTATTCTAACGCGATTGAGATGTTTCCACGGTCGGCTTGCTCGCCAGTCCCTTCATGATTTACCGCCCTGCAGGGGCGAGGTACGAGCTACCTGATGACATGAACCTCCTCCGAATTGATGGACACCCGTAGTAGGCTCGAAGAGCCAGGAGGTGTCGGATGGAAGGACGTCAACGTCGCTCGTTTACCGATGACTACAAGCGGCAAGCGGTTGATCTCGTAGCGTCTAGCGGTCGCTCGATCGGCTCGGTTGCCAAGGAACTTGGCTTGCGTGATTCCGTGCTACGGCGGTGGGTGGAGCAGCGAGGGGCCCGGCTGGAGCCGACGGCGGCGGCGCGGCGCCCCGCAACGCAGGCGACGCTGCCGTCGGCGGACCACGCGGCGGAGATCGCTCGTCTGCAGCGCGAGAACGACCGGCTGCGCATGGAGCGCGATATTTTAAAAAAGTCCATTGCGATCTTTGCTGGAGTTCAGAAATGAGATTTCGCTTCATCGAAGATCGCCGCGCCGACTATCCAGTGACGATCATGTGCGACGTGCTTGGCGTCTCGCCTGCTGGATATTACGCCTGGCGAGCGCGCCCTGAGAGCCAGCAGGCCATTGCCAACCGTGAGCTCGTCGACGACATCAAGCGGGTTCATCGCGACACAAACGGCCGCTACGGCAGCCCGCGCATCCATGCCGAGCTGAGAGCCCAAGGCCGTGGAGCGAGCCGTGGTCGCATCGAGCGGTTGATGCGTCGTCACGGTATCAGAGCCATCATGGCGAGGCCGCGACGGGTGCGCACCACCGACAGCCGTCACGATTTCCCGATCGCGGCGAACTTGCTCGAGCGCAACTTCGTCGCCGCCGCGCCGAACCGCATCTGGCTCGCCGACATCACCTATGTCCAGACTGATCAGGGCTGGCTCTATCTGGCCACGGTCATGGACCTCTACAGCCGCAAGATCGTCGGCTGGGCGATGGCGGATCATTTGCGCGCCGAGCTGCCTCTGGCGGCGTTGCGGATGGCAATCGCGGCGCAGCGGCCAAATGCCGGCCTGATCCACCATTCCGATCGCGGCGTTCAATATGCCTCGGCGGATTATCGCAAGCTGATGCAAGCCACCGGCCTCAGAGCCTCGATGAGCCGCAAGGGCGACTGCTATGACAATGCCCCGATGGAGAGCTTCTTTCACACGCTCAAGACGGAGCTCGTTCACCACCGGCACTATGAAACGCGGGCAGAAGCCACACGGGATCTCTTTGCCTATATCGAGGGCTTCTACAATCGAGTTCGCCGTCACTCCGCCATCGGCTTTATCAGCCCGATCGAGATGGAGCTAAAAGCAGCTTAACCCTGTCCATTTTTTCGGTGGAGGATCAGACACGCTCTCCGTACCCGTTCTCTGTGCGGGCGATGGCACGTATCTGCATCATCGACCTGTTCGCCTTCGCTATCCATGATCGACGGCCGCACCGCGAGCTGGTTTGCTGCGTTCATTTTGCCAATGTCTTTCTAGCCGGCTCGAATGCTTCCTGGTCTTTCGGGTCTGCAAACTCAAACCAAGAGCCGGGCGCAGACGTAGCGATAAGCTTGGCAAAGAAGGATTGTGGCTCCCAATCCTGCCCTTCGCGCTTCTCGAAAATGATGACTCCGTCACGGGTTGAATAACTAGGTCCGGGAATATTGCAGTCGACCGAAAGCTCGACGTGCCACAGGTCACCCGCGGTAGTTTGCTGCTCGTCTACCTTCGGCGAGTTGTACACTTCAACAGGATCGTCGATCCTGCAACGGCCACGCCGCAGGAGATCGCCCAGCTTGCCTTGTGCGGTCGTCACGAAGTTTAAATTAGCGGGATCATGCAGAAAGCGGCGGTTCACGCCCCTTTCGTCGTTCGCTACCTCGTCAGCAACAAGAGAGAGCGCAAACGCTTGCCAGCCTAGTTCCATCGGTTTCGCATGCGGAGCCAAAAGTTTCATTGTGCCATCGGGGGCCACCTCCCAAGCAACCGTATATTCGTCCTTCGTTTTACCAGACCGGTGTTTGGCCCATGAAAAGACGACGGGCTCGCCAGTGTCGGTCTTTCGGCCAACCTCCCATCCCCTAGGAATGAAGTGGGCTACCGTCGCGACCTTGGCAAAGATTTCCTCCGCCGTCTCACCATCCTGCGCTCGCCAAGTTGATCTAACCTTGTCGATCAGAGGGTTGTCATCCGCACGGGCGCCATCGCCCTTACCAGCCAACCCACCGCTCAAAACCAGCCATAGAGTGAGGCCGACACAGCCCCCGAGCCCGAGTCCGAACCAAAGCACGCGTCTATCAACCATTTTCTCTTACCCCACGCAGCCGGCCCATATATGCGCGTCGCATCATATCTCCGAAGAGACTCAAGACGCACCTATCAGGGTTGGTTGGTCAAAATGCCGCTGCGTCTGGAGTAAAGGCCCGTCGGGGATGATATACGGCTCGGGAAAGCCACTTTCTTGCGAGAAACCAAAGGCCGAAAGGTACGCATACGACGAAGTCCTTAGCGGAGGGAGACGCCGAAAACGCCACCGCCCAACTGGAAGTCCTCGGCCTTGCCCTTGGCGATGATCTTTATCCCTTGCCTCTTCCAACTGCTGCCGCTTCTCCTTGATTCGTCCTTTCTTCTCGTCTTTGCCGAAGTCGTAGATCAGGAGAAAAACGTGAGGGTGGATTGAAAGCCCCACTTTCCCCTCTGCAACCTGCCTGACGAGATCATCGATCGGCCGGGCGGGGCTCTGACTGCTGATCTCCACCATATTCCTGCAGACCCCGACGTAGCCCTCAATGAGGCTTTCCTGGGTTTCCTTGGCCTGAATGTCATGCTCATACTTCCTGACCCGAGCAATCACCGCCGTCAAGCGCTCGGGAGGACGAAGCTTTTTGCTTCCTTGGGCAGCTTTTCCAGCCCCCACAACTCAGGATTGTCTGCGCATTTCGCTTCGCAGAAGACCAGCTCGGCCTTGCCCGGCTTCACCTGCACCAATACGGCGATGTCCACTCGCGGCGCAGAGAGATCGCCGTTCTCTCCAGCCTTCGTAAAAGCAATCTCGAGATCAACGACCTTCGGCTCTTTCCTGGCGATCTTATGGACGCCGCTCTTCTCGGGCCCTGCGAATCGCGCAGCCGTCTTGATCAGTTGCGGCAAGGTCAGCTTTGATTCATACTCGGTGTTCACGATGTCGGCGGGATCGATATTGAATGTCTTGCCGTCGAACGATACATACGGATCCTTTTTCTCAAGGTCCGGCTCACCAGATACTTGTAATGGGTCGCAAGCCGGGGCTGGCTGCCAGCGCTGCCCCTCTGTCGAAGGCGATCTTGAAGACGCTCTGGCCCTTGACGTAAGCGTCCAGGTACCCGTTTCGAACTGCAAGCAGCAGGTCCTTGCTCTCCAAGACCTCCTTCCACCAATTGTCAGTCAAGCTCGCCGCGAGCTCTTGCAAACCCGCGATTTGCGAACCTGAAAGACCGGCTTGAGGAGGTTCAATTCAGATGTCAATTCATTCGCCATCGTTTGCCAATTCCACGTTGTTAAAAAGTTCAGAAAGCCGAAGCCGTTCAAATGTGTGGATGGGATCAGGCGCTTCGCCGCCACGGCAGCGGCAAGGCGCTTTGCATTAATTGCAATACTTCGAGAAACCTCCGAGCGCCGCAGCTCAGCGACGCGATTGCCGAGACCCAGCTTGGTGCTGTGCGCTTTCGCGCCGGTGGCCAAGGCATCGAACATTCTACTTCGTTTCTTGGACCGTACGAAGCCCTGGATGAAAAGCAAGCTTGTCGCTTGTGGAAAACTGAGCGTCGCGCTCCTCAAACGAATAAATAAATGCTTTGGTCTTCGGACGCCAAACGCCGATCATGCCCACTTCATAAAAGATCTCATTAGCTTAAACGTCCCCGCGGAGCGTCTCCACGCCTGGAAGATGAGATTGCCAGGATTGGCACGGCGCCGATGCGAACCGCCCTCTCGTCGCAGGCCGTAGAGGCCAAGAGTCTTCTATTGGGTCACCGGGCAAGTCCCCGGATGCTTGCAGCGTGGAGGCGTCGAGCGCGTGGTCGCGCTGGCCTCCTCGGACGCAGGTCCTTCTGCTCCATTGAGAACGGCCGAGACGCGCCAGCGATATGTTGTTTGCGGCCTAAGATCGGAATCGCCGAAGCTGGCTCCTGCAACCTCGCCGATCCTCTGAAATGTGTCATCCGGGCCTGCACGCAGCACGCGGTAAGTCGTTGCTCCTGCCAGAGGCGACCAGACCAGATCAACGCTAGTATCCGAAGCATCGATCACCGTGAGCCCCTGAGGTGCTGATGTCAATTGCCGTGTCGCGCTGACGGGCGTCGCGCCATCCGTCGCGAGCGCGTCGAGCATGGCCTTGATGGCATTAATCTGCGCGCCAGACTTGTTCACA
Source organism: Bradyrhizobium sp. SMVTL-02 (assembly GCF_051853005.1). NCBI lineage: Bacteria > Pseudomonadati > Pseudomonadota > Alphaproteobacteria > Hyphomicrobiales > Nitrobacteraceae > Bradyrhizobium > Bradyrhizobium sp. SMVTL-02. The sequence continues at coordinate 8,052,061 of NZ_CP182469.1, read as the reverse complement.
TAGCTGCTGGTTTGATTGACGTAGCCCCACCAGTCCCAGCAGGCCTGCGGATTGGTGGGCTGATATAAGCTGGTCCTGGTCTGTGGATAGAGAATGATTAAATGGTTCGTATCCGCCCAAGCATTGTAGCCGGTATCATTGACGAACTTGAGCCCGATCTCGCGGGCATTCTGGCGGCATCCGTGCAGCGCCACGTGGACACGGCAGAGAGCGCCTTGCTCGCAGTCCTGAGGCACGAAGAGATAGCCGGTATCGCTCAGGCTCAACGCGGCGGGCGCCTGCGGCCTGGTATAGAGTGACTGATCGAAGCTCTTCACGACGCCCGCGAGCTGCCCGCGATTAGGTGGATTGAGGCGGCCATAAATATGCTGCAGGATGATTCCGGCCTGATCGTAGCCGCATTGGTCAATATACGGTTCCTTGTTAGCACTGCAGCTATTCAGTCCGGTGTCGCCCTGCTTGGCCACCACGAAGGAGTGCCCGGCGCCGAGGGCCGTCTGATAGAAGAGATTGCCTCGATTGGCGTCACCTAGATAGCGACGGTAGAAGTCGGCAGCCGCGTCGGTGACGGCCCTATCGACGACCGCGTCGTTGTAGCCGTGAAAGAGGTAGATCTTCTGCCCGGCAAGGTTACTATCCGGATCGATCTTGCCTGCTGACGCGTTCGCATCAGCCTTCGTCGTGAACGCCGTGATGTTCAGGCCCGATGCAGGCCCTTTCATGCACGGACCCGTCGCACGCCACATCTTGGCCTCAGCGCACCAATAGGGACCGCCAGCGACCACCCCCACTCCCTTGACGATCGAGGACCAGGCTGTGCCGAACTGGACTGCCATGAAGGCGCCTGACGAAATGCCGGAGATCGAGCTCTCGCCGATCGGCGCGTGATAGCTGCGCAGTGCCAAGGGCTCGGCAGAGAGCGGCGACATTCCAACGACCGCGGCACAAATGGCGCCGATAGCGTGTTGCCGCAAGATGGCCAAGCCCCTGAAAAACGTGCTAATCGAACCGACGGGCAGTCTCCGGTGTTCATGTGAAAACGCGCCATCGGAACAAGAAATCGCTCGCCAGTTCGGAAAAGGATTCTGCAGATTACCATAGTCGACCGTCTGCCTGCCGTCCCGCGGCAGCGCCGACGTGATGATCGTGTCGGGCTGGTCCGGCTCCGAGGCAACACGCGTGAGGAGCGACCCGTTGAGCATCCGTCCGCTTTGATTGGTCAGTTTCTGGTAGGCCATGTCTGATCTCCTTCATCTGGTCAGACGTTCCCGGACGCCGCCAGGAAAGCGGGGGATAGGTGCTGGTGAAGGAAATTCATGACAGGCGATCAATGCGCACGACGAATTCGCGTCTTAAAGCTAGGATACCGAAGCTGGTTTCCAGGGTTTCGCGAGCCGAAAACCACTAGCTGGATTATGATGCGAGTAGAATCCCAGCTGATGGCCGGCCTCTGCCCCAATGAACTAGGCGTTTGGAGCATGGTGGCATTCTACGCAGCCAAACCCGATGCCGACATCAGTGGCCGCTTCGCTTGGCACTCCTTATCAACGGTTCCCTAATGCAAGATGATCGATCCTTTTAACCAATCCTAGTTTTGATTCGTTGAACCTTCCACCCGCCAAAACTTGTAGGGTTCAACCTACCCTGTTGAGTTCAGCTTGCCTGCCGTGCTTGGTGTCGATTCAAGTCGTTTGCCGTGACCTAGGGCGTGCCTGACGCAGGCCGACGGGCATGCCGAGCGGGTGGCGGCGCTGCACATGATCGAGCCTCGTGCCGACCGGCCGACAGCGATCAGGCTTGGCGCCGACAAAGCCTACGATGCAGAAGACTTCGTCAACGAGCTGCGCTCGATGAACGTGACGCCGCATGTTGCACAGAACACCAGCGGCCGTAGCTCTGCGATTGACGGGTGAACGACCCGGCACGGCGGCTATGCCGTCAGTCAGCGCATCCGCAAGCGCATCGAGAAGGCATTCGGCTGGATCAAGACGGTCGCCCGGCAAGAGAAGACCAGCTTCCGTGGCCGTGATCGCGTCGCATGGGCCTTTACCTTCGCTGCCGCCGCTACAATCTGATGCGGCTGCCCAAGCTGATTGCGGAGACCGGCTGATGGCCAAGCTGCCCGGCTTCGCCAAGGCCTTTGTCGGCCGCTGGCGCATTGTTGAGATGGACGTCTGGGACAGCGACTTCCTCGATCTTGTCGAAGAGGCGCATCTCACCTTCCGGGGCAAGTGCGATGGCGAAATCGCCTTTGGGGCTCTCAAGGGCTTCCTGGTCGTGCGCTACGGCACCCGCGACGGATCGGCCTGCGCCGAGTTCTCATGGGAAGGGCACGACGAGAATGATCCGACCTGTGGTCGCGGATGGGCTATGATCGGCACTGCGGGTAGGCTCGTCGGCCACTTCTACATCCACAATGGCGACGATTCAGCCTTCGTTGCGAACGCGGCTGAGTTCTTCAACAGCCTGCTACTGAAGCACGCGGCAATCTCTTCCAGGTTCTCATCGTTGTCGGTTAAGATGACGACGCCCTCAATCCAATCCTCAATAATGCTGGTTACTGCCGTGGGCACGTGGCTAAAGGGGCCGAAGGTGATTTCGTGCCCTCGTTCCAATGAGCGTCGCGGTGTACCAGCCGGTTCGGGTGGGATGCCTGGAGACTTTCGCCAGCGCGCCGCGCCCGTGCTGCCTACGATCCGGGACTGATCGCCAAGTCACCGCCCTATCCTGGTAGTTGCGCTAGGGCATTCGTCGGGATGATGTATCCCCGCCAGCTTCTTTCGTCGCTGAGGCTGGCTGCGTAGAAGTCACTAGCGAGTGGCAGGGACAGCACTTTATTGGTCCACTTCCAAGCGTCGAGTCAAGTGGCCGCTAACGTTCCCGCTATTTAGGTCGCGCGGCTGCCACCGTGAGTCCGGTGTGATCCTTGAGGCTATCGACTACCGTGACCGCCGCTTCGAGTTCATCTCGAAGACGCTTCGTAATCCGCAGAATGCTGCTCGCGAGCTCCTCGCGGCTGATTTCTGCACCGTGAGCAACTTTTCCTTCGAGGTCGCGTATAGCTTCGTCGATCTTGTGCAGCGAGAATGTGCTAGGCATCATCCGGCTCCGTCCTGATTGAGGGTCGGGCATCCGCCGAACCACGGTGTAAAAATGCGTCCGCTACACGGTTAAGTAAAGCGGGTGGCGTTGCGGGAAAATCTGTCCCCATCTCGCGTCTGAGCGCCTCGAATTCGGATAAGGTCGAAAGCGGGTAATCCGCCACTGCGTCCATTTTTGAGCAGATAACTTCAACCCGGGATCGCCAATCGGCCAGCTGTTCTTTAGTTCGCTGTGGGCCGTACGTGTCTTCTGCCGGTGTATGCCTTGGCCTACCGAGTCCGTGAATGCTTGGATTGCCGCTACCACTTCCGTCCCGGGCACGGCGGGTACTCCTATGAGCGGAGCCAGCTCGAACATTTGCAGGCCGAGTACTCTCTGATATGACATGCACGAGGGGACGCGGCAACCCACCGGTGCTGGTAGGTGCCCCGGTTACTTGTGCGCGCCATTATCTGGTGGCGCCTCGGGAATATGTCTCAGGAGCAAAGGTGGTCAGCCTTGCCAATCCAAGGGGAAGGCTGACCACCGAAGTCTGCCGCACGTGGCAGGGACAGCGCTTATGGCGGCGCCGAGTCTCGCTGCCGCGCGCTTCACCGGCGGCGCGCGTGTGCCAGGGACAGCGTGGTTGGCAGTTGGCGACGCGGAGTCTCGCCCGCGCTTCTTGCGGCCACTGCTGAGCACTTGCTGCCGACGAATGGCGTTGCAAAAGTCATGACGGCACCGGCGGCGTAACGCTTTCAAGGATCACCGCAAATGTCCATGCTGCCCAATTCGCAAGAGGCCCGGGATGTGGCCTATCAGCTCCATCCCTACACCAATGCCCGCACGCATCAGCAGGCCGGTCCGCTGGTGATCGAGCGCGGCGAGGGGCCTTACGTCTTTGACGCGTCGGGCAAGCGCTATTTCGAAGCGATGGCGGGCCTGTGGAGCGTCGGGCTCGGCTTCAACGAGAAGCGGCTGGTCGAGGCGGCGTACAAGCAGATGCAGGCGCTGCCGTTCTACCACACCTTCTCCGCCAAATCGCATGGTCCCTCGATCGACCTCGCCGAGAAGCTGGTCGCGCTCGCGCCGGTGCCGATGAGCAAGGTGTTCTTCACAAATTCCGGCTCGGAAGCCAACGACACCGTGTTGAAGCTGATCGCCTATCGCTCCAATGCGCTCGGTCAGCCGCAGCGCAAGAAGGTGATCAGCCGCCTGCGTGCCTATCACGGCGTCACCATCGCGTCCGCCAGCCTGACGGGCCTGCCGAACAATCACCGTTCGTTCGACCTGCCGCTGCCGAACATCCTGCATACGGGCTCGCCGCACTACTACAAGGACGGCGCCCCCGGCGAGAGCGAGGAAGCCTTCGCCACGCGCCGGGCCGAGGAGCTCGACGCGCTGATCCAGAAGGAGGGGCCGGATACGATCGCGGCCTTCTTCGGTGAGCCGGTCATGGGAGCGGGCGGCGTCGTCGTGCCGCCGGTGACCTACTGGGACAAGATCCAGACGGTTCTCAAGAAGTACGACATCCTCCTGGCTGCCGACGAGGTGATCTGCGGCTTCGGCCGCACCGGCAAGATGTTCGGCTGCGAGACCTACGGCATCAAGCCCGATGCGATCGTCGTCTCCAAGCAGATCACCTCGAGCTATTTCCCGCTGTCGGCGATCATCATGAACGACCGCATGTTCGAGCCGATCGCGGACGAGAGCAACAAGATCGGGGTGCTCGGCCACGGCTTCACCGCGGGCGGCCATCCGGTCGGCTCGGCGATTGCGCTGGAGAACCTCAAGATCATCGAGGAGCGCGGCCTGGTCGCACACGCCGCCGAGCTCGGCGCCTACATGCAGGGCCGCTTGCGTGAGCTCGTGAGCCACCCGCTGGTCGGCGAGGTCCGCGGCGTCGGCATGATCGCCGCGCTCGAGCTCGTGCTCGACAAGACGCGCAAGACCGCCGCCACTACGCCGGGCGCCGTCGGCGGCATCGCCAGCCGCATGCTCCAGGAGCGCGGCGTGATCTCGCGCAACATGCTCGATGCCATCGCCATTTGCCCGCCGCTGATCGTCACCAGGGCCCACATGGACGAACTGATTGCGGCCATTACCGGTGTGCTGAACGACATAAAACCGGAAGTGGCCAAGCTGACGCCGGCTTGAAGGGACGCGCTTCGTCTGGCGATCAGTCCAACCCCGTTACCCCTGAAGTGGCCGCCTTCTTCAGCGCCCCTGAAGGGCGCCGGCCCGTCTGGCTGCGACGGGCTTATCCTTCGAGGCTCCCCGTGCAGTGCATCGCCGTGCACGCCTGGTATTTCCAGCGACAATGCGCGGGGATGACTGGGCTAAGGTTTGGTCGGCGGGGACGCTAGCGAGAGGATTGCCTACGCGGCGCCTTGCGGTGGTGATGACTGGGGCTGAGGTTGCGCGGGATTCAATTTTGCAACGAAGCCTATATGATCTGTGCTTCTGTATTCCGTCTGCTTCTTTCACTCCCTTAAGAGCGCGTGCCGCGGTTACCTTGCTTCTGTTCGTGGTCGGCAAAACCGCCACACTATGGGATTCGGTTGAATGGTCGGTTCAAGCGCTTCGGCGTAGTCAGCCGCCTGGAGGGCGGATGCCACGACAGATCACGGTTCAGAAAGCGCGGAGCGGGAGTTGGAGCTTCCCGCGACGTTCACGGAGCTAAGTCCCCCACAGCAAGGCCGGATGATATCAGCTTCAACCGACGCAGCCATCAGCGGATGCATCTTCGGACTCCGATACGACGAGACGACTGGACGCTTTCCGATCCGGCGGGGGTTATGGGCGGGGCATCGGCAGGGTAATCCAGAGCCCGGCTGCCACGAGATGGCTCGCCACGTTTATCTGCCTCCGCTGCGCGACGCGATCGGGCGCTCGCTTTTGGCATTCCGACCCGAATCTACGCGCTGCTGAACCGCTTCCTCGAAGGAGGTGATCCGGAAGCGCTCGCAAAGTCATTGCGGCGGGGGGCGAGGCGGAAATCCTCGGCAAGGCCGGAGGAGCGGTCGAAATTAATCTTCGTGCCTTGACCGCAGGTGTCCGTCGCAAGCCGCGTAGCTCGGCTTTGCGAGAGATGAGAAGCTTATCGATATCGCCCGTGACCTACGCTTCAACCTTGCCGATCACGGCCATCGAGCTCGAGGATCTTCGACACTCAGGTCATGGCTATGCCAACCTACTCTACACGGCGACCATCGCGGTCGAGCTCGAGAAGGTGAACGACGCCGATCTAACGTTTTTCCTCGTCGAGAAGCCGGAAGCGCATTTGCACCCTCAGCTTTAGGCTGCGGTTCTGGGCTTCTTAGAGGAGCATGCCGGGAAGGGCGCAAACCGCGTGCGCGCCATCAAGGGCCGGCGGCGAGCTGCAGCTGATCGTCGCCACTCATTCGCCAAACCTGTCGGCAGGGGTTGAGAGCAAAAAGCTCCTCTTTTTCCGGTCGTTCCTGCCCGCGCCGGTGGGCTCGGCGGGGACGATAGCGGAGGAGGCGCAGCCGCTCGCTGGTCTCCCTGCCGAGAGGATGCCGGAGATCGAGCCGCATCCGATCATGCCGGTCGGCCGTCCGAGGCCGGTAACACGTTGCGTCCCGCTGGCAGCGTTACCGCTCGATCCGGTCGAGCGCCGGAGGGCCGACCGTTATCAGGACATGATCAAATCGGCCTTCCTGTTTGGCGGCCGCGTGCTGCTCGTAGAAGGTATTGCCGGAGCGCTGCTGCTTCCCGTCATAACCAAGAAGATCGTGTTGAAGGGCGACACCGACAAGCTGCGCCTGATCCGTTCGCCAGCCTTCGTGCTGATCAATGGGATAAATTTCCGGCCGTACGCCATGCTGTTACTTTCGCCACTCAACGAGGTTCGAATCGCCGCTCGTCTAGTCGTGGTAACGGACGGCGACGGCGCAGACGTGGCCCAAGGCGAGGTGACAACCGGCGCCCGGCGCACAGGCGATCTCGAGGTTCTCGTCGGTTTGGAGGCAGCGGATCTCCTCGATGTCGTTATCAACGACTATTCGCTCAAGACCGAGCTTGTGCGCGCGGGCAACGCTGACGTTCAAAAAAACGTCTACCTCAAGCTCCATCCGCGTTCCGGCGATAGGAGGGATTCGGCTGTGCGTCAGGCCGATGCCGCCCAGGCGGTGGCGATCCATAAACTTTTCAAGATGACGCGCAAGGGCGATTTCGCGCGACTGGTCGCCGAGGAAATCAACAACGGCACAGCATTCACTGTGCCAAGCTATCTGAAGATGGCGTTCGAGGTCCTGGCTAAATGATCGCCAAACCGTTCGAGCCGACCGAAGAGCAACGGCGGGTGATAGAGCAAGCAGGCTCGACGTTCGACGCTGCCTGCCCGGGCGCGGGGAAGACCCGCGTAATGGTCGAGCGAGCGCGGAAGCGTCTTGGTGGCGGACCGACAGGCCGCGGCATGGTCTTTCCATCGTTCGCCATCTCCGCCGTCTCCAAATTGGAGGATAGGTTGCGTCGAGAGCGGCTTATCGGGACCGGCGTTCCCGCATTTTATCGGGACATTCGACGCCTTCCTCTGTCAATTCCTCATCGCGCCATTCGGCGTCGATGGCTGCGCTGCCAAACCGAGACTTATCCCGGACAAGGACGATCGCACGATACAGCCGTTTGAGCGCGTTGAGATAGTCCGGAGCGCAATCTGTTCCGCCGGATGGGCGAACGTCTTGTTGCAAGGCGACGTCCGGTGTCGGCGACTCCAAGCCTTACCTTCGAAACGCGGGTCGCAACGGAGCATGAAGGCCTGGATGCGGATGCGGGGCCCGGTGGACATCTTGACCGGCTGCGTGTCGCGCTCGTACCAGGTCCTGCAGCGCTTCATGAAGCGCGCCGACTCTCGGAAGCATCACCAAGGCGGGTAATCGATATATATATAAGGAAGCTACTGGTTCTCGGAGCAACATCGCTTCTAAACGTTGTGGAAAACGCCGCGGCGGCTTGCGCGACTGGATTGTCGGGCTGTTGGCGAAAAAGCCGGCGCGGCTTGTGACCGTAGCCCTTGCCAACAAGCTGGCTCGGATCATCTGGGCAATGATCAGAACCGGAGAATGCTTCTGCACCGAGATCTTCGCGAAATCCTGAGCGTCAGTTTCGTCAGTCGTCAAATCAAAGAGTTCTAAGCTTGGTAAGCGCAAGAAAGGCATGATGAAAGACAACGGTCGCCACCGAAAACCAGGAACCCGACCAGTCGTGTGAGCTCCAAAGCTCGCATCCTTGATGTGACCCCTTGGTTGTCGGACTTCATCAGGGCCCGCGGAGATATGATCCGCGCTAAAGGCCGGACATACGATCGCAGCCGTCCAAGTCGTTTGAAGTGCCACATTGTGCTTGCCATCAGAGGCCGTCCACATATGATGATTGGGGGCTCGAGCCGCTCGATGCCCGCGCCCGTCACGACCTCCTGGAAATCCTTGAAGATAGCTCCGGTCTCGCTCCACCATCGTCACCAGCCAGCTCCCCGTGGACCAGTGGCATCCGCGCCTCGTCCATAACGCTCACCGCCTCCAGCTTGCCGGCGAAAGCATGCGAAAACGCAACGCCAAAACCATCACCCTTGACGAGCAGCCAGAACGCTGAGTCTATTACCGCCTCGGCCGGAGCGGGCTGCTCGCGATCGTCTAAATTCGGCGCTCACGATCGCGTCGAAATCGCTGCTCACCAGTGATCATGCATATGACCGGACGATCCGCCCAGCCGACCACCACCCGCACCGATCTTGGTCCGATTTTCGCTTCGTTGGAGCTCACCCAAGCAGCGAACCTCTCCTTTCGGACCTGTTTTCGCGATTGCGACGGGGGACGTCGATTCCGACACGGCTCGTCCTGCTGTTATGAGGATCGGGTCGGTACTCCGAGTAACCTACACTTAAAGGTGTCGAACTCGCAATTCCTTGCTAGCGTGGTCGCGACTTTCAGGCGCGAATTGGGTCGGCTGGGGTGCTGCGAACGCCGCGGAGACCATCGGTTTAATGGTGATCTGCACCGTCACGGTAGATGGCCGCGCTATTGTTCAGCTTGCTTGAGATGGCGCTCATTTGCTTCGGAGCCTGGAACGTGATGCTCTGCTGATCTAATGCCTCTAGGGACGCACCCGCAGTGACGCACGCCGCGAGCTCAGGTCCACGGTCCGATAAGCTGATACAGGGGCGATCACGGCCGAATGTTACGGTCGGGTAGAGACCATCGGACTCGGCGCGTGAGAAAGTTGGACAGACCAAGCCTTGTGTGCGCAGTGCCCCTCATTTTTGACAGGTGGACTCTTCGGTTTCGATCGCCGTACATGGCGGAAAGTTGTGCAAATTACCCGCGGGCTGCACTCGCCAGCAATTTCCTCCGGAGTTCCTAAACGATGTCTGCCGATCGGCCCGCCACGCGACTCGCGACGCGTCTTGCATTTTTTGTCGCTGGTTTTGGTATGGCGGCCTGGGGGCCGCTGGTGCCGTTCGCGAAGGGACGACTGGCTGTCGACGAAGGCGTTCTCGGTCTTCTGCTGCTATGCTTGGGCTTTGGCTCGGTTGTCGCCATGCTTTTGACCGCCTTGTTGAGTGCGCGCTACGGCAGTAAACCGATCATTCTGATCGGTGGGGTCGGCCTTACACTCATCCTTCCTTGGCTGGTGGTTGCCGGTACGCCTTGGGCGCTCGGGGCCGCGCTGGTCGCCTTCGGCGCCTCGCTCGGCGCGATCGATGTCGCTGCGAATATCTACGCGGTCGAGGTGGAATGTGCAGCCAAGCGTCCGCTGATGTCCGGTTTTCACGCGCAATTCAGCATCGGCGGCTTTGCCGGCTCCGCCGCGATGACCATATTGCTTTGGTTGAATGTTGGTGCTTTTGCATCAACCCTGATCTGTGCGAGTTTCATAGCGAGCATCATGGTGCTGACTTGGTCGCGATTGCCCCAAAGAGCGCAGGCTCAGCGAGGGGCGTTGTTCGTCATGCCGCATGCCATTGTGGTGCTGCTGGCGATAATAGCAGCGATCACGTTTCTTATTGAGGGAGCCATCCTCGACTGGAGCGCCTTGCTGCTGGTGGACCGTGGCCTCGTACCGAAAGCGCAGGGTGGCGTCGGCTTCATGCTGTTCTCCATTGGCATGACCGTCGGGCGCCTGGCGGGCGATTCCGTGGTGTCGCGCGTGGGCGACCGCGCGACACTGGTGGTCGGCAGTCTGATGGCCGTCGCGGGTTTTGCGCTTCTGCTGGCCGCCCCAGGCGTCGCCTTCGCGGTGGCAAGTTTCCTGCTCATTGGTCTTGGTGCATCAAACCTGGTTCCCATTCTCTTCCGGAGGGCCGGCACTCAGAAGGTAATGCCTACAGGTCTAGCGGTTGCCGCAATCACCACGGTTGGCTATGCGGGACTCCTCGTTGGACCGGGGTTCGTCGGTTTTCTCGCCAACTTCGCGGGGTTGCCGAACGCATTTGCGATGTTGGCCGCACTCATGTGTCTGGTAACCGTGTCGGCGCGCAGCGTCACCATCGAGGCGCGGTGACATCAACGCGGCGGTGCGACGCGCGCAGCTCGGCCAAGCGACCGCCTTCCTCCGCCTTCTGATTTCCGGCCGCTAGGACGGCACGGTCTTACTCGACAGCGGCTCGAGTGGCGATCGAACGGTGGTTGCGAGCCGATCACGGTGGCGGGAAGCGCGTCAAAAAAGCTCTCGATGGCGGCGTCGTCGGCTGCGCCGACCAGTTAATCACATGGCCTAATCGCACGCGCGAGACTGAGGCAGAATGTTCTCCTCAGTGCAAAAGAGGAGCATGTGATGACGCTTTATGTTGGTTTGGACGTATCGCAAAAGGAAACGGAGATTTGTGTCATCGACGGTGACGGTCGGCGCACTTGGCGGGGCAAATGCTCCTCGGAACCGGAGTGCATCGCAATGGCGCTGCGCGAGCACGCTCCAGACGCAGTTCGGGTCGGCATGGAAACCGGGCCGCTGGCGATCTGGCTTTGGCATGGGCTGCGCGCTGTCGACGTTCCAATCGACTGCATCCACGCGCGCCATGTCGCGGCGGCGCTCTCGCTACAAGTTAACAAGACGGACGTGAACGATGCATTTGGGATCGCGCAAGTGGTGCGCTCCGGTTGGTACCGGCCCGTCGCCATCAAGAGCCTGCAGAGCTGTCGTATCCGAGCCCTGCTCTCAGCCAGAAGCGAACTCGTTGCGATTCGTACGACGCTTTACAATCAAATTCGTGGTCTACTGAAGACCTTCGGCGTGGTGCTCGCAGCCGGTAAGGGCGGAACGTTCGAGCGCGCAGTGCTCACGCGATGTCCGGCGGACCCCTTGATCCGAAGCGCCATTGACGCGCTGCTTGAGGCTTGGCGTGTTGCGGGAGAGCGCAGGCAGAGGCTCGATTCGCAACTTCTACGTCTCGCGCGCTCCCATGAGGCCTGCCAGCGCATGATAACGATCCCCGGTGTAGGCGCGATTACTGCATTGACGTTCACGACGGCCATCGACGATCCTAACCGCTTCTCCCGATCCACCGATGTCGGAGCGTTTCTCGGCCTGACACCTCGGCGCTATCAATCCGGCGAGGTCGATATCTCTGGCCGGATATCCAAGTCAGGCGACCGCATGGCCCGAAGCCTTCTGTTCGAGGCGGCCAACGCGCTCATGACGCGCGTGCGCAAAGATAGTGCACTCCGCCGTTGGGGGCAGCAATTGATGGCTCGGATCGGGTCGCGAAAGGCGAAGGTCGCCGTGGCGCGCAAACTCTCCATCATCCTGCATCGTATCTGGCTGGATGGCACGGAGTTCGCAGCTGCGCCGGCTACCTGAGCCTAGCTAGCTAAGCCAATATCTCTGTAGATCGTCCTGGAAGGACGCTGGCTGGATTATCCCGTAACTTCTTGGGCGGCTTCAGACCGCGGGAATCACATGGGGAGATCCACTGGCGAGGGCCATGATGAGGCGGCACATTCTTCCGACCTCGAAGACGACAAGGTCCGGTACCCAGGGCAGTTGACAGCGATTAGACGACAAGCTGTTCAGGATAGTTGATCCCCCGCGCCATTCTATCGGTGCGCGAGGGCTATGATCTGCCACGGAATTTTCATCCATCGCTAGCCAGACTCTCGCGGTCTTTGTAGCGAGACCGAACTTTGGACCACCCAGAACTAGAGTTTTGCGCTCTGATCACGTTGGCGGGCTGGTGGCGCCGGCGCGATTGTGCAGCAAAATCGGCGGCCGATTGCCGATGGCTCCATGCGGCCGCTCCTCGTTGTACAACAAAGCTTGAGAACGCCCACGGGACCGTATGCCGTGAGGTTCTGTACCGGCATCACCCTTGGGCAGGCCGCGAGGTTTTCGTCCATGGTGTGATCGACAAGGCGGACGGCGTTGTTTTCCGCTGCACGCTGGATGGATCGGAGACGCGGCGTTTTCTGGAGATCCCATTCTGGATGTTCGACCGCGCGGCATGTGCTCGCGGTGGCAGCCTAACGGCAGAGCCCCTTGTCAGCCTGGAAGCGCTCAACGCGTTGTGGTCGCTTGTCGATTCAGCGGTCAAGAGCGCGACATCATCATTGAATGAACCGCTTTCCGGTGCATGCGGAGTCTCTCACGATGAGAATCGGGGAGAGGCTCATGGCAAGCAGGACGGCGATATCGGCGAACCCGGTTCGGCGCAACCGGCGGTTCGGCGTGCATCAGATGGACCTGTTCACGGGTGGCATAGCGCACGGCGCCGTCGGGGTACCGGAATGGCGGGAGCTGCCGAAGGAGGCGCAGGATCCGCTGGTGAACTTGATGACGCAGCTGGTGCTGGACCATGCACGGGTAAGCGCAACGCTCGCGAAGAGGGAAGACGGTCATGATCAGTGACAAGGTCCGCCCTCACCATCTCGAACGCAAGGCGATCCTCTATGTGCGCCAGTCCTCCGCCCATCAGGTTCTGCACAATCGTGAGAGCAGCGCGTTGCAATACGCGATGCGCGACCGATTGACGGCGCTGGGGTGGTCCAAGATCGAGGTGATCGACGATGATCTTGGGCGTTCCGCTCCCGGCGGCGTCCAGCGCGCGGGCTTCGAGCGGATGGTGGCCGAGGTCTGCCTCGGCAAGGTCGGCGCAGTCTGTGCGCGGGAGGTCTCGCGCTTTGCCCGCAATAGCCGGGATTGGCAACAGCTGATCGAGATGTGTCGCGTCGTCGACACGGTGCTGGTTGACCAGGAAGCTGTCTATGCTCCGCGGCATGGCAACGACCGACTGCTTCTCGGGCTGAAGGGGAGCCTCAACGAGTATGAGCTGGACCTTTTGCGACAACGCTCGCTCTCGGCACGCTACGAGAAGGCCAGCCGTGGCGAACTGATTGCGGCCACGCCAGTCGGCTTTGTGAAGGTCGGTGATCGCTACGAGAAGGATCCGGACCGGCGTGTGCAGGACGCCATTACGCTCGTCTTCGACAAGATCGAGGAACTCGGGACCGCGCGGCAGGCGCTGCTGTGGTTCCATGAGCACGGCCTCGACCTACCAGTGAAGCAGCCGAACGGCGACACAGCCTGGCGGCGGCCCAGCTACGCGACTCTCCACAGGATGGTCGAGAACCCGGTCTACGGCGGAGCCTACGCCTATGGTAGAATAGCCGTAGCGACGGGGTACGGCGTCCATGGCGCAGGCGCGAAGATCCGGCGGAAGGCGCGCGCCGAGTGGCTCGTCCTCAAGCCGGACGCCCACGAAGGCTATGTGAACTGGGAGAGGTTCGAAGCGATCCGTACAATGGTCTCCAGTAACGTGCCCACGAGCCGGCATCATGGCGCGCCCAAGCATGGCGAGGCGCTGCTCGCTGGGCTCATCCGCTGCCGGCGTTGTGGCCGCAAGCTGACGCTGCGCTACAGCGGTATGAAGCATCACATCCCCCGTTACAGCTGCTCGCGCGGCTGGATGGACAACGGCGAACCGCGCTGCATCGCGTTCGGTGGCTTGCGCGTCGATGATGCGATCGAAGGGGCACTGCTCGGCGTTGTCGGACCCGGCGCCGTTGCGGCGGCCACGGCCGCCGCAGCCCAAGCCACACATCAGAGGGATCAAGTTCGCGAAGCACTCGGCCGTGATCTCGAAGCGGCCCGTTACGCCGCCGATCGTGCCTTCCGGCAATATGACACGGCGGATCCGGCAAATCGCCTGGTTGCCGCGGAGCTTGAGACGCGCTGGAATCGCTCGCTTGCCCGCGTCGTCGAGGTAGAGAGCAAGATTGCCGCGCATGATGCGACGACCGCACCGACAGCGATCGATCCAACGATGCTCAGCGTGCTGGCCTCAGACCTCAAGTCAATCTGGTCAGGGCCGACCATCGATGCGCGGCTGAAGAAGCGCATCGTCCGTACGCTGATCCACGAGGTCGTTGCCGATATCGATGACGAAGCGTCCGAGATCGTTCTTGTCGTGCATTGGGCGGGCGGCGCTCACAGCGAGATGCGGCTGCCGAAGCGTCGACGGGGGCAGCGTAACAGCACCTCCGGTGACATCATCGCAGCCATCCGGCAACTGGTGCTGATCGCCAGCGACGACCTGATTGCGGGCCTGCTCAACCGCAACGGCCTCAAGACGGGCAACGGCAACCGTTGGACCCGTGAGCGCGTCACAACCACGCGATCTTATCATCGGATACCCGTCTTTCGGCGGGCCGAGGATAGCGTCGAGCCATGGCTCAATCTCTCCGACGCCGCCAGGCTTATCAAGGTCGCATCCAAGACGCTGCGCTTGGCCGCAGAAGCTGGTCAGATCGAAGCGGTCCACCCTCTGCCGGATGGGCCATGGATCTTCGCGCGCGCGGCCTTGACCACGGATGCCGCCACATCCATCACCGAACGAGCGCGGCAGAACCCAAGATACCCGGCAGGATCGCATCCCGATCAACAACGTCTCTTCTCTTCAACAACATAGACAAATGGGTGTTCTGATGCGCGGTTGTAGTATCTGCGCCAAGTCTCCACCTTTTCCCGGGCGTCCGCAAGCGACAGGAACCAGTGGGCGTTGAGGCATTCGGCACGGAAGCGGCCATTGAACGCTTCGATAAAAGCATTGTCAGTCGGTTTGCCCGGGCGTGAGAAGTCCAGCGTGACGCCGCGTTGGTAGGCCCAGAGGTCGACGTCACGCGACACAAACTCGCTGCCTTGATCGACGCGGATCGTGGCAGGGATTCCCACTTCATTGCAAAGCCTTTCCAGAACATCCACGACATCGGTGCCGCGGAAGGTGAGCCGCGGCTCCAGCGCCGGCGAGAAGCGAGAGAAGATATCGATGATCGTGAGCACCCGGAGCTTGCCACCATTTGCCAGCTGGTCATGAACAAAGTCCATCGCCCAGGTCTCGTTGGCGCGCGTCGCTGGCCTGCGGTCATCGCGCAGCTTGGCCTTGACCCTCCGCTTCGGCGATTTATTGCGCAATTGCAGGCCCAATTCGCGATAGATGCGACGGGTCTTGTTCTAGCCATGACGCCATCCCTCGCGGCGGAGCAGTCGCTGCGGCGCGAGCCGAGTCCGTCTCGAAGACCAACGCACACTACGATTGGTGATGATGCGCCAGAGAGCAAGTCGCGTGCTGAAGTGAACCGCGGGATTGCAGGCACTTCGTCGCGACGTGTGGCGTCAAGTTGCTGACATTGTCTCGATACCGACTGCTGCGCAACCACTGCCCGAGCAATACTTGGCGAGCGCAGAGTGATGATCGGCTGATAGGTAGCGCGTGTTCGCATACGCTACCGTTCGAGATCGTCCTCAATTTCGCGACCACGCACGGTGCACTCTCGCACGGTCGCCTTCGAGCAGATCGTCAGATCGCTTTACCGGGCAGCACGATCCAAATGTCGTCTTCTCGATGACCTGCCGGCACGTAGCGTCGACGCCGCACGCTGGAGAGCTCGGCGGTGGGGGTTCTGTCAGTGCCAAGAAGAAGGGCACGCTGTCGCAATGTCACGCGAATTATTTAGTCGTGATCCGGGCACGTTGCTCTGGGGAAACCTCTCAACTATGCTGCCAAGGCAGGTTGTGGGAGCTGAGGCGCGCAGACCCAACTGTCATTGATGGCTCGGGCATAACAGTCCGCAAGCCGTCGATTCAGAGTCTCAGCAGCAAGCTCTTACGCGACGCTGGGAGGGATCGCGCAACCATGGTGCGGCTTAAATTCTGAGGGTCAAGTTCAGCAAAATTGATTATTGGGGTCCGACCAATCGATTCCATTGCAGCCGCCGTCGCTCGCTCGCCCAAGCGCAGCGTCGGCGAGCGTCGCGGCGGTGAGGGGCGCAAATCCCTTTGACGGGCCTGAGCATCGTCAGGCCGCCTCGACTTTCTGCTTTCGAGCGAGCAGATTTTCAATGACTGTCGTCATCTCACCCCCGTTACAGCTCGCACGACACCTGGGATGCGGCCGCTCTTCACCTTTGATCCAGTGTTTCGCGATAGGGAGGAGTGCGATTGCTCAGAGATCGGTTCGATGAGCCTGAACGCGCTCGGGCTTGCGGCAGCTGCAAAGCGGACCTGCCTCGCCGCAACTGAACCCTAGAACACCCACTATAGTGAACAACGACTTACCTGTCTAAGGACGGTGGCGGCGTCTCCTTTGTGCGCGTTGGAAGTATCGGATATTCGATCTTGGGTAGACGGCCACTCAGTGAACTAAGAAACGCGACGATATCGTTCTTCTCGTTTTCGGTGAGCTTGGCGCCGAGCTGGACCTCACTCATAATGCCTACGGCTTCCTGGAGCGTCCAAACCTGACCCGAATGGAAGTAGGGAGCCCGCAAGGAAACGTTGCGCAAAGGGGCGACGCGGAACACGTATCGGTCGCTGGAGGCCTTCGTGACCTCGAAACGCCCCTGGTCGGCTGCGGGAAGCAGTTTGATGTCTGGTCTTTCAATCAGGCCGAACGGGAAAAACTCCTGCCCACCAATATTGATTCCGTTGTGGCAGGAGGCGCAGCCCTTGTCCATGAACAGCCGCAATCCTGCCTTTTGGTGGTCATCCAGCGCGTTGCCATCGCCGTTCAGGTATTGGTCGAACGGAGCTCCCGGTGTCGTGAGCGTCGCTTCGAAAGCCTCGAGCGCTTTCGCGAAATTGTCGAAGGTGACGGGCGGTGTATCACGCGGGAATGCTTGCTTGAACTTGCCGACATAATCTTCCATCGAATTCAGCGTGCTCGTTACGTGATCCGCGGTCGCATTCATTTCGGCGCTCGCCTGAACGGGCCCCTTAGCTTGTGCCTTAAGATCCGGCGCGCGTCCGTCCCAGAATTGCGCGACATTGAACACCGAATTGTAGACGGTCGGCGCCCGCCGCGCTCCCCGTTGCCAGCCGTGACCAACTGACGTTGGACCCGCGTCTACGCCGCCGGTGCCAAGATTGTGGCACGTATTGCAGCTAATGATCCCACTCGCTGACAAACGAGGGTCGAAGAACAGCATCTTCCCCAGCTCCGCTTTCTCGGTCGTCAAGGGATTGTCCTTTAGGGCGGGGATAGCAGAAGGGATCGGTTTGAAGATCTGTTTGGCTGTCATCATCAAATCGTCGTTGGCGATAGCATTGCATGAGACGAGCATCAGAACGGCAGTAATCGATACCTTGCGCATGACGTGAGACTTCCAGATGTTGCCGCGCCGTAGACGAACAATCGTTCTTCAGAAAGGGCGCCCACTGCATCGAAGGCTGCTGCTATGCAGGAACTGAGCCAGCGCTCGCGAGTAAATTGGTCTAGGCTTTTTGTGCTTGCTGTTGGCTTCGCGACAGTTGTCGTTAGCGCGACACGAACACCTCGACTGCTCACGAAGCATAGCGTTTCACCGCTCTTCGAGGAGGCAAAAGGCGTCTCTCCGACGAATTGCAGGGGTGCAGTGACGCCGCAAGCACCTGTCCCCGGGAGCTCAGATGAAAACTAGCTCCAATTGGGTTCGAATCGATGCCACAGCCGTTACACTATTAATGCGAGCCCCCGATCAACGCTCCGCCCCGTGCCTAGGCCGTCAGTCTCTCCCCAACTAGCTTCGATCCCATGCGGCCTGAAAGGGGGCTGCCAGGCTACACGCCGAGATGAGGTCTAGCGCTGAGCTCGGTTAACTTAGCTGACTGTCTGTCGCATGGCGGCGCGGTCAAGGGCGCCGTGCACCATTTTATGTGACTAGCAGCATTCGACTGAGTGCCTTGTCAGGAGAGCGGAAAGAGGTTTTTCATGTCTTAAGCAAAGCGACTTCAAATGATCAACCCGCCGCCGCCGTAGGGCTCGACTGGCCGCCATACGAGGAGCCAACGAAGCAAGCTGGTACTGGCAGGAGAGAGCGAGCTGCACGCGAGCGTCACTGGATGTTTAGTCCCCAGACTTTGATGGCATCCTTGTCGCACGATTCGAAGGAAGGGCTATGGGACAGATTTTACACGGCTGCGCCACCACGACGGAGGCGGGTCGATGCCGTTCATCTTTGCCGTTTATGCCGCCCGCCGAACTATGCCGAACTGGTTTGGTATGGCACGCCGTTGTCACGCTGGCACCGTCGATCGCGTGCACGGCAGCCCCATTCCATTCGGCATAGTCTGGTCGGTCAGAGCGCCTCCAGAAGGCGAGCAGGCGGTCGTTCGGCTGGAAGCGGGTTTGCTTGCCGCGCTCGTACGGCTTGAGCTTCGCCAGGGCAGCTTCCTGAGGGCGAGGTGGGCGTGCAGGTACGTCTGCGTCGTCTCGACCGATTCATGACCGAGCCACAGCGCGATCACGGAGCAGTTGACACCGGCCTGCAGCAGTTCCATCGCAGCGCTGTGCCTCAGCACGTGCGGTGACACGCTCTTGGCCTTCAAAGACGGGCAACTCTTGTGAGCGACACGAACATGCTTTCCCAGCAGGGACTGGACGCTGTCGGCACTGAGCCGGCCCCCGTGCACGTTGGGGAACAACGCTGTTGCTCCTTTCCGCAACGGTTCCTTGAGCCATGCCTGGAGCGCACACCGAGCGAGTGTGGTCAGCGGAGTGGTCCGCTCCTTCCGCCCTTTACCGACGCATCGTACGTGTGCGCCAGACCGGAGGTGGACGGCATCCCGGTCAAGGCCCGTCAGCTCTGAGAGGCGTAAGCCCGTCTGGGCCGCGACCAGCAGCAAGGTGTGATCGCGGCGGCCAAGCCACGTCGTTCGATCGGGCGCAGCGAGAACCGCCTCGATCTCAGGGCGCGTCAGGAAGTGCACCTGTCGCTTGTCGTGGCGCTTGCTCGGTATGGCGAGCACGCGCTGGATCAGCGCACTGTGTGCCGGTTCCTCGAAGGACACGAACCTGAAAAAGGATCGGATGGCGGTCAGACGCAGGTTGCGCGTCTTCGCGCTGGCGCCGCGCTTTACCTCGAGATCGGTTGAGGAATGCGCCGATGAACATTGCGTCCAGCTCGATGAGCGTCAGGGCCGATGGGGGCTTCCGCAGCTGCACCTGTGCGAACATGAACAGCAGCCGGAACGTGTCCCTGTAGGGTACGCATCCGACGGGCGCCGTCTTGCCTGACGCGAGGTAATTCGCGAAGCGTGTGACCTTAAGTCTAGCTTTAAGGTCATCAGGCGATGCGGGTCGAGGTTTTGGGCGGGCTGGAGCGGCGGCGGCGCTGGTCGCAGGACGACAAAGCGCGGATTGTCGAGGAGACGTTGGTGCCGGGCGCGAAGGTGACTGAGGTTGCGCGCCGCAACGGAGTCGCGACCAGCCTAGTGTTTACCTGGCGTCGACAAGCACGGACATCAGAGCAGGTTGTACCATCTTTTGCGCCGGTGCAGATCGTCGCTACGGAGGTGGAGGAAACTCCGAAGCTTTTGCCTGCGGGTGACGGCCGGGTGCGCTCCGTAGCGTCCGCGCGTACTGGATTGATCAAGATTGATCTTGGCAACCGGCGACGCATCCGGGTGGATGCGCACGTCGACCCGGAGGCGCTGGCGCGGGTTCTCGAGGTGCTTGAGCGCCGATGATCGCCATACCAGGTAATGTGCCGGGTGTGGCTTGCGACCGGCCATACCGATATGCGCCGAGGCTTCCCGAGCCTTGCGCGTCTGGTTCAGGAGAGCTTGAAGCGTGATCCGCACGCTGGTGATCTTTACGTTTTTAGGGGCCGCCGCGGCGACCTGATCAAGATCATTTGGCATGATGGCCAGGGCGCATGTCTGTTCACGAAGCGGTTGGAGCGCGGCCGCTTTTTGTGGCCATCGCTGGCGGACGGCGTTGTGACAATCAGCGTTGCGCAACTATCCTATCTCCTGTCCGGAATTGACTGGCGAATGCCGCAGGCAACCTGGCGTCCGCAGGCTTCCGGTTAAGCTGTGGCTTATTGACTCACGAGGGAGATGCGAATTTTAGCGGCGAATATGATTGATTTGCCCTCGTGACAGCGCCTTCCGATCCGCTTCCCGCCGACCTTGCCGCTGCGCACGCAATAATCCTTGCGCAGCGCGAACAACTGGCGCTGGCGAAGAGCGAAGTGACCGTCGGTCGACTGGGAATCGAGCGGCTGAAGCTGATGCTGGCCAAGGCACGGCGCGAACAGTTCGGGCAATCCTCCGAACGCGGCAAGCTGCTGGTCGAACAGCTCGAGCTTGCCATCGAGGATCTCGAAGAGACGCAGGCCGAACAGGAAACCAAGGCCGAACTCGCCGCGCCAGGGGCCGCCAAGGAGAAGCGCGCGCAAAATCCACGGCCGCCGCGACGTCCGTTGCCGGACAATCTGCCGGTCGAGCGCGTCGTCGAACCCGCGCCTTGCGCATGTGGTAAGTGCGGCAGCGAGCGGCTGCACAAGCTCGGCGAGGTGGTCTCGAAGACCCTGGAATGCGAGCCGCGGCGCTGGAAGATTATCGAGCATGTCCGCGAAAAGTTCTCCTGCCGGGATTGCGAGGCGATCACAGAAGCGCCGGCACCCTCCCATCCGATCCCACGAGGCTTTGCCGGGCCGAACCTGCTGGCGATGGTGCTGGTCAACAAGTTCCTGCTGCATCAGCCATTGAACCGGCAGAGCAAGACGTATGCCCGCGAAGGGTCGAAATCGATGTCTCGACCCTGGCGGATCGGATTGGCGCCTGCGTGGTGGCGCTCGATCCCATTATTGAGGCGATCCGGATCCATATCATGAGCGCGGAACGCATCCACGCCGACGATACGACGGTGCCGGTGCTGGCCAAGCTTAAGACGGTTACCGGCCGGATCTGGACCTATGTTCGCGATGACCGGCCGTTTGGCGGCACGGATCCGCCGGCGGCCCTGTTCTACTACTCACGCAACCGGGCTGGAGAACATCCGCAAAGCCATCTTGCCGGCTATGTGGGCCTCATGCAGGCCGATGCCTTCGATGGATATAACCAGCTCTACAAGGCCCAGAGGAAGCCAGCTCCGATCCTTGAAGCGGCCTGTTGGAGCCACGGCCGCAGAAAGTCTGGCGAAATCTGGAGAGGCGCCGATTGCCAGCGAGGCCGTGCGACGCATCGATATCCTGTTCGAGATCGAGCGCACCATCAACGGCAAAACGCCGAAACAGCGGCTTGCGGCACGTCGTGATAAGTCGAGGCCGATCGTCGCCGATCTCGAAATCTGGATGCGCCAGCAGCGAACCTTGCTCTCATCAGGCAACGATACTGCAAAGGCGATCAACTACCTGCTCAACCGCTGGGCGGCGTTCACCCGCTTCCTGGACGATGGCCGCATCTGCCTCTCGAACAACGCTGCCGAACGAGCGTTACGCGGTGTGGCTGTCGGAAGACGAAATTGGACCTTCGCCGGTTCAGATGCTGGCGGCAATCGTGCCGCCGCTGTCTATACCCT
The DNA here is from genome assembly GCF_051853005.1 of Bradyrhizobium sp. SMVTL-02. Lineage (NCBI taxonomy): Bacteria > Pseudomonadati > Pseudomonadota > Alphaproteobacteria > Hyphomicrobiales > Nitrobacteraceae > Bradyrhizobium > Bradyrhizobium sp. SMVTL-02. Next base: position 8,030,190 of record NZ_CP182469.1, on the reverse strand, counting down.
GACCGAAACCTGCAAGATGAACGACGTTGATCCGCAAGCCTGGCTCGCTGACGTGTTGGCCAGGCTTCCAGATCACCCCGTCAATAGAGTCGCCGACCTGCTCCCGTGGAATTGGAAGGCGACCCAACAGTCCAAAGCGGCTGCTGCCTGAGCGCCGCGGCAGACCGGCGCGCCTGCCCGGGGTGCTGGCCGGATGCGTACCCTGTAGGAGGCGATCGTGTTGGCGCTAACATTGCGCTGGCGCATGAGGCGCTCGGTGAAGAAGCGCTCGATCAGCGTGGCGACATTGCAGGCGGGCTTCATGGCGTCGCCTCCCATCGCCGATCGAGACGCCGCGCGCCGCTTCTTCCATCAACTCGGGGCAGGCCGAGAGATACCAGTAAGTATCGCGCACGCAGACGTGGCCGAGGTAAGTGGAGAGCACTGGGAGTTGCTGCTCGACGTCCTTGCCTTCGCGATACCAGTCGAGCAGCGTCCGGATGGCGAAGCGATGACGGAAGCCGTGCACGCGTGGCCCGCTACGTTCACCTGGGTGCCGCAGCCCAATCTCTCCGGACAATCGCCAGAAAACGCGATGAACGTACTGGTGCAGCAAGCGGCCTCCCTGTTCGGCAACGAAGAAAGTCGAGCCGCAGCGTGATCCGAGCCGCGCGTCGCGCCGGTCGGCGTAGTCGCGCAGCGCGGTTCTCGTCGTCGGATGCAATGGCACGAGCCGCGGCTTGCCGAACTTGGTCAGCCGGACCGTCAGCACGCCGGCGTCGAGGTCGACGTCATCACGCTCCAGGCCCATCGCCTCGGATATACGCATGCCCGTCACCGCGATCAGCCCGAACAGGGTATGGTAGGCCCATCGGCGCAGCCCGTCCGCCGGCGGCAGAGCCAGGGCTGCTGTCAGCAACGCATCGATCTTCGCGTCGCTGTAGACATAGGGCTTGGCGCGCTTCCATCCCGGCAGGATGCCGACGGGCGGCACCTCCGTTCTCGGATCGAACCTGGCAACATGGCGCGCGAACCCGCGCACGTCGCTCAATCAGCGCCCAGGATGCATGACGATCGGGCGGCAGCGTTGCCCATTCCATTGCCAGCTTCGTCGTGATGATCCTGGCTTTGCGCTTCTCCATGAAGGCAACGAAGTCGGCGAGCCGACGGGTCTGGTGCTCGTACTTGTATCCCAGCCCCTTGCGCATGCTCAGGTACTTATCGAGTGCGGCGCGCAGATTGGTCATTGCACGCCTCCCGGCCAGGGTCGGCTCGATGTTCTCAGCGCATCGATGTCGACCTTCGCGTAGATCCGGGTGGTGTCGTGGTTCTCGTGCCGCAGCAACTGTCCGATCTCCGACAAGGTCGCGCCGGATCGGAGAAGCTCGGTAGCGAGACTGTGTCGGAAGATATGGGCGCCACGGTGTGCGCAACCTTCCATTCCAGCGCGATCGAGGGCGGCCTTGGCGATCATGGTGATCGCACATCCGGAAGCAAAGCCGACGTGCGGCGCGAGTGTGCGGACGAACAACCGTCGACACGACGACTTTGGGCGGCCATTGCGCAGATATGCAACGATGGACGCGCCAACGTCTGGCGGTATCGGCATCCGTGCACGCTGTCGGCCCTTGGCGCGAACGAGTATCTCGCTGGCACGCCCAGTCGATATCATCGGGCGTGAGCGTCGCGACCTCGTCGGCCCGCAGGCCGAGCTTGGCCAGCAACAACAGAATGGCGTAGTCGCGCCGTCCCATCACCGTCTTTCGGTCGCAACCGTCGAGAGCCTTCCGCACCTGAGCGGCAGGCAGATAGGTCGGCAGAGTTGCGAGCTTCCATCGTCGCATCGATGGAACGGAATCCGCCAACGGGCGCGCATTCAGCCCCCGATGGTGGAGGTAACGGAGAAAGGCGCGCAGCTACCAGCACATCGCCTTGCCTGTTCCCGGGCTCCAATCCTGGGCGTGGCGCTCAATGTAGCGGATCACGTCCTCTTGGCTGATCTTGCACAGGGGCGGCGGCGCCGCCGGAGCACACCTCGTGCAGGAACCTGCGGATGACCGGGAGATGGCGAACGATGGACCTCGGGGCCAAGCCGCGCTCTGATCGCAGGTAGGCATCGAACTCCCAGAAGATCCGTTCGTGCGGGGTGAGAGGCGGCAGCACCGATGGCGCGATCGCGCCTTCCCCGCGCAGCACCGACAGCCATCGTTTGAGCGCGGCCCGGTCACCGGGTTGGATAGACTGCCTCCCGCCTCGATGTCGGAGGTACCGCTCAACGACCTGCTCATCGAGATCGACCAGCTTATAGCGACGGCCCGCGACCCAACTCAGGAGCCCAAAGACATCGATTCATCAATGATGGGGGAGCACGACGAACATGGTGGACACCAATGGAGACTTCACCATCGCAACCCGTCGTTCTGTGGCGGCATCGTGATGGGACTAGTTGACCGTGTGGTTCGCAAAGCGTGCGGGCAGTTCGCGTTTGTCGAAGGGCCTGCGCGGCCGGGCGACCCTGAAGTCGAAACGGCGATCAGTCTTGAGTACGTGTTCGAGTGGCTTCAAGAGCGTCCAGAGCAGATCAAACGGACAGTGATTGTCAACACGATATCGCTAGACGACCCTAAATGCCGGGCCAGGAAGCGGGATGTGGCATGGACAGCGCCTGCGGCCGCGCAGCCGAACGGCGTCTCGCCCGCACTGCCTGCGATCTGGGAATCATATCCCCTCACGGACACTCAGGGAGCGAGAGGAGATTGTTCGGCTGAATCCCGTCCACTGTTGTCTTGATGTACTTGTACCCTTCGTGTCTGGCCACGATCAAACCAGCAGTGCGCCCGTCTTCCTGGACGTAGAATTCCCACGCGCCGCTTTCGATGTCTCTGATCGTCTGAACGACAGATTGCTTCCAGTGACTTCCGTTCGAATATACCCCGCCGATGCTGCTGATTCTCTCGTGTGGATTCGTCCTGTCGGTCTTACTGATGCAACGGACGCGTGCGAGTCTGGCCATGCGGATTTCTCCCCTCTCTGCAAGGCTGTCGGACGAGCTTACAGCGTGTCTGACGAGGTGGAGCCGACCGGTTCTGGTAGTTGTGCCATGGCTTTTCCTGATGGATATATCCTGCCGTCAGCTTCTTCCGCCGTGGAGGCTGGCGGCGTTGAAGTTAGCGGCGCGTGGTAGGGACAGCACCTTTATTCGCATGGGGTGCCGAGCCACGTGGCCGCTAACTTCGACTGTGGATGATCCAAACAGCCGTAAGTCACCGCACGGGCTGCCACTCGCTAATGTTCTCCGGTATGCCCGACTTGATGGGTCTCCGGTCGAAGGCCAAGAGAGCATGTACCGTTCGCCAAGTCTTCGGCGGCTGAAGATGGCGAAGCATAACACCCCAATGTCTCGCCGCCAAACGTGACCGCAAAATCCTTCCCGGTCGGAACGATCTGAGCGCCCCCTTCGTGAGTTTTGTAAAACCACCACTTCACCATCTGCGACTTCCATAGAACGTGCTGTGTTTCGCGTCGGAATGTACCTCGACGGCGCCGAAGACCCTCGCACCACCTTACATTCTCGTCCCCACCAATTTTGATAGGTGCCAAGGCCACTTCTCAGCGATACGAAGTGGTCGCACTTGAGAACTCAGCCTCTCGGGAGCAAAGGCGGCTAGCCCGTCTCCAGGGCACGGGCTGGCCACCACCGCTTGCGACGCCACGTTGTAGGATACAGGCCCACGGATGCACATATTCGAGCGGTACATCACGTCCCTACGCTCACAGGCGCTTGCGGTGCTTGCAGCCATCAGAGCTCGCGGCCGATCAGTCTTGAGCCTGGCAGATCGCCAACTCGCGACGTTCGATGCTGAGGAGCTCAGGAACTATCATCGCTCACGATATCAGAGCTTCGACCGATGACCTGCGCTCTGCCCTCTCGAACGGCGGGTATAACGGCATAACATTTATGGGCAATTAGCACAGAGGAGCGCGCGCTGGCGCCATACAAACGAGAGAAGAGCTGACGTATCAGCCCGTAATCGGCGCTACCTGCCCTTCGATTGCGGTTACCGCTTCGCGCTTCTCTTCGAACATGTGCCAGCGGGCATACACGCCAGTCACGCCTTTATCGTTGTGGTTCAGTAGCGCCTTCACGCAGTCGACGGAAAGTCTTGCCGCCTGAACGATTATCGCGGCCGTACGCCTGAGGTCGTGGGGTGTGAAGGCTGCTAGCTCTTTGTCTTTCAACAAGCGCCGCACTGCTTGGCTCATTGATGGCGCGCGAGTACCCTTCTCCGTTCAATGGAAAGACACTAGCGGCGGCACGCCTGACAGCTCTTGATTTCCGTCACCTACGAATTCTTGTAGTTGACTACGCGGTGTTCTCCGGGCCGAAACGCGATCAACCCCACAGGAGAACAAAGCTATGTCTCCACTAGAAGCAATCACCCGTTGGCTGGACTCACAAGATTTGGGCATGCAACTTGAGATCGCCGGTTTCGCGACATTCATGGTTTTCGGGATGATGACAGTTTCACGCTCGGCGACTCGGAGCAGCTCGAGTCTCTTTACCCATGGTTGAACGAGCCAAGCTTGGCATCGGACATCGCCGCCGAACGTGCCCTGACAGGTCGTGAGATCCTGGAATGAATCGGCCGCGACGTATCTAACACACCAGGCTCTCAGTAGTTGGAGCGCCGCCGAGAAGCCCCGAGGCCTGAGGGCCATTTCAAGCACCAGCGTTCCTGTTGCTGGGCCTGGGTCGCCTCATCGAGGCGCTGCTTGATTCTGGTAGGGCCGCAATTCCCTGTATTGTGGTGCATGCGTCTGCATGCACTGGCGGGTCAATAGAGGCCACGCCAACTGCACAAGCAGAACAGGGCATTGAAAGTGACCGTCAGGGCCACCGGAAGATCTCTCCACCCGACCGGTGGACCCGGTTGCGGCGCTGTAGCACAAAAGCCGAAACCGCCATCTCAATGGGCAAGCAGGGCTTCGCGCTTTTCTTCGAAACATTTGAGAACTAACTGTATCGAGGCCGATCCGGAGGCGGTCACCAACATCTGTCGGGCATATCGAAATGGCCCTCTTGCGACTTAGAGTCTTCTCTATTCGGCCGGATTTGGTCAAGGGCTTTGGTTGGGCGCCTCCTCGGGTTCGATACCGCTCGCTGGGCCGTGCTTCTCTTCGGGATCAGCCGTATGGCTCTCCCAGCATGGGATCAGTAGAACGAGACGGAACAATCGGACTCGCGTGCTGATCGCAGGGATGCGACCGTACAAGAGCCCAAAGCGAACTCATCTCGTCCATCGTCCCGCGAGGGACCTCGCCCCACTAAACAACGAGTGTGTGGACCGCGCGTCGCACTATTGTGCCGCGGGCGAGACCTCCCGTGTCCAGCGGAATTCCGTTCCATCGCTCCAAATGCGGTGCATGATGACGCCGAGCCGCCGCGCCAGAGCGACGATCGCCTTTTGCTGCCCGCGTCGTTTGGCGATCTGCATGGCCCACGCCTTGAGCCAGGACCATTTCTGGACCCGCGTCAGCATGACCTGCGCGGCCTCATAGATTAGCGCTCGCATGGCTTGATCGCCGCACAGCGAGATCCGACCGATGCGGTGGCTTTCACCGGACTGGTTGAGGACTGGCGTCAATCCGAGGGAGGGCCCGACGGCTTTCGAACTCTTGAAGCGGGCGGGAACGTCGATCGTGCTGATAAAGGCCAACGACCTGACGGGGCCAACACCGGGGATTGTCATCAACCGGCGACAAACCTCGCTTTCCCGGGCAAGCAGAAGCACATTGCGATGCAGTCGCGTGAACTGTTCGCGTAAAACGCGTCGGGCGACGAGAAGCGGTTCCATGAGTTCGGTCAGCTCCGGCTGACCAACGGTGAGTTCGTGGATGCGTTGTTCGAAGCCGATCACCCCCACAATTCCAACCTTCAAGCCGAAGTTGCGCAACAGCCCACGAATGTCATTCTCGATGGCAATGGGCTTCTCCTGAAGCAGCTTGCGACCGGCAAGCAGGACCCATCGCTTCTGACTGGTCAGGGTCTTGACGTGGACAGGCCGGAACAAGCCGACACGCATCATCTGCGCAATGCCACGCGCATCATTACGGTCGCTCTTGTTCACCTGCGCCTTGAGGAACGCCTTGGCGTGCCGTGTCTCGATGCAGATTGCCGGCAGGCCAGCTTCCGCCAGCCCGCTGAACAGCCATTGTGACAGCGGCCCGGCCTCGAGTCCGATCCGGTCAAACCGCCAAGTCGGATCGTTGAGTACAGCAAGAAGATCTTCCGGGTGGCTCTCCACTTTCACTTCCCGGCAGATGCGGCCTGTTTCGTCGACAATGCATAGGGACGTCTCTTTGACCGACACGTCCAATCCGGCGTGATGTTTCATGCTGCGCTTCTCCGTCCGATGTTTGTCGCTGCTCGACACAGACCACGCTTATCATCAACCTGAAGCGCAGCACCCTGCTAACGGGGCTCAGCAACAGGCTCAATACCCCATCTGACTCATCAGGGAAAGGGTCTTCCTCCAATCTTGCGCAGTGTCGTCGATGAGCTCCGCGGCCCCTTGGGCGCGGGCGAGTCCTCGCTTCCCATCCGTGGAGCTTGCGGCTATGATGTGGGCTCCGAGCATCCTACCGATCTTGATGGCCGCAGTGCCTGTACCTCCCGCCGCGCCCAAAATGAGCAGATTCGGTCCAGAGCGTAGTGCCACTAGTTCCATGAGGCCGTAAGCCGCGGTAAGATAGTTCACGGGCAAGGCAGCTGCCTGGGCAAATGACAGACGATTCGGGATCCGACACAATTCACTGGCGGGCACTGCGACTTCTTCCGCCAACTCGCCAGGAGGCACGGACCCGAACACACGATCTCCGCCCTTTAGTGCGGACACCTTCTCGCCCAGCTTATCTACAAACCGATAACCCTGAGCGGCTCAGCCAGGGGACGATGACGGCGTCGGACCACGCGCTTACCGGCAACATCAGCCGTTTTGCGAAGGCTGCCGGGCATGGGTAATCGAGCACGGCGAAGCTGGACTGGTGTAATTGTCACCACGCCTATGCAAGGGCATAGGCCTCTCCATCGCGCATACCATCGTCGAAGCGCATGGCGGCCGCATCGGGGCCGAAAACGTCCCGTCAGGGGCGCCGTCTTTCACGTCAGACTGCCGCTTGCAGTCACGCGATCGCGACGCCGTCCCGGGAATGCGTCACCCGAAAGCCTTCTTCAGCGTCGCGAAGATCACCGCGAGCGACTTGTCGTGACGGGTCACCGGCGGCACCGGGCGATCGACCTTCATCAACTGATAGACCGCCATCTGCGCCGCGCGCACCGAATATTCGACAGTGAAGACGACGTCATGAGGGATCTCGACGAACTGGCTGACGAAGGCGAGGTTGACCGAATTCTTCGGCACCGGCAACGGCCGGTCGGCCAGATTGCGCGGCATGAACATGCTGGTGATGTAGGGCATGCGGCAGGGAATGCAGATCGCATCCTCGAACACGCTCGCGTCGAAGTTGAGGTGACCGCAGAGCTCCTTCAGGATCTCTGCGCCGCCGCAATCGGACATTGGCTTGGCCACGAAATTGCCGACGCGATCGGGGTGCAGCGCATAGCCCCAGAACACCTGCACGTCCTTCGGCTGCCCAGCGAAATGCGGCTGATGATACAGCACCACCGACATCAGCCAGCTCGAATCCCTGAACGTGACGAGCCCGCCGGTGCCGGCCCTGTTGCCGGAGAACGCCTCCATCTTGTCGAAGAAGTGGGGATCTCTGCAGGTAACGGTGAACGACAGCCAGTAGGATTCGGGGATTGAGGTGTTGAACGCGGACGGATTGCCGAATTCGGGACGTCCCTTCGCGATCCTCTCCCACAGCGCCCAGCCCTTGCTATCCTTCTTGGTCAGTTGCGGCGCCGGATCCGGCATGGTGCCGAGGCTCGAGGCGTCCGTCATTGAGCCGTTCTGGAAGAACACGAGGTCGTCGTCCTCGAGGCGGACATTGGCGGTGCGGCCGTCGCGATCGAGCATGAGCTGGCGGACGCGCATGCGCCCGCCGTCGTCCTCAAGCATCATGTCGGTGACAGTCGTGCCGCGCACGAACTGCACGCCCTGCTGCTTCAGCCATTCGGCGAGCGGCCGCACGATCGCGTCATACTGATTGTAGACCGTGCGCTTGACGCCGGCGAGGGTCTCGATCCGCGGGAACTCGTCATGAAGCGGTGCAGATAGCGCTTCAGCTCGAGGGCGCTATGCCAGGGCTGGAAGGCGAAGGTGGTCTGCCACATGTACCAGAAATTCGATTCGAAGAATCCGGGCGACAGCCAGTCGGTGATGCGGCTGTTGCCGAGCGTCTCCTCTGATGCCTCGGCGAGCCGCAGCAGCTCGAGCCGGTCGCGCGCCGAGAAGCCCATATGCGTAACATCGACCTTAAAGCGGTTGCGGTCGACCAGCCGCGCCTGCGAATGCGCGGGAGTCTCCAGATTGAACGCGATCGTCTCCTCGCGCACGCTGAGGCCGGGATGTTCGAGCGACGGAATGCTCGACAGCAGGTCCCAGGTGCATTCGTAGTGATCGGTGGTGAGCATGCGCCCGCCGCGCAGCGAATAGGCGCCGTTCGCAAGCAGCGCGCCGTCGAGGCTGCCGCCGACCAGCGGCTGTGGCTCGTAGATCACGATATCGCGCCCCGGCGCCTGCGCGTCGCGAACGAGGAATGCCGCGCCCGCGAGCGATCCGATGCCAGCTCCGATGAAATACGCCTTCATGACGTGCCTCGATTGCAATTCGACATCTCGAAGCAACATAGCATGGCCGGACGCATCCAAGGTTGCGCTGGATCAAGCGCGGTGAGGACTGGCTCAGCTACGCGGAATGGCGGCGGATTGAGCCGTTGTTGCCGCAAAAAACGTTGGTCTTGCTGCCACGCAGGAGCCTCCAAGTGAGGCACTATCCGTCACGGATTGCAACGACATCAATTCTGGAAACAGCCGATGCGGCCACGAGTTCGGGACGACTTTGAGCGAACAAGATAAAAAAAGGCATTGCTCGGATACCAAGACGCTATGACCTGCTGCGTCATTAGCTCTTTGAGCATGTTCAAGAGGCGGTAATCAAGCCGAACGAGGATGATGAGGCCGTCGGCAAGTCGGCCTCTGAACAAATCCGCCGAAACGACAACGCGAGAACTCTTAGTGGAGGCTGCGGGAGCGAAATGTGCGTCGTTATGAGAGCGCATCCCCGGCAGTCTGCGCAGTTGCCTGTGCCTAGGGGAATACCAGGACACGTTTGATTGTGCTCCTGCTCTTTGCCGTTACGTCGATGCCTGCTCACGCGCAGTTGCCAGTCCCCTCTACATGGGTAAAGTAGCGAGGCTCTCTTCTCTCGATCCAAACACTCGATGCATCGACGAGGAATTTCACCGGAACGTATGTTAACAATGCGTGGATTTTCACGCCAGGGACAGCCGGTCCAATCCGGGCCTTGGTCAACATAAACTGGATTGGCGTCGGCGCCCTGGGCGCTCGAACTTGTCATAGCAGCAACGGTTAAGCCAAGCAGAGAGAACACACGAAACATTGTATGGCCCATCCTCTTAGACTCGCTCGAACAGATGAGCGGGCCGCTAAAGTCCTCTCGCCGTTGCGGCAAGTTGATCTCAGCCAGTTACCGGCGTCACAGCGCAAGTCGCCCGATAGCGTCATTAAACGTCTCAGATCCACAGAATTCAACCTACCAAGTTTTGGAGTGATGCCGGTTGCCTTCGTATCGGCGATGATCAAGATCGCATAGCGTGCGATCTGCTAGGCTCAGAGACTGAAAAGCGCGGGCCTGATGGGCCGCAAGCACCGCAAGGGCTTGCGGCCGCAGGAATGTGACGTGCCGCGCGTACGTTGTCGGTACGCCGTCTGGAATGCTAACCGATGGCAGTCGTGGCTCGAACAGCGGACCACGTACGGCACGCTCCGCATCTCCCCTTTCCGAGCCAGATCGGACGAGCTAAATTACGGCATTGGGAACGCTGTGTGCCACGGGTGCGCAATTATTGCCCGCTTCTTAGGCGCGATCGCTATGTTTCGCCCTCTTTGAAGCTTCGGCTGCGAACCAGACGACCTTCAGCCCTTCGCGCCAGCCTGGCGTATGGAACGTATAGCGTAATAGCCCGCGAGGACGCATTCGCGTTGAAGCATGTTGAGCCAGCTGCCGATCAGGAACGCGCGTGAAACGCGTTTCCAGTCGCTAGCAACTTAGACGCAGCCGTCGATCAGGCGGGTCGCCAGCTCGGTAGGTGCCTTTCGCTTCTTCTGAACGACCGAACCTGGCCGCCCGCCTTTAATGGCCCCGATCCTCGGCGGCCGGCGATCGCCGCAGCCCGACTGAATTGTCGGCGCTCGAACCAGCTGTTCTTCTCGCGGAAAGCGTTGCGGATCGTGCTGGTCGAGCTGATCAACACGCCTTTGGTCTTCTGCTCGCCGCGACGTGCCTTCTTGCCGTCACCGGCATCGCCGGCCTTCTTCAACGCCACGAAGGCGGCGACAATCCCAATTAGGATCTTACAAGGAATAGTTCTTAGCGGTGGCGGTTGTTTCCGCGCGCAATCCGGATGGAAGCGGCGATCCTCTGCCGATGCCAGCAGGCAATCTTCTCGATCGTATTATCGACGCGCCATCCGCCGATGGTGATGCAGGTAGGGTCGAAATCTCCATCCCGACACACGATCTTGCACTACGCTCTTGTAAGCTTCGTCCCTTACGCAGCCGTTCTCGCTCGTGGACGGGCCGGTAGAAAGTTCCTCTCCTTGTCAGAAGTTGGACAATCCGTCTGTCAGACGTAGCGACGTCGAGGTCATCCTTTCGTGCCAAATGAGTGTCTCCTTTGGCACGACACCTGCACGGCGGTCCGCATCACGTGCGTCACAGCATAAACTCTTTAGGAGCGGATCATGGTAAACGCAGAGATGCGCACGGGCGGCCACATTCATCTAGGATCGCTGCGTTACATACAAAGGTGGAGGGGGCGCATGCGCATAATCGAGCACCCTGATTTCACCGCTAACCTCAGTGGAGCATACGGTGATTCCGCTCTTCCTATCGAATTCTGAAAATGAGGCTCACAGAAGCTCTTCATTTACCCCCCCCGCCGTTCGCGCAGAGCTGTCTTCACTCCATACAATTTGGCCAAGCACGACATGAGCGAGGCAATAACGAACCAATGTTCATTTCACCCGCATAGCTTTAGATCCAGGATAATGGCGCGCGGTCTCGATAGGGCTGGCTTGTGGTTAGCTGTGCCGACGGCTCTGCTGATCGCTGGATGCAGTGGCGAACAGTCCAGCGACACGCCGGCCGCACCACCAGAAGTAAGTCTGCCCTTCGTCACGGTGCTGACGGTGAAGCCGGAGGCGGTGACGCTCGCTGACGAACTGCCGGGACGCGTGGCTGCTTACCGAACCGCCGAGATTAGGCCTCAGGTCGGCGGGATCATTGAAAAGCGCCTGTTCGACGAAGGCTCGGAAGTCCAGGCGGGGCAAGGGCTGTTTCAGATCAACCCTGATCCATTCAAAGCGGAGGTCGACAGCGCGGCCGCAGTGCTTCAGCGAGCTGAATCCAGTCTGATGCGCTTTGAAAGCAAGTTCGACCGTGCAAGACAGCTGGTGACGAGCAATGCGATCAGCCGTGATGCATATGATGATGCGATCACCAATCTTGCTCAGGCGAAGGCGAATGTTGCCGAGGCACGGGCGATGCTCCAGCGCCGCAGGCTCGATTTGGCTTTCACAACAGTAAGGGCCCCGATCTCTGGGCAGATCGGCCCGGCGCTTGTTACTGAGGGCGCACTTGTCTCGGCTAACGGAGCCAAGACTCTCGCGATCGTCCAGCAGATCGACCGGGTCTACGTTGATATTCGCCGACCTGCTGTGCAGATCGACGCGATCCGCGAGTCTGTTCAATCTAGGCAGCTTGATTATCTGTCTAAGGTGCCCGTTGAGATTAGCGCCACGAGCGGAAAGCCTTATCCGGTCACCGGGCGCGCGCTGTTCGCGGACGTCAACGTCGATCCCGGCACGGGCAATATCACCGTGCGCGTCGAGATGCAGAATTTGGGGCGCTTCTTGCTTCCAGGAATGTATGTCCGCGCCCGCTTACCCCGCGTGGTGCGGCATAGCGCATTGCTAGTGCCGCAGGAAGCCGTCATCCGGGATTTGGCGGGCCGAGCGCAACTCATCATCGTCGACCACAACAAGCAAGCGGCCCGACGCCCCATCGATGTGGGTGAGGTTGTGGATGGCCGCTACATTGTTACTTCGGGGTTAAAAGCCGGCGACGTTGTCGTGGTGCAGGGGCAGGAGCGCGTGCGGGATGGGGCCACGGTGCACTCGCAGCCATTCAAGCACGCCGCCGTGCAAGCCGAGCATTGAGAGAAGAGCTATGCCTCAGTTCTTTATCGAGCGGCCCGTCTTCGCATGGGTAATCGCAATATTTGTCGTTCTCTTGGGGGGCTTGGCAATCCCGCAACTGCCTGTCTCTCGCGCTCCAAACATCGCGCCGCCGACAGTCAGCATCTATGCAATGCATACAGGAGCCACACCTCAGGCGATCAACGACAGCGTTCTCAGTCTGATTGAAAGAGAGCTGTCGAGCGTCAGGAACCTGCTCTATTTCGAATCAACCGCCGATACGTCGGGCGAGGCGAGCATCACCGCTACGTTTAAGCCCGGCACCGATCTCGAAATGGCGAAGGTGGATGTCCAGAATCGCTTGAAGAGTGTCGAAGCGCGTCTTCCTGAGCCGGTGCGCAGAATCGGCGTTACTGTGGAATCGGCTTCCACCGGGTTTATCATGATTGTGACGCTCGGTTGCAACAATGGCCAATGTGACGAACTCGCCCTTGGCGACTACCTGTTGCGAATCCTTGCTCCTGAAATAAAGCGTGTTGAAGGCGTCGGTCGCGTGCAGGCTTTTGGCTCGGAACGCGCAATGCGCATTTGGGTTGATCCAACCAAGCTCGTGTCTTATTCGCTATCATTAACTGATATCATAGCAGCAATTCGGGCTCAGAACGCGCAGATCGCGCCGGGACGCGTCGGTTCGGAACCAACCGTGCCCGGGCAGAAGGTGAGCATCCCACTCACAGTTCAAGGACAATTGCAAACGCCAGAAGAATTTGCGGCCATATTGCTCCGTTCAGAGCCGGACGGCTCAAAGCTCGTGCTGGCCGATGTCGCGCGCGTGGAGCTGGGTGCACAAACTTACACTTTTGCAATCCGCGAGAACGGCAAACCGGCGACGGCTGCCGGGATTCAATTGACGCCGGGCGCAAATGCGATCCGGACGACCGCCGCCGTCCAGGCCCGTCTCGCCGAGCTCGCGCCGGCCATGCCGAACGAAATGAGTTACGCCGTAGCTTTCGAGACCGCACCTTTCGTGAAGATCTCGATCAAGAATGTTCTTCAGACCCTATTCGAGGCGATGATCCTCGTTTTCCTCATCATGTTGCTGTTTCTTCAGGATGTCCGATACACACTGGTCCCGGCCATCACCGTCCCGATCTCACTATTAGGCACCTTCGCGGTGATGTGGATGGCCGGCTTTTCGATCAACGTGTTCACGATGTTCGGTATGGTATTGGCAATCGGTATCATTGTCGATGACGCTATCGTTGTAGTCGAGAATGTAGAACGCATCATGGCCACGGAGGGGCTGACGCCCAAAGCTGCTACGCAGAAAGCCATGAACCAGATCACAGGTGCGGTCATCGGTATCACGCTCGCTCTGTCAGCAGTGTTCGTTCCGATGGGGCTCACGAGCGGGTCGGTCGGCGAGATCTATCGGCAGTTTACATTATCGATGACGGTCTCGATCCTCTTTTCAGCTGTTGTTGCCCTCACATTGACACCAGTACTATGCGCAACGCTACTTAGTCCAATCGAGGGCGGCCATCATGAAAAACGAGGCTTCTTCGGCTCGTTCAATCGTACCCTTTACCAGTTGACCAACGCCTATGTCGGATGGCTTGCTAAAATGGTCACGAGGACCGGCCGGATGATGGTGCTCTATGCCGTGATCGGCGTTGCTCTCGCGGCTGCGTATATGCGTTTGCCGACATCGTTTGTGCCCGAAGAGGATCAAGGTAGTTTTTTGACGACCTTCGTCCTGCCCGCCGACGCGACGGCAGGGCGCACCATCGAAATTGTGAATCGGTATGACCAACATGTGGGGTCACGCCCAGACATTGCGGGCAACCTCTCGCTAATCGGTTACGGATTTTCCGGCTCTGGGCCGAACACCGCGACCTCGTTCACGACACTCAAGGATTGGAGCGTACGGAGCGGGACGATCGACGACGAGATTGACAGCGCAACGGCAGCCATGGTCAGCGCACCGGAAGGGCTGATCATGAGTTTGAAGCCGCCTGCCATCGAATCACTAGGGACCACTTCCGAGTTTTCCTTGCGTTTAGAGGATAGAGCCAATCGCGACGTTGCTGCATTGATGGCAGCACAAGCCCAGTTGTTGCAGCTTGCGGCTCAAAGCAAACTCGTGGGAAACGTCCATGTTGAAGGCCTGCCAAGCGCGCCGAACGTCAAGCTGAAGATCGATCGACAGAAGGTGAAGCGCTGGGTGTATCGTTCATCGCGGTCAGTGATACCCTCACGGCTGCCATCGGGTCAACTTATGTCAATGATTTTCCAAATGCTGGACGCATGCAACAGGTGATCGTGCAAGCCGATGCTGCGACCCGAATGCAGGTTGACGACGTGCTTAGGTTGTATGTCAGCAACAATGCAGGCGCCATGGTGTCCCTGTCAGAGCTCGTCACGCCAATCTGGGAAACTAGCCCCCTCCAGTTCGTCCGATATAACGGGTATCCGGCTGCACGCATTGCAGGCAGGCCTGCACGCGGGATATCCAGCGGCGACGCGATGCTGGAAATGGAAGGACTAGCGTCACAATTGCCCGCAGGTTTCGCGGTTGAATGGACTGGGCAGTCGCTGCAGGAAAAGCAATCCGCCTCGCAGGCTCCCTTCCTGCTTGCTCTCTCCATGCTGGCCATCTTTCTGGTGCTAGCTGCGCTTTACGAGAGTTGGTCAATACCGTTCTCGGTGATGCTTGTCGTACCGCTTGGAATCATCGGTTCTGTTCTTGCAGTCCATCTTCGTGGGCTCGAGAATGACGTCTTTTTCAAAATCGGTCTAATAACCATTACCGGACTTTCAGCCAAGAACGCGATTCTCATCATTGAATTCGCCCAGCATCTTCGCATTCAGGGGCATTGCCCAATGAAGGCCGCCGTCGAAGCAGCCGGACGTCGATTGCGGCCGATTCTGATGACCTCGGTGGCCTTTGCACTCGGTGTGGTCCCGCTGATGCTTGCACGTGGCGCCGGCGCCGAAACCCAGCGCGCAATTGGGACCGGCGTATTCGGTGGGATGATCTCAGCAACCGTCCTTGCTGTGTTCTTTGTGCCGGTCTTCTAGGTCGTAGTCATGAGATCTTTCGGGCGTGGCAGAGAATACGCATCCGTGCGAGCGCACTAGATGCGGTAATGGGCCCGGCTCCGGAGCAAGGGGTCATGATGGTGGCTGTCCCCCGATAGATGATGAAACGGGGTCACGACTTGAGTCGGCCCCAAGCATCTGGAGACGGAGGACAGCCGTGGAGAATTATGCCGGAATCGACGTGTCATTGGAACTGTCGAGCGTGTGTGTTGTGGACGCCCAGGGTAAGATCCTGAAGGAAGCGAAGGTCGCAAGCGAACCCGACGCCTTAGTTGACTTTTTTGAGACGCTCGGCTTTGCAGTGAAGCGGATCGGGCTGGAGGCTGGGCCGCTGTCGCAATGGCTGCATGCAGGCCTGAAAGGTGCAGGATTTGAAACAGTTCTGCTGGAAACGCGGCACGTGAAGGCCGCATTATCTGCAATGACGGTCAAGACGGATCGCAAGGATGCCCGCGGGATCGCCCAGTTGATCCGGATGGGATGGTTTCGGCAGGTACACGCAAAGTCGGTTGATGCGCAAGAGATCCGGGCACTCCTGATCGCACGCAAACAGCTTCTCGGGCGGCTGATCGATGTAGAATTAAGTATCCGAGGGATTTTGCGCGGCTTCGGTCTGAAGGTTGGCCCGGTGACGCGAAGAAATTTTGAAGCGCGGATTCGAGAGTTGGTTGCAGGCCAGGCGACATTGGAGCGCATTGCTGGTGCGATGCTTTCGGCACGATCGGCCCTGAAGGCAGAATACGGAAGACTACACAAGGCTGTGCTGGCAATTGTGCGTGATGATGCAGTCTGCCGCCGGCTTATGACAGTACCAGGCGTTGGCCCCCTGGTGGCCATCACCTACAAATCGGCGCTTGATGATCCTCATCGCATTGTAAAGTCAAAGGCAGCAGGCGCGCTGTTCGGGCTCACGCCAAAGAAATATCAATCGGGAGAAAAGGACGTCACGGGCGGAATCACGCTGGCCGGCGATGAGACGGTGCGGACGGCCTTGTATGAAGCCGCCAACGTTCTGTTATCGCGCATCACGCGGTTCTCAAAACTCAAACGCTGGGGGATGGACGTCGCCAAGCGGAGAGGCTCGAAGCGCGCAAAGGTCGCCTTGGCACGCAAGCTCGCAGTGATCCTGCATCGGATCTGGGTCGATGGCACGACTTACCGATGGGCCGAAGCGGGCTCAATCGCAGCATAGAAGACGTGGAGGAGATCGAGAACGCAACCGGGATGAACTGAAGCCCGGTGCCCGAAGTCCCGTCGCCGGGACGGTGGATGCGGTGAAGCCGTTACACGCCCAGTGGCCGTCGTCCGACGAACCACGCGTATCTAGATAGGCTCACCGCTCCCTCTGACAGCATGATGTGGCGGCCAGGCGTCGACCACGAACAGAAGCATGAGCTCGGCGGCGTGGCGTTCACTCGGGAGGCTTGACATCATCGGGCCCATTACAGAAGGGTCTGTACCTAAATAGCGAACTCTGATTCCCTCGCGCTGAGTTGATTCGGCGTGGGGGACTTCGATGCGCAAATGACTGTTCTGGCTCAATGACAAGCAGTGGGCTCAGATAGAGACGCATCTGCCAACAAACCAGACTGGCCCGACACGCGATGCGATCGACGCATTATAAGCGGCATCGTTCACATGCTTCAGTGTGGCGCACGCTGGCGCGATTGCCTGCCCGACTATGGTCCTTACACGACGATCTACAATCGGTTCAATCGCTGGGCCAAGCGCGGACATTGGCAGGCGATCTTTGAGGCGCTCGCCCGCTGCGGCAAGGACGGCGTGACTTTGTCCATCGACTCCACGTCGATCAAAGCGCATCGCTCGGCGAGCGGCGGAAAAGGGGGAGCATGACCAGGCGATCGGCCGCTCGCGCGGCAGGCGGACCACGAAAATCCACGCGCTGAGCGACCCTGATTGCAGATCTTGCGCATTTCATCTCACTCCAGGCCAGGACGCAGATATTGCCGCGGCGCCGGCCCTTTGCCAGACACTTCCTAGCTGCCGTCCACCTCGCCGCCATCGTCGCCTATTGGACCAATTGAGTCTGAACCCTAGATTAGGCCTAAGAAGATGCGGCCAGCCATGTTTTAGGCTGGGCCTTCCGCCGAGAGCGGACCGAACTAGACGGCCTGCCGCTCGAACAGACTGCGATAGATGCCGCCGGGTTGCACGGTCAGTGCCGAATGCGTGCCCTGCTCGACGATCTCGCCACGATCGAACACCAGGATGCGGTCGAGCCCGCGCACCGTCGACAGGCGGTGCGCGATTACGATCGAGGTGCGGTCCTTCATTAGCCGTTCCATCGCCTCTTGGATTAGCGCTTCCGATTCTGAATCCAGGCTCGACGTCGCCTCGTCCAGGATCAACACTGGTGCATCGGCAAGGAACGCGCGCGCCAGCGCAATGCGCTGCCGCTCGCCGCCCGACAGATTTATGCCACGCTCGCCCACCAGCGTGCCGTAGCCCTTTGGCGATCGTATGATGAAGTCATGCGCATGGGCGAGCCTCGCCGCGTCCTTGATCGCGGCCATGCTGGCGCCGGGTCGGCCATAGGAGATGTTTTCAGCCAACGAGCGGTGAAACAGGATTGGCTCCTGCTCCACGATCGCGATCTGGCTGCGCAGCGACTGCTGCTTGGCTTTCGCAACGTCCTGGCCGTCGATCAGGATCCGGCCGCCGGAGACGTCGTAGAGCCGCTGAAGCAGCTTGACGAACGTGGTCTTGCCGGAGCCGGAGCGGCCCACGAGACCGATCCGCTCGCCGGCGCGGATGTTGATCGACAGTCCGTCGTAGAGCGGCACGCGATCGCCGTGATAGAGGAAGGTGACGTTCTCGAACGTGATCCTCCCAGAGTGAATTTTGATCGGCTTGGCGTCGGGAGCATCGATAATGCCGATCGGCTCGCCATAGATCGTAACCAGTTCCTCCATGTCGTTCACCGAGCGCTGCAGATTGTTGATGTGCATCCCAACGTCCCGCAAATAAGCGTGAATAATGTAATAGCTCGTCAACACATAAGTGACGTCGCCTGGAGAGGTCCGCCCCGCTATCCACAGGAGGATGGCGCCACCGATCACCGAAGCACGAAAGCACAAGAGCATCATCTGCTGCACCGTGCTCGTGCAGTTGGACCGCAGCCAGGTGCGCTGCACCCGCGCCCGCCAGCGTCTGACCACCCCGTCAAACCGCGCATCCTCACGCGCCGCAGCACCGAAGGATTTCACCACAGTATTGCAGGTGAGTGCGTCCGCTAGCGTGCCGCTGACTTTGCTGTCCCAGGCGTTGGAGACGCGCGCCGCCGGCGCGATGTAGCCGATCGTGAATGCCGCCGTCATGGCGACATAGATAACTGCGCCGAAGCCGAACACGGCGCCGAGCTCGAGCCAATGCAGGCCGAGCAGGATCGTCGAGCCCACGAGCACCGCGAGAGACGGCAACAATGCCGTCAGGATCGTATGATTAAGCAGTTCGAGCGCCCACATGCCGCGGGTGATCTTGCGCACGGTCGAGCCGGCGAACGAGTTTGCGTGCCAGTCCGTTGAGAAGCGCTGTACTCGCATGAAGCCCCCACGGGCCACATCTGACATGGTCTTCAGCGTGAACGGCACGATCGCCTGCAAGCCCATAAACCGCAGTACAATCGAGAGCAGACCAAGCGCGAGGGTGCTAGCGAACGCAATCAGTGCCGCATGTCGCGCCGCCTGGTCGGAGGGGACCGAGGTCAATGCGTCCACTAGACGGCCGGAATAGACCGGCATGAACAGATCGGCAACCGTCGCCCCCAAGAAGCCGACCAGGACAACAATGGCACGGACTGGCTGCTTCAGCCAGTGCTCCAACGCAAACGGGAGAACCACGCCGATTGCGACGAGGCGTTTGTTATCTTGACTGCTCATGGCGCTAGGGGCTTGCGGCGCACACTGTGTAAAAACCGTTCGCTCCAAACCCGATGTGCACAATGCTTGGCGCGCCGTCCGAGGGATGCGATAAATGCCCGTAGTCTTTGGGCTGCGGCCGAAGTCTTCTAACCATTCCACCCACTCCTGGCGTAACCGCTGAGCTGAAGCGCCTCACGCTTTGCGTGCTCCTCCGAGATCCACTCAAGCTACTGTCCGAATTTGCGACGTGGATTTGCATGCGGCGGGGAGAGACTGTCGTTGAGACGATCGGCGGTCCGATTGCGAACAGGCGGGTGTACCGTCCCTTCGGTAGGGCCGTAGTTGTTTATGAGCTTGAGAGCCGCTGGTAGAGACGCAGGCAAACGTGGGAGACGATCCCCGCCAACAAGCAAGTACTCCAATCTGGAATTGATGAGCTTATCTTCCAGCGCGAGTGTAGCCAGTGGCGTGATCAAAAATGAAACGGCCAGCGATTGATCTCGCCACCATTGCAGCAGACGCAAGGAATCTGCTGCTGCCGCTCTGGGCGGCAGCAGCGATGTGCTGCGGTTACATAACGCAGACCATAGCTCCCACGTGCTGGCATCGAATGCTGGTCCAGCCGTGAGTGCGCAGCAGGATTCTGGTTGCGGACACAACGCTTGCACATGCCATGCTATGAGATTGACCAGGCCGCGATGCTCGACCATGACCCCCTTGGGTGATCCGGTGGATCCTGAGGTGTAGATCACGTAGGCGAGGTGGCGCGAGGTCAGGCCGAGCGCACGCGGGTCCGGATCCGACGCCGGGAGATTGGCCCATTCCGGCGTCGCTGCCGCCAGATCCACCACCGTCAAATCGCGTAGCGCCTCGCCGCCCAGCGCGGATCGTCCGGCCGCGTCGGCCAGCAGCAGGTGGGGCGCCAGCACCTGGTGCAGCCGCGCCGACGGATAGGCCGGATCCAGCGGATGATAGGCGCCACCCGCGTTAAGGATCGCCAGCAGCCGGACCACCATCGCCACGCTGCGCGCAACGCAGATCGCCACCTGCTCGTCCGGCGACACCCCGAGGGCGATCAGATGATGCGCCAGCTGGTTTGCCCGCGCATTGAGCGTAACCGGCGTGACGCCCCCACCTAGCCATCCCTCGGCTTGCGCGCGATACAGCCTGGCATGAGCGGTTCGGTGGAGGTGGAACGATGGCAAATGCCATGCTTGATGCCAGGCAGGAAGGCGATTCCTATCGTCGCGTCGAGGTGATCACCGGGGAGCGCCGGCGGCGACGATGGACGGGCGAGGAGAAGGCGCGGATCGCGGCGGAGAGCTTTGAGGAGGGTGCGAACATCTCCGAGGTGGCGCGGCGCAATGGCGTTTCCCGCGGGCTGCTCACGGTGTGGCGACGCCAGGTTGCGGCGGCGGTGGCCGGCAAGGCGCCGAGCTTCGTGCCGATCCAAATTGGTGCCGAGAGCGACGGCGAGACGGCCGGCGAGTCCGAGCGCAGTTCGCCATCACAGACGAGGCCTTTCGAGATCGCCGCGCCGCCGGCGAAGGCCTGCGGGGTGATCGAGATCGAGCTGAGTGGGGTTCGCATCCGGGTTGAGCCGGGCGTGGAGCTGGCGACACTTTCGACGGTGCTGTCGGCGCTTCGGGGCATCCGGTGATTGCACTACGCTCCGACCTCAAGGTGGTGCTGGCGGCGCAGCCGGTCGACTTTCGCAAGTCGGTGCACACGCTGTCGGCGCTGGTGAGCGAAGCGCTGCGTGCGAACCCGTATTGTGGCGACGTCTTCGTGTTCCGCAGCAAACGCATGGACAGAGTGAAGCTCCTGGCGTGGGACGGCAGCGGCATGGTGCTGGTGACGAAGTGGTTGCACCAGGGGCGTTTCACCTGGCCACCGATCCGCGACGGTGTGGTGCATCTAAGTGCGACGCAGCTCGCGATGCTGCTCGACGGGCTTGAGTGGACGCGTGTCTCACCCAAGCCTGTGAAGCAGCCGGCCGTTGTCGGCTGAGAGGTGAGGATTTCGCTGGAGCGTGTAGCGTGCGCATGTATCGTTCGATCATGGCGATTCGCCCCGACGCTCTGCCGACCGATCCGTCAGCTCTGACCGAGATGGTGCTCGCGCTTGACGCCGAGAACGAGAAGCTGCGTGTGGCGATGCAGACGCTCAAGGAGATGATCTTCGGGAAGCGCTCAGAGCGACTTGCGGTGCTCGTGGACGAGCAACTCGCGCTTGAGCTGGGCGATCTCGAGACCGATGCCACGTTGCCTGTGCAGGCCAACGACGATGTGCCTGCGGCGAAGCCGCCCGGCAAGGTGCGCAAGAAGGCGCGCCGCAACATCGGCGCACTCCCAAAGCACCTGCCGCGCTGCGAGCAGGTGCTGGAGCCGGAGGCGACGGCCTGCCTGTGCTGCCAGGGTCAGCTCCACAAGATCGGTGAGGACGTCAGCGAGGTGCTCGACATCATCCCGGCGATCTTGCGGGTGCTGCGCACGATCCGTCCCAAATACGGCTGCCGCAGCTGCACCGATGGCGTGGTCCAGGTGAAGGCGTTGCCGCGCCTGATCGAGAGCGGCATGGCCTCGACCGCGCTCGTGACTCACGTGGTGGTCTCGAAGTTCGCCTGGTATTTGCCGCTGTATCGGCAGGTGCAGATTCTGGCCGGCCAGGGCGTCAATCTCGACCGGGCGACGCTTGCCGGCTGGGTGAAGCGTGCAGCCTGGTGGCTCAAGAGCCTCTATGAGCTCCAGCTGCGCACAATTCAGGCCTCGCCGCGCGTGTTCTGCGACGAGACCCCGATGCCCGTGCTCGATCCCGGACGACATCGCACCCGCATCTGCCAGTTCTGGGCGCATGCCATGGATGACCGGCCATGGGGTGGCCCTTCGCCGCCGGCGGTCGCCTACGTGTTCGCCGACGGCCGCGGCACCGAGGAGATCGCCGGACAATTGACGGATTTTTCCGGCATTCTGCAGGTGGATGGTTATGCCGCCTACAAGGCGCTCGCCCGCGGCCATGGTGGCGCGATCCAGCTTGCTTTTTGTCTCGCCCATGCCCGACGCAAATTCGTCGAGATCTACAAGATGATGCAGTCGCCATTCGCGCACGAGGTGATCGAACGCCTGCAGGCGGTCTATGCTATCGAGGCGGAGATCCGCGGCAGCAGCGCCGAGCAGCGGCTGGCCGCCCGCCGCACCAGGAGCGCACCGTTGATGGCAGCGCTCAAGGCGCGACTGACCGCCATGGTCGACCAGCTCTTCTCGCAGTCGAAGCTGACGGAGGCGATCAACTACACGCTCAATCACTGGGACGGGTTGACGCTGTTTCTCCGCGACGGCCGCGTCGAGGTCGACAGCAATACGGTCGAGCGTTCCATGCGCCCGATTGCCATGGGGAGACGCAACTCATTGTTCAGCGGTAGCGACGGCGGTGCTGAGAGCTGGGCAATCCTGGCGTCGCTCGTGAACACGGCAAAACTCCATGAGCTCGATCCGCAGGCCTATCTGAACGACGTGCTGGAACGCATCGTTTCAGGGCGAACCAAGAGCCATCAGCTGCACGAGCTGCTTGCCTGGAATTGGAAGGCGGCACGCGAGCGCGTCGCACAAGCTGCCGCATGAGCCCACGTCGCCATAAAACATCGTCGTCGATGGCCGCCGCCGCGATGCCGCTTGCGGAACTCGAGAGATGGCTCCAAGCTCGCGTCGATCAGCATCCTGCCGCCACCAGTCTTCCCATGCTCGACGGCTACGTCGCCGCGATCGTGGCTGGACCAGTGTCGATGAGCCCACTCGACTGGATCTGCCCGCTGCTCGCCATCGATGCCGATGCTTTCAACCACGGCGGCACTCCGGAGTTCGCGGCGATCTCCGCCGTTGCGCTGCGTCATAACGAGATCAGCCAGACCCTTTCGACCACGCCTCGCCAGTTCGCGCCGATGCACCGGCGTGAAGTCAATGGCGATATCGATGCGCGTCCCTGGTGCCAGGGCTTCTATGTCGCGATGCGGCTCAGGCTGTCGGCGTGGGCGCCGTTGCTGGACACCAGCAACGTCAATCACGGCCTGCTGCTACCCGTCCTGCTGCACTGTCGCGACGATCAGGGCCGTCCGCTGCTCGGACCGCCGCGAAGCGGCCGCGAGACCGAGGACTTTCTCCGCAACGCCCACCTCGATATTCCAGCGGCCGTCGAGGCGCTGCGCCAATACTGGATGCCGATCCGCTACGCACGCGCCCGCTGATCACAGCGGACGTGGGAGCTCATACCGGTTACCATTGAGCTCGCCATAGCTGACGCGCTGGTCCTGATAGACCTCCGCCACAACATCCGGCGCCTGGCGCACCTGGGCCTCGAACAGCTCATGGATGCACTGCTGTTCAGGATACGTCACCGCCGTCCGGTTCAGATCCTCCAGCAGATACGTGCGCTCGGCGACTGACAGTACCTCAATCCGCCCAACCGGCTGCTCGGCATCGGCAACAACAGCAAGCGAATTTAGCAAATGCATCCAATCGACCAAACTGAACCCTTAGACTTGGGTCGCGACGATCGTGACGGGTTCCCTTTGCATCTTAAGCAATGGATGTGCCAAATAGTGTTCGACGAGCGTTTCCTCGTGACACAACGCGCCTCTCGCTGCGTTGACAGGGTGTTCCCGACTTGCAGTCGAGCTTCGGACATCGATGTCTTGGAGATGACACAGCTTAATAGCGTCTAGCGGTTCTTGCCCGAGTGAGAACTGAAGTGTTCGTATTGCTTACCGTGCCGCACATGACGGGCCGGCCTTAGTGATCTTATCTCTCAGCCTTCGCTGATCAATTTCGACCAGAGCCGCTCCGCGAAATCCAGATGGCATTTCATTACGTCCGACGGAGTGTTGGATTTGGCAAGAGTCTTCAGAAGATTCGCTTGAGCGTGCAAAGAGAAAGCACAGCTTTGACCCGTCCTTCACTTCCTCAGCGTACAGGTCCGTTGTCTTTTCGAGAGATCGGATCCACTCTGGAGACGCAAATGGATGGCTTGATTCGACCCTCGCTGAGTCTCAAATATCGTGCGTCGTGGCATCCGCTTCAGAGAATGATGCCTGGGCGGCTAGGTCGGGCTCTGAACCTGTCTTCGGTTCGCGTTTCTCGTGTGCAGGTCTTCTCGCAGACATTTAACATCTCCCCGCCTGATCGGGATCGCCGGGCGCTGTTCGGTCTAAGTCCGACCAAGAGGCGTCAGCAAGTATCATAACTGGTAACACGTCGAATCTTTCTCATTTGGTAGCTCTTGCTTAATCTGGATCGCTTGCCTGACGTGCACGAGCGAGCTTGGCTGTCCGTCCGGCTTAGGAGATGAAGATCATCCATACCCATCAGCTTAGCGGCCCGCTTCCGAGCGCGAGCTCCGCTTAACCGGAGTACACGTCCTTGAGCGAAACCGCCCATTGGCCCTTGTAGCGCGTGACGAAGTATTGAACACCGGTCATTTGGCATAACCTCTGGCCAGCACCGCCCACTTGGATCACCCAAGGTCGAAGTTTGCGGCCACGTGACTCGGCGCCACAATCAGAGGGAAGCGCTGTCCCTACCAAGCGCCGCTAACTTCGACGCTGTCAGCCTCAGCCGCGGAAGAAGCTGACGCTGGGATACAGCCATAAGGGAAAGGCCAAGCACAACTACCAGAGTCGGCCGGCCCCCGCGCAGCGGTTTTTACGCTCGTGGTATAACGACCCGGCCATCCTCAGCTATAATCAGTTCACGGCTTCGCGGTCGACCACGTCCGCAAGTTTTACAGAGGTGAACAGCGAGATTCGAATCGAGGCGTTGATCTGGAGCGGCGAAACCTGGGACGTCATGGAAGGCGTTGCCGGCTTCAGCAACAGCACGGTAAGCACCAACAGTTTTTCCGCCATCGGAATCGACAGCACGACGACACCCGAGCCAAACGGCGTGCTCTTGACCTTGTTGGGGACTGGTGTTGGCGGAATGTCGGTCGGCGCTTCTGCGCGCAGCATAAAAACAGGGCTTTCGTGAGGGCTATCACTGGGCGACGGTGATAGGCAAAATGGACGGTGGTGCGGCATCATGGTCAAGCAGCGGCGACGGCAATCGCACCGCGCTCTCGGCGCGCGCGCAGCGCGTCTAAGATCTTGACCGAGCAATCATTCGCTAGCGGACGCACCTTACTCGGGTAGTAAGCGGGCGGATCGGCGCCATCTGCTCGAAACCGCCCGAGCCGACGCGCTTGCCTGCAGGCTAGACGACCACGCCGCCCGGCTATAGCTTGTTGAAGCCATGGGCGTTGGCGCGCCACTAGGAGCGACCACGCACCCTAGCTTTGATTTGAAAACGGAGAACTGAAAGTGGCTATTGGTACTGTGAAATGGTTCAACCCAACAAAGGGCTACGGGTTCATTCAACCGGATTCGGGCGGCAATGACGTCTTTGTCCACATCTCCGCGGTTGAGAAGGCTGGTTTTACTTCGCTCGCAGAGGGCGCAAAAGTCAGCTTCGACATCGTGAAAAATCGCGGAAAAGACTCAGCGGAAAATCTGCGGATCGGGTGACGCGCCCAGCATTCGATCCAGCGGATTCGCGGCGTCCAATGTCCGACGTCGCCCGTGCGTCGCTGCATAAAGCCCTAGCTCGACAGAATGCCGCCGCCGATTCAGGTAGGTGCCAGGCAGACTTTTCGCCCATACAACTTGAGGCCCGTGGGCTACACTCCCCCACGGGAAGCGCGGTCAGCTTCTTTCGCCGCTGAGGCTGGCCCGAGGTTAGCGCCGCGCGGCAGGGACAGCACTCGTGCCGCTAACTTCACCGGCAGCGCGGGCGGGGTAGGGACAGCGTCTGATCCAACGCAACCGAACAGCGCCGAGTCTCGCCCGCACTGCCTGCGATCTGGGATCGACAATCATCACGGACATTCAGGGAGCGAAAGGAGATTGTCCGGTTGAATTCGGTCCACTGTTGTCTTGATGTACTTGTGTCGCCCGTCGGTGGCGACGATGACCTCAACAGTGACGCCTGATTCTTCGACGTAGTACTCCCACTCGCGGCTTTCGAGGTCTCGGATAGTCTTCTTAACGGATAGCTTCCATCGCGTTCCGTCTGAATTTAGCCCGCCGACATTTTTGATTCTCTCGTGTGCGCTTCGCCTGTCAGTCTTGTTTATGCAACGAATGCGTACGCGTTTGGCCATGCGGTGTCTCCCATCTCTGCAAGCCTGAGGCACTAGCTTAGAGACTGGTCGTGGAGGAGGGGACGGCCAACTCTGGCAGTTGTGCCGCGGCTTTTTGCGGTGGATGTATCCTACCGTCAGCCTTCTTCCGTCGCTGAGGCTGGCGGTGGAGTTAGCGGCGCGTGGTAGGGACAGCGCTTCTTCTCTCAGATGAGCGCCGAGTCACGTGACCGCTAACTTCTACCATGGTGCCCAAATGGACGGTGAGACAACGTCGGCCAGTCCGGCAGACGACGCGCTTGTACGCTGGCTGGCTTCACACGCTCAAAGGAAGTGGCCCAGCTAAACGGACCGTAAGCGCTCAGCCGGGGTGTCAATCGGCGTTGGACTGGAGGTCTGACTCACATCTGATGATTTTTCTGCGGAGCGTGCGGTTCTCCAACGGGGGAATCAGCGCCATGCGAGCCGGTATTCGCATTTCGTCGCTCGTGCCGAGCGGGTTGGTTATCGAGAGTAAGTGATTCATCTGACTCGATTATTTTAGCCGTCCGATCCGAAGGCGGCTCGGCCGAGTGCCCATTCTGCGGGGCGAGATCGCGCCGAATCCATAGCCGATACGACAGACAAGTCGCGGATTTGCCATGTGCAGGCAAGCAAATACGCCTCCGCGTGATCACGCGACGGTTCGTTTGCGAGGTACTTCATTGCCGGCGGAGGATTTTCGCTGAACGGTTCGGGGACGATGTTCTCCCGACCCGGTCCCGCCGGACGGCACGGCTGGAATGCATCGTCCACCATCTGGGGCTGGCACTCGGCGGCAGGCCGGCCGCGAGCTTCGCCAAGCGATTGATGCTGCCGGTGAGCAACGATACTCTGCTGCGGGTTATTAGGCGACGAACCCGCCCGCGAACGGAGCCTCTGATCGTCGCCGGCATTGACGACTGGGCTTTTCGCAAGAACCATCGCTATGGAACAATCGTGTGCGATCTGGAGAGGCGGCGGATCGTAACCCTGCTTCCAGATCGCGAGATTGCAACGGTGCGGGCTTGGCTTTCCGACCATCCGGAGATCAGGGTCGTATCGCGCGACCGTGGCCGCGGCTACAGTGAGGCCGCGGCAAAGGCGCTGCCCGACGCCGTCCAGGTCGCCGACCGATGGCACCTGATGGAGAACGCAAGCGCGGCCTTCCTCAACGCGGTACGCCGTTCCATGCGGGTGATCCGCACCGCAATCGGTGCGACGACGATCAATCCAAAACTGCTCACTTGCGCGGAAAGGCTGCAGTATGAAGGGTATCTCCGGCGCAAGCAGACGAATGCTGCCATCATGGCGCTCGTCAGAGAAGCAGTGCCACTCAAGGAGATTGTCCGTCGAACAGGACACAGCCGTAAACTCGTTCGCCAAGTCAGTCGCGGCGAGAGTACGCGCGCCATCGATTTGACTGCAGGCGCTTGCGGGGCGAACAGGCAATCCAGATTTCTTGCGATGCGGGAGCGCATGCGGAAATCCCTCGATTCGTCAGCGTGTGTTTAACGCGTGGCCCGGGCAGGCGTCAGGAAAGACGCGAGTGTGGCCGTCGATTCGGCGAGCAACCGTTCGCATGAGAGTTTGCCGAATGCTATCAAAAGCTAGTGTTCGGCTATTTACTAACCCGATTGTACCTCATCAACAGAGGGGCAGGTTCCCTACCTACTCTGGTGGCGTACCTCACCCGCGATGCGTTGCGCTGCGGCGGCTCACCCCTATGCCTGCCGCCGGAGAAAGCGCCTGCTGGCTTCAAAGTATTTAACTGCTGCCGCTTCGGGCTGGAAAGAATGCTCAAAAAGCAGCGGCGGAGCCGTCGCACGGAGAAAGGGAGATCGTGGTCGATCTATGCTCCCGAAAAAGCGAACGTCCGACTTTTCGGGCGCGCCTGGCGCTCGGCCTTCACCTCTATAAGCTGCCATGCGAAATCACAATTCATTCACGCATCTGTTACGGACACGGCCTATGGCTTAAACGCCGTCAAATGACCGAGGTTGATCATGAGCCATTTGTCAGACATGCTGCGAAACCTGCGGTGGGATGACTACCGTTACTATCACCAGAGCAGAACTAACCAGACGCTGCATTTGATCAGCGCTTTCATCTTCCTCGGTTGCTATGGGCTATTGTTCAAGGATCCGGCAATGGCCGGCCTCGTCGGCTGGCTTGCGATGCTGACGCGGCAGGCCGGACATTTCTTCTTCGAGCCGAGCGGCTACGATGACGTGAACAACGTCAGCAACGAGTACAAGGAGGCGGTCAAGGTCGGCTACAACCAGGCGCGCAAGACTGTGCTCTTGATAATCTGGGCCCTGGCGCCGTTCGCACTGTACGTCTTCCCGCGGTTTGGCATGTTCGACCCGCCTGCCGGGAGGCTAGGCTTCATCCGGCAAGTCGGCACGGTATGGCTCGTCATCGGTATTGGCGGCGGCCTCTTTCGGATGATCCAGCTGTTCGTGACCCGTGACGGCCAGACCGCGATTGTATGGGTCTTCAAAGTCCTGACGGATCCCCTCCACAACGTCGCACTGTACTACAAGTCGCCGCTCGCGCTGTTGCGCGGCGAGCTGATCGACACATCGATCGCGGACGCCGGCTGGGGCGGTGACGACGTCGAAAAGGCGCCGCATCTCACCTCAGCGACGCGCGTTGAGCAGGTGCTCGCCAGGTACCCGCTTGAACAAGCAATACCCATCGGCTGGAATGGTCCGCGCGGCGCTCGGCTGACCTCCGCGAAAGACCTTTGCTATCGCACTCGGGTGCGACTTCCAACACGCCGGTCGCGTTAGATTTTCGAGATCGGATACGCGACAAGTATTGCCAGAGCAGATCCGGCCAGCACGTCACTCGGGTAGTGGTGGGCCACCGCAATGCGGGCCCACGCCATCAATGTCCAAACGCAGACCAGCCCCAGAATAGCCGAAACGCTCGCCACGGGCAGCGTGATCAGGACTCGCAGTGAGTGTCATCGCATGACCGCTCGGGCAGGAATATTCATCGAGCGTCGGTAATAGAGGCTGAAGTTCGGGAAAGATCCGGAACGGCCGTGGACGCGAAAGCCGGGTCTTAAGCGGCCGATAGATCGAATGCAGTATGGCGACGCTGGCTGACGACCTCCAAATGAGGCCGACCGCCTCCGTGCCCAAGGCAATGACAATCGCGATTGCGATGCCGGCGTAGATCCAGCCGTTTCCTAGCCAACTGGCAGCCACCGCCAGCCGCTTGAGCGCGGGCTATCGCACAGAGCCGACACAGAGGTGAACGAAGCCGACATCGGCGCGCACCAGTGTCGAGATACAGAACAGCCTCATTTCCGTTGCTGTGCGCATCGGGTATTCCGCATAAGGATATTCAGCGCTCTTCTCCGCTAGGATAGCCTACCACCTTGAGCTGTATCCTTCCACTAGTGGCTCCGCAACAGTGATTATGACTCTTTGGAAGTAGCGGGATAGGCGCGGCCCATTTTGGTGCGGGCCTTGTCTGTCGTGAACATCCATTTGATACGAGAGCGGGCCGTATTTCGCTTCCGTTGCCGAGCGGCGATTTCGCGGCGCAACCGCTTGGGGCGTCGATTCTGCGATCTAGGCACTGGCCCCGCAGGACGCCGATCTCGATCTCGCCATGTTGAGCCAGCTTGCGTGCTTGGGCGTGTAGTGGAACTCGAGCCGTCAGAAAATCCGGCTGGCTTCAGCGGGCGGGAAGGCCTGATACAGGGCGCCGGCGGAGTGGGTCGATAAATTATCCTGGACGACTCGGATGATCTCGGCGTCGGGATAATGGATGTCGACGAGGTCGCGCATGCAGGAGGCATAGTCTTCAGCCGCGCGCCGCTCGGTGACTTTGACTTTGAGCCAGGGACGATGCACGTCGAGGAACACGAAGAGATTGACCGTGCCGTTGCGACGGTACTCGTAACCGTAGCGTTCGAGCCGGCCGGGCTCGGCCGGAATCGGTTGACGTCCCCGCCGATGAGCTACACCGGGCTTTCGTCGAAGCACGCCACCGGGCGCTTGGGATCTGGCACCTCGGCGTAGAGGTCGAAAACGTCCTCCATACGGGCGACGTATTCTCCGTCGATCTGCGGAATGCACCACATGTCCGTGCGCCAGGGCTTGAGGCCATTTTCGGCCACACGCCGCCGCACCGTTTCATGCGACAGGCTCTTGTGTTCGGTGAGCTTGACCATCGCACCTGCCAGCAGCTCAAGCGAAGCAAATTGTCTCGATGATGCAGAAGGAAGGATATACCAAGTTCGACTTACATCGAAACTCGGAGCTGTGGCGCTCTCTCGATGCAAAGAACCCGTCAAAGGGATTTGGCGTGGAAATACTCGGCGGGGTTTGGTGCTGGTACGAAACATGGGTTAGCAAAGTTCGGCAGCACTGTGAGGAGAAGGGGGCACTGTATGGCAAAGGCGCTCCAAATGCTTGATGTCAAAACCCGAACTGTTGAGGGGCTTCTGGCTTTAACTTCGATCAGGGGGTGGGCCCGGTATCAGCAGAGCGGATTGCATCGAAAGCCCCTCTATTGCGAGACTTGGGTGTTTAGTCCCAGACTTTGATGGGGCATCCTTTGTCGCACGATTCGAAGGAAGCGCTATGGGACAGATTTTACACGGCTGCGCCACCACGACGGTCGGGAGACGGTCGTCCCGACGCAAGCCGGATAATTGTGGGCTGCGCTGCGGCGAAGTGAATCAGGGGCATCGAGCTCGTCGTCAGGCAGGCGCGAATATGTGCGTGTTTCGGCAATTTCCGGACAGCAATTTCGGTAATTTGCGGACAGCGATTTCAGTAATTGCGGGCCAGGGATTCCGCTAAATCGCGGACAGTTGCGGGAAATTGGTTTTCGGGAGCGCCGTTCAGGCAATGTTCTCTCTCAAGATGAGTTTGAGAGGGGCAATGCCGAGACGGAAGCAAGCGAAACGAATCACAGTGAAGGACCTACGATCAATCCTGAGGCTGACGTACGAGCAGGACCTGTCGGTTCGGGAGATCTCGGAACGGCTGCAGATCAGCAAGAGTTCGGTTGCCACCTACCTGCTGCGAGCGCGTGAAGCGGGTTTGAGCTGGCCGCTGCCGCCGATTTACGAGAGCCAGGCGGCCTTGCAGCGAGCCTTGTTCCGGCGGGTCGGGCGGCCGCCGCAGGACTTGAGCGAGCCTGAGTGGCCACGGGTGGCGCATCCCGACGGCTATGGTTACACGTGGTTCTGCGAGAAGTTTGAGGCCTATCGGCGCCGGGCGAACCCGACCTTCCGTCTCTGCGGCGTCGATAGCTCTCTACACCTTAAACAGATCGAGGAAAAGCAAAGGGCAATCCAAGTTGCGATTCTCCGCCGTGTCCAACAACGTGAACCCGCACCTTTTCGAATAGAATGCCACTGCCGTTCGCGCGGAGTCGACGACAACAAATCGGCACCCTACGAAGCGACAAATTTGAGTTCGGACGATGCCGAG
This sequence comes from Bradyrhizobium sp. SMVTL-02, assembly GCF_051853005.1. Taxonomy (NCBI): domain Bacteria; kingdom Pseudomonadati; phylum Pseudomonadota; class Alphaproteobacteria; order Hyphomicrobiales; family Nitrobacteraceae; genus Bradyrhizobium; species Bradyrhizobium sp. SMVTL-02. The sequence continues at coordinate 7,998,182 of NZ_CP182469.1, read as the reverse complement.
CGCGAAGTCAACCAGCGCCTCGCCAATCCCTTTGCCGCGAAGTCGTCTATCTGTTGCCAGCCGCGCAATCTTTACGGCCGGATAATGGTCGTATCGATATTCGACGCCGCCACCTAGTCCCGGGTCATCAAGTTATCTGACCACAACCACGGTAATGTATGCCACCAGTCGATTTGGGGCGTCTGGCAAAAATGCGCCGTACGTCCGGGCTAACCCCTGACTGTGGTAGACTCGGGCGTGTTTGCGGATAAAAGTTTCAGAGGCTTGAAAGCAACGTCGCCAAGAGCAAGAGAAAGCCCGGTGAAACTGTCACCGGGCTCGATCTGACGAATTTCTATGTCTGCAATCTCAGCCTTGTTGCTTCCTGAGTTTGACAGTCACTTTCCCCTTGTCTTTAAACGACTGGACCATTTGCGTACCACGCAGCACGCTCGCCTGCGCCGCTTGCTTCGGCTTGCCGAAGGCAACTTGGTTACGGAACTTTTTCGCATCATCGTCCATCAAGGTGACACGCCCAAATGCGTTAGATTTTATCAACAGCGGCCTCCTTTCTTTGAAATGGTGGGGTTGTCGTCTGATAGACTTTAGCGGCCCGCACGCCCAGGAGAAAATTTCTCTGATAGGGTACGGCTAAGTATCTGAACTCCTTAGATGGGGCAATTATAACGGGGGACAACACACAGGACAAAAAAGGGTTTCGCGGCTACGGCTCGCGCCGCGTTCGTATGCAGCAGCGCTCGCTAGGCAGACCCCGCGCGCATTTAATTCTTGTAATGTCGTTAATTTGCAACGCATTCCCCGCTGACCTTCCCTAGCAACCTTCAATCCTTCCCTCTAGAAACGCACGTATGCGCGCAGCGATCTTCCGTGCCTCCTCAGGCCCGGGGTCGAGTTTCACGCAATCGAGGATGCCTAAGATTTCCTGAGCGTCCTCAGCATCAAATGTCGCGACTTGGCGGTCTGCCAGGCTCAAAGACCGATCGGCCGCCCGGGCCTGATTGGCTGCAAGCACCGCAAGCGCCTGGGAGCGTAGGGACGTGATGTATCGCTCGAATATGTGCATCCGTTGGCCTGTAGCTACCCTGGGGTAGGCTTCGCAAGCGATGGTGGCTAGCCCGTGCCGTGCAGACGGGCTAGCCACATTTGCTCCCGAGAGGCTCAAACTCTCAAGGGGGCTACCAATTTGTATCCTGAGAAGAATTGGAGAGCACCTACCAGCACCAGTGGGTTGCCGCGCCACCGCGTGCCTGTCAAATTAAAATGCTCGGCCTGCAACCCGTCGAAGCTGGCTCCGCTCATAGGAGTAACGCCGTGCCTAGGACCGAAATTGTAGCGGCTCCAAGCATTCACGGACTACGTCCGTAGGCCAAGCCATACACCGGCAGAAGACACCCACGGGGCACAGCGAACTGAAGAACAGCTGGCCGATTGGCCAGCCCGGGTTGAAGTTATCTGCTCAAAAATGGACGCGCTGGCGGAGTGTCCTCTTTCGACCTTATCCGAATTCGAGGCGCTCAGACGCGAGATGGGGACAGATTTTCCTTCAACGCCGCCCGCTTTACTCAACCGTGTAGCGGACGCATTTTTCCGCTGCGGGTCCTCCCGGCGTATGCCCGACCCTTAATCATCGACGCAGCCGGATGATGCCTACATTCTCGCTGCACAAGATCTACGAAACTATACGCGACCTCGAAGAAAAAGTTGCTCACGGTGCAGAACTCAGCCGCGAGGAGCTTGCGAGCAGCATTCTGCGGATTACGAAGCGCCTTCGAGATGGACTCGAAGTGGCGCTCAAGGAAATCGATGGCCTAAAGGATCACACCTGATCCTCCACCGAAAAAATGGACAGGGTTAAGCTGCTTTTAGCTCCATCTCGATCGGGCTGATAAAGCCGATGGCGGAGTGACGGCGAACTCGATTGTAGAAGCCCTCGATATAGGCAAAGAGATCCCGTGTGGCTTCTGCCCGCGTTTCATAGTGCCGGTGGTGAACGAGCTCCGTCTTGAGCGTGTGAAAGAAGCTCTCCATCGGGGCATTGTCATAGCAGTCGCCCTTGCGGCTCATCGAGGCTCTGAGGCCGGTGGCTTGCATCAGCTTGCGATAATCCGCCGAGGCATATTGAACGCCGCGATCGGAATGGTGGATCAGGCCGGCATTTGGCCGCTGCGCCGCGATTGCCATCCGCAACGCCGCCAGAGGCAGCTCGGCGCGCAAATGATCCGCCATCGCCCAGCCGACGATCTTGCGGCTGTAGAGGTCCATGACCGTGGCCAGATAGAGCCAGCCCTGATCAGTCTGGACATAGGTGATGTCGGCGAGCCAGATGCGGTTCGGCGCGGCGGCGACGAAGTTGCGCTCGAGCAAGTTCGCCGCGATCGGGAAATCGTGACGGCTGTCGGTGGTGCGCACCCGTCGCGGCCTCGCCATGATGGCTCTGATACCGTGACGACGCATCAACCGCTCGATGCGACCACGGCTCGCTCCACGGCCTTGGGCTCTCAGCTCGGCATGGATGCGCGGGCTGCCGTAGCGGCCGTTTGTGTCGCGATGAACCCGCTTGATGTCGTCGACGAGCTCACGGTTGGCAATGGCCTGCTGGCTCTCAGGGCGCGCTCGCCAGGCGTAATATCCAGCAGGCGAGACGCCAAGCACGTCGCACATGATCGTCACTGGATAGTCGGCGCGGCGATCTTCGATGAAGCGAAATCTCATTTCTGAACTCCAGCAAAGATCGCAATGGACTTTTTTAAAATATCGCGCTCCATGCGCAGCCGGTCGTTCTCGCGCTGCAGACGAGCGATCTCCGCCGCGTGGTCCGCCGACGGCAGCGTCGCCTGCGTTGCGGGGCGCCGCGCCGCCGCCGTCGGCTCCAGCCGGGCCCCTCGCTGCTCCACCCACCGCCGTAGCACGGAATCACGCAAGCCAAGTTCCTTGGCAACCGAGCCGATCGAGCGACCGCTAGACGCTACGAGATCAACCGCTTGCCGCTTGTAGTCATCGGTAAACGAGCGACGTTGACGTCCTTCCATCCGACACCTCCTGGCTCTTCGAGCCTACTACGGGTGTCCATCAATTCGGAGGAGGTTCACACCGGTCCGGGGTCCACAGGCCGCTCAAGAAGGTGGTAGCCGCGCGACTAAAAAAGCGGGACCGTTAGCGGCCACGCGACTCGGCGCCTTGAAAGTGGACCGATAAAGCGCTGTCCCTGCCACGTGCCGCTAACTTCACCCTTGTCAGCTTCAAGCGGCGGCAAGAAGCTGACAGGGATGCATCCTCCCCGGACGAATGCCCTGGAACAACTACCAAGACAGGGCGGTGACTTGCCGATCAGTCACGGGATCGCAGGCAATGCGGGCGAGACTCGGCGCTGTTCGGTTGCGTTCGATCAGACGCTGTCCCTGCCTCGCCCGCACTATTTACCATTGAAGCTAGCGGCACGTGACTCGGCGCCTGTCCCCCACGCCTGGACAGAGGAAGCGCTGTCCCTGCCACGCACCGCTAACTCGCCCCAACCAGCCAGCCTCAAAGCAGCGGAAAGAAGCTGACCGGGAGCATATCGCTCGCAGAACGAATAACCATTATAACGGGGCCTAAGCCGGTGAGCTGGAAGCAGTGCGGACGCGGCGCGGCGCCTGACGGCCTGGGGGGCATGACAGGGCACCATCCTTGCCGCATCCGCATTGCCGATGAGTTTAGCGAAAGCCGTGACTCGGCGCATGGTGGTCCTTCAGCTCATGCGTTGTCGCTGCCACGCCCCCGTTAAACTCAAACGATTCCGTATCGGGCCTAGCTTACTGAAAGCTGACGAGACTGCGCGGCAATTCAAAAACGAAAAGCGGCCCGTGTGGCCGCTTGCCGTCGAGAACAATTGAGAACGTTGAGGCCGCAGACAAAAGCCGTTCGGCCCGCTTACGATCAGCGGCGGGCGCCCGGGCGACGGGCCGGATTGGCGCTCAGCCAAGCCACTGCACGCTTATGGCTGAGCGCCGTTACGACTTCACGCCCTCCCGCCTTGTTCGGCTCTTCAACCGAGTAGAGCTTGCCGTCTGGCGTGCGCATCAGACGGGAATAGGGCTCAGGCCAATCGCCCTTTTGCGCGTTCCACTCAAGGTCGATGCGAGTGGCGACAACGATGTCGGTGTTGAAGGTCTTCGAGTTCGAGACGTTGCGGATGACTTCCATTTTAGTTCCCCTATGGGCTTCGAGTGAAACGCCGCAGAGACTGATGGAAGCCCCCGCTGGCGGCGGGAGGCTAGAAACCTGTAGAGGACAGGCGCGCTTATTCGTGCTGTTGCCAGCCTTATATCGCGGCCCTCCCGCCATAGCGAACGTCAACGGAAATCTGGGCACAAAAAAGCGCCGTTGACGTTCGGCGCTTCGGGCGCCTCTACAGGGGTTGTCACGCCCCACGCAATCTATCGATTGCGCAACCATACAGTGCACAACCGCGCCTTTTCTGTCAACACAGATCCGATCTAAGTCTCTGGTTTTGTTGGTGATTTGTAAGGTGACATTCCTTACGCAGACTGAACGACGTTGCGCCTCCCAGCGGTAAGGCGTTACGGCTGCGCTCCTTGATAAATCGATTTCTATGGGAAGCAGCGCGGATGCGACTCGGCGCCTTTATCGGCCAGGGGGCGGCCCCTAGATAAAGGCGCTGTCCCTGCCGCATCCGCACTTCCGGGAAGTTGGCGGCGAGCGTGACTCGGCGCATTCCAGTTGGAATGGAAAAAGGAAGGCGCTGTCCCTGTCACGTGCCGCAAATCCCGGCAGTGGGTTCTAGCAAGGCAGCCGCCAAGCAATCGCCTACCGGGATTGGTGGGCATGCCGAAACGATCCGAGCGTTGCGAATGGCGCGCTGATCTCCCCATATCTCGATCGTGTCCCCGAGCGTGGTGTAGCTGAGTGCGGGTCACCGCATTCGCCGGCATGGGCCGGATCGGTCAGGTGGCGATTGCCGGGAAGCTGACGGCGGGATCATCGCCCAACGGGGCGATGGTTTCCAGTGTCATGTAGCGGCCGCGCTGAACCGCCCACTCGTCGTTCTGTTCGAGCAGGATGGCGCCGATCAGGCGGGTAATGGCGTCCTCATTCGGGAAGATGCCGACCACTTCGGTTCGCCGCTTGATCTCGCCGTTGACGCGTTCGAGCGGATTGGTCGAGTGCCGCTTGGCGCGGTGCGCGGCCGGTAAGCTCATATAGGCGAGCACGTCGGTCTCGGCCTCGTCGAGGAAGCCGGCGAGCTTCGGCAGTTTAGGGCGGAGCTGGTCGGCGATGCGCCGCCACTGGGCCTTCGCTGCCTCCGCATCGTCCTGGGCAAAGGCGGTGGCAATGAAGGCGGAGACGACGCGCCGGCCGCTCTTGCCAGCATGCGCCAGCGCGTTGCGCATGAAGTGCACGCGGCAGCGCTGCCAGGTGGCGTTGAGAACCTTGCTGACCGTGGCCTTGATCCCCTCGTTGGCGTCGGAGACCACCAGCTTGACACCGCGAAGTCCGCGCCGCGCCAGCTTGCGCAGGAACGCGGTCCAGAACGTCTCGGCCTCGGAGGGGCCGATGTCCATACCGAGCACCTCGCGGCGGCCGTCGCTGTTGACCCCGACTGCGATGATCACTGCGACCGAGACGATGCGCCCGTTCTGGCGCACCTTCACGTAGGCGGCGTCGATCCACAGATAGGGCCAGTCACCCTCGATGGGGCGATTGAGGAAGGCCTTCACCTTGTCGTCGATCTCACCGCACAGCCGCGACACCTGGCTCTTGGAGATGCCGCTCATGCCCATCGCCTGCACCAGATCGTCGACCGAGCGGGTGGAGACGCCCTGCACATAAGCCTCCTGCACCACGGCGGTCAGCGCCTTCTCGGCCATCCGCCGCGGTTCGAGGAAGCCCGGGAAGTAGGAGCCTTTGCGCAGTTTGGGGATGCGCAGCTCGACCCTGCCGGCGCGCGTTTCCCAGCTCCGGTCGCGATAGCCGTTGCGCTGGACCTGCCGCTCCTGGCTCTTCTCGCCATACCCGGCCCCGGTCAGGCCTTCGACCTCCAGCTCCATCAACCGGTGGGCGGCAAAGCCGATCATCTCGCGCAACAGATCGGCGTCGGGGGTCTTCTCTACGAGCGTGCGCAGGTTCATCATGTCGTCGGTCATCGGTGGTTCCTCGAATCAGGTTGGCTGTCGCAATCCAAACCTTACCGACGAATCATCGGTGACCACCCGCAAAGCCGCTCGCTCGCTACGGCGCTATGTGGGGGCGCGCGTCGCGAGCGACTTTGCTAATCAGCTACACCACTCCTTGGGACAGGACCCATATCTCTGCTTCAGTTGCCGCAAGCGATGAAGGCCGAGCGCTCGCTCAAGCGCTCAAGTACTGGCTCACCGCAGCATTTCATCACAACCCGAATGGCGCGAGCCGGAATGTCCTGCCGTCGTGAAGCCGCCCCAGCAAGGAACGGCAACACGACCTCAGGCAACTCATCGGTCAGACGCAGGACGTTGATCGCATCGCCCCCACATCGCCTCAGCTTCGCGAGCGAGTGAGCAAGGACATCGGGACAATCAGTTTAGACAGGAGCAGTACGCGGCGCGAATTGTATTTTTGCTACGCCCATCACTCTACGCCCCTGCCGAGCCTTACGACCTTGACTTCAATATGCGCGACGCTGTCAGACTTAATGTCTGTCACCTCGAAGGTCTCGCCCGAGCGAATGAGCGTGATCCGGTAGCCTTGCAGCAACGGCCACGGCAAAGCCTTATGATCGAAACTGAAGATGGGAACGCTTGTACTTACGAGCGGGCCCAGAGAGTGGCCGCGCGCATGTACCTTATTGTCGAGCTATGCAGGATTTTGGGTGACGAGGCGATCAGGCGGCGTGGTTTGCCGGCATGTGGATGACCTCGATGCCGTCGTTGAATCTGACACCTGCGATGAGCTTCGGCAACTGATTTGTGCCTTTGAGCCGCCGCCACTTTTTTGATGCGGCGATAACCAGCTTGAACACCATCAGCCTGGCGGTCGTTGAGGACAGCGATCCTTTCGTTCGCACGGTTCTGTGTCGCACGGTCGCGAACACGCTTTCGATGGGGTTGGTCGTGCGCAAGTGATCCCAATGCTCGGCAGGAAAGTCGTAGAAGGCCAGCAGCGCGTCGCGGTCCTTTGCGAGGCATTCGACCGCCCGGCCGTACTTGGTGCGGTATTTCTCGGCGAAGACGTCGATCGCCACTTCGGCGGCCGCCCGGTTTGGCGCCCAATAGACTTCGCGCAGGTCCTTCTTCATGTTGGCCTGCACCGAGAGCGGGACCTTGTCCAGGACGTTGACGGTCTTGTGCACCCAGCAGCGCTGGTGCCGCGTGCCGGGAAACACCTCGTCAAGCGCCTTCCAGAAGCCGAGCGCGCCGTCACCAACGGCAATTTCCGGGGCGATTTGCAACCCGCGTTGCTTCACGTCGATCAGGAGCTCACGCCAGCTCTGCGCGCTCTCCCGGACACCGACCTGAAAGCCGATCAACTCCTTCTTGCCTTCCGGCGTCGCGCCGATCAGCACCAGCATGCACTCGCCGTGGTCTTCCATGCGTGCCTGCAGGAAGACGCCATCGGCCCACACATACACGTACCGCCGCGCCGAGAGATCGCGCTTCTGCCAACGCTCATACTCGCCCTGCCATTCGGCCGTCAGCCGGGAAATCACCGCCGGCGACAGGTTCGGCGCGTCCTTACCCAGCAGGGCCGTCAGCGCCTCCTGGAAATCGCCCGTCGAGATGCCACGCAGGTACAACACCGGCAACAGCGCATCCAGGCTCCTGGTCCGCCGCGCCCATAGTGGCAGAATCGCCGAGCTGAAGCGGATCCGCTCGCCATCGCCGGCTGCACCGCGGTCCCGGATCTTCGCCCGTGCGACCTCGACCGGTCCGATGCCGGTCGCAATCGTTCGAGCCGGGCCGTAACCATGCCGCACGACACGGGCGCGCCCGTCGGCAAGCTTCAAATCTTTCACCGTGGCAAGAAACGTCTCGACTTCGATCTCCACGGCCTGCGCCAGAAGCTGCCGAGCACCAGCTCGCAAAATATTGGTCAGTGGATCGTCGATCTCGTCGGGCTGACGAAGGGCAACAATATTGCTAGTCTCGTTCATGGCGTATCGCTCTCCTTGAGAGGTTCTGGCAGGCTCGACACCCGCCTCGATACGCCGCCTATCTCATTCCGTCATCACCCAGCTTCACGCATAGCTCCTTATTGTCCCCCGTCACCACGGTCTCAGGCTTGGCCATGAACACAGCGATAGCTCTGACAGCCCTGTCAGGCTGAGGGTCTCCGGGGAAGTTTGGCCTCCCCGGAGTGACGGGCATAACCACGACAGGTTCACCCATGTTATCGTCTATGGCCGCGCTGACCTTCTGCATGCCAGCGCGCCACGATTGTGGAAATAGCAACAGTTTTATGATCCTGTCGGCGGCGCTTGTAAGGACTTAACCGCGTTATCACCGGGCCCTTGCATTGACGTGCCGAGCTGGCCGTTTAGCTGAATGCGTGACGCCGCTTCGGCGCGAGCCACAGCGGCTTGCAAGTATGCGGACGGCTCGACGGTAACTGTGATGTTCTGATGCATCTCGGCCCAACCCTCCACGGTCCCATGCACTTCGGCCGACGTTGAGACCTTGCCGTCGCCCCAACCCTGCGAAGGTCGCGTTGATCCCGCAATGAAACGGATAGACTAACCGCTTCGTTCGAAGCGTCGAACGATCGAGAATTCGTCCAGATTGATGCCGTTGCGAACGCTACTGGCGCATATGTCGCTGATCACAACGCGAACGACCAGGCCGACGCGGCCGACTTGACCGAACCGCAGCCTCGCAGATCGCCCCCTCATCCGGTAGGTGGCCGCTGAACAGCGCTTACGTTCCAACCGCGTTCCGCAGCAAAGGCCCGACCTTCCTTGAGAAGGCGAGGCGCCAGGCCTGGGTATCGAGAACAGCAACGTCGCGCGTCGTCTGCTGTCCTTCCTAAACGCCGTCCGCGATGATGCCGATCCCGACGTCCTGCTGCTCGATGACGTCATCCATTTCATCGGCCAGAGAGGCGATCGTTTGACGAGGATCGTGATTGCATGCCTCACGGAGCACTTTACAACGGTTCGAGAAGTCGTCGAATCCCACCGAAAAGAATGGGTCGCCCTTGAAATACTTCTTCGACCGCTCCGGCAATTTCTGGTTTGAAACTCACCCTGGGCCTTTTGGCCTGTACGAGCTCAGATAGCCGCACGCGACATTAAAATAGAACGGCGCGAGCGCCGGCAGAAACGTTTCGTGTTTGAGGCCGACATGGTAACCTCATTCCGATATCGAGCGCGCAACCTTCCTGTGCAATGCGGCCGGTCAGGGCAGCGTATTGATCGCGAACCACTTGTCGGCGCTGAACAGAGCTTCGTGAAGCTGCGCTGTGCGAATTCCAGGACGCTCGACTTGGCGAGAGATTTCGTATCCTGGTGAAGCAGATTGGTGGAGACATCGGACAGAGCATTCCGATGGTTTGCCAAAACCGGGCGAATACAAGGCGGCCTATCGTTTTTCTTTCCAATGAACGAGCAAGCGAGGCCGACATCCTGTCTGGTCATTTTAAATCGACGCGGGAATGTATCGCGGCTGCGGAAGGGCTTGTTCTTGTCCTGCATGATACGACCGAATTCACCTATTAACGGGAGCGCCCGGATCTGATCGGGATGATTAAAAGCATCCCCAAAAGCATATATATCGCCGCAGCAAGGCCTGGAACATCTTCATAGCCTAGGCAACCCTCAATCCTGATAGGTGCGGCGCAGTTCGCCCTTGGCGATAGTGCCTCTTCTCGCAGACTCATTGCGCGATACCGCCACTCGTAATGGAGCAGAATCATGTCTAGACTTCAGGGGACGTATGTGAACGACAACATCGGAGCGAAGCTGGTAATTTCACAGGCAAACGATGCGACCGGCCAAATTACTTCTGCTTCGATCAGCTATAATGGACATAACTATCCTGCAACCGGCCACTACCACTTCAAGAACAGCACTGGCCCAACTACGGTAGCGGTTCTCACTGGCCTTGACGATGACACTGGCTATGTCGCCTTGTCCTTAACCGCTGAAAACCAGGAATTCAAACGGCTCAAGAGCTTCGGTGGGCTCGTTAATTTCAATGCCGAAACTATCGGCATCGGCGGCGCCTTCATTCGCCAATGACGCAGAATGTGGCTCCTGGTTTCACGCGGCCACACTCCACCGTTTTGCTTTGTAGGCAGGAGGCGCGGGTCTCTCTTCCATCTCGATGCCGGCGCACCTAGATTGCCCGGTTCGCCGGCATCATAGCAACCCATTCTTCAATGACTTGATCATTTCCTGATAGCGAAACCTCCGTAGGCTGGACGCGCGAGCAGGACGAGATCTTCTGGCATTTGGTAGGAAAGCAAACTCCAGAGAAATTCATCGCGGCAGCGCTCAACAAAACTTGTCAGGAACTTAGACGGCGCGGGTACGTGCTGGGTCTGCCGCCGAAATGGTTTAAATCCACAAAGCGAACGACCGATGATCTGGAGGGCGAGGAGGCCGGCAGGCCCTGTCTGGCGAGATTACCAATTGCCGACCGACCGATCGCCCCGATCCAGTTCTCGCGTGCCAAGGATGCAATGACCGTCGGGTCTTGTGTGATAGTCGCACTGGACTGGTTCAAAGTTGAAAGGGCGGCGCGGCCTCATCGTTGGTCTTGGCACCACTAGGTGTTTAGTCCCAGACTTTGATGGTGCATCCTTGTCGCACGATTCGAAGGAAGCGCTATGGGACAGATTTTACACGGCTGCGCCACCACGACGGAGGCAGTCCGTCGAGCAATACAAAATAGTCAAGAGAGCCTGAGAGGTCTCCCCAAGCGCTACGGAATCAACCAGAAGACTGTCGCGAAGTGGAAGCAGCGCGAGACTGTCACCGATCGTTCGACTGGCCCCAAGGAAGCCAAGTCAACTGTCCTTCTCATCGAGGCCGTGCCTTATAAGGTTCACACCGTCCTCACGGACAATGGCACTCACTTCACCGATCCGGCCGGCGACAGTTGGACCGCGGCTGACATCAAGAAGAAGATCGAGCGGAAGGAGTTCTTCTGGGCCAAAGCCGGCCGACCTCACGCTCGATCCGTCGCGCGACGACTTGTTGACGTCGTTCGGCAAGCTGACGCTGACCGACCGTTATCTGCTCGCCGGCGAAACTTACCAGGACATGTTCGGGCGGGTGTCTTGCGCTTTCGCGGACGATGTTGCGCATGCCCAACGTCTCTATGATGCGATGTCCCGGCTATGGTTCATGCCGGCCACACCGGTGCTCTCCAACGGCGGGACCACGCGCGGCCTGCCGATCTCCTGCTTCCTCAACTCGGTGGCGGACTCGCTCGAAGGCATCGTCGGTACCTGGAACGAGAACGTCTGGCTTGCTTCCAACGGCGGCGGCATCGGCACCTACTGGGGCAATGTTCGCTCGATCGGCGAGAAGGTGAAGGGCGGCGTCACTTCAGGCATCATCCCGTTCATCCACGTCATGGACGGCCTGACGCTGGCGATCAGCCAGGGCTCGTTGCGGCGCGGCTCGGCGGCGGTCTATCTCGATATCCACCATCCCGAGATCGAGGAGTTCCTCGAGATTCGCAAGGCGTCCGGCGACTTCAACCGAAAGAGCCTCAACCTGCATCACGGCGTCAACGTCACCGATGAGTTCATGCGTGCCGTGGGCGCCGGCACCGCATTCGCTCTACGGAGCCCGAAGACTAACGAGGTCGTCCGCCAGATCGATGCCCGCCAGCTGTGGCAACGCATCCTTGAGAACCGGCTCCAGACTGGCGAGCCTTATCTCTTGTTCATCGACACCGTAAACCGCGCGCTCCCCAAGCATCAGCGCGAGCTGGGCCTCAAGGTCTCGACTTCCAACCTGTGCAGCGAAATTACCCTGCCGACCGGCATCGATCATCGCGACGAGGAGCGCACCGCGGTCTGCTGTCTGTCGTCGCTCAACCTCGAGACCTGGGACCAGTGGAGTGAGGAGCCCACCTTCATCGAGGATGTCATGCGCTTCCTCGACAACGTGCTCAGCCACTTCATCACGGTGGCGCCGGACGGCATGAAGCGTGCCCGCTACGCTGCCCTGCGTGAGCGCTCCGTCGGCCTCGGCGTCATGGGCTTCCACTCTTTCCTGCAGGCCAAGGGCATTCCAATGGAAAGTGTCATGGCCAAGTCGTTCAATCTGAACATGTTCCGAAAAATCCGTCGCGACGCCGACGCGGCATCCGTGACGCTCGCGCGCGAGCGTGGTCCGTGCCCGGATGCCCTGGAACGCGGCGTGATGGCGCGTTTCAGCCATAAGATCGCGATCGCGCCGACCGCCTCGATCAGCATCATCTGCGGCGGCACCAGCGCCTGCGTCGAGCCAATCCCGGCCAACATCTACACCCATAAGACATTGTCCGGCGCCATCTCGGTGCGTAATCCGCATCTCGCCAAAGTGCTTGCGGCGAAGGGCGCCGACACTTCGGCGATGTGGCAGTCGATTATAGCACACGAAGGGTCGGTGGCCCGTCTCGACATCTTGTCGGAGCACGAGAAAGCGATCTTTCGCACCGCTTTCGAGATCGACCAGCGCTGGATCGTCGAGCTTGCCGCCGACCGCGCCCCGTTCATCTGCCAAAGCCAGTCGATCAACCTCTATCTCCCAGCCGATGTCGATAAATGGGACCTTCACATGCTGCACTGGACGGCATGGCAGTGCGGATTGAAAAGCCTCTACTACTGCCGCTCAAAGTCTATCTCGCGCGCGGCGTTCGCTGGCAAGATCGGCGACAGCGACAAGGTGGCGGCGCCGCAGCCACAGCGTACTGATTATGAGGAGTGCCTTGCATGTCAGTGATCGATCTTTCGGCCGTCGATCCGCGTACGCTGATCGGCAAGGGACGAGTGGGGCTGCTCGACGCGACCGGAACCTATGATGTCGATCGCTACGCCTGGGCTTACGAGTTCTGGAAGCGCCAGCAGCAGACCCATTGGATGGGCGAGGAGGTGCCGCTCGGCGCCGACCTCAAGGACTGGGCGTCGGACCGCGTCACCGCCAGCGAATGCGCGCTGCTCACCCAAATCTTTCGTTTCTTCACTCAGTCGGACATCGAGGTCGGGGACAACTATCTCAAGCGCTACATCCCGATCTTCCAGCCGCTCACTGTTCAGATGATGATGGCGGCCTTCAGCAACATGGAGACGGTTCATATCGACGCCTATGCGCTGCTGCTCAAGACGCTCGGCATGCCCAAGTCCGAGTTTGAGGCATTCCGCGGCTATGCCGAGATGCGCGCCAAGGCGGACTACATGCACGAGTTCGGCGTCGACAGCGTGGCCGATGTCGCTCGGACCTTGGCGATGTTCGGCGCCTTCACCGAAGGCATGGCGTTGTTCGCGAGCTTCGCCATGCTGCTCAACTTCCCGCGCCACAACAAGATGAACGGCATGGGACAGATCGTAAGCTGGTCAGTGCGCGACGAGAGTCTGCATTGTGAGGGTATCATCAAGCTGTTTCACGAATGGCACCGCGAAACCGGCGCGGTGACGCGCGCTGTCCGTGACGACATCGTCGACGTCGCCAAGACCATGGTGAAGCTGGAGGAGAACTTCGTCGATCTCGCCTTCGGCCTCGGCAAGATCGAGGGCATGCGAGCTGAGCAGATCCACGCCTACGTCCGCTATGTCGCCGACTGGCGACTGACCCAGCTGCGGATTGCCCCGGTCTTCGGCTTCTTCGAGGCCAAGGAGGGCGGATTCACCCAGCTCAAGGCGCATCCATTGCCGTGGCTTGTCGAGATTCTCAATGGTGTCGAGCACGCCAATTTCTTCGAGCAGCGCGCCACGGAGTACTCCAAGGCGGCAAGCCGCGGCAGCTGGGACGGCGAAAACGGGGTGTGGGCGGCTTTCGGCCGTATCTAGCCCATCTTTATTGATGAATGGCCTGTGGGTGGCTGCGAGGCGAGTGTGGTTTAACCCGCTGATGGGACGTCAGATTCGGTTGCTGAGACCAATTCTGCGCTGACATCATCGAGGCAACCACACCGGCCATGGTCGACGATACGATTCTGCCCTTCCTGTTTCCAGCCGTCAGGCGCAAGACGATCACAGCCGCCTTTGATGGTGGGCGGCTGTTTTCAGCGGCTATGATGTGGAGGGCTCTACGACCCGAATCCGCTCGAATGCGACAAGGGACCAGAGGACTTCTCGTTCCGTCGATTCATAGCACCCGAAGGATCATTGAAATCACTTGGCTGCGTCCAAAAGGCGCCATCAATGCGGGGCAGGGGCCCTTGCCGGCCCGGCTTAGATGCGTTCAGGCTAAGGCAGGAGGCTTGGAGATTTTGAGTGATGACGGTGCTGTCGATGAGCCGGGCTGAGATCGACCGGGTGCATGTGTTGCGGGATGTTGTGGCGGAACGGATTGCAGTGCGATGGCAGCGCAACTGCTTCCGGTCACATCGCGGCAGGCATTCCGGCTGCTGAAGGCCTATCGGATCGGAGGTCCTGCGGCACTGCTGTCGAAGAAGCGTGGCAAGCCGAGCAACCGAGCCTATCCGGCGGCGTCCCCACCATCGACCGCGCCTCCGGCGGGTCGAACATAGGGCGATCAGGCCAGCCTAGCTGTCCTCTCACCGATGACATTTCTAGTGAGCGGAACCTGCGACTTGTCTATCAGGCGCCGACACCGCGAATTTGGTGAGACCCTGCGCGAGACTGCCGAACTCGCCGTCGATCGTCGCGGACACTCCGCGGTGAGCTGCGTCATCCAACTACAACAGCGATTGTGAGAAACTTCACGATACAACCTCGGCCTGAGGCTTAGGTTAGGGTGCATCGAGTAGTGCTACGGATGTGCTGTACGCGTACGACGAAGACCGCCTGATTGACGTGCGCGCGCGAGAGCGACGAGCTATATGATGGCGTCGGGTGAAGGTCAGGCGGCTTACTGATCGTCGGAGTTGCCGGCTTGGCGCAGAAGCTTCCATTCCCAGGGCAGCAGTTCGTGTAGCCGTGATGTAGGAAGATCGGCGATACGGGCGAGGACATCGGCTAGCCAGGCCTTTGGATCGACGTCATTGAGACGACACGTCGTGATCATCGTCAGCATGATGGCGGCACGGTCGGCCCCGCGCTGGCCGGCGAAGGTCCAGTTGCGTCGTCCCAAGGCGATGCCTCTCAATGCGCGTTCGGCGCAATTGTTAAAGGGCATGATATTTTCAGCGCTCAAACCCGGTGGAGAGGACTGGTCGTCCGGATTAGTCTGTCGAAGCCGGGATAGGGGCGCTGGAGCACGAAACGGTGGCAGGCCGCCATGACCATGAGCTGTGAGCTCGCTTTGTTACTTGGCCGCCCCCTACGACTTGCCCGGCTGCGCTGCGAGCGCGGATCCGTAGATGTCGTGCAAGCTACTGGCTCCTGAGACAAAGGAGAACCAAGCATGCAAATCGTCGGCATGGACATCCACCGATCGTTCGCCCAGGTGGCGATCCTGGAGGACGGAACAATAATCCGACAGCTCCGCGTAGATCTCGTCCACGATCGGCTTGTCGCCTTTGCCAAGACACTCAGCCTCGAAGATGAGGTGGTCATCGAGGTGACGGGCAACAGCGCGGCGGTCGAACGTATTCTGCGCCCGCACGTCAAGCGCGTCGCGGTCGCCAATCCGAGGCTCGTTCGGGCGATTGCCTATGCGCGAGTCAAAACGGACAAGGTCGATGCTGGGACCCTGGCAAAGTTGCATGCTGCCGGCTTCTTGCCGGAGGTCTGGGTTGCTGACGAGGACACCTACAGCCGCCGGCGCCAGATGGCCGAGCGCACTGGCGTCTTGGCGCAGATCATCCGCATTAAAGGACGCATGAAGGCCATCCTGCATGCTAACCTGATCCCGCCCTACAAAGGCTATCTCTTCGGCAAGCGCGGACAGCATTGGCTGAACAGTCTGCCTCTTCCATCGGAGGAGCGTGCAATGCTCCGGCGTCTGATCGTGGAACTCGAACGCGTGACGAAGCAACTCGCGGAAAATCGACAAAGTCGTGGCCCAGCAGGCTCTGGACGATCCACGGGCTCTCAAGCTGATGACGATCCCCGGCGTGAGTTCGGTTGTCGAATCGAGTGTACTGGCCTCCATCGGCGACATCGCACGCTTCCCGTCGCCGGATAAGCTCAGCAGCTATTTCGGGTTGACACCGCGGGTTCGGCAGTCAGGCGAGCACCCGGCACGGCATGGCCGGATCTCGAAGCAGGGCAACCGTGACGCCCGCAAGATGCTGGTTGAGGCGGCGTGGTCAGCCAAGACGGCGCCGGGTCCGTTGCGAGCATTCTTCCACCGAACGCAGAAAAAGCACGGGGCCGGGGTCGCAGCCGTCGCGACGGCGCGCAAGCTCGCAGTCATGATCTGGCACGTCCTGACGACCGGGAAGGACTACGCTTACGCGCGGCCAACGTTCACAGCGATGAAACTCCGGAAGGTGGCTCTGAAGGCTGGGGCTCCCCGTGCCTACGGCAAGGCTGGCCCGGGCCGGGACTATTGGATCAAGGAAATCCGCGAACGGGAAGCTGGTTACGTCGCACGCGTCGAGCAGGCCTACGAACGCATGGTGGCTGCCTGGAAGGAAAAACCAAAAAAAGTTGCCACGAACTGAAGGTAATGACTTCTCAACACCATCCGTGGTCAGACAGATCCTGCCGTCGTCGAGGACGCGGGCGAAGCCCTCCCAGCGCCTGAGCATGTAGTTGATAGGTTTCAGGACCTCGGACGAGCGCGAGAGGGTTTCGCGCTCGCGCAGCAGCCAGGCGTGCATGTCGTCGAGAAGCGGCTTGCTCTGTTCCTGGCGGAGGGCGCGCCGGTCGTCAGCGTCACAGCCGTTGATGGCGCGCTCGATCTCGAACAACGTGTCCAGCCGCCTGACCGCCTCCAGTGCGATCGGGGAGACCGGTTTGCCCTTCTTGCCTTCCCGAGCATTTTTCTCGATGTCAGCCAGCTCGAAGAAGCCTCGCCGGGCATGGGCAAAGCAATACGCCGGCGTAATTGGCAGTGTCTTCTTCTGGGGGTCGAACAGCGGCTCGAAGCCGTGGTAGCAATCAGCTTGCAGGATGCCGGCGAAGACCGCCAGATGCTTCTGGGGATGCTCGCCTCGTCGGTCGCTTGAGGCGTAATAGACCGCCGCCGGCGGCGCAGGCCCGGCGAACGGCCGGTCATCCCGCACATAGGTCCAGATCCGGCCGGTCGTGCACTTGCCCTTGGCCAGGATGCGGATGGTGGTGTCGTCGCCATGAAGGCGCTCGGCCGCAAGCACATGACGCTCGATCATGGAAGAGCGACATGACGGCAAAGGTCCCGTGGCCGATCTGGTCGGCCAGCGTCGATAGCGGCAAATCGATCCTCTCGGCCTTAAAGCGTACGCTCTGGCGGTTGAGCGTAAGCGGCAAAGAGACCCCGTCTGGCGGAGTGGGGAGCGATCGGCTATCGGCTGCGAGTCTGTGAGCCGATGTGAGCTTCTATGTCTGCGCCTAGTTCTGAAACTAGAACCTTCCATATGATCGAAGCGGTCGCCGAGCGTCTTGAGGGGGCTCCGCGACAACTTCGCCGACGCTGGTCGGATGAGTTCAAAGCACAAGTGGTGGCAGAGGCGCTGGAGCCCGGCGCGAGTGTATCGGGGATCGCCCATCGGATCGGCATTCACCCGTCGCAGCTCTTCGCGTGGCGTCGCGATGCTCGGGCCGAACGAACTTACCCCTCGCAGTCTTCGAGCCGCGAAGCCGCGATGGCGTGCATGTCAGTGATCGAGATTGCCATTGGCGAGGTGGTCGTGCGCGCCGGCGTGGACGTCGACGAGGCGCATTTGCAGCGGGTGATCCGGGCGGTCCGTTCGGCATGATCCCCTCTGGTGTGAAGGTGTTCCTGGCCAGCCATCCGGTCGATTTCCGCAAGGGTATCGATGGCCTTATTGCGCTGGTGCGCGATGCAGGCTCAGATCCGTTCGACGGTGCTCTTTATGTGTTCCGGGCCAAAAGAGCCGACAGAATCAAGATCGCGTGGTGGGATGGCTCCGGCGTGTGCCTCTATTTGAAGCGGCTCGAGAAGGCGAAGTTCTGCTGGCCGCGGATCGGGCATCATCGGGTGCAGATGAATCCGGCGCAGTTGATGGCACTGGTGGATGGGATGGATTGGAAGCGGATCCGGGCTGTGCCGATCAGGCCCCCGGGAATTGTTGGGTAAAAGCACTGCGGCGAAGTGAATCAACCGCCTGAAAGGACGAAAGAAGCGAAGCAAAATGTGCTCTGGTCGGGTCAATGACGCCGCCCGATCTCAGCCTCCCGAATGACGTAGAGACGCTGAAGGCCATGGTTCTTGCCATGGCCAAGAAGGCGGCCCGCGCCGATGCTCTGGAGAGCGAAGTCGCTGATCTCAAGGCCCGCAACGCCGATGCCGATGCGCGCATCGAGCGGTTGACGCAGATCCTGAAGGCCTTCGACCGCGCCCGGTTCGGCCGACGATCGGAGAAGCTCGGCTCGGCGAGCGGCGACGATGAACAGCAGGCCTTTGTCTTCGAGGAGATCGAGTCCGGTATCGCCGCGATCAAGGCCCAGGTCAGCAAGGGTCGTGAGCAAGCGGATGGCGCGCGTGCACCGCGCCGGCGCAAGGGCTTTGCGCCTCATCTGGAACGGATCGAAACTATCGTTGAGCCGGAAGAGCTGGCTGAGCATGCCGGTAAGCAGAAGGTGTTGATCGGCGAGGACGTGTCGGAGCGTCTGGATGTGGTGCCGAAGTTCCGGGTGATCGTCACCCGCCGTCCCAAGTATGCCTTCAAGAATGCGGACGGCGTGATCCAGGCGCCGGCCCCGGCCCATATCATCGAAGGAGGCGTTCCGACGGAAGCGCTTCTCGCCCAGATCGCCGTCGCCAAATATGCCGACGGCCTGCCGCTCTACCGGCAGGAGGCTATCTACGCCCGCGACAAGGTCGAGCTCGACCGTCAGCTGATGGCGCAATGGATGGGCAAGCTCGGCTTCGAGCTCGAGATCGTGGCCGACTACGTCTTCAGCGAGGTCAAGGAGGCCGAACGGGTCTTTGCCGACGAAACCACCTTGCCGACGCTCGCTCCCGGCTCCGGATCGACAAAGACGGCCTACTTATGGGCCTATGCCAGGGATGACCGAACGTTTGGCTGTAGCGGTCCCCCGATGGTGGCTTATCGTTTTGAAGACAGCCGCTCCGGCGAATGCGCGGTCCGGCATCTCAATGGTTATCGCGGCATCCTCCAAGTGGATGGCTATGCCGCCTATAACAAGCTCGCGCGAGATCGCGGCAATGATGGCATCACATTGGCTGGCTGCTGGTCACACAGCAGGCGCAAGTTCTACGAGCTGCATGTTGCAGGGAGCTCAGAAGTGGCAACGGCGACGGTCGAGCGGATGGCAAGGCTCTGGCAGGTCGAGAAATCCGTGCGCGGTCAAAACCCCGACACCCGCGTTGCCGCGCGTCAGCAAGCCTCCGCGGCGGTCGTCGCAGATCTCTTCGATCTCTGGCAGCAGACCTTGCGGCGGATCTCCGGCAAATCAAAACTGGCTGAGGCGATCCGTTATGCCGTCTCGCGCCGTGCCATCTTCGAACGCTTCCTGACCGATGGCCGCATCGAGCTCGACTCCAATATCGTCGAACGCGCCATCAGGCCACAAACAATCACGAGAAAGAATAGCCTCTTCGCTGGCAGCGACGGCGGCGGACGAACCTGGGCGACCATCGCAACGCTGCTGCAGACGGCGAAAATGAATAACGTCGATCCGTTCGCTTGGCTTGCTCTCACGCTTCAGCGTATCGCCAACGGCTGGCCGAGCGGCGAAATCGACGCGCTTATGCCATGGAACGACGCCACCTGACGGCCTCAGCTTGCCGCTTACGTTTCAGAAGCGGGAGAAGCACATGGTGGGACGTCTTCCAGAACGTCGGATTGAACTAAAAGCGCGGCTCGAGAGTGGCGGGCCGCGCAAACGTCTTGCCATCGACGGGGGCGGAATCCGAGGGGGCCTCTCGTTGAAAATTCTAGAGGAAATCGAGCGGTTGCTAACCAAGGCAAGCAACCGCGCCGACTATCGTCTGGCGGACTATTTCGACTATGTCGCCGGAACCAGCACCGGCGGCCGCGCCGGAGAGCGCCGCCAAGCCTGAACCAACGAACCACGCCGTCTTGCTGTCCACGGCTTGCGGAGACGAGCATAGGCTTCGTAGTTCCCACTGCTGTAATACATCACAAGCTCAGATCCTGTTTTATGTGACAATTGGTCAACTTCTAGTCAGAAGATGCTTTCGGGCGCCTGACACTTGTACGGGATGCCAATCGTCAGACCGCCATCGACGACGATTTCGGAACCCGTAAGATAAGAGGACTCGTCACTGAGCAGGAACAACACTACCTGCGACACTTCTGGCGGCTCGGCTGCCCGCCCAAGCGGAATGGGAAAACTGGAACAATCGAAGTCCTTTGTCATCCAAGTGTTGATTAACCCCGGATGGACTGAGTTGATGCGAACCCCAGACGCCGCGGCCTCCAAAGCAGCGGACTTGGTTATGCCCCGCACGCCAAACTTGGAAGCAACGTAGGCGTGAAGCCCTGCACTACCCCTCAGCCCCTCGACCGACGAGATGTTGACGATCGAGCCTCCGCCCGCGCGGCGCATGGCCGGCAGGGCAGTCTGCATTCCCAAAAATACACCGGTGAGATTGACAGCAAGGGTCTTCGTCCACTGCTCGAGCGGAAACTGCTCGATAGGAGCAATACTGGCTATGCCGGCATTGTTAACAAGGCCATGCAGCGCGCCAAACTTGTTCTCCGCAGCCGCGATCGCTTGGCACCATTCCTCTGGCTGAGCAACGTCTTGGTACAGATAGATCGCGGATGCGCCAAGGCCGGCCGCGAAGGCCTCTCCTTCCTTATGAAGAATATCGGTGATCACGACTTTTGCTCCCTCCGCTACCAGCAGGCGCGCATGAGCGGCCCCCATCCCTCGAGCCCCGCCGGTCACCAGAATGACTTTTTCGCTGACACGTCCCATAATTTTGCTTCCTCGACAGTGTGGTGGTGCAAGCTCTTTGCGACATCCACTATGCTCTCAATTGGCCCCTGGTCGATCTGCTGTGTCGCGCTGCGATGCCCGATGGTTGTCGGAGTCCCCGTGTAACTCGGCGTAAAAACCAACTCGATAACGATTTCACGTCGTGGACACGCGTCCGCCGCTCAGGCGTTACCGTCGGAGTGTTGAATTGGCTTCGCGACATTGGGCCACCTTGTTGAGCCCAACAATTCACGACCGAGCTTCCTCCGCAAGATGGGTGTGGACCGCAGGCGACGCAATGCCGGTTCCGCACAGGTGCACGTACTGAGCTCTTGGTGGCTGGCCGCGGGAGTGGGGCGCAGAACGCATGAGGTTCTCCGAGCCTTGCGAATTGGAGTATCCACCCTGTGCAATCGACGCGCCGAGAATCTGATACGAATGCAAACTCCAGCAACTCTTGCAGAGTTGCTACAGCTGTTCCGATCTTCTTACGCGACCTGGGTATCCGCTAGCATGCGTTTCGGGCCATGCACAGCGAAAGCGTTTCGACTTATGAAGGCTTAGTCGAGCCACCCACAACTTTGAGCCATGCGAGCTCCTCATCCGTTTATGTCCCGCTTGATCATGTCGGGCTTTCGACATTCCGCGTCGCCAATCAAACAAGCGGAAAGGCAACAGAAGAAGAGGCGGAGGTTGTCGGCGGCCTCCTCGTACTCCAATTCGACATCTTCAGCCGAGCGAGTCCTATAACGCCCGATGAGGTGCTTGGCATCGACGTTGCAGACGACGAGCTATGCGTGAAGCTGGGTGATGACGGAATGAGATAGGCGGCGTATCGAGGCGGGTGTCGAGCCTGCCAGAACCTCTCAAGGAGAGCGATACGCCATGAACGAGACTAGCAATATTGTTGCCCTTCGTCAGCCCGACGAGATCGACGATCCACTGACCAATATTTTGCGAGCTGGTGCTCGGCAGCTTCTGGCGCAGGCCGTGGAGATCGAAGTCGAGACGTTTCTTGCCACGGTGAAAGATTTGAAGCTTGCCGACGGGCGCGCCCGTGTCGTGCGGCATGGTTACGGCCCGGCTCGAACGATTGCGACCGGCATCGGACCGGTCGAGGTCGCACGGGCGAAGATCCGGGACCGCGGTGCAGCCGGCGATGGCGAGCGGATCCGCTTCAGCTCGGCGATTCTGCCACTATGGGCGCGGCGGACCAGGAGCCTGGATGCGCTGTTGCCGGTGTTGTACCTGCGTGGCATCTCGACGGGCGATTTCCAGGAGGCGCTGACGGCCCTGCTGGGTAAGGACGCGCCGAACCTGTCGCCGGCGGTGATTTCCCGGCTGACGGCCGAATGGCAGGGCGAGTATGAGCGTTGGCAGAAGCGCGATCTCTCGGCGCGGCGGTACGTGTATGTGTGGGCCGATGGCGTCTTCCTGCAGGCACGCATGGAAGACCACGGCGAGTGCATGCTGGTGCTGATCGGCGCGACGCCGGAAGGCAAGAAGGAGTTGATCGGCTTTCAGGTCGGTGTCCGGGAGAGCGCGCAGAGCTGGCGTGAGCTCCTGATCGACGTGAAGCAACGCGGGTTGCAAATCGCCCCGGAAATTGCCGTTGGTGACGGCGCGCTCGGCTTCTGGAAGGCGCTTGACGAGGTGTTTCCCGGCACGCGGCACCAGCGCTGCTGGGTGCACAAGACCGTCAACGTCCTGGACAAGGTCCCGCTCTCGGTGCAGGCCAACATGAAGAAGGACCTGCGCGAAGTCTATTGGGCGCCAAACCGGGCGGCCGCCGAAGTGGCGATCGACGTCTTCGCCGAGAAATACCGCACCAAGTACGGCCGGGCGGTCGAATGCCTCGCAAAGGACCGCGACGCGCTGCTGGCCTTCTACGACTTTCCTGCCGAGCATTGGGATCACTTGCGCACGACCAACCCCATCGAAAGCGTGTTCGCGACCGTGCGACACAGAACCGTGCGAACGAAAGGATCGCTGTCCTCAACGACCGCCAGGCTGATGGTGTTCAAGCTGGTTATCGCCGCATCAAAAAAGTGGCGGCGGCTCAAAGGCACAAATCAGTTGCCGAAGCTCATCGCAGGTGTCAGATTCAACGACGGCATCGAGGTCATCCACATGCCGGCAAACCACGCCGCCTGATCGCCTCGTCACCCAAAATCCTGCATAGCTCGCAGACGACAGATAGAGAGGCCTGTCGAGTAGCGTCATCGTCGGTGAGCACGCTTCGCCGGAATGAACGC
The DNA here is from genome assembly GCF_051853005.1 of Bradyrhizobium sp. SMVTL-02. Classification (NCBI taxonomy): domain Bacteria; kingdom Pseudomonadati; phylum Pseudomonadota; class Alphaproteobacteria; order Hyphomicrobiales; family Nitrobacteraceae; genus Bradyrhizobium; species Bradyrhizobium sp. SMVTL-02. The sequence goes on along the minus strand of NZ_CP182469.1, from coordinate 7,974,822 downwards.
ACAATCGTCAGGCTCATTCTGAGCACAGAATTGAGGTGCAACGCGCAGAACTGGATGCGTCGTCTGTAAGACGATCGCGATCACCGGATCTATGAGCCGACGGATCACCGAGCCGCATTGGAAGTTGCACATCACAGTCTCTTCAGGAGGCTTCAACAACCTAATACTCTTGGTGAGATGAGTTAGCTGAATCTACAGTTGCGTCCAAACACTCCAAGAGACAGGAGGAATGCGATGCCCGACGTCAAAGGTATTCCGTTTGATGCGCCTCTCTACCGTGGGAGCAAAGGCCGTGGCAGCGCGTTTCTCGGCTGCCAAGCCATAAACCTTGTATTCAGCGTGGGGCACGAGGTCTCGTCTCTATTGCCGAAGGGATTAGTACCTGTAGCAAACCCTTCAATCGCCATTGTGGGGGTCGCGAGCTATCCCTCAAGCACTGTGGGGCCGTACTCGGAGTGCTATTCAGGAATTCAAGTTCGCGATCCCGGCGGTGAAACCGGCTTTTACATTCCTTACATTTACGTGACAACGAATGATGCAGCGCTTGCCTCGGGGCGAGAGGTTCTTGGTGCTCCAAAAAAGCTGGCGCACATTACTCTGATTAGAGAAGCTGGCCTAATTCAGGGTACGCTCGAGCGTCCAGCTGGCAAGCGCCTGCTGACTCTTACCGCTCAACCGGACGAGCGCATGAGCTCGAGTTCGCAACAGATGTTTTCTGCGCGGACGTATTTCTACTCGGTTCGGCATCTGCCCCCCATCAATGAGCGCGGGAAGGGTGCAGTAACGCAGCTCGTCAAATGGTGCACCGCGCGAACGTTGCGACGCGACGAGCTTGGCGAAGAAGTTCAGTTTACTGGACCCACCTCCTTAACTTACGACTCACCCTCCGTTGTCGATCCCGTGCACAATATTGCACTTGGCGAACCCGTGCTCGGCACATACGAGGAGTATGACGCCAAGCTCGAGGTCATTGATATCCTTTCGGAAACCGCAACTCCAGGTAAACAGTGATCGATAAGCTTAAGGAGTTCATACAATCCTGAGTTCAGCCCCGGGCTCTCGGCATCCCCACTAATGGGCCATTACAGCATCGCATCGATCTCCGCGTCGCTGTAGACATGGGGCTTGGCGCGCTTTCATCGGGGCAGCATGCCGTGCAATGACCGATCTGCACTGCGCACCCGATAAGTACCTGAGCATGCGCAAGGGGCTGGGATACAAGTGTGAGCACCAGACCCGTCGGCTCGCCGACTTCATTGCCTTCTGGAGAAGCGCAAAGCCAGGATCATCACCAAGAAGCTGGCAATGGAATGGGCAATGCCGCCGCCCGATCGGCATGCATCCTGGGCGCCGCGATTGAGCGACGTGCGCGGGTTCGCGCGCCATGTCGCCAACTTCGACTCCGAGAGCGGAGGTGTCGCCCGTCGCCTCTCTTGCCGCAGCAACTGTCCGATCTCCGAAAGGTCGCCGCAGATCGGAGAAGCTCTGTACTGAGACTATGTCGGAAGATATGGGCGCAGCGTTGGGCGCGCCTTCGATTTTAACGCGATAGAGGGTGGCCTTGGCGTATCGCGCATCCAAAAACAAGGCCGACGTGTGGCGCGAGTGTGCGGACGAACAGCCGTGGGCACGAGGACTTTGGGCGGCCATTGCGCAGATATGCAACGATAGCCGCGCCAATGTCTGGCAGTATCGCGGCCCTTGGCGCGAACGAGTATCTCGCTGGAGCGCCAGTCCATATCATCGCGCGTGCTCGTCGGCCCACAGGCCGGAGCTTGGCCAACGGCAACAGAATGGCGCAATCGCGCCGTCCCATCACCGTCTTTCGGTCGCAACCGTCAAGAGCCTTCCGCACCTGAGCGGTAGGCAGATAGGTCGGTAGAGTTGCGAGCCTCCATCGGCGCATCTGATGGAACACAGTCCCCCAACGAGCGCGAGTTCAGCCCTCGATGGTGGAGGTAACGGAGAAAGGCAGGCAACGACCAGCACATCGCCTTGCGTGTTCCCGGGCTCCAATCCGGGCGTGGCGCTCAACGTAGCCGATCACGTCCTCTTGGCTGATCTTGCACAGGGCGGCAGCGCCGCCGGAGCACACCTCGTGCAGGAACCTGCGGATGACTGGGAGATGGCGGACGATGGACTTCGGGCCCAACCGGCGCTCTGATCGCAGATAGACATGAAAAGGGCGCTGTTGGGACGCAGAGGGATCAACGTTAATTAGTCGAATTGTCACGACTGAAGATCATGAAGGGACATCAGCATGTTGGATTAGGCTACGCTAAAGGCCCGCGCTACATGCTCTGGTCCTCATATGGGTCAGAGCGACGGCAAGCGGTTTACCGCCAGAGCGATGAGCTGCAAGCCAGAATACCAATCGCGCGCAGCGCGGCAGCCGCCTTCGCCAGTGGTGTGACAACCTTGACGGTGCCGATTTCCTTGCTGGACATAGCGTCGACTCGTTGCAGCAGTCTCGCGAAGCTGGCTATTTGTCTCTCCAGGAGAGCGATGTCAACGTAGTCGCCCGGTTCCGTACTTAATAGGTACTGCGGCACGGTGACGAGCGCGATGTTTGGGATGCCTTTTAGGTAGAGCGGCTGGCCTTCGCCGAACTGAATGAGTGCGTTTGGGGCCGACACTCTCGGCGCCTTCCCGGTTGTACGCCACTCTGATTCGATAAGCGCCGTCAGCTCCGGGTTGGAGGCGTAGAGCAGTTCGGGTTCAGGGTTGCCTGTCGGGCCATAGTTGTTTTTGAGAGGATCATCAAGGTATTCCCGAGCACCGAGGTGCTCGATCACCAGACCTGCCACTGCGTGGCGATTTCTCGGACCACCGGCCCACCACTGCGGGTGGTCCCGCAACCAGCGCGAAGTGGCTTGGCCATGATCGGTGACCGCCGGGATTCGGAGGTGTCCAGCGGTTAACAGGAAGACGGCTGTGCGTGCCAACGGTTGAGCGACCACTTGGCGCGCGAGTTCGACCAAACCGATGTGGCCGTTCTCCTCGAGAATATTTGTACCGTCGCTGTGGCTTACCACGAGGATAGTTTCGTACGGGGCGCTGTTACCTTCCACCGCGGCCCATATTGTTCGCATAGTGCTGTCTCGCTCGATCACGGCGTCGACGACGAGCGTCGCCCGCCTGCCCCTTGAGGCGGCGTCCAGCACGAAGCCGGCCTCGTCTCCAGCCACGAAGACGCCTGGAATGTCCTGGTAGGGCAACGTGAACGGTAAATACTGCCCTTTGGCGTTAGAAGGGCTAATGCCGCGCCAGGCGAAGATCACGGCCTCAACGCCAGCTCGTCGAGCACGCGTCAGACCAAGGCCGGCGATTGTCGTAGGCAGCAGCGGCATAGTGGTCTTGCCCCATGCATGCGCCCGATCCCAAGTCTTGACCACCGCACTAAACGGGAACTCACGATTGCGGACCTCGATGACCGCAATTCTGCCGCGTGCTTTGGTCCATCGCGGTATTGGACCACGCAATCTGTACAACTGCTTCTCGGTCCCAAGCGGGCCGGTGATCCCGGAGTAGGGAAAGACCGAAGAGATCTCTACGTCGCGCCCGTCGATCTTAAGGCGCAGACGGTTCGGGTTCTCGGCAGGCATGCTCCAGCGATCGAAATGCAAGACGTCCTCGTGAACCCGCATACCGAACCCCGCCCACTGCTGTTTGACATGCTCGACAAGTTGGTCGTGGGTCTTTGAGCCCGAGACTCGGGAGCCAAGGGACTCTAGGTACATCAACTCGGCGCGGATGGTATCGTGGTCCAAGACGAAGCCTCCATTCTTGCGGAGCCCGGCGGTAAAAAAGTGGCCCAACAACCTATATCGGAGCGACGCCACTCGATTGGCCGACTCCAGCGGCGGCTGGTTCTTTGCAAGGGGGGCCGCATCGGTATCCGCTCCCTTCTTTCCTCAATCCAATTCTTGAACTTTCGGGGCCGCCGTTACGATCAGCGCTCAGGATACGGAACACACAATATGGCTCGCGTCGAGCATGTTTGGCCGATCCGGCGAGGGGCGTCAGAGTACTATGTGCAGGACGAACTGGCTTCAAATCATGGGCCAACTACGAGGCGCATAGACATTGCCCTCATTTGCCACGCCTGACATCCTCAAGCCGACGGTCGTCCTTTCGTCCCAAGCATCGGCGCTTTACTCAGCCTCCATTTCCGCCAACGGATTTTCTGTAACATCGGCAGTGATTGGCGGTTGCTGAAGCACCTGAGCAAACCGCAATAGCAGGTCGATCGTGCTCGGCGACATTTCCGCAATGGGACCGGGTATATAGCATGCGACCAGGTAGGCGCGCCGCCGCTCCTCGGACTCATCCAGCAGCAACGGCAGCGTCTCGATTGCTTGCTCCCGTTCCAAGGTGGCGATAATGGTCTGCTGGCGCGTGATTGCAGTCAGACGGTCAGAAGGTACGGAGCGGAATGGCTCGTTCTGCGTCAGGACGCGTGACCAGCGATCTAGACGATCGCGACGGATACCGCCGCGATCGGTCACAAGCAGCGCCATCATACGGATGAGGGCCTCGATGAAGCCGCCGGTCGCGATCATCTTAAGCGCAAACTGAACGTCCGGGCGCGACCGCAATTCTTCGGGCGTCATTTGCCTCGGGATCACCTCGTAGGGACTACCAAAGTAGCGCTGAAAAGGAGTGTTCCACATGCTGTGGAACAGCAGCTCATAAATCATATCGCGCAGGTCGCGCCAGAAGATAATGGCCTCTGCAATGTGCTGCACATACAGTGCTTCCGCAAGCAGGAATGGATTATCCACTCTGGCCTTTGCTCGAGACCGACGAACCTGTTCGGTCATCGACTTCAAGCCAGTCAGCATCAGATTTCGCGAAGAAATTACCGCTCGCGACAGGCGCTCCGGGTGAACAGTTCGACTGGCGTCGGCCGTGAAGCTTGTGACTGCCGCTCTTACGAAGGGGCGGCCGATCGTGTGATAGATCTGTGCCTGCAGTTGAGAAGTGCGGTGAACCGCGTCGAAAGGAAACTCGTCACGATAGTTGTCATTCAATGCCCGGATGTCCTTGAAGCTGCGTTCGACCAGCTCAACACTGAAAGTTTTCCGCCCATCATGCTCTTGAATATCCTTGACGCACATTTCGTAGAGTCCGGGCATCAACGCTTCGATCGCTTCGAAAGTGGTTGCGACTTGCCTGAACTCTCTATTGACAACTTTTGAAGAGACGAAGATGCCGAGGTGTCCAATGTCATTATGCACCATATAGATAATGTGTTGGCCGCGAACGCGGATTTCCTCCTCGTTCTCATAAATATCTGTGATCCAATTCAGGGCCTGCTGCGGCGGAGTAACGTTGTCGCCATGGCTGGCAAACACGACGATCGGTGCCCGAATTTGCTTGAGATCCACGTGCTGACGCTCCGATCCCAAATAGGCCTTGTTTTTGCCGAGCCGGTTGCCGATGAACAGGTTTTCCAGGATCCAACAGATCTCGTTCTCGTGCAGCAGGCAGAAACTGCTCCACCACTTCTCGCTGGCAAGGAAGCTTCCGCGCGCCGTGTCCACGTCGCGGAAAAGCTCAGCGTACTTTAGGAACAGTCGCTCGGGATTGAGCAATTCGAAATTATGTATGAGGTTGGCCCCATCAAACATGCCCTTGCCGAGATCGCACAGAAACATTGGGATCCAGACTCCGCCGTATATGCCAGCAATGTAGCGGAAAGTATTATCGCCGATGTTTCCCGACACAGCCGTCACTGGCGATCCATTGATGACAATGGGTCCTGTCAAGTCAGGGTTTGTTGCGGCCATGACGAGGGTCGCCCAGCCTGCTTGGCAGTTGCCAACAACGGCGGGGAGAGGGGCGCGCGGATGCCGGCGCGCCACTTCCCGAACAAACGCCGCTTCGGCGCAGGCAACATAGGAAAGATGTTGATCCTGCTCCGGCTCGCGGCGGAAGCCCACCATATAAACGGGATGACCTTCGCGCAATACGACGCCGACCTGACTATCTGGTGCGTGGGCGCCGACACCCGCAGTGTGTCCCGCACGCGGAGGGATGATAACAAAGGGCCGACGACGGGAGTAATCGGCCGTAACGTCTTGGGGCGGGATGATGCGTAGCAATACAAAGTTGGACTTTATGGGAAGATCCCGCCCGTCCATGATCGTTTCGTACTTGTAGAAAAGAGCGGGTGGACAGCCTGCCGCCTCATGTTCAAGGAAGATGTCGCCGCTTTCTCGGAGAAGATCCATTAGCAATATGGTGCGCTGGCTGGCATCGCGGATGTATTCGCGCCAGGAAACGCCAATCTGTCCATTCTCACGCAGATTCCGCAGATCTTTGGCCAGACGTTCGCCGCTTGCCAAGAGCTCGGGCAGGAGCATAAAGACCCTTTCGCAGCTGCGCTTGACCCGCAGTGTCCACCCGATTTGCAGAACGTTGATGGTCCTGGCACCTGCCTCTATCATGCGATCGGCGTGGGCTCTGAATGGGCTGTGGGTGAGCGCGTGCTCGAGTTCTGCACGTTGCGCTTTCATTGACTGGGCCAGGTTGGAGCGCTGGAACGAGTCAGACATGGCCTGACCTCCTATCTTCTAGAGTAGATGCCGCCCCGTGATACTGAATTGCGCTGTGGTGCCGGATTGCCTATCTATGGCGTCTCTCATCTGGCGAACTGCTCGCAAGCGAGGTCAAAGTGTGACCAAGAAAGCGTAACCTCAAGAATACGTTGTGCGAGCAGGGTGGCTTTCCACCAGGTTCCCAGTCTCTCTATGCAAAGCCGATGCCAAGCATCTAGCGTAATGGAGAGACAAAGACCGCGAAGCAACTTCCGTCGTTTTGTTCTGCTGCGCATCTTTGTCCGATAGAAACCAAGGCTGTCAGAGATCGGACGCTGCGGGTGATCTTTGTTAGACAGCCGACGTCTTTACATCCCCCTTGCAGGACCTCGCGAGCCGTGTAGCCGAGACAAAGCGAGAATAGAGTTGGCAGTGTGGGACGATGCAGCGTCGATCGGAGCGCACCGGCTTCGAGAAAACCTTATCCCGCGGACCGCGCTACCGACTTTGGACCGGTTCAACCGGAGCTATGGCGGAATCTGGGTGATGACGGTGTGAGGAAGGCGGCGTATCGAGGCGGGTGACGAGCCTGCCAGAACCTCTTGAGGAGAGCGATACGCCATGACCGAGACTACCAATGTTCTTGCTTTCCGTCAGCCGTCCGCGGTTGATGATCCACTGACCGATATCGTTCGAGCCGGCGCGCGGGACCTGCTTGCTAGGGCGATCGAGATCGAGGTTGGGGCGTTTCTGGCCAGCACGGCCAATCTGACGCTGCCCGACGGTCGAGCGCGCCTGGTCCGACATGGGCACGGTCCGGTGCGCGAGATTGCGACCGGCATCGGTCCGGTGGAGGTCGCTCGTCCCAAGGTCCGCGACCGCGGAGCGAGCGGGCCAGGCGACCGCCTCCGCTTCAGTTCGGCAATCCTGCCGCTATGGGCGCGGCGGACGAAGAGCCTGGATGCCTTGATCCCGGTCCTCTATTTGCGCGGCATCTCGACCGGCGACTTCCAGGAGGCGCTCTCGGCGCTGCTCGGCAAGGATGCGCCGAACCTGTCGCCTTCGGTGATCGCCGGCCTGAAGGCCGATTGGCAGGTCGAGTACGAACGCTGGCAGAGACGCGATCTGTCGGCGCGTCGCTATGTCTACATCTGGGCCGATGGCGTGTACCTGCAGGCCCGCATGGAAGATCACAGCGAATGCATGCTGGTGCTGATTGGTACCACGCCGGAAGGCAGAAAGGAGCTGATCGGCTTCCAGGTCGGCGTGCGCGAGAGCGCGCAGAGCTGGCGCGAACTCCTGATCGACCTGCGGCAACGCGGGTTACGGATTGCCCCGCAACTCGCCATCGGCGACGGCGCCCTCGGCTTCTGGAAGGCACTGGACGAGGCCTTTCCCGGCACGCGGCACCAACGATGCTGGTGCCATAAAGTAAGCAACGTACTCGACAAGGTCGCCAAATCCGTGCAGGGCACCATGAAGAACGACCTGCGGAACATCTATCTGGCCCCACACCGGGCCGAAGCTGAAACCGCGATCGACGTCTTCGTCGAAAAATACCACGTCAAATACGAACGTGCGGTGGAGTGCCTGATCAAGGATCGCCACGCGCTGCTCGCCTTCTTCGACTTCCCTGCCGAGCATTGGATCCACCTACGCAGCTCGAACCCGATCGAGAGCGTCTTCGCCACGGTGCGCCACCGAACGGTGCGGACCAAGGGATCGTGTCGCAACAAACCGCGAAGCTGATGGTGTTCAAGCTCATCGACGCCGCGTCGAAGACCTGGCGGCGATTGAAGAGCACGAACCAGTTGCCGAAAGTCATCGCCGGTGTAAAGTTCATCGACGGAATCGAAGTCATTCCGAACACTGAAAGCCACGCCGCCTGATCAGGCCGCGTCACCCAAAATCAGCCATAGCTCATCCAACACTCCGTCGGACGTAATGAAATGCCATCTGGATTTCGCGGAGCGGCTCTGGTCGAAATTGATCAGCGAAGGCTGAGAGATAAGATCACTAAGGCCGACCCGTCATGTGCGGCACGGTAAGCAATACGAACACTTCAGTTCTCACTCGGGCAAGAACCGCTAGACGCTATTAAGCTGTGTCATCTCCAAGACATCGATGTCCGAAGCTCGACTGCAAGTCGGGAACACCCTGTCAACGCAGCGAGAGGCGCGTTGTGTCACGAGGAAACGCTCGTCGAACACTATTTGGCACATCCATTGCTTAAGATGCAAAGGGAACCCGTCACGATCGTCGCGACCCAAGTCTAAGGGTTCAGTTTGGTCGATTGGATGCATTTGCTAAATTCGCTTGCTGTTGTTGCCGATGCCGAGCAGCCGGTTGGGCGGATTGAGGTACTGTCAGTCGCCGAGCGCACGTATCTGCTGGAGGATCTGAACCGGACGGCGGTGACGTATCCTGAACAGCAGTGCATCCATGAGCTGTTCGAGGCCCAGGTGCGCCAGGCGCCGGATGTTGTGGCGGAGGTCTATCAGGACCAGCGCGTCAGCTATGGCGAGCTCAATGCGCGGGCAAACCAGCTGGCGCATCATCTGATCGCCCTCGGGGTGTCGCCGGACGAGCAGGTGGCGATCTGCGTTGCGCGCAGCGTGGCGATGGTGGTCCGGCTGCTGGCGATCCTTAACGCGGGTGGCGCCTATCATCCGCTGGATCCGGCCTATCCGTCGGCGCGGCTGCACCAGGTGCTGGCGCCCCACCTGCTGCTGGCCGACGCGGCCGGACGATCCGCGCTGGGCGGCGAGGCGCTACGCGATTTGACGGTGGTGGATCTGGCGGCAGCGACGCCGGAATGGGCCAATCTCCCGGCGTCGGATCCGGACCCGCGTGCGCTCGGCCTGACCTCGCGCCACCTCGCCTACGTGATCTACACCTCAGGATCCACCGGATCACCCAAGGGGGTCATGGTCGAGCATCGCGGCCTGGTCAATCTCATAGCATGGCATGTGCAAGCGTTGTGTCCGCAACCAGAATCCTGCTGCGCACTCACGGCTGGACCAGCATTCGATGCCAGCACGTGGGAGCTATGGTCTGCGTTATGTAACCGCAGCACATCGCTGCTGCCGCCCAGAGCGGCAGCAGCAGATTCCTTGCGTCTGCTGCAATGGTGGCGAGATCAATCGCTGGCCGTTTCATTTTTGATCACGCCACTGGCTACACTCGCGCTGGAAGATAAGCTCATCAATTCCAGATTGGAGTACTTGCTTGTTGGCGGGGATCGTCTCCCACGTTTGCCTGCGTCTCTACCAGCGGCTCTCAAGCTCATAAACAACTACGGCCCTACCGAAGGGACGGTACACCCGCCTGTTCGCAATCGGACCGCCGATCGTCTCAACGACAGTCTCTCCCCGCCGCATGCAAATCCACGTCGCAAATTCGGACAGTAGCTTGAGTGGATCTCGGAGGAGCACGCAAAGCGTGAGGCGCTTCAGCTCAGCGGTTACGCCAGGAGTGGGTGGAATGGTTAGAAGACTTCGGCCGCAGCCCAAAGACTACGGGCATTTATCGCATCCCTCGGACGGCGCGCCAAGCATTGTGCACATCGGGTTTGGAGCGAACGGTTTTTACACAGTGTGCGCCGCAAGCCCCTAGCGCCATGAGCAGTCAAGATAACAAACGCCTCGTCGCAATCGGCGTGGTTCTCCCGTTTGCGTTGGAGCACTGGCTGAAGCAGCCAGTCCGTGCCATTGTTGTCCTGGTCGGCTTCTTGGGGGCGACGGTTGCCGATCTGTTCATGCCGGTCTATTCCGGCCGTCTAGTGGACGCATTGACCTCGGTCCCCTCCGACCAGGCGGCGCGACATGCGGCACTGATTGCGTTCGCTAGCACCCTCGCGCTTGGTCTGCTCTCGATTGTACTGCGGTTTATGGGCTTGCAGGCGATCGTGCCGTTCACGCTGAAGACCATGTCAGATGTGGCCCGTGGGGGCTTCATGCGAGTACAGCGCTTCTCAACGGACTGGCACGCAAACTCGTTCGCCGGCTCGACCGTGCGCAAGATCACCCGCGGCATGTGGGCGCTCGAACTGCTTAATCATACGATCCTGACGGCATTGTTGCCGTCTCTCGCGGTGCTCGTGGGCTCGACGATCCTGCTCGGCCTGCATTGGCTCGAGCTCGGCGCCGTGTTCGGCTTCGGCGCAGTTATCTATGTCGCCATGACGGCGGCATTCACGATCGGCTACATCGCGCCGGCGGCGCGCGTCTCCAACGCCTGGGACAGCAAAGTCAGCGGCACGCTAGCGGACGCACTCACCTGCAATACTGTGGTGAAATCCTTCGGTGCTGCGGCGCGTGAGGATGCGCGGTTTGACGGGGTGGTCAGACGCTGGCGGGCGCGGGTGCAGCGCACCTGGCTGCGGTCCAACTGCACGAGCACGGTGCAGCAGATGATGCTCTTGTGCTTTCGTGCTTCGGTGATCGGTGGCGCCATCCTCCTGTGGATAGCGGGGCGGACCTCTCCAGGCGACGTCACTTATGTGTTGACGAGCTATTACATTATTCACGCTTATTTGCGGGACGTTGGGATGCACATCAACAATCTGCAGCGCTCGGTGAACGACATGGGGGAACTGGTTACGATCTATGGCGAGCCGATCGGCATTATCGATGCTCCCGACGCCAAGCCGATCAAAATTCACTCTGGGAGGATCACGTTCGAGAACGTCACCTTCCTCTATCACGGCGATCGCGTGCCGCTCTACGACGGACTGTCGATCAACATCCGCGCCGGCGAGCGGATCGGTCTCGTGGGCCGCTCCGGCTCCGGCAAGACCACGTTCGTCAAGCTGCTTCAGCGGCTCTACGACGTCTCCGGCGGCCGGATCCTGATCGACGGCCAGGACGTTGCGAAAGCCAAGCAGCAGTCGCTGCGCAGCCAGATCGCGATCGTGGAGCAGGAGCCAATCCTGTTTCACCGCTCGTTGGCTGAAAACATCGCCTATGGCCGACCCGGCGCCAGCATGGCCGCGATCAAGGACGCGGCGAGGCTCGCCCATGCGCATGACTTCATCATACGACCGCCGAAGGGCTACGGCACGCTGGTGGGCGAGTGGGGCGTAAATCTGTCGGGCGGCGAGCGGCAGCGCATTGCGCTCGCGCGCGCGTTCCTTGCCGATGCGCCAGTGTTGATCCTGGATGAGGCGACGTCGAGCCTGGATTCAGAATCGGAAGCGCTAATCCAAGAGGCGATGGAACGGCTAATGAAGGACCGCACCTCGATCGTAATCGCGCACCGCCTGTCGACGGTGCGCGGGCTAGACCGCATCCTGGTGTTCGATCGTGGCGAGATCGTCGAGCAGGGCACGCATCCGGCACTGACCGTGCAACCCGGCGGCATCTATCGCAGTCTGTTCGAACGGCAGGCCGTCTAGTGTCCTGAACCAGAATTTCGCAACATCGCGTCGTGCTGTGCCGGGGCATTGGAACGGCAGAAACGCTCGATAGAAGCAAAGAAGTCGTCGGCTGACTTGGTCCACCGGAACAGCTTGGGATCAGCGTTGTGTCGTTCGATGAACGAGGCGATGTCCGACCTGAGGGCGGCCCGGTCGCAATGTCGAGGGCGGCGAACAGCGATGTGGTGCCGTGCCTTTTGCAGTCATGGCTCCTTCGAGCCGGCTGACCGGGACGCACCGGCAGCATCGGCTGACTGCGGTCCAGCGCCTGGATTTGGGATTTTTCGTCTACACACAGAACGATGCATGTGCCGGCGGTGAGATGTAAAGGCCGACGACGTCGCGCACCTTGGCGACGAAGTTCGGATCGGTCGAGAGCTTGAATGTCTCCAGCCGGTGCGGCTGGAGCCCGAAGGCCCGCTGCGTTGCACCGTCGACACCGACAGGCCGCTGGCCTTCTCTATGCCCCGAGAACTCCAATGAGTGGCGTTCTCGGGGCAGCTTACCAGCGTCCTCACGATCACTGCTTCGATGCGACCATCGTCAATGCTGCGCGGTGCGCCCGAGCGCGGCTCATCGTGCAGCCCGGCCACGCGCTGCTCCACAAAGCGCCGCCGCCATTTGCCTACCGTCCCGCGCTCCAGGCCCAGCTTGGCTGCCACTTCCTTATTCTGACCGCCTTCTGCACAGGTCAGCACGATCCGCGCTGTGAGAGCCAGCGCCTGCGCCGTCTTTCGCCGCGTTGTCAGGCTGGCCGCATCTTCTTAGGCCTAATCTAGGTGTCTAGTCCCAAGCTTAGATGGTGCATTCTTGTTGCACGATTCGAAGGAGGAGATGTCCCGATCGGTGTTGAACTACGTCGGGCCGACGTTGCCGGAACGAATGATTACGCGGCCCTCGTGACATGGGCAACGGGCTTGATCGTCATGCGATCGTGGTGAGCTTGAAGGGCCGCACGCAGAAGCGACAATTGCTTATGCGCCTTCAATCGTCGGAAGCCCTTGTTGGCCTCGATCATGCCGGCCGCGACCCATCGCAAGGCCATACTGGCATCCCGCCAGCGTTTGACGTTGCGCGTGACGCGGCGAATGGTGCCCATCATGTTCTCGGCGATGTTGGTACAGGCGAGCGATCGACGAAGCTCCTTCGGCAGCTTCAACCGGACGACGGTCAGGATTTCGTCGAGGCCTTCGAGGATGCTCGCCGCTACGCCGGGCCATTGCTGGTCGAGTCGACGCGCGAGATTGCGGATCAATCTTTCAGCCTTGTCGGCGTCATCGAGCTCCCAGGCCTGGCGCAGCACCCGACGGGTGGCCGCATGATGCTGTTTTGGCAGGCGTTCCATGATGTTGCGCGCCTTGTGGATCTGGCAGCGCTGGATCGCAGCGGCCGAACCAAAGTTGCGGCGGATGGCCTTCGACAACGCCTTCGCGCCGTCGGCGATGAACAGTCTTGGCACCGTCGGGTCGAGCCCGCGCGAGACCAAGTTGTCGCCTGATCTTCTTGTCGGTAAGAAGCGCGAAGAAGCGCTCGACCTGATTGAGCCATGACGAACTGGTCGGGGTCAGGTGCACATGCCATCGCGGCCGTTTGGCCAGCCATTTCCCGATCAGCGGGGTCTTGTGAGTGGCGCAGTTATCCATGACGAGATGGACGTCGAGTTGGCTGGGCACAGCTCACCCTGGTCGGATCGGCCGTCCGATTGCGAACACGCGCGACGGATTGGCCATAATCACCCGCGCCACGAATGGCGCCGCCGTGCGCCACCGCACGATCCGGTCGAAAGGTTGCCTGTTCAACAGGACGGCGCACGCGATGGTCTTAAAACTTCTTGAGGCCGCGCAGAAAAGCTGGCGTCGTCTCGATGGCCACAACCAGTTGCCAAAACTCGTTATCCATGTGACATTCAACGGCGGGATCATCGCCAAACCGACTGACCGTCAGCCCACAACCACCGCCGCCTGACCGGCTCGGCCGTCAACAAAATTTGGCGTTAGCTCGGAACGAAGGAATGCCGAAAGCCAGGTGAGTGCGACCGGCAGGTCCCGTTCGAGCACGGCATTGTCAAGACACAGCCGGGCGAACCGGAGGCCGGGTAGGCGCTTGGCGCCGAGCAACGCATCGGCCAGATCCGCGCGGGTGCAGGGCATATACAAGATGACGCCGAGGGCGAGGGCGGAAGCCCGGCTCATGCGTCGTCGCCCAGGCTACGGATAATTGCGACCGCCCGATACTGCGATTCCCCACTCAGCGTATCGACCGGAATGGCATGCGCGGCGGCGAGATGGAGCAAGTGCCCCACATCGGCGTCCTCGAAATCGCGAACCAGCAGCCGTTCCGGCACCCGCCGCAGCAGGGCGCGCGTCGCTTCGGCTATGCCGGGCTTGATCCGGTTGCGGTCACGCGTTCCGCTTTGCGCCAGCAACTGCCGCATCATCGCCTCGCATTCCTGTTTCAGCGCCGCTCGGCGGGCGCCGTGCCCGTCTACCGGTTGCGGTATCGCCGCAGCGGCCAACGGCGCGATTGTGTCCACGAAGGCACGTGAGAGATCAGCACCGGCATATTGCGGGTAGGTGACACAGGCGTGGAAATCGCCCGGCCCCACCAACGCGGCGTTGAGGATCGAGCGACTGACCAGGCCCGAAACGATGCCGTTCAGCAAGCCCGAGGCGATCAGATAATCATCCGCCGTCGCGGCGATGTCTGCCTGTCCTGCAGGGTCAGCGATCACGGCTAAGTCCGGTGTGAAGCCGAATGACGCATTGGCCAGGGCCGCGCGAAGTTCGCCGGCAATCGCGCCCTTGCCGGTCCAGCCATCGACAAACACCGCGTCGCGCGGATCGTGCCGGCCGGCGATATGCGCGAGCGCGACGCGGTCGACACCCCGATCGCGGATAATACTGATTGAATAATGGGCTGCGCGATGTCCGTGCGCCCGTAAGGTCCGCGCGAGCAAGACGCCGATCGGCGTCCCCGCACGCGCCAGCGAGACGATTACCAGCTCGCGCCCCGGCCTGCGTGCGGCGAGCTGCGTAGCGAGGGTGGCGACATCCTGCGCCAAGCGGGCACCGTTCCGCGCAAGCGCGGCGTGATAGAGGGATAGATAGCTGTCGTCCGGCACCCTCTCCGGCGGGATCATCTCCGAATAGTGGTGGCGGCCGGACTGGATCGCCGCTTCCTTTTCCGCGACGGAAGTCGGGGCCATTACCACTGGCTTGAGCAGGAAGGTGACGTCGGCCGGGTCGTAGCTGCCCGAAAACGGGGGCGCGACCTCAGTCCGCATGGAACATGCCGCCGGCCAGCTGCGAACGGGTGGGCATCATGGCGAAATCGCAAAGGCCCATGAAGGGCGCATCGGTGCGGCTGTCGCCGATGCCGATCACCGGCGCATCAGGGAAGCGTGCGCGGAGGCCGGGTAGGATATATGCCACCGCATGGGCCTTGCCGAGATAGGGTGGCGTCAGCGCCACGTTGTTGCCGTTGCGGTGGTCCGTCCAGCCCTTGGGCAAGGACGGCACGGCAGCGTCGACCACCGCAAAAAGTGCCGCGACATCCGCATCTTCATGCTTGGCCAAGGTGTAGAGCGGCAGCGCGTCCTCGACCAGCACACGGGCGTTGACCGCGATGCCGCGGTCGCGCGCCATGCGCCTGATCGCCTCCGCGAGGCTAGCAAGCTGCGACGCGAAGGGCGCGGCGCGGTCGGCGATCGTCGCAGCCCAGTCCAGGTCGACCTGACCGCTGTCATCCAGCACGACGCCGCCATGCGCGCACACCGCTGCGCGGAATGGAATGCGCGCCCGGCGCAATGCGTCCAGGCTGCGGGCGGTGACGGGGACGAGATGCGTCGTATCGGCCAGCCATTCCAGGAACTGCATCTGCCGCGGGGTCGCATAGCTCAGCGGCGATCCGTCGCGCGCGAAGCCCAGCGGCGTCAACCGGTCGGCCGGCAAATCGGGCGGGCATTTGCGTAGCGTCTGGAACAGCGTGTCGTCCAGATCGACCAGGGCGATGGCACGCGTCATGCCGTCCAGCCGATCAGTTCGGCACGGAGAGCGGCAATCAGCCCGGGGTCGATTGTCACCGCGCCGGTCTCATGCGCGATCCAGTTCGCGCGTCCATCGGCGCGGTCGGCATTGTAGAGGTAATTGGGCACGCCCGTTCCATAATTGTCAGCAAAGCGGAGCTTGGTCGCCATCGCGGCACCGGGGAGTGCGGGGCTTCGGCTGGTCGCCTGCACGACGACATCATGCCCTTCTTCTGCGAGGCGTTCCGCCAGCAGGAAGGGGGGATAGGTGAACTCGCCGGTTCCGATGATCCGCAGTGGGCCGAGGATCTCGGGCACAGCGGTATCGGGTTCGGGCACGACGGGCCAGTCGAGTCCCAGCCGACCGAAATTGCGATGCGTCGCCATGCGCCCGAGTGAAGCGGCAGCGGTATCGAACGCGCTGTTGAGCACCGTCGTCGTCTCCTGCGTCCACTCCATGCGTCCGCGCAGCAGCGCCGCGATGCACGTGGGACGCGGCATGCGTGCTTGCCACGTCTTGCCGGCCGACCAGTCGGTCAGCGTCGCTACCGCCATTGCTTCGATCCGCGGCCAAGCAGTGGCGAGCGCCTGGGCCAGGTTGCAAAGGGTCGTTCCTGTCGAGATCTCGTCGTCGACCAATACCAGTGATCGCGGCTGCGGAAGCGCCGGCCTGTAGATCAGATGCGCGGAGGCATGGCTGTGCGGTTCTTCGAAGCGGCACAGCAACGGATGATCCAGTTGCTGTCGCGTCGAATGCAAGAAGTGGATGTCGACCCGGCCCGTTGCGAGGCGAAATTCCTCGTGCACCGTCTGGGCAAGGCACACGGCGGTCTCGGCCAGGCCGGCGACGAGCACCGGCCCCGGCAGATCGTCAGGAAGCCGCGCCGCGAGATCGCGGGCGCTCTGCCGCATCATCTGCGGCGTGGCGGGCAAATAGCGCCCTAGGACGCGGGATACGACCAGGAAACCCCGCCGCGGATTTTCGCGCGCCGCAAACGCGCAAAGACTTTCCAGCGGCCAGACCGCCTTTTCCACGGCGATATCGAGCCGGCCCGTAGCCAACTGGATCGACTGGGTCTTGTCGGCGGCGGTCAACATTCGCAGGTGACGTGCGCGATCATGTAGCGGGCTTGGCGGACAACGTCTGCGCGGCCAAGCAGCGATTCGTACGCCCTCTGCGGCTGAATGCCAAACGAATCGAGGAAGCTGAGCATCAAGTGGGCTCCACAGTGCTTGAGCGATAGCTCGCGATCGCCACAACTGCGATTGCAGGGTTAGCTAAGGCTACTAATGCGCATTCTCCCCGGCAGGGATCTGGGATCTAACTAGCAATGAGTGTGCCACCAGAGAATTTGCGCAAAAGTGTTTCAATAGAGATAGAAAGGTGTGCCTCGCCGGTGCGGATCCAGAGGCTCGGCGTCGAGTTGCGGACGATGTGTGATCGACCTGGCACTGGCCCAGATGAATACGACGACACCGGCATCAGCTTGCTGCGCGACCAGTCTAAGACAACCGGCTATATGCGAGTTGATAGGATCGAGCACTTTCAACTGCAGCACACGGCGCTCGCATCATGCCGGTCCAGAACCTACCGCCTCGCCATGTGCTGCCTTCGAGTAATCCAAACTGATTGAGCTAGCGTGAGAATGTTAGCAGTCGCACGCGGTTGTCAGCTTTGCGTCCATTGTCGTCGACCCGATGCTCGCCATCCCCGTAGGATTAGCCTTTTCGGTCCGGCACGCCGGTTGCTCTGTTTTTGGCACCCTTACCCACCAGCGTATGGACTGGGTGCGGCGGCAAAGGACCAGGACCTTTCAAAATAACGTCAGGCCGGCGCGTTGCTCCAGTGGAATGATGTGCCGTCGCCCCAGATGCAGTGGACGATGACAGCGACCTTGCGGGCGATGGCGACCTTTGCCTTTTTCATGCCGATCCGCTTCGCAGGTTTCATTCCCCAGGCTTTGAGGGAGGACCATTTCATTGTTCGATAAAGCAGAAACGGTCGCTGCCTCGTAAAGGCACGTTCGGATGGGCGACACGACAACTACGGATCCGCGCTCACGGCGCAACCGGGCTAGTCGTAGAGGCGGCCAGCTACTAACTCGAGCTCGCAGCTCATCGTACGCATCGGCCTGCCCACACTTTCGTGCTCCCGGTGCCTCTGTCCCGGATGGTCGCACCATACGCCACGATCTTGAAAGCCGCAGCCGAACATCAGCACCGAGGATCTTATACCGGTTACGAATCCGATCGAGAGCGTGTTCGCCACGGTGCGACACAGGACAGTTCGGACCAAGGGATCGTTGTCGCCACAGACAGCCAGGTTGATGGTGTTCAAGCTGATCGATGCAGCCTCGAAAACCTGGCGTCGATTGAAGGGCACAAATCAGTTGCCGAAGCTCATCGCCGGTGTCAGATTCGCTGACGGCATCGAGGTCATTCCGACCCAGCACAGCCACGCCGCCTGATCGGCTCCGTCACCCAGATTCAGTCATAGCTCCACTCGCTGGCGATGGTCGTTTAAGGTTTTCAGTAGGGGATAGCCGCGATCAGGCCTTCGAGGAAGGCCGAGGCTGTGTGCGGCCATTTCCAACAGAGAGATCCTACCAGATTCAGGAGGTGATCAGCCTCTCGGTCTACGATATTGGACGCGCATCTACACGCGCGCTTCTGTAATGGGCCCGATGATGTCAAGCCTCCCGAGTGAACGCCACGCCGCCGAGCTCATGCTTCTGTTCGTGGTCGACGCCTGGCCGCCACATCATGCTGTCAGAGGGAGCGGTGAGCCTATCTAGATACGCGTGGTTCGTCGGACGACGGCCACTGGGCGTGTAACGGCTTCACCGCATCCACCGTCCCGGCGACGGGACTTCGGGCACCGGGCTTCAGTTCATCCCGGTTGCGTTCTCGATCTCCTCCACGTCTTCTATGCTGCGATTGAGCCCGCTTCGGCCCATCGGTAAGTCGTGCCATCGACCCAGATCCGATGCAGGATCACTGCGAGCTTGCGTGCCAAGGCGACCTTTGCGCGCTTCGAGCCTCTCCGCTTGGCGACGTCCATCCCCCAGCGTTTGAGTTTTGAGAACCGCGTGATGCGCGATAACAGAACGTTGGCGGCTTCATACAAGGCCGTCCGCACCGTCTCATCGCCGGCCAGCGTGATTCCGCCCGTGACGTCCTTTTCTCCCGATTGATATTTCTTTGGCGTGAGCCCGAACAGCGCGCCTGCTGCCTTTGACTTTACAATGCGATGAGGATCATCAAGCGCCGATTTGTAGGTGATGGCCACCAGGGGGCCAACGCCTGGTACTGTCATAAGCCGGCGGCAGACTGCATCATCACGCACAATTGCCAGCACAGCCTTGTGTAGTCTTCCGTATTCTGCCTTCAGGGCCGATCGTGCCGAAAGCATCGCACCAGCAATGCGCTCCAATGTCGCCTGGCCTGCAACCAACTCTCGAATCCGCGCTTCAAAATTTCTTCGCGTCACCGGGCCAACCTTCAGACCGAAGCCGCGCAAAATCCCTCGGATACTTAATTCTACATCGATCAGCCGCCCGAGAAGCTGTTTGCGTGCGATCAGGAGTGCCCGGATCTCTTGCGCATCAACCGACTTTGCGTGTACCTGCCGAAACCATCCCATCCGGATCAACTGGGCGATCCCGCGGGCATCCTTGCGATCCGTCTTGACCGTCATTGCAGATAATGCGGCCTTCACGTGCCGCGTTTCCAGCAGAACTGTTTCAAATCCTGCACCTTTCAGGCCTGCATGCAGCCATTGCGACAGCGGCCCAGCCTCCAGCCCGATCCGCTTCACTGCAAAGCCGAGCGTCTCAAAAAAGTCAACTAAGGCGTCGGGTTCGCTTGCGACCTTCGCTTCCTTCAGGATCTTACCCTGGGCGTCCACAACACACACGCTCGACAGTTCCAATGACACGTCGATTCCGGCATAATTCTCCACGGCTGTCCTCCGTCTCCAGATGCTTGGGGCCGACTCAAGTCGTGACCCCGTTTCATCATCTATCGGGGGACAGCCACCATCATGACCCCTTGCTCCGGAGCCGGGTGAAATGGACCCGCGGAGCGGGACCGCTTGAACCGGTTTGTTAGTTGGAAACTGACCGCTCCTGATCCTTTCTATCACGCTGCCAGAGACTCTGTCTGCTGCTGTTGCTGTGGGCATGTGGTCAACGCGTCAGCGTTGTCCACCATGTCCACAGCCTTCGCGGCCTGCATCCGTTCGCGCCAGACCGCCATCGGCGTGCGATAGCCGAGGGACTGATGAAGGCGACGATCATTGTAGAAGGCGATCCAGCTCGCGATCCCTGCCTTGGCCTCGCGGCCGTCGGCATAGCCCTTGAGATAGATGTCCTCATGCTTGAGAGACCGCCACAGCCGCTCGATGAAGACGTTGTCCATCCAACGACCGCGGCCATCCATGGAGATCTTGATCTTTGCGGCCGCCAGCGCGCCGGTGAAGGCCACGCTGGTGAACTGGCTGCCCTGGTCGGTGTTGAAAATCTCCGGCGTGCCGTACTTCGCCAGCGCCTCTTCCAGAGCCGCCACGCAGAACGAGACGTCCATCGTGTTCGATAACCGCCACGCCAGAACCGCACGGCTCGCCCAGTCGATGATGGCGACGAGATAAAGAAAGCCGCGGCCGATGGGCAGATACGTGATGTCGGCCGCCCACACCTGGTTTGGCCGGTCGATCGTCATGTTGCGCAGCAGATAGGGATAGATCTTGTGGCCCGGCGCCGGCTTTGTCGTGTTCGGCCTTGGTCCCAGCGCCGCGATGCCCATCTTGCGCATCAACCGCTGCACACGCTTGCGATTGACCTGAAGCCCCTCAGCCTTCAGCATCGCGGTCATTCGCCGCGAGCCCAGGAACGGCCAGGCGGTGAACAGCTCGTCGAGGCGCCGCATCAGGGCGAGGTCGTTGTCGTTGGCCGGCCGTGGCGGCCGGTAGACCCCAGAGCGGGCGATACCAAGCAACATGCATTGCCGGCGAATCGACAGCGCCATGTCGGCGCGATCGAGCATTCCTCGACGGTCCGGCGTGCTCATTTTCCGGACCTCCGCGCTAAAAAATCGCGCTCGACTGTCAGTTGTCCAATCTTGGCGTGCAGCTTCTCGATCTCTCGTTCGCGAGCGTCCTCGCTCTCCCGCCCGACACCCGCGTCAAAGGCCCGGGCCGCCTGGTCCAGTAGCTGCTTCTTCCAGGCATAGATCTGGTTCGGGTGAACCTCATAGCGCTGGGCCAGATCGGCCACCGTCGTCTGCTCCCGCACGGCTTCCAGCGCGATCTTTGCCTTCAGTGCCGCGTCGATCTTGCGTCTCGTCTTCGTTGTCATCATGCGCTCCGTCTATCAAACGGAGCAGCCCCTTCCAACTAAGCACGTGGTCCCACAATCGGGGTCCATTTCACGGCCTCGGATCTTGTACATCGTACCGGAAGACTGGACGTTCACGACCCACTTCCTTGAGCCGGCTCGCGCAGCACGAGCGGCAGGCTTTGAGGTCACGGTCGCTACTTTTGTGCGGCACCGGCGGGATGCGATCGAGCGAGAAGACTTTCGTCTGCTGGAGACGCCGACGGAACGCGCCTCTTTGTCGCTTGTTTCCCTACTTCGTTCGATCCTGCGCCTTCGCAAAATTCTGACGGAGGAGCGGCCGGACCTCGTCCATGCTCTCTCCATAAGGTCTATTGTGCTGTTAGGCTTATCGGGCCCGATTGGACGGAAGTATCCTCTCCTCGCCTCGTTCACAGGCCTCGGGCAGCTATGGGGACACGCAGGATGGGCTGCCGAAATGGCCCGAGGCTTCGTTCGCCTGCAGGCCTGCTGGCTCTCTCGGGGCCAAACGGCTCTCGTCTCATTCGAAAACGAAGATGATCGCCGCGAGTTTCCGCATCTGGCGGATTCCGTGATTATCGGTGGATGGGGTATCGAGATCGAATCCCGTCGCTCGACAAGAAGCATGGGTGATGGGCTCGTACGGATCGCGTTTCTAGGAAGAATGCTCAAATCGAAGGGGCTCGAGACCACAGTAGAGGCCGTATCGCTCGCTCAGGCGCGGAGGCCACGGATCGAGTTGGAGCTCTGGGGGACGCCAGATCCAGGAAATCCGACGAGCTATACAGCCGACGAACTGACCCAACTTTCTGTGATCGACGGTATTACCTGGATGGGGAAGGCTCCCGACATCGCGACAGTCTGGGAGCGCGCCGACATTGCGATCCTTTTGTCCGAGAGTGAAGGAATGCCGCGAGCGCTTATGGAGGCCGCGGGCTACGGCATACCGATGATCGCAACGAATGTGCCCGGCTGTCGCTCTGTCGTTCGGGATGGCGTTGACGGTTTCCTGGTCCCGCACGGCGACCCCGTCGCTGCGGCCGAAGCAATTGTGCGCCTCGCGCGAGACCCAGTTACGCGGATGCGAATGGGCCGAAAGGCCCGCGAACGATTTGACGAATGCTTCTCAAGAGCCGTGGTCGTCCCGAAGATCCTCGAAGTCTATTCACACCTCATCACAAATCGTGAGGACGAAAATCTAACAGAAATGCCGTGCAGTCATGCATCTCAACCGATTTTATCGTAGACGAAAGGTCTTAGTGACAGGTGCCGCCGGCTTCATAGGAAGCCATCTCGCGGAAGCACTCGCGGGCGCGGGTGCTGACGTGACGGCGATGATTCGCTACAGTTCGTCTCCCTTCTGGGGCAATCTTGAGTATTTGTCGACGGATCTGAAGAATTCGATCAACGTGGTCGCTGGAAATATCGAAGATCCCGAGTTCGTCGCTCAGACGGTGCGCGACCAGGAAATCGTCTTCCATCTGGCCGCTCTGATCGCGATTCCGTATTCATACGTCGCGCCACGAAGCTACGTGCAAACGAATGTCGAAGGCACTCTAAACGTCGTGGAAGCTGCGCGGCGCCTCGGCGTTTCGCGCGTCGTGCACACCTCAACTTCCGAGGTCTACGGAACCGCAATCACCGAAACAATAGACGAAAGTCATCCGCTCCAGGGCCAGTCGCCCTATTCCGCGTCCAAGATTGGCGCCGACAAGATGGCGGAGAGCTACTTCCGTTCCTTCTCGACGCCTGTCGTGACAGTCCGGCCCTTCAACACGTTCGGCCCACGGCAATCGGCCCGCGCTTTCATCCCCACGATCATTTCACAGGCCCTGACACGCGACGTCATTGAGCTCGGCGCTCTTGATACATTGCGCGACATGACCTTCGTAGGGGACACGGTTTCCGGATTCCTCGCGGCAGGCGCAATGCCCGGGATCGACGGCGAGACAATCAACCTCGGTACCGGCCAGACATTCCCCATCAGTCACTTCGTCGAACGAATACTGTCGTTGATGAACGTGAAAAAGAGAATTGGTCACGATCCGAAGCGCATTCGCCCCACTAAGAGCGAAGTTCTTCGGCTGGTCTCTAACAATGACAAAGCCCGGCAACTGTTGCATTGGACGCCAGGCACCTCAATTGACGAGGGGCTGAAGCTCACGATCAGTTTTGTCGAAGCCAATATCGGCTCATATCGCGCCTCCCTTTACAACCTTTAGCGAAGACTCGTCGTATGACCAAAGCCCTGATTATGGCGGGCGGCAAAGGAACACGCCTGAAGCCGTTCACGGCCTCCTTTCCGAAGCCGCTTGTCCCGCTCGGAGATTTGCCCGTACTTGAGCTCCTGCTCCGACAATTGAAAGCCGCCGGCATTCACGAGGTGGTGCTTTCCGTCAATCACTTGCATCACCTGATCCGCGCATTTTGCGAGGATGGATCGAAGTTTGGCCTGAAGATCGACTATATACTGGAAGACGAGCCGTTGGGGACCGCTGGATCGTTAGCCTATGCGCTCGACAAACTCAGCGACGATTTTATTGTTGCCAACGGAGACTTGCTCACGAACTTCAACATAGCGAAAATGGTACAGGAGCATCGCGAGCAGCCAATCGCCGCGTCGATTGCCGTTTTCAAACGAAGCACGAAAATCGAATTCGGCCTGGTTGAGGTTGACGGCAACATGCGGCTTACGGGCTATCGTGAAAAGCCCACCTACTCTCATTTGGTCAGCATGGGTCTCTACGTCCTCAACCGCGGTTCGGTTGCTCCCCATCTGGTGCCCGGCAAGTACCTCGACATGCCGCATCTTATGCAAATTTTGATCGAAGCCGGTAACTTCGTCCTCTGCCGATCGCAGGATTGCCTATGGCTCGATATTGGCAGACCAGAGGACTACGCAACGGCGCAGCAGCTGTTTGAAGAAAAGCGGGAACTGTTTTTGCAGAGTGAGCGATGACAGTCGCACTGGTCACCGGAGCGAGCGGGTTCCTTGGCCACTATGTCAGGCGCGAGCTGACAAGGCGGGGCGTGAAGGCCGTTGGCTTGTGCAGATCGCCAGGCTCCGTCGACGACCGATCGATTTTACTTCCGAGGTCGCCCACGCGGCATGACCTGAGCGGCGTTTTGGATAGCGTGCGTCCCTCAATGATTTTCCATCTGGCTGGCCAGACCCACTCAGACCTGCCGGAGGATATCTATCAATCTAACGTCATCCTGGCGATTCATCTTCTTGAGGCGGCACTGAGCGTCGACCAGCCGCCCACGATCGTTCTGGCGGGAACCGCTGCGGAGTACGGCCGATCCATACATAGGGATTGCATCGTTCGGGAAACCGATCCCTGCATGCCCTTGAGTCTCTACGGCATTTCAAAGCTGACCCAAACTCATCACGGTCTTGCCGCGCATGCTCGTGGGTTACCAGTCATCATGGCCAGGCTTTTCAATCCCATTGGCGCCGGAGCGCCCCGTTCAACGGCATTGGGAAGCTTCGTGAGCCAACTCGCGGCGACGTCCCGCTCTGAGCGAACGTTGAGAACCGGCCCGCTTAATGCCGTGCGTGATTTTATTGACGCCGCTAATGCAGCCCGCGCTCTTATTGATCTGGCTGACACTCCCCGCGCTGTGGGGCAGATCATCAACGTTTGCACGGGGGTCGGCACCACCGTTCAGCATCTCGTCGATCGCCTAATGGAAATCGTCGACGCCCCGATCACTCACGCGATTGAGGGAGAGCGACGCGGCACAAGCGACCTCGATATCATTATCGGCGATGCCAGTCGTCTGAGCCAGCTTGGCATCGCCGTTCCGCTTCCTGACATCGATGCGATCTTGCGCCGGATGCTCGCTGCTGCACAGGCTGAAAACGGACGGGTGTCGCTTTGAATACGGCCCCAATCACCGTCATCATTCCCACTTACTGCGACGGCGATGCGCTTCGGCGCGCCTTGCGCTCCGTGGCGTGTCAGACGCTCCAACCACGCGAAGTAATCGTAGTGGACGACGCGAGCGGCGACGAGTCCACTGACAGGATTTGCAGGGAGTATGTCGCTCAACCGATCAAGTTGATCAAGCTTCCCCGAAACCGTGGTCCTGGTGCCGCTCGCAATGCCGGCATCCTGGCAAGCTCGGAGCCTTTTCTGGCATTTCTCGACGCAGACGACGAGTGGCATCCAGAAAAGCTGCGGATTCAAATGGAACTGATGCTGGCTCCGGGAGCACCGCTCCTTAGCTCCCATCGCAAGGGTTTCGCCGGGGCCGCATGGTCGTCCTTCAATCGGGCTATGAACACGCGATGCATTACGCGGTGCGCCATCCTAGTCGCCAACATCGCGCCCATCTCGACAGTCGTGATCCGGCGAGCTGAAGTCAGGCACTATTTTCCTCAGACCTATGCGTGTGAAGACTATTGGTTCGTGGCCGCGCACGTTCTCTCCGGCGTCCGCTCCATGAGAATGGACGAAACACTCGCGCGAGCGGACAAGCCGGCGTTCGGCACAACGGGGCTAAGCAGCCGGTTGCATGCCATGCAGCTGGGCGAAATGCGCACGCATTTCTCTTTGTGGGAAAAGGGCGTGATCAGCGCGTGGGAGTATGCTCCGCTCGTCGCTTGGACGTTCTTGAAATACCTAAGGCGGCTCTTGATCGTTCAACTCCGTAACGTTGCAGTCCATTTGACCGATCCGGAGAGTAACCGAATGAATGCCACCCCGAACCGCGGTCTGGAGAGATAAGTTGCCCGTCAAACGCAATCGGCTCGGTCGCATGCCCGTCTTCGGCACGAATTCAATGCCGCTCGATCAGCCATGAACAAGAGGGGCCGGCAAGGACGCGCTCGGTATGACAGATATGAGAACTGGCAAGAGCGGTCCGCAGACGGCACCAAGCGGCGTACCCGTAAATGAACGGAAGTCGCGCGCCTCGCTTGCTATCGTCGATATGGCATCGGCCGCTCGCCAGCGGCGGCTCTGGCTCCGGCTTGGTTGGAATGACATCATGCAGAGATACCGCCGTTCGGTTCTCGGCCCCCTTTGGCTGACGGTCAGTATGGCCATTATGATCGTTTCTCTCGGGCTTCTCTACGCGCAGATCTTTCAAAGCCGAATCGACGACTTTCTCCCATATCTGTGTGTCGGCTTTCTGGTTTGGGGCTATTTCTCCAGCTTCCTGACCGAAGCCGGCTTGTTGTTCGTTGGCTCGGAGACCTACATCAAGCAGATCAAGTTGCCCTACACGTTGTACGTTTGTCGCGCGACTTGGAGCAAGGTCATCATCTTCGCCCATAACTTCGTCATTTACCTGGGCGTCATGGCCTACTTCCACTCCTGGCCAGGCGCCAATGCGCTGCTGGCGGTGCCGGGGTTCTTACTCGTCACGATCAACGGCGCTTTGGTAACCCTGTTCATCGGGATGGCTTCAGCACGCTTTCGGGACATCCCACAGCTTATCGGCTCCCTTGTCCAAATCCTGTTCTTCATCACACCAATCATGTGGAAGTCCGATCAGCTTAAGGATCGCACGCTCATTGTGGACTGGAACCCGTTCTATCATCTGATCCAAATCGTGAGAGACCCCCTGTTAGGCGACATTCCGACCGCCGCCACTTACGTGGTGGTCATCATGATGACCCTGATCAATCTTGTCGTGGTCGGGCTGTTTTTTGGCAGATTCCGCGAACGCATCTCCTATTGGGTCTAGAATGTCCTCTTTGACGAACGCAGCTATCGAACGATTGGCACTGGATAACGTCAGTGTCTCTTTTCCGATCTACAGTGGGGGATCGCGATCCCTGAAGAAGGGCCTTCTGTATCGAGGAGCGCGCGGACGGATCGCGAGCGATGCGAATGACCGGCTGGTGGTAGAGGCCTTGCGGAACGTATCGCTAAAGTTCTCTGTCGGCGACCGTGTGGCACTCGTGGGCGCCAACGGAGCCGGCAAGACGACGTTGCTACGCGTTATGGCAGGAATCCATGAGCCAGCCTCGGGCGCGGTCCGCGTTTCGGGGCGAATATCGCCGATGTTCGACATTGGACTTGGGATAGATCCTGAGTTGAGCGGGCTCGACAATATCAAGCTTCGTGGACTTCTGTTGGGCCTCGATCCTGAAGAGATCGACCAACTGATTCCGAGGATCGGACAGTTCACTGAACTCGGCGACTATCTCGAATTGCCGGCACGCACTTACTCGTCCGGCATGCTGACGCGGCTCACATTTGCCGTGGCCACGTGCTTCGCCCCCGAGATCCTTCTGATGGACGAATGGATTCTTGCCGGAGACGCCGGCTTCCTCGCCAAAGCCGAACAACGCCTGAAATCATTCGTGGAGAATGCCAGCGTTCTCATCCTGGCCTCCCACAACGAGCAGATCTGCAGGACGTGGTGCGAGAAGGCCGTATGGCTGGACGGCGGGCACGTTAGAGCCATCGGCCCCATCGACGAGATCTTGTCGGTCTATCGCAGCGCCGCACTCGATCCTCGCTAGCAACGGTCGGCGCTCACGAGATCAAAATCGTAAGACAGGGCATAGTTCGGTCAAAGGCTACGGTGATTGCATGAACCTCCACGTCCCTTCAGCAGGTTTCGGATGCAACGCTTGTCAGGGACGGACGTTCACCCTGATGGCAACACGCACCGACCATGTCGCGGTTCTTCGATGCGACGAATGCGGGCTCGGCGTCATAGAAGCGATACCGGACGATCTTGGATCATTTTACGATGATGCATACTACGGCTCGCAGCAGGTCGATTGCGCCGTTGGCTACAATGACTACCAATTGATGGCCGAGCATGGACTGTCGTGGGCGGCTGAACTGGTTTGCCGCCTTAAGGACGGCGGAACAATTCTCGATATTGGCTGTGCCGACGGCAATCTTCTGAAGAGGCTCCCGAGCACTTTTGACCTCTATGGCATAGAAATCAATGAGGGCATGATCGCGCATGCGACGGACGCCAATATCACGATCCTTGGTCGGGACCTGCTAGATCCTGCCATTCCGGAAACGCATGCGCTTCAATTTGATTGCGTAACCGCCATCGCTGTATTCGAGCACCTACGTGACTTCCGTCGCGGAGTTCAGGCTGCGCTAAGCTTGCTCAAGCCGGACGGCTTCTTGTTGTTCGAAGTGCCCTACATCTCGGACACTCATGAAAACCGAGTTTGGTTCGAGAGCTCCTTGGAACATGTCTTCTATCCATCGGGGGACTCGCTACGTCTCCTAATAGAAGGACTCGGATTTCACCTGGTTGGAGCCGAGATCTACATCCGCGATTTCGCCTCGAACTTTGTCGGGATCGTTTTCCGGGACGGTTCGCTTGCGGACGACATCAAGGAGCTATTTGCCCGCATAACGGGAACTGAGGGTCGCATTGCGGAGAGCAAGCTGCGCGCTGCACGGCAAACGTTAATGTTAATCCACGCAGCTCAGAGTACGCCCGATCTAGTTGCGGGCTTGCCCGATCTATCGCAGTCGCCCCTTGACGTCCCCCTGTTGAGTCGAATTGCGCAGCTCTGGACCAGTGATCTGCGGAGATTGACCGCCGCGCGTACCGAATGCGCTGCTATCACGGCCAAGTACTCGGCGTTAGCGAACGAGAGCAAAGCTACGTCTGAGGCAATGGAAGCGCAGATAAGCGAACTTTCCGATCACCTCAAGGAGGAGGCCGCCAACTATGCGGTGCTGCTGCGCACCAGCACCGCAAACTTGGATATGTTGCAAGAACGGATAGAAAGGCTCTCCAACCAACTCAACCAGGAGGCGAACAACTATGCCGTGCTGTCGCGTGAGAGCAACGCCCACTCCGAAGCGTTGCAAGCGCAAATAAAGGAGCACTCCGAGCAGCTCAGGCGGGAGACCGCAAACTATGCGGCGCTGGCCCGCGAGAGCAAAGCGCACTCCGAAGCGCTGGAAGCACAAATTGAACAGATCTCGAGTCAGCTCAAGCAGGAGACCGAGAGTTATGCAAAACTCACGCTCCAAAGCGAGAAGAAGTCCAAGGGACTAGGGTCTGTACCTAATTAGCGAACTGTGATTCCCTCGCAGCGGGTTGATTCCACGCGGGGGACTTCGATGCGCAAGGGACTGTTCTGGCTCAACGACAAGCAATGGGCTCTGATAGAGCCGCATCTGCCAACGAACCAGACCGGACCGGTGCGCGATGACGATCGACGCGTCATCAGCGGTATCATTCACATGCTTCAGTGCGGCGCACGCTGGCGCGATTGCCCGCCCGACTATGGTCCGTACACGACGATCTACAATCGTTTCAATCGCTGGGCCAAGCGCGGACATTGGCGGGCGATCTTTGAAGCGCTCGCCCGCTGCGGCAAAGACGGCGTGACTTTGTCCATCGACTCCACCACGATCAAAGCGCATCGCTCGGCGAGCGGCGGAAAAGGGGGGAGCATGAACAAGCGATCGGCCGCTCGCGCGGCGGGCGGACCACGAAAATCCACGCGCTGAGCGACCCTGACTGCAGACCTTGCGCATTTCATCTCACTCCAGGCCAGGACGCTGATATTGCCGCAGCGCCAGCCCTTTTGGAACTCGCGCCACCCATGTCTGCCCTCATTGGCGACAAAGGGTACGACGGCGACGGCTTTCGAGCCGAAATCGTCGATCGTGGTGCCAAGCCTGTCATTCCAAACAAATCCAACAGGGTCACTCTCCACAGCTTCAGCAAACGCGCCTACAAGGGGCGCAACGTCATCGAGCGCTGTTTCTGCCGCCTCAAGGATTTCAGGCGTGTCGCAACTCGCTACGACAAACTAGCCAGGAACTTCTTGGCTGCCATCCATCTCGCCGCCATCGCTGCCTATTGGATCAATTGAGTCCGAGCCCTAGAAGCGCGCATAACATTTCTGACCGGCGAGCTCGATCAGGCAGCGGTCGCGTATTCCCAGTTAGAGCAGGATACAAAGTTGAAACTGCGGGAACTGGCCATCCATATCAATGCGCTCTCCCATAAACTCGCGCGCGCTACGGATAGCAATATCGCCATTACAGCCGATCGAGCACGCCTCTCCAGTCACGTCTCACTCTTGGAGGCCCACTATGCAGAACGCGAACGAGCCGCTCAAGCTGAAACGATTTCAAGAGAGCTAGAAGTGGCAAACCTGAAAGAGAGCGTTAGAGCCCTGACTGATCAGGTATCGGCGCTGGGGTCCGAGATGGACCTCATTCTCCGCAGTACGATCTGGAGATCAACGTCGATATTGCGGCGGGCGGGGCATAGAGTTCCTCAGCTGGCTCGGATAACACGCCAAGCGCTCAAGCTGGTAAAATGGACCTTAAACTTTGAGTTTCAACAAAGGTTGGGCGAAACGATCGCCAATCGGCGAAGGCTACGCGAAGAGGAGTCGGCCGCAGCTCAAATCCAGCTGCCAAGGCTGGTCTTCGACCAGCGAACGGGTCTTTGTGAGCCTGTCGAGCCGACATCGAACGAAGCCGCAGCATGGCCGCGCGAGCGACCGCTCGTCTCGGTCGTTATCGTATCATTCAACTACGGTCATTTCGTTGCCGAAGCAGTCGACTCAGTTCTGGCGCAAACTTTTGACGATCTGGAAGTAATTGTTGTCGAGGGCGGCTCAACCCATCCGGCTTCCCGAGAGCAGACATTAGCCCTGACGCGGCCCAAGACAAAGGTCGTTGTTCAGACGGAGCCTCATCAAGTAGGCGCGAATCGAAATTTCGGCATCAGCAAGGCGCGCGGAAAATACATCTGCTGCCTCGATGCCGATGATTTGCTCAAACCGACATATATCGAAAAGGCGGTGTTCCTGCTCGAGACCTATGGATACGACATCGTCTCCAGCGCCATGCAGCAGTTCGGAAGCTCTGACGAGAAGGTTGGCATTCTTGGCGAGCCTGTGCTGGCGGACATGCTCGAAGGGAACCATGTTCTGACATGTGCGGTTTTTCGCCGAAGCCTCTGGGAAAAGGCCGGCGGCTATCGCGACACCGACCGCACCGTCACCGGACATGTCTATGAGGATTGGCTGTTCTGGTCCCAGCTCTCAGCGATGGGCGCGCGCATCCATAACATGGCGAACGATCACCTCTTCCTGTATCGGCGCCACGGCCCTAGCCTGAGCACCCAGACCGACCTGCACGGCATGTCAGTTCATCGCAAGTTGATTCGGCAGGCGCTGGGAGACCTCGTGACGCCCGCCGCGCTTCGCACTTCGCGTCTTGCTGCAGCGGCAGGTAGACGTCCGGAGAATGCTGCTACCAACTTTCTGAGACGCGCTTCGAAAGCTAGAGCAGCCCCAGCGATCCTGCTCGCGCTTCCGTTTACGCTAATAGGAGGAGCGGAGCGTTTGCTTAGCGGCATTGTCGCCCATCTCACCAAACAAGGATGGCGCGTAACGGTCATCACCTCAATCGAGGCTGGACGCGAACATGGGGATTCCACGGGTTGGTTCGGACAAGCCACCGCCGAAATCTTCCACTTGCCCCGGTTCCTTGCCGCGGATCGGTGGCCGGATTTCGTGAACTACCTGATCCTCTCCCGCGAGACTGACGTTGTCTGGATCGCAGGAAGCGCCTTCATGTACAGTCTACTACCTTCGATCCGCGCTGCATTCCCGAAGGTCAGAGTGGCAGACTTGCTGTTCAATACGGTTGGTCACACCAAAAAC
The DNA here is from genome assembly GCF_051853005.1 of Bradyrhizobium sp. SMVTL-02. Classification (NCBI taxonomy): domain Bacteria; kingdom Pseudomonadati; phylum Pseudomonadota; class Alphaproteobacteria; order Hyphomicrobiales; family Nitrobacteraceae; genus Bradyrhizobium; species Bradyrhizobium sp. SMVTL-02. Next base: position 7,942,850 of record NZ_CP182469.1, on the reverse strand, counting down.
AACAGAAAATACGCTCATCTAATCGACGTCAATTTCGTTGAGAACAAGGAGGTCTTGCAGTTCCTCCTCGAGGCAGGAGAGTCGCAAGACCGCGTCCGGCTAATCGCCAGCGGGATTGATCTGCACGATTATCTGCCGCGCCCCCGAGACGGCTCTGTGATCGATCATTTGAATGCAACGCCGGACGAACTCATCGTCGGCTTTTCGGGCCGCTGGTCCGAGGAGAAAGACCCTCTGGCTTTCATTGAAATTGCTCGTAAGTCATTACATTTACCGATTTTGTTTGTAATGACCGGAGCCGGAGCGCTTCGGCCGGAGATCGAGAGCGCAGTCGCGTCGGCAGACCTCGGCAATCGTTTTCATCTTATCGGCGACGTTGAAGATGTCCGCCCCTGGGTCTCATCGTATGATGTGCTTGTCCTGCCTTCTCGGCTCGACGGCAGACCGGTTGTCGTCCTGGAGGCGCTCGCACTGGGCGTTCCGGTCATTGCGTCTTCCGTAGGGGGCTTACCTGAACTCGTCCGTGATGGCGTGAACGGATTTCTTTGTCAGCCGCGCATGCTCGATGAGTTTGTAGACAGGCTAACGAAGCTTGCTCTCGATCGGGAAGTACTTCAACGAATGAAGGAGGCCGCTCGGCGCAGCGCCGAGCGGAATCTCGACGCGCGCAAGATGCTTTGCAGTTATGAGCAAGGACTAAAGGCTCTAATCGAATCAGCAAATCCGCGCGAACAGAGCGCCTCACTCGCCGACTAGGTCGATTTTGAGGCGCGCTCACGTCAAGAGCCTCGAACCGGCATCAGGCCCATTGATTTCGCTTTCGGTCCGCCCCGCCGCGGTATTCGGACATGATCGAGCTCACAACCACCAGATCAACGGTTTCCAAATTTTTCACAGTTGGCTCCTGGTCCGAACCACGAGCACGATTTTTGTACGCCGATGTCCTCGCGGTTCTGTCCGCGGTGATGTTGCCGTGGTCGACGACCGGATTTACTATCTTTCTGTTGCTGTGGTTGATCTCTTTGATCCCGCTGACCTCGTCGGCCGATTTCCGTCCATTCCTCCATCTCGTCACCCGGCCGTTTTGCTTGCTGCCGCTCGCGATGGTCCTAATCGCGCTAGTCGGGACTCTTTGGGCCGATGTTTCCTGGCATGCAAAGTTTATAGGCATCAAGCCTCTCGCTAAGTTGCTGGCGCTTCCATTTCTGATCTACCATTTTGAGCGGTCGCCGCGCGGTAGCTGGATCTTCATCTCGTTCGTTCTATCTTGTGCGCTAGTCATGGGGCTGTCGTGGATTGTTCTGTTTAAGCCCGAACTGAAGCTGACAACCACTTTGAGTGCGGGAGTCCCGGTTAAGAACTATATCGATCAAAGTCAGGAGTTCGTACTGTGCATGGTCGCGCTCGCGCCCTGGACTATTTCGTTCTGTCGGCGGGGCGATTACTGGGCTGCTACGGCGTGCGCCGCACTGATAGTAGCCTTCTTCGCGAACATGGCGTTCGTCGTGTCGGCGCGCGCAGCAATCGTCTATCTTCCGGTGCTGCTCATCGTCTTCGCAACAAGGTATCTCAACCGCCGCCGATCGACGCTGCTTTTTAGTGCCTGTGTTGTGGTTGCCGTCGCGGTCTGGTTCACGTCTGGCTATTTGCGCGCCCGCGTCGCGGATCTCTGGATCGAATATCAGTCCTCGAAGCAGGATATTGTCCGCTCGACTGGGCAGCGGCTCGAATATTGGGAAAAGTCGCTGAAATTCTTCGCTGAAGCCCCCATCTTCGGCAATGGGACTGGCTCCGCACAGGCATTGTTTGAGCGCGATGCCGTCGGCAAGACCGGGTTGGCCGCCCAAGTGACCAAGAACCCGCACAACCAGACCCTCAACGTTGCGGTTCAATGGGGCATCATCGGGATTGTTGCACTCTATGCGATGTGGATCTCCCATCTCCTGCTATTTCGCGGAGGCGGATTCGCGAGCTGGCTCGGACTACTTGTCGTAATCCAGAATATGACCAGCTCCCTTCTCAATTCGCATCTATTCGATTTTCATGAGGGATGGATGTATGTCCTGGGAGTAGGCTCGCGGCCGGTGTGAGCATGCAAGAGAAACAACGGGCCACAACGTCTCGCCCTCCCTTCGTCAAGGTCGACTGAAGCCTCCTCCTACTGCTCCCCGTGTTGCTCTACATGCTGACGCGTTCAGACCACTCCGCGTCACCGCCGCGATCGAAACCTGTCCGACCATTTGGGGAACGTATCCCAAGCCATGGAAGAACGCGCGGCTGAGCTTGGCCGCGTCTCGCGCAAGCACATGACGTCCTCATTGAGAAGCCGCCTCCGGCTTTTGCAGATCCCGCCGGGCACCGCACACCGCCGTCCCGCTCAAAGATAATCTGGATCACGGTCTCGCCTCGGTTGCGCTTGATCAGCTTGTAATGATACATAGGATCTCTCCACACGCGAATTGCTGTATTCGACCGCAGACGCTGTCACGCGTCGAAACATTTGTAACTAGAGGGGCTTTAATCTTGAAATCTGCCAGTTGCCGGGAGCAGCCTCAGCGCGATCTAATTTTCGACCTGGGGCTCCACCGAGGGCTTGATTCTGAATTCTACCTCTCGAAAGGATTTCGCGTCATCGGTCTGGAGGCGGTACCGTCCATCTGCAATGCTACACGTGAGCGACTTTCTCGCTTTGAAGAAAGGTTTACGGCTGTCAACAAGGCGCTGTCGGATCGCGCAGGTGAGCTGGCCTCATTCTATAGCGTCCCAGAGAAGGACGATTGGGGCAGCCTTACCAAATTAGCCGCTGAAAAAGGGGAGTACCAGTCGATGGAGATCATTGTCCCCACTACCGATCTGCATGAACTCCTCGACCAATACGGGACCCCCTATTACATCAAATGTGATCTGGAAGGAGCAGACGTAATCTTCCGCGATCAACTAGCAAAAGATTATCGGCGTCCCGTATTTGTGTCGCTGGAGGTGAACAGCGAAGTCGATATCGAGACGCTGGCCGAAGCCGGATACAATCGCGGTCAGATCGTCAACCAATGGATGCACCCTTTCACGCACGTGCCAAACCCTCCTTCCGAAGGAAGCTACCACGAAGCCCGCTTTACTGGGGAAACAAGTGGTCTGTTCGGGCTCGAACTCCCGCGTCAAAAATGGTCTCCCCTGGAAGCAGTAAAGGACATGTATCTTCGATGGAGGGCGCTTAAAGCGATGGATGAGAATCTCGCACCCGGCTGGGTTGACGTGCATGTCTGCACCGCGGCAGTGCTTGGCGCGTAGTGGCGGTCATAGCGATCGCGCGCGTATCGCTCGCTAGATACTCGAGATCGGGCGGGGCGGAACTGTGTTCGCCGTCAGGACCTGTTTGTCTCACAGGCCCTGACGGCGAACAGATCACACTGAGTGCAAGCGTGCGCAAACGAACCATCAGAGGCACAATCCCGGGTCTATGGCTCGCAAGCGCGTTTCGTGGGATCCGATCATGCACATCACCGGTCACCAGGTAGCGCCCGAGCGGCTCGAAGAGTTTCGACGCATATACAAAGAAGTTTCGGGGGAGGAGATCACCATTGCGGAAGCATCGGAGATGACGCATCGGCTCCCGACGCTCTACAGGCGCTCAGAGCTGGCTCCGGAAATCTGGACAGGGCGATAAGTGGAGTTTGTGCCTGACGGCGGGCAAGATTTTCCCGCGAATCAGGAGAGACGATGAGCAGACGAGCCCGCCGGCAGCACGCACCGGCATTCAAGGCCAAGGTGGCGTTAGCGGCGATCAAGGGCGAGATGACGCTGGCCCAGTTGGCTGAGCATTTCGACGTGCACCCGAACCAGATCACGCAGTGGAAGTCCCAGCTTCAGGAAGCGGCGGCCGAGGTATTTGGTCCTGGCGGTGGCAACAGAACGAGCGAGCCCGCGGTGGACGTGAAAACGCTGCACGCCAAGATCGGGGAACTGACGCTGGAGAACGATTCCTAAGAAACGGCATTGCCGACGTTCGGCTCCAAGGGCTGGAGAACGAAGCCGAATGCCTTGGCACGCCGATGCAAATTGCTGACTACTCGCGTCCGGTAGCGCGTCTCGTAGGACGAGGCCCCGGGATCGACATAGTCCATTCCGTATCGCACAGCATTGTAGAACAGAACTGCGATCTTGCGGGCCGTGGCGGTCACGGCCTTGGCCTTACCGATGCGCGATGAAAGTCGCCTGTAAAAGGCGCCGAGCGCAGTATCGGTGCGTCCGACGGTGACGGCAGCAAGGCGTAGAAGTGACGCCGCCCGGCCGCCGGATCGGCGCGTTCGGGACGAGAGCATTTTGCCGCCGGAGACCTTGTTACTCGGCGCCAGTCCCAGCCAGGAGGTAAAATGCTTTGCACTTGGCCACGAGGAGAGGTCGTCGCCGCATTCAGCGATCAGCTTCAGCGAGAGGTAAGAACCGAGGCCGTCGATCGTGGTGATGTCCTTTCCGAGCAACGCGAACAGCGCCTCGCGGACGTCGAAAGCTGGAGCGTTCGCCTGATCGGTTCGGTTCCGACGCCGCGAGGCCCGCGGCGCTGATCCATGGCCACGACCGCGATGGATGCTCAGTTCCTTCAACACGGCTTCGATCCGGGCGTCGTAGGCAGATGCCTTCTCGTGGTAGGCGTCGTAAAGCGCAAGTGCTTGCTCGAGCGCAAACAGATGCTCGGCGCGATAGCTTCCGGTGAGCGCCTTCGCGATCGTCTCGGCGTTGGAGTGGCAACTGTAATGGCGCAAGCAGGCCAGCGCCTCCGGATCGCGCTCGCCGGCAAGGATCGCCCGTATGATACGCAGGCCGGTCGCGCCGGTGATGTCGGCGACAAAGTGGTGCAGCTGAAGATTCATCTCCGTTAAGGCCTTCTGCATATGCTGGATGTGTGAGGCGGCGTACTCCAGCAGACGCTCGCGCTGGCGCACGTAGGCTCGCAGCTCGGCAATCTTGCCTTTGGGCCGAAAGCTGGCCCGCAGCAACCCGAATGAATGGAGCCGCTGCAGCCATTGCGCATCGCTGACATCGGTCTTGCGCCCCGGCACGTGCTTGGCATCGCGCGCGTTGACAAGGAACACGGTAAATCCCCGGGCATCGAGAAGCTCGAAAATCGGAATCCAGTAGACGCTGGTCGATTCCATGACGACGGTCTCGACGCCGCATTCAGTAAACCAGTCGACCAGCCGATGCAGATCGGCCGTGAAGGTACCGAAGCTGCGGACTGGCTCCGGTGCGCGATCTGCCCTCACAGCAGCCATGTGCATAGTCGCTCCGACGTCGATGGCACCCGCGTTCGGGTGCACCATCCGTATCTTACCACCGTTCCTCGACTTCGATCTTTTGGGTTCATATATCCAATCCTCCTGCTGACGGCGGCGGAAGGGCTGGGCTGCGCTATTGGTCAGATTCCTAAACGGGATCGCCGCATGGCGTCACCACTCTCAAGTGCGCAACAACCCATGGACCAGGTTTTTTAACGGGGTCACGTGCCACCAAAATCGTATCGGCCGCTCCCTTCTGGCCGGCAATCTAGCGCCGGCCCGTTTCTATCCCACAGGGGGAGCGCAGCGCCGCGGATAGTTTTTTAGAAGGCGCGCTCAGCAAAGCCGGCCTGCTGAGCGCAAAGCGATGATCGACCGTGAGCACGACCTGCCGATCACCAAACAGGCGGAAGTTTTGAAGATCAGTCGTGGCAGTGTCTATTATCTACCACGTCCGGTGTCGCCCGCCGACCTCGCGATCATGCAACGGCTCGACCGGCTGCACCTGGAGTTTCCTTTCGCCGGTTCGCGAATGTTGCGAGACCTGCTGGCTGCCGAGGGGTGCAAGATCGGCCGCCGGCATGTCAAGACGCTGATGCGGCGGATGGGGATAGAGGCGCTCTACCGCCGGCCGCGTACCACCAAGCCCGAACCAGGGCACAAGATCTATCCGTATCTGCTGCGCGGGATGGAGATCACACGCCCGAACCAGGTCTGGGCGATCGACATCACCTACAGTGCGCCTCGCCCCTCAGTTGGGGAAGCGTATGACTGGAATGCAAAAGAGAAAGGAGGACTGAAAAATGACTTGTTCCCTGCTGTGAGGGGACATGAGCCCAAGCGGCGGTGACCTGTCGTCAACTGGCAGGGAGACGTAGCCCGCAGGTAAAGGGGATTGAGGCGAAGCCGTTAAGCCGAGATGGTCCCCGAGGCTGAAGTATTGGAAGGTTGAGGAACACGAACCGGTTCACCCGCATCTGAGGGCTGAAATGTCGTCTCCGCCTACACGGCTTAACAGATGGAATGCTGATGATGTCGCCGGACAGATATGACGGCCGGCATCCGAACGCGAGCCCAGATGTAAGGACGCTCGCGAGGGGTCATGGGAAGAACGCAGCCAGACCATGGCATCGGCATCGACTTGCGGAAAGCAAGGGAAAAGACTGCGACCGGCAGCCTCACCAATACGATGACGTCCAGTATATGAACGAGGGAAGGCATAATGGAATGCCCACGATGCTTTGCGTCGCAAGGGAGTTGACCCTGATGTCCATCATGCTGGCGGAGTTCTCGTAGTAGTCCGCGGCAGGGAAAGCCTGCCACATGGCGAAGGGGAACAGTTCAAACTGCTTGGAGTGCAAACTACCTGACCGAATGAGGTGAAGACCTTTGATAATCAGTGAAATGCAGCACAAGCTCGCGACATGATGTTGCTATGGCCATGGGCCAAGCTTTGAACAGAGAGCCGTATGCGCTGAAAGGTGCACGTACGGTTCGCGGAGGAGAAGCGCGCTCGCGCTTCTTACTCCACTCCCGATGGCGCGGGGCTTCGTCTACCTGGCTGTTGTCCTCGACTGGGCGACCCGTCGGGTGCTGTCGTGGCGCGTCTCGATCACGATGGAAGCCGCATTCTGCGTCGAGACGCTGGAGGATGCTCTCGCTCGCCACGGCAAGCCGAACATCTTCAACACCGACCAGGGCTCGCAGTTCACAGGCGCCGCGTTCACCGGCGTTCTCGCCAGCCATGGCATCGCCATCAGCATGGACGGCCGGGGCGCCTGGCGCGACAACGTGTTCGTCGAGCGGCTGTGGCGCAGCGTCAAATATGAGGAGGTCTATCTGCGCGCCTACGACACGGTGTCCAACGCCCGCGCCTCGATCGGCCGCTATCTCGACTTTTACAACTGCGCATCAGAACACCCATCTGTCTATGTTGTTGAAGAGAAGAGGTTTTGCTGATTGGGATGCGATCCCGTGGGGTATCTTGGGTTCTGTCGCGCTCGTTTGGCGATAGATTGAGCAGCAGTTGTTATCAGCTTTGCTCGGGCGAAGTTCCACGGATGGATGGCTGCGATCCCGCCGGCTTAAGCGGCGAGCCGGAGTGTCTTGGGCGGAATCTTTAGAAGCTTTGCCGCGTTGCGCAGGTTTAGCCAGGGCTCGATCCTGTCCTCGGCGGGCTTGAACACCGGGATGCGATAGTTCGAGCGCATCGAGGTGACACGCTCGCGCGTCCAGCGATGACCGTTGCCTTGTCTTGAGGCCATTGCGGTTGAGGAGACCGGCGATCAGATCGTCGCTGGCGATCAGCACCAGTTGACGCACAGCTTCGATGATGTTGGCGGAGGTGCTGTTACGCTGCCCCCGCCGGCGCTTGGGCAGGCGTATCTCGCTGTGAACGCCGCCGACCCAGTGGACGACGAGGACGATCTCGGAGGCAGCATCATCGATATCGGCCACGACCTCATGGGTGAGGGTGCGCACAATGCGCTTCTTGAGGCGAGCATCCGTCGTCGGCGCATCCCAGACCGTTCTGAGGTTCGAGGCCAGAACGCCGAGCGAAGCTGGATCAGCAATGGGGGCGGGCATCTCCGCATCATGCGTGGCGATTTTGCCCTCGACCTCCGCCGCGTGAGCGAGCGCCCTGTTCCAGCGCGCTTCAAGCTCGCCCGCCACCAGCCGGTTCGCGGGGTCAGCAGCATCGTATTGCCGGAAGGCCCGGTCGGCGGCATAGCGCGCCGCTTCGAGGTCGCGACTGAGAGCATCGCGCACCTGATCGCGCCGGTCCCCGGCTTCCTGGGCGGCAGCGGTTGCAGCGGCGATAGCCCCCGGACTGACGACGCCAAGCAGCGCTTCCTCGATCGCGTCATCGACGCGCAATCCGCCGAAGGCGATGCAGTGAGGGCCGCCATTATCCATCCAGGCGCGGCTGCAGCTATAGCGCGGGATATGGTGCTTCATGCCGGAGTACCGGAGTGTGAGTTTGCGGCCGCAGCGCTTGCACCGGATCAGACCGGCCAGCAGCGCGTCACCATGCTTGGGTGCGCCGCGATGCCGACCAGTGGGAACGTTGCTGCTGACCATTGTGCGGATCGCCTCGAACCTCTCCCAGCTCACATACGCGTCGTGGGTGTTGGGCTTCAGCGCCAGCCATTCGTTCCGCGCCTTACGGCGGATCCTCACGCTCAAGCCCTCGGCGCTGTATCCCGCCGCCACAACCGTCTTACCATAGGCATAGGCGCCGCCGTAGACCGGGTTCTCAATGATCCGGTGGATGGCGGAGTAATTCGGTCGCCGCCAGGCGGTATCGCCGTTGGACTGCTTTACCGGGAGATCGAGGTTGTACTCGTGGAGCCAGCAGAGCGCCTGTCGCGCACTGCCCAGTTCCTCGACCTTGTCGAACACCAGCTTGATCGCTTCCTGCGATCTGGATCTTTCTCATAACGGCCGCCGGCCTTCACGAAGCCGACGGGCGCCGTCACAACCAACTCGCCCCGGCGCGCCTTCTCGTAGCGGGCCGAGAGCGAGCGCTGGCGCAACAGATCCAGTTCATACTCGTTGAGGCTGCCCTTGAGCCCGAGCAACAGGCGATCGTTACCGTGCCTCGGCGCATAGATGGTTTCCTGATCGGCCAGTATCGACCACTCGGCACATCTCGATGAGTTGCTGCCAATCCCGGCTGTTACGAGCGAAGTGCGAGACCTCGCGGGCGCAAACCGCACCAACCTTACCAAGACAAACCTCCGCCACCATCCGCTCGAAGCCGGCGCGTTGGACCCCGCCGGCGGCCGAACGACCGAGATCATCGTCGATCACTTCGATCTCTGACCACCCGAGCGCCGTCAGCCGGTCCTGCATGGCGTATTGCAACGCGCTGCTCTCGCGATTGTGCAACACCTGATGCGTTGAGGATTGACGCACGTAAAGAATCGCCTTGCGCGCGAGATGATGAGGCCTGACTTTGTCACAGATCATGACCGACCTCCTTTGCGCGCGGCGTTGCCGTCGCCGCAGCGTGGTCGAGGATTAACTGCGTGATCAGACTCGTCAGGACCGCCCGTACTTCCGCCGGCAGCTCCGACCATGCCGGCGCGCCGATGGCGCTGTTCAACAGGCCGCTCCCGAACAGGTCCATCTGCCGCTGCAATCGCGGTTTTTGATTGTGTCGGCATCCGCTCCCTGGCATTGCCGTCTGGCGTGACATGAGTCGCTCCCCGATTCTGGTGGTGAGAGCCTTTGGATGCGCCAGAAACCAGGACAGCTGATGGCGTTCGATCCTTCAACGCCAGATCGAGAAGCGCAGAAAGCGCGGTAAGTGCATCGATGCTAACAAGCGGATGAGCTGTCAAAGGCTCAGCGTCAGGGCATGCCGTCCGCTCGAACATCCATGCTGGAACTTCCAGCCAACGATCTGCTTGCGCGCCGTCCAGGTTGCAGCGGAAAACGACATCGTCAGCCTTATCGACGGTCCCATGAACGCAAACTCGGCGACCAAACCAAGGATGATGCCGATAAAGAACCTCGCGAAAAACGGTCCTGTGGGCATTCTTAAACGTTGTTGTACAATGGCCGGCGTCCTCACTCGAGCCTTGACGGCGGCACTCCGGATCAAGCCTACTTCAACTCGCTGCCGCTCCGCATGGCAGCCTAACCACGGCAGACGCTCCACCTATCAACGCGGAAATTCTGTCCAAACAACCGGGGCCAGCTCTGTTCCGAACTGGTCCAATTCATCCGAGCGACTTACACGCCAAGCGTCGGCTCATACAGCGTGACGGACGGTTGCCCAATCGTGTGGCGGATCGAACAATTTTAGCTCCTGTGGTTGTGCCTCCAAGCGGCGCCTCAGAAATCGCCCATTAATGCGCCCTTTCCAACAACGCGCCGACCAGTCTTGATTGATCTCGCCGCCTGCCACGATCAGCATGAGCGGCTCCTTCACGCGGCGAGCAATGCGCCGCAGCGTAGCCGAGTCCAGATCGCTCATTGCCGCGGCGCCACCGGATGCGAGTGCCAATCGCCGAGGTAATCAACGTCACCCGCGGTATCCTGAAAAGCCCGCCGAATCTCCGCGACCTGCCAAGCGTGATCGGGCACGAAACAGTGTCGCCCGTGAAGGGCGTGCGGGCCGGACTGCGAAGGTCGATTACCACCCGGTCTTTCCCCGCGCGCCAGCCGAGAAGAACTCCGCCATTCTCGAGGGGGACAAATTCGCAAGCAAGTTTGCACATTGCCCGCATCACGTGCGAAGAAAGCAAGACGTTCATTCCCCGGCCCAACAGCGTGGATGTGGGGGGGCAATCAAATGCTCCCAGCGTGGCAGCACACGTACTCCGTTTTGGCCTTGCAGTGTCAGGATAGACACTTGCCAGGTGCCGGGGTCGTACTTTCCTTCTGAGAGCAATCCGACCGCACTGCGAACGACTTCAAGCGATACTTCTTGCAGATCAAAGCCTCCTCCGGTGAATGTAGGCGCATTGCACCCTAACGGCGTGACGATTCCGGTATTATCGAGACGCGGTTTGGACATATGTTTCTCGTCCTTCCGATGTTCATGGAGGCAAACCAAGCAGCTTTTGGAATCGTGAACAAAGCGCGCGACCACGCCGCCTGCGAGCCCGACGGTCGCGTAGCCCATCACATAAGGCACTTTCGGTTTGGAAAGTGATTCCCCGAGCCAAGCCCCCGCCAGGGCGAGGGGTAGAGACTCGACGGGAGGCACTTACAGCGGACATCGCCGGGTCGACGCGATCGAATCATGAAGCGTTTCAAATCGTCCCGTCAGGCTCAACTTTTCTGTCAGTTCATGCTCAGGTCGCGAACCTTTTCCACATCCTCTCTCTCGGAGCCGTCACTGCCGATTTCCGTCGTGTTTCGCGCGAGCGAGCCTTTGCGACTTGGCGCGAGATCTCCACGACAAGCGCTCGCCGAACCTTGACCTCGGGGCTGCTCCAATTCGTTAACTTGACGGCGCCGCCTTGACGAATCTCTGCGAGCGGTGCCTATATGTAGTCCGTCACGGTCTTCCAATCCGCATCTCGTAGGATGGAAGCTAAGAGGGAACCCGGTGCGCCGGCAACGGCTATTCCGAGGCTGCCCCCGCAACTGTAAGCGGCGAGCGGTTGTCATCATGGTCACTGGCGCGACAGCGCTGGGAAGGCCGACAGCCCCAGCGACCCGCGAGCCAGGAGACCTGCCGCGACTGAACGAAAGTCCTCGGGCGGGGTGCCCCGGTGGGGCGCTTGCAGCCGGGCACACTTGCCAGCTCTCCTCGCAAGTCGTCCGCGCGGCCCCGGCGCCTAACATCGCGGGGTTGCCGATGTCGCCGTCTTACGATTTCGATCAGCGTGGTCATCTCGTCGCGCCACCGAGTGTGCGGCCGCGCCTAGCGCAGGCGAAGCCTGCGGCGCCTGAGCCGTGTCTGGTGCCCCTTTCGCCATCGCCGGCTCCGCTGCCGTGGCCCCTCGCGCCATCGCCAAAGCCGGCCGACCTCACGCTCGATCCGTCGCGCGACGACTTGTTGACGTCGTTCGGCAAGCTGACGCTGACCGACCGTTATCTGCTCGCCGGCGAAACTTACCAGGACATGTTCGGGCGGGTGTCTTGCGCTTTCGCGGACGATGTTGCGCATGCCCAACGTCTCTATGATGCGATGTCCCGGCTATGGTTCATGCCGGCCACACCGGTGCTCTCCAACGGCGGGACCACGCGCGGCCTGCCGATCTCCTGCTTCCTCAACTCGGTGGCGGACTCGCTCGAAGGCATCGTCGGTACCTGGAACGAGAACGTCTGGCTTGCTTCCAACGGCGGCGGCATCGGCACCTACTGGGGCAATGTTCGCTCGATCGGCGAGAAGGTGAAGGGCGGCGTCACTTCAGGCATCATCCCGTTCATCCACGTCATGGACGGCCTGACGCTGGCGATCAGCCAGGGCTCGTTGCGGCGCGGCTCGGCGGCGGTCTATCTCGATATCCACCATCCCGAGATCGAGGAGTTCCTCGAGATTCGCAAGGCGTCCGGCGACTTCAACCGAAAGAGCTTCAACCTGCATCACGGCGTCAACGTCACCGATGAGTTCATGCGTGCCGTGGGCGCCGGCACCGCATTCGCTCTACGGAGCCCGAAGACTAACGAGGTCGTCCGCCAGATCGATGCCCGCCAGCTGTGGCAACGCATCCTTGAGAACCGGCTCCAGACTGGCGAGCCTTATCTCTTGTTCATCGACACCGTAAACCGCGCGCTCCCCAAGCATCAGCGCGAGCTGGGCCTCAAGGTCTCGACTTCCAACCTGTGCAGCGAAATTACCCTGCCGACCGGCATCGATCATCGCGACGAGGAGCGCACCGCGGTCTGCTGTCTGTCGTCGCTCAACCTCGAGACCTGGGACCAGTGGAGTGAGGAGCCCACCTTCATCGAGGATGTCATGCGCTTCCTCGACAACGTGCTCAGCCACTTCATCACGGTGGCGCCGGACGGCATGAAGCGTGCCCGCTACGCTGCCCTGCGTGAGCGCTCCGTCGGCCTCGGCGTCATGGGCTTCCACTCTTTCCTGCAGGCCAAGGGCATTCCAATGGAAAGTGTCATGGCCAAGTCGTTCAATCTGAACATGTTCCGAAAAATCCGTCGCGACGCCGACGCGGCATCCGTGACGCTCGCGCGCGAGCGTGGTCCGTGCCCGGATGCCCTGGAACGCGGCGTGATGGCGCGTTTCAGCCATAAGATCGCGATCGCGCCGACCGCCTCGATCAGCATCATCTGCGGCGGCACCAGCGCCTGCGTCGAGCCAATCCCGGCCAACATCTACACCCATAAGACATTGTCCGGCGCCATCTCGGTGCGTAATCCGCATCTCGCCAAAGTGCTTGCGGCGAAGGGCGCCGACACTTCGGCGATGTGGCAGTCGATTATAGCACACGAAGGGTCGGTGGCCCGTCTCGACATCTTGTCGGAGCACGAGAAAGCGATCTTTCGCACCGCTTTCGAGATCGACCAGCGCTGGATCGTCGAGCTTGCCGCCGACCGCGCCCCGTTCATCTGCCAAAGCCAGTCGATCAACCTCTATCTCCCAGCCGATGTCGATAAATGGGACCTTCACATGCTGCACTGGACGGCATGGCAGTGCGGATTGAAAAGCCTCTACTACTGCCGCTCAAAGTCTATCTCGCGCGCGGCGTTCGCTGGCAAGATCGGCGACAGCGACAAGGTGGCGGCGCCGCAGCCACAGCGTACTGATTATGAGGAGTGCCTTGCATGTCAGTGATCGATCTTTCGGCCGTCGATCCGCGTACGCTGATCGGCAAGGGACGAGTGGGGCTGCTCGACGCGACCGGAACCTATGATGTCGATCGCTACGCCTGGGCTTACGAGTTCTGGAAGCGCCAGCAGCAGACCCATTGGATGGGCGAGGAGGTGCCGCTCGGCGCCGACCTCAAGGACTGGGCGTCGGACCGCGTCACCGCCAGCGAATGCGCGCTGCTCACCCAAATCTTTCGTTTCTTCACTCAGTCGGACATCGAGGTCGGGGACAACTATCTCAAGCGCTACATCCCGATCTTCCAGCCGCTCACTGTTCAGATGATGATGGCGGCCTTCAGCAACATGGAGACGGTTCATATCGACGCCTATGCGCTGCTGCTCAAGACGCTCGGCATGCCCAAGTCCGAGTTTGAGGCATTCCGCGGCTATGCCGAGATGCGCGCCAAGGCGGACTACATGCACGAGTTCGGCGTCGACAGCGTGGCCGATGTCGCTCGGACCTTGGCGATGTTCGGCGCCTTCACCGAAGGCATGGCGTTGTTCGCGAGCTTCGCCATGCTGCTCAACTTCCCGCGCCACAACAAGATGAACGGCATGGGACAGATCGTAAGCTGGTCAGTGCGCGACGAGAGTCTGCATTGTGAGGGTATCATCAAGCTGTTTCACGAATGGCACCGCGAAACCGGCGCGGTGACGCGCGCTGTCCGTGACGACATCGTCGACGTCGCCAAGACCATGGTGAAGCTGGAGGAGAACTTCGTCGATCTCGCCTTCGGCCTCGGCAAGATCGAGGGCATGCGAGCTGAGCAGATCCACGCCTACGTCCGCTATGTCGCCGACTGGCGACTGACCCAGCTGCGGATTGCCCCGGTCTTCGGCTTCTTCGAGGCCAAGGAGGGCGGATTCACCCAGCTCAAGGCGCATCCATTGCCGTGGCTTGTCGAGATTCTCAATGGTGTCGAGCACGCCAATTTCTTCGAGCAGCGCGCCACGGAGTACTCCAAGGCGGCAAGCCGCGGCAGCTGGGACGGCGAAAACGGGGTGTGGGCGGCTTTCGGCCGTATCTAGCCCATCTTTATTGATGAATGGCCTGTGGGTGGCTGCGAGGCGAGTGTGGTTTAACCCGCTGATGGGACGTCAGATTCGGTTGCTGAGACCAATTCTGCGCTGACATCATCGAGGCAACCACACCGGCCATGGTCGACGATACGATTCTGCCCTTCCTGTTTCCAGCCGTCAGGCGCAAGACGATCACAGCCGCCTTTGATGGTGGGCGGCTGTTTTCAGCGGCTATGATGTGGAGGGCTCTACGACCCGAATCCGCTCGAATGCGACAAGGGACCAGAGGACTTCTCGTTCCGTCGATTCATAGCACCCGAAGGATCATTGAAATCACTTGGCTGCGTCCAAAAGGCGCCATCAATGCGGGGCAGGGGCCCTTGCCGGCCCGGCTTAGATGCGTTCAGGCTAAGGCAGGAGGCTTGGAGATTTTGAGTGATGACGGTGCTGTCGATGAGCCGGGCTGAGATCGACCGGGTGCATGTGTTGCGGGATGTTGTGGCGGAACGGATTGCAGTGCGATGGCAGCGCAACTGCTTCCGGTCACATCGCGGCAGGCATTCCGGCTGCTGAAGGCCTATCGGATCGGAGGTCCTGCGGCACTGCTGTCGAAGAAGCGTGGCAAGCCGAGCAACCGAGCCTATCCGGCGGCGTCCCCACCATCGACCGCGCCTCCGGCGGGTCGAACATAGGGCGATCAGGCCAGCCTAGCTGTCCTCTCACCGATGACATTTCTAGTCTAGTGGTAGACCGTATGTCCGGCTCTCGGGTGAGGTGGCTCGCCCTACACTGCGCGTCCGAGGATCGGCTCGGGCGTACCGAGCCGATCCTCATCACAGGAGGACGAGCCGTGGCAGATTATAGAGAAGCATTTGTCGGAATCGATGTAGCCAAGCTGAGAAATGCCGTCGCGATTGCGGATGCAGGCCGGGAGGGGGAGGTTCGGTTCTTCGGTGAGGTGGATGCTTCCACCACCAACATGCGCCGCGTCATAGGGCGGATTGCCAACCGGTTTGACCACGTCCACTTCTGTTACGAAGCCGGCCCAACTGGCTACGGTCTATATCGCCTGATCCGGTCGCTCGGCCACGAATGCACGGTGGTAGCGCCATCGCTAATCCCGAGGAAGCCGGGCGATCGTGTGAAGACCAACCGCCGGGATGCCGCTTCTCTCGCGCGGCTGCGACGCGCCGGCGAGCTAACGGCAGTCACATCTACCGGCCGGAGTGCCGCCGCAGCGCGAAGCAATCGTGCGATCTCGTCCGCACTATAGAATAAGGCGATCGCCGCTTGACGACAGCGTGGCCGAGTGCATCCGCCGCTGGAACCTGATGGCGCGGATTCTCGGCATGCATCGCCAGCGCGAACCGCCGCGCGGTAAGCAACCGGTTGCGGCGCTGCTCCGCTGACGGCGCTCGTGCGGCCCATGCCAGGACCCGGGCACTTCTGATGTGCCGGTCGCCGTGCTCCTCGGCGAAGCTGACGTAGCCCTTCAGCAGGATTTGCTGGACACGGAACTGAAACCCAGCGACTGCTGCTGGTCCACATATTTGGCCAGATGGCCTTCGGCTTCGATCTCGATGCCCCCGACATCCTGCGAACACATCGGCCGCCGCTTCCTGAAGCTGGGCCTTCCACTGCGTGATCTGGTTCGGTGCACGTCGACTCTCCAGGGTCAGCTCCCCGATCTTGGCGGCCAACGGGTTGCTGCGGCAGTACTTTCCGAAAGGCACAGACCTGAGCATCCACAGCGCCGGAACGAGATATCGCTGTAGCAGCGGCCCTCAACGCCCGGCCCTCTTTTGCCACGCCTGACATCCTCAAGCCGACGGTCGCCCTTACAACAACAGCCCGATCATGAAGCGGGTCTCGATCCCCGGCCGACCATTCTCGCTGTAGAGCGGCGCGATCTCGCCGCCGATCCAGTCCCAATCAACCTTGCCGGGGAGCACCTCCCAACCCCTGCAATCTCAAGCCGTCTCAAATCTGAAAGCAGACTCCCGCTCAATCGCTTAGAGCCTTGTTCACGGGCGACTAACAAACTGGTTCAAGCGGTCCCGCTCCGCGGGTCCATTTCACCTGACCGTCGTCCGGTTGAAGCTGCCGAAGACCAACATCGCCAAGAACATCATGGAGCACCATTCGCCGTTTCACGTCGCCCAACGTCAAACGCCGGCGGGATCCCGGTACGGCCTAGGGCTGGGTTTGCGGCCGGCATGATCGAGGCCAACAAGAGCTTCCGACAATTAAAGGCACATAAGCAATTGGGGATTCTGCGAGCGGCCCTTCAAACTCACGACGACAGCATGACGATCAAGCCCGTTGCCCACGTCAGGAGGGCCGCATAACATTCATTCCAGCAACGCCGGCCCGACCTACTTCGACAGCGATCGGGAGATCCCCAAAACTTGTACGGGCCAGCGCGACATCACCGCCCTCCTCGATTGCTTCTGCAACCGAACCTCGGCTCCATTCCGCACCGGATATATCACCCCGGTGTCGAGATGGAGGAAGATCAGTTCGGCGGGTCAGTGTGCGCACAGAGGTCGGATATTGAAGGATCCGATGCTGCGCGGCGGGCACACATTCGCGACCGATCTGCTGGAGACCGGAGCCGAAGTGCGCATCAACTTTTGGAGCAAGAGATGAACAAGCTCGGGTTAGCGATCGTGTACTCGGCGAGACGCAAAGCTGGGTGCCGAAGCCTCTTCGAGTGTCATCTTCTCAAGCATCAGATCCGTGACAAGTTTGCGGAGGCGCCGGTTCTCAACCGTAAGCTCTTCCAACGCACGACGCATTTCATCCATGCTAACATGAGGAGGAGGCGGATCCCTGCCCGCGTTAGGCCCCTCTGAAGATTGCCCCACGTCCTTGCTGAGCGGCAGTTTCCGCCAACGATGGAGCGTCATAACGCTCACGCCAAGCGCCTCACAGATCGACACCTGGGAGCTGCCTGCTCGAGCCAATTCATCCGCCTGAGCGAGTTTCAGTTTAATCTCTTGATGAGAATGTTTTTTCATTCGGACTAGAACGGGTTCAGACAAAGTAACTCGCCGCCGGCTTGAACCGAGGGGCGGGTGCTGTCAAATAACATACAAGGACGTCTGCTAACCTACAAAGGTATCATACAGCCCCGTTGTTAACGCTACCAGCGAAAGCGTTGAAGACGATGAAGCGCCTTCTGGCGGGGGGCAAAACTTGGGAGCTAGGCAGGAACGGGGTTGCCGGCGGAGACCTCCCGAATGGCGGAATTGCCCAACTAGCCCAACCGAGACGAAGAAGACCGAGGGGCTGCTGACCATCGTGATGATCAGCTGAAGCGGACCGGCAGAAGGGCGCCAATCGCAATGTGTGTTTGGGTAGCAAATGGCGAACATCGTCCTTGCATTCCGTCTTGACATCTTCATCTCAATGATCTGGATAGCCCGGCAAGTGGTTGTTGCGCAAGGACCTTCGATGGATCAGTGACTCCGTCACATGATTGTTCAGCATCGTGACTCTTTCGGGCAAGCACATCGCAACCTAGTCGCGCTTAGTCACGTGCCGAGCTGACATCGACGTATAGCTCATATGGCCTTTCTTGCGCAGAATAAGCGACTTTGCTGCGGGCAACCACTTCAGAAGCTATCCAACGTTCAGCGAGGGGGTCGCGTTGGTGGGGATCTCATCAGGCAAAGGGCTGATCCAGCCTTTCCTGGGGATAGCAATATCCCTCCCCGACCCGGAGTGTTGGCTCGGAACCTCCGGAGTCGCAAGCAGATCGCCGAACTTGCGACGCTAAGCTCGGTGAAATGAGTGCGGCCAGTTGGATTTTTTCGTCCTTGACACGCACTACTCACAATCTTAACATTGAACATAACATATGCTGCGGGTTTCTTATCTTCCCAATCGCGCGCGGCGACTGGATGTCACAGCGTGAAGTTCCTTGACGTGACCCGGAGCATGGCGTCGTCCTCAATAAGAACCGAAAGGGCCTCCAATGGCTATATCTTACCTGACGAAAACTGAGTTGGACCAGTTTCTCCACCATAACGGAAATCACATTGAGGCGAGCGTTAGGTCGGCACTGATCGACTCGTTAGAACGTAGCGGAGTGTACAGCGATCATCCTGGGGATACTTCGAAGGCTGCGTTTCAGTCTGGACCGTTCGGAGGGGCTGTTCCAGCAGGCGTTCAGATCCTCGACATTACGCAGTCGACCACCGTCGAGACCACGCCAAACCTGAAGGCGATTATTTTAGACGACGCTGGCGGCAAGACGCTCGATGTGATTGGCGGGCATAATGATGTGTTTATCGCCATGGGAAAAGGTTCCGATAGCGTGAACCTATATGATTATGGGAACGACACGGTCTATGGCGGTAGCGGCAACGACGCGATCCGCGGCGGACACGGTAACAGCTCACTGTTCGGCGGCGCAGGCAACGACAGTATCTACGGTGGCGGCGGCAACGACACTTTGGATGGCGGCAGCGGTAACGACTATCTTGAGGCGGGCACCGGCGCTCAGGTGCTCGAAGGCGGCAGCGGCAACGACATTCTGCGAGATCTATCGTCGGGACACAGCACGCTTCTCGGTGGCGATGGCAACGATACGCTAATTGGCGTTCAGGGCGATGTCTTTGCGGGCGGTGACGGCAATGACGTCTTCTGGGTCTATGGTGAGTCAGGAGCGAACTCGACGCTGCAGGGAGGAAATGGCAACGATACATTCCATCTTCAGACCCACACCGGAAATGATACGATTATAGGCGGCGCAGGCTCGGACACCGTGGATTTCGCCGATCGCTCCTCCTTTGATGTCACCAAGGTCGATGTCGACGAGAAGACGAACTCCTACACGCTGCACTTCGGAGACAGCCAGACGGTGGTGGTCAGTGGCGTCGAATATCTCCACTTCACCGATGGAGACGTGCACTTGCCGAAGGTCTGAATCGGCGCCTGCAAGCTGCGCTGAGAAAGCCCCGCTCATGGCGGGGCTTTGCCTTTGAGCTCAGCGCTTTCGCATCTTATGAGGATGTCCTTTCGTTGGTGGCTGTGTTGTGGTTTGCTAATGCTATCATCTGGCCCTTTCACCGCGCGGTGCGGGCACGGATTGGTCTCTCACGATGAAGCGATTGCTCAACGCGGGCTCAGGACCCGGTACGGCACAGCGCATCGCCCGGATGATGCTCAACCATGATTGGGAAGAGACCCGATTCGACATCGACCCCGGCGTCAAACCAGATGTGATCGGCTCGATCCTTGAGTTGAGTGGCGCGTTCAAGCCTCAGTCCTTCAACGCGGTGTGGACATCGCATGTGCTCGAGCACCTGTATGCCCACGAGGTCTATCCTACATTGCGGCAATTCCACCAGATCCTCAAGCCCGATGGTTTCGCCTTGATCATGAGCCCGGATCTGCAATCGGTTGCTCACTTCATAGCCCAGCATGGGATCGGCGCAATAGCCTATCATTCGCCGGCGGGGCCGATCAGGCCGCTGGACATGCTCTATGGCCATTCGCGCGCCATTGAGGAGGGGCGCGTCCACATGGCCCACCGCACCGGATTTACGGCCGAGCGACTCGGTAGTCTCCTGCTGATGGCCGGGTTTGCAACCGTTTCGGTCAGCAGCCAAAATTTCGAGGTCTGTGCGCTCGCGCTGATGCCCGAGGCCGACGACGAGGCCATCCGAAGGTCTTTGTTAGAGTACGGCTTCAATTTCCAGGAAGCCAATGCCTGAGGTATTGGTGAGTGCGGCCAGCCACCCCTCACAATTTAACGATGAGTGAGGCTGGTTTTTTACCGCTCAATGTTATATTGATGGTTGAATGTAACGCCTTAACACAATGGCAGATCGCTTGGCCCCAATGACCGTCCACCGCGCCGATGAACGAGACCTGGCCGATGCGGCGCCCGCATCGGCACTAGCGTGCCTGATTATCGTCGCACGACAGCACGGGCTGCACCTCACGTCCTCACAGCTCATCCAAGACAACCTTCTGCGGGAAGAGAACGTCACACTCCATCAGCTTGTCCGCTGTGCGGAGAAAGCAGGCATGCGCGCGAAGTGCGTCAAGCTCGATTGGAGCGGGCTGTCTCATCTGAAGAAGGCGCTACCGGTCATCATTCGGCTTCGCAATGGGAGCCACATGGTACTCCTGCGTGTCGAGGGAGACGCCCACAATACACGCATCGTGCTGAGGGACCCGAATGCCGCGGAAGACGCGCTGCTCGTGATCGACCAACCACGCTTTGAAGGTATCTGGTCCGGCGATCTGGTCCTGATTAAGCGCAGCTACGAGATATCGGACGAAGCGCAGCCGTTCAGTTTCGGCCTCGTAGCCGCGCTGTTGTTCCGCGAACGCCGCATGGTCCGCGACGTCGCGATTGCCGCTGTGATCCTCGGGCTGCTCGGCCTGGCGCCGATCATGTTCTGGCGCCTGTTGTCGGACAAGGTGATCTTCTACAAGGCGTACAACACGTTCTATGTGCTCTGCGTCGCGATGCTGGCAGTCATAGCCTTCGAGGCGGCGTTCTCGTTCTTGAGACAGCTCCTTGTCCATCGCTTGACGACCAGGCTGGACGTCAAATTGTCGACCTACGTCTTCGAAAAGGTCCTCAATCTCCCCATCGATTATTTCGAGCAGACGCCCGTCGGCCTCGTCGCGCGCGACATTCGCGAAGTCTTTCGCATCCGCTCGTTCCTCATTGGGCAATTGTTCGGCACCATTCTCGATTCTACGACGCTGATGTTCTTCCTGCCCGTCATGTTATTCTTCAGCCCCGTCATGACGTTCGTGGTGCTCGCCTTGTCGGCCTTCATCGTCGCGTGGCTCGTCCTAATGTTGCCGAATTACCGCAAGGCGTCGACTGCCGTGCTGGCCGCGGAGGGCGCGCAGGGCGCGTTTTTGGTTCAGACCTTAAATGGCATCCGGACGATCAAGTCCCTCGCGCTCGATACGCGGCAGCGCCACTTGTGGGATGTTCTGGTCGCACGACTTGCCAAGGCCCGGCTCGTGGAAGGCATGACCGGAAACGCCATCCAGTCGGTGGTGCGTCCGCTGGAGCGGCTGGCCGTCAGTGGCTCCTATGCGCTCGGCGTCTATCTCGCGCTCGAAAGCAACGACCCGGTCTATATCGGCGCGCTGTTCTCATTCCTGCTGTTGTCACAGCGCGTCTCGGGTCCGCTGATGCAGATGGCGCAGCTCATCAATCAATACGACGAGGCACGAAGTGCGGTTGCAACCGTCGGCAATCTCGTCAACCTTCCTCCCGAAGAGGGACGTTCCGGCCATGGCGTGCGTTCGCCGCTAGCGGGCAAGGTGGAGTTCTCCGGCGTCACCTTCAAATACAAGGGAGCGCTATCGCCGACGCTGAACAACATCTCCTTCGAGATTCCGCTAGGGACTACTTTAGGCGTGATGGGCAGGAGTGGATCTGGCAAGACCACGCTTGCGCGGTTGCTGCAGCGGCTGCATTGCGATTATGACGGATTGATCAAGATCGATGGCATTGACGTTCGCGAGTACGACATCGACCATCTCCGTCGTAACGTGGGTGTCGTGCTCCAGGAAAATTTTCTCTTCAGTGGGACCATCCGCGAAAACATCACCGCGGCCAAGCCGGACGCGTCGTTCGACGATGTGGTCACGGCGGCGAGGCTGGCGGGTGCGGAAGAATTCATCGATAAGCTGCCGCGCGGCTACGAGACGCATATCTATGAAGGTTCGCCGAACCTCTCGGGAGGGCAGAGGCAGCGGCTTGCGATCGCGCGTGCGCTGATCGTTAACCCGCCCATCCTGATTCTCGATGAGGCGACAAGCGCGCTCGACGCCGACAGTGAGGCGATCGTGAACGCCAACATAACGCGCATCGCGCATGGCCGGACGCTGATCATCATCTCGCATCGCCTGTCTTCCCTGACAAAGGCGGACGCAATTCTCGTGCTTAATCGTGGTGTGGTTGACGATATCGGGCGGCATGAGGAGCTCCTGGCGCGCAACGATATCTACAGCTCGCTGTGGTATCAGCAGAACAAGCATTTGGTGCCGGCAGTCCGCAACGAACGGCCGAGATTCGGGAGCCCGACGCTTGTCTCCTGATGGTGCGCTTGCGACCGTTCGCCAATTTCAATCGGAAACGGATGCGATCCGAGAGGAGGCTGAGCCTCTGGTCGCGCGAGCAACGCTGTTTGTGCTCTCGGCCTTCCTTGTCGCGATCGTTGCCATTCTGGCTCTGACGCGGATAGATCGCGTCATAACCAGCGTTGGGGGGCGGATCGTGCCGGTGGGACAGATCAGCGTCCTTCAAGCGCTGGATCCATCGATCATTAAGACGATTGACGTGCGGGAAGGCGAGCAGGTGCAACCGGGACAGCTTATTGCGACCCTGGATGCGACCTTTACGTCGGCTGACCTAACCCAGGCGAAGTTGCAGATCGCTAGCCTCGAGACTCAGGTGGCGCGCGATGAAGCCGAGCTGAACCCGCATCCGCTGGTCTTTGCGAACAAGCCGGACCCAGACTACCAGAAATACGCAGCCTTGCAGAAGGCGCTCTATGATCAGCGGACGGCGCAATATACCGCGCAGATCAATAGCTTCGATTCGAAGATCAAGCAGACCCAGGCAACCATGGTGAAGCTTCGCGGGGACGATGCGAGATATCGGCAGCGTGACGAGATCTTGCAGAAGATCGAGACCATGCGCACGACGCTGGCCGAGCACGGCACGGGCTCGCAGCTCAACATGTTTATCTCCCAGGATACAAGGCTTGAATTGCTGCGGACCCTGGAGAACACCCACAACAGCTTGATCGAAGCCCAGAATACGCTCGCCGCGGCGATCGCGGACCGTGACGCCTTCAAGCAGCAATGGTTTGCGCAGCTGAGCCAGGATCTGGTGACGACCCGCAACAAGCTCGACGAGGCGAGAACCTCTTACGAGAAGGCCCTCAAGCATCAGGATCTGGTCCGATTGACTGCCGCCGAGGACTCCGTCGTGTTGACGATGGCAAGGCTGTCGGTCGGATCGGTCCTGAAGCCTGGCGATCCCTTCATTACGCTGATGCCGACCGACACCAAGCTCGAGGCCGAGATTCGTCTCGCCTCGCGGGATGTCGGCTTCATCCGGCCCGGAGACTCCTGCACGATGAAGATCGACGCGTTCAATGCCGCGGAGCATGGTACAGCCGACGGCAAAGTACGCTGGATCAGCGAGGGCGCCTTCACCACCGACGACGATGGGAAACCTATCGATGCCTACTACAAGGCGCGGTGCTCGGTGGACTCGACCAACTTCAAGGATGTCCCGAACTACTTCCGCCTGATTCCTGGCATGACACTTGCGGGAGACGTCCATGTCGGCACGCGGGCGGTCGGAATGTATCTGCTTGGCGGAATGCTGAAGGGCATCCAGGAGGCCATGCGTGAGCCATGATGCCGTTGACCCGATCGCTTCTTCAGTGGCTTCGGCCCGCATCTTCCGGATCCGACGAAAGGCGGCTTGGTCCGGCAGAGGCAGCGTTCGAGCGCGGTCACTATCTGGAGGCGCTCAAGCTCTGGAAGCGCGATTCGCAAAACGGTGACGCGGAAGCGGACTATCGGATCGGCATGCTCTACGCCAAGAACAAGGGAGTCGTAGGCAGTATCCCGGATGCGGTGGTATGGTACGAACGTGCGGCGCGGCGAGGTCACGTCGAGGCGCAGTATCAGCTCGGCCTGATCTATCTGTACGGAGTCAATGCCACCCTCGGACCGAATAGGCCGGAGACTTGGCGTCAATCCTCCGCCGCGCGATTGGGCGATACCGCATCGAATGTGCATCACCTAGTATTTCCGCACGGGACCAGTGTCGCCAGGGACATTAGTGCCGCGTTTCGCTGGATATCGGCCGCGGCCGAAGTCGGCAAAGCGGAAGCTCAGACCATCCTGGGCAATCTCTACAGCGGGGGGCAGGGATGCACGAAGGACTTCGCTGCTGCAATTCGTTGGTATCAGGCGGCGACCGATCAGAAGTTTGCACCGGCCGAGTTTGCGCTCGGCGATGTTCATTATCAGGGACGCGGCGTACCCGTCGATTTCGCGCAGGCTGCGATCTGGTATGGCAAGGCCGCCGCGCAGGATCACGTGAGGGCGCAGATTGCGCTCGCATTCATGACGTTGAAGGGCGCCGGTATCTCCGAGGACCCAACCGAAGCGGCGCGCCTGTTCCAGAGTGCGGCCGCGCATGATGATCCGATCGCGCTCTACAACATCGGTATGTTACGGCTCGGCGGAAAGGGCGTAGCCAAAGACCTCGATCGGGCCGAGACTGCGCTGCGCAAGGCGGCGCGAAAGGATTACCTTCCGGCAATCCAGGCGCTCGCGGAATTCTATTCGCACGGAGCCGACGCCGAGCCCGATCTGCGGGAAGCGGCGGTCTGGTACGAGAAGGCAGCCGAGCGCGGCGATGTGCAGGCGCAATTCTTCGTCGGCCGGTTCTATGCGACTGGTGTCGGTGTCTCCCCCAACATCCGTCAAGCCGCGAAATGGTTCGAGCGCGCGGCCGAAAATGGTCATGCCACTGCAGCATTCAACGTTGCGATCTTCTATCTCAACGGCTCCGGCGTTCAGCGCAACGTGGAGGCAGCGATCAAATGGTTCGAGCGTGCCGCAGATGGTGGCATCAGCGCCGCACAGGTGCAACTCGGAAAGCTCTATTCGATCGGTGCGGGCGTTCCCAAAGATCAGGAAATGGCGTCGGAATGGCTGAGCCGGGCCGCCGGTAGCGGAGATCCTGACGCCAAGACCGCTTATGCGCTCTTCCTGCTTTCTCGTGACGCGTCCGAGGATAACGTTGCACGCGCGCACTCCTTGCTGGGAGAGGCCGCCGAGGCCGGTCATCCTCCGGCGGCGTTTCAACTCGGCGCCCTGAAGATGGGCAGGTTCGGCGGGACCGCCGATATGCCAGGCGCCACTCCCTGGCTCACGCGCGCGGCCGATGCCGGTCATGTCGAGGCGCAGTACATGCTGGGACTTCTTCATCTGGATCCGAAGAGCGGCGTGGGGAATGCGCAGGCAGCGTCATCGTGGATGGCCAAGGCGGCGCGCGCGGGGCATGCGGCGGCGCAATTCCAGCTCGCCGTCATGTACTGCACGGGCGCCGGAGTGGGCCTGGATCTTGCAGAGGGTGTGAACTGGTACGAGGCAGCTGCGGAGCAGGGACACATGGTTGCGCAGTACAACCTTGCCGTGATGCTCGGGAAGGGACAGGGGCGCGAGGCTGACGTGACGAAGGCGACGGAATGGTTTCAGAGGGCCGCCGAGCGAGGCATGGCGGAAGCGCAGGTTGCGCTGGGCGACGCGTTGATGTCGGGCCGAGGCACCGCGCAAGATCGCGACGCGGCGGTCAATTGGTATCAATACGCGGCGCGGCAAGGCAATGAAGGCGCCGTCCGGCGCCTCCAGTCGATCTGCGCGACACGCGACGGAACTTTCACGCCGGAGACAGAAGCGTTCTGCGGAACAAACCGTCCAATGCATGAGTGAGTAACAATGGCTGATTTCCTTTCGAAGCTCGCGCGCAACGCCGGTCAAAGAGAACCTCGGACGAGGCGCAGCGCCGCTGCAAGGCTGCAATCCAGGTCAGAGCCGGGCGCCACAAAACTAAACAGTTCCGCGAAGGAGCTCGCTACCGAGGGACCGGCGAGCAGACAGACGGAGCCGCCGCGCGAGGTCGAGCAGCCAGCGCCGGCCACCGCCCTTGGAGATGCCGCGCGCACCCTCAAGGGCCTCGGTCTGTTCGACGAGGAGTTCTACGCCGCGAGTTATCCGGACGTGATCGCGGTCGGCGCCGATCCGTTCGAGCATTTCTTCCTCTATGGCTACAGGGAAGGTCGTAAGCCAAATCCGATCTTCGACCCGATTTGGTACGTCACGACCTATCCCGACGTGCAGGACACGGATGTGCATCCGTTCCTGCACTATGCGATGGTCGGCGAGCGCGATGGGCGGCGGCCAAGCCCCTATTTTCAGCCGGCTTGGTATCGCGAGAAGTACGGCATTCCAGAAGGCGAGAGCCCGCTCGCGCACTATCTGAAGAACCGACTGGGCCCGTTCAGCCCGATCCCGGAATTTGACGCGCAATACTATCTTCAGAACTATCAGGACGTCGCCGCGGCCGGCGTCGATCCGTTCGAGCACTTCATCTTTCATGGTTACAAGGAAGGGCGCAACCCGTCGGCGGACTTCGACACCAAGTTCTACATTCAGCGCTACTTCAAAGGGAAGACGGACCAGAATCCGCTTCTACACTATCTCGAGCATCGCCACGAGGATGACATCTATCCGTCACCTCCGGAGAACGAAGCCACCATTCCAGCCGAGATCAAGCGGTTCACCCGTCCGAGCCCGTTGTTCGAGGAACTGCGTCCATTGCCGCCTGGCGCAAAGCCGCGCGCCAAGGTGCTGGCCTATTATCTGACGCAGTTTCACGCGTTCCCTGAGAACGACAGATGGTGGGGCACCGGCTTCACCGAATGGACGAATATTGCGCGCGGCATACCTCGGTTCAAGGATCACTACCAGCCGCGGATTCCGCGCGACCTAGGTTTTTACTCTCTCGCTGACATCGAAACCATGCGCAAGCAGGCGAAGTTCGCCAAGGCGGCGGGCATCCACGGCTTCGTCTATTATTACTATTGGTTCAATGGCAAGCGCCTCTTGGAAAGGCCGCTTGAGCAATTCCTGAAGACGCGCGATATCAACATGCCGTTCTGCTTGATGTGGGCCAACGAGAACTGGACGCGGCGATGGGACGGCATGGAGGGCGAGGTCCTGATTTCGCAGGACTACCTGTCCGACGATGACGAGCGCCTGTTGTCGGACTTCAATCGGCACTTCAAGGACAAACGCTATATCCGTGTCCAGAGTCGTCCGCTCCTGATGATCTATCGGCCGCGCCTCATTCCGGACACGGCAAACGTCATCGCGCGCTGGCGCGCGATCTTCGCGAAGAGATTCAACGAAGATCCAGTTATCATCATGAGCCAGAGTTTTGATGATTACGATCCAACCGCGAACGGCATGGACGGCGTGATCGAATTTCCGCCGCACAAGCTCACCAAACACGTGCCGCTGGTGAACTCCGAAGCTAAGATCCTGGACGATACCTATGCGGGGCAGATCTACAGTTACGACAACGTTGCAAAATATTCGCTTAACGAGCCGCGTCCGAAATTTCCGCTGATCAAGACGGTGGTGCCGAGCTGGGACAACGATGCCCGCCGGCAAGGCGCGGGCCTGGTGATCCAGGGCTCGACTCCGCAAAAATACGAGGCGTGGTTGTCAGCGCTGGTCGAGCAAGCGCAGACCCACACCTTCTTCGGCGAATCGTTCGTCTGTATCAATGCCTGGAACGAATGGTGCGAGGGCGCGTATCTCGAGCCCGATCTCCACTTCGGTTCGGCTTACCTAAATGCCACCGCGCGCGCGGCCACTGGTCTGACCCGCGACCTGTCAGTGCCCAAGATTCTGCTGGTCGGACATGATGCGTTTCCCAGTGGCGCGCAGCATCTCTTGCTGAACATCGGCAAGACGCTGCGCAGCGCCTTTAATATCGAGATCGACTTTCTCCTGCTTCAGGGCGGAGCGATGGAGGCCGAATACGCCACCGTCGCGCCGCTCGCCGTACTCAAGCAGGCTTCCGAGATCCCTGCGATCCTACGACACTTCCGGGAAAAGGGCTTTACAGCGGCCATCGCCAACACGGCCGCGAGCGGGCGCGCCGCGAAATTCCTCGTCGAAATGGGTTTTCGGACCGTTTCCCTGGTCCACGAATTGCCGCGGATCCTGCACGAGAAGCATCTGGAAGAGGTCGCGCGCGCGGCGATTGAGAGTGCGCATCGTGTGGTGTTCGCCTCGGATTTCGTGCGCGACAAGCTCGCCGAAGCGCTTGGGCTTGATAGGACTGATGAGCGTTTCCTCATTCGCGCGCAGGGTAGTTACAAGCAGATCGAGCCAGCGCCGACGGAAGCTGGGCTCGTTCGCAAGGAATTTGGCATCGCAGCTGCCGACAAGATGGTGCTCGGCGTCGGCTATGCCGATCTGCGCAAGGGCTTTGACCTGTTTTTGCAAGTTTGGAATCTGGTTCGACGACGCAATGGAAATGTGCATTTCTGTTGGGCCGGGGGCATCGATCCCGGTCTCCTGGAATGGCTCGGACCGGAGATCAGGCAGGCTGAGGCTACGGGCCACTTTCATCTCGCCGGCTCTCGTTCGGACATGCAGGCGCTCTATTCCGCGTCCGACGTCTACGCGCTGACCTCGCGCGAGGATCCGTTCCCGACGGTGGCGCTGGAGGCGCTAAGCGTCGGCGTGCCTGTCGTTGCATTCCAGAACTCTGGCGGCATCCCGGGCTTCCTTCTCACGGAGAACATCGGCCGCGTGGTGCCCTATTGTGATGTGCCGGCGATGGCGCAGGCTGTGGAGAACTTTCTGCGCTGGACGCCATCGGACGCCGAGCGTACTCACATGACCGAAATCATTCAGACCAAGTTCGCTTTCTCGGATTATGTCCGCGATCTCTTGCGGCTTGCCGTTCCGTCACTACCCACCGTGTCGGTTGCAGTGCCGAACTACAACTACGCGCACTGCCTGCCGGAGCGGCTTTACACCATTTTCGACCAGAACCATCCGGTCGAGGAGGTCATCGTCCTCGACGACTGCTCATCCGACGACAGCATTTCCGTCATCGTGAAGCTTGCGGATCAGCGCCAGCGCGATCTTACGCTTGTGATCAATGAACAGAATTCCGGCTCGGTGTTCGCGCAATGGGCCAAGGCTGCCGAGATGGCGAAGGGGGACTTCCTTTGGATCGCCGAGGCCGACGATCTCTCAGAGCCGACCTTCATCTCCAGCCTGCTCGCACTGATGAGCGGTGACCCCGATATCGCGCTCGGCTTCACCGACTCCAAATCCATCGATGCCGATGGGGCGCATCTCTATGCGAGCTACAAGCCTTATTACGCTACAATCGAGCCAGGCGCATTGTCGCGGACCGATGTGTTCGATGGTCGCGACTTCGTGGCCCGCTACCTCGGCGTCCGGAATACGATTCTGAATGTGAGCTCGGTTCTGTGGCGCCGAGAGGCGCTGTTGCGCGCGCTCAATGCCTGCCGTGACCGTCTTAAGGAGCTGCGGATGGCTGGCGATTGGCTGCTCTATCTCGAGGCTCTTGAGATGCCGGGCGCTAAAATCGTCTATATCGCGGATCCTCTCAACGTTCACCGCCGCCACGCCGCGAGCGTCACCCATTCGTTGAAAGCGCAAAAACACGTCGAAGAGATCGAGACCATACACCGCCTGGCTCGAGAGCGGTTCGGCTTTGGAGAGCGGGAACTCGGCGCCCAGACGGTCTATCTCCAGGAAGTTTCGGCGCAATTGCTGGCGACAGCCGCCGACGCTGCGAAACCGAAGCGGGCAGCAAAAGCTGCGGCGCGCGCTGCGGCCGAGAGGTGATCGCGGTGACTGCAACTAAGGGGCTTCTTTGGATGACTTGATGTTTGTACCTTCTGCTGAATCGTTGATGAGCGCGTTAAACCTCGACAAGTCCGCTTTGGATGGATCCGGCCATGTCAAGGTGCCGGCAGGCTTACTCAAGCTGTTGTTACAGATCGCCATCGCCGCTGCCGAGTTCGACGAGGACAGCTATTTGCGGGACAATCCCGACGTCGCAAAAGCGGTTTCTCGTGGGGAGGTCGAGAGTGCACACATGCACTACATAGGCTTCGGCTACTTTGAGGGCCGCCGTGGAGGAGGGCCGGCCGTGGATGCCGAATGGTATCTCGGCAAATACCCCGACGTCGCGGCAGCCGTAAGAGACGGTCGGGTGAAATCAGCGGAAGCGCATTTTCTTTCAATTGGTGGCGGCGAAGGGCGATCGCCGGCGGCTGACTACGAGGGAGAGGCGGCGCAATGGAAATCAGCGATCAAGGGAAGGTAGGATAAAGATACCGTGACGATCCTTGTTGTGGCCGCAAAGTTGTTTGGATGATGGTGGTCAAGAGCAATATGGGTGAGAAATATTGGTTTAGGGTCGATATCGCCTCCGGAGAAGCACAGTGAACATTTTTCTACTTGGGGCAACGCCGAGCTTTTCTGCGGAAGTTGGCGAAGATCCGATGTCAAAACTGGCGAAGACCGGAGGCAATACCGGGAACCAGTTGATTGCGCGCGGGCTGCTTGATCGTATCGTCTACGAAGACCTCTCGTGGGACCACAGTATCGATCCCACGGCAGTGCATGAGCGCTTCGACATGATTGTCGTTGCGGCGGCCAACTTTCTGTTTCCAAAATTCGATTTGGGTGGCATGGCGCAATACATCGAGCGCGCCGACTTGCCGGTATCGGTAGTTGGTCTCGGAGCTCAATCAAACAACTACGATCCGAACATAAGCTTGATGCCTGGCACCGAGCGGTTCGTGAAAGTTATTGCCGAACGCGCGGTGAGCATCGGCGTCCGCGGCCCGTACACGCAAGAAGTTCTCGCGCTTCGTGGTGCGCACAATGTGACTGTGACCGGCTGCCCTTCCTACTACATGGGAGGACCTCACGGCATGAACATTCCCCGGCGGCCTTTTGAAGAGGTCAAGCGCCTTTCCATCAACGCGTCGCGAGACGTCGTCGGTCATTCGTTCGACAAGGAAAGGATGCTTCGGCTCGTGCGAGAAATCTACGGCACGGGAATATCCTGGAAAGCGGATTTCGTTGCTCAAAGCGAGCAGGCGGAAATCAGGCTGGCAGACAAACAGGCGCGGAATGCTGAAGAAGCGTTAAAGGAAATCTCAACATTCTTGGCGAACGTCGCGCCGGAGGCCGACGTGCGGAAGTGGGCGGCCGATCACGTGCAGGTCTTTTTCGACGTGGATGACTGGCTCGATGCCGTTCAGACCTATGATTTCGTGTTCGGGAGTCGCTTCCACGGCTGCATGATCGCTCTACAACGCGGCGTTCCGGCTCTTGTCATCTGTCACGATACAAGGACCGAGGATATGTGTCGGTTCCTGGGTATGCCATTCGTGTCCATCGTTGATCTTGATGGAATTGATGTGGAGCAACTCTATAGTCTCGTCGGGCTCGGCAGTCTCGCGCGACGCTATCAAGGGCTCTATCCAGCATACACGCGATTTCTGTCCGCCAACAAACTCATCGTCAAGAACTGACCGTCTCTAGCCGCAGATCCCGGGACGGAAGCGGACATGTAAGCGCGTCCATTCCTTGCCGGGTACATAGACGCGTTGCCGCGTTATTGCTATCGTACAATCTGATTTGCAAAGCCGAAGCTGATCGCGGGTGTCGTCGTGGACCTGGCGCGCCCCGTGCGATCTTTAGTGGTAGTGTGCGGGAAGTTCTGCAAAAGCTGAGAGGCTGAGGCGGTCATGGTAAGTCCGGTGATTGCGAAGATCACCGCTCGTAGAGGAGCTTGGACCCGCCATGACCGTGACGAAGATTAGGACGGATGTCTCTGCAGTCAAAGAGTTGTTGAGGTCGGACAAGGAGTTCCTGAGGCCGCTGATCCAGAGTGCGGTGCAGGAAATTCTCGAAGCTGAGATGACGGAGACGCTGGGTGCGGAGAAAGGGGAGCGTGTCGAAGGGCGCCTTGGCTATCGCTCCGGCTACTATCCCCGCTCACTGATCACCCGGGTCGGCAAGATCGAGCTGAAGGTGCCGCAGGACCGGCAGGGGCGGTTCTCGACGGAGCTGTTCGAGCGCTACCAGCGGTCGGAGAAGGCGCTGGTTGCGGCCTTGGCCGAGATGTATGTGCAGGGCGTCTCGACGCGGAAGGTGAAACAGGTCACCGAGGAACTGGTGGGTCATGCCTTCTCGGCCTCGGCGATCAGCGCCATCCACAAGCGGCTGGACGTCTCGCTGAAGGCGTTCTGCGAACGCAAGTTGAAGGAGCCGTTTCCCTATCTGATCCTGGATGCCCGCTACGAGCGGATCCGGGAGGATGGAATCATTGCGAGCCAGGCGGTGCTGATCGCGATCGGGGTCGACTGGGAGGGCCGGCGCCAGGTGCTCGCGGTCGAGCTCGCCAACCGGGAGAGCCGATCGAGCTGGAAGGAGTTTTTGGAAGCCTTGAAGGCCCGTGGCCTGCACGGCGTCGAGTTCGTGGTCTCCGATGATCATCCCGGGCTGAAGAAGGCCATCCCCGAAGTCCTCACCGGCGTGTTCTGGCAGCGCTGCTATGTGCACTTCCTCAGGAATGCGCTCGACTATGTGCCCCGCAAGGTCGATGACGATTGCCTGCTGGAGCTCAGATGGATGTACGACCGGCGCGACCTCGCGGAGGTCCGGCGCGATCTTGCTGCCTGGTTCGCCAAATGGGGTAGCAAGTACCCCAAGCTCACCGGCTGGGTGGAAGAGAACATCGAGGAGACGCTCACCTACTTCCGCCTGCCGCTGGCACACCGCAAGCACATGAAATCGACCAACATGCTGGAGCGTCTCAACGAGGAGATCCGGCGGCGCACTTATGTGGTGCGGATCTTCCCCAATGCCGAGAGCTGCTTGCGGCTGGTGCGCGCCTTGACCGCCGAGCGTCACGAGACCTGGCTCGAGGATCATCGCTATCTGAACATGGACCTGCTCAAGGAGCACAAGAAGGAGGCCTTACGCCAGGCGGCCTGACGATGCTCAGGCCCACCAAGGGGATGCACGCCACCCCTCTCCGCCGCCGTCGCTCGCCAGCGCTGCGCTTTTGGGCAAGCGAGCGACGGCGGCTCCGAGGGGGTGGCTCGGCCGGACCCCATGATCAATTTTGCTGAACTTGACGCACAGAACTTCTTTAGTCCCCTCCTGCGCGACAGGCCTTCAGAACCTCGCTCGCAGTTCTCAACATTGAGGCGGACGGATCACCCAAAGTCGGAGCCAGTGCTCCACCTTCGCTGTATTCATTCCATGAATAAATCAGCGCAATTTGATAGGGGCATCGGTCCGGATGGTTCGACATAAAGCGCGACGCCTGTCGGCAGGCGAAAGAGAATTCGCTAGGGGTTGCGGTCGCGACATGCGCGCTCTTGTCGATGCGCGTGTAATCCCGTTTATCATAAGCGGGAGGGGTCTCCTTCCGCGGCCGCGAATCCCAGCCGACCATGACGGTCGGCACCACACTGCCTGAGGTATGGGCCAACTCATCTTCCCAATATTGTTCCACGTGTCGTTGGAGCTCGAGATAAGTGCCAGACCTGTTTGGCCCGAAATTTATCCCATATGCCGAAACGGCATCGGCGCCTATCTGCTTTCGGATCGTTTCAGCTGTAGCAGGCGGTGTGTGCAGAAGTACGATGTAGGGGGGTCTACCTCCCGAAGAGGTCGTCTGATTTCGCAGGTGAGACAGCGATTTCCCAAGCTCGGCGAGCGAACCATTCCAGTATGAGGGCAATAGAGCATCGAGGTAGTAGAGGAAGAGAAGCGGCCTGCCGTCCTGCGTCCTCTGGTAGTTGTGGTCCGAAAAGAGACCGTGAATGCGCTTTGTCGCTTCGTTGAATCGGTTAGCGCGACCTAGCGTGTCCAAGGTCGCTATTAGACAGTAGTTCATCTGATCGGCAATGCCGCTTCGACGATGGTACGTCAGGCCCTGCATCATTGAGTGCGCGAGGTCAGGTTTGCCATCGCTGCCGTACGCCAGATATGCCCAATAGCCGAGGCCGGCCGCATGAGCGACCTGTATCTCTTGGTCGAACGAGGCCTCAGTAGCGTGGAATCGCAACGTTTCGGAATCACTCAGGCGGCTATGGAGCGGCGCGCGAAAGTGCCAGCCTTGGGGACTCAGAGCTTTTTCTTCTTCAAAACACGGTTCCCCGCTCGTGTCGCAGTATTGTGCGTCCCACCTTATGGCTCCGAAGATCGGGCATCGAGTTCTTGCGTAACTGTGGATGGGAAGCAGAAGGCTGGCGAGAAGCCCTCGCAGAAGAGACCGACGCGCTGATAGGTACGAGATAGCTGACATTTGCGGTTGCGACCGGATGGCGGGGCACCATTCATTTTCATCGGAGGACGTCCATGCGGCTGCCGTTCGTTCCTCGTAGATGTGAGGGGGCAAGAACTCACAGCGCAGGAGTTTGTTCCACGTTGGGAGCATGTGCGGTTCCGCATGTCAAGTTATGAAGGTCTTCGTTCGGATTACGAACGCAACATATACTGAAGTTTATTGCTCGCATGGCGTCTAATGTCGACGTCATCCGTTGGTACGACGCGAACAAATCGCTCCGCAATTTCTGTCAGGAGAATATCCGGCTTGAATTCGTCGACCAGTTTCCAGTCGATGGCGGCCGACCAGACAAACATCACGGCGTCGACGGTCTCGGCAAACATTCCGGTGAGCATATGAGGCCGATACTCAAAAAAGGAATCACCGAACACTAGAATCCGCAATCTCGCCAGAGGGCGCCCTTCATTGCGATATTCGACGATCGATCCAACGTGCAGCAACAGATCGTTCGGTTCTTGGCCGGTTTCACGCGCGGTCACGATCTCGTTGGCCTCGACCCGGGATGCGCCGATACCAAAACGTCCGAACCGGATCGTCTCGAAGCGTTTGGGCGTCACCTTAGAGCCGAGGTCCCAGCTACCCTCGCGGGCCGGTGCGTTCCGCATGATCAGATCTGTCTTTTGCGGTATAGTCATGTAGGAACACAGCATCTGATAGGCGCTGAAGCAGCCCTCCACTGTCCAATGAGTATCGGTTCGATGGAATACTTCGTAGTTGCCTGCCTGCTTTCTGAGATACTTGGTTAACGGCACCAAGATCCCGCGTAGGGCGGCGTTGTCGCTCTCTTCCAGGATTTCGGCGGGAAATCGCATTTGAGAGGTGATGGCGAGCGCCTTCGCCCTGAGTATCGAGAGCTTGTCCGGAACGAAGCAGTGAAGATATTTGACCCCTTTATCCGTGGCAGTTTTCTTCCTGCTGGCCAGCAGAGCCGTCCATGCAGAACAGATCAATTTGAGATTGTGGTCAGATTCGGAGAAAAGACGCGCGACGTCGTTGCTGCCACCAACTAGGAAAAGATGGCCGTCGTCTCCCTCGAAAACGTCTTTTGAGAGCTGCGGCACAACGGCTCACTTTCGTCTCAGCGCTACGCAATCTTGGGCAAGCTGCCCGCGATCAGCATAGTCGATGACGGCGAATAGTTCCGAGAACTTATCGGAAAGATATTTGTCCGTAACGAAGCATTCTGCAAACTCGCTACGCGCCACTGAGTCCGAGGGCAGCCAAAAGAACTTTCCGGACCTCACCTCCGCTATTGCGGTGTCAATCGCGCTATAGGGGAGCCGCTTCAGAATGAGATCAATCCAGAAGTGTATCTCTTCACCATCGATCTTCTTTCGGTGTGCGTCCTTCAGGTTCTCCAAGAACCGAACGCCGAGAGTTGTTATGAAGCAAACGCCACCTGGTCTGAGAATGCGTGCAATCTCGGAAATCCACCGATCGAAATAGTGCTGGTTGAAGTGCGAAAAGGTCGACCACGTAACCAAGTGGGTCGCGAATCCGTTGCGGAACGGGAGCGCCGGCAACGGGTCGGTCTTGACGAAGCTGATATAGCTGTTCGCCTTGCGCGCTTCGACGATGAAGTCGAACGGTTCAACTGCATAGATATTCGCCGCAGGCACATCCTTCATAAAAGCGCGCGCGATGCGGCCCCAGCCCGTTCCAAAGTCGATCAGGATGCTATCCTTGGAGAAGGAGGCGCCATTGGCGTTCAAGACGCCGACACAGTGCTCGCGAAAACTGAGTGCGCCTCTGATCGCCATCTCGTTGGAGTTTCCTTGCAGATGGCGCTGCAGGTCCGCTGACGGAAATGAGGGAAAGGCGATGCCCCGTATCGAAGGCTCTTTGACGCTCCTGACCAGGTCTGACCACCATTCCTGGTCGGTAAGAGGTGCATAGGTCTCGTATATCTTGTTGATCTCGGTGTTGTGCATCTCTTCCTCGATTGAGCGAACGCCGTTGTTTGGGGCAGGTGGCCGCCTCGCTCCGGCCTACTGGGTGAGTCCGACCCGCCTGGCCTGATATCCGCGCTCCAGGATCGCTCGCCACCATCGCTGCTGCTCGACGTACCAATGGACGGTCTTCCGAATGCCGGTCTCGAAATTTTCCTCGGCGCGCCACCCCAGGTCGCGTTCGAGCTTCGAGGCGTCGATCGCGTAGCGTCGATCGTGACCGGGGCGGTCGGCGACGAAGGTGATGAGATTGCGGCGGGAGCCGCCATGACCTGGACTGATCTCGTCGAGGAGATCGCAGATGCTTTCGACCACATGGAGATTGGTGCGCTCGTTCCGGCCGCCGATGTTGTAGGTCTCGCCGACGACGCCATGCTCGAGCACCAGCGTGAGGGCCCTGGCGTGATCCTCGACATAGAGCCAGTCGCGGACATTCTGCCCATCGCCGTAGACGGGAAGCTGTTCATCGGCCAGGCCCTTGATGATTATGTGGGGGATCAGTTTCTCCGGAAAGTGATAGGGGCCGTAATTGTTCGAGCAGTTGGTCACGAGCGTCGGGAGCTCGTAGGTCTCATGCCACGCGCGGACGAGGTGATCTGATGAGGCTTTGCTCGCTGAATAGGGTGAATTGGGCGAATAGGGCGTGGTCTCCGTGAAGAAGCCGTCCTTGCCAAGGGAGCCGAACACTTCATCCGTAGATATATGCTGGAAACGAAACCGCCCCCGCTTGTCCGCAGATAGCGTCCTCCAGTAGCGTAGGGCCTCCTGGAGCACCGTGAAGGTGCCGACGATGTTGGTCTGGATGAATTCGCCGGGGCCATCGATCGAGCGGTCGACATGGCTCTCCGCCGCAAGATTCAACACCGCGTCGGGCTGATAGTGCTCGAACAGTCGGCGCAGTCCCGGGGCGTCGCAGATGCATTGCGGCTCGAAGGCGTAGTTGAGGTTTTCGGTCGCGCCAGGAAGGGAATCGAGGTTCGCGGCGTAGGTGAGCTTGTCGATGTTGACGACGCGTGCGTGGCTGTTGCGCAGGAGGTGGCGCGCGACCGCGGAGCCGATGAAGCCGGCCCCGCCCGTCAAGAAGATGGTCACCCCCTTCAAACGCATGATCAATCACCTCCGGTGCGGCGAATCAGGCCGCTCTGTGCGCACGTGCAACGGACTGCAGATATTCGCCGTAGCTGCTCTTCGCGGTCTTAGCGGCCACCCGCTCGAACGCTTGAATCGTGATGTAGCCCTGTCGCAATGCGATTTCCTCTGGGCAGGCGATGCGCAGGCCCTGGCGTTGCTCGAGGATCTGGACGAAATGGCTGGCTTCGACCAGCGAGGAATGCGTACCGGTGTCGAGCCAGGCAAAGCCGCGACCGAGCACGTCGACATAGAGATCGCCCCGGTCCATATAGGCCTTGTTGACATCAGTAATCTCGATCTCGCCACGTGCCGACGGCTTGATCCGCGCGGCGATGTCGACGACGTCGTTGTCGTAGAAATACAGCCCGGTGACCGCGACGTTGGACTTCGGCTGTTTCGGCTTCTCCTCGATCGAAAGCGCGCGGCCGGCCTGATCGAGCTCGACCACGCCATATTGCTCGGGCGAGTTGACGACATAACCAAAGATGGTGGCGCCCTTATTGCGCAGAGACGCCTTTGTTAACATTCCTGGCAGGCTGTGCCCGTAGAAAATGTTATCACCTAACACTAGGACGACCGGATCGTCGCCGATAAAGTCCCGTCCGACGATGAACGCGTCGGCAAGCCCCCGCGGTGTCTCCTGCGTGGCGTAGGAGAAACGCAGGCCGATTTCGCTGCCATCGCCGAGCAGGCGCTCAAAAAGCGCCGTATCCTGCGGCGTCGAGATGATCAAAATTTCCCTGATTCCGCCGAGCATTAGCGTCGAGAGCGGATAGTAGATCATGGGTTTGTCGAAGACCGGCAGAAGTTGCTTCGATACGACGGTCGTCACGGGATAGAGGCGAGAGCCGGTGCCGCCTGCGAGAATGATGCCTTTCATTGCTCCTCACAGTTTACTTATCACAAGCATACCATATAATGTGAAGAGCACAAGTTAGTGACGACGCCAAGAGATCGGCGTCGGGTCGGCATTCAATGTGCTTCAAAATGAATGTGATCCGGACTGAGCTTCCCGAAGTCCTCATCATCGAGCCCAAGTTCTTCGGCGACGAGCGCGGCTTCTTCGTCGAGAGCTATCAATTTTCCCGCTACATCGAATACGGTATCACGCGGCCCTTCGTGCAAGACAACATGTCCCGCTCGCGCTACGGTGTGCTGCGGGGTCTGCATCTGCAAAATCCCCTCACCCAGGGCAAATTGGTCGCCGTGCTGCGGGGCAAAGTGCTCGACGTCGCCGTCGACATCCGCGTCGGAAGCCCGAATTTCGGACGTCACGTTGCCGTCGAGTTGAGCGAGGAGAACCGACGGCAGCTATGGGTTCCGCGCGGATTCGCGCATGGTTTCCTGGTGCTCTCAGAGACCGCGGACTTTTTCTACAAATGCGATAATTTCTATAGTCCGAAGAACGAGATCTCGATCCGCTGGGACGACCCGACGATCGGCATCAACTGGGGTATCGAAAAGCCGTCGCTCTCGGCCAAGGACGCGGACGCGCCGCTGCTTGCCGACTCGAAAAGCCTTCCAGTGTATGGGCAAATCTGATGCGGATACTGTTGACGGGGAACGGCGGGCAGGTCGGAGGCGCACTGCAACCACTCCTGGCTGGGCTCGGCACAATCATCGCGCCTAACATCAATGAGTTCGACCTGTCGAAGCCTGACAGTCTCGTCGGGGCGCTTGACACGTTCCAGCCGGATCTCATCATCAACCCTGCGGCCTATACCGCCGTGGACCGCGCCGAGGACGAGCGCGAGCTCGCATTCCGCATCAATGCCGGGGGACCCGAGGTGATCGCCCAATGGGCCGCGAAACGTCGCGTGCCGCTGGTCCATTTTTCCACAGACTATGTCTTCGACGGCTCCGGGAGGGCGCCATGGCGCGAGGATAGTCCAACGGGGCCGTTGTCGGTCTACGGCGCGAGCAAGCTCGCCGGTGACACCGCCATTCGCGCAGCAGGTGGTCCGCATCTGATCGCACGTACCTCCTGGGTCTACGCCGCCAAGGGCGCCAACTTCCTGCGCACGATCGCGCGACTTGCGGCGGAGCGCAAAGAGCTGCGCATCGTTGCTGACCAGATCGGGGCGCCGACGACGGCGAGAACGATTGCCAACGCCATTACCGATATCGTGCTGCCTAATCTGTCGAATTTGAATGAGTTCTTTGCGCGCAAAGGCTGCGTTGTCAATCTTGTCTGCGCCGGCGAGACCAGTTGGCATGGCTTTGCGAGCGCGATCGTGGCCGGTCTTAGGTCGCGCGGCCTAAGGCTCGAGGTGGAAAGCGTCATTCCGATCGCCACGGCCGATTTCCCGACCAAGGCGATGCGCCCCGGCAATTCGCGGCTCGACCTGTCGCGCCTGAAGAGACAGTTTGGAGTGACTACGCCGAATTGGCAGGAGGCGTTATCGGTCGAGCTCGACGATTTCGTTGCGTTGCAGGAAGAAGCAGCACGCGCCGAGCCGGCGCACCCGCTCCAGCAGCGAGCCTATTCGTGATTGAACGGCGGATCGAGCAAAGGGGGCGCGCGGCGGCCTGAAGGACGATAAGGCGCCGCCTCAGAACCCCAACGGCACGTCGCGCGCCCGTTCGAGATGATTGTAGCGAGGGGCGCGTGGCCCAGGCGGCCAGGCGAGGCCGCTGTAGGGAATCCCATCGCGCGAGAGCTGCGGATTGTAGGTCGGGTCCTCGTTGAGCCATTCACCCCAGCGCGCCCGAAGCAGATTGAGTTCGCGTTCGAACCGGCCGCGCCGGTCGGCGCGGTCATCCGCGCCGCGGCTGGCAGATTCGGCGTGAACCAGCTTCGCATGCGGCGTGAAAACGATGCGCTTGCCTGCCTGGCGCAGCCGTAAGCAATAGTCGACATCGTTGAAGGCGACCGCAAAGCGCGATTCGTCCATCCCGCCAACGGCAAGATAGTCGCTGCGTCTGGTTGTTAGGCAGGCCGCAGTCACGGCGCTGCATTCGTGTGCCACCAGGAGCTGATCGAGAAACCCGGGATCATCACCGAATCTGTCGGTAAAGGCGTGGGTCGCCGCGAAATTCATTCCCAGGACGACACCGCCATGCTGAACGACGCCGCCGGGCCAGGTCAGGAGCGCGCCGACCGCGCCGACATCAGGCTCGGCGAGCCGCGTCAGCATCTCCTCAAGCCAGTCATCGGAGCTCGCCTCGATGTCGTTGTTGAGGAGACAGAGCACATCACTCTCGAGTGTTGCTGCGGCTTGATTGTTCAGCCTTGCGAAGTTGAAGGGACCTTCGACCTTCAAAGTCCGCACGCCGCGTCGCGCCATGCTTGCAAGGTAGGCGATGGTCTTTGGGTCGACACTGTCATTGTCGACGACGAGAATATCTGCGCGGCAGCACTCGACCGCCGGCGCGATGCTGTCGAGGCAGGTCCGCAAGAGCGGTAGACGGTCGCGGGTCGGGATGATCACTGTCACGCGCTGGCGTGGAATCGCTCGACCAATTCGAACCGCAGGAA
Organism: Bradyrhizobium sp. SMVTL-02; assembly: GCF_051853005.1. Lineage (NCBI taxonomy): Bacteria > Pseudomonadati > Pseudomonadota > Alphaproteobacteria > Hyphomicrobiales > Nitrobacteraceae > Bradyrhizobium > Bradyrhizobium sp. SMVTL-02. The sequence goes on along the minus strand of NZ_CP182469.1, from coordinate 7,901,696 downwards.
AGAAGTTAACTTGTTGCGGGGTTACGTCGGCACTGACGGCACGTGCGTCGAGGTGCATTTGGGTCGCCGCGGCAAGCTGATGGCTGGCATTCGTTCGATCGAGTCCAGGGAGCGTCGCCAGTGCTCCCGGTAAATGAAGGATGTTGTTCTCACGTGGACCAGCGTGATCGAGCAGGCAGTTGAAGAGGCGGTAGAGATTGTCGGGGCGGGCCTCAAGGCCGGCGAGCAGGGCGTCGCGTCGAACAGCAAACAGATGCGCACAATAGCCTTGCTCCAGCATTCTTTCGTAGTCGAATGCGGGAAAGGCCAGCGGCCAGAGCCGGCCATCCTCGGCAAGAAAATCGAGGTCGCCATACAAGGCGATCGCATCCGGATAGGCCTCGAATGCGGCGGCGATGCGGGCCAGGGCATTCGGCTCGAGCACCACACCCGCCATCGCGATGACGACGTGATGTGAATCGGATGCGGCGCCGTCCAGAAACTCCAACAGAGCGTCGCTGTCGACGGAGAGTAGCTCCCCGTCGATCACGCCTGCCGTCCAGCTCTCGTGGGTCTGGGTCTCCAGTGCAGCGAGCGTTTGCTCTGCGCCGGGGGCGCCGGCGATGACGACCGCGAGCGAAAGGCCGCTTGCTCGCGGCACCGGCAGCGGGAAGCGATCGCACCAATTCACGTAGTCGGAGAGCGGAAGCGAGGCAGGAATCAGTTGATCATACAGTTTGCCGCGCAAGCGCTCGGCACCGTAGCCGCCGAGCGCGTCGATCAATCCGGCAAGGCCGTCGGGAAAGGCGACAAAGACGGCTGTCGCCGGAATTGGCTCACGGTCCTCCCTGCGCAAGGAAACGCGGTGAACGCGCCCGTCGGCAAAGCGTTGCGGGACGTGGAAATCAAAGGCGCGCGCATTCCGGTGTGCCGCAGAGTCGCCAACAAGCGTCCAGGCTGTTGCGTGAACCTGGGCGACGCCCTCTCCGTCGACGATTGCCTCCAGAAAGAGGGCGGATTCGCTATCGATCCAGCCCTGGAAATGCAGTCCGCCGAGCCAGCGCAACTCGCACGTCTTGCGCAGATCGGCGCGATTTGCGTACTCGTTCTCCAAATCGACCGGTTGGCCGACGGGCGTGCCGAGATTGGCGAGGCGGGCCTCGAGGGTGCGTGCGGCGCGCAGCAGATCGGGCTCGATCGTGATTGCGAATCCGCAACTCGCCTGGAGCTCTTGTTCAGCAAGCGCGGGAACGAAGGCGTCGGCATAGGCTGTGCTGAACACCAGACCGTCGAGCAAAATCTCGACGCTATAGCGGCGCTCCGGCGCCTGGGCGTCGTAGACGAAGCCGGACAGTGTCCCATCGCGCGCGAGCTCGAGCCGGCTGACGAGCGTTGGTCTGATCGACGGTTCGGATCGGTGGCGGGAGAGACGCGACATGCTTAGGGCCGCGTGACCCAGTCGACCACGAGATCGGCAAGCCCTGCCGCATTCACAATGGCAGAAATGGCAAGGTCTCCTTTGCGGGGCTTCAGCGCGCCGCCGGACCAGTCGCAGTAGGCGACCGGCCTTATCGCCTGTCTGGCGGTCTCGACGAGAGGATGGCCGAAGACGGGCTGCTCAAAATCGGTGAGGATCCAGCCCGGATTATGCGGTGTTAGGACGTCGCTCAGCTCATCCGCCGCAACCGCGCCCGTGATGAAGATGTTGGGCCGTGACATCAGGCGATCATCGCCGCAGGTGGTCCCGGCGATGACGATCGGCAGCGCCGGTTCGCGCCGCCACAGACGATCGGCCAATGTTTGTATTATGCGCAGGGATGCGGGCGTTGGCGTCGAGGGAACGATGACGAGGGATCTATCATTGGCGGAGATCGGCGGCAGGGTCAGGGAACATATGGGCCAGTCATGCAGCACGATCTTGCGATCGGGCCACCTGTTTTGTGCATAGGCCTTGGCCGCTTTGCTGGGAACGAGAAGCGGAGTCGTGCCGGAGGGCAGGGAAGCAATCTCGCCAACGCTCTCCGATATCAGCCAGCGATCGATCGGAAGATCGAGGCACCGGATCAGCTCGATGAGCCGCGGCAGCGGGTTTGGCTCGAGGATCTCGACACGCGATGGGGATAGCCGTGCCAGGATGTCGCGGGCGCTGCCGAGATTTGCCTCCGTGTCGAGCCTCAAACGCATGGCCTGCGGCAAACCTCCGTCGGTAGCCCGAAGACGAAGGACGTTGTCCTCCCGCAAGAGCAGGACCGTGCGCTCGCCATGTAGGCGGAGATGGCGTATCCGCGCGTCGGTTACGGCAGGGAAGGTTCGCTCGCCAGCGAGAACCAGCACCGACGGCTCAGCCAGCCATGGCAGCGCACGCTCGAGCGCGGCGCGCGCCGGCCGTAACGGATCGGCGATTTCAAAGGCGCGGCATTCCTCCCGGTAGTTCGGGAATCGCTGGTCCAAAATGCCGAGATTGCGAAGCACGAGGCCTCGCTTCTCCTCTTGAAAGGACTTCGAGCCGTGATGTCCGACATAGACCGACGGCGCGCAAACATTGCGAAAGCCCTTGGCCCGCGCGCGGAGGCAGAGATCGACATCCTCGAGATAACCGCGCTCGAAATTGTCCGAGAGCTCGCCCACACTGTCAAGGCAGGCTCGTGTAATAAAGACGCAGAATCCGATGCCGCTTGCCACATCGATCGCTTTCCCCGCATTAGCTGCGCTGGCGACGCGATCGATTGCGACAATCTCGTCATAGCGCGGCATAGGATTAACGTCGTTCGGCGTTGGAAAGGAAAAGATGTCGCCGTTGTTGGAAAGTGGTGTGACGGTTCCGATGTTTGGCGCCGAATATGCCACGTCGGCTAACCGACCGACGAAGCCGGGCGGAACGAGCGTGTCGGAGTTGAGCAGTACTACGTCGCCCCTCTGGATCTCGTTCAGCGCCCGATTGATCGCGCCGACAAAGCCGAGATTGACCGGGTTTACGAGGAGACGGATCTTGCCTGCCGTCGCAAGCTCGCTCATATGGCGCTGCAGCTCCACTTCCGGGCTGGCATCGTCGATGGCGAGAACCTGAAAGGCGTCCTTACCAGTTCCTTGTGGACGTCTTGCCTTGTCGAGGCTCTCGAAGCATTCGATCGTTGCCCGCGCATCTGCATAGACGGGGACGATAACGGTCGGCAGGTCGACGTTCGGGCCTATCCCAACGGAAGGATCGCGAGCGGCTCGGAGGTTCATCGTCGAAGTGAGGTTAGGCGCCACGCGTCGAACCTGGACGACGTCTTCGCCGCATCTCAGCGTAACGATTTGAGCTGTAGTGGACGGTGGCCGCCGAACCAAGAAGGTTGTTGCCTGCACATCTGCGCTCGCCAGCGCGTGAAACGGATTGGGTTCGAGAATGCTCGTCAGCGTGCCGTCTTCGGTTGCGAGGCTCACTTCGACGAAAAGGGCGTTGGTCCAGGCGATCCAGCCCGTCACGTGATTGTCGAACACAGAGCAGGCCGCCCAATGACCGTCCCCAGCTCGCCGCAGCTCCGCGATGGCAGCTCGAAGGATGGCCGGGCTGCCTTCGCGGCATATTAGTTGAGCGGCTGCGGCCAGTCGCCGTTCGTCTGCAGCCCACGCCAGCATCCGGCGGTTGGCGCCGACATCAAAAGGATCGACAAGACGCGCCCGCGCAAGATCCGACAGCGCAGCTTCGGTAAGTCCGAGCCCCCAAGCAGCTTCCGCCCGGAGAACGAAGCAGTGAGCTGCTGGTGGAGGCGAAACTCGAATGCGTCGATCGGCGTATTTGAGCGCCGTCGCGAACTCCCGCCTGGTCAACGCCTCAGCTGCGAGGCGCTCGAGCGCAATATGCGCGTGAGGCCCGATAAGGAAGGAAGCATCGAGAATCTTGCGCTTGAGGTCCCGCCCACCCGGTCGCTCACCCACGCTACGCGGCTCCATTTTCGAATTGCCCTAGCCGATCGAGCTCTCTTGGCGCGCCCGGCTGCGGAAGACGCGGACGCGGCTGGAGCCGACCGGCTTTCGTGACGGTTGTGCGGGAACGATGACATTGTCCGGGGCTGCTAACTGGTTGACGCCGATGCGAATGCCAACCAAAGGCTCGCGGCTGGTCGGGCCCGACAGAACGACGCGTTTACCGCGGGCGCGCAGGGTCGGCGCGTTCAAGAACGTCGCTTCCGCCACGAACTCGAATCCCCCGGCGCCACTGATTTGCAGCACGACCCCTGTAATCGGTAAGGCTCGTCCACGAGTGCCCGCATATGTCCCGAGCGACACCATTTTGCCGCTCCCCGCCTGGCCAATGGGGAATTGGACCGCATAGCGAATATCGAGATGCGCCGGCTTCTCCTGCCATTCAAGAGCAATTCCTTCGATGCGCGATGGCGCCGTTGGACCTGCAATCCATGCGTTAGGGCCGACCACAACATCGCCGCGACCTGCGACGTGGCCGAGGATCTGATACCGTCCATTGCAACATTTCCATGCACGGCCGCGCTCTCACCTTGCGCAGCGAGCGGCGCTCGGCCGGACTGAATCGGTTCGATACGAACCATGGCCGCGCGCGATCCCCCGGGTCGCATCGGCTCAACCTGAATCTGCAACGTGCCGGGTGTCTTGACCCGAACCATCAGACCCTCATTCGGCTCCCAAAGTGTCGGCTCGGTTGCGTCGGGATGCATGATGAGCGCCATGCGCTCTTCATGTCCCGGCGTCGGTACAACCGTCACGCGCGGCGGCGATGCGAGATCGTCCGCACTCTTGTAGCTCACTAAGAAAAGTCCCCGATCTAGGCTTACGACTTTCTGCTGCTCAACATCGGCCATTATTGCCCCCAATCAGATGAACGAGGTATTTTTCTTCTCGCCTTAACGATCCTGCGTGATCCCCTGAGATTCGGAGCGTCGCTGCGACGAACCGGCCTCATTAGGAAGGGCTTCTCACGTGAATGGCGGAGACACCAATTCGGCAATAGAGATTGGCACAGGTATTCAGTTTCTGCGCTGAGCAGCTCCGCTATTTGACGAAGCCTGTCATTCTCGCTCCTCAATTGCGCGATAGCGCCAGCGATGTCATCGCCGTCGATCAAGTGGGAACGGCGGCACGGTGACTCAGAGTTGACGTGGGATTGCTTGGTACTCAATCAGAATGCTCACAGTCCAACGCGCATGTCAGCAGCTTATCAAACACAACATGGGAGGGAAACAACCAAAGCTGTCATGCGCTTGTCATGTTCACCTAATCTGTGACAGCAAAAATACAATTCGAGCCCTGGAGGGCCGAAGGTGATACAGCAGGTTAGGATCGGGAACTGCCGATTGCACCCATTTGCGTTGATCACGCCCAGACCTTGCCGATGAAAATTCTGTTCGTTCACAACAATTTTCCGGCTCAGTACCGCAACATAGTGGCTGCCTTAGCCAGGGAGCCTGGCTTTGAACTTGTTGCCATCGGCGCGCCGACTTCAAGATCGCTTCCATCCGTCAAATTGGTCCGATATGCACTTCCAAAAGCTGATATCTCGGGAACGCATCCGTTTGCGCGACGCTTCGATATAGAGTGTCGGCGCGCGGAGCAGGTGATGTACAGTCTTTCGAGCTTACAGATGTCCGGGTTCTCGCCTGATCTGATCCTCGCACACCCCGGATGGGGCGAGACCCTGCCGTTGCGCTCCATCTTTCGAAAGGCACGATTGCTCGTTTATTGCGAATTCTTTTATGGGGCCGAGGGGCGGGACATCGGGTTTGACCCGGAATTTCCGGTGCCCGGACTTGATGGCCACATTGGGCTTCACGTGAAGAATGCGACGACTCTGCTGGCGCTCGAGGATTGCGAAATGGGGATCTCGCCAACGAGATGGCAGAAATCGACCTTTCCCCCACACTATCAAAGCAAGATCGACGTGATCCATGAGGGCATCGACACGGGGCGCATGCGGCCGAACCCCCACGCGCGCCTGACACTACCGAATGGCCAGTACCTTCGCCCTTCCGACGAGGTCGTGACGTTTGTCGCGCGAAATCTCGAGCCGCTGAGGGGCTACCATATCTTTATGCGAGCGCTGCCGGAGATCTTGAGATGCCGGCCGAACGCGCAAGTCATCATCATCGGCAGGAGTGGCGTGTCCTACGGTCTGCCGCCACCGACGGGTACGACCTGGAAGTCAACCTTCCTTGCTGAGGTCCGTGGTCGCCTCGACTTATCCCGTGTGCATTTCCTGGGCGGCGTGGCGTATGAAACCTTCATTGCAGCCCTTCAGGTATCATCCGCACACGTCTATTTTACCTACCCGTTCGTACTGTCCTGGTCGATGTTGGAAGCGATGAGTGCGGGATGCCTAGTGATCGGTTCTGACACGGCGCCGGTGCGCGAGATCATCCGCTCCGGCGACAACGGTTTGCTTGTCCCATTTTTCGCGGTGGACGAGCTTGCTGAACGGATTATTGAAGCGCTGGCGCAGCCAACAAGGTTCTCCGAGCTGCGCGCGGCCGCCCGCCACCACGTGATCAATCATTATGATGCGGAGCAGGTCTGCGTGCCGCGGATGCGTCTTCTTCTGAATCAAAGACTCGGTGCGCCTCCTCCGGGCGGCACGCACCGGCCGGTTGCAATGACGCATAAAGCCGCCGAATGAGCCGCACTTCTGACCAGACCTGCATATGTGGATGGCTCCCGCGGTGCAAGGGTTTTGTTTGAGCAATGCGCGAAAATTTGGCGGCTTGCATGTGTCCGGCCTACGTAAGAGGCGGCACGTTTGGCCGCCGGCCCAGATGAGATCCGCGGATCGGGTCCATAACAAACTGACGCGCTTAGGGCGCCTACAGGTCTACTGGGTGTCCCAATCTCGTCTATCACTGTCGCGCCACCTTCCCATTCAGCGCCGATGCCACCACGACCGCCAGGACCCGGCTGGTCCGGCCCGTGCGGTAGGTCTCCTCTCGCGTCATCACTGCCCAGATGACCCTCGCCATTTTGTTGGCCAGGGCGACTGGAGCGAGTTTGATCGGCTTGCGAGCGATACTGCGCCCCAGCCAACCTTGAGCGAAGTTCTGCTTACCCCGCGACCAGCCTGTCGTGGACATAGCGCCAATGACGAGGAGCCGGCGGATAGTGCGATCGCCCATCTTCGTGATGCGGCCCAGCCGTTCTTTGCCACCACTCGAGTTCTGACGTGGCACAGGGCCAAGCCATGCCGCGAAGTCTCAGCCTGATCGGAAACCGCGAAACATCCGGCACTTCAGCTAATATCGCGCTGACGGTGATCGGGCCGACGCCCTGAAATGGACCCGCGGAGCGGGACCGCTTGAACCGGTTTGTTAGTTGGAAACTGACCGCTCCTCATCCCTTTCTATCACGCTGCCAGAGACTCTGTCTGCTGCAGTTTCTGTGGGCACGTGGTCAACGCGTCAGCGTTGTCCACCATGTTGGTCGGCTGAGGCTCGTCGCCGGGTCAAAAAATTCCGCGAGGAGGGGACCCAAGCCGATGGAAACCGGATCCTGATCATGGGAGAGGACGTGGACGGCAAGACCGACGATATCGGTGGCATCGTCGTCAAGGTCGATTCGCTGTTCTCGACGATCGCCGGGGCGGCTGACGAATCTTTCGAAGCCCGGCTCCTGGCACCGCTGAAAGCCGATGACGAGGAAGAAGAGGCCCTCATCTCGAAGAACGACTCGAGCGTGATCCTCCGTGTGGACCTGAAGGTGTCGCAGGTTGTCAAGGCGCGGTACCTGATCGGCGGCGATGCCGGAGTAGCGATTCGGGAGCGGCTTTGGGATCGCAACAAGAACCGAGCCTCGCGCCTCGAGTACGACGTGCTGATCGCGCCACACCACTGCTCTTGGCGTAGCCTGTCGTACGACAGTTGGTCCGAAAAGGGCGAGAAGGCAAAGGACAACGAGGCGGCGCGTAGCGCGTTGGCCCAGGCGCGCGAGGGGGCGCTGATCATTTCCAGCAGCAAGCCCGTCGAAGACGATGATGACGATCCGCCGTACATACGGGCCAAACGCGAATACCTTGAGATACTCGAGCAGCCGAACGGCGAGTTCAAGTGTGTGGCCGACGGGTCCGGCGACAAGCCGCTGGTCATCGAGATCGCGTCCTCGGGCACGAAGATCAAGCGCGCCGCGTTCGCTACCGCCCTCGGTCTCGGCACCGGCATCGGAAGCCAGCCCCTGGCGCACGGTAGGTCGGCCGACGACGAGGATTGAACATGGCCTCGGCGCCGAACACGATCGCGATCGCGCGTGCGTTACGGTTGATCCGTGCGGACGACGCGGTAGTCAGCGTCGTCGTCGAGAAGGACTCCACCGGCAGCGTTCTCGCTACGGTCGAGGTCAAGACCGAATTGCCATCGCCAATGCGCAATCTGATGAAGGGCGGCGAAAGTAATAATTTCCCAAGAGGCTTGAAGCGCACGTAGCGTCAGGTTGTACGATCAAAGGGAGTTGGGAGCGATCTGTCATCGAAGCAGCATGACCCCCGATGCGGCTTCGACCGTGCAAGCAGCGAGAACGAGCCATTGAGCGACGATTTCCATCTTGAGGAGAGGACCATCGGGGCGGTAAGGCGATATCGTGACGCGCTAGCCGCCGCCGCGAATTCTGAAAAGGCGCAAGCACGCACACATCGAGCGCTCATGAGCATGCTCCCAGACCTAGAGCGCGCAGTACTCGAGGATCGACCTCAATCAACCAGGAAAAAGCTCTTTAATGCTGGCGTAAGGGCGGTCACTCAATTAAATGAGGCGCGACAGCTCTTCAACGAGGCGACTGCGGCGCTAGAGGGAGCTCGCCAGGCCCTGGCCGCTCTGGAGCAGCAGCTCGGATACATTCCAAATGTACCGGCGAAAGGAAGTCGAGTACGGTGATCTGACCGACCACGCTCATCAACTGACGGCGAAAATCGTTTGCGGGACCAATGCGGCCGCTGTTGATCTGCTCGAGCCTCCTGAGACGCACAACGATGCTCCGCGCTGCCGGGTCTGGGGCTCGCCGCCTTGCGCGTATTACCTCATAACGTAATCCGGGGTGGGGTGATATCTGCAGGAGAGACGTCGGGCTCGGCGTGCCGGACGAACTGTCCAAAAACTTAAGCAATTGATTGCGCTAGACAATACTTGTCGGCGCCCGATAGACAAGTCGCAGGTTCCGCTCATTAGAAATGTCACCTTGTGAGCCGACAGACGGCTCGCCTGATCGCTCTTTGTTCGACCCGCCGGAGGCGCGGTCGATGGTCGGGACGCCCTCCGTCCCGACGCGCCGCCGCGCGCAGGAGCGGTCAAGGATCGAAGACCGCCGGAGGCGGCGGCCCAAAGGGCCGTCCTTGACGGCGCCGAGCACGGTGGCACTAGCACCGGTGCTGGCCACGAGAGGCCGTCAACCGACCCGGAATAAATTCTTGCCCTGACCGCGGCGACGCGGTGCTTTCTTGCGGCGTCCTTCATCGCGCAGCTGTTGTTGCTCGGCGATGTACGCAAGAACTGGCCCCAGCCGCTTGTTCTCGACAATCGCGGCCTGGTCGACCTGCTGCAGCTTGTCGAAGGTGCGGTACGGCAGCTCGCGCCCCTGGTGCTTGATCGCAAAGCGCCCGTCCGGATAGTCGAACACAGTGACGCGCTGGCGGGCGAGGGGACGGGTCAGCTCGTTCGGCTCGAGCAGGAACAGCACCTTGTCGTACTGCAGCGACAGGCTGTTGGAGACCGTGCGCTCTTCCTTCCAGGCAAAGGCATCGTCGATGTTGTCGTGCGCAGCCAAGGGCCGGTGTAGATCCTTGTCGTTGAACGGCTCCTTGGCAAAACGGCGATTATAGTCCGCCATGAACGCCGGCAGGAACGCGTTGCCGGCCTCGATGGTCGAGATTCCGGCCAGCCGCATCTCCTTGACCAGGCGGTCCTGCAGTGTGCCGTTGGCTCGTTCCACGCGCCCCTTGGCCTGTGGGACATTGGCACAAATGATATCGATGTTGAGCTCGTGCAGCGCGCGGCCGAACTGCGTCATCCTGAACCGCCCCGGGTTTGCCGGAGGCCATTTGGTTTTAGTTATGCCGCCCTGGCCGGCTGTTCCAGCATGGCGTAGTATCGTTGCTCGGCTTCGGCCGGCGGAATGTTGCCGATGGGCTCCAGCAGCCGCCGGTTGTTGAACCAATCCACCCATTCCAGGGTCGCGAACTCGACGGCCTCGAAGCTACGCCATGGCCCGCGCCGATGGATCACTTCGGCTTTGTAGAGACCGTTGATGGTTTCGGCGAGAGCGTTGTCATAGGAATCTCCGACACTGCCGACGGACGGCTCGACACCAGCTTCAGCCAGGCGCTCGGTGTACTTGATGGATACGTATTGGGCGGATTCAAACGGTCGTCGCAACACCCAATGTTTCGCTCATGATAATAATTCGTCAAGCGCTTCTGCCGGCGTTTTCCAGCCCAGTGTCTTTCTCGGTCGGGCATTCAGGGCCGCTGCTACAGCGGATATCTCGTCGGCGCTGTGGATGCTCAGGTCTGTGCCTTTCGGGAAGTACTGCCGCAGCAAGCCGTTGGTGTTCTCGTTAGTGCCGCGTTGCCAAGGGCTTTGAGGATCGCAGAAGTAGACGTGGATACCCGCATCGATCTTGAGGCGGTCGTGCTGAGCCATTTCCGCTCCTTGATCCCAAGTCAGCGTGCGACGTAGCTCTTCGGGCAAAGTGATGATGGTGCGCGAGATCGCGTCACGCACGGCTTCCGCTCCGTGTCCCGCGAGTGCAGGTCCGTTCTTCTTACGTGGAACTTCGCCATCCCCGCCAGCCGGGGAAGGTGCAGTAGCATTGTGAAGCGCGTCGTGCGCTCGACCAACGTGCCGATCGCCGAGCTGCCAGACCGAGAATGAGGTCTCCCTCCCAATGTCCCGGCACTGCTCGATCGGCCGCTTCAGCGGGGCGCTCACTGATCATGATCGCTGGCGAGACGAAGTTCTTGCCTCGCCTGCGTACGCGCGCCCTGGGCACGCGCAACACGCGCCCGGTTCGCAAGCAGGCCGTCAGCTCGCTGCGTAGTACACCGCGGCCCTGTACGAAGAGAGCCTGATAGATGGCTTCGTGGCTGATGCGCATCGTCTTGTCGTCCGGGAAGTCGATCGGCAAGCGTCGGGCAATCTGCTCAGGGCTCCATGCTTTGGCCCATCGTCGATCCTTTCGCCGGCCATGCCGGCGGCCGTTCCACCGAACGGCGGGGCCCGGAATATAAGCTCCGCTCGGGGCTACAACGCCGCCGGCAAGTCTCTCCGCCACATAAGTGCGCAAGGTTGCGTTGAGCGCAAGCTTGGTCAACTTGGGCCGGCGGGCAGATCGGTCTGCATGCCATTGGGCAGTTGTTGCCCGATATTCCAACCCGCCGCCGCGGGTGGCGGCGTTCCGCCGCAGTTCACGGGAGACCGTCGAAGCAGCCCGTCCCAAGCGGCGCCAAATCTCCTGTATGGAATGGCCCTGCACCTTTAGAAGAGCGATCTCCTCGCGTTCAGCCAGTGAAAGGTAGCGCCCGGAGAGAGGCTTGGCCGAAGATCTGAACATCGCTGGTGGCATGCCGCCTGCCTTTCGGAACAATCTGCTTCCGACAGGTTGCGATAATCCGGCCTCAAGCGCAGCATCTTCGCTGCTCTGCCCTGTGGCAATCGCCTTCCAAAATCTATTCTGTTCATCGCGTCCGGCCACAGACGGCCGGCCTGGCGATGGCAATGGCGCTCGTCCTGACCGCGCCGAACGTCGAGTTACTGCAACAGGGACAGAGCGAGACCGCTGCCTTTGGTCGAGCCACGAGCACCACCCTGTCAGTTTGGGGAAGTATCTGGACAATTAAGAGCTCGGGCGAAATCAGCGAGCGGAATGCTTGGTGCAAGGCGAATCACGGCGTCGACTGCGATTCCAGCCTTATGACCTTATTCGCACCGTCCGTGAATCCCACACCCTGCCCCAAATATGCGGAAGAACCCTTGATTGACGCGCCCTTCCATCCTGATCGCCGCGCGACAGACCTGCTGCGGCATCTCAGCCGAGCTGCCCTGAAGCGCCTTCAGTTGATCTTCAAGCGCTTGACTCCTGGCCTCCAGATCACCGGGAGTCTCGGCCGGAGTCTGCGCCTCGGCGTAAGGCCGAGGTAGGCGCCGACCGTCGAAGCCGACCGGAAGGGCGAGGGGTCATCGATCGTGTGGCGGAACGTTAGGGCCGTCACGACACCGACCCCCGGGACCGTCATCAGGCGACGCGTCGTCTCGTCCATCTTTGCCAACCGGCGGACCTCGTTGTCGAACTTACCTTGCTCTTAACAAACGTTCTCATGGATCGAGAGCAGCGGCGATATCACGCTCAGAAGCAAATGATCGACGCCCAAAGAGTTCGCTGACCTGGTTGCGGAATTGTTCGCCGATCGCGCGAGGGAACAGCAATCCACATTCCTTGATCAAGCTGCGAACCTGGTTCTCGATGTCTCGGCGCATGGACACTAGCCGAGATCTGGCGACAAGGATCGCTCGGATCTTCTGGCTTTCCGCACTTTTGACTTTGACCTCTCGATACCATCCAACCCGCACCAGTTCGGCAAGCCCTCGCGCATCATTCTGATCGCTCTTGTTCATTCGGACCGACAAAGCTGCGTGCGCATGCCGCGCGTCGATGCAGACCACCGGAAGCTCAACCCTGCGGAGTTTCATGCCATAGCCAACTCGCCATCGCACCGGTCCCCCTAAGCCAGAGGATCGGCGTCCAAAATTACCGGCCACCACGGCCGGCCAACGACAACGGCTGAGATTTGTCGGCCTAACGTCGCAACATGAGCAAGGCGTCTAAATCGGCTGCTGGAGACCTGTTGCCATGAAGATGCCCCGATGGAGAGAAGCTAATCGTCCTAACGCTCACGGATATCTCGAAACGCCTGCAACGCAAACCTGAAATCGATCCCGACTTTGTGGCCCAGACTATCTACGCCGATCAACTGTGGGGCATCGATTGGGAATTCAGCGGCATTCTCTTTCAGCGATCAGAGAAGCCCGATCTTGGTTAGCACTTACTTTCCGTGGCTATGAGCCTTGCGGGGGTGGGTGATATCTGCAGGAGAGACTCCACAAACTTAAGCAATTGATTGCGCTAGACAATATTATTTCGCATAATGAAGATTTTGGAATTTATTCCTAGCGAGCGGGCCAGAGTTCCCACAGATCGGCCAGGACAGAAGGGGGAGGGGAGCCCCCGCTGGTCAGGAACTTTGGGGCGTTTCGTTTATTTCGTATGTTGCGTTTATTTCGATTATAGCCTACATAGAAGGCCGTACAGGGGAGAAAATACGATGACGATGCCAGCCTACGCTGAAGAGCTGGGAGGCACTCGCTTGCCTTCCGCGAGCGAGAAGGCGGCAGCCAACCAACTTCGTCAGATACTCGCTTCGCATGCGACGGGAGATGCCAAACTGCGAGTGCTCGACGATGCACAGCAGGCTGCTGAGATAACCTTGTCGCCGGCCCTGTCGAGTCTCTTGATGGAATTGCTGCGGCATATCGGTCGCGGCGATGCGGTGACGCTTGTGCCCGTGCATGAGATGTTGACTACGCAGCAAGCTGCCGACATCCTGAATGTCTCGCGTCCGTTTCTGGTCTCGCTGCTCGAGAAGAACGAAATTCAGCACGTGACAGTGGGGCGTCATCGCAGGATTAGGGCAGAGGACCTATTCGCCTATAAGCGCGCGCGTGATGAGAAGCGCGGCAAAGCGCTTGCGAATCTCGCTGAGCAGGACGCGGAGCACCTGTAAGCTTGTTTGCAAACCGCTTCACCGCATTCGTCGATGCGTGCTCGCTTGCAAGCGCGCTCAAAAGGAACCTGCTGCTCTCCTTGGCGGAGGCGGAGTTTTTTCGTCTCCGCTGGTCGAGCCGCGTTCTGGATGAGACCGAAACAGCTATCGAGGAAATTTTGACCGGCAAGGGCTTCACCGATGCCGCGGCGCGCGCAGAGCGGGCGCGCGCCAGCATGGAAGCCGCCTTCGAAGACGCCATAGTTACAGATTTTGATAACTTCTTGCCGGTTGCGGCGGGTCTGCCTGATCCCAACGATCACCACGTTGTTGCTGCGGCGGCCAAGACGCAAGCCGCAATGATCGTAACGGAAAACCTTAAGGACTTTCCGGCGGCAGTTCTTTCCGACCTAAACATGGAGGCGAAATCGGCCGACGCCTTCATCGCGGATACTATCGCACTCGACGAAGCTCGCGCTGTTGCAGCCATTCGGCGTATGCGCGAACGCTTCAAGAAGCCGGAAATGACGCCGGCGGAGCTCTTGCTCGTGATGGAGGCTGCGGGACTGTTCGAGACGGTTGACGTGCTAAGGCCGCACGTGGAATCCCTCTAGCTCTAACCAGACGGGCTTTCGGCAACGCGATCTCGATGCAAACTTCACTTCGGATATTCCATAATGAAGGTTATGCGAATCATTCGTGTAGGCGCAAAGCTAAAATGTCAGCACTGAACAAAGTTGGAATGTCAGTCTTCGACCTCCTTGTGACGGAGTTTGGGGGCTGCGGAACCGATGGGTTTAGTGTTGATGAGCAAGCGAGAACTGAACCGCCTCGAGGTGCTGGCGCGACTGGATGGCGGCAAGTTGACGCCCTTGGCTGCAGCCGATCTGATGCGCCTCACACTCCGGCAGACCTATCGGCTGCTCAAGCGCTACCGCCACGACGGCGCCCCGTCCATCGCCAACCAACGGCGCGGCCAACCTTCAAACAACCGTCTGCCGGATGCCGTGCGCGACCATGCGATCGCGTTGGTTCGTGAGCATTATCCGGATTTCGGACCGACGCTTGCCGCTGAGAAGTTGGCCGAACGACACGAGTTATATGTGTCCCGGGAGACGCTGCGCGGCTGGATGCGGCAGGCCGGGATCTGGCTGCCACGCGCCGAGCGCAAACGGTTTCAGCAGCCCCGCCATCGCCGCGAGCACCTCGGCGAGTTGATCCAGATCGACGGTTCGGAGCATCGCTGGTTCGAGGATCGTGCGCCGCCCTGCACGCTTCTGGTATTCATCGATGACGCTACCAGCACCCTGATGGAACTCCGGTTCGTCGCCTCCGAGAGCACGTTTGCATATTTTGAGACGCTGAAGAGCTATCTGCTGCAGCACGGCAAGCCCGTGGCGTTCTATTCCGACAAGCATTCGATCTTTCGGGTTTCCAACGAGGATGCGGCGGGCGGCGACGGCATGACGCAGTTTGGCCGGGCCCTGTCGGAGCTCAATATCGAGATTCTGTGCGCCAATAGCAGCCAAGCCAAAGGCCGTGTGGAGCGAGCACATCAGACGCTCCAGGATCGGCTGGTGAAGGAGCTGCGGTTGGCCGGGATATCGAGCATCGAAGCCGCCAACACGTTCCTGCCGGCGTTCATGGCCGACTACAATCGCCGCTTTGCCAAGGCCCCGGCGAGCGAGCGTGATCTGCACCGGCCGATGGGCGGCATCGATTGGCTCGACGACATTCTGTGTTGGCGGGAGCAGCGCCATGTTTCGCGCCAGCTTGTGGTGAACTACAACCGCATGAAGCTGATGCTACGGCCCAATACAACAACCGCCTCTCTCGCGGGCAAGTCGATCGATGTCTACGACTTCCCCGACGGCCGACTTGAACTGCGCTGGAAAGGCTTGCCACTGCCCTATTCCGCGTTCGACAAGCTGCAGCGGGTCAGCCATGCCGCGATCGTCGAGAACAAGCGTCTCGGCGAGGTCCTGGCCTGGATCAAGGAACAGCAGGATGGAGCGCCCCCTCCTCGCGGCGATCTGGTCGGTCCAAGACGATCGAGCCAGAAAGGCGGTCTCCTGAAGGACCGCGCCGACCGCCTCGCTCAGATCGAGAAGTCGCAGAAACCCGCCCGCCTGGCCCGCCGCCGCTGCGATATGGGAGTCTCCGCAGCGTCGGGCCAGGCTCCGTCAGAAGCCGCCGAGTGACATTCCAACTTTGCGGAGCCAGAGACATTTCAACTTGGTTGCAACAATTCGTGTAGGCGCAAAGCTAAAATGTCAGCACTGAACAAAGTTGGAATGTCAGTCTTCGACCTCCTTGTGACGGAGTTTGGGGGCTGCGGAACCGATGGGTTTAGTGTTGATGAGCAAGCGAGAACTGAACCGCCTCGAGGTGCTGGCGCGACTGGATGGCGGCAAGTTGACGCCCTTGGCTGCAGCCGATCTGATGCGCCTCACACTCCGGCAGACCTATCGGCTGCTCAAGCGCTACCGCCACGACGGCGCCCCGTCCATCGCCAACCAACGGCGCGGCCAACCTTCAAACAACCGTCTGCCGGATGCCGTGCGCGACCATGCGATCGCGTTGGTTCGTGAGCATTATCCGGATTTCGGACCGACGCTTGCCGCTGAGAAGTTGGCCGAACGACACGAGTTATATGTGTCCCGGGAGACGCTGCGCGGCTGGATGCGGCAGGCCGGGATCTGGCTGCCACGCGCCGAGCGCAAACGGTTTCAGCAGCCCCGCCATCGCCGCGAGCACCTCGGCGAGTTGATCCAGATCGACGGTTCGGAGCATCGCTGGTTCGAGGATCGTGCGCCGCCCTGCACGCTTCTGGTATTCATCGATGACGCTACCAGCACCCTGATGGAACTCCGGTTCGTCGCCTCCGAGAGCACGTTTGCATATTTTGAGACGCTGAAGAGCTATCTGCTGCAGCACGGCAAGCCCGTGGCGTTCTATTCCGACAAGCATTCGATCTTTCGGGTTTCCAACGAGGATGCGGCGGGCGGCGACGGCATGACGCAGTTTGGCCGGGCCCTGTCGGAGCTCAATATCGAGATTCTGTGCGCCAATAGCAGCCAAGCCAAAGGCCGTGTGGAGCGAGCACATCAGACGCTCCAGGATCGGCTGGTGAAGGAGCTGCGGTTGGCCGGGATATCGAGCATCGAAGCCGCCAACACGTTCCTGCCGGCGTTCATGGCCGACTACAATCGCCGCTTTGCCAAGGCCCCGGCGAGCGAGCGTGATCTGCACCGGCCGATGGGCGGCATCGATTGGCTCGACGACATTCTGTGTTGGCGGGAGCAGCGCCATGTTTCGCGCCAGCTTGTGGTGAACTACAACCGCATGAAGCTGATGCTACGGCCCAATACAACAACCGCCTCTCTCGGGGCAAGTCGATCGATGTCTACGACTTCCCCGACGGCCGACTTGAACTGCGCTGGAAAGGCTTGCCACTGCCCTATTCCGCGTTCGACAAGCTGCAGCGGGTCAGCCATGCCGCGATCGTCGAGAACAAGCGTCTCGGCGAGGTCCTGGCCTGGATCAAGGAACAGCAGGATGGAGCGCCCCCTCCTCGCGGCGATCTGGTCGGTCCAAGACGATCGAGCCAGAAAGGCGGTCTCCTGAAGGACCGCGCCGACCGCCTCGCTCAGATCGAGAAGTCGCAGAAACCCGCCCGCCTGGCCCGCCGCCGCTGCGATATGGGAGTCTCCGCAGCGTCGGGCCAGGCTCCGTCAGAAGCCGCCGAGTGACATTCCAACTTTGCGGAGCCAGAGACATTTCAACTTGGTTGCAACAATTCGAGCGCGCGCCGATCTCGGAAGCGCGAGATTCGAACTCGTGGTGGAGTTTCTCACTACACACCCTTTCGTCGTCACGGCGGCCCGACCAAAGACAAGCTGCACGCGCCAAATGGCACGACATCGATGTCCAGGCAAGAGTTGGTGGAGTTCCTTCTCGGTCCAGACGTACTCGCGCTGATATCCGAAACGATAGGAAGCATTCGCGAAACGCCTTGGCCATGCAGCCCCCACGTCTCTATGCTCTTGTCCTCGTGCGCGTCATCGGCAAAATCTGTCAGCGGTGCACGGGTAGGCTTCTCACTCCGCCAATGTCTAGCGTCAGTTCGTCGAACAC
The DNA here is from genome assembly GCF_051853005.1 of Bradyrhizobium sp. SMVTL-02. Taxonomy (NCBI): domain Bacteria; kingdom Pseudomonadati; phylum Pseudomonadota; class Alphaproteobacteria; order Hyphomicrobiales; family Nitrobacteraceae; genus Bradyrhizobium; species Bradyrhizobium sp. SMVTL-02. The sequence continues at coordinate 7,883,839 of NZ_CP182469.1, read as the reverse complement.
GAAGGTCGACGTCGCAGGTACCGGTGCGGAGAAAACTCCGCCCTGCACCGCCGTCGAGAACATGCCCGACGCCTTGTTGATTTCCCAGTTGCGGCGCCCCACTGCCAGCTGAAGGGAAAAGTCGAGTGAAGTAAGCTTCGCCGCGTCGCTGCCGCAGGGCTTGCCCGACGCCGGTTCGTTGCCGAACGGAGCGGAAGGTCCGAGATTGCGGAACCAGCATCCAACGATGGCCCAGTTGGTGCCCCCACGCGGCGTCATGTTTGCCGGCGTAGGCCACTGCGCGGTCATATGGCAGGACAGGCATGAAGATACCGGATTGTCGACAGGTCCGTTCATGCGTCCTCCCCGGCCGAAATGTCGTGTGAACCCGAAGTCAGAGAGCACGATTCCTTCCGCGGGCTTCTTACCTGATGCGGCTTCCTCATCGGTCAGTTGCGGATCGTTGCCCCACATCAATCCGACCGGGTCAAGCTTAGTCCAGGGATCAGCACCGGCCTTCGTACCGTTGTAGACGAACGTCCCGAACACCCACCCCGTCGTGGATTCGGCGCGGGGTTCACGAACGGCGACATCGACCTGCAGCAGGCGTAAAGTCGTGACAGCGCGCGGGGCGGGCGCTGGAGGAGTGCCAATAGTGGCCGAAGGGCACTGGTCATCGGCTGGATTCTTGTCCTCGTGGATGTTGGCTTGCACAGACGGTGCGCCAGCAAGGATGGGCACTTCCGTTTGGTCAGCCTCAGTGAACAGGAGTTTCGCGACAACGGTGCCCGGATGGAATGGGAGCGCGGAAAGATCCGGATCGCCGCTTCCAGCGACAACGGGCCGCCAAACACGTCCGAGCGTGTAGCCGCCTTCCGGATTGTAGAAGCTGACGGCCCAGTTCTGCCTACATGATGACTGGCCTGGTCCCAATTCGCCAGCGCGCGAACTGCGCTCGCGCGTAAGACCGTTAACAAACTCGCGGCCATTCCCGCCCGGGCCCATCCAGGGCGCGTGATACCATTTTCGCACCGCGTTATCCTGCACACGCCATGTCGAACGATCCTGCCCTTCGAGCACATGAGCAAGCACGGCCCTCATGTATCCGGCGGCATCACTCCGGAAATCGATCTGGTCCCAGGGTTTGGCCGAGACAAGCGGCGCGGTCTGGGGAAACGAATAGCTTGGCTCGAATACGCTGCCAGTCCAGCCCGCGGGAGGACGTTCCATTCGATCCAGGTTCTGTGCCTGCGCCGGTGCGACGGACCACAAAATCGCAAGCATTGCTGTCTGAAATTCGCGCATGAAAAGCCCCCGCTTCTGACGACACTGGGGCCAGTATAACTTGACTCGCGATCTGGTTGCACTACCCTGTCGCAACCAACCGCGAAGCTGATGGTGTTCAAGCTCATCGACGCCGCGTCGAAGACCTGGCGGCGATTGAAGAGCACGAACCAGTTGCCGAAAGTCATCGCCGGTGTAAAGTTCATCGACGGAATCGAAGTCATTCCGAACACTGAAAGCCACGCCGCCTGATCAGGCCGCGTCACCCAAAATCAGCCATAGCTCCTAGGACAGATTTCGACCATTTCATCCGCCAGCTAAAAAGGAACAGTGCCGGGAAGTCATTGGCTCCGACGAACCTTAAGGTGATGCGGCGATCAAGGCACGATAGGAGACCGGATTAGAGGACAGTGTTGTTCTGCAGAACTTCCGCCTGCGATGAGCAGTGCGATAAAGTCTTGCAGCCAGGGATGTTCAAACTGGATCCGACGGCAGCAATTTGAAATAGAACTATTGCAATCATTTCCTCTTAAAGGAGAGATTAGCTCGCTACATTTGCAATCAAAAATTGCCGTAATTTTCTGGTCGCCACGTGAGCCAGTTCACATCAGCATCAATCACAGGTGAATGAGACTAGCAGACAAATGAAGTAGCTTCTTGGAATCTTGCGTACCTGAGGAGATGTCGGTGCGCGAATTGCAAACTACGGATACCGGCAGCTGGCCTGCCGCATTTTGACACAATAGCTTATCAAGGCTGGAGATCCTCATGTCTCTGGACGCAGCCCATTTCGTATCGCATCGATTCTCGACGCGCGAGCATCCGGAGCGGATGCGACTTCCACTATGGCGCGAGAGGTTTGTGCGGGGAATAGTTCATGTCGATATTGAACCTCTGACGGACGTGCCGTTTCAAGCCGACGCAACATTGCAAGCGCTCCGGGGTCTACGCACGCTCGCACTGAAAGGCTCGCCCATGCGCTTCGCGCGCTTGCGGGCGAGCGTTGCTGACGGCGATGACTCGATCGGCCTTATCGTCTCCTTACCCGGCAAAAGTCGTTTGTCGCAGCGCGGCCGGGACATCGAGCTTTGCGCCGGCGACGCTACCTCGATTCTGCATTCGGAGCCCGCGACTGTCACCTATATCGACGGAATACTATTTGGTCTGGCGGTACCCCGCGAGGCACTTGCGCAGCGCGTGACCGACATCGAGAGCCTCGCAATACGGCCGATTCCTCAGCGAAATGAAGCACTCCGCCTCCTCATGGCCTATCTGAAGTCGGCATTTAAGGAGGGGCCTCTGGCCCGCCCCAAGCTGCGTGATGCGGTCGTAGCTCACACCTGTGATCTTGTTGCGCTCGCGGTCAGCGAGTGCGCCCCCTTGGGCGAGAGCGATGCGAGTGCGATCGTGGCCGCGCGCCACAGCGCCGTACTCGACTACATCGCGGCACACTTTCAGAAGCCCGGGCTTAGCGTCGAGGAGGTCGCTCATCGCCAAGGCATTTCACCTCGCTATCTGCAGCGCCTGATGGCGTCATCAGGATCATCGTTCACCGGGCATGTGAATGAGCTACGTCTCCAACTTGCGTTCAAACTGTTAACCGAGGCGCGCGTCAGCGCGCAGCTAATTTCCGATATCGCGCTCGAGGTAGGCTTCTCGGATGTTTCGCATTTCAATCGCCTGTTCCGAGCTCGCTTTGGCGATTCGCCGCGTGGGGTTCGTTACGCCAGCGAGGATCCCGGCCGAGCCACGTGCCCCTGATCGGCGCGTGCGCGACATCTTGCTAGCGAATGTCCGCATTCCCGCCTAGGGATTTGGAGCTATCCGCCTGGCAGTAGACCTATTATGCTCACATTCAGTTTTGTCGAGTTTGACCCATCGCGGCCCCGGAGCAGTTTGAGAAATTGGTCTTCGTCGCCCGCTTTCCTGCGCCGGCCGGTCGCGATCGGAACAATGACCTCGTCATCTGCATGACCGATAGAGCGGTCGTTGGAGGCTATATGCTGCCGCAAAAGCAGCGAAAACCTGTCTATCGAATTGATCTTACGATCGACGAGCAGCTGATTAAACGCCCCCAGAGCTGTGTTCGGAAAGAACATCCACCGCCGAGTACCTTCCTGGGAAGCAACGCGCCGCGACATAATGCCGAGGAAGAATGAGAATAGCAGGATTTTTCGGGCACCGAGATCATCTTCCTTGTGATAAGCTGTGGCATGGACCGCGCGATGCAGCTCCGACATTTGAAAGAAGCCGAGCGGCACATAGCTCAAGGCGAGCGCCACATCTTTGAGCAGGAGGGACGGATAGGGTTCATGGTTCGTCAGGGCTATGACGCCGGCGAGGCGCGGAAGCTGCTCGATAATTTCAAGGCCTCTCAAATGCAGCACCTGCAGCATCGAGACCGCATCCTCAGAGAACTACAGCAGTAATGAAGGCAACGGCGCTCAAGTGCGGCTGCGAGCCAGGTAAGCGGACTCGGCTTCGATACTTACTTGGCGAATGCTAGGCTGTTTACTGTGAAATGGGCCATAGCTGCGACGTAGGCCTTGTCCGCTATAGCGGCCATTTTCGTGCGGCAGCGCAATAAGCTAACTGGACCGATGAGAGATTGGCTTCAGCAACTGTCTCTGGCACTTTTCGGACTGCGTGGCATTGGAAGTAAATGAAAGAACTGGCGCCCGGAATGAACGAAGGTGGCTCGCTGGATAGGCTCCGGCGCCACATCCGCATTCTGGTCGATATCGGGCGACTCGGGGGTGAAAAGGTAGATCTGCATCGCTTTCTAAATCAAGCGGTCGTTCAAGTCGCGCGCGCAGTAGAGATACACCACGTAAAGATTCTCCAATATCGTCCGCACTCCTCAGATCTCCTCCTAGTCGCAGGTGTGGGATGGAAGGATGGGGTCGTAGGGACCGCGACCTTATCGGCCGACCTACGCTCTCCACCCGGGCGCTCGTTTCAGACGGCAGAACCCGTCACCGTCCAAAATCTCGGTGAACAACAAGAATACATTCATTCGGATCTTCTGAAGGAGCATGGCATCATCTCGTTGACCAACGTTCCTGTGCTTATAGATGGTGCAGCCTGGGGTGTGCTCGAAGTGGACAGCACCAAGGCGAGAGAGTTCACCGAGGACACGACCGATTTTCTGACCGCCGCTGCCGCGCTGATAGGAGCCGTACTTCGCCACTATGCGCGGCCGGATGAAGAAGCGCGCTTGATCGCTGCTGCCGCCGAAGCTCAAAGGCGAGAAGTGCTACTTCGGGAAATGCAACATCGCGTCAAGAATAACTTTCAGCTCGTTTTATCTTCTATCTCCCTCCAAAAGCGCCGGCATCAGAGCACAGAGGTTCATCGCGAGCTGGATCATGTCGCTAGCCGTATCAACGCCATCTCGCTGGCGCATGATCAACTCGCCCCTCGACACGATGGCCATAATGTAAACCTATCATCTTACATACGCGCACTTTGCAGCGCGATCCGTCAGCAGGTTGAAGGAGTCGAAATCGATGTCGAGTGCGACGAGCTCGAACTGAGCATCGACCGAGCATTGCCGGTCGGTCTCATCCTAAATGAGACTGCAATGAACAGCATTAAACATGCATTCGACCGGAACGGCGGCAGGATCAAGGTGCACTTGGTAGGCGGCGTCGGCTACGGCGAGGCCCGTCTAACTGTGTCCGACAATGGGTGTGGCATCCAGAAATCGAACGAGCATGGATCGGGTCTTAAGCTGATCGCATCGCTTGCCAAACAAATCGGTGGCGACGTTCAGCAGCAAAGTGCCGATACGGGCACAACAACGACGCTCACGTTTCCGTTGATGACGTGAACCATTCGGACCAAGGTTGAGCGGTTCTTCAACAGGATCAAGCAATGCCGTCGGGTGGCAACGCGCTACCATAGGCTCGCCGCCAACTACCTTGCATTTATTCAACTCGCGTCAATCCGGTTGTGGCTGCGCCTTAATGAGTCCGCGCCCTACCTAGGGGCCTCATCATTTCTTGAAGCCTAGCTTGCCTTCCGTGTTTACTAGCCGAATTCGAAGAAGATCCTATCGTAGGTTGCTTAGGGGGAAATACAGTTCGACTATCGAATTCCACGTACGTCGTTCCATTTTGCGCAGCCATGCTCGCTGCTCCTTAACCTCATCTTCGACGAGATTGGTTTCAGATCCAACCTCCTCCTCCTCGCCAGGGGACGCAGTTTATTGACACCCTAAGTACTGGCCGTCCGCATCTGGATGGCAAGTGCGTAGACCCTCACGGGCGACAGCTGATCCGTGCCTTGGAAGGCTCCCTCCTCTCTTGTTTATGATAATGATTTACAAGATCGCGTCATGTCGCCTCGCGAGCTATCCAGATCGCACTCATAAGCAAACTCTCAAAGCCTCATCAGTCGCCGAGCACCTCTCATCCGGATGCACTGATCTCGTCCGAAAGCTCGTCGCTCGACGAACTGATAAGCATTTATTGTGTTGCGGCGAGACTAGTCGAATTGCTAGAATCTGGCATTCGGTTTGATCGACATGGCAGGCAAGCAAGCCAAGATCCTTTCTGATCAAGCGGCGCGAGACTTGCTCTTCTTCGCCGGCACGACCCGGCACCCGGATAGAAATCGCGTTATCGTCCTCTTGTCGCTGAAGGCAGGCTTGCGCGCCGCCGAGATTGCCAAGCTGACATGGGATATGGTTGAAGGCGCCGAAGGCGAGATCGGCGCGACAATCGAGGTACGGGATAGCGTCGCAAAAAGGCGACACGGCCGCCGAATCCCGGTCCAACAGGATCTGCGACAGGCACTCATCGCGTTACGAAAGCTATCTCCGGGAAACGGCCCAATCGCGCGATCTGAACGCGGCGGACCGATGACGCCACTCAGCATCGTGGTCTGGTTCAATCGCGCGTTTCAAGCGATTGGCCTCAGCGGCTGCTCCTCTCATTCCGGACGACGAACCTTCATTACGCGAGCCGCACGGCTCGTTCACAAGGCCGGCGGCTCCCTAAGGGATGTCCAGCTCCTGGCCGGCCACCGTTCGATCCAAACGACCGAGCGGTATATTGATGGCGACAGCGACACCCAGAGGAGGCTGGTATCTTTGATTTAGCGAAGTCCCGATCATTGGCAGTGCCGGCGCAACTCCGCCGTCCGACCGGAGCGGCGGTCAGATCCGCGGCCAGCTTGATCGGCGCCATTTGCCGAAATGGCACTGGCCTGCCCTCGTTGGCGCCTCAGATCAGCGTCAGCTCACCAGATCCGGACCTCCATCAGATCGTGCGCGCTCGAAACACACCGCCGCTATTTGACTGGATGGTGGAGACCTTCAGCTTCCAGGGGATTTCGGACAGGGTGGCCGCGTCTTATCTTCACGCCCATGGCGGCATCACCTGGCATGAGATCAGCCAAATGGTGCGTGATCCCGCTTGCCCCCTGTTAGACAGTTATTGGACCTACGAGAGCTGCCGGTACGACAAGACTCGGCGCACGTGCAGCCACCCCCGCTACATCCGCCGGTGCCCCGTTCCCAAGGCGCCACTGAGAAATGGTCATCTCAACCAGACCGCGTTCAGCTTCTTTCTGTTTGTCAGAGATGTCGCCGATTCCGATCTTTTTGGGTGGATCGATGACCAGCTCGCGGCGACGGGCGAACTGGGCGATCGGTCCGCTCAAGAGGCGTTAGTCGGTCCGACCCGTCATGTTTTTGGAGTTTCGGACAAGGTTCTGACGATGACGCTTTCATCCGTTTTGATGGCAGATCGCGAGGCCCGTCCTGATTGGTATGCAGTGGGCATTGCCATGATCGTCGTGGATCGGCTGGTTCACAACTTTCTGGTCCGAACCGGGATTTTGGAGCAACTTGGCATGGTTCATCCGTACGGTCCCCGTTGCTATGCAGCCGGCGGCTGCGCCGAGGTCTTGCGGCGCGTCTCGGCGCAGATCGACGCGCGCCAGTTTGATGGTGATTTTCCGGCGGATTTTCCGCGCTTTGTTCAGCACGCTCTTTGGCGTTACTGCGCTGCTGACGGTTTGAACGTCTGCAACGGCAACAATATTGATGATCGCAAGTCATGCGATCTGTCGTCGTGTATTGTTCACAGTAATTGCGCCAAAAAAAGCGCTAAAATTACAGTAATCACGCTCTGTTTTTGCGTAGTTTTGATGCATTTAAAGTATTGATATTATTGCAGTTTTGGCGCTTCTGCTTTATTATACTTGCGGCGAGATGGTTTGAACACTCTTCTCGTCTTCAACAAAGGAGTCGTCCAATGACAAGACCGCCATTGCCGGGACCATCCCGCAGGACCACCGACAACGCCGTTTCAGAAAGGGACCCAAATCGGGCCCCTTCGGCTTTTCAGGAGGGCAAAATGGCCAGGCCCAATCTTACGAACCAAAAGACACTCCCCGCCTCGGCAATCATCGTTTACGGGATCGACGCGACCGGCAAGCCGAAGGCCGGCCGGTTTCCGGAGCGCCAGGCGGCGGCGGCCAAAAAGGCCGCGCGCTCACTCAAGCTCGCTGTTTGCAACGTCGATCGACCAGCTCTTGTCGAAATCGTCGCAAAAATTCCGGTCGGACGCGTTCACGACCAAGGCAGAGCGCTTCTGCCCTACATCAAACGCAGCTTGTACGACGAGCTCGCGGCCGCCGTTCTTCCGGCGAGATCAAGTGCCGCCGCGGCAACAAAGGCCCCTCCAACGAAGGCGATGGAGGCAGCAAAGTCCCGGTCCAAGGTCTTTATCCTCCTCGGCTTCGATGAAAACCAAAAGCCACGCGGCGCGCGATACCGCACGTCCAACGAAGAGGAACTCATCAAACTATCGAAGGAGACGGCGCTCAATCTGTACGAGCTGAAATCGGCCGATTCAATCAGCTTGGCGGGCGCTCTCCCGGCTGGAAAACTCCCAACCACCGGTGCCACCTCTGTCCCTGAGATCCGCCAAGCCCTGTACAGTGAAGTCGTCGTGGGCATTTCGGACGACGCGGCCACAGTACCCCGAGACAAGCTCGGCGGCCCTCTGCCTCCTCAGAAGGGATCTCCCGAAAGCTGGGAAATCATCGAGACCGGGCATCTCGTCATCGCCCAGGAATCTCCCGAATATGGTTGGGCCGAGGCGATTGTTGTCGACCGCAAGGATGGCCTGTTGACCCTCCGCTATCGCGACTATCCAAAGCTACCCAAATTCTACCGGAACTATCGCGCGGTCGCACTGCTAAGCCGCGGCAGCAAGTAAAGCTACGCGCTGCAAGCCAGAATGGCGCGAGTTCGGCTCGCGCCGTTCCAATTACCTCCCGCCCCTTCCATCATCCATCATCAATAGGAGCAACCATGTCCTTGGACACGGATCGGATACGTGCGCTTAACGACGAGCTACGTCAACATTTGCTCGGCGGCAACGCCGTCATGACCGCCGCCATCGCTGCGCTTGGGTCAGACGCAGTCAGGCGCTTGGTCCGCACCATCTCGGTTTTCGACGACTTTTGCCACGCCAACGATCCTCACGAAGAGCACGACTTTGGCATGTTCGATTTTGAGGGAGCTCAAGTCATCTTCAAGATCGACTATTACGACTCATCAATGACCGGTCACTCACCAAATCCTGCTGATCCAGCAGTCACGACGCGAGTGATCACGTTGATGCTTGCCGAAGAGTATTGAACAGGGGCGCGCGCGCTGTTCGCTCCTAATTTTTCACCGACCCTCGTCAGCGAGAAGCTGGGGGCGCGGAGCAGAGAGCATCAGCAATCCTAGCCATAACCAGCAGGCTTGGATTCCGCGTTCAGCTTTTCATCGCGCGGACGTAGGTAGCTCGGCCTCGAACGCCAGTTGCTCTTGAGTAACGTGCTTTTTACGCCCGAGACGGCCGTCGGTATGCCCGCCCTCCGCGGGCACTCTCGCTGACAAATTCGTTCAACAAATCTCGGAAAAAGCGAGCTCGAAAAATCTCTCGAAGCTTGAGATATTTTCGCCTCGAACATCGCCTGAAGCATCGCTTGCGATACTAATTTTGAGCATCGCCAATCTAGGAGGTGCTCATGAAATCGTCAGTAGCGTCGTCGGGACTGTCCGCCCAGAAGGTCGTTGCCCAGATTCGCAAAGTGAGGAAAGCAGCGGAAAAGGCGTCAGAGAACAACGGGCGGTTCGCCGCGCACAAGTACTTGCGGGCTGTTTTGCGCGCCTACAGGTATTTTGAGACCACCAATCTGTTGCCTCATCTCATCGAGGTCGCGCCCAGCATGCTGATGACGCCGGTGCGCGCAAACTGGCATTCTTTACGGATGATCATAGAGGCGACCTGCATTCAACCGGATTTGCGCATGCGGAGCCGCTGGACCAGAGCTTTGGAATACGCTCTTGCGGAAGACATCGATCCGAAGGAATTGCCCCGCTTCATTCGAGCCCACAATGGAATCGCAGGATGCGCCGACTTGGCAAGCAAGACAAAGCCAAAACGCTTCTCGCCGGATACAAGCGACCGCCCTGCACCCGTCCTTTTGCGCCACATCTCGGCAGCATCCATTCACGAATGACGTGGCCAAGGACCCTTTAGAGTCAACCCGCTTGACCAATCTGCCCAGCGAAATCCCTTGTCTTAATCTATATCGTGAAAACCTTAGCGCAATGAGCGTCGCCAATCTCGTCCTCAACACAGCAGCCTTTCCTGTTGATTCTGTCTAGGTAGCCCCCTCCGAGAACTTCCCCGAGGCGAACGGAGACGGCTGGATGGGCGCGCTTTGGCAGCTCGCCTCATGCACACCAGCTTCGACGGCGTGGCGACACGGTGGCGACACGGCTGAAAATAGGAAAGCCGCCCACGGGGGCGGCTTTCCAAATACACCGTATGGTCCGATGCTTAGCTGGTTGCGGGGAGGCGCAACACCCGATTATTGCGATTGATTGAACAAGAGATTCCTAAGCTTGCATAACTGTTACCGACCGGGCCGCTGGTTCAGCGCCACCACGGGCCAAGCAAACTCAATGACTTACTGGTGAGACCCTCGCGATTATCTGGCTGAGAATGGGCACTCGTCGGAGATCGTAGTGCTTCCCTTGGCTTAACCTCAGCTCGCGTATGCGTGGCCCTTTGTGGCTGGACAGGTTGCCCATGATGACGATGGCGTGTTCGGGCAGCTCGGGGACGAGCACTTTTTCGACATAGGTCTCAAAGGCGTCGCGGTTGATGGGTCCATCGAGCACCCAAGGAGCGATGATGCCGTGTGTGGTGAGAGCAGCTACGCATGTTGTCGTTTTCCAGTGACCGTGAGGGATGCTAGCCCGTAGGCGTTCACCGCGCCTGCAGCGGCCGTGCGTTCGCGCCATGTTGGTCGATGCCCAGGTCTCATCAATGAAGACGAGGCGATCCCGGTCGAGCTTGTCCTGACCCTCGCGCCAGGCCTCACGGCTCTTCAAAACGTCCGGACGTTTCTGCTCTGCGGCATGAGCCGTCTTTTTTTGCGCGTGATCTTGTGACGCTCGAAGAAGCGGCGGATCGTGCCATAGCCGAAGGATAGGCCTTTGCTCAAGCCATGCCGCAATTCCTCGATGGTGATATCGGGCGAAGCCTCGAGCAGATCCATGATCGTCGCCTGATGGGCATCGATCCGGTGAGATTTGCGGTCGCCGCCTTGGGCCTTCGGCAGGGCATCGCCTTGCTCCCGCTCGCGCGTTCGCCAACGGCTTACGCTGGCCGGGCTCACTCCAAATCGCGCAGCAGCCTGCCGGCCTGAAACGCCGCCTTCAATACAGCCGAGAACACGTTCGCGAAGATCCATCGACAGCGGTTTCGCCATGCTCGCCGGCCTCCGATCCCGGCAAACAGCTTGAATCAGGAAACCACTGATTTGGGAATCTTGAGGGTTCTGTGAGGTCGCGTGGCAGGCGCGAGCCGCGCGCTCTGTGGTGCGTGCGACCTCATAGAAGCCGGATTGAACGAAGCTGCGGAGTTGTGGGCGCTATGGGAATAGTGCAGCGGGTGCGGCTGCGGGGAACGCTCGCCTGTGGTCGCCGCGCGTCCGCGAGTCATTCATCGGATGTGAGGGGCCCGATTGATCGGGCCAAGGGCGCGATCCAGCGAGCGATTTGCAGCGCTGGGATGCGCTACCGAACGATTGGCGGGGTGTTCGGTGACGAGCGCGGCCACGGCGACTTCGGACGTTGCCACCAAGAAGGTGATTACGGAAGGGGTGGATGGTACAGACGCTGGTCATGACGTATCACAATGAAACGGCTGGTCGCGCGCGCAGGCTCGCGGGACGATATCGACGCGCCGCATGGTGCCGCCACAATGCGGGCAGACGGGGATCTCGCATTTGGTGAGGGGATCGGCGCCGGCTTCTTGATCAGTCGGAGCGTTGCGGACAGCAAGGAGTTGACGGCAGAAAGCGATTTTATCGTTGCGTCCGCCATTGGCGAGGAAACCATAGTGGCGGATGCGGTGGAAGCTGTCCGGCAGGGTGTGCAGGAGAAAGCGACGAATGAACTCATCGGCCTTAAGCGTCATCACTTTGGTTTTACGATTCTGCCGATAGTCCTTCCAGGCAAAGCTCACCTTGCCGTCGGCAAGCGAGATCAGCCTACTGTTGGCGATGGCGACGCGATGCGTATAGCGGCCGAGATAAGCCAGCACCTGTTCGGGCCCACCGAATGGCGGCTTGGCATAGACGACCCAGTCGGTCCATCGAAGTTGAGCGAGGCGCTCGGCGAATGCGGCGGGATCGGCGAGACGGGCGAGATCGCCAAAGAAGCCCAACTGGCCAGCCGCGAAGGCAGCTTGCAGCTCTTGCAGAAACAGGCGGCGGAACAGCCTGGAGAGGACGCGCACCGGCAGGAAGAAGCCGGGCCGGCAAGCGACCCAGTGTGTGCCGTCGAGTGAAGGTCCACCACCAGGCACGACGCAGTGGATATGCGGATGGTGTTGCAGGGTTTGACCCCAAGTATGGAGGACGGCGGTCAGACCGAGCTGAGCGCCGAGATGCTTGGGGTCGGCCGCGATGGTGGTGAGCGTCTCGGCCGCGCAGCGGAACAGAATGGCATAGACCACCGCCTTGTTCTGGAAAGCAATCTCTCTGGCCGGCGCCGGCAAGGTGAAGACGACGTGGAAGTATGGCACGGGAAGGAGTTCGGATTGTCGCTCGGCAAGCCATTGCGCGCGCGCCGAGCCTTGGCACTTCGGGCAATGCCGATTGCGACAGGAGTTGTAGGCGATCCGGGTGGCACCGCAGTCGTCGCATTGCTCGATGTGGCCGCCAAGCACAGCCGTCCGGCATGCCGTGATCGCGCCCATGACGCGCCGCTCGACGCGACCCAGATGTCCGGCACGAGCTTGCCGAAACGCTTCGCCGTGGCGGCGGAAGATATCCGCCACTTCCAGAACTGGAGTCATCAGGTCCGCTCAGCCGGGCGGCACGACCTCCAGGCGGAGCCGGTCAAGCGGACTTGGCGTATTGCTGATGGTCTTTGTGGCGACTTGGGTATAGCGCGCCGTGCTCTGCAGACTGGCATGGCCGAGCAGCACCTGGATGATGCGCACGTCGGCCCCGTTCTCCAGGAGATGGGTCGCGAATGTGTGCCGCAGCGTATGCACTGTCACCGACTTGCTCAAGCCGGCCGCCGTACAGGCTGAACGGCAGGCGGCGTGCAGCACGTTAGGGACGAGCGGACGCTCGTCGTCGCGGCCGGGAAATAGCCATCGTTTGGGCCGAGTGAGCCGCCAATACGTCCGCAGAATCCTCAAAAGCTGCGGCGAGAGCATAACGTAACGGTCCTTGCCGCCCTTGCCGTGCTCGACCCGGATCAACATCCGCTGGCTATCAATGTCGACAACCTTCAAGAGGACCACTTCCGATACGCGCAAGCCTGCGGCATAGACGGTGGTCAGCGCGGTACGGCTCTTGAGGCTTGGGATTGCTTCCAGGAAGCGCACGACCTCGTCGGCGCTCAGCACCACCGGCAGTTTGCGCGGTTTACGCGCATAGGCGATGCGCTCCGGAACGGTGTCATGACCCAGCGTCACACCGTAGAAAAACCGCAGTGCGCAGACGATCTGGTTCAGCGCCGGCCAGGACATCCCCGTCGCAACCAGATGAACCTGGAAAGCACGGATATCCTCCAGGTCGAGGCGGTCAGGAGAACGACCGAAATATCGGCTCAACTTCGCTACGGCGTTGAGGTAGGATTGCTGCGTCGCCGGTGACAGATTGCGGACCGTCATGTCCTCGATCATGCGGCGGCGAAGTGGGCTGATCTCAGCCATCGGAAAACCTCCTGTCTAAAGGGTTGGGCTTCGAAAACCCGCAATCCTCTCAGACAGGAGGCAATCCTTGCTATGCCTCCCTACATGCCGCGCCAGCGGCTTCGTTCAATCCCTTCCGATTCAATAAATCCGTGAACCGCTCTAGACAGCGCCCCGGCTTTGAGCCGTGCCTATGATTATAGGAGCGGGGTGAGATAACGACGACACGCCGCACCTTCTCCATCTCGGGAGGCACGCGAGCCATATCATAGTCGCACATAAGGATACGGCCCCGCTCGGGCACAAAGTTGATAGGCAAGCGTGCATCCCCCAAAAACGTAATATTTGGTTGCATCTATGCCTAAATGCAAATCACTTAACCAAGTGTCAACACGTATATAGGTCCCATTATAATTCTTGCCATCTCCGATTGGGGCGAAATATGGTGCAGGGGCAGGCGCTGAGCCATTGGCGGCTCGACAGATTTTGCGTTCAATAGAGACAGGCCCGGGGCGGCGATCACCCCGCTTCCGGGACCAATAATAGGGAGGGGAGTGGTTATGAGGACGTCATTCTGGCTGGCGGGTGCGGCGGCGCTGGTGCTGGCGAGCCCGGCAGTCGCCGGCGACACCATCAAGATCGGCTTCGTCTCGACCTTCAGCGGTCCGACCGCCGTGATCGGCAACGACATGCGCAACTCATTCGAGCTCGCGCTCGACCATCTCGGCCGCAAGATGGACGGCAAGCCGGTCGAGGTGATCTACGAGGACGATGGCCAGAAGCCGGATGTCGGCAAGCAGAAGACCGAGAAGCTGGTGCAGTCCGACAAGGTCGATTTCATCGTCGGCTACATCTGGTCGAACGTGCTGCTGGCCTCGCTCAAGACCGCGGTGGATTCGAAGACCTTCCTGATCTCGGCCAATGCCGGGCCGTCGCAGCTCGCGGGCGAGCTGTGCTCGCCTTACGTGTTCTCGACCTCGTGGCAGAACGACCAGACCCCGCAGGCCATGGGCCTCTACATGAACCAGAAGGGCGTCAAGAGCGTCTTCCTGATCGGGCCGAACTATGCGGCCGGCAAGGACATGCTCGCGGGCCTCAAGAACACCTTCAAGGGTGAGATCAAGGGCGAGGAATACACGGTCTGGCCGAGCCAGCTCGACTTCTCCGCCGAGCTCTCCAAGGCCCGCGCTTCCGGCGCCGAGTCGATCTTCGTGTTCTATCCCGGTGCCGCCGGCGTGCAGTTCCTCAACCAATATGCGCAGGCCGGCCTGAAGAGCACGATGCCGCTCTACACCGCCTTCACCATCGACGAGCTGTCGCTGCCGCTGCAGAAGGAGAACGCCCTCGGCGTGCCCGGCGCGCAGGAATGGGTGAACGACCTGCCCAACGAGCAGAACAAGCGCTTCGTCGCCGACTATCGCAAGAAGCATCCCGGCCTGCGACCGACCTACTACGGCGCCCAGACCTATGACGCCGCCCAGCTCATCAACAGCGCCGTGGTCGCGGTGAAGGGCGACACCAGCAAGAAGGACGCGATGAAGGCCGAGATGGAGAAGGCCAACTTCAAGTCGCTGCGCGGCGCGTTCAAATACGGCAACAACCACATCCCGGTGCAGAGCTTCTATCTCCAGGACGTGGTCAAGGACGCCGAAGGCCAGCTCGCGCTGAAGACCGTCGCGACGATCGTCGAGAACGACCAGGATCGTTTCCACGACAAGTGCCCGATGAAGTGAGCTCTCGCTCTTCCCCTCTCCCCGCGCTTGTCCGCCGAAGCTTTTGCGTAGGCGGATGCGGGAGAGGGTCGGGGAGAGGGGAGTCTCCGCGGGGACGGTAGACGTTAAGTTCGCAATGACTCACCACGTCGTCATTGCGAGCACACCGAAGCAATCCAGAGTCTTTCCGCGGAGGGATTCTGGATTGCTTGTGCGCCAGGCAAGCTGGCGTGGTCCAACCGGTGGAAGTCCGGTCCGGGTAAGCGGTAGCGAGCGCCCGGTAGTGAGTGTTGCGTGGCCGTCGGCAACGGCGGCTGCGAAGCGTACACAACGATGCTGTGGGGTGGGCTATTGAGCCGCGAAAGACAGAAACTCGCAGAGGCCGAGCCGGTAAGCAACGTCGAAGGCAACATGTGCGGCGCCGTTATGCGAGGCGCTGACGCTCTGCCGTGGTCGAAGACCCCATCACGCAGCAAAGGACCGCGTCGGAACCTGGGAGGTCCCGCATCTGACCGATGGCAACATGCCCCCAAGGTCCGCATCGGGAAGGCGAGGAGCCAAAGCCGATGACGAACGGATGCGGGAAGTCGGACGCGGCCGTAGTAGCGTCGAAGCCTGCGAACGAAGCGGAGCGATCCGCGGAGGAGTTGGTGGAGCGAAGGGCCGCGACCAAGGGGAATGCGGACCAGCAAAGCACGCCCCGGACGCCGAGCCGGACAAGCGTGACACAGGCGTTGGAACGCATACGGCGAACTGCAAGGGAAAGGAAGAAGGAGAGGTTCACTGCGCTGCTTCACCACATCACGCCTGAACTGCTCGAGGCGGAGTTCTTCGCGCTGAAGAAGCATGCCGCGCCGGGTGTGGACGGAATGATGTGGCGGAACTACGAGCAAGACCTCAAGGCCAATCTTGAGGACCTGCATGCTCGTGTTCACCGGGGAGCGTACCGGCCGCAGCCGTCGCGGCGGGTCCATATCCCGAAGCAGGATGGGCGGCAGCGACCGCTGGCGATTGCGTCCCTCGAGGACAAGATCGTTCAGCGGGCAACCGCTACGGTGCTCAACGCGATCTACGAGGAGGACTTCCTCGGGTTCTCGTATGGGTTCCGGCCCGGGCGCAGCGCGCACGATGCGATGGATGCGCTGCTGGTCGGAATCGAGAGCCGGCGGGTGAACTTCATTGTTGACGCCGATATCCGCTCGTTCTTCGACATGGTGGACCAGGAATGGCTCATCCGCTTCGTCGAACATCGGACCGGCGACCAGCGTATCATCCGTCTGATCCGCAAATGGCTCAAGGCGGGTGTTCTCGAAGAAGGAACGGTCAGGGTCAGCGAACAGGGGACGGCACAAGGGGCGGTGATCTCGCCGCTGCTTGCCAACATCTACCTGCACTATGCCCTCGATCTGTGGGCCGAACGCTTCAGACGGCGCGAGGCCGCGGGTGACATGATCATCGTGCGCTACGCTGACGACTTCATCGTCGGCTTCGAGCATGAGAATGAGGCCCGGCACTTCCTCGAAGAATTGCGCAAACGGCTGCAGGAGTTCGCGCTGTCACTGCACCCTGAGAAAACCCGGCTGATCGAGTTCGGACGTCATGCGGAGGACAACCGCAGGCGGCGCGGGCTCGGCAAGCCGGAGACCTTCAACTTCCTCGGCTTCACCTTCATCTGCAGCCGATCCAAGCAAGGCAAGTTCCAGATCAGGCGCAAGTCTCGCAAAGACCGCATGCGGGCGAAACTGCAAGCCGTGAAGCAGGGAATGCGACGGCGTATGCACCAGTCGGTGCTCGAACAGGGCAAATGGCTGCGGCAGGTCGTTACCGGGTACTTCAACTACCACGCGGTACCGACCAACAGCCGAGCGCTCAGCGCCTTCCGCTACTTCGTCACCGAACAATGGAGGCGGATGCTTCGGCGCCGCAGCCAGATTGACGGGACCACGTGGCAGCGGGTCGCGCGGCTTGCCTCCGACTTGCTCCCCAAGCCACAAATCCTCCATCCTTGGCCCCGAACACGCTTCACCGCTACTCACCCGAGGTGGGAGCCGTATGCGGGAAAGCCGCACGTACGGATCTGTGCGGGGGGCGCCCAGCAATGAGCGTCCCTACCGCGACCCCTGCGCTCGCAATGACAACGTGGCGAGAGCGTTGCCCTGGCGATCATATGACTCGCGTAGAGTACTCCTGAGCCGCCGCGCGGCGCGCGCCGGCCTCTCCCCGCGGGCGAGGAAAGGCGAAGACCTACACCCTCGGCATGCTCGCCGGCCGCACTTCGCGCGCTTGCGCCGCCAGCCTGATGCCGGCATTGGCCGCGCCAAAGCCCTGATAATTC
Organism: Bradyrhizobium sp. SMVTL-02; assembly: GCF_051853005.1. Lineage (NCBI taxonomy): Bacteria > Pseudomonadati > Pseudomonadota > Alphaproteobacteria > Hyphomicrobiales > Nitrobacteraceae > Bradyrhizobium > Bradyrhizobium sp. SMVTL-02. Next base: position 7,866,299 of record NZ_CP182469.1, on the reverse strand, counting down.
CGGCGCTCGACGATTTCGAAGAAGAAGCGCTCGTCGAAGATGTGGGTGTAGACCTGGAAGAACTCGCTGTCGCCCTCGCGGTCGTAGAGGATGTGGTTGGCGCGGAGCTGCGCCATCAGCTCGGGTGCGAGGTCGTATTTGGCTTCAATGTCGTCGTAATAGTTGTCGGGGATATCCAGGAAATCGGCGCCGCGCTTGCGCATGGCGGCGACCGTCGCAAAGATGTCCTTGCACGAAAATGCCACGTGCTGCACGCCCGACCCAAAAAACTCCGAGATGAAGCGCGCCGGCAGCGTGCGGTTGGCGGACGAGCCGTTGAGCACGAAGCGCAGGCTCTGTTCGGCATTGATGATGGCCTGGCTCTGCACGAGGCCTCTGGGGTCGGCGATCTCCATCTGCGGCAGCCGCTTGAGGTCGAGGATGCCGGTGTAGAACAAGAGCCATGACAGCATCTCGTCGTAGGGCATCGACTGCGCGATGTGATCGACGGCGAGCAGGGCATCCGCGCTTGCGTCCCTCGGCACAGGTTCGAAATCGGTGTCCCAGTTCTTGCCGGCCTGATCGAGGAAATAGAGCAGGCTGCCGCCGACGCCGTGGATCGCGGGAATTTCCAGCTCGCCCGGCCCGACCGGCTGGTAGAAGGTGCGCGCCTTCAGCGCCTCGGCCCGCTGCATCGCGCGGCCGGCATTGTCGACGTCGAGCGCGATCGCACAAACGCCGGGGCCATGCGTCACGTAATGCGAATGTGCAAAGCCGTCGGTCTCGCAATTGATGACGAGCTCGACCTTGCCCTGCGACCAGCGCTCGACGGCCTTGCTGCGGTGCTTGCCGCTCTTGCGGAAACCGAGCTGTGAAAACAGGCGGGCGAGCTCACCGGCCTTGGTCTCGTTAACCGCGAACTCGATGAAGCCGGTGCCGCGGCTCTTCGCCTTCGGGGCCAGCGGCTCGCCGGCAAATTTCGGCCAATCCGGTGCGAGCTGGTCCTCCAGCAGGATCAGCGAACGCAGGCCGTCAACCGCGGTCTGCGCGGCCGAACCGGCGCGGAACTGGTCGTTGAAGATTTCGAGCGACAGCGGCCCGGCATAGCCGGTCGCCGCGACCGCCGCCATGAACTCGCCGACGGGCAGATCGCCCTGGCCGGGGAAGGAACGGAAGTGCCGGCTCCACGAGAGAATATCGAGCTCGAGCTTCGGCGCATCGGCAAGCTGGACCAGAAAGATCTTGTCGCCGGGAATCGAGGCCATGGCGCGGGTCGGAAAGCCCGGCGCCAGCGCATGAAAGCTGTCGAGGATGACCCCGATCGCGGGATGATCGGCGCGGCGCACGATCTCCCAAGCGTCGCGGTAGTCGTTGACGTGGCGCCCCCAGGCCAGCGCCTCGTAGCCGACGCGCAGGCCACGTTTCGCGGCACGCTCGCCGAGCTCGCGAAAATCGTCTGCGGCGCGGTCGATGCCGCCGAGCGAGGCGGGTGACACATTGGAGCAGATCAGCAAGAGATCGGTACCGAGCTCCTGCATCAGATCGAACTTCCGCTCGGCCCGCGCGAAATTGCGCGTGCGCTGCGGCTCCGGCATGCCCTCGAAATCGCGGAACGGCTGGAACGCGCAGATCTCGAGATTGAGGTCCTTGCATAGCTTTGCTATGTCGCGCGGGCCTGCGCCGAACGACAGCAGGTCGTTCTCGAAGATCTCGACGGCGTTAAAACCGGCGGCGGCGATGGCGCGGAGCTTTTCGTCCAGCGCCCCTGAGAGAGACACGGTCGCGATCGAGCGCTTGTTCATGCTGCCTGCTCCATGATCCGCCTAGGAGAGATTGTCTGGCCCGTGCGCGCGGCCTCGCTGACGGATTCGACGACGGCGAGCGTTCCCGTCGCATCCTCGGCCGTGATCAACGGCTGTTCGTGGCCTCTGATGACCGCGCAGAAATGCCGGAGCTGCTCCACCAGCGGATCGAATGCGGGTGGCAGAGCGGTCTCGCGCGACAACGGCGCGTACCAGCCGGGCTCTCGCGCGTACGACCACAGCTCCATATTCGGCACGGAGAGCGATCCCTCGCTGCCGGAGAAGATGTAGCAGGGCTGGTCCTGCTTGGGATAAGCGGGGTTCTCCCCCGAGGAGAGCTCCCAGCTCCACGGCGCCGGCGTCGCATCCGACACGGTCACCGTTCCCAGCGCGCCACTCGCAAAGCGCAGCAACAGCGCCGCGGTATCCTCGACGGCGAAGCCGCGAACCTTGTTCGAGGTCAGCGCCTGCACCTCGGTGATCTCGCCGCAGATGAAGCGGAGGTTGTCGATGTCGTGGATGAGGTTGATGAGCAGCGGCCCGCCACCCTGCTCGCGGCGCCAGGCCACCTCGAAATAGTCGTCGGGCTTTTTGAGCAGCCACAGCCCGACCACGGCGGTGAGCTGGCCAAGCTTGCCGGTCGTCACCGCCTCGCGCGCGGCTTTGATGATCGGATTGTGCCGGCGATGATGGCCGACCAGCATCGGCACGCCGGTGCGCCTGACCGCAGCGCAGAGGCGCTGCGCGGTGGCAATCGTCTCCGTCACCGGCTTTTCGATCAGTGCCGGCACCCCCGCCGCCGCGCAATCGAGCGCCATCGGCAAATGCAGCGTATTGGGCGAGGCGATGACGAGGCCGTCGGGCTTGTCCTGCACCAGCAGCGCGCGGTGGTCTGCATACCAGGGCACATTGCGTGCCTCCGCAAAATCCTTCCCGGCAGGCGAGGGGTCGGCAATGCCTGACAGCACGCAGTCCTTTGAGGCCTCGATCAGCGCGATATGGCGGCGGCCGATCAGGCCGGCGCCGGCGACTGCAATCCGCATTGGCGCGCTCATGCCGCACTCTCCTCCATGGCGCCCCCGTTCCCGGCCGAGACTCCGCCAAGCTCCATGTTGCTGCGGACCGAGAGCTCCGGGAAAATGTTGCGGCCCGGCGGCACGTAGCAGATGCCGGCATTGAGCAGCGCGCGCTGGCACAGATTGGTGACGTCGCGACCGACGAAATTGATCTTGCCGTCGCGCAGCTCCAGGAGGCCGAAGATCGCCTTGAACACGGTGGACTTGCCGGCGCCGCTCGGGCCGATGATGTTGGTGATGGTTGCCGGCGGCCCCGAAAATGTGGTGCCGTTCAAGATCGTCATCTCGCCGCAGCCGCCGACGAGGTTGTGTACCGAGAGGATCGGATCGCTCATGATCGGCTCATTACAGCATGATCCGGAAAAGTGCGCAGCGGTTTTCCGACAAGATCATGCTCAAACAATGAAACTAAAGCGCGATGACAGTTCATTCCAATCTCCATCGCGCCTCAATGCTCCAGATAAGCTTCGATCACGGCAGGATTCCTGCGGACTTCATCCGGCCGTCCCATCGCCAGCACCTTGCCTTCCGCCATCAGCATCACCCGCGAGCACAGCGACATCACGAACTCCATGCTGTGCTCGATCACGACGAAGGTCGCATTCTTCTCACGGTTGGTCGCGACCAGCCGCTCTGCCAGCATCGCCGGGTCGACGCCCGCGGGCTCATCGAGCAGCACCAGGCGCGGGCCGCCCATGAAGGCCATGGCGGCATCGCGCAGTTTCTGCTGGCCGTAGGACCGGCCGCCGGCCGGCTCGTCGGCGAGATGGTCGAGCTTGAAAAAGTCGATCATCTGGTTGGCGGCTCCGGTCAGCCCCGCATCGGAGCGGCCGACCAGGTGCGAGGCCATGCTGCCCTGGCCATTTTCGTTGATATGGTCCGCGGCCTTGTGTCCGGCCGCTTCCGTTACGCTGCGTGATAGGCCGAACTTCGTGCCGCCATCACGTCGTCGAATGCCTCTCCCATGACTTCGGTCGATGGAGCAAGGCCCGTAAACAGTTCGAACGCATCGGCCGCCTGGTTGATCGCGAGCTCCCGCCCGGTCATGATCTTCGCGCCCTTGGCTCGTGCGGCAGCCAGCAGCGGTGTGATCAACGGCGAATAGACGGCATCGGCGACCCACAGATTTTCGCGCAGCAGCGAGGCGGGGACCGGGGTGTCGCGGTTCGGCAGCATGCCGACCGGCGTGCCGTTGACGAGCCCGGTTGCGCCGGCAAGCGCGTCCTCTACGCTCGCGGCCACCCGCGCGGCGCCATGCCTGGCCAGCAGCGCGGCGAGCCTTTCGGCGCGTGCCGGCTCGCTGTCGAAGATTCGGAGGTCCGTCACTTTCAGGCTCGCCAGCGCGAAGGCGATCGCCTTGCCGACACCGCCGGTGCCGATCACGGCCACTGCATTTCCGGAAGCCGCCAGCAGCGGCGCAACCGCGCGCGCAAAGCCGGTCGTGTCGGTGTTGTGGCCGATCAGCCTGTTATCCCTGACGACGACGGTGTTGACCGCCGCCATGGTCGCCGCGGCCGGCGCCAGCTCGTCGAGCAGCGGCACCACGGCCTCCTTGTAGGGGAAGGTGACGTTGACGCCGGCAAAGCCGAGCCGCCGCACGCCTTCCAGCAGCATGGCAAGGCCGGCGGGGCCGGCGCCGGCCACCTCGATCAGCTGATAATGGCCGCGCAGGCCCAGCGCCTCGGCGGCGCGCTCATGCATGGCGGGGGAGGCGGAATGCGCGATCGGCGCGCCGATCAGGCCGGTGAGGAGCTTCTTGCTGGCGGCATATCCGCGCTTCGACATGGTTTGCTATCGTCTCGCTGGGAGCGTTCGGTCCCGGCCATTGGCGGGGAAATCCGCGCAATTCCGAGGGGCTTCCGATGGGGACGATAATCCTTCTCCCGCCTAACACAATTACCCTTTTGTCCTGCAAACCTAACGTCATGTTATTTCTTGCGTCCGCGTGCCGGCCCGGCCTTGCCGTTGCCGCCCGACGGCTCGACCGCGCGCATCTCGGCACGCAGGGCTTCGATGAAGTACTCGACGTGAAGCGACAGCGGCGCGCCGCGCTTCACCGCGACATAGGTGTCGAACCGCGTCGGCTCGCTGATCTTCAACAGCTCGACGCCGGGATAGCCGCCATGGGCCACCGTGAACTGGTCGATGATGGCGATGCCGAGGCCCGCCTTCACCAGCGCACACACCGTGGTGCCGAAGCGGGCCCGGATGGTGATGTTGTAGTCGAGCCGGTTGCGCGCAAAGATCCCGGCCATGATCCGGCCGTAGGGATCGTTTGGATCGATGCCGATCAGCGGATAGCGGGTGATCTCGGCGGCCGAGACCTGCTTGCGGCCGGCGAGCTCGTGGCCCGGCGGCACGATGCAATAGAGCTCGCCCGAGGCCAGCGGCAGGAAGTCGAGCCCGGAATGCTCCAGCCTGTAGCTCATTGCGACGCACTCGCCGCGGCCGAGCAGGAGATAGTCGATGGCCTCCTCGAGCTTGAGGATGTTGATGTCGATGCCGAGATCGGGATAGCGGCGCCGAACGCGCTCGATCGCGCGCGGCACCATCACCTGGGAGATGCTCGGCACCGAGCCGATGCGCAATTCCGACAGGCCGCCGCGCCCGATCTTGGAGATAATCTCGGAGAGGTCGTCGACCTTCTTGTAGACGCCGTTGATCTGCTCGAAAATGTTCTCGGCTTCCGGCGTCGGGAAGTAGCGCCCGTTCTGGCGCTGGAAGAAGCGGATGCCGAGCGAGCGCTCGGTGTATTTGACGAGGCGGCTGATCCCCGGCGCCGAGACGTTGAGCAGCTTCGCCGCGCCGCCAATGGTGCCCGTCACCATCACGGCACGGATCACTTCAACCTGGCGCAGCGTCATCATGGTCTTGAAATGTCCCTGGCATCCGAAAACGTGGCGGCGATCATCTCACGAGAGCTGCGCTGTCATCCAGCGGCAAGTGGCTGATAATGGACGCAACGCGGTGCTTTACACTCCCCTGGAGGGGAGGGGTATCGCATATGGATTCCGCGGGCTTGCTCGGCCTCTTCCGCTTGCGGGAGAGGCCGACGCGCGCACAAGAGCGCGGCGGGTGAGGGCTCTCGCCACGCAGAGACACCTTCCACAGTTCAACAATCCCAACGCGGAGACACCCCCACCCCAGCCCTGCCCAGGGGAGGGTAAGTGCGCAGCCGACTCGTTGCTGATGATGGCGCAGCAACTTCGCGGCCGGCGTCTTTCGACTAAAATCTGCGCGTTCGGCGGAAGGGCGTCCTCGCGCGATCTGTTCCCATCGGCATCGTTTGCTGCAATTGCGTCCTAGCTCGCCGGGCCCTCGGGCAAAATATTGTCCGCCAAGTCCTCGCGCTCGCTCTGCAGCACCTCGCGCGCGAACTCGATGATCTTCTGCTTGTTTGCCGGTTCGCGCACGGCGAAAAACACGCGGTTCAATTCCAGGCCGAGCACGCTGTTGAGGGCGATGTTCTCGTCGTCCATCTGATTTTCCCGCTTTCGACGCCTTCAGGTGTAACTTGACGTCACTTCGTCCACAAGTAGACTAAAGCCTCGGAGCACGTCGCCACCGGTAAACTAAGGGACCAGCGAATTCAGGCAGCGCTCCAATACGTGTTATACGGGACGGTGTAGGTCAGGGAATGCACCGATGTCTGCCCTAGACTATGGCCGGGAGGCACTCGACTTCATTGAGGGGCTGGGAGCCTATACCAAGGTTCCGGACGCTATGGATGCGCTCTCCACCGCGTTCAGCCGCTACGGATTCGAGCACATCATCGTGACGGGTTTGCCCAATCCCGATCAGCGTTTTGCGCAGATGGTGCTTGCCAAGCGCTGGCCGGCCGAGTGGTTCAGCCTCTACACCGAAAAGAGCTACGACCGCGTCGATCCCGTGGTCCGCAAGTGCCGGCGGACGTTGAATCCCTTCGAATGGTCGGAAGCTCCCTATGATGCGGAGTTCGAACCGGGCGCCGCCGAAGTGATGCGGCGTGCCGCCGATTTCCGCATGTCGCGCGGTTTCGTCGTGCCGATCCACGGCCTGACCGGTTATGAAGCCGGTGTCTCGCTTGGCGGCGTTCATCTCGATCTCAATGCCCGCAGCAAGCCGGCGCTGCACCTGATCGCGATGTATGGCTTCGATCACATCCGCCGCCTGCTCGCCCCGGCGCCGCATCCGTCAGCGCGTCTGACCCCGCGCGAGCGCGAGGTGCTTGCCTGGGCCTCGCAGGGCAAGTCGGCCTGGGAGATCGGCGAGATCCTGCATATCACGCAGCGCACGGCGGAAGAGCATCTCGCAACCGCTGCGCGCAAGCTTGGCGCCGTCAACAGGACGCATGCGGTTGCTATCGCAATCCGCCAGAGAATCATCACTCCCTGAAATCCGCGCCTACTGGGAAATTTCCCAATAGTCGGTTTGGCGGTTTTCCATGAGGCTTCCCCCGTTATTTCAAGACATGGGGGGAATAAATGATTCATGTGATTTCAGCCGTTAACCGGCACCTCTACGAGGATGTCCTCGAGCAGCATTTCAGAGTGCGCCACGAGATTTTCGTCGAGGAGCGGAAATGGGAGGGGCTGCGCAAGCCCGATAGCCGCGAGATCGACGCCTATGACAACGAGGACGCGATCTATCTGCTGGCTCTCGAGAACCGCCGCGTGCTCGGCGGCTCCCGTCTGTATCCGACTACCAGGCCGACGATGATGAGCGAGGTCTTTCCCCGTCTCGCCGCAGTACGGGGGTGTCCGGTCGATCCGCAGGTTTGGGAATGGTCGCGCTTCTTCGTGACGCGCGAGCGCCGCGACGGCGCGTTCAACCTGCAACTGATGGCGGCGGCGCAGGAGTTCTGTCTCGATCAGGGCATCGAGCGGCTCTGCCTCGTCATGGAGACCTGGTGGCTGCCGCGCTTCCACGACATCGGCTTCGTCGTCACGCCGCTGGGATTGCCGGCGCTGATCGATGATTCCTGGACCATGGCCGCAACGATCGAGGTCCGTCAGGGGTCGCTCGATGTCGTGCGCGAGCGCATTGGGATGAAGAGCGTCGTCCATCAGGACGGACCGCGGCTGGACGCCGTCGCCCGCGCCAACCTCTGCGGCCTTGCTGCCGCGCAACGAAAGAGTGCTTGAGATGTCGAACATGATGCGGGATAGCCAGATCATGGCGCAAACCAGGGACGAGAACCTCGGCTACATGTCCGACATGGCGCTGGAGCTGGCGCAGATGGCGGACGACTCCGGACTGACCACGCTCGCTTATCTGTTCCGGATGGCGGCGCTGGAGGCTTCGACCGTTAACAGCGTGCTCGCCGAGCCGGACGATTTTCCCCAGCAGATGCCGTCGCATTAGACGCATCCTGCTTCATTCGAGGACGTTCGCACCCTCCCCCGGATCTCGGGAGGGTGATCTCGTTTGGGTGCGGCAGGTTGCCTCATCCGGCGCGGCAGCCTTTTTGCATTGCAAGGCGTACCTCGGCCGCATGTGTCGGGATGCAACAAAGTGCATGTTTGGTGACGAATCGCTCTTGCCTCGGAACGATACTGCCATTACCCATTTTTCGGCCTTGAAGAGGCAGGGGGAGCTCTTTCACTGATGGCGACTGTGTTCGAACATCGGCGCGACGCTGCGTGCGCCTGAAAGAGTTTTGATGCTGCTCGTCGTCGAACAGTTCCTGAACGGATTGCAGTTCGGCCTGCTCCTGTTCCTGCTCGCGGCCGGCCTGACGCTGGTGTTCGGGATCATGGATCTCGTCAACCTCGCGCACGGCTCGCTCTACATGATGGGCGCCTATTTCGCCGCGACCTTCGCGGCCTGGACCGGCAGCTTCCTGCTTGGCGCGCTGATGGCGCTCGGGGCTACGCTCGTGCTCGGCATCGTGCTCGAGGTGACGGCGCTGCGGCATCTCTACGGCCGTGACCATCTCGACCACGTCCTCGCGACCTTCGGGCTCATCCTGTTCTTCAATGAAGCGGTGCGGCTGATCTGGGGTCCGGCGGGCCTGGCACTCCCTCTGCCGCCCTGGCTCACCGTGCCGGTGCCGATCCTGCCCGGCATCTATTATCCGGCCTATCGGCTCGCCATCATCGTGGTCGCCCTGCTGGTCGCGCTGCTGCTTTATCTCGGCGTGATGCGCACCCGCATCGGCATGCTGATCCGCGCCGGCGCCTCCAACCGCGAGATGATCGGCGCGCTCGGCATCAACATCAAGCTGCTCTACACGCTGGTGTTCGGCCTGGGCGCCGCGCTCGCGGGCCTTGCCGGCCTGATGCAGGCGCCGATCCTCACCGTGCAGATCGGCATGGGCGAGAACATCTTGATCCTCGCCTTCGTCATCATCGTGATCGGCGGCATCGGCTCGATCCGCGGCGCGTTCCTGGCCGCGATCTTCGTCGGCATGATCGACACGCTCGGCCGCGCCTTCCTGCCCAATCTGCTGCGACAGGTGCTGAGCGGCGCCGCTGCCTCCACCGCCGCGCCCGCGCTGTCCTCCATGCTGATCTATCTCCTGATGGCGATCGTGCTGGTGGTGCGGCCGGAGGGGCTGTTTCCGGCCCACCGTCGATGAAGAGTTTGAGCGTGAGGAAGGCCGTCACGGCCCTGATGCTGGCGGGCCTCGTGCTGCTGCCGCTCTATTCGCAGCTGTCCGGCAACATCTTCATCCTGACGCTGTTCACCCGCATCGTCATCCTGGCGCTGGCGGCGGCGAGCCTCAACCTCATCATGGGCTTTGGCGGCATGATGAGCTTTGGCCACGCCGCCTATCTCGGCATCGGCGGTTATGCCGTCGGCATGCTCGCGCAGGAAGGCGTCGGTTCCGGCTTCATCCAGTTCCCGGTCGCGCTCGCGGCCTCCGCGATCTACGCGCTCGTGATCGGCGCGCTCTCTTTGCGCACCCGCGGCGTCTATTTCATCATGATCACGCTGGCCTTCGCGCAGATGGCCTATTACGTTGCCTCGGGTCTGGCGCGCTATGGCGGCGATGACGGCCTCACCGTCTACAAGCGCAGCGACTTCTCCGGGCTGATCAACCTGTCGGACCGGACGCAGTTCTACTATCTCTGCCTTGCCTGCCTGTTCGCCGTGCTGTTCCTGATCTGGCGCATCGTCAATTCGCGTTTCGGCCTCGTCGTGCAGGGCCTGCGCTCCAACGAGCAGCGCATGCAGGCGATCGGATTTCCGGCCAAGCGCTACCAGCTGGTCTGCTTCGTCATATCAGGCACCATGTGCGGCCTCGCCGGCGCGCTGCTCGCCAACAACACCGATTTCGTCAGCCCGGCCGTGATGTACTGGACGCGTTCCGGCGACCTCATGGTGATGGTCATCCTCGGCGGCATGGGGACGCTGTTCGGCCCGGTCGTGGGCGCGGTGGTGTTTCTGCTGCTGGAAGAGTTTTTATCGCAGATCACCGAATATTGGGCGCTGATCATGGGCCCCCTGCTGCTGTTGATCGTGCTGTTCGGCCGCGGCGGTATCATGGGCATGCTCGGGAGGGCTGGCCGTGGCTGAACACCTGCTCCGCGTCGAAAAGCTGGTGCGCCGCTTCGGCGGCATCGTCGCCACCGACAACGTCTCGCTCGACGTCGCCAGCGGCGAGCTGCACGCCATCATCGGCCCGAACGGCGCCGGCAAGACCACGCTGATCAGCCAGCTCACCGGGCATCTCGAGCCGCATTCCGGCAGCGTCCGGCTTGCGGGGCGCGACATCACCTATTTGCCCGCCTATCGCCGCTGCGCACTGGGGCTCGCGCGCTCGTTCCAGATCACCTCGCTGCTGCTCGACTTCACCGCCGCCGACAATGTCGCGCTGGCGGCGCAGGCGCATGCCGGCACTTCGTTCCGTTTCTTCGCCAATGCCCGCAAGGAGAAGGGCCTGCGCGATGCTGCGCATGCCGCGCTCGACCGCGTCGGTCTCGGACATCGCGCCGACGTCGTGGTGAACGAGCTCAGCCATGGTGAGCGGCGCGAGCTCGAGCTTGCGGTCGCGCTCGCCAGCAAGCCGAAGCTGCTGCTGCTCGACGAGCCCATGGCGGGCCTTGGCGTGACCGAATCGCAGCGCATGGTGAAACTGCTGCAGGAGTTGCGCAAAGAGATCTCGATCGTGCTGGTCGAGCACGACATGCCGGCGGTGTTCGCGCTGGCCGACCGCATCTCGGTCTTGGTCTATGGTCGCGTCATCGCCTCCGGCGATCCGGCCGCGATCCGCGCCAATGAAGAGGTCAAGCGCGCCTATCTCGGCGACCAGCATGTGGTGACGCACCATGGCTGACACGCTGCTCGAGGTCGACGGCATCGAGACCTGCTACGGCCTGTCCCAGGTGCTGTTCGGCCTGTCACTGTCGATCAGCTCGGGCGAGATGGTGTCGCTGATGGGCCGCAACGGCATGGGCAAGACCACGACGATCCGCTCCATCATGGGCCTGACGCCGGCGCGATCTGGTGCGATCCGTTTCGCCGGGGCCGAAGTGCGGCAGCTGCCGTCCTACAGGATTGCGAAACTCGGCGTCGGCCTGGTCCCCGAGGGTCGCCAGATCTTCCCGAATCTCACCGTGCGCGAGAACCTGGTCGCAGCCGCCGCTGACCGTTTCGGCAGCCCCAATCCGTGGACGCTGGCCGCGATCTATTCCCTGTTCCCGCGGCTTGCCGAGCGCGCCGCCAACATGGGCAACCAGCTCTCCGGCGGCGAGCAGCAGATGCTCGCGATCGGGCGCGCGCTGATGACCAATCCGAAGCTGCTGATCCTGGATGAAGCGACCGAGGGCCTCGCGCCGCTGATCCGCGAAGAGATCTGGAACTGCCTGTCGCTGCTCAAGAGGCGCGGCCAGTCCATCCTGGTCGTCGACAAGAACGTCGACCACCTCGCCCGCATCTGCGACCGTCATTACATCATCGAGCGCGGCAAGACGGTATGGAGCGGCACGTCAAACGAGCTGATGGCCGAGCCGGATCTGCAGCACAAGTATTTGGGGATTTAGCGGTCATTGCGAGCGCAGCGAAGCAATCCAGACCGCCGCTGCGGAAAGATTCTGGATTGCTTCGCTGCGCTCGCAATGACGGAAGAGATCGGTGTGAGCCCTCACCAATAGATCCCATGCCGATGCAGCTCACGGATCACCCGTGCCTCGTTGGAGGGCTGCCGGCGCTTCGGCTTGGCGGTTTCTGTCGTGGTCGCCGCCGCTGTCGCGGCGGGCTGGGCAGTCGGTGTGGCGGCCGGAGTTGCTGTCGATGTCGCTGGCGCGGTCGTTGCTGCCGACGTTGGCGCGGTCGTCGCCATCTGCACGTTCGTCCTTTGCGGTGCCGACGGGACCTGAGTGGTCGGTGGCGTCGCCGCGGTGTTGGCGGGCTGCTGCTGGCTCGCACTGCTGGCCGCCAGGCTCAGGCTCCGCGCGCCGCCGGCGTGAGCCCCGGTTGCAAGCAGCGACATCGCTGCGATCAGCATCAGCTTTCGCATGATAGCCCTCATGATGACGAAGTCCGCCTCACAGCGCCGTGAGGCCCGAGTCGCGGCATTCCTGACGGCGCCCGGACGTGCTCAGAACATCTCGAAATATTTGCGATGCTCCCAGTCGGTGACCTCGGCCAGGAAGCGGTCGATCTCGGCGTTCTTGATGTGGGTGTAATAGTCGACGAACTCGGCTCCGAACTTTTCGCGGAAGAATGGGTCATCCTTCAGGGCGGCGACCGCATCGCGCAAGCTCTTCGGCAGCAGCGGTGCCTTGGTCTCGTAGGGCGTGTCGGCCGACGGGCCGGGATCGAGCTTGCGCTCGGCGCCGTCGAGGCCCGAGAGAATCTGCGAGGCCATGTAGAGATAGGGATTGGCGGCGGGCTCGCCGATGCGGTTTTCAAGGCGCGTTGAAGCATCGTTGGCGCCGCCGAGCACGCGGATCATCACGCCGCGATTGTCGCGGCCCCAGATCGCGCGGTCCGGCGCCAGCGAATAGGAACGGTAGCGCTTGTAGCCGTTGATGGTCGGCGTGGTGAACACGGTTGAGGCGCGGGCGTGGTCGAGCAGGCCGGCGAGATAGGACCTGCCGAAGGCGCTGAGCGGCTCGCTGCCTGCCTTCGCCATGAACTGGTTCTCGCCGCTCGTGCGCGAGACGATCGACTGGTGCAGATGCCAGCCGCTCGCGAACACGTTCGGCAGTTTCGGCCGGCACATGAAGGTGGCGTGATAACCGTGGCGGCGGGCAATCTGCTTCACGGCAGAGCGGAACAGCACCATGTTGTCGGCGGGCTCCAGGCCCTTCCGCGGCGCGAAGGTGAATTCGCACTGGCTCGGTCCGAACTCGACCTCGACCGAGCGCAACGGCAGCCCCAGCGCGACGATGTCACGTCGAAGAATCTCCAGCACCGGCTCCATCTGATCGAAGCGCTGCTCGGTGAGGTATTGATAGCCATGGCTGAGCAGGCTCACCGATGGAGGCGTGCCGGGCTGCCCAGCGTCCTCCGCACGCATATGCGGGTCATCGAGCCTGAAGATGTGGAATTCCACCTCGAGCCCCGCGACGAAATCGTAGCCGCGCGCGCCGAGCTCATCGAGCACGCGCCTGTGGAGCCCGCGGGTCGCGAACGGCACGGGACGGCCGTCGTTGAAATAGAGGTCGCAGAGCACCCAGCCCGTGGTCGGCGCCCAGGGCAGCACGCGAAAGGTGGTGGGATCGGCGACCATCAGCACATCGGCCGCGCCTTCCATCTCCTTCATGCCGAAGCCGCCGCCCGACGTGAACACCGGAAACACCGTGCGGTGCGAGGTGTCCTTGGCGAGCATGGTCGTGGTGATGGAGCAGCCGCTCTCCAGCGAGGCGATCGCTTCGGTGGCGACGATCGTCTTGCCGCGCAAGATGCCGGGCTGATCTGGGAAGGCGAGGCGGATGACCTCGAGGTTCTTGTCCTCGACGATTCGGCGCATGCGCTGGGCTGCGTCCTTCTGCTCATCCGACCACAGCGCATGGCGTGCGACGAAAGTCACTTTGGTTGCTCCTCAGTCACAATGCCCGACCGGCGCAAGATGCCTGCCATACACTCGGTCATTGCGAGCGTAGCGAAGCAATCCAGAATCCCGCCGCGGAGGCAGTCTGGATTGCTTCGCTTCGCTCGCAATGACGGTGGAGAGAGTTTCACCCTCACTCCGCCGCCGTCAGCCGATGCACGTTATCAGCGATCTCCTTCGGCACCGGTGCGGTCCACGGCGCGCCGCGGCGGCGCTTGACGTCGACCTCCATCCAGTAGGTCTCCCAGCCCCGCGTCGGCCCGATGCCGTCCATGGTCGCCGGACCCTGGATGCTGCGCGCATTGGCCCCGTCCAGGAACAGCATCGGCCTCTCGCCGCTCTGGACCTTCTCGATCTCCTGCCGCAACAGGCGCCGATACTGAATGATCGCCTTGTCGCTTTGTCCGAGATGCTCCTTGGTGCGGTCCTGGATCGCGCCCATCGATTCCACCGCCCACTGGTCGTGGACGTTGATGTCGTTGCCCATGCCGGTATAGGTCGCGGTCTGCTGCTCGTGCGGATCGAAGCCGTAATCGTTGCTGCGGTTCTTGCGCGACTTGTAGTCGGGCAGCTCGTAGAGCTCGAGCCGCTGGTCGCGCATCTTCTGCTTGTCGACCGGATTCGTGTAGCTGGTGAAGATCGCGTACCAGTAGCAGTTTTCGTCATCAACGGGCACGTGCCACTGCGTGATCGTCATCTCCGTGCTCATGGGAATGACGAAGCCGTGCGGGAACAGCTGGTTGGTGACGCGCACGTGCGTGCGCTCCTCGTCGATCTCGCGCAGCGCGATCAGCCGAAGGCCGTATTCGGTGTGCTCGACATTGATGATCGGACGGTCGTATTCGCGCAGGATCTTCGTCATCGGCAGGTCGCTGCCGGCCGAGGCGCCGCGGAACTGCTTGCCGTAGGCGGTGGAGGTGTCCTCGTCCTCGAAAAAGCGGTGCAGATAGGAGGCGTGCGCCGGATCGATGCCGACTTCCAGCGCCTGCAGCCAGTTGCAGGCCATGTGGCCCTTAAAGGCGAAAGTGTGAGTGCCTGGCGCAACGAAGCAGTCGAGCTCCGGAAAGGCGGGCGGCTCGCCTTCGCCGAGATAGGCCCAGAGGATGCCGCTCTTCTCCACCACGGGATAGGAGCGCTGGCGAATGTTCTGGCAGAGCTTTGAGTCCTTCGGCTCGGCCGGCGTCTCGATGCACTGGCCGGTGGCGTCGAACAGCCAGCCATGGAAGGCGCAGCGCAGGCCGCCATGCTCGAGCCGTCCGAAGGCGAGATCGGCCCCGCGATGCGCGCAGTGGCGGTCGATCAGGCCGTAGCGTCCGCTCTCGTCGCGGAACAGCACGAGGTTCTCGCCGAGGAGTTCGACGGGGCGGATCGGCCGCGCACCTTCCAGTTCATCGACCAGCGCCGCCGGCTGCCAGTAGCTCCGCATCAGTCTGCCGCAGGGGTCCTTCGGCCCGGTGCGGGTGATCAGGTCGTTCTGCTCCTGGCTCATCATGGCGAGGGCATCCCTTGTGGAGTAGTGTCTGTTCGCCTATTGAACGAATGGGCGAATTATGACATGCCTTGGATCGACAGCAAGCTTTATTTTGCAGGATTATCCCCCGAACCATGCCCAAGCTGAAACGGAGTGAGTCTGAAGAGCGGGCGACGGATTTCGTCGAGGCCCTCGACCGCGGCCTCCGCCTGCTTCAGTGCTTCGGCACGACCGCCGGCCCGATGACGCTGAGCGATCTTGCCCGTGCGGCCGATCTTCCGCGCGCGACGGCACGTCGGATGTTGTTCACGCTCCAGCGTGGTGGTTTCGTCAGTGGCGATGGAAAACTGTTCTCGCTGACGCCGCATGTGCTGACGCTGGCCGCGTCGTACTTGCGGTCCAGCCAGCTCGTCACGGTGCTGCAACCGGTGCTCGATCGTGTCGCCACCGCGGCAAACGAAATCTCCTCCCTCGCGATACTCGACGGCGACGAAGTCGTGTTCATCGCCCGCAGCAGCCCGGCGCGCATGTTCTCGGGCGGACTGGACATCGGCTATCGCCTGCCGGCCTTCTGCACCTCGGTCGGCCGCGCCATGCTCGGCCGGCTCGACGATGCCGATCTCGCCGCGCGCCTGAAGACGATGAAGCGGGAGGCGCTGACGCCGCAGACGGTGACAGACCCGAAGGCGCTGCTCGCGCGCATTGCCGCCGACCGCGCGCAGGGCTATGCGCTGGTCGACCGCGAAGCCGAGCCGCATTTCCGCTCCATCTCGGTCCCCGTCCGCCGCTACGACGACGTGATCGTCGCCGCCATCAACATGGGCGCCCATGTCGATCGCGTGCCGGCGCAGGAACTGATCGACCGCTTTCTGCCGCTGCTGCGGCAGGGGGCGGAGGCGGTGCGATCGCAGCTGCTGTAACCGCTTAGCCCAGGTGAGCGCAGCGATATCCGGGAAGCCATCGCGAGACCCCGGATGTCGCTTCGCTCATCCGGGCTACGGGGCTATAATACGCTCCGACAAAGCTAGGGAGCACGCCATGCAACACACCATGGTTCCCAGTGATCGCGTGCAGCACGTCGCCGTCTATGGTTGTGACGGCACGAAGCTCGGCACGATCGAGCGGTTGATGCTCGAAAAGGTGAGCGGAACCGTCGCCTACGCCGTGCTCAAGACGGGCGGCCTGCTCGGTACTCACCACCATTATCCGGTGCAGTGGAGCGCGCTGAAATATGATCCAACCCGTCAGGCCTTCCAGGTCGAAATGACGCCGGAGCAATTGAGCAGCGGTCCATGCGAGTTCGATGGCGAGGAGTTCGATTGGGGCGACCGCTCGCGGCCGTATCAGCATCCGAACTACTGGTCGGTCTAGCCGCGTCGGAAGTACGGGCTACGGCCCCGTGTGAGCCGCCTCACGTCCGGTTGCGCATCCAGTCGGCGAGGCCCGAGATCGCCTTGTCGAGGTCCTGACGCGCAGCGAGGTCGGCGATCGTCTCCTCCATCGCGCCGCGCATGCAGAGCATCCACGCGTCGCGCTCGGCGTCCCCAATGGCGAAGCCGATATGCCGCTGTCGCAGCCGCGGATGTCCCTTCTCGGGGGTATAGAGCGGCGGGCCGCCGGTCCATTCGGTGAGATAGCGCTTCAGCACGTCCCTGATCAGTCCGAGATCGCCCGCATGCATGGCGCGGATGATCTTCGCTTCCGGCAGCGTGTCCATGCGGTCGTAGAAGCGGTCGACCAGGCGATCGATGGTGGCACTGCCGCCGATCCGCTCGAACATGGAGATGGTGACGGTGCTGTCGGTCATCGTGGGTCCCAAGGGGTTGCTGTTGGGCTCGCATATAGTGACATCGTGGCGCCCCCACAAATTCAGCCTTCGCCGGGACGACAACGGGGAATGTGGATACAGCTGCAGCTACAGGGCCACGCTGCGCAGTCCGAAGCTGCGCGCTTCGTTCTGCAGCACCGGGCGCACCGCATCGATCAGCCTTGCTGCTGCGGCATCGACCGACAATCCCGCGGTATCCACCACCGCCGTTGCGCGCGAGTACAGCGGCTCACGGCTCAAGAGGATGTTGCGCAACTCGGCCATTGCCGAGCGATCATCCGCCATCGGGCGCAGGTCGCCCTGGCGGCGCACGCGGGCCATGTGCTCCTCCGGCTCGGCCTTCAGCCAGATCGTGTAGAACGAGGTCAGGATCCGGTCGAACGTCAAAGGCTCGGAGACAATGCCGCCGCCGGTCGCCAGCACCATCAGCTCGTTGCGCGCGAGCAGCTGCTGCAGCGCCGCCTGCTCCATGCGGCGAAAGCCTTCCTGGCCGTAGAGCGCAATGATCTCGGCGACCGAGAGCCCGTTCTGCTGCTCGACCTCCTTGTTGAGCTCGACAAAGCTCCAGCCGATCTTCTTCGCCAGCATCCGGCCGAGCGTCGACTTGCCGGCGCCGCGCAGGCCGATCAGCGCGATGCCGCAGAACGGCGCGCGCCGCGGCGCGGATGCGCTGCCTCCAGTGAGCAGATCTTTTGCCTGCGCGATCTGCGCGGGCGTCGCCTTGCGCAAGAGGTCGCGAAACATCTGCCAGTCCGGCGTCGGGTCTGCTGACGGAAGCAGGTCTTCGAGATGCGCGCCCATCGCGTCGGAGACGCGGCGCAGCAGCACGATGGAGACGTTGCCCTTGCCGCTCTCGAGCTGCGCGATGTAGCGCTCCGAAATCCCTGATACCTTGGCGAGCACTTTTCGCGACATGCCGCGCAGCGCGCGCATGGTGCGCACACGCTGGCCGAGCTGTTCGAGGAAGCGGGATTCGGCGTCGGGACTGTCGGTCATGAGCCTTCTTTGCGGATGCCTCCTTTGCAGAAGGTCCTGCGGCGCGTTTTAATGAAACATAGTGCCTGCTGGCATTGACAGCAAGCCGCCGGAGTGTCTTTCTATGAATTATAATTCTAAATTCTGGGGAGACGACCGTGAGCGAGGGATCCTATAACGCGGTGACCTGGCTGCTCGACCGCAACGTCGAGGAGGGACGTGGCAACAAGCTCGTCTTCGACGACACCGTCTCGCGGCTCACCTATGGCGAGCTCCAGCAGCAGACCCGGCGCGCCGCCAACATGCTGCGCCGGCTCGGTGTCCGCCGCGAGGAGCGCGTGGCGATGATCATGCTGGATACGGTCGACTTCCCGATCGTGTTCCTGGGCGCGATCCGCGCCGGCATCGTGCCGGTGCCGCTCAACACGCTGCTGACGGCGGATCAGTACGCCTACATCCTCGCCGATTGCCGCGCGCGCGTGCTGTTCGTGTCGGAGGCGCTCTATCCCGTCATCAAGGACGTGGTCGGCCGCATGCCGGATCTCGAGCATGTCGTGGTCTCCGGCGCCAAGCAGAATGGCCACAAGCAGCTTGCGGAGGAGATCGCGGGCGAGAGCGACCAGTTCACCACTGCCGCGACGCACCCCGACGAGCCCGCGTTCTGGCTCTATTCATCAGGCTCGACCGGCATGCCAAAGGGCGTGCGTCATCTGCATGCCAATCTGCAGGCCACCGCGGACACCTATGCGAAACAGGTGCTCGGCATCCGCGAGAGCGACGTCTGCCTGTCGGCGGCAAAATTGTTCTTCGCCTATGGCCTCGGCAATGCGCTGACCTTTCCGATGTCGGTCGGGGCCAGCGTGATCCTGAACAGCGAGCGGCCGACGCCGGCGCGCATGTTCGACCTGATGAACCGCTACAACCCCTCGATCTTCTACGGCGTGCCGACGCTGTTCGCGGCCATGCTCAACGACGAGACAATGAAGTCCGAGCGCGGCGGGAAGGCGCTGCGCATCTGCACCTCGGCCGGCGAGGCGCTGCCGGAATCGGTCGGCAACAGTTGGAAGGCGCGCTTCGGCGTCGACATCCTCGACGGCGTCGGCTCGACCGAGCTGTTGCACATCTTCCTGTCGAACGCGCCCGGCGACATCAAATACGGCTCGTCCGGCAAGCCGGTGCCGGGCTATGCGGTGCGACTCGTCAACGAGGCCGGCCAGGACGTCGCCGACGGTGAGGTCGGCGAGCTCCTCGTCGATGCGCCCTCCGCCGGCGAGGGTTACTGGAACCAGCGGCACAAGAGCCGCCGCACCTTCGAGGGGCCGTGGACCCGCACCGGCGACAAATACATCCGCGACGCGGATGGCCGTTACACCTTCTGCGGCCGCGCCGACGACATGTTCAAGGTGTCGGGCATCTGGGTCTCGCCGTTCGAGGTCGAGAGCGCGCTGATCACGCATCCGGCGGTGCTCGAAGCCGCCGTCGTGCCCGAGGCCGATCCGGAAGGCCTGTTGAAGCCGAAGGCCTTCGTCGTGCTGCGCCCCGGCGCCAAGACGACGGAGCTGCAGGAGACGCTCAAGGAGCATGTCAAGCAGAAGATCGGCCCATGGAAATATCCGCGCTGGATCGACGTGGTGGAGTCCTTGCCGAAGACGGCCACGGGCAAGATCCAGCGGTTCAAGTTGCGGGAAGGCGCGAATTGAGCTTGCGAACTGCACTTGCTTACCCTCCCCTGGAGGGCCTGGAGGGCCTGGAGGGCCTGGAGGGCCTGGAGGGGGAGGGTGGGCATGTCGGCTTTGGCCAGGAATGGGACTTCGACCATGACCAATCTCACCCCCACCGGCTTCCTCGGCATCTGCAGTGCCAGCCTCGAATACAAATGGCTGGCGCCGCAAGTCGCTGACGCGCCCACCATCGTCATGCTGCATGAAGGCCTCGGTTCGGTCGGCCTCTGGGGCGACTTCCCGGAAAAACTCCAGCAGGCGACCGGCGCCGGCATCTTCGCCTATTCACGCGCCGGCTACGGCCAGTCGAGCCCGGTCACGCTGCCGCGGCCGCTCGATTACATGCAGCGCGAGGCGCTCGATGTGCTGCCGAAGCTGCTCGACGCGATTCAGTTCAAGCGCGGCCTGCTGCTCGGCCATTCCGACGGCGCCTCGATCGCGACGATCTATGCCGGCGCGCATCAGGATCATCGCCTGAATGGCCTCGTGCTGATCGCGCCGCATTTCATCGTCGAGGACGTCTCGGTGAAATCCATCGCCGCGATCAAGACGGCTTACGAGACGACCGACCTGAAGCCAAAACTCGCACGCTGGCACAAGGACGTCGACAACGCCTTCTATGGCTGGAACGGCGCCTGGCTCGACCCAAAATTCCGCGACTGGGACATCTCGGAATATCTCGCCTACATCCGCGTTCCGGTCATGATCGTGCAAGGTGCGAATGACCGGTACGGGACGCTGCGCCAAGTCGAGATCGCACGGGAGGAGTGTTACTGCCCGGTCGACCTGAAAATCCTTCCGGAGGCAGGCCATTCGCCGCATCGGGAAGCCCCCGGGGCGACGCTGGAGGCGCTGGAGCAATTTGCAAAGGCTGCCTTGCGGGACGATCGCGGGCTTCAGGCAGCCTGATCCTCGCGCGAACGGGGCGGTCGCCCAGGTGAAGCAAAGTGCATGTGAGGCCCAGATTCGGGGCTAGACGCGCAAGAAAATATGCACTATTGTGCATCTAACCGTAAAACCAAAGACAAGCTCAAGGGTGGCCCATGGCCGGGGAAGATCGGCGCCTCGCAGGCGGCGCGACATTCATCGATTTCCAGACCGAACCGTCCCGCTACAAGCACTGGAAGCTCGCGTTCGAGGGCGACGTCGCGACCCTTACCATGGACGTCGACGAGAATGGCGGACTGTTCGAGGGCTATCAGCTCAAGCTCAATTCCTATGATCTCGGCGTCGACATCGAGCTCGCCGACGCGATCCAGCGCCTGCGCTTCGAGCATCCCGAGGTGAAAGTCGTGGTGATGCGCTCGGCCAAGAACCGCGTGTTCTGCGCCGGCGCGAACATCCGCATGCTCGCGGGCTCGACCCATGCCCACAAGGTCAATTTCTGCAAATTCACCAACGAGACCCGCAACGGCATGGAAGACTCCTCCGAGAATTCCGGCCAGCGCTTCATCACCGTGGTGAACGGCTCGGCTGCCGGGGGCGGCTATGAGCTGGCGCTTGCGACCGACCACATCATCCTCGCCGACGACGGCGCGTCTGCCGTCGCGCTGCCCGAAGTACCGTTGCTTGCGGTGCTGCCCGGCACCGGCGGCCTCACCCGCGTCGTCGACAAGCGCAAGGTGCGCCGCGACCACGCCGACTTCTTCTGCACCATCGAGGAAGGCGTGAAGGGCAAGCGCGCGGTGCAATGGCGTCTCGTCGACGAGATCGCGCCGAACTCGAAACTCGAAGGCAAGATCGCCGAGCGCGCCCGCGAGTTTGCGGCGGCCTCGAAGCGCAAGGGTAGCGGCAAGGGTATCGCGCTGACGCCGCTCAAGCGCATCATCGACGATACCAGCATCCGCTACGGCTTCGTCGGCGTCGACATCGACCGCTCCGCGCGCATCGCCACCATCTCGATCAAGGCTCCCGAGGCGGCGCCGGCCGCCGACATCGACGGCATGATGGCGCAGGGCGCTTCGTTCTGGCCGCTCCAGGTCGCGCGCGAGCTCGACGACGCAATCCTGCACCTGCGCATCAACGAGCTCGAGATTGCGATGCTCGTCTTCAAGAGCCATGGCGACCGCGCCCATGTGCTCGCCAGCGATGCCGTCCTCGAAGCCAACAAGGCGCATTGGCTGGTCAACGAAATCCGCCACTATTGGAAACGTGTGCTCAAGCGCATCGACGTTACCTCGCGCACGCTGGTGACGCTGGTCGAGCCCGGCTCCTGCTTCGCCGGCACGCTCGCCGAGCTCGTCTTCGCCGCCGACCGCTCCTACATGCTGATCGGCACGCGCCAGGGCGACAACCGCCCGCCGCCCTCCATTGAATTGTCGGCCATGAATTTCGGTCCGTATCCGATGAGCCATGGCCTGACGCGGCTGGAGTCGCGCTTCCAGGCCGATCCGTCCGACGTGGAGCGCGCGGAAGCAACGCTTGGCACCGCGCTCGATGCCGAGCAGGCCGAAGAGCTCGGTCTCGTCACCTTCGCGCTCGACGACATCGACTGGGACGACGAGGTCCGCGTGTTCCTCGAGGAGCGCGCCAGTTTCTCGCCCGACAGCCTCACCGGCATGGAAGCAAGCCTGCGCTTCGTCGGTCCTGAAACGATGGAATCAAAGATCTTCGCGCGCCTCACCGCCTGGCAGAACTGGATCTTCCAGCGCCCGAACGCGGTCGGCGAGGAAGGCGCGCTGCGCCGCTATGGCAGCGGCCAGAAGCCGAAATTCGATATGACGCGGGTTTAAGGAGAGCACGGCCATGAACATGAACATCATGAACGTCGACTACTCGACCAAGATTCCGAACAACGTGAATCTCGCCGAAGACCGCCAGGTGCTCAGGGCGCTGGAAGGCTGGCATCCCGGCTACATGGACTGGTGGAGCGACATGGGGCCGGAAGGCTTCCAGGAGTCGCTGGTTTACCTTCGCACGGCCTACTCCGTCGATCCGCGCGGCTGGGCCAAGTTCGACTATGTCCGCATGCCCGAATATCGATGGGGCATTCTCCTTGCTCCCCAGGAAGAAAATCGCGTCGTTCCCTTCGGCGAGCATTATGGCGAGCCGGCCTGGCAGGAAGTCCCGGGCGAGCACCGCGCCATGCTGCGCCGCCTGATCGTGATCCAGGGCGACACCGAGCCCGCTTCGGTCGAGCAGCAGCGCCATCTCGGCAAGACCGCGCCCTCGCTCTACGACATGCGCAACCTGTTCCAGGTCAATGTCGAGGAGGGCCGTCATCTCTGGGCGATGGTCTACCTGCTGCAGAAATATTTCGGCCGCGACGGCCGCGAGGAGGCCGATGATCTCTTGCGCCGCCGCTCCGGCGATGCCGATGCGCCG
This sequence comes from Bradyrhizobium sp. SMVTL-02, assembly GCF_051853005.1. Classification (NCBI taxonomy): domain Bacteria; kingdom Pseudomonadati; phylum Pseudomonadota; class Alphaproteobacteria; order Hyphomicrobiales; family Nitrobacteraceae; genus Bradyrhizobium; species Bradyrhizobium sp. SMVTL-02. The sequence goes on along the minus strand of NZ_CP182469.1, from coordinate 7,843,142 downwards.
CGCATGCTGGGCGCCTTCAACGAGGCGACGCCGGACTGGCTGTCCTTCTTCATGTTCACCTATTTCACCGACCGCGACGGCAAGATGCAGCTGCACTCGCTGGCGCAGTCGGGCTTCGATCCCTTGTCGCGCACCTGCCGCTTCATGCTGACGGAAGAGGCGCACCACATGTTCGTCGGCGAGACGGGCATCACCCGCGTCGTGCAGCGCACCTGCGATGCGATGAAGGCCGCCGGCATCACCGATCCCACCGACATCGCGAAAGTGCGCGCGCTCGGCGTCATCGACCTGCCGACCATCCAGAAGAAGCTGAACCTGCACTACACGCTGTCCCTCGACCTGTTCGGCTCGGAGGTCTCGACCAACGCGGCCAACGCCTTCAACGCCGGCATCAAGGGCCGCTATCACGAGACCCAGATCGAGGACGATCACCAGCTCAAGAACTCCACCTATCCGGTGCTCAAGCTGATCAACGGCGAGGTAAAGCTGGTCGATGAGCCGGCGCTGACCGCGCTCAACATGCGCCTGCGCGACGATTACAGCCAGGATTGCGTCAAGGGCATGCTGCGTTGGAACAAGGTGATCTCGACCGCGGGCTACGACTTCAAGCTGACCCTGCCCAACGTCGCCTTCCACCGCCACATCGGCGAGTTCAAGGACGTGCATGCGACGCCCGACGGCATTTTGATCGACGATACCACCTGGAACAAGCGCAAGGACGAATGGCTGCCTTCGGCGAGCGACGGCGACTTCATCACCTCCCTGATGCAGCCCGTCACCGAAATCGGCCAGTTCGCCTCCTGGATCTCGCCGCCGAAAGTTGGCATCGACAACAAGCCGGGTGACTTCGAGTACGTGAAGATCGAGTCATAAGAGCTGCTCGTGAGGCGCGATGAGCGCGCCACAGACACTGTCATCGCCCGGCTTGACCGGGCGATCCAGTATTCCGGAGACTGTTGTGATAGAGCCGTGAGGCCGCGGCGTACCGGATGCCCCGCTCAAGCCGGGGCATACAGCCGGGTTTGAAGCGGGATCTACCCCGCGATCTCCAGCCCGGCATTCGCATACACCACACCGCCATCGACGGCGATGGTGTTGCCGACCACGTAGTCGCCGGCGCGAGAGGCGAGATAGATTGCGACGCCCGCCATGTCCTCGTCGGTTCCGATCCGCCGTGCCGGAATGCGCTTTGCGACCTCGTCCGCGTGGTCGCGCGCGGCGCGGTTCATGTCCGACTTGAACGCGCCCGGCGCGATCGCGGTGACGTTGATGTTGTCCTTGATCAGCTTCGTCGCCATCCGCCGCGTCAGATGGATCACGGCGGCCTTGCTGGCGGCGTAGGAATAAGTCTCGCTCGGATTGACGAAGATGCCGTCGACCGAGGCGATGTTGATCACCTTCGCCGGACGTTCCGCGCTGGCTGCCGCGCGGAGCGGCTTTGCCAGGGCCTTGGTCAGGAAGAACAGCGACTTGACGTTGAGGTCCATCACCTTGTCCCAGCCGCTTTCGGGGAATTCGTCGAACTCCGCGCCCCAGGCGGCGCCCGCATTGTTCACGAGGATGTCGAGCTTAGGCTCGAGCTTGATGATCTCACCGGCGAGCTTGTTGCAGCCGTCGACCGTCGAGATGTCGATCGGCAGCGCGATGCATTCGCCGCCATATTGTGCGGTGAGCTCTTGTGCGGTCGCCTCGCACGGCCCGGCCTTGCGCGCGGTGATGTAGACCTTCGCAGTTCCGGCGCCGAGGAATCCAGCCGCGATCATCTTGCCGATGCCGCGCGAGCCGCCGGTCACGAGCGCGACGCGGCCTTTGAGCGAGAACAGATCGTTGAACATGGTACCTCCCTTGGTTGGCGTCCGTTGTGGGCGGGGAGGAGAGAGGAGTCAACTTCCGCTGTCGTCCCGGAAAGCGCAGCGGAGCGCAGATCCGGCACCCATAACCAGGGGGAGGAGCTTGGCAAAGGCTGGTGGTTCGCGATTGATACCGATCGCGATCGATAGATTCCGCGGTATGGGTCCCGGATCGGCGCGCGCTTAGGGCGCGCTTGTCCGGGACGACAGCGGAGATTGGAGCGGCTACGCCGCCGCGATCCGTCGAAAGCCGTTCCACATCGCCGTCGCCGCGCCCGAGGTCAGCACCGGCAAAATCCGCGTGTCCTGGTAGTTGCCGTTGAGCGAGACGCGCGGCAGCGCGGTCATGTGGCCGGCGTTCTCGGCGAACAGCATGCCGGGCCGCGTCGTCACCGCGGTCTTGAAACCGGCCGAGGCGGCCAGCGTGAATTCGCGCTCGCCCGCGGCATCGCGGTCGCCATAGGGATAGGCGAAATGCAGCACGGGACGCTGCAGCGCCTGTTCGATCCGCGTGCGGCTCACGGCCATCTCCTGTGCGGCGATCTCTTCCCCCTGCTTGGCGAGATTGCAATGGCTGATGGTGTGCGCGCCGATCGTGACCAGCGGGTCGGCGGCGAACCTCTTCATCTCGTCCCAGGACATGCAGAGGCCGCGGCACAGCGCTTCCATGTCGACGCCATGTCGGCTGCAGAGCGCCGCGATCTCGCGCGCCAGATCGTGCTCGCCGGGCACCGCGCGCAGCCAGGCGTGCAGGCGGTCGAACGTCGCCTGCTTCGCGGCCGGCGTGGTCGCATCGAGGCGCAGCGCGGAATGGCCGATCTGCACTTCGATCTGCTCGGCCCTGGCGATCACGGCCTCCAGCGCCGTCCACCACAGCCGACCTGTGCCCTCGGCAAAATCGCTGGCGACGTAGACCGCCAGAGGCGCGTCAAATTCGCGCAGCACCGGCAGCGCGTAGTCCAGATTGTCGCGATAGCCGTCGTCGAGCGTGAAGGCGGCGAAGCGGCGGTCGAACCGGCCCTGCGCCAGCCGCTCGTGCAGCTCGTCCATGCTGACGATGTCGATGTTGCGCGTGCGCAGATGGTTCAGCGTCGCGCGGAGGAACTCGGGGGTGACTTCGAGATGCCGGTTTGGCTGGAAGGCATCCTCGCGGGCCGGCCGCACGTGATGCAACATGAAAATGGCGCCGACGCCCGAGAGCAGCGGACGCAGCAGATGGTGCGCACCACTGAAGTACAGCGCCCCCAGCCCGGCGCGGATGACGTTATTGCGGAGTTGTCTCATTTCAGGCTGGCGGCCCCCGGGCATTCCGACCTCAACTTAGGGGCGGACCCTTGAAGAAAAAGTTATTCCAATTGTCCATGCGGGGCCCTCGGAAGGGCACGATTTCCGGTTTGACAGCCCGCCAAGGGTTTGTTTTGTCTCCGGTTCCAGAGTTCGGGTCGTCGAATGCAGAAGCTTTTCAGGTGGGCCAGTAAATGGTGGCCGGGGCTGATTCCCCTGGCCGTCATGTGGGGATTTGCGGCCTGGAATAATACCGCGCCGGTCGAGGCGGATTTGTCCGCCCGCAGCTCGGCGGCGCTGAAGGATACGGTTCTGGACAAGACCCGGATCGCGGTGGAAGGCCGCGACGTCAGCCTGGCCGCGGACGCCTTTTCCGAGGAGGGACGTCGCGACGCGGTGATGGCTGTCGAGCTCGTCCCGGGCGTGCGCCTGGTCGACGACCGCACCCGCCTCGTTCCCGAGGCCAAACCCTTCGTCTGGAATGCCGAGCGCGACGTGGTGCGGGTGACGCTGTCGGGTTCCGCCCCCCTGCCGTCGATGAAGACCCGGCTGACCGAGGCGGCGCGCAAGGAGGTCGGCGGCGTCGAGGTGGCCGATCAGATGGGGCTTGCGCGCGGCGCGCCGCCGCGCTTCGAGGCGGCCGCGATGCTGCTGCTCGACCAGATCGGCAAGCTCAAGGACGGCAAGATCACGATATCGGACACCAAGGTCAATCTGTCGGGCATGGCGCGTGAGCTCGGCGGCCGCGAGGCGATCGCTGCTGCGCTGAAGAATCTGCCCGAGGGGTTCTCGATCGCCGCCAACGAGATCAAGGCGCCGCCCTACATCTTCCAGGCCTACAAGGATCCGGTCGCCGCGACCGTGACGCTGACCGGCTACGTCCCCGACAACAATGCTCACGCCGCGATCGCCACCAGTGCGTCGCGAAAATTCTTCAATGAGAAGGTCGTCGACAATCTCAAGGCCAGCATCGGGGCTCCCGCCTCGTTCAACCCCGCCGTGGTCGCGGCGCTCGGCGCGCTGTCGCGGCTGTCGACCGGCACCCTCGTGGTCTCCGACCGCGAGGTGAAGCTGTCGGGCGATGCGCTCTACGAAGGGGCCGCCAACGACATCCGCGCCGGCCTCGGCAAGGATTTTCCAAAGACCTGGCAATACAAGCCGGAGATCACGGTGAAGCCGGCGGCGGGCCCGGTCGACGGCACGGTCTGCCAGCAATTGTTCTCCGAGCTCCTGGGCAAGGGCAAGATCCGCTTCGCGGCCAAGCGTGCCGACATCGATCCGGACTCCGCCGGCGTCCTCGACCATCTGATCGAGACGGCCCTGCGCTGCCCCAACGCCAATATCGAGGTCGCGGGCCACACCGATGCCGACGGTGAGGACTCTTTCAACCAGGCGCTCTCAGAGAAGCGGGCGCAGGCGGTGATCGACTATCTGGTCAAGGCCGGCCTGCCCGCCAGCCGCTTCAGCGCGGTCGGTTATGGTGCAACCCAGCCCGTTGCCGGCAACGACACCGACGACGGAAAGGCCCAGAACCGCCGCATCGAATTTCTGGTGAGGTGACGATGCCCTATCTCGTCTCGTTCCATATGGGTTGGCTGATCGGTTCGGTGCTGCTGGGCTTCTGCATGGGGTGGATTTCGGTGGTCCAGCGCGGCAACGGCACCTCGAAGGTGACCGCGCGCTGGCTCGCTTTGCTCGCCGCGGGCCTGGTCGCGGCCTCGTTGGCGCATGTGGTCCCAGGCCGCTTCGGCTACTGGCTCGATCTCGGCCTGATCATGTTCGCCTGCTACCTGGTCGGCTGCACCATCGGTGCCTGGCTGCGCGACCGGGTGGTCGCGCGCACCGCACCGCCGGCCTGAGACGTCGGCCCGCCCGTCCATCGCCATCGCATAGAAGCCTGATTGCACACCAATGTGGGCAGCACGACTTTGCGGTTGACAGTAATACGTACGTACGTATTATCCACCTCATGCCAAAGTCTTCACTCAAAGACGCCATCCTCGACGCCGGCCTGAAGGTCATGTTCCGGACCGGCTATCACGGCACCAGCGTGCGCGACGTCACCGCTGCCGCAGGCGCGCCGCAGGGGTCCTTCACCAACCATTTCCGCTCCAAGGAGGCGTTCGCCTCGGAGGTGCTCGACCGCTATTTTGACGTCACAAAGGGGCTGGTGGCCGAGGCGCTCGAGGACACCTCGTTGACGCCGCGCGCGCGGCTGCGGCGCTACCTCGACATCATCACCGGCCGTCTGGAAGCCGATGGCTATGGCCGCGGCTGCCTGATCGGCGATCTCAGTCTGGAGGCATCAGGCAGCAGCGAGTTGCTGCGCGCGCGCCTCGCCGGGATCTTTGCGGAGTGGCGCGCGCCCTTCGCCGCCTGCATCGCAGACGCACAGACACGCGGCGAGATCGCATCCGATTTCGAGCCCGGGGAGCTTGCCGACTTCCTGCTCGCGTCCTGGCAGGGCGCGATCCTGCGCATGAAGGTAGATCGCAATCCCAACGCGCTCGAACGCTTCAAGACCATCGCCTTCAAAACCGTGTTCAAGGAGATGACATGAGCAAGCCGGCCGAGATCGCAATCCGCAATGCACCAGTCCTGGGGAGCAACATGGCCTATCGCGAGACGGGCGCAAAGAATGCGCCGGTCGCGCTGTTCTTGCACGGCAATCCGACCTCATCGCACATCTGGCGCAACATTCTGCCGCTGGTGTCGCCGGTCGCGCGTTGCATCGCGCCCGACCTGATCGGCTTCGGTCAATCCGGCAAGCCCGACATCGCCTACCGCTTCTTCGATCACGTCCGTTATCTCGATGCGCTGATCGACGGGCTCGGCATCACCTCGGCCTATCTCGTCGCGCAGGACTGGGGCACAGCGCTCGCATTTCATCTCGCCGCACGCCGGCCGGACTTCGTGCGCGGCCTTGCCTTCATGGAGTTCATCCGGCCGATGCCGACCTGGCAGGACTTTCACCACACCGAGTTCGCGGAGGAGCATGACCACGCCGAAGCGGCGAGGGCCGCATTCCGCAAATTCAGGGCGCCGGGCGACGGCGAGGCCATGATCCTCGAGGCCAATGCCTTCGTCGAACGCGTGCTGCCCGGCGGCATCGTACGCAAGCTCAGCGACGACGAAATGGCGCCGTATCGCGGGCCGTTCCCGACGCCGGAGAGTCGCCGGCCCGTTCTCGCCTTTCCCCGCGAGTTGCCGATCGCGGGCGAGCCTGCCGACGTCTATGCGACGCTGCAATTCGCGCATGCCGCGCTCGCTGCATCGTCCTATCCAAAACTGCTGTTCTCGGGCACGCCCGGTGCGCTCGTCGCGCCGGAATTCGCCGAGCGGTTCGCCGGCTCGCTGAAGCATTGCGCGCATGTTCCTCTCGGACCCGGCCTGCACTTCCTCCAGGAGGACCACCCCGAGGCGATCGGCCGCTCCGTCGCCGGTTGGATCGCCGGGATCGAGGCCATGCGTCCGCAACTCGCGGCCTGACGGAGAGCCGCCTTCTGAACCTCTCCCGCAAGCAGCGGGAGAGAGAGCGCACCGCCGTCGTGGCGCGTGCTAATTTCCCGGATCGGAGTGCCGCGCTGCAGTGCACCCAGCAAGCCCCGCGTGGCAAATCCGAAATCCGTGAGGCCCCGGGATCGCCCCCTCTTTCAGGGGGGCGGCGCGGCCCATAGATTGATTTCGGCTTAAGGCGTGAAGGAACATTGTGTGGCCGAAATCATCAAAACTTCATGGCGACTGCTCAGGATTGCCACGGAGATTCGCGTCAAGCCTTGCCGCCGAAAGCGCCAAACCGTGCATCCGGAGCTCGCAACCTGCCTAAAACATTGAAGGCACGTGTTTTTGTTCGAATTGCCGAATTCCACTCCGCGCCAAAACGCGCTAGTGGAGAGGCGGGGGGTGCGCGATGAAGGAGCCGGCGGTGAGGGGGCCGTCGAGCGCCTGTGCGTCGTTTGCCTGTTCGGCGGCCGTCCTGGCCGCTGAAGTGTTGTTCGAGGTCTAGATGCTGGAAGCCATTCGCAGGGCGATGACGTTGCTGCGCCAGAAGCAAATCCTGCATAAGCTTGGAGTTGTGATCAGCGTCGCGGTCATCGGCATCGCTTGCTATGTGCTCTACCACATGCTGCGCGGCATCGATGTCAACGAGGTCCTCGAAGCGATCAAGAGCACCGAGCCGAGCCAGATTGCGATGGCCGCGCTGTTCGTCGCTGCCGGCTATTTCACCCTGACCTTCTACGACCTGTTCGCCACGCGCGCGATCGGCCACGCTCACGTGCCCTACCGCATCAACGCGCTCGCCGCCTTCACCAGCTATTCGATCGGCCACAATGTCGGCGCCAGCGTCTTCACCGGCGGTGCGGTGCGGTATCGCATCTATTCGGCCTACGGGCTGAATGCGATCGATGTCGCAAAGATCTGCTTCCTCGCCGGCCTGACCTTCTGGCTCGGCAATGCCGCCGTGCTCGGGCTCGGCATCTCCTACCATCCGGAGGCGGCGGCCTCGATCGACCAGCTTCCGCCCTGGCTGAACCGGACGCTGGCGCTGATGATCATCATGGCGCTGGTCGCCTATGTGGTCTGGGTCTGGACCCAGCCGCGCGTGGTCGGCCGCGGGCCCTGGACGGTGGTGCTGCCGGGCGGACCGCTGACGCTGCTCCAGATCGCGATCGGCATCATCGATCTCGGCTTCTGCGCGCTGGCGATGTACGTGCTGGTCCCGGACGAGCCCAATCTCGGCTTCGTCGTGGTCGCCGTGATCTTCGTGTCGGCGACCCTGCTCGGCTTTGCCAGCCACTCGCCCGGCGGCCTCGGCGTGTTCGACGCCGCCATGCTGGTCGGTCTCTGGCAGATGGACCGGGAGGAGCTCCTCGGTGGCATGCTCCTGTTCCGCGTGCTCTATTATCTATCCCCCTTCGTCATATCTGTAATCTTGCTGACGTTTCGCGAGGTTATAATCGGTGCCCGATCGAAGCGCTTGCAGCAGGCGGCGCTCAAGCTCGACCCCGGCCCGGCGCCCGAAGCCGCCTATGTGAGAAAGCGCAGCGACGGCGGCGTCTGACCAAGCTCTCAAGACAAGGCCGTTAGGACCCGTCCTCCAGGAGAAGCCTGCCCGATGGCGATTGACGCCCCTTCTTCTCCCGCAGCCCAGCCCTGGTCCGACCGGCTGCGGCACTCGACCATCATTCTGATCGCCGCGGCGCTGGCGCTGTCGGTCGTGGTCTCGCTCGGGGAATTGTCGGCGCTGCACGCCATTGCCGTGTTCCTCTGCATCGCCGTGGCGGCGCTGATCCCCTGGCGGCTGCACGATCCCGCCGCCTCGCGCGACGATGTCAGGCGCATCAACCCGGTCGAGAGCGCCGCGGTGGCCGCGGTCGTCGCCGGCATGCCGGATCCGGCCGTGCTGCTCGACCGGGCCGGCCGCGTCATCCATCTCAATGCAGCTGCCGCCCAGCTCGCGCCGGCGCTGCGCCGTAACGAGCTTGCCCAGTTCGCGCTGCGCTCGCCGGAGATCATCACGGCGCTGCGCGAGTCGATCGCGACCACGGAGCCGCGGCGCGCGACCTATCTCGACCACGTCCCGGTCGATCGCTGGATGGAGCTGATCATCACGCCGGTGCCGGTGCCGACCACCTTCGGCGGCGCCGACAAATGCATGCTGATGACGTTCCACGACCAGACGCCGCTGCGCCGGGTCGAGGAGATGCGCGCCGACTTCGTCGCCAATGCCAGCCACGAGCTGCGGACGCCGCTCGCCGCGCTGTCGGGCTTCATCGATACGCTGCAGGGCCAGGCCAAGGACGATCCCAAGGCGCGGGAACGCTTCCTCGGCATCATGCACAACCAGGCCACCCGCATGGCGCGCCTGATCGACGATCTGCTCTCGTTGTCGCGGGTCGAGCTGTCGGCCCATGTCCGGCCCGACACCCTGGTCGACCTCCTGCCGATCATCCGTCAGGTCGCCGACGGGCTGGAGCCGCTGGCGCGCGAGCGCCAGGTCGAGGTCGAGATCCATCTGCCGGAGCCGCCGGTGATGATCGCGGGCGACCGCGAGGAGCTGCTCCGCCTGTTCGAGAACCTGATCGAGAATGCGCTCAAATACGGCGCCTCGGGCGGACGCGTCATCGTGTCGCTGACCTCGAGCGCCGCCGCTGATGGAACTCAGGAGATCCGGGTCATGGTCCGCGATTTCGGCCCCGGCATCGCGCCCGAGCACCTGCCGCGGCTGACCGAGCGGTTCTACCGGGTCGACGTCGGCGACAGCCGCTCGCAGGGCGGCACCGGGCTCGGATTATCGCTGGTGAAACATATTCTTAACCGTCATCGCGGCCGGCTTTTGATCGAAAGCGTGCCCCGGCAAGGGGCTACCTTTACCGCCTGTTTTCCCCAGGCGCGGGCCCCAGTGCAAGCCTGAAACCGAGCGTTTTCAATCGCTTGGTGGTGTCATCCGACTGTCACGAAACCTTCGTAAAAGCACAGCCGACCGCTCCTAAACGGGGCGGCGCGGGGAGCGCGATCGGGCGCGGATGGCGCTTCGCTCCCCTGTATGGAGACCAGCATGAATTTCATCAAAACGATCGTCGCTGCCGGCTTGGTCGCCGCAACGACGACGGTGGCCTCCGCCGCCGATATCACGGGCGCCGGTGCGACCTTCCCGTTCCCGATCTATTCCAAATGGGCTGATGCCTATAAGAAGCAGACCGGCAACGGTCTGAACTACCAGTCGATCGGTTCGGGCGGCGGCATCAAGCAGATCCAGGCCAAGACCGTGACCTTCGGCGCCAGCGACGCGCCGCTCAAGGCCGTGCAGCTCGAGAAGGACGGCCTCGTCCAGTGGCCGATGGTGATGGGCGCCATCGTCCCCGTCGTCAACATCGAGGGTGTGAAGCCGGGCGAGATCGTGTTCGACGGCGAGACCCTGGCCGGAATCTATCTCGGCAAGATCACCAAGTGGGACGACGCCGCGATCAAGAAGCTCAATCCGAACGTGAAGCTGCCGTCGGACGCCATCACCGTGGTTCGCCGCTCGGACGGCTCAGGCACCACCTTCAACTTCACCAACTATCTCTCCAAGGCCAGCGCGGACTGGAAGAGCAAGGTCGGCGAGGGCACCGCGGTCGAGTGGCCGGTCGGCGTCGGCGCCAAGGGCAATGAAGGCGTGTCGGGCAACATCAGCCAGACCAAGAACTCGATCGGCTACGTCGAGTACGCCTATGCCAAGCAGAACAAGCTGACCTACACCGGTCTCGTCAACAAGGCCGGCAAGCCGGTGCAGCCGACCGTCGAGGCGTTCCAGGCGGCCGCCTCCAATGCCGACTGGGCCAAGGCGCCCGGCTACTACGTCATCCTGACCGACCAGCCCGGCGACAAGTCCTGGCCGATCACCGCGGCGACCTTCATCCTCATGCACAAGGAAGCCACCGACAAGGCGGCCTCGCAGGAAGCCATCAAGTTCTTCCGCTGGGCCTTCAAGAACGGCGGCAAGATGGCTGAGGAACTCGACTACATCCCGATGCCCGACAGCGTCGTTCAGCTGATCGAGAAGACCTGGGCTGCCGAGATCAAGAGCTAAGGCGCTCCTGTCCCGGCATGGTGCCGGGATGATCTCCAAGATCTCCGCTCCGGATCGGCCTTGCGCCGCCTCCGGAGCGCGCCACCGACAAACAACAAGCGTATATGAATAACGGCTACAGGGGATCGGCGTGGCTGAGATGGCTGTCGAGAGCGACGTAATTGATGCTGCCGGACCGTATGATCGCGCCAAGGCCTTGAGCGCGTTCAAGCTCGGTGACGTCACCTTCTACTGGATCACGCGGCTGTCCGCGATCTCGGTGCTACTCATTCTCGGCGGCATCATCGTCTCGCTCATCGTCGGCGCCTTCCCGGCGATGAAGGAGTACGGCATCTCCTTCCTGTGGACGCAGCGTTGGGCGCCGTCCGCCGATCCGCCCGTGCTGGGCGCGCTCGGGCCGATGTACGGCACGTTGGTCACCTCCTTCATCGCGATGCTGATCGCCATTCCGGTTGGTCTCGGCATTGCCATTTTCCTCACCGAGCTGTGCCCGCAATGGCTGCGCCGCCCGATCGGCATGGCTGTCGAGCTGCTCGCCGGCATTCCCTCGATCATCTATGGCATGTGGGGCTTCTTCGTGCTCGGCCCGTTCCTGGCCAACACGTTCCAGCCCTTCATGATCAGGATCTTTGACGGCGTCCCTGTGCTGGGTGCGATCTTCGCGGGGCCGCCGTCCTATCTCAGCCTGTTCAACGCCGCGCTGATCCTCGCCATCATGGTGCTGCCCTTTATCACCTCGATCTCGGTCGACGTGTTCAAGACCGTGCCGCCGGTGCTAAAGGAGGCCGCCTACGGCGTCGGCTGCACCACCTGGGAAGTCGTCCGCAGCGTGGTGATCCCCTACACCCGCGTCGGCATCATCGGCGGCGTCATGCTGGCGCTGGGCCGCGCGCTCGGCGAGACCATGGCGGTGACCTTCATCATCGGCAACTCGTTCCGGATCTCCTCGTCGATCTTCGCGCCCGGCACGACGATCTCGGCGGCGATCGCGTCCGAATTCGCCGAGAGCGACGGCCTGCACCAGTCCGGCCTGATACTGCTCGGCCTGCTCCTGTTCGTGCTGACGTTCTTCGTGCTCGCGGCCGCTCGGCTGATGCTGCTGCGTCTGGAAAAGAAGGCGGGGAAGTGAAATGAACCCGATCTACGCCCGCCGCCGCCGCAAGGACATCGTGATCCGCGGGCTCTGCATTGCCGCCGCCGCCTTCGGCGTCACCTGGCTTGCGCTGATCCTGATCACGCTGCTCTACAACGGTATTGCCGGTCTGAACCTGCAGATCTTCGTCGCGGACACACCGCCTCCGGGCTCGACCGAAGGCGGCCTGCGCAACGCCATCGTCGGCTCGATCATCATGACCGTGCTCGGCGTCGGCATCGGCGCGCCGCTGGGCCTGTTCGCCGGCACCTATCTCGCCGAGTACGGCCGCAACGACAAGCTGACCTCGGTGATCCGCTTCATCAACGACATCCTGCTCTCGGCGCCCTCGATCATCATCGGCCTGTTCATCTACGGTGCGGTGGTGGTGCCGATGCGCGGCTTCTCGGCGATTGCGGGCGCGCTCGCGCTCGCCGTGATCGTCATCCCGGTGGTGGTGCGCACGACCGAGGACATGCTGCTCCTGGTGCCGAACGCGCTGCGCGAGGCGGCAAGTGCGCTCGGCCTGCCGCGCTCGCTGGTGATCAAGCGCATCGCCTATCGTGCGGCCCGCTCGGGTCTCATCACCGGCGTGCTGCTCGCCACCGCCCGCGTCGCCGGCGAGACCGCGCCGCTGCTCTTCACCGCGCTGTCGAACCAGTTCTTCAGCCTCAGCCTGAACAAGACGATGGCGAACCTGCCGGTCACCATCAACAACTTCGTGCAGAGCCCCTACGCCTACTGGAAGCAGCTCGCCTGGAGCGGCGCGCTGCTGATCACGCTCACCGTGCTTGCCCTGAACATTGGCGCGCGCATCCTCGGCGCCGAGAGGACTGCAAAATGACCGATCTTTCCGTATCCGTGAGTTCCAACGCGCATCTGGCCTCGCAGCCGATGCCGGAAGCGCCCGCCAAGGTGACGGTGCGCAACCTCAACTTCTATTACGGCGACCACCACGCGCTGAAGAACATCAATTTGACGCTCGGCACCAACCGCGTCACGGCGTTCATCGGCCCGTCGGGCTGCGGCAAGTCGACCCTGCTGCGCATCTTCAACCGGATGTACGACCTCTATCCAGGCCAGCGCGCCACCGGTCAGCTGATGCTCGACCAGACCAACATCCTCGATCCCAAGCTGGACCTGAACCTGCTGCGCGCCCGGGTGGGCATGGTGTTCCAGAAGCCGACGCCGTTCCCGATGACGATCTACGAGAACATCGCCTTCGGCATCCGCCTCTATGAGAAGATCTCGAAGTCCGAGATGGACGACCGGGTCGAGAAGGCGCTGCGCGGCGGCGCGCTGTGGAACGAGGTCAAGGACAAGCTCAACGCCTCGGGCCTGTCGCTCTCCGGCGGCCAGCAGCAGCGCCTCTGCATCGCCCGCACCGTCGCGGTCCGCCCTGAAGTGATTTTGTTCGACGAGCCCTGCTCGGCGCTCGACCCGATCTCGACCGCCAAGGTCGAGGAGCTGATCCAGGAATTGTCCGAGAACTACACGATCGCGATCGTTACCCACAACATGCAGCAGGCGGCGCGCGTCTCCGACAAGACCGCCTTCATGTATCTCGGCGAGCTGATCGAGTTCGACGACACCAGCAAGATCTTCACGTCGCCGAGCGATCGGCGCACGCAGGATTACATCACCGGCCGGTTCGGCTGAGGAGACGGGACATGGGTTCTGAACATACCGCAAAGGCCTTCGACACCGACCTCCAGGAGCTCACTCGGCTCGTCGCCGAGATGGGCGGTATCGCCGAGCGCATGATCGTCGATTCCGTCGACGCGCTGATCCGCCGCGACGTCGCGCTCGGCCAGCGCGTCGTCACCACCGATGCCGAGCTCGACGCGCTGCAGAAGAAGATCGAGGAGCGCGCCGTGCTCACGATCGCCCGCCGCCAGCCGATGGCGGTGGACCTGCGCGAGATCGTCGGCGCCATGCGCGTTGCGACCGACCTCGAGCGCATCGGCGACCTCGCCAAGAACATGGGCAAGCGCGTCGCCGCGCTCGATGCCGACTTCCATCCGCTCAAACTGTTCCGCGGCCTGGAGCACATGACCGACCTCGTGCAGCAGCAGGTCAAGTCGGTGCTGGACGCCTATGCCGCGCACGATCTGCCGGCGGCGATGGCGGTGTGGAAGGGCGACGAGGAAGTCGACGCCATCTGCACCTCGCTGTTCCGCGAACTCCTCACCTACATGATGGAGGATCCGCGCAACATCTCGTTCTGCATCCATCTGATGTTCTGTGCCAAGAACATCGAGCGGATCGGCGACCACGCCACCAACATCGCCGAGACCGTGTTCTACATGATCGAGGGTCAGGCCATCACCGACAAGCGGCCGAAGGGCGACATGACGACCTTCGCCACGACGGTCCCGAATACCTGAAGACTCAAGGAGCGACGAGCCGATGGGCGCACGCATCATGGTGGTTGAGGACGAGGAAGCTCTCACCGAGCTTCTCCGCTACAACCTCGAAGGCGACGGCTATGACGTCGAGACGGTGATGCGCGGCGACGATGCCGACACCCGCCTCAAGGAGCACATCCCCGACCTGATCGTGCTCGACTGGATGCTGCCGGGGCTCTCCGGCATCGAGCTGTGCCGGAGGCTGCGCACCCGTCCCGAGACCAAGCAGCTACCGATCATCATGCTCACCGCGCGTGGCGAGGAGAGCGAGCGGGTGCGGGGGCTTGCGACCGGCGCCGACGACTACATCGTCAAGCCGTTCTCGGTGCCCGAGCTGCTGGCGCGGGTGAAGGGCCTGTTGCGGCGCGCCAGCCCCGAGCGGCTCGCCACCGTGCTCGCCTATGGCGACATCGAGCTCGACCGCGAGAAGCGCCGCGTCGCGCGCTCGGGCCGGCCGATCGATCTCGGTCCGACCGAGTATCGCCTGCTCGAGTTCTTCCTCGAGCATCCCGGTCGCGTGTTCTCGCGCGAGCAGCTGCTCGACAGTGTCTGGGGCCGCGACATCTACATCGACGAGCGCACCGTCGACGTCCATATCGGCCGCCTGCGCAAGCTGCTCAATCTCGGCCGCGAGCAGGACCCGATCCGCACCGTCCGCGGCGCCGGCTACGCGCTCGACGATCGCTTTGCGAAGGCCGAGCAGACCTGAGAGCGGCTTCGAGCAAGCCAAACAAAAAGCGCGCCACGTGGCGCGCTTGTTTATGTCTCGGTTGTCGTCCCGGCCTCACGTCGGGACGAGGTAGTTTAAAGCCGTGCTCAGCGCGTGCCGGGCTTTGCCGGCGCGCGACGGCGGTCGGCCGCGGGCTGATACGCGACGCGCGAATGCTGGGCGCAGTAGGGCAGGCCGGAGAGCGCCTTGCCGCCGCAGAAGAAGAAATCCGGGCTCGAGGGATCGCCGACCGGCCAGTGGCAGGTCGCCTCGTTCAACTCGAGCAGCGACAGCCGCTGGCTCATCGGCACCACGTTGTCGTAGGTCACAGGCTCTGCCTCGACCTCGACCTCGAAGGCCTGCGCCAGCGCGGTGTTGCCGCGCGCAATCGGGCGGCTGACCCGCATCATGTGCTGAGCCGGGCGCGCCTTGCGCGGCCGGGGAGCTGCCGATGAGGGGCTCTTGGCGCGGCCCGACAGGCCGAGCCTGTGCACCTTGCCGATCACGGCATTACGGGTCACGTTGCCGAGCTCGGCTGCGATCTGGCTGGCCGACAATCCGGCCTCCCAGAGCTTTTTCAGCTGCTCGACGCGATCGTCGGACCAGGTCAAAACCGTCATTGCACCCTTTCCCTCGCCGTGCGGCTGCCGTCCTGGCGCCTCGCGGCGAATGCCTAAGCCTCGAAAAACCCGTGCCGCCAGAATCCCTTAAGGCTCGCCGGGCATAACCAGAACGCCCGAACGTTTACGCCGGTACATGAGGACTTAGAGGATCAGAACTGCTGCACGAGATGTCGTATCTGACAAGCCAAACGCTACAATATGGCGTGACTCACGCGCAAGAGTCAGCCGACTCGCTTCCACATGTTCCGTGGCAAAAACCCCGCAAATCCGGCACCGCAAGACTACGGATTCAGCGTTTCCCGGGGCTTTCAGGCGGCATTGACACCCGTTCTACCCGGCATAAGATAGTGCCACGTGCCGCCCTTAAAAGGCGGCACGTTTCGTTTTCCGGGCCGGTTGATGGTGCGCTGCGTGAGCGCTTCAGGCCGTCCGCAACATCAAGTGATCGTCATGACTGACAGCGCCGCGCCGCATTTGCTCCCCGTTTTCGCCAGGGCCAACCTCGGTTTCGAGCGCGGCGAAGGCTGCTGGCTGATCGCGACCAATGGCGAGCGCTATCTCGATTTCACCTCGGGCGTCGCCGTCAACGCGCTCGGCCATGCCCATCCCGCGCTGGTCAAGGCGTTGCAGGAGCAGGCGACCAAGCTCTGGCACATGTCGAACCTGTTCCAGAGCCCGGACGGCGAGAAACTCGCGGCGCGTCTGTGCCAGGAAAGCTTCGCGGACTTCGTGTTCTTCTGCAATTCCGGCGCCGAAGCGCTGGAAGGCGTGATCAAGCTGGTCCGCCATCATCACTTCTCCAAGGGCCATGCGGAGCGCTACCGCATCATCACCTTCGAGGGCGCCTTCCACGGCCGCACGCTGGCGACGCTGGCTGCGACGGGATCTGCAAAATATCTTGAAGGGTTCGGCCCGCCGATGGACGGCTTCGACCAGGTCCCGCATGGTGACATCGAAGCCGTCAAGAAGGCGATCGGTCCGCAGACCGCCGGCATCCTGGTCGAGCCGATCCAGGGTGAGGGCGGTGTGCGATCGTCGACGCCCGCCTTCCTCAAGGCGCTGCGTCAGCTCTGCGACGAGAAGGGCCTGCTGCTCGCCTTCGACGAGGTGCAGACCGGCATGGGTCGCACCGGAGATCTGTTCGCGCATCGGCGCACCGGCGTCACACCTGACGTGATGTCGCTCGCCAAGGCGCTCGGCGGCGGCTTCCCGATCGGCGCGGTGCTGGCCACCGCGGAGGCGGCAGCCGGCATGGGGCCCGGCTCGCACGGCTCCACGTTCGGCGGCAATCCGCTGGCGATCGCGGCTGCCAATGCCGTGCTCGACATCATGCTCAAGCCCGGCTTCTTCGACCACGTGCAGAAGATGTCGCTGCTGCTCAAGCAGAAGCTCGCCTCCGTGATCGACCGTCACCCTGACGTCGTCAGCGAGGTGCGTGGCGAGGGCCTCTTGATCGGCATCAAGGCCGTGGTGCCCTCGGGCGATCTCGTTGCGGCCTTGCGCAATGAAAAGCTGCTCACGGTCGGCGCCGGCGACAATGTCGTGCGCTTCCTGCCGCCGTTGATCGTCACCGAGGCCGAGATCGAGGACAGCGTTGCGCGGCTGGAGCGCGCCTGCGCTGCGATCTCGTCCAGTCAGACCAAGCGGGCTGCAAGCTGATGAGCAAGTCGCCGAAGCACTTCCTGGACATCAACGAGCTGCCGTTGTCGGAGCTCAAGAGCATGCTCGACGCCTCCGCCGCCATGAAGGCGAAGCAGAAGGCGCAGCAGCCGGTGAAGCCGCTCGAGGGCAAGACGCTGGCGATGATCTTCGAGCGTCCCTCGACGCGCACCCGCGTCTCGTTCGACGTCGCCATGCGCCAGCTCGGCGGTGAGCCCATCATGCTCACCGGCGCCGAGATGCAGCTCGGCCGCGGCGAGACCATCGCCGACACCGCGCGCGTGCTGTCGCGCTATGTCGATGCCATCATGATCCGCATCCTCAACCATGAGGCGCTGCTGGAGCTTGCGGCGAATGCGACCGTGCCGGTCATCAACGGCCTGACGCGGCGCTCGCATCCCTGCCAGGTCATGGCGGACCTCATGACCTATCAGGAGCATCGCGGCCCGATCGAGGGCCGGACGGTGGCCTGGACCGGCGACGACAACAACGTGCTGGCCTCCTGGGCGCATGCCGCCGAGCGCTTCAAATTCCAGCTCAATGTGGCAACGCCCCCGGAGCTCGCGCCGAAGAAGGCGATGCGCGACTGGATCAAGGCGACGGGCGCGCCGATCGTGCTCGGCTCTGATCCCGAGGCCGCCGTGAAGGGCGCCGACTGCGTCGTCACCGACACCTGGGTGTCGATGGGCGACAAGGAAGGCGAGCACCGTCACAACGTGCTCAAGCCCTATCAGGTCAATGCGAAGCTGATGTCGCTGGCCAAGCCCGACGCGCTGTTCATGCACTGCCTGCCGGCCCATCGCGGCGAGGAGGTCACCGACGAGGTGATCGACGGGCCGCAATCGGTCGTGTTCGACGAGGCCGAAAACCGCCTGCACGCGCAGAAGGGCATTCTGGCTTGGTGCTTCGACGCGGTGAAGTAGCGGCGCGGTCGCGTAATATTGGATCGTCATCCTGACTTTCGTCAGGACGACACGGAATTTGTACTCGCGTGCACGAGATCCGATCGCCGGAACACACCCCCTTCCATTCCCGGCTCTCCGACCCCAGATAAAGCGCCATGGTTTTCCAATCCCCTGACATGAAAACCGGGCCTGAAGGCCCGGTCCGCGCGCCATCAGCGGTTCCGGTCGACGACGCCGTGCTGCCTTACGAGGTCGACGCGCTCGACGTGCGCGGTCGCCTGGTGCGGCTTGGCCCTGCGCTCGACGACATCCTGACCAAGCACGATTATCCAGCGCCTGTCGGCAAGCTGCTCGGCGAGGCGATCGTGCTGGCGACGCTGCTCGGTTCGGCGCTGAAATTCGAGGGCCGCTTCATCCTGCAGGCCCAGACCGACGGTCCGGTGTCGTTCCTGGTCGTCGACTACAAGGCGCCGGATCATCTGCGGGCCTATGCCCGCTACGACGCCTCGCGCCTCGGCACGGCGAAGGATTCCGGCACGCTGCTCGGCCGCGGTCATCTTGCGATGACCATCGATCAGGGCCCCGACATGAGCCGCTACCAGGGCCTCGTCGCGCTCGACGGCGGCAGCCTGGAAGATGCCGCCCACGAATATTTCCTGCGCTCCGAGCAGATCCCGACCAAGGTGCGCCTCGCCGTCGGCGAGGAGTGGCGCTCGAGCGACGGCGGCAAGCATCGCTGGCGCGCCGGCGGGATGCTGATGCAATTCCTGCCGAAGGCTCCCGAGCGCGCGCGGCAGGCGGACCTGCATCCCGGCGATGCGCCCGAAGGTGTCGAGGCGCACAGTGTCGCCGAGGACGACGCCTGGGTCGAGGCGCGCTCGCTGATCGAGACCGTCGAGGACGTCGAGCTGATCGATCCGGAGCTCTCCGGCGAGCGGCTGCTCTATCGCCTGTTTCACGAACGTGGCGTACGCGTGTTCAAGCCGCTGTCGCTGAAGGCGCAGTGCTCCTGCTCGCGCGACGCGGTCGCGTCCATGCTGAAGAGCTTCTCGCCCGACGACCGCGCGGCGATGGTGAAGGACGACAAGGTCGTCGTGACCTGCGAGTTCTGTTCGTCGGTCTACCAGTTCACGCCGCACGAGGCGGGCGTCGAGGACGCGTAAGTCCATCCTCCGTCATTGCAAGCGCAGCGAAGCAACGACGATGTGGAGGTACGGCACGGTGCTAATTCAACACCCGCTTGTTATCCGGGCTGTCTAGCGAGAACGTCGGCACGTCGATCTCGAAGCGCTCGCCGGTTTCGCTGACCATCTGGTAGCGGCCGGTCATGAAGCCGGATGCGGTCGTGAGCGGCACGCCGGAAGTGTATTCGAACCGCTCGCCGGGGGCGAGCGTCGGCTGTTCGCCGACCACGCCCTCGCCCCTGACCTCCTGCTGGCGACCGGTGGCGTCGGTGATGATCCAGTGCCGCGTCTTGAGCTGCACCGTCTCGTCGCCGGAATTGGTGATGACGATGGTGTACGACCAGAAATAGCGGGAGCGGTCGGCCGACGACTGCTCCGGAACAAAGTTCGGCTCGACGGTCACTTCGATCTGGCGGGTCACGGCGCGGTACATGGCTGCCATCATACCGAAATCCGGCGTCGGAACCAAACCCCGAGGCGGTTTTGGCGACATCGTGCCGCCAGAATTGGCGAGGAAGTACACCCCAAGGGATGACATCCCCAGGGGGGAGACACCCCCATGTGATCCGGCCGCTTTGCGAGATGACGGCCGGACCGGTACACTCCTTCAACGTCGCGATTTGGGTGAGGGTTTTTAGGCCCCGATGACCATTGCCGACCAAGTGACGGGATCGAGCATCGCAGGAACCGCCAAACCTGCGGAGCCGCGTGCAGCCGCCATCACGCTGCCCGCCATCGGCGAGCGCGAACTCCGCCTTGACCTGTTCCGTGGGCTGGCGCTGTGGCTGATCTTCATCGACCATCTGCCGACGAGCCTTTTGACGTGGTTCACGATCCGCAATTACGGCTTCAGCGACGCCACGGAGATCTTCATCTTCATCTCCGGCTACACCGCCGCCTTCGTCTACGGCCGCGCGATGCTGGAGGGTGGCGTCGTCATCGCTACCGCCCGCATCCTGCGGCGGGTCTGGCAGATCTACGTCGCGCACGTCTTCCTGTTCACGATCTTCCTCGCCGAGATCTCCTACGTGGCGACCCGTTTCGAGAACCCGCTCTACACCGAAGAGATGGGGATCATGGACTTCCTCAAGCAGCCCGACATCACCATCGTGCAGGCGCTGCTGCTGCGTTTCCGTCCCGTCAACATGGACGTGCTGCCGCTGTATATCGTCCTGATGCTGGCGCTGCCCGTGATCCTGTGGTCGATGCGCTGGAAGCCCGACGTCACGCTCGGCCTTTCCGTCGTGCTCTACGCGGTGACCTGGGAATACGATCTCTACTTCTCCGCCTATCCGAACGGCTTCTGGGCCTTCAATCCGCTGGCCTGGCAATTGCTTTTCGTCTTCGGTGCATGGTGTGCGCTCGGAGGTGCGCGGCGCATGTCGCGTATTTTAGCGTCGCCGGTAACGATGTGGATCTCGATCGCCTATATCGTGGCGGCGTTCTACGTGACGCTGACCTGGTATCTGCCGCACCTGTCCCATCTGATGCCGAAGCGGCTCGAGCAATGGATGTATCCGATCGACAAGACCGATCTCGACGTTCTGCGCTTCACGCATTTCCTGGCGCTGGCCGCGCTCACGGTGCGCTTCCTGCCGCGCGACTGGCCGGGCCTGAAATCGCAGTGGCTGCGGCCGCTGATCCTGTGCGGCCAGCATTCGCTCGAGATCTTCTGCCTCGGCGTCTTCCTCGCCTTCGCCGGCCATTTCATCCTGGCCGAGGTCTCCGGCGGCGCAGCCATGCATGCGCTGATTAGTCTCTCCGGAATCCTGGTCATGTGGGGCGTTGCCTGGGTGATTTCGTGGTACAAGCGCGTGGCTGACAAGAGCGGTGCGAAAACCAAAAACGCCGTCGGCAACGCCGATCTGGCGGGAGGGGGCTGATGAAGGCGAAGGTTCTCCTGAGCCTGATCCTGCTATGCGGTGGCCTCGCCGCGCCCCAGGCGCGCGCGGACGATGCTGCGCCTGCCGCTGCCGCCGCGCCCGCAGCCTGCGAATTGCCGTCCTATCTCCTCACCAGCGAAAGCCAGCTTCCCAAGGTTGCCGAGGCCGTCAAATCTGGCAAACCGCTGGAAATCCTGGTCATCGGCAGCCGCTCGACCACGATTCCGGCCTCCGAGGACGCCTCCTATCCGGCGCGCATGCAGGCCATCTTGAAGGAGAAGCTGCCACCCTCGGAGGTCGTGCACGTCTCCGTAGAAATACAGAGCAAGAAAACAGCAGAGGAGGCGGCCACCACCTTCGTTAAGCTGATGGAAGCAAAAAGGCCTACTTTGGTCATCTGGCAGACCGGGACCGTGGATGCTATCCGAGCCATCGATCCCGATGAGTTTCGCGGTGCTGTGACCGAGGGGGTTGCCGCGCTGCAAAATGCAGGGGCTGACGTCGTGTTGATGAATTTGCAGTACAGCCCGCGCACAGAGACCATGATCTCGGTGCCGCCCTATCTCGACAATATGCGGGTGGTGGCGCAGGAGCACGACATCCCGCTGTTCGATCGTTTCGCGATCATGCGGCAGTGGAATGACCAGGGTCAGTTCGACCTGTTCAGCCCGTCCCACGGGCCGGAGCTGGCGAAACAGGTCCATGATTGCCTTGGCCGGGCGTTGGCACAGTTCGTGTTTGACGCAGCCCATCTGGGGCCGGCCCAGCAGCAAAATTGAGGTCTAGCGTTAATGAGTTCTCTCCGCCCTTTTTGCCCGACGGCATGGCTGGCTATATCAGCGGCGGCAGCGCTGCTGTTGCTGACGCCGGTGTCGCAGTCGCGCGCGCAGGCGCAAGCCGCGCAGACGACGCAAGCGCCGGCGCAAACCGCTGATCCCGCTCCCGCCTCGCGTTCCCAGACCACGGGCGCCGTGACGTCCCCCGAGCAGCGTGGCATCACCGCGCGCGCCATCGACAAGGTCAAGCAGGCCGCCAAGTCTGCCGGCGATATCTTCAACCGCGTGCCATGCCTGCCGCCGAAGGGCGGCTCGAAGACGATGGGCTCGCTCCCTCATGTCGCGGCCAAGCTCGCGGCCGGCCAGCCCGTCGTGATCGTCGCGTTCGGCTCGTCGTCGACCGCCGGCTACGGCGCGAGCTCGCCCGATTTCAACTATCCGAACCGTCTCGCCGCACAGCTGCGCCGGCACTATCCGACCGCCGACATCACCGTCGTCAACGCCGGCGTGGGCGGCGAGGATGCGCCGGAGATGATGAAGCGCCTTCAGACGCAGGTGATCGACCTGCATCCGGACATGGTGATCTGGCAGGTCGGCACCAACGCCGTGCTGCGCAATCTCGATCCCGGCGATACCGCAAAACTGGTCGAGGACGGCATCTCCCGCATCCAGGCCGCCGGCGGCGCCGACATCGTGCTGGTCGATCCGCAATATTCGCCGGCCGTCAATCAGCGCAAGGAGAGCGCCGGCAGGATGGTGAAGCTGCTCGGCAAGGTCGCCGAGCTCCGCCACGTCGGCATCTTCCCGCGCTTCGAAGTGATGCGCGACTGGCACGAGAACCAGTCGATCCCGGTCGAGAGCTTCGTCATCGCCGACGGCCTGCACATGAATGACTGGGGCTACGCCTGCTTCGCCCAGCTGCTCGGCGACGACATCATCCGCTCCGTCGGGCAGATCAAGCTCGGGGTGAACGTGCCGGCGGATGTGAGGACGTATCGGCCGATGTGACGGCTCTTACCTGCTCCCGCCAGGGGAGGGCAAGGAAGATCACGCCTTCTCCAGCGCCGCGGTGATATCCTCGATCAGATCGTCCGCATGCTCCAGCCCCGCGGAGAAGCGGATGAAACCCTCGCTGATGCCGAGCGCGGCGCGGTCTTCCGGCTTGAGGCGCTGATGCGTCGTGGTGGCCGGATGCGTCACGAGGCTCTTGGCGTCGCCGAGGTTGTTCGAGATCTTCGCAAGCTTGAGCTCGTTGAGCACGCGAAACGCTGCCGCCTTGCCGCCCTTCACCTCGAAGCCGACGAGCGTCGAGCCGCCGCGCATCTGCTTCTTCACCAGCGCCGCCTGCGGATGATCGGCGCGGCCGGGATAGACCAGGCGCGAGATCTTCGGATGGCTCGCCAGCACCTCGGCGACGCGCGCTGCCGTGTCGGTCTGCGCGCGCACGCGCACGCCCAGCGTCTCCAGGCCCTTGAGCAGGACCCAGGCGTTGAACGGCGAGATCGACGGGCCGGTCTGGCGCATGAAATTGTGCAGGTGCTCCGCGATGAAGGCTTCCGAGGACAGGATGATGCCGCCGAGACACCGGCCCTGGCCGTCGATGTGCTTGGTCGCGGAGTAGACGACGACGTCGGCGCCGAGCGCGAGCGGGCTTTGCCAGATCGGCGTTGCGAACACGTTGTCCACGACGAGGCGCGCGCCGCCGCTGTGCGCGATCGCGGCGATGCCGGGAATGTCGAGCACATCGAGCGTCGGGTTGGTCGGGCTCTCCAGGAAGAACGTCTTGGTGTTGGGGCGAAGTGCGCGCTGCCACTGGTCGAGATCGAGGCCGTCGACCAGCGTGGTCTCGATGCCGTAGCGCGGCAGGAGGTCCTGGATGACGTAGAGGCACGAGCCGAACAGCGCGCGGGAGGCGACCACGTGATCGCCGGCCTTCAGCGGTGCCAGGATCGCGGTCGTCACTGCGGCCATGCCGGTTGCCGCGGAGCGGGCGGCTTCGGCGCCCTCGAGCTCGATCATGCGGCGCTCGAACATCGCAATGGTCGGGTTGGAGTAGCGCGAATAGATGAAGCCGGGGTCCTCGCCCTTGAACCGCGCCTCGCACTCCTCGGCGCTGGCATAGACATAGCCTTGCGTCAGGAACAGCGCCTCCGACGTCTCGCCATATTGCGAGCGCAGGGTGCCGGAATGGACCAGGCGGGTTTCGGGGCGGTAGGCAGCAGGCGACTTCGACATAGGACCCTCCGACGTGACCATTGGAGCGAAAACGGTCACAAAAAAACCGGCCTGGATATCTCCACTGGCCGGGATCACAGAGGTCCCCGGCCTGTTTAGCGATTTATTTAACGTGGCTGCAAGCCGGCCGGCTCAAATCACCACGGGATAAGTGATGCTCATATTCCGCAATGCCCTTTCCGTCAAGGCGTCCATCGGCTAGCCCTGAAAGACTCGTATTTTCCGCATGTCCGGATGCTCTGACCCCAGATGAGGACCCCCGGTTGAGTTTCACGGTCGCCGCCGATGCCAATGGAATCCTGCCCGACCGCATGATCGCGGCGATGGCGGAGGCGGGTCTCATCCTGCCGGCCTACGACTTCGTCGAAAGCCAGATCCAGCCGGCGAGCCTCGATCTGCGTCTCGGCGACATCGCCTATCGCGTCCGCGCCAGCTTTCTCCCCGGGCCCGGCGCCACCGTCGCCGAGCGCATCGACGAATTGAAGCTGCACGAGTTCAGCCTCGCCGACGGCGCGGTGCTAGAGACCAACTGCGTCTACATCGTGCCGCTGCTCGAGAGCCTCGCGCTGCCGCCGGAAATCGTCGCAGCCGCAAATCCGAAGAGCTCGACCGGCCGGCTCGACGTCTTCACCCGCGTGATCGCCGACGGCACCCGCCGTTTCGACATGATCGGCGCCGGCTATCACGGCCCGCTCTATGCCGAGATCAGCCCGAAGACGTTTCCGGTGCTGGTGCGCGAGGGCTCGCGTCTCAGCCAGGTGCGCTTCCGCACTGGGGACGCCATCCTCAACGCCGACGAGCTCGATGGCTTGCACGCCGCCGAGCGCCTCGTCGACATCGCCGATGCCGATCTCTCCGGCGGCGTCGCCGTCTCCGTCGATCTCTCCGGCGAGAAAGGCAATGGCTTCGTCGGCTATCGCGCCAAGCGCCACACCGGCGTCGTCGACGTCGATCGCCGCGCCGGCTACGCCGTGGAAGATTTCTGGGAGCCGATCTCGGCCCGTCCCGACGGCAGCCTGATCCTCGACCCCGGCGAGTTCTACATCCTCGCCTCCAAGGAAGCCGTGCAGGTGCCGCCCGATTACGCCGCGGAGATGGTGCCGTTCGATCCCTTGGTCGGCGAATTCCGCGTGCACTATGCCGGCTTCTTCGATCCCGGCTTCGGCTATGCCGGTGCGGGCGGGCTAGGATCGCGCGCCGTGCTCGAAGTGCGCTCGCGCGAGGTGCCGTTCATCCTCGAGCACGGCCAGATCGTCGGCCGCCTCGTCTACGAGAAGATGCTGGCGCGCCCCGATGCGATGTACGGCCAGCGCATCGGCTCGAACTACCAGGCGCAGGGTCTGAAGCTGAGCAAGCATTTCCGGGTGTAATCCGGGCTACGACAGAAAGCGCCTCCGGTTGCGCCACTCCT
Source organism: Bradyrhizobium sp. SMVTL-02 (assembly GCF_051853005.1). Taxonomy (NCBI): domain Bacteria; kingdom Pseudomonadati; phylum Pseudomonadota; class Alphaproteobacteria; order Hyphomicrobiales; family Nitrobacteraceae; genus Bradyrhizobium; species Bradyrhizobium sp. SMVTL-02. The sequence goes on along the minus strand of NZ_CP182469.1, from coordinate 7,817,510 downwards.
CGCGCAATGACACACTCCCGCAAAACAACAAGCCGGGAGCGATCATGACCGCCGCAACTGACGCCGCGCAGGAAGCCGAATGGAAGCGCTGGCGCGCGGTCGCCGATCTCTACCACGCTTACTTCACCGGCCTCATCCTGACCGTCGTCACGCGCCGCGGCACTGCGGATGCGGCGGAGTTCGTGTTCCGTGTCTTCCGCCGCCAGCAGCAGGAGCGCTTCCTGCCGGGCTTGCAAAAGCTCGGGCTCAGCCATCTGCCGCCGGCGGTCGCCGCCGCGCAATATCACTATCTCTCCAACTGGATCGGCGGCGTGCATGTCGAATACATGTACGAGAGCGACCGCAAGGCCTGGATCCGCTATCCGCCGCCGCGGTGGATCTGGAAGGGCAGCGCGATCTGCGGCGTGCCGGGCGAGGTCAGCCGCGCGATGCTGCGCGGCTGGCACGCCAACAATGGCGTTGCGCTCGGCGATCTGCGCCTCGGCTTCGTCTGCACCAAGCAGAGCGTCGACGGCCAGGACGGGCTCGAAGGCTACTATCACCAGTACGACCATCCGCTCGAGCCCGATCAGCGCCTGGTGTTCGCGCGGCATCTGGAGGCGCCGTTGTTCGATGCCAGGACCGCACCGGCATTGCCGGTCTCGAGCTGGCCGAAACCACGACTGGAAAAGGCCTATCGCAACTACGCGATGGAATATGTCCGCACCGCCGCGCCGGTGATGGTGCAGCAGCTCGGCCCCGAAGATGCCGGCTATCTCCTCCACCTCACCGGCAGGCTGATCGGCATGCAATATTTCGACGAGGTCGCCGCGGCGCTGTCGATGACCCGCGGTCGCGCGCGCGAGTTTGCATCGTTTCTCAATGCTCTGTTCGCCGCGCAGGATGATGCCGCCGAGATGACGCAGTCCGAAGGCGCGTTCGAACTCCGCCAACAGAACTGGAAACTGATGGACGACGTGCCCGATTATCACCCCGCCTGCGCAAAGGTGCTGGAGGGATTGTTTGAAGGGCTGGCCGCAGGTTGCGGACGACACATCGGCGTGCAGATGCGGCCGGCCGCGGGTGGCCGTCCGCCATTGGTCTGGACGATCGGGTAAGCGACAGTGTCGCCGTGCTTTGCCTCTGCCCGCGTGCGGGGAGAGGCCGGAATTTGCGACAGCAAATTCCGGGTGAGGGGGACTCTCTGCGAGTCCAGTTGCCACCGTCGTTGCGGAAGCGGCCCCTCACCCCAACCCTCTCCCGTAAGAACGGGGAGAGGGAGAAGAGGGAGAAGAGGGAGCCGCAATTCCACGCGCTGAAATGCGCTGCCGCAGGGCACGCCTGCATCAGGCGCAGGAGGAATCGGCGATTGCCGTGCTAACAAGCCTCTCGCTGCGCCTTTCGCGCGAACAAAGTCATTGGCACACCGAGTGATTGCTGCGCCGCAAATGGCGCCTGCGTCCGGGAGAGGACATGTCCGACATCGCCGAGATCCCGGTCGATGAGCAAGAGCGCCCGTTGCCGCCGCCCCCGCGCCCCGTGAGGAGCGCGCTGGTGGACGGGCCGATCCTGCGCACGCTGCTCTCCCTCGCCTGGCCGAACGTGATCGCGCTGTCGGCCGGCACCTGCACGGTGATCGCCGAGACCTCCTATATCGGCCGGCTCGGCGTCGAAGCGCTGGCCGCGATGGCGCTGGTCTTTCCGACAGTGATCCTCACCATGACCATGTCCGGCGGTGCCATGGGCGGCGCGGTCGCTTCCGCCATCGCACGCGCGCTCGGTGCCGGCGACCGCGAGCGGGCCGGCACGCTCGCCATGCACGCGATGCTGATCGGCATCAGCTTCGGCCTCGTCTTCATGCTGGGCATGCTGATCTTCGGGCCCAGGGTGCTCGAAATGCTCGGCGGCCGCGGCGATGTGCTGACGCATGCGATCGCCTACGCGCAGGTATTTTTCGGCGGCGCCGTGCTGCCCTGGCTGCTCAACACCATGGCGGGCGTCTTGCGGGGCACCGGCAACATGAAGCTGCCGTCGTTCCTCATCCTCAACTCGGCGGCCTGGCAGATCCTGCTCGGCGGCACGCTCGGCCTCGGGCTCGGCCCGGTGCCGCAGCTCGGCATGCGCGGCGTCGCGGCTGGCGCGCTGATCGCCTACACCATGAACATCTGCATCATGGGCTGGTACCTGTTCTCCGGCCGCGCGCGGATCGCACTGAAGCTGCGCGGCCTGCGCATCCAGTGGGCGATGTTCTTCGACATTCTCAAGGTCGGCGCCATCGCCTGCTTCTCCCCGCTGCAATCGGTGCTGACGATCTCGATCTTCACCCACATGCTGGCGAAGTTCGGCACCGCGATCCTCGCCGGCTACGGCGTCGGCGCGCGGCTGGAATTTCTGCTGACCTCGATCGCGTTCTCGTTCGGCATTGCCTGCGTGCCCATGGTCGGGATGGCGATCGGCGCCGGCCGCATCGCGCGCGCCCGGCGCATTGCGTGGATCGCCAGTGCCGCCGCCTTCGTGGCCGTCGGTGCACCGGCATGCCTCGTTGCGATCTTCCCCGATCTGTGGGTCAACATCTTCACCGACAGTGCGGCCGTGCGCGCGGCGAGCCATCAATATCTCTCGACGGTCGGGCCGTTCTACGCGTTCTTCGGCCTTGCAACGACGATGTACTTCTCCTCGCAAGGCGCGGCGAAGGTGATCGGCCCGGTGCTGGCGCAGACCGCGCGGCTGATCTACATCTCGGCCGCCGGCTGGTGGCTGCTGACGCATGAGGCCACCGCACAGAGCTTCTTCTGGCTGGCCGCGAGCTCGATGGTCGTGCTCGGCCTGCTGTCATGCTCCAGCGTGGTGCTGACGCGTTGGGGCCCGCGCGAGGGCAAGCCCGCGATCAGGCCGGCGCTGTCCGGCGCGACGGATTAGCGACGCCTGTGACGGCGATGACCGCCGCCGGCATTGGCAAGTCGCATCAATTGCGGGATCATCGCCATCATGTCGCCGCCACCGGAGCCGCCGAGCATGCCCATGATGTCGCCGCCGCCGATGCCGCCGAGCCCGCTCGGCATGTAGCCGCCCCCCATCATGCCGCCGAGGCCGCCGCCGCCGTTCTCCATCATGCGGCTCATCATCGGACCCATGGTCTGCATCAGCATGGCAAAGCGGCGCTTGCCCATCTTCGCCTTCATCATCTCCAGCATCGGCGCCATCTGGGTCATCATGTCCTGGCCACCGGCACCTCCGCCGCCGAGGAACTGCGCCTTCGCCGGCACGCTCGACATCGAAAACAGCAGCAGCACGACGGCCGCCTGACAGATCACCTTGTCCGCACCCCTCATGGCATGCTCCTCGCGTGCGCGGCGCCGCCGGGAGAGCGGAGCCAACCGGACGCACGCGGGCATGGTTACGGCCCGCGAGGGCGCGGCTCTGTGAAAAACATCACGGAGGAACGGGCGGGGATGCCCGGTGCATGGCGGCGACGGCTTCCTTCGTCTGGCCCTGGACATAAGTCGCAAGCTGCACCGAGGCGCTGTAATGCTTCAGCCGCTCGTTGTTGATTGCATAGACGAGGCGCTGCCGCGCGTCGTCGCAATCGACCAGCACCTCGCGCGCCACGGAGCCGTTGGCGAAGGTGACGATGCGCGCGTCGCCGTCGAGCGTGCAGGCCGTGACGAAGCCCGGCACCAGCCGCTGCGGCAGCGCGCCGAAATCGCGCACGGCGTCCCAGACGTCGCGGGCGGGGACGGGGAGGGGGATGTCGTTGTGGATGGAGCCCATGAAGGTGTCCTTGATGATGTTCGATGATTGCAACAAACACCGTCATTGCGAGCGTAGCGAAGCAATCCAGGAATCTTCCCGCGGAAGCAGTCTGGATTGCTTCGTCGCTAGAGCTCCTCGCGATGACGGAGCGAGTGGCTGGAGCTCACGGGCAAACCGCCTCGACATTGTTGCCATCGGGGTCGATCAAGAACGCCGCATAATAGGTCGGGCTGTAATCCCTACGCGGCCCGGCGCCGCCATTGTCCCGGCCGCCGCTCTTCAGGCCCTCGCTGTGGAACGCCTTGACCGCGTCATGATCCTTGGCGCGAAACGCGATATGCGCGCCGTCGGCTTTCCGGCCCCTGTCCAGATGCAGCCACAGCCCCGGCTCGCCCTTCGGCCCGAAACCGGCATAGCCCTCGCCGCTGGAGCACAGGACGTAGCCGAGCGGAGCCAGCACCGCGGTGTAGAACCGCGTGGCGGCGTCGAGGTCGGCAACGCGCAATCCGATGTGGTCGTACATGATCGTCTCCATTGCAAGGCGCGCCGCAACTGGCGCGCGCCGGAGACGACCCTAGTCAGTTCAGGGCGAGCTGCTCTTGGAGAATCTTGCGCTGGCCGCGCGAGGCCTGCCGGAACTTGGTCGGCGACACGCCGGCAGCGCGATGAAACGTGCGGACGAAATTGGAGAGGTCGCCGAACCCAACGTCATAGGCGATGTCGGTGACGGCGATGTCGTCCTCAGTAAGCCTGCGCGCGGCGTGCCGCAGCCGCGAGCGGACCAGATATTGATGCGGGGTGACGCCGAGCACGGCCGCGAACAGCCGCAGGAAGTGGAATGGGCTGAGGCCGGCCTGCCTTGCGGCCTGTTCGAGGTCGAGGTCGGCATGCGAATTGTCGTCGATCCACAGCGCGGCTTCGACGGCGCGGCGGCGGTCTCGCGCGGTCGGCGTGGCCGGCTTGCGCGCCTTGCCGGAGACGACGTCGATGAAGCGGCCCGCAAGAACTTGCCCGATCTCGTCGAGACCCAGGTCGCTGTTGCCATCTGCCGCCGTCTGGGCCAGCTCGCCCAGCACCATCAGCTCGGGCAGCGGCGGTGTCGCGCCGACCTGCCAGACCTCGCGCCGCCCGCCGAGGGCGTCGACCAGGTCCTCGCTGAAGAAGAAGCCGAGGCAGAGGTCGCCGCTGACGTGCTCGTGCGTGCAGGTGTATTCCTCGCCGGGGGCGCCGACCAGCATTGAGCCCGCCACCAGCTCGAAGAAGCCGGCACGGCAATGGCAGCCAAAACTGCCGGAGCGGACATAGGCGATGGAATGTCCGGTGCGGCATTCCGCGAACGGCGTGTCGTCCGGTCCCGCATCGCAGCGAAACTCGGAGACGGTGATCGATCCTGTCGTCAGCAGCGTGGTCGCATCCATGCGGCCCTATCTAGGTAGGCGCGCACGGCGGAGCAACGGGCAGCAGCGCCTCGAACAGCGTCTGGCTGGCGAGCGGATGGGCGCCCTCCAAAGAGGCGAACATCGTGTAGCCACGCCCCACCATGCACACGCCCCACTCAGTGCACGCTTTTCCCCCGACGGGGCGATCATAGCACCGCCACAATCCGGCGCCCCCGAAATCTCGCCAGGACGTTAACAACTGTCCGGCAGAGGCGCCAAACCGCTTGGCGGGAGGCGCCGTCTCGGCTAATCAGGATGGGCGCGGAGCAGCGCACACGCGGGCGTAGTTCAATGGTAGAACGGCAGCTTCCCAAGCTGCATACGAGGGTTCGATTCCCTTCGCCCGCTCCAGGTTTCCCGACAGCATTTCCATTTGATCCAGCCGTGAGCCGCAGACGCGCTTCGCAAAGATTCTAATATATTAGCTCCTTGACCCCGGCACGCGCGCCTCGCCAGCCTTAAGCTTCTCCCGCCCCGATGGGTGCGGTCCTCGTGTCGGGCAATGTTCGGATGGCAACCATGGACCAGTAGAAACTCGACCGCGCGATCGGTCGTCGCTTGAAGACGTTGAGGACGCAGGCGGGCATGACGTTGAACGAACTTGCAGGCCGCTCCGGTGTCAGCCGGGCCATGATCGGGCGGGTGGAGCGGGCGCAGAGCAGTGCGACGGCGGCGCTGCTCAACAGGCTCTGTGCGGCGCTCGACGTCACCCTCAGCGACGTCGTCGCGCTCGCGGAGAAGCCGCCGGAGCGCCTGATGCGGCTCGCCGACCAGCCGCATTGGCGCGACCCCGACAGCGGCTACCGGCGGCGTCATGCCTCGCCGCCGGATGCGGCGAGCGGCATCGAGATCATCGTCGTCGACCTGCCGGCCGGCGCGCGCGTCTCCTACAGCCCCTGGGGCCGTAACGCCTTCACCCAGCAGCTCCTGATGCTGGAGGGCGCGGTCTGTGTGCATATCGACGCCAAGTCGGTGCGCCTGCGCGACGGCGACTGTCTCGACTTCGACGTCATGCGGGCGGTGACCTTCGAGAACGAAACCAGGCAGGACGCGCGCTACGTCATCATCACCCGGCGCGGCACCTCCTCTTACGGGAAGATGTGATGCCGGTGATCGTCCGAGACGCCACGCTCGAGGATGCCGCCGATATCCTGGCGCACGCCTCGCTCGGCTTCGCCGAGGTCGGCCGCATGCCGGAGGTCGGCTGCAAGTTCGGCCGCTGGCTCGACCTCGTCTTCATGCAGAAGCAGCTTGCAAGCGGAGTGCGGCCGTGACCATGCAGATCCGTACCGGCGACACCTTCGATCCCCGCGTCGTCGCGCTGCTCGACCATCACGTCACGGCGGCACGGGCGCAGACCGCGCCGGGCAGCGCGCATGCGCTCGATCTCGCAGGCCTTCGCTCAAGCGACGTCGCATTCTGGACCGGCTGGGATGACGAGGCGCTGGTCGCCACCGGCGCGCTGAAGGCGCTCTCGGCCGGCCACGGCGAGGTGAAGTCGATGCATACGCTGCAGACCGCGCGGCGGCGCGGCTATGGCGGCCAGATGCTCCGCCACATCATCACCGAGGCCCGTGCGCGCGGCCTTAAGCGGCTCAGCCTCGAGACCGGCTCGTGGGATTATTTCAAGCCGGCGCATGCGCTCTACCAGGCGCATGGTTTTGTGCTCTGCGGCCCGTTCGAGGGTTATGCCGAAGACCCCAACAGCCTGTTCCTGACGCTGGATCTGACCGGCGGCTAGCCGCTTCTCGCTACAACCCGGGCTCGAAAATGCTGTATTGCCCCTCAAAATGAGTTGCGTACCTCAAAACGCCTCTGCTAGCCTTCAGCCATGGCCGAGACGCTCACGACCGCCGCGCTGACGCTGAAGGACATCGCCCGCGAGGCCGGCGTCAGCCTTGCGACCGTCGATCGCGTCCTGCACAACCGGCCGGGCGTGCGGGCGGACACGGTCCGGCGCGTCCGGGAAGCGATCGAGCGCAATTCCTTCCAGCCGCATGTCGCGGCCGCGGAGCTCGCCCGCAGTCGCGCCCGCCGCTTTGCCTTCGTGATGCCGTCGGGGCCGAACCCGTTCATGCAGCAGATCGAGGCCTATCTCGGCGAGATGTCGGGCTGGCTCTCGGCCCGCCGCCTCGGTGTCGAGATGATTGCCACCGACGTGTTCGACGCCTCCGTGCTGGCCGCCTCGCTGGAGGCGTTGTCCGGCGATTACGACGGCGTCGCCGTGGTGGCGCTGGATCATCCGACCGTCCGCGCCGCCATCAACGACCTCGTCGACGCCGGCACCAAGATCGTGACGCTGGTCTCCGACGTGCCGTCCTCCCGCCGCCACCATTATGTCGGCATCGACAACATTGCCGCGGGCCGCACCGCCGGCGCGCTGGTGGGACGGCTGGCCGGCGGCCGCTCGGGCAAGGTTGCCGTGGTCGCGGGATCGCAGGGCCTGCGCGATCACGCCGAGCGCATCTTCGGCTTCAACCGGGTGATGGCGAGCGAATTCCCTGACCTCAGCGTGCTGCCGGTGCTGGAGGGGCGCGACGAGGACGCGCGCTCGGAGCAGCTGCTGGCGCGGCTGCTGGACAGGCATGCTGACATCGTCGGCCTCTACAACGTCGGCGCCGGCACGCAGGGTGTCGCCAAAGCGTTGAGCGATGCCGGCCGCGATAAGGTCGTCTTTGTCGGGCACGACGTCACCGCGCTGACGCGCCGGCTGCTGCTGCAGGGGGTGATGGATGCCGCGATCTCGCAGAACCCGGGACATGAGGCGCGGGCCGCCGTGCGCGTGCTGCTTGCGCTCGCCCGTGGCGAGCCGATCCTGCATGAGCAGGAGAAGATCAGGATCGACATCGTGATGCGGGACAACCTGCCTTAGCGGCAGGTGGATTTGGAAACGGCCCGTTGCGGGGAAGGCGACGTCAAGCTCGCACACCGCGACAGACAAAAGGGAGGGTGGTGTGTATCTCGGACTGGACCTCGGCACGTCCGGTGTGAAGGCGGTTCTCGTGAACGAAGCCGGCGCGGTGGTCGCGACGGCGGCGCGCGAGCTGGCGCTGTCGCATCCGGCGCCGCTGTGGTCCGAGCAGGATCCCGACGCCTGGGTTGCAGGCGCGATCGGCGCGGTCGACGATCTCGCGAGTCATCATCCGCGTGAGGTTGCGCGGGTCGCCGGCATCGGCCTGTCGGGCCAGATGCATGGCGCGACGCTGCTCGGCGAGGACGGACGGCCGCTGCGTCCGGCGATCCTCTGGAACGACGGTCGTTCGCAACCCGAATGCGCCATGCTGGAGCGGCGCTGCCCGTCGCTGCACGCCATCGCCGGCAATCTGGCGATGCCCGGCTTCACCGCGCCAAAGCTGCTTTGGGTCGCGCGGCACGAGCCGGAGATATTCAAGCGCGTCGCCAAGGTGCTGCTGCCGAAGGCCTATGTCCGCTACCAGCTGACCGGCGAGATGGTCGAGGACATGTCGGATGCATCAGGCACGTTGTGGCTCGATGTCGGCGAGCGGCGCTGGTCGGCCCTGCTGCTGCATGCGACCGGCCTCGATCTGCATCACATGCCGCGCCTCGTCGAGGGCAGCGCAGCCAGCGCGGCTCTCGCGCCGGAATACGCCCGGCGCTGGGGCATGGCGAAAGACGTCGTCGTCGCCGGCGGTGCCGGCGACAACGCGGCGAGTGCGATCGGGCTCGGCGCCATCACACCGGGCGATGCGTTCCTGTCGCTCGGCACCTCCGGCGTGGTGTTCCGTGTCACCGATCGGTTTGCGCCGGCGCCGGCTTCGGCCGTGCATGCCTTCTGCCACGCGCTGCCCGGCCTCTGGCACCAGATGGGCGTGATGCTGTCGGCCGCGGCTTCGCTCGCCTGGCTCTCCGACGTCATGGAGACGCCGGCCGCCGCGCTGCTCGCGCCGCTCGGCGAACGCGTCGACGGGCCGAGCCCGATAAAATTCCTGCCCTATCTCGATGGCGAGCGCACGCCGCACAATGACGCGGCCGCGAGCGGCGCCTTCGTTGGCCTGCGCGGCGCGACAGGACGTTCCCAGATCGTCCAGGCCGTGCTCGAGGGCGTCGCCTTCGCCGCGCGTGACAATCTGGCGGCCTTGAGCGCGGCGAGCGGGCCGATCAGCGAAGTCGATCTCGTCGGTGGCGGCTCGCGCTCGCCGCTGTGGGCCCAGATCTGCGCCGACGTGCTCGGCATTCCCGTCCACCGCGTCGAGGAAGGCGAGGTGGGGGCTGCCCTCGGCGCCGCGCGGCTCGGCCGCATCGCCGCCACCGGCGAAGATCCGGCCAAAATCTGCACCCGTCCGCGCCGGCTCGCGAGCTTCGCGCCCCGCGCATCCGTGACCGCCGCCTATGACGAGGCCTATCGTCGCTGGCGCGCGCTTTATCCCGCATTGAAGGAGACTCTTTAAGTGAACGCGCCAGCCAAGTTCTTCGATGCAAGTACACCTGTCGCCTACGCCGGCAAGGATGCGGCGAACGCGCATGCCTTCCGCTGGTACGACAAGGACCGCCTAGTCCACGGCCGCAGACTCGAGGATCACTTGCGCTTTGCGGTCTGCTACTGGCATTCGCTGTGCTGGCCGGGCGGCGATCCCTTCGGCGGCGAGACCTTTTTGCGGCCCTGGCATCACGGCACCGATGCGATGGCGATGGCGCGCGCCAAGGCCGATGTCGCCTTCGAGCTGTTCCGCCTGCTGGACGTGCCCTTCTTCACCTTCCACGACGTCGACGCGGCGCCGGAAGGTGGCTCACTCAGCGAGTCCGTCGCCAATCTCAACGCCATCGCCGATCTGTTCGAACAGAAGATGGCATCAAGCAAAGTCCGCCTGCTCTGGGGCACCGCCAATTTGTTCACGCATCGCCGTTACATGGCGGGCGCTGCGACCAACCCTGACCCCGACATCTTCACCTATGCCGCCGGCCAGGTCCGCGCCGCGCTGGAGGTGACGCGCCGGCTCGGCGGCCAGAACTACGTGCTGTGGGGCGGCCGAGAAGGATACGAGACCCTGCTCAACACCGATTTGAAGCGCGAGCTCGATCAGCTCGGCCGCTTCGTCTCGCTCGTGGTCGAGCACAAGCACAAGATAGGCTTCAAGGGCCCGATCCTGATCGAGCCCAAGCCCAAGGAGCCGACCAAGCATCAATACGACTTCGACGTCGCCACCTGCTACGGCTTCCTCGAACGCTACGATCTCCTCAAGGACGTCAGGCTCAACATCGAGCAGAACCACGCCATCCTCGCCGGCCACTCCTTTCATCACGAGGTCGCGCTGGCCGAGGCGCTCGGCGTTTTCGGCTCGCTCGACATCAACCGCGGCGACGATTTGCTCGGCTGGGACACTGACCAGTTCGCGATGAATATCGGTGAGCTGGCGCTGGTGTTCCACGAGATCCTGAACCGCGGCGGCTTCACCTCGGGCGGGCTCAATTTCGACGCCAAGATCCGCCGCCAGTCGATCGACCCCGATGATCTCATTCACGCCCATGTCGGCTCGATGGATGCGTGCGCGCGCGCCTTCCTCGCCGCCGCCGACATGCTCGATGCCGGCGCGCTCACCACGCCGATCGCCACGCGCTACGACGGATGGGCCGGCTCCGAGGGCCGGGCCATTCTCGGCGGCCAGCGCTCGCTCGCCGATCTCGCCGACCGTGCGATGAGTCCCGGCTTCGATCCGCAGCCGCGCTCGGGCCGGCAGGAATATCTGGAAGCCCTGGTCAACCGCTATGTCTGAGGAACGCCGCTGATGGCAAGCGCTGAAACAACACCGGTTCTCGAGCTCACCGGCATCGGCAAGGAGTTCGGCGCGATCCGCGCGCTGCATGACGTCGACATGCAGGTCTTCCCGGGCGAGGTGGTCGGCCTGATGGGCGACAACGGCGCGGGCAAGTCGACGCTGGTCAAGATCATCGCCGGCAATTTCCGCCCCACGCACGGCGAGATGCGCTTTGCCGGCAGCGCGGTGCATTTCAATCGTCCCGTCGATGCGCGCGCCGTCGGAATCGAGGTGGTCTATCAGGATCTCGCGCTGTCGGACAATCTGACCGCAGCCGCCAACGTCTTTCTCGGCCGCGAGCTCAAGCGCAAATTCGGACCCCTGACCTTGCTCGACCACAAGGCGATGGCGGCGCGCGCGCTCGAATTGTTCGGCGAGCTGCGCTCGGAGACGCGGCCCGGCGATCTCGTCAAGCAGATGTCGGGCGGCCAGCGCCAGGCGGTTGCGATCGCGCGGACCCGCCTGTCCAATGCGCGGCTGGTCATGATGGACGAGCCGACCGCCGCGATCTCGGTCCGCCAGGTCGAGCAGGTGCTCGGCCTGATCCACCGGCTGAAGGAGCAGGGCGTCGCCGTGATGCTGATCTCGCACCGCATGCCCGACGTGTTCGCGGTGTGCGACCGCGTCGTCGTCATGCGCCGCGGCGAGAAGCGCGCCGACAAGCCGATCCACGAGACCTCGCCGGAGGAAGTCACCGCCCTCATCACCGGCGCGAAGGAGGCGGCGTGATGGCCATGCCCATGGAATCCCCGATCACCTTCTCCAACGTCGGCAAGATCCGATGGTGGCAGCGCGGCATCTTCGCCTCCCAGACCGGCTATGTGCTGCTCGCGCTCGCGGTGCTGCTGGTGATCATGCATTTCGCCAGCCCGTACTTCCTCACCCAAGGCAACATCCAGAACGTGGCGAAGAACTTCTCGTTCATCGCCATCGCCACGCTCGGCGTCACCTTCGTGATCATCATCGGCGGCATCGATCTCTCGGTCGGCTCGATGATGTGCTTCTCCGCCATGATCACATCGATGGTGATGACCGAGCTGTCGACGCCCGGCGGGCTCGGCGCCTCGCTGTTCGTGCACATGGCGGCCGACGGCAAGACCGTGCTTGCCAATGTGCCCGGCCTGATCCTGCTGGTGTCGATCGTTGCCGGCCTCGGCGTTGCGCTGATCGTCGGCCTCGTCAACGGCTTCTGCATCGCCGTGCTCGGCCTGTCGCCCTTCGTCACCACGCTCGGAATGCTCTCGATCGTGCGCGGGCTCGGCTATGTCGTCTCCAACGGCCGCGGCAGTTTCCCGGGCGGGCCGGAGGCCGATTATTTCTATGCGCTCACCTCGGGCGACGTGCTCGGCGTGCCCGCGCCGTTCATCTATCTCGTGATCCTCGCGCTGACGATGGCCGTGGTGCTGCACCACACCTCGTTCGGCCGCCACGTCTTCGCGCTCGGCGGCAACGAGAAGGCGGCGGAGCTGACCGGCATCCCGGTGGTGAGGGTGAAGATCGAGGTCTACGTGATCTGCGCGCTCGCCGCGGGTCTCCAGGGCATCATCATCTCCGGCTGGCTCGGATCGGCCCCCGCGAACATGGCGACCTCCTACGAGCTCAACGTGATCGCCGCGGGCGTGATCGGCGGTGCCAACCTTGCCGGCGGCATCGGCGGCCCACTCGGCGCCATCGTCGGCTGCGTGCTGCTCGAGGTGATCCGCAACGGTCTCGTGCTGGCGCAGGTCTCCTCCTACTGGCAGCAGACGCTGGTGGGCGTGATCATCATTCTGGCCGTGCTGGTCGATCGCATCCGCTCGCGGATGACCTGACGTGACGTCATCTCGGGAAGGCAACGAAGATGCCGCCTGTCCGCTTCCCGGGCACTTTCGAGAGGATGGGCACCAAACAAGGGTGGAGGAGACAATGAGGAAACTGCTTCTTGCCGGTATCGCCGTTGCGATGATGGCGACGCCGGCGCTTGCCGCGAACTACCGCTTCGTCATCGTGCCCAAGGCGATGAACAATCCGTTCTTCGACTTCGCGCGCGACGGTTGCCTCAAGCGCGCCAAGGAACTCGGCAGCATCGAGTGCATCTACAAGGGGCCGGTCGAGCACGAGCCGGCAACGCAGGCGCAGATCATCCAGGACTTCGTCACTCAGAAGGTCGACGGCCTCGCCATCTCGGTCGCCGACGTCGCGGCCATGACCAAGTCGATCGAGGCGGCGACCGCCGCCGGCATTCCCGTCATCACCTTCGATGCGGATGCACCGGGCTCCAAGCGCATCGCCTATATCGGCACCAACAACAAGGAGTTCGGCTTGGCGCTCGGCAAGCAACTCCTGAAGATGCGGCCCGACGGCGGAAAGTACGCGATGGTCTCGGGCGGTCCCGGCGCCAAGAATCTCGCCGAGCGCGTCGATGGCGTTCGCGAGGCGCTGAAGGGATCGAAGTGGACCGAGGTCGCGGGCTCCCCGACCTTCTGCAACGACGATCCCGCGCTCGCGGTCCAGCAGATGACGGACATGCGCACCGCAACGCCGGATCTTGCCGCCATCGTGCCCATCGGCGGCTGGCCGATGTTCGCCCCCGAAGGCTTCAAGGCCTTCGCCTCCAGGAACAAGAAGGACATCGATTCCGGCAAGTTCACGCTGGTGGTCGCCGATACGCTGAAGATGCAGCTCGAGCTGCTGCGTGACGGCTATGCCAATGCGCTGGTCGGTCAGCGTCCGTTCGAGATGGGCGAGAAGGCGGTGGACACGCTGCTCGCCATCAAGAAGGGCGAGAAGGTGCCGGAGATCGTCTACACCGGCCTCGACCTCGTCACCAAGGACAACGTCGCGCAAATGCTGAAGTAGGAGCGGCGCCAGCCCCGTGCTCCTGCGAGCTTCCCCGCTTGCGGTTTGCGCAAGCGGGGCAGATGATCTTTGGGCTGCTGGATGAAGACTGTAAGGCAATGGAAATGAAACGCTCGCGGCTTGGCCCTCTCGATGTCACCTCGATCGGCCTCGGCTCCGCCCCGCTCGGCGGGTTGTTTGCGCCTGTCAGCGATGCCGATGCGGAGGCGACACTCGCAAGCGCCTGGGCGCTCGGCGTCCGCTTCTTCGACACCGCGCCGCTCTACGGCTTCGGTCTCGCGGAGCGGCGGCTTGGCGCGTTCCTGCAGCAGCAGACGCGCGAGTCCTATGCCATCTCGACCAAGGTCGGCCGCCTGCTGCGCGCCCCGGATGGCGGCGCTGCGGAGGACGAGCACTACAAGGGCACGCCGCGCGAACGGCCCGTGTTCGATTTCAGCTATGACGGCGTGATGCGTTCGGTCGAGGAGAGTCTTGCCCGCCTCGGGCTCGACCGTGTCGACGTCCTGCTGGTGCACGATCCCGACGATCACTATGACGAGGCCGTCTCCGGCGCCTTCCGCGCGCTGCAACGCCTGCGCACCGACGGCACGGTCGAGGCGATCGGCGCCGGCATGAACCAGTCGGAAATGCCGGTTCGTTTTGCCGAGGCCGTGCCGGTCGACTGCTTCCTGCTCGCCGGCCGCTACACGCTGCTCGACCAGGGCGCGCTGGATGCGCTGTTTCCGGTCTGTCAGGCGAAGAATATCGGCATCCTGCTCGGCGGCATCTACAACAGCGGCATCCTGGCCAATCCGCACACCGGCGCGAAGTTCAACTACCAGGATGCCGACGCCGCGCTGATCGCGCGGGCGCTCACGCTGGGCGAGCTCTGCCGCAAGCACGGTACCGAGCTGAAGGCCGCCGCGCTGCAGTTCTGCATGGCCCATCCGGCGGTGACGGTCGCGGTGATGGGCGCGCGCAACGCGGGCGAGGTCGCGGATAACATCGCGATGTCGGAGAAGACTGTGCCGGCGGCGTTCTGGCAGGAGCTGCGCGCGCGAAACCTCGTCGACGCCCGCGCGCCGCTGCCCGGTGGAGCGTAAGCCATGATCATCGACGCCCATCAGCATTTCTGGGACCCCGCACGTGCCGGCTATCCCTGGATGGAGGCGCCGGAGCTCACACCGATCCGCCGTGCCTTCGGCCCCGCCGATCTCGCGCCGCTGCTAGAGGCGAACGGCATCGACGCCAGTATCGTGGTTCAATGCCGCTCTGCCCTCGAGGAGACCGAGGAATTTTTGCGCATCGCGCATGTGACGCCCGCGGTGATCGGCGTCGTCGGCTGGGCCGATTTGACCGGGGGCGAGCTCGGCGAAACGCTCGACCGGCTGCGCGCGTTGCCCGGCGGCGCGAAGCTGGTCGGTATCCGCCACCAGGTCCACGATGAGCTTGATGCGGATTGGCTGCTGCGCGAAGACGTCCAGCGCGGTCTCACCGCGGTGTTCGCCCGCGACCTCGCCTACGATTTCCTCGTCCGCACCCGCGAGCTTCCGGCCGCGATCGCAACCGCGCAGGCCTTCCCGCAGGCGCGCTTCGTGCTCGACCACGCCGCCAAGCCGCCGATCGCCGACGGCGGCAGCGACGAATGGAGCGATCGCATCGCAGCGTTAGCTGCTTGCGGCAATGTCTGGTGCAAGATCTCCGGGTTGGCGACGGAGGCGGTCTGGAACGACTGGAATGTAGAGCAACTGCATCCGTTCGTCGCGCACGCCGCAAAATGCTTCGGCGAGGACCGCCTGATCTTCGGCTCGGACTGGCCGGTGTGCCTGCTCGCAGGCAGCTACGGCGAGATCAAGAGTGCGCTCGATGAGTGCCTGGCGAAGCTCGGGCCGCAGGTGCGGGAGAAAGCGTTTGGGACGAATGCGAGGGCGGCGTATCGGTTGGCTTGACGGCTATCGATGCGCGCTTCTTTCTTCCTTCTCCCCTTGTGAGAGAAGGTGGCGCGAAGCGCCGGATGAGGGGTCCTCTCCGCGAACTAACCTCTCGAGACTCGCGTGCCGAGAGATACCCCTCAGTGAGCCTGTGTCTGCGAGCGGTGATGCCCTCTCCCCCAAGGGGAGAGGGCGCCGTAATGCGCAGCGACCTCACGCTCCCGCAGGCACCTGGTCCAGAAATCCGGTGACGCTCCTGATCCGCCCGTCCTTCAGCACGGCGAAATCCGTTCCCTTGATCGGGCTGTCGACGCCGTCAGGGCCGAGCCCCCACGAGAAGCGCACATGGTCGCCGTAGCCGTTCGGCTCGCCGATCAGCTTGAATCTGAAATCGGGAAAGCGCTGCTGCACGCCCGCGATCAGCGCGTCGATGTCATCGGGGCCGTCGCCCTTCATCAGTGGATCGACGTAGCTCGCATCTGCCGTCCAGGTCTCGCTCAGCAGCTCGCGGCGGCGGCTTGTCGTGCGCTCGTTCCAGAGATCGATATAGCAGTGGGCGATGGCGGTGTGGTCGGTCATGGTGCTCTCCTTCGATGACGCCGTATCCGGCTGATCGTCACTATCGAAGGATTGCGCGCGCCGATCGATTACCTCGGAGGTCATCGGCACGTGTAAGAAAATGAAGCGCGATGATGGCCTCATCGCGCTTCAGTCGCATGTGTCTTGCTTGGCGAAGGTTACTTCGCCGCCGTCACCATGATCTCGACGGTGTATTGCGGGGCGGCGAGCTTGGCCTCGACGGTGGCGCGGGCCGGGGTGTTGCCGGGCGAGACCCAGGCGTCCCACACCGCATTCATCTCGCCGAAGGTCTTCATGTCGGTGATGTAGATCGTGGCCGAGAGCAGCTTCGACTTGTCGGTGCCGGCCTTGGCGAGATGGCCGTCGATCGTCTTCAGGATGTCCTGGGTCTGCTTGGTCACGCTTTCACCGGCCGCGTTGCTGGCGACGACACCGGCGAGATAGACGGTGTTGCCGTGTACGACGGCCTGGCTCATGCGCGGGCCGGTTTCAAAACGCTGAATGCTCATTTGGGATCTCCTGGTGGAATGGCGGCCCTGTCTAGCGCAGCGCCTCGCGGTCAGCCACCCCGGTTGCGCATGCGTCGTCGCCAACGCATGCGCCGATTCACGGAAATTGACTGAAGAATGACCAGATCGTCTCGGCGCCGTCGATGTCGCCGTTCTGCGGTCCGAGCAGGCTGCTCGCAACCCTCGGAAAGCGGGCATCCGGCGCAAAGCCGGGCATGCGATGACCGCCGTGGTTGACGCGATAGAGCACGACGTCGTGCCCGGTCGGGCAGCGCGAGGTGATCCGGGTGACCGTTGACTGGTCCGCAGGACTCTTCTCAGGCAGATCGACCGTGGCCGCATCGTCCGCCTCGCAGCCATTGAGCTTGCGCCAGAAGGCCAGCGTCTCGTCGGTCGACCAGAACCCGTCTGCGGCAAAATAGCTCGATCCGCGGCCGCCCGTGTAGGGCACCAGCGGGTCGGCCGTGCCGTTCATGAGCAGTATCGGTAGCGGCCGCGACGGATGGCAGGTGACGGCGGCCTCTTCGGTGAGGTTCATGACCACGCTGGCGCCGGCTGCGAACAGATCGGCGCGCGCACAGAGAAGCGTCATCGCCATGGCGCCGCCATTGGAGATGCCGGCGATATAGACGCGCTTCGGGTCGGCGGTGCCGTTCGCCACCAGCTTCTCGACGAGCTTTGCAATGAAGGCGATGTCATCGGTGCCCTCGGGCGGGCCGCGGAGCGCGGGGCCCGCCTTCGTTCTCGCATCGGCCCAGGCATGGTTGAGGCCATCGGGAAATGCCACGGCGAAACCTTCGCGTTTTGCGACCTGCGGCCAGGCCGTCCGCGCGATCATGTCGGCGCCGCGCTGGGTCTTGCCATGCAGCACGACCACCAGCGGCACAAGCCGCTTCGCCGGCAGTTGCAAGGTGTAGGAGCGCTTCACGCCGTTGACGTCGATGGTGTCGGCGGCTGCGACGGCGGCTGCGGTCAACGCCGCAAGAAACATCCCGACCTGCATCCATCGCATCATGATCTATCCCACCGCTTTCGCGGCCGCGCGGCCGGCATTGCGGCCCGAGAACAGGCAGCCGCCGAGGAAGGTGCCCTCCAGCGAACGATAGCCGTGCACGCCGCCGCCGCCGAAGCCCGCGGCTTCGCCGACCGCATAGAGGCCGGGGATGACCCGTCCCTCCTCGCCGAACACGCGCGACTCCAGATCGGTCTCGAAGCCGCCGAGCGTCTTGCGGGTGAGGATGTTGAGCTTGACCGCGATCAGCGGCCCATGCGCGGGATCGAGGATACGGTGAGGTGAAGCGGTGCGGATCAGCCTGTCGCCGATATAGCGGCGCGCATTGTGGATGTTCATCACCTGCGCATCCTTGACGTAAGGATTGTCGAGCTCGCGGTCGCGCGCCTCGATCTGCATCTTGATGTGCTCGAGCCTGAGCAGGTCGTTGCCGGCAAGCTTGTTCATCTCTGCGACAAGGTCCTCGATCCTGTCGCGCACGATGAAGTCGACACCATGGCTTTTGAAGGCCTCCACCGGCGCGGGCGCGCTCTTGTTGGTGGCGCGGCGCAAGGTCATGCGCCAGCTCTTGCCGGTGAGGTCGGGATTCTGCTCCGAGCCCGACAGCGCAAACTCCTTCTTGATGATGCTCTGGGTCAGGATGAACCAGGAATAATCATAACCGGTGGACATGATGTATTTGAGCTGGCCGAGCGTGTCGGAGCCGGGGAACAGCGGCGCCGGCAAGCGCGTGCCGGTTGCGTCGAACCACATCGAGGAAGGGCCGGGCAGGATGCGGATGCCGTGGCGCGGCCAGATCGGTGACCAGTTCTGGATGCCCTCGACATAGTGCCACATGCGGTCACGGTTGATCAGGCGCGCGCCGGTCTTTTCCGTGATGCCGATCATGCGGCCGTCGACATGCTCGGGCACGCCGGAGATCATGAACTTCGGCGGCTCACCGAGCCGCTTCGGCCAGTTCGCCCGCACCAGCTCGTGATTGCCGCCGATTCCCCCGGAAGCCACGATCACGGCCTGCGCCTTCAGCGCGAACTCGCCGACGACGTTGCGCGAGGAGCTCTTGCCGCGCTCGACATCATCAGGCGCGAGCACGGCGCCGCTGACGCCATCCACGGTGCGGTTGGTGATGGAGAGCGCATCGACGCGGTGGCGGAACTTGAAGCTGAGGCGGCCGCTCTTCATCGCCTCGCGCGCGCGGCGCTCGAACGGCTCGACGATGCCCGGGCCGGTGCCCCAGGTGACGTGGAAGCGCGGCACCGAATTGCCGTGGCCCATCGCGTCGTAGCCGCCACGTTCGGCCCAGCCCACCAGGGGGAAGATGCGATGGCCCATCGCGCGCAGCCAGTCGCGTTTCTCGCCGGCGGCGAACGCGACATAGGCCTCGGCCCATTTGCGCGGCCAAAAATCCTCGTCGCGGTCGAAGCCGGCGGTGCCGAGCCAGTCCTGCATCGCGAGTTCGAACGAATCCTTGATGCCGAGCCGGCGCTGCTCCGGCGAATCGACCAGGAACAATCCGCCGAAGGACCAGAACGCCTGGCCGCCGATCGACTGCTCGCCTTCCTGGTCGACCACGATCACGCGCCTGCCCGCATCTGCGATCTCGGTGGCAGCGACGAGGCCCGAAAGTCCCGCGCCGACGACGATGACGTCCGTTTCCTCAGCCATGCGCTTCCCCCTCCATGAGTTCCCCCCTGTAATTGCCCGGATTGAAGCCGGCGGTCGTAACTGAGATCAAGGGCATGGCGCGTAAGACCTCGTTAACTTGTTCCAGTCCGGGATAGAGGCCGGTCTGGTGCAGCGCGGACGCAACACTGGACTTGAATTTGTTTTGATCCAGCCGGCCTGCCTAGACAAAACCTTGGTTACGACGGACGCTAGCACTGCATCACCACCTGACACGCAGACTCGAATTCGACTGGGGCGGGGGACAATGAAGTTTCTGACGGGGTTGCTTGCGGCGGTTCTCTTGATCGCGGGCATGGAGGCTTCTCACGCGGTGGTTCGGATCGCGGATGACCGCGGCGGCCGGATTGGAACCTACGTCGATAAATACCAGGACCTCAGGCAATCGGGCGAGACCGTGATCATCGACGGCCTCTGCGCCTCGGCCTGCACCATCGTCCTCGGCGCCATTCCGCATGACCGTATCTGTGTGACCTCGAGCGCAACGCTCGGCTTCCATGCCGCCTGGGATTTCGGAGCCAATGGCCGCGCCGTCACTAATCCCGAAGCGACCCAGATGCTCTATTCGATGTATCCGTCGCAGGTGAGGCGCTGGATCAGCCAGCGCGGCGGCTTGACCCCGCACATGCTGTTCCTGAGGGGCAGGCAGCTCCAGGCCATGTACAAGCCCTGCTACATGGACGCGCAGGCTTCGGCGATCAAGCCGGCACGTCGGCCCCTTCCGCAGGTGGAACAGCTCGAGACGGCCCGGGGCCAGCTGCTTCACTGACACCACGGGTGTGCCGGGATCATCGAGCCCGTCAGCGGCGCCTTAGTGCTGGCGGCGCCTTGTGGCGGCGCCTTGCCCGCCGGCGGGCTAAAGCCTATCTGAAAGCCTGGGAACCGGGGCCTTCGCCCCCAACGTTGTCATGGCTCAACCACTGCACCCCGGACATCAGTTACCGGACAATTCGTCCACTGCCGGCGGGACACCGTCCGTGCTGGTCTTGGCGGGCGCTGGCCTCGGCGGGCTGGTCGTGATCGGCGCGCTGGCGCTATGGTTCCACTACGGCAGCCAGGTGTTCTTCGAAATGATCAGGACCGGTTTCGCCGCCTGCTTCTGACCCGACAGGAAGTTTTCCGCCCATGAGTTCCGCCGCCCGTCCGCTGGTGATCGCGACCGCATTCGCCGCAAGTCTCGTCCTCGGGCTCCTCATCATGTTCTGGGCCATGGGCGGGGTCAGCAAGATGGCGCAGCCCGCGGCGATCGGCGGCCCGTTCCAGCTCACCGACCAGAACGGCAAGGTCGTCACCGAGAAGAGCCTGAAGGGCAAGCCGACCCTGATCTTCTTCGGCTACACCCACTGCCCCGACGTCTGCCCGACCTCGCTGTTCGAAATGTCGGAAGTGCTTCGCGCCATGGGCAAGGACGCCGACAAGGTCAACGCCGTCTTCATCTCGGTCGATCCCGAGCGCGACACGCCGGCGACGATGAAGGATTATCTGTCCAGCTTCGACCCGCATCTGGAGGGCCTGTCCGGCGATCCCGCCGAAACCGCCAAGGTGATCGCATCCTACCGGGTCTATGCCAAGAAGGTCCCGACCAAGGACGGCGACTACACCATGGACCACACCGCGCTGGTCTACCTGATGGACCGCGAGGGCAGGTTCGTCTCGCCGTTCAACCTGAAGCGCACGCCGGAAGAGGCGGCGGCCGATTTGAAGCGGTATCTCTGAGGGGGCACCTCGCCCGCCGGAGAGGTCGCGCCGAAAGGCGCGGGTGAGGGTTTTGTCCTCTTGAGGATTGTCGCCTAACTAACGGCTCTCCCCCAGAGGAGGCACCCTCTCCCCGGCCTGCCCCGCAGGCGGGGCGGGAGCGAACTTGCCGCATTCCGCG
Source organism: Bradyrhizobium sp. SMVTL-02 (assembly GCF_051853005.1). Classification (NCBI taxonomy): domain Bacteria; kingdom Pseudomonadati; phylum Pseudomonadota; class Alphaproteobacteria; order Hyphomicrobiales; family Nitrobacteraceae; genus Bradyrhizobium; species Bradyrhizobium sp. SMVTL-02. The sequence continues at coordinate 7,796,158 of NZ_CP182469.1, read as the reverse complement.
CTCGCGTTCCCGGGTGGATGGTCTATAAGGCCCTCTGATCCCAACGAAATTCATTGCTTTCGGCCGATGGCTTCCTCGCAACAGGCGAAATCGTTCAAATCTGTCCGTGGCTTGCTGGCAGGGCTCGCAGCCGGCCTCTGCCTGCTCGCAGGCCACCCTGGCGCCTGGGCCCAAGACCCGGCCAAGCAGCCCCCGTCGGCACCTCAAGCCACCCCGCAACCGGCGCCCCAGGCGGCCCCCCAGGCCGTGCCCGGGTTCTGGGACCCGCGCCGGCGCCCAGAGCGGCCGGACCTGTCGCGCCTGACCGTGATCCGCTTCCTGACCGAGACCGACTATCCGCCGTTCAACTACACCGGGGCCGACGGCAACCCGGCCGGCTTCAACGTCGATCTCGCCCGCGCGCTGTGCGAGGAGATCAAGGTCACCTGCACGGTGCAGATGCGCCGCTTCGAGACGCTGGTCGATGCGCTCACCTCCAACCGGGGCGATGCCATCATCGCCTCGATGGCGGTGAGCCCGCAGTTGCGCGCCCGCGTCGACTTCACCGATCCCTATTACCGCGTGCCGGCGCGCTTCGTCTCGCGCAAGGATGCGGTGATGCGGGAGATCCGCCCGGAATATCTCGAGGGCAAAAAGGTCGGCGTCATCGCGGGCTCGGCGCATGAGGCGTATCTGAAGGTGATGTTCACCGACGCCGAGCTGCATCCCTATCCGAGCGACGACGCGATGCGCGCCGCGCTGCGCAAGGGTGAGGTCGACTTCATCTTCGGCGATGCCATCTCGCTCGCGTTCTGGATCAACGGCACCGATTCCGGCGATTGCTGCGCCTTCTCCGGCGGTCCCTTCGTCGAGAGCCGCTTCTTCGGTGAAGGCATCGGCATCGCCGTCCGCAAGGGCAACGACGTGCTGCGCCAGGCCCTGAACTGGGCTCTCTTCCGCGTCTGGGAAAAAGGCCGCTACACCGATCTGTGGCTGCGCTATTTTTCGGTGAGCCCGTTTTAGTTTCTTCGCTGCTCTCTCCGCCGTCATTGCAAGGAGCCCTTATCCAGACTGTTTCCGCAGCGACAGTCTGGATGGCTTCGCTTCGCTCGCAATGACGGTGCCAGAGGCAATACCGCCCACAAAATTGCATTCTGTCCGGAAATCGCTATTTTCCGCGGCCCGGAGGCCCCTTGATGTCCGTTATCGATCCCAGCATGAGCCCGAGCGACCTGCGCACGCTTGCCGAACAATCCAACGCCTGGCCGTTCGAGCAGGCGAAGGCCATTGTCGCGCGGCTGAAGAAAAGTCCGAAGGACGAGGTGCTGTTCGAGACGGGCTACGGCCCGTCGGGCCTGCCGCATATCGGCACGTTCGGCGAGGTCGCGCGCACCTCGATGGTGCGCCATGCCTTCCGCGTGCTCACCGAGGACAAGATCAAGACGCGCCTGCTCGCGTTCTCCGATGACATGGACGGGTTTCGCAAGGTGCCGGACAACGTCCCCAACAAGGAGATGCTGGCCGCGCATCTCGGCAAGCCGCTGACGCGGGTGCCGGACCCGTTCTCCAACGAGTACCCGTCGTTCGGCCACCACAACAATGCGCGGCTGCGCGCCTTCCTCGATCATTTCGGCTTCGACTACGAGTTCGCGAGCTCGACCGACTACTACACATCAGGCCGCTTCGACGCGACGCTGCTGAAGATGCTTGCTGCCTACGACAAGGTCATGGCGATCATCCTGCCGACGCTGGGGCCGGACCGCCGCGCCACCTATTCGCCGTTCCTTCCCATCAGCAAGACCACCGGCGTCGTGTTGCAGGTGCCGATGATCCGCCGCGACGTCGCGGCCGGCACGGTGACCTATGTCGATCCCGACACCAATCAGGAAGTTGAGACGCCGGTGACCGGCGGAAATGTAAAATGCCAGTGGAAGGCGGACTGGGCGATGCGCTGGGTCGCGCTCGGCGTCGACTACGAGATGGCCGGCAAGGACCTGATCGATTCCGTGAAGCTGTCCGGCGCCATCGCGAAGGCGCTCGGCGCCGCGCCGCCTGAAGGCTTCAATTACGAGCTCTTCCTCGACGAGAAGGGCCAGAAGATCTCGAAGTCGAAAGGCAACGGCCTCACCATCGACGAATGGCTGCGCTACGCCTCGCCGGAATCGCTGTCGCTGTTCATGTACCGCGAGCCGAAGGCGGCCAAGCGGCTGTATTTCGACGTCATTCCGCGCAACGTCGATGACTATCAGCAATTCATCGACGGCTTTCCGAAGCAGGATCGCAAGCAGCAGCTCGGCAATCCGGTCTGGCATATCCACAACGGCAAGCCGCCGCAGGGCGACATGCCCGTCACCTTCCAGCTGCTGCTGACGCTGGTGTCGTCGTCGAACGCGGAGAACGCCGAGACGCTCTGGGGCTTCATTGGCCGCTACCGCCCCGGCGTGACGCCCAAGACGCATCCCAAGCTCGATGCGATGGTCGGCTACGCCATCAACTACTACCGCGACTTCGTCGCGCCGACGAAGCAGTTCCGCGTGCCGACCGACACGGAGCGCGCTGCGTTGCAGGATCTGCGCGATGCGCTCTCGCAGCTTCCGCAGGATGCCTCGGCCGAGGACATCCAGAACGTCGTCTACGAGATCGGCCGCCGCGAGCCGTTCCTCGACCAGGTCAAGAAGGGCAAGGACGGCCGCCCCGGCGTCACGCTCGACTGGTTCAACATGCTCTACCAGGTCCTGCTCGGCCAGGAGAAGGGCCCGCGCTTCGGCTCCTTCGTCGCGGTGTACGGCGTGCAGAACGCCGTCAACATGATCGACGGCGCGCTGGCAAGGAGCGCGTGAGGCGTCGGGTCGCAATTGTAGCGACCCTCATCTCACCATCGTCGTCCGGGCGACAGCGAGTTTGCCTCATTGGCTCGCCCACACGATCCTTGCGACCCAGGCGATCTCGCCCGTCGCCATCGTGCGCTCGGCCTGCGAGGCATCGAGCGGCTGCAATTCCAGCGCCTTTGCCGTGCGGCGCTTCAGCGTTGCGATCGTCAGCTCGCCCGCTGTGGTCTTCACCACGACACGATCGCCCTTGCGGATCGGTGTGCCGGGTGAGACCAGGATGACGTCGCCGTTGCGATAGGTGGGCGCAAGCGCATCGCCGGCGATCTCCAGCGCAAACGTCTGGCTGTCCTCGGGGATGGGAAGCGCGACTTCGGTCCAGCCCTTGCCCGATGGAAGGCCGGACTCGTCGAACGCGCCGCTCGCACCGGCGAGCGCGAGGCCGAGCAGCGGCACCGAACGGCCGTCGCCTGCCTCGGCGTCGATCAGCCTTGCAAAGGTGTCGATGGAGTCGCCGGTCGCCGCCAGCGCCTTCGCGATCGATTCGGTCGAGGGCCAGCGCTCGCGGCCATCAGGGGTGACGCGCTTGGACCTGTTGAACGTGGTAGGGTCGAGCCCGGCACGCTTGGCAAGGCCGGACGGCGACAGGCCGGCGCGCGCCGCGAGCCGATCCAGCGCGACCCAGATCTGGTCGTGAGTCAGCATCCTCTGCGCTTTGGCCTGTCTGACCATGGAAGGTCCAGCCCGTCGCAACTCAGGAAAACTATCCTCAAATCAACCGGTTTTCCGTTAGTCGCGCAAGGGGTGATGGGAAAGCGGTTGTCGGGTGGAGGGAATACAAGCGTGGCGAGGAAAACGCGTGAAACGGGAATCTGACCGCCGATCCCGATTTCATCGGGACGGAACAGGCTCTAAGCCTTGAGTTCGGAAGGAGCGGCCTTTACGGTCGCGCCGGGGTTTCAGGGACCCCAAGAGACGAAAAAACCCAAGAGACTCAAAGAGCTGTCTCAAAGGGCAAACAGGGCTGCGTAAGCGGTGGTCAAGATCTACAAAATCTGTCCGGCCTCGGCCTGGCGCGAGGCGGAACGGCACGGCGTGTACCAGGGTAGCGCGGACGATTCGCGCGACGGCTTCATCCATTTTTCGACGGCCGCCCAGGTTCCCGAAACCCTGCGCAAGCACTTCTTCGGGCAGCGGGCGCTGTTCCTGGTCGAGGTCGACGGCGATGCGCTGGGCAGCGACCTGCGCTGGGAGCGTTCGCGCAATGACGAGCTGTTTCCGCACCTCTATGGCGAGCTGGATCTCGGCGCCGTCATATCGGTGCTGAACCTCAACATGCGCTCCGACGGCAGCCACGATGTTCCGGAGCTCGCGCCGTGATCCGCGCTTTCGACGCCTTCTCGCTGCCGGTGCTGCGCTGGCTCGATCCGGAGGATGCGCATCGCCTGGCGATCCAGGGCCTGCGCTTCCTGCCGCCGGTCAAGCCGCGCGCTGACGATCCCAAGCTCGCGGTCCGCGCCTTCGGGCTCAATTTTCCCAATCCGGTCGGCATGGCAGCCGGCTTCGACAAGAGCGCGGAAGTGCCGGACGCGCTGCTGCGACTCGGTTTCGGTTTCGTCGAGATCGGCTCGGTGACGCCGAAGCCGCAGGGAGGCAATCCGCGCCCGCGCCTGTTCCGTCTCGAGCGCGACGAAGCCGTGATCAACCGCATGGGCTTCAATAATGACGGCGCCGAAGTCGCGCTGCGCCGGCTCGCCGCGCGCGCGCAGCACGGCGGCATTGTCGGCGTCAATGTCGGCGCCAACAAGGATTCGCCGGACCGTGTCGCCGACTACGTCAAGCTGATCGAGACCTTTGCGCCGGTCGCGAGCTATTTCACCGTCAACGTCTCCTCGCCGAACACGCCGGGCCTGCGTAACTTGCAGGAAGGCGCGCTGCTCGATGATCTCCTCGCGCGCGTGATCGACGCGCGCGAGCGGGTGCGGCAGAAGGCGGGCGACACGCCGGTGCTGCTCAAGATCGCGCCGGATCTCAGTCTCGCCCAGCTCGACGACGTCGTGCAGGTCGCGCGTTCGCGCAAGGTCGACGGCATGATCGTGTCGAACACGACGATCGCGCGCCCGAGCACGCTGCGCGAGGAAATGCGCGCCAAGGAGCAAGGCGGCCTGTCCGGCCGGCCGCTGTTCCGCCTCTCGACGCGGATGGTCGCGGAGACCTATGTGCGCGTCGAGGGCGCGTTTCCCCTGGTCGGCGTCGGCGGCGTCGATTCCGGTGGCGCGGCGCTGACCAAGATCCGTGCCGGCGCCAGCCTGATCCAGCTCTATTCGTCGCTTGTCTACAAGGGCCTCGGCCTCGTCGAGGAGATCAAGCGCGACCTCACCTCGACACTGCTGCGCACGGGCCGGGATTCGCTCTCCGAAATCGTCGGCGCCGATGCGGCGACGCTGACCGCGGAAGACTGGCCGGGGATGTGATCCTCCGCCTCTCCCCGCTTGCGGGGAGAGGCCGGAATTTGCGAGAGCAAATTCCGGGTGAGGGGACTCTCCGCAAGTCCGTCCCGTGGATATCCGCGACGCTCCGTCCACACCGTCATTGCGAGCGCAGCGGAGCAATCCAGAATCCTTCCGCGGAAAGACTCTGGATTGCTTCGCAATGACGAGGAGAGAATTGCGTCCCGGCAGTGTGCGGGAGGTTCTGCAAAAGCTGAGCGGCTGAGCGGTCATGGTAAGTCCGGTGGTTGGAACGATCACCGCCCTTGCGGAGACTCCCCCTCACCCCGACCCTCTCCCCGCAAGCGGGGCGAGGGAGAAGAAAACGTGCGCCGATACAGCACCGGATATCTCGCACCCTGCAATCCGCCGCGCGCGATATAGAACGCGATCAGCGCACACCACAGCCCGGCATTGCCGACTGCAACCCCAGCCAGGCGCCGAAGAAGATCGCCAGCGAGGCCAGCATCAGGTTGCGCATCTCGCGCGCCCAGGTGGCGCCGACATAGATGCCGTCGAAGCCGAAGGCGAACACGCCGGGGATGGGCGCGAGCACGATGAACGGCAGGAAGTCGCGCGCGACGCGGCGGACATCCTCGCTCGCGGTCATGAAGTTGATGATATCAGGTCCGAACAGCGCGAACAGCACCGCGACGACCAGCGCGAAGCCGAGCCCCCACAGCAGCACCAGCCGGGTCGAATCCGAAAAACCTTTGGCATCGCGTGCGCCAAAGGTGCGGCCGCAGAGCTGCTGGGCCGCATTGGCGAGGCCGTCGAGGAAGAACGCGCTGACCAGCAGGAAATTGTTGAGCACGGAGTTCGCCGCGAGCGTGACGTCGCCGGCGCGCGCGCCCTTGGCGGTGAAGAACAGGAACACGGCGATCAGCGCCGCGGTGCGGATCAGGATGTCGGTGTTGACCGCCAGCAGCCGCATCAGCTTTGCGCGATCGAACAGCATCGCGCGCGGCACTTTGAAGCCGCCGGCGGCATGGCGGCGGCAGACGATCACGCCGAGCAGGAAGCCGATCGTCTCCGACAGCAGCGCGGCGATCGCCGCGCCCGCAATGCCGGTGTCGTAAACCAGCACCAGCAAGATCGTCGCCGCCATGTTGATGAGGTTGATGATGATTTGCAGCAGTAGCGCCGGATTGGCGCGGGCCTGTCCCACCAGCCAGCCGAGAACGACGTAATTGGCAAAGGCGAAGGGCGAGGACCAGATCCGGATCATGAAATAGGTCTTTGCCGCCCGCGTCACGCCCTCACTGCCGCCCATCAGGTCGAACAGTACGGCGGAGAGCGGCAATTGCAGCGCGATCAGCACCGCGCCGATCAGGCCGGCGACGATGAAGCCGCGCACCAGGATCACGGTCTGCTCGCGCGTCTCGCCGGCGCCGAGCGCCTGCGCGGTGAAGGCCAGCGTGCTCATGCGCAGGAAGCCGAACAGCCAGAACAGGCAGTCGAAGATGACGGAAGCCATCGCGACACCGCCGAGCAGCGTCGCATCGTCGAGCCAGCCGATCGCGGTGATCGAGACCACGCCGATCAGGGGCGTCGTGAGGTTCGCGACTGCGGGACCGGCGATGGCGAACACCTGGCGGGAGCCGATCTTGAGGGAAACGGGCGCGTGCATCGCTAGAACACGAGCACCATGCCGTCTTCGGCGGCAAGGTACGGCACGTCTTCCAGGCGCGACAGCATGTCGTCGCTCATATGGGTGAGGACGAGCCGCTTGGCGCCGATGTCGGGCAGATGCTGTTCCAAGGTCTTCAGGCTGAGATGGTTCTTGACCACCTTCTCGTACATATAGGCCTCGGCAATGAAAAGGTCCGCGCCATGCGCCAGCGGAATGAGGGCCTCCGTCCATTCGGTGTCGGCGCTGTAGGCGAGCGTACGGCCCTCGGCCTCGACGCGGTAGGCGAGGAACGGACCGCCGGAGTCGCCGTGCACGACCGGATAGGGCGTCACGGTCACGGCGCCAAAGGGTTGGCGCTGCTCGGGCGCGAACTCGACGGCGTTGAGCTCGAAACGCTGTTTTGCCTGCGAGGAATGCTCGAACAGCACTTCCATTACCTGAGCGAGCCGGGTCTCGATGCCTTGCGGGCCCGCGATGGTCAGCGGCCGCGTCCGCCGCGAGAATTGCGCGTCGAGCAAGAAGAACGGCAGGCCGGCAAAATGATCACCGTGGAAATGCGTGATGAGAATGAGATCGATATCATTGCGCTCGAGCTCGAGCCGCTTCAGCGCCGGCAGGGCCGACGCGCCGCAATCGATCAGGAAGTTCGCTTCGCGCCCGGAGACATGAAAGCAGGTGTTGAGCCTGCCCCCGGAGCCGAAGGCGTCACCGCAGCCGACGAAACGCAGTTGCATCGGCTGCGCACTCCTCGAATCAAATCCTTAGCGGCCGCGCGGTGCGCCGAACACGCGCGAGAGCAGCCAGATCGGGATCACGATGACCGCGCCGAGCAGGAAGTAGCGCCACAACCAGTTGATGGTGTCGAAGCCGAGATCCCAGAGACGCTGGAACAGCAGGCGGATGCTGTAGATGATGTTCCAGGGGTCGAAGCCGATCGCGGCGAGCACGACGCCGACCAGGATCGAGAGCAGGACCAGGCGAAACGCGACCGCCAGCGGAGAGCCGCCGAGAAAGCGGTGCAGACCGTCGCTCCGGCCGGCCGGCAAATCTCTGACGTCTTGGACCATCGCAAACTCCTCGGGCGGTTCGCCCCCATTATAAGGCACGGCGGGGGACATGGGGAACCCGTGGCGGAGCGTCAATCGGGTTACCGGAGTTTAATTCGGGCGGTCGGTCATCTCTCCGCCGGCCAGATTGAGAGTGTTTCCAACGGCCATCCTTCGAGACGCCCGCTCTAAGCGGGCTCCTTGAGGATGAGGACGGAGTGCGCGGCAGCAGTCTCAACGGGCACCGACGCGGATTAGCCTCATCCTGAGGAGACTGCGAAGCGGTCGTCTCGAAGGACGAGGCGCGCGCTCAGGCGCCGCCAAAGTTCGGCTCAGCGCGCGCCTCACACCTCGATCTCCGCCGGCTCCGCCTTCAGCATCCTCTCCAGCGTCTCCAGCCGGTCGGCCTCGCGCGGCGGCTTGTCCCAGCGCAGGCGGCTGATGCGGGGAAAGCGCATGGCGATGCCTGATTTGTGCCGCGGCGAGCGCTGCAGGCCCTCGAAGGCGACCTCCAGCACCAGGCCCTTGTCGCCCTCGTGCACGACATGGCGGACGGGACCGAATTTTTCCGTGGTGTTGCGGCGAACGAAGCGGTCGATCTGCAAGAGCTCCTCGTCGGTGAAGCCGAAATAGGCTTTGCCGACCGGCACCAGCTCGTCGCCGCCTTCGCCTGCGGTCCAGACGCCAAAGGTGTAGTCGGAATAATAGGACGAGCGCTTGCCGTGGCCGCGCTGCGCATACATCAGCACGGCATCGATGATGTGCGGATCGCGCTTCCACTTCCACCATTGCCCTTTCGGCCGCCCCGGCAGGTAGGGCGCATCGCGCCGCTTCAGCATCACGCCCTCGACGGCGTCGGCGTCCTCGCCGGCGCCCGCGCTCGCGGGATCGGCGCGCGCGGCGGTCAGCGCCTCCCAGCTTGCGAAGGGAACGGTGGGCGACAGATCGATGCGGGGATCGCTGAGCTTCCTGACGAATGTCTCCAGCCGCTCGCGCCGCTCCGCGAAGGGCAGCTCGCGCAGATCGTTTTCGTCGTCGCCGAGCAGATCGTAGGCGCGCAAATGGATCGGAAACTCCTTGATCAGCTTGGGCGAGACAACCTTACGGTTGAGGCGCTGCTGCAAGACGTTGAAGCTCTGCACGCGACCTTCGCGCAGGATCAGCAGCTCGCCGTCGATTGCGCCGGGCAGACGCAGCGACGGCACAAGGTCCGGAAAGCTTCCCGTGATGTCCTCGCCGGTGCGCGAATAGAGTCGCGCCGTGATGTGGCCGCGCTCGTCGCGCCCCGCCACCGCCTGCACGCGGATGCCGTCCCATTTCCATTCGGCGATGTAGTCGGCGGGATCGAGCGCGTCGAAATCCGTATCCTCGATCGCATGCGCCAGCATCACGGGCCGGAACGGTGCGGGATCGCGATTGACCGGCTTTTCGCCGCGGCCTTCCAGCCAGGCGAACAGATCGAGATAAGGTGGGCTGAGTCCCGGCCAGATCAGCTCGATCTCGTGTGGGTCCTTGTCGCCGAGCGCGGCGGCGGCGGTCTTGGCGAGGCGCGCGGAAATACCGATGCGCAGCGCACCGGTGACGAGCTTGAGCAGGGCCCAGCGACCGGTTTCGTCGAGCTCGTCGAGCCAGCGTTCGAGCTGCTTCGGTAGCTCCGTCTTGCCGAGCGAGCGCAGCGTGGTCACGACCTCGGTGAGGGTCGGAGGCGGCGGGTTGTTGTGGTTGCTTGGGTGGAGCGAATCGCTGGCATCTCGCCCATGGGACCCCCCTCCCTGGCCCTCCCCCGCAAGGGGGGAGGGAACGGTGAGGTCCGTGCGCCCATCACTGGCTAGATCAGTTTTGTCGATCGAGCCCGTCTGCCGCCGCGAACGCAACTCCGCTCCCTCCCCCTTTGCGGGGAAGGGCGGGGGGGAGGGGTAGCCCGGAAAAGATTCGTCATGACGAGGCGCCCGCTTCGGCCACATCAGCGCCACCGTCTCCGAGAGATCGCCGACGTAATCATACGACAACCCGAACAGCACCTCATCGGTGCGCGACGCAATTAAATCCCGGATCAGCGCCGGCTTGGCGTGCTTGAAGCTGAGCGCGCCGGTGAGTGCCGCCAGCGCATAGCCGCGATCGGGATCGCCGACCTCGCGGAAATAGCCGGTGATCAGCCGCAGCTTGTTGTTGCGGCCGGGCTCGTAGGCGAGGCGGTCGAGCAGTTCAGCGAAGCGATTCATGCTTCGGCCCCGGCAATCGGCGTCTCGCTCTCTTCTTCGTCCCCATAGCCGACGAGATCGAGCGGCTGCGCTTTCAGGCCCTTGCTCCGGCACCAATGCACCAGCGCGTCTTCCTGGCCGTGGGTGACCCAGATCTCGCCGGCGCCGGTCGCCTTGATGGTGGCCGTGAGACCATCCCAGTCCGCGTGGTCGGAGATCACCAGGGGCAATTCGACGCCGCCTTGCCGCGCGCGGGCGCGCACGCGCATCCAGCCCGAGGCGAAGGCGGTGACCGGGTCGGGAAAGCGCCGAGTCCAGATATCCGACGTCGCGGACGGCGGTGCGAGCGTGATGGTGCCGGCCAGCGCCGCCTTCTTCATGCCGGCTGCTGGCCTGAGCTCGCCGAGTTCGATCCCGCGGCTCTGGTAATAGTACGTGATCTTCTCCATCGCGCCATGCAGATAGATCGGCGCGTCATAGCCGGTCCGCCGCAGCAGCGCGATCACGCGCTGCGCCTTGCCGAGCGAGTAGGCGCCGACGAGATGCGCGCGCTCCGGAAACAGCGCGATCGAGGCCAGCAGCTTCTTCACCTCATCGGCCGCATCGCCATGGCGGAACACCGGCAGCCCGAACGTGGCTTCGGTGATGAAGACGTCGCACGGCACCAGCTCGAACGGCGTGCAGGTCGGGTCCGGCGCGTCCTTGTAGTCGCCGGAGGCGACGATGCAGGTGTCCCTAGCTGTCACCGCGATCTGCGCCGAGCCGAGCACATGCCCGGCCGGGTGGAATTTCACGCGGACGTCGCCGAGCCGGATCTCCTCGCCATAGCGGACGGCCTGCGTCGAGCCGGCAAAATTCTCGCCGTAACGCAGCCGCATCATGTCGAGCGTTTCCTGCGTCGCCAGCACCGCGCCGTGGCCGGCACGGGCATGGTCGGAATGGCCGTGGGTGATCACGGCCCGCTCCACGGGACGGACGGGGTCGATATGGAAGCCGCCCGGCTTGCAGCACAGGCCGGCAGCAGTTGGCAACAGGATGTCTTGCGGACGCATTTCTGTCATATAGGCTGCGCCGCGTTTTCTTCGAGTCTTGCTTGCTTCGGTTCCTCAATGCCGCTCCGCCTGTTCCTGACCTCCGGCGATCTCATGGCCGACCGCCGTTTCGAGTTCGCACGCGACCTGCAGCTCAAGGGCGACCTGCCCGCCGCCGCGGACCTGCTGGAGCAGGCGATCGAACTTGCACCGAACTTCACCTCGGCCTGGTTCACGCTCGGCGAGATCCGTCAGCAGCTCGGCGAGCGCGACAAGGCGATCGCGGCCTTCCGCAAGGCGCGCGACTCCGACCCTGAGGATCGGCACGGGGCCGGCCTGCATCTGATGCGGCTCGGCGATGCGCAAGTTGCCGAGATGCCCAAGGCCTACGTGCAGGCGCTGTTCGATCAGTACGCGCCGCGCTTCGAGCACGCGCTGATCAACGATCTCGGCTATCGCGCGCCGGCGCTGATCTTCAAGGCGGTGCTGGCCGCCCGCGTCGCCGCCAAGAAGCCGGCCTTCTTCAAGCGCACCATCGATCTCGGCTGCGGCACTGGCCTCGCGGCCGCGGCCTTCGCCAAGCAGGTCGATCATTTCATCGGCATCGATCTGTCGCCCGGCATGATCAAGGAGGCGCGCGCCAGCGGCCTTTATGCCGAGCTCGAAGTCGCCGACATGATCGAGGGCCTGCGCACGAAGAGCGACGCCAGCGCGAACCTCGTCGTCGCGGCCGATGCGTTCGTCTACGTCTCCGATCTGGCGCCGGTGCTCAACGAAGCAATGCGCGTGCTCGTGTCGGGCGGCGTGCTCGCCTTCACGCTGGAGACGCATGACGGCGATGGCATCGTGCTCGGCGAGGGCCTGCGCTATGCCCATTCGGCGGAATATGTGCGCGGCGCGATCGCGAAAGCCGGCCTCAAGCTGCTGGCACTCGAGCCGGCCTCGCCGCGCAACGAGAACAACGAGCCGGTGCGCGGCCTCGTCGTCGTCGCCGAGAAAACTTGAGTCTAGGCGCTAATTTACGCTGATTTGAGCGTCATTGCGTCGCAAAGCGACGACTTCCTACTTGCGAGCCGAGCTGCGATGTCAGCACAATGCGCGCACCAGGGAGAAACGAATAATGACAAAGAATCCATCGCGGCGCGATTTCAGCGCCGGCGCGCTCGCCACCATCGCCGCATTCACTTTGCCCGCGCCTTACGTCTGGGCCGCAGAGAAGAAATACGATGCGGGTGCCAGCGACACCGAGATCAAGATCGGGCAGACCGTGCCGCATTCCGGCCCCGGCTCGCTCTACGGCGTGCTCGGCCGCATTGGCGAAGCCTATTTCCAGATGCTGAACGAGAAGGGCGGCATCAACGGGCGCAAGATCAAGTTCCTGACCATGGACGATGCCTACAGCGCGCCGAAATGCGTCGAGGCGACGCGGCGCCTTGTGGAGCAGGAAGAGGTGCTCGCGCTCTACGGCTCGCTCGGCACCGCGCCGCAGACTGCCGTGCACAAATACCTGAACTCCAAGGGCGTGCCGCAGCTGCTGCTCAACACCGGCGCGTCGAAGTGGAACAACCCGAAAGAGTTCAAGTGGACGATGGCGGGCCTGCCGCTCTATCCGACCGAGGCGCGCATCCTGGCGCGACACGTCGTCAGCGTGAAGCCGAATGCGAAGATCGGTATCCTCTACCAGAACGACGATTTCGGCCGCGACTTCCTGGGGCCGTTCAAGAAGGTGCTGGCGGATGCCGGCGGCACCGCGCAGGTGATCATGGAGCAGACCTACGATCTCACCGAGCCCACCGTCGATTCCCAGCTCATCAATCTGTCCAAATCCGGCGCCGACGTCTTCTACAACATCTCGACCGGCAAGGCCTCGTCGCAGTCGATCCGCAAGGTGGCCGAGCTCGGCTGGAAGCCGCTGCAACTTCTGTCCGCGGGCTCCACGGGCCGCTCGATCCTCAACGCCGCGGGTCTCGAGAACGCCGCCGGCATCGTCGCCATCCGCTACAACAAGGAGGTCGGCCTGCCGAAATGGGAGAAGGACCCCGACGTGATGGCGTTCGAGGAGCTCCGCAAGAAGTACACGCCGGCGATCGACCCCGACAACACCATCGCCTTTGCGGGCTATGGCCAGGCGGTGACCATGGGCGAGATCCTGCGCCGCTGCGGCGACGACCTCACCCGCGCCAACGTCTTGAAGCAGGCCTCCACGCTGGCGGGCTTCCACTCGCCCTACTTCCTGGACGGCGTCACCTACAGCTACACGCCCGCGGACTACACGCCGATGAAGACGTTGTTCATCTCCACCTTCACCGGCAAGGACTGGGACATCTCCGACAAGCCTATGTCGGAGTAGGGCGGGCGCCGCTCTCTCTTCCCCTCTCCCCGCCTAGGGGGAGAGGCGAACCTCCCACCCCTCGACGAACCCACCCCCACGACTTACCTCCTATGCCGTGCCGCCCCGCATCCTCAAAATCCCGGCCGAGCCGGCCACGCTGCTGCCCGACCGCTTCAACGCCTGGTTCGCGGCCCGCGGCTGGTCGCCGCGCGAGCATCAGCTCGCGCTGCTGGAGAAGGCGCGCGACGACGCCAGCGCGCTCCTGATCGCGCCGACCGGCGCCGGCAAGACGCTGGCCGGGTTTCTGCCGACGCTGGTGGAGTTATCTTCTCCCTCCCCCCTTGTGGGGGAGGGGCGGGGAGGGGGGTGGCCACAAGCTCCGCTCGTGGGGCTACCCCCCTCCCGGCAGCCTGCGGCTGCCGACCTCGCCCACAAGGGGGGAGGTGTCAACAAGCTCATGTCCACCGGCCGTTCCGTGCGACGCACCGGCGGCCTGCACACGCTCTACATCTCGCCGCTGAAAGCGCTCGCCGTCGACATCGCGCGCAACCTCGAGCGTCCCATTGCCGAGATGGGCCTGCCGATCAAGGTCGAGACCCGCACCGGCGACACGCCGGTGTCGCGGCGCCAGCGGCAGCGGCGCTATCCGCCGGATATTTTGCTGACGACGCCGGAGCAGCTCGCGCTCCTGCTCTCCTCCGACGATGCGCCGTTCCTGTTCTCCTCGCTCAAGCGCATCGTGCTCGACGAGCTGCATGCGCTGGTCACGTCCAAGCGCGGCGATCTGCTCTCGCTCGGCCTTGCGCGCCTCTGGCGCTTCGCGCCGCAGATGCGTACGATCGGCCTGTCGGCGACGGTGGCCGAGCCGGAGCAACTCGCGCGCTTCCTGGTGCCGCAGCTTGAGGGCAAGGAAGCCGCCGCCGATATCGTCGTCGCCGGGGGCGCCGCGCCGCCGGAGGTCGAGATGCTGGACACGCGCGAGCGGCTGCCCTGGGCCGGCCACAGCGCGCGCCACGCGCTCCCCGAGATCTACGAGCTGATCAAGGCGAACAAGACCACGCTGGTCTTCGTCAACACCCGCAGCCAGGCCGAGATGCTGTTCCAGAATCTTTGGAGCATGAACGACGACGGCCTCGCGATTGCCCTGCATCACGGCTCGCTCGACGTCGCGCAGCGCCGCAAGGTCGAGGACGCGATGTCGGCGGGCAGGCTGCGCGGCGTGGTCTGCACCTCCTCCCTCGACCTCGGCGTCGACTGGGGCGACGTCGATCTCGTCGTCAATATCGGTGCGCCCAAGGGCTCCTCGCGCCTGATGCAGCGCATCGGCCGCGCCAATCACCGCCTCGACGAGGCCTCGCGTGCGGTGCTGGTGCCGGCCAACCGTTTCGAGGTGCTGGAGTGCCGCGTCGCCATCGATGCCGTCGCCGAGAATGCACAGGACACGCCTCCGCTTCGCACCGGTGCACTCGATGTGCTGGCCCAGCACGTGCTCGGCTGCGCCTGCGGCGAGCCGTTCTTCAGCGATGAGCTCTACGACGAGGTCCGCACCGCCGCGCCCTACGCCAACCTGTCGCGGCAGGATTTCGACGACGTCGTCGATTTCGTCGCCTCCGGCGGCTATGCGCTGAAGACCTACGAGCGCTTCGCCCGGATCAAGCAGGACAAGGAGGGCCGCTGGCGCGTCGCCAATCCCAAAGTGCGGCAGAGCTATCGGATGAATGTCGGCACCATCGTCGAGGACGACATGCTCAAGGTGCGCCTGGTGCGCTCGCGCGGCGGCGGTGCGGGAAAAGCAGGCGGATCGACCGGCGTGATCGCGCGTGGCGGCCGGCTGCTCGGCGAGATCGAGGAGGCCTTCATCGAGGGCCTCAGCCCCGGCGACACCTTCGTGTTCAGCGGCGAGGTGGTGCGCTACGAAACCCTGGTCGAGGACCAGGTCTATGTCTCGCGCGCGCATGACAAGGACCCGAAGGTGCCGTCCTACATGGGCGGCAAGTTTCCACTCTCGACCTATCTCGCCGAGCGCGTGCGCCGGCTGCTGGACGACGGGCGCGCCTGGGGCGGCCTGCCGGAGCAGGTGCGCGACTGGCTCTCGCTGCAGAAGGACGTGTCCCGCGTGCCGGCGGTGCGCGAGCTTCTGGTCGAGAGCTTTCCGCGCGCCAACAAGCACTACATCGTCTGCTATCCCTTCGAGGGCCGCCTCGCGCACCAGACCCTCGGCATGCTGCTGACCCGCCGCCTCGAGCGCGCCCGCGCGCGGCCGCTCGGCTTCGTCGCCAACGAATATGCGGTGGCGATCTGGGGGCTCGGCGACTTGTCGTTCATGATCCGCGAGGGCCGGATCGACCTCAACGCGCTGTTCGATCCTGACATGCTCGGTGACGATCTCGAAGCCTGGCTCGCCGAATCCGCCTTGATGAAGCGCACGTTCCGCAACTGCGCCATCATCTCCGGCCTGATCGCCCGCCGGCATACCGGTGAGGAGAAGAGCCGCCGCCAGGTGCTGTTCTCGACCGATCTCGTCTACGACGTGTTGCGCAAGCACCAGGCCGACCACGTCCTGCTCCGCGCCGCGCGCGCCGATGCCGCCACCGGCCTGCTCGATCTGCGCCGCCTCAGCGACATGCTGATGCGCATCCGGGGCCGCATCACCCACCGGGAACTCGACCGTGTCTCCCCGCTCGCGGTCCCCGTGATGCTGGAAATCGGCCGCGAGTCAGTTTATGGCGAAGCTGCAGACGAGCTGTTGGCGGAAGCCGCCGACGAGCTGGTCAAAGAGGCGATGGATAGAAGCGGGTAAGACGTGACGGCAGGCGCGCTGGGTTCAGGGGATGTCGAGGACATGCGCGTTTCCAGTGTCACCATCAGCGGTGTGACCTTCGCGGCCGATCTCTCCGGCGCGCTGTACTGGGAGGCGCAGCGCCTGCTGGTCGTCTCCGACCTGCATCTGGAAAAGGGGTCGAGCTTCGCCACGCGCGGCGTGTTGCTGCCACCCTACGATACCATCGCGACACTTGGCCGGCTCGCTGCTGTCATCTCCCGCCATGATCCCGACGTGGTCATCGCGCTCGGCGACAGCTTTCACGATCGCACCGCGCATGAGCGCCTGTCCGCGCGGGATCGCGACGCTGTGGCCGCACTCCAGAGCGGCCGCGACTGGATCTGGATCTCGGGGAATCATGATCCGGTGCTGCCGCGCGATCTCGGCGGCACCATCGCCGACGAAGTCGCGATCGGCCCGATCACCTTCCGCCACGAGCCGACCGGCGCGCATGGCGAGATCGCCGGCCATCTGCATCCGAAGGCCCGCATCTCCGCGCGCGGAAGGTCGATGGAGCGCCGCTGCTTCGCCAGCGACGGCATGCGCGCCGTGATGCCCGCCTTCGGCGCCTATGCCGGCGGCCTCAGCATCCGCGATGAAGCGTTCGCAAGGATCTTTCCGAAGAACGGCTTCGTCGCCCACCTGCTGGGCGACCGCCGCGTCCACGCGATTGCAGCGTCGCGGTGTTATTGAGCAGTCCGTGTTGGACCCACGCTGTTTGCCGTGCACACCACCGCGCTTCCTCCCCCCTTGTAAGCAGGCTATCGCATTTGAAAACTTTTCCCGCGGCCATCCTTCGAGACGCCCGCTTCAGGCGGGCTCCTCAGGATGAGGACGGAGTGCGCGGCAGCAGTTTCAACGGGCACTGACGCTGATTAGCCTCATCCTGAGGAGGCGCATGAGCGCCGCCTCGAAGGACGAGGCGTGCGCGCAGGCCGCCGCAACGAGCCATATGCGATAGCCCTGCCACAAGGGGGGAGGGAACAGACCGACCTCGTGGCGACTACGCCGCCTTCGCCTGCACGTTCTCGCAGAACTCCGCGAGCCGGTCCGCAAGCCGCAGCGTCGCGGGGCTCGCATTTGGCGAGGCCATCAGCGCCACTTCGGTCTTGCTGATTGGCGCAAAGCCGTCTTTCGCCGTCAGCACGCGGTGATCGGACTGGATCGACATTTCCGACAGGATGCTTAAGCCCATGCCCGCGGCCACCGCGGCCTGAATGCCGGAAAGACTCGATGACGTGTAGGCGGTGTGCCAGGCGCGGCCCGCGCTTTCCAGCGCGTGGATGGCGCCGGCGCGATAGACGCAGCCGAGCGGAAAGCCGATCAGGGGCACTGATGGCACGTCGACGTCGACCGGATGGCTCTTGCTGGTGACCCAGTGCACCCGCTCCGGCCACACCGCGATCGCGCCCTTCTCGCCGGCCGCGCGCTTGTAGAGCGCCAGATCGAGCTCGCCGCGTTCGAGATCGCGGGCGAGGTTCTTGCTCTGGTCGGCGCGCACGTCGAGGCGCAGGCCGGGGTGCGAGCGCGAGAACGTGCCCAGCAGCTTCGTCAGCCGATAGGCCGCGAAATCCTCGGGGATGCCGAGCCGGATCGCGCCTTCGCCGCCGGGCTGGCGCAGCACGTCGCGCGCTTCCTCGGCAAGCGAGAGCAGCCGCCGCGCATAGGACAGCAGCCGCTCGCCGGCCTCGGTCGGGCGCACATCCTTGCCGTCCCGGTGCAGCAGCACCTGGCCGACATCCTCCTCCAGCCGTTTGATCTGCTGGCTCACGGTCGATTGCGTGCGGTGGACGCGTTCGCCGGCGCGGGTGAAGCCGCCGGCCTCGACCACCGAAACGAAGCTGCGGAGGAGCTCCAGATCGAGCTGCATCCATTCGAAAATCCACTGATCGTAAGTTAATCATTTAATTTCCAAATGACAAGCGGCGTCCCTAGATCGAAGGCTCAGGAGAATGCCCCATGTCGCTTGCGCCTTCGATTTCGGTTCCCCGTACCCGCTTCAATACCTTGCCGCTCGCCATCGGCCTGTTCTGCCTGCTCTGGAGCTATGCCTTCGTCGCCGGCAAGATCGGCGTCACGCATTGCCCGCCGCTGATCCTGCTCGCCGCGCGCTTCTCGCTCGCCGGGATCCTGATTCTGGGCGCCACGCTGATCCGCGGCGAGGCCTGGTCGCTGTCCTGGCGCGATGCCGCTGTTTTCGCCGTGCTCGGCATCGCCAACAATGCGCTCTATCTCGGGCTCGGCTACACCGGCCTGCAATCGGTCTCCGCCGGTCTCGGCGGCCTGATCGTCTCGGCCAATCCGGTGTTCACGGGGGCGCTCGCCGCACTGCTGCTCGGCGAAGGCATGACCTGGCGCAAGGCGAGCGGACTTCTGCTCGGCATCATCGGCGTGACGGCGATCGTGTGGCACCGTCTCTCGGTCGGCACCGACAGCCTGCACGGCATCGTCTTCACGCTGGCCTCGCTCGCCTCCATCGTCACCGGCACCATTCTGTTCAAGCTGCTCGCGCCGAGGGGCTCGTTGTGGATCGGCAATGGTGTGCAGAACCTCGCTGCGGGCATCGTGCTTGCGCCGATCGCGTTCACCTTCGCCGATGTCCGCGCGATCGACTTTACGCCGGGCCTGATCGGCGCCTTCGCCTTTCTCGTGCTCGGCGGCTCGATCCTCGCCTCCTGGCTCTGGTTTCATCTTCTGAAGGTGTGCGGCGCCACCGCCGCCAGCGCCTATCACTTCCTGATGCCGCCGCTCGGCATGCTGTTCGCGTACGTCGTGCTCGGCGAGCATGTCGAGGCGCGCGACCTGCTCGGCATCATCCCGGTCGCGCTCGGCATTTATCTCGTGACGCGGCCGGCGAAGGCGGCGGCGTAGCCGGATGGGCCGCCATCTCCACATCGTCATTGCGAGCGCAGCGAAGCCATCCAGTCCATCACCGCGGAGCGATTCTGGATTGTTTGTGCGCCAGGCAAGCTGGCGTGGTCCAACCGGTGGAAGTCCGGTCCGGGTAAGCGGTAGCGAGCGCCCGGTAGTGAGTGTTGCGTGGCCGTCGGCAACGGCGGCTGCGAAGCGTACACAACGATGCTGTGGGGTGGGCTATTGAGCCGCGAAAGACAGAAACTCGCAGAGGCCGAGCCGGTAAGCAACGTCGAAGGCAACATGTGCGGCGCCGTTATGCGAGGCGCTGACGCTCTGCCGTGGTCGAAGACCCCATCACGCAGCAAAGGACCGCGTCGGAACCTGGGAGGTCCCGCATCTGACCGATGGCAACATGCCCCCAAGGTCCGCATCGGGAAGGCGAGGAGCCAAAGCCGATGACGAACGGATGCGGGAAGTCGGAGGCGGCCGTAGTAGCGTCGAAGCCTGCGAACGAAGCGGAGCGATCCGCGGAGGAGTTGGTGGAGCGAAGGGCCGCGACCAAGGGGAATGCGGACCAGCAAAGCACGCCCCGGACGCCGAGCCGGACAAGCGTGACACAGGCGTTGGAACGCATACGGCGAACTGGAAGAAGGAGAGGTTCACTGCGCTGCTTCACCACATCACGCCTGAACTGCTCGAGGCGGAGTTCTTCGCGCTGAAGAAGCATGCCGCGCCGGGTGTGGACGGAATGATGTGGCGGGACTACGAGCAAGACCTCAAGGCCAATCTTGAGGACCTGCATGCTCGTGTTCACCGGGGAGCGTACCGGCCGCAGCCGTCGCGGCGGGTCCATATCCCGAAGCAGGATGGGCGGCAGCGACCGCTGGCGATTGCGTCCCTCGAGGACAAGATCGTTCAGCGGGCAACCGCTACGGTGCTCAACGCGATCTACGAGGAGGACTTCCTCGGGTTCTCGTATGGGTTCCGGCCCGGGCGCAGCGCGCACGATGCGATGGATGCGCTGCTGGTCGGAATCGAGAGCCGGCGGGTGAACTTCATTGTTGACGCCGATATCCGCTCGTTCTTCGACATGGTGGACCAGGAATGGCTCATCCGCTTCGTCGAACATCGGACCGGCGACCAGCGTATCATCCGTCTGATCCGCAAATGGCTCAAGGCGGGTGTTCTCGAAGAAGGAACGGTCAGGGTCAGCGAACAGGGGACGGCACAAGGGGCGGTGATCTCGCCGCTGCTTGCCAACATCTACCTGCACTATGCCCTCGATCTGTGGGCCGAACGCTTCAGACGGCGCGAGGCCGCGGGCGACATGATCATCGTGCGCTACGCTGACGACTTCATCGTCGGCTTCGAGCATGAGAATGAGGCCCGGCACTTCCTCGAAGAATTGCGCAAACGGCTGCAGGAGTTCGCGCTGTCACTGCACCCTGAGAAAACCCGGCTGATCGAGTTCGGACGTCATGCGGAGGACAACCGCAGGCGGCGCGGGCTCGGCAAGCCGGAGACCTTCAACTTCCTCGGCTTCACCTTCATCTGCAGCCGATCCAAGCAAGGCAAGTTCCAGATCAGGCGCAAGTCTCGCAAAGACCGCATGCGGGCGAAACTGCAAGCCGTGAAGCAGGGAATGCGACGGCGTATGCACCAGTCGGTGCTCGAACAGGGCAAATGGCTGCGGCAGGTCGTTACCGGGTACTTCAACTACCACGCGGTACCGACCAACAGCCGAGCGCTCAGCGCCTTCCGCTACTTCGTCACCGAACAATGGAGGCGGATGCTTCGGCGCCGCAGCCAGATTGACGGGACCACGTGGCAGCGGGTCGCGCGGCTTGCCTCCGACTTGCTCCCCAAGCCACAAATCCTCCATCCTTGGCCCCGAACACGCTTCACCGCTACTCACCCGAGGTGGGAGCCGTATGCGGGAAAGCCGCACGTACGGATCTGTGCGGGGGGCGCCCAGCAATGAGCGTCCCTACCGCGACCGTTTCGCTCGCAATGACGGAGTACGCTAATCCTTCCTGAACACGATCGACGCCATCCACCCCGTCATCAGCGCCATCGCCACCGTGGCAAGCCCGTAGACGAACCCGTTCTGCCTTGCCGTCGTCGCGACGAACTGCTCGAAGCCGACCTTGACGATCTCGAAGGCGGTCTCGGTCTTGGTCACGAGCGCGCCGTTCGCGAACAGCTTGATCTCGACCTCATAGGTGCCGATCGGCACCTCCGCCGGCAGCGGAATGCCGGTGCGGAACAGCGTCGGCGTCAGGAACGTCACCGCGCTCGGGTCTTCGCGATAGAGCCCGCGCTCGGTGCGCAGGCGGACGAAGGCCGAGCGGAACGGGTCGTTCGGCACCACGTCGGCAAAGTCGCCGCTGACCCGTTGCGTCAGCCGCACGTTGTTGAGTCCGATCTGCTGCCGCCGCGCGATCTCGGGCGAGGTGATGGCGTCGAAGGGACGATTGGCGAACAGCGCCAGATAGCTCGGCACCTGCAGGAACTGCCGGTAGTCGGTGTTGATCCAGATGCCGAAGGTGCGTTCCTTCCGCCGCGTCACCATGTCGGCGCGCGGGCCCATCACGGTGACGACGAGATCGTAGGCGGTGCGGTCCGCGGGCGTCGTGGCGTCCTTCTCCACCGAGCCGAACAGCACCAGCTCCTCGCCGGAATAGTTCGGCGTCACCGTGACGCGATGGTTGGAGACCGACACGATCAGCCGCTCGGCGCGCGCGGCGGAGCCAAGTAGCAGGACGAGAAGAAGGGCGAGGAGCGTGCGCATCAGGTGCTCACCCCCAGCTCACGAATGGTGAAGAGATCTTCGGGCCGGATCACCAGCTCGATCGCGAAGCGGACGCCGACCGAGAGGATCAAGAGGCCCAGCAGCAGCCGCAGCTGCTCGCCGCGGATCTTCTGGCCGGCACGTGCTCCGAACTGCGCTCCGGTGACGCCGCCGACCATCAGGATCAGCGCCAGTACCGCATCGACGAGGTGATTGGTCACCGCGTGCAGAATGGTCGCGACCAGCATGGTGACGAGGGTGAGCACCATCGAGGTCCCGATCACCGTCGAGGTCGGCACCCTGAGCAGATAGATCATGATCGGCACCAGGATGAAGCCGCCGCCGATACCCATGATGGAGCCGATGAAGCCGATCATGGTGCCGACGATCAGCACGGGGATGACCGAGAGATAGATCTTCGATCGCTTGAACCGCATCTTCAGCGGCAGGCCGTGGATCCAGTTGTGCGTGCGTCGCGGCGGCACCGCGCCGCGCCGGGTCCGCATCAGGGCGCGCAGGCCCTCGGAGAACATCAGGCTGCCGACCGTGGTGAGCAGCACGACGTAGGACAGCGCGATCATCAGGTCGAGCTGGCCGAGCGCGCGAAGCTGCGTGAAGGTCCACACCCCGAGCGCCGTCCCGGTCACACCGCCGCATAAAAGAACGCTCGCCAGTGCCGGATCGATCGCACGTCGTCGCCAATAGGTCAGGGCGCCGGAAAACGAGGAGGCCGCGATGTGGCTCGCCACGGAGGCGACCGCGACCGCCGGCGTGATGCCGATGAAGATCAGGAGCGGCGTCATCAGGAAGCCGCCGCCAATGCCGAACATGCCGGAGACGAAGCCGACCGCCGCGCCCATCGCCAGCACGAGGAAGACGTTGACCGGAAGATCGGCGATCGGGAGATAGAGCTGCATCGAGCCTGGTCCGGCGGACGATCGAAGACCGCGGAATGCTCGCGCAGGACGAACGATTGCCGCGTTCCTCACATAGCCGAAAACGCCGCGCTGCGGGACAACGAATTGAACACGGCGCCGCGTTTTTCGCAACAAACCTGTGCCCTGAGCCGAATTCAAGGCACTGCATCTGCGGCTTCTCTGCCTGGGAATAACCCAGCCCGGCTACGGCTCGAGCGAACGGCGTGCCTCCATACACGCCTGAACAGCGATGCGCGCGGCGAAGGTCGCGCTAATCGCAGCCAGTGATGCGCTGGACCGCCTTTGTGTACTTCAAATGAAGCGAGCTGTTAGCCGTGTCCGACGCGGCATTACGACCCAGCATGCGATCCGAGTCCAGGCATGTTTGGAGGTCTTGCTGGATGTGCGAGCACGACCCCAAGGCGTTCTTCTCGGCCTCTTCCTTCGACGTTCCAAATCCAACAAACGTCTGTACACGACCGGCCTCGGTGTCGAGCGCCGATACAACAGTGATTTCCGAAATGTAGTAAGACGAGCACGAGGCGGCGAGAGCCTCGGTGGACGTTCCCGGAATTCCCAGCCAGAGGACGGCCAGCGCGGCCGCCTTCATCTTGGTCCTCTGGTCTGGAAAACGATCGTCTTGCCTGCGCGACCAGTCGAGAATGCCCATCTTTGTGTTCCTTTGTGGCACCTGAACTGGCGATTGCCTCAGTGCAAAAGGGGTCCGAAGCGTTGATGCAGATCAACGGCCGGGCATCGTCAGCCCGGGACGATAACCGAGGTAGAGGGACGTGACGCAGCTTGATCCGCATCGTCCTGACGAAAAGGCCGGGTGACAAGATGAACGAGAATGCCGTCGCTCTTCTCAACCCCATCAAGACGATCAGGGCGCACAAGTTTCTGAGTGTCGCGTTTTTGGCTCTCGTGCTGACGTCGATAGCGGTCGTCAACTCATTTCGGTTTTCACCAGATCCGAGCGGAGATGCAAGTTTCATCAACCGCGCCCAGCAGAAGTCCGTGCCGGGAATCAAGGTGAGTGCGAGCGCACTCGGAGCGGATGAGAGCGAAAGGAGCTTTGGTGAAAATCTGGCCGGTTACAACATTCAACCCGTCTGGCTGTCGATCGAGAACGAGACCGACGAGGCATTGGCGCTTCTCCCGGTCACGATGGATCCCGACTATTATTCTGCCTATGAGGTCTCCTACAGATTCCACGGCGCTCTGTCATGGTACGCCAACCGCGCCCGTGACCAATTCTTTCTCAAGCGCCAGATGCCGAGCGACCTTCCGCCGCACAGCAAGACGACGGGCTTCGTCTACGGGGTTCTGGATGCCGGCATCAAATATGCGCACATCATGATCGTCGGGAAGGGCCGCGTGGAGAGCTTCGAGCTCGCGCTGTTGGTTCCAGGGCCGCCGTTTGTCGGCACCAATATTCAAGCCGAGAAAGTCTATCCTGGCACGAAGATCGAGGAACTCGATCTTTCGTCATTGCGGGAGAGATTTGCAAACTTCGCCTGCTGTACCAAGGGGCCTGAGGGGAAACGTGATGGTGATCCGCTCAATCTCGTCATCATCGAAAGCAAGCAAGACCCCATCGTCCCTCTCATTGCCCGCGGATGGCACCTTGCCAGACAGCTCGATTTTGCAAGCGCGATCGAGACCGCGCGCGCTTTCTTGCTTCGAGATCCGTATCAGACGTCGCCCGTGAGCCCGCTTTACGTGTTCGGCCGCAGGGAAGACGTCGTCGTTCAGAAAGCCCGGTCCACCATCAATGAGCGCATTCACGCCCGATTTTGGCTGACGCCGTACACCTTCGATAATCGAAGGGTGTGGGTCGGCCATGTGAGCCGGGATATTGGTGTCCGACTGACCGATCAGACATGGAACTTGACCACGCACAAGATTGCGCCCGACGTCGATTTCGATCGGGCCTATTTTCTTCAGGATCTCATCATGTCCGGATTCAGCGAGCGCTTCGGTTACGTCAATGGCGTCGGAGCCGCACCACCATCCGCGCCGCGTGCAAATCTGACAGGCGACCCCTATTACACCGATGGATTGCGCGCGGTCATATTCCTGTCGAATCAAACAACGCCGCTCGGCAAGATCGACAGGCTTGCCTGGGAAACGCCGCCGTAGTGCGAGGGACCCTGTTCGCGGAGCGCTATCGCATCGCGCTTCAATGCGCCGCGGAGGCCGAGCGCCTGGCCGTGACCGGCTTCGGCGCGGGCTTCGCGTTCGCCTGCGGCGCGCTGTCCCAGCCACCGTTCGGCGTTGGGACGTTGACGGCATCGTCGGGCTGCGGCTCGGCGCTGAAGGTCTGGATCGCGAGCTTGGCGGCAGCGAGCGACTGCGGGTCGAGGCGCTTGGCGACGTCGTCGCGCTTGCCGGCGGCATCCGCATCGCCCTGCGCGGCCGCGAGGCTGAACCATTTGTAGGACTCGGCGAGGTTCTGCTCGACGCCGATGCCGCGGGCATAGAGGATGCCGAGGTTGAACTGGCTGTCGGCCACGCCGCGATCGGCAGCCTTGCGGAACCACTGCGCCGCGCTCTTGTAGTTGGCGCCGCGTCCGCCGCCGTCGGCATCGAGCACCGCGAGATTGTGCATCGCCTTGGCGTTGCCGCGCTCGGCGGCCTGGGTGTAGTAGCGGCGCGCGATGTCGGCGTCCTTGTTCACCCCCAGGCCCTTTTCATAGAGCGTGCCGAGCCGGAAGGTCGCGGGCACCACGCCGGCCTGCGCCGCGCGGTCGTACCACTTCGCCGCTTCGTCGTAATTGGTGGCGACGCCTTTGCCCTCCGCAAAGCGCACGCCGATCTCGTAGGCCGCGGTCGCATCGCCCTTCATCGCAGCGGTACGCAAGGCCGGGCCGCCGATGGCATCAGGCAGCTTCTCGCTCGGCGGCACCTGGACGAGGCCGAGCCGCGCGCGGCTGGTGCCCGACAGCGCGCCGGTGATGTCGCTGCTCACAGCAGGCGGCGGCACTGCCGCGGCAGGCGCCTGCGGGATTTCGACCGAGGCCGAGTTGCCGGAACTGGGAGTCGGGGCGGCATTGTTCTGCGATTGCCGCCCGATCGGCGTCGGCGAGGTCATCGACGGCGTGATCTGCTCGAGCGAGGCCGGCTTGGTCTCGACCGGAGGTGGCGCAGGCGGCGGTGCCGGCTCGCTCGGAATATTCTGCATCGCCTGCGGTGCGGGCGGCGCGCTGCCGCCCTCGAGCAGGTTCATCGCCATCTTGAAGGTGCCGAGCACGATCACGACCACGCTCGCGCCGACCAGCAGCGAGCGGATTTTTGAGGTGATGGTCGAGCCGCCTTCCTGGCCCTTCTCCTTGGCGCGGGCGATCGCGGCCTTGGCGCCACGGGCCGGCTTCTCGGGCGGCTGTGCGGCGGCAGCTTGCGCCGCGCGGCGCGCGGCCGCGATGAAGCTCGACGACGACACCGGCTCTTTCGGTGCGGCGGGAATTTCGCTGATCGCGCTCTCGGAGGCGGCGATGCGCTCTGATGGGGTAGCGACGCGGCCGCCCGGCCGCGTGCCCGGCTCGAGCGGATGATCCGGCGGCAGTTCTGGCGCGATCGCGGCGCGTGCGGGCGCCGTGTGCGGCTCCAGGATCTCGCTGATCGCGCGCGGCGGAACGGGCGGCGGCATCTGCGGCGGCGCAGCCGGTGCGGCGGCATGGAATTCACGCGGCGCGGCGACGAAGGCGGAGGGCGGCGCCTGCTGCATGGCGGCCGGGTTCGGCAGCTCCGGCTTCGGATCGTATTTCG
Source organism: Bradyrhizobium sp. SMVTL-02 (assembly GCF_051853005.1). Classification (NCBI taxonomy): domain Bacteria; kingdom Pseudomonadati; phylum Pseudomonadota; class Alphaproteobacteria; order Hyphomicrobiales; family Nitrobacteraceae; genus Bradyrhizobium; species Bradyrhizobium sp. SMVTL-02. The sequence goes on along the minus strand of NZ_CP182469.1, from coordinate 7,769,466 downwards.
GCGGCTGTGCTTGTGGCCGCGGGTCGCGCGCCATCGGCGCGGGCTCGATGGGAGCAGCCATCGGCATCGGCTGCGGCGCCGGGGCCGGCGGCGCGGTTCGCACCGCGCGCAGATCGCCCTCGATCATGGAGAGGCGATCGACGACATGCCCGAGCGCGCTGTGCACGGCGTCGAGCGAGTCCTGGGTGCTGCGGTTGGTCTCGGCCTGGCTGAAGCGGATGTCGGACAGCTCGCGCTTGACGAGATCGACCACGCCGGAATCGACCGATGGCGCCGAGTTGCGGCTCTCGGCGAGGGCCGCATAGGTCGCCTGCTGGCGCTCCAGATGCCTGAGGATGTCGTGCAGGCCGTCCTCGACGCGACTCAAATTGCCGTTGCGCGGATCGGCGGCGGCCTCGATCCGCTCCAGGAGATACGAGATCCGCTGTTCGAGATGCGCGAAGGTCGAGGCGGAATCGTTGCCGACCTGCATGCGGTCGAAGCGGTCCGACAGCGCGCGGATTGCGGCTTCCAGATGCTCGGTGCTCTCGGCCGGCTGCGGCCGCTCGCGCGTTTCCAGCGCGGCGGTGAGGGCGGCGATGCGCTGCTCCAGCACCGCAAAGCTGTCGCCGTGGCCGGAGGCGCGGGTGATCTGGTCGACCTTGGACGACAGCAGCTGCACGTCCTCGGACAGCCGGGCCAGCGCCTCGTTGGAGGCGACGTTGGAGACGATGCCGCGCAGCGCCGCGATGGCGCCTTCGAGCTGGCGCACCGTCGAGGGATCGTCATTGGCGCGCAGGATCAGGTCGAGCTTGGCGCCGAGATTGCGGATTGCCTCGTCATAGCCGGTGAGCTGCTCGGCCGGGGTCAGCGTCCGCAGCACCTGCTTGATGTCGGACAGCGCGCGCTCGATGCCTGACAGAACCTGGGCGTCGGTGCCGTTGGAGCGGGTCTCGTCGATGCGCCGATGCAGCGAGCGGATTTCGTTCTCGATCGATTCGATCGCGCGCCGCGGCATCGCCTCGGTGATGGCGGTGCGAATTTCCGCAAGCTCGCTGCGGAACGCGTTGATCGCCTGCTCGGCATTGTCCGGCCGCTGCAGCGCTTCGATCTGGCTCGTGATCTTGAGCAGATGCCGCTCGAGCGACGAGAAATCCGGCCCCGGCTGCGGTGACGGCGGAGCGTAGGCAGGCGCGTGCGGCGCCATCGGCGGCGCGTAAGGTGCTGCGGGTGCAATCGAGGGCGCCGAGCGCGGCGGCATTTGCCTCGGCGCAAAGCCGTCGAGCTCGCTCTGGCGCGCGGTGATCTCGGCGACCGCGACGTCGAACGAGGCGGGGCTCAGGGGTGGCGAGCTGCGATAGACCTGCGCGGCCGCGCGCTCCACCGCATCGGCCTGACGCTGGCGCGCTTCAACGGGCGATGGGGCAGGGGCTGGCCGCGGGGCCTGCGGCTGCTGCGGGCGGGAGATTTGCGACAGGCGCGCGTCGAGCCGCGAGATCGCGTCGTTGAGCTGGCGCGCGACGCCTTGCTCGCGCGAGACGTCTCTTTCACGAGAAGAGTCCTGGCGCGGAGCGGGCTTTGAAATCCGTTCGATCTGCTGGGTGATCGCGTCAAGCCGCTGGTGGATGTCAGCGACTTCGCGGCTCTCCTGGCTCGGCATGTGTTGCGGACGTTGATCGTGACGCTGATCGTAAGGTCCGCGAAAGTTCGGTGGAGCAGTTTCGCCGAGCGTGGAGTTGAGCCAATCGTTGAGCGACATGCCCGCGCGACGCGCAGCAGCCTCGGCCCGCTCCCTTACGGATGGATCGATGCCGTCAACACTCCACGATACGCGCGAATTCATGACTCTGTCCGGTTCCGACTCCGGCGCCCCACCCGGCGCCTCCAGCCTCCCCACGCGTGCCGGTTGCAAAGACAATCGGATTTGGCGCGGGTCGTCTGCCTCGAAAACCGACTTTTTCCTGTTACGGTAAATAACGGGTTAAGGAATGGGACGCGGGTGTCTTAAAGTTGGGCGGGGGGAACTGAGGGGTGGACGTTGCGTCCGTCCGGTCGCCGAACAACCGCTGTCATGCCCCCCTCTACCCCTTCCCTTCGCGCTTGCCACCCTCGATCGGCACCACCGTGCCCTTGCCGCTCATCGCCGACAGCGCCTCGAGCGCCTCCTCGCAGAAGTCGGCCACCATCTGCTCGTGCCGCGCGCCGAGCTGGAGCAGCAGCAAATTGCCGAGATCGAGCCGGCCTTCCGCGGTGCCGTCCGGAAAGCGCTTCTTCAGGATGCGTTCGTAATTGGCGTGGCGGTCGCGATGGTGCTCCAGGCGGGCCATCAGGTCGGTGCGCATCGGCTCGATGTCGATGCTGTCGAGCGCGTGCAGCCGCACCAGCAGGTCGTCCTTGATGGAGGGGGGCGTGCTCGGCCGCGCGGCCCAGTGCCGCAGCGCTGTTCGCCCTTCCGGAGTGAGCGTATAGATGAGTTTGTTGGGTTTGCCTGACTGCACGACCTCGCGGCCCTGGATGTAGCCGCGGTCGCGCAGCTTGGAGAGCTCGCGGTAGATTTGCTGGTGGTCGGCCTTCCAGAAGAAGCCGATCGAGGAATCGAACGTCTTGGCGAGCTCGTAGCCCGTCATTGGCCGTTCCGTCAGGCATGCGAGGATTGCGTCGCCCAGTGCCATGACTGGCCTCCTTCTTCGACCTTGACCAACTCACTTGACTTTATGCGCATCGGCGCATATGCGTCAATGTGCATATGAGGCGGCTTGAGGGAGGGCAAAAGACCCACCCGAAAACCCGGCGGAATCAACCTGCTCGCTACTGTGCATGGGGTTGTTTTCGCTTTTTTGCCAAGGCTCCTGGAAAGCCCTTTAGGGAGGACCCGAGAATGACCGGCCTCGATTCCTGGTACGCCTACATGAAGTCTCATGACCGCACCGCGCTCTGGGACCTGCTGCATCCTGACGCCGTGTTCGAAAGCCCCGTCGTGCATTCGCCGCAGCGCGGCCGCGACATCACCTTCAAATACCTTTCCAGCGCCGAGAAGGTGCTCGGCGGTCCCGGCTTCACCTATGTCGGCGAATGGAAGAGCGCCCATGGCGCCGTGCTCGAATTCAAGAACACGATCGACGGCATCGAGATCAATGGTGTCGACATCATCACCTTCGATACCGAGGGACGCATCACGCACTTCAAGGTGATGGTGCGCCCGCTCAAGGCGATCAACATGCTGCACCGCCTGATGGCGGAGCAGCTTGCCGCCACCCAATCATAAGCCCAACATCATCCCTAAAAGGCCTGCCGGGAGAACGCCATGCCGATCTACAAAGCCCCCGTCGAAGACGTGAACTTCCTGCTCAACGACGTCTTCCAGATCGACCGCTACGACAACCTCGCCGGCTTCTCCGATGCGTCGAGCGACGTGCGCGAGGCGATCCTCGGCGAAGCCGCCAAGCTCGCCGAAGAGGTGCTGCAGCCGCTGAATCGCGTCGGCGATCTCGAAGGCTGCAAGCGCGCGGACGACGGCAGCGTCACCACGCCGAAGGGATTCAAGGACGCGTTCAAGCAGGTCGCCGAAGGCGGCTGGCTCGGCCTGTCGGCGCCGACCGAGTTCGGCGGCCAGGGCCTGCCGGTGACGCTCTCCCAGGCCGTCAACGAATTCCAGATCTCCGCCAACATGGCGTTCTCGATGTATGGCGGCCTCACCATGGGCGCGACCGCCGCGCTGCTCGTTCACGGCTCGCCGGAGCAGAAGAAGACCTATGTGCCGAAGATGATCGCGGGTGAGTGGACCGGCACCATGAACCTGACCGAGCCGCATTGCGGCACCGACCTCGGCATGCTCCGCACCAAGGCGGTGCGCCAGGCCGACGGCAGCTTCAAGATCACCGGCACCAAGATCTTCATCTCGGCCGGCGAGCACGACCTGGCCTCCAACATCATCCACCTCGTGCTCGCCCGCATCGAGGGCGCGCCCGCCGGCATCAAGGGCGTGTCGCTGTTCGTGGTACCGAAATTCCTCGTGAATGCCGACGGTTCGGTCGGGCAGCGCAACGGCGTCGTCTGCGGCTCGATCGAGCACAAGATGGGCATCCACGGCAACTCCACCTGCGTGATGAACTACGACGACGCCACCGGCTGGCTGATCGGCGAAGAAAACAAGGGCATGCAGGGCATGTTCGTGATGATGAACGAGGCCCGCCTCGGCGTCGCCGTGCAGGGCCTCGCGCAGTCCGAGGTCGCCTATCAGAACGCGGTCGCCTATGCCCGCGAGCGCATCCAGGGCCGCGCGCTCACCGGCGCCAAGGCGCCGGACAAGGCGGCCGACCCGATCATCGTGCATCCCGACGTGCGCCGCACGCTGCTCTCGATCCGCGCCTTCAACGAGGCCGCGCGCGCCTTCGTGATGTGGACCGCGCTGAAGAGCGACGTCGCCCACCGCTCCGAAGATCCGAAGGACCGCCAGGCCGCCGACGACCACATGGGCCTGATGACCCCGGTGCTGAAAGGCTTCCTCACCGATTACGGTTTTGCCAACGCGGTGCAGGCGCAGCAGATGTATGGCGGCCATGGCTACATCGCCGAGCAGGGCATGGAGCAGTTCGTGCGCGATGCACGCATCGCCATGATCTATGAAGGCGCCAACGGCATCCAGGCGCTCGACCTCGTCGGCCGCAAGCTGCCGCGCGACGGCGGCCGCGCCATCATGGCGTTCTTCGGCGAGGTCATGGCCTTCGCCAGGGAGAACGGCGGCGACGAGGCGATGAAGCCTTTCATCACCCCGCTCTCGACTTCGCTCGGCCATCTCCAGCAGGCCACGACATGGCTGATGCAGAACGCGATGATGAAGCCGGACAATGCCGGCGCGGCGGCGACCGACTACATGCATCTCTTCGGCTTCGTCGCGCTCGGCTACATGTGGGCGAAGATGGCGAAGGTCACCCAGGCCAAGATTGCCGAGAGTGGAGCCACGCCCTATCTCTCGACCAAGCTCGTCACCGGCCGCTTCTTCATGGAGCGGATGCTGCCGGAGACCGCGGCCAATCTCGCGCGCATCCAGTCCGGCTGCGCGACCATCATGGAACTGCCGGCTGAGGCGTTCTGAGAATTCCTTCGCGTCAACGACAATCCCGATCGCGTCGCGGTCGTCACCAATAACTGCAATCAGGAGGCTCCCATGGCAGATGCCTATATCTACGACCACGTCCGCACCCCGCGCGGCCGCGGCAAGCCAGACGGCGCGCTGCACGAAGTCACCGCGCTTGCGCTCGCCACCGTGCCGCTGAAGGCGCTGAAGGACCGCAACAACCTGCCGGAGGACTCGGTCGACGACGTCGTGCTTGGCGTGGTCGATCCCGTCGGCGAGGCCGGCTCCGACATTGCCCGCTTCGCGGCGCTGAAGGCAGGTCTCGGCGAAGCCGTGCCCGGCGTGCAGATCAGCCGCTTCTGTGCCTCCGGCCTCGATGCCGTGAATTTTGCCGCCGCGCAGGTGATGAGCGGCCAGCATGAGCTCGTCATCGGCGGCGGTGCCGAATCCATGAGCCGCGTCGGCATCGGCGCCTCCGGCGGCGCCTGGCCGATGGACCCCTCGATGGCGGTGCCGGCCTATTTCATGCCGCAGGGCGTGTCGGCCGATCTGATCGCGACCAAATACGGTTTCTCGCGCGACGACGTCGACGCCTACGCCGTCCAGAGCCAGCAGCGCGCGGCTAAGGCCTGGGACGAGGGCCGCTTCAACAAGTCCGTGGTGCCGGTGAAGGACATCAACGGGCTCACCATTCTCGCCAAGGACGAGCACATGCGTCCCTCGACGACGATGCAGTCGCTGGCGCAGCTGCAGCCGTCGTTCACGATGATGGCGCAGATGGGCGGTTTCGACAGTGTCGCGGTGCAGTCGCACCCGGAGATCGAGCGCGTCAACTACGTGCATCACGCCGGCAACTCCTCGGGCATCGTCGACGGCGCATGTGCCGTGCTGCTCGGCAGCAAGGAGGCGGGTGCCAAGTACGGCATGAAGCCGCGTGCAAAAATCCGCGCCTTCGCCAATATCGGCTCGGAGCCGGCGATGATGCTGACCGGTCCGGTCGACGTCACCGAAAAGCTGTTCGCGCGTTCCGGCATGAAGAAGTCGGATATCGACCTGTTCGAGCTCAACGAGGCCTTCGCCTCGGTGGTGCTGCGCTACATCCAGGCCTTCGACATCGACAACGCCAAGATCAACGTCAATGGGGGCGCCATCGCGCTCGGCCATCCGCTCGGGGCAACCGGCGCGATGATCCTCGGCACCGTGCTCGACGAGCTCGAGCGCACCAATAAGTCCACCGCCCTGGTCACGCTGTGCATCGGCGGCGGCATGGGCACCGCGACGATCATCGAGCGGGTGTAAGCGTAGGGAGCAACCACCATGTCGTACAAGAACTTCAAGGTTGAGACCGATTCCGACGGCATCGCGCTCGTTACCTGGGACATCCCGGGCCGTTCGATGAACGTGCTCGACGAGACCTCGACCAGCGAGCTCGACGCGATCGTCAAGGCGACCACGGCCGATGCCGCGGTGAAGGGCGTCGTCATCACCTCGGCGAAAGAGGCGTTCTGCGCCGGCGCTGACCTCTCCATGCTCGAAGGCATGAACCAGGCCTACGCAAAAGTGTTCAAGGAGCAGGACGAGACCGCGGCGAACCAGATGCTGTTCGACCAGAGCCGCCGCTTCTCGCAGGTGCTGCGCTCGATCGAAACATCAGGCAAGCCGTGGGCGGCCGCGATCAACGGCCTCGCGCTCGGCGGCGGCTTCGAGATCACGCTGTGCTGCCACTATCGGGTCGCGGCCGAAAATCCCAAGACCCGCCTTGGCCTGCCCGAGGTCAAGGTCGGCCTGTTCCCCGGCGCCGGCGGTACGCAGCGCGTGCCGCGTCTGGTGCCTCCGCAGGATGCGATGACGATCCTGCTCAAGGGCGATCCTGTCACGGTCGAGAAGGCCAAGGCGCTGAATTTGATTCACGCCATCGTTCCCGCCGCCGACCTCATCAAGGCCGCGAAGGAGTGGATCAAGGGCGGCGGCAAGGCAGTCGCGCCCTGGGACGAGAAGGGCTTCAAGCTGCCCGGCGGCCCGGTGTTCTCAAAGGCCGGCATGATGATGTTCCCGGCGGGCAACGCGATCTATCGCCGGGAGACCTACGACAACTATCCGGCCGCGCGCGCGATCATGAGCTGCGTCTATGAGGGCCTGCAGCTGCCGATCGACGCGGCGCTCCGCGTCGAGTCGCGCTACTTCACCTCGGTGCTTCGTTCGAAGGAAGCGGCCGCGATGATCCGCAGCCTGTTCCTGTCGATGCAGGAGCTCAACAAGGGCGCACGCCGTCCGAAGGACGTCCCCGCAACCAAGGTGAAGAAGATCGCCGTGATCGGCGCCGGCTTCATGGGCGCCAGCGTCGGCTACGTCTCGGCCCGCGCCGGCCTCGACGTCGTCCTGATCGACCGCGACCAGGAAAGCGCCGACAAGGGCAAGGCGCATGCGCAGAAGGTGATTGAAGAGCAGATCAAGAAGGGCCGTGCCAAGGCTGATGATGCCGAGAAGCTGCTCGCGCGTATCACGCCGACCGCGGACTATGCGGCGCTGAAGGACGTCGACCTCGTCATCGAGGCCGTGTTCGAGGACCGCAAGGTCAAGGCCGAGACCTTCGCCAAGGCGCAGGAATATCTGAAGCGGGACGTGATCTTCGCCTCGAACACCTCGACGCTGCCGATCACCTCTCTTGCTGAATCCTTCAAGGACCAGGGCAAGTTCGTCGGCATCCACTTCTTCTCGCCGGTCGAGAAGATGATGCTGGTCGAGATCATCCTCGGCAAGAACACCGGCGATGTCGCGCTGGCGACCGCGCTCGACTACGTCCGCCAGATCGGCAAGACGCCGATCGTGGTCAACGACTCCAGAGGCTTCTTTGCCAATCGCTGCGTCGGCCGTTACGTCGCCGAAGGCAACGAGATGTTCCTCGAAGGCGTGCCGCCGGCGATGATCGAGAACTGCGCCAAGATGGCCGGCATGCCGGTCGGCCCGCTCTCGCTCTCGGACGAAGTCGCGCTCGACCTCGGCCTCAAGATCATGAAGGCGACGGAAGCCGATCTCGGCCCCAACGCCATCAATCCCGATCAGAAGAGGCTGATGGTGGAGATGGTCGAGAAGCAGGGCCGTCTCGGCCGCAAGAACAGCAAGGGCTTCTACGACTACCCCGAGAAGGGCAAGGGCTCGAAGAGCCTGTGGCCGGGCCTCTCCGCGCTGCAGCCGAAGCAGCTCGACCCCGATACGCTCGATATCGAGGAACTGAAGCAGCGCTTCCTGGTGGTGCAGGCGGTGGAAGCCGCGCGCACGGTGGAGGACAACGTCATCACCGATCCGCGCGAGGCGGATGTCGGCTCGATCCTCGGCTTCGGCTTCGCGCCGTTCACCGGCGGCACGCTGTCCTATATCGATTTCATGGGCACGAGGAAGTTCGTCGAGCTCTGCCACAAGCTGGAGGCGAAGTACGGCTCGCGCTTCACCCCGCCGAAGCTGCTCGAGGAGATGGCCGCGAAGGGTGAAACCTTCTACGGGCGGTTCGCGCCGAAGAAGGCGGCAGCTGCCTGATGGCAGACGGGCTGCGCATTCGAATCGGAAAGGCCGGGTCAGCGATCCGGCCTTTTCTTTTGCGCGTCCTCTCGGTTGCATCAGATTTGTTCCAGGTTGTGGAACCGCTCACAGGATCTGTGTAGGAACCGTGCCAGAGTCCCCGCTGCCTCGGCGCGCCCAATTGCCATGGGCGCGTCAAAGCGGCGCCGTTCTTTTGCTCGGCCTTGGCACTAGTCTTGCTGCGGGTCAGGGTCACGAATGGCGTTGGGATACTTGCCGATCCTTCGGCAAGCGAAAACGAATAGAAAGTTACCCTTGATGAACTCCGTGGTGCTGCGGAAGACCGCGCTCGGTCGCGGTCATGCCGTGAAATATGCTGTTGCGTCCGCAACTGACCGAATCTCATCGCAGCAGAAGCCGGCGCGTCTGCGCCGCAGGGGCCCGGCGCTCTGGGCCGGGCTGGTGTTACTTTTGTTGGCGGCGGATTTTTTCCTGGCCTATCTCGCCTGGCTCGCCGTCGACTTCGTCACGAGGTGAGACCGCGCGAGCGTGCAGCAGATACGATGCCGCGAAGTAGGCGAGCTGGGAGGCGACAAGACAGATGGCGACGACGGTCACGCCTCCCACCATCCCGAAATCGTACACGCGAAGAACAATTGCCGAGACAATCGCGATCAACGGGGAGATCACGACCAGCGCCCAGATCCTGAAAACGCGGCCGGTCGCTATTCCCACCAACGCACTTGCAACGATCAGGACGACGGCAATCGTCAACTTCAACTCCGGTGAGAGTGCAATATTCTTCAATCAATGCGCCAAGCTCGTCCTCTTTCCGGGTGCTGACAAGACAGCACCGCTTACATTTGGCGAACAGTAGTAGTTCATAAGTATATGGTACGATGATCCGGCGCCATGGCACGCCGAGCATCGCGAGCGGCGCGCCGGCGGCGGGTCGTGAGGACGATCAAGTTCCTGGGGGCAACTGTCTCGCGCAGATGATCCTTCGACGCCGCTGCCGATCGAATGGTTCGCATGAAAAAAGGCCGGATCCTCGATCCGGCCTTTTCGCATGTCGCCTCTTGCGCGCGTCTATTTCGCCTGCGCGAGCCCTTCCTTCTTCAGCGCCTCCTGCACCTGCGGCCGGGCGGCGACGCGGGCCTTGTAGGCGGCAAGGTGCGGCATTGCCGACAAGTCGAACTTCATCCGGTCGGCCCAGGTCAGCATCGTGAAGAGATAGCCATCGGCGACCGTGAACTGCTTGCCCATCAGGTAGTCGCGATCGGCGAGCTGGCTGTCGATGTATTTCAGCTTGCCCATGACACGGTCCTTGAAGAACGCCTTGGCCTCGTCGTTCAGGGCGGGGGCGAACATCGGGCCAAAACTCTTGTGCACCTCGGAGGTGAGGAAGTTCAGCCATTCGAGCAACTTGTAGCGCTCGGCGCTGCCATGGGCCGGCGCCAGCGCCTTGGCGGAAGCCTGATCGGCGATCATCTGGACAATCACCGGGCCTTCGGTCACGATCTCGCCGCTGTCGAGGCCCAGCGCAGGGACCTGGCCCTTGGGGTTCAGCTTCAGATAATCCTCACCATTTTCGAGCTTCTTGGCCCGGATATCGACCTTGACCAACTCGTAGGGCAGGCCGGCTTCCAGGAGCGCGATGTGGGGGGACAGGGAGCAGGCGCCGGGCGAATAATAGAGCTTCATGGAATTTCCTCCTCTTGACGCTTGGCTATGGCGAAGGAACGCCTACATGCACCTGCATGCAATAGTCAAGATTGATGCAGGTGCATCGAGTGGGGTAAGAGACGGGCGACGAGCTTGAGCGGGACCATGAAACGCAAACCATCGACCGAGGCAACCTCCGCCTGGATCCGCCTGATGCGGGTGCAGAGCCGCGTGCTCGACTGCGTCGAGCAGGACCTGAAGAAGGCGGGATTCCCGCCGCTGGCCTGGTATGACGCGCTGCTCGAACTGTCGCGCGCGCCTTCCGGAGAGCTGCGGCCGGTGGAACTCGAGCGTCAGATGCTGATCCCGCAATACTCCACCTCGCGTCTGATCGACCGCCTGGTCGACGAGGGGCTCGCCTCCCGGCGCGAATGCAAGATGGACAAGCGCGGCCAGTTCGTGGAGATCACCGAAGCCGGTCGCGAACTGCAGAAGCGCATGTGGGGCGCCTATTCCGCCGCGATCGAGAAATATGTCGGCTCGAAACTGTCCGATGCCGACGCCGTCAAGCTCAGCGGTCTGCTCGACCGGCTGGGCTGCTCGTGCGGCGAGATGAAGCTGCCGCCCGTCGCGACCGTCAACGAAAGCACGCCCACGCGATGATCGCGCGGCAACCAGCACGTCCGCGCACCCGGTGGGTTCGCGGACGATCCCCTTCACCCCGCGCGCATTCGGTCGAAGCGCCTTTGATTAGAGTTTGATATGGCGCGAGACCAGATCGATATGACGCCGCTGCAGTCGCGTGACGAGCTCGTCGCGTGGTTCGAGGCCGGCTGCAAGGACCCGTCCGAATTCCGGATGGGCACGGAGCACGAGAAGACGCCGTTCACGCTCGAAGACCACCGTCCGGTGCCCTATGAGGGCGCGCGCGGTATCGGCGCGCTGCTCGAAGGCATGAAGCTCCTGCTCGGCTGGGAGCCGATCATGGAGAAGGGCAACATCATCGGCCTCTACGACGTCACCGGCGGCGGCGCGATCTCGCTTGAGCCGGGCGGACAGTTCGAGCTCTCCGGCGCGCCGGTGGAGAACGTGCACCAGACCCAGAGCGAGCTGATGGCGCACCTCGCCCAGGTGCGCGAGATCGCAACCCCGCTCGGAATCGGCTTTCTCGGTCTCGGCATGACGCCGTCCTGGTCGCGCTCCGACATTCCGGTGATGCCCAAGGGCCGCTACAAGATCATGACCAATTACATGCCGAAGGTCGGCCAATACGGCCTCGACATGATGTACCGGACCTGCACGGTGCAGACCAATCTCGACTTCTGCTCCGAAGCCGACATGGTCAAGAAGCTGCGCGTGTCGCTCGCGCTCCAGCCGGTCGCAACCGCGCTGTTCGCCAACTCGCCGTTCACCGAAGGCAGGCCGAACGGCTTCCTCTCGTTCCGCTCCGAGATCTGGCGCGACACCGACAATGCCCGCGCAGGCATGATGCCGTGGGCGTTCGAGGACGGCATGGGCTTCGAGCGCTATGTCGACTACGCGCTCGACGTGCCCATGTATTTCGTCAAGCGCGGCGAGGAGTACATCGACGTCTCGGGCTCTTCGTTCCGCGCCTTTTTCGACGGCCGCAACAACAACCTTCCCGGCGAGCGCCCGACGCTGTCGGACTGGGCCAACCATCTCTCGACGATCTTCCCGGAAGTGCGGCTGAAGCGCTACCTCGAGATGCGCGGCTCCGACGGCGGGCCGTGGGGGCGGCTGCCGGCGCTGCCGGCCTTCTGGGTTGGGCTGCTCTATGACGATGTGTCGCTGGATGCCGCATGGGACATGGTGAAGCACTGGGGCGCGCATGAGCGCCAGGCTCTGCGCGACGACGTGCCGCGCTTCGGCTTCAAGGCACGGATCAAGGACCGCTATCTGTTCGAGATCGCCAAGGAATGCCTCGTTCTGGCACATGCGGGCCTGCGCCGGCGCGGCCGGATCGATCAGCTCGGCCGCGACGAGACCCGGCATCTCGAGCCGCTCGACCGCATCATCGATTCCGGCCGGACACCGGCCGAGGAAATGCTCGAGAAGTTCAATGGCCCCTGGAAGGGCTCGGTGGAACCGGCCTACGCGGAATACGCCTTCTAATTCATACGCGACGACCAGGATTCAGGCCGTTCATCGCCCATACAGGTTTGCGGCGATCAAATGATCGGCTGAAAAACCTGAGCGTCGTCAATAACTCGAAAGCTGTTCCGATGGGGAAGGGCCGCCTGTCCCGGGGCGTCATGGCCAGCGTCGTGGCATGCGTCACGCTGCTTTCGCTCGTATTCACGGGCGTGCCGGCGCGCGCCCAAACGGCGTTCGACCGGCCCGGCGGCGACTATTTCAGCACGCCGGTCACCTCGGGCGACCCCGAGGATTGCGCGCTGCTGTGCGAGCGCGACCGCAAGTGCCGTTCCTGGAGCTTCAGCTATCCCGACATCGACGGCGCCGCGGCCGTGTGCTGGCTCAAGAACACCGTGCCGGCGCGCGTGCCCGGCAATTGCTGCATCTCCGGCGTCCGCGGCGCCGGCGTGATCGAGCCGCGCGTCGAGGGCGTGGAGACGTCGATCGATCGCCCCGGCGGCGACTTGCGCAATTTCGAGCTCAAGGACGGCGAAAGCGTCGAGGCCTGCAAGGCCGCCTGCACCGCCGACAACAAATGCCGTGCCTTTACCTACGCCCGCCCTGGCTATACCGGCCGCGAGGCGCGTTGCTTCCTGAAAAAGGAAATCAAGCCGCCGCGCCGCAAGGCAGGGGTCACGTCGGGTGTGGTGCGGTAGAACGCAGCTCTCCTCGCCGTCATTGCGAGCGCAATGACCAGGAGGATCAGGCGGCTCACTCCGCCGCGATCACCGTGAGCTCCGGCCATAGCGCCTTCCATCGCGCGGCCTTCGCCGCGTAATTGGGCGCGGAAAAATTCAGTGCCCGATTGGGCCGCACGATCAACCTCGCGACGTCCTCGAATCCATGCGGCGCATAGACGTCGAGACGCTCGTCAGCGGGCCGGATACCCAACTGTGTGTTCTCCGTGAGGAACCGGTGGATGCCGTCGGTTGAGCGCGTTAACGGCGGATAGGGCAGGCCGTGCTTGTCGGGATACCACAGATGCACGCGCGCCTGGTTGCGAATCTCGATCTTGGCGCCGAGAGGCGCCAGGCGCGCCTGCAGCTTGCGGATCACCGCGTCCTCCGCTTCCCATGATGTATCGGGATCGAAATAGAACACGTCGTAGTCGGCAATACCGTGATCGATGGCGCGGCCCGTGAGCACGTTCCACACCGTCTGCACCAGGCAACCTGCGACCAGCCATGCATCGGGCAGTGCGAGACGATGAAGTTCGTCGACGATTGCCGCGTTGATCGGATTTCGCAGGGCGAGAGCGAGGAATTCGTCTTTGCTCACATCCTACGATCCCCGCTCAATGCACGGCGGTGAAGAACCGCGCGAGCCTGAAGCCGGACAGCCAGGTCCACACCGGCTGGCTGCGCACGCCGAGATCCCAGGAGCCGACCACGGCGTCGGCGCGCCCGATCAGATTGTCGACCGGCAGGAGTCCGACGCCGCCGGAGCGCAGCGGCACGCGGCTGTCGGCGGAGTTGTCGCGGTTGTCGCCGAGCACGAAGAGATGGCCTGATGGCACCGTCACCTCGGGCGTGTTGTCGAGCGGGCCGTTGTCGCGCATCTTGAAGATCAGGTGCGAGACGCCGTTCGGCAGGGTCTCGACATAGCGGTAGGCCGGCTCGCTGCCGCCATTGTCGTCCTCGGCAGAACCGACGCCGTCAGGCTTCAGCTCGGCCGGACGGTCGTTGATGAAGAGCTGGCCCTGCCGCATCTGGATGCGGTCCCCGGGCAGACCCACGACGCGCTTGACCCAGGCCTGCGAGCGATCGCCAGGCCAGCGGAAGACCACGACGTCGCCCTGCTTCGGCGTCTCCGCGAAGACACGGCCGCTCTCGGGCAGGTTGATCTGGATCGGCAGCGACGAGGTGCCGTAGCCGTACGGGAATTTCGAGGCGAGCAGCGCGTCGCCGATCAGCAGCGTCGGCTCCATCGAGCCCGACGGTACGTAGAACGGCTCGGCGAGCGCACCCTTGGCGATGAACACGGCGGCAACGATGCCGGCGAGCTGAACGATCTGCCCACCCCACCCGCTGCTCTTGCGCTTGGCGGGGACGGTTACCTTGTCGACACTCATGCGCCTGTTCCACCCACGGTGATGCGTTCCATCAGAAGCGACGGCTGACCGACGCCAACAGGCACGCCCTGGCCGTTCTTGCCGCAGGTGCCGATGCCGGTATCGAGCGCGAGGTCGTTGCCGATCATGCGGATGCGATGCAGATCGGTGGGCCCGTTGCCGATCAGCATGGCGCCCTTCAGCGGCGCGCCGATCTTGCCGTTCTCGATCTTGTAGGCCTCGGTGCACTGGAACACGTATTTGCCCGAGGTGATGTCGACCTGGCCGCCGCCGAAATTCGCGGCGAACACGCCGTTCCTCACTGAGCTAAGGATCTCGGCCGGATCGCGGTCGCCGGCGAGCATGTAGGTATTGGTCATGCGCGGCATCGGCACATGAGCGTAGCCCTGGCGGCGGCCGTTGCCGGTCGGCTTCATGTTCATGAGGCGCGCGTTCTGGCGGTCCTGCATGTAGCCGACCAGGATGCCGTCCTCGATCAGCACGGTACGGTTGGTCGGCGTGCCCTCGTCGTCGATCGAGAGCGAGCCGCGGCGCGAGGCAATGGTGCCGTCGTCGACCACGGTGACGCCCTTGGCCGCGACCTGCTGGCCCATCAGGCCCGCAAACGCCGAAGTCTTCTTGCGGTTGAAGTCGCCTTCGAGGCCATGGCCGACCGCTTCATGCAGCATCACGCCGGGCCAGCCGGCGCCCAGCACGACATCCATCTCGCCGGCGGGCGCCGGAATCGATTCCAGATTGACCAGCGCCTCGCGCAGCGCGCCGTCGGCGGCATCGCGCCAGTTCTTGCTCTCGATGAATTCGGCATAGCCGGCGCGCCCGCCATAGCCCTTGCTGCCGCTCTCCTGGCGGTCGCCCTGGCCGGCCACGACGGAGATGTTGACGCGCACCAGCGGACGGATGTCGCGATAGCTCTCGCCGTCGGGCCGCAGGATCTCGACGACCTGCCAGGTCGCGCCGAGGCTGACGCTCACCTGCCGCACCCGCGGATCCTTGTCGCGTAGATAAGCGTCGATCTCGGCGAGCAGCTTGACCTTGGTCTCGAAGCCCGGGGCATCGAGCGGATTGTCGTCACTATAAAGCCGCACGTTGGTATGCGCCGGCGGGGCGGCAAAGCTGCCGGAATAGCCGCCGCGCACGGCCGCGACCGCGTCGGCGGCGCGAATCAGCGCTGGCAGCGACACGTCGGAGGAATGCGCGTAACCGACCGCGTCGTCCTTGACGGCGCGAAGCCCAAAACCCTGCGAGGTATCGTAGGTCGCCTGCTTCAGCCGCCCATTGTCGAACATCAGCGCTTCGGTCTGGCTGTATTCCAGGAACAGTTCACCGTCATCGGCGCCGGCGAGCCCGCGCCCGACCTCGTTGCGAACCTGGTCGCGGTCGAGATTGGCACGGTCGAGCAGGGAGGTTGTGGCGGGGTTGGTCATCGATCACCCATTGTCGGAGAGATGTCGGGCAAGATAATGGCTTCCCGGCCGTTCGGCGAGAGGGCGGACCGTCACATTACCGAAACGACATGATTGAAATCATTGCCATATCCGAAGCCCAGATCGAAGCCCCGGTCCATCACCGTCACCCCCCGCAACGGCGGAGCCGTTCTCGCTGGAAGTGCTCGCCTCTCCGGCGACTTCGCATCGCATGCGCGCCTCGGGATGACGGGACTGGTAACGGGCTTCAGGCCCTACGGCAGCTTGTCATAGCCCTCGCCGAGCCCGTTCAGGCTGAGCGGGAAGCCGATGCCTTCTTCCGGGGTCTCGAAGATGATGAAGGTGGCGGTCTTGGCGTTGCGGAGCTGGCCGAGCAGCTTGTCGTCCATGACCACCTCGGCGACGCAGCCATTGGGCAGGCAGCGCACGAAGCCGGCGCGGCCGACGTCCTGGTTGTCGAGCTTGAGGCCGAGGCCGGAGGGCAGGAGCACGCCGAGCGGGGCGACCACGCGCATCAGGCGGCTCTTCTGGTCGGCGGTCTTGAGCACGATCACGGTCAGGCCGGCATTGGAGCGGTCCTCGGCCACCACGCTCTGGATCAGGGCGCATTGCTCGGCCTGGGCGCCCGGCGGGGTGTCGCAGCGGATCTGCCAGTCGCCATGGACGGAGCGCACCGCGCCCTGCGCATGGGCAAGGCCCGGAAGGGCCAGGAGGACGACCGCAGCCAGCAGGGCTGCCAGCGCCTTGAAGCCGCCGTTAGCCTGTCTTGCCATGCATCTCGAAAGCCCCATCGGGGTCGGTCCCTCTGCTCGCTTGGGTCGCTTGCGCGGGTGGACTGAAATGACGGCGTCTTGAAGGCAATCCCAAGCAAATTCTGCGCCGCCGAGGCCGCCGCCGCCGGCACGAATCAGGTTCCTGTGCGGCCGTCCGCAAGTGCCTACAGCGGGCAATGCCACTGTCAAGCCACGGCATCCCGGGAAACGGTATTTTGTCTGATCTTACTAGGAAATATCTTGCGGGTGATCGCTGGCAGCCGGGGCTCAAGACTGCATTGCGATAGATCAAGAATTATGGTTTGAGAGGCTTGATTTCGGCGTTCTAGCGATCTGGCCCCAATTCCTCTTAGAGGTATTCTTGAGCGGCGGTTTGTCAGACGGACGGATCGAATAAGCGTTTCCCGGAAGCAGGGGAATGCACTTGGGGTGATTTCGTAAGGGGAGCGCGAACGGCATGAGGATGTCGATGGGCCGGGTAGGCCGGCATTTGCTGGGATTGGCCGTTGCTGGCCTCACGCTGGCGACGGGCGGCGCGGCATTTGCCGAGCTTGGGCAGCCGGCGCCGTGGGAGTGGACGCTCCAGCAGTCCGGCTCGCCGGTGATGGACAACATCGTCTGGTTCCACAACTTCCTGTTCGTGCTGATCACCCTGATCACGCTGTTCGTCCTGGCGCTGCTGATCGTCGTGGTCGTCAAGTTCAACGCGAGGGCCAATCCGGTGCCGTCGCGGACCACCCACAACACGCTGATCGAGGTGGTGTGGACGCTGGTTCCGGTGCTGATCCTGGTCGGCATCGCAGTGCCGTCGTTCCGCCTCCTTTTCCTGGAGCTCGACATTCCGAAGGCGGACCTGACGGTGAAGGCGACGGGCAAGCAGTGGTACTGGTCGTATGCCTATCCTGATAACGGCAAGTTCGAGTTCGACTCGCTGATGGCCCAGGACAAGCAGCCCCGCCTGCTCGGCGTCGACAACGAGATGGTGGTGCCGGTCAACAAGGTAGTTCGTGTTCAGGTGACCGGAGCCGACGTCATCCACGCCTTCGCGCTGCCCGCGTTCGGCGTCAAGATCGACGCCATCCCGGGCCGGCTGAACGAGACCTGGTTCAAGGCCGCCAAGACCGGCATGTTCTACGGCCAATGCTCGGAGCTGTGCGGCAAGGATCACGCCTTCATGCCGATCGCGATCCGCGTGGTCAGCGACCAGGAGTTCGCCTCCTGGGTCGAGACGGCGAAGAAGAAGTTCGCGAGCGGCGGCACCAGCACCTACGCCTCGGCGGCCGGCCCGGCGCAGTAAGCGCCGGGTCGAGGCTCGAGGACCGAAAGCGAGATAAAAGGGCGGGACCTCCAAAGGTCCGATTGGGACGCAAGGCAGGATTTGAAAATGGCAACGAGCGCAGCGGCACACGGCGATCACGCGCAAGACCACGGACATGACCACGAGCACGCCCATCCGACCGGATGGCGGCGCTACGTCTATTCGACCAACCACAAGGACATCGGCACGATGTACCTGATCTTCGCGGTCATCGCCGGCATCATCGGTGCCGCGATGTCGATCGCGATCCGGGCCGAGCTGATGTATCCGGGCGTGCAGATCTTCCACGAGACGCACACCTACAACGTCTTCGTGACCTCCCACGGCCTGATCATGATCTTCTTCATGGTCATGCCCGCGATGATCGGCGGCTTCGGCAACTGGTTCGTGCCGCTGATGATCGGCGCGCCCGACATGGCGTTTCCGCGCATGAACAACATTTCGTTCTGGCTGCTGCCGGCCTCCTTCGCGCTGCTCTTGATGTCGACCTTCGTCGAGGGCGAGCCGGGCGCCAACGGCGTCGGCGCCGGCTGGACCATGTACGTTCCGCTGTCGAGCTCCGGCCATCCGGGCCCGGCCGTCGACTTCGCGATCCTGTCGCTGCATCTGGCGGGCGCCTCGTCGATCCTCGGGGCCATCAACTTCATCACCACCATCTTCAACATGCGCGCACCGGGCATGACCCTGCACAAGATGCCGTTGTTCGTGTGGTCGATCCTGGTGACGGTGTTCCTGCTGCTGCTGTCGCTGCCCGTACTCGCCGGTGCGATCACCATGCTGCTCACCGACCGCAATTTCGGCACGACCTTCTTCGCGCCGGACGGCGGCGGCGACCCCGTGCTGTTCCAGCACCTGTTCTGGTTCTTCGGTCACCCCGAAGTGTACATCCTGATCCTGCCCGGCTTCGGCATGATCAGCCAGATCGTCTCCACCTTCTCGCGCAAGCCCGTGTTCGGCTATCTCGGCATGGCCTACGCCATGGTCGCGATCGGCGGCATCGGCTTCGTGGTGTGGGCGCACCACATGTACACGGTCGGCATGTCCTCGGCGACCCAGGCCTATTTCGTCGCCGCCACGATGGTCATCGCGGTTCCGACCGGCGTCAAGATCTTCTCGTGGATCGCGACGATGTGGGGCGGCTCGATCGAATTCCGCGCGCCCATGATCTGGGCGGTGGGCTTCATCTTCCTGTTCACCGTCGGCGGCGTCACCGGCGTCGTGCTTGCGAATGCCGGCGTCGACCGCGTGCTGCAGGAGACCTATTACGTCGTCGCGCACTTCCACTACGTGCTGTCGCTCGGCGCGGTGTTCGCGATCTTCGCCGGCTGGTACTACTGGTTCCCGAAGATGTCGGGCTACATGTACAACGAGACGCTGGCGAAGGCGCACTTCTGGGTCACCTTCGTCGGCGTCAACCTGGTGTTCTTCCCGCAGCACTTCCTCGGCCTGTCGGGCATGCCGCGCCGCTACGTCGACTATCCCGACGCGTTCGCCGGCTGGAACCTGGTCTCGTCGCTCGGTTCCTACATCTCCGGCTTCGGCGTCCTGATCTTCCTCTACTGCGTGATCGACGCCTTCATGAAGAAGGTGCCGGCGGGCGCCAATCCCTGGGGTGCGGGTGCGACCACGCTGGAGTGGACGCTGCCCTCGCCGCCGCCGTTCCACCAGTTCGAAGTGCTGCCCCGCGTGCAGTAATCGATCTGTCGCGGCGCCCGTGACGGGCGCCGCGGCTCTATAACGAAGCGAGTTGAATTAAGTGTCCGTTCTCGACCACAACGCCGTCGACATCGATCCGCGCATCTCCGAAGCGGAGGTTGCCGACTACATCGCGCTGCTCAAGCCGCGGGTGATGTCGCTGGTGATCTTCACCGCGCTGGTGGGAATGGCGATGGCGCCCGGGCATTTCCATCCCGTGCTCGCGATCACCTCGCTGCTCTGCATCGCCGTCGGCGCCGGCGCCTCCGGTGCGCTCAACATGGCGCTCGAAGGCGACATCGACGCCAAGATGTCGCGCACGGCCAACCGGCCGATTCCGCGCGGCCGCATCACCCGTCCGGAGGCGATGGCGTTCGGAGTCACGCTCGCTTTCTTCTCGGTGATGACGCTCGGCATCCTCGTCAACTGGATCGCAGGCGCGCTGCTCGCCTTCACCATCTTCTTCTACGTCGTGATCTACACGATGTGGCTGAAGCGCTGGACCGCGCAGAACATCGTGATCGGCGGCGCCGCCGGTGCCCTGCCGCCGGTGGTGGCCTGGGCCGCGGTCACGGGCACGGTCGACGTCGAGCCGCTGCTGCTGTTCGCCATCATCTTCTTCTGGACCCCGCCGCATTTCTGGGCCCTGGCGCTGTTCCGCTCCGACGATTACGCGCGCGCCGGCATTCCGATGCTGCCCAACGTCGCCGGCCCCGACGCGACGCGTCTGCAGATCCTGCTCTATACCGTCGTGCTGATCGCGGTTGCCGCCGCGCCCTGGGCGCTCGGCTATTTCGACGCCGTCTATGGCGTGGTCTCGCTGATCCTCGGCGCCGGCATGCTGGTGCTCGCGATCAACGTCTATCTGCGCCGCGAGCGCAGCCAGTCGCTGCGTGCGACGCGGAAACTGTTTGCTTTCTCGATCCTGTATCTGTTCGCGCTGTTCGCGACCCTGCTGGCCGAGGTCGTGTTCCGGGCGCTTGCTCCGATGGTCGGGGGCGCATGAGGCAGGAATGGCTGACAAACCCGAGCCAGATGGAATCGTCCTCACCGAGGCGCAGAAGAAAAGCCGTCGTCAGCGCTCCATTGCCATTGCTCTGGCGCTCGGCGTCCTCGTGGTGCTTTTCTTCGCCGTCACCTTGGTCAAGGGACCGGCGGTGCTAGTCCGGCCGATGTAGGAAATATGGATCAAGAGCCGACCATATCGCGCGACGTCAGCGCCAAGCCGGCCAGGGGCCGTGCCAAGGGCCGCGGGCTGGGTCGTGATGTGGTGGTTGCGTCCATCTGCGGCGGCGTGGTCGCGCTGATGGTCGGTGCCTCCTACGCGGCGGTGCCGTTCTACAACTGGTTCTGCCGCGCCACCGGCTTCAACGGCACGACGCAAGTCGCGACCTCCGCACCCGCGACCGGTCCGATCGCACGGAAAATTGCAGTGCGCTTCGATTCCAACGTTGCGCCCGGCCTGCCCTGGAAGTTCGAGCCCGAGCAGAACGAGATCGAGGTCAACATCGGCCAGGTCGTGACTGTCTTCTACACGGTCACCAACCTGGCTGCGCGCACCACCGCAGGGCAAGCCGCCTACAACGTCGCGCCGCTGACGGTCGGCTCCTACTTTCAGAAGATCAATTGCTTCTGCTTTACCGAGCAGACCATGGCGCCGGGCGAGAAGCGCGAGATGCCGGTCGTGTTCTACGTCGATCCCTCGATCGCCGACGACCGCGAGAACGACGGGCTCGGCACGATCACACTGTCCTACACATTCTATCCGGCGAAGGATCCGGTGGTGAAGCCGCTGGCATCGGGCGAAGCCGACAAACGCAAGGGAAATCTCTGACCGCCGTGCTCACGCCCGGAAGGTTGGACGCAAGGGGATAAGTGCCTGATAGGCACGGGATTGAGGAGAGAGACGGACATGGCTACGGCGCAAGGCAAGCATCACGACTATCACCTGGTCGATCCCTCTCCCTGGCCCGCCGTCGGTTCGCTCTCGGCCTTCATCATGGCGGTCGGCGCGATCGCCTGGATGCACCACATGTTCGCGGCCGCCCCGATCGTGTTCGGCGTCGGCACCGTCGGCGTGCTCTACACCATGGCGAGCTGGTGGGGCGACGTGATCAAGGAAGCCCAGTACAAGGGCGACCACACCCGGGTCGTGCAGCTGCATCACCGCTACGGCATGATCCTGTTCATCGCCTCCGAGGTGATGTTCTTCGTCGCCTGGTTCTGGGCCTATTTCAATGCGGCGCTGTTCCCGGCCGACGCCGTCCACGCCACCCGCGACGCGGTGTTCGGCTGCGGTCTCGGCACCCAGGCCGGCGCCTGCGCGGTCCCCGGCACCTGGCCGCCCCACGGCATCGAGACCTTCGATCCCTGGCACCTGCCGCTCCTGAACACGCTGATCCTGCTGACGTCGGGCACCACCGTGACCTGGGCCCACCACGCGCTGCTCGAGAACGACCGCCAGGGCCTCAAATACGGCCTGATCCTCACCGTCGTGCTCGGCGCGCTCTTCACCTGCGTGCAGGCCTATGAGTACAGCCACGCGGCGTTCTCCTTCGCCGGCAACGTCTATGGCGCGACCTTCTTCATGGCGACCGGCTTCCACGGCTTCCACGTGCTGGTCGGCACCATCTTCCTGATCGTGTGCCTAGCGCGCGCCTATGCCGGCCACTTCACGCCGAAGCAGCATCTCGGCTTCGAATTCGCCGCCTGGTACTGGCACTTCGTCGACGTGGTCTGGCTGTTCCTGTTCCTCTGCATCTATGTGTGGGGACACGGTGCCGAGACCATGGCTCACGGCGCGCACTGAGCTGTGATGGATTGATTGGAAAGGGCGGCCGCAGGGCCGCCCTTTCGCTTTCCGGCCGCCGCAAGATTCAGCGGAAAATGTGATAAGGCACGCCATCATGAACGACACCGCCGGTCCGTCCGAGCCCAAAACCACCGTCCTGCAAAGCGCGTTGCGCGGGCTTGCCTGCAAATGTCCGCGCTGCGGCCAGGGCAAGCTCTATGCGGGCTTCCTCAACCTCGCCCCGGCCTGCGATCGCTGTGGCCTCGACTATGCCTTCATCGATTCCGGCGATGGTCCGGCGATCTTCATCATCATGCTGGCCGGCGCCATCGTCGTCGGCTGCGCGCTCGTCGTCGAGGTCAAGTATCAGCCGCCGTTCTGGCTGCATGCGGTGCTCTGGCTGCCGCTGATCCTCGCCACCACGCTGCTGCCGCTGCGCTCGATGAAGTCGCTGCTGATCGCACTGCAGTTCCACCACAAGGCGGCGCCCGGCCGGCTGATCGACCGCGCGAAATGAGAGAGACTGCGCGCAAGCCTCGCGTGGCCGGCTTCGCACTGTTCACGCTGGTCCTGACCGCGACCTTCGTCGCGCTCGGCGTCTGGCAATTGCAGCGCCGGACCGCCAAGCACGAGCTGATCGCGGCGCTCACCGAGCGGCTGGCCGCAGCGCCCGTTGCGCTGCCGCCGGCTGCACAATGGGCGGCGCTGAATCCCGCCCGCGACGAATTCCGCCGTGTCAGCTTCACCGCGACCTATGCCCCGCTGCCCGACGCGATGGTCTATTCGTCCGGGTCGGCCGTCCGCAAGGACGCTTCAGGTCCTGGCACCTGGGCCTTCGTGCCGGCGCGGCTTGCGACCGGCGAGATGGTCGTGATCGATGCGGGCTTCGTCGAGAACACGATGCAGGACCGCAGCGTCGAGGACCGTGCGGTGAAGAAGCTCGTGACCGGGCAACCGGTCGCGCTCACCGGCTATCTCCGCTTTCCCGAGGCACCTGGCTGGATGACGCCGGAGGCGAATCGCGACAAGCGGCTGTGGTTCGTGCGCGATCATCTCGCGATCGCAAGCGCGCTTCATTGGGGCGCGGTGGCGCCGTTCTATGTCGACCTCGAGCAGCCGGTGCTCGAGAACGGCATTCCGCGGCCAGGCCCGCTCGACGTGCATCTGAAGGACGATCATCTGCAATACGCCGTCACCTGGTTCACGCTTGCGGGCGCGGTGCTGATTGCCTTCGGCGTCTGGATGCGCGCCCGGCGCGAAGGTTAATGGCGCCCGTAGGTTCCCGGACAGGATCCGGAATCGTCCGGACTTTATTATTCAATCCATTTTCACGAGTGTGATCCCAAGCCGCTCGAGTTTGTCCGCGGCAGACAGGAATGCAGCGTGAGCGATATCGATCAGATGGGAATTGTCGTCGATTGGGTGGATGCCTGCAGGAAGGGCGATCTTGCGATGTTGCTCGACCTCTATGCGGACGATGCGCTGGTCGAGTGCACGTGCAATGGCATGCAGCACTATCATCGCGGCAGGCGCGAGCTCGAAAGCTACTGGGGGTCGCGGCTCAGCGCCTATCTGGCGGCGGGTTTCGGACTGGAGGAGATCGAGCCGGCGCCGCATGGCGTCGATCTCGAATATTCCGTCGCGGGCGCACTGCGTATTCACGCCTCGTTTCGCTTCAGCCCGGAAGGCAAGATCTACAGCACGCAGTGCACGCCCTCGCGACAGAACGCCCACGACGGCTGCGCTTGCTGAAGCACGAGCACCAAAGCGCGATGTCGATCATCCCGATCTCATCGCGCTTTGGCGTCAGGGGGGCGCGTCTCGCGCCTTCTCCACCGGCAAGTGGCAGCGCACATAGGTTCGCTCATCCGCGCGCAACAATGACAACGAGCCGCTGAGCGCGCGCACGCGCTCATGCATGCCTGTCAGGCCGCGGCCGAACAAATTGCCCTCGGGAAAACCGCCGCCGTCGTCGGAGACCTCGATGACGAGCCCGTCGCCCACGATAGAGGCCTGCACATCGGCATTGCTCGCTCCGGCATGGCGCAGCACGTTGGTCAGCGCCTCCTGGATCACGCGATAGACGGTCTGGGCGAGCGGCCCGTCGATGGCGTTGAGGCCGGGATCGATCCTGGCCGTGAGGCCGATATGCGGTGCCTGCTTGCGAAAGTTCCGAAGCAGCGTCTGCACGCTCGTCTCCAGCCCCAGTTCCTCGATGTAGAGCGGGCTCAGCCGGTCGAGGATGCGGCGGTTGGTCTGCTGCAGCGCCTCGACCGATTGCAGCACCTCCTCCGCCGAATTGCCGAGATTTCCTGCCGGTGGGGAGGTCTCCATCAGCGAGATCGTGCCGGCGCGGATGCTGAACAGCAGCGGGCCGAGCTCGTCGTGCAGCTCGCGGGCGAGATCGCGCCGCTCGTCGTCCTGGAGTGACACCAGGCGGTGCAACAGGTCGCGATTGTCCTGGCTCAGTTGTGCGAGCGTTGCGCCGAGAGCGTTGGCCGCCTCGCAGCTGCGCCGGATCTCCGGCGGGCCTCCGACCGGGATCGGCGTCGCGTAGTCGCCGCGCCGCATTCGCGTCAGTCCTTCGCCGAGATATTGCAGCGGACGCACCACCGATCCCGCGAAGACATAGGCGATGGTGCCGGTGAGCACCATCAGCACGACGACAAGGCTGGTCAGCGCGAGGAAGCCGACCCACTTCTCGAACAGATCGGCCGACAGGTCCGGCACGAACACGATGTCGCCGACGTGCCTGCCGTCAATGACCACCGGCGACGCAGCGTCGAGGTCCGGCACGGTCAAGAGGTTGAGAAACCACCGCGGAACCGCCTCGAGGTTGGCCAGGCCGTCCTTTACCGACGGGATGGGGCCCGCCTCCGCTGCGCGGAATTGGATATCGGAAGAGGTGTCCAGGGACTGGACAAAGGCCTGGAGCGTCTTCTGCGGATCGTCCGAGGCGCGCAGGGTGTTGTTGAGCGCGGCGGCGATCGTTTTGATCGAACGTCGAGCCGGCTCGTTCTCGTCGGCCAGTTGACCGGTTGCAAATATCTGCAGCAATATGCCGCCCAGGACCAGCGCCGCGAGAAAACCTGCGCCGAGCGGAAGAAACAGTTGCGTCCTGAAGGAAAGTCGTTGCCACATTAGGTCAATTCTAACGCGCATCGGCGTGATTTGCTCTTTCCATTTGTTCCCGCCGGTCTATGAGTCGCAAAACGAGAGAGCGCGCGATGCAAGATATTGCCAAACCGGCGACCCGAATTCTCATTGTCGACGACCACCCGGTGGTGCTGTCGGGCTGCCGTACCCTGTTTGCCTCCGACCATTCGATCCGGATCGAAGAGGCCACCGACGCCAAATCCGGGCACCGTGCCTATGTCAGCAAGCGGCCCGACGTCACCGTGATCGACATCAGCCTGCCCGATGTCTCCGGCTTCGAGCTGATGCGACGCATACGCAAAGACGATCCCGAGGCCAAGATCATCATGTTCAGCATGAACGACGATCCGGCCTTCGTGGTGCGGGCCGTCGAGCTTGGGGCCCAAGGCTATGTCTCCAAGGGCGACGATCCCCGGATCCTGCTGAAAGCGGTCCGCAAGGTGGTCGCGGGCGACAATTTCATCTCGCCCCAGCTCGCGGAGGCCGTGACCTTCTCGGGCGCCGCGATCAAGGCCAATCCGGCCTCGCAAATGACGCCGCGGGAGCTGGAGATCCTCCGCCTGCTCGGTCGCGGGGACAAGATCGTCGAGGTCGCCGAGGCGCTCGGCATCTCCTACAAGACCGTCGCCAACACCACCTCGTTGCTCAAGCAGAAGCTTGGCGCCAAGAACCATTCCGACCTGATCCGGATCGCCGTGGAGATCGGGATGGGCTGACCTACCGCCGGCGACCGAACCGGCTGCTCCAGGATGCAGCGGTTCGGCCGACGGATCGGCGCCTCCACCGGCCGGGCAATGCATGGCCGGCGGCTGACGCCGTCCGCCGACACAATGGGCCGAAGCGATGTTGGTTCCTGCCTGGATCGGAGCTTCAGGAAAGACCGGCAAAATACCTTCTGATCTGGTCGCGGCGGGAGTAGCGGTATTGGCGCGCACCGGGAGAAATAGGAACATTTGCCGGGATGCGCCGTTTTGCGCTTGACGAGTTCGTGACAGGCGACGAAAGCTTGCACCAACAGTTTTAGCGGGCAGGCGTCCCGGACGAGCCAAACCGGTCTGCACATATCAACGACAGACCTTCCAAGAGAGGGCTGCGGCACGGCCGCAGCCCTTTTCGTTTGAATGGCCCGGGCGGGAAGCGGTTTGCCGATGCCGCAAAACACTTTATGGTGGCGCGAAGCCTCTGGCTGTTGGCAAGTAATTTCTTAAAATCAAAGGCTTACGGATCTGGCTCAGGCTCGGCCGGCCTTTGGAGGGCAGTTTGACTCGTTATATCTCGACCCGGGGCGAGGCCCCTGAACTCGGCTTCTGCGACGTGATGCTGACCGGGCTTGCGCGTGACGGCGGCCTCTATGTCCCGGCGACGTGGCCCCAGCTCCCGGCCGAGACCATCGCCGGCTTCTTCGGCCGCCCCTATTGGGAGGTCGCGGTCGACGTGATCCGTCCCTTCGCCGCCGGCGAGATCTCCGATGCCGAGCTCGGCCGCATGGCGAACGAGGCCTATGCCACCTTCCGCCATCCCGCCGTGGTGCCGCTGCGCCAGATGTCGCCGCACCAGTTCGTGCTGGAGCTGTTCCACGGTCCGACGCTGGCCTTCAAGGACGTGGCGATGCAGCTCATCTCGCGGCTGATGGACCATGTGCTCGAAAAGCGCGGCCAGCGCACCACCATCGTGGTTGCCACCTCCGGCGATACCGGCGGCGCCGCGGTCGAAGCCTTCGCCGGCCTCGAGAACGTCGACCTCATCGTGCTGTTTCCGTACGGCCGCATCTCCGAGGTGCAGCAGCGGATGATGACGACGACGGGCGCGGCCAACGTCCATGCGCTCGCCATCGAAGGTACCTTCGACGACTGCCAGGCGCTCGTGAAGAGCATGTTCAACAACCATCGCTTTCGCGATGCGACCTCGCTCTCCGGGGTCAACTCCATCAACTGGGCACGCATCGTCGCCCAGGTGGTCTACTACTTCACCTCCGCCGTCGCCGTCGGTGCGCCGGCGCGTGCGGTGGACTTCGTGGTGCCGACCGGCAATTTCGGCGACATCTTCGCCGGCTATGTCGCCAAGCGCATGGGCCTGCCGGTGCGCACCCTGCGCATCGCCGCCAACGTCAACGACATCCTGGCGCGCACGCTGAAGACCGGCATCTACGAGGTGCGCGAGGTGCACGCCACGGCGTCGCCGTCGATGGACATCCAGATCTCCTCGAATTTCGAGCGGCTGCTGTTCGAGGCCGGCCGGCGCGATGCGGCCGGCGTGCGCCGCCTGATGGATGCGCTGAAGCAGTCCGGGCGCTTCGTGCTGCCTGACGCGACGCTGGCCGCGATCCGCGAGGAGTTCGACGCCGGGCGGGCCGACGAGACCGAGACTGCCGCTGCGATCCGCGCCGCCTGGCGCGAGGCGGGCGAGCTGGTCGACCCCCATACCGCGGTGGCGCTCGCCGTTGCCGACCGCGACACCACCGACACCCGGGTGCCGAGCATCGTGCTCTCCACCGCCCATCCGGCCAAATTCCCCGATGCGGTCGAAGCGGCCTGCGGCCAGCGGCCGCAACTGCCGGCCTGGCTCGACGGTCTCATGACCAAATCCGAACACATGAAGGTGATGAAGAACGATCAGGCCGAGGTCGAGCGGTTCGTGCTGTCGGTCAGCCGCGCCGCAAAGCAGGGAGTTGCCGGATGAGCGTCGAGATTTCCAAGCTTGCGTCCGGCCTCACCGTCGTCACCGACAAGATGCCTCATCTGGAGACAGCCGCGCTCGGCGTCTGGGCCGGCGTCGGCGGACGCGACGAGAAGCCCAACGAGCACGGCATCTCGCATCTCTTGGAGCACATGGCGTTCAAGGGCACGACCAGGCGCTCCTCGCGCGAGATCGTCGAGGAGATCGAGGCGGTCGGCGGCGACCTCAATGCCGGCACCTCGACCGAGACCACGTCCTATTATGCGCGGGTGCTGAAGGCCGACGTGCCGCTCGCGCTCGACGTGCTCGCCGACATCCTGGCCAATCCCGCCTTCGAGCCGGACGAGCTGGAGCGCGAGAAGAACGTCATCGTGCAGGAGATCGGCGCGGCGCAGGACACGCCCGACGACGTCGTGTTCGAGCATCTCAACGAGCTTTGCTATCCCGACCAGCCGATGGGGCGTTCGCTGCTCGGCACGGCGAAGACGCTGCGCAGCTTCAACCGCGACATGCTGCGCGGCTATCTCTCGACGCATTATCGCGGTCCCGACATGGTGGTGGCGGCCGCCGGCGCGGTCGATCACGCCAAGGTGGTCGCCGAGGTCGAGGAGCGCTTTGCGAGTTTCGAGGCGACGCCGGGCCCGAAGCCGCAACCCGCCCAGTTCGGCAAGGGCGGCGCCAAGGTGGTGCATCGCGAGCTCGAGCAGGCGCACCTGACGCTGGCGCTGGAAGGCGTGCCGCAGAGCGACTTGTCGCTTTTTTCGCTTCAAGTTTTCACCAACGTCCTCGGCGGCGGAATGTCGTCGCGGCTGTTCCAGGAGGTGCGCGAGAAGCGTGGCCTCTGCTATTCGATCTACTCGTTCCACGCGCCCTATACCGACACCGGCTTCTTCGGCCTCTACACCGGTACCGATCCGGCCGACGCGCCGGAGATGATGGAGGTCGTGGTCGACATCATGAACGATTCGGTGGAGACCCTGACCGAGGCCGAGATCGCGCGCGCCAAGGCTCAGATGAAGGCAGGGCTCCTGATGGCACTGGAGAGCTGCTCGTCCCGCGCCGAGCAGCTCGCCCGGCACGTGCTCGCCTATGGCCGGCCGCAGACGGTGCAGGAACTCGTGGCCCGGATCGACGACGTCAGCGTCGAATCGACACGGGACGCGGCGCGCGCGCTGCTTTCGCGCAGCCGCCCTGCAGTTGTCGCATTGGGCAGCGGCAGGGGTCTGGACACGGCGGTATCTTTTGCGGAAGGATTGACTCGGGCGCGCGCCAAGGCGCGGCTGCATTAGGAGCCGCGCGAGGAAGCCCCCGCCCCGGGAAGCATCACCATGGCCCTCTTTCGCCTGCCGTCCAGTGGACCCGCCGCGCTCGCTCCGCGCGGCAACGGTCTGTTGCTGCGCGCGCCGCAGATGTCCGACTTCCTGCAGTGGGCGCATTTGCGCGAGACCAGCCGCGACTATCTCACGCCCTGGGAGCCGATCTGGCCGTCGGACGATCTGACCCGCTCCGGCTTTCGCCGCCGCCTGCGCCGCTATTCCGAGGACATCGCGGCGGACCGCTCCTATCCGTTCCTGATCTTCCGTGAGCTCGACGGCGCCATGGTTGGCGGCATCACGCTCGCCAATGTCCGGCGCGGCATCGTGCAGGCCGGCACCATTGGCTATTGGATCGGCCAGCCCCATGCCCATCGCGGCTACATGACGGCCGCGTTGCGCGTGCTGCTGCCGACGTTGTTCGGTGAGCTCAATCTGCATCGGGTCGAGGCCGCCTGCATCCCCACCAACGCGCCGTCGATCCGGGTGCTGGAGAAGTGCGGCTTCTCCCGCGAGGGCCTCGCTCGCCGCTATCTCTGCATCAACGGGGTCTGGCAGGACCACCTGCTGTTCGGCCTGCTGCACGAGGATTTCCGCGGCTGAGCCGCCCGATTCGTGCGGCGCAAATCCCCTTTTGCCGCCTTGGGTTCGCCGATTTTGGCGATATAACCCGCAAGGCCGGCCGGTCGGCCGAACATTGTTTATGGAGTATGGGCGTCGATGGTGAAGGAGCTTCGGTCTTCGCGGACTACGTTGCGGCAGGGGACGGCGGTCGCGCTGGCGTTGTCGGTTGCGCTCGCCTCCGTCTCGCCGGTGGCGGCCCAGTCGTTGAGCGACCGCTTCAAGAGCCTGTTCGGGGGCAAGTCCGACGAGCCGGCCCAGCCCAAGCCGGCGCCCGCGCCCGGCCAGCCCGCGGCCGACGACGACGTCGATTGCCCGCAGGTCACGGTGCGCGCCGGAGCCTCCACCTATGCGGTCGGCGCCGGCGGCAAGCCGGCCGCCGGCAATGACGTGCGCTTCCAGGCCACGATCACCAAGATGGCGCGCGAGTGCATCCGCAGCGGCGGCGACATCACGGCCCGGATCGGTATCCAGGGCCGCGTCATCGCCGGTCCTGCGGGTGCTCCGTCATCGGTCGAGGTTCCCCTGCGCGTCGCAGTAGTGCAGGGCGGCGTTGGCGAGAAGGTGATCGCCTCCAAGGCCTACCGGACCACGGTCGA
Organism: Bradyrhizobium sp. SMVTL-02; assembly: GCF_051853005.1. Classification (NCBI taxonomy): domain Bacteria; kingdom Pseudomonadati; phylum Pseudomonadota; class Alphaproteobacteria; order Hyphomicrobiales; family Nitrobacteraceae; genus Bradyrhizobium; species Bradyrhizobium sp. SMVTL-02. The sequence continues at coordinate 7,738,638 of NZ_CP182469.1, read as the reverse complement.
GATGTCGGAGGGCGGCAGCGTGCCCTTCACCATGGTCGTCGAAGATCTGGTCTATCCGGTGCCGTCAGCTGCGGTCGCCGATACCTACATCTTCTACGTCGGCTTCGACCCGCAGGCGCTCACGCCCGAGCCGAAGGGCCGCAAGAAGAAGTAGGGGCGAATTCGGCTCTGTAAGGCGCGTGCGGCCTACGCGAAATAGCGCGCCAGGATCCCGCGATACACCTTCGTCAGCTTTTCCAGATCCGTGACCGGCACCCGCTCGTCGACCTGGTGCATGGTCTGGCCGACCAGGCCGAATTCGATCACCGGGCAATAGCTCGAGATGAAGCGCGCGTCCGACGTGCCGCCCGAGGTCGACAGCTCGGGCTTGCGTCCCGTCACCTCCTCGATGGCGGACACCGCGAGATCGGTGAAAGGGCCGGGCTTGGTCACGAATACATTCGAGTTCGACGGCTCCCAGACGATGCGGGCCTTGATGCGGTTGCCGCAGGCCTTGGCGAAGCGCGCCTCGATCAGCTCGCGCAGGGATGCCTGGGTGTGGTTGTCGTTGTACCGGATGTTGAACTTTGCGCGGGCCTCGCCGGGGATGACGTTGGAGGCCTTGTTGCCGACGTCCACTGACGTGAATTCGAGATTGGAGGCCTGGAACTGCGCGCTGCCATGGTCGAGCGGCTCGTCGGAGATCGCCACGATCAGGCGCGAGATATCCGGCACCGGATTGGAGGCGCGGTGCGGATAGGCGACGTGGCCCTGCACACCTTCGACGACGAGCGTGCCGGATTGCGAGCCGCGGCGGCCGACCTTGATGGTGTCGCCGAGCGTCTCGACATTGGAGGGCTCGCCCAGCACGCAATGATCGAATTTCTCGCCGCGCTCCGCGGCCCACTTCAAGAGCTTGATGGTGCCGTTGATGGAGACGTCTTCCTCGTCGCCGGTGATCAGGAACGAGATCGAGCCCGCGCCGTCTGCCCGCGGCTTGCCGCCATTCGCCGCGAGATGCTCCAGCACCGCCGCGACGGAGCAGGCGATGCCGCCCTTCATGTCGACCGCGCCGCGCCCGTGCAGCACGCCGTCCTTCACCTCGCCGGAGAATGCGCCGACGCTCCAGGCGCTCTCGTCGCCCGGCGGTACCACATCGGTGTGGCCGGCAAAGGTGATGTGCGGTCCCTCGGTGCCGATGCGCGCATAGAGATTGTCGACGTCGGCGGTGCCTTCCTCGCTGAAGGTCACGCGGTGGCAGGTGAAGCCGGCGGCGCCGAGGGCTTTTTCAAGCACCCCCAGCGCGCCGGCGTCTTCAGGGGTTACCGAGGGGCAGCGGATGAGATCGCGGGCTATCGAGAGAGCATCGGCCATGCGCCCCGCTTAACATGCATGCCGCCGGGTGGGCTAGCACTGGGCGGGACAATTTCGATCTCGCGGCTCTGGTCCCAGCTTGTCGCAGCGGGGGCGGTCGATCTCGAACTGTCCTCGATCTCGAGAAGCGGATCCGGGCCGAACCGGTTGTGCCCCGAACTGCCGGGCCGGCAGAACATGTCGACGAAGCCCCACAGCCACAGGATGGAGAAGGGCAGGCTGATCGAAGGCATCCAGCTGAACTTGGGCAGCAGGTCCGCGAACTGGCTGAACAGGCCGGGCAGGAAGAAGAACGGAACGATCCACCAGCCCCTCCTGTCGCGATCGTGCAGCCGCTTGATCGCCGTCGCGAGATAGATCCAGAAGAACAGCGCCATGCCGGATGTCTTGAGGATCGCGGTCGCAAGATCGGTGGACGACAGCGAGTGGGAGGCGCGGGGATCGACCAGCTTGAAGAGGTCGTCGAGACCGAAGTCGAAATCGAGCTCGATGCCGAGCTTCAGGGTGGATCGCCCAGCGAGGATTCCGATGAGCTGACCGGCGATCTCCAGCAAGCCCGCCAGCAGCGCGACGATCAGCAACGCCTGCCACAGCAGTGCGCGGTTGATACGGCCGTCGAAGCGGAAGAGATACCAGATCCAGTCCATGCCAGGGGCTCCGGGCGGCGGGAGCCGCCGGAAATTGGTCGCGATCGACCGAGGGAGGGTTCGATAGGCGCCGCGAGAGCCTCTTTCACCTCTCCCCGCTTGCGGGGAGAGGTCGGATTGCGAAGCAATCCGGGTGAGGGGGTACAGGTCTCGCGGCAATCGCCTCCGCGGAGGGGGGCCCCTCACCCCAACCCTCTCAGAGCAAAGCTCGTCGCGGCCCCGTAAGAACGGGGAGAGGGGTTAGGAGAGAGTCTTAATCCCGCAGCAGCTCGTTGATGCTGGTCTTCGAGCGCGTGCGCTCGTCGACGCGCTTGACGATCACGGCGCAGGCGGTGCTGGGGCCGATCTGGCCGTTCTTCATCGGCTTGCCGGGCAGCGCTCCGGGCACCACCACCGAATATTCCGGCACCTCGCCCATGAAGACCTCGCCGGTCTCGCGGTCGACGATCTTGGTCGATGCGCCCAGGAACACGCCCATCGCCAGCACCGCACCCCTGCGCACGATCACGCCTTCGGCGACTTCCGAGCGCGCGCCGATGAAGCAGTCGTCCTCGATGATGACGGGCTCGGCCTGCAGCGGCTCGAGCACGCCGCCGATGCCGGCGCCGCCGGAGATGTGCACGCGCTTGCCGATTTGCGCGCAGGAGCCGACGGTGGCCCAGGTGTCGACCATGGTGCTCTCATCGACATAGGCGCCGAGATTGACGAAGGAGGGCATCAGCACGACGTTCTTGGCGATGAAGGCCGAGCGGCGCACCACCGCGCCCGGCACCGCGCGAAAACCGGCATCGCGAAAGCGGTTCGGGCCCCAGCCCTCGAACTTCGAGGGCACCTTGTCCCACCAGCTCGCCTTGCCGGGACCGCCAGGAATGACGTCCATGTCGTTGAGGCGGAACGACAGCAGCACGGCCTTCTTCAGCCACTGATTGACCTTCCACGTGCCGTCCGCACCGCGCTCGGCAACGCGCGCCTCGCCCTTGTCCAGGGTCTCCAGCGCCTGGTCCACGGCCTCGCGCACCTCGCCCTTGGTCGTGGTCGAGATGCCCTCACGGGCGTCGAAGGCGCTGTTGATGGTGGACTCCAGGGCGGACAGGGACATCGGGATTTCCTCTTCAGATCGGGAATTTTGATGGGATTGGGCGCTTTTTCGGGATTTGGAGGGGCGGTGTCAAGGCTACGGCGTCGTCCTTCCGACGGCTGTTATCGTGGCGACAATTTCGCCAGGAAACCCGCCAGATCGTCCGTGACATGGTCGACATGGGCCGCATCCCGGCCCTCCAACTCCCAATCCTCGCGCACCACCTCTTTCGTGCCATCAGGCACCACCAGCACGGTGGTCATGCCGAGCTCGTGGGGAACGGTGAGGTTGCGGGCGAGGTCCTCGAACATGGCGGCGCGTGTCGGATCGACCGCATGGTCCACGAGGAATTTCCGGTAGGTCTGCTCCGCCGGCTTCGGCTCGAATTCGGCGGCGATGATGTCGAACACGCCATCGAAATGGCCGGCGAAGCCGAGCCGCGCCAGCACCGCATCGACATGGTCGACCGAGCCGTTGGTCAGGATCAGCTTGCGGCCCGGCAGCCTTGCGATGGCCTCGCCGAGCTGCGGGTTCGGCTCCAGCGGCGAGTGATCGATCTTGTGGACGTAAGCGAGGTAGTCGTCGGCGTGGACGCCATGCAGGGTCATCATGCCGCGCATGGTGGTGCCGAAGCGGCGGTAATAGTCCTTCTGGATGTTGCGCGCTTCCGCCGGCGTGACGTTCAGCCAGTTGCACACGAATTCTCCGATCCGCGCATCGACCTGCTGCCACAGATTGACGTGATGCGGATAGAGCGTGTTGTCGAGGTCGAACACCCAGGTGTCGACGTGGGAGAAGGGGCGGGGGGAGGTCATCAAAACTCTATCAATCACGGCACCGCAAACCGCAGCGTCTTGCCGCCGCTCGACATGTCCACCGCGCCGAAGCCCGCCGCCGCAAATCCGCGCGCGGCGCAATCGGTCTGCTCAACCGTCTCGAACTTGGTCTCGCGCGTGCAGAGCTGCTTGTCGCCGCCCCAGTTCAGCGGCCTGTCCTTCTGCTTGATCGTGCGGTTGTCGGCATCGACCGCTTCGGCGAAGCTGAAGATCTGCTTCGGCTGGCCGCTCACGTCGGGATGCAGGCACTTGCCGGGATCGATGCGGTACCAGCCGCGGCTGGTCACGGACTTGCCGTCGTCGGTGGCGATCGCCGCCATCACCTTGTGCGGCGTGTCGTTGCACCAGGTCAGCCCGCTTGCCGACGGCGTCTGGGTCGCATCGACCATGATCTTGAAGAAATTTTGCGACGACACCGTGTCGGAGGACAGCCCGCGGCTCTTCAGGAATGCGGCGAGGGCTGCCTGCGTCTTCGGCCCGTCGACGCCGTCGATGGCGCCGACGTCGTAACCGATGATCACCAGCAGCCGCTGGATGCCGGCGAGCCGCGCCTGCTCGTCGTCATATTCGGAATCCTCGGCGAGATAGCTGACGAGATTGCCGTCGTCGCCTCGCGTCGGCGTCACCTGGGTGAAGGGAACCTGCGTCTGCCCGCTGCGGCACTGTCGCGCGGCGGCGATGACGAAATTGTCCTGCGCCACGCACAGCATGTCGTTGCCGTTCTGCGGGATCGGGGAGGCGCCGTAGATGCCGAGCGCGCGAGCATTGAGCAAAATGCGGTCGGCGGTCAGCGTGCCCTGCACCACCACGCGGCAGGTGGCGGGATCGATCCTGAACCAGCCGCGCGTCGCGGTCGCCGCCTTGTCGTCGATGCCGATCGCGGCCTCCACGACATAGGACATGCGGTTGCAGATCTTGAGGTCGGCGAACGCCGGCGCGGAGGAGAAGAAGAACGAGACGGCGGCCGCAGGCAGCGTCATCAGGAAACGGCTGAGGGCGGAACGGCAATGCCTCGGCTCTCTCCGCCCGGCCATGACGGCGTCTCTCGTCTTCTCGCCCCTCACTTGTGGATCAGCGTCCCCGTGCCCTGGTTGGTGAACAGCTCGAGCAGCACCGCGTGCTGCATCTTGCCGTCGATGATGACGACGCCCTCGACGCCCTGTTCGAGCGCGTAGATGCAGGTCTCGACCTTCGGGATCATGCCGCCGGAGATGGTGCCGTCGGCGATCAGTTTGCGCGCGTCCTTGACCGAGAGCTGCGGGATCAGCTTCTTCGACTTGTCGAGCACGCCGGGCACGTCGGTGAGCAGCAACAGGCGTTTTGCTTTCAGCGCGCCCGCAACCGCACCGGCAAAGGTGTCGGCGTTGATGTTCAGCGTCTGGCCGTCCTTGGAGGTCGCGAGCGGTGCCAGCACCGGGATCAGCTCGTAGCCGATCAGCTGGTTGAGCAGCGTGAGATCGACCTTCTCGGGGTCGCCGACGAAGCCGAGATCGACCGCCTTCTCGATATGCGAACCCGGATCGACGATGCTGCGCGTCGTCTTCGTCGCCTTCACCATGTTGCCGTCCTTGCCGGACAAGCCGACGGCCTTGCCGCCGGCCTCGTTGATGTAGCCGACGATCTGCTTGTTGACCGAGCCGGCGAGCACCATCTCGACGATCTCGATGGTGGCGGCGTCGGTGATGCGCAGGCCAGCGGCGAACTCCGAGACGATGCCGAGACGCTTGAGCATGGTCGCGATCTGCGGTCCGCCGCCATGCACCACCACGGGGTTGATCGCGGTCTGCTCCAGCAGCACGATGTCGCGGGCAAAGTTCTTCGCGGTCTCCTCGTCGCCCATGGCATGGCCGCCATATTTGATGACGATGGTTTCCTCGTCATACTGCTGCATGTGCGGCAGCGCTTCGGACAGGATGCGGGCCTGGTCGAGCGGGGAGATGTCGGTCATGTCACGGTCTCGCTGGCGGATCGGTCGGCGCGTTCTATCCGATTGGCGGGCGGGGCGCAAAGCGATGTTCTTCCCCTCTCCCCTTGTGGGCCGCAAGGGGAGAAGGAAGAAGGCACCTACTTCCTCGCCACCACGGCCGCGAGCGTCACCGCCAGCCAGCTCGCAATCATCACCGTCCCGCCGGTCGGCGCCGCCATGGGAAACAGCGAGTGCCCCGCATATTGCCGCAAGGTGAGATCGCCGGCGAACAGCGCGGCGCCGATCACAAAGCCGGACGCCGCGATGAGGCCAATTCCGCCGTGCAGAACGCCGCGCGTGAGCAAACCAATCACCGCAAGCATGGCAGTTGCATGAAACAGCAGCATGGCGCTGGCGGAGGCGAGGCGACTCGCGTCCGCGCCATGGGCGGAGGCCGCGGCGAGTGCGACGCCGGCGGCGCCCATCAAGCCGGTAAGCCCGATCAGGAGGCGGTGCGCCACCATTACTTGCTCCGCTCTTCCAGCAGCTTCGCCATCGCGGCCCGCAGCTCGGCCATGCCGGTCGAGCTACGCGAGGAGGTGGCGAGCACGTTCGGGAACGCGGCCGGATGTTTTGCCAATGCCGCCTCGGTCTCGGCGATGCGCGATTGCAGCTCGGAGGCCTTCACCTGGTCGGCCTTGGTGAGCACGATCTGGTAGCTGACGGCGGAGCGGTCGAGCGTCTTCAGGATCTCGAGATCGACGTCCTTCAGCCCATGCCGCGCGTCGATCAGCACGTAGACGCGCGCGAGGCTGGCGCGGCCCAGCAGGAATGTGTGGATCAGCTCGGTCCAGGACGCGACCTGGCTCTTCGGTGCCTTGGCATAGCCATAGCCCGGCATGTCGACGAGGCGCAGGTCCTTCTTGCCGGGGACCTCGAAGAAGATCAGCTCCTGGGTGCGGCCCGGCGTATGCGAGGTGCGCGCCAGCGCGTTGCGTCCCGTGAGCGCGTTGATCAGGCTGGACTTGCCGACATTGGAACGGCCGGCAAAGGCGATCTCGAGCCCCTCCATCGGCGGCAGTGTCTGGATCGACGGCGAGGCCCAGATGAACTGCCAGTCGCGTGCGAACAGCTTGCGCCCGGCCTCGATCAGCTTCGCATCTTTGTCGTCGGTCATGCGAAGCTCGCTGTTTCCCCGCGTCATTGCGAGCGACTTGTCCGCCGTAGCTCGAAGAGCGAAGGCGGAAGCGAAGCACTCCAGACTTTCTCCGCGGAAACGGTCTGGATTGCTTCGTCGCTTCGCTCCTCGCAATGACGATTACGTCGCCTTCTTCGCGAACGTCGCCTTGAGATTGTCGAATAGCTCCACCTTCACGCCGTTGCGGCGCATGATGAAGCTCTGCTGGATCACCGAGAGCAGATTGTTCCAGGCCCAGTAGATCACGAGGCCCGCCGGGAAGCCCGCCAGCATGAACGTGAAGATCAGCGGCATCCAGTTGAAGATGATCTGCTGCGTCGGATCCGGCGGCGTCGGGTTCAGCTTCATCTGGAACCACATCGTGATGCCCATGATGATCGGCCAGATGCCGAGCGCGAGGTAATGGCCGAACACCGGAATCGTGGTCGGATCGAACGGGATCAGCCCGAACAGGTTGAAGAGGTTGGTCGGATCCGGCGCGGAGAGATCCTTGATCCAGCCGTAGAACGGTGCGTGCCGCATCTCGATGGTGACGAACAGCACCTTGTAGAGCGAGAAGAACACCGGGATCTGGATCACCACGGGAAGACAGCCGGCGACCGGGTTGATCTTCTCCTTGCGGTAGATCTCCATCATCTCCTGCTGCTGCTTCACCTTGTCGTCGGGATAGCGCTCCTTTAGCGCCTGCAGCTGCGGCTGGATCGACTTCATCTTCGCCATCGAGGCGTAGGACTTGTTCGCCAGCGGGAAGAACAGCAGCTTCACGATCACGGTCACGAGCAGGATCGAGATGCCGAAATTGCCGAAGAAGCGGTAGAAGAAGTCGAGGCCGAGGAACATCGGCTTGGTGATGAAGTAGAACCAGCCCCAGTCGATCAACAGATCGAAATGGTTGAGGCCGAGCGCCTTGTTGTAGCCGCCGAGGCCGGCGAACGGGAACACGCCGACAACGCCGGCTTCCTTGGCGCCCGCGAACAGCCGCGCGTTCGCGGTCGCGGTGCCGCCGATCGCGACGGTGACGGGGTCGAGCAGATAGTCGGTCTGGTAGGTGTGGAGATTGCCGGTCGGGTTCGACGAGAAGCGCGCCTGCAGCTGCGCATTGGTGTCGGGCAGCAGCGCCGAGGCCCAGTACTTGTCAGTGATGCCGAGCCAGCCATTGGTGACCTTGAAGTCCACCTTCTTGGCTTCGTCGATCTTCTTGTAGGCGTATTCCTGCAGGCCCTGGTCGCCGAGATAGCCGATCAGGCCTTCATGCAGGATGTAGTAGCCCGAGACCTGCGGCGCGCCGTGGCGCGAGATCAGCGCGAACGGATAGAGCGTGACCGGCGCGTTGCCGACATTGCTCACCTCGTCCTTGATGGTGAAGAGATAGTGGTCGTCGACCGAGATGGTGCGGCGGAAGGTGAGGCCGTCGCCATTGTCCCATTTCAGCACCACCGGGCTCGTCGGCGTCAGGCTGCCGCTGCCCTCCTGCTGCCAGACGGTCTGGGCATCCGGCATCTTCGCCGTCACGCCCGTCGCGGCCACCCAGCCGAACTCGGCGTAATAGGGCTCCGCCGTGCCGGAAGGCGAATAGAGGATGATCGGCGGCGACTTCGGATCGACCGTTTCGCGGAATTGCACCAGCGCGATGTCGTCGATGCGGCCGCCCTTCAGCGAGATGCTGCCGGCGATCCGCGGCGTGTCGATCTTGACGCGCGGGCTGGCCGCGATCGCGGCATCGCGGGAAACGACCGGCTGGGCCTGCTGGCTCGCGCCCGGCGTCGACGGCTGCGCGGCGCTGCCGGCTTGCGGTGCGCTGCCCGGCGTCGCGGTCGCGGTCGGCTGCGGCGTCGTCTTCTGCAACTCGGCCTGCGCCTGCTGCTGAGCGCGCTGCTTCTCCATCTGCGGCACGTTGTAGAAATATTGCCAGGCGATCAGGACGAGGCCCGACAGAATGACGGCGAGGATGGTATTGCGATTGTCGGTCATCTCTAATGTCTCGTCATCAATCCGGTTTGCGGCTGGCAGAAGCAGCGCCCGGCTTTTCGCCGCGCCGCTTCGCAGGTCCCTTGTGAGACCCCTTGGCCGTATGCCGCGCGGGCTTCGTGAACGCTATGCGCAGATCGTCGAGCATGGTGGCGAAGTCGCGCGAGAGCGCGTCCCTCCGGCCGACCAGTACATAGTCATGATGGGGCTGCATCGACACCGGATCGAGCCGCTTCACCAATTCGCGAAGCCGGCGCCGGATGCGATTGCGCTCGGGGGCGTTGCCGTTCTTTTTGGTGACGGTGAAACCGATCCGGATCGGGCCAGGATCGTCGCGGCGACGGCTTTGCAGGACGAACGCGGGACTATTCACCCGCGCGCCATTGGCAACGGCGAGGAAATCCGCCCGCTGCCTCAGCCGATCCATGATGAAATCCCAAAAGGGGGTCCGGCTCAGGCGCTCAGACGCTTGCGGCCGCGGGCGCGGCGGGCGGCGAGAACCTTGCGGCCGCCGGCAGTGGCGAGGCGGGCACGGAAGCCGTGACGGCGCTTGCGCACCAGTTTGCTGGGTTGATAAGTCCGCTTCACGGGTTTTTCTCCGCTGACCGGGCAATTTGCCTGTAGAATTGATGGTAAAGTCCGGAAGATGCGGCCCAAAACGGGCCCTTTTCGGCCCCAAGAGAGCCGCTCCCGGCGTCACACCGGGTCATCGCGGACAATTCGCGCGGCTTATAAGGGAGCGCCTTGTTTTCGTCAACGCCGCACAAGCGCACGATTCCGGTGAATATCGCTGTTTGTGCGGGGTTTTTAACCCGTGAGGTAGCGACTGGCCAGATCAGCACCTACATCCCACCTCGGCATATTAGCGATCCGTAATTTGACCGGGCCGGGGGCGGGCCGCATCCTTCATCCGCCAGATCGTTCACCGGGCAAGTCAGCGAGGGCGAATTTCGTGGCAGAGACTGACCTCCAGCCGATCCAGGATACGGATCAGCAGGACCCGCGCGCGGCGCGGCCGCGCGGGCCTGCCGGGCTTGGGCTGTCGGGCAAGCTGCTGCTGCTGACCGTCCCCCTCGTGATGATCGCCGCGATCCTGCTCTACGTGCCCGCCATCGCCAACTTCTGGGTCAACCGGCTCAACGACCGCGTCGCGGCCGCCAACACGGCAGCGCTGGTGCTCGATGCCGCGCCGCTCGGCATGGTCCCCGATTCGCTCTCGCGCGAGATCCTGAAGAGCATCAATGCCCGCGCCGTCGCCATCAAGATGGGGCAGCAGCGCCGGCTGCTCGCCAGCGACAATCTGCCTGCGACGATCGGGCATGACGTCGACCTGCGCGACATGACGGTGTGGGAGGCGATCACCGGCTCCTTCCAGATGATGCTGGAGACCGGCAACCAGCCGATCCGCATCGTTGGCCCAGGCGTCGGCAACGCCCAGTTCGTCGAGATCGTGACCGACGAATTGCCGCTGCGGCAGTCGATGTACCGCTTCTCCCGCAACGTCGTCGTGGTCGCGCTGATCATCGGGGTGCTTACCGCGGGCCTCGTCTATCTCGCGCTTCATTATCTCTTCGTGCGGCCGATGCGGCGGCTGACCGCGAGCCTGGTCGGCTTCCACGAGAACCCGGAAAGCTCGGCGGGAATTATCGTGCCGAGCCAGCGCAGCGACGAGATCGGCGTCGCCGAGCGCGAATTGTCGGACATGCAGCGCGACCTGATGTCGATGCTGAATCAGAAGAGCCGGCTCGCCGCCCTCGGCCTCGCGGTATCCAAGATCAACCACGATCTGCGTAACCTGCTGGCGTCGGCCCAGCTTTTGTCGGACCAGCTCGCCAGCGTGCCCGACCCGCGGGTGCAGCGCTTTGCGCCAAAGCTCGTGCGCTCGCTCGAGCGCGCCATCGCCTTCTGCCAGTCGACGCTGTCCTATGGCCGCGCCCAGGAGGCCGCGCCCGACCGCCGCATGATCCTGATCGAGCCGGTGGTGCTGGAGGTGCGCGAGACCGCGGGCCTTGCCAACGATGCCTCGATCGCCTGGGTCGCCGCCATCGAGCGCGGCCTCGCGGTCGATGCCGATCCCGACCAACTGTTCCGCGTGCTCCTCAACCTCGTCCGCAACGCCGCCCAGGCGCTGGAAAGCCACGCCTCCGGCGATGGCGGACCGCAGCAGATCCGGATCACCGGAAAGCGCGAGGGCGCCGTCGCCATCCTGGAGGTCTCCGACACGGGCCCCGGCGTGCCCCCGAAGACCCGGGAGCACCTGTTCGAGGCCTTCCAGACCTCCGGCCGCCCCGGCGGCAGCGGCCTCGGCCTTGCGATCGCGGCCGAACTCGTCCGCGCCCATGGCGGCGACATCCACCTCGTCGAAGGCACCATCGGTGCCACCTTCCGGATCGTCATTCCCGACCGTCCCGTGGAACTTCTCTCCATCCGCAACGAGCGGCAAAGGGCGTAAGTCGGCCAGCGGCCGACTGAGCGGCATTTCCGCGGCCGTGCGCACCATCTATCCGTCATTCCGGGGCGCGACGAAGTCGCGAGCTATGTTGCGCGCCATCCCGGAATGACGCCCAGGAAGGTGGAAATACGCGAAAATCTCCCTATCCCGGACCTTGCCAATCGGGGCAAGAGCGGTTAGTCAGAGCGCTCTTTCGCACCCCTCCGGCGCTGTCCGGAGGCTGCGTGCGGGCTCAAGCCCGCACTATCAGCGAAAAACGCGCCCGTAGCTCAGCTGGATAGAGCATCAGACTACGAATCTGAGGGTCGGACGTTCGAATCGTTCCGGGCGCGCCATTTAACATATTGCTATGCAACGCCTTTTCCTTTCGTCGGCTTTCGCGGTGAGCCCGTCTTGGTCGTGAGGATCAGCGGCGAGATGCGCTCCGTGCCGTCGAGCATGCGGCGCAGAGCGGTGGTGCAGGGATTTGGATTAGGGGCCGAGCTTGCTGCCACGGCGGCTCTTGCCCTGGCGGAGGCTGATGGTGGCGCCGTCATAAGCAGACCATGGCATCCGCAGAAGGTCACCCTCGCGTTGCCCGGTGTGCAGCCCGAGGATTAAGGCTTGCTGCATCTCGAGCGTAGCAACCTTCATGAAGGCCGAGATGTGATCCGGCAGCCAAATGATCTCCGATCGGTCGACAATGGCCCCACGTCCTGACCGGTAGTTTCCCGGGCTGTCTCGTTACGTTGGTTTTAATAATTCCGACGAACGATAGTCCTCATGCTTCGACCCCCCGACCATCAAGCAGAAGCTCTCGCTGCAATGAGAAAAGCTCTGGCAGCGACGTGCCCCCTGGAGCGCGAAAAGTGGCTGCGGATCGCATTGGCCTGGAACGACTTAGCGAACCCACGCGATCGTAAGGGCGCGGCGTGACTTCGCCCCGAGCCGGCCTTTTGCCGATCCAGAGGCCGCCGCGCGCAAGTTGCTAGAGCTGGCCGCCGGCATCGAGCCTGTCCACGACGGCCGTATCCACATCGCGAAGATCAACGGGCCATTCCTTTCGAAGGAGGGCTGCAAGGCGGCCGGCGCAGAGTTCGGTGCCGGCATCAGGTTCGCGGTTGAGCGCGGCTGGCCCGAGCTGCATGAGAGCGGAACCTATGTGAAGCTGCTGAAGCCCGGCGAAGATCTGCTCAAATAAGGAACCAGGGAAGCGACATTTCATCGTCCTCGGCTGGCTTACCGCCCGGGCCGGCGGAGCGGCCCCGGCCGATACACCCCTGAGAAGTCGGGGCCGTCTCTCTGCCCCCAAAGCACCTCCAGCGGGGGCTGTATTTCAAAGAGCGCGCGGCCTTCCGCAGTATGGCGGGTGCTGCCCGCAATTTAACCCATGTTAAATTTGAGGGGTGCCTATATAACTTTCGGCACTCTAATTCCGTTGACTGCCAAGTTCGAGGATGCAATCTGGAAAGCATCACCGCCCGGATCGTGGCTACTATCGGTGACTGAGAGACCGATTGCGCTCCCGCCCTAACTACAGCGGGAGGCGTCTGTGAAAGACGTACAAGCGCATTTAGAGAAATTGCGCGCCCAAATCGCCGAATGCGAATTGATCCGCGATCTTGCTACCAATCCTCTGAAGCGGGACACGTTCGGAAGGATGGCCGAGCACTTCAAGGTGCTCGCGGATCAGCTTGAATATCTCATCAAATACGGGAAGGCGAACGAGACCTTCTTAGTCAGGAAGACGCAACAGCCTTTCCCAACGGGGGACCTCAACTCGTAGTTCTTGGAGAAGCCACCCGCCGGTGGCCCTTCGGCCCCGCGCCATCCCGTGCGCGCCCGCGCTGATTTTCAAGCTTGCGACGCGCAAAAGAAAGGCCCCAACCGTTGTTGGAGACGGCTGGGGCCTTGCTGGGGCATCTGGTGTTGGGAACAGATGCGAGCAGAGAACTCAGCAAATGGCGCCGGTTCCGACGCACCCTTAAATTATGCTAAATGACCGCTGCTGTTGGACAGCGGCCTCTTCACGCCGCCGCGCTCAATAATTCCGAAATGAAATGCCTTCGCCAGCCCGGCGTTGCCGATTTTTCCCGCCCTCACTGATTCCCGCCATGTGAATCGATGTCGCAGGAAATGCGAGTGGAAGCACCCTCACTCTGCAGAACGCTATCGCCCGAGCGTGAGCTAGGGAAACTGAGGGCGGAACCAGGGAACCTAACATGAGTTAATCTCCCGGATTGACCGGGAGGCGCTTATGGCAACAGGCGACTTGAGGTGGCTTTCCGAACAGATCGAACTAAAGCTGGAGCGGATGCGCGGTAAGACCGAGCGCGAGAAGGTAATAATTCAGCGATCTATCGAATTGCTCGCCAGGGCCAAAGAACTGCTTAGCGAGCCCATCCCGGAAGTCAGGCCGTCGAGACAGCAAGAAGGGCCGACCTCAGTTGGGGTCTCTTTCCAGCGCCGTCAATCTGCACGCCTCCTCCATGAGGAGACGCAGCCGCAGGAACGATCAAGCGGCGAATGAATCTTGATAGCAGTTCTCGTCAATGTGGGGACTGCCATGCGATATGTTGCGTACGCGGTCGATGCAGGAGGCGTTGTCCGTGCAGTTTATGAAATCGATTGCCCAACGGACAAAGACGCCCAAGTTCGATCGGAGAAATTCTTAGAAGCCCACGCTGCCGTTGAGGTGTGGGACGGCCCGCGGCGAGTTGCACGCCTGGTGCGTGAGAGGGAAGCAGGACTACAAGGGTGAAGGGGTTGGAGCGCGAAGGGGCGTTCCTGAGGACCCAGGTACTGCGTTTCCCTTCCACCCCGTCGCTCTGCGGTTGCGATAGGTCATGACTATCCGCTTGCTAACTTCGGCGGAGCTGTTCCAACCCATCTTCGATCAATCGGAGATCAGCGTTGACGTGCTTGATTGCAGAGCCGGCTGCGGACTTGAGCAATTCGTGCCGAAGATCTCTCATATCTTCGAGGGCCTGCTGGTTCCTCAAGCGTACGTAAGCCGAGACTATTGCTTTACATGACATGGGATTCCGAATGCTTTTGTAAAAATAGATTCCGAAATAAACGGTGCCCCAGTCCGAGGGGAGCGAGCTGGAGCTTAGTCTGGCGACACGTCTTGCGAAAGGATGATACGCAAGAGTGATCATTGAACTCGTCGAAGGGGCGACGGTTCCTAATGTGCCATGGCCCTCCTCATCGGCCCAGGCGCCGCTCAACCTTCTTGCGGCTGCTGCCTACCTTCTTGACCGCCTTCTTCACAGCGGAAGCAGAGCGGCGCGTCTTCTTCGCTTCGTAGCGCACCTCGTAATCCTGTCCGCCCGCCGTGCGCCCGGTCCTCCTTGCGTCCGCGCGTGGTCCGCTTTTTCGACGTTGCCATGCCAGTTCCTCCATGTTGGCACCGCGGCAACGAAAGGAGGAATTCGCAGGTTCCGATTCGCCTTCGGTCCGACCGTTGCCTATCTTGGAATCCGGTGAGTGGAGTTCTCGCGTATGGCCTCGCCGTCCATCATTCCGAACGATCGCCTCGACAGGGACTTCTACATAGTCCTCGAAGACTTCCACGACGGTGCGGCCTTCCGCGAGACCGACGAAGGCATCGACCTTTCCACACTGATCGACGACCTGCTCGCCGGGCAATATGATCGGGTGCTGCGCGTGGTCGCCTTCAACCCGGTCGAAGGTTGGTCCCGAGATGCATCGGAGGATGTGGCCCGCGAGTTGGAGCGACATATCAGTTCCGGAGGCCACGCGGTTTCGGAGGCCCTGAGTGACTTTATCGAGGCCCAACTCGGCCGCCGCGTGGGAGTTCAGATCCCGTTGCCGCTCTGAAGACTCGCATTTCGGCTCTCGCGCATAGATTGCCGATTATGCGCAGCTCCTTCGAATTTTGCCTGCCTGCGGCGGCTAAAGCCGTGCCACACGGCCCCCGAGTGGCTCCACGAAGTCAAGATGGACGGATACCGCGTCAGGATTGATCGTGACGGCGATCGCGTCCGGCTGTTCTCGCGCAATGGCTACGACTCGACGGCCCGCTTCCCATGGATCATTAACGGCCGCCATCCACCGCCCGAGGTCTCTGGGGGCCTGAGCCACTGAGCGGCCCTACATGCTCATGGAGATGATGGCTGCCAAGCCCAGGGCGGCTGCACCCCACGCCAGCGCATGCAACATCCAAGGCCGCATTGTCATGTTGCCTCCTAGTGAAGGGAGAATGTGGGCGGCTCGCACGCGCCACTTGAGATAGATCAAAGGCAAAGAGTAGCGCCGCTGCGGCGGCACGGTGAAAACACCAGACCGATGCAGGCACAATCAATAGTTGTTTTTTATCCATGTACGACCTTAACTTAGGTTGGGCCCTGAGACGATCCGCAAGGACTAGAGCAGTAGGCGGAGCCAATGAGGGCTCCTACTTTTTGCTTGGTTACGGATGACCGACATTTTGTCGTTTCGGACTTTCTCAGGACTTGGCAATCTGCTCGAAGGATCGCCGAACATGCTGCTGCGTGAGATCAGGGGAGATGCGTGCGCGTTCTAGCTGCGCCATTTCGAACGAACAGTATTTGCGCCAAACGATCGAGCAGACGCGCGAGCTCCTGCGAGAGTCGTTTGAACTGCTCCGAGAGCCGATACCCGATACGTTTGTCGTCGGAAGACACAAGAGCCGTTCCCCAGACAGGACGCCGAGTGAGGGCAGCCGGCGGCACCTTGCCGATAAGACGAACGTCAGCTTCTGGCCCGAGATCTTGCGATGAGCACTGAAGATGTCCGCTCAACGCCTCTGACCAGAAGCCATGGCGGCAGCGCTAAACTGACGCGATTGACCAGCGGCCACTTGGCCGTGTGCCTGAAAATGCTTAACATCTGGCGCGAGTATCGAGGGCAAAACAAGCGATGAAGCGGCGCATCTCTTTGAGTGACTCAGTCCCAACTAATCTTCCTTTCGAGCTTCCGGGTGGACTGGATGCGAGGTTCTGTGAGGTCATGGATGTAGCCCCGGTGATGATCTGGGTGTCCAACACAGATAAGCAATGTGTTTGGTTTAACCTGCCTTGGTTGAATTTTAGGGGCCGGGACATACAGCGGGAGCTCGGCACTGGCTGGTCGGAGGGCGTTCATCCAAAGGATTTAGATCCGTGCCTGCAAACTTACATCAGCCATTTCGACGCACGAAAGGAATTCCGGATGGAATACCGCTTGCGTCGTTATGATGGCGCGTATCGTTGGATCGATGACACGGGAATTCCTCGCTATGCGCGGGACGGTTCTTTCCTGGGGTACATCGGTAGCTGCATTGATATTCACGTGCACAGGGAAACTCAGCGCGAACTGCGCCGTCGTCTCCTTGAGGTCGATCAGTTGAGACGACGGGCCGAAGCTGCGGAGCTGAAAAATATAAAGCGCACCTCAGAGTTGGCTCAGATGAATCGCTTCAACGTGGCGGGCCAGCTTGCCGCGACAATTGCACACGAATTGAACCAGCCGCTCGCGGCCATTCTTACAAACAGCGAGTCCGGCAAGGTCTTGCTTGATTCGTCTGCGCCGAATCTGGAGGAACTCAAGACAATCCTGACCGAAATCAAGCGAGACAACCAGCGCGCCAGCGACGTACTAAACCGGGTGCGGGAGTTGTTGGCCAAGGCTCCATTTCAGCGCAAAAAAAACGATCTTAATGGAATTGTCCGAGATACCGTCGAGCTGTTGTCGAGGTTGGCGACCTCACGGGAGGTGGACCTCGGCAGCGAGACCCTGTCCGAAGAATTGCCCGTCGAGTGCGACCGTACTCAGCTTCAACAAGTCATCATCAATCTCGCTTTGAATGCGATGGATGCGACGTCGGGCATGCCGCGGGTCAACCGCAAAATCGTCGTGACAACAATGCGCGTCGAGAATTGCGCTGAGATCGCCGTATCGGACGACGGCCCCGGCGTCGACAACGTCCAACTGGTGTTTCAACCATTTTTCACGACCAAGTCCCACGGCATGGGAATGGGATTGTCCATCGCGCGTGCGATCGTTGAAGCCCATGATGGTCAGATTTGGGCGGAGAACAAGACCGCCGGTGGCGCAGAGTTTCACGTTCGCGTACCGCTATCAGGTAGGTAGGGATTTCCAGTTGGAGACGTCCGAGTCTGGCCGATTCCGTTGAAAAAGGGACGGCAGTCGCGACTCATCGCGATGCCTATCCCAAGGCCCGCATAGGACCACCTCGGTCTCATCTCGGCTCAACGATTACAACGGAACACTGCCGCCTTTTTTCGACGAAATCGGCCCTTAGGTGACTTCCGCTCTTGGCGCCGCATTTTCCGCTTTCGAGAGCTGAGCGGTATAGCGTCTTGGAGCTACCCAAGGGCAGCTTCTGACCGAAGCGGCCGCATAGGTGGCTTGGAATGGATTTCAATCGCAAGTGATTGATGTAACGTACCGCCAGCAAGGGCTGGCCTACGCGATGAGGTACCGCATGAGGCGGCGGAAATTCATTGCACTAGCAGGAGGCACCGCCGCCTGGTCGATTGCTGCACGCGCCGCACAGACGGCAATGCCAGTGATGGGATTGCTGGCACTGGCGCGACCAGCTTGGGTAATGAATGCAATCCATGCCGGTCTCAAGGAGGTCGGTTACGAGGAAGGCCGCAATCTCACCATCGTCGAACGCTCAGCCAACGGCCAGTTCGACCGGCTCCCTGCGCTCGCGGACAGTCTGGTCAGGAGCCAGGTGGATGCCATCTTTGCGACGGGATCACCGGTCCCGGCACGCCTCGCCAAAGCGGCGACCATGACCATACCCATCGTCTTCGCTTATGGCGGAGACCCAGTCGCAGATGGCCTTGTCGATAGCCTTAATCACCCCGGTGGAAACGTCACAGGCGCCACCTTTATAGGTGCCGCGTTGCTCGCTAAGCGAATGGAGATAATAAGAGAGATTGTCCCGCGGGCCACTGAGGTGGCGCTGCTGGTTAATCCCCAGGGCACACTTGCGGAGCGCCAGATTAAGGAAGGCAAGGCAGCGGCCACGGCCCTAGAGCAACATCTTCACGTACTCAATACCAGCACCATCAGCGACGTGGATGTGGCATTTGAGACTATGGCGCAGTTGAAGATCGAAGCCTTCATTGTGAGCACCGACCCGTTCTTTGGCTTTGTTGGCCATGAACGAATTGCCAGCCAAGCCCTGCACTACAAAATTCCGGGTATCTACACTGGACGCGAGGAGGTGGACGCCGGAGGATTGATTAGCTATGGCCCCGACAAGACAGACACTTGGCGTCAGGCGGCCATTTATGTCGGCCGTATATTCAAAGGCGAAAAGGCGTCGGATTTGCCGGTCATGCAGCCAACTAGATTTGAACTGGTGATCAATCTGAAAATAGCGAACGAGATCGGCCTAACTATTCCCCCGACGCTCCTAAGTCGGGCGGACGCGGTGATCGAGTAGAGATGTGGTCTGCTGCGGCGCAAGAGTCCGATGATGATGCTGTGGGCGGCTCCTCCACCGGCACGAGAGTGCCACGGAGTGGGCGCCGTGTAACGCTCCCACGTTTCGAAGGAGCTGCCTATGCAGACGATAGCAGCGATTGGTCTCGACATCGCGAACCCAATTAGCCCGATTGGCGTTCTAAAATGGGGGGTGCGGGTGGTGATCGCGCTGACTATTGGCTTCCCGCACGCACTAGGGTCCTGACGTTGTCCGGTGGGGAACCCACCTTTGCGCCCGGTCGGAGCTAAAGCGTCATGCGGGAATTCAACTGCCCATATTGTCGGACGCAATTAGCATTCGAGCAAATTGAATGCGTCGGATGCCGGATGCCGGCCGTCTTCGATCCCAATCGGATTGCTATGGTAAGATCAGAAGAAGTGGAATCGTGCTCCAACCGGCAGATCATCGGTTGTAACTGGTGCAGAGTTAGCAACCGATACTATTGCGAGTCGTGCTCTCTTACCCGCGTCATTCCGAGCACCGCAAATTCGCGGAACGTGTGGCTTTGGAAACGGGTCGAACAAGCGAAGCGTCGCCTTCTCTACGATTTGCGACGGCTCCGTCTTCCGCTTTGCTCAAAGCAAGGAATGCAAGTGAGCTTCGAAATCTTGTCTGACGAGCACGGGCCGGTGCTGACAGGACATCGGGCTGGTCTCATTACGCTCAACCTTGCGGAAGCCGATGACGTTGAGCGAGAGAGCCGACGTGTCTCCATGCGCGAAACCTACCGAACCTTGCTCGGTCATTTTCGACACGAGATCGGATACTTTTACTGGTATGTATTGATCGATGAAGCACGCCTTCACGCGCCATTTCGACTCGTTTTTGGAGATGAAACAAATAGCTATGACGACGCATTAGCCGCCTACTATGCGCGCCAAGATCGCTCTCATGACCCAGCAAGCCATATCAGTCTTTATGCGACGTCTCACCCCTGGGAAGATTGGGCCGAGACATTTGCTCACTTTCTGCACATTGTGGCGACACTCGATTCCCTGGCGGGGCTTCCATTGTCTCTGGAGACGCGAGCACGGGAGACGTTGAGAGATCCGTACCTCGAGAGCGATTTCGACGCGTTGCTGGACCTTTGGAGTCCGCTCGCACGGTCTATCAACGTTCTCAATCGCTCACTGGGTCTGGCAGAAGCATACCCGTTTGACATCTCACCCGCGGTCAAGGGAAAGCTTCACTTGGTGCACATGGCCCTCGTAGCCTTCAGAAATCGAGCTTAGAGGGCAGGACGTCTAGCTTGGCACTTTGCCAGCGGGTTGAGCCAACAGATTGCCAAGTCAACTGCTCTGGCCGGCGCTGAACGTCACGCCGCTGCTATGCCGGTCGCCTGCTTCATCACGGTCTGGCTGGATCTACCACCGGCATCGATACTAAGCCGGACCGTATCCCCAATGCTCGCGGCTGCAAGGTCGGCTTTTGCACCTTCGCGCATCGCTTCTAATGCCGTAACGTCGATATCTTTGACCAAACAGCTCAGGATGATAGTGGCCTTCGGCAATTTTCGCCTCAACCGCCGGACCGAGTAACGCATATGCGCCTGGCTGCTGATGTCGAGATAGACAACGCATACTATCATAACCCCCGTAGTGTCCAGGCGGAACACATTGCTGGATGTCAGCGAGGAGGCGCCTTCTACGCGCGCCGCCAACCCGTGCTCCGTTGAGAGCTGGCCCAGCATGATTGCAGCCGCCTCATCGACTAAGCTTCGTCCGGCCACGCACAACACGGGGTGCTCGCCCTGCCACTCCGGCGGGAGATCTTCCTTGCGCACGAAAGGCATCTCTTCGTTCGCGGCGTTTTCTGCAACGCTTTCCACCGCCGAGGATGCTTCCACGTCCATGGTTGGCTCGCCTTTCGCAGGGGGCCGCTCAGCCTGATCGGCGAGGTCGCTAACGAGCTCGCTCACCGCATCGCGGATCTTGGTGAGACGTTCCTGATCAAGCGCATTTCGCTGGGCATCGGCCTGCGCTAGCTGCAAGCCCCGGAGCGCGACTTCGTCATAATAAGAGGCCAGCGATCGCTCCTTAAGAAATTCTTCGGCCTTCTCGGCTGCTTCGGTCGGATCACCCGCCAGCATGCGCTGATAAAATATTTCCGGTGGAGCAAGCGCCGGCCGGTCTCCGAACATGATGTCGAGGAATTCCAGCCGCTCCACGTGCCGCCCGAGCACCACAAGGCAGACCGTGAGCGGCGTCGCGAGCACAAGGCCGATGGGTCCCCACAATGCAGTCCAGAACGTCGCCGACGCAAGAACGGCAACAGGAGACAGGCCTGTGCTATGGCCGTAAACCATCGGTTCGATGACATGCCCCACGATCGGCTCCACGACCAAAAACAGAGCGAGTGTCCACAGAAGCATGGACCAGCCAGGATCGATGGCGACCGCAAGAGCAAGCGGGAATGCGGCGGCGATCACGGCACCAATATAGGGCACAAAGCGCAGCGTAGCCGCCAAGATGCCCCAGAGGATTGCGCTGGGGATCCCGATGAACCAAAGACCCGTGCCGATCACCACGCCGAACGCTCCGTTGAGAATGAGCTGGGTGAGGAAAAGCTTGCTGAGGCGGCTCGCCGCATCGTCTAGTGCCGCAGTCGTTCGCTGTAGATCGGACGAGCCGGCCAAGCGGATGAGGCGGTTACGCAGATCCTCGCGTTGAATGAGGATGAAGATAACGAAAATGATGATGATGCCCGTGGTCGCGAGCGGATGGATGAGGGGAGATATCAGGGCACGAAGGCTTTCCAGAGCGCCGGGATCGGGCTGGCGAACCTCCACGGGCACTGGCGGAGCAGGAGTGGTCGAGCCCGACGCCGGACCGGGCGCATGCACTAACGCGGTGTCCTTCGGCTTGTCGAGTTCCTTGCCGAGGTCTTTCAGCATGTCGGACGCGCGTTCCAGCGTACCCGTTCCGGCTTTGGTATTGCGGAACGACTGTATCTTGTCGCTGATCGTAGACTGATAGCGAGGAAGATCGCCGGCGAGTTGGGTTAGCTGCGTCGCCAAGAGACTGCCGAGCGCGAAAATCAGGATAAAGGCGAGGATGACGACGCCTACGACGGCCAGACCGCGCGGAACGCGGATACGCTGCAGGAGACCTACAACCGGAGCCAATACGAAGCTGAGAAGGACAGCCAGCGCCACTGGTACGAAGATGTCTCGCCCGAAATACAGCGTCGATATGATGATTACCGCCAGGATCGCAGCCGACGCGGCGCTCAGGAGTGCGATCAGTTCCTCGGTGGTGCGTGCCTTGAAGGGCTGCCTGGCCAGAGGGCTCATCTCCGTGTCTCCGTCGTCGTTGAGAGCGCGGGGTCCTGCGGATGACGATCACGTTAGGCGACCAGCTCGCAGACTAGGTCATCGCGTGAAACCGTCTAGATCAGAAGCGCGCCAGCTCCGCAGTTTGATCGAGCTATGCTGCGTGAATCCCGGTCTCACAGAGGCTTGGACCGTTACAAAGCAGCTGTAGCCTTCACGCTAGGCTAACTTACAACCCCTCTAGATGTTCGACAACTAGATCATCCTTCCACAGCTTGTGGGGACGAGGTGGGGGTGAAGCGGCTTCTTCCTAGTTCGCGCGCATGGCGACATTCACACCGTAGATAAGCGTGCTCGGCAGGACAGGACAAGAAATTGGCTCGAAAAAACAAGTCGGCTGCCCCGCCAATACTTACATGTCCCTTGAACAAGTTTAGTTGTGCTTATCAACATAGAGGGAACTCATGAGCGCAAATCCAGATGAGGGGTCTGCCAAGATTTACCAATTTCCCCCTGGCGGCCGCGCCGCTCTCGGCGGCCGACGTTACGGGAAGATCCAATCGGCCGCGGCAGCTCCAAAAATGAGCGAAGCGGTGTGTAGCGAGAGCTGGTACCACGAGGAGGCCATTCGGGCATCCGAGGGTTCGCCCCGGGCTTGAAAGCACTGCAAGGCCCGATTCATTTCGCAGTCCGGTACGAGGGAAAAAAAGGTCGAAGCGAAATCGTTTCGGCCCTTTCTCGATCTGCGCTTCGAATGACGATCAACGTGGGCGAGGAATTTCACGAATTATGAAGATGATCGAATGTGAATGGAACAAGGCGGTAGCGAGTTATTCGTGCTTTGCACTGGCATGAACGTCTGCAGCTAGTGAAGGCCTCGATCTGGTGCAATAAATCGTCCGCTAGGTGGTTTAGAAGCATCATCTCCATTCTCTGAATCACAGCATATTTTTTCGCTAAGACATGGCTGGTCGGATGCCCGGAAGAGAGAACTTAGTCGGCCAATCTAACTTCCTCCATGGCGGCGGGACCGTCGGTGCGCTCATGCGCGCTCACAACTGGTCGAACTCACCCCTTGGCCGGCCCGAGAGCTGGCCGCAGTCACTGCGGTCAGTCGTCGGCCTTTTGCTCAATTCCAAGTTTCCCATGTTCGTGGCTTGGGGCGAAGAGCTTGGATTTCTCTACAATGACGCATACGCGGAAATCCTTGGGACCAAGCATCCACGTGCTCTGGGCGCACGCTTCTTCGATGTCTGGTCCGAGATCTGGCCTGACATTGCGCCATTAATCGATGCGGCCGTGGCGGGCGAGGCCACCTACCGTGAAAACCTGCCTCTAACGATGAACCGGCACGGCTACGATGAGAAAACCTGGTTCACTTTCTCTTATTCTCCAGTCCGGGACGAGAGCGGTCTGGTGGCCGGAATGTTCTGCGCGGTCGCCGAAACGACGAGCCAGGTCTTGGCAACGCGTGGTCGCGATGCGCTTTTGCAACTCGACGAGCGCCTCCGAAACGTGGCGGACACTGCTAACTTGTCCTTCGTGGCCTCTGAGCTTCTGGGTAAGGCATTGGGCGCCTCGCGAGTCGGTTACGGCGCGATCGACCATGAAGCCGGGACCACTTTTGTAGAGAGGAACTGGTTCGCCCCCGGATACGATAATCTCGCCGGACTGCACCATTTCTCAGACTACGGTTCCTATATCGACGACCTTCGCAAAGGCCGAGTGGTCATCAACGTGGACGTGGAGAAGGATCCGCGCACCGCCGACTATACCGATGCATTTCGGTTACTTGGAATCAGAGCCCATGTCGATTTGCCCATAAGTGAAAATGGACGAACGGTCGCGCAGATGTTCGTCCATTCGCCTGTGCCACGTATTTGGACTGTCGAGGAGATCACCCTCATCCATGATTTTGCGGAGCGTACCCACGCAGCAATAGCGCGGCGTGGAGCGGAGCATGAACTAAGGTTGAGTGAGGGGCGTCTCCGTCTCCTGAACGAAACGCTCGCAGCTCAGGTCGCCGCCCGGTCGGCAGAACGAGACCGCCTCTGGGATCTGTCGCAGGACATGCTCGCCCGGGCCGATTACGCCGGCAGGATGTCAGCTGTTAGCCCTGCTTGGACGCGCATATTAGGTTGGACCGAGCCAGAATTGATTGCACGAGGCTATTCAACTCTCATGCACCCAGATGACAGAGAGCGCACTCTGGCGGCGATTGCTCAAATGGCTGAAACTCGGCAGCCGAACCGGTTCGAAAACCGTATCGCGACCGTGCAAGGTGGATGGAAGCACATCGAGTGGACTGTCGCGCCGGAACTAGACGGACAAAACTTCATCGCTGTTGGTCGAGATCTCAGCGTTACCAAAGCTCGCGAAGCGGAGCTCGCAGCCGCGCAAGAAGCGCTTCGGCAAAGCCAGAAAATGGAGGCAATGGGTCAGCTCACGGGGGGCGTCGCCCATGATTTCAACAATTTGCTTACCCCAATCGTTGGCGCGCTCGATATGCTCCAGCGCCGGGGGCTTGGGGGTGAACGGGAGCGGCGCCTGATCGCCGGCGCCGTTCAATCGGCCGAACGAGCCAAGGTACTTGTCCAGCGGCTGCTCGCCTTTGCTCGGCGCCAGCCCCTCCAGCCGGTCGCGGTCGATATCTCCGACTTGGTGAGAAACATCGCCGACCTTATGTCGAGCACTGCGGGGCCGCAGATCAGCGTGATTGTTGAGGCCGAGGACCATCTCCCGCCAGCCAAGGCCGACCAGAACCAGGTTGAGATGGCGCTTCTGAATTTAGCCGTGAATGCTCGCGATGCGATGCCAAATGGCGGCACGCTTCGGATAAGCGCGGCTGCTGAAAACGTTCGGGCGGAGCAAAATCTGGAGATACTGCCCGGACGATACGTCCGAATCTCGGTCGCTGACACCGGGATCGGCATGGACGACGCAACGCGCTCTCGCGCCATCGAGCCATTCTTTTCAACTAAGGGCGTCGGAAAGGGCACGGGCTTGGGCCTCAGCATGGTGCACGGCCTCGCCTCCCAGCTAGGCGGCGCCCTGACAATCGAGAGCAAGCCGCATCTCGGCACCCGCGTCGACCTGTGGCTACCTCAGACGGAGTCAACACCGGCGGTGCCTCCCGTCACGCGCGATGGCGACTCAATGCGGGGGCGGGGAACAGCACTGTTAGTGGATGATGAGGAGTTTGTGCGCTTAAGCACGTCGGACATGCTTGTAGAACTCGGCTATCGCGTCGTTGAGGCCAAATCGGCCGAAGAAGCGCTCGTGGTGATCCAGGACGTAACTTCCTTGGACCTCATCGTGACCGACCACCTTATGGCCGGCATGAGCGGCGCCGATCTAGCACGTGCGATCCGCAAACGGGCTCCTGGGGTGCCAGTGTTGATAATATCCGGTTACTCAGAAGTGGAGGGGATTGCCCCAGACCTGCCGAGGCTGACAAAGCCATTTCGAAAGGATGAGTTGGCCGCCTGCCTCGGAACCTTGATTCCCAATAGTTGGAGTCGCGCGAGCTCGTAGACCATGTTGGTCTCGTGAAAGTAGGGCCGAGACAATTATCGTTCACTCTGGCCAGGTGGTGATCTCTGCCGAAGGATACTCCCTGAGCCAGCAAACAGCACCCCGCCAAGCACGCCTCCGATCAACGGCGCTACCCAGAACAGCCAGCGCTGAGCCAGAGCCCATCCTCCGACAAACAGCGCGGGGGTGCTCACCCCGTCGCTTGACGGACGCGGTTGACTCAAACCAGACCCCGACGGGCGGACGTCGGTCGGAACAAAGGCCCTAAGGCGTTAGTCGGCTTGCCATTCCTGTAACTTGGAACCGGGAACCTTTCGGGGCGTTGAGTACGGCTCCGGGGAGGCGAGATTTGCCAAAATCAGGCTCGTTACGAGGAGGACCTGAATCTTCCGATCTCCAGTCGGACGCCATGGAGCGTCCGGGCGCGCAACGGTTGGACCTTGGCAAGACGAGGCGCATTGCTCTGCCGCCGGGGATGGCGATGAGGCCGCAGCGGATCCGGACGTATCTGGTACTGTTTGCGCTTGCGCTGAGCCTGCCGCTACTTTGCGTTTCGGTGTTCGGGCTTTACCGCATGGCCTCCACTGAGGAATCGCAAACCGATAATCGCCTTGTGGCGTTCGCCAAGAATCTGGCAGTTGATGTTGACAAAGAACTCGACCGCGCCATGGTCACTCTGGAGGCGCTCGCCAACTCGTCAGAACTCAGCTCAGGCGACCTGCGCGGATTTCATAAACTGGCGCTCACGGCCTTTAAGCCGAAGAAGGCAGCGATCGCCCTGCTCGACAAATCCTATCGGCAACTCGTCGATACGCTAAGCGATTACGGCGCGCCTTTGCCAGCCACGGCTGACCCGGCCACCGCAAAGCGCGTCATCGAAACCGGCCGCCCTCAGATTTCCGGCGTGTTCAAGGGGTCCATTAACGGCTTGTACGTCTTCAATGTGGAAATCCCGGTGTTCGATGCTGAGCGACAAGTTCAATACGTGTTGATCATGTCGTTTCAGGCCTCATACATCTCCGATATACTTAAGCAGATACATTATCCGCCGGGGTGGATATCCGGTGTCACGGATCAAAACGGCATCATCCTTGCGCGTTCCGATCGCCCGGAGGAGTATGTTGGCACGCCGCTTCCGACTGAACTTTTTGAGCGAACAGCAAAGGCGGGCGACCACGTATATCGAGCTTTCAATGTCGCAGGACTGCCTATTTTGCGTTCGACGGCGCGATCCAAACACGCCGGCTGGTATGTCTCGCTCGGCGCGCCACTCTCATTCGTTGAAGCGCCACGTTGGCGCAGCTTCGCCATTGGCGCGGCGGCTTTAGGAACGGCAGTCGTTCTTGGCTGGGCACTCGCCTACTATTTCGGGCTGCTCATGGCGCGACCTCTCGACGAGGCGACCCGAATCGCTAAGTCCATCTCTCGAAGCCAGATCATAAAGCCCGCCACAACATCGCTCGTCGAGGCCAATATACTTGTTGCGACACTCGTAAAAGCATCCGCTGACCTGAGGTCCCAAACCGATCATTCCACCTATCTGATGCGCGAACTGGCTCATCGTGCCAAGAACCAACTTGCCGTCGTGAAGGGAATGGCTGTCCAGACCGCTCGTCGGAGCCCTGATGTGAGCCAGTTCATCGCTCAGTTCGATCGACGCATTCAGGGACTCGCGCAATCGCAGGACGTGTTGCTGCGACAAAACTGGCGGGGAGCATGGCTCTTCGATCTTGTCCGCGCACATCTGGAGATCTTTGGAATCAGCGATCGTGTTCGGCTGGAAGGCCCTAACCTGCTTCTCAATGCAGCAGCCGTGCAGAACCTCGGTTTTGCCTTGCATGAACTCGCGACAAACGCTGTGAAGCACGGAGCGCTATCCGTCACAACGGGCGAAATTTTGATCCGTAGCAGCTGGCTCGGTGAGGGTGCAGTTCTTTCGTGGATCGAGACGGGGGGGCCGGCTGCGCATGATCCATCGCAAAAGGGATTTGGTTATAGGGTGATCACCGAGCTGGTGCCGCGCGCTCTGAACGGCTCGGCTCAACTTGAGTTCGCGGATTCAGGTATAAGATGGCGACAGGACATACCAAGTCCAAATATACTATCCGGCGATATTCACGATCGATGAGCCGCGGACCTCCATCGTTGTTCTGAGCTAAGTGAGCGCTATGGACAAAGGCAACCTCAAGATCCTGATCGTCGAAGACGAATTCTTCATTTCGCTTGATCTTGAGGAGCAGGCCAAATCTCTCGGTCACACCGTCGTCGGGACAGCGGCAACAGCCGACGAGGCGATCAGAATGGCGGGCGAAACACGACCTGACATCGTTCTGATGGATATTCGGCTTGCCGGAGCCGCAGACGGCATAACGGCAGCCCTGGCCATTCGTTCACAATACGGAATCGAATCAGTGTTCGCCACGGCAAACACCGACCCGCATACATTGGCGCGCGCCAAGGCGATAAAGCCGCTAGGCGTGCTCGAGAAGCCAATTACTTTGGAACGGCTTAGAGCCCAGCTCACAAGCGTCGCCCGGCATACGATTGATTGACGCTGGCTTACGGCTGTTTTCGCTCCTCGCCTGGTCGACTGCCACAGTCCATTCGTCGAAACTGTTGCTGGCTTGTCAGAGCTTTGAGACCGGATCCCATGACCAGGATGCGCGCTCGCGGGGCGGCTCCATCTTTCTCGTCGAGGACGAGTTGACGATCAGGAGATGGTCGCCGACGTGCTCGACGAACACCGTCGCAGCTTAGGCGAGAGACCTCAAACAGGCGGTTAGCTGCCAAGACAAACTAGGACGCGGACTCATTAAGGCGCAGCCATAGCCTGATTGACGCGAGTTGAACGAATGCGAGGTAGTTGGCGGCGAGCCTATCGTAGCGCGTCGCCACCCGACGACATTGCTTGATCCTGTTGAAGAACCGCTCGACCTGGTTGCGAGCACGATAGAGATAGGAGCTGAAGCAGATCGGATCGCTGCGATTGCTTTTCGGCGGGATGTTTGCCCACGCGCCCTTCTTCATGGCAAGCTCCCTGATCCAGTCCGCGTCATGGCCACGGTCGGCAAGCAGCATTGACCCGGATTTCAGACGAGACAGCAGTTTCCCGGCAAGTCGAACGTCATGGGCCTCACCGGGGCTCAGCGCCAGCCGTACCGGCAGACCATTGCCATCGACCACCGCATGGATTTTGCTCGTCAAGCCGTCGCGGGACCTTCCCATCAATTGGCGCTGGTTCCTTGTGATGCAGGCTCCATGCTGATGCACGCCGGCAATGGAGATGTCGATCATCTGGACGGCGGCATCATGGGCAGTGGCAAGCGCTTCTATGATGCGGCTCCAAACACCGGCGCGCCGCCACTTAACGAAGCGGTTGTAGCAAGTGGTGTATGGGCCAAACGCCGTCGGCACATCACGCCAGGGTGCTCCGGATCGGAGGACCCAGAAGATGCCATTCAGGACCCGTCTGTCGTTCACCCGAGGAACGGTAGCGGCTTGATGGCGGTCCATTCATGGTCGGCGAGTTCGTAGCGCATGATTCGAGCCCCCAGTTCGGGAGTTTGAATCACGGCAGCCCGGCCAAACGCAACGCTCCTGGCCCGCTCCTGGTGCGGCGCTTACGGACAGGAGCGGACATCAACGAGCCTCCATCTCTGCCAAATGCGTCGAAAAATGACCCACAACTGACGTCTTCTTCTGACTGGTCGCTCCATCCTTCCACCTACTTCACGCTCATGTGTCGAGAGAAGGCCGCCGCCATCATTGAATTACGATCGTAATTGCATATTATGATCATAATGGCACTGAAGCTGAGCCTGATCTACGGCAACAGCGAACTGCCGCACACGCTTTTCGCGAGGACTCTATGAACGACCTTACCGCCGCTTCGCGGCGCTTTGCAGCGCAAGAACTTACGGATGACTCGCTCGGGGTCGCGTCGGGGGCATCAGCCATTCGCAATGGCGAAATCACCTCAGAAGCCTACACCGCAGGACTTCTGCAGCGTTCGCGAGCGCTTGCAGAACTCAATGCCTTTATCACCATCGACGAGGACGCAGTGCTGGCGGCCGCGAGGGATGCGGACAAGGCACGCGCGGCCGGATCGGCAGCTCCGCTGCTGGGCGTGCCGTTAGGGGTGAAAGACAGCTATTTGACCAAGGGGCTTCCTACGAGCCTGGGCCTCGACAGCCTCGCCCATTTCGTTCCGCAAGAGGATGCAGGCGCTGTCCGTGCCATCAAGCGCGCGGGCGCTCTGATATTCGGGAAGAATAACCTTGTCGAGATGTCCTACGGCTTGACCGGTCATAATGCACGTTTCGGACAGGTGAAGAATCCGTACGCACGCGATCGTGTCTCGGGCGGCTCGTCGAGCGGCTCCGCCGCAGCGGTAGCCGCCGGCCTCGTTCCGGCGTCGCTGGGCGGTGACACCGTTGGGTCGATCCGGGTGCCCGCATCGTTCTGTGGTGTCGTCGGATTCAAGCCAACGACCGGGCGTTGGCCGCGCGATGGCGTTGCTCCGATCTCCCATACGCTCGACACGACGGGCGCATTCGCGCGAAGCGTCGAGGACTGCATTTTGCTCGATCAGGTCATGACGGGTGAACAAGCGGCCGTCCAGTCCTCCAGTGGCGGCTACGATCTCAAGGGAGCCCGACTGGCTTTCGCGCCCCGACAGTTCCTCGAGCTGGTGGACCCGGATGTCGAGACCCGGTTCCGCGAGGTGGTCCGGCGGCTAGAGGACGCTGGCGCCGAAGTGGTCGAGGTCGACCTTGGCGACGATTTCAACGCCCTGATCCAAACCGCGACATGGGACATCTTCGCTCACGAGACGATGGGCGCGATTTCGGAATTCCTTCGCCGCCATGACATTCCGACCACGTTCGAGGCGATCTATGACGGGCTCAAACCTCAACTTCGGCAGGCGTGGGGACACATCGCCTTACCGGGCGGTGCAGGTGCGATCTCGGCAGAAGCCTATCAGACCGCGCTCAACGTGAGCCGGCCTGAAATCCAGCGCCGTCTCGACAGGGCGTTCGTTGCTCATGGAGCGGACGTCATTCTGCAGCCGACGACGCCGTGCACCGCGCCCTTAATCGAGGAGCAAGCGACCGTCCATATCGCGGGGCAGGAGGTCAGCTATCTTGCCTTGGCAAACCACACCGTGTCGGCGAGCAGCGTGGGGTTGCCGGGTGTCAGTCTTCCCGTCGCCCTTTCTCGCGCCGGACTGCCAATTGGCCTGGAGCTTGATGCTTCGCTAGGTAGCGACCGGACGCTTCTAGCCCTTGCACGCAAGATCGAAGGCGTTTTCGGTACCGGTTCAATCGCGATCTAGCGCCATGATCCATAGTGGCTGCCGGGTATTGGTGGAGTTGCGAGAAAATGCGCTTCGAGAAGGGTCACAAGGCGGAGACACGACGGCATATTGTCGACGTGGCATCGAAGTGCATGCGCCGGGACGGCATTTCCGCCACGGGAATTGCGGGGATTATGGGCGAAGCCGGCCTCACCAAAGGAGCCTTCTCTCCGCACTTCGAGTCCAAGGACGCGCTTGTTCGCGAAGCGCTGGGCAGCGCGCTGGGTGAGCAGCAGCTTTGCCTTGAGCAAGATCAGCTTAAGGGCATCGATCTCGAAGGCACGATCCGCCGATATCTGAACCGCGCCCACCTTGCAGGCGCCGCGGACGGGTGTCCCTCCGCGGCGTTGCTTCCGGAAATCGCCCGTCAACCCCTGTCCACCAGGCGAGATTACGAGAAAGCACTGCATAGCTACGTCATGGCCCTGGCCGCACTGCTTCCCGGCGGAGATTCCGTCAAAAAGCACCGGCGGGCGACGGCCATCTTCGGCCTCATGGTGGGCACCTTGCAGTTTGCGCGAGTAGTGCCTGACGCTGCCAAAGCGCGGCAGATCATGGAAGGTGGCGTGGAAGCTGCGTTGGATTTGGCGCGGGCTCCATCACCTTAAGGTCAGGAACCGCGGAGGGGCTCAAGCCGGCATGCCGCGTGTCCCAAATACCCAAGTCCGCTTCTGGCCAATCGCGGCATATTGCGCTGCGAACCAAGTCGTAGCTATAGGCGCAAAGCAGACATTGCTTTAGTCGCATCACGCCGCCGGGTTTATCATGGGGTGGACGCCCCCCGACGGCATCGATAATTTCCGGCACATCATTCTGTGGAAACACATGCGGCTCCGGCGCAAGGACGGGTCTCGCGGGGGCCGCTCGCGCGCGCACGTCTGGAAGGGAACGGACCGAGGCGCGCGTTCACGTCTTTAGCGCCGCGGGACGTTGCCGCTCCGTGATGCCGTCGTGCGCATGCTGGGATGGCTCGATGCGCCTTGTCCGCCGCGCTCAACATGCGAGACGCCGCCGCCAGCTGCGGCGCCGCCCGCGCCTTGCGCGATGGCGGCGCTAACCGAGGCGCTGGCCGGCACCGCCGCCATGAGGACTATCAGAGACTTGTTTTACGCATGTCGTATTTCCTTTGAGCTCGGCGGCGAAGGCAATCGAACCTTCGATGCCCGCCGGATGAGGCTCCTGCCCTTGCGAGCGTCGGCACGTGACCCGATCGTCCATTCCGGCCACACTCCCATTTGCCGGTCGTGGGACGACGGCGTGCACCGATTTCCAGCGCGCAAGGAGTACGCGCCGGCATAGTCGGACAGGTACACCGCGGAGACAAACCTCTGGACTAACGGGCCGAATGGTCCGCGCTGACGCGCCACACCGCGTTGCCGGTATCGTCAGCAACCAGCAGCGCCCCGGTCCGGTCAAGCGCTACGCCCACGGGTCGGCCCCGTACTCTGCGGATGGACTCGGACGTCAACATGCTGGCCCCAGTAGCTGCAAGGCCAGCCATAGAAGGCGCCTTCCTGCACCATGGTGAGATAGTCCGGGACAAGATCCGGGCCGATCTCGTCCCTTTCGTTCACAACGGCGAACAGCCGGCCCGTCTCGGGATCGACCGCCAGATTGGTCGGATTGCGCGTGCCCGACGCAAAAATGCGCTTGGCACCGGTCTGTCGGTCGACCTGGTAGATCGCGGCCCGACGCTCTTCGGCGTCGAGACCGTATTCGGTGATGTTGCTGTTGGACCCAACGCCGACATAGAGCTTGGATCCATCGGGACTGGCCGCCATCGCTTTTGTCCAGTGGTGGTCGATCGGTCCGGCTGGAAGGTCGGAAAGCTTCGAACCTGGCTCCGTGATCTTGGTCTGTCCGAGCGTCTACTTGAATGCCATGATCGCGTCTGTGTTGGCCACATAGAGCGTGTCGTCTACATAAGCGACGCCATAGGGTGAGTGGTGATGCTCGACGAGAACCGTTTGCTCTTCAGGCTTTCCGTCGCCGTGCGCATCGCGGAGCAGGGTGATGCGGTTGCCGCCCTTGCCGGCGGCTCCGGCCCGCGCCTTGACCTTACCTTGGATAAAGTCCTTGGGCCGGAAAGGTGTGGTACCGGGGCTGTTGCCTTCGACAACGAGGATGTCGCCGCTCGGCAGAGGATAGATGATGCGCGGATGCATCAGCCCTGTTGCCATCGCCTGAATTTTCAGTCCTCCGGCGAGAGTTGGTGTCTCCCCTGGTTTCCAGCCAATCTCCTTGGGAACGCTCATGGGCGGCAACAAATAGTTCTGAGGCTCCGGCAGGTGGGGATCTGACCCGTATTGCCGCATTGGATCACCGCCTTGGTCGCTGCAAGTAGCGATTGCCCGCAACGCCGTCGCCTAATGACGATCGCGCCGCAGGTTCGCCATGACCGATCTTAACTTCGCGGCCGCTGAGCAGTGGAGCTTCTTCGAACACGACAACAAGTGATAGGCTTGCGGAGCGACAGCGAAAACCATTCTCCTTCGTCGACGATTGATCGATTTCGCGCCGCTCTAAAGACATACTGGCTGTCTCGGCATGACGCAGCAGCGCGTTGGTTGAAGGTTCGGCTACTTTGAGCATTGCGACGAGAGCCGTTCAGGGAATCATGCCGCAATCGAACATCCTATTTGCGACCGGCGCCGCAACCTTGTTGATGAACTTGACTTTCACCGAAGGGTGATCCCGTAAGAATGCGACTGCTGCTCCAACGATCTCTGCTGGCGGCTCGCCCTTCTTCGCCTTCAGGTCCTCGCAGCTTGAAGATTTGTATTTTTGAATAACCATGCCCGCGACCATCTCCAGAATCGGTCCGTCCGGTGGCATCTCAGGCGGGGGCGGGGGTGGCGGCAAAGCTTGAGCGATCGCGGAGGCGGTCAACATCAGCGATATCGTGGCTGCGATCAAACTTTTCACGGGCATGTCACAGCTCCGGGCAACAGACGAGACCGATAATCGGGGCGCGCCCATTGCGGTTCGGCGATCGGGCTGCTCGACAAGGATATCCAGTGCCATCGCACGGTTAGGCAACGCATTCCACCGCTCCTGATAAAAGACACTATACGGTATAGTTTCTTTTATTGGCAGGTCAAGTGCTCGTGCCGCGCAGGCGACGGCATTGTCGATGATCGGCACCCCGCCGGAGGGGCGACGTCCGGATCGCGCTCATCTTTAGGAGACATAGAAGTCATCTTCTCCGATCTTTGCTCGGCCGTGTAGGCGCGCAGAACGCGACCGGCGGCTCGAGCGAAACCCCTCGCCTTCCGATAAATGATTCGGCACTGCTCGTGGCAAGTTCTGCCGATACAGGCAAATGTGCTCGTCGCTGTCCCGAACATGCAACGGCGCGCTCGAACCCGCCGCAGACTCGCAATGAGCACAACGTACTCGCCGATGACGGGCCTATGTTCGAGCCCTGGATGTTCGCGAGACGGTATTGACCCACTTCAAGCCGATCGAGGTCGACCAGAACCTAAGCGATCGCTTAGCAATCAGTACGTCAGCGCGATGGATTTTCAGGTCGCAACGGCGAAAGCTCAGGTTGCGCGACCGTCGATGCAAGTGACTGCCATCGCTCAGCTCATTCGAGCCGACAGGAAGCTTCTCATGAGAACCGTCGCAGATCAATTTGCGGAAGTGGTGGCAAATGCCGGCGTGAAGCGCACCTACGGGATAGTTGGACATACCCTGAATGGCCTTACCGATGCCATTCGTCGGCAGGTACCGCACGCGCCCAGGCCGATCTTCCACAGGTGTATCACGCGAACCGGAGAGAAGGAATGAGCAGCCGCGAAGAGATCTTGTCCACGATCCGACTCGAGCGGCCAAAGCTCGATCGGCCGCTTCCTGATGTTCCAATATTCGATGAAGTCTGGTCCTGCGCGCTGCTTGCCGTCTTCAAGCAGAGTCTGGAACGGATGGGAGGAAGTTTCCTGGAAGCACCCATCACCGGGGATGTGCTTCGACCGGTGCGCAACAAGATCGCGGGAGCAAAGGCCGTGTGCTCACTCGTGCCAGAGATTACAGGGACCCAAGACATTGAGCAGGTCAACTCGGCCGCAGAACTGCCGGACGTTCATATCGCAATCGTGCGCGCATCGTTCGCTGTCGCCGAGACCGGATCGGTGCTGCTGAGCGAAGACGATCCTCGGGTGAATGCGGTCGCCTGTCTTGCTCCGCATTTGCTCGTCCTGCTCGATCCGGTCGACATCCTTGTGAACCTTCATCACGCCTTTCACCGCGCCGAGTTCCGGTCCGGGCACCACGCATCATGGCGTACCGGCCCGCCTGCGACCGCCGATATCGAAGGTATGCTGGTTCATGGCGTGCAGGGCGTCCGCTCGTTGACCGTATTTCCGATTGCGAGGGGCGCGGGGGACACCCCCGTTCAGTGAGTATTGCAAATCGAAGTGCGAGCAGATGACAGACAGCATTGGATTGATCGATGCAGCGGAATACCTGCGCAGCTTCGGCGCCGAAGCCGAACGCTTGGGACTGGACGCAATAAAGGTACACTCAGGGACGTCAGGCGATCCCTTCCTGCTTCAATCAAATCGTTGCTGGTTATTGGAACTGGTTGTCAACGAGCTTGTGGCAAATGCGGCTGCCCGGTGCGTGGGGAAAGAGGGCAGGATTAGCATCGAGCTGACGCATGAGGCGGGTCTCCTTCATTGTGCGGTTTCGGACAACGGGTCGAAGGGGACTGGCGTGGGGGCAGGCTTGGACGTTGCTCGTCAACTCGCCAAGGGGATAAGCGGCCGAATTGGTCATTGGTTCGATGATAAAGCGACGTCGCTGGTATTGACCGCACCGCTCACCGAACGCGAATGTCAGGCCAATCGATCACGCCAGGGCGGGTGACGCCGCTCTGCACGTTATAGCGTGTTTCGATTCGTCGGTATTGCCGAAATGATCCATGGAAAGCGGGCGGTCCAGTCGTAGCCATTGCGCGAGAACAGCCGGACCGATCGCCGTCACGATCAATCCTGACGCGGTATCCGTCCATCTTGACTTCGTGGAGCCACTCCGGGCCGTCTGGCACCGCTTTAGCTGCCGTAGGCAGGCAAAATTCGAAGGAGCTGCGTATAATCGGCATCTATGCGCGGAGAGCCGAAATGCGAGTCTCTAGAGGGGCAAGGGGATCTGAATTCCCACGCGGCGGAGCCCCTTATTCGCTTTAGGAACGACCAACCCGGCGGCCCATTGAAGATGAGGGACGTCAGTTCCGCGACACGCTGGCGTTCCACCACGTTAGTGTCGCAGGGGTACAGCCATGCACGACATGCAAACCCACCTCGAAAAACTCCTCACCGAAGCGGAGGAGTGCGCGCTTATCAGCAGACGCCACGCATCCGACCACTCGAAGAAGGAGTTGTTTGCTGATCTCTCCTCGACCCTATTGAGGCTCGCCACCAAGGTGGAAGTCGCCATCGAAGAGCGCAGGGTCGCACCATCAAGATAGACGATCGGCGAAGCCACACCCCGCCGATGACGCTCGAGATAGCAGACAGCTGCTTGTCTCGCCGCGGGTTCGTGGGCAGAGGGGCCGACTCTAAGCCTGACCCACTTTGCGCGGGCCGGGGGGCCAGCCGCCGTGGGCTTGGCAGCCATCATCTCCAGGAGCTGCGAGAGTTCCCCGAAGCGACGCCGCAAGATAATGCCTTCTAACTGGGTGTGCGGAGGAACACTTGGACTATAGGTCCATTAATCGACATGAACGACAAACGGCGATTGGCGTCATGGGCATCGAGCGCATCTTCACACCACAGTACTTCCACCATCGGGCGGAAGAGTTCCGAGCGAAGGCAGACAGTGCCGAGCATCGACCGACCAAGGAGGTCCTTCGGAGAGTAGCGAAGAGCTACGATGATCTGGCTCGGCGAGCGGAGATGATTCGCACTGTTCAAGACGCCGCTGAGTAGGCCGTCCCCTTAAGAGCAAAAATGTTACTTTGGTGCTTATCAAAATCATCTCTGGGGAGGGGTGAGTTTGACCGAGACAGAAGCCCAATTGCCTAGCCAGCCGGTCCGGCATCATGGGCCACGGTCATCTGTCGGGCTTGCCGCGCCAGCTGAACCGCAGCTCGGCACTGTTGTGACACAGAACGTGGCCGCCCTTCGGCGCGGGTGAGCAGCTCCACACTTGGTTTTCAGGCGGGTTGGACTGGGCTGACAGCAGCAATCTCCGTCTCAGGCTTCTTTTGCTCGTCCACCCTTCTGCCCTTGACCGAGGTTAAGTGGGCGGATTCCATCAACCGCAGAGTGTCCGAGTGTCAAAATGTGAACAGACAGAAGTCGTTAACCTTTGGTTAGGTCCCACCATTGCGACTTATACTTCTTATTTGCGATCAGCCCGGCCCCCGCGCCGGGTTTTTCGTTGGTGTCCTAATCTGCCCTTGCCGGTGTCCTAATTAGGACAGCACCCAGGACCAGCCTTAGCTGGCCCGGCAACTTCGGCCTTTTGGAGCCTTACTCTTTAGGCGGCTGTAGCTCGCTGTGGATGAGGTTCTGAATATCAGGGCGCTCCAGCGGGTCTTCTGCGGGGAAGGTTTCCTGCGTCTTACGGCGTGGGAAAGTATCGGGGGCGGGAGAGCCAAAGGATCTCCATCGCCCTTCCGACGAGGTCGCGCATAAACGCGTTTTGCTCCGCGATTTCGGCGGCGTGACTATGGACGCGAAAAATGTGGGAGTGGTCTGGCATTGGCAGCTCCCTTTGCCTTGCAGGCGGGAGCGCGCTTGGTCTCTCAGCCACCGGGGTCTACGGCATAGCCTCAGCCGGTGATGGCGGAACAATGCACCCACTAGCCAATGGTTGCGAGTATAATTCAGCAGGCGCCGCAAACTCCGTTGCGGCGATCTCGAAACGAGGTTTTTGGATGCCCCCCGGGTCTTGGATCAGGCGGCTCTGCGCGCTGCTCGCCGCCTTAGTTTTGACCGTCGGACTGTTGGTTGCGCCGGTACGTGCTAGTGAGCATGCTCGAAAGGTTGGCGTGGTCTCCTTTGGACTTTTCGGGGATCAAGGCGTGTTTAGGGCCGAGGCCGCTGGCGCAGCTCAGGTCGTAGCCGGCCGTTTCGAGACTAGCGCGATCGACGTGCAGTACAATTCGAAGAACGGCGGCAGTGCAACTATCGAAGCCCTGGCCAGATCGTTGCAGGCTGCAGCCAATCCTCTGGATGCTGAGAAAGATGTTCTCTTTTTGATTCTCACTTCGCATGGCTCTCCCGACGGCCTTGCCATCAAGGCGGGGCGGCTCACGCAAACGCTTACGCCGTCTCGTCTCGCTGACATGCTCGCCAAGACGGGCGTGCGACACAAGGTAGTGGTCATTTCGGCTTGCTATTCCGGTGTCTTTATCCCACGTGTCGCCACTCCCGATGTGCTGGTCATCACCGCGGCCGATGCCAATCATCCGTCGTTCGGCTGTCAGGATAAGGCCAAGTGGACCTATTTCGGCGACGCGTTTTTTAACGTCGCGCTTCGGCAAGCCGTAAGTCTGAAGGATGCGTTTCTCGAAGCGCGCTCGCTTGTCCGGAAGCGAGAACTGCGGGAGCATTTCGAGCCGTCGAATCCCGTCATGGCAGGCGGTGCAAACGTGCAGCCATTGCTGGTTACACGCCCTTGAACGGCCTGCCGGGAGCCTGGAGTTTGTCGCTTCAGGGCTATTGGACGGAGGCACTTCCTTCACAGCGTCCAAGCACTTCCTGAGGCTGTGCGGTCAGCGCACCATAAGAACCGAAGCAGGTCATTTGGAGCAATTGTGAGGCCTTCCGGCGATCCAAGAAGCCGCAACACGCGCAGCAGCACGACGGTTACGAGCATGGGCGTCCAGACGCTACATCGGTGAACAGCGGGTCAAGACGGCCGTTCCGTGAAGGGCAGGATCGCGAGCCTCAACGTGCCGTGTCGGCCGGAGTGGTGAAGCTGTTCGATTAAAAGCCCGGCCGAACGTCCGTGCCGCGCGTGCCGCAGGCCACGCCGATGAAGATCAGCGCGGCGCCACGAAGCTCGAAGCTGATCACGAAAGAAGAGCAGCAGCTGCTCGCCCTCCAGACTTCGAGCTCCGTCGCGGGAGTGATGATGCGTCTGAACTGTGTGATGCGTCCGACAAAGTCCGCACCTGCTGAAACGGGCAGTGCTTTCGCTGAGCCGGAAAGTGCAGTGCGGCTGACTTAATCGCTTTTTCCCATCCTTCGTTGAGATTGTCAGCTGGGCCCAAAGCGCTCACGAGCCCGACGCGTGGGAATCCGCGCGTCACAGGCTTGAGATTGAAGTGCTCGTTCGTGGCGCTTACATTGAAGTGTCCCCTGAACTCAGGGAGGTTTCGATGATCAGAAAAGCTCTTATTTTGTTCGTGGCCATTGCAGCCATCGCCCTCGCGTCGACGGGGACTTCTGCACGCGGCGGGTTCGGCGGTGGTGGTTTTCATGGCACCGGTTTCCATGGTGGATTCGCACGAGGTGGTTGGCACGGCGGCGGCTGGCGTGGCGGATTTGGCCCCGCTCTGGCCGGCGGACTGATCGCGGGAGCCGTGATCGGTGGTCTCGCTTCGTCTGCATATGCGTGGGGACCTGGCTACGGATACTACGACGGGTACGCGCCATGGTATTATGATCGTGGCTGCCCTGAGCCCGGTTACGGGGAGTATTACAACTGCGGCGCCTATGCTGTGCCCGGGTACGGCGGCTATGCGCCTGCATATTACGGATATCCGTATGGTCCTTGGTAAGCTCCCGAGCCACCAACGCTCCGGGATGACTTTGTGGACGAAGTGCATGCCCGCCAGCCAAGGTCGGCGTCTCGCTTGCTACATGGTGGATGAGGGCTGCCTGACGTTCACGCTTCGATCGCGCAGGAATTGTCGGCGCCGCAGCGTGCCCTTGCGCCACTCCGGGAAACAACCGCGCGGTAGCCAAGGCGCTATGAGGTCCGCTGTGCCCGTGAGCGCGGCGCAATGGCGGACCCCGCGACCTCGCCGCCTCGCATAAAATCCAAGAATTCGAACAATCGGTTTGAATTACCTTCATCTACTCGGAGAGGATGATGGCGCCTGTCCTCCACCCCAAACCCTTGGCTTGCCCTCATACACCAACTAGGATGCCTCAGTCGTTATCGCGATGCCGGATCAACATGATCGACGATG
The DNA here is from genome assembly GCF_051853005.1 of Bradyrhizobium sp. SMVTL-02. Lineage (NCBI taxonomy): Bacteria > Pseudomonadati > Pseudomonadota > Alphaproteobacteria > Hyphomicrobiales > Nitrobacteraceae > Bradyrhizobium > Bradyrhizobium sp. SMVTL-02. The sequence continues at coordinate 7,698,423 of NZ_CP182469.1, read as the reverse complement.
CGGTAGATAAGGGAGAAGAGCGGGCCGCTCGTCCCGAACGATCCAACCTCTGGGACGCGGGCGCGGGCCTCGTCCTGCAGCAAACGGTGGTGCTCTTAGTCGACCTCGTTGAATCGGTGCGCCTGATGCGGGAGCGCGAGGCCTTCACCGTTCGTCGTTGGGCAGACTTCGTCCGAATGGCTACCTCCGAAATATTGCCGCGGCATCACGGCACGCTTGTGAAAAGCTTGGGTGACGGTTTGTTGGCGCGTTTCGCGACAGTGCCGGACGCAGTCAACGCCGCCGCCGAGATGCACCGCGCAGTTACCGCGCAAAACACCGGCCTAGCGGAAAATCAGCATTTTCACCTTCGCGCCGGCGTTAACGCCGCGATGGCGTGGAGCGATGGTATCGATATCTACGGGACGGGTGTGAACCTTGCGGCCCGACTGGCGACATTGGCCGGCCCTGGAGAGACGATTGCGAGTGCCTCAGCGCACGAACAACTTGCGACTGCCCTGGCCAGTCTCGCGAGACCTGGCGAGACCATCGGCAGTGCCGCGGCGCGCGACGAGCTGACACATGGGGTTGATGCGTCCTGCGAAGACCTCGGCGATTGCATCCTCAAGCACTTTGACAAGCCGGTTCGGGCATTTAGGGTCGGTCCGGCAGGTCCGCATCCAAATATCACCGCGCGCCGCGACTATCGGAGTGCCATGCAGCCCAGTATCGCCGTGGTACCCTTCTCCGCGAGGACCGACGCCCCTGGGTTTTTTGATGTCGGCAACCTGATCGCCGATAGCGTGATTTGGCGGCTGTCAAAGTCTGCTAACCTGAAGGTGATTTCGCGTTTGTCGACCGCGGTGTTTCGCGGCCGCGCCAGCGATGTCAGCCAGGTCTCAGCTCATCTCGGTGCTGCCTATGTTCTTAGTGGCGCCTATGTCGCTGATGCAGGCAAGCTCATGGTATCTGCTGAGCTCTCTTCGGCGCGCGACAACCAGGTATTGTGGACCGACCGGCTGAGCGGCGACATCGGGGATCTGCTAATGCCCGAAAGCGAATTCGCTAACCGCATCGCCCAGGCGGTGCACTTCGCCGTGTTCGACGCTGAAGTCGAACATATCCTAACCCAACCCCTGCCGACGCTCGAGAGCTATTCGCTCCTGCTTGGTGGCATCAAGTTGATGCACCGCTCAAGCAAGGACGAATTTCTACAAACACGCAAGATCCTTGACGAGCTGATCAATCGCCACGCCCGAATCGCGGCCCCCCGCGCTTGGCTCGGCAATTGGTACATCCTGCGAGTAACGCGCGGTTGGTCCGAGGACCGCACGCGTGAGGCTTCCGAAGCCTTGAGCACCACCCACGCCGCTCTCGACCGCGATCCGTCGGACGCACTCGCGCTGGCGACTGAAGGTTTTGTCTATTGTCATTTGTTGAAAGACCTGGACACCGCGTTGAAGCGTTGCAACCAGGCCGTGGAAACCAACCCGAGCCATGCCCTCGGTTGGCTTTATCTTGGCACCGTCAACGCGTTCAAGGGCGACGGGCAAGCCGCAGCAGAAGCGACGCGGCGCGCGATGGAGCTCTCTCCACTCGATCCGCAGCGCTACTATTTCGAGTCCCTTAGCGCAACGGCAGCGCTTTCCGCGCATCAATATGAAAGTGCCGAAAGGCTTGCACGGTCATCGCTTGCGCTCAATCGCATGCACCTCTCGACGTGGCGAGCCCTGACCATCGCCCTGGTCTCGCAGGGGCGATTGGACGAGGCACGCGAAACACTCGCCATGGTGCTACAGCTCGAGCCGACGTTGACAGTGGAGAGATATCTTGCACGCATACCCAACGCGCAGCTGGAAACCGGCCGGCATTGGGCACGCTGCCTCGCGATTGCGGGCTTGCCGGCCGGAAGCAGCAGCTCGAACCGGCACTGATGGTGGAGGAATAGGTCGCACGCCCGCGTAGGGGACCCGGAGTGGACGAGGACTGAGCGGCCGGAATGGGAGACGATCAGATGCAGCGGAGCCCGACTTCCGCCACCGGTCAAGCTGCGACCTCGCGGGAAGGGCAGCTGTTGGCGCAAACCGGACATTCCGCCAGACTGTAAGTCTCAGGGGCCACAGCGGTCCTGAGCCATGGCGAATGTCTGGTCTTCGGGGTCGGCATCGGTTTTTCCGGCACCTATGGAATGCGAAGCCACCGCGCTGGCCGGCAAGCGGAGCGTCTGGTAGCGGCGTAAGCGCGCGTCAGACCCGTCCGTTGACCGGCAGCAGCGCGCCGGTGACGGCACTGGCGGCATCGCTTGCCAGGAAAAGGATAACATCGGCGAGTTCCCTCGGCGCGACCCATTTGGCGGGATCGGCCTTCGGCATGCTGGCGCGGTTTGCCGCGGTATCGATGATCGAGGGCAGCACCGCGTTCACTGTGATCTTGCCTTTCAACTCGGCAGCAAGTGACTCCGCCAGCTTGTGCACGCCCGCCTTCGACGCCGCATAAGGACCCATGCCGGAGCCGGCCTGCAGTGCGCCCATCGCGCCGATATTGACGATGCGGGCCGCGCGCGAATTGAGAAGATGCGGGATCGCGGCGCGGGTAGCGTTCAGCGCCGTCTCGACATTGAGAGCGTACATGCGCTGCCAGGCTTTGGCATCGCCGTCGGCAATGGTCTCGAAGGTAAACCCGCCGGCAATATTGATCAGCGCATCGATTGCGCCGAAATGCGCCGCCGCGGCATCGATCGCCTTTTTCGCCTGGGCGGCGTCGGTCAAGTCAACGCCGCCGAGTTCGATCCGCTCGGTTGCCGCGAACTGCGGCGTCGCATGATCGATGCCCGCGACGCGCGCGCCCCGCGAATGTGCTTCCGCGGCGACCACCTTGCCAAGCGCGCCCAGCGCGCCGGTGATGACAACGACTTTACCCTTCATGATGGTCTCCGCGCGAATGAGAATGAATCCAGGCCGCAGCGTTATGGTTAGGAGGATCGAGCGACCGCGTCACGTCTTCCACTTGATCATCGTCTGCAGGACGCTCATTGGGCGGCCGGCGTAGGGCGGCTGAAATAGCATTTGAATCGGCGAGAGAGGGCCCTGGTAGAAGACCGGGCGCAATTTTGAAAAAGTGTTGAACCCCTCGCGCGCGTGGTAATGGCCCATGCCGCTCGCCCCGACTCCACCGAATGGCAGGTCGTGCTGGCCGACGTGCAGGAGAGCTTCATTGACCGATACGCCACCCGACATGACCCGCGAGATGTAGAAGTCGCGCAGCTCGGCATTGTGAGTGAATGGATAGATTGCCAACGGGCGGTCGTGACTATTGATATAGTCGGCGACCTCCCGCCGATCTGCATACGTCTTGATCGGCAAGATCGGGCCAAAGATCTCGCGCTGCATGACAATCATGTCTTCCGTCGGATTTAGCACGAGATGCGGTGCAAATTTGCGACGCTTCGCGTCCGGAATCTGCTGTTCCGCAAGATTGACCAGGACCGCGCCCTTTGTACGGGCATCCTCCAGCGTCGCCTGCAGCCGCGTGAAAGACCGTTCGTCGATGATCGACGTGTAGTCCTGCCCATTGATGTCCGGGAAGCGGTCGGCAAACAGTTTGCGGCAATGGCGGACGAACTCGTCCTCACTTCCTTTGGGAAGAAACATGTAGTCGACATTCGTACAGATCTGACCGGCATTGAACATCTTCACCCAGAGAATGCGCTCCGCCGCTGTTTTGACCGAGAAGTCAGGCCCAACAATCGCAGGTGCCTTGCCGCCCAGTTCCAGCGTGACAGGCGTGAGGTTGCGGGCCGCGTTGGCCATGACCGAGCGCCCGGTGGCACCGGATCCCGTGAAAAGCAGATGGTCGAAGGGCAATGACGAGAATCCCGGACCTCGTCCGCCCCCATCGTCGAAAAAGGCAAGCTTCTCTCTCGGAAAATACTTTGGGGAAATGCGCATCAGAACCTGGGCGAGCGCTTTTGAATTTTCCGACATCTTGACCATCGCTCGATTGCCGGCCGCCAGGATCGCTGCGAGCGGGCAAAAGCTGAGATTGAGCGGAAAATTCCAGGGAACGATGACCCCGACAACGCCGAGCGGCTGCGGGATGACACGATTTCGCGCGAGCGGATAGGTCATGAAGTCGACGCGTCTGCGCTGCGGCTTCATCCACTTCTTCAAATTTTTGGCGGAGTCGGCGATTGTTTCGAGGACAACGAAGTATTCGGCAAACAGGGTCTCGAATTCGGACCGGTTGCCGTAGTCAGCGTTTATCGCTGCGACCAGCTCATCCTTGTTGTCTTTCAGGAGCTGCGCCAGCGCTTTCAAGTCGGCCATGCGCTGATCGTGGGATGGCTCCGGCGCCGCCAGATAAGCCGCACGCTGCTTGTCAAAGCAGGACTGAAATTCAGTGGGAATGTCGATCGAACGGGAATTGAAAGGCACGTTCATGATGTTCCCTTTCGTTTGGTTTTTCGCGTTTCGAGGGCGAGCGCGTGACCTTATCAATGCCGAGTTAGTGCATGCTTGCGTTCGCATGAACGGGGCCGGGCCTTTCATCCATGATCCGCTTGATAGCGTGAGTACAGCGGCCGCACTGGGCGCAGCATCCGAGGCAGGCATACACCTCGCTCATACGGGGCCGTCGCTCCTCTTTTGCGACCACTGACCGCACCTGATGGTCGCTGAACACATTGCAAGAACAGACGATCATCGCCCAGTCTCCTGTTTAGCTTCGGTTCGTAGGTCGGCTTCGGTGAAGCCATAGCCGCCGGAGCGCAGCGCCGAATGCTCGCGCTTGGAGTGGACCAGCGGGTAGAACATCTGCGTCGTCCAGCGCTCCGGGCCAAACAGGATGTCGTCCTGCAGGCCGACCTTGGCCGGATATTTGCGTGTGATATGCGCGGTGCCGAACAGCACGTCCCAGAAGAATAGCAGGTTGCCGAAGTTGCCCTTGTAGTGGCCGATGCCATCCGCGTTGGTGAGCGCGTGGTGCGCCTGGTGCGTGGCCGGTGTGGAGATGGTGCGCTCCAGCACCCACATCAGCGGATGTAGCACGCGGATGCGGTACAGCGGCGCGTCCCACGCCCAGGCGCAGTGCGCGCCCAGGATGACCGCCAGCTTGACCACCAGATACGCCGCGTAGACCGGGCCGAAACCAAGGTAGACCGCAACGCCGCTGATCCACAGGCCCGGCATCATCAGGTAGTAGAAGAAGTTGTTGCGGAAGGTAATGCGCACGCTCATATAGGCCGCGCTGTGATGCGCCCGGTGCAGCGGCCATAGCAGCGGCGAGTGCGAGGCGCGGTGCCAGAGGTACTGCGTGAGGTCATCGCCGATCAGCAGCAGGCCGGCCATGGCCCACCACGGCAGGTCGGCCCAGGCATTGTGCTGCGCGGGCATCAGCCAGTTGCACAGCGCGTTGCTGCCCAGCAGTGCGATCGGCTGGGTGATGGCGAGCAGGCTGACGAACATCAGCACCTCGAGCCACGTGTCGTTGGCTGTCGCGTTTTCTTGCACGGTGGTTTGATACCGCCGGCTGACAAACTCCATGGCGGCAAAGCCCAGGATGAGGGTGCCGATCAGGACGTATTGCAGTTGCGAGCTCACGTTAGGCGTCTCCTATCGCTCTGATGTTTTTCTCTTGAGCGCGACTTTAGGATTGCCCTCATAATGCGTCCAATGCATAGTTTTCATTGTCTTGATGCATGGCATGCAACACAATGGATTTGCGCCGCCTGAACCACGTCGTCGCCCTTGCCGACACTCTGCACTTCGCCCGCGCCGCCGAAGCCGTCCACCTGAGTCAGCCCGCCTTCAGCCGCAGCATCCAGGCTATCGAGAGCGACTTGCGTATCCGCCTCTTCGACCGCGACGTCGGTGATGTCCGTCCCACCCCGGCCGGCGAATTCGTCATCGAGCGGGCGCGCAAGCTGCTGTTCGAGGCACGTTGTCTACAGCGCGACGTGGATCTTTACCGTGGTAGCCAGCTCGGCGACGCGGCCTTCGGTGTAGGGCCGCTGTTGACGGCCACCCTGATGCCGCGCGCGCTTGTGGCGCTGCGCCGACAGCACCCGCAATTGGCACTGCGCATGGAGGTCGGCAACTCAATGCAGTTGCTGGAGAGCCTGCGTACCGAGAACATCGAGTTCTTCGCCGCCGATGTGAGCGACATGCCCAGGGAGGCCGCGCTGGACATCCAGCAGATCGGGGGACAACCGGGTAACCTGTATGTGCGGGCAGGCCATCCGCTGGCTGGGCGCGAGCACACGCTGCGGGAAGTCTGGGCGTACGGTCTTGCGGTACCTAAGCTGCTGAGCCCCTCAACGGTCGAACTGGCCGCTTTGCTGGGCCTGCCTGAGGGCCAGGATGCCATCATTGCGCTCGAGTGCGACAACTACGGCATGCTCAAGACTGTCGCGCTCACCACCGATACCGTTCTGGGCGCGACGGACGCGGCGGTGCGAGAGGAACTGGAGTCCGGCGCGCTCGTTCGGCTTGTCGTGCAGGGCTGGCTGTCGCCGCCGTCGAGCACCGGCATCGTGCGCTTACGAGGGAGAACCTCGTCGCCGGCAGCCAACGCAGCCATTGCCGCGATTGTGCGGGCCGCCGGCGAGATCAACGTGTAAACGCCTTACATCACTCGACGCATGGTCCGGTGCGGAATACCGACCTCTTGAAGCGGTCAAATAAGCAACGGTGCTTGGAGCCAGCAAACTTCCGGTTTGGGTCACAAGCGCCGTTTGACCAGCGATCGGGCGCTGCCGGTTTACCGCCAGCTCCGGACATCTCGTTGCTGCGCCCTTACTGAGTTGCTGCGCCCTTACTGAAGCGATGGGCTAGAAGGAGACATTCGGCGGTGCGAACGACCTACGAGGCAAATTCAGTGCGTGGTGCGCGCCGCCAAAGAGGGGCTCAATCCGTGGGCTGCGGGCCGTCGTAGCCTTCGATCACGATGATATCGATGTCCACGGCGCCCGCGCGCAGTGCCCTCGCCTTGGTGTATTCAGGTGAGCGGTAGCAGGCGAGCGCGGTTTCGTAGTCCTTGAACTCGATCACGATGTTGCGGTCGCGCGCCTTGCCCTCCACCGCCTCGAAGGTGCCGCCCCGCACCAAGAATTTCGCGTGGTATTTGCGGAGCACCGCCGCGAGGGCGGGGCCGTAGGCTTTGGTATATTCGGGTTTGATCACATCGATGCGCCCGATCCAATACCCGTTCGGCATGTTGTCCTCCACATCTTTGCATTCTCAAATCAAGAGGGGCCGCTGGGAGTTAAATTGCTCTGCGGTGCATGGTTGCGTCGGGTTGACCTCTGGCGGGCGCGAAGCGGACACCGGGACGCCTCTTTTGCGCAACAGTGGTTTAGGCGTACGCGCAACCAGCCAGATTTTAGATCGCCACTTCAATCACATACGCGTTCGCAGTTTTGGTCTGACCGGCGCGCCATTTCCGCTTCGCTTGCGACGCCGCCAGTCAATGGCGGCCCTTGCTGCTCTTTCTCTGGCTTACGGGATCCTTGCCGCGACGTTGGGCCGGTTCTGCCTGAGCCAGGCGATGGCCTCGGGTCCATCGACGACGCATTCGAAGGTTTCCCAGGTCGGGTCCTCCAGGGATTCCGATTGCAGTCGCTTCACCGCATATTCGACGAGGTCGTGCAAGCCTTCGTATCCTCGTCGATGCTCGAGCGACTCTGCAATCGCCGCGCTGGTCCATCCTCGTTGGGCCAAATCGATGATGCTCGGAGCATCGGCCTCGCTGAACCACGGCGTGGCATCGAACTCGATGCAGCGGACATTGTCAGCGGTATGGCAAGTGGCGTGGATCATTGGCTTCCTCCGTCCTGCGCGAGTATTGCACGTCTGGCATCGCTGCCTCGCACGCGCTCAGGCTTTGACCAGGTCCCCCAGCAGGTTCGCCGCCACCATCAGCTTGGCGAGCGTCAGGCCGCCGGCGGCAATCTCCTCGACCGTACGGCGGATGCGCGCCGCCTCGGGATGAGCTGCAAGCCAGGTCTCCGCAGCCTGCTGACCGGATTGGCCGATGGTCAGCATGTCCGCGGCCAGGCGTCTTTCGGCAGCCGCGATCAGGTCGACAGCGCGGTCGATGGCGAGGCGCTCGAAATGATCGCTGGCCGGCACGCTGCGCGCAGCGGCGATGATGCGGTCGAGACGGAAATTGGCCTCGGCGGCAAAGAACGTCGCGGCGGCATCACCGATGCTGCGGCCGGTGCGCTCGGCGACCGTCACGATATCAGGGGCCGAGACCAGGGCGTCGAGGTCGGCCAGGTCGCCGGCCAGTCCGGTCGGGACGCCGGCATCGATCAGGTCCTGCCGGCGCTTGCTGCGCGCGGCCTGCAAGTCCGGTGGCAGGGCGCTGTCGAGCGAGGCTGCGACCTCGCGGACGGCAGGGCCAAACCGGGCGATCACTGCACTGAGACCGTCCTTGAAATCGACATTGCGCACATACCAGACCATGCGGGAGAGCAGGAGATCCTGGATCGCCGCGTAGAGGCCGAGCTGCAACTGTCCGTCGATGAGGGTGTCGAGCGCGTCGATTCCGTCATTGAGCCGCCTGAGCTCGTAGATCGCGTCCACCGCCACCTGGGCCATGACGATGGTCGAGATATTGGCGTCGGTTTCGTCGGTCAGGCGTACGATGCAGGCGGGGCCCCCGCGGTTGATCACGGCGTTGACGAGACTGGTCGCGATGATCTCGCGTCGGAGGCGATGGAGCTCGACCGCGGCCGGGAATTTGTCGACAATCTCGCGCGGAAAATACAGGGACAGTCTGCGGGCGAGATAAGGATCATCAGGCACGCCGGTTTCGAGCAGGTCACTGTAGAGCGTCAGCTTGGCGTAGGCGAGCAGCACCGCAAGCTCGGGCCGTGTCAAGGCTTGGCCGCGTCGCGTGCGCTCGGCGATCGCGGCGTCGTCAGGCAGGAATTCGACGGCGCGGCTGAGCAGGCCGCGCTGCTCGAGCGACTGCATCAGGCGCATGAGGAAGCCGGTCTCGGCCATGCCCTTGCGTTCGGCGAGCGAGAGCGCCAGCGTCTGCAGATAGTTGTTGCGCAGGACCAGCGCACCGACTTCACCGGTCATCGCGGCAAGCAGGGTGTTGCGGTCAGCCGGGCTGAGGCGTCCCTCGCGCTCTGGGCGCGCCAATGCGATCTTGATGTTGACCTCGAGGTCGGACGTGTTCACGCCGGCCGAATTGTCGATCGCGTCGGTGTTGAGCTTGACGCCCTTCTGCGCCGCTTCGATGCGCCCGCGCTGGGTGACGCCGAGATTGGCGCCTTCGCCGATCACCCTGGCGCGAACGTCGGTCCCGGTGATGCGGATCGGATCGTTGGCGCGGTCGCCGGCCTGATCGTCGCTTTCCGAGGAGGAGCGGATATAGGTGCCGATGCCGCCGAACCACAGCAGGTCCGTGCGCGCTTTCAGGATCGCGGTCATCACCTCGAAGGGCGTGGCCTGGTCCTTGTCGAGATCGAGCAGGGCGCGTACCTCCGGCGAGAGCGGGATCGCCTTGAGCACGCGCGAGAACACGCCGCCGCCCTGCGAGATCAGCGATTTGTCGTAGTCCTGCCAGCTCGATCGCGGCAGGTCGAACAGGCGCTTGCGCTCGGTGAAGCTGGTTGTTGGGTCGGGGGAGGGATCGATGAAGATGTCGCGGTGATCGAACGCCGCAACGAGCTTCGTGGCCGGCGAGAGCAGCATGCCGTTGCCGAAGACGTCGCCGGACATGTCGCCGACGCCGACCACGGTGAAAGGCATGGTCTGAATGTCGGTGCCGAGCTCGCGGAAGTGGCGCTTGACCGCCTCCCAGGCGCCGCGCGCCGTGATCCCCATCTTCTTGTGGTCGTAGCCCTGGCTGCCGCCGGATGCGAAGGCATCGCCGAGCCAATGGTTCTTCTCGGCCGAGATCGCGTTGGCGACGTCGGAGAAGGTGGCGGTGCCCTTGTCGGCGGCGACGACCAGATAGGGGTCGTCGCCGTCATTTCGCACGGTCAAGTCGGGCGGCACCACGATGTCGCCGTCGAGATTGTCGGTGAGTTCGAGCAGCGAGCGCACGAAGATGCGATAGGCTTCGGTGCCCTCCGCGAGCCACGCCTCGCGATCGGAGGGCGGCGGCAGTCGCTTGGGCACGAAGCCGCCCTTGGCGCCGACCGGCACGATCACGGCGTTCTTGACCTGCTGCGCTTTCACGAGGCCGAGGATCTCGGTGCGGAAATCCTGCGGTCGATCGGACCAGCGCAAGCCACCGCGCGCGACCTTGCCGAAGCGCAGGTGAATGCCTTCGACACGCGGTGAATAGACGAAAATTTCGTAGAGCGGTCGCGGCGCCGGCAAATCGTCGATCCGGCGCGCGTCGAACTTGAACGAGATGACCGGGCGCGGATGTCCGTCCGGGCCGACCTGCCACAGATTGGTGCGGATGGTCGACTGCACCAGATTGGTGAAACGGCGCAGAATGCGGTCTTCATCGAGCGAGGCGACGGATTTGAGCTGCTCCTCGATCTCGGCAAGGAGAGTCATCTCGCGCGCCGAACGTTCCCGATCGGTCAGGACGAGGCGCGGATCGCGGCGGGCCTGGAATAGCGCGACGAGGTTGGCCGTGATCGCGGCGTTCTTGCGCAAGGTCTCCCACATATAGTCCTGGGTGAATGGTGCGCGGATCTGGTGCAAATAGCGCGACAGCGCCCGGATGGTCGAGATTTCGCGCCAGCCCAGGGCCGTGCGCAGGATCAAGGCATTGTACCCGTCGGATTCGGCGCGATCGGTGATCACCGCCATCATCGAGGCCTCCAGGCGATGGCTGAAGTCCCGGCTGATCTCGATCGGCTGGCCGTCGCTGGTCTCGATCGTCATGTCGTGCAGCCAGACCGGCTCGGGCCTGTTGCCGGGCACGATCTGATAGGTGCGTTCGTTGACCACGCGCAGGCCGTGATTTTCGATCACCGGCACGCGGTAGGACAGCGACAGCGGTGCGGCATCCGAAAACACCCTGAGGCCGAAGCGTCTGGGATCATCCTCCGCGAAGCGGTGAACCGAAATCGTCACCGGGCGGGCTGGCGTGAGCTTCTCGATGGTGGCGATATCGGCGACCGCCTGTTCTGCCGTGGAAGCCTCGGTATAGCCGCCGCTGAAGGCCTGGGCGTAGCGATTTGCGAGCATGCGCGCCCGCATGCCATCGGTCGACGCAGCCAGCGCGGCCTTCAACTTGTCGGCCCAGGTCGCGGCAATGGCGCTGATCCCGGCTTCCAGAGTGGCGCGCTCGACGGCGGGAGTCTTACCTCCATAGCGTCCGATGATGTAGTGGACGCGCGCCAATGCTCCTTCGGGGAAGGACACGTAGGAGGCCGACAGCGTCCCCTTGTAGCTCTGCGCCAGGAAGGCGCCGACGCGCATGCGCACGTCGGTGTCGTATTTGTCGCGCGGAATGAAAACGAGGATGGAAACGAAGCGATCGAACCTGTCGACCCGCGCCAGCGCCCGGACGCGGGGGCGCTCGTAGAGGATCAGGATCTCCATGACGAAGTCGAAGAGGGCATCGACGTCGATCTGGAATAGTTCGTCGCGCGGATATTCCTCGAGAATATGCTGGAGAGCCTTGCCGGAATGGCTGTTCGGGTCGAAGCCGGCGCGCTGGAGCACCCGCGATACCTTGTGGCGAACATAGGGGATCTGTCGTGCCGAGCGCGTATAGGCACCCGAGGTGAACAGGCCGACCACTCGCAATTCACCCTCGAGCCGGCCGTCGGGCGTATAGAGCTTGATGCCGACATAATCCATCCGGATGCGGCGATGGACGCGGCTGCTCACATTGGCCTTGATGACGATGAGCAGGGTCGGCTCGCGCATGAACTCGCGAATCTCCGGCGTCATCACCACCATTTCGCTGCCGCGGCGCAGGACCTTCACATCGGGATCGCGGAGGATGCCGAGGCCCTCGGCGGTCGTGATGTCGTCCGACGCATCGCGGCCGGGCGAGAAGCGATATTCGCGCACGCCGAGAAAGGTGAAATTGTCAGCGCACAGCCATTGCAGGAACTGGTTGGCCTCGGCGACCTCGTCGATCGGCAGTGGCGGCGGACTGGACGAGAACGTCTTGACCGCGCCCTCGACGCGGTCGCGCATGGCGCGCCAGTCCGCGACGCAGGCACGCACGTCGCTCAATGTCCTCGTGAGGCCGTCAATCAGCCTCTCGCGGTCCGCGTCGGCGTCGAGGCGGGTGATGTGGAGGTGAATCAGGCTCTCGCGCGCGCCCTTTGCCCCTTCCGGCAGTGCCTCGCCGTAGAAGCGCAGGAGCCTGCCCTGGTCATCGCGCTCCACCGCGATGATGGGGTGAGCGACGAGGCTGACTTCGATGCCCTGCTCGGTGAGCTCCGCCATGGTGGAATCGAACAGGAAAGGCATGTTGTCGTTGAGGATTTCGAGTACGGAGATCTCGCGCCCGTCCGGCATCAGCGGATTGAGGACGCGGATATCGGCACGGCCCGCCGTGCGCCGCTGCACATGCTCCCAGGCCTGCTCCGCCAGGAAGGCAAGCGAGGAGGCATCGTGACTGGCGAGATCCTCGACATTGGTGAAGGCGAACAGGAGCTCGGCAAAGCTTTGGGGAGCCTTGCCCGGCTGCACGCTTCCTGCTGCCTCGCGGATCAGAGTTGCCCGGGCCTTGTCGTCACGCCATGCCATAGCGTCCTCCATTTCCCGGCCGACGAGCCGCAATGACGGTCGGGCATTGTTCTTGGAGCGCGCCTCTTCGAGCGCATCTTCTTGACCGCGTTTCAATCGCCTCGGCGAATCTCCGGTCTTGCGGCCTCGACGATATTAGCATTCCGCAGCCGTCATGGCGCGGGAGTTGTGAGGCGCGCGTTCGGGGAGGAAGATCGGTGCCGACGACCATCGTCATTTGGTGCTCTGCAAAATGACGAGGAATTTCAAGTGTATATGAGTTCGCCTTTTTATTCTGAATGGCGCGCCATTTCAGTCCAAAACTGGACACCCCAGAACCTGCCTTTTCTGCGCGGGAGACGTCGTCGCATGGCTGCTCACCAGGCGCGACCGCGATCGGAACGCTTGCTCGGCAACAGCAGCATGGCACGAACCCGGAGTGCCCATCTTTATCGGCCGTGGCGCCTCACTAGCTACCGGAACGTCGCCGAGCTGCACACTGCGGAATCGGTCCGGACGGCCGGTGCAGTGTTTCGTCGCAGCCCGAAGGCGTCGATGCGAGACGGGTCATCGCACGCCGGCCCGAAAGGAACTTCCATTTTTTCCCGGCGTTGAGCAGGCGGCTCGTACCTGGAGCGGGTCCGCACGATGAAGAACTTTGCCGGCACCGAATTCTCTCCCGAGGTGATCGAGGCGATGACCACCGCGCTTGAAGCTGCGGTTGCGACCCTGCCGGAGCCCGTGCATTCCGCGCATGTCAATGCACTCGCCGAGTCCATCCTGCGCACGGCGGGTTCGGGTGAACGTGACCCCGCCACCCTGCAGAGGATCGCCCTGATGGAGTTGCAATTGGCGCCGCGCAATTGATGAGGCCGACATGAAGATCGCAGTTGCCGTGATCGTTGCACTCTGTGCGGCATCGTCCGTCGCCCGGGCGGAGAGCTGGACCACCTACCGGATTGCGGAATCCGGAACGGCGGTCGACATTCCAGTGTCGATCTTCAGCGAGCCGGCCGGGAAGCCTGATGGCTACGGCGAGCGGTTTCGCACGTCGGACGGCCGCGCCGATCTGACGGTGCAGGCCGTTCCCGATCAAGGCCTCTCGCCGGCCGAGTTCCTGGCCAGGAAGAACCCGCCGCCTGGCATCATCTATAAACGGATCACGCCCGGGTTCTTCGTGGTCTCCAGCGTCAAGCGCGGCGCGATCTGGTATGACCGCTGCAACTTCTCGCGCCGCTACGTGCATTGCGTGCTGATCAACTATCCCGCGGCGGAGAAGCGGCAATGGGACCGCATCGTGACGCGCATCAGCCACAGCCTGAGCCGCGGCTGAACCGGGCGGCACACGAAAGCTGCCGGGCAAGTCGGCTGGCACGGCGTGAGGGACAGGGCGCTGCCGACGCTGACCCATTCCTGACGTATCGAGGCGGATCGTGCCTTGTAACAAGCGCTGTTGATCCGACCCATCATCGTCAAGGTGGCGGCCGAAGTCGACGTCACCTCAGGTCGTGCAGCGATTGCCGCGCGTCATCGCCATCCCAGCGCCGGCGCGACATGCGTCAGGATCGCCTCGATCGCATGCGCGCAATAGGCGACGCCGAGCTGGTTCGGGATCGTCAGCAGCAGCGTATCCGCCTCGGCAATGGCCTCGTCCTGCCGCAGCTGCTCGATCAGCACATCCGGCTCGGCCGCATAGCTGCGGCCGAAGATCGCGCGCGTGCGCGGGTCGATGAAGCCGATCTGGTCCTCGCCTCCGCGCTCCCCGCCGAAATAGGCACGGTCGCGATCGTCCATCAGCGCAAAGATGCTGCGGCTGACGGACACGCGGGGCTCGCGGCTGTGGCCGGCCTCCTTCCAGGCGGCGCGAAAGCTACGGATCTGCGCGGCCTGCTGCACGTGAAAGGCTTCGCCGGTCTCGTCGTTCTTCAGCGTCGAGCTTTGCAGGTTCATGCCGAGCTTCGCCGCCCACACCGCCGTGGCATTCGAGCCGGCGCCCCACCAGATCCGTTCGCGCAGGCCTGGCGCATGCGGCTCGATGCGCAAGAGGCCCGGCGGGTTGGGAAACATCGGCTGCGGATTGGGCTCGGCAAAACCTTCGCCGCGCAAGAGGTCGAGAAAGACCTCGGCGTGGCGGCGGCCCATGTCGGCGTCGCTCTGGCCCTCGGCCGGCCGGTAGCCGAAATAGCGCCAGCCGTCGATAACCTGCTCGGGCGAGCCGCGGCTTATGCCGAGCTGCAGCCTGCCGCCGGCGATGAGGTCGGCGCTGCCGGCATCCTCCACCATGTAGAGCGGATTCTCGTAGCGCATGTCGATCACGGCCGTGCCGATCTCGATCCTGCTCGTCTTGGCACCGACGGCCGCGAGCAGCGGGAAGGGCGAGGCCAGCTGCCGCGCGAAATGATGCACGCGGAAATAGGCGCCGTCCGCGCCGAGCTGCTCGGCCGCGACCGCAAGCTCGATGGATTGCAGCAGCGTATCCGCCGCAGAGCGGGTCTGCGATTGCGGCGAGGGCGTCCAGTGCCCGAAGGAGAGGAATCCGATCTTTTTCATGAGGGCAAGGTAAGCATGATCGCAAATGTTTGCGATAGGTCGGCGGAGGAAAGTTGGGCACGAACATTTTTCGGGACATTCGCCGGTGATTTCGGCAAAGATTGTGCTTCCAAAGGCCCCGGGATCATCGACCAGCTGTGGACCATAACCCTGACGACGAGCGGCAAGTCGCGGATGAACGTCGCAGCCTGTTGGGGCTCGCGGCGATGGCTCTCATCGTAGGAGCTGCGACTGGATGTGTCGGGGCGATCTTCCGGCTTTTGCTCGTGCGTGCGGATGGTCTGCGCGATGCGATGATCGCCTGGGCCCATGGCCACGCAATCTGGGGGTTCTTCACCGTCGTCGGCGGGTGCGCCGTAGCAACCCTGGTTGCCGCGTGGATGGTGCGGCAATTCTCGCCACACGCTTCGGGCAGCGGCATTCCGCATGTCGAAGCTGTCCTGCGCGAAGAGATCCCACCGGCTCCGTTTGGTCTGGTGCCGGTGAAATTCCTCGGCGGAATACTGGCGATCGGCTCCGGGCTCGCGCTTGGGCGTGAGGGGCCGACCGTCCAGATGGGCGCCGGTATCGCGGTTTTCGCCGCGCGCCTCGGCCGACTCCGTTGGGCGGATGCCCGGGTGCTGCTCGCCGCTGGCGCCGGCGCGGGCCTTGCGACGGCCTTCAATGCGCCGATTGCCGGGCTCGTGTTTGTGCTGGAGGAACTGGTGCAGAGGTTCGAGCACCGTGTTGCCGTCGCTGCCCTTGCAGCGCTGGCAACGGCGATCCCGGTCGCACGGCTGCTGCTCGGGGTCGCACCCGACTTCGAGGTCGCGCCGCTGAGCTATCCCGGGGCTGAATCCGCCCCGCTGTTCCTGGTTCTGGGTGGCATCGCGGGTCTGCTGGCCGTCGCCTACAATCGCGCCCTGCTCGCGACCATCGCAGTTCGCGACCGGTTTGGACGGCTGCCGATCGAGCTCCGCGCCGGGTTGATCGGCGCAAGCGTCGGCCTATTGGCCTGGTTCTCGCCCGAACTGGTCGGTGGCGGAGATCAGATCACGCAGCGCGCCTTGATCGGCCATGAGAATGCGGCGATCCTGGGGGTCGCATTCCTGATCCGGTTCGGGCTCGGCGCTCTCTCATACGCGGCCGGCACGCCCGGCGGCCTGTTCGCACCCTTGCTCGTGCTGGGAGCCCAGTCCGGGCTGCTATTTGGAGAGGCTTGCCGCGTCGCCTTCCCGGCGCTCTCGATCCAGCCGGAAGCATTTGCATTGGTGGGCATGGCCGCTCTCTTCACCGGCGTCGTGCGCGCGCCGGTGACCGGCATCGTTCTGGTGGCCGAAATGACCGGTAGCGTGACCATGCTGCTGCCGATGCTGGGCGCCTGCTTCATGGCGATGCTGCTGCCCATGCTGCTGGGCAATGCACCGATCTACGATTCGCTGCGCGAGCATACGCTGCGCCTGGAGCGGCAGATCAGACAGAGATGAGATCGGTGTCATCGCCCAACAACGCCGATGCGCGCAATGTTAAAGGCCTCCGGCTTGTTCAATCGGAAATTCTGCTCGTGGGCCGCGTTTGTCGTCCGCATCGTGGGCGAACTCCGCCTGACGCCTCGATGTCGGCCGTGAGGGGTAAGCCGGAGGCCTTTGGCCGGAGCGAACGGACGCGATGGACCCAACTGAGACATCGCTCCGCGCGGCTCATTCGCTCCAAGAAAGGTTTGATGCAGATCCTTACCGGAAATCTTGGCTGCCTGCTGACTAATGGATGTGCCCACGTTTCGCGGTTGGCGACCAGCCAAAATTCATTCGACGATGTCGTCGGCGACAGCGAGCAAGGTCGCGGGAAGCGATATTCCCTGGGCGCTTGCGGCCGTTCGATTTACGGCAAGCCTGAATGTTACAGGCCGCTGAACTGGAAGTGCAGAAGGGCTTTCTCCCCTGAGAACCCTGTCGACATATGATGCAGACCGACGAAACAAATCGCGCTGGTCGACTCCATAAGCGACGAGGCCGCCAGCGTTCACGAAGTACGGGAAGGGATACATGGTTAACAAGCGGCGCTGCGCGACCTTCGTGATGATCGCTTTCTGATGCGTCACGGTGAAAATGTCGGGCAAAACGATCAGGGCTTCGTATTCCGGAGAAAGGGAATCGACGAATGCCTCCATGCCATTTGTATCTGTTGCCTGGGCTGCCTCAATTCTGACGTTTGCCGCCATTCCCGCTTCATTGATTGCTTGCACGTACAGCTTTCCAAATGGACCAACCTGAGGATTGTAAAGCACGCCTACCCTTTTCACTCCCGGATTTATCTGCCGAATGATGTCGAGCCACTTGCCACCCATGCTGAATTCGTAATTGCTAAATCCGGTGACGTTGCCACCCGGCTCGGCCAAACTTGCAACAAGCCCGGTCCCTACGGGGTCGGTAACCTGAACAAAGATGATGGGAATTGTGCCAGTCGCTTCTCGCAGGCCCGCAGTTGCGGACGTCCCATCGCCGAGGATCACGTCCGGCTTCATGCCAACAAGCTCCATCGCATGAGAGCGCACAAGCTTGGGATCGCCCGCCGCAAAACGATATTCAATCGTGACGTTCTCGCCGGAGCGCCATCCTAGTCTACGTAGTGCATCTTCAAAAATCGATCCGCGGGCTGCTGCCTCCGCGTCGTTTGTGGCTCCCATCAAAACGCCAATGACGCGCTTGCTCGTAGCTTTCTGCCCAAACGCCGTACCAGCAGTAAGCATACTCGCTAAGACAACAATCGCCTCGCGACGTTTCACGGGTGATCTCTGGGTTGGGAAATTGGTGCGATACAACTGCCAAAACGAGGGTCGAGCCGGTCGTACCGCGAGCATAGCCTTGCAACTGTATAGAGCAGCGCGAGTGCCGCCGACCCAAGGATCAGGAGAAGCCAAGCCGGTGCTCTCAGGACAAACGACAGGGCCGCGGCTAGCACGACGAACATGCTGATCAGAGGCAATCTCGATCCGACCACGGGCTCACCTCGCACCGCACGTCATCCCATCTGACAATGATAGGTCGATTCGCAATGGGGAAAGGTTCAGCACGGGAGGCGGTATTCCCTAGATGGTCACTTCGCTATTGGCGCTTAGTTGACTTGCGCTCCTCGCCTCGCAATCTCCGCTTTCGAAGGCTGAGCAGAATAGCATCGTGGAGCTGCCCAGGTCGGCCCTTGACCCTGGCTGTGTGAAAACGGCCGGAGCCGACATAGATTCTACCAGCCGTGGAGGACGTTTATTCTCCGTTCGGCACGCCAGCTAAGCGCAGACCTTCATAGATCCGCTCCCGCTGGGCCAAAAATGTAGGGTTCTGACTGCGCCGCTCGTTGCGAAATCGGGCCACGGTAAAGTTCGGGTCGAGCCGGAGGCCGGCTTCCCGCGCCGCGCTCGCCTCGTCGGTGAGCCCGCTCAGACCCGTCGTGGCGGCCAGGAAAAAATGCACCAAGGCGACGTTCGGGTTCATTTCGACCGACTTGCGCAATCGGTTCAGCGCCGGTTGCAGTCGCCCAAGAAACAAGTCTGCAATTCCGAGCAGGGCGTGCCAGCGATCCAAGCCGGGATCGCGCGGGCTCAGCCGGATTGCGTTCATGAGGTCCGCTTCCGCCTCCTCTGCACGCCCGAGCAACACCTTCGCGAAGCCCGCATTGGCGTGGGCCCAGGCCAGGTTACGATCGAGCGTGATGGCAAATTCGAATTCGCGCAGGGACCGCTCCGTCGCTCCTGAGACATGCAGTACATTGCCATAGACAAGACGTGCCGAGGCGTTGCGCGGAGCGAGATTCAACGCCTTGGTGATCGCCGTCTCGGCGATACGCAGCTGTTCGTCACGGTTTGTCGAAGCAAACGTACGAACTTCATCAGAATGATAGGTGGCAAGGCCGATCAAAGCCTCGACATTGCGATCGTCCCGCCGGAGCGCCTCTTCAAAAAGATTGCATGCCGCACGGTGGCCGCGCAACGACAGGGGCTGGTTGAGAATCGCCCAACCCCTCATTGCGAGGTCGACCGCGTCCATGCTCCCCGGCCGCTCGCGCTCGGCCCGCCGGCTTTCAGCCGCGACAAGCTCGACACCGACGATCCGGGCAAGCCGTGTGGTGATCTCGTCCTGCATGTCGAATACATCGGCGCGCCGCTTGTCGAATCGCTCGGCCCAGAGGTGCGCGCCGGTCGCCGCATCGATGAGCTGAGCGTTCACGCGGACGCGATCGCCGCTGCCCTGCACGCTGCCTTCCATGACATAGCGCACGCCGAGCTCGCGGCCGACTACGCGAGCGTCCACCGGCTTGTTCTTGAAGGTGAACGCAGTATTGCGTGCGATGACGAAGGCGCCCGGGATGCGCGACAGATCGGTCGTCAGGCTTTCGGTGATGCCGTCGACAAAATAGTCCTGCTCGGGATTGCCGCCGAAATTGGTGAAAGGAAGCACGACGATGGACAGGCGTGGCGCGACGGGCTGATGCGACGCTGAGCCGTGCCCGATCAAGTCGGGCCCTTTGCGTTTCACGGAATAGGCGCGTACGGGCCGCGCAATGTTCTTGAGGCTGTGCTCGCCCAGATCGTTGAATTCGACATCGATCTTGCCGCTGACCTGATCATGGGCTGATGCGGAAATGCAAATACCACCCGGCTCGGCGATCCCCTCGAGCCGGGCCGCGATGTTGACGCCGTCGCCGAAGATATCGTTCGCCTCGACGATGACGTCGCCGATATTGATGCCGACGCGGAAGACAATACGGTCCTCTTCCGCCTCTTGGGCTGCGAGATTTCCAATGCCAGCCTGGAAATGCTCGGCTGCTCGAACTGCTTCGACCGCGCTCGGGAACTCGGCGAGGAAGCCGTCGCCGGTGTATTTGACGATGCGGCCTCCGTGTTCCGCGATGGCCGGCTCGATGACATCTGTCAGAAGCGCGGTCAGGCGCGCGTGCGTAGCCTCTTCGTCATTGTGCATGAGCCGCGAATAGCCGGCTACGTCGGCAACCATGATCGCCGCCAACCTGCGTCCTCGGGATGCCCCCTCCTGCGCCATGACCGCTCCACGTGTCGGTCGAGTGTAGAGGGGATCAGACAACAATTCCAGCTGTTCGGAAAAGTAGCCTTGGGCCGACCGCGCCCCGGGAACATGTATCTCGTCGGATCATCAATCCGCGGCATCTGCGGGCGTGTAGAATGCTCGATATGTCGCTGCAGCACCTACAGATTGGCTGAGGACCCAAGTGACGAACCTCTTTGGGGATCGATTTATGTCGGCTATTGGCCGTGCCTGACCTAGCTCAAAGCGCCTGGAGCTCTGCTTGCCGTAGGTGACCTGAACTGGCGATGTGAGCGGGCCACGGCATGTGGAGGGCTTCGGATGCCGGCCGCTTGAGGGACGGCGCCGCGTATTCTGCGGCCGGCGTCCGAAAGCCTCCAGGGGAGGAAACCGCGCTGGTGGGACGTAGGAGGATGCCGCGTGATCGAGCTAAGTCGCGTCAGTCTTCATAAGCTTTGCAAGGGGCAATACATTGAGAAAGCTTCTGTCCGCGGGTCTGGCAGTCGCGCCTTTATTTCGTGAACATTGGTCTTGTTGGCGCGGGGGGCGGTGCCGCCGCAGGCGCAAGATTGAACGTCAGCCAGACATTCCAACCCGCGGGCCGATTTTCGTTGGCGAATTCGCCGTAAGCCTTCAGGTTGAGATAGCCCTGCAGTTCGTCATTGATCGGGAAGATGTAGCCGAGCTGCGGGCCGACACTGGCCACGCGCGACCGGAAGCAGCCGACGCGATCGCCGGAGCCGCTGTCGCAGCCGAGTTGCTGATAGAGGTGACCCACGACACCGACCTGCCACTGCTTGGTCAGGAATTGCGAAGCGCCCCAGTCGAGGTGCATGTCGACGCCGTTCTGATAGTGGGTCGCAGGATTGACGAAGTTGTAGGTGAATCCGAGCACGGTCGAAGCTTCGCGCCCGGTCTTTTGGTCGAAATAAGTGTAGCCGCCGCCGACGTCGATCGCCCAGTGCCCGAGCCCTATATTGCGAGACGGTCCGACTGATAGGCGCCGACCGGGATGTCCCCGGTGATGTAGGTCATGTAGTTGTCGACCCCGGCATTCCACTTCAGCTGGAACATTGGCAGCAAATCGCCAAACGCCGGGAGTGAGCTATCGATGGTGTCGAAGCGAGAGAAGGGGATCGCGCCTGCCGGTGTCGTCAACGCGCCTGCCGACCCGCCAGCGATGTAGAGTTGGAACCGTAGCCTCCCAGCAGGCTCGCAGAAGCCTGAGCGCCCAGCACAGGGGTCGCGAAGGTGTAGGTCCCGGCAACGAGGCCAAGATCCACATTGGCCTTGACGTTCGCGCTCACGGTGGCCGTCAGATTCGCGGGAATGCGACCAATCGTGATCTCGCGTGCACGCGCCACATCGGCGCCGGCGGAAACCGAGGTGTGATAATAAATCGTGCTTACCGACCACCCTGGCGCCTGCGCCGGGACAGCGGCAAGGCTGCCGAAGAACCCGGGTATCCAGAAGCCGACGCCGCCTTCATCGGCGCGAGCGATTTGAACAGGAAGCACGAGCAGAGCTGCGACCGACCCACCACACAGGTAAAACTTCAGTCGAGAAACGTGAATTCCGAGCCAAATCGAAGGCGTTGCATCGCCGCCCCCTATTTCTTGCTGCCTTCTTTTCCTGGCCGAACATTCCGGCTGCGTTGACTTGACGCAGTGTAGCGCGAGCAACCGAGCGTCTATCGGAAACTCGGCAAGACCCCCGCTGCCACTTTGTTCTTTCAAAACCGTGACTGGGGCGCCACGATTACGACAATAGTGCTGTCCTAGATGTCTGGCGGACCGCACATCTTCACGCGAAGAGGCTCAGCGATTTGGCTCACCCGATCCGAGTCAGCTCACACATCGCACGATTTGATTTATTCGCGCAGCAACTGCGTCGCTCAGCGCTCAAACCGAGCCTTGCTGGCGTTGATCAAGCAGTAAGCGATGCCCTGGTGACGCGCCTTTTTCATTTTGCGATGTCGCCTGCTGGCCCGAAGGTGCCCTTCGAAGCAACTCGCCGTTAGGTTTGCTCTTCCGAGCAGAGCGGACGCACGACAGGACTGGCCGGCACAGCCGGTTTTGACCCGAAACATTGGCTAAGCCTGATCAACCACGCAAAATCGCCAAATGACTGCACCGATCGATACAACTACTCTCCCCCACAATTATCGCCCCGATATCGACGGATTGAGGGCGGTGGCTGTGCTTTCGGTGGTGATCTTCCACGCGTTCCCTGATGAAGCGTGGCTGCCCGGCGGCTTTGTTGGCGTAGACGTGTTTTTCGTCATCTCCGGATATCTCATCTCGAGAATCCTGTTCAGTGAAATAGAGCAGCGCCGGTTCTCCTTAGCGAGCTTTTATCGGCGCCGCATCAGGCGCATCTTTCCCGCGCTCGCTGTTTGCCTCGCCGCGGTGTTGGCATATGGTTTCGTCGTGTTGATGCCCTCGCAACTTGCTCAGCTCGGCAAGCAAGTCTTTTTCGGGGCCGCCTTCCTGTCTAACTTCGCGCTCTGGAGGGAGAGCGGATACTTTGACAGTGCCGCTACTTCAAAGCCACTACTGCATCTTTGGTCTTTGGGTATCGAGGAGCAGTTCTATATCCTCTGGCCACCGCTGCTTTGGATCGCCTTCAAGCTAAAGGCCGCGATTGGGCGTTTGATAGTTGCGCTGCTGGTGGCCTCCTTTGCGGTCAATATCGCGGTCTCGCTCACTGACACGTCGAGCGACTTCTACCTGCCGATCTCGCGCTTCTGGGAACTACTCGCCGGCGCAGCACTGGCTTGGCGCCCGGACATCAACCTCAAAGGGGGCCTTAAGCACGTAATTTCATTGGCGGGCATGGCAGCCGTCTTGATATCCGCGAGATTGTTTGCATCGGAGATGCGCTTTCCCGGCTGGCTCGCTTTGCTGCCCGTGGCGGGTGCGGTTGCGGTCATTCTGGCCGGATCAAATGCCGTTATCAACAAAGCCATTCTTTCAAATCGCGTCGCGGTGTCCATAGGGCTCATCAGCTATCCCCTATACCTGTGGCACTGGCCACTGATCGCCTTTTCTTATGTTATCCGAGGGAAGCCCCCGACCTTATTTATGGCCTTCGGAATTGTGATCGCGAGCTTGCTGTTGGCTTGGGCCACGTACCGTTTTATTGAACGCCCTGTTCGCCTTAGTTCTAACCGCTCGCGGCCCACTCATATTGTCGCAGCCTGCGTCGCCATGGTCGGTGCTTGTGGCTTGGCGGTATGGGCCATTGGCGGTGTGCCGCAACGTTTTCGCAACAGCCTCGATCTGGAAAAACTAAACGCCGCCACTCTTGAGGCGATCTACGCGCCTACGAACGGCATGACCGTTCTTGAGTACGACAGTCGCGGACATTCCATGGTGGCTCAAATCGGCCAAGGCGCTCGCAAGGTCGCGCTGGCGGGCAACAGTATGGTGTTTCACTATGGCCCTCGTCTGCAGCAACTCGCAGACGAAGGGCGCTTGGCGGTCCGTGCTTATTTCGTGACAGGCCCAGCCTGCCCGCTGGTGCCTGGTGTGATCGCTCGCGATGAATTCGCAAATTGCGCTAAAGTCGCGAACCGATTGTCAGAATTGGTACAAAGAGAGAAGGTCCAAACGGTCGTTCTCAGTCCTCATTACTGGCCCAGGAAAAATGCCTTCGTCGAACGAGAGGGTAAGTCTATTCCTCTGGATGGCGGAGAGGAAGGAAGGCGTGCTTTCTATGCCAACCTCGAAGATTATGTTCGCGAACTGAAACTGAATGCGACAGTTTACCTCGTATTGGGTGCGCCGCAGTCTTCTACCGGACTCAACCCTCAACGTATGGTCACGCGGGGTATCACCGGCATTCGCGCCGATCCGAATGTTGAGAACTCCGTCCCGGTCGCCGATTTGCGAACGGTGAATGCTCAGCATGACGCCGAATTGCGTGCCGTCGCGGAACGCACCGGAGCGAAGATCCTGGATGTCTTTCCCGACGTCTGCGGGAACGGTGAAACGTGCTCAGCCTTTTTCGGAGCACGCGACCCGAAATTTTCCGACGGGGCCCATCTTCGTCCTGCCTTCGTACGGAAGCATTTGCATTTTCTTGATTTCTTGTTGATGTAGTTGTCTCTCGCCTTCCCGGAATGTGCGAAGCTGGCCCGCGGCTGACCCTGGCTCAGAGCGGCGCGAGGTCTGCTTCCTGAAGTGACCCGAACAGGGCCGTGCAAGCTGGCCAAGGCAGCCTTTGACCCACACCCGAAGTGACAACCGGCATTGAGGGGGCAGTCCTTTGCAGCGTCGGTACTTCCGAGAATCCGACAGGCCGGGCGACAGCCAGTTTCGATCAAGGCGAGCGGCATTGTCGATGGCCGCCACAATATTTGCCCGTAGGAAAGGAGCAATCCGGTTGCACTACGCCGACCTTCTCGTAGACCAGAGGATAGCGTTAGTGAGGATTTTCTGGCAGCGCGGGTCCTGCCAGACCGACGCCTCGTGGCCAAGCGCCGAATAGAACACTCGCCCCTCGCCGTAAAATCGTTTCCAGGCGAGCGGCCAACCATAGAAGCGTTGATGCACACCGGCCTTATTGAGGTCCACCGAACTTTGGTCGAGGCGCAGGAGCACGCGTGATCCGCGATAGTCGAAGTCGCTGATCTGGTAGATTTCATCGTTCAACTGCAACGAATTCCCCAGAAACGCCACCAGTGGATCTGCAGCCACCTCGATGGTCACACCCTGATGCCAGGGATGACCGTTGAAGTAGCCGCCGATCAGATCGAGATAGTCTGGCCAAGTGTAGAATGTGTCCGTGGCCGAGTGAACGCCGAGAAAGCCACGTCCCGAGCGCACAAAGTTGAGAAGTGCTATCTTTTGGGCGCCGCTCATCGGAATTTCGCCACTTGTGTAGAACATCACAGCGGCGTACCGCTCGAGGTTTCCGGTGGAAAATTCAGACAAGTCTTCCGTTGCGATGACTTCGAAGCCACCGGAATTCCTTCCAAGCTGCGTCAGGATTGCTTCGGAAAGTGGTATGACGTCGTGCCGATAGCCGGCCGAGTAGGTGAAATAGAGGACACGTTCTGGCGGGCGCTCTGCACGCGCGCCGAGCGGTCGGATTGCCGCCGCGCTGCTGACGAGTGCGATGAACTCGCGTCGCGTCACAACCCTCTCCCGATGCTTAACCGGCCGGAAAAGCTTACCAGATATCAGCGCGCCGCGCGCCCTGCGGCGCCGCCCTACGCTCGCGGTTCATTTGATAGCCTCGACTCGGCAATGTCGCTGACTTCCAGAAACGAACCGGCCATGTCCGGTCTCGAAGCTAGAACGCCATGGCCTGCTTCAGGGGCTGATCGATTGATGAGTGCACGCCCTGGCGCATCCGGAGTCGCTGGGTAGGCCGCAAGGTGCGGATTGCCGGGAAGCATCCCCCAACAGGTCGAACGGGCGCGCAACAGTCTGCGCGCGGGACGCGGTGCGAAGCTCGAGGATATCGATGCGGGCGGAGACCGGGCTCGCTCTATCCCACGTGCCCGATCATGCCATTCTGCGCCTGTTTTGCCCGACGGCGCAACGATTGTTTGCCCGACGGGTCAAACGTCTTCGCAGGACATCTAAACCATTGATCCCACTAGGGCCGGCTACTGTGCATGGGGTTGTTTTCGAACATCTTTGTTTGGGAGGCACGAGAGCATCGCGCTCTGGCCCGCTACTTCATCACCCGGAGGCCCTTGGTCGTGAACCGCTGCGTCTTGCCGCCGGGCCGAACGGGGCGCTTGGTGCCGGCGGCCTTGCCGGTGCCGGGCGGCTGCTGCGCGGGGACGAGCTGGTGGGGCTGCGAGCCGATCAGGTCGCGGCGGCCCATCTCGATCAAGGCCTCGCGCAGCACCGGCCAGTTGTCGGGGTCGTGATAGCGCAAAAATGCCTTGTGCAGGCGGCGCTGGCGCAGGCCCTTGATCGCATCGACCTTGTCGCTGCCGCCGTGGCGCACGCCGCGCAGCGGATTGACGCCGGTGTGGTACATCGCGGTCGCGGTCGCCATCGGCGAGGGCAGGAAGGTCTGCACCTGATCGGCGCGGTAGCGGTTCTTCTTCAGCCACAGCGCGAGGTTCATCATGTCCTCGTCCGTCGTGCCCGGATGCGCCGCGATGAAATAGGGGATCAGGTAATATTTCTTGCCGGCCCGCTCGGCTGCTTCATCGAACATCCGCTTGAACTTGTCGTAAGCGCCGATGCCCGGCTTCATCATCTTGTCGAGCGGACCGCGCTCGGTGTGCTCGGGTGCAATCTTGAGGTAGCCGCCGACGTGATGGGTGACGAGCTCCTTGATGTATTCGGGGCTCTCGACCGCGAGGTCGTAGCGCACGCCCGAGGCGACCATCACCTTCTTGATGCCACGGGTCTCGCGCACCTTGCGATAGAGCCGGATCAGGTCGTCATGCGAGGTGTTGAGGTTCGGGCAGATCTCCGGGAAAACGCAGGACGGCCGGCGGCACGCCGCCTCGACCTTCGGGTCCTTGCAGGCCATCCGGTACATGTTGGCGGTGGGGCCGCCGATATCTGAGATCACGCCGGTGAAGCCCGGGGTCTTGTCGCGGATGCGTTCGATCTCGCGCAGGATCGAGCCCTCGGAGCGGTTCTGGATGATGCGGCCCTCGTGCTCGGTGATCGAGCAGAAGGTGCAGCCGCCAAAGCAGCCGCGCATGATCGTCACCGAAAACTTGATCATCTCCCAGGCGGGGATTCGCGCCTCGCCATAGGAGGGATGCGGCGCGCGGGCGTAGGGCAGGTCGTAGACCGCGTCCATCTCCTCGGTGGTGAGCGGGATCGGCGGCGGGTTGAGCCAGAGGTCGCGGTCGCCATGACGCTGCACCAGCGGCCGCGCATTGCCGGGATTGCTCTCACGATGCAGCACGCGTGAGGCGCGGGCATAGGCCTCGCGGTCCTGCTCGACCTGCTCCAGTGCTGGCAGCCGGATCACGGTCGCGCCCTTCTGGCGCGTTGCGCCCTCGTCGGCGGAATCGAGATCGTCCGCGTGGAGTTCAACGTAGTGTTCGGGCACGCGCCGGAACAGCGCGACGCCCCTGATGTCGTCGAGCTCGCGCGGCGCTTCGCCGGCGGCGAGCCGCTGCGCCACCTCGACCACGGCGCGCTCGGCATTGCCGTAGAGTAGCAAGTCCGCCTTGGCGTCGGCCAGCACCGAGCGGCGCACCTTGTCGGACCAGTAGTCGTAATGCGCGATCCGGCGCAGCGAGGCCTCGATGCCGCCGAGCACGATCGGGACATCCTTGAACGCCTCGCGGCAGCGCTGGGCGTAGACGATGGTGCAGCGGTCCGGCCGCTTGCCGCCTTCACCGCCCGCTGTATAGGCATCGTCGCTGCGGATGCGCCGGTCCGCGGTGTAGCGGTTCACCATGGAATCCATGTTGCCGCCGGTGACGCCGAAGAACACCTTTGGCTTGCCTAACGCCCTAAACGGCTCGGCCGAATGCCAGTCCGGCTGCGCGATGATGCCGACCCTGAATCCTTGCGCCTCGAGCAGGCGGCCGATGATGGCCATGCCGAAGCTGGGATGGTCGACATAGGCGTCCCCGGTCACCAGCACGATGTCGCAGGCATCCCAGCCGAGCGCATCCATCTCGGCGCGGCTCATCGGGAGGAACGGCGCGGCCTTGCGCGGGCGGGCCTTGGCCATCAGGAGCTTTTCGGCGGTGATGATCGGGGTGTCCATGGCGCCTACGCATAGGACTCCACGCCTGCGAATTCAACCGGCCGCCATGCCCCCTTCGCTGATTAGGGTTCCCCCAATGGCGCACAATGTGCGCTGCTGGCGGTCTTCCCGGTCGCCATCTCCTGCATTTGTCGCGTCGATGCAACCTGCAGGTATCGTCTTGACGCATCGAGTGGCGCAACGATCACATCCGCCGGCATTGTGGTTCACTTGCAGGAACCAACCGCCCGCGCGAACATTCTGACCTTGGCGCCCGCGCGAGCCCCCGCTCGCGCGCGCCTCGACAATTCCGCCAGCGCCGCTGGCCGGATTTCTGCCCCGACGCTCGCTTCGGGGCGATGGGGGGCTTGTGAGCACGGTCATAGAGAACTTGCTGGCGCGAAAGCAGAAGCTCGTGGAGGAACTCGAGAAGGCGCGGGTCGTCGAGGACCGCGACAGGATCGAGCACCAGCTCGAGCAGATCAACACCGCGCTGGACTTTCTGGACCGGCCGGGATCGAGGGACGCGCGGTAGTCGCGCTCAATCCGCCTTCAGCGCGTCCACTTTCAAGGCCTTCGCATAGACCACGCCCGAATTGGTGATGTGCGTCGTCATCAGCTGTTCGAAAGCGGCGAACTCGCCACGCGCGAACAGCTCCAGCAGCTTGCGATGCTCGTCGAATGAGGTGCGGGTCCTGACATCGATCGGCGAGGTCAGGTTGGTGCGGAGCGCGGCGACCCGGCCGGAGACGAGCTGGTAGGATTCGACGAGGTAATTGTTGCCGCAATAAGCGAACAGCGCCTCGTGGAACGCGGCATCGGCGCGGCCATAGGCGATATTGTCCCTGGCCGCGACGGCAGGCTCCATCGCCGCGATCGCGTCGCTCATCGCGGCGATCGCTCCCTCCCGATCATGGTGAAAGGCGAGCGCGGCCGCCTTGGGCTCCAGCGCGATGCGGAAGGTGCAGAGCGCGGTGATGTCGTCGGCGCTCGGCGTGAAAACGAAGCTGCCGACCTGCGGGCGGATCACCACGAGCCCCTGCGCCTGCAACTGGCCCATCGCCTCGCGCACCGGCGTGCGGCTAACGCCGAAGGAATTTGCCACCCTCTCTTCCGAGATCGCTGCACCCAGCGCGAACTCGCCGTCGACGATGGCCTGGCGCAGCCGCTGCATCACGCGCTGCGACAGCGATTTCGGTGTATCGAGCTTGAGCGATCGCATGCGCCTTCCCGCTCAGATCACCTTGCCGGGATTGAGCAGATGATCGGGATCGAGCGCGGCCTTCAGCGTCCGCATCAGCGCGATCTCGGCCTCGCTCCTGGCATGGCCCAGCCACTTCTTCTTCAAGGTGCCGATGCCGTGCTCGGCGGAAACGCTGCCGCCCATCTCGCGGACGAGACCATAGATGATCGCGTCCATGTCCTCTTTCGGCTGCTGCTCGACCGTGAGGCCGCTGACCCAGGAGACCAGATGCAGATTGCCGTCGCCGATATGGCCGTAATAGACGCTCTCGCAGCCCTCGATACCGCCAGCCAACGCGGCCTTGCAGCGCGTGACGAATTCGTCCATCCGTGCCACCGCAAGGCCGATGTCGTAGGAGATGTGCGGGCCCAGCACCTGGCCGAACTCGGCGCAGATGTCGCGCACGCGCCAGAAGGCTTGCGTCTGTGCCAGCGACTGCGCCACGGCGGCATCGGGCAGCAGCCCGCGCTCCATCAGCTCCTCGAGCCAGCTCTGGAAGCGCGGCGCATCGATGCTCTCGTCGGTGCCTTGCGCCTCGACCAGCACGTAGAGGCCATGGCCTGCCGCGACCGGCGGTTTTACGCCGGCGCGGGTCGTGATCACGTCCCAATAATCCGGCCACATCACCTCGAACGCCGACAGCAGCGGACCGAGACCCGAACGCGCGGCATCGAGCAGCGCGATCACCGCGGCATAGTCCTTCAGCGCGCAGAGCGCTGCCATGGTCGAGCGCGGCTTCGGGAACAGCTTCAGCACGACGCGGGTGATGATGCCGAGCGTGCCTTCCGAGCCGATGAAGAGATGCTTCAGATCGTAACCGGCATTGTTCTTCATCAGCTTGTTGAGATTGGTGATGATGGTGCCGTCAGGCAGCACCACTTCGAGGCCGAGCACCAGCTCGCGCGTCATGCCGTAGCGGATCACGCGGTTGCCGCCCGCATTGGTGGAGAGATTGCCGCCGATGGCGCAGGAGCCGCGCGAGCCGAGATCGAGCGGAAAGAACAAGCCGGCCTCGTCGGCGGCCTTCTGGATCGTCTCCAGCGGCGTGCCCGCCTTCACCGTCATCGTCATCGTCGCGCGATCGATCTCCTCGATGCCGGTCATGCGCTCCAGCGAGATCGCGACCCAGCCGGCTTCGGGCGAGGCGCCGCGGCACAGCCCGGTCAATCCGCCCTGCGGCACGAACGGCAGGCGCGCCTGCCGGCAGGCCAGAACCGCATCGGCAACGCCCTGCGCATCGAGCGGTCGGATCACCGCGCGCGGCGTCTGCGGCAGGCTCGCGCTCCAGTCATTGCAATTGCGCGCCGGCACGTCCGCACCAACAAGCACGGCGGCTGCGCCGAGCCTGTCGCGCAACGCGCCCAGCAACTGATCGGGTCGTCCAACAGGGGTCACCATGTTCATGCGAGACCTCCTTAAGGATTCGGCTGCGACTCATGCGCGCCGCGATGGTGGAAAGGGTTTGCGTCCGCCTTGTATGTAAGGTACAAGGTAAAAAGTAAAGCAAAAACATGGCTCCGTCTGGCTGAGAAAGATGGTTAGCGTTCATAGGCTTAGCCGGCTGCAGCAATCAGAGGGTAGTGTGATGACGGAGGCGATTCGCGGGTTCTGGGTGGCGTCGGCGACGCCGCTGGCGACGGACGGCAGCGTGGACTCCGCAAAGCTCGCCGCGCATGCCAAGCAACTCTTCAGCAAAGGCGTCGAGGGCGTCGTGCTGTTCGGCACCACCGGTGAGGGCACTTCGTTCAATGCCGCCGAACGCATCGCGACCATCGAGGCGCTGCTCGAGAGCGGCGTCGCTGCGGAGCGCATCGGAATCGGCGGCGGCTTTCCCGCCATCACCGACAGCATCGCGCTGACGCGTGCCGTGCTCGGCCTCGGCCTGCGCCACGTGTTGCTGTTGCCGCCTTACTTCGATCGCAACGTCACGCCCGAGGGTATCGAGGATGCCTTTGCCGCGGTCATCGACGGCGTCGCCGACGATCGGCTGCGCGCTTCGCTCTATCACATCCCGCAGGTCTCGGGTGTCGCGATCCCGACAACGGTCGCCGCAAGCCTGCGCAAGCGCTACGGCAAGGTGATCGCGGGCCTCAAGGACTCCAGTGGCGACTTCAAGCAGTTCCAGGCGTTCCGCGCCGCCGCGCCAGAGCTCGCCATCACGGTCGGCAACGAAGCCGACATCACCCGCGCGATCGCCGCGGGCGGCGCCGGCACCATCTGCGGCATGGCCAATGTCGTGCCCGAGCTGGTCAAGGGCATGGTTGACGGCAAGGACGTCGAAGAGCGCATGCAGGCCGCGATCGATGTCGTGGTGAAGACGCCGTCCCTGGTCCCGACATTGAAGGCGATCCTCGCGGCGCAGACGGGTGATGCCGGCTGGCTGCGCGTGCGTCCGCCGCTCCGCGCCCTGTCCGGCGGCAGCGCGTTCAAACGCAAGCTCGACGAGTTGGTCGCTCCCGCCATCGCGTGAGATCGCGCAGCATTGCGACCTGCCCACTGCGAACTCTCGCGCAGCGTGTCGCGATCAAACGTGCCATCAATCGGAGATCGCAATTCGGCGCTGCTCTGCGCTTAGAACGATTCAACACTAGAGCGATTCAAGCTCCGCTACGGTTCTCCTCGATCCCGGCAACTGTTACACGCGCACACTTCAACGTTCTTGACTTGAAGTGGAATGAAAGTGCGTGCCTTCGTGGATGGCCAGCGCGACAGCGGCCATCGAACCCGTGCCGGCAAGAGCCGTGCAGGTCTTCTCATCGGTGCAGCGGTGCTGCTCATCGAAACTCCCACCAACACGACGAGTGCGCAGGCGCAATCGGCTCTGCCGCCGGTAACGGTGGAAGCCCCGGCGTCGCGGCCGAAAACGGCACGCGCATCGGAGGGGGCTTCGCGCCACACGCCGGCCGCCGCGCGCCAGCGCAGCCGCAGCGCCACGGCCGCGCCTGCGGTGCCGACGCGCTCGGAGCGCGCCGCCGCCGAAGCCGCGGCGCAACAGGCCGCAAAGCTGGGGTACCGCGCGATGCCGAGCGCGACGACGCTGCGCAGCGGCGCTTCACCGCTCGACACGTCGCAGTCCGTCAACATCGTGCCGGAGCAGGTGTTGAAGGATCAGCTCCCGCGCAACATCGACGATGCCCTGATCAACATCTCGGGCATCACCCAGACCAACACGCTCGCCGGCACGCAGGACGCCGTCATTCGCCGCGGCTTCGGCGACAATCGCGACGGCTCGATCATGCGCAACGGCATGCCGCTGGTGCAGGGGCGCAGCCTCAATGCCGCTGTCGAAAGCGTCGAGGTGCTGAAAGGGCCGGCCTCGCTGCTCTACGGCATCATGGACCCCGGCGGCATCGTCAACACCATCAGCAAGCGTCCGGAGCTCTATCAGCATGGCTCGGTCACGCTGCTCGGCTCGACTTACGCGAACAACCGCAACGGGGCCGATGGCACGCTCGATATCACCGGTCCGATCGGCAACGGCGGTCTTGCCTATCGCTTCATCGGCTACGGGGTCGGCGAGGACTATTGGCGGAATGTCGGCCGTCACAGGGAAATGCTGGTGAACCCGTCGCTGGCCTGGTACAGCGACGCCACGACGGTCCAGCTGACCTATGAGCATCGCGAATTCATCTATCCCTTCGACCGCGGCACGGCTTTCGTCAACGGCGCACCGCTGGCGATTCCAAAGACGCGCCGGCTCGACGAGCCGTTCAACAACATGTGGGGCACCTCCGACCTGATACAGGGCTCGGTCGAGCAGAAGCTCGACGACAATTGGAAGGTCACGGCAGCCTACAGCTACAACACCGAGACCTACAGCGCCAATCAGCTTCGCATCACCAACGTCAATGCCAGGACCGGCGTCGAGACCCGCAGCAACGACGGCACCCGGAATTCGCTAAGCAACGCCAGCTACGGCACCTCCTATCTCCAGGGTGACGTCTGGGTGGGCGGCTTCCGCAACGAGATCCTGTTCGGCGGCGAGGCGCTGTATCGCACCATTGATCGCCACGACCTGATCCGCCAGGCCACCCCGAGCTTCAACTTCTACAACCCGATCTACGGGCTGGTCATGCCGGGCACGACCATTTCCGCAGTCGACAGCGAGCAGACCGACAAGCTCGGCACCCGCGGCTTCTTCGCCCAGGACACGTTCCATGTGAACAACTGGCTGTCCGTGGTCGGCGGCGTGCGCTGGATGGAATACGAGCAGCTCGCCGGAAAAGGCCGGCCGAAGTTCATGACGAACACGAATCTGGCGGGCGACAAGGTGCTGCCGCTCGGCGGCGTCATCTTCAAGCTGAACGACCAGCTCTCGTATTACGTGAGCTACACGCAATCGCTGAAGCCGACCTCGACCATTGCGCCGTTCGCGGGCACCACCATAGGCTTCGTGGTCACGGGGAATCTCCCGCCCGAGGAAGGCACCCAGTGGGAAACCGGCTTCAAATTCGACGTCAACAAGCGGCTGTCGGGTAACTTGGCGTTCTACGACATCCAGAAGAAGAATGTGCTGGTCAGGGACGATCTCGGCAACGGCACGGTTTCGGCGCGAACGTCCGGCGCAGCCCGGTCGCGCGGAGTCGAGTTGGACGTGACCGGCAAGCTGACCGGCGATTGGAGCATGATCGGAAGTTACGGCTATACCGATGCGCGCCTGATCAACGATCCAGATGTCGGCAACGCCAAGCTGTTCAACGCCGCGATGAACACGGCCTCGCTCTATCTCGTGTACGATTTCGGCGAGCGGTTGCCCGGACGACTGCGGCTCGGCGGCGGCGCGCACTATGTCGGTGACCGGCCGGCCGATTCCGCCAACTCATTCTTTCTGCCGGCCTATACCGTCGCTGACGTCTTTGCGACCTACGACACGGAGATCGACAACCTGCCTGTGACCTATCAGTTCAACGTCAAGAACCTGTTCGACAAGGTCTACTATACGTCCACCACCGGGAGCGCTTTAGCCGTCGCTATGGCCGATGCCCGGCGCTTCTCGCTGTCGGCGACGGTGAGCTTCTAGCCATGGGAGCGCGGCTGGGCCGCACCATCAAGGCCGCTCTGCTCCAGGTCCATTCCATCGCGGGCCTGGCGCTCGCGCTGCTGCTTGCCTTGATCGCGCTGACTGGCGCGGTCATGAGCTTTGAGGACGAGATCGTCGATCATCTCAACGCCGGCATCATGCAGGTCGCGCCGCGCGAGATGCCGGCACTGATGCCGGATGAGCTTGTCGGGCGGCTGAAGCCGGGGCAGGACGTCGGCCACGTCTCGGCCGTGATGCTGTCGAGCGATCCGGCCGCCGCCGTGCGGGTCCGCTTCGCCCGCGACGAGCAGGGCGCTCGGCCGACGTCGCTCTATGTCGACCCATATGACGCGCGCGTGCTGGGTGCGCCGCGCGGGGAAGAATTCTTCGCGACCGTTCGCAGGCTGCATCGCTGGCTGCTCATCCCCGGCGACGCCAAAGGCTGGGGACGCCAGGTCACCGGCGTCGTCGCGCTCGGCCTCATCGTCATGCTGCTCTCGGGCCTCGTATTGCGCTGGCCGCGCCGCGCGAGCAGCGTGAAGATGTGGCTCAAGCCCAATCTCGGTCTCGGCGGGCGCGGGCTGCATCGCTCGCTGCATGCAGTCATCGGTACCTGGGTTCTTCCGGTCTATCTTGTCATGACGCTCACGGGCCTGTGGTACTCGTTCGACTGGTACAAGGACGGCGTCGTGTGGTTGCTGTCGCGCCCCGAGGTCGGCGCTGCGAAGATGCAGCCCAGGATGTCCGCGAAGGCTCCGCGCGCAACTGTCAACTCCGGGCCGGCTCAAATGAGCTTCGACCGGGCATGGACGACGTTCCAACGCGAGGAGGGCGGCCGCTTCTCCCGGGCGCTGCTGACGCTTCCGCCCAGCCCCGGCACCGTGATACGGATCCGGTCGTGGGCGAAAGACATGACGCTCGAGGCCACGCGCGACGAGTTTCGTATCGACGCCATCACCGGCAAGTTGGTTTCCGCGGAGCGCTATCTCGACAAGACCTTCGGCGAGAAGACCATCGCGGCCATCTACGACATCCATCGCGGCGCGATCCTGGGGTGGCCGGGCAAGCTCGCGTTCATGATTGCCGCGGGCTTGATGCCGCTGTTCTCGGTCACCGGCATTTTGCTTTACCTGTCGCGCCGCAAGCTGCGGCGGCCGGCGCGGGCGCCGCTCGCGCGCCTCGTTCCGGGCGAGTGAGGGGCCGGTACCTCGATCGTCTGGCGTCATCCGGCGTCGTCAGGTCACTTCGGCTGCATGCGCCGTTCACCGATAACGACGTCGTTGTTGACGGCGTAGACAAAGCAGCCGCCATCCCTGCCGTTCCGCGCGGGATCGCTATTGCACTTTGCGAGTGCGGAGCTCTGTGCGTCCTGCAGGGTTGGATCCCCGGCCGAGATGAACAACTTGCCCCAGGGGTGTATCGCCATGGCCTTGGGCTCCATGGCCTTGTCGTAGTTCTGTACGTCGGCGCGCTGCCGCGTCACCCGCCGGATGATCGGGATCTGGGACAGGTCATACTTGCCCGCATAGTGCAGGCGCGGCATGTCCCGCGCCGTCAGCTCGCCTTCCACGACGATCTCTTCGTTCACCGCCAGCAGGGCGCATGGCTTGCCATAGCGCAACTGGCACGATTCCAGCGAGCGCTCGCCGGCGATCGATGCGTCCTCGTGTTCACAGGACCGGAAATAGCGCGCGCCGACGAGCTCCACGGCCTGCCCCTTGTTGGGTTTGCAGGCGATATAGTCCTTGATCAGCGTGTCCCGGACAAAGCCGAACACGGTCGGCGTCGTCGCTGCGACGATTGAAGCCATCGCCCGCTCGAATTGGGACTTGCGCTCCGCGTTGGTCAGCGCGGCGATGGCTGCACCCGGAAGCACCAGAAACACCACCAGAAATTTCATGATTCGCATGCTGCCCCCCCAACGCACGAATCGGAACTTTACCCGCCCAGCCCCTGCGGACAACATGCTTCTTTCCGCAGCTCCGCGGGATCGCACGCCGCAGGGCGGGGGGGCATGCCCTTACCGGGCTGGTCAAGCGGTCTGCAATCGGCCAAAAGCGACCCGTTCAAACTTCCAAGGCTGCATGTCTGATGACGATCCCGACCGTCACCCCCGCCGATATCCGCCGCGCGCTGCTCCTGCGTGAAGAAATTGCGCTGCTCGATCTCAGATATGAGGCCGCCTTTGCCACCGGCCATCCGCTGTTCGCCGCCAACATGGCCGCGGACCGGATCGCTGTCGAGGCCGAGGTGCGGCTGCCGCGCAAGGACGTGGCAATCGTGCTCTATGATGACGGCGAGGGACTGGTTGCGACCGGCGCGGAACGCCTTGCCGCGCTCGGCTACACCAACATCAGCGCGCTCGAGGGTGGGCTGAAGGCCTGGCGCGAGGCGGGCTACCAGGTGTTCGAGGACGTCAATTCCTATTCGAAGGCATTCGGCGAGCTGGTCGAGGCCCGCCGTCACACGCCATCGTTCAGCGCCGACGAGGTGGCCAAGCTGATCGCGGAGAAGGCCAACATCGCCATCCTCGACGTCCGCCGCTTCGACGAATATGCGACCATGAACATCCCGGGCTCGGTCAGCGTGCCCGGCGCGGAGCTGGTGCTGCGGGCGGGGCAGGCCGCGCCCGATCCCGACACCACCATCATCGTCAATTGCGCCGGCCGTACGCGCTCGATCATCGGTACGCAGTCGTTGATCAATGCCGGCGTGCCGAACAAGGTGCGGGCGCTGCGCAACGGCACGATCGGCTGGACGCTGGCGCGGCACGCGCTCAATCACGGCGCTGACAGGCGCGGCGCGATCGGGTCCTTCGAGGGCGGCCCGGCCAAAGCCCGCGACGTCGCCTATCGCGCCGGCGTCCGCCACATCGGTGCGGGCGAGATGGCGGCGCTTGTCGCGCAGTCCGACCGCACGCTCTTCCGCTTCGACGTGCGCGATGCCGAGGAATATGCGGCCGGTCATCTCCCGGGCTTCCGTCATTATCCGGGCGGCCAGCTGGTCCAGGAGACCGACATGGCCGCGCCGGTGCGGGGCGCGCGTATTGTGCTCACC
This sequence comes from Bradyrhizobium sp. SMVTL-02, assembly GCF_051853005.1. Classification (NCBI taxonomy): domain Bacteria; kingdom Pseudomonadati; phylum Pseudomonadota; class Alphaproteobacteria; order Hyphomicrobiales; family Nitrobacteraceae; genus Bradyrhizobium; species Bradyrhizobium sp. SMVTL-02. Next base: position 7,661,193 of record NZ_CP182469.1, on the reverse strand, counting down.
GACGACAAGAGCGTGCGCGCCGACATGACGGCGTCTTGGCTCGCGCAGATGGGCTGGGAAGTCTATGTGCGCGAGGGCGGCTATGACGGCGCGCTGGACGTCGGCCCGCCACTGGTGCTGCCGAAGCCGGATCCTGCCCACCGCTACCGCCGCCCCTATGAGGGCACTGACGTCGCGCAAGCCGCGATGCAGGCCTATCTCGACTGGGAGTACGGCCTCGTCGAGCAACTCCGGCTGGATGGGACGCACGGGTTTTATGTGATTTGATGCGACTGGCTGCCTCGCACCAGAGCGATGGTCTATCACTGTCACTCTGAGGTGGCGCTGGTGGGATGCCAAGCACATCTCTGGTCCCCCATCTTCTCCCCGTATCCAATCCCTATTGTGCCGGGCACCGTCCGCGGTCTATGAGCTGCGGCAAAGCCGCCATTTCAGGAGATACTATGCCAGCCCCAGGCCAAAGCCCTGAGCGCAGCGCGAAGGCGCTGCTGCTCGAAGGCGTCAATGACAGCGCTGTGGACCTGTTCAGGAGCGCGGGTTTCACCAATGTCGAGCGGCTGACCAAGGCGCTGGACGGCGAGGACCTGCGCCGGGCGCTCAAGGGCGTGTCGCTGCTCGGCATCCGCTCGCGTACCCAGATCACGGACGACGTGCTCGCGGCCGCCGATCAGCTTCTCGCGGTCGGCTGCTTCAGCGTCGGAACCAACCAGGTCGATCTGCTGGCGGCGCGCAAGCGCGGTATCCCCGTGTTCAACGCGCCGTTCTCCAACACCCGCAGCGTTGCCGAGCTCGTGATCGGCGAGATCGTGATGCTGCTGCGGCAGATCTTTCCGCGCTCGGTGTCGGCCCACGGAGGCGGCTGGGACAAATCTGCGGCCGGAAGCCGCGAGGTGCGCGGCCGCACCCTCGGCATCGTCGGCTACGGCAATATCGGCTCGCAGCTCTCGACGCTCGCTGAAGCCATGGGTATGCGCGTGATCTTCTACGATCGCACCGACAAGCTCCGGCACGGCAACACCGAGCCGGTCGAGAAGCTCGAAGAGCTCTTGGCGCAGAGCGACGTCGTCAGCCTGCACGTGCCGGAGACGCCGGAGACATCAGGCATGATCGGCGAGAAGGAGCTGCGGGCGATGAAGCCGGGCTCGTTCCTGATCAACAACAGCCGCGGCACCGTGGTCGATCTCGACGCGCTCGCGGCTGCGTTGCGCGACGGTCACATCGCCGGCGCCGCGATCGATGTATTCCCGGTCGAGCCGTCCTCGAATTCCGAGCGATTCAAGAGCCCGGTGCAGGGCCTCAACAACGTCATCCTCACCCCGCACGTCGGCGGCTCGACCGAGGAGGCGCAAGAGCGCATCGGTGGGGAAGTCGCGCGGAAACTGGTCGACTATTTCATCACGGGTTCGACCATGGGCGCGGTGAACTTCCCGGAAGTGCAGCTGCACCTGCGTCCCTCCGGCGCGCGCTTCAGCCACGTCCATCGCAACGTGCCCGGCATGTTGCGGCGGCTGAACGAGGTCTTCCTCCAGCGCGACATCAACATCGCCGCGCAGTATCTGGAGACCGCCGGCGACCTCGGCTACGTCGTGCTCGACGCCGATCTCGGCGGCCAGGATTCGGGCGAGCTGCTGGCGCAGATCCGCGCGCTCGAAGGCACCATCGGCGCACGGCTGGTATTCGAGCACTAAAGATCCCCTCGTTCCGGTTGCATCTTGCGGCGACTGCTCCCACACTGTGGCCGAATTCGACGTGTTCCAATCATGTCCAATTTGAGCCTCAGCTGCGTGAGTGTCCGCCATGGAACGGGACGCCGTACTGATTGATCTCGCGCTGCAGGGCGGCGGTTCGCACGGCGCCTTCTCCTGGGGCGTGCTTGATCGCCTGCTGGAGGAAAACTGGCTCAGCATCGCCGCGATCTCCGGAACCTCCGCGGGCGCGATGAATGCGGCGGTGCTGGCGGACGGCTGGACGGCGGGCGGCGCCGAGGGCGCACGTGAGGCGCTCGACCGATACTGGCGTCGTGTGTCGAAGGCCGCGGCCTTCAGCCTGCTGCAACGCTCGCCGCTCGACCGCTTGATGGGGCGCTGGACCCTCGATACGTCGCCCTTCTACATCCTCACCGACCTGATGTCGCGTGTGCTGTCGCCCTACGATCTCAATCCGACCGGCTACAATCCGCTGCGCGCGGTCCTCGCCGAGAGCATCGATTTCGAACGCCTGGTGCGCTCGCCGATCCAGCTGTTCATCACGGCGACGCGGGTGCGCACCGGGCGCGGCCGGATCTTCCGCAACGCGGAGATCACGGCGGATGTGCTGCTGGCATCGGCCTGCCTGCCGACCATGTTCCGTGCCATCGAGATCGACGGCGAGCCCTATTGGGACGGCGGTTACGCCGGCAACCCGACGATCACGCCGCTGGTTCGCGAGAGCGACGCGCACGACACCATCCTCGTCCAGATCAATCCGACCGAGCGGCCGGAGCAGCCGCGGACGGCGGCTGAAATCCTCAACAGGCTGAATGAAATCTCGTTCAACTCGCCGCTGATGAAGGAGCTGCGCATGATCGCGCTGCTGCGACAGGCGGCGGATCCCGGCAGCGGCGAGGGCGCGCGCTGGGCGAAGATGCGGATGCACCGGATCAAGAGCGACATGCTGGCGAAGTTCGGCGCCTCGTCGAAGCTCAACGCGGAGTGGGAGTTCGTCTCGATGCTGCGCGCCGAGGGGCGTATGGCGGCAGACGCCTTCCTCGCCGAGCACGGCGCCGATATCGGGCGGCGATCGACGGCCGATCTCGACGTCCTGCTGGCGGAGTGCTGAGGCATGGGTCTCCTCGGCCTCCTCGTCGGGCTCGGCCTGCTCGTCCTGTTCGCCTTCCGTGGCTGGAGCGTCCTGCTGCTCGCGCCGTTCGCGGCCCTCGTTGCCGCGCTGTTCGGCGGTGAGCCGCTGCTCGCGAACCTGACCCAGGTTTTCATGGTGAACGCGGCGGGATTTCTGGCGCAGTTCTTTCCGATCTTTCTGCTTGGCGCCGTCTTCGGCAAGTTGATGGATGACAGCGGCGCGGTGACGTCGGTTGCCGACTTCATGGCGGAGCGGCTCGGCGAGCACCGCGTGATTCTGGCGGTCGTGCTCGCCGGCGCGCTGGTCACCTATGGCGGCGTCAGCCTGTTCGTCGCGTTCTTCGTCATCGTTCCCATGGCACGCTCGCTGTTTCGCGCGGCTTCGATCCCGCGTCGCCTGATCCCGGCCGCCATCGTGCTGGGAACGTCGACCTTCACGATGTCGGCCCTGCCGGGCACGCCGTCGATCCAGAATGCGATCCCGATGCCGTTCTTCGGCACGACGCCCTTTGCCGCGCCGGGCCTCGGCATCGTTGCCTCGCTCATCATGCTCGGCACGGGGTTATGGTGGCTGCATCGCGCCGAAGCTGCAGCGCGCCGTGCCGGGGAGGGCTATGGCGATGACGTCGAGGATTCGGCCGAGCGCGCCGCCGCGGACGAGCTCGTGCGCGAACGCGCGACGACCGCGCGCGAGTTCGATCCGGCGGAACTCCAGCACGGTCATCGCAGCGAGCGGCCACCGCCCGTGCTGAACGCCATCGCGCCGCTCGTCGTCGTCGTCACCGTGAATCTTTTGATGTCGCTCGTGGTGCTGCCGCGGCTCGATGTCAGCTATCTCGCCGAGCAACGCTTTGGTGACACGAGGCTCGCGGCCGTCGCGGGCGTGTGGTCGGTTGCGGTTGCGCTGGCTGCGGCCATCGTCACGACCATCGCGCTGAACTGGGCGCGTCTGCCGGCATTGCGCCGGACCATGGACGCCGGGGCCAATGCATCGGTCCTGCCGGCGTTCAGCGTCGCCAGCCTCGTCGGATTCGGCGCGGTCGTCGCCTCGCTGCCGGCGTTCACGATCGTGCGCGACTGGGTGCTGGCGATCCAGGGCGGACCGCTGGTCTCGCTCGCCGTCGCGACCAACATCCTGGCTGCGCTGACCGGATCGGCATCGGGCGGCCTGACCATCGCCCTCGAGGCTCTCGGCCCGACCTATGTCGAACTGGCCGCGCGGACCGGCATCGACGTTGCGCTGATGCATCGCGTGGCGGTGATCGGCGCCGGGACACTCGACATCCTGCCGCACAACGGCGCGGTGGTCAGCCTGCTCGCGATCTGCGGCCTGACACATCGCGATAGCTATTTCGACATCGTCATGGTCGGCATCGTGACGTCCCTCCTGGCGCTGGTGGCGGTGATTGCCCTCGGTAGCGCGCTGGGCTCGTTCTGACGGAAAGCAGGCATCAGCGATTGACGGACGGGCGAAGGTTGCATTGAATGCGGCCAACTTTCGAACCAACGGAACAAGCCGGGTGGAAACGATGACGCGAAACAGAGCGAAGTTGTGTGCATGGCTCGTGGGCACCGCAGCCGCAATCAGCGCGAGCGGCGCGTCGGCGCTGTCGTTGGCGGAGGATGCCGAGACGGTCTGCAAGGGGCTGGTCGGCGGCACCGACGCCATGAAGATCGATGCCGCGGCGTTGCAGTCGCCGTCGCCGCTCGCCGTTGCCGAGCGCGGCCCGACGCCGTCGGGGCGCGTCACCCCTGCCAATCCCGGCTTCTGCAAGGTGCTCGGCCATATCGACCCGGTCGACCCCAATGCGCCGCCGATCAAATTCCAGGTCAACCTGCCCATCGAATGGAACGGCCGCTCGGTGCAATATGGCGGCGGCGGCTTCAACGGCATGCTGATCACCGGCCTTGCGCTGCCGCCGGCCTATCCGTTCGACAAGCCATCGCCGCTCGCGCGCGGCTTCGCCACCTACGGCACCGATTCAGGTCACGAGACCAAGCCTGGCGAGCTGCCTCAGGTCTTCGCGTTGAATGACGAAGCCTTCGAGAATTTTGCCCACCGCGCCTACAAGAAGGTGCGCGACGCGGCCGTGACCCTGATGGAGCGCGCCTACGGCAGGAAGCCCGAAAAGATGTATTTCATGGGCTCGTCCGAGGGTGGCCGCGAAGGCCTCACCATGGCGCAGCGCTACCCCGACGATTTCGACGGCATCTTCGCCCGCGTCCCCGTCATCAACTGGGTCGGCCTGCAGCACGCCGGCATGCGGTCGGGCCTCGTGACCATGGGAGAGGGCTGGATCAACCCGGCGCAGGTCAAGCTCGTTGGCGAGGCCGTGCGCGCGGCGTGCGACAAGGCCGACGGCTCCGACGACGCGCTGGTGCAGGATCCCGTCGGCTGCAAGGCGGCGTTCAAGATCGAGACGCTGCGCTGCGAGCCCGGCAAGAGCGGCGATCAGTGCCTGACCGATCCCCAGATCAAGGCGATCAACACGCTGCACGCGACCTATAAATTCCCCTTCGTGCTCGCCAACGGCCTCGATGACTATCCGGGGTGGGGCGTCTCGGGCGAGGACACGCCGGCAATCGGCCCGACCGGCGGCTGGGTCGCCTGGTGGCTGGGCACCGCGCCGCCGGCGCAGCCGCCCGCGCCGAACAACGGCATTGCCTGGATCTACGGCGCCGGCGGCATTCAATATGTGTTCGCGCGCGATCCCAAGCTCGACGTCACCACCTACAAACCCGAGGACCACAAGGCACGGCTGCTCGAAGTCTCCAGGCTGATGGATTCGACTGATCCCGATCTCAGCCGTTTCCGCGAGCGCAAGGGCAAGCTGATCATCCTCGAGCACATGGCCGACTATGCGCAAAGCCCCTATGCCGGCATCCGCTATTTCGAGAACGTCGAGCGCTTGATGGGGACGGCGACGACGGCGCAGTTCGCGCGGCTCTACACCGCGCCCGGCGTCGATCATGTCGGGTCGGGCGCGCCCGCCAATGTCGACATGCTCAGCGTGCTGGTCGACTGGGTCGAGAAGGACCAGGCGCCGGGCGACCTCGAAGTGACCGAGCAGAAGGTCGAAGCGCCCGCGTTTCCTGTCGTCCGCGCCCTGCCACTGTGCCGCTGGCCGGCCTGGCCGCACTACAAGGCGGGGTCGGTAAAGGAGACGTCGAGCTATTTCTGCGCGCAGTGAGGGTAAGGTCCGCAAACCGCCTTTTGCTTCTGTTCGACTTGAGTGATCAGCACGGCCGCCTCCCGCTCCGATTTGCCAAGGACTGACGAAGCAGATCCTTCACAAACAGGTCCGGCGTATCGTCGTCACTATGAATCACGAGTTGGGCAAGCTCGTTCTCGCCACTCATGCTATTCATAACGGCTAACGCGCGATCTATGATTGAATAATCAGTAAAACAACGCGGCCGCCAGGCGCGGACGGCCGCGACATATAACAATTGAAGGAGGGACGTTAGTGCGCACCACCTCCACCCGCCCCCTTCACCCGCCGCGTCAGCATCACGGCGATCGCGGCGAGCACCAGCACCACGCCGATCACGGCAAAGGTGTCGGAATAGCCCATCACCAGCGCCTGGCGCTTCACCGTCTTGCCAAGCGCGATGATGGCCTGCTCGCGTGCGGCATTGGGATCGGGGACACCGTGGCCCATGAAGTAATTCGTCATCTGAGCGATGCGATCACGGACCTCCTCGCGGCCGAGCGTGACGGAATGGCCGATGATGTTGGAGTGGAACTGCTCGCGCTTGGTGACGATGGTGGCGAGCACCGCGGTGCCGATGGCGCCGCCGAGGTTGCGCATCATGTTGGAGATGCCGGAGGCGGCGGGCGCATCCTGCGGCGCGACGCTGCCGAGGCTCAGCGCCGAGAGCGGCGCGAGCGTCAAGGCCTGGCCCACCGCACGCACGACGTTGGGGATGAAGAACTGATCGCCTGAGTAGTCGAGCGACATCATGATGTTCATGAACGAGCTCGCGGCGAACAGCAGCAGGCCGGCCGTCGCAATGTAGCGGGCATCGAAACGCTGCATCAGCTTCGGCACCAAAGGAATCAAGAGGAGTTGCGGCAGGCCGGTCCAGGCCAGCACGTTGCCGATCTGCTCGGCATTGTAGCCCTGCACCTGGCCGAGATAGGCGGGCAACAGATAGACCGAGCCGAACAGCGCGAAGCCCAGGAACACCGCGGCAATGGTCCCGACTCCAAAATTCCACTGCGTCAGCAGCCGCAGGCGCAGCAGCGGCTTCTCGACCACGAGCTCGATATAGATGAACAGCGACAGGCTGATCGCGGCGATGATCGCGAGCCGCACGATGAAGGGCGATCCGAACCAGTCGTCCTTGTTGCCTTCTTCGAGCACGGCCTGAAGCGAGGCAAGGCCAATCGCCATGGTCGCGATGCCGAACCAGTCGCCTTCGCGCAGCAGACCGAGATTCATCGGCTGGCGCTCCAGGGTGAAGAAGAGGATGGTCACCATGATGGCGGTGGGCATCACGTTGACATAGAAGATGGTCTGCCAGCCGTAATTCTCGGTGAGATAGCCGCCGATGGTCGGCCCGATCGCGGGCGCGAAGGTCACGGCGAGCGAGAACATGGCAAGGCCGATCGGCTGCTGGCCCTTCGGCAGCTTGGTGAAGACCAGCGTGAACGCCATCGGAATCAGCACGCCGCCGAAGAAGCCCTGGAGGCCGCGCATCGCGATCATCGACGGCAAATCGTGGGTGAAGGCGCAGGCGACGGAGAAGGCCGCGAACAGGCTCGCGAAACTCAGGATGATGTTGCGGAACGAGAACACCCGCGACAGATAGTCGGTCAACGGAATGACGATGATCTCGCCGATCAGATAGGACGTCGAGATCCAGGATCCGTTGTCGGCGCCGGTGCCGATGCCCCCCTCGATGTTGAGCAGCGAGGCGTTGGTGATCTGGATGTTCAGGATCGCCATGAAGGCGCCGATCATCGCGGCGAACACGGCGATCCAGATCGTGGCGCTGGCCCGATTGGAGTCGGCAGCGACGCGCTCAGGCGTCGCGGCCGGAATTGCTTGTGCCGGCGTCGGTATTGAGAGGCTGTTTGACATGGTACGACCCTCCGGAGACGGGTTTCGCTTTGGTCGCTGCCGCCTGGGCGGTCGGCGCTGAGCGGGTTGCGATCGTCGGGATCACGGACATGCCGGGCCGCAGCGCGATCGCAGGCGCGGTCTCGGCGTCCAGCGCGATCTTCACGGGAATGCGCTGCACGATCTTGGTGAAATTGCCGGTGGCGTTGTCGGGCGGCAGCAGCGCGAATTCCTGGCCGCTGGCCGGCGCGATGGAATCGACGTGGCCGTGCACGCGCTGGCCCGGGAACGTGTCGACCTCGATCTCGACGCTCTGTCCGGCGCGGACATGGGTGAGCTGGGTCTCCTTGAAATTGGCGACCACATAGGTGCCCGTGGCCGGCACGATCGACATCAGCTGCGTGCCCGCCTGCACATATTGGCCGACGCGCAAGGTGCGGTTGCCGACGACGCCGTCGATCGGCGAGACGATCGTGGTGTAGCCGAGATTGAGCTCCGCCTGCTGCTGGACCGCGGCTGCGCGCGCGGCGGCGGCCCTGGCCTGCACGATCTCGGCCTTGAGGAGGTCGATCTGCTTCTGTGCGGAGATGAGGTTGGCGTTGTCGCGCGCGATCGCGGCGTCGGCGCCGGCATCGCGCGCCTGCGCCTGCTGCGCATTCTGCACGCTGCCATAGCCGGTCTTGGCGAGATCCGTGTAGCGCTTGTTCTCTTGCTGCGCGAAGGTCTTCGCGGCGGTGTCGACATCGATGGTCGCCTTCGCGGCGGCAATCACCGCTTCCTGAACCTCGAGCTGGGCCTGCTTGCTCGTCACCGTCGCGTTCGCGGCGGCGACGTCGGCCCTGGCCTGGTCGAGCGCGACGCGGAAGTCGCGATCGTCGATCCGCGCCAGCACCTGGCCGGCCTTCACATGCTCGTTATCGCCGACCAGGACGCGGTCGAGATAACCGCTGACCTTCGGCGCGATGGTGGTGTTGTCGGCCTTCACATAAGCGTCATCGGTGGAGACGAGAAAACGCCCGACGGTCCAGTACTCGTAGCCGTACCAGCTCGCGCCGGCGAGGGCGGCAGCGGCCACGCCCGCCAGCAACAGCTTGCGAAGGTTCAGCTTTCGGCGCGGGGCGGGTACCGGCGCTGCGGGCAGGATGCCTTCGGGCGGGCTGGTCGGCACCACGATGGTTTCAGTCTTGGACGGGTTGGTGTGCACGGTCATGGCCGGCTCCCTGAATTAGGAAACTTGACGGTTTCCAAAATAGGACTAGCTTGGGGAGAGTCAATGGAATGACAGGCATCATCTAAAAACATGGCTCAGGCAAAACCGTCCTCAGAAGGCCGCCCCCGCGGGCGGCCGCCGGTACGCAGCGACGACGAGACGAGGCGCATCGTCATCGAGGCGGCACGGCACGCCTTCGCCGTCGACGGCTACGCAGCAACCAGCACCGACGAGCTGGCGCGCGGCGCCGGCATCTCCACCAAGACTCTCTATCGGCTTTTTCCGGGCAAGGCGGCGCTGTTCGAGGCGATGTGCGCGGACCGGCTCGACCGGTTGCTCTCCGACGTCAATCTTCAGGCCAACAATCAGGCCAACATCGAAACCAGCCTGGCTGCCGTGCTTGTCGCCTGTGCCGATCTCGCGCTCGATCCAGAGGTCGTGGCGCTGCAGCGTATGGTGCTGCAACAGTCAGCCACGTTTCCAGAGCTTGCCGCGAACTTCTACAGGGATGGCATCTCCCGTACCGCGGCGGCGCTCGCGGGCTGGCTCCGCGATCAAGTCAAGAGGAAGCGCATCGCACTTGATGACGTCGATGAAGCCGCCGGAATGATGATCGGCATGATGGTCTCGGCGCCGCAGCGCGCGGCGATCTACGCCGGGCTGACACTGCCCTCGCGGAAGGAGATCGAGAGGCGGGCGAAGGCATGCGCCGCAATTCTGCTCGACGGCTGTCGCGGGCCGTCGGGCAGTTAGCTCCGGCAGGTTTTGACAACCGGCCGGCGCTCGGCTATATATATTTCGCATGCGAAATAAATCGCCCGAGGCAAGGCATCACCGGCTGATCTATCTGCTCAACGTCGCACAGCGGCGTTTGCAGCGCTGGATGGCGGCGCAACCGCAAAATGAGGTCACGCCGGCGCAGGCCGGGCTGCTGTTCATCCTCGGCAAGCAGGACGGCGTGCTGATGGGCGAAGCGGGCGCGGCGCTCGACATGGGACCGGCCGGCATCTCCGGGCTTGTCGATCGCAGCGCTGCGGCGAGGCTGGTCGAGCGCCGGCCCGATCGCGAGGATGGGCGCGCCTTCCGCGTGTGGCTGACGCCGAAGGGACGTGCCGTGCTGGCGCAGGCGAAGACCGACGCGGCCAGGATCAACGCGGCGCTGACGGATGGATTTACAGCCGCGGAGATCGACATCGTCGCGCGCTGGCTGACGAGCATTCAGGACAAGTTTCCAAGAGACCCAGAGGAATAAGGAGAGAGCAATGACCGAGCATGTGCGAGTTGAGAACAACGGCGGAATTCTCACCCTGACGCTGGCGCGTCCCGACAAGAAGAACGCGCTGACCGATGCGATGTATGGCAAGCTCGCCGACACCATCGAAGCGGCCGAGTTCGATCCGTCCGCCCGCGTGATCCTGATCCGCGGCGAGGGCGACATGTTCACTGCCGGCAACGATGTCGGCGAGTTCGCGGCCGTCGCATCCGGCAAGTCGGAAGGAAGCCGCAACGTCGTCCGCTTCATCCAGTCGCTGGCGCGCTGCACCCGTCCGCTGGTCGCGGCGGTGCAGGGCCGCGCCGTCGGCGTCGGCACCACGATGCTGCTGCATTGCGACCTCGTTGTGCTCGCCGACAACGCGCAATTGTCGACGCCCTTCGTCAGCCTCGCCCTCGTGCCGGAAGCGGCATCCAGCCTCTTGATGCCGGCGCGCATCGGCCATGCGCGCGCCTATGAGATGTTCGCGCTCGGCGAGACCGTGCCGGCCAGGGCCGCGCTGGAATGGGGTCTCGCCAACCGCGTGGTTCCGCTCGACAGGCTCGATGCAGAGGCGCTCGCGCTGGCGCAGCGGCTCGCCCGCCAGCCGGCCGGCGCGCTCACCGCCACCAAGAAGCTGATGCGGAACGGCGAAGCACTGGTCGCACAGATGCAGGCCGAGGGCGAGCAGTTTGCGCAGCGCCTGCGCACGGCCGAGGCACGCGAGGCTTTCACGGCCTTCGCCGAGCGCCGCCCGCCGGATTTCACGAAGGTCGCGTAATGGAACCTGGCGGGCGGAGGCGCGGCAGGTCGGAAAGCGGGTGTTTGACGATAACCTTAACGAAACATTGGCATGTCGCGATGCAAGGTGGCCTCTATCGACGAATAGGCCCGCCTCGCTCATGGCACTTCTTAAGAAATCGGTAAGCACGCTCCTGCTGGTGCTGATGGCCATCTTGGCTAGCGGTGCGCTGACCTGCACCGCGATCCAGATGGTCGGCGCCTTCGGCCGCTATAGCGAGAGCCTGGAGACGGCCCGCCTCGCTGCCGCGGACAAGGCGATCTTCCATGGCGTCCTCGCGCTTCGCCAGAATCGCGGCGACGCCCAGAGTGCCATCCTTGGCGAGGACGATCCCAAGGCAAAACTCGTCGAAGCCGAAAAGGCCGAGGAGGCCGGCTATGACGGCATCAGCGCCGCGCTCGCGACCGTCGATTTCGCGCGCCGCGATGAGCTCGCCAGCACGCTGAAGCAGCGCTGGAACGACGCCGCGCCGCAGTTCCAGCTGTTCTACGACGAAGCCAAGCGTCCGCGCGCCGAGCGCAAGATCGAGCGCACCAATTCCTGGTACGATGCCGTCACCAAGGTCATCGACACCGCGAACCTCGCCTCCGCGGCGGTGTCGAACCGCGCCTGGATGAACGATCCCTACATCGCGCGCATGATCCAGGTCCGCCGCTTCGCCTGGCAGGTGCGCGACCGCTATGGCATCCATTGCTCCTCGGTTCGCTCCAACGTCAACAGCAGCAAGCCGCTCGACGACGCCCAGAAGAGGTCGTTGGCGCAGTGGGATGGCACCATCACATCCGGCTGGGCAGGCATGGCGGAGCTACTGGCCGCGCCCGATGTGACGGCTGAATTGGTGACGGCCGCGTCGGACGCGAAGGCCAAGACCGATGGCGTGCTCAAGCAGATCGGGGACCTCACGAAGAATTTCGATGGCAGCGGCAAGCCCGCGATGTCTGCCTCGGAATGGAATGCGCTGTGCCAGTCCCCGTTCGCGCCCATCGTCGCCATCGCTAACAAGGCCCTTGACCAGTCGATCGCGCGCGCGGAGACGATCCAGGCCAAGGCCCTCACCAATCTCGTGGTGCAATCGCTCGCGTTCCTGCTGGCGCTCGCCGTGACCCTGGCCGGCGTCTATGTGGTGCGCAGCCGCCTGATGCGCCCGGTGCGCGCCATTCTTGACGCCATCGCGCGGATCGGCGCGCGCGATTATGCGACACCGGTTCCGCAGTCCAAATATCCCGACGAGTTCGGCACCATGGCGGCGGCGCTCGAAAGCCTGCGCGAAAGCGCGGCGACCGCGGAGCGTCTTGGCCAGGAGCGCGAATCGCAGCAGGCACTGCAGCTTGCCCGCTCCGGCACGGTGGATGCGGCGTGCCGCAGCTTCGACGATACCGTGCAGGCCGTCATTCACAGCGTTGTGGCGTCGACGAAGGAGCTCGATGCGACCGCAACCGGCGTGCGCTCGCTCGTTGCGGAATCGAGCAGCCAGACCGCGGCGGTGTCCTCCGCCGCCGAGCAGGCCACCAACAATCTGGAGACCATCGCGGCCGCGACCGAGGAGCTCTCCGCCTCCGTCGGCGAGATCTCCGCGCAGGTGCAGTCGAGCGCCCGCGAAGCCCGCGAGGCCGTGGCGCAGGCCGAGCAGACCAACGCGACGGTCGAGATCCTCGACCAGACCGCGAGCCGCATCAGCGAAGTCGTGAAGATGATCCACGCCATCGCCGGCCAGACCAACCTGCTGGCGCTGAATGCCACCATCGAGGCCGCGCGCGCGGGCGAGGCCGGCCGCGGCTTCGCCGTGGTCGCCGGCGAGGTCAAGAGCCTCGCGGCGCAGACCGCAACGGCGACCGAAGAGATCTCCCGCCAGGTCGAGGAGATCCAGGGCGCGACCGGCCAGGCGGTGACCGCTATCCGCTCCATCGGCGGCGCCATCAGCGGCATCGACGAGAAGATGACGGCGATCGCCGCCGCCGTCGAGCAGCAGCGCGCCGCCACCACCGAGATCTCGCGCAATTTCCAGCAGGCCGCGCAAGGCACCCGCGAGGTCACCGATACCATCGGCAGCGTCGCCAGGCTCAACCAGGAGACCGGCAATGCCGGCACGGTGCTCTCGGCATCCGTGAAGAAGATGTCGGCCGACGCCGATCGGCTCCGCGTCGCGGTCGAGGGCTTCCTTGGCACGGTGAAGACCGCGTAACTTCGCTCGTCCTCCATCCCAGCGTCGCGCGGGCATTGCCGCCGGTCCGCGCGGCGGCTACATCTGTGCCGCCGCGCCGCTTTCGCGAGGACAGACGCAAGACACCTGAGGATGGAGAGTTCGATGCCGGTCACCTCACACAAGGCCCAGCGCCCCTATCGCGGCGTGTTCCCGGTCGCGCCCACCATCTTCGACGAGCGCGGCGAGCTCGACCTCCAAGGCCAGCGTCGCTGCATCGACTTCATGATCGACGCCGGCTCGCATGGAATCTGCATCCTCGCCAACTTCTCCGAGCAGTTCGTGCTCACCGATGCCGAGCGCGAAACCGTGATGCATACGGTGCTGGAGCATGTCGCGGGCCGGGTTCCCGTGATCGTGACCACGACCCATTTCAGCTCGGCCGTCTGCGCCGCGCGCAGCAAGCAGGCCGAAGCCGCTGGCGCCGCCATGGTGATGGTGATGCCGCCCTATCATGGCGCGACCTTCCGCGTCCCCGAGAAGGGCATCGTCGAGTTCTTCAAGGTGCTCTCGGGCGCGATCAACATTCCCATCATGATCCAGGACGCGCCGGTCGCCGGCACGCCGCTGTCGGTCGAGCTGCTGGCCCGGCTGTCGTGCGAATTCTCCAACATCCGCTATTTCAAGATCGAGGTTCCGGGCGCGGCCGCAAAGCTCCGCAACCTGATCGAGGCCGGCGGCAAGGACATCGAGGGCCCTTGGGACGGCGAGGAGGCGATCACGCTACTCGCCGATCTCGACGCCGGCGCCACCGGCGCGATGACCGGCGGCGGCTATCCGGACGGCATCCGCCAAATCATCGATCCCTATTTCGCCGGCGACCGCGAAAAGGCGAAAGCCGCCTACGAGCGCTGGCTGCCGCTGATCAACTACGAGAATCGCCAATGCGGCCTGATCGCCTGCAAGGTGATGATGCAGGCCGGCGGCGTGATCAAGTCCGAGGCCGTGCGGCATCCCTTGCAGCCATTGCATCCGGCGACGCGCGCGGGACTGCTGGAGCTCGCCAAGGAGCGCGATGCACTGGCGCTGCGGTGGGGCAAGTAAGCCCCTCTGCCGTCATTGCGAGGAGCCCTTGCGACGAAGCAAAATCCAGACCGAATCTGCGGAGAAGGCCTGGATTGCTTCGCTTCGCTCGCAATCACGGAACCAGTTGAGCCAATTTCCCCCCACAACGTCGTCCCGGGCAAGCGAGCAGGCAACTGCCCCATTCTCGGCCGAAGGCGTCGAATTAGCGCGGTTCGGCCGGTTTCCCCCGGGCCGGCGATGACATATTCTAGGTTCGCCAACCGGCTCTGCGGAGCATCCCAAGACATCGCGTAAACACCTCTTCATTATGCCGTTATCCCGAGCCGGGTTGGAGCGAACCGACAGAACAGGGAGGCAGTGCCATGACGATGAGGCCGGATCCCACCTTTCACGCATCGCCCAAGCTTGCGATGGAAGCGCCTGCGGAGAACTTTGCCTACACCTTGCTGCTCAGTCCGGATTTCTCGAAGCCGGATGCTCTCGCGGTCATCGACGTCAAGCCGGGATCGCCGAGCTATAGCCAGATCGTTCACACCGTGACGATGCCCAACAGGGGCGATGAGTTTCATCATTTCGGCTGGAATGCCTGCTCTTCCGCCCTGTCGCCGCTCGCCGGACACGCCTTCATCGAGCGGCGCTATCTCATCATCCCCGGGCTGCGCTCGTCGCGGATCTACATCATCGATACCAAGCCCGATCCGACCAAGGCCAAGATCCACAAGATCATCGAACCGGAGGAGGTCTTCAAGAAGACCGGTTACTCGCGGCCACACACCATCCATTGCGGGCCGGACGGCATTTATGTGAGCACGCTGGGCGGCGGCGGCAAGGATGGCACCAACGGACCTCCAGGCGTCTTCATCATGGATTGCGAGACGTTCGAGGTGCTTGGACGATGGGAGATCGACCGAGGTCCGCAGACACTGCATTATGATTTCTGGTGGAATCTGCCGCGCGACTACATGGTGACGAGCGAATGGGCGTTGCCACCGCAGTTCGAGAACGGGATCGTCCCGGAAGATCTGCTTGCGAATAAATACGGCCATCGTCTCCACTTCTGGGACCTTCGCGCCCGTCGCAACGTCCAGACCATCGACCTCGGCGCCAACCATCAGATGGCGCTGGAGGTGCGGCCCGCGCACGATCCGGTTCGCGAATACGGCTTCGTCGGCGTCGTGGTCGACACCACCAACCTCGAAGCATCGATCTGGACCTGGTGGCGCGAGGGTGGAAAATTCCATGCCGAGAAGACGGCGACGATCCCTCCCGAACCCGCGCCCAAGGAGAAGCTGCCGCCGCTGCTGCAGGGATTTGGCGCCGTGCCGCCGCTCGTGACGGACATCGACCTGTCGATGGATGACCGGTTTCTCTATGTCTCGTGTTGGGGCACGGGTGAGATGCGCCAGTACGACGTCAGCGATCCCAGAAAGCCGAAGCTTGCGGGCTCCGTCCACATTGGCGGCATCGCACGCCGCACGCCCCATCCGAACGGCAAGGCCTTTGCAGCGGGGCCGCAGATGGTCGAGATCAGCCGCGACGGCCGGCGCGTGTACTGGACCAATTCGCTCTATTCCACCTGGGACGATCAGTTCTATCCCGACGGGGTTCCGGGCGTGGAGGTCATGGCCAATGTCGGTCGCAACGGCGGCCTCGAGCTCGACAGGGACTATTTCGTGAGCTTCCCCGACGGATATCGTGCGCACCAGATCAGGCTCGAGGGCGGCGATTGTTCGACCGACTCCTTTTGCTACCCGTCGGTCTAGATGGGACGCATGCGAGCCCGGCGCTTGGCTGGCTGTGGCTCGCGCTCGTTGCGAGCGGTCTCTACCACGGGGTCAATCCGGGAATGGGATGGCCGCTCGCGGTTTCGGCTGGACTCCTGGACAAGAGCCCTCGCGCGCTCTTCCGCGCGTTGTGGGCCCTGGGGGCCGGGCATCTCTTGGCCACACTTCTCGTGCTGCTGCCATTCGCGTTCCTGCTCGTGCTGGCCGCGTGGCAGCGTCCGATCCAGCTCTGTGCGAGCCTTCTCGTCATCGGCTTCGGCGTCTATCGGCTGATCGACCGGCGTCATCCGCGCGCGCTGGCACGAATTCCGCCAACGCAATTGGCGCTCTGGTCGTTTGCCGTCGCCATTGCTCACGGCGCCGCCCTGATGCTCGTGCCGATCTATCTCGGGCTCTGCCAGGCTTTCGATCTCGATGCGGGCCATGAGGCCGCGGGCACGCTGATGAAGGCAAATCTCGGGATGGCGGTGCTGGTGTCCCTGGTGCACGTGACCGCCATGGTCGGTGCCGGCGGATGTCTGGCGTGGCTGGTCTACCGCTATCTGGGATTGAAGTTCGTCTCGCGGAGCTGGTTCAACCTGGATGCAGTCTGGGCGGCCAGCCTGGTTCTGGTCGGCGCCGTGGCGCTCCTGTTCAATCTTGCGAGCTGGCGCTGATGTCTACCGCGCCAGAGCCCACTCGCCGACGATGCGAAAGCGCGCCTTGGCGCCATCCTGCCTGAACAGCGTGATGCGATTGATCTCAAGCGCATCGAGCCTCAGCGCCGCAAACCGGTCCCGCAGCATCGCCAGGATCGGCCCGCGCCGCTCCGCATCCAGCCGCCCCGTCAGCGTCATGTGGAAGCGGAATTCTTCCATCACGTAAGGATAGCCCCAGCGAGCGAGATATTCGCGCTGCCGCTCGCTGAGCTTTTCGGGCTTGCGCCGCGCGCGTTCTTCCGCCGTCAGCGGCGCACGGTAGGCGTCGAAATTGCGGACGCAATCGGCGGCGAGCTCTTGGAGCGCTTCGACCGGCTCGGTCGGAATCACGGCGATGAACCCGCTGATGGCATCGACGACGGGGCGGATCACCGGAACGGGCCGCGCCTTGCCCGCGAAGGCGGCGCAGGCGGCCATCAGCCCGGCCTCGGTCTTGCCCGACGCCAGCGCCATCGGCGCCTTCAGCGTGGCGTGAAAGCCGTATTTGCGGGGATCGGCGCTGACGTCCCGCCAGTCCGGTACGACATGCAGTGCTTGCTGCGGAAACGGCAGCTCGTCACCGGTGTGGGCGTCGTAGCCGAGCAATTCGGCGCCGAACCGGGAGAGGGCGCTGTCGGCGCCTGCGGCAAAATAGATCGCGTAGCGGGGAAAACCTGTCATCACCTCAGCATAACCAATTTAGGCCGCGACGATAGCCTCGCGCGGCGCAGCGCTGAGCAGCCGCGTCGCATCGGTGAGATGCACGAGCTTTCCACCCGATATCACCGCGATGATCCGCGGCCGTAGCGGCACGCTGTCGTCGACGAGCAGAATATCGGCGCGGCGTCCCTCCGCGATCTCGCCGCGATCGGCGAGGCCGGTCGCGCGTGCGGGGCCGGCCGAGACCAGATCCCAGGCCTGCGTCAGCGGCAGCACGCGATCGGCGGCGAGGCGGAAGGCTGCGAGCAGCTGCGCGGGATAGTAATAGTCGGACGCCAGCACCGAGCAGAGCCCCTTGGCGATCATGTCGGATGCCTTGGTCCAGCCGGTGTGGCTGCCGCCGCGGACGACGTTCGGCGCGCCGTAGACGATGGCATCGCCATGGCTTGCCGCTGCGCGCGCCGTCTCTTCGTTGATCGGGAATTCCGCGATGTCGGCGCCCAGCTCGCGAAACTCCCGGCGCATCGCCGGGCTCGCATCGTCATGCGAGAGCATGCGCACCTCCGCTCCCCGGGCTGCGGCGGCGAGCCTCGATACCGAAGCCGGCACCTCGGCGGCGCGTGTGACCACGCGCTCGACCAGCCGGTCGAACGCCTCGCTCGACAGCCCCGTGCGCTCAACCATGCGGTTGCGCTTGCGCGGCTTGGCCAAGTCGGCCACGGTGC
Source organism: Bradyrhizobium sp. SMVTL-02 (assembly GCF_051853005.1). Lineage (NCBI taxonomy): Bacteria > Pseudomonadati > Pseudomonadota > Alphaproteobacteria > Hyphomicrobiales > Nitrobacteraceae > Bradyrhizobium > Bradyrhizobium sp. SMVTL-02. The sequence goes on along the minus strand of NZ_CP182469.1, from coordinate 7,642,954 downwards.
CGTCCATGTGGTCGTTGAAGGCGAACAGGTCGACGCGACCCTCTATGAGCCACTGACTGATCTCTGCCTCCGCGTCGAGATTGTAGGTCTCGTGGCGCAGATGGAAGCGGGTGTCGGCCGCGAATTGCGGACGCTGCCGCTCGATCGCCTCCATCAGTCCGCGCGCGTTGTCGGCGCTGCGCAGGCCCGGCTCCCACGAGCAGGTCGTGGCGTGGAACACGGTGGTGATGCCGTTGCTGATCGCCTGGCGGTCGCTGTCGGCGAGCGCGACGTCGATCGGGAAATCGACCCCGGCACGCGGCATCATCTGCCGCTCGAAGGCATCGCCGTGCAGATCGACGATGCCAGGCAGCACCAGCAGGTTGCGCGCATCGATCCCGAGCCGCGTCCGGCCGCGCGAGCCGTCGATCTCCGCGATATCAGTTCCGGACACGCTCAGAGAGGCTTCGACGATCTCGGTGCCGATCAGGGCCCGGCCGCCTTCAAGGAAAATGTCTGTCACGCGATTGCGCTTTTCTTGCTGCTGCGAGGGGAGTTTGCTCGTGCTTCATACGCGGCGAGGAAATCTTCAATGCCGAGCTTGCGGAAATGGGGCAGGGCTTCACGCAACTTGTCGTGATCCCAGTCCCACCAGGCGAGCCTTGCGAGCCGGTCGGCGATCTCTTCCGAGAACCGCCGCGCGCCGAGCCGGGTCTCGTACAACTTGGCGGAAGCATCGATGGTCGGTCGGACTGAAAGCACCTTGCCGACCATGTTGCGTCCGAACGTTCGAGGGTAGGCAATCCTCTTCGAGGGACTTGATGACAATATCATGACGCAGCGATGACAGGGGATGAGGTGTGCAGGATCGCCGCATCGCAATGCGCGTGTCACACGAGTGTCAAGCGCCGGCGTTAGCGGTGGCTTCCAGCTACTCTGGAGCCCCTGCATGCTGGTGGTTGAAGGTCTGACGTGCCGCTTTGGCGCAAAAGCCGCGGTGGACGACGCTTCGTTTCAAATCTCCCCCGGCGGTTTCGTCGGTGTGATCGGACGATCCGGTGCCGGCAAGTCGACGCTGCTCCGGACCATCAACCGCCTGGTGACGCCGACGCAAGGGCGCATCCTGTTCGACGGCACCGACGTCACCGCGCTGCGCGGCAGCGAGCTGCGGCAATGGCGCGCCCGCGCGGCGATGATCTTCCAGCAGTTCAACCTGGTCGGTCGGCTCGACGTCCTCACCAACGTCCTGATGGGGCGTCTCGCCACCATGCCCGCCTGGCGCTCGCTGTCGCAGATCTGGCCTGAGCAGGACAAGGCGCTGGCGATGTCGGCGCTCGAACAATTCGACATTGCTTCGCTGGCGGCCCAGCGCGCCGATCAGCTCTCCGGAGGTCAACAGCAGCGCGTCGCCATCGCGCGCGCGCTGGTGCAGCAGCCCGACATCATCCTCGCCGACGAGCCGATCGCCTCGCTCGATCCGCGCAACACCAAGATCGTGATGGATGCGCTTTTGCGCATCAACAAGCACTTCGGCATCACCGTGCTCTGCAACCTGCATTCGCTCGATCTCGCCCGCACCTATTGTGACCGCCTGATCGGCATGGCCGCCGGCCGCGTGGTGTTCCACGGCGCGCCGTCCGCGCTGACTGATCATGTCGCGCGTGAGCTCTACGATCTCGAAGCCGCCGACGTCATGGGTGGCATGCCGGTCCCGACGCCCGAGGGCGTGCCGGCGCTGGGAACCGCCGCGGCGGCCTGAGCCGCGTCGCACCTGTTCAGTTGCCAGTTTTGAGTCAACCGACCCCAACCGATGAAGAGGGTATCATGATCACTCGCAGATTAATCCTTGCCGGCGCCGCCGCGCTTGCCTTCACCGCTTCTGCCTCCGCCCAGGACTGGAAAGCAAAATATCCCGAGCTGACCTTCGCGGTCATTCCGGCGGAAAACGCCTCGGGCGTGACCGAGCGCTGGGCGCCGTTCATGAACTATCTCTCCAAGGAGCTGGGCGTGAAGGTCACGCTGCGCATCGCCAACGACTACGCCGCCGTCATCGAGGGCCAGCGCGCCGGTAACATTCATATCGCCAGCTACGGCTCGGCGTCGTTCGCGCGCGCCCGCCTGACCGGCGTCAAGACCGACGCCTTCGCCAACGACATCAACGCCGACGGCTCGACCGGCTATTACTCGGTGTTTTTCGTCAAGGCGAACAGCCCCTACAAGAGCATCGACCAGCTCAAGGGCAAGAACCTCGGCCTGGTCGACCCGAACTCGACCTCCGGCAACAACGTGCCGCGCTTCGAGCTCGACAAGATGGGCATCGCGGACGCCGACAGCTATTTCGGCAAGGTCGTCTTCACCGGCAGCCATGAGAACGCGATGCTGGCGCTGGCGCAGGGCACGGTCGATGTTGCCGCCAACCAGTGGACCAGCGACGACGATTCGACGCTGGCGCAGATGCTGACCAAGGGCATGCTGAAGAACGCCGACGGCTCGCCGATGAAGAAGGACGATTTCCGCATCATCCACAAGTCGGCGCCCATCATCAACGGCCCCTACGCCTACAACTCCGACCTCCCGGAGGAGGCCAAGGCGGCGATCGCGAAGGCGTTCTTCGACGCGCCGGCCAAGGACAAGGCGGCCTTCGACCGCCTCCAGGATGGCCAGAAGAAGGGTTTTCATCCCGCCACCACCAAGGATTGGGACGGCACGATCGAGCTGATCAAGTTCGTCGATGCGCTGCGTAAGAAGAAGGCGTCCTGAGCTTTCGGGACGAGCCACTTGAGCCGGGTCGATGGACCCGGCTCTTTCTCTTTGTGAACGACCACGCGCAATGACCCAATGACCGTAGCGGTTTCCATCCTTCCCGAGCAGCAGCTTGCCGCGCTGAATGCCGCCTATCGCCAGGCGGTCTCGCGCCGGCGGCTTCGTCTGCTGTTGGGCGCTGCGGTCTTTGCCGCAGCGCTGGTTCTCGCCGCGATCGGCGCCGAAGTGAATTTGCGCACGCTGTTCACCTATTTCGGCAACTTCGTCAGCTATTTCGACCGCATCCTCACGCTCGACAGCGGCCAACGGGTCTGGACCGATCTCGGCGAATGGCTGTGGGGCTGGCGCAAATGGCTGAAGATGCTGGGTGAGACGCTGCTGATCTCCTATGTCGGCACGCTGATCGGCGCGACCTTCGCCTTCGCCCTCAACTTCTTCGCGGCTGAAAACACCTCGCCCGCGTCCTGGCTCCGCTTCACGGTGCGGCGCCTGCTCGAATTTGCCCGCACCGTCCCCGGAATCGTCTTCGCGCTGGTCTTCGTGATTGCCTTCGGCCTGGGGCCAATGGCGGGCGTGCTGGCGATTGCAATCCACTCCACGGGCGCCCTGGGAAAACTGTTCTCGGAGATCGTCGAGAATGCCGACATGAAGCCGGTCGAAGGCATCCGCTCGACCGGTGCGAGCTGGCTCTCCTGCATGCGCTTTGCGATTCTGCCGCAGGTGACCGCGGGTTATGCCAGCTATGCGCTGCTGCGCTTCGAGATCAATGTCCGCGAAGCCTCAGTCATGGGCTTTGTTGGTGCCGGCGGCATCGGCCAGGAGCTCGTCGTCGCGATCCGCAAGTTCTACTATTCGGACGTCAGTGCCATCCTGCTCACCATCATCATCACCGTCTTCATCATCGACATCACCACCGGCTGGCTGCGCGGCCGCCTGTTCGGCAAGGAGGCGCGGACGTGACGCCGCAGGAGGTTGATACGCGCGAGATTCGCGCGCGTTATCCCGACGTGTTCGAAAGGCCGGCATCGGCGCGGCTCGCAACACCTGCGATGATCGTTGCGGCATTCGCGATCCTCACTTACGGCCTCGTCGATCTCGATTTCTCGCCGTCGCGTTTCTTCACCGGCCTCAGCCAGCTCGGCTGGATCAGCCTGATGATGATCCCGCCGGATCCCGGCTCCTCGCTGCCGGTCTATCTGAAGGCGCTGGGTGAGACGCTCTCGATCGCGCTCCTGGGCACCACGCTGGCGGCGGTGTTCGCGCTTCCGGTGAGCCTGCTGGCGGCGCGCAACGTCATACCCTCACAGATCCTGCGCTTTCCTGTTCGCCGTTTTTTGGATTCGATCCGAGGCGTCGACACGCTGATCTGGGCGCTGGTGTGGATCAACGTCGTCGGCCTCGGCCCGTTCGCCGGCGTGCTCGCCATCGCCGTGTCGGATTTCGGCGCATTCGGAAAACTGTTCTCGGAGGCGATCGAGGGCGCCGACCAGAAGCAGGTCGAGGGCATTCGCGCCTCCGGCGGGAGCGCGCTGCACGAGATCCGCTTCGGCCTGCTGCCGCAGGTTCTGCCCGTGATCGCCGGCCAGGTGCTCTATTTCATCGAATCCAACACGCGTTCGGCCACTATCATCGGTATCGTCGGTGCCGGCGGCATCGGCCTCCAACTCGCCGAGCAGATCCGCGTGCTGGAATGGCAGAGAGTGTCGTTCCTGATCCTGATGATCCTGGTCGCGGTCGCCGCGATCGATTTCATCTCGGGCAAGCTGCGGTTTGCAATCATCGGAAGGCGGGCGGTGGCCTGAGGTTTTCGCCTCTCCCCGCCTGCGGGGAGAGGCCGGAATTTGCGAAGCAAATTCCGGGTGAGGGGGACCCTCAGCGAGTCCGTCTCTCACCGTCATTGCGGAAGCGGCCCCTCACCCCAACCCTCTCAGCGCGAGCGAAGCTCGTCGCGGCCCGTAAGAACGGGGAGAGGGAGAACAGGCAACTCACCCGTTCTCCACCAGGAACTCCACCCGCTCCGCGGCAAACCGCGAATGCTTCGTCACCAGCGGCTTGCCGGCGAGATCGTGGTCGGTGGCGTCGACGACCAGGATCGGCCGCCCCAGCGGTAGGTCGAGCCGCGCGGCGTCGGTGGCGTCGACGATGCCGGCGGTGATCCGGGTTGCGCCGCGGCGATAATCGCGGACGCCAAAATGCTCGAGCAGCTTCGTCATCGAGCGCGTTGCGGCGAACACTTCGCCTGCGCCCGGAAACAGTTCCGCCGACAGCCAGGTGGTGGAGACACAGATCGGCGTGCGGTCGGCAAGCCGGATCGCCTCGATCCGCACCAGCGGCGCGCCGGTCTTCAGTCCCAGCTCCCGCGCCAGCTCGCGCGTCGCGACGTCATCGGTCGCCTCGATCAGCCGGCCATGCGGTTCGCGGCCATCGGCGCCGACGATCTCGGAGAAGCGTGTTCGCGAGCGCAACGGATAGGCGAGCTTCTGCGCCTCGACATAGGTTCCGCTGCCGCGCTCGGCACGCACCAGCCCACGCTCGGCAAGCGCGGCCAGCGCGCGTCGTACCGTGTGGCGGTTCACGCGGTAGGTTTCGGCGATCTCCATCTCGCCCGGCAACTTGTCGCCGGCCGCGAAGCGGCCGTCGGCGATGCCGCGCTCGATGCCGTCGGCAACGAGGCGCCACAGCGCGACGCCCGACGAGGCTGTGTCCTGCATGCTCATGTCGTCGGTGAGCCTAGCCCGAAAATCACATCTGTGTCACGAAACAGTCATGGCGCGCCCGTATGAAGTTGTCTATTATCATAGACAACTTGGATTCGGCAAGTTCTCAAAAGTTCGATGGATCAGGTGACCCAGCACAATAACCAGCAAGCCCAGCGCAAGGCCGCGATGGCCGTGCTGGCGCACGCGGAGGCGGGCGAGATCGCCGCTCGCCTGCGCGATCTCGCCCTGCCGGCTCATCAGAATCTGCGTGCGCCGGAGAACGGCCTCGTGATGCTGCGCGGCCGGGTCGGCGGCGACGGCGCACCGTTCAACCTCGGCGAAGCCACGGTGTCGCGCGCGGCGGTGCGGCTCGCGAGCGGCGAGGTCGGCTTCGGCTACGCGCTGGGGCGCGACGGTGAGAAGGCGCGGCTGATCGCACTGTGCGATGCGCTGGTGCAGTCCCGCGATTTCGGCGGGCTGGTCGAGCGCGACGTTATCGCGCCGTTGCGCGAGCAGCTGATGGTCAGGCGGACGCGGGCGGCGGAAGAGACCGCCGCGACGAAGGTCGATTTCTACACCATGGTGCGCGGTGAGGGGTGAGGTCATGACCACGATTGCGGAATTGCCGCCGGGCTTCGCCGACAAGGTCTTGTCGGCGCAATCGACCTTTCGTTCGGTCATGGATGCGATGGCGCGGCCGGGCTCCGTTCAGCGCATCGTGCCGATGGCGGGCGCGCCCGGCGTGATGATGCGCGGTACCGCCGCGATCGCGCTGACGCTGTTCGACCACGATACGCCGCTCTGGCTCGACGCGCGGATGGCGGAGAGTTCCGACGTGACCAAGTGGCTGAAATTCCACACCGGCGCGCCGGTCGTGCAGGATTCATCGGTGGCTTCATTCGCGCTCATCAGCGATGGCGGTGCGCTGCCCTCGCTCGAGCGCTTCGCGCTCGGCACCGGCGAGTATCCTGATCGTTCGACCACGGTGATCATTCAGGTCGACAGCCTCAATTCCGGCTGCAACTTCGAGCTGCGCGGTCCCGGCATCGATGGCTTCGCGACGCTGCAGGCGTCGATCAAGCCTTTCGACCTGTTCGAGCGCCTGCATATGAACGAAGCACTGTTTCCGCGCGGCATCGACGTCGTGCTGGTCGCCGATGACGCCGTGGTCGCGATCCCCCGCACCACGCGCGTCGTGAGCAAGGGAAGCTGAAGCATGTATGTCGCAGTCAAAGGCGGCGAACGCGCCATCGAGAACGCCCATCGCCTGCTCGCGCATAAGCGGCGCGGCGATCAAAGCGTTACGGAAATCTCCCTCGATCAGATCTCGGAGCAGCTTGGGCTCGCAGTCGACCGCGTCACGAGCGAAGGCTCGCTCTATGACCGCGAGCTCGCGGCGCTCGCCATCAAGCAGGCGCGCGGGGATTTGATCGAGGCGATCTTCCTGGTCCGCGCCTTCCGCGCCACGCTGCCGCGTTTCGGCGCCAGCGAGCCGGTCGACACCGGCGCGATGCGGGTGCAGCGGCGCGTGTCGGCGACCTTCAAGGACATTCCCGGCGGCCAGATCTTAGGTCCGACCTTCGACTATACACACCGCCTGCTCGACCCGTCGCTCGCTGAAGGTTTTGTGCCGGAGACGCCGGCGACGGCCGAAGCTTCCGCTGCGGCGACGCCGCGCGTCACCGACATTCTCGGCCGCGATGGGCTGATCGAATCCTCGCCGCAAGCCGAGGACGGCGCCAATGTCGGTGATCTCACCCGCGAGCCGCTGAATTTTCCGGCCGAGCGCGACCTGCGCCTGCAAAACCTCGCGCGCGGCGACGAAGGCTTTCTGCTGGCGATGGGCTATTCCACGCAGCGCGGCTACGGCCGCAATCACCCCTTTGTCGGCGAGATCCGCTTCGGCGAGGTCGAGGTCGAATTTCTCGCGGAAGACGTCGGCTTCGCCGTGCCGCTCGGCGCGATCGAGCTCACCGAGTGCCAGATGGTCAACCAGTTCAAGGGTTCTGCGAAGGAAGCGCCGTGCTTCACCCGCGGCTACGGCCTCGCCTTCGGCCAGAGCGAACGCAAGACCATGTCGATGGCGCTGGTCGATCGCGCGCTGCGTGCTCGCGAGCTCGGCGAGGAGGCGCTCGCCCCCGCGCAAGACGAGGAATTCGTGATGTCGCATTCCGACAACGTCCAGGCGACCGGCTTCGTCGAACACCTGAAGCTGCCGCATTACGTCGACTTCCAGTCCGAGCTTGGCCTGCTGCGCAAGCTGCGCCAGGAGTTCGCCGATGCCAATGCGCCCGACGCCATGAAGGAGGCCGCGGAATGAACGCGCCCGCCTACAACTTCGCCTATCTGGACGAGCAGACCAAGCGGATGATCCGCCGCGCGATCCTGAAAGCCATCGCGATCCCCGGCTATCAGGTGCCGTTCGCCAGCCGCGAAATGCCGATGCCCTATGGCTGGGGCACCGGCGGCGTGCAGGTGACCGCCGCGATCCTCGGACCCCAGGACGTGCTGAAGGTGATCGATCAGGGTTCTGACGACACCACGAATGCGATCTCGATCCGCAAGTTCTTCGCCAAGACCGCCGGCGTTGCGACGACGACGGCGACGGACGAGGCGACGGTGATCCAGACCCGTCACCGCATCCCGGAGACGGCGCTGCACGCGAACCAGGTGCTGGTCTATCAGGTGCCGATCCCGGAACCCCTGCGTTTCCTCGAGCCGCGCGAGACCGAGACGCGGCGCCTGCATGCGCTCGCCGAGTACGGCCTGATGCACGTGAAGCTCTACGAGGACATCGCCCGCTTCGGCCATATCGCCACCGCCTACGCCTATCCAGTCAAGGTCAACGCGCGCTACGTGATGGACCCGTCGCCGACGCCGAAATTCGACAATCCCAAGATGGACAATTGCCCGGCCTTGCAATTGTTCGGTGCCGGCCGCGAGAAGCGCATCTACGCGATCCCGCCCTACACCCAGGTGGTCTCGCTCGATTTCGAGGATCACCCGTTCGAGCCCTACCGCTTCAACGCGCCCTGCGCGCTGTGCGGCGCGGAGAACTCCTATCTCGACGAGATCGTGACCGACGACAAGGGCGGCCGCATGTTCGTCTGCTCGGACACCGACTATTGCGAGGGCCGCCAGGCCGCCGGCCATCACGGCAGCCTGAGTGCTGCTCCCTACAAGGAGAAGGCGGGCGCACATGGGTGATCTCGACGTGCTTGAAAACGACCAGCCGCTGCTGGTTGCGGAGTCGCTCAGCAAGTCGTTCGGCCGCATCGCCGCCTGCCGCGACGTGTCGTTCTCGCTCTATCCGGGCGAGGTGCTGGCGATTGTCGGCGAATCCGGCTCGGGAAAGTCGACCCTGCTGCAGATGCTGTCGGGCCAGCTCGCCCCGAGCTCGGGCCATGTGTCCTACCGGATGCGCGACGGCGCCACCCGCGATCTCGCCACCCTCGGCGAGGCCGAGCGCCGCTTCCTGTTCCGCACCGACTGGGGCTTTGTGCACCAGGATCCGGCGCAGGGCCTGCGCATGGCGGTGTCGGCCGGCGCCAATGTCGGCGAGCGGCTGATGGCGGTGGGCTGGAATCACTACGGCCGCATCCGCGACACCGCGTCGGACTGGCTCACCCGCGTCGAGATCGACACGGCGCGCATCGACGATGCGCCGCGCACCTATTCCGGCGGCATGCGCCAGCGCCTCCAGATCGCTCGCAACCTCGTCACCGAGCCGCGGCTGGTGTTCATGGACGAGCCGACCGGCGGACTTGACGTATCGGTGCAGGCCCGCCTGCTCGACCTCCTGCGCAGCCTCGTTGCCGAGCTACACCTCGCCGTCGTCATCGTCACCCACGATCTCGCGGTCGCACGCCTCTTGTCACATCGCGTGATGGTGATGAAGGGTGGCCGCGTCATCGAGACCGGTCTCACCGACCAGGTGCTCGACGATCCCCGTGAGCCCTATACCCAGCTCCTAGTCTCCTCGATCCTGCCGCCATGAACTTTACAATATGAGTTTTTCAATGACCGCCATGATCGACATCACTGACGCCGGCAAGACCTTTACGATGCACCTGCAAGGCGGCATCGAATTGCCGGTCGTCAGGGGCGTGACCTTCCAGGTCAATCCCGGCGAATGCGTCGTGCTCTCCGGACCTTCCGGTGCCGGCAAATCGTCGATCCTGAAGATGATCTTTGGCAACTACCGCTGCGACAGCGGCCGCATCGGTATCCGCCATCGCGGCGCGGTGGTCGATCTCGCCACCGCCGAGCCGCGGCAGGTGCTCAACATCCGCCGCTCCACCATCGGCTATGTCAGCCAGTTCCTGCGGGCCGTGCCGCGCGTTGCGACCATGGACGTCGTTGCCGAGCCGCTGATCGTCGATGGCTTGGCGCGAGCCGATGCGCAGGCGCGCGCCGGCGAGCTGCTGCATCGCCTCAACATTCCCGAAAGACTTTGGCAGCTTCCGCCCGCCACCTTCTCCGGCGGCGAGCAGCAGCGCGTGAACATCGCGCGCGGCTTCATCTCCGACCTGCCGATCCTGCTGCTGGATGAGCCGACCGCATCGCTCGATGCCGCCAACCGCGCCGTGGTGGTCGAACTCGTCGCCGAGAAGAAACGACAGGGCGTCGCCATGGTGGCCATTGTCCATGACGACGAAATCCGTCATTTGATTGCCGACCGCATCGTCGACGTCACCAGCTTTGCCGCCGCCTGAAGGACATGGAAATGAAGCCAAAGGACACAGTGATCGCCAACGCCAGGATCGTGCTGGCGGACCGGGTGATCGAGCAGGGCTGGCTCGCGCTTGCCGACGGACGCATCGCCGAGATCGGTGAGAGCAGGGCGCCCGCGGGCGCCGAGGATGCCGGCGGCGACCTCATCATGCCCGGCCTGATCGAGCTGCACACCGATCATCTCGAAGCGCATTACGTGCCGCGGCCAAAGGTGTTCTGGAATCCGGTCGCCGCCGTCATCTCCTATGACGGCCAGCTTGCGACCTCGGGCATCACCACCGTGTTCGACTCGCTCCGGGTCTGGCGCGAGGACGGGGCGGAGGAGGTCGATGGCCGCGCCGGCGTGCTCGCCGCCGCGATCACCACTGCGCGCGAGGCCAGCCTGCTGCGCGCCGACCACTTCCTGCACCTGCGCTGCGAGATCCCGATGCCGAGCGTGGTCGAGGAAGCGAAGGAACTGGTCGACCGACCCGACGTCAAGCTGATGTCGCTGATGGACCACACCCCTGGCCAGCGCCAGTTCCGCGACGAGATCAAGCTGCGCGACTATTATCGCGGCAAGGGCGGCGGCAAGACCGACGCCGAGCTCGACGAGCTGTTCGCAAAGCGCTTCGAATATCAGAGGCTCTACGCCGCCGCCAACATGCGCGAGATCGTTGCGCTGGCGCATGAGTACAGGATCCCGCTGGCGAGCCACGACGACACCACCGAGGAGAACGTCGCGGATGCCGTGCGCGACCGCGTGTCGGTGGCGGAGTTCCCGACCACGCTGGAGGCCGCGCGCGGCCTGCACCAAGCCGGCATCGACATTCTGATGGGCGCGCCGAACGTTGTTCGCGGCGGCTCGCATTCCGGCAACATCGCCGCGGTCGATCTCGCCCGCGAAGGCCTGCTCGACATCCTGTCGTCGGACTACATCCCGTCCAGCCTCCTGATGGCCGCGCTGCAACTGCCGGAGCACGTGCCCGCGATCAGCCTTCCGGCGGCGGTTCGCACCGTGACCAAGGCACCGGCCGAGGCGGTTGGCCTCACCGATCGCGGCGAAGTCGCAACCGGCAAGCGCGCCGATCTGATCCGCGTGCACGTTGCCGGCCGCGTTCCGGTGGTCCGCAGCGTCTGGCGCGAAGGATACCGCGTCGCATGAGGGAGACCGCGACCATGGCCGAGGGCGAGGCGGGTGCGATCGGCCCCGGCCGGCTCGTGCTCGTGGTCGGTCCCAGCGGTGCCGGCAAGGATACCTTGCTGCGGCTGGCGCAAGTGGCCTGCAGCGACGATGATGACATCGTCTTTCCGCGCCGTGTCGTGACGCGCGCCTCCTCGGCCGATGAAGACAATATCGCGGTGAGCCCCGACGAATTCCGCCGCGCGCGCGAGCACGGCGATTTCGCAGTGCACTGGGAGGCGCACGGCCATTCCTACGCCCTGCCGCTCGAGATCAACGATGACATCCGCGCCGGCCGTGCGGTCGTCGCGAACGTCTCGCGCACTGTGATCGGCGCGCTGCGCCGGGCTTATGCCAATGTCGTGGTGGTCGCGATCACGGCGCCGCCGGAGGTGTTGGCCCAGCGGCTCGCGGCGCGCGCCCGGCACAGCGACGGCAACATCACGGAGCGGCTGTCGCGCAGCGTGGACGATGCGGCGGCGCAAGCCGACGTCACCATCCTCAATGCCGGTGGTGCCGACCATCACAGTCGCCAGCTGGTGCGCGTGATCAGGAATGAAGGCTGGCACGAATAGCCGGCACGGGAAGGAGAGTGCAATGACGGTGATCGAAACGGTCCAACAGCTTGAAGCCATCTACGGCGTCACCACTGACGCCTCGATCGTGAAAGTCGCCGACCACGTCACGCCGCTCTACCGCGTCTTCATCGAAAAGGCGCCGTTCGCCGCGCTCGCGACCATCGGGCCCGAGGGCATCGACTGCTCGCCACGCGGCGATCTGCCCGGCTTCGTCCGCATCCATGATCCCAAGACGCTGATGCTGCCGGACCGCCGCGGCAACAACCGAATCGATTCGCTGCGCAATATCGTGCGCGATCCCCGGGTGTCGCTGATGTTCCTGATCCCCGGCTCCGGCAACGCCGTGCGCGCCAACGGCCGCGCGCATCTGTCGATCGATCCGGAGCTGCTGGCCTCGTTCAAGGTCGAGGGCAAGGCGCCGCGCAGCGTGATGGTGATGAACGTGGAGGAAATCTACTTCCAGTGCGCCCGCGCCATCGTCCGCTCCGACCTCTGGAATCCCGACAAACGCGTCGATCCGAAGACCCTGCCGACGCCCGGCCAGATCCTCGCCGAGATGAGCCAGAACACGGTCGGCGGCGCGGAGTATGATCGCATCTGGCCGGAGCGGGCCGCCGTGACGATGTGGTGAGGCGCCGCCCTCTAATTAAACGCCATCCCGCCACTCAGCGCGATGGTCTGCCCGGTCATGTAGGCATTGTCGACCAGCAGCATCACGGCCTTCGCCACCTCATCCGCGGTGCCGAAGCGGCCGAGCGGGATGCGGCTGACGAGGCCGGGCTGGCCGCTCATCATGTCGGTCTCGATCAGCGACGGCGCGACCGCATTGACGGTGATGCCCTCCTTCACCAGCCGTGCTGCATAGCCGCGGGTCAGGCCCTCCATGCCGGCCTTGGATGCATTGTAGTGCGGCCCGATCGAGCCGGCACCGCGCGCCGCGCCCGAGGAGATGTTGACGATGCGGCCCCATGTCCGCGCGCGCATGGACGGCAGCACCGCCTGCGTGCACAGGAACGCGGATTTCAGATTGACCAGGATGGTGCGGTCGAAATCGTCCTCGGTGAGATCGTCGATGCCGCGCGTGATGGCGATGCCGGCATTGTTGACGAGAATGTCGACCGGCCCGAGTCCGGCCGTGACGCGCTCGACCATCCCGGTCACGGCGTCGGCTTGCGAGACGTCGGCGGCGACGACGATAGCGCGGCCACCCTGCTTGCCGATCTCGCCGGCCAGCTGCTCGGCCTGGCCCATTGTCTCACGGCAGTTGATCGCCACGGCCGCACCTGCTTCGGCCAGCGCACGACAGACGGCCGCGCCAATTCCGCGCGATCCGCCGGTCACGAGCGCCGTGCGCCCCTTCAGAGCATCCGCCATGCCTGGAACCTCCCCAATCATCGGCCTTCTGGTTGCTCGAAGCATATCATGCTTGCCGCTCGCGCGCGTTGAACTCATCGCGAGATGAATCCGTCTGCCGGCACTTGCGGCGGGAGAAGCGCTCAAGCGCGCCGGTCGCAAATATGGATAGCCATTTCATTGACCAATCGTGTCAATCGCTCGATATTTGCAACATCGAAACTGCTCGACGAGCCTGAAGCCGCACCATGACAACCGATCACCAGCGCAAATCGAACGACATGCAAGCATGCATGAGGCGGCGCTGTTTCTCGGCGGCAACGGGCGCCTGTTGTTGTTGCTGACCGTCTCCTAGCAGCTCCCAACACCGAAAATCCCACGACAGGAACGCCGAACCTCGGCGAACGAGCAGTCATGTCCCAGACCCAGTCCAACGCCTACATCATCGAGATCCAGGACCGCGCCGCCGGCATCATCACGAGAGATGAGCGCGGCTTCCGCTTCTTTTCCTCCGAGCGACTGTTCGACAGTCTCGAAGGCCGCCAGTTCCGGTCGGCGCGCGAGGCCGAGCGCGCCGCCCGTGCCGTGTTCTCCGAGCGTAGCCGTCGCGCGAACTCGCAATTCTTCGCCAACTGATCCCACCGAAAGGACCGCGTTATGATCACCCGACGACACATTCTGGCAACGACGCTCCTGCTCGCGACCAGCCTGGCCGCGCCCGCGCGCGCCGAGGACAAGCCTGCGGAAATCCGCATCGGCACGCAGAAGGGCGGCTTCTTTCCGGCGGTCCGTCAGCGCCAGACACTGGAAAATGCGTTCAAGCCGCTGGGCATCGAGATCAAGTGGGTCGATTTCCAGTTCGGTCCGCCGCTGCTGGAAGCCATCAATGTCGGCAGCGTCGATTTCGGCTATGTCGGGGACTCCCCGCCGATCTTCGCGCAGGCCGGCGGCGCCAGGATCCGCTACGTCGCCGCAGTGAAATCCGAAGGCAACACCCAGGCGATCATCGTGCCGAAGGACTCGGCCATCAAGACGCTCGCCGATCTCAAGGGCAAGCGCGTCGCCTTCGGCAAGGGCTCGAGCGCGCATAATTTGCTCGTCGCTGCGCTCGAAAAGGCCGGCCTGTCCTGGTCGGACATCACGCCGGCGCCGCTGGCGCCGGCCGATGCGACGGCGGCCTTCGTCAAGGGCTCGGTCGACGCCTGGTCGATCTGGGATCCCTATCTGGCGCTCGCCGAATTGAAGGAGAACGCCCGCGTCATCGCCTTCGACAAGGACGTGCACAAGCCGAATGCGTTCTACATCGCCAATACGGATTTCGTCGAAAAATATCCGGCGCTGGTCGCGAAGCTCAACACGACTTTCGCGTCCGAAGGCGTCTGGGCCAACCAGCACCACGAGGACGTCGCCAAAGCGCAGGCGGACGCGACCGGCGTCGACATCGAGGCCGTCAGGCGTTTCGTGGATCGCTCCAACTTCCGCGTCGTACCGCTGGATGCCGAGATTGTCGCAAGCCAGCAGGCGGTCGCTGATCGTTTCGCCAAGCTCGGCCTGATCCCGAAGCCGGTCACCGTCTCCGACATCGTCTGGAAGTGGACGCCGGGTTCCTGAACCGTGCCAACGCATATTACTTCGCGCCGGCGGTCTGTGCGCGCGCCTCGTCCTTCGAGACGGCGCTGACGCGCCTCAGGACGAGGCTACGCGGCATCCGCATCGTGCGAACTGCCGCCAGCACCCCGCCCTCCAAGGCGGGTGTCTCGAAGGATGCGCCGCGGGGAGGTCGTCTCTGATGCGATCGTCTCGAACTGGCCGACGGTTGGATCAGTTCCGGCGGCGCGCCCTGGTGCGCGCCGCCTTCTTTGCGGCGGCGGAGCGGACCCTGGCGCCCTTGGTGTGGCTCGCTTTCCGCGCGGCGGCTGAGCGGGACGCTGCGGTTCGACGGCTTGCCGCCTGCTTGGCCTGTTTCGACAGCGCGCCGCGCGATGCCGTCGAGCGTGGCTCCTTTTTCAGGACGTTCTCGACGGCGCGCGATACTCTCGGCCGACGCTTCGGCGTGCGTTTGCCCTGGCCGACCTCGTAAGCGTATTTGGCGCCACGGCGCGTCGACTTCTTGGCGCGTCCCTTGCGCGGCGGCGGCAGATCGACGCCGGCGCGCCGTGCCTCGGACAGGCCGATGGCGATGGCCTGCTTGGTCGAGCGCGCGCCGTGCTTGCCCTTCCTGATCTTGTCGATCTCGTCCTTGACGAATTCGCCGGCTTGCGTGCTGGCCGACTTGCCGGCACGCTTGTGCTGCCTGGCTTTGCGGATGATTTCCTGTCTTGGCATGGTCGAGTTCCCCTTCTGGTTGAGAGGGATGTCTGACCGCAACGCGCAAGACAGGAGATCGATCCGCTCAGTTCCTCAGGGCCGCCAGCAACTCATCGGGGCGCTCGGCCATGATCATGTGGCCGGCGCCGGGCACCACGACGGTCTTCGCATGCGGGATCGCGGCCGCAAGCGCCTTGCCGGCCTTGGCAGGTGTCATCATGTCCCGCTCGCCCAGGATCAGCGTCGTCGGCACCTTCACGCTCGCCGCGGCGGTGAGCGCATTCGTATAGGAGTTGCAGGCCGACAAATCCCTGAACAGCACGCCCGGCTCGCAAGCCTTCAGCACGGCCTGCGCGCCGCCATGCATCCACAGGCCCGGCGCGAGGCTGCCGCCGAGTTCCGCGTTGAAGCCGAGGCCCCAGATCGCGACCATGTCGTTGGCGTCCTGCGAATTGGCTTCGGCGGCCTTCAACAGATCCGGGCCGACCGTCATGGTCGCGGCGGTGCCGATCAGGCTGAGCGCTGACACCTTGTCGGGATGCCGCGCCGCCGTCTCCAGCGAGATCAGCGATCCCATGGAATGGCCGATCAGATGCGCCTTCGCAGCTCCCGCCGCAGCGAGCAGCGCTGCGGTCCAGTCGGCCATCTCCGGGATCGTCGAGAGCGACGGTCCTGCCGAACGGCCGTGGCCGGGCAGGTCGGGCGCCAGCACGGCAAAGCCGTGATGCGCGAACCAGCGCGTATGCAGCGCCCAGGTCGAATGGTCGAAGCCGGCGCCGTGGATGAAGACCACCGCGGGCAGGGATTTGTTGAAGTCGCGGCCGCCGGTTGCGGCAAATACCTCGGCGCCGTTGACGGAGAGTTTCATGGTGTCAAACCTTTTGCGAGATGCGCAGCGCTTGGTTGAGGTCGTCGATGATGTCGGAGGCGGTCTCGATGCCCACCGAGAGCCGCACCAGCTCTTCGCCGATGCCGGCGGCCTTGAGCTGCTCGGCGTCCATCTGCTGATGCGTGGTCGAGGCGGGGTGGATCACCAGCGTCTTGGCATCGCCGACATTGGCGAGATGACTGATCATGCGCAGGGACTCGATGAACTTGCGTCCCGCGGGCCGGCCGCCCTTGATACCGAAGGACACGATCGAGCCGGCGCCGCGTGGCAGCAGCGTCCGGGCGAGCTGATGGTCCGCATGGTCCTCGAGCGAGGGATGCAGCACCCAGTCGACGGCTTTATTGGACTTCAGCGCCTCCAGCACCAGGTGCGTGTTCTGCATGTGCCGGTCCATGCGCACGCCCAGCGTCTCCACGCCCTGCAACAGCTGGAACGCGTTGGTCGGAGACAGGCAGGCGCCGAAATCGCGCAGGCCCTCGGTGCGCGCGCGCATGATGAAGGCGGCGGTGCCGAACTGCTCGTCGAAGACGATGCCGTGATAACCGCCATAGGGCTCGGTCAGCACGCCGAATTTGCCGGAGTCGCGCCAGTCGAACCGCCCGCCGTCGACGATGGCGCCGCCGATCGCGATGCCGTGGCCGCCGATCCATTTGGTCGCCGAATGCATGACGATGTCGGCGCCAAGCTCGATCGGGCGGCTGAGATAGGGCGTGGCAAAGGTGTTGTCGATCAGCAGCGGAATCTTTGCCTCATGCGCGATCGCCGCGACCTTCGGGATATCGAGCACCTCGAGGCCGGGATTGCCGATGGTCTCGCCGATCACGAGCTTCGTGTTCGGCTTGATGGCGCGGCGAAACGCATCGAGGTCGCGCGGTTTCACGAACGTGGTGGTGATGCCGAAGCGCGGCAGCGTGTGTGCCAAGAGGTTGATGGTGCCGCCATAGAGCGAGCTCGACGCCACGATGTGGTCGCCGGCATTGAGCAGCGTCGCGATGGCCAGATGCATCGCTGCCTGGCCGCTCGCCGTGCAGATCGCGCCGACGCCGCCTTCCAGCGCCGCGAGCCGCTCCTCCAGCACGCCGGTGGTCGGATTGGAGATGCGCGTATAGATGTGGCCGGCGCGCTCCAGGTTGAACAGCGCGGCGGCGTGGTCGGAATCCTGGAACACGTAGGACGTGGTCTGGTAGATCGGCACCGCGCGGGCACCGGTTGTGGGATCCGGATGCTGGCCCGCATGCAGGCTCAGGGTCTCGAAGGCAGGCGGCTTTGGCGCGGGCATGCGTGGCCTCGTTGGTCGGTCGATGATGGCGGCCGTTGTGCCATAAAAACGTGTGCGAAGTCAGCCATTGACAGTGCTGGGTTTGAAGCGAGCTCCAGCCTCATTGCCAGTGCGCTCCCTCGCCCCGCTTGCGGGGAGGGAGCACATCTCCCTCGGAGCGCGATCCCGCTCACCCCGCCGGCTGCTTCGCCAACCTATCCCGCACCGCGGCCGCGATCTCGAACGAGCGCAGCCGCGCGGCGTGGTCGTAGATCTGCCCCGTCGTCATCAATTCGTCCGCGCCGGTCTCGAGGATCAGCGCCTTCAGTTTCTCTTCGACGGCGCCGGGCGAGCCGACCGCGGAGCAGGACAGCGACTGGCCGACCATGGCCTTCTCGGCCGGCGACCACAGCGCATCCATGTCGTCCACCGGCGGCGGCAGCGGACCGGGCGTGCCGCGGCGCAGGTTGATGAACTGCTGCTGCAGCGACGAGAACATGCGCTGCGCTTCCACGTCGCTGTCGGCGGCGAACACGTTGACGCCGACCATCGCATAAGGCTTGTCGAGCTGCGCCGAGGGCTCGAAGCGCGCCCGATATTCGCGCAACGCCGGCATCATCATCTGCGGCGCGAAATGCGAGGCGAACGCGAAGGGCAGGCCGAGCATGGCCGCAAGCTGCGCCCCAAAGGTGCTCGAGCCCAGGATCCACAGCGGCACCTTCGTCCCCATGCCGGGCACGGCGCGGATCGGCTGGTTCGGCTGCACGTCGCCGAGCAACGCCTGCAATTCCAACACGTCATGCGGAAAATTCTCGGACGTGGTGGCGAGGTCGCGCCGCAGCGCCCGCGCGGTGAACTGGTCCGTGCCCGGCGCGCGCCCGAGCCCGAGATCGATCCGTCCGGGATAGAGCGACTCAAGCGTGCCGAACTGCTCGGCGATGACCAGCGGCGAATGGTTCGGCAGCATGATCCCGCCGGATCCGACGCGGATCGTCTTCGTCCCGCCCGCGACGTGCCCGATCACCACCGACGTCGCCGCGCTCGCGATGCCCGTCATGTTGTGATGCTCGGCCAGCCAGAACCGCTTGAAGCCCCATTTCTCCGCATGCCGGGCAAGGTCGAGCGAATTGCGAAACGCCTGCGACGCATCGCCGCCCTGACGGATGGGAGCGAGGTCGAGCACGGAGAGGGGGATCATGCGAGAGGTCCGGTGAGGGGCGCAACGCGCCGGGCCTTGTCATGTAATACCGTCCGGCCCAAATGTTAGCCGTTGCAGCGCCGATTGGACACCGGCGCAAACGATGCCATTCGAAACTGTCGTGGGTGGCCGACGAACGCCCAGATGGCGTTTTTGACCCAGCGGACCTCCAGCGCAGGCTTGACTTACGTCAACGTTCGAAACTGGTCTTCATTTTCACTTCCCGCATTGGTTTGCTTCGATTCCTTCCTGGAGAGGTATCATGGCCGATACGACCAAGCTCTCGGTTGAGAAAGCACTCGAAAAGATACGTCAACGCGACGAGCCGAAATCAGCGAATTCACGCATCGATGAAAAAACCGACGCTCTCAATGAAGAGATAAAACGCATGAGAGCACAAAGGCTCCGCCTTGAACGACAACAGGGCAAGCGTGGCTGAATAGCACGCGGACGAGCAGAGCGTTGCGAAACCCATCATGTTTCGAGGCAAGGCCTCGATGGGTTTCGCTCCGCCCTCCTACGAAGCTGTCCGAGCAGTTCGCCCCTCCGTTCACAACACTGTTATTGCGACCTGTTGCGCCCTTTGTCCCAGCTGGGCGTTTTGCGCCTGTTGTTGTATCCTCGGCAAAGTCATTGCCCGGGCGCCAGGAGGAACTGACATGGCCGTGGTCGTCTTCAGCCGCCGCACCCTCCTCGCCGCCGGCGGCTCCGTCCTTGCAACCGGGGTTTTCGCAAGCGGGCTCTCCGGGCTCCTGCTGCCGGCCCGCGCGGACGGCCTCGCGCCGACCGAGTCGATGTCGGGCGGAGCGAACAACTACCGCAAGGGCGCGGCGATCGTGGACCGGATCGGCAAGGGCGGCTTCTGGATGAGCGGCACCGTCCGCCGCGCCGGCGACGGCGCCCCGCTGGCCGGACAGCGCATCCAGATCTGGGCGCACACGGTCGAAGGCCAGGAGCACGAGCCGCAGAGTCACGGCGCCACGCTCACCGACAAGGATGGCAAGTTCCGGCTCGAGATGCCGCAGATCATTCCGATCTTCGGCCAGCCGCATGGCCATCTCGCCTATGACAGCGGTGAGTTCAAGACCGTCTTCCTGCGCCCCGTGATGCGGAGCGCGAAAGAGACCAGCCTCGAGGCGCATTTCGTTCTGCAGCCGGCCTGATCGAATTGCAATCGATGAGGTGGAGTACGGTCCGGGCGATCCTGATCTGGGCCACTCTCGCCTTGGTCATCGGCGTGCCGATCGTGCTTGCTGCGGCAAGCGAGCAGCTCGCATGGCGCGGGCCGGTCTACATCCTCGCCGGATTTGCCGGCATCGTCGCCCTCGGCCTCGTGCTGGTTCAGCCCCTGCTGATCGGCGGCTACCTGCCGGGATTGTCCGCCTATCGCGGACGGCGCGCCCATCACTGGATCGGCGGCGCGCTTGCCCTGGCGATCGTGATCCATGTCGCCGGCCTCTGGATCACCAGCCCGCCCGACATGATCGATGCCCTTTCCTACACATCGCCGACGCCGTTCTCTCCCTTTGGCGTGACCGCCATGTGGGCGATCTTCATCGTTGCGCTGCTGGCTTTGCTGCGTCGGCGCCTGGGATTGCGGCCGCGAACCTGGCGCTTCCTTCACATGCCGCTCGCGGTCGTCATCGTCGCAGGCACCGTGGCTCATTGCCTGCTGATCGAGGGGACGATGGAGACGATCTCGAAGGCGGCGCTCTGTGCGCTCGTCCTCGCGGCGACTACAAAAGTCATGATTGATCTGCAGGTGTGGCGAAAGCGACGGGCGCTCCGCGGCGAGGGCATTGCGGGGCAGCGCGTCGGGCGGAACTGATGGCGGATTGGTGCTCTGCTTGCCGCAGATGGCGGGGGGGCGTATCCTTGCGCGATGACTGTCACGGGCCCCGATCTGAAAGCGTTCCTGCTGGCGACGCCGTTCTTCGGCGGTCTGTCGGATCCAAGCCTCGACCTGCTGATCTCGATGCTGGTCGAGTGCCGCTACGACGCCGGAGCAACCGTCGTGGCCGAAGGCGAGCCGGGACGCTCGATGTTCATCGTCAAGTCCGGTCGGCTGGCGGTGAGCAAACGCGTCGTCTCCGGGAGCGTCGTCCCGATCTCCCGTCTGGAGCCTGGTGATTTCTTCGGCGAGATGACGCTGATCGAAATGCAAAATCGCTCGGCCACGGTGGTCGCGGAGAGCCCGACCGTGCTGTACGAACTGACGGCCCGAAAGCTCTATGCCTGCTACAAGGCCGACATCCACGCCTATGTGATCGTTCTGCAAAACATCAATCGCGAGCTGTGCCGAAGGCTGCGCCGAGCCGACGATCGCTTCGCCGAGCAGCAGATGCGCTACGGCCATTGACCGTGCGCAGGATGATGGGTAGAGCGCTTGCGAACGCGATCATGCTTCGTCACGGGCTAGACCTCGACGGGATTCGCTTCACTCCGCCATGCTGCGAACTGGACGTCACGACTTATCGTGCGCGTACTTCTCCAGGAGCAGCCGATTATATTCGTCTCTCACGGCTCTCTTCGAGACATGCCCTTTTCGGTCTTTGGCAATCCTCAGAAGATCAGGATCAGTCGGGGCCCGTGATTTCCGCCCGAATCTCGCAAAGAGTGGGGTCGTAGGCGCCGACGTCCTTCCAAACAGCCCGTCAAACCATCCCATTGTGTCCTCCCGGACAGACCGCGAAAGGTAAGACTATCACCATGAATTTGGAGGGCAATCGGACAGTGCGACTGCATCTTCCCGAAGGGCTCGCCACCACATGGCCCCGCGACCGGGGGCAGGCCTTGGGCTAGGCAGTTCGAACGTCGGTAAGGAGTAGGCCGCAGTTCAGGCGCGTCGATGAGCCGCAACTCGCGGCTTCGCTGCAAGCCCCTGAAGGCAGCGGCAATCCTGCCGCGTATGCTCGCGTCTCGGCCCGAGAGATCCGGACGTTCAGGGAGGCAGGTAACGGCTAGAGCAACGCCATCGAGTGCAGCGAGTTTCTATGAAAGCCGAAGGCAACCAGGCCGGACAGAAGCAGCACAGTCCCAGTCACGATCAGGCAAAACGCAAACACTATCGGAGCCTCTGGTTCGTCATGAATGAGAAGACGATAATGGATAGAATTCTATCGACAATCGAAAGGAATAATTAACCTTACCTCGCGGCCCTGCAGGTCGGAGTCTGGGCATCAGGTCGTTGGGACGTGTCGTCGGGCTTGTGTTCTCCATGCAGGCCAATTTGCCCGTCGGGCAAAACACCTGCCCCGACCAAAAATCCGTCAATCCTTTTTCCGATATTCGGATTGGCGGCATTATCGCGCCATCCCGGTCCCCGGAAAGGGGCGATCGTACGTCGTAACGAACGTGGATCGGGGTGCGGTGGACGCGTTTGCGTCGGGCACACGAGGCGGGACCAGGGCGAGATGAACCTCGTGAGGTTCTGGCGGTGTGCTGACGGACGGCGCAACAGCGTACGGCAAAACCGTGTGGTCCTTGCGTCTACTGATTTTTCGGGTTGGGGAAGGTTGGCGTAAACCCCTGAAAATGAAGGCATCTTTCGATAATTGTTGGGAAAGGAAAGGTCCGCCGGGTACGCGCCGGGCCCTAATAGGCCCTGTGCGCGCTCGGCCGGATTACGCGACCCCCGGGTCATTGCTAACCGCCCTTGGCTGCCCGTCGTGCCGCGCAGCGTGGCCGCCTGAGCGCTGGCGCGGGCTCCTGTAGCCCTGCCGCTCCGGCGCGCTGTACGGCCTTACTGTGGCCTGACGCCTTGGCGTGGCAAGGTCCCTTGCGCTTGAGCGGGTTAAATGCGGCGGCTACCCTTCAGCCGGGTACAGCTTATGGAGCTATCACCATGAAAATCACAGCGTTTAGGCGCTACGCTTCAGCGGTGACGCTGCTTGCTTTGATGGGCTCGGCGACTGCCTTTGCGCAAACAAGCAATCAGCCCAACGTTGTTTTTATTCTCGCCGATAACGTCGGCTATGGCGATCTTGGGTCATATGGCGGCGGCGAGTTGCGCGGGGCTGCGACGCCGCGCCTCGATGCACTGGCTCAGGAGGGAATGCGTCTCACCCAATTCTTAGTGGAGCCAGCATGCACGCCCTCCCGTGCCGCGCTTATGACCGGACAATACTCGATCCGCAACGGTCTGTCGCTAATTGCCATCGAGGGAAGTCCCTATACGTTTCCTGCTAACGCCTTCACCATGGGCGATTTGTTCAAGAGTGTTGGCTATGCCACAGCGATTTTCGGGAAATGGCACCTTGGAAGCGCACCTCACAGTTTGCCGACCGCGCACGGTTTTGATGAATTTTATGGTATCCCGCCGGACATTAGCTGGGATGCGGCGACCTATACGACGACCATCGCCCTAACGCACTCGATCAATGAGCCTTATGAGACACTGCTAAAGACTGGGCCGCAGATCGTTGAGGCGAAGCCAGCCGGGCCGTTGCAGAAGGTGAAGCCATTTACGGAGGACGTGCGTGCTAACATCGATCATGAGTTGGTGGAGAAATCAATTGACTTCATGCGGCGTCAAAGGGCCGCTGGGAAGCCCTTCCTCCTCTACCTCCCGTTCTCGATGGGGCACTTCCCGAACCTGCCCTCGCAGCAGTTCAAGGGCAAGTCGCGGATTGGAAATTACGGCGACAAGATAATGGAGGGAGATTATCACGTCGGCCAGATACTCGACACGCTGAAGCAACTGGGCATTGACGATAACACCATCGTCGTCTTCGCCTCCGACAATGGGCCGCAAGGGCAAACGGCACGCGAACACGGCAACCAAGGGACGCCGGACATGGGTAATTCTGGTCCGTTTCGCGGCGAACTTGGCGAAGTGACAGAGGGCGCGATACGGACGTCGGCGATCATCCGTTGGCCCGGCAAGGTCAAGCCGGGCACGACCACATACGCGATGTTCTCGATCATGGACTTCCTGCCGACGTTCGCCCATATCGTCGGGGGCAAGATGCCAACAGACCGGGCGATTGACGGCGTCGATCAAACCGAAGTCTTACTCGGCAACACGACCACAGGTCATCGCGAAAGCATGTTGAGCTTTATCGGTGGAGAACTTGTTGCTACGCGTTGGAAGCAGTGGCGCATTTATTTCACTGACATTCATCCGACCGGCATTGGACCTCAGCGGCTGCCCGGCATGTTCTCCGCCAGCGCTCCGATGGCGGGATATCCGAAGATCTTCAACATTGAAATGGACCCACATGAGGATCTCAATGTAGCGGCAATGTTTGGCTGGGTATCGGGACCGGCGCTCAAAACTGTCGATGAGTACAAGGCAACGCTCAAGAGATATCCCAATCCGCCCGCGCCGAACATCACGCGGTTTGACAGCGGTGGCTAACGGATATTCCGCTGCCATGGGCGCGGGTCCTTTGAGGGCGTGAATGACTGGGGGACGCGCGACTGCCGACTTTGAGGATGTTTGCATTTTTTCAAGTTCACCTAAATTTCTTGCGGGTCGGTACACAAAGGCGGGGAGATGAGCGATGTGGCGTAGTGCCGTCCGTCAGCTGACCTGACCCAATCAAAACAAGCACTCGCCATGGCACCAGCTTGCGTTGCCGATTTTACGGCTTCGTGAGAAGATGTCATCGCATGAACGGGCCGCATGACCTTGGTGGAAAGTCCGGCTTTGGCGAGGTCTCGCGCGAAGCGAACGAGCCTGCCTTTCACCATCATTGGGAAGGGTTAGCGTGGGCCCTCAACATGCTCGCGATCACCAAGCTCCGCGCCTACAAGCCTGATACCTACCGACATGCCGTCGAGAGGATGACCCCATCTTGGTATCTCGCCGCCCGGTATTACGAGCGGATGCTCACGGGCGTCACCACCCTGCTCGTTGAGAAGGGAACGGTTTCTCTTGATGATCTTGAGCACCGTGCCGGCGGTCGCGTGCCGTTGTCCGATCCCGTCGCGGCGCTTCAAGTCTTGCAAACCGAAGATTCTGAAGCACCCGAGGCACGCTTCTCACCGGGCGACGCTGTGCGCGTTATCGCAGAGGCAACCCCGGGACATACACGTTGCCCCACTTATGTTCGCGGCAAGCAAGGCGTGATCCGGCTTGTTTATCCGCTCGCCTACTATCCTGAACTTCGGGCCCATTCGACCGTCAAACGTCGCGAGCACAGTTATGCCGTTGAATTCGCGGCGACGCATCTCTGGAACGAGGGCGACCCTGCACAGACGGTACTCGTCGAACTGTTTGAGAGCTACCTGGAGGCGCAATGAGTGCACCGCATCCAAATCAACCTGCAGCGACACCTGAACGACGAGCTTTTGCCCTGCGTGACGCACTCGTTGATCGCGGACTGATAGAGGCCGGCGAAGCCGAAGCGCTGGCGCATCGTGCCTTGGAAGAGCTTTCACCTGATAACGGTGCGCGGGTTGTGGCGAGAGCATGGGTTGATCCTGATTTTCGGGAGCGTCTTCTCTCCAATGCGACCGCTGCTGCTAAAGAACTTGGGATAGACGGACCAGAAGGTCGGCAGATGGTAGCGGTCGAGAACACGGCCACAACGCACAACGTAATTGTTTGCACACAGTGTTCTTGTACGGCGTGGCCGTTGCTGGGGTTGCCGCCAGATTGGTACAAGGCACCGCCATATCGCGCGCGCGTGGTCCGAGAAGCTCGCACTCTCCTGGCAGAGATGGGGCTCCAGTTGCCCGACGCCACAGATATCCGCGTGTGGGATACAAGTGGCGAGACGCGATATTTCGTGTTGCCAATGCGACCTGAAGGGACAGAGCATCTAACGGAAGAACAACTCGCCCGTCTTGTTACTCGGGATGCGCTAATCGGGGTCGCTCGTATTCAGCATAGTAGCGCGCTGTAGCTGAGATGATCTTGCGTTCGACATCGGCTGCTTAGACCTCACGGCCTGTTCCGCCGCTTCAACGCCCATAGCCGTAGGCTTCCTCCTCGTAAGGATCAATCTGCGGTTGGCGGCGGCACGAGGGTGTGTTGGGCTTCACCTGTATGCCGCTGTGCAGTTTCCTGCGTGTGCTTCCGTACAGCGGACCGTGGGCGCCAGCCGGCATCCGGCCTTCCCTGCGCCCCTTCAAGATGTGGGCATGCGCCTTCTGAACCAATCCCGGCGCAGCATGTTCGCTTTGGCTTACCAAGCGCATCCTAAAATCAATCAAACTTAGGCGCGCCTTCACCACTCTGCAGCTCCTCAACGCCATCTACATGCCCTGTGTTGGCGCAGCCCACGCTCAACAATCCCGTCCTGAAGGCCTACTATCAGCGCCTGATTGCCATGGGAAAAGAGCCGAAGCTTGCCATCATCGCCTGCATGCGCAAGCTGATCATCATCCTCAACACCATGATCGCACGACGCCAAAAATGGGATCCTGGCCGCTACGCGCTGAGCTGAGCGAGCGTGCCCACCGCGCTCGGTCCTCGACCGAGCGCTTGCAAAGCCAAAAGACCGGTGAGCGGACGGGGGCAAGGCCGTCAGCCGCCGCAGGCGGGGGCGCGCCAGCGCCAGCCTTGAGGCCGGCCGGTCACCGGGCTACTTCCAGCACAGTTGCTCTCCAAGGAAGAGGGGCAAGGAAAACCGCAAAACTCGGGCGTGAGATGCCCCGAGAATGCTGTCTCATGTCTGATTGAACGAAGAGAATGGTGCTGCCAGACAGGATTGAACTGTCGACCTCTCCATTACCAATGGAGTGCTCTACCACTGAGCTACGGCAGCATGTGCTGGGATCAGAATCGGCCGCCACAGGGCCTACCAAGCGGGCCGATATCTGCCACAAGCCCCCCTCCTGTGCAAGCTTGCAAGACCCGTCAAAACGAGAAAATCGGCCCGATATCGTGGCCAAAATGCCCATTTTCGCTCGAAACGACGGACTTTCCGCCTATTCGGGCTCCGATATGCCCGCCCAACTGGCCAGTTGGCCCAAGGCCCGGAGTCGATCCATTTCGAGTTTCGCACGATCGGATCGCACCGGCCTCTTGAGCTGCCATGTTCGTTGGGCATGTTATGGCCGATCGTGGCGATGGACCTTCGATGACTGATCGGACGAACGACAAGAGCACGAGCCGGACGCAACAGGGCCGGGGATCCCGGGACGACCGGCTGAAATCGGCGCTGCGCGAAAACCTGAAGCGGCGGAAGCTGCAAGCGCGCGAACGCGCCGCAATCGGGGAGCCCTCGCACAACGACAATGGTTCCCCAAATGCGGGGGCCGCCGGCAAGACCGGCGATTGAAGACTGGCAGCTAGATTTTGGAATGAGCGGGAATGACGATGGCGCAGGACGAGGTGCAACGAACCGACCGGGAGGCGCTGATGGCGCAGTTCACACGTCCCGAGCAGACGTTTCCGACATTGACGCAAGTCGAGATCGAGCGCCTGCGCCATTTCGGCGAGCTTCGGCACTATAAGGACGGCGAGCTGCTGTTCGAGACCGGCAAGCCCGGGCCGGGCATGTTCGTGGTGCTGGCGGGCCACGTCGCCATCACCCAGCGCGACGGCCTGGGTCACGTCACCCCGGTGATCGATCAGGGGCCGGGGCAGTTTCTGGCCGAGCTCGGCCAGCTCTCGGGCCGGCCGGCGCTGGTCGACGGCCGCGCCGAGGGCGATGTCGAGGTGCTGCTGGTCCCGCCGGACCGGCTGCGCGCGCTGCTGGTGGCTGAAGCCGAACTTGGCGAGCGCATCATGCGCGCGCTGATCCTGCGCCGGGTCAATCTGATCCAGGGCGGTATCGGCGGCCCCGTGCTGATCGGCCCGTCGAACTCCGCCGGAGTGGTGCGCCTGCAGGGCTTCCTCACCCGCAACGGCCAGCCGCATCATTTGCTCGATCCCAGCAGCGAGCATGACGCCGCCGAACTGATCGCGCGCTATTCGCCGAAGCCGGAGGATTGGCCGCTCGTCGTCACGGCCGGCGGCACGGTGCTGCGCAATCCCAGCGAGACCGAGCTCGGCCGCGCCATCGGCATGATCGGCGGGGCCAAGGACAACCGCATCTACGACGTCGCCATCGTCGGCTGCGGGCCAGCGGGGCTGGCGACGGCGGTCTACGCGGCCTCCGAAGGCCTCTCGGTTGCCGTGGTCGACACCCGCGCCTTTGGCGGCCAGGCCGGCGCCAGCGCGCGCATCGAGAATTATCTGGGTTTCCCGACCGGCATCTCCGGCCAGGCGCTGGCGGGCCGCGCCTTCACCCAGGCACAGAAGTTCGGCGCCGACATCATGATTCCAATGTCGGTGAGCTCGCTGGATTGCTCACGCGCCAACGGCACCTTCGCGCTGGCGCTGGATTGCGGCGACACCTTGCGCTCGCGCGCGGTGGTGGTCGCGAGCGGCGCGCGCTATCGCCGGCCCGAGATCGCGAATCTCGACAAGTTCGAGGGCCGCGGCGTCTGGTACTGGGCCTCGCCGGTGGAGGCGCGGGTCTGCGCCGGTGAGGAGGTGGCGCTGGTCGGCGCCGGCAACTCGGCGGGGCAGGCCGCGGTGTTCCTGTCGGGCCACGCAAAGAAGGTGCTGATGATCATCCGCGGCGGCGGCCTGGGCGCCAGCATGTCGCGCTATCTCATCGAGCGCATCGAAGCGACGCCGAACATCGAATTGATGTTCAACACCGAGATCACCGCGCTCGAAGGCGACGAGACCTCGCTGCTGCGGCGCATCTGCTGGAAGAGCCGGCTGTCGGATGACGAGGACTCCGCCGATATCCGCAATCTCTTTCTATTCGTCGGCGCCGATCCTGCCACGAGCTGGCTTCACGGCTGCGGCGTGACGCTCGATCGCGGCGGCTTTGTCGTGACGGGCGCGCAGTCCGAGCTGAACCAGGGTAAGCTGGTGGCCCCGCTCGAGACCTCGGTGCCCGGCGTCTACGCCGTCGGGGACGTCCGCTCCGGCTCGGTCAAGCGCGTCGGCGGCGCCATCGGCGAGGGCGCGCAGGTCGTGGCCTCCCTGCACGGCTATCTCGGCGACGCCGCAAAACCGGCGCTTTAAAGCACGATCCGGACCCGAAGGGGCGCATTAGCGAAAAGTGTGGAGCGGTTGAGATCGTGCTCAAACTAAAGGTCAAGGACAAGACAAGGCAATGGCAAGCCGAATCCGGCTTGCCATTGCGCCACATCCTGCAGACTATCGCCTCATCCTGAGGAGCCGCGAAGCGGCGTCTCGAAGGATGAAGGCCCGGAACCATGAGACGGCCTTCCATGGTTCGAGACGGCGCTAACGCGCCTCCTCACCATGAGGACCGAAAGCTGAACGAGCGAACAAAAGATTCAACGGGAGGACTCAATGGCTGAAATCGTCGTGCTCTACAAAACACCCAAGGATGCTGCCGCCTTCGACAAGTACTATGCCGAGACCCACATTCCGCTCGCGAAAAAACTTCCCGGACTGAAGAAATACGCCGTCAGCAAGGGACCGGTCGCATCTCCCGCAGGTCCTTCCGGAATCCATCTCGTCGCCATTCTCACCTTCGACAGTGTGGCTGACATTCAGGCCGCATTCGCCAGTCCGGAAGGCAAGGCGACCGGCGCCGACGTGCCGAAATTCGCCAGCGGTGGCGCCGATTTGCTGATCTTCGACACCAAGGACGTCTGAGGGATCGGTTCAACTCTCGTCGAAAGCCTGCCGTCGTTTGCGACAAAAAAATTCAGCCATGCGTTTGTCGATTCGCACGATGACGCATGGCTTTGCACATGCGTGTGGCGTCAACGCAGGTGGCAATCTCATGAGGAGCGTAATACCATTCTCCCGAACTCAATGCAGAGCGTAGGAGAGATGTCATGGTCCTTGGGTTGAGCCTGCCCGCCTTCACGTTAGTCCATGTCATCATCAGCCTGATCGGCATTGTCGCGGGCCTTGTTGTGATGTTCGGCCTGCTCGGCTCGAAGCCGATGCCAGGCCTCACCGCGATCTTCCTGCTGTTCACGATTCTCACCAGCGCGACCGGCTTCCTGTTTCCGTTCAAAGAGCTGCTGCCCTCGCACATCATCGGCATCATCTCGCTGGTGCTGCTTGCGATCGCCTGCGTCGCGCTCTACGGCATGAAGCTCAAAGGCGTCTGGCGTCCGGTCTACATCGTGACCGCGATGATCTCGCTCTATTTCAACGTCTTCGTGCTGGTGATCCAGTCGTTCCTGAAGGTGCCGGCGCTCGCGGCGCTCGCGCCCGCCGTGCCGCCGGCGCCGCCCTCCGGCCCCGTGTTCGCCGTGGTGCAGGGCATCGTGCTGGTGTTTTTCGTCGTGCTCACGATCGGCGCCTGGCGCCGCTACAGGCCGATGACGTTTGCTTGAACGCACGTTTCAGGTCGGTGCGCGGCATCGACCTCGTGATATCGCACACCCATCTCCGCTTCGCCGGCTCGCAATTTTCGAGCCCCGGATTGATTCTCACGGAAGGAGCCATTCATGCCCACCATCACCACCAAGGACGGCGTCGAGATCTTCTACAAGGACTGGGGCTCGGGCCAGCCGATCGTGTTCAGCCATGGCTGGCCGCTGTCGTCGGACGACTGGGACGCGCAGATGATGTACTTCGTCACGCGCGGTTATCGCGTCATCGCCCATGACCGCCGCGGTCACGGCCGCTCGGCGCAGGTCGCCGACGGTCACGACATGGACCATTATGCCGACGATCTCGCCGCGCTCACCTCGCATCTCGACCTCAAGAGCGCCATCCATGTCGGCCATTCCACCGGGGGCGGCGAGGTCGTGCACTACATCGCGCGCCACGGCGAGAGCCGCGTCGCGAAGGCCGCGATCCTGTCGGCGGTGCCGCCGCTGATGGTGCAGACCGCGGCCAATCCCGGTGGCCTGCCTAAGAGCGTGTTCGACGATTTCCAGACCCAGCTCGCCGCCGGACGCTCGGCATTTTATCGCGACATCGCGGCGGGCCCGTTCTACGGCTACAACCGCCCCGGCGCAAAACCACTGGAAGCGGTGATCGAGAACTGGTGGCGCCAGGGCATGATGGGCGGCGCGAAAGCGCATTACGACGGCATCGTCGCGTTCTCGCAGACCGACTTCACCGAGGACCTGAAGAAGATCAACGTCCCCGTGCTGGTGATGCATGGCGACGACGACCAGATCGTCCCTTACGCCGATTCGGCGCCGCTCTCGGCCAAGCTGCTCAAGAAAGGCATCCTGAAAACCTACAAAGGATTCCCCCACGGCATGCCGACCACGCACGCCGAAACCATCAACGCCGACCTCCTGGCGTTCTTCAGGGAGTGAGCTGATCTTACCCTCTCCCCTTGTGGGCCCTTGTGAGAGGGTGGCTCGCCGCGGAGCGGCGAGACGGGTGAGTGGTCTGTCTCCGCGAGCGACGATCCACATCTGTTTTCGTGGCTAGAACCGCTCACCCGGCGCTTCGGGCCACCTTCTCCTATAAGCAGCCCGTCACCTCGACCGAGCAGATGGGCCGCGCCATGATCCATGTTGCCCGGGAAGGGGATCCCCGGAAGGTGCTGGAAATGGAGGATATCAATGACGTCTCGCCGGCCGGCCCGTTAGTTGTGAGGAAATTTCGGCGCCTGCGCGCGTTGAGCCCCGTCCGCCCCGAAGGAGAAGCGCCGGCGATGTCTCCCCAGCTCAAAATGATCGCGCTCGATGCCGACGATCTCGCCGTGATCTCGGCCCATGTCCAGGATGCCCGCGTGCAGGCCTCTGACATCATCTGGCGGCAGGGCGAGAAGCGACTGGTGGTCGGCATGAGCCGGCTGGACTGGGAGCAAACGCTGGACGGCGCGACCGAGCCGCGCCGGCTGGTCGCCGCGCTCCGCTTCGACCGCGTGCTCGCCTGCAAAGCGCGCAACATCGACATGGGCGCGCTGGACAAGGTCCTGGATCTCGTCGGTATCGAGTTTCACCCCCAGGACGGCCGCGCCGAGGAGCCCGGCGGCAGCGCCCTCCTGCTGTTCGCCCAGGGCGGCGCCATCCGCCTCGACGTCGAATGCCTGGAATGCGAGCTGACGGATCTGGGGGCGGACGATCTGGGAACGGGCGTGGAGGTCGAAGGGGAGGGGTGAGGTGGCGCTTTGCGGTATACCAGCCAAACCTGCTCAGGTGTCGTCTGGGCCGCCGCCGAGACGACACCTCTCAAGGGTTGACGGCCGGGAGCCGCCGCGCCATTGAGCAGGGGCCCGGGTGAGCCAATCCGCCCAAAGACCAGCCGGAAGCCAAGCCGCACATGCCCGTCCGTCTCGACCGCAGCAGCGCCGATTTCGACCAGCGATTCGCGGCCTTCCTCGCCGCCAAGCGCGAGGTTTCGGCCGACGTGGAGGCTGCCGCGCGCGCCATCGTCGACGATGTGGCGAGCCGTGGCGATGCGGCCCTGCTCGAGGCCACCGCAAAATTCGACCGGCTGAAGCTGGATGTATCCGGCCTGCGTGTCACGGCCGCCGAGATCGATGCTGCGGTGAAGGCTTGCGATGCCGCGACGCTCGATGCGCTCAGGCTCGCGCGCGACCGCATCGAGACCTACCACAGCCGCCAGCTGCCGAAGAACGAGCGCTTCACCGATCCGCTCGGCGTCGAGCTCGGCTGGCGCTACACCGCGATCGAATCCGCCGGCCTCTACGTGCCCGGCGGCACCGCGGCCTATCCGTCCTCGGTGCTGATGAACGCGGTGCCCGCCAAGGTCGCCGGCGTCTCGCGCCTCGTGATGGTGGTGCCCTCGCCCGACGGCAAGCTCAACCCGCTGGTGCTGGCCGCCGCGCATCTCGGCGGCGTCACCGAGATCTACCGCGTCGGCGGCGCGCAGGCTGTCGCCGCGCTCGCGCACGGCACCGCGACGATCGCGCCGGTCGCCAAGATCGTCGGCCCTGGTAATGCCTATGTCGCCGCCGCAAAGCGGCTGGTGTTCGGCAAGGTCGGCATCGACATGATCGCCGGTCCCTCCGAGGTGCTGGTGATTGCCGACGACACCGGCAATGCCGACTGGATCGCCGCCGATTTGCTGGCGCAGGCCGAGCACGATGCCAGCGCGCAATCGATCCTGATCACCGATTCTGCGCGGCTTGCCGCCGATGTCGAAAAGGCCGTCGAGGCGCAGCTGAAGACGCTGCCGCGCGCGCCGATCGCTGGCAGCTCGTGGGCCGATTTCGGCGCCATCATCATCGTGAAGAATCTGGCCGACTGCATTCCGCTCGCCGATGCGATCGCGGCCGAGCATCTCGAGATCATGACCGTCGATCCCGATGCGCTCGCCGCAAGGATCCGCAACGCCGGCGCGGTGTTCCTCGGGGCACATACGCCGGAGGCGATCGGCGACTATGTCGGCGGCTCCAACCACGTGCTGCCGACGGCGCGCTCGGCGCGATTCTCCTCGGGCCTGTCGGTGCACGACTTCATGAAGCGCACCTCGATCCTGAAATGCGGGCCGGATCAGCTCCGCGCGCTGGGACCCGCCGCGATGACGCTCGGCAAGGCGGAGGGGCTGGATGCCCACTCGCGCTCGATTGGATTGCGCCTCAATCTGCCATGACAAAGCCGCCCGAACAGGACGAGTCCAGCAATCGCATCGTCGCGGTCACCCTCGACGAGGACTCGATCGGCCGCTCCGGGCCGGACATCGAGCACGAGCGCGCGATCGCGATCTACGACCTGATCGAGCAGAACCTGTTCGCGCCCGATGGCGCCGACGGGAAGGGGCCGTTCACGCTGCATATCGGCATCACCGGCAACCGCTTGATGTTCGACATCCGCAGCGAGGACGGCACGCCAGTGGTCGCGCATCTGCTCTCGCTGACGCCGTTCCGGCGGATCGTGAAGGACTATTTCATGATCTGCGACAGCTACTACCAGGCGATCCGCACCGCGACCCCGGACAAGATCGAGGCCATCGACATGGGCCGCCGCGGCATCCATGACGAGGGATCGCGCACGCTGCAGGAGCGGCTGAAGGGCAAGGTGCGGGTCGACTTCGAGACCTCGCGCCGGCTGTTCACGCTCATTACTGTCCTTCATTGGAAAGGATAAGCGCGCATGATCCCGGAAAGTGGGAACCGGTTTTCGGATCGGATCATGCGCAAAAACAAAAGAGCGTAAGCGATGGCTGCGCCCCCACGCGCACGCGATCCGCAATCGGTGCTGTTCGCCTGCGCGATGAACAGCGTGCGCTCGCCGATGGCCGAGAGCCTTCTGCAGCACATGTTTCCGCAGGGCCTCTACGTGAAGTCCGCCGGCGCCAGGAAGGGCGAGCTCGATCCGTTCGCGGTCGCCGTGATGGGCGAGCTCGGTCAGGACATCTCTGGCCACAAGCCCCAGACCTTCGAGGAGCTGGAGGATTGGGAGGGCCTGAATTTCGACCTCATCATCACGCTCTCGCCGGAAGCGCACCACAAGGCGCTGGAGCTGACCCGCACGCTCGCCGCCGACGTCGAATACTGGCCGACGCAGGATCCCACCACCATCGAGGGCAGCCGCGACCAGAAGCTCGCCGCCTACCGCGAGGTCTGCGACCAGCTCCTGCTGCGCATTCGCCGGCGGTTCGCCAAGGTCGGCGCGGCGAGCGGGTAGCGCACGGCGGGCGTAACACCCGCGTCACAGACTGAGGGCACACGCATGTCGGACACACCTCGAATCAGCAAAGTCCGGGTTCCCGGGTTGTGAAATCAGCCCCCTTCCGATAGGTTCCGCGCGCAATTCATCCCCTGCCTCATCCCCCAAATCACCTGATGCTCGGCCGCCCCAAATT
Organism: Bradyrhizobium sp. SMVTL-02; assembly: GCF_051853005.1. Taxonomy (NCBI): domain Bacteria; kingdom Pseudomonadati; phylum Pseudomonadota; class Alphaproteobacteria; order Hyphomicrobiales; family Nitrobacteraceae; genus Bradyrhizobium; species Bradyrhizobium sp. SMVTL-02. The sequence continues at coordinate 7,608,358 of NZ_CP182469.1, read as the reverse complement.
CGTACTTGCCTCCGGTTCGCCGCGACGCCTGTCGCTGCTCAACCAGGCCGGCATCGAGCCGGACGCGCTCCGGCCGGCCGACGTCGACGAGACGCCGAGGCGGGGCGAGCTGCCGCGCGCCTGCGCCAATCGCCTCGCGCGGGCCAAGGCCGATGCGGCGCTCAAATCGGTGCAGCTCGATGACGAGCTACGCGGCGCCTTCATCCTCTCCGCCGACACGGTGGTGGCGGTCGGCCGCCGCATCCTGCCCAAGGCCAATCTCGTCGACGAGGCCGCGCAGTGCCTGCGGCTACTGTCGGGCCGCAACCACCGCGTCTACACCGCGATCTGCCTCGTCACGCCGCGCGAGGCCTTCCGCCAGCGCCTGGTCGAGACCCGCGTCCGCTTCAAGCGGCTGTCGGAGGACGACATCCAAGCCTATATCGGCTCCGGCGAATGGCGCGGCAAAGCCGGCGGCTACGCCGTGCAGGGCATCGCCGGCTCCTTCGTGGTGAAGATGGTGGGCTCCTACACCAACGTGGTCGGCCTGCCGCTCTACGAGACCACGACGCTGCTCGGCGGCGAGGGCTTTCCGATCCGCTTCGGCTGGCTCAACTCCACTGCGGTTTGACCGCCGGGTCGCGCCGACAAAAACCTCGAAAACAACCCCATGCACAGTAGAATGGCCCGGCCGGATCCGGGCGGTGGCGCATGTGCCGCTGCGCCAAGGAACCCGCTCGCCGACAGGCGCTTGAACTCCCTCACCCCGTGCAAGCTGCGCATCTCATGGACGACCAGGTCAAAAAGCCCGCCGGGCCGCTCAAAACCTGCCCGATCTGCGGCAAGCCGCAGGCGCAGGCCACCCGCCCGTTCTGCTCCTCGCGCTGCCGCGACGTCGATCTGAACCGCTGGCTAAAAGGCTCCTACGTCATTCCCGGCCGCGACGACGAAGTGGATGATGAATAGTCTTATGATTTCAATCATTTAGGCGAATGGCCAAGGCGCCGCGCGCCAGCCGCGGCGAGGCTCTCCCACCTTGTGCACAGCCGGGCCATGCCCCGCGAAGCCAAAGGCGAAGCGTGGGTGGACAGGCAGCTCCCGGCCCACTATAAACCGCCCGCTCGATGGGCTTTGGCCCCTCTCTTGGAGCACGCCCAGGTAGCTCAGTTGGTAGAGCATGCGACTGAAAATCGCAGTGTCGGTGGTTCGATTCCGCCCCTGGGCACCATTTCCACGCTTTTCCACGCTGAACTACGATTTGGTGGGAGGTCATTGCGTGAGAGGCCGGACCGCGGCGCCACGCTGCGCATTGCCGTCTCCACGCAAGACGATGGCAATTGACCAGTAATCCGAAGCCGCGATGGGAAAAATCGTGAGTGTTTCCTGAATAAGGGTACTCGATATTCGGAAATCGAAAGTGCGATGACGCCCTAAGCATCGTCCTCATCGGTTATCCGGTCGCGCTCCAGCTGACTCTCCATCCGGCCATACGACGTTTCGGCGATCCTGTCGTTGTGCGCCTTGATGGGAGGTTGACCACCTCCCGAAGATGCTTATCGCCCTTGATGCTTTCGCAGCGCAGACTGCCAACGGCATTGATGGCTCCCTCATCCGATCCGCCGCGCGCTTCGATGCCGCATGTATGATGCTGGAAAAAGGGACCGGCGGCTGAAGCCCGCAGCTTCCGATCACGCCTTCGGATCGGGACCAGCTGAGGGTGAGCCCCCCGGCGCTACCCTTGTCCAACATCGCGGCAGCTTCGGCTGGGTGGAATCGGATTAGATCGCATCCGACGGCGAAACCGCTCCGGGAACGTTCGGAGGGGCCTTGTCAGGAAACGACGTACGGCTGTCCTGATCCGCGGGATCGTGCTCGTTGTCCGGGGCACGACTCGTTGCGACATACGGATAAGCCCGTCCCCATCAATCGCCCCGAACGGTCGACGGCAATCATGACGCGCTGAGCGCAAGGAGGATGTGATGACCGCGAGCAGCATTGTTCCTCAAGCAAACGAAGAGCGAACTCATTCAACAATGATGGCCTGGCGCGTGCACGAGTTTGGGTCGCCAGAGGTCATGAAGTTCGAGCGCTTGCCGCGACCCGAGCCAGGTCCTGGCGAGGTCCTGGTCAAAGTTGCGGCCGCTGGAGTTGGCCCATGGGACGGCTGGATCAGATCCGGCAAGAGCGCTTTGCCGCAACCGCTTCCCCTCACTTTGGGCTCGGATCTGTCCGGTGAAATCGTCGCGATGGGGCCGGGCGTTTCCGAACTACGTGTGGGAGATCAGGTTTATGGTGTTACGAATCCGCAGTTTATCGGTGCGTACGCCGAGTACGCTGTGGCTTCCGCAGGAATGGTCTCGAGCAAGCCAAGCTCGCTAAGCCATCTCGAAGCCGCGTCCGTTCCTGTCGTCGCCGTGACGGCATGGCAGGCGTTGTTTGATCACGCCCAACTCAAAGCGGGTCAAACGGTGGTCATTCACGGTGCGGCCGGCAATGTCGGATCCTATGCAGTTCAACTGGCCCGTCACGCGGGTTTGCAAACCGTGGCGACCGCATCGATGGGCGATATTTCCGTCGCGGGCAACCTCGGCGCAAACACGGTGATCGACTACCGGACGCAGCGCTTCGAGGAAGAAGTTCAGAACGCGGACGCTGTGATTGATCTGGTCGGCGGCGAAACACAAAGCCGCTCGTTCCGGGTCCTTCGTCGCGGCGGCAAGCTGATCTCGGCAGTGTCCTGCCCGGATCAGGATCTTGCAAAGCGCTACGGTGTTGAAGCCGCCTTCTTTCTGGTCAACGTCACGAGCCAATACCTGACAGAGATCGCTCGCTTCATCGATGGTGGAAAACTACGAACAAAGGTAGGGGCAGTCTTACCCCTCGCGGATGCGCGCGAGGCTCATTTGATGCTGGAACGCGTGCGGCCTCAGCCGAAAGGAAAGATCGTGCTCGACGTCGGAGCGAGTTGATCAGCACAATTTCGCAGTTGCGCGCGCAACGCACAACCAAGCCTCACAGTAACTCTTGAAAGGACGCAACCATGACAACCCAAAATCTCTCCAATGCTCTCGTCGTTCCCGATTCCCTGCTCGCGAAAGAGGCGACAGACATCCTGCGCGAACATTCCACCGATCTGCTCTTCAATCACTCGATCCGCGTCTACCTGTTCGCGGCTGAGCAGGGTCGTCAGAGGAATCTGCGCTTCGACCGTGAACTCCTTTACGTCGCTGCCGCATTTCACGATCTCGGCCTGATCAAGAAGTTCTCGAGCTCAGACGAGCGCTTCGAGGTCGATGGCGCAAATGCGGCCCGACAGTTTCTTAACACCCACAACATCGCTGAAGATCAGGTGCAGACCGTCTGGGAAGCAATCGCGCTGCATACCACTCCCGGCATCCCGAAGTACATGGGTCCTGAAGTAGCGCTCCTCAATTCCGGTGTCCTTCTCGATGTCATTGGAGTGGGGTTCGAGCAATTTCCCGCGGAGCTGCGCGAGGAAATCGTCGCCAAGTACCCGCGCACCAATTTCAAAGAAGGCTTCATTCAGGAGTATTTCGCCGGTTTTGCGCACAAGCCAGCGACCACGTATGGCACCGTCAACGCCGCCGTTTGCGAACGTTTCATGCCGGGGTTCAAGAGTCCCAACGCCTGCGACCTGATCGCTGCTTCTCCTTTCCCGGATTCCCAGCACCAGGCTCACAATCATGACTAGAACCTATCTTGTGCTCCAGGAGCTCGACCCCGATCGCGCGCAAGCTACCGGCGTCGGCTCGCTAGCCTCCCTCATCTGGCTAACTCTCGGCGCTTCTGCCATCGGCACCGAGGGGTCCATGATCGCCGGGCTTTTACCCGCCCTCGCGCGGGACCTGCACGTCGGTTTTCCCGCCGCCGGCCATCGGCCCTGCATCTTGGTTCCAGCTAGTTTGCGCGAGCTCGTTAGAAGTGGAGTGCTATGATGTCGATCAGTGGATTTTCCTATCGGATTGGCGCGCTGTCAAACCCTCGAGATACGACAGCAAAACTAGTGAGGAGAGCAATGCGAGCGGCCTTCGTGCCGCTGATAGCGTTAGCGATCGCCTTGGGAGCTTCACCCGCGATCGCGCAGGAGCGGGAGGAGGTGAAAGTCGCGTTCGAGCACGCACTCCCGAATGTCGAAGGAAAGAAAATAGTTGCTGTGACGGTGAACTATCCTCCCGGAGGCAAATCGCTGGCTCATCACCACGCAGCCTCGGCATTTATCTACGCCTATGTGTTATCCGGGGCCATCCGCAGCCAAGTTGGCAATGACCCCGCCAAGGTCTATCACGCAGGCGAAGGGTTTTACGAAATGCCCGGCTCACATCACACCATCAGCGAGAACGCCAGCGACAAGGAGCCTGCCAGCCTACTGGCAATCTTCGTCGTCGATTCCAAGAACGGGCCCTTGACGACGCCAGACAAGGGGCCGTGATCACGAAGATTGCGCGACGAGCTCGCCTGTGGCCGTGATGCTCAATTGAGGAGCTGCAGGGGCTACTGGTTGGCGGCTGCGCCAACGAGCCAACCGGTAGACGTTTCGTTGTTGCTTCGCTGGTCGTGCCAAGACTTTTGCAGTCTCCGGAACTAGTTGCATAATGGGGCGCTAGACTGGAGAGACAGAGAGGTGCCGGTACAAGCTGTCGCAATCGTCGTCTGTGAGGGGGTCCAGGCGCTAGACGTGGCTGGGCCGATGGATGTGTTCAGTGAGGCGAACGCGTTTCTCGGCAGCGCGGACCGCTATGAAACGGTATTGGTTGCTGCTCACCGCAATCCGCTGCGCGCGTCGAACGGCATACGCATGGTCGCCGACCTGACCTTCGAGGAGGCGGCGGGCGGCTTCGACATCGTTCTGGTGGCCGGCACTCCGACGCCACCGAAAGTGGAGCCCGAACCCTGCCTGCTTCAGTGGGTCAAGGAGCTGCCGTGGCGCTCCAGCGTCTATGGATCGATCTGCACAGGGGCTTTTGTGCTCGGCTATGCCGGCCTCCTCGACGATCGGCGAGTCACGACCCATTGGCAGGATGCACAGGCGCTGGCGGCAAGGTTTCCGAAGGCAAAAGTCGAACCGGATCTGATCTATGTCCGCGATGGACGGTTGATCACCGCGGCTGGTGTGACTGCGGGGATAGATTTGGGCTTGGCGCTCGTCGGGCAGCGGCACGGCGCGGAAACGGCGCTCAAGGTCGCCAAGCGGCTGGTTGTCGTTGCCCAGCGCCAGGGCGGACAATCGCAGTTCAGTCCCTATCTCACGGCACCTGCCGATCCGGAATCGCCAATCGCACGCATCCAGGACCATGTCATGGCCAATATTGGGGATCGCCACACGTTGGAGTCGCTTGCCGCTGTGGCCGGCATGAGCCCCCGGAACCTGGCTCGGCATTTCAGGCAGGTGACCGGGACCACACCGCACGAATTCATCGAGCGCGCCCGTATTGATGCCGCGCGCATGATGCTGGAAGCAAGCGACCGACCGCTGAAGGCCATTGCCTTCGATTGCGGCTTCGGATCTGCAGATCGGATGAGGATTGTCTTCAGCACCCGTCTCGGCGTGACCCCTGTCCAATACCGCGCCAGCTTCCGGCGAGCAGAACCGGAATAGTTCGCGAGCTATCCGAGGACGAAACTGCGGGCTCCTACTGCGCTGAAGCTCCGAGCGGCCCTTTGTCAGGAAACGACGTACGGCTGTCCTGATCCGTAGCCTCCCGCTTGTTGTCCGGAGCAGAGCTCTGTTGCCTAATCCGGACAAGCAGCCAGCCGTTATCCAACCAAGGAGATTGCTCCATGTCCGAAATCATCGCCGGCATTCGCGTGCCCGACAGCGCCATCGCGCGCGCAGCCACGCAGCTCGTGCGCGATACCGAAGACGACCTGCTCTACAACCATAGTCGCCGTGTCTTCCTGTGGGGCGCGCTCACGGGCGACCGCCGCGGCCTGAAATACGACCCGGAGCTGCTTTACCTAGGCGCCATGTTCCACGACATGGGCCTCACCGAGAAATATTCGAGCCCCGATCTGCGCTTCGAGGTCGACGGCGCCAATGCCGCCCGCAAATTCATGAAAAGCTACGGCGTGCCCGAGCGTGACATCGAGGATGTCTGGACTGCCATCGCGCTCCACACCACGCCCGGAATCCCCGAGCATATGCGCCCGACCATCGCGCTGGTGACCGCTGGTGTGGAGATGGACGTGCTCGGCATCGCCTATCACGACTTCACGCATGAACAGCGCGACCATGTCTGCATTCATCATCCGCGCGAGCCGAATTTCAAGGAAAACATCATCGATCACTTCGCCAACGGAATTATCAAGAAGCCGCTGACGACGTTCGGAAACGTGAAGGCCGACGTCCTGTCGCTGAAGGACATGAACTATGTCCGTCAGAACTTCTGCTCGATCATCCTTGGCTCAGCTTGGCCGAACTAATCCCTCCTTGGTGTACTGCATTTCCGTCGGCCAAGATCGAGGGACGGGAAACATTGATGCCACGAGCCGGATACTGATGCGTTCGCCACGTTTCAGGGATTCGAAGTGTAAAACTTAGTCGAAGAGGAGATCACCATGGGAAGCCGGGAAGAACTCATCAGCGTAGCATTCCGTTTCTCCGGGAAGTCAAGGACACGACACCCGGCGCGGAGATGGAGCGCTGGCTCAACACAACATATGGGGAAGATAGTGCGCTCCATCGCCATCTCGCCCGCCTGATCGAGATCGGGGTCGAGGAGGGGTGGGCGGCAAACCCGGAGGTGGACGGCCCAATACCGGCGCAGTCGCATCCTGGAGCCGACAGCTGAGACCTTCCAGTTCAGCATCACCGCTGTCTACGTGAACAGCGCTGATCCGCGCCGCTCCAAGGACGAAGATGACCACGACGTGCTGCGCGGCCAGTATCACGGCCATCCCTATGGCGAGCTCAACCTCGTCGTGCCCCTGAACAAGGGGGCGGAGTTGAAGGGATTACAGGGATGGCAGGGACCGGGCTGGACGGCACCCGATCCGGGCAGCAGGCACTATCCCGAGGTCAGGGGCGGCGCGGTTATCGCTCTGTTCTACCTGCCTGCTGGACGCATCTCATACGATTTCAAGGCTCTCGGCTGATCATCGCAGCACATCGCCAGCCAGGCGGGGCTCCCCGCGATCCAGTGCGGGTCGGGAGTAGCCAACCTCTGCCATGGTCCCACGCATCAGACCATCATACTGAGCACAAAGAGCGGTTCCTCCTGTCGGTGACTGCGTATGATTCCCTCCCTGGGCACCATTCCAAAAGCAAGCACCTGAAACAGCAACATAAAATCGAGGTATTGTCCCACCGATGGCGGTGGTGGGACGCCGATTGGTTGCTATCTGTTCCTGTTTGTCCATGGGATTTATAACTTTGACAAAGCAGGCGCAGGAGAGGGAGGGCTGGCTCCGTCCCCACTTATTCGCAGAACTCTACCCAAAGGGGGGCGTTGGCAGGGTCCCACCCTTCATAGGCGTACTTGAGATCGAGCATTTCTGCGTAGCTGCGCGCCTGTTGCACGGCATCCATTGCGGATTTGTAGCAGGCCTTAGCCTCGACCACGGCAAGCGGAAAGTCTCGCGTGTAGCGCAAAAGGTAGTCCACCCGCTTGGGCAGCTGCTCGCGAGTGGCCCGTCGCCGAGCAGCTCGGTCGTGGACGAAGCGGCCAACCAGGTGTTCGCCGTGTAGCGCTTGGCCCGGTGCTGCCGAACGTCCATCTCATTTTTCTGGCGTCAGTTGGTATCATAACACCCTGGACTGCCAGGAGACTTAGAACAACGTTAACAACTACTACGTGAGAATTATGTCAGGGAACACGGGGCATTCTACAGTGCGGTTTTAGCTGCACTCCTCCTGGTCGAAGCCGGGCTCACCAGCGAGATCCAGTCCGCGCGTCCCGTCGGTTTGTTGTTATCCATTTTGCTCCTCTGGCCGTGAAGCCCAAACCTATTGAGAACCATATGTCTACTGTCCTGAAATTCAGTCGTCCTCGCCAATCCCCAGCTAGGCCACGGCACTCACACTGCTCTCCATTCAATATTCTGACGCACATGGCCTCGCTCATCTCAATAGAGATTCACTCAACAGTGTATCTGCGCCAAGCGATCTTCATTTCCGATCTCGCGAACGCCTGCATCCGATTGTTGCTCGGCCGATTGCCGAGCGGACGACGAGCCAGTTGCAGCTCCAGTCCGAACGGATGGCCAGCTAATCGCGGCTGCGCGCAGCGAGCTGCGCATGTCCATCGAGAACTGCTCATTTGAACGTACCGTTACTCCGGGGGGTGCGATGTGGTGGAACAATCGAAAGGCAGCCCGCGTTCACTTTGAACATAAGCACCTGGTCAATATCATGGGCGTGGATGGAACGTGGCGCCGAAGCTGCGCGCTGCTCGATATTTCGGACACGGGCGCCAAGCTCGAGGTGGAGGGCTCTACCGACGCGCTCAAGGCTCAGGAGTTCTTCCTCGTTCTATCCTCCACCGGGCTGGCATTTCGCCGATGCGAGTTGGTTTGGATCAATGGAGCACATGTCGGTGTCCACTTCGTCACCGGCAAGACGAGGAAGAAAGGGGCCAGCAAGGATGATCATCTCGCTCGTGCGCGGTGAGTGGAATCCTATCCAGCCTTGAATGACCGGTAGCAACCCATGCAGCTAGTCTCCTCGCGAACGGTGTCTTTCATCGACGTTCCGTCTCTTGCAACTTGCGAAGCCAAAGAGGCCCTCTTTCATCACGACAGCAAGGGCTTCATCCTCTATCTCTCCGGAGGAGGCCGATCGTCTCCCTCTGAGGAGCGAGTGATGTTCCTGAGATTGCGCGAGGCACTGGTGTGGTTGAACGAACCGCCTGAGGATCAGGGATCGTTTTGGGCGTGAAGACGCCGGTCAGCGTCTCGGAGGCGGCTCTCATGTTTGTGCATGTTCTGGCTGATAATGCCGCGAAGCTGTCTGAGCTTTGCAGCCTGCTCGATCGAAGATTTCAGATCGCAGGGGAGCGACTGGATGTCGACTCGAAGCTCTCGGAGTTGCCTGACGCATTGGTTGTGCGGGCCGATCTGCGTGTGATCGAAAACATCGCCGCTCTGAAGAGGAGAAGTGCGCGGACGGCCAAAGTTTCCAAGCGCATATTCCTGATCGAGCAGCCCTCTCACGCCTGCATCTCACAGGCCTATGCCCTTGGAGCTACGCTCGCCGTGACGGGAAAAATTAATCCGGCCAAACTCTTCGCGGCATTGGCCAATCGAGGAAACTCAGAGGCTGCTTCACCAACTGGCGCGACGCAGGAAGACAATGCGGTGGAGGTCGCGGCTGCTGCGATCGGATCGATGTTTGCTGCGGCGTCTTTCGGCGAGCCAATAGACGTGATGGCGACCATAGAAGCTGGCAGGGGGATCGCCGAACGGATCACCGAGCGCGGCCTCGCTGAATGGCTCACCGCCGTGCGGCGCCATCACGAGGGGACTTACCAGCACTGCCTCCTCGTTACCGGCGTAGCCATCGACTTCGGCCTTAGCCTAGGGCTGAAGAGAACCGATCTTGAGCGGCTGTACTCGGCCGCCATGTTTCACGACATCGGCAAGGCGAAGATCCCCTTGGCGATCCTGGACAAGCCCGGACGTCTGGATGCCGAGGAGCGGGCGCTTGTCGAGACGCATCCTGTGGCGGGGTACGAGTTTCTGAAAGCTCAGACTGGAATTTCGGCCGAGATCCTGGATGCAGTCCGGCATCATCATGAATATCTCGATGGCAGCGGATATCCGGACGCGCTCTCTGCCGAGAGCATCGCCGATATCGTGAGAATGTTGACCATTGCCGACATCTTCGCCGCCCTGATTGAGCACCGGCATTACAAGCCGACCATGCCTCGGTCGGAGGCGTACGGCATTCTCTCGGGGATGCAGGGAAAACTCGAAAAAGCTCTCGTGATTGCATTCAAGCAGGTCGCGCTGACCCGCTAGGAATGGCAAATAACAGGAACGTAGAGGAGCCAGCGCAGGGTCGCGCTGAGCGAGCTCTCCTCGGTACGTCATCGACCGGAGTTGCCTATCCCGAATGTGTACTCACCTGGTGAGCGGCCAGGAACTCGGGGTTGCCTTATTGAGCCTGGTCGAAAGCCGGCCGTGTCCAAGTCGGCGGCTGCTGCAGGCGCTTGAGGGCGATCCTGCGCCGTGCGGTTTCAGTTCTTTCAAGATGTCGCCAATAAGGGCAGGTCAACTCCACGAACTGCGGACAGAGCCCTTGCCTTGAGCCCGCCAACGTCCCTCAGACCTCGCTACAGGTGCGCCAAACGCGGCTCACTCGACTGTGCCGGCAAGGCGCAGATTCGGCACGCCGACGCCGCGGACGCGGATTGGTGCCGAGAGCTCTGCTCAGCTGACATCGAGCACGGGGCCAGTATCGTCGCGGCGCAGGCGGAATTCGATCGTCCTGCCCGTCTTGCGCCAATCCGACGTCTCGCCATTGTCGACATAGACAAGACCGGAACCACCGCGATCGGGCGCGCCGAACACGATTGCTTTCAGCCCCCTGCCGTCTTCAATCGGAACGATCGAGCCCGCGCGCGCGAAGAGCGGTAGCCGGCCCAGAGGTGCTGCCACGATGACGGTTCGCCCGCCCTCGAATGGCCTCCCCGGCGGAAATCGTCACGGGCCTGCAATTGATCTGGCGAGGCGAAGCTTTTGGCGAACGCCTGCTTCCCTACCAGTTCGGCTGACACGCGAACGTTCATGCGCATGCGTCGCCGAGGACCGGAAAGCCGACGGCTCAGCGGATGGCAGCCTGCCGCTCCGCTCCGTGTCGCCTGGGCGCCACTTCGACCGTCGAAGCCAAAAGGGTCGGCTGGAGCAGGACGGTGAACTCATCGAGCGATACCGGCGGAGAGAAAATATAACCTTGCGCCATGGTCGCGCCGTTTTCGGCCGCGAACCGAAGGTCTTCGGCCGTTTCGATGCCTTCGACCACCGTTTCGAACCCCAATTCGTTCGCAAGTCCGAGCGCAAGACGAAGGATCGTCTGCTTCTCGCGGTCTTCCGCGACACCCGCGACGAGCGTGCGATCGAGCTTCACGGCGTCGAAGGGGAGCCTCGCCATGGTCGAAAGATTCGAATAGCCGGCTCCGAAATCGTCCATTGCGAAGCGTATTCCCAATTGCCTGAGGAGGCTTATTCTCTCGCGCACGACATCAGGATTGCGCATCGCTACCGACTCCGTGACCTCGATCTCGAGGTATCGCGGCGGGAAGTCGGCCTCGCGAACGGTCGTGACGATATCCTTGATGAACAGCGGGTCCTCGATTTCCGTCGCCGCGACATTTACGGCAAGCACGAGGTTTGAGCCGGCCCGGATCAAGCCCCCGATCTCGGCGAGCGCGCGCCTGAGCACGAAGCGGTCGATCTCCATGATGAGACCGATCTCTTCCGCGATTTTGATGAAGCGCTGAGGAGGAATGTTGCCCTCCTTCGGATGATGCCAGCGCGCCAGCGCCTCGACGCCCACGATGCGGCCATTCACGCAGGACACCTTGGGCTGGTAATGGACGACGAGCTCTTCATTGCGGATCGCGAGGGCGAGATCGGTTTCGAGCGCATGCCGGGCACGCGCGACCTCGGCGAGATCCGGAGTGAAGAACGCGTGGGTGTTGCGTCCCGAGCTCTTCGCGACGTACATCGCAAGGTCGGCGCGGATCAGGAGATCGTCATAGGTGGTGCCGTGGGTGGGCCAGATCGCAACGCCGATGCTGGCGCCGATGGTCGCATGGTTGCTCTGGAGCTTGAAGGAAACCTGCAGCGTCTCGATCATCTCGCGGGCACAGAGGCTCGCGGCCTCGACCGTCTTCACCCCGGCGATGATGGCGACGAACTCGTCGCCTCCGACCCGGGCGAGCAGACTTTTGCCGGCAGCGACCTTGGACGCCAGCAAATTGCTCAAGCGCTCGGCCACCAACTTGAGCAGCTCGTCGCCAGCCTTGTGCCCGAAAGTGTCGTTGATGGATTTGAAGCCATCGAGGTCGAGGAACAACAGCGCCCCGCCTTGTTCAGCGTCGATGAGCGCCGGCGCATCGATGCGCATCTTCTCCCGATTGGGAATGCGGCTCACTGTATCGTAGAAAGCGAGCTGGCGAATTCTTCGCGTGCTGGCGCGCAAGTGCGTCAGCATTCGCTCGAATGCGAGGCCGAGGCCGCGAACCTCGCCGATGCCCGTTGCGCGGAACGGAACGTCGAGATTGCCTCCCGCGATTTCCTGGGCGGTCTTGGCGAGCTCCGAAAGTCCTTTCGTGAAGTGCCTTACGGCAACCAACAGCGCGACGACCAAGGCACCGAGCGCCAGCGCCGCGGATGCCAGGAACTGCCACATCAGCGAGCGGGTATGTGCGGCGCCGATCTGGAACATCTGATCGCGTGTCGTCGTCACGAGCGTTGCGCTCGCGAACGTACACACCTTGAGCGTAGCCTCGTATTCGACACAGCGCGCGACGTAGTTGCCGTCATCCGAGCGCTGCAGTCCGCCCAAACGCGTCCTGGCGCTGCTGAATTTCACCCCTTCAGGCCCCGCAGAAGACACGATCTTGTCGTCACCCATGATGATGACCACGCCGGCATTGGCTAGCGAAGTGAAGTTCTCGAGAGTCCGCTCCGTGCGCCCGAGCGGTCGGATGGCGACGAGCGCGCCGATGAGGTCGCCGAAGTCGTCGAACACGGGCTCGATTGCGGTGTGCGCTATAGTGGGGCGCTCCGGCAGGCCAAGCGCAGACAGTTCAGCCGATTTGAGCTCATAGGTGCCTTCCTCACCTCGCGGGTGCGAGCGGCTATTGTGCTTGAGGATCGACCTGAGATTGACGGAGAGGTCGGTCCCCTCGATCGCCCCGTTCAGAGCGAGGAGGTCGAGTGGCGTGTTGGCACCGATCACGCGGCCGGTTTCGTCGAAGGCGATCAGCCTTTCGAAGCTGGAGGTCGAAGCAACGACGCTGAGCAACTCGCGGATCGTCACATCGTTGTTCGAGGCGACCGCCTTTGCAATATCGGCGCGCTGAGCGATCTGGCGCAGGCGCGACGCGGTTTCCGCGCCGAGGACCTCGATTCGCGCTCGCGCCAACTGCGCCTCGCCGTCGAGGCGATGAGCAAGCTGGTCTTCCGAGAGTTCGCCCAGTGCCGCAGCCTGATGCCCCAGTTGCTGCTGCAGGCGTAGCGCCGTCAAGCCACCGATGAGGCCGAGCCCGAGCACGCCGGTCGCGAGCACGACGGCAACGAGGCGCATGGCGATAGACGAGGGGAAACGAACTCCGGACGGAACAGCCCAACGACGCCAGCGGGACGGCGTCTTCGATGTCTTCGCCATATCGGTGTCGGTCGCCACCACCTGTCAGCACCCTGAACTTGCGGGGGCCGATCAATGTCGCTCACTGAGGCCCCCACTGAGCTGTCTTCAAGGCGCCGAACTTAGGCGAGTGACACCCTCTAAATCGTCTATTTGTCGTCTATTTGTGGCTAGTTAATTACCAATTGGTTTTTCGAAACCATCAGATTGTGTGCTTTCACTTTCTGTTCGCCACACTGATGATTCCAAAAGGCACGGCGTTGCGACAACAGAAGGTTTAGGTTTCTTTGCCAGATTGTGCACCTCTTGGTTCGAAGGGGTCTGCAATGGCATTTTCGAGGATAATGGCAGCCCTATTGGGCCTTTGCCTTGCGGTGGTGAATGCCGCTGCCGCCGAAACACGCAAGCTCGACATCGTCGGGACCGGAGACGGCATCGATGTCCTGCGCGCCATCGCCGCGAGCTTCATGCAGCAGGAGGGATCGGCACAGATCGAGGTCCCGCCGAGCATCGGTTCTGGCGGAGGCATCGCGGCCGTGGGGTCCGGCAAGGCGATCTTGGGGCGCGTCGCACGCCGCCTGACCGACGCCGAGGTGGCTTCCGGCATCGTCTACAAGGCGATCGCCCGCCTGCCCTCGGCTTTCATCGTCCATCCCGGCTGCGGAGTGAGTGCCGTCACAAGCGCTCAGCTCGTTGCGATCTATTCGGGCCGCCTTGCCAATTGGAAGGAGCTGGGCGGCGCCGATATGCGCATCCGCGTCGTGCGGCGCGAGGACCAGGACAGCACTCTCACCGTGCTACGGGCCAGCATGCCCGGCTGGCATGATCTCGAGATCACCGAGAAATCGAAGATAGCGACGACCACGCAGGAAGCGATCGAGACGGTTCGCGAAGTTCAAGGCGCGATCGGCTTCGGTCCTTTCTCGCGGCCGTTGGAACAGGGGCTCACGGTGCTTCGCGTGGACGGCCACTACCCGACGGACGCGGATTATCCCTCGAGCGTGGTGCTGGCGCTGATCTATCTAAATACGTTGCAGGATCCGGACGCCCTGGCCTTTCTGCGCTTTGCCGATGCGCAGAAAGCAGCCGACGTCATCACCAGCCTCGGCAGTCTGCCCGTCAAGCCGTGAGGCGCCGAGACTCGGCGGCCGCCCACGCTGCCGAACTCGGCATCGGCTCACAGACCGGGGCGATGAGGCTGCTCCCCGCTTCGCCATAGACGGGTGACTTTGTCCATCAGCGACGGGGTTTGAGAGCTCGGCAGGAAAGGATCGGCGTAGCATTGCGCATTGGCCGAGCGCGCCTTGTTCTTCACGATCTCGACGAGACCGACCGGGCCGGCGACGTAGACCGTATCCTCCAGCCCAAGCAGGGGCAGGTAGTGCGATGGGCGCCCGGGCCTGATCGGCAGGGTAGACCCGACCTCCGTCGTCGCAATGACGTCGCGGACTCCGTCGTCGATCAGCCACTGCAACGAGGGAAGCATATAGAGATTGTCGGCATCCCGGCTGCCGGCGACGACCGCCATCTCGCGGTTGCGCTGGGTCGAGCGCGCCGAGCGGGCGAGCGCCCAGATCGGGGCCCAGCCAGCTCCGCCGGCGACCAGCACCAGCGGCCCCTGCCCCTGTCGTAGGTAGGCTTGTCCGAAGGGGCCTTGCACATGCGCTTTATGGCCGGGCCTGATGGCTTTGCCGAGCTGCCCCGACACGGTGCCGTCAGGCAGGCACCGGATGTGGAAGACAAGCTCGACTTGCTTGAAGGAACCATCGAGCCTGAATGTCGGACTGAACTCGCGCGCAGGATAGCCGGAAAACTTGACGCGCACATATTGGCCCGGCCGAAACTCGAGCGGCGCCGAAGTCGTCAGCACGACTTCGGCGATCTCCGACGAGAGCTGGTTGATCTCGGTGACGGCGGCCGCCCGCTTCTCAGGTAGCGGCAATTCTTCGAATTCGATCTCGGCGTCGCCTGCGACCGCTGCCTGGCAGGCGAGCACAGTGCGGCCATGGCCCGAGCCGCCGTCATCGACCGAGCCCGAAACGACCGTCACCCGGCAGCTCTGACATTGTCCAGATCTGCAGTCGTGTGGAACGAGAATCGAGCCGCCGAGCGCCGCGTCGATCAGGCTTTCGCCGGCGCGGGCTTCCACGAGCTTGCCGTTGATGACGAGCCGACAGTGCCTGTTCATCGCGAGGCCTTTGGGAGTGGCCTCCGGTCGCGCACGTCGCCGAGAGCCCTAATTTTCCGACACGACACGCACCGGGCGGTTATGGCTCGCATGCCGCGTCTGTGTATGGTCGAAGACAGCGACCCACATGTAAAGATCTTTGCCTGGCACGAAGGCTTTGTCATATCTGCCATCGCTTTTCATGTTGCGCGTCAGCTCGAGCGTCCAATGTCCGTTGTTCCATTTTGAAACCCCGGAGACATTGGCTCGCTCTCCTTCGTTGTCGCCGGCAATGATCACGCCAGGCAGGATCGTGCCGAGGGGAATCCTCGCGTCGGCCTCTGGCGTGTAGGGTTCGCTCTCCCAGTCGAACATGTACCAGCGGCCGTTCTCGTCGTCGCTGCTGTCGGGATTGAGATCGAACTTGCCGAGGGCTGCGACTTGCGCCTTCAAGTCCTTGGGCAGCCGCAGAACCGTGACGGGCCCTTTGTCGTCCCGGTGGATGAACTTGAAGTTATACGAATAAAGGGTGCGGCCAGGCTTATTCCAATAGCCGCCCTGATAGCGGGCATTGTAATTCTGCTCGTCCAGGGTCGGGGCGTAGGGCGGGCCGATATATTGGCTGTCGACGCGTCGGAGCATGCCCCCGCGCGACGCCTTCCACTGCCACATGTCTATGTAGCTGCCATCCGTCGTGAAGTGGAAGCCCCGGCCGTTGATCGGCATCGGTTTGCCGGGCAGCGGGTTGGCGCCGAGATCCGTCGCGCCTGCGCCGCCGAGCGATGGATTATCCGAGAAAATGACCGCCAGTTTATCTTCGTAGAAGTCGGAGGCGTCTTGCAGACCCGCACGTTCGTCGAGGGCGTGCCAGCCATCCTCTTGCTTGATGATCGGAATGCGGCGGAGGGAGCGCGTGGGGTCCTCCCAGCGGAAGGCAAAATAGAGCTTCTGCCCGTCGTGCAGGGCGCGCACCTCCACGAGCGATTCGCCCGATCCGCCGAGATTGGCACCTTGCTGCGTGCGAATGAAGACGGGGAGCGCGCGCGACCAGGCGGGATCTCCCATGGCACCGTCGAGCTTGGGCGCGGCGCTTACCCGCGCGATGACGAGCGTATCGCGCGTCGCCCAGTCGAGCCCGGCGACGCCGCACGCGACGGCTACCCCGATTGCAGCGGCGACGAGAAGAGGCCTCGGCCGCACGGCCTTCGTGATCGCGAGCGGCGTCGGCCGAAACACGCGGAAAATCTGCTGCCAGCCGCCATGGAGATAATGCGCGGCGACATGCGCGAAGATGTAGACGAGCGCGACGAAGGCGGCCGTCGAGTGGAGATAAGCCCACCAGCCGCCATAGCCGAGATACATCATGACGCCCGTCACCGTGAGGAAGATCACGAGCGCATAGACGAACCAATGCAGGATGACGTTGACGGCTCCCCACTTGAGGCGAGCCGGGGCGCGCAACGCGAGGATCCGCGTCTTCCTGGGGCTGTTACGCTCGAGGAGGCCGCTGCGCGCGAGGTAGGCGACGTAGGCCGCCCCGCAGAAAAAGAGGGCCAGCCCCGCGAGGAAATGCCAGGAAAAGATTTCGCCCTGCGGCAGGACCGGAGCGAGCCATTTCGAGAAGGGGGCGTGCAGCGCGTCCGCTGCGATGCGTATGCCGGTAACGAGGCTTACGACGAACGCGAGCGCGGTCGCCCAATGGAGGATGATCGTCCCGACATCGGTGCGTGGCGGGCTTTCTCGAGTCTTTGTGTGAGCGAGGCGTCTCTCGGTCAAGGCATCGGCGTTCGTTCGAGCGGTGACATCGTTCATTGCACAAAGCTTACCCGCGGTAAACCAGTTGCGTCAGAAAGGCTGCGAAGCATTGGGGATTTGACGAGATGGGCGTGGTCGCCGAAGAAGCCAAGACGACCGGCAACGATCATTATCCGAATCAGTGCGGTCCGCCAGCGAGCCGCCCTCGGGGCCTACGCCAGTCTCGAAGTCTGGTCTCGAATCCTGCGTGGCTTTGGCGATGGGCAGCTCGGAGCGCGCCCGTTGCGCAGCTGCGTCCATCGTAAACTCGGCGGAAACCCGTTGGGAGGACGAAGCTAGCCGATGCTCCCCGCAATTTAAATTTATGCAGCAATTTCAACAATATACGAGTTCGTAGCCTTTCTGACTGGCGCAACATCCAGCCTGCCCGCTGAATCTCCCCAATCCTCATCGCAGCCGAACGACGGCCGCGAGCTGCGCCTGGCTTGCGTTCAACGGTTCATGCGGGCAACCGGACCATCGCGCAGCTCGCTCCTGACCCGGATCTCGGCCCGCCCATTCCTGGCACTCCGCTTGCTCAGTCAGGACCAATCCAGGCCCCAACAGAGGTGGCCGTTTCAGGTTGAGGCAAGCCATGCAGGAAGTGTCCCGTTCTGGTGCTGGTGAACTCCAGCTCGATGCATTGATCGCGGATTTGTGGTGGCGTGTTCGGCTCTTGAACACCGACATTCTCGAGGAAGAAGCGAGAGCCGGGGTGTTCGACGTGAAGCAGCCGACCTATCCGCTGCTCGCGGCCAATCTTCGCGCGCGACGCGACAATCTGGTGTCGACGATCGGCCTGCTCGAGAAGCGTGCGAAATCAATGTCGCAAGCGGCTTGAGCGCGGTCTCCGTCTGAGGGCGGCGATCAACCGCCCTCATTCCCGCGACCGCCCGCGCGACGCCATCGTGCGAAGCTCAGGGACACGCATAAGGTCCTGACGGTTCGCCGGGCGGGCGTCGCGAAGGGCCAATGCATTCGCGTGACGCCGGCGCTCTACACCGACGAGGCCGATCTCGATCGTCTCGTCGAGGCGCTTGTGGCCGTCACGGGAACGAAGGCGGGCTGAAGGCGCGCGATTGCGGCCCTTGCGTGCCTCTTTCGCTGATGCAGGCCATTGGCTCGTGATCTCCAATGGCGCTGGTCGCGCCTGGCGGCCTACTGCGCCACCTTGGTGAGGTTCGCAAGGCTCGCCGCCAGCTCGTCGCTGCGGAATGGCTTCGTCAGCCGCGACAGGTCCGGCGCGATGCCTTCGCTGTTGGCGTAGCCTGAGACGACGAGGAGCTGGAGTTCGGGATATTGGTTGCGCAGGATACGGCCGAGGTCGGTTCCGCTCATGCCCGGCATGAGATGGTCGGTGATGAGCAGGTTCGGCCGAAGGCCCTTCCTCACGCGCTGAAGGGCGTCTTCCGCCGAGCTTGCCTCGACGACCGTGTAACCGAGCTCGCTCAGCATTTCGGCGGTGCTCATGCGCACCAGCGGTTCGTCGTCCACGAGAAGCGCGGTGCCGGCGGGGAGCGGCTGCAGTTTCGGCCGAGGGACGCTGTCGATCGCGCCCGCGGTTATCTGGCTCACCGGCAGCCATAACTCCACCGTCGTCCCGGCTCCCACGGCACTCCTGATCGTGAGCGCGCCGCCGAGCTGGGACGCGAGGCCGTGGACCATCGAAAGTCCGAGACCGGTGCCTTGTCCGACGCCCTTGGTCGAGAAGAACGGCTCGACGGCGTGAGCCAGTGTCTCCTCGTCCATGCCGACGCCGGTATCGGCGACCGAGATGCAGACATAGGTTCCCGGCGTCAGTCCCGATGTGTGCGCGCGCTCAACCGTGCGGGCCTTGGCCGAGATGCGCAACTTGCCGCCGTCCGGCATGGCATCCCGTGCATTCACGCTGAGGTTCAGGATCGCCATCTCGATCTGGTTGGGATCGGCCATCGCCTCGGGAAGTCCTGCGGGCGCATCCACCGTCACCTGTATTTGCGGTCCGGTCGTGCTCGAGATCAGGTCGCCCATCTCGGCAACGAGCCGGCTGATGTTGACCGGGACGGCCTGAAGGGGTTGCCGGCGCGCGAAGGCGAGAAGGCGTTGCACCAGCGTCTTGGCACGCTCGGCTGCCTGCGCTGCGCCGGCGATCAGGCGGTGCTCGCGCTCGCCGCCGATGCCCTTGCGTTGGAACAGGTCGAGCAGCCCGACGATCGGTGTGAGAAGATTGTTGAAGTCGTGCGCGACGCCGCCGGTGAGCTGGCCCATGGCCTCCATCTTCTGGGCATGACGAAGCGCCTCCTCCGCCTGTGCGAGACGCGCCTGCTCCTCCAGGCGATCGGTCACGTCCATCCCGGTCAGGAACGCTCCGATACGTGTGCCGTCCGGCGCGCGCAGCGCCTCGAACTTCATCTCGTAGACGCGGCGGTCGAAGCGGGGATCGCCGAATTCCTCGATCGTGGTGAAGGCTTCGCCGCTCAGCGCGCGGCTCCAGATCGCCGTGGCCGCAGCAAGATGCTCCGGCCGGTCGGCGAGGAATTCGTGCAGGGAATCGCCGACCTTCGGCCGCTTGCCGAAGATGCGCTGATAGGCATCGGCGCAGGACGCGTTGATGGCGAGCCAGCGGTAGTCGAGATCGAGGGCCTGAATCTGCCCGTCGGTGGTTTCCACGATCGTGGCAAGCAAATGCCGCTCGGCGGTGCGCTCGGCCACGCGCTGTTCGAGCGTGGCGTTCAGCTCCCTATAGCGCGCTTCGCTGGCCCGCAGCTGGGTCTCGCCGAGAACACGCTCGGTCGTCTCGGAGACGATGCAGAGGACGCCGCCGACCGAGCCATCGTCATCCGGGATGGCCGAATAAGAGACGTCCCAGTAACTCGTCTCGCCGTAGCCGTGACGCTCGACGTAGAAGGGGCGGTCCTTTGCGGCGAATGTCGTCCGCGTTCGGCGGACGCCCGCCAGCAGCGGTTCGAGATCGTCCCACAGCTCTCCCCAATTCTCGATCGCCGGGCGGCCGAGGGCGCGGGGATGATTGGCGCCGATGCCCGGCGCATAGGCGTCATTGTAGAGCGCGACAAAATCGGGCCCCCAGAACAGAACGATCTGGGCTCGCGCCGCCAGCAGCATGCCGACCGTCGTCTTCAGGGCCTGGGACCAACGATGAGGGGGGCCGAGTGGCGAGTCCGACCAGTCCAGGGCGCGCATCATCGCGCCCAGCTCGCCGCCGTCGGCAAGGAAGCTCAGGTCAGTTGACTGTCGAGCGGCTTTCTCAGACAGCACCGGACTCCCCGCGACGCGTGACATGGGCATCGTTGCCCAACCGAGCCCGGGTTTCGAGGACTCGACGGCCGACAACGTCCGGCACGGCTTCCGGTTCCCTCCCGGTAGTTTTGCGCTGGCCTTGTGCTATTGCTGCCTCCCGCAACGACGCGAGGTTCCCATGCTGCCCATTCCCGCCGACATCTTCACCGAGCCGGAGGACGTCTCGCCCGACGCCCTCGCCAATCTCGGCCCGCTTCGCCGACTTGCCGGCACGTGGCAGGCGGACAAGGGCATCGACATCAATCCGAAGGCGGAGGGGCCGGAGCGGCGCACCTTCATCGAGCGCATCAGGATGGACGCGATCGATCCGCAGGCCAACGGCCCGCAGCTTTTCTATGGCTTGCGCTATCACATTCACATCAACACGCCGGAAGAAGACATCACCTTCCACGACCAGGTCGGCTACTGGCTGTGGGAGCCTGCGACCGGTCTGATCATGCAGACGCTGGCGATCCCGCGCGGGCAGGTGCTGCTGGCCTCGGGCAAGGCAGCGCCGGATGACCGCAAGATCTCCGTCACCGCCAAGCGCGGCGATACCACTTACGGGATCTGCTCGACCGATTTCCTGGAACAGGCCTTCCGCACCGATTCCTACCGCTGCGACATCATCTTCAACGACGACGGAAGCTGGACCTATCTGATCCAGACCGAGTTGTTCGTGCGCGGCGCGCCGTTCAATCATCACGACACCAACACGCTGCAGCTCGTTGCGCCGCCCAAGCTCAATCCGCTCGCGGTGATCGTCAACGATCGCGCCAAGGCCGACGGCGGGGGCGGAACGGCGGCGTGAGCCTCATCCGGAGATTTGCATGAAGCCGTATGTCATTTGCCTGATGCATTCGAGCCTCGACGGCCGCACGCATCCCAGCCGCTGGCGTCCGAAGGGCGCCGGCACGGACTGGTTCGAGAAGATCCACGAGGAACTCGGCGGCGATGCCTGGGTGATCGGCCGCGTCACGGGCTCGGAGTTCGCCAAAGGCAAGCCCTATCCCGAAATGTCGGGCGAGACGTTTCCGCGTCAGAACTGGTTCGCGCGGCGCGACGCGAAGACTTACGGCGTCGTACTCGATGCGCAAGGCAAGATCGGCTGGGGCCGTTCGGACATCGGCGGCGATCCGATCGTGGTGGTGCTGGCCGAGAGCGTGCCGGATTCGCATCTCGGAGGGTTGCGCGGCGACGGCGTGTCCTACATCTTCGCCGGCAAGTCCGAAATTGACCTGGCGCTGGCGCTCGACATCCTCAATCACGAGCTGGGGGTGAAGCGGCTGCTGGTGGAGGGCGGCGGCGTCGCCAATGGCGCCTTCCTGCGCGCCGGCCTGCTCGACGAATTCAATCTGATCCTCAGTCCCGCGATCGACGGCACCAAGGGCGCACCGTTCGTTTTCGACTCGACGGAAGCGGACAGCGACAAGCGCGCGCCGCTTGCCGCCATGACGCTTGAGAGCGTGCGGGAGCTTGGCGGTGGCGTCCTGCTGCTGCGCTATCAGATCAAGAACGATCCGCAATGCGCGGCCGGGTAAAGCGCCGTCATGCCCGATATGCCAGAGCACATTGTCATCGTCGGCGCGGGGGCGGCCGGCCTGATGGCGGCGCGTGAACTCGCGCGCGCCGGCAAGAGGGTGACCATTCTGGAGGCGCGCGAGCGCTGCGGTGGTCGCATTCATCCGCTGCCGGCAGCGGAGTTTTGCTATCCCGCCGATGGCGGCGCCGAATTCATCCATGGCGAGGCGCCGGTCACGCGCGCCCTGCTGCGCGAGGCGGGGCTGGCTCTTCGGGAGATCGCGGGCACGCAATGGAGCTTTGACGGCATCGGGCTCTCGCGCGAGGAGCGCCACGATCAGTACGAGGCGGAGCTGCAAGCCGTGCTCGGGGCGTTGAAGGATGATCTCACCGTCGCCGATTTCCTGCGGCGGTACTTTGCCGGACCAAAATACGAGCGGCTGCGCCATTCCATCGAGCGCATGGTCGAAGGTTACGATGCGGCCGATCCGGCGCGCGCCTCCATCCTGGCGCTGCGCGAGGAATGGATGGACGGCGGGCACCACACCCAGGCGCGGATCGTCGGCGGCTATGGCGCGCTGACCGAATTCCTTGCGGAAGAGTGCCGCGGGCATGGCGCCGCGATCCGCTTCGGCTGCGTGGTGACGGCCATCATCGAAGAGGGCGGCGCCCTCGTCGTCCGTTGCGCCAAGGGGCGATGCGCACGGCTGCGATCGCGTGATCGTCACCGTGCCGCTGCCGTTATTGCCAGACATCGCTCTGCCCGCGGCTGCGCGGACGAAGGCCGTTGCCGCCGAAGACATCGGCTTCGGCAGCGTGATCAAAATCCTGCTGCGCTTCGCGCGGCCATGGTGGCGCGAGCTCAAGCCCGACCTCGCCGACATGACCTTCCTGCTGTCGGACCAGGTCATTCCGGTGTGGTGGACGCGCTATCCGGACGCGCATCCCGTGCTCACCGGCTGGTTCGGCGGCCCGCGGACGGCGGAGCTGTCGCATCTCGATTCGCAAGGACTGGTCGACGCTGGACTGGACTCACTCGCCACGATCTTCGGCCAGCCCCGCGAGGAGGTCGCGCGCGAGCTCGTTGCGGCGGCGGCGACCAACTGGACGCATGATCCCTTCGCCCGCGGCGCCTATTCCTGGGCGACGCCGCGCACGCGCGAGGCGCAGGCGATTCTCGCGCGCGCCGATGGTGCCGTGCTGTTCTCGGGCGAAGCGCTCTATCGCGGCCGGGACATGGGTACGGTCGAGGCCGCGCTGGCGAGCGGGCTGGCGACGGCGGAGATCATGTTGCGCGGATGAAAAAGGCCCGCGGACTCGCGGGCCTTTCGTTGGTCCGTGCCGGCCAATTTACCAGCGGCTGCCGCCAAAGCCGAACGTGACGCTTGGGCCGCCGCCGTAATAGCCGTACGGTCCGCCGCCATAATAGCCGTGGTGGCGTGGGTAATAGCCATAGCTCCGGTAGTGCGGGCGATAATAACCGTGGTGGTGATGGCGCCAGTGATGATGGCGGTAGCCATGATGGTGCCGGTGCTGCGCGCTGATGTCGGTCGGCGCGTTCGGCCTCGCGCTCGTGGTGTTGCCTGCCTTCGCCGCCGATCCGCCGGCCAGCGCCGCAGCACCGACGGCGATCACGGCAATGAGATACTTCATGTCGTCACTCCAGTTGAATGTCGTGTGACAACACGTAGGTGCCGGCTGCGTTCCGGCCAGTGCGGGCGTCGAAACGACGCAGCGTGCGATGTCTGGCGCGTCATGATGATCGCGCGTCGTGAGATTTATTGTCGCATCATCCGCCTTGATGGCATTGTTGCCATCACTTCGGCGCGAAAGATGCGATCACCTCGTCTGCCGTGACGATGGTCAGGCCGGTGTTTTTTTCGTGGCGGAGCTAAGCCATCGCGGCCTGCCAGCGCATGTCGCGCAGGGAGGGGCGGCGGTGCAGGCGGGCGTCGAGCAGGGTGCGCGCGCGAGAGAGGTCGCCGCTGCGCATCAACGCGACGATGAAAGTATCCTCGATCAGCTCGCGCTGGGCGTGGCTGCCGCCGATGCGCACGACCTCGCCGAGGACGGGCGCGAGCATTTGCACGCAGGCCGCATAGTCCTCGTCGGCAAAGGCGGCCAGTGCGCGGCAGATCGTGGGGACCACGGGACCGGCGGGCAGCTTGCCGTCGGCGAGCCGCTGCTCGATCACGGCAAGCCGCGCCGCCAGCGCCTCATTGTTTTGCGTTGCCGCAGCGAACAGCGCCATGTGGACGTCGGCGAACGACAGGCTCGATTTCGGAAACAGTTTTTGCGCGGCGGTGTCGGCCTCGAGCCACAGCGCCTTGGGCACGGCGTGGCCGTAGGCGGACAGGCGCCAGAGCAGCGAGGCGCCGTCGGTGACGACGTTGAGCGGGGGCGCCTGCGTGGCCGAAGGCTGGAGCACGTCGGCATAGATCCTGAGCGCGCGTGCCGCATCGCCATGCTCGAGTGCGCCAAGCGCCTGGTGCCACAGGATATGGCCGTGCAGGATGCCGGCGCGGTCGTAAGAGGAGATCCAGTCGTCGACGAGACGATCGGCCTCCTCGATCGAACCGTCCTCGAACATCGCATGGAGCACCGCATGCGCGGCGTGGGCGTTGGCGCGGCGGAGGTTGAAGCCGCGCTCGGTGACGGCGCGCCCGCGCGCGACGTCGCCGTTCTCCGTCATCGCCCAGCCGGACATGGTGAGGAACCACCAGTCCTCGCCATAGTGCCGTGCGACCCGCTCGCACAGCTCATGCCGCGCGCGGTCATGATCGGCCATGCCGGAGAAGGCGAACAGGCCGAAGGCACCGAGCGGCAGCGACAGCACCACGGCATCGCGCGGCCAGCTCTCGACATGCTTCAACATCGTCGCGATCGCCTCGGGCAGTCGGCCTTCGATCGCGAGCGCCAACGTCTCCACACGCGAGCGCTCACGCTCGGTGCCGCGCCCGCCAACGAGCTCGCGCGCCGTCGCCGCCTTCTGCCGCGCCAGATCGCCCTGCTGGTAGAAAGCGTGCACACGGCCAGGGGCAATGTGAGCCAGCGCGAAGCCCGGATCAGCCGCAATCGCGCGCTCCAGCGTCTCTGCCGTACCGGTCCAGCCCGAGAGCATGAGGTCGATGCCCTCGCGATAAGCGGATGCCGCATCGTCGGATGCGGTTGAGAGCGGAAGACCGTAGCGATCTTCATGCGGCATCGTCGTCTCCTGCTGTTAGCTCGTTCGCGCGCGGCGGCCCTCGATCGGATAGGCCGGGTCGTTGTAGCCCGGCGTCGAGGGATGGCCCGGCACGACCAGTCGGTCGATCAGCGCCTCGTCCTCCGCGGTGAAGCGATAGTCGAGTGCGCGGACATAGTCGTCCCACTGCTGCTCGGTGCGGGGGCCGGCGATGATGGAGGTCACGAACGCCGAGTTCAGCACCCAGGCGACAGCGAACTCGCCGGCGGTGATGCCTTTTGTCTCGGCGTGGGCCTTGATCTCCTGCGCGAGCTGCAGCGATTCCGGCCGCCACTCCGTCTGCATCATGCGGGTGTCGTTGCGGCCGGCGCGCGTCTCCTTGTCCGGGGCCGCATCCGGCTTGTACTTGCCGGTGAGCACGCCGCGCGCCAGCGGGCTGTAGGGCACGATGCCGAGGCCGTAATAGGCGCAGGCCGGGAAGTGCTCGACCTCGGGCATGCGGTTCATGGCGTTGTAATAGGGCTGGCTCACCGCGGGCTGGTCGATGCCGAGCCGGTCGCAGATGTTGCAGATCTCGGCGACGCGCCAGGCGCGATAGTTCGAGACGCCGAAATAACGCACCTTGCCTGATCGGATCAAATCGCCCATCGCGCGCACCGTCTCCTCCAGCGGCGTCGCATGGTCTTCCTTGTGCAGATAATAGATGTCGATGTGGTCGGTGCCGAGCCGCTTGAGACTTTCATCAGCGGCCTGCAACACCCAGCGCCGCGACAGGCCGCCGCGGTTGGGATCGTCACCCATAAGGTTGGCAAGTTTCGTCGCGAGCACCCAGGCGTGACGGTTGCCGGCGATCGCGCGTCCCACGACCTCTTCGGATGCGCCCTTCGAATAGGCGTCCGCGGTGTCGATGAAGTTGATGCCCGCGCCGCGCGCCTTGTCGATGATCCGCTTCGATGCGGCTTCATCGGTCGGCCCGCCGAACATCATGGTGCCGAGACAAATCGGCGAGACTTTCAGGCCGGTGCGGCCGAGCTGGCGGTATTGCATGGGCGAGTCCTTGATATTTTGATGGAGGGCAGCATAGCCAGCCACCGCCGTCATTGCGAGCGCAGCGAAGCAATCCAGAGATGCATCCGCGGAGAGATTTCTGGCGCTCGCAATGACGAGGTTGGAGGCGGCGCGGTATCTCCTCGGCGTCGTCCCGGCCTTCACCGGATGACGGGAGTATGTGGCTGCGATAGTGGCAACCTCTCTACCTCGGCCCCTTAAGAATCTTGAACACGCCATTCGCCATCACGATGCAGCGGTCGTCCACCGTCACCTCGGTGCTCATGAAGATCAGGCTGCGGGTCGAGCGCACCACGCGCGGGCGGGAGATCAGGATGTCGCCGATCTGGCCGGCTTCGACGAAATGGGTGTCGAGCTGCACCGTCGCCATGAATTCCTTGCCGGACGTGTAGCGGGCGGTCATGCCGCAGGTGCGGTCGGCGAAGGTCATCATGACGCCGCCCTGGACCATGCCGCGGCGGTTGTGGTGCTTGTCTTCGGTGGCGAGTGCGAATTCGTATTGGCCGTCGACCCTGCGCTCCCACAACGGGCCGATCAGGTGCATGAAGCCCGTGGTCTCCAGGATGCTCCAGCCCTCTGATTTGAGCCTTGCGGCGGCGGCCTTGTTGGTCATCTCGTCGTCCATTCCCGTGCGAGCTTTCGTTCTCATTTCATCGGGGCCGGACGTGGTGTAGTCAAGCATGATGAGACCGTTCGACGATGCCACACGGCGGAATATCGCGGCTGCCTGCGCGGCCTTCACGCGGTTGCCGGAAGACGATGCGGCGCCGGCGCTGAAGCGCGCCGCGGTGGCGGTCGCACTGACCGCGGCGGGCGAGGGCGACGACACCGCGTTCCTGCTCACGCTGCGCACGTCGCGCTTGCGCGCCCATCGCGGCCAATGGGCGCTGCCCGGCGGGCGCTGCGATGCCGGCGAGACGCCGGTCGAGGCGGCGCTGCGCGAGCTCGACGAGGAGCTCGGCCTTCGCCTCACCGGCACTGACGTGCTCGGCACGCTCGATGACTATCCGACCCGCTCCGGCTATTTGATCACCCCGGTCGTGGTCTGGGCCGCAGGCAGCGCTGCGATCCAACCGAACCCCGATGAGGTCGCCTCGGTACACCGCATCGCGCTCGCGACGATCGAGCGCGATGACGCCTTCGACTTCGTCGCGATCCCCGAAAGCAGCCGCCGGGTGATCCGCTTCCACCACCAGGCGAGCCTGATCCACGCGCCGACGGCGGCGCTGATCTACCAGTTCCGCGAGGTGCTGGCGGGGCGGCAGACCCGCGTGGCCGAGCTGGAACAGCCGGTGTTCGCCTGGAAGTGACGATGGTAAACGGCACGTTAACGTGACGGTTACCGGATGCCTGCTAAGAGGGCAGCATGCATCAATCGATTCGAAAAAGCCTGATTGCGGTTCCATTCGCGCTCGTTCTGCTCGCGCCCGCCGCGCGTGGCGAGGCCGACGCGCTGCCGCCTTCCATCAGCAACGCCAGGGCCCAGCTGCTGTCGCAGTTCTTCGCGCAAGGTGGCGCCTCGCCCGCCGTGCTCGAATATCGCCGCAAGCTGCAGGAATATCAGGCCGCGCGCGCGGCCTTCGACGAGGAGGCCGGGGCCTATTGGAGCCAGATCTCCGAGAAGCGGAAAGGCCGCAACGCCAAGCGGCGCAGCGGGCAGCAGATCACGCTCGACGATTACGTGCTGGAGCATCCGCCTGTTTATACCGGGCCGAAGCGTCCGGTGGACCCGGAGCCGGAGGAAACGCCGGATCGACCGACCAAGAAGCCGATTCCCGTCGTTGCGGACTTGCTGCGCGCGGCGCAGGATCTCTACCAGTTCACGCCGCAGCGGCCATCCAGCGAGGTCGAGTTCAAGCGCGCCTATGCGCGCTATGCGCTGGCCTCCGGGTTGACGCGCGAGCAGGCGGTGCGGGTCTATTCATTCGAGACCGGCGGCACCGGCAGCTACGACGTGCAGGCCGGCATCGAGCATGGCGGCAAGCGCGCGATCTCGACGGCTATCGGCTACAACCAGCTGCTCACCACCAACAGTGTCGAGCTGCTCGCCGAGCAGGGTCACGAATTCATCCGTGCGCTCTCCGACAAGGTGGCGCGGACGTCGGGGCCTGCGCGCCAGGCGCTCGAGTACAAGCTCGCGGTGCTCAAGAAGATGGTGGCGCATGCCAAGTCGGTGCCCGACACCTGGTCGGAGCACGAGAAGATCGGCAACACCGCGCAGGGCTGGGCCATGCACGCCATGGTGCTGGACGTCGACGTCGGGCCGATGCTGCAGACCCACAAGCTGCTCACCTCGGTGCTGTTCGCACGCGCCAAGGGCTACACGCGCCCGCTCACCGCGGCCGAGCTCGAGATGATGAACCTCACCGGCGACGGCACCGGTCTCGACATGGTGACTATGCCGCAGGCCATGCGCGAGCAGGTGCCGACCTCGAACTTCTTCCAGCGCGGCGGCTACGAGCGCAACCCGGTCGCAATCCGCCACAACACGGTGGCGAAGCTGCTTGCGGTGACCGATGATCGGATGGACTCGAACAGCAGCAAACCCGGCGCCAGGGAATTGGCGGCGGCGTTTTAGGCGCTGCCGCTTTCTTCACCTCTCCCCACTTGCGGGGAGAGTCCGGATTGCATCGTCAGATGCAGTCCGGGTGAGGGTTACAGGTGCCTCGACAATCTCATGCGTGGAGAGAGAACGGGCGAGGGAGCGCACCGTGACGGCGGCTCCTACTGATCCGGCCCGAACTTGAACTTGCCGTCGCCTTCCAGATACGGGCCGCTGCGCATGTAGAGCTGGCCGTTGTGGCCGATGAAGAACAGCGTGCCCCTGGGCACCTTCTTGGCGCCCTTCAAGAGCTCGCCGGCATTGCTGGTGCCCATCTTGTAGGAATAGGTCTTGCCGTCCTTGTCATAGGCGTAGCCCGTGTCGGGCTTGAGCTCCCAGGGCGTCGGCTGAGATTGCGCCCATGCGGGAGCTGCGAGTGCCGCGAGCGCGGCTGCGATTGCAAATGTCTTCAGTGAAAATGCCATGCTTCCATCCTCGGGATGTCCTTTTGAACAAATCACGAACGGTATTTCCGGGTCAATTCGCGAAAGCGCCGCGGCGCATCACGTCTCGCCCAGCGGTTTGTGATTTTCCCTTCGTCCCCTCGCGACTATGTTCCGCTTTCCGTCTAGAACGCAATTCGACAAAAATATTGGTGGGGATGATTCGGATGCGCCATGTGATCAAACTTTGCTGGGCTGCTGCATTGTCGCTGACGGCGCTGGCGCCGCCTGCCCAGGCCGACGACTACCAGCTCAGCCACAACCAGCGGATTTCCTGCAGCCGCGGCCTTGCTCCGGGCAAGCTCAACACGGCGACCTGCAAGTCCTACACCTATCTCTTCAACACCAGGACCTCGGAATATTTCCGCTGCCAGGTTTCGCTGGCGCTGACCCGGGACAACAAGGAGGTCATCAACGTCCAGACCGACGGCGGCTGCACCAAGAAGCCGCGCATCTTCGAGACCGACGGCAAGTACGATTTCGACGCCACCGAGACCGAGCCGCCGAACACCAACTCCTTTTTCGGTCCCGGCGGCTACTCGGTTTGGGCCGCCGACGTCACCGCGCAGAAAGTGCGCGGCTGCATCATCATCTCCTCCGGGCTCGGCTCCGACATCTCCAAGTGCCTGGACATGACGTTCCAGTAACCGTTTGACGGTGCACTCCCTCTCCGCTTGCGGGGGCCTGTGCGTGCGCCTCGAGACGACCGCACCGCGGTCTCCTCGGCAGGAGGCTGGGCGGCAACTTTGCTTGTGGAAATTGTTGCCACGCACTCCGTCCTCATCCTGAGGGCGGCCCGCCGTTAAGCGGGCGTCTCGAGGATGTGCTGCGGGCGGCTGCGCCACCTCGCCGCACCCGCCCGGTTCCCCAAAGTCCAGCCGGAACGACTGTTTACCGCAGTCCTGTTTTGCCTTTCGGATGGGTTGACCCGCATCCCACGTCCGGCCAATTTCGCCGCCGGTTTGGGGAGTACGGAAATCATGAAACGGACGTTCTTCGGCGTGGCCGCGGCTCTTGCTCTGGCGGCGTCGGCACCTTGCGCGCAGGCGCAATCCTTCATCAATGTGCTGACCGGCGGCACCTCCGGGGTCTACTATCCGCTCGGGGTCGCGATCGGGAAGATCTACGGCGACAAGATTCCGAACGTGAAGACCCAGGTGCAGGCCACCAAGGCGTCGGTCGAGAATTTGATCCTGCTGCAGCAGGGCCGCGGCGAGCTGGCGTTCACGCTCGGTGACTCGCTGAAAGCGGCCTGGGACGGCGAGGAGGAGGCGGGCTTCAAGACCAAGCTCGACAAGCTCCGGACCATCGGCGCGATCTATCCGAACTACATCCAGATCGTCGCCACGGCAGAGAGCGGCATCAAGACGCTCGCGGACCTCAAGGGCAAGAGCCTGTCGGTCGGCGCGCCGAAGTCCGGCACCGAGCTGAACTCCCGCGCCATCCTGGCCGCCGCCGGCATGAGCTACAAGGATCTCGGCAAGGTCGAATACCTTCCGTTTGCCGAATCGGTCGACCTCATGAAGAACCGCCAGCTGGGTGCGACGCTGCAATCGGCCGGCCTCGGCGTCGCCTCGCTGAAGGATCTCTCGACCTCGAGCCCGATCACGGTAGTGTCGGTGCCGAAGGAGACCGTCGACAAGATCGGCCCGCCCTTCATCTCTGCGACCATTCCCGCCAACACCTATACCGGGCAGGACAAGGACGTGCCGACCGCGGCCGTGGTCAATTATCTCGTGACCAGCTCCGCCGTCTCCGACGACCTCGCCTATCAGATGACCAAACTGGTCTACGAGTCGCTGCCGGAACTGCAGAATGCGCACGCGGCCGGCAAGGAGATCAAGCTCGAGACGGCCGCCATCGGCAGTCCGGTTCCGCTGCATCCTGGCGCGATCCGCTATTACAAGGAAAAAGGGCTGATCAAGCAATAAAGGTGTCATGGCCAGGCTTGACCGGCCATCCATCCTCAAAGAGTCGTCTGTCGATGGATGCCCGGGTAAAGCCCGGGCATGACGTATTCAGGGCGCGGGGACATATCGATGTTGCAGGCTGAGGGCACTCAAGAGCCCATCAAGGTCGAGTTCGACAATTTCGAGCACGGATTTCCGGAAGGTTTTGGCCCGGGCTGGTGGGGCACGCTCGCCTACTGGATCGGCATCGCCTTTGCGACCTTCCAGCTCTACGTCGCGGCCTTCAACTATCTGCCGAGCCAAGTGGTGCGCGGCGTCCATGTCGGCTTCCTCGTTCTGCTCACCTTCGGCCTGATCGCCAATTTCACGGCGAAGAGCAATTTCGGCCGCGCGCTGGGATGGGTGATCGGCGCCGCCGGCTTCTTCTGCGGTCTCTACCAATGGATCTTCTACGCCGATCTGATCGCGCGTGACGGCGATCCGACGAAGCTCGACCTTGCGGTGGGCACGCTGCTCGCCGTGCTGATCTTCGAGGGGACGCGGCGCCTGATGGGCGCGGCGCTGCCGCTGATGTGCGGCGCCTGCCTGCTCTACTGGTTCTTCGGGCAATACCTTCCGTCGCCGCTGAACCATCGCGGCTATGATTTCGATCAAATCGTCACGCATCTGTCGTTCGGCACTGAAGGCTTCTACGGCGTGCCGATCTACGTCTCGGCGACCTACATCTTCCTGTTCATCCTGTTCGGCTCGTTCCTGGAGCGCGCCGGCATGATCCAGCTCTTCACCGACGTCTCGCTCGGCCTGTTCGGCCGCACCCGCGGCGGACCGGCCAAGGTCG
Source organism: Bradyrhizobium sp. SMVTL-02 (assembly GCF_051853005.1). Lineage (NCBI taxonomy): Bacteria > Pseudomonadati > Pseudomonadota > Alphaproteobacteria > Hyphomicrobiales > Nitrobacteraceae > Bradyrhizobium > Bradyrhizobium sp. SMVTL-02. The sequence continues at coordinate 7,576,246 of NZ_CP182469.1, read as the reverse complement.
CGGTGTTCGCTTCGGGCATGATGGGCACGATCTCCGGCTCGGGTGTCGCCAACGTCGTCACCGTCGGCCAGTTCACCATTCCCCTGATGATCAAGTTCGGCTATCGCCGCGCCTTCGCCGCCGGCGTCGAAGCCACCGCCTCGATGGGCGGCCAGATCATGCCGCCGGTGATGGGCGCGGTCGCCTTCATCATGGCGGAGACGCTCGGCGTCCAATATTCGGAGATCGTCAAGGCCGCCGCGATTCCCGCGATCCTCTATTTCGCCTCCGCGTTCTGGATGGTGCATCTGGAAGCCGGCAAGCATGGTCTCGTCGGCATGAAGCGCTCGGAGATCCCGAGCGCCTGGAAAGCGCTGGTGACGCGCTGGTATCTCGTGCTGCCGCTCGCAGCGCTCGTCTACATGCTGTTCGAAGGCTTCACGCCGCTCTATGCGGGCAGCATGGGCCTCGCGCTCACGGTGACGCTGATCCTGGGCACCGCCATCACGACGGGCGCCTCCTCGATGGTGGTACGATATGTCTTCTGGATCGGCCTCGCGCTGGTCGTTGCCGCGCTGTCGCGTGACGGCCTCCAGATCGTGCCGGTGGCGAGCGTCGTCGTTGGCCTGATTGTGATCACCGCCTTCATCCGCGGCGGCTTCAAGGCCTTGCGTGAGTGCCGCGATGCGCTGGCCGAGAGCGCAAAATCCGCCATCACCGTCGGCATGGCCTGCGCCATCGTCGGCGTCATCATCGGCATGATGTCGCAGACCGGCGTCGGCACCATCTTCGGCAGCTGGGTGATCGGGCTTGGCGAGAAGAGCCTGTTCCTGGCGCTGGTCATGACCATGCTGCTGTCGATCCTGCTCGGCACCGGCATCCCGACCATCCCGACTTACATCATCACCGCCGCGCTTGCCGCGCCGGCCCTCGCCAAGCTCGGCGTGCCCTTGATCGCGAGCCACATGTTCGCGTTCTACTACGGCATCATGGCCGACCTCTCGCCGCCGGTGGCGCTCGCCGCCCTAGCGGCGGCGCCGATCGCAAAGGAGAATCCGGACAAGATCGGCTGGGAGGCGATGCGCATCGCGCTCGCCGGTTACGTCATACCCTTCATCTTCGTCTATTCGCCGGCGTTGATGCTGCAAGCCGGCGATCCCATGGCGGCAAAGCTCGGCTTCTACGGCGCGGTGGCGCTCGCGACCGTCAAGGCGCTGGTGGCGATCGGCCTGTTCGGCATGGTCGCGATCGGTTTCCTGTTCACGCGGCTGACGCTGCTCGAACGCCTCGTCGCGCTCGGCGCCGCGTTCTGCCTGCTCGGCGACTTCGCCGTCAGCGACACCGTGGGCTTCGTGCTGTCCGCCGCGCTCGCGCTGTGGCAATGGCGGCAGCGGCCGCCGGCGCCGGTCGAGGCGGTGTGAACCTCTGCCTGGCAACAGCCGGCGGTGTAAAGGCGCTGGCGCTGTCCGCGTTCACGCTCGCATGGACGCATTCGATCGCGAAGGTCGAGTGGCAGGAGGACTGGTGCCTGACGCCCGCCGGCCTCGAACTGGTGCAGGCCCGGGTCAAGGGCACCGGCCCCGGCATGGAGCCGCCGGCCGAGGCGCGGCTGGTCGATGGCTGGTTTCAATGGCAACCGAACCGCGCGCCGATGCCGGAAGTGGTGCTCGGCAATTCCGGCGCGGCCGGGGAATGGCGGCTTTGTCATGAGGGGGCGTGCCGGACGTTGTCGGAGATTGTCGGGCATCCGATCGGTGCTAACGTCACCAGAATGAGCATCTGCGAACAACGATAGAAATAAGGGAGACACGCGATGGATCGGCTCAAGGGCAAGGTTGCGATGGTGGTGGGGGCCGGCTCGATCGGACCGGGCTGGGGCAACGGCAAGGCGACCGCGGTGACCTTTGCGCGCGAGGGCGCGCAGGTGTTTTGCGTCGACCGCGACGGCACTGCTGCCGAGGAGACCGCGAAGATCATCACCGGCGAAGGCGGCAAGGCGACGGCGTTCACGGCCGACGTCTCGCGTCCTGCCGAGATCGAGGCCATGGTCGCGGCGTGCCTGAAGGCCTATGGCCGCATCGACGTGCTCGACAACAATGTCGGCATCGCCGAGATGGGCAGCGTGGTCGAGGTCACCGAGGAAAGCTGGGACCGCGTCTTCAGCGTCAACCTCAAGAGTGCCTATTTCGCCATGAAGCACGTCATTCCCGTGATGGTGAAGCAGGGCGGCGGCTCAATCATCAACATCTCCTCGATCGCCTCGATCCGCCACATGGGCATCTCCTACGTCACCTACGGCACCTCCAAGGCGGCGATGAACCAGATGACGCGCACCACGGCGATCGAGTTCGCGCGCCATCATGTGCGCGTCAACGCGATCCTGCCCGGCCTGATGAAGACGCCGATGGTCGAACACTCCGCGGGCCTTGCGGCCAGCTACGCCAAGGGCGATGTCGAAGCGATGTGGCGCGCGCGCGACGCCCAGGTGCCGATGGGCCACATGGGCGACGCCTTCGACGTCGCCAACGCCGCGCTGTTTTTGGCGTCGGACGAGTCGAAATACGTGACGGGGATCGAGCTGGTGGTGGACGGCGGGATTACCTGCAAGGCGGGGGCATAACGCACTTCAACCAACTCCGTCATCCTGAGGTGCGAAGCGCGCGGTGCAGAGCGTCGCGCGCGGGGAGCCTCGAAGGATGAACGGCCCCGATGTAGCCGGGCCGTCGCCCTTCGAGGGCTGCTGAAGAAGCGGCCACCTCAGGGTGACGGGGTCACTTTGGCGTTGCCGCTACAGAGTTACTGCGCCAGCGCCAGAACCCCGCCGGCAAAGGCGTGCCACGCGGTTGTCTCGCTGATCGGCCAGTTCAGCACCTTCACCGCCAGCAGCGCGAGCGTGCCGTAAATGTAGACCGGATGAACCCGGCCCTCCGCGCGCCAGTCGCGCACCATGGCGACGACGAGCAGGAGCGACGCAACCACGGCCGGCGCGATCGTCACGGGCACCGGCGGCGGGCCGGGCGGTCCAGGAGGCGCGAGGAAGGTGAGGAACCAGCGCGCGATCGCGGCGTCGAGGATCGAGACTGCGGCGAGCAGCATCAGGCGCTTGTGAATCTCGGGCTTGCGTGTGTTCATGACGGCGAGCACGAAGACGATTGCGAAGAACGCAATCCCGCTCATCGGCACGATCGAGAACGAGATGCCCGCGTCGGTCTGTCCGAGCGCGGCCGCGTGCTTCATTGACGTCACCGAGGCGAGGAAGCCGAAGATCGTCATTGCGGTCGCGATCGACACGCCGACGATGCCGACCGAGCGGTGATTGACCACGCGGCCCGAGCCCGCGAGCCAGGTCTGGAGCACGAAATAGAGAGACCATGTGAAGAACAACAATCCGTGGAAATGAATCACCGGGCTTGCGGAGAATGTCCGGTGGACGAGCGGCATCCAATAGGTCGGTGCGAAACCGAGAAAGGCCGTCGCCGCGCAGGCCAGGGCCATGTGGAAATAAAAATATCGTGCAGGCGACGCATCACGCGCGCGTACACGACGGTCGTCGATCAGGGTTGTCATCAGGGATGAGTCTGGAGAGACGGTGTTTGGTTCAAAGTCCCCCCGTGCACCGTCCGGTGTCGTCCCGGACAAGCGTAAGCGCAGATCCGGGACCCATAATCGCAAGAGGTAGTTGTATCGCTCGCTGGCAACTCCGAGTCTTCGACAAGCATGATTTCGTGGGCCATGGGTCCCGGATCTGCGCGCGCTTTAGGCGCGCTTGTCCGGGACGACAGCGGAGGTTAACCGCCAGCGCTCAGTTCTGCGCGGTCGAGCTCCTCCTCGAGCCGGTGGAACGCGTCGTCGCCGATCACCTCGGTGGCACGAAGGTCGAAGATGGATTTGCGCGCGGCCTCGATGGCGCGGCGGCGCAGGGGATCGGCGGGCAATTCGCCGTTGGCGATGCCGCCGTTCGGATCGGTCTCGGTCTGCATCAGGATGGCTCGATATTCGAGCCGCAGGATTTCCGCTTCCTCCGACGGATCGCTCTCGATTGCATCGAGCGCCGCGCGATAGGCGACCGCGCGACCGCGCGCGACCTCGATGCCGACGGGATCGTCGTCCTTGAGGTCGAGGGTGAGGATCAGCGGCCGCAGCGTCAGACCCTGGATGATGAGCGACCCCAGCACAACGGCAAAGGCGATGAAGACGATGAAGTCGCGATAGGGAAAATTCTCCGGCAGCGCGAACGCGGTGGCGAGCGTGACGAGGCCGCGCATGCCGCACCAGGAGATGATGAGGCCGCCTTTCGGCGAGGCCACCTGCTTCGGATCCCTGGGATGGTACAGGTTGTGCGCATCAGCACGCGCAACGTCGTGCGATAGAACGTCACCCAGAACAGCCGGACCAGGACCACCGTGAGCAGGATCCAGGCCGCAGCCACGCAATATTCCCAGCGCACGTCGGCATCGAGCCGTGTCCAGATCGGCCGCATCTGCATGCCGATCAGCATGAAGGCCAGCACGTTGAGCACGAACACCATCGTCTCCCACACCGCATAGGACGGTACTCGCAGGCGGGCCGGGATGCGCGCCGGCGCTGTGCGCGCGAGGGAAATGGCGTAGATCACGATGGTGAGGATGCCGGACAGGCCGAGATGCTCGGCACCGATCCAGATCATGAAGGTGGTGGCGAACTGAACGATGATCGCGCTCGGGGCTTCCGTCACGCGCTCCATGACGGGCGCAATGAGGCGGGCTGCGAGCAGGCCGGCGATGACGCTGCCGACCAGCGCCAGGGCCATGGTCGGCGCGACCTGGCTCCATGTCAGATGCTCGGTTGCGACCGCGCCGACCGCGATGCGGTAGATCAGGAGCGCGCTCGCATCGTTGAGCAGGCTTTCGCCCTCCAGCACCTTCACCATGCGATGGGGCAGCTTCACCTGGCTCAGGATCGCGACCGCGGCAGCCGCATCCGGCGGCGCCACGATGGCGCCGAGCGCAACCGCGGCGGCCCATGGCATGTCGGGCGTCAACCGGTGCGCGACGAAGGCGACGCCCGCCGTGGTCAGGCCGACGGCGGCGACGACCAGGGTGGAGACCGGAACCCAGTTGTGGCGCAGGTCGCGCAGCGAGGTGTCGAAAGCGGCATCGAGCAGGACCGGTGCGACAAAAAGCGCCAATGCGAGGTCCGGCTCCAGCGCCCAGCTCGGACTGTTCGGAACGAAAGCGATCAGGGCGCCGCCGATGGCGAGAAAGGTCGGGTAGGGGACCTTGATCCGCCGCGCCAGCGCCGATAAGGCAACGGCGCCAAGCAGCAGGGCGATGATCCATTCGAATGTCGACACGATAGTCCCCGAGACCGATTTGGTGCCACAAGCTAGCACCAATCCGGCCGTATGATGGATAACGCGGCCCCAAGGCAAGAGTCCCAAGGCAAGAGTGAAGCAAGACTTCCGACTGCAACAAGCATGCGTTTTCAAAAACTCGTCCAATGGTCGGCTGCCGCAGCGCTCTCGGCGCTTCCGATCGGCGCGGTCCATGCCGCGACCGGCGGCGAGCCGGCGGCTGTCACGCAGGTCGATATCGCGGCTTGCCTCGCGGCCACCGCGGCCGACGACATCGACAAGGCGAATTCCGCCTGCGCCGCCGTGATCGACAACGAGAAGGCGGCGAAGGCGGACCTGGTCAGAGCGCTGATCGCGCGCGGCGCGCTCCATGCGCGGCACGACCAGATCGAACGTGCGATTGCCGACGACAGCCGCGCTCTTCTGCTCGACCCCACGCTCGCCGACATCTTCAACGCGCGCGGCGAACTCTGGCTGAAGAAGGGCGACAGGCCGAGGGCGGTGCAGGACTTCGGCGCCGCGCTCAAGATCGATCCGAACCACGAGAAGGCCAAGGCCAATCACAAGGCGATGGCGCGAGAGCTCGAGCGCATCGGCGCGCAGATGGCGGTCGCGGGCAGGCCCAGCTTCAACTGCGCGCGCGCAGGCCGCGCCGTGGAGAAGGCGATCTGCGGCAACCGCGAGCTCGCCGATCTCGACCGCGAGATCTATGGCTCGCATCTGCGCGCCGTCCGCGAGGCCCAGAGCCCGGCGGAGGCGCGGAAGATCCAGCGCGAGCAGGACGATTTCATCGCGCGCAGGAACACCGGATACGGCCGGCCGGGCTATGATCTGAAGAAGGCGATGCAGGACAGGCTGCAACAGATCAACGGGGTGGACGGGTATTGAGGATCTTCGCCTCTGCCCGCGTGCGGGGAGAGGCCGGAATGCGAGCGAAGCGCGAATTCCGGGTGAGGGGAGTCTCCGCGAATCCAGCTGCCACCTCGTTTGGGGAGAGCCCCCCTCACCCCAGCCCTCTCCCCGCAAGCGGACGAGGGAGCGCAGGCGCTCGTGCGCCCCTTACGGCGTGAATTGAACCCAATCCTCACCCGCCGCGACAATGGTGAAAACCTGATGTCACGGAGCCTTCACGATGTGCGGCACGCATTCTTCCGCGCAAATGCCCCCGTTTGACAATATCTGGCTCCGCGCCTTCTTCCTCGGTGCGGCTATGGGCCTGACCCTGATCGGTCCGGCTTCTGCCGGCACGGATTGCGTGCCGGGCAGCAAGGCTGCTACCGCGGAACTGATCTCCGCGTGCGGCGCCATCATCGACCAGACGGCAAATCCGGCGTCTGAACGCTCCATGGCCCTCGTCGCTCGCGCCGAAGCCAATGCGCGAACCTCCGGAGGCCAGTCGCAGGCGCTGAGCGATCTAGACCGCGCCATCGCGCTCGACGGCAAGAACGCAAGGGCCTGGCGCGTGCGCGGCGACCTCTTGCGTGAGGCCGGCGGTGACCTCAACCGGGCGGCGGCAGATCTGACCAAGGCGATCGAGATCGATCCACAGGATGCGGAATCCTACGAGCTGCGCGGCGTCGTCTACACCAACCAGCATCGCTTCGACCGCGCCATTGCAGACTACGATCAGGCCATCAAGCTGAAGCCGGACTCCGCCCAGGCCTGGTCGGACCGCGGCGCGACTTTCTATCTGCGCGGTGACTACGACAAGGCCGTCGCTGACCTCAGTGAGGCGCTGCGGCTCAATCCGAACCGGGCGCGCAGTTACACCAATCGTGGCGCCGCCTACAAGAAGCTCGGCGAGCTCGACAAGGCGATCGCAGACGACAGCGAGGCGATCCGGCTCGATCCGAAGGTGCCGGAGTATTTCGACAATCGCGGTCTCACCTATGCCGCCATGAAGGAGTACGACAAGGCGATCGCCGATTACGATCAGGCGATCCGTCTCGAGCAGCGGGTGAACTTCCTGACCAACCGCGGCGACTCCTACCAGTTCAAGGGCGAGCTCGGTGCTGCGCTGTCGGACTACAATGACGCGCTGAAACTCGATCCGGATTTTGCCAAGACCTACAACAACCGCGCCGTGCTCTACAAGAAGATGGGCGAGCGCAAGAAGGCGCTGGCCGACTACGAGGCGACGTTGCGGCTCGATCCCGCCAATGAGAACGCGCTCAACGGCCGCCGCGCGATGATCGCCGAGATCGCAAAATTCGGCGGCGAGCCGGCCCGTGTGCTGAACGCCGCTGCCAGCGACCCATCGTTCGACTGCGCCTCCGCCAAGCGCGAGGTCGAGAAGGTGATCTGCGCCGATCCGCACCTCGGCGTGCTCGACCGCCAGATCGCCGAGGCCTACGAGCGCGTGCTGAAATCCGCGAGCAAGCGCTCTGCGGAGGGCCTGCGCAAGTCCCAGCGCGATTTCCTCGTCACGCGCGGTGCAAGCTTCCGTCGTCCCGGCTACGATCTGAAGAAGGTCATGCAGGAGCGGCTGCGGAAGCTGAACGCGATCGAGAGCTGAGGCGGGGTTCGAGTCTCCGCGAGTCCAACTGCTGCCGTCTCCGGGGAGACTTCCCCTCACCCCGACCCTCTCCCCGCAAGCGGGGAGAGGGGAAGGACACCATCCTTTTCGGCTTGAACCGCGGCCCGTTCCCGGGAAAATAGCCCCCAAACAAGGCCGGCGATTGATCCTGGTCATGGCGGGACGCCTGTCCTGCCACAAGGGTCAGGGCCAGGCCATAAAGGGAACGGGAGCGCGGGAATGAACGTCCAGGGAAAGAGTCGTTATCATGAGGTCCATGCGCGCTCGCTGGCCGATCCCGAGGGCTTCTGGGGCGAGGCGGCCAGGGAGATCGACTGGATCGAGCCGCCGAAAAAGATCTTCGATGCCTCGCAGGGACCCTATGGCCGCTGGTTCGCCGGCGGCGTCGTCAACACCTGCTACAACGCGCTCGACCGCCATGTCGAACGCGACCGCGCCGACCAGGTCGCGCTGATCCACGATTCGCCGCTCACGAACTCGATCACCAAACTGACCTATGCCGAGCTGCTCGGCGAGGTGCAGGCGCTTGGCGCCATCATGCAGGATTTCGGCGTCGCCAAGGGCGACCGCGTCATCCTCTACATGCCGATGGTGCCGGAGGCGGTGGTCGCCATGCTCGCCTGCGCACGCATCGGCGCGGTGCACTCCGTGGTGTTCGGCGGCTTTGCCGCGAAGGAGCTCGCCACCCGCATCGACGATGCGCAGCCCAAGCTGATCCTGTCGGCGAGCTGCGGCATCGAGCCCGGCCGCATCGTGCAGTACAAGCCGCTGCTCGACGAGGCGATCAAGCTTGCCGGCAGCAAGCCGAAGGCCTGCATCGTGCTGCAGCGTCCGCAGTTCACCTGCGATCTCACGCCCGGCCGCGACTATGATTGGGCGAGCCTGCGCCGCAAGGCGATCAACGACGGCAAGAAGGCCCCTTGCGTTCCCGTGGCCGCGACCGATCCGCTCTATATCCTCTACACCTCGGGCACGACGGGCATTCCCAAGGGCGTCGTGCGCGACAATGGTGGCCATCTCGTTGCGGTGAAATGGTCGATGTTCAACCTCTATGGCGTCAAGCCGGGCGAAGTCTGGTGGTGCGGCTCCGACATCGGCTGGGTGGTTGGCCACAGCTACATCATCTATGGCCCGCTGCTGCATGGCGCGACCTCGATCATGTACGAGGGCAAGCCGGTCGGCACGCCCGATGCCGGCGCGTTCTGGCGGGTCATCAGCGAGCACAAGGCGGTCGCCTTGTTCACCGCGCCCACCGCGTTCCGGGCGATCCGGAAAGAGGATCCGGACGGGAAGTTCATCAGGCAATATGACCTGTCCAAATTCCGCACGCTGTTCCTCGCCGGCGAGCGCGCCGATCCGCCGACGGTGGAATGGGCGGAGCAGCAGCTGAAGGTGCCCGTCATCGACCATTGGTGGCAGACCGAGACCGGATGGTGCATCGCCGGCAATCCGGTGGGCCTCGGAATGCTGTCGGTGAAGCACGGCTCGCCGACGGTGCCGATGCCGGGCTACCAGGTCGACGTGGTGGATGAGGCAGCGAAGCCGGTGCCTGCGAACACCATGGGCTCGATCGTGATAAAACTGCCGATGCCGCCGGGCTGCCTGCCGACGCTGTGGAATCAGGACGCGCGCTTCAAGGAAGCTTATTTGAGCGAATTCCCCGGCTACTACAAAACTTCCGACGCCGGCTACAAGGACGAGGACGGCTATGTCTTCGTCATGGGCCGCACCGACGACATCATCAATGTCGCCGGCCACCGCCTGTCGACCGGCGGCATGGAGGAGATCCTGGCCTCGCATCCCGATGTCGCCGAATGCGCCGTGCTCGGCGTCAAGGACGCGATCAAGGGCGAGGTGCCCTGCGGCTTCCTGGTGCTCAAGGCCGGCGTGAAGCGCGCCCCTGCCGAGATCGAGAAGGAGATCATCGCGCTGGTGCGCGACAAGCTCGGTCCGGTCGCCGCCTTCAAGCTCGCCATCACCGTGGGCCGACTGCCCAAGACGCGCTCCGGCAAGATCCTGCGCGGCACCATCAAGAAGATCGCCGACGGCGAGGCGTGGACCATGCCGGCGACGATCGAGGATCCCAAGGTGCTGGACGAGATCGGCGAGGCGCTGAAGGGAAGGGTGTGAGGTCTTGCTCTTCGATCGTCATGCCCGGGCTTGACCCAGCCATCCATCAATGAGCAATCAATTGCCTTGATTTCGATGGATTGCCGGGTCAAGCCCGGCAATGACGAATGAGACAGGACCGACAATGTTAGCCAAGCTCGCGCAGTACGGGGCCATCTCCCTGCTCGCCATCGCTCTCTCCGCCTGCTCGGCGCGCTACCAGACGCCGGTGGCGATGGGCGGCGACGATGACGACGCGGTGTGCCAGAGCCGCGGCTACGCCCAGGGCTCGCCGGAATACGTGGCCTGCCGCAAGGACCGCGACGTCCAGCGCAACGCTGCCGCCGCGCGCGCCGACCGCCGTCAGCGCGACCTCGGCGAATACATGCTGAACAATCCGGTGCGGCCGTAGGCGCAGTTCGGTCCGTAGCCCGGATGCATTGCCGACCAAACAAAAATGCGGCAGGTTTTCCTGCCGCATTTTGATTTTGTTCGATCGCGAACGAAGAGCGGAGCCTTACTCTTCTTCGTCCTGCTTCTTGCCGCCGAGCGTCTTCAGCTTGGCGAACACGGCGTCGACGTTGAGGTCGTCGCTGGACTTTTCCGCCGGCTCGTATTCGTCCTTGCGGGTGGTCTCGGAGGCCGGCAGCAGGGTGGCGCCGCCATAGGCCGCGTCGATCGGCTTTTCCTTCGCCGCGCGCTGCACTTCGAAATCGAGCTCGATCTGCGAGCAGAGGCCAAGGGTGACGGGATCGATCGGGGTCAGCTGGGAGGTGTTCCAGTGGGTGCGGTCGCGCACGCTGGCGATGGTGCTCTTGGTGGTGCCGACCAGGCGCATGATCTGGGCGTCCTTGAGTTCGGGATGGCTGCGCAGCAGCCAGAGGATCGCGCTCGGACGCTCGTGGCGGCGTGAGACCGGGGTGTAGCGCGGGCCCTTGCGCTTGGGCTGCGGCGGCAGCACCACCTTGCTCTCCTGGAGGCGAAGCCGGTAATCCGGGTTCTTCTCACCCCGCTCGATCTCTTCGCGGGTCAGCTGGCCGTTGGAGAGGGGATCCATGCCCTTGATGCCCTGGGCGGCGTCGCCGTCGGCGATGGCGCGCACCTCGAGGGGGTGCATCTTGGTGAAATCGGCGACCTGGTCGAAGGTCAGCGCGGTGTTATCGAGCAGCCAGACGGCGGTCGCCTTGGGCATCAGAGGTGCGTTGCTCATGGCAAATCTCCTTTGTGCTTCGCCCACCCCTCTGGAGGCGAAACCGGTGGTCATCAGCGATGACAGGGAATTCGCGCTATATAAGCCCGGAGGGGCTGGCCACGCAATGGTTCTGCTATAGATAGTGCCTTGACAGCGCCCGAAAGGGGGCCCAATTCCCTCTGCAGTCCCGTAAGCCCGTACCTAAGCCCTATTCATCCATCCGACCGCTTCCCGCCCCATTTGGCGAGGTGATTCGGTCCCGAGATCGCCCAATGTCAGCCAAACCAGACCTCAAGATCGTGCTTTGTTCTCCCCGCGGCTTCTGTGCGGGGGTGGTCCGGGCGATCGACACCGTGGAACGGGCGCTCGATAAGTACGGCGCGCCCGTCTATGTTCGCCACGAGATTGTGCACAACAAGTACGTCGTCGATGGGTTGAAGAAGAAGGGCGCCATCTTCGTCGAGGAACTGGCCGAAATCCCGGAGAATACCACCGCACCGGTGGTGTTCTCGGCCCATGGCGTGCCGAAATCGGTTCCGGCCGACGCCCAGTCCCGCAATCTGTTTTCGCTGGACGCGACCTGCCCGCTGGTGACCAAGGTGCACCGCGAGGCCGCGATCCACTTCAAGCGCGGCCGCGAGATCTTCCTGATCGGCCATTCCCATCATCCGGAGGTGGTCGGCACGCTCGGCCAGCTTCCGCCCGGCGCCGTGACGCTGATCGAGACCGCCGAGGACGCCAAGACCATCAGGCCGAAGGACCCCGATAACCTCGCCTTCGTGACCCAGACCACGCTGTCGATCGACGATACCGCGGAGATCGTCGCGCTGCTCAAGGAGCGCTTCCCGAACATCAACGGCCCGCACAAGGAAGACATCTGCTACGCCACCACCAACCGCCAGCTCGCGGTGAAGAAGGTGGCGCCGGTGGTGGACGCGCTCATCGTCGTCGGTGCTCCCAATTCGTCGAACTCGCAGCGCCTGCGTGAGGTCGCCGAGCGCGAGGGCTGCAGGATCGCGGTGCTGGCGCAGCGCGCCGCCGACATCGACTGGGGCAAGTTCGGCAACATCACGAGCCTCGGCATCACCGCGGGCGCTTCCGCGCCGGAAGTGATCGTCGAGGAGATCATGGACGCGTTCGCCGAGCGCTACACCCTGCATGTGGAGACGGTCTCGGCCGCGGAGGAGAACGAGTTCTTCCCGCTTCCGCGTCAGGTGCGCCCCGAAGCTGCCGCCGAGTAGACCCATATGGCGGTCTACACCGACGTCGCCGCCGACGAGCTTGCGGATTTCCTGAAGCAATACGATCTCGGCGAACTGCTATCCTACAAGGGCATTGCCGAGGGCGTCGAGAATTCCAACTTCCTGCTGCACACCAGCCAGGGGTCGTTCATCCTCACGCTCTACGAGAAACGCGTGGCGAAGAACGATCTGCCGTTCTTCCTCGCGCTGATGACGCATCTGGCCGAGCATGGCGTCAATTGCCCGCTGCCGGTGAAGGGACGGGACGGCGAGGCGCTGCGCGAATTGTCGGGCCGGCCCGCCGCGATCATCACCTTTCTCGAGGGCGTCTGGCCGCGCAAGCCGAACGCGACCCATTGCGCCGGGGTCGGCGATGGGTTGGCGCGGATGCATCTGGCCGGCGCCAATTTCGCGGTTCGGCGTGCCAATGCGCTGTCGGTTGCGGGCTGGCGGCCGCTGTTCGACGCGGCGGCAAGCCGGGCCGACGAGGTGCAGCCCGGCCTGCGCGCCTTTCTCGCCGCCGAGCTCGATCATCTCGCGAGCGGGATCTGGCCGACCAACCTGCCCGAGGGTGTGATCCACGCCGACCTCTTCAACGACAACGCCTTCTTCCTCGGCGACAAGCTCTCCGGCATCATCGACTTCACCTTCGCCTGCAACGACATGCTGGCCTATGACGTCGCGATCTGCCTCAACGCCTGGTGCTTCGAGCCGGATCACTCCTTCAACGTGACCAAGGCGCGCGCCTTCCTCAATGCCTATGGCCGCGTGCGCAAGCTCTCCGAGGCGGAAGAGACGGCGCTGCCGCTGCTGGCGCGCGGTGCTGCGATCCGCTTCCTGCTGACGCGGCTGGTGGACTGGCTCAACGTGCCGCCCGGCGCGCTGGTCAAGCCGAAGGATCCCTTGGAATATGTCCGCAAGCTGCGCTTCCATCAGAGCGTATCGAGCGTGCGCGATTACGGGCTGATGCCGTCAGGATTGGTCGCGTGAGCGAAAAGCCGGTCGTCACGATCTATACGGATGGGGCCTGCTCGGGAAATCCGGGGCCCGGCGGCTGGGGCGCGATCCTGAAGTTCGGCGACAAGGAAAAAGAGCTGAACGGCGGTGAACGTCACACCACCAACAACCAGATGGAGCTGATGGCGGCGATCTCAGCGCTCGAGGCGTTGAAAAAGCCGTGCACGGTCGATCTCTACACCGACAGCCAGTATGTCCGGCAGGGCATCACCGGCTGGATCTTCGGCTGGAAGCGCAACGGCTGGCGCACCGCCGACAAGAAGCCGGTGAAGAATGTCGAGCTATGGCAGCGCCTCGACGCCGCCTTGAAGCAGCACGAGGTGCGCTGGCACTGGGTCAAGGGCCACGCCGGTCACCCCGAGAACGAGCGTGCCGATCAGCTGGCGCGCGACGGGATCGCGAAGGCGCGGTTGCAGCACCGTGTGGCGGAGTAGGCCGCGCGGCGCATTCGCTTGTGCCGTCATCGCGCGCCCCCAATCCCCGTTGTCATCCCGGCTTTGTGCGCAATTGCGCACCAGGCGGGACGGGGCCGAGTGAATGGCTGCAGGCGGTGGCCGCCTTACAGCTGCCCCAACAGCGTATCACCGCCGGAGACCTCGACCTTGCCGGGCATGGCTTCGAGGTTGAGCTTCTTCACCACGCCGTCCTCGACCAGCATCGAATAGCGCTTGGAGCGGATGCCGAGGCCGTTGGCGGAGGCATCGAGCTCCATGCCGATCGCCTTGGTGAAGTCGGCGTTGCCGTCGGCGAGGAAGACAGCTTCGTCGCGCTGGTCGGTGTCACGCTTCCAGGCGTTCATGACGAAAGCGTCGTTGACGGAGACGATGGCGATGGTGTCGACACCCTTGTCCTTGATGGCGTAGGCGTTCAGGAAGATGCTCGGCAGATGCATCTTGTGGCAGGTGCCGGTATAGGCGCCGGGCACGGCGAACAGCGCCACCTTCTTGCCCTTGAAGATATCGTCGGTGGTCTTGACCTGCGGGCCGTCGGCCGTCATTACGCGGAATTTCGCCTCGGGCAGCTTGTCGCCGGTCTGGATCGCCATCGTCGTTTCTCCATGGAAAGGGGCTGGGGGCTGTTCTAGAGCATTTTACCGCCGGAGGGAAACGGCTTCACCGCGCTGTGATGAGGCCGTGGTGCTTATTTCTGGTCATTGCTTCGCTGCGCTCGCTATGACGAACGGGCGCGCCGGTGCGCGCCCGTTCGGGACGGCGAGCAACGCTGCCTTACGCCGCCTCCGCCTTTTTCTCGTCCCGAAGCTGCCGGCGCAGGATCTTGCCGACGTTTGTCTTCGGCAGGTCGTTGCGGAATTCGATGTGCTTGGGCACCTTGTAGCCGGTGAGCTGCTCGTGACAGAACTTGATCACGGCTTCCGCCGTGAGGTTCGGGTCCTTCTTCACCACGAAGGCCTTCACCGCCTCGCCCGACTTGGAATCGGGGATGCCGATCACGGCGCATTCGAGCACGCCCGGATGGCTCGCGATCACCTCCTCGACCTCGTTGGGATAGACGTTGAAGCCGGAGACCAGGATCATGTCCTTCTTGCGATCGACGATCTTGATGTAGCCCTTCTCGTCCATGATGCCGATGTCGCCGGTGCGGAAATATCCGTCCGCCGTCATCACCTTGGCGGTCT
This sequence comes from Bradyrhizobium sp. SMVTL-02, assembly GCF_051853005.1. Lineage (NCBI taxonomy): Bacteria > Pseudomonadati > Pseudomonadota > Alphaproteobacteria > Hyphomicrobiales > Nitrobacteraceae > Bradyrhizobium > Bradyrhizobium sp. SMVTL-02. The sequence continues at coordinate 7,561,204 of NZ_CP182469.1, read as the reverse complement.
CTTCCGGCCTGTTCCAGTAGCCCGACATCACCTGCGGGCCCTTGGCGCAGATCTCGCCGGCCTGGCCGAGCGGCACTTCGTTGCCGTCATCGTCGCGGATCGAGATCCAGGTCGAGGGCACGGGGATGCCGATCGATCCCGAGAACTCGGTCGTGGTCGCGGGGTTGCAGGTCAGCGTCGGCGAGGTCTCCGACAGGCCGTAGCCTTCGGCGATGAAGCAGCCCGTCATCGCTTTCCACTGCTCCGCGACAGGGCGCTGCACCGCCATGCCGCCGCCGTTGGAGATCTTCAGCTTGGAGAAGTCGAGCTTCTTGAAATCGGGATGGTGCATCAGGCCGTTGTAAAGCGTGTTGACGGCCGGGAAGCTGTTGACCTGGTATTTCGCCAGCTCCTTGACGAAGCCGGCGATGTCGCGCGGGTTCGGGATCAGGAGATTGCAGCCGCCGGCGCGCACCGCGAGCAGGTAGCAGGCCGTCAGCGCGAAGATGTGATAGAGCGGCAGCGCGCAGACGATCATCAACTGCTCGACATGCGGCGGTGCGGCGAGCGCCGGCTGCAGCCAGGCGTCGTTCTGCAGCACGTTGGCGACGATGTTGCGGTGGAGCAGGGTCGCGCCCTTGGAGACGCCAGTGGTGCCGCCGGTATATTGCAGGAAGGCGACGTCGCCCGGCGACAGTTTTGGCTTGTTGAACGTCATGCCGCGGCCGGATGACAGCGCGTCGTTGAACGGCACCGAGCCGGGCAGCGACCAGGCCGGCACCATCTTCTTGACGCGGCGGACGACGAGATTGACGATCACGCCCTTGAAGCCGAGCAGGTCGCCCATGCTGGCGACGACGACGTGCTTCACCGGCGTCCTGGCAATCACCTGCTCGACCGTGTGCGCAAAATTCTCCAGCACGATGATGGCTTCGGCGCCGGAATCCTTGAGCTGATGTTCGAGTTCGCGCAGGGTGTAGAGCGGGTTGACGTTGACGACGGCGAAGCCTGCGCGCAGCACCGCGGCGGTGGCGACCGGATATTGCAGCACGTTCGGCATCATGATGGCGACGCGCGCGCCGCGCTGCAGCCCGCGTCCCTGCAAGTACGCGGCGAGCGCAACCGACATCTGGTCGAGGTCGCGATAACTGATCGACTTGTCCATGCAGATGAACGCCTTGCGGTCGGCGAACTTGGTGAAGCTCTCCTCCAGCAGGTCGACCAGCGATGCGTATTGCGTCGGCTCGATGTCGGCGGGCACGCCGGGCGGATATTGCTTAAGCCAGATGCGCTCCATGGAAAACTCCCCTCGATTTACCAGAGCCCGTTGTGTCTCGGGCTTGCCTCATTGCCGCCAGTATCGAGCCTGCCGGAACGGGTGGCAAGCCGTCGAGGCTTAGGGCAAGGGTCGGGGAGTGGCTACTGGAATCGTCGCAAACCCGCTTGCCGCAGGTGCGAAGCGCGGGCCGCTGTTTCAGCCTCGCCGGGCGCGTTAACTGTTGTTGGCCGGCTTGGCGGGAGGCTTGGTTGCGGCCTTGGGCTTGGCGGGCTTTGCGGCCTGGTCGCCGCTCGCGGCGGGCTTTGCCGCTGCATCGGGCTTTGCTGCGGCATGCTTGGTCCCAGCCGGCTTGGCTGCGCTCTTGCCGTCGGCCGGTTTGGCATCCGGCTTTGCCGCCGCCGTCTTGGCGTCCTTCGGCTTGTCGGCGGGTTTGTCTGCTGCATCGGGCTTCTTGGCGACGCGCGACTTCTTGCCATGCGGCTTTGGCGTCGCCTGCTGGTCGGCATCGGCCGCGACCGCCGCGATCAGAGCCGGGCCGGTGCGGGTCGGGCCGGTATAGACCAGCACGGGCTCGGCCGCCGCCGGCGCCGAGGCCATCAGCTCGGAGGCCTTCATCAAAGGCGGCTGGAGGCCGGCCGTGAAGAAGGTCACCTGGGCTTCACCGCCGGTCGCGGAGGCCGACCCGGACGTGCCGCCATTGGCAGCGATCAGCGCGTCGTCGTCGTCGCTCGCCGGCCGCTTGCGATGACCGCCGCACATCTCGTCGCGCAGGTTCGGTGGCGAGGCATCGACCGGCACCAGCCTGTCGACGGTGCCAAGCGACGGGCGGAGCCAGGTGAGGCCGTCCTGGCTGAAGCCGCGCTCGAGCAGCTGCGCCGCCTTCACCGCGCGCGCGGTGCCGGAGTTCGCACCCAGCACCACCGCGATCAGGCGCCGTCCGTTGCGCGTCGCCGAGGCCACGAGATTATAGCCCGAGGCGCAGATGAAGCCGGTCTTGAAACCGTCGGCGCCGGGATAGCGGCCGATCAGCTTGTTGAAATTGCCGGTGACGCGCTTGCCGAAGCGGATCGCCGGGATGTGCACGAAGTATTCGTACTCGGGCAGGTCGCGCAGGAACGAGCGGGCGAGAATGCCGAGGTCGCGGGCCGAGGTGATCTGCCCGTCGGCGGGCAGACCGTTCGGATTGACGTAGCTCGTCTGCGTCATGCCGAGCTTCTGCGCGGTGTCGTTCATCATGGCCGAGAAGCCGTCGATCGAGCCGCCGACGCCTTCGGCGAGCACCACGGCCATGTCGTTCGCCGACTTCACCATCATCATCTTCAGGGCGTTGTCGACGGTGACCTGCGTTCCGGGGCGGAACCCCATCTTCGACGGCGATTGCGAGGCGGCCGTCGGCGACACCGTGAGCAGCGTGTCGAGTGTGAGCCTACCGTCCTTCACCGCCTTTAGCGTCACATAGGCTGTCATGATCTTGGTGACGGAGGCCGGATACCAGGGAATGGTCGCATTGTCCGCCTGCAGAACCTTGCCGCTGTCCGCCTCGATCAGCAGCAGCGCTTCGGCGCTCGCCGCATGCGGGACGAGCAGCGCGCCGCAACCGAGGATCGCGGCGAACAGGTTGAACAGGGATTTGCGAAGCAGCGGGCGAAAGGCGTGCACTATCCGATTCCGGTCCTTGGAGATCCGCCTGATACGGGCGGTTCTCGTGATCTGAGTTTCGGGTTCTGAAATCCGGCGCCGCCGCTTGCGGCGTCGCAAACCTATACCGGCTCGTGCGTCGAGAATAGGGGCTTCAGGTGGGTATTCCGCAAGGAAGTAGGCCGAATTTCGACGGTCCTCTCGGGACTTGCTAGGGGGATTTGGCAGCCGTCGCGGCAGCCTCGGCGGCCGTCACGCTGGCCCGCGCATGTTCCTGAACCATGAACTGGGCCTTGGCCATCTCCGCAAAATGGCCGCCTTTGGCCACGAGTTCATCGAAAGTTCCGGTTTCGATCACGCGTCCATTCTCGAACACCAGGATCCGCGTGGCTTTGCGGATGGTTGAGAGGCGATGGGCGATCACGAAGGTGGTGCGGCCCTTCATCACTTCGTCGAGAGCGGCGTTCACCTTGACCTCGGTGACGGCGTCGAGCGCGGAGGTCGCCTCGTCCAGGATCAGGATCGGCGGGTCCTTCAGCAGGGCGCGGGCGATCGACAGGCGCTGGCGCTCGCCGCCGGAGAGCATGCGGCCGCGTTCGCCGGCATTGGTCGTAAAGCCGCCGCTGCGCTCGATGAAGTCGAGCGCCTGCGCGCGCTCGGCGGCCTTCCGCATCTCGGCCTCGGTCGCGTCCGGCTTGCCGACGCGCAAGTTCTCCTCGATCGAGCGGTTGAACAGCAGCGCTTCCTGGAACACGACGCCGATGTTCCGCCGCAGCGAGGTCAACGTGACGCCGCGGACGTCCATGCCGTCGATCTTGATGAAGCCGGATTGCGGATCGAAGGCGCGGTGCAAGAGCGCGATCGCGGTGGATTTGCCGGCGCCGGTCGGGCCGACCAGCGCGATGGTCTGGCCGGGCAGTGCGGTGAAGGTGAGGTCCTCGATCGCCGGCCGCTTGCCGTCATAGGAGAAGGTGACGTCGTTGAACTCGACGAGGCCGGACAGCCGGCCGGCATCGATCGCGTCGGGCCGGTCGTGCACCGCGGGCACCGCGTCGAGCACGCCAAAGAATTCGCGCAGGCGCGGCGCTTCCATGAAGACGTTGTTGATGAAGCTCACGACCTGCTCGAGCCTCTGGATCAGCATCGTCGCGAAGCTCACGAACATCACGATCTCGCCGACCGAGGTGAGTCCCTGGTCGTGCAGGGCGATGCCGAGGGTGAAGATCGCGAGCACCGTGATCGTGGTGGAGGCCCGCGTGATCACCGTGACGAGCGCCCACCAGGACAGCACCGGCATCTGCGCGGCCAGCAGCTCGTCGGCGACTGAGCGCAGCCCCTTCACTTCGGATTCGACGCGCACAAAGCTCTGCACCAATGCGACGTTGCCGAGCGCGTCGGAGGCGCGGGCGGACAGCTCGCTGTAGCGCTCCTCGACCTCCATCTGCATGCCGAAGGTCTTGCGCACCACGAACGTGGTCAGCGCCGTGAAGACGATGCAGAGCACGAACAGCAGGATCGCGAGCCGCCAGTTCAGGTACAGCGATAGCGGCAGCAGCACCACGACCGAGAGGATCGCGGCAAAGTGCTCGCGGAAGAAGCCGAGCCACAGCCGCCACAGCGCATCGGTGCCGTTGAGCATCACCTTCATCAGCCGGCCCGAATGGGTGCCGGAGTGGAAGGTCAGCGGCAGTTGCAGGATGTGCTCGAAATAGTCCGTCAGCACCGCCTGGCGCTGGCGGTGCGAGAGCCGGTCGGCCTGAAGGGCGACCAGCGCGCTACAGCCGATGGTGAACAATCCGAACGCCACCCAGGCGGACAGGAACGGCCAGGCCGAGTTCGAGCCGGCGACAGTTCTGCCGGAGAGCACGTCGACGATCCGGCCGAACAGCACGGGCTCGGCGAATTGCGAGGCCGCAAGCAGGAGGTTGGCGACCGCCAGCAGCCAGCCCAGCCGTGCCTCCTTGCCGAGCAGCTCGAGAACGCGGGAATAGAGGCGGAGCATGGACATGCGGACTGACAACTCGAGCAGCTGATGGGCCCTTATTCTAAGCCGGGATAACGCGCGAGATACAGCGGAAGCTTTCCGTTTTGCTCAATTGATGAGCCGGCTCTCGACCGGCGGCAGGAACCGGTCATCGAAGATCTCGCTCGCCGCCGGCCGTTTGCGGAATTTGAAGTCCTGGGCGATCTGGTCGATCGAGCGCTCCAGGCGCGCCGGATCGATGCCGCCGAGGCCGTTGCGCCTGACCTCGTCGGTCAGGATGTTGTCGACGAGCACGGTACGCAGGCGCTCCAGCTCGAGCTCGCGGTCGCCATCCTCGATGCGGCTTGCAGCCTCGTCCGCCGCGCGTGCCGGCTCCTTGACCGTTGCGTTGATGCCGGCGATCAGTGCGCGGACGAAGCCGTTCACGGCGTCCGGCTTCGCCGCGGCGAAGGCGGGGTTGGCCACCACGGCGAAGCCATAGGCTTCACAACCATAGTCGGCATAACGCAGCACGACGAGATCGCCAGCGGGCACTCCGCGGTCGCGCAGGTTCACCGCCGACAGATGGCTGAAGCCGGTGACGGCATCGACCTGTCCTGCGGACAGGATCGGCTCGCGCACCGCGGCACTGATGTTGTGGAATTTCAGGCGCGAGGTGTTGATGTTGTTCTGCTGCGCCAGCGCCGGCCACAGCCGCATCGACAGATCGCCGTCGGCGACGCCGACGGTCTTGCCGTCGAGGTCGGGCAGGATGTGGATGCCGCGGCTGCTGCGCGCGACGATCGCGTAGGGCGCGCGGTTGAACAGCACGAACACCGCCTTGATCGGCGCCGCATCGTCCTTGTCGCGAAAGCGGATCAGCTCGTTGATGTCGACCAGCGCGAGTTCACTGTCTCCCTTCGCCACGCGCGCAAGCGCCTCCGACGACCCGGGCGTGGTGTTGAAGGACACGTTGAGATGCTCGGCGCCGAACTTGCCGTCTTTCGCGGCAAGGAAGAATGGCGCCATGCTGGCATCGACGGGACGGTCGAAGGTGAAGTGGATCGCCGTGGAGGGGGCGGCGCTCTCGGCCGCTGCGACCTCGCGTGCCGTCAACGTGGCGAGCGAGATAGCAAGCGCCAGCAGGCCGCGAAGGACGATCGTCTTGAATCCTGACATCAACTGCGCCGGTCCCGCATTGTTGTGTGACGCTCGCAGCGCCGGCCGGCGATGACCGTGCGCGCGCCAACATGAACGGCGGATGAGCGGCGGTTGCGTCACGATCACGCAACCCCGTTCAGCTTGTGTTGGGGTTGGGGGAACCCAACATGGGACGCTGGTGTTTGGCAGACATGAGCCTGTCTCGAAACACCATTCAAGGTCCCAAGGAGGGTCCAGGACATGTTCGACAGATTTTCCAGCCTTACGTGCCGTAAAGCCGTCCTCGCGACGGCTGCGGTGCTGGCGCTGACCGCGGTCGCTCCGACGGCATCTTACGCAGGCGGCCGCCACTGGCATGGCGGTGGTGGCGGTGCTGCCGCCGCCGCGGCCTTCGCAGCCATCGGCACCGGTCTCGCCATCGCTGCGACCCGTGACGCGTACGCCTATGACTACGGTCCGGGGTACGGCTATTACGGCGGTCCCGCCTATTACAGTGCCCCGGCCTACGGCCCCTATTACGGCCCGGGCCCGAACTACCAGTATCAGCGCTACGGCGGCACCGCGCCATCGGAACTTTGTGGCCAGGGCTACTTCACGAACTGCTACTAGGCTTGCCGGCCTCCCGGCTACCAAAGGTTGACCAAAACAGGCCGTCGCGCTTGTCGCGCCGGCCTGTTTTTTGCTTTTATCGCCGGGCGTTAACGCGCTCGCCATTGGTTTAGAGTAGTTTCGAGTTCCATGAGTGATTCGCTTGAGCGGCTATATCTGGCTGTGCTCGCGGCCAGGGATCTTGATCCGGCAACATCGCGTACGGCCCGGCTGTTTCAGCGCGGCCCCTCCAAAATGGCGAAGAAGCTGGCCGAAGAGGCCATCGAAGTCGTGATCGATGCGGTCAACGGCGACAGCGAGGCCGTGATCCGGGAAAGCGCCGACCTGCTCTACAATCTCACGGTGCTGTGGGCCTCGGCCGGCGTGCGCCCCGAGGACGTCTGGCGCGAGATGACGCGGCGGGAAGACATGCTCGGCATTGCCGAGAAGTTGCCGAAATCGACAATGAAACTGCCCAAAGCTAGGTCACCACGCGTGGCCGCCAGGCGGCCAATTGTCGCGCTCGAGAGCCGCACGGCGCGCAAGCGCCACTAAAACCTTCATAAAACTCGCGATGGACAAATCCGTCCCATGGTGCTTCATCGCGGCGCCATGCTGAAACGTATCTACGACTGGTGCATCGACGCCGCCCACAAGCCCTACGCGCTCTGGATCATGGGAGCCGTGGCTTTCGCAGAAAGCTCCTTCTTTCCGGTCCCGCCGGATGTGATGCTGATCCCGATGTCGCTGGCGCGCCCGCAGCGCGCCTGGATCTATGCGATGGTCTGCACGATCACATCGGTGCTCGGCGGCCTGCTGGGCTACGCCATCGGCGCGCTGCTGTTCGACTCGGTCGGTCACTGGCTGATCCAGGTCTACGGCCTCGGCGACAAGGTCGAAGCCTTCCGTGCCTCCTATGCCGAGTGGGGCGCTGTGATCATCCTGCTCAAGGGGCTGACGCCGATCCCCTACAAGCTCGTCACCATCACCTCGGGCTTTGCCGGCTATAATCTCATTCTCTTCACCCTGTGCTCGATCGTCGCGCGCGGCGGACGCTTCTTCATCGTGGCGATCCTGCTCAACCGCTATGGCGACTGGATCCGGCACAAGCTCGAGGAGCATCTCGGATTGTGGGTGACGATCGGCGCCGTCGTGCTGGTGCTCGGCTTTGTCGTGGCGGTCAAGCTGATCTAACCTTTGCCCGCGCGCCGGCTTCGGCTACGGTTGCCGGCATGATGGTTCGATCCGGCAATCCGGTCGTGCGGCTTGGGACGCTGATATCGGCAGTGGCGCTGATCCTGCTCAATGCCGGCGAGGCCGGATGGCCGCAATCCGGGCCGCCGTCGCTCGGCGTCCAGGAGCCGGGGCCGCAGGCCGCGCCACCGCCATCGACACCAGCGCTGCAGGCGCGCGAGGAAAACCCCGGGCTGATCGACGAAATGGGCAAGCTGTTCGACGAGCTGCCCTCGATCCTGCCGCCGGTCAAAAGCCCCGGCGAAACCATGAATGACCTGTCGCGGCTGGCCAAGCCGTCGACCATGGTGTCGGGGCGCGTGGTCTGCCCGGTCTCGTCGAACGGCGGGCCCGACTGCAAGCAGGCCGCCGACCAGCTCTGCCAGGGCAAGGGTTACAGGGAAGGCAAGAGCCTCAACGCCGACTCCGCCGAGAAATGCTCGGCCAAGGTTCTCATCCCGGGCAGGCAGCGCAAACCGGACGATTGCCGCACCGATACTTTCGTGACCAGTGCGCTGTGCCAGAACTGACGTGATGGCCTCGCGCGTGCAACAAGGAGCGCCCATGAGCCGTACGGAGCAGGATTTCCTCGGACAGCGTGAGATCGCCGACGACATCTACTACGGCGTCCAGACCATCCGGGGGAAGGAGAACTTCCACATCACCGGCATTCCCATGAACCAGGAGCCTTACTTCGTGAAGGCGCTCGGTTACGTGAAGAAGGCCGCCGCGATGGCCAACCGCGAGCTCGGTGCGATCGACGCGAAGGTGGCTGACGCGATCATCCTGGGCTGCGACCGCGTCATCGCGGGCGACATGATGGACCAGTTCGTCACCGACTTCATCCAGGGCGGCGCCGGCACCTCGACCAACATGAACGCCAACGAGGTGATCGCCAACCTCGCGCTGGAAGCGCTCGACTTTGCCAAGGGCGATTATCAGCATGTCAGCCCCAACGATCACGTCAATTACGGCCAGTCCACCAATGACACCTATCCGACCGCCTTTCGGCTCGCGCTGATCCTGCGGCTCGAGAGCTACATGACGGCGCTGAGGCAGCTGCAGGAGGCCTTCTTCGCCAAGGGCCGTGAGTTCGACCGCGTGCTGAAGATGGGCCGCACGCATCTCCAGGACGCGGTGCCGATGTCGCTCGGCGCCGAATTCCGGGGATGGGGCACCACGATCGGCGAGGAGGTCGACCGCATCTCCGAGGCGCGGGCGCTGCTGCGCGAGATCAATCTCGGCGCTACCGCGATCGGCACCTCCGTCACCGCGGCGGTCGGCTATCCCAAGCTCGCGGTCCGGCATCTGAGCGCGCTCACCGGCATCGACTTCATCCTTGCCGGCGATCTCGTCGAGGCGACCTCGGACACCGGCGCCTATGTTCAGCTATCGGGCGTGCTGAAGCGCACCGCGAGCAAGCTGACCAAGATCTGCAACGACATCCGCCTGCTGGCCTCCGGCCCGCGCGCCGGCTTCAACGAGATCAACCTGCCGCAGCTTCAGCCGGGCTCCTCGATCATGCCGGGCAAGGTCAATCCCGTCATTCCCGAGGTCGTCAACCAGACCAGCTTCCTCGTCATCGGCCTCGACACCACCGTGACGCTGGCGGCAAGCGCCGGCCAGCTCCAGCTCAACGTGATGGAGCCGGTGATCTCGTTCGCGCTGTTCTTCTCGATCCGCACCATGGAGCGGGCGGTCAACAGCCTGCGCGAGAACTGCGTCGTCGGCATCACCGCCAACGAGGATCACACCCGCAACATGGTGCTGAACTCGCTCGGCATCGTCACGGTGCTGAAGCCGCTGCTCGGCTACAAGCAATGCGCCGAGATCGCGCGCGAGGGCTACAAGAGCGGCAAGTCGCTGCACCAGATCGTGGTGGTCGAGCGCAAGCTGTTGACGCAGGAGAAGTGGGACGAGATGTTCTCGTTCGAGCGGCTGATCAATCCGGATTTGATTGGGTAGCTGTTGGCTATCCACCACTCTCGCCTCTCATTGCGAGGAGCTCGCGACAAAATTGCGCAGCAAAGATTGCTTCGCTGCGCTCGCAATGACACGGAGGAGACGGATGGGTACGAATTCCGCTGCTTGGAATTGCGGTAACGGCATCCGCTGCGGCGACAAGACGCAATACTTGACAGTGGAAAGATTGCCTTGTTGGTATGGCTTCCAGCTTCAATTTTGACCGCCAGAAGAGGATCGTTCCGCAATGTCCATGCCTGCCTTGTTCAAGGGACGCCTGTCGATCCCCGTGATCGGCTCGCCGCTCTTCATCATCTCGGTGCCGGATCTCGTGATCGCGCAGTGCAAGGCGGGTGTGGTCGGCTCGTTCCCGGCGCTGAATGCGCGGCCGCCGGAGCTGCTCGACGAATGGCTGGCGCGGATCACCGAAGAGCTCGCGGCCTATGACCGCGCGCATCCCGACAAGCCGTCGGCGCCATTCGCGGTCAACCAGATCGTGCACAAATCGAACAACCGGCTCGATCACGACATGCAGCTCTGCGCCAAGTACAAGGTGCCGATGATCATCTCCTCGCTCGGCGCGCGCGAGGAGCTGAACCAGGCCGTGCACGGCTGGGGCGGCATCGTCTTCCACGACGTGATCAACCAGAAATTCGCGCACAAGGCGATCGAGAAGGGTGCCGACGGTTTGATCCTGGTCGCGGCCGGCGCCGGCGGCCATGCCGGCACGATCTCGCCGCTGGCGTTCGTTGCCGAGACGCGAAAGTGGTTCGACGGCCCGATCGCGCTGTCGGGCGCCATCGGCAACGGCAAGGCGATCCGCGCCGCGCGGATCTTGGGGGCCGACTTCGCCTATATCGGCTCGGCCTTCATCGCGACCAAGGAGGCCAATGCGGTCGAGAAGTACAAGGAGATGATCGCGGGCTCGAGCGCCGACGACATCGTCTATTCCAACCTCTTCACCGGCGTGCACGGCAATTATCTGAAGCCCTCGATCCTCGCCGCCGGCATGGATCCGGAGAATCTGCCGACGTCAGATCCCTCCAAGATGAACTTCGGCACCGACGCCTCCGGCGAGCGCGCCAAGCCGAAAGCCTGGAAGGAGATCTGGGGCTCGGGCCAGGGAATCGGCAGCGTCGAGGGCATCGTGCCCGCCGCCGAGCTGATCGCGCGCTTCAAGAAGGAATACGACGAAGCGGTCGATCCGCCGTTGTGATGGCTGTCGCAATGACCCCGATCTACCGCGTCGATGGCAACAGTGTCGTCACCAGCCCGGACGCTGCCGGTCCCTGGGACCGCCGCATGCAGCACGGCTCGGCGCCGGCATCGCTGGTGACATGGGCGGCCGAGCGCATCCCGACGCCTGTTGCGATGGACATCGCGCGCGTCACCATCGATCTGATGCGCCCGGTCCCGGTGGCGCCGCTGACGATTGCGACCGAAGTGCTGCGCGAGGGCCGCAAGATCCAGCTCTGCGAGATCAAGCTGCTCGCCGACGGCGTGCAGGTGGTCGGCGCCACCGTGCTCAAGATCAGGCGCCAGGCGCAGGCGCTGCCCGACGATGTCAAGGATCTGCCGGTCTCGCTGCCATCGCCGGAGAACTCGCTCGTCGAAGACGGTCACGCCGCCACCAGTCCGTTCGTGCGGTCGGTCTCGATGCGCGCGGCGCGCGGCCGCTTTGGCCAGGCCGGTGCCGGTGCGATCTGGTTTCGGGTCGACCATCCGCTGATCGAGGGCGAGGCGATCTCCCAGGCCATGCGCGCGGTGGTCGCCGCCGACTTCTCCAACGGCACCGCCTCGACACTCGACTTCCGCGCCTGGACCTTCATCAACGCCGATCTCACCGTGAGCCTTGCGCGCCAGCCCGTCGGTGAGTGGATCCTGCTCGACGGCGACTCATGGATCGGCCCTGACGGCGCGGGTCTTGCGATGTCGCGGCTTGCAGACAGGCAAGGCTATTTCGGCCGCGCGGTGCAGAGTCTGGTGATCGAGAAGCGGTGAGCATGACGGCTTCCGCCGGGCTCGGGCCGGGAGCCAATTGACCGGCAGCTTCCGCCGCCGCGGAAGGGATGCCCAGGTCGCGAACCTCTTCTTGTCCGGAGGCCTCTTGTTCGACGCCAGCGTCCTGCCAGTTCACATTCCGTAGAAGATCTTGATCTCCCACAGCACCACGATGATAGCCGTGATCAACGTGACCGCGGCGACTGCACTTTCCAAGGAAGCGACTCTCATTTGATACTCCGCTTCCCAGCCCCGTTCAGCGATCTAGTTGATTCGTTGATTCGCCGGCAATCGCGCGGCAACCGTGCACGCGCACTCCGTCGCGCATTGTGGTGCCGGAGCCACAACGACACCGTAGAACTCCGGGGTATTTACCCCACCATCCTGTCCCGTCCGCTCCAGAACCCCGCACGCAGTACCTTCTTGTCGACCTTGCCGACGCCGGTCATCGGCAGCTGCTTGACGAACTGGATCTGCTTCGGCGCATGGGCCGAGCCCTTTCGCGTCTTGACGAGGTTGATCAGTTCGTCCGGATCGGGCTTTGCGCCCTCGCGCGGTACGACGACAGCGGTAACGGCTTCGCCCCATTTCTCGTCGGGGATACCGACGACCGCGACCATCGCGACGTCGGCATGCTGCGACAGCACGTCCTCGACCTCGCGCGGGAAGATGTTGAAGCCGCCGGAGACGATCATGTCCTTCTTGCGGTCGAGAATGAACATGTAGCCGCGCTCATCCCTGCGCGCGATGTCGCCGGTGTGGACCCAGCCGTTCTTCAGCGTCTCGGCGGTGATCTCCGGCCGCTTCCAGTACTCCGCCATCGCATGCGGGGCACGCACGCAGATCTCGCCGGCCTCGCCCGTTTTCACCTCCTGGTCGTCGTCGTCGAGGAGCTTGACCTCGCAGGCCGCGATCGGGAAGCCACAGGACAGGAACAGCTCCGGCATCCGGCGATCGTGATCCCTCTTGCGCAGCACCGAGATCGGATAGCATTCGGTCTGCCCGTAGAGCTGCGAGAACACCGGCCCGATGCGTTCGATCCCTTCGACCAGCCGGCTCGGCGACATAGCGGAGGCGCCGTAGAGCACGAGCTCGAGTGAGGACAGGTCGGTCCTGCCCAGCGCGGGATGATCGAGCAGCACGTAGATCATGGTCGGCACGAACAGCGTGAAGGTGATGCGCTCGCGCGCGATCGTCGCCAGCACGGCCTCGGGATCGAAACTCTTCAGCATGTGCACGGTGCCGCCGCGCATCAGGGTCGGCAGCACCTTGGTGCCGGCGACGTGGCTGATGGGCGCGACCGTGAGGTAGCGCGCCCCCTCCGGGATCTCGAAGTCGGCGAGGATCGCGGCGGCGGCCCCGACATTCTCGCGATGGTAGCGCAGCGCGCCCTTGGATTTGCCGGTCGTGCCGCCAGTGTAGTTCAGCGTGGAGAGATCGTCAGGGCCGGCGAGACATTGCGGGCTGAAATGGCCATCGATCTCGATCGCCTGCAACAGGTCAACACCATAGCCGGCCGGCCCCATGGTGAAGACCGCCTTGAGCCGGTCCGCGCTCGCAGCGAGCTCGCCGCCGCGATCGCGGAAGGCGGCCGCATCGACTACCAGCACCTCGGCTTCGGAGTCCTCGAGCTGGAAGAGCTGGTCACTCGGCGATCCCAGCGGATGCAGCCAGGTGACGCAGAGCCGCGACAATTGCGCGGCGACGCCGGCGCACCAGGTGTCGGCGCGGTTCGCGGTGAGGAAGGCGACGCGCGCGCCGGGCTGCAGGCCGAGCCGCATGAACACGCCCTGGATGCGTCCGATCAGGTCGATCGTGCCCCGGTAGCTCAGCGACCCCCCGGGCCAGGCGAAAGCGGTGCGGTCGGGATAGCGCGAGAGTGCCCGTAGCGTCTGCGCACAAGTCGGCGACGATGCGTGGAGCGGATCGGACATATGTTTCCTCGTTGCTTTGTCATTGGCTTCTGACGTGCCAATGTTTGCGGTAACGCTAGCACAGGGAATGCGGGAGGAAACGACAAACCCCGCGTAAGGAGGCATGCGTGAGGTCAGACCGACTGCAACGTTTCGGCGATCGTCTCACTCTGCCGCTGGTCGCCGCGCCGATGTTTCTGGTGTCGGGCGTCGAGCTCATGGTCGCGGCCTGCCGAAGCGGGGTGATCGGCAGCTTCCCGACTGCGAATTGCCGCAACACGGAACAACTCGACGCGTGGCTGAGCGACATCGAAGCGCGGCTGCGCCAGTGCGAAGATCAGACCGGCCGCAAGGCAGCGCCGCTCTGCCCGAACCTGATCGTGCACCGCTCGAATGCGCGGCTGGAGCAGGATCTCGCGGTGCTGCTGCGGCACAGGCCGGAGATCGTCATCACCTCGGTCGGCTCGCCGTCGCCGGTCTTGACGCCGCTGCATGACGCCGGCGCGCTGGTGTTCGCAGACGTCGCCTCGATCCGCCATGCCGAACGCGCGGCGGAAGCGGGGGCAGACGGGCTCGTGTTGCTCACAGCGGGCGCGGGCGGGCAGACCGGCTGGCTCAACCCGCTCGCCTTCGTCCGCGCGGTGCGCGAATTCTATGATGGCATCGTCGTGCTCGCGGGCGGCATCAGCGATGGCTGCGCGCTGCATGCCGCCGAAGTGCTCGGCTGTGATCTCGGTTACATGGGCACGAAATTCATCGCGACACGCGAGAGCATGGCGGATGACCGTCACAAGCGAATGCTGGTCGAGAGCAGTGCCGACGACATCCTGCTCACCACCGCGTTCACGGGGCTTCAGACCAGCATGCTGAAGCCGTCGATCGTCGCTGCGGGTCTCGACCCCGACGACCTGCCTGCACGCGGCGCGATCGACATCGCAGAGGATATTGACGTCACTGCGCGCGAGAGCCGGCCCAAGCGCTGGCGCGACATCTGGAGCGGCGGGCACTCGACGTCGGGCGTCACCGATGTGCTCGCGGTTCATGATCTCGTCGCGCGGACGATCGCGGAATACCGCGAGGCAGGCGGGCGGTAGGCTTGTTAGCCTCTCCCGCTTGCGGCAGGGCTATCGCATATGCCTCGTTGCGGCGGCCTGCGCGCACGCCTCGTCCTTCGAGACGGCGCTCGTGCGCCTCCTCAGGATGAGGCTAATCAGCGTCAGTGCCCGTTGAAACTGCTGCCGCGCAACTCCGTCCCCATCCTGGGGAGCCCGCCTGAAGCGGGCGTCTCGAAGGATGGCCGCGGGAAAAGCTTTCAAATGCGATAGCCCTGCCGCTTGCGGCGAGAGGCCGCGATCGCATCGGTCACAGTTAATCCCGCATCCTCAAAACCCCTGCTTTTAACGGTGGATTAACCAAGCCCCGCCAAGAATCCCTCTCGAGGCCGCCAATCAGGACCGAGAGGGACAGGCGATGGACTTCGATTTTCTCGACACCAAGACGGCGGCATCGCTGGACGAGATCCGCGTCCGCGTCGCCCACGCCCTGGCCCGCCACCCGCTGTGCCGCAATGTGCGCTTCGACATCGTCAGCGTTCCCCGCACCCGCCGCGGCGGCAACTGGACGGTCACGCTGCAATCGGTCGAGCCGCGCGCCGTGTGGGAGGCTTCCGAGATCGTCGCCGACATCCAGGACGCCTACGATCTGGCGGTAGCGGCTTGATTTCCTGGAGTTTTTCGGCGATGTCGCGGCAGCCCGCGCGATTGCCGCCGCGATGGCACGGTTAGGCCTTAATTATCGCCCAGTTTCCGGGCAGTGATCACGTGGACTTGAAGTTGTGGGCGCGGAGGGACGTTTGTCCAAAGCCATCACCATCGTCGTGCTGACCTGTTTCCTCGTGCTTGGCGCCGCCACCACCGCCATCCTCGGCCGGGACAGCGTGCCCAGCGTCAGCGCCGAGATGATCACCGAAGCGCTGCCGTCGAAGCCGCTCACGACCAATCGCGCCGCCAAGGCCGATCGCCTGGTTCCGACGCTCGCTCTGGCCTCGGCCGCGATCGAGCCGGTCCAGGTGCCCGCCGACAAGCTCGCGCAGGCGCCGGTTCTGACCGAGCCGCTGCGTCAGGCGTTTGCCGCCGCGACGCCGTCCGATTTCCCGATGCCGAAAGCCAATGCGCATGAGGCGCCGCCGGCGGCGGATGTTCCCGCCGTCGAGGTCCCGGCCAAGCCGAAGGTCGTCGCCAAGCCGCAGAAATCCTATTCGCTGCTTTCCGACGTTCAGATCTCGGGCATCAAGGATCGCCTGAAGCTGTCGTCGTCGCAGGAATATTACTGGCCTTCGGTCGAGACCGCGCTGCGCAACGTCGCGCGCAGGATCCAGGCGAACAAGCTGTCGAATCCGAATGCGCCGCCCAGCGCGCAGATCGATCCGAATTGCGACGAGGTGCAGCAGTTGAAGTCGGCCGCGATGCCGCTGCTGTTCCAGCTGCGCGACGACCAGAAGGAAGAAGTGCGCAAGCTCGCCCGTCTCATCGGGCTCGAGAAGGTCGCGCAGCAGATCTGAGGCGGTTTCCCTTTTCAGGAACCTGCCGGTATCAGGAACATCTGGCAATCCCCACGCGTTGCCCGCTCCAAAAGAGGGAGTGGATCAATGCGCGCCTCGACAGCTTATTTCGTCGGTGCCGGAACGATCATCGCAGCCATTGGCATTGGTCTCGGCGGCGGCATCGTTGCCGGCAACATCATGAATCCGATCGCGCCTAAGCAGGTCGCGGACACCAGCAGGGTGGCGCAGCGCGCCGAAGCGGCCGGCACCTCGTCCCAGACCAATGCACCATCGGAGCGCGTGCAATATCTCACGGGGTCGCAGGCCTTCGGCACGATCATCGCTGCGCCGGCGCAGGCCGAAGCAAAGCCTGAAGCCGCAAAGTCCGACACGCAGACCACTCAGGCGAACGCTGAACCATCAGCGCCGCAGCCTTCGCAGGCGACTGCGGTTGAGCCCCCGAAGCCGGCTCCGGCTTCGCGCGCTGCAAGACCCGTCGAGCAGCAGGCTTCCACCGAGCCTTCCTCCTCACCTGACAACGCCTATGCCAAGGCCAGGGATTCGGACGTGAGGCGTGCTGCGTCCGAACGGCGCCGGACGGATCGCCGCGAGCGTTGGGCGGAACGTCACCGCTACGACTCCCGCGATCCGCGCAGCATGCGCGACCGCACCGATTGGGACGACGTGGCGCGCAACATCCGCCAGGATTCTGATGCACGCGACTATGCGGGTCGGTCGCGCGGCGGCTTCCCGCAGATCAGGTTGTTTGGGTCTGATGACGACGATTAGCTGCCCGCTTGGGATCGACGACGGCCGGATCATCGGTGCCCATGCGGCAGGTCGAGGCGGCATGATACAGAGTGGTGGAATGGCCGCGGATGTAGTCGGCATCTCGGCGTCGGCGCGCGACACCCATAGCCAGCGGGGCGATTTGGCTGCGGCGTCCGCCTTACCACCGGCCGCCCGAACCGGCGCTTTCTACGTAACATCCACCCGCGGCGGCGGATAACGCCGCGCCAGCGTCGACAGCGGCAGATGCCGTTCGCCTTCCGGCAACTCCAAATAGGCCAGCACCAATGGCCGCTTCCAGTCGCCGATGCCGAAATCCATCGCCATCCATTTCTGTGGCTCCGGGCCTTCGAGGCCCCGGACCCAGACGAAGTAGCGGGGGAGGTCGTCGGCGTCCGCTTCCGTCGTGCGTCTTCTGGCCATCAAGGCTGCTCGCTGCATCACCATCCGTTGCGGTAGGATATAGGTATCGGTTCGCTGAAGTCGAACTCCCGGCTGCGGCTCCTGCAAGTCTGGACCGGTTGGTTAACGCGCGGGCCTGAGGATATGAACGAAGCCACGATCGATCGCTGGGGTGAAGCCTCGAAAGTAACGAAAAAGCTGGTTGGCTCGTGGTCCTTCAAGCGGGTCATCGAAGGCCAGGCCACGATGCAGGGTGTCGCGATCTTCACGCCACTCGACGGGGAGCGGCTGGCCTATCGCGAGCAGGGACAACTGAAGCTCGCGAACGGCACCACGTTGCAGGCCGAGCGCGAATACGTCTTCAGCAACAGCGACGGAGGATTTAAGGTCTTCTTCAAGGAAAATCCAGCGCGGCTGTTTCATGAGATTTCACTGTCCGCGTCCTCCGGAGGAGAGCTGAGCGGACATGCGCGCCATCTCTGCAGGCGCGACGAGTATCGGTCGGTCTACATGTTCCTGCCGGATGGAACGTTCGTCGTTCGTCATGTGGCGTCGGGTCCAGGCAAGGACTACACGATGAACACGACTTACGCGCGCCTGTCGTAATCAAGCCGGCGCCAGCGTCGTCTCACTGCCAGAGCTGACTCTCCGCCACGCGGTTGATGTCGGCGAGCCTGCGGTCGGCGTCGCCATTCAGATCGATGCTCGCGACCAGCGTCAGCAGGCGATGATAGGCGCTGTCGGCGACCTCGACCGGCAGCGGGGCCTCATCATAGGCCTCGACATAGCTGCCGACGAGGCTGCTCAACAGGCCGCAGAGGCCGCGCTGGGCGGGATCGTCCCGGCCGAGCGTCTCGAGCTTTTGCTGGAATCTCCGGAAGGTTCGCAGGCCGTGGTGCTGTTCGGAAAGCCATGCGTGCAGGTCGTTCATGTGAGCTCCTTCGAGTGAGAAGAAGCTGCCGGCTTATACAGTGCGGATGTGACGATTGCTAGTGGAGGGGGAGATCAGCTTTGCTGAGACAGTCCGCCTTCGCCAAGGCTTCGGCGGGACAGCTCTCGCCGCTTCGCTTCGATGGTGCGGAAGTTCGGCTCGCCCGGCCGTAGCTGCGAGGCAACGAAGGCTGGTGCCCCTGGCCGGCAGTCGCCTATTCCCCTAACCATCTGAATTTAAGGTCATTTTATCCGCAGATGGCTGCCGATACCAGCGGAAATACCAGCAAGATGACGCGCGGCATTAGCTCGCAAAAATGAAACAGCAAGCTCCTTCGGGAGCAGACACGGCCCGTGCCGTTCTGTCTGCACAACCGCCACGACCGGAATCGAACTCTGACTGAACTCCGACCTGTCGGTTCGTCCGATTTGTACCCTACAGCGCGCTACAGCCCGCGGCGGCGTCGGAAACTCTTTGGCTGACCTTGTTGGCAATATAGATCAACGCATCCTTGGTAGTTGGGCTGAGCGCAGATGGCGTCGAAACGAGTCAGCAGAAATCTAATCAGCGATCACAAAAGGACTGCCTTCCTGGCAAGCCCGCGCCATGAAGCTTGCGCCTTGGAAATGTCTGTCTTCCTCGGCGGGGCTTGATCGGATTTTGGCAGAGATCATCGAAGCACATGCGGGAACCATGGTCGACAATGATGACAACAAGAGACGTCGTCTCGTCGAGTTCAAGGACGGTTGTCGTTATGGCAAATTCGGAAAGACTAAGGCTTATGAGCTGATAGCCCATGATAGGATTAGGGCTTACAAGATGGGAGGCAAGACCATGATCGACCTCGACAGCGTTGATGAATATCACGCTTCGCTGCCAAGGGTTGAGACGAGAACCAGCTAGATCACCGATCTGCCAAAGGCGGCGAGCGAGACCAGCGAGATCAAGCGCCGCCTTCGGGCTTGGCTTCCAGCTGCGCTTTCTCGATCATGGCGCGGGAGACGACTTTCTCAGGATCGCGCTCCCGATAGCGCGTTGCAAAGTCCTCGTCGCTAAGCTCGCCGTCGCCATAGTCAGCATAGTCAAGATGATGCCAGCCACCCTGGCTGAGATCCATGCCGTATAAAGGCCCGATAAATCCGCTCCGGGGAATGATATAAGCACGCACCCCCGTGGGTCGGTCAAAATCCCCCGGGTATGGTCACTTGAAACTCCCCCACCTGATGTTCACCGTCAGCGCCGCTGAACAGCGGTAGCCGGTCAGGCAGGACGTTTATTTTCGGTCCCTTTAGCCAGCAAGGGGCCGGGGAGTTGAACGTCTTGAAGCCACACCTGCAAAGCACGGTATTTACGCTACTCGATCGCAACGCCAGCCAGCGCGAGATCCACAGGCTGACGGGGATCGATCGCAAGACGATCCGGCGTTACCGGGCGCTGCGGGCCGGTGCGGAGGCAAATTCCCCCGGGGAAGCGACCACCGGCCCGGTGAGCGTGGACGGCCAAATTCCTCCACCCCGACCACCGGCTTCTGGGGCATCAGGAGCGACGGTCACCAGCAGCCTGGCCCGTTCGGCTTGCGAACCGCATCGGACGTGGATCGAAGAACAGGTCCGCCTGAAGCGGAATGCGCAGGCGATTTACCAGGACCTTGTCGATCATTTTGGCTTTCCGTCCAGCTACCAGAGCGTCAAGCGGTTTGTGCGCACGTTGCGACACAGCGATCCCGAGCAGTTTGATCGACTTGAGTTCCTGCCCGGCGAGGAGGCCCAGGTCGACTATGGCGAGGGCGCTCTGACGATTGATCCCAGGAGCGGCCGGTACCGCCGTCCCCGCCTGTTCGTGATGACGCTGCGCTACTCGCGGCGCAGCTTCCGGCGGGTGGTCTGGAAGTCCAGCCAACACGTCTGGGCGCAGCTCCACGAAGAGGCGTTCCGGTATTTTGGCGGGGTCCCCAGCTATGTCGTGCTCGACAATCTGAAGGAAGGCGTCCTCAAGCCGGATTTGTACGAGCCCGAGCTCAACCCGATTTACAGCGCGATGCTGGCTCATTACGCCGTGGTCGCCGATCCCGCGCGTGTGGCCGATCCCAATCGGAAAGGATGCGTCGAGAGTGCGATTCAACATACCCAGGGCACCGCGCTGGCCGGACGGCGCTTCGAGACACTGGAAGCCCAGAACGAGTTCTTGAGGCACTGGGAGGAGAATTGGGCCTCCAAGCGCATCCACGGCAGCACGCGTCGTCAGGTCGAGGCGATGTTCCAGGAGGAGAAGCCACACCTGCGGCCGTTGCCAGTGGCTGCCTTCCGCATCTTCACCGAGGTCGTTCGGACCGTCTGCGACGATACCACCGTGCGTGTTGATAGCAGCTATTACGCCGCGCGGCCTGCGCCCATCGGCAGTCAGGTCGTGGTGCGGATCTACGCCTCCACGATCGAGATCCGTGATCGCCACACCCATGCGCTGCTGCGTGTTCATCCCCGGATGACGCACTCCGGTTCTGTCGTCCTGCCGACCAGCGAACGGCCGTTCAATCCGTCGCGGCAAACCGCCGTGCTGCTGGCGAGCGCCGAGCGCATCGGGCCGCAGACCAGGGCGCTGTGCCAGCAAGTGTTCGACACCGAGGGGCGCCCCGGACAGCGCGCGATGTGGGGCATTGTCGGGCTGGGCCGGAAGTATCCGGCACGGCTGGTCGAGCAAGCCTGCGCGCACGCCGTCGAGAACCGCATCTACCGCTACAAGCACGTGCGTGCGACCGTCGAGCGGTTGTTCGAACAGGCGATCGCGCAGGTTGGAGCGACGCCACAGCCGGCATCGTCGCTCACCCAGGATCATCCGCTGATCCGCGCTCCAGCCGAATACGGCGATCTCTTCAGCCGTGCCGTGCGGCACGATGCCGGCGACAATGGCCGGCAGGCCGAGGCTCACGGCGACCGCACCCCTGCAACCCGCGCTCGTGGCGCCTGCGCAACCCCGGCCAGCTCCGGCGCCACGAGCGCTCCCGCGGCTTCTCACCTCACACTGGAGACCAAACCACATGATGACCATGCCGGAAATTGAGCGTTGCCTGCGACAGCTGCGCCTGTCGGGCGTTCGCGACACGCTGCAGACGCGCGTGCTGCAGGCGCAGGGCGCCAACCAGCCATTCCTCGAGACCTTCTCCCTGATCCTGCAGGACGAACTGGACCGTCGTCAGTCCCGCCTTATCGAGCGACGATACCAGCAATCCGGGCTCGACGAAAAACTGACGCTCGCCGAGTTCGACTGGACCTTCAATCCCAGATTGCCGCGCCAGACTTGCTTCCAGCTCCACACCCTGGCGTTCATTGCCGCCGGCGAAAACGCGCTGCTTGTCGGCAAACCTGGCACCGGGAAGTCCTACATCGCCAAGGCGATTGCCTATCAGGCGATCCTGCAAAGCCACAAGGTCCAGTATCTTGAGACCGACGACTTCTTCCACCGCTACGCCATGAACTCCCCGGCACAACGCGAGGTCCGGCTGCGAACCATCATCGACTGCGATCTCCTCGTGCTGGACGATCTGTTCCTCGCACGCGCCATCCCTGACGACGCCGGCGCATTGCTGCAGACCCTGATCCATCAGCGCTACAAACTGCGCCGCAGCGTCATCGTTACCTCCAATCGCGTCGTGCAGGACTGGGGGACATACCTGGGGGACAACACCATGAGCACGACGATCCTCGATCGCCTGATGCATCATTGCCATCTGCTTGAGTTCGACGGACGCAGCTATCGGCTCAAAGAGGCCGCTGAAACTCTTGCCCGGAAAACAAAGGCAAACTAACAATCACCATGTCCTGCCTCGCGGGTGGAGGAATTTGACTGACCATACCCGGAGGAATTTGAAGTGACCCGCGGGGCACGCACGAACGGGACGTCCTCAAAGGCTCGCTTCACGAACTGCGCGCCGGGTGTGTTGTCGATGTACCATGGCTGGAGGCCGAAGTAACCGAACTGCTTAGCGATAATGGCATTCAGTCGTTGGAGCGCCGCAAGCGCATCTTCGCGCAAGGAATGGTAAGTGTCCGGATCGAAATGGATGGATCGGTTCCTAAGCTCGCCGAGCATCAGAAATTCCGAGCCGACACCATCGATCAAAACCTTCCAGTCCGTCAGAACGGTGATGACGAACATCCAATTGTCGAAAGACTCCTTGCGATACACCTTGCGGTAATGCTCGGAGGATTTGAAGCTGTCACGCAGATCCAGCACGAGATGATTCAGGATGCGCTCCCCGAGTGCGCAAGCGGCGACCAAGGCCGGGTAATAAAGGCCGGCGACAAAAGACCGGCGGGCCTGCTCGTGGAACTGATTGTGATAGGCGAGCAGAGACATCGATTTCGAGCCAAGGTCCGTCACATTTTTGACGACGCTTTCGATGTCTGTCGAGCCGTATCGCTGCTCGAGCCGCTTGACGGCTTGGGCCCGGTTCTCTCGATGGTTTTGTTTGACCAGCTCGTCCCAATGCTCCTGGGCTTCGGCGAGGTTCAAGGGCGTTGAGTCAAAATCAAATGAAAAGGGATGGTAGCGACGATACCCACGATCGGCGAGATCCGCATGGGCGCCATGGTCGTAGATCCCGCGAGTCAAATCGGCGATTGTCTTGCGCATCGCCCATAGTATGTCAGCGCTCTCGCATAAGGACAGCGCATTAGCTGGCGAGCCGCTTTGTGGATGCTCGAGCTGGGCGGTTTCCTTGTGCGGATGGGTATGCGGTTGCGATCCGGGTGCGCATGTGGGCCACGGCGCCGCAGACAGTGTATGACCTCATGCCCGCGGAGATCGGCACCATGACGCAAGAGACGCCTTTTGCGCGCGTGCGGGGTGGCCAACTGCCGGACGCGAGCGGACCGCGCGTCTCGGACAGAGCCGCTTCCAGCGTCGAACGAGCCGATGCGATCGCAATGCGATCGACAGAGGCTCGTTACACTGAGGCGCATCGGTGCGGCTCGTTATCTCGGGCGGTTGGACAGCTAGCCCATCGATTCGAACAATCGATTCAGAGGGCGAAACATAAAAAGTGAGTAATGTCAAAATGTTATAAGCTTAGCTTGTTTTGACCGAATTAATCCGTTAAGTGACCATAATGGTACATTTTACAATCAAAGAGACCATTATGGTGCTGGAATGACCGACAGTAAGCCGGCCGAACTGACACCGGGCGACATCCGTCGCATCCGAGAGAAAATCGGCTTGTCGCAGGTTGAAGCCGGCGAACTCCTTGGTGGTGGCCCGCGCGCCTTCACGAAATACGAATCCGGCACCATCAAGCCCACGACGGCAACGGCGAATATCCTGCGCCTGCTCGACGCCAATCCGTCTGCCATCATCACGCTGTCCGACGGTAAAGTCGCGCCGATGGAGTCGGACAGCACGGGACCGTTCGAGGTCACCGGCAAGCACATTGCGGCGCTCAGCCCAAGAAAGTTCATGCTGCTGATGCGCCGACTTCTGGACGGTGAGGCGCTGAGCGGCAACCTGCCGATGGATGGCATCCACGTCGCCGCCAACATCACCGCGGCCGACGGCGGCGAGGATGCGCGCATCGAGTGGCAGAACGGACCCGAACGAACGACGTTCTTGCCGAGTCGCATCTCGCAGTTCCAGTTGAAAGCCGGGCCGATTTCGCCGGCGGAAGCCGGCGCCGACGTGGTGACGCCGGGTGGCGAGGTCAAGTCGATGGTGCGCGACGCCTTGGAGAAGGGCGGCACATACATCATGGCGTGCGGTCACTCGTACGAGAACAAGCTTGTCAAGGCGCGCGCCGAAAGCATTCGCAAAGCCCTCGCAAAAGCGGGCCTCAAGGTCAGGCCTGATCAGGTTCAGTTCCGCGATGCCGACCAACTCGCATCATGGGTCAACATTCTGCCGCCCGTTGCGGCCTGGGTGCTCGAACAGACGCAACCCGGCCTGGTCGGGCCGTTCAAGGACTGGACGCACTGGGCAGGTCGCTTCGACGGCACGCCCTGGATCCCCGACCCGCGGTTGCCTCCTTTCCGGGAGAAGCTTCGTGCGTTGGTCGGTAAACCGCGTGGCGTCGCGCGCGTCGTCGGTCTGTCCGGCGTCGGCAAGTCGCGACTGACACATGAAGCTCTCGGACCGACCGACGAGGAAGAAGCGTCCGGCGTTCAGCTATCGGACCTTGTTCTATACTCGGTGGAATCCGAGGCCGGACCGGTGGCGATCAAGGGTATCGTGCAGAGCCTTGTGGACTCCGGTTTCCGTGCGATCGTGGTCGTTGATCGCTGTCCGCTTGAATCCCACCACGATCTTGTCGCCATGGTGAAGCGTTCTGGCAGTCGCGTGTCGCTCATCACCATCGACCACGACGTTCCCCCGTCGGTTCAGGGTGACGATGAGTTGCTAATGGTCGAGCCGGCGAGCGATGCCGTCGTGGAAGGGATGATCAAGCAGATTGCCCCTGAGTTGCCGAGTGAAGATCATCGCCGGCTCCTGAAGTTTGCACGCGGCTTTCCGCAGATGGCAACCTTGCTCGGCCAGGCGTGGCTCAGCGACATGCCTATCGCGGCGGCCACGGATGACGAGCTTATCGATCGGATTCTCCTTGGCCGAAGGCCGACCGACCCGGCATTGCTGAAGGATGCGGGAATGCTCCTGGGTGCGTTCCGGCTTCTCGGCACCGCCGGCGAGTTGAACGATCTTGCGCAGGCAGCAGGGTTTACGCGTGGCCGGTCTGTCGACGATCTCCGTGCCGCATTCGCCGATCTGCAGCGGCGCGGGGTGGTGCAGCAGCACGGGCGCCTTGTCAGCCTGCAACCCAAGCCGCTCGCACTGGCACTTGCCGAGCGGCAATGGCGTCAATGGGGACAGGCGACGTGGGACAACATCCTCGCTGGCAATCTTCCGGAGCGGCTTCGGCAGAATGCCGCATGGCAGCTTGCCCTGCTGAACACCGGCGCTGTTGCGCCGCAGGTCGCGCGCCACCTGATGCGTTTTGAGGGCCCGTTTGCTTCGCTGGATGCGCTTGGTCAGGAAGGAGCGGGCGACGTCGTCAGCGCCTTGGCGGAGATTGATGCCGACGCGGTCGTCACGCTGCTCGAACACATACTGAACCCGCTCTCGATCAAGGAACTCATAGGTGTTCGCGGCGACCTGCGGCGCGGCCTTGTTCGTGCGCTTGAAAAGATCGCTTTTATCGACACGACATTCGAGCGTGCCGCGCTATTGTTGCTCAAGCTTGCCGTCGCCGAGAACGAGCAGTGGGCCAACAACTCCGTTGGTCAGTTCAAGGCATTGTTCCCGGTATTCGGCGGCAATACGGTTGCGTCGGCCGCGCCCCGCCTGCGCCTGCTGGATGAGTTATTGCAAAGGGATGACCCCCAGGAAATGCCGATTGTGATCGATGCGCTGCTGGAAGCGTCGAGCATGCAATCGCATGCGAGCTTCATGGGTCCCGAAACGCATGGCAGCCGTCCCCAACTGGTTCCCTGGCAACCGAAATACTGGAAGGACGCCTGGGACTACGTGATTGCCTGCGTCGATCGGCTGGTCGCGATCGGCTTGCGCGACGATGCTCTCGGTGCGCATGCGCGCAACGGCATCGCGCACGAATTTCGCTCCTATGTGGACGGCGGCTTGATCGACCACGTCGAGAAGTGGGTGGCCCAGGTTCAAGCGGTTCATCCGTACTGGCCCGCCGCCCTGAACGTGCTGGGAGATGTGCTTCAGTTCGACTTGGAGGGACTCAAGGACGACGAAGAGGCGCGAGTCCGCAAGCTCATCGCCGATCTCTCCCCGCAAGATATCGCCAGCCGCATCCGCCTGCTCGTCACCGAGATGCCCTGGGATTATCCCGCCGACGCGAAGCTCGAGTTTCACGAGCGGGAAAAGTACCAGGCCGACACCGTGCGCGCCTTGGCCAAGGAGGCGCTTGGGCAACCGGAGACGTTGCGGGCCTCGCTCGAGGCTTTGTCTCGAGATGAGCAGCGCATGTCGGTCGCCTTTGGCAAGGCCATCGCCGAGCTTGCGGATGCCCCCCTGTCTTGGGAAGAGCCGATCAAGCGGGCCTATACCGCAACCGCCGAAGGCAACCGGAACTATGGGCTGGTCACCGGGTACTATTCGGGCCTCGCAGCGCAGCACCCCGCTGCGGTCGCCGCCTACAAGAATGAGGCTATCGCCTCGACCATCTTCGCGCCCACGCTGCCATTCTTGTGTCTGTTGCTGGGCATTACGGCAGATGATGTGCGGCTGGTATGCGTGGGCCTGAAATCGGGCACGCTGCCGACGAGCGCGATGTCGCATTGGGGCATGGGCGGGGTGTTCGCCAAGCTCGACGCAGCCTCCGCAGCGCCATTGTTCAACCAGCTTCTGAACATGGACAGCGTGGCCTATTCGGTGGCGCTCGACGTCATGGGCATGTTCGTCCACGGCAACCGCGACCGGCTTGAGGAATTGCGGCCCCAGATCATGCTGGCGGTTGAGCATGTTGGTAAGCGGCCGAAGCGCCGCGGCTCGCAGATGAGCGCGCATCACTTCGAGCACGTGGTGGCCTGGCTCCTCAAGAAGGGGCGGGACGATGCCGATGCCCGCGTGGCAGCCGGGAAGCTGGCGAACTACCTTGCGGCTAGCCCGGACGGGGACGCGGCCAAGATGATCAAGCCGTTGCTGCCCATCATGTTCAAAAACTTCTCCTCCATCGTATGGCCGGTGTTCGGTAACGCGATTATCCGGGACCGAGCCACGGCAT
The DNA here is from genome assembly GCF_051853005.1 of Bradyrhizobium sp. SMVTL-02. Classification (NCBI taxonomy): domain Bacteria; kingdom Pseudomonadati; phylum Pseudomonadota; class Alphaproteobacteria; order Hyphomicrobiales; family Nitrobacteraceae; genus Bradyrhizobium; species Bradyrhizobium sp. SMVTL-02. The sequence goes on along the minus strand of NZ_CP182469.1, from coordinate 7,534,095 downwards.
GGCGCATAGAACACGCAATCGGGGATGGCTTTTCGTTCGCCGATACCAAGCAGCCGGCGGTCTTGCATGTGCCCGAGGATATCCTGTTCTCGTGGGCGCACGCCAATCCCGAGGGGGGACCTGCGTTCCTTGCGAGCACGTTGCCGGTCCTGAACTCGCGTGCGCCAGGTGCCGAACGAAGCTTCCATCCGCTGATGATGCGACTCCTGAACGAATTCGGTGATCGCGACGACGTGCGGCGCTACGTCATGCAGAATATGCACACGTTCGGCTGGTCCGGATCACTAACCACCTATTTTGCGCTTTACGAAGAGCCGCTGCGGTCGCTGTTCGAGCACCCGATCGGGGCTTTACGGCGCTGGGCGACGGTCGCGCACACGCAAATGCGCAAGCAGGTAGAGTCCGCTAAGCGCGACGATGACGAGCAGGACGCTCAATGGAACGCATGACCGTGCCGCCGGGAAACGGGTACATTCGCAACATCAATCGGCCGTGCCGACCGAACTCGCGGGCGCGGAATCCGGGTATGAAGCAGTTCACCGCCACTAAGGGATTTCAAAGGGCTGACCACCTCGCGCAAGTCTACCGCGCTATGACGCTCTTATGAACGATTCGATCCTGCCGGAGAAAGAGCAGCCTGGAGCGCCTGAGGCGGATCTGCCGCCGCCGAGCGCGCCCAAGAATATTTCCATAAGCTTGCGGGGGTTCGACACCGAGGATCATGCCCGCGCCTTTGGCAATATGCTCGCGACCTATGTACGGGAGCTTAGTCGCCACATCGATCTCAGCGCGTTGGATGGGGTCACGGTGGCGTTCGATTACGCCCATGCGCTGCTTGACCTCGATCGCGGCTATGAAACGTCCCATAGACTGACGCCATCCGAGGGTATCGTGTACGGAGTAGCCATGACGCCTTCCGTCATGCGTGACGGCCGCGTCAAAAGCCATATGGTTTTTCATGCAGGCGTCCTGCTTGCGCTTGAAGACGAGACACACGAACTCTATGGCCAAGCGCTTCATATGCTCGCACACGAATGCGCACATGTCGAAGTAACGGAGCGTTTCAACGCAGCCTTCCCGGGCATGCTTTTGCAAACCAAGGTCGGGGTGCATGAGCGCTACCGCTGGGACATCATCAAGGCGTGCTGGGATGAATATGCGGTGACGCAAATTTGCGCACCCTTTGGGCGCCGTCCGACCGAAGATTATGAGGAGACGTTCATCACCGCTCTTAACGAGACCCGGCAGCGCGCGAATGATCTCATCAAAGCCTATCGCTTGCACGGGGACCATGGCCGGATCACGGGCGAGGTGTATGGCGCCTACGGGGAGCTGATGAAGTTTGCGGCTTATCATTTGGGGAACATGGTGGGGCTAGGCTTGACGCTTGAGGATCTGCCCAAGACCAAGGCCGCACTCGAAGGACATTGGTTCGCCCCATACTTTGAGAAGCTGAAAGAGGCCTGTGCCGCGATCGCCGCGCATTACGGATCGTGGACAGATCGCGGTGCGTTCGAGGCGCTGGGGGATCTGGCGGACGAGATCGTCGTCGAGGGGGGCGTCATTGTTTATGGCGACCGCGAAGACGGCGGGTTTGCCGTGAAAGTCCCGTTCACGCCAGAAACCATGCCGGACATGTCCTAGCTGGCCTGGCCGTAGTTCTCAGCGAGGCTGCTCTGCACGCGGCAAGCTCGGACCTCGACTGCCGCGCAGGTAATAAAAGCGCGTTTCAATCAGAGGCGCTAAGGCGGAAAACTGTATATTCGCTCCCGCAACATCCCGCCGTATGCGGGAACGTAATATTCCGAGGGCGACCACTGCGGGGAGGCCTTTAGTCGGAAGAATGCCCGCGCTGCCGCATCGCCCGTGAGCGCAAAGTCCCAGCCATACTGCGCACACAGCATGATAAAGAAGGCGGTTAAGGCTTCGAACGCATTATCAAGCGAGGCTTGAGGGAAATTGCTGTCTCGATTGTGCTTTACGTCATTATATGCGCCATACCATGGCAGATCCTTCGTTCCGTGTTGCCAGCCGGCAAAAGGACGGCGTTCAGGCATCCAAGGGTAGTACGGAAACTCGACCGCATACTCGGTCAATTTCATTGCCGCGCAAAGTTTGACGTAGTGCGTCGTATTGTCGGCGCGCGCATTGTGGGCTCCGAGAATTGCCTTCCATTGTGATTCCAATTCCGTGCAGGCGAGGATGAGCACGTTCCGGATCTCGTGCCCGTAAGCCTTGAAGTTCGTCTCTCCCCTCGGGTGAACAACGCGGCATATCTGTTCGAGTTGCTGGATGAGAGCGTGAAGCTGTCCGCTTGCGCTTGCGCGATGGCCCAGCGCCTCAACACTATGATCGCGGTTTCGTCCTTGGCTTTCGCCCAAGATCGGCCGCGCCATGCCGGGATAGTATTCGCCCGGTTCAAGTTCGAGTTCATCAAACGTGGTACCGGGATTGCTGAATCGTAGGGTTTCGAGGGCCGTTCTACCCAGCATGGCCGGAAATCGGTTGTGATCCGAGTCCGTAACGTCGATGCGCTTGGCCATGGTGTCACCAATCTCCCACACCCCGAGAACCTGGTTTGGCTCGAAGCCATGGTTGCTGACATGAATGTAGTAGCGCAATGTATCCCTCGCCGAAGGCTGTTGCCGTTAGTCTCCGATGGCTTTGCCGATACGATGCAATTCGACTCTCAAGTACATTTCATCATCTAGGGTAATGATGCGCGCGTGGGCAACTGAAATCCGAATGGGAAACAAGCGGAAGAATGATTCTTGCACGCTTTCGCGGCGATTGAAGATCGGCGCGAAGACCCGCTTCCAGTTGTCGTTACGTTCGATGATTTTGATGTAGTCCGTGAAATCCGCATAAGCTATCAATGGCTCGTCTTCGCCGCCCCGTGCTAGGGCCGCTTGCTTTGCGTTCTTCCAACTATCAAGCATGCCCGGCGGCGTTTGGTGCTTGATCCAATCCACGCCGAATTCTGCGGTCATCATCCGGTCAATGAACGCGCGCAGCCGTCGTTCAAAGCGCTGCAGTCGGTCATGGGCGCGATTGGTGCGAACAAGACCTGTCTCTTCATCGTCTGCGGCGTTGGAACATTCTCCAGCATCAAGGCCTGCGAGGGCGATGGTTTCGTCGAAAGCTTCGGCGGTGAACTCGGTCAGGTCCGGATTAAAGCCGCGCGCGACATAGAATTCCGAGCGCGCTACCGCGTTGTCGAAGATCGACGGAGGGAACGTGGGTACGTCACGCCAATCGCCGAGCGAGCGACGTAGCGCATCTGAAAGCGCTGTGTCGAAGGGCGCGAAAGTTCTCAAGCCGTGACCGATCGCCTGTATCTCGGCGAATGCTCGCGCGGACTGCGCGACGCGATCATTAAGAGCCATGGCGAATGCATGGACTTCATTGCGGTCGCGAGATCGCCGCCTGCTGCTGCATCCGCAAGGTGAGCAGCTAAGGGGTCTGCTGCGAGCGCGGCCTTCGTGAGCCTGTCCATCTCGTCATGGAACGGCATGCGGAAACGGTCGGCATATCCGGCATAGGCGCCTTTCATACTCAGGATATCCGCGTGCACGGATGCATGGTCACCCGCGGCGCTAAATTTGCGCAGATCGTCCAGAGGGCCCGCGAGCAGCTTGAGATGGTCGCCAGCACCGGCAGCGAGAGCGCCTATTCCGGCGATATCCAGATTAGGGGTTCCTATAAGCCGGGCAGTGTCGATGAGAGCAGCACCTTTGGCAGCATCCACTAGTGCCCGGTCAATGGCTCCCAACCCGGCGATCTGGCGGCTTACGCGGTCAATCTCCGAAAGGTGGTCCTGCATGTTGATTGCATCAAGAAGACTCCGATGCTGGTCCAGCGGGGCAGCAACGCCGGCGGCGCGCTGCAGGGCTGCGTTGTCGGCCAACATCTGTTTCATGTAGTCATCAATGCTCATCGCCTGCATCCAAAAAGTTATGCGTCGAGAGACCGATACGGTCCGTGTGTGCCCCTCGCGCTGATGTGTACACACCTTTAGTAAAGTCTTAATCGTTCGAATGGAATCATGGCGAGTTCAATCGTGCTGATGAATGGCACGGGACGAGTGACGAATTCTTCGTCCCATATCGGCGGCCTGATAGAGCAGAAGCTCTCGCCGACGAAAACTTGCCGGCGCAATCTGGCCGGTTCGCTTCGAATGGCAAAACAAACCCCGTCTGCGCACAACGTAGTTGTGAACAGCTGGGATAGGCTCGGTCGCCGGTTGCGACTCAGTGTCCGGCCGACGTACGTTAGAACAAATCGGCAACCAAGTCGAAGCCACTCAGGGAGGACCGCGTACAATGCAAAGGAGTTCGAATGTCGGAAGAGATCGACATCCCGGCTTCGGCCTGGGAGATCAAGGCAATCTTTCCTGCGCGGCCCGGCGATGACATCGTCGCGGAAATCAAAGCTTACGTAAAAGCCTATGGTACTCCGTATCTATGGAGAGGCCACACCCACACGCCGCCACCCAAGGATGGGCCGGTTGTTTACCTGGACGAGATTCATCTGCCGTCGTCGCATTGCGGTGAATTGAACCGTAACAAATGGTCTCCCTGCCCGATCTGTTCGCCACGCCATCCCAAGTTTTACAAGGCTGGAATGATTGCATGGTTTCCGGATGAGCAAACGATCAGGATCATCGGACCAGAGTGTTTTGCTTCGTTCAATCTGGAAGGCCACTCGACGGCCTATGCCGCATTCCGTCGTGAGCAAGAGGAGAGGCGAACCCAAGCGTTTCTACTTTCTCACTTAGGGCAAGTGGGCGAAGCCATCGCGGTAATCGAACACAACACGGAGGCCGTAAAGGAGATCGACCGGGTACGCGAAATCCTCGCGCGACGCATCCCAATCGTGATCGATTTCGATCTTTGGCATCATATTCGAGCAGACCAGCGACTGCGGACCGAAAGCGAGCGCCGTACCGTTTCAAAAGATCGCTATGGCGAGGAACGGGAGGTCGTCGTTCGGGAAAGCAACGTATATGGTCCGGTGATGGGTCATATCATGCTGGAGCCCAAGGCAAAACCAATCCAGGATCGCCTCAGCATCTGCAAGACGCGCCTGCGATTGGTCGACTTCGGTGAGAAATATGCAGAGCATCTGGCAACGCTTCCATCGGAAGAGAAGCGAAAGATGGCGAAGTTCTTGTTGAAGGAGGTCAGGAAGGCGCATGACCTCTTGGCTGAGGCCGCGGAAGTGAAGCGTTTTCTTTCCGTAGAAAACGTGGCCACTCTTCGCGGCTGGGGCAAGCACGAAGGTTGCCCGACAAGGCTGTACATGGCATTCGCGCCGGACGGCCGCAATTACGGCTCGGCCGGACCGACGAGCAGTATCAGACCATGACAGTGCGGCCGCCGTTTTGGGACGGCTTGCGCCAAGTACCGATACTGTCCGCGCAACGGAGTGCGGCAGAGTAGGGTTGTTTCAGTAGGCGCCAAGCGGAGCGCTTGGCTGTGTGCGGGGTCATGAAATCAGGCTGCGATCGCATTATCGGGTTCGTAGATGTGCGTTTGCCACTTGTGAGTCGTGGTCCCATCGGCGCTCCGCCCGAGCTCCAATGTGACGAGGCGATCATTCGGAAAAGCCGGGCTCAGTTCGAGTGCCAGATAATCGAACAGAGCCCGTTCATGAACGGCTAGAATGATTTGCCGATCGTGTGCCTTCGAAAGAGTACGAAGGAGTACGGCGAATTGGGCGATGTGAAGCTCGTCCATGCTCTGGACCGGATCATCGATAATGAGCCATGGCAACTGAAGCTTTGCCGCCAGGTGAAGGGACAAGAAAAGCGTGAGTGCTGCGGTATTGAGATTGCCGGCGCTGAGCATCGCCCGCGGATTGCCGCCCTTTCCACCAGATCGGTAGACTGTCTCCAGCGTCGCCTCGACTGGGCCAGGACCCGGCGGTAGCGCAAAGGCGGGCACGAACGTTTCTTCCGGCGCAAGGCGCACGAAGAGGTCGCGCCATATCGAGTTGAGGGAATCATTGAAGACGCGCCTGACGATATTGGTTCGAACCTCGGAAGCTTTCTGAGCCAATCCGCGCGCGCCGTGTATGACTTGCTCTGCGCTTTCCTTTGCTTTGACGAGCTTTGCGAGCCTCTTTCGCTTCTCCTCTGTATCTTGGTTGAAGCGGGCGAGATGGTCGCGTGAGCGCTGGTATTCGAGCGCCAACTCTAGCACGGCTTTGCGAGCGGACTGGGACGCAATTAATCGTGCTTCCTCTTTGGATCGTTCATCATTCATCGTTGCAAGAGCGCTGCCGATCGCAACAGCAGGATCAACCGTTATTCCAAGGTCCTTCGCGATAGTCGTTACTGTTTGCTGCAGGTTGGTGAGCCGTTGATCTCGGCTCCTCAATTGATCGAGCCGCGAAGCGGTCGCGTTGACTTGCGCAAGCAAATTCATACCGCGCGTGGTCTCCGCTTCAATATTGGTGAGCTGCGCGACCAATTCACCCAGTCGGGCTTGCCGGTTCTTGAGTTCGTTACGGGTATCGTCAGAAATCAGACGCGCAGTGAGCTGTGCCCGTTCACGCTCCAGAGGGGCGCTGGCACCCGCAGCGCTCGCCTTCTCCTTCGAAAGCGCCTCAAGACGGCCTGCGTTCTCCGTCAATGATGCGATCCGGGCTGAGACATGGTCACTCAACGGTGCTCGGGACACCTCGCTAAAATCGCGTCCGCAGACGGGGCAATCGTCACTATGGATGTGCGGAAGGATCTCGGCCAGGCTTTGCGCAAGTTGTGCGGTGTCCGCGCTGATGCGTTGAATTTGCTGATCGAGCAAACGAACCCGCGCCGCACCGCGCTCGAGCTCTTGCGCGATCACGGCAATGCGCGCGGTAGAACTCTGATCCTCGCTCAGCACGCTCGTGCATCGAGCGAGCTCCTTTTCTGCGGTCCGCAGTGCCGTTGTCCGGGCCAGATCTGGGTTCGTCGATGCAGGGAGCTTGGCCTCGGGAAATATCGTCGCAACCTCCGCAATGAGGTTTGCGATGGTCGCGCCGGGACCAGCTTGCCATTCGTTCAATTGTGTTTGCGCGCTGTGGGCATCCTTTTCGCTTTTCTCGCGGTCTTCCGTGATCGGGTTGTTAGCGATGGATTGCCAATCGGCAAGAGCGGCATCGATGTCGCGGCGAATGCGGGCGAGCGACGATAGGCGAGCTTCTTCCGGTGCCTTTCGCAAATCAGCGATGATCTCTGCCAAATTGGCAAGCTCGATCGATGACTGGAGTACCTCCCCGGCACGCTTGCGGAGCGTATCTCCTGCGTCCCGGAGCGAGGTTTGTAGCTGTGCCCCCTCCGAAGTCAATTCGTGAAGTTTCTTCTCCAAGGCCTCAATATCGGTTCGCAGCCCTTGAAACTCAGGCACAGGTCCGCGGAGGCGACTGATATTCCCGGCGGTATGTAAGCCATCGATCAAACCATCCAGACGATCGAGCCCAAGCAAATCCTTCACAAACTGAGTAAGGGGTGAGTCCGACCTTCGAGCATCCTTATGCTGATAGATCTCGAGCAATCGTCCTAGAGCCGATTGTGCCAGATAGCATCGCTCACTGAAGAAGCCAGCGAGCTGGCTGTCGAGGGTCGGCTTTCCTCGAATTTCCTTTTCGTCGACCTCCAGCGAAACAGGAGAGGCATCGAATCCGGTTGTCTCGAGTTTGACCGTCGCGCGCTTGGCTTGTTTGTGAACTAGGTGTTTCAGATACTCCGGCTCGACGCGTGCCAACGACGGAATGCCGCCGGTAAGAGCCAGCTCGATGCCCGACAGCACGCTGGTTTTTCCTGCTCCGTTGGGGCCGTGAATCAGGACAACCGGGGCATCCAGGGACGTGTAGACGGTTCCACGGATGCTTCGAAAATCCGTGAGCGATATCGAGGTGAGCCGCCTGCTGGTCATGGGGCGGCCTCGCTGTCGGCGATGGTCGCGGCAATCTTTTGATGCAGGAGGGCCTCGACAGCGTCTTTCCCTCCAGCGGAAGCAGCCACGAGTTCGGTGAGAAGGGCGTCGTCGTTAGCAACCGCACGTTGGAGCTCAAGCATAGGTTCGGCGATCGTGTCGACACCTTGCGGAATGTTGAGGGGTGTCAGGACGGCGAGCCAATTCCTTATTGTAGCGTCGGCTTCCGCTGGCTCGCTGCTACCCACAGGCAAAACACGGCATATCTTGGAAATGGCATCCAGCGCGGACGCCGACGGGCGAGGTCCCGCCAATACCGCCGTCAGGGGCCGTCGCGATTTGACGGTGTCGAGCGCCCGCGCGATGGCTTCCAGCTTGCTCCGCGTGCGCTCTTCGGGATCCGAGACAGTATCCGCAACAATGATCAGATCGGGTTGCGTCCCAGTTCCGACCAGCGCAGCCGTAACCGCAAATTTCATTCCGGCGATTTCAAGCGGACTGGGCAGGCGTCGATATCCGGCCTGCTCTAAGAAGGCAGAAATCGCGTCGACAGGTGTCGTCGCTGCTATCATATGCCCGCTGCCTTTCGGAACCCGTCGAAGAGTTCGTTGGCGTTCGCTGCGCTATCCAGTAACTCGGTCACGCTTACATCGCGCCGGCCAGGGCGCCCGAGCCTGCCCCGCGTCGCGCGAGGAGATCGCGGCATCGCCGGAAGCACTTGCTGGCTATGTACGACAATCACGTCGTCGTCCGGGCCAACGTGACCGTTTACACCCAGCCGTATCGCCGCCTGCGCGTTCGATGCGAAGACCAGCTTTAGATTATTCGTCGGAGTGATGATGCGCAAGGCGCCCTGCTCTGGGGCAGGCAGGGCCGCCGGCTGCAAAGCCCAATTGCCATCGCGTTGCCCAAGACCGAGAAGTGAAAGACCAACCGCAAATTCGCGTAGTCCGGCGGTGGCAATCATGGGATCGGTGGCCATCGCTTGAATCGGCCTCGACGTAATCGGCAAATAGGGCAGGTCAGGGGCTGTAGCCTCGCCTGTGTGGTAGAGTGCCATGAGGCGATTGGCGTGCGCTACGATCATCCTAATGAACGTGACGGCCCCGGCGTCGGGATGAGATCCAAGCGCGTTGCGCAAATGCTTCAAACCTTCCTTGATCGCTACGCTGCCCGGGATTCCAAGCGCTCCCGGAGCGAGGTCGACCAGGCGGCAGAGCTTCGCGCAGAGAACATGAAGCACGAGCGCGGTGAGCAGCGGCTTGGCGTAAGCGCGGATCAATGCGGACTGGTAGATGGCATCCCGATTGGCCGGCGTAAAACTCCCCCGGTACACGTTCTTAAGCAGCGCTCGCTGATCGACCCCAAGCCTGTCTTCGGAGAACGCATAGGCGGGAGGACGCGACGGCCAAGGCCATCCCATCCGGTTTTCTGCAGCCGTGAAGACCGTTTGAATGTTAGAATCTTGCGCAGAAAGCCCGATCATCAACGTCTCGTGACTCACTGCAAGATCCACAAGACGTGCCACCATTGGAGCGTTCTCTTGATCGTCGCGCCAGGCATTGATCTGAGACAAACGCGCGATGATGCGATGACGGAAGTTTGCTTCGTCGTCGCGGGCACGGATGGCACAGCCGTGAAACTTATATAGGAAGGCTTGCCGCTGCGGCTGACGAAGGTCCGCACCAGTGACACACACCACGAGGGCATCAGATCCGGGAGACAGTTCGCCGACGGCTTTCTCGATAAGGCCATCCCAGTTTGCGCTGGCGATCCTTGAGGCGATTCCCTCAAGGACGAGGAGGCCGATGCAGAGGTGCTCAGTGTCCGGCTCGGAAGCCGGATTTGCAAAGGCATTGGGAAGGTCGGCGCCTGTCCAGAGAATGTAGTCGTCGGGCTCGCCCGCGACGCCGATCTCGAGGAAGCGCGCATAATTTGAAGCCAATCGTTGAACGATCGCGTCGATGTTGGGCCAGTTCGTAACCGGTTGATGCACGTCGATTGTGCCGTACTCGGCAGCGGTGAGGCCGGCGGCCGTGCTCAGTATCTCGATGATGGCAGCCCGGAAACGGCAGTTTGCGTCGGCCACCACGATCTGGCCTTGCAGATGTTCGAGCGCATTCCGGATGAGCAGCTTCAGGCCCGGGATGCGTCCCAGCGATATTCCGGACCCCAGCCACAATGCGTAGCGATCTTCAGCGACACCTGAAGCCATCTCCGCGAAGGCGCCGTCGAGGAGTTCAAGCGTTTCGCGAACAGTGATACTGGCAGCATGAGGAGCACCGGACATTTAACGCCTTTGGTCGGGTCGAATTAATACATAAATCAACGCTCGGCACGGTAGCAACATCGACCCCTTCCAATCAAAGCGTTTGCAGCATCAGTCGATCTTATTGTAGACCAGTTCCCAGCGGCAAGGCTATTAACACATTGAATAAGCGTGACTTTCGTCGAATTCAAGTGATCCAGCCAAACGGGCCTTAAGCCGCCAGTCCGCAAGTCGAGGGCGGAGCGGGCAATGAGCGTGAGCGGCTTCAAAGTGAACTGGATTAGCCGAGGACGTCTATTGTGCTCTCGTCATCGCTATCGCTGCCGGTAGCCTGCGCCAGAAGCCATTTGACAAGATCCATGGATTCCGCGGCATTCTCGATGCGGTGAAGGACGCGGAGATCGTCGGCAAATTCGTCAAGGAGCTCTTTCTCCGTGTTGCCCCAACGACGCCCGCGTTCGAACCTGCCGGCAAAATCGCGTACAAGGGCACGAAAGGCGTGGAAAGCTCCCATCGCAGCCGCATAGGACTCATTCGCGATCGCGCGTTGTCGTACCGCTTCAAAATCGATCTCGTGTGTGCGGTGGGGTTGGCTTCTGAGAATGGAAGCGCGGCGGTCCCCGCAACCGAGATAGGGATCCCGAATTGATTGGTCCTTCTGCATGAGCGTGGTGCTGATGCCCGCGCAGTCTGCGCACACGGAAATCTGTGAGATGTCCCGCACGAAGATATCGTTCCGGAAGTCCGGAAACAGGCTTTGCCGGTTGGCGATAATCAGATCATCGCGCTCCAGCGTACATTCGTAAAGCGATCGAACGCCCCCCGACCACTTTCCGCTCTTGCTCTTTCGCATGAGCTGCCGTTTGCTCCGCTCGCAGATCGGGCAAGTCCAGTCGGATGAAATGGCCAACCAGTGTTTCGATGAAACAGGATCAACATAGGCAGCGTATTCTGCGTCTGTCGGTGCGACCGCCGGGCGGGCCGCCTGATCAATCGGTACAAGCGTTGCGGAATCGCGGCGCGTCGAGCGCGCTAGGAATTCGTTACAAAGAGTCCAGATCATCTGCGCTCGTTCTGTGTTCCTTGTAGCCCGTTCGAACGTCCGCATGAGAAGAGAATAGGCGTCGAAGGCGCCGTTCATAAGTCTGGCGCCTGCCATGCCTTGTTGGTCACGCGCCAAGCGACCATGGACGAGGTGGCCAAGAAGCTTGTCGAGCAGAGATAGGCGAGCCTGAAAGTTCCCCCGTTCCGCTTCCCAGGCGGAGTAAGCCGTTTTATAATCGATTTCATGATCCTTGCTGGAAGCCGGGAGAACAAATGTGCCGATTTCTTGCGCGGTGAAACTGAAGCGTGAGTCGATCTCATCCCGAAAGCGCGTCTTAACCTTGCCGTCGGCTGAGTTGCACTCGGAACAGACGAGGCTCACGCCGAAGCGTGATGTCAATTCACGGATGTAGTCGAGAATGGTGATGGACGATTTGGGGCTCGTCTCAAGCCAGTCGTTGCCAAACAGCTCCCGTACGCGGGGCCAGACGCAATCACGCATATGGTCGTGGTGCAGCTCCAATTTGGCAAGCAGGATTCCCCGTTTTGAGAGCCGGAAGATATCGTCCTTGTGGCGGCGGCACGCCGGGCAAATCCAGTATTGAGCGCACAGCGCCCAGTTTTCATTCAGATCGAGGCCCTTGGCTTCAAGGCGTTGCACCGCGCGTTTGGTCTGGTCGCTCCATCGTCCATCCCAACGACCGAAGTGAAGCTGCATCTCCTCATCGGATAAGCGCGAGGGTCGCCAAAACAGGAGGCTTGCAAACCACGCTTTTGCATCCGGATCGAAGCTGGAGAATGGAACGTCGCCGTCTGCATCGAATGTCTCGTCCATGCGGGTCTTCCTAACGGCGCGCGATGGCACAGATCAACATGTAACTTCAGATTCGGCGTAGTAGTCGGAACGCTACTTAGGCGCGGCTAACCGAAACAAGCAGCCGCCAAGAAATCGCCGGCGCGGCAGCACCGCAAATCAGCCTGATCGCATTGCCAAGCCGAGCGGGGGGAAAGCGCTTCGAGTGCGGAACTGGATGACGCGCTGCTCGCAATCCGGACGAAGCGCATTTTCTTTCTGATCGAAAAGCCGATCCTTTCCCAAGACTTAGCGGATCTACCGCGCGCGCCATTCGCGTTCTCAACTCCCCACGATTCGCTTTGATTGTTTGCGCGGCGGGAATCGCGTATCGTTTATCTTGGATGGCTGGCTCTACTCGATCAAGGAGATTTCGAGGATGGATCAGTGTGCGGCCACACAGCAGGTGTCCTCCGGTGCGGCCGAACCGCAACCGGGTAAAGATCTGATCCAGGAATCCCACCAGAGTCCATCCGGTCGTGGCTGGAAACAATTGCTACTCTCGCCGCTCAGGCTTCTGCGCCTGCGCCGTCTTGGCCGTTCATTTCGCATTCTAACTCCCATCACCGTCGGGACTGCGGTTCTGGTCGGCGCGGCCGTGCTCTGGGTGCCGTTAGGGCTGCTCGATTCCGCCGGACAGCGCATCCTGCATCGTGCGTCCGTTCATCCGGATCGCACCGCTCTGAACACGCACCAGCTTCGAGCCTTCACGACGCCAAAAGAGTTTGTCTATCGAGACGTCAACGGTCGCCTGCACAGGATGCTTGTGGACGAGACCGAGCTAAATCGTTTCGTCAGCGCTACGCTCATCTATCTCGACACTGAGCGGGACAAGATCAAAACCGAAACGCAGCGCGAGGTCGATGAGCTCCTAAAGACAGCTTTTTCGGACGGAGAAGCATGTATCACGCGTTACGCGGATTGGTATTTTCAGTGGGGACGCTCCTTGGTGTTCCTGAAAGAAAGCCTCGTGGGCGGCATGGAGGGACTCTCCTTCAGCAATGTCCAGACTGTTTCGGAATCGGTCCAGAACGCGTTGGAATCTTATCTGATCCGGAATTACGAGCAGTACGTCCTCAAGCCTGAATTGCGCAATCCAGTCATTGAGGCCGGGGTCTCGCAGATTCTCGCCAGGGCACACGCTCGCTATCTCGAAACGCTAACCACGATCGATGACCGCGTTCAGTTGTTCTTGGGCCAATACACCCGGCATCTCGAAGTGGTCGATCCGCTTAAGAAGCTGGATGTCTCGGTGGACTGGGACGCGCAAAAGTGGAAAGCCCCCCGCTATTCGGCCGATAGTGTCGCATTCGCGACCGCCTTCCAGGGTATGGCGGTTTCTACACTTGTCGCGAAAACCTTTGGTCCGTCAATCGAGCGCGCGGTCGCTCAAATTTTTCCCTCGGTGGCTGCCCGCGTTGTTGCCAGTCTCCAGCTCGAAATTTACGGCACTATTGGTGGCACCATTATAGAACCAGGTGGCGGGAGCTTGGTCGGCTGGTTTGCTGGCGCGGGCACGGCGGTCGTACTCGATTACGTTTCCAACTGGCAGCGGGAGCGCTTTGGTCGCGCCGAGTTTGAGCAGGCCAGCGCAAACGCACTACAGGCCACGATCGGAGAATTGTCGCGAGCGCTGCAACGCGATCTGCTTCAGGCTGTCGACGTGTGGATTGATGATACACGCGCAATCGTCGCCGAGCAGAAGCTCGGTAGTAAGTCCAGCGCGGAGGTCGTGAGGAGTTGGTGAAAAGCCAGCTGGATCCGGCAAACCTCACGGGCATTCGGGGCAAGTATCCCCAATCGAGTCCAGAACGTCGGTAATGGCAGAGGCCGCGTCGTCAGGTGAGAGGCCGGGCGGTGGATCCAGGCGAGCCGTTTCGTATGCGCGCTGCCGCGCGTGCGGGGCTGCACGGTCCTGCATCCAGCCATGATGTTCGCACTCGCGGATAGCGCCAGCCTCTTCCAGCACTGCGATCGCCCATCCACCCAACGTCTGGACCGGACGCCGTTCGTTGGTCGTCAGCATCGAGGGCCGCTCCTGTCAGGACGAATCCCTTATCCCTGTTAAAGGTTCCGGCCGGCTATCACAGGGCGGGATCCGGAGTTCGCGGGCTGACGTTCTCTCTACGTGTTCCGTCGTTACATTGAGCGATCGATTGCGTTTCAAAGCTTCGCAATATGAGCGAACGCGTGATCGTCGACGACATAGACGTTCGCGAAGATGCGACCCCAGTATTCTGGTCCGAGTTGTTTCAGGGCTGGTCTGACAACTTCCTCCAGAGAAAAGTCGATCAGATCGAACGCGCATCCCCTCGCGAAGACGAGAAGATCGAGTCCTTGGCCCTCGTACGAAACATTCGTCATTTTGGATTTGACCGCCGACACAATGCCAGCTCGCCATGTGACAAGATCTTCCGCAACGTCCCGGACAGTAGGTTCAGAAATCCGGCCGCCTCCGAAATAGAATCCGTTCGTCGCGCCGAATTCCTGCTCCTTCCGGTAGAGATGCCCGGCTCGATACTGTCCTTCCGAGCGTTCGTCGTAGGCCATCGTGCATTGAACCTTCAGAGTTCTCGCGCCCGATGCGATCACGAAGTCGGCCGCGCCGGCCGGGGTCCAACGGAATGTGTCTTCGTCGACGAGACCCAAGCCATCCGCGAGCAATTTCAACGGTGACCATTCCTCGTTCCGGGTCTTTGCCCAATCGATCTGTTTGCGGTCCTGCAACCTCAGTCGTGATGAAAGAGCCTGGTCAGCTTGCCGTTCCGCGAGCAGCATTGTCTCGGCCGCGCGCAGCTCGCCGAATGTGTAGGGCCGATCGTGTGTCAGTGGGTAAATAGACCTGTCCATGATTGATCACACCGCTTTCGTGTCCTCCTTGTCGGCGCCACGCATGACCACCTTCAAAACGTCATCGGCAAGCGGGCGCTGCAGGGCCTTTGCTTCGTCCCATGATGCGCGCATCCAGACGTCGCGCTCCTCCTCGGGGGTCAGTATCACGGGCATCGCCTTCGGATGGATTGGCTCGACTACTGCATTCGGGGATGTGGTCAGGAAACCGTAAACCAGATGGGGGCCCGGAATTGGTTTGGACTTCGTGCCGCGATCGCCTCTAAATTCGGTCCAGATACCGGCGAAGCAAAAAAGCGGGCGGTCGTCGCCGAGCGCAAACCACACGACGTCTTTCTTCTTTGTCTCCGGATTTGGTTCGGGAGCATACTCGGCAAAACTATTTGCGGGTACGAGGCAGCGGTTCTCCGGCTTCAGCCACCCCCGCCAATGCGGTGACGACGTATTGCGAATGTTGGTGACGGGTGGGCCGCCCGTCCTGGGTGGGGGTGGCATGCCCCAGCGCATCATCACCATCTCGCCAGCATCGCCGGCGTTCCGGATCACCGGGGCCGGATAATCCGGAAATACACCAGGCATCGGCGCCAGATTGCCGACATAGCGATTCATGCGCCTGAACAAAGCGGCGATCGCCGCCTGATTGGTGGTGATGCTGTAGAGGTTGCACAAACTGGTGAACCTTCGCGTTCTTCCCGAGTCTAAAGTTGTTGTGCGGAACGCTGCCGTGGGCGCCGAATATCGTATTTGATCGCCCTGGCGGCAAACGCAACCTGCCCCCTGAGCCGCTGCAAGCGGCGCCAGATTGGATACGATCGAAAGCGGCGCTTACCTTTGCGTGGTACGGGCGGCAGCCACGCCGCCGCCGGCCCGACATGAACATCGATACCGTGAGCGAATTGCTGCTGATTGTAGGGCGCGCCACGGTACAAGATCGCAGCACAGGTTTCCGCCAACTTCCGGTACACAGCATTATCGGTCGCGCAACCGGACAGAAGTGCGATCGTCATGCGCTCGTCGCCAGCGCTGGCCACGACTGTTACGTACAACGCCTTTTCGTCTGGTTCTCCAACTTCAACACTCCAGCCGGCATCGCGCAGCGGTCGAACCAGTTCGTTGATGGAGTCATCCGCTAGCAGCGCTCTTCGCAAAAGACCGCCGTCATCCGTCGGCATCACCGGAACCAGGCGCCCATGTTTTTGGAATCGTCGCTGCTCACGCCGCTTTAGCCCCATCTGCCCAAACCCGCGCGCCAAGGCTTGCTGCCAAAGCAGCTTGCTGTCCTCATCCATCATAGGAAAAATCAGCGACACATTGTGCGTATCGTCATGCCAAGACTCAATCAGCGCCAAGGTCGCCAAGACAACGACCAGGCGCTCGAAATTGGATGACTGTTGCCAAAGGGAATGTGTGCCGTGTGCGAACATGTGGCGGTTCAACCATGTGCTGCCATCATATTCGTCAGTCTTCCTGAAAAAGGAATTGTGCAGCCAGCGGCGGAACGTCTCAAACGCAAAGACGCGCTCGTCCTGGCCAAACAAATAGTCTTTGCTGAGATAATCCGCGGGCACCCACATTTTCTCAAAGTGAAGCTTTGCGGCTGTCGCGATGGCGCGGTCGACTACTCGGTCGACTTTCGTCGGGATCGAAACATCCTGTTCCGAAGGCGAAGCGATCCGGCTTAGGCTGCCTTCGATCGCCGGAATGAGTGCTGCAATGCTCGATGCACGATAGCCATTATAAAAGGCGAGGTACGCTTCCCGCGCCAAGGGACATAATTCACTGAGGCTCCGGGCTTGGGGCAAAATTTGCGCGATGCAAATTGCCTGAAACGGAAGCGTGTACAACGTTGAGGTGTGATAGTGAAACCACTGCAGAGCCTGCTGCCGCGAACTATGTCTTGCAGTGGCAAGAATTTTGGCGACGTCGCGCTTGGAAATCCACAGCGGCGAAAACCACTCCATCTTCTCCCACAGCGCGGCATCGGCGTCCGCTAGCGCGCGCCGAGACGACCAATTCGGATCACCCTCCGCCGGAGTTTTCAGGAAACATGCCTTTGCGTCGCCGACGGTCAGTATGATTGCCGGGATCTTGGCAAAAGCTCCGACTTCGCGTTCCTCGATGCCGGTTACAACAAGTCCGCGCTCCCGAGCCCAATTCTCGATCAACTCGGGCGTCAGGGTAGCGAGCGATGGCGCGTTCAAGGCCCGGCGCCAAATACCCTGGAAGTGTTCACTGATATCGGAGGTCATACCGTCGCCCTGCCTAGCGAATCTCGGACCTTGCATCCGGGGGGCTGGCCGCGGTTCCCGATTGACCCGACCGGCCCATTGTTCTTACTTTGTTCCAATGGAGACAAGCCGCCATTTCAAGCCGCCTGGACCGTCGTCCGGGAGAATTCCGAATGCTACGTGGTCAAGGACGCCAATGGCGTGACCCTCGCATGGGTCTATTGCCGTGACGATACGCAGCGCTACAGCTTCGGTGTCAGCAAGCTGTCGTCAGATGAAGCGCGCCGCATCGGCAAGGCGATCGCGCGAATCCCGAAATTCATGATGCCGCGCCAAGGCTTTTATCCGCGCGGTGGCGGGCCGCGTTGGCGTGCCGACCGGCCGTACCATGTCGCGCTGGAGGATCGCTATATCCGGGAGCACTGGGACGAGATCGACGCCCTTTGCAAGCTCAATAGCCTTCCTTTCAACTCGACCGGTGAAGTCATCGAGAATGGTGGCGTCTGGAGAGTCCACGAGTTTACCTGGCAGATGGATGCGATCCTGTTCTGGGCACGCTTCGAGGGACGCTGGCTGCGAGAAACGGAGTTTCATTTTCCGGAGTTGCCCGAGAATCTGCCGTCGCTCAAGCCGCTCACAAACTGGCCCAAATTCAATCCGCGAAATCTGCGCTGACTGCAAACCTCATGATCGAATGCATCGGAATATTTTTGCTTTTCGTTCTCCTGTCGGGCGGCGCCATGGCCGACGATTTCCTAGGTCAAGCCAGCGTCGTCGATGGCGACACGCTGGAAATTCACGGCACGCGTATTCGGCTATGGGGCGTTGACGCGCCGGAAAGCAGCCAGCTCTGCCGTGGCGATGACAGCTTGCAGTACCGTTGCGGCGCGGAGGCGGCGAATGATCTCGACAGCTACATCGGCCGGCGTCCGGTCAACTGCGTTCCTCTCAACCTGGATCAATATGGGCGCACCGTTGCGACCTGTTCGGTCAGCGGCTCAGACCTCGGCGAATGGCTCGTCCGAAACGGGTTGGCATTGGACTGGCCGCAATACTCCAGGGGACGATATGACGCGGCCCAGCATGACGCCGAGCGCGCCGGCCGCGGAATCTGGAAAGGAAGCTATGTCGAGCCCTGGCGCTATCGCGCCTGCATCCGCGCGAACGGTAGGCCGTCCGCCTGCTCCGACGACGCCAACGCGCATCCTTGATTATTTTCCGTGGCTACTGCGCAAATAATGTCTCTTTTGGCGAGCCAACAAGTGGTGATTTTTTGACTAGTTACCACATTCAAGGCGCGGATATTGGCGTTTGGTCGGGGCTAAGCTAGATCGGAAAGCAGGATGACAATCGTTCAGGAGGATGATTCTCCACGACAAGGAAAACCACCGCCGGCAACGCGAGGGGCCACTTGTACCCACGCGACGGTCGAATGTCTCAATGCATATGAACTGATCCGAAAATATCGTTGCATTACCTGCAAAGCGATCATGATGTGCGAATGCGACCGCGAATTCGGAACGCGGTTCCTGTCGCATCAACTTGATAGGGGAAGTGAACTCAAAACACAGAAGCGAATGCGTGTCACATTGGGTTTTCGGCCGAACATCTGTCGGGAGTGCCGCGGTCTACCTGCTGAGCCAGCGCCCCACGACGAAGGCTATGGTAGCACTTCCAAGGTCAAACGGTACTACTGGCGTGAGCTTTGGTTCGAAACCTGGCGACGCGAGGCAGACTGGAATGACGCCCATCCGGACGCAAGTGATGATGAACGGGCAGCCGCCCGAGACCAGATCGAAAGCGAAGTCCTGCAATCCATTAAGGATCTTCACGCAACAAGTCCGAAATATGTCTTCAGCGAGCCGTCCCAAGCGGAGGTGCTGGAACGCTACCGCGTGGAGGTCACAAACCTCAAAGCGCCCTACGTAATAGCGCCGCAGAGAGGAGCGGTGATTGCTACCCCGGACGGGGCCGTGTCGCCTGAGGCCTTTGCGACTGAGCACTTCGAAAAAATGGGTTGGTGGGTGATGCCTCTGGAAAGCCAGCCCTTCCATGCTCTCTTTGGCGTCATGATGTGGTCACTCATTCAAGATTTCAACGATCCGCTCCTGAAAATGGTTGGGTTTGCAGAGAAAAATGCGGTTGATGCAGGAGTTAAATCTGGTCTTGTCAACTCGTTTTTGCCCGACGATTTCGGTAGCGAAGGCTATGCTGAGCGCCGCAAGCGCGCCATCAACAAGCATTTTGCCGAGATCGCACATCATATTGAGGACACCGAAGATCTCTTGTGGCTATTCGATCACTGGCGTTCCTATAGCGAAGACTTTCGACAATATCTTTGGGCTCACCGCAGCAAAGACGTCGATCGGGCGCGGCGCCTTGTCGAACTGTTGCGGCCGCAGGTGCTTCTGACGATTCTGCGCGGTTAACGACTATTGGGGGCATTATCTCGGATGGCCCGATCTGTTCCTTTATCGTGACCGATCCTTTGAGTTCGTCGAAGTCAAATCATCAAGCGATAAGCTCAACGCAAAACAAAAGCGCTGGATCGCGGATAACAGTACGTTTCTTCACCTGCCGTTTCGGCTGGTTAAACTGCATCGGACGATGGCGAGACATTAAATCGCGTTCGGGAGTGCCGTATGTTTTGCGCCGCTTGACGTAGTGCGCGTGCGGCTGATGCCGCAGCAGGCTCTCGTTAACCGAGCCGCGTAGCGTCTCGGCCTTTCGGCTTCGATCCCTCGCGCAAAGATACCGAGCTCCTCGCCGGGGGTACTCGAGGCATGGTCCCGCCGTCATGGAGCATGCCGGCGTCGCTATCACTGCCCCTGTCCCGGGTACCCTCTTAACCGGTCTCGTCGCTGCACTCGGTCCCGCGTGCCGCCTTCGGCGTCGCTATGCTCACGCTCCTGCGGGTGCCATCCTCCGTTGAGGCGATGCGCCTCGGCGCACGCCCGATTCCGGCCGTGCGCCTTCTTCATCCGCTCCATGCAGTGCTGGCGGTCTGCCGGCTTTCGCTCCGACGATCCCATCACTCCGGTTTCGGGAGCAGGTCCAGATAACTGCTATCGCCCAAGGACGCCATGTAGCTGATCGTCTCCGCAGCCAACGAACGTCCCTTGCTGGAGCCGCTCGCGATCCCGTTCTGCAAGATCAGACGTACTTCCGCCTGCTGGGTCATATAGACCCACCGATCGAAGCGAGAGTTCTTGGCAAGAGCGGCGAGGACCTCGACAGCATTTACTGGATGATCGGCAGAGAGCTTCGCCAGATGCCGCAGCACGCTATAGGGCTCCGAAGGCGCAAACCCGCTTGCCGCCATCGCCAGCACCTGGTCCATCAGCCACGGACCATTGATCTTGCCATGGACGAAGAACTGTCCGATTGTCCCGATCTCCTCGCGAAAGTAGTCCGGGTTTGACGATGCCTTGGCGGCCGCGAGTCTTCGGTCCCAGTAAGAATACGCGCGCGCCCGGAATGGCTCGGGAAATTGATCCGGCGGCTGTCCAAGCTGTGTCCCAAGAAACCACATCGCGCTTTTTCGTGCGCCAGCCGGTGCGGTGTCCCAGAACAATTGGAACACCTCCTCTGGCAACGCCGACCAGATGTAAAGGACGACGAGGTAATGCGCTAAACGTTCTTCGACATGGGTGCGATCGTCCGGGCCGTCATCGGCGCTGAGGCGGCCGATTTCGGCGACGTAACAATCGCGCATATCCGCAGCCAGATCCTTGATGGGGCCGCTATCGTTGGCGAGATGCGAGATCCAGGTCGCATCACGCAGCGACAGATCGCTCCCAGGCAATAGTTCAGTGATGTGTCGACGGACCCAGGCCTCGTCAAAAAAGAACAGCCAGTTCAGATAGCGTCCGATCACAGCGCGGGGAACGCGGCCCGTCGGCGTGTCGTCGGCCAATTCGGCTTCCAGGATCGCTCGCAATGCCGGAAGTTTCTCAAGCGCTGCTCGCGGCGCCTGTCCGATCGGACCGCTATCGTCCTTGCTGAGCCAGAACAGCACGAGGACGACGAGCTCGACCGCCATGCCGCGCGCTGTGCCTTGCGCTGCGAAAAACGGCGAACTCCGATAGCTCTCCTCGAATGACGTGGTCTCCGGCAGGCGCGGCGCCTGGCGATAAAACGCGGATACCAGCCGTGTGACCAGCTCTGCATGCGCGAACGGGATGCCCTTTGCGCCTTGCCGTAATCCCGATGCGAGGAGCGCGGCTGCGGCTTTCACGCACCACGAGGTATCCACATCGTCGCCTTCAATGCCGCTTGGCACGTGCTCCGTTGGCTGGATGACGTTTGCGACCAGCGACACTGCGCCATCCCAGTCCAGGGACTTCCGGTTATTGGATGCGTTCTCCAAGCCTTCCAGCACTCTGCGAACATAAAGCAATGGAAGCCCGGCGAAGCGCGGCGCGTTTGCTGAATAGAGCGCAGGATTTTCGCCAGCAGCCAGCCGCAGCCCCTGCGCCAGTGCGGTCATGGTCTGACGCTTTTCTTCTGGTGACGGACGCCATGCCTGGAGGAAGGCGATGATCTCATCGATGGGCGCTGCCTGAAAATCGGGAGCCTCCGGCGGTGGCGCCTCCGGCTCGTCAAATCCCCGCCGCCACGCGTCAGGATCGCCAAGCTCCTTGACGGCCGCCGTCACTTGCGCTTGCCGGTCCTCGGGCAGCACCGAGCGCCAGCCCCACAGAATGTCACGCACCGCCGAAAGCCGAAACAACCGCTCGTCTTCGGCTGTGACCGGCCTCTTGCTCTGGGCCTCAAATCGCTGCTTCCATCCTCCGATGTACTTATCCGGAACGCTGTCTACACATGCCAGCACACGCTGCTGCATCGCCGGTGGCAGCGAAGGAAACCACGCTTGTGCCAGCGCGGCATATTCTGTGCTGGACCAGCTTGCTTCGATCAAATCGGCGTCGGTGAGGTAGCGCTCGGCCAGTTCGGGTGCGCGATCGGCATAAAGCGACAGAATGCGAAGCGCCAACCGCACGAATATCTTCGCGGGATAGCTAGTGATTTCCAGGATCACCTGCTGCGTGCACGAAGGGGCGGTCTCGATCGCAAGCTTTGCCGCCTGGATAATTCCGCCGACTAGGGCGTCAATGACGTCATGCTTGACACCGTGCTCGGAGATCTGCCCCGACAGGTAATAGGTGTAGTCAGACGGTGGATATTCGCTGAACTTGCCGCTAATTCGCATCGCCTGGTCTAGAAGGCTGCACAACAGACCCACGGCTTCAACGCCGCACGCGGGAGCCAACGCCTTCACCGTGTCCGGCAGGAAGTGCTCGTACATGTGCTGGCCGAACAGCGTCGCAAGGTGCCCGCCGTTGTCGAAGACCTGAAACAGCACGCGCGCGACGCGCAGCGCCGCAGCTCCATGGCCAGCTAGCGCCAGCCGTCGCAACAGGTCATGTGGCGCTTGCGCCATGACGAACCGGGCATCGCGCGATAGCCACGCCTCGGCTAGGTCCACCAATGGCACCGCATCATCCGCAGGCAATGCCGCCAACACTTCAACGCCCAGCTGCTGCACATCGACGTGCTGTGAGGTGCTGACATCACGCAGCGCCTGAACGACCTGGCTCCGCACCCCGGGGTCTTCCGAGCCCGCCATGCGCACTAGGTAGCGGCCTGCAGGCCACTGCCGCAGCAGCAGCCCATCACCCGCGTCGTCGTCGGCCGGCAATGTCGGCCCCACCAAGAGATTCTCGGCCGCCAAGTGAGGGAGCCAGTCCGCGGTCTGGAGCTGGTTGAAGAAATGCCACAGCAGCGGCAACGCACTGGGTATTTCTTTGACGAAGCTCTCCACCGCCGCTGCGCGATCTGCCATCGCGACGAGCTGGTCAACGCGTTGCATGAAAGCGGCATATCTTCCCTGCAGCGCGATCATCAGCCCGCGGACGACCGTGTCGAATGGCTGCTGCCATTCGAGTCGAAACTCTTCATCGACGACCAGAGACCGATAAAAATCGCGGCGATGAGCCTCACCATGGGCCTGTGCAATCGAGATCCATGCCCGGGCAATATCGCCGTCTGCGCCGAGCCCGAGACGCGTGACGATCGCCTGAATCTCCTCCTTGTGGCTGCGGCGCGGCTGCAATTTTTCAACGGCGCGGTTGACGGCGTCATCCTTGAAGCCGAGCGCGCGCAGTTGCTTCCTGGCCGCCTTCAGCCGCGCTTTGTCCTCGGTCGTCGCCTCAAGAGCGACACCTATTGGCCCTGCCAGCGTCTGCCGCAGGACTGAATCGAGCTCCCGTATGGCGTGGCCAGCTACCGGAACGGATACGCGAAGCGGGATCGCGCCCGAAGCCACGCGGCAAAAATCGACGTAGCGATCGGCGATACCCTTGCCGAGCATTTGCCGCATCAGCGATGCCGTGTCTTGCTGCTCTAGTGAGAGAACGCCTCTCTTGGTGGGCTCGTTCATCTAACGCTGTCGGTTGACGCCCCGTGTTTTGGCGCGGCGGGAGATAAATTCCCTCATCAAGGGCAGAAAAAACGCCTTGCTGAAATGGCCAAGCAGCGGCTCCGGTTCAAGATAGAACGACTGGCCGATGACATCCTGATTGTACTCATCAAGAATGATCCAGAGCCGCAGCGTGGCATCAAGCCCTGCGCGACGCTTTTCCATTTCTGGAATTTCGGCGGCGAAACGATCGGAAGAGGGCGGTTGGCTGGTGATTGGAAACAGCACCAGGACATCCTCGCCCTTCGGTCGGGCAATTCGCACACCCACAGCCACCGGACGATGCTTGCGGCCTTCGGTCTCCCCGCGCTCGGCCTCACGTACCCAGAGATAGGGAAAGCGGATGACACATCCGGTGCGAAGCTCGTCCTGGCTCACGTGTCATCACCGTCCCGCTCGTAGGCATCGACCGCACGCTTGACGTCTTCGAACAACTCGTCAGGCATCGTTTCAAGCCGGCCGGACATCCGGGTGTCGGCTCTGGCCGTGAGCCTGCGGTAGTCCTCGATGCTGAGCAGCACCAGGCGCGGCTTGTTCCGCTGGGTAATAGTAACGGGCCGTCGCAAGGCTTCGGCGATGATGTCGCCTGATTTCCGGGACAGATCGCTCGTCGAATACTCGGTCATGCATCAATCTCCAGCATTGCTGTAATATACAGCAATGCTGGAATTTACGCAAGTCGGCAAGCGCCGCGATACGTAGGAGTTTAGCCCCTATTTCGGGGGCGCACTGCATGTCTGCTTTCAGCGGAAAGGCGATGCTACAGCGATTGGTCATCGGAGGAGAGCAAATGGATTTCGATGGGAGCGTAAGGAGAATTACTGCCGTCCATGAGTCAGGTCATGCCGTTGCCCGCGTTCTATCGATAGGCCGCGTCGGCATCACCAATGAAAACGCCATCCGTTGGATAGAAATGGACGAAGGCACTCCACACTGCTCCGTGTTCGAACTACCGCTTGGTATGCCCGGGCTTAAGGAGTTTGGTGAGCGCGAAGGCATCAGGGAAGGCGTCCGGTGGACGGTGGACGATTGGCGCAAGCTATTTTCTTTTATGCGCATCGATCCATTGGAGTGGGCGAGCCTGCGGCTTTTGGAGCTTACTGCCGGAGCAGCGGCACAAGGAAAATTTACAGGCGCTTCCTTCGGCTTGGTTTGGCATGATTAGGGGTGCAGCGATGACCGTCAAAACGTCATTGAGACTTGTCAACGGATCGGCTTGAACGGATCAGAGGCAACAAGGCTCTTCGCAGAGCGCGCCGAAGAAGCGTGCAACTTAATGGATAGGACCGACGTGTGGCGGGCGGTGCTAACCTTAGCGGAACGATTGCCAACCAGCGGCCGAATGCCGGGCGATACCGTTGTTTCTATCGTTCAAAATTCATTGCGTGCCTTGTGAGGGAGATGCATCCCGAGCAAACGGTCACGAACCTGCGTTTTTTCAGGACTACACGCCCCGAAGTGAGCTGCATCATCACGACAGAATGCGCCTAGAGCTGACGCACCAGTCCTTCCCAAAAGTTATAAACGCCGGCTGCGCAAGCGTCGAACGATATCGCAGGCTCGCCCTCAATGGCGACCACGTTCGGAGTGCTCAATCTCAACGTTCCACTTAGGGTCGCGCCTCCGCTCAATGTGGAATCTACGATGAAGGTGTTGGCGCTATGGGTCATCGAAGTCGAAGAATGCGTCAGCGCCACATGCTTCGAGGAGTTCGCAATATCCCGAATGAAGCCTGCATTCGGAACTGCGTTCCGCACTTCACTCCACACGTCTGACTTTTTCTGAAACGTGACGCCAAGAGCGGCCTCCGCTTTGGCCTTATCCAAATTAAATACCCATTCATGCATATGGAAAAGCGGAGCGGCGGTATTGTAGACGAGCTGAAACGTACTTGGCGAATTGGCGAACGCTAAATAGTTCGGCTTAAGGACCTGGTCGAAGTAGTCCTTCGAGGACCTGAGTTTGCTGATGGTCATTTGGTTCCGAGGTTCTTCTTGGTCACTTTGGTCTAATCGCATAAGTGCAATGATACTTGTAAGTGACGTGGCCGAGAAAGTCCTTGTTGCTGCTTTCAGAAACCGCCATTGAAACCGCACAGCCGGGATACTGCTGTTCGTAAGTTTTGCGGTTTGGGCCACAGATTTCTTCTTGGTTGTGGCCACCGCCCATCTCCGGCGAGTCATACGCAGGTAGACTTGCCGGGCAATTAGCTTTCGGCGGTGCCGGAGCGACTGGACCCGGTTTCGGCTGATCGCAACTGACCAAGCTGCACCAGGCCTCCTTGCCTTTACCGAGAGCAGCCAGCAGGAGGCCGACCGCTACAATCAAACCCGTGGCGACCGCGAGCCAACTCTTTATGCTTTTTGCCCAATTGGGCCAGTCCTTATCGTCGCCTTCGGCCATCGCCACTCCCACAGGTTGAACTCGATCCTAACTTCCCCTTCGTTTTTGGCAACCAAGATGACAGCGACTTCAACGACGCGCGCTGGCCCTACCCTGACGTTCAGACGGGTGAGTGCCAACGATGGAGAGTAGTGCGATCCGATGCCAGCGCCCGCCTAGTCCGAAGGGCTACAATAAGATGTCCCCTGACCATGAATGTCGATTTCGGCGGAGGCTTCTCAAAGGGCCGGTGTAGAAGCGACTTATAGTCCGTCATTGATTCGTAACACAAACCTCCAGACGGTTGGGCTAGAGCAAGCAATGGCAAGGAAACCGAGCATTCCGAGGCGGCTGTTCAAATACCGCGTGTTCAATAATCTCACGCTGGATATCATCATTGCCGACAATCTGTTCTATGCCGATCCAACCACGTTCAACGATCCGCTCGATACCCGGCCCTCGCTTAACACTGATCTTCCCGCTCCAGACCTTGAGCGTGCATTGCGCAAGTTCGTCGAGCGGCGCGTGGGCGGCGAGATGAAGGCTGCCGCCAAAACCATCCGATATAAAGGTCCTAAGACCCTGGATCACATCAGCCGACTGAGCCGGTCGCAGGCAGATCAAGTCATTTCTGAAGTCAACTATAACGCCGGCGACCCAAGTTACGAGATGGCGGATCCTCTTCAATATCTGCTTGGCCGCCAGCTCGAAAAAGAATTGCTGCTGCAATATGACAAGGGCATTGTATCTCTGGCCCAACGCGTGACCTGCCCGCTGATGTGGAGCCACTATGGCGACCAGCATCGCGGTGTCTGCATTGGCTATTCGGTACCATCAGATGCGCAACCCGATCTCCACAGGGTCAAGTACGGCGGCAAGCGGCTTGTCGATGCCAGCAAGGTCCTGGCGATGCTCGATGGCGATAAGGGCGCTGGTCTTCAGGTCGACGAGGCAGTCCTGTTGCGAAAGGCGGCAAGTTGGCGGTACGAGCAGGAATGGCGTCTCATCGGAGAGCGCGGTTTGCAAAACTCTCCGCTCGAGCTCGAAGAAATCATCTTCGGAATGCGTTGCACGGAGGCGGTGAAATATGCCGTCGTCGCTGCCTTGGATAACAGGGCGCGTCCCGTGCGGTTCTATGAAATGCGCGAGCTCCATGGGACCTTCAATCTGAAAAAGGTCCCGCTGGAAGACGGAGAGATGAGGGCTTTTTTTCCGAGGCGGGCTCGCGACATCCACGAGGAATTCGAGTCCGTCGCCGATGAGGACGCGGAGAACCAATCGTAGCCGTGGTCGTCATAGCGGCACCGGCCGATGGCCGGTCACGCTCTACTCGCAGGCATAGGCCTGCGAGCGGAGCCGCAAAAGCGTCTCCGCCCTTTGGGTAACGATCGTTGCCGCAAGCAGCAGCATAAGAGTAAGAATGCGGACGTCGTTCGGCCGCGACGGGTGCAGCTGTGCCCGCACGACGTCAGGCGATAGCCGCTTCCCTAGGCCCCCAGATTTCCCTCATCTCGACGACCCCCTTACCGACCTCTGGTTGTTCGTCGAGGACGCCAGCGTTGAGCATCTCCAGCACGACATCCGCGCGCCAGACGAATCCCAGATCAGAACTTTCGCCGGTTCGGAAGCTCGCCGGCAATTGATCGGCAGCACGACCACTGTAGAGACCGACAAATTCCGTCTTCTCACCAAAGCCAATCGTCTGTCCGGTGGGCGTCGGCTCGATAATGGTGCCTTGCCTTATGCGGAATATCGGGGCTCCCGACAATCCGCCACGTCCGGCTATGTCCACGAGAAATTTCGGATATCCGTCCACAGGAACATCCGGATCAGAGGCGATCGAGCCGCGTTTCCAGACTGAAAGCACGTTCAACGCGCTAATGCCTTGAGCAAAGCCAACGGCGAAGACATCCCCGCCCGGCTGGCCGTAATTTTCAATCACCGGCACACCATCATTGATGCACTTCACGTCGCCATTCGTGATGCTGATGACAATGAACGCCATATCGAAATAATTCCCACAGACCGGATGGACGAACCAGCGCGGATTGGTGCGATCCTCATCGAGATAGAGGGGGATCTCGCCCTCCTGGAAGGTCTGAGGGTTCTGTGTGACGTAGCGGAAGCGAACGCGGTCCGGCACGCCGCCATGCTGGCTCAGCGGCGTACGCGCGCTATGGTGCAGGCCTGACAGATTGTGCCAGGCAGTTACGAGAGCGATGCTCTTCCCCAGACGCCAAAACCAGCCGGTTCCCTTGGCCAACTGTTGCTCCCGAAAGAACATCTGCAGCATGACGGACGTCACGCTTAGTCCATTGATCTGCGGGGTCGCTTTCATATAGCGGCCGGACGAGAAGGCGGCGTTGAAGGCGGCTGAGAACTTCGACTGCGAGCGGGTCAAGCAAACCTCCAATTTGGCCGAAGAAGATGCAGCATTGCTTTGCATTATAGCCGCGGAGCCAACTCTGCTCTCAGCCATATTCGCCTTGTTGCTCCTAACGAGGACCGCCTCTGTTTGCAACCTCGCTGGACCACACCCAATGTCCGCTCATGGCCGGTAGCGACGCATTCTCCGCTCTGTTCACTTCCGCTTCCGATCAAAGCGGCATGCTTCTCGACGCCGCTCAGTTGGGGTCGAATGTAATGGAGCGGCCCCGCGCCTAGCGAGGTCGCGCTCTATCTCGAAGAAGCCGAAGAAGCGTCCTTCAATGCTTCAGATCCGGATCTCTGCCCTCAAGAAGAGACCCGAAGAACTACTCATCCCGGATCTGGCCTCGTTGCTGCTTCTCGCCACTGCGCGTGCTACTACCGCCGCACGGGGCTGTCGTGAACCGAGCCGCGCACGTCTCGGCCTTGGGCTTCGATCCCTCGCGCGGAGGGCTAAGGAGCTCCTCGCCGGGGGCATTCGGGAAAGGGTCCCGCCGTCATTAAGTATGCCGGAGTCGCTATCACTGCCGTTTGCCCCGTTAGATCTTCCTTGACGCCGCGAGCGACGATCCGGAGGCTTCCATCCGGAAGGGGCCTTTGCAATTTCAAGGCCTCGTCCGCAGGGGCCGTCATCCAGGACTCGACTTCGTCCGGCGTCGTCAGGATCACCGGCATGGCCTTCGGGTGAATGGCCTCGACTTCGACGTTAGGATCCGTCGTGAGGAATGCAAAGAGGTCGTTGGTGGTCTCACCTTCCTTGACCTTCCGGACAGACGTCCAGTTGGTCCAGATGCCGGCGAAGCAGGCGAGGGGTCGGGTCTCGTCGAGCGCGAACCAGATATCACCGCCCTCGGCCTTGTTGAATTCGCTGAACGAGTTGAACGGCACCACGCAGCGATTTTCAACTCCGAGCCATCGCGTCCAGTGTTTGCTCTTCACGTTGCGGATGTTGGTTGTGCCGCCGTCCGGCTCCATGCGCAGCAATTCCTTGAAATCCACTGCCTTGCCTTTGGCCTGCAGCTTTTCCGCTCGTTTCTTCGTGGCGTCCATCAGCGCCTTTGATGACGATGGCATTCCCCATCGCGCCGTAGCGAGCTCGCGGCCCTCGACCCCGTTGCGCACGATCGGTGCCTTGTAGTCAGGAAAAACCCCTGGCATCGGCGCCAGATTTCCAACGTATCGGTTCACGACCCGGAACAGCGCGCTGATGGCAGCTTGGTTGGTCGTGATCGAATAAAGATTGCAGATGTGGACGGCCCCCCACTTGTCAGGATGGTAGCAGACTTTTGACCTGATCGCTTGCTATCAGATGTCCGGCCTGTTTGCGCGGACAAAGTCCGCTGGCCAAGATGGTGTTCGCTACGCACGCTCCAAGCACATAGGCGACCTTGATGATGCCAGTGTAATCTACGGAAGCTCGCGCGTATCGACCGATCGGTCCTTCCATCTACTGCGTCCTGCAAGTTCGTGGGCTATCCGCCGAGCAACCTCGCTCGCGGTACCGATTTCAGATCAGACGGGCATGGCGGCTACCGGTCGGTTGTATACTCCGCCCGATATCATCAATCGCCAAGCGATACGGGCGAACTTGTTAGCCAAGGCCACCGCCACCAATTTCGGCGGCTTTCGCTCCAGTAGCGATGCAAGCCAGGGTGTCGGCTTATGACGGCCCTTTCGAATGTGCCTTAGCAGCGCGGTCGCGCCGACGATCAACGTCGATCGGAGCATTGAGTCTCCGGCCTTTGTGATTCCGCCATATCTTTGCCGGCCGCCCGTCGAATGATCCTTGGGTGTCAGTCCGAGCCAAGCGGCAAAGTCGCGGCCTGACCTGAACGTCTCCGGCGGCGGCGCCTTCATGCTTAGCATGGACGACCCAATCGGACCGACGCCGGGAATCGTCGCGATCCGCCTGCTGACATCATCGTCGCGGTGCCACCTCATCAGCTTGGCTTCGATCTTTGCCAGGCGGGCTTCGACCGCGGCATATTCCTCTGCTTGGAGTCGGAAGAGATCCTTTGCCATTTCCGGTAAGCTATCATCATCGAGCACCCACTTGATAAGTTGCGCGACATTCTGCCGACCGGCGGGGCCGACGATGCCAAACTCAGCCGCATAGCTCCTGAAAGCATTGGAAAGCTGCGACTTCACGCTGACCAGGCGTTCCCGCACAGTCATTAACATGCAGGCCGCTTGGCATTCCTTTGATTTGACCGGTACAAACCGCATATTCGGCCGGGTGACCGCCTCGCACAGCGCTTCGGCATCGGCCGCGTCGTTCTTGCCGCGCTTCACGTAAGCCTTCACGTACTGAGGTGGGATCAGCTTCACCTGGTGACCGAACGACTGCAGCAGGCGCGCCCAATGATGCGAGCTGCCGCAGGACTCGATGGCGACGAGAACCGGTGGAAGCCGCTCGAAGTAGCGGATCATCTCGGCTCGCCGGAACTGGCGGCGGACCACCACCACCTCGTTCTCATCAACACCATGAAGCTGGAAAACCGACTTGGAAGTGTCCATACCGATGCGAACAGGAAGATTCATCAGACTTTCCTCTCATCTAGCTGTGACGCTGACAGCGCCATAGAACCGTGGGGATGAGAGGCCGTCCACACCAGCACATCGGTCAGGATTCGGTTTTGGGGTGGCGAGGCTGCCAGGCCAATTGTAGCAGAGTCGCAGACGGACGCCGGCCTGCCTTGGCGCATTTGCGGCAGCGCAGCCGGCTGGCGAGATCATGCACGAAGGTGGTTGGCGGGTGCTTCATAGCCGCAAGGTCCACGTCGCTCGGCGTCTTGCAGCGAGCGCACCTGATCTCGAGCCAAGGGAAGCCTCCGTTCACGGCCTGGTCGATGCTGGGCGATGGATCGATCGGTTCGCCGTCGCTCCACATCCGCTCGTTCCAGCTTTCGCAAAGCAGCCTGTCAGCTTGCTGGATCATGGCCTCGCCCTTTGCCCGCATCTCCGCCGATTGGGCAGCAAGCATGTTGGCCATCGCACGTGCCTTGCCGAGCTCTTTCGCCAGAGCCTTGCGATCGCCGCCCGATAGGGGCGTGGGGTGATACTTCGGGGCCATCCGGATATCCAGGCGCTAAGAGATCGGATCGGCAATCCGGAGCAGTTACGGCGTCTCGAACGCCGGCCAGCACCCGTCTTCTTCATGCCTGCCGGTGCGCTGTTGGCAGGTGTTGTCGAGCAACCGCTGCGCCACGTCCTTCCAGACCGCGTTCTCGCCATACAATCGGACTGCATCGGCCTTCTGGATTTCCACGGTCCTCTCGCAGCGACGGCATGAGATGCGCAGAACATGGCGTTGAATCTCGGAAAGAAGTCGCTGCCGCTTCTGGGCTCCGGTCCCGTCGGCGCGAGGGTCTTTCAGGACCGATTCCCAATATTCCGCCGGGAGTGGCGCATCCGAAGCCGCCGTGGAAGGGCCCGGTCTACGGGCAGCTTCAGCGGCCAGTTTTTCCATCTGTTTCGGGGTCGGCATACGCCAGCTCGCGGGTCGATCGGTCATTCCGAATTAGAACATAACAAGAACAAATGTCGAGTCCGCTCGGACCCTCATTCGTGAAAAAATCATCCCTTGGAAGGGAGCGCGATGTCGGAACCAAGCCAGGTCGTTCGTCTTGAATCCGGCATTAGTAATGGAGTTCCCCCGCGATGGCCCCCCGCGCTAACTGGAAAGGCTTCCTGCGTCTTTCCCTCGTCACCTGTCCGGTAGCGCTCTATCCGGCCACGTCGGAATCCGAAAAGGTCTCCTTCAACCAGCTCAACCGGAAGACCGGCCACCGCATCAAGTACGCCAAGGTGGACGCTGATACCGGTGAGGAGGTCGACAACGAAGACATCGTCAAGGGCTATAAGGTCGACACCGACACATTCATCGAGGTGACGAAGGAGGAACTCGAGAACGTCGCGCTGGAATCGACGCGAACGATCGAGATCGACGAGTTCGTCGACCGCAGCGAGATTGATCCCCGCTATCTGATCCGCCCTTACTACCTGACTCCGGATGGCAAAGTCGGGCACGACGCCTTCGCCGTTATCCGCGAAACCATCCGCGAAATGAACAAGGTCGCAATCGGTCGCGTGGTGCTGACCAATCGCGAGCACATCATCGCGCTGGAGCCGCTCGACAAGGGGCTGATGGGGACCTTGCTGCGCTACCCCTACGAAGTCCGCTCCGCGGAGGAATATTTCGACGATATCCAGGATGTCAAAGTCACCAAGGACATGCTTGATCTCGCCAAGCACATCGTCAATCAGAAGGCGGGCCACTTCGAGCCGGACAAGTTCGAAGACCAGTACGAAACCGCTCTCATCGATCTCATCAACCAGAAGCGCGCCGGCAAACCCATCACCGCGAAGGCGCGTCCCCGCGGCGAGAACGTCGTCGACCTGATGGACGCGCTACGCAAGAGCATCGGAAGTGAAGGGGCGGCCGCGACCGAGGCACCCAGGAAGCTAGGCAAAAAGCCACGCAAGGCGGCGGCCGGGCAGAAGGAAATGCTGATGCCGATCGCAGGCAAGAAGCCGGCGAAAGAGGCCGCGGCGAAGAAGCCGGCGGCAAAGCCGCAGCGGAAGTCAGCCTAGCGTGTCCCGAAGCAACCAGTGATGCCAGACGGCCGTTACTTCGTCGTCCGCGGCAGGGAGCGATATGGCTGCGCTGAAAAAGACTTCAAGGAGATCGATGTTGAGCGCGGGCATTCTCGCCTACCGCAAGGGCGCTCGCGGGCTCGAGGTTCTGCTCGTTCATCCCGGCGGTCCGTTCTGGCGTAAGAAGGATGATGGCGCCTGGTCCATTCCAAAGGGCGAAATCGATGCCAATGATGCTCCGGAGCAGGTCGCGCGGCGCGAGTTTGCCGAAGAACTCGGTGCGAGCGCTTCGATTGGTCCACTCCAGCCGCTGGGGGAGGTCCGACAGCGAGGAGGGAAGCGCGTTATCGCATTCGCCGGAGAAGGCCATTTTGACCCGGCGACGCTTTCCAGCAATACCTTCGATATCGAATGGCCGCCCCGAAGCGGTCGACGGCAGAGCTTTCCCGAAGTCGACCGCGCGGAATGGTTCAATGTCGATTTCGCGCGGACCAAGATGCTGTCCGGACAGGTAGAGCTTCTCGATCGTCTTTTGGCGATCGCGGTTGAGAGCGCCGGGAAATGATCTTCAGGATTGGAATCATTCGGACACGCATGGTCTGTTGAGGCCCGAGGCGGAACGAGGCCTGGCGGGTGTCGATCACATCATTAATGCCGGCGACATCGGGCGCCCCGAGATCGTAGACGCGCTTCGCCGGATCGCGCCTGTCACGGCCATCCGTGGAAACGTGGACAGTGGCGAGTGGGCCCGCGAATACCCCGACACGAAACTCGTGCGCCTGGCGGGAAAGTCGATCTACGTTCTGCACGACCTAAAGACACTGCAGGTCGATCTTGGCGCCGGCATCGACGTCATTGTCTCCGGGCATTCCCACGTGCCGAAGATCGACACGGTCGGTGGCGTTCTCTACCTGAATCCCGGAAGCGCGGGACCGCGGCGCTTCAGGCTGCCGATCACGCTTGCGACGATCGAAGTCACGCCTGACGGTATGCGACCGAAAATCCACGACCTGGGAGGCGACTGAGTGCCATCGGGGAAGGAATTCACTCAGGAGGAGGCGAGCGCGTCAATCGTTCCGTTTGCCGGGTTACGCTCGGAGGGAAGCGCTATTTGCGCGGACGTTCTGGCTCGCGCACGACATCCTTAGCCCGCTTGTCGGACCTGAGCCCGAGGTAGACGGGCTGGCGCAGTTCGCCCTTACTCGTCCACTCCGCGAACTTGACCTCGGCAACGAGCGAGGGCCTGACCCAGGTCGTGGCGGCCTCGTCCTTCACTTTGGCAGGGAAGGGTGATTTCGGGGTCGTCAGCTTTACGAGCTTGGCGTGCAGGTCTCCCAGCACCTTGTGGGTGAAGCCCGTGCCGACATGTCCGATATAGCGCCATGTGTTGTCTTCCCGTACGGCGAGGACCAGGGCGCCGAAGAACGGCCTGGTGCGCCTGGGCGCTGTGAAACCCGCGATCACCACTTCCTGCCGCTTTGCTGTCTTGATCTTCAGCCAATCCGCCGTCCGGCTTCCGGACGCATACGCGCTGTCGGCGCGCTTCGCCATGATGCCTTCCAGCCCCTTCCGCTCGGCCTCGGCGAAGAATTTCGTGCCGCTTGTTTTGCGGTGACGGCTGAAGGCGATCAGCCGGTGGCTCGGCAGGATCGCTTTCAGCCGCTCCTTGCGCTCGAGAAGAGGCCGTTTGCGCAAGTCAACTGCGTCCTGAAACATGAGATCGAAGGCGCAATACAGGAGCTTCGCTTCATGGCGCAGCGCGTTTTGAAGCAGCTGGAAATGCGAGACGCCGTCCTTTCCGATCGCGACGAGCTCGCCGTCGATCACGGCGTCGCCCTTCAGGCCCTCCAGCGCTTTGGCGACCTCCATATAGCTGCGGCTGATGATCTTGCCGTTGCGGCTGTAGAGCGCAACCTTGCCCCGCCGGATTTCCGCGACCATCCGGAAGCCATCGTACTTATCCTCGAAAATCCAGCTGGGGTCGTCGAACGGCGCGTCTGTGAGCGTAGCGAGCATCGGCTGTAAGCGCTTGGGCAGGGTCGACGTCCGGCTCATTCAAGGGCCAATCCTTCAGAGCGCGTTGCGTAATGCATGGACGTCCTTCAAGAATGAGGGAACGCTCAAAGCCATGTCATGTTCCGTCAGACGCCCCGGCAACTCCCAGAGTGCGCGACGCTGACTCTCGAATGGAAGGGCTGATCAGACCGATGGCCAGAAAACTGAAGACCTATCAGACTTCGCTGGGCTTCTTCGATCTGGCGATCGCCGCGCCATCTATGAAGGCGGCTCTGGAAGCGTGGGGCGCAGACAGCAATCTCTTCCACCAAGACGCTGCGAAGGAGAGCCAGGATCCGGATGTTATCGCCGTGACCATGGCGAAACCTGGCGTTGTTCTCAAGCGCCCGGTTGGGACCGAGCGGTCTTTCAAGGAGCATGCTGAGCTGCCCACCGATCTGGGAGGCGGCGCATCAAGGAAAACCGCCCGCAAGCCGAAAGGCCCGAAGGCGAAGAAGCCTTCCGCTCGCAAGGTCGACAAGGCTGCGGAGCGGAAGGCCGCTCTGGCCTGCGAGCGGGAGCAGACGCGCCGCGATGCTGAACGGGCGAAGGAGGAGGCCGCCAGGGAGAAAGAGCGTGAACGCCGTCAGCAGGCGGTCAACAAGGCGCAGGCTGCGTTGGACAAAGCCGTGCAGGAGCACGCGAAACGGTCCGCGGCCATCCAGGCCGAGGTCGAGGCTCTCGACAAGAGGTCGCGGGCCGAAGAAGCTCGGTGGGATAAGGAGAAGGCCCGATTGGAAACTGCGCTGCGGCGCGCGCGGGGTTAAATTGCCGCCTCGAAAGCTACGGCGGTTCCGATTTGACTCGACACTGGAACCAAGCGGGTGTCTACTTAGACATCACCGCCAGACACTTGGCTCCTATCGGTGACCGAGAGACCGGTTGCGCTCCCGCCCCTCTGAACGCGGAGAAGCGTCATGC
The DNA here is from genome assembly GCF_051853005.1 of Bradyrhizobium sp. SMVTL-02. Lineage (NCBI taxonomy): Bacteria > Pseudomonadati > Pseudomonadota > Alphaproteobacteria > Hyphomicrobiales > Nitrobacteraceae > Bradyrhizobium > Bradyrhizobium sp. SMVTL-02. The sequence goes on along the minus strand of NZ_CP182469.1, from coordinate 7,498,070 downwards.
AGCGACGACGGTCGACACCTCACACATTCGCAGAACGGCTCGCAGCAGAAAAGATACGCATCGAAAAACGGGCGGAGACACTTCCGCCCGGCGCAGCCAGGCAGGAGTTGCTTCAAAAGATCGAGCAAATCGAGACGGCCTCCCGCATCGACAAATGGCTGTCGTCGCCCGGCTTGCAGCCGCCGAGGTGATGTCCGATGAAAGACATCCAAGAGTATCTCGAAAAACTTCAGGTCCAGACTGCGGAATGCGAAATGATCCGCGACCTGGCGACCGAACCGAAGAAGCGTGAGCTGTTCACCCGGTTGGCGGAGCACTTCAAAACACTCGCTACGGAATTGGAGCGGGCAAAGTTCAGTCGGGACGATGCCCCTCCAGGTCGCGAAAAGCAGGCGCCGCTTTCCGACGAAAACGACGTCCTAGAGTGTTCGGGCTTCACGGGTAATCATACCTCGTACCCGCCGCCGCATCGTTGAGCTTGGCGCGGTCGCGCCGATCCTCCGGAGCGAGCTCCATGACGGCGCGGTGCAGTTCGGCGGGAATTGTGAGCAGGCTATCCAGGGGCTTGTCGGCCCACTGCCAGAAGCGATCGAATGCATCCATCACAGGTCCTCCCGCAGGCCCCGGAAGAACGGGTGCCGGACCTTTCCCTCCGCTGATTTCGCGCGATACTCGATCTCGGCGAGCAGCTTTGGTTCGACCCAGATGCCCCTATGGGCGATCCGCTTCGTGTACGGCTGCGTCTTCCGGATCAGGGGTTTAAGCCGCTTCTGCAGATCGGCTGCCGAGACCTTGTCGAAGCCATGGTCGACCTTGCCGGCGTAGACCAGATCGTCGCCCTTGCGCCGGCCGACATAGAGGCCATCCCACTTCGTGCCATCGAGTGCGAAACCAGCAATGGTCAGCGTCTCCCGCTGCACGCAGGTCTTCTTGACCCAGTCGTTCGTGCGTCCCTTGGGATAGGTACTGTCCCGCACCTTCGAGACGACGCCTTCGAGGCCGAGCTTGCAGGCGTGCGCGAACATCTCGCGGCCGTCGATCTCGAAACTTTCACTGAACTGGATGTCGGTGCCGTTCAGGATATTCTTGAGCTCGGCCTTGCGCTGAAAGAGCGGTAGCTTCCGGATATCACGGCCATTCAGATAGAGCAGATCGAACGCCACGAGCACGATGCTTGTTGACTTGCCCTTGAGCTCGTTCTGCAGGACCGAGAAATCGGTCGTGCCGTCGACGGCCGGTACCACGATTTCGCCGTCCACCACGGCCGAGGTCGCCTTGATCTGCCAGGCGTCATGGGCAACCTTCTTGAAGCGGTGCGTCCAATCGTGGCCGCGGCGGGTGAAGATCGTCGCCGCTTCGTTGGCCAGGTGGACCTGAACACGGTAGCCGTCGAATTTGATTTCGTGAATCCAGCGAGCCCCTGACGGCACCTTGTCGATCGAGGATGCCAGGGCGGGCTCGATGAAGCCGGGCAGGGGCGCCTTGAGGCCCATCGCCTCGGGCTTTTTACGCTGAAACGCCACTGAAGAACTCCACGCTACAGCCGATTCAAATTGGCACAGTTCGAATCGTTCCGGAACCTCAGAATCCCATTCGCGTTGCTTGGATGTCGCAACAGGAGGCACCCATGGCGGTAAGGAAGAAGACGAAGACGGCGCGCGGACGAAACCAAGACCGGGCGCGGGTGGCCGGCGGGCAGGACTATGAAGTGCAGTACGAGGCAAAGAAGACCAAAAAGTCGGCATCAGCCGTGAAAAGGGCCGTCAAAAAGGTCGGCAATGCGCGCAAGCGAGTGGAGAAGAAGCTGGGCGGCCGTTGAATTGGGAAAGCCGGGCTGGCGTTGAGGCTCGGCACCAGCCCTTCTAGTCTGCGGGGCATTCCGGGCAGGTATCACCGATCGAGTTCAGCACGTCGTGGACCTCGGCCGCCGCTGCATCAGGGGAGACGCCTGCAGGCGGGTCTCCACGGGCGATATCAAAGGCCCGCTCACGCGCGTGCGGATCGGCGCGATCTTGCATCCAGCCGTGTTCTTCGCACTCGCGGATGGCGCCCGCTTCCTGGAGCACCTGGATAGCCCATCCGCGCAGCGTCCGTATCGCTTGCCTTCGTTCACGCGTCATTAGCATTGATGTAGCTCCTGATACGACGAATCCTTAGGTCCGTCATTCGTTCCGCCTGCTAACACAAGGCTGGGATTCGCAACGACGAGAGATCTAGGTGAGACCGCGAACTGCCCGCTTTGGCCTTTCCGGCTGTTCGCTTGGGCGCGTGCGGCTCCGCCGCACCGGGCTCTCGTGAACCGAGCCGCTTTGCGTCTCGGCCTGCGGCTTCGATCCCTCGCGCAACACGGCAGAGCTCCTCGCCGGGGGCACTCGGGAAAGGGGCTCGCCTTCGGCGATCGCTATCACTGCCCCGTTCCCGGGTGCCGCTGTTAACCGGTCTCGTCGCTGCACTCGGACCCGCGTGCCCCTTCGGGTCGCTATGCTCACGCTCTCCGGGTGCCATTTCAGTGGGGCGAGGCGATGCGCGTTCGCGCACTCCTGGTCGGGGCCTGCGGCCCTAGGCAGTCAAGGCCACATCCTATGAAGAAATGGGACGTGAGGTCGGTCGCTCCATAGATTGTCGCATTCTCTCTTGCGAGCGAGCGGCGGGGTGTCACGCGCCGTCGTTTCCGCGAAAGAGGCTGAGAGTAAGAGAGCTGAATGGGTCTGCCGTGACGGGTTACAGGCTGCGAGAGAGGCTCGCGGCGCCGTCGCGGAGACCCGCGATGTCCAGACACTATCCTCGGGCGCGTATCGGTGAGGACCGGGCAAGCCTTTATGATGAAATCACCAACAAGATCATCGGCGAACTTGAGGCCGGCCGAGTGCCATGGGTGCAGCCTTGGGGCACCGCCGCGAACGTGTCCTTGGCCATGCCGAAAAGCGCCGCGACCGGCCGCCAATACAGCGGCATCAATATTTTGATCCTCTGGGGGGCGGCCACAGAACACGCATTCACAGGTCAGAGCTGCGTCACAAGCAAGCCGAGACCGAGATTCTTCAGACAGTCATTGCCGATCAAAAAGCAGCTGAACAGTTTGGCACTTTGCATTCGGGTGAAAAGCCATCAGCTCGAGACATTTTCGAAGACGTCTTTGCAGAACTGCCGCCGCACCTGCGCCGCCAACGTCAGCAGCTCGGGGTGTGATGTATGCCGCAGATGACGATGATCGAGGCGATCCGTAGCGGTCTCGACCTCGCGATGGCTAAAGATGAAAATGTGATCGTCTACGGAGAGGACGTCGGCTATTTCGGCGGCGTCTTCCGTTGCACCCAAGGGCTGCAGAAGAAATATGGCAAGAATCGCTGTTTCGACGCTCCAATCAGCGAACTCGGTATTGTCGGTACGGCAGTCGGCATGGCCGCGTACGGGTTGCGTCCATGCATAGAAATTCAATTCGCTGATTACATGTATCCTGCATATGATCAGATCGTTTCTGAAGCAGCTCGACTGCGGCACCGTTCGGCGGGCGATTTCACCTGCCCACTTGTGATACGCATGCCAACGGGTGGCGGAATTTTTGGAGCCCAGACCCACAGCCAGAGCCCGGAAGCGCTCTTCACGCATGTGGCCGGGCTTAAAACTGTTGTTCCTTCCAATCCCTATGATGCCAAGGGTCTCTTGATGGCGGCGATTGAAGATCCAGATCCTGTGATCTTCCTCGAGCCCAAGCGGCTCTACAACGGCCCGTTCGATGGCCATCATGAACGACCTGTAACCTCCTGGGCGAAACACGAATTCGGCGAGGTGCCGGACGGCCACTATACAGTTCCGCTCGGCAAAGCCGCAGTTCGACGAATAGGCGCCGCAGTCACCGTTCTCGCCTACGGGACAATGGTGCATGTTGCTCTCGCGGCCGCTGAGGAAACAGGCGTCGACGCCGAGGTCCTCGACTTGCGTACGCTCATGCCTCTCGACCTCGAAGCCGTGGAAATATCTGTCCGCAAAACGGGACGGTGTGTGGTAGTTCATGAAGCAACGTTGACCTCCGGCTTTGGAGCCGAGATTGCCTCAATCGTCCAGGAGGCCTGCTTCTACCATCTTGAAGCACCAATAGCGCGTGTGACAGGTTATGACACGCCCTATCCTCATGCGCACGAGTGGACGTATTTTCCGGGGCCGGCACGTGTGGGAGAGGCCCTCCTGTCAACGGTGGGAGAGAGGTGATGACTGAGCTCACAGTCAAACTCCCTGACGTGGGTGAGGGCATTGCCGAAGCCGAGCTCGTTGAATTGCATGTTAAAGTCGGAGACGTTGTCCGCGAGGACGATGTTCTTGCCGCGGTCATGACCGACAAGGCTACGGTCGAGATACCCTCTCCATACGGTGGTATCGTTCAGTGGGTCGGGGCGGGCATAGGCGATAAGATTGCGGTCGGTTCGGACCTCATTCGCTTGGGGACCCAGACGCAGTTCGCTTCTGGGATAGACATGCCACCGGCGTCTCAGACCATCGCAATAGCGGCGACGAATTCGTCGCCTGAAAGCCACCGAGCTCATAAAGACCCGACCAAGCCGTTGCAGCAGCTTCGTGTGATTCCCGTCGGCGATGGTCCATCAGGGCTGGTGGTGGCGAACGGTCGGCCGCTGGCGGCGCCTTCGGTCCGCCAGCATGCCCGCGATCTCGGCATCGATCTAGGACTAGTTTCGGGCTCAGGTCCCGGCGGGCGCATCCTTTACAAAGACGTCCAACGACATGCATCGCGTGGTTCTGATGACGATCGTCGTCTGGAGCGGACTGAAATCAAGGAGATAAAGGTCGTAGGGCTTCGGCGGAAGATCGCCGAAAGAATGACGCTCTCCAATTCGCGTATTCCCCATATCACGATCGTCGAAGAGGTGGACGTAACGGCAATCGAGGAGCTCCGAGCCTCTCTGAACAAGAAGAAGCAGGACGTCGCTCGACTTACCTTTTTGCCCTTTCTGATGCGCGCAATGGTCAAGGCACTCGGCATCCAGCCTCAGCTCAACGTTCTGTTCGATGATGACGCTGGAATCATTCGTCAACATGCCGCGATCAACATTGGTATTGCGCAGCATGGGTATGAAATCGAGCTGGCACGCCATGGCGCCGCTTCCGGACGGCGAGGGCACTTCAAAGTCGGCGCGCTGAAGATACCCCTTCTCGATCGCTGCTTGCAGGAGCCGGCCTAAGCCGGGGCTCTTCGAGGCATTGGGCAGAGCCGCTGGGTCAAGGCGCCGGCGAAGCGCCAATTCCAAGACGGTGTAGCCGCCAAGTTCAGCGAGCGCGGTGAACTCGTATACAAACCACGAATAGACGAAGGCATTCCGCGCGGTGTCGAACTCACGCCGTATCTCGTCCGGCACTGCATTCCGATAGCTGGATCGGCTCGACCATCGCATGCAGATCCGCCACCGACATCGGGCGGGTCCCGCTCGCATCCGCCAGATTGCGGAAACGGATGTCGGGCTCGTGTATCGATGAAATGGATTTGAGCATGCTCGGTCCATCGGCACGTTGCGGCGGCGCCGCCCATTGGAATCGGCCGCCATCCGGCGCAGAATATCCCAATGTCCATTGAAGCGGAAATCGAAGCCCATGTTGCCGCGATCACGGAGGCGTACCGGGAAACCATCACGGGGCCCGACGCGCAGATCGAGGGCGGCTCGCGCCTGTGGGGCCAGTTTGAGGACGCCGTTGCCGCGTGGAGGGCAAAGCCGTCCCCGCAACGGGTCCTCGCCATCATCGAACGGGTCAACGAATTGACGGTCGCGGGCCTGTTCATCAAAGACGATTCGATCGTGAAGCTTGAGTACGAGCCACGGCAGGCGGGGCTTGAAGGGCGTATCGACTTCCGCCTCGGCCTCGATATGGGGAAAGCGGCCCATGCCGAAGTGAAGACGGTCCAGCCGCAGACCGATGACAGCGACGAAAACTGGGAGAAATACGAGGAGCGCCGCGAACACTTTACGCCGGGCACGAACCTCATCGTCCAAAAAAGATGGATGGGCGCGCAGCTTTTTGGGCGGTCTTTCTCAGCCCGGGCTGCCTTCATGCGCTACACGTTGGAGTTCGAGGAAAAGCTTGAAGCGGTTCAGGCCGCGTCGCCCGGATCGGGCTGCCTGATCTTCTGCGGAAACGGTATCGATTGGCATCCATCGCACCTCGAAGACTTCGCCGACTTCTACCGCACGGGCAAGCACCGCCCGGACGATTCCTTCGGGGATATGGAACGTCATCACATGCAGCAGAACAACATCACGCTGCGCCGGAATATCCATTCCTTCGGCTGCCTGACCCGAGGGCATAGTGATCTTCAGCCCAGCCACTGGATAGTCCCTGTTCGAGGGCCGCGCATTCCCTGGTCGTAACTCTGGCATGGCAAGGCCGTGAGGCTAGCTATCGAGTCGCCCGAGGTACCGCGCCGCGCCGAGGCGTATCGGGGGCAGCAGCATCCGTTGATTGCAGGGTGACCGCGCGGCATCATTGGACGGCAAGAGCGGTTCAAATCTGGGAGGCGGATCGGCGCCCGCGCGGCAGCCTGCCTCCCGCATACGGGCGAACGCCGTCTCGCGTGTCATGGTCGCGATCTCCGGGGGCCTCAGGTCACACATCATCTCCAGCGGCGTCGCCCAGGCCTGCGCGCGGATCGGTGCGGGCATGCCCATTCGGGCAAGGAAGCCGTCGAATCTGCGCAGGCCGAGCGCCGTTTGCCTCTGAAGCTCGCGCTCGGACATGCGCGATGCGGCGTCATTTACAAAGGTGAACGATACCCACGAAGCCTCTGATGTAGCCGTGGAAGTTGAGCGCCAAGTCACCTTCACGAACGAAAAGTGGACGTATCTGGTGCGGTTTCTGGTGCGGTGGTCGCGCTGGGGGCAACGAAGAGCGAGTAAGATAATATATATTGATGTTCTTGGTGGGCCCGGCAGGACTCGAACCTGCAACCAGACCGTTATGAGCGGCCGGCTCTAACCATTGAGCTACAGGCCCCGCCTCAAGTCGGCTGCCGCAAGGGAGCTATCGCCGAAAGTTGGTGACGGAGGGAATCGGAAAGGCGGCATATCGTGGGGGTGCTTGACGTCTCCACTTCTCCACCGAAGGAGCGATATGCCGTGTCCAAAGATAACATCATCAAGCTGATTCAGCCAGGAAACGTCGCCGATCAACTCACAGAAGTCTTGCGCAACGGGGCACGTGCCCTTCTGGCCCAGGCGGTCGAGGCCGAGGTCGAGGACTTTCTCGGCAAGCATGCCGATTTGAAGACCGCGGACGGCCACCAGCGCGTCGTCCGCCACGGTCACCTGCCGGAACGCGAGGTGATGACTGGTATCGGTCCGGTCGCTGTCCGCCAGCCACGCGTGCGTGATAGCGAGGCGGACGCCACCGATCCCGACCGCATCCGGTTCTCTCCGTCGATCCTGCCACCCTACATGCGCCGTTCGAAGTCGATCGAGACGCTGCTGCCGATCCTTTACCTGAAGGGTGTCTCGACTGGCGACTTCTCGGAGGCGCTGGCTGCGCTGCTCGGCAAGGATGCTGCCGGGTTGTCGGCCTCCGCAATCGGTCGCCTGACGGATGGCTGGCTCGACGAGCACTCCGCGTGGCAGAAGCGCGATCTGTCGGCGAAGCGCTACGTTTACATCTGGGCCGATGGCATCCATCTGGAGGCGCGGCTCGAGGACGAAAAGCAGTGCATCCTCGTGCTGATCGGTGCGACGCGGGAAGGCCGCAAGGAACTGGTCGGCTTCAACGATGGTGCCCGCGAGAGCGCGCACGACTGGCGCGATCTGCCGCTCGATCTGAAGCGGCGCGGGCTCGACGTGCCGCCGCGGCTCGTCATATGGCGCACTCGGCTTCTGGAAACCCGCCGGCGAGGTCTGGCCGAAAACGCGCGAGCAGCGCTGCTGGGTGCACAAGACTGCAAACGTGCTCACCAAGCTGCCGAAGAGCCAGCAGCCGAAAGCCAAGCGCGTTGCAGGAGATCTGGATGGCTGAAACGAAGGTCGCCGCCGAGTTGGCGTTCGACGCTTTCATCGAGAGCTACGCGCTGAAATACGAGAAGGCGGCCGACTGCCTGAGCAAGGATCGAGACATGCTGCTTGCCTTCTACGACTTCCCGGCCGAGCACTGGAAACACTTGCGGACGACGGATGAGATGGACAAGCGATTTTTCATGACCGAGATGACGATTGCAGAAATCGCGTACGTCCATTCTTTTGTTCGGCTGCGCCGCATGCCATTCTTCCGTCCCGGCCACCGATCTCGCAGCCGCCGCGCGCAGGGGCGGTCAAGGCTGGCCGCGTTTGCGGCCACCGCAAGGTTTGGCCTTGACCGGCCCGAGCACGCCGGCATGCTGGCGTGGAACGGGACTGCATTCCTGGCTGGTACTTGCCGTCACGCGGGATTATCCTCGGCGGGCGCGGGCGACCTCGTGGTGAAGCGTGGCGCCTCGGCTCCTAGCGCCACCAGGCTGCCCTATTTTGTCCTGCCGAGCTGAGGCGCCCGCGCGCCGAGTTTTGGCCGACGTGGTTTCCATTGCGTCACCAAGCGCTCGTAGCTTTGCTCTGCCTGGGCGGCAATCAACATCTCGCGGTCGCGCAATGCCTTGATGTTGTAGGCATACGCTGGCCCACGCCGGCTGCCTTTCTGTTGCGGATGTCCGGCTTGAAGCTGCATCGCGCGCGGTCTTGATGGCGACCAGTGCCGGGCGCGCCCACAGGTAATCCTCGCCCTTCGTCAATAAATGCCAGCAAAGCACGGTGAGCTTCCGGGCCACGCCACCGCGGCGATCTGATGGCCGCGCTGGGCGCGGATGCGCACGAAAAACGCATGCAGCGGACCGGGCGCCTTGGCCGCTGCCCAGGCCGCCTCGACCAGCATGGCGCGCGCGTGACTGCGGCCGATCTTGCTGATGCGGCCGTGATGGGCGGCGCCCAGTCCGGACTGCCGCACCCGCGGGTTCAGCCCGAAATAGCTCACCAGCTTCTGCGGGCTGTTGAACCGGCTGATGTCGCCGATCGCCGCCATGATGCCGGCGGCGACCGCCAAGTTGACGCCGGTGATCGTCATCAATCTGTTGACCGCGGAATCGTCGATGGCGTCCTGCGCGATCTCGCGGTCGAGCAGGGCCAGATCTTCCGCCAGCCGGTCAAGCTCACGGACGTGCCGATCGATCGCCGCGCGCTCATCGTCCGGCAACGGTTGAGCGGCCAACCACGACCGGCCGCGGAAGTTGAAAAGATCGGCATGCGGGCACTTCGGGATCAGGTGCGCGTGCAGGATCGAATGCACCTCGTTCTTGAGCCGCGTGCGATGCCGCACGACCTGGTAGCGCCGCGCCACCAGCCCACGCTTGCGTTCCGTCTCCGTGTCAGGCGTCCAGATCTGCGGCAGGTACCCGGCCGCCTGCAGACTGGCGAGCGTGTCGGCATCGATCTTGTCGGTCTTGACGTGAGCCTGGGCGATCGCCTTCACCTGCAGCGGATTGGCGATAATCACCCGTGCAACGAACGGCGTCAGAACCCGCCGACACCGCCATGCTGTTGGCGGTCGCTTCGACCACCACCTCATCACTGGCCAGCAGGGTCTTGCCAAATCCCTCCAACGCAGTCCGCGTCATATCAATGCGGCCCGCATGTCGGAGCCTGCCATCCTCCCAAACCACCACCTCCCCGTAAGTTCGGTGGACGTCGATGCCAATCACCCGTCGCATTCGCACCTCCTGCCAATCAGAACACACATGACGGGAGCTACGGGCGACACGACAACTACGGATTCGCGCTCTCAGCGCAACCGGGCGAGTCGCAGAGGCGGCCAGCTACTAACTCGAGCTCGCGGCTCATCGTATGCATCGGCCTGCCCGCACCTTCGTGCTCACGGTGCCTCTGTCTCGATGGTCGCACCATACGCTACGATCTTGAATATCGCAGCGGAACATCGGCACCGAGACATCTCATACCGGTTACCAACCCCATCGAAAGCACCTTCGCCGCCGAGCGCCACGCACCATCCGATCGAAGGGTTGTCTGTCGAACGGCACCGCGCTCGCCATGGTCTTCAAACTGGTCGAGGGCGCACAGAAAAGCTGGTGCCGTCGCGATGGCCACAACCAGTTGCCAAAACTCGTTCTTGGTGTGACATTCAACGATGGGATCGAGGTCATCGCCAGTCGACCGACCGTCAGCCCATAACCGCCGCCGCCTGACCAGCCCCGCCGTCACCAAAATTTGGCGATAGCTCCCGCGAGGCTGGCCAGTAGCGGTGCGGGGATCGCTTACGGCGAGGCTGGCATTCTGGCAATGCCACAGGTTAGACCCAGCTAGCGACCCTGCTTGTCATACCGCCAAGCGAAGGCTCCCTTGCAATAAAAGCTTCTTTGCATGCAGCTCCATGGAAATTCAGGAGTCAGCGATACAAGGAATTTCAGCCTCGACGATTTGACGAGGGCGCGCCAAAAAAGAACAAATAATCTCGCCCCGAAACTGATATCCGGTCGCTTTCTGGTCCGCGTCGGCGTGCGCTAGCGCAACCGACCGCCCTCGTGTGCTCGCATTGACGGTTTTGGGTAGCACAAGCAACTTTTATCGCCATAAATTTGATAGGCCAGACCCATGCGACGCGACCAGGGACAGAGAAATGGCGAAGAACAAATCGAAGAGAGGCCCGCCGCGTCCAAGGATTCAGACAGAAGCAAAATACCCTTCGCCCAGCGCTTGACCTGTACGATAGACGACGCTTGCGAAGCAACTGGCTTGGGTCGCACCAAAATTTACGAATTGATTGGGGCAGGACAACTCCATACCAGGAGTGTCGGACGTCGCCGATTGGTGCTCGTGAGGTCCCTCTACGAACTGCTCGAGAGCGAGCCTTGGAATCCGCGTTGAAGACGATGGCTAGCAAACCGCTCCTTTCGGATGGGTTCGGCTTGCTTAACTGACGATTGGCGATTGAATTTCCGAGCTGGCTGAGCATCCTTCGGCTCCTGCGCGAAAACCCCCGTTCCCCATACCGGCGTCCTCGAAAATCCGATTCTGGTTCGTCCATTCGCCGCCTTTTCCCCGCACAGCCAATGAGGCAACCCCACGACTTCCTGAGAGTACATACGACTGGTGGGGCGGATGGTGGGGCGGTGACGAAACAATTGGAAATTTCCGCAGAAAAAGTAAGGCGCGACTGGCATCACCACAGTCGCGCCCTACGTCGCCGGCTTATGGGGCAGGGGGGAATAGCCGGCTGCAGAGACGACTCCTGACCGCCGGAGTCGTTCCAGACTATTGCGGATTTTTTTGCATGGGCCCCCGAGCTTTTCGCACACGGTTAAGTGATCGTGACCGTCGAGAACCCCCGGTCCTTGGCTTGCGTTCTTCCCTTGATCGCCATGGGGCGAGGGATTGACAGCCATGTCACAGTTTCAAAAGTTACAGTTTCAAAAGGTATTTTTGAGCGCCGCCGCGATTGCCGCAACGCTTGGCGCCGTGCAGTTCGCCTCCGGTCACGATCTGGCCGACCGCTGGCAGGCGGTCGCCGACAAGTCTGACAAGCCGAGCCACAACGTCAATCGGGCCGGCAAGACCGACCGGCTCGGCGACATCAAGCAGGCAGCGGTTGCCACCCGCACTGTGTCGATGCGGCTGAACGACCTGGCCGATACCTCGGTGCTGCTGCGGGTCCCGGCGGTGATCGAGACCGGCAACGCCAAGCCGCCGGCGTTGCTGAACCAGGACCAGAAGAAGCAGGGCCGCAGCAACAAGCCGACGATTGCCTGCGAGCCGATGGTCAGCTCCCTGACCGAGGTCGCCAAGCTGCTCCAGCCCGGCCGCTGCGTGACCTGATCGCCCATCGTCCATGGGCAGCGTCGCTTCCGCCGCCGGCGGGGGTAACCGCTTCACGTCCTCTTGATCCGCCCTCTCATCGCGCTATATCCGGGCTTTCCTTTGATTGACCGGGTAAACGCATGACGACGTCAGATACGGCTGTGCACACGCAGCCATTCCAGGCCGAGGTTTCCGAGCTTCTGCACCTCATGGTGCATTCCGTCTATTCGGAGACCGACATCTTCCTGCGCGAGCTCGTCTCCAACGCCTCGGATGCCTGCGACAAGCTGCGCTACGAGGCGATCGCCAGCCCGGCGCTGCTGGGCGAGGGCGACGCGCTCAAGATCCGCATCATCCCGAACAAGGCGGCCGGAACGCTCACGATCGCCGACAACGGCATCGGCATGGAGCGGCAGGAGCTGATCGACCATCTCGGCACCATCGCCCGTTCCGGCACCAAGGCCTTCGTGTCGAAGCTGAAGGAGGCCAAGGACGGTCTCGGCCTGATTGGCCAGTTCGGCGTCGGCTTCTATTCCGCTTTCATGGTCGCCGACAGGATCCTCGTCATCAGCCGCCGCGCGGGCGAGAGCGACGTCTGGACCTGGACGTCGTCCGGCGGCTCCGGCTTCGAGATCGCACGCGCCAGCGAGGAGGACGCCGCGCGCGTCGTGCGCGGCACCGAGATCGTCCTGCACCTCAAGGACGACGCCAAGAAATACCTGCAGACCTACGAGATCGAGCGCATCGTCGGCGCCTATTCCGACAACATCCTCTTCCCCATCGAGCTGGTCCCCGAAGAGGGCGAGCCGCGGCAGATCAACTCGGCGAGCGCGCTGTGGCAGCGCGCGAAATCCGAGCTCACGGCGGAGGATTACAAGAAGGCCTATCAGCAGATCGCCTCGGCCTTCGACGATCCCGCGATGACGCTGCACTACCGTGCCGAGGGCCGCTACTCCTACGCGGTGCTGTTGTTTGCGCCGTCGACCAAGCCGTTCGACCTGTTCGAGCCGAACCGCAAGGGCCGCGTCAAGCTCTATGTCCGCCGCGTCTTCATCACCGATGATGCCGATCTCTTGCCGGGGTACCTGCGCTTCATCCGTGGCGTCGTCGACAGCGAGGATCTGCCGCTCAACATCTCGCGCGAGATGCTCCAGAACAATCCGCAGCTGGCGCAGATCCGCAAAGCCGTGGCGACCCGCGTCGTGTCCGAGCTGGAAAGCCTCGCCGACAAGGATGCCGAGAACTTCGCCAAGATCTGGGACGCCTTCGGCGCGGTGATGAAGGAAGGCATCTACGAGGATTTCGAGCGTCGCGAAAAGCTGCTGGCGCTGTCGCGCTTCACCACCACGTCGGGCGAGAAGCGGTCGCTGAAACAGGTCGTCGCCGATTTCAAGCCGAACCAGACCGAGATCTATTATCTCGTCGGCGACAGCATCGAGCGCCTCAAGTCCAACCCACGGCTCGAGGCCGCGACCGCCCGCGGCATCGAGGTGCTGCTGCTGTCGGATCCCGTCGACGCCTTCTGGACTTCGATGCCGACCGAGTTCGAGGGCAAGCCGCTGAAGTCGCTGAGCCAGGGCGATCTCAATCTCGACCTGATCCCGCGCCTCGACGACAAGGACGAGGCGAAGAAGGACGAGCCCGTTGCCGATGAAGCGGCCACCATCGCCGTGATCAAGGCCGCGCTCGGCGAGCGCGTCAGCGACGTCAAGGCTTCGACGCGCCTCACCAGCTCGGCCTCCTGCCTCGTCGCGGACAGCCAGGGCCCGAGCCGCGAGCTCGAGCGCATCCTGTCGCAGCAGAACCGCGGCATGCGCACCAAGCCGGTGCTCGAGATCAATCTGCGCCATCCGATGGTGGGCGCGATCACCAGGGCCCAGGCCGGCTCCAAAGTCGTCGACGATCTCAGCCTGCTGCTGCTCGAGCAGGCGCAGATCCTGGACGGCGAGTTGCCGGAAGATCCGGCGGCGTTTGCGGCGAGGCTGAACCGGCTGGTGCTGCGGGGGCTCGGCTAGCTTCGCGCGGCTTCGTTGGTCGTCATGGCAGGGCCCGGCCATGACGGCGGCGTCGCGAGAGGCCCTGCCGGCATATGCCCCCAGGAACAGTCGCCTCCGGCGCGGTGTTATGCCATAGGAGGCCGCCGGCATCGGATCTGCCGACGCCACCGATTCGAGGATGTCTCCATGCGTTTGCCGCTCCTGACCCTTACCGCGATTGCCACGCTGTTTGCTGCGGCGGAGGCCGCCGCGCAGACCTATGATCCGCGCTATCCGGTGTGCATGCACGTCTACATGCCGGGCGGCTTCGGCGGTGGCGGCGGCGATTATTTCGATTGCTCCTTCACCTCGCTGCCGCAGTGCCGCGCTACGGCGTCGGGCCGCTCCGCGACATGCGACCTCAATCCCTATTACGCCTTCGACGAACCGCCGCCGCCTCCGCGCAGGCGTCACAAGAAGGTGTACTGAGCAATCCGGAGCGCAGGAGCGTTCTTCATGCGTGTCTCGTTCGGCCAGGTCTTGATCGTCGGTGCAGTGCTCGCAGCCGCGCCGTCGCACGCGCAGACTTTTGACCCACGTTTTCCCGTCTGCATGCACGTCTATTCAGGCGCGAACAGCGGCGGCGGGGAATGGTACGATTGCTCCTTCGCATCGCTGTCGCAGTGCCGCGGCACGGCCGCGGGCCGTGCCGCCACCTGCGATCTCAATCCGCTTTATCCGCTCAACGCACCGCCGCCGCGTCCGCGCCGCTGGAGAAGCGGCTGAAGCATGATCCGGAAAAGTGCGAAGCGGTTTTCCGGAAAGATCATGGGCAAACAATAATCTGAAGCGCGATGACGATTCACCCAAATCTCATCGCGCTTTAGCGCTTCCTTTTTGCGGATCGCGCTTCAGGTGCCGTGAGGCGCCTTGCTGGTCGCGGCGGCGATCGCGTCGGCCAATTGCCAGGTCATCTTGTCCGTGGTCCAGTCGCTGGCGTGCAGCCTGGTATCATCGCCCGGGTCCACCAGGCGGTCGAACGAGATCTGCGCGACCTCGTACCAGGCCTTCATCAGCGCGAAGCGGCGGAAGGCGTTGACGCCCTTCTCATGCGCGATCCGGCCGATCGCCTCGACCATGGCCTCCGCCTTCTCGCGCTTGGCCGGTGTCAGCACTGCAGGCACATATTGCAGGTCCATCAGGATCACGTCCATCCGCGCGGCACCGAGCAATTGGTCGACACCGTCACGGATGGCCCTCGTGGTGTCCGCGAACGAGGGACCGTCGGCTTGCCACACCGAATTGGTGCCGACCTGCCAGATGACGAGATCGGGACTCAGGTCGAAGACGTCGTGATTGAACCGCTTCAACTCCAAAGGCGCGTCTTCGCCGCCGACCCCGCGATTGATCACCTCGATTGCGACATTTGGAAACTTGATCCGGAGGGCCGCAAGCAGCCGCTGCGGATAGGGAGCGATACCGCCTTCGCCCGCCGTGGTCGACGAGCCGATCGCGATCACCCTGGCCTGCCCACCATTCACGCGGGCGGCGAAATTCGTCAGTGGCTGCTCGAACGGCGCGGCCTGGACGGGAAATTCCGAGGGATCGAGAGCCACGGGTCGCCTCCCTTCAAACTTCGAACAACGCAGAGTAGCAAAGAATAACCCGTTTGCCCGGGATCGCCTAGCCGCGGCGAGGCTGGGTCATTATTCCTTCCTGATCCCCGACAACTCGACCACCTTGCGCCAGCGCTCGGTCTCCGCCGTCAGCATGCCGCCGAACGCGCCGGCGTTGCCGTGCAGCGGGATCGCGCCGAGTTCGGCGACGCGGGCCTTGATCTCGGCGTCGGACAGGGCGGTGTCGATCTCGCCGTTGAGAAGGTCGACGATTTCGAGCGGTGTGTCGTGGGGCGCACCGACGCCGTAGAACGAGCTCGTCTCATAGCCGGCAAGCGTGTCCGCGATCGGCGGCACGTCGGGGAGGATCTCCGAGCGCTCACGCGTGGTGACGCCGAGCGCCCGCAGCTTGCCCGCGCGCACCAGCTCGAAGGACGAGGTGACGTTGTCGAACATTCCGTGGATCTGGCCGCTCATCACGTCGGTCAGGCCCGGCGCCGACCCGCGATAGGGCACATGGGTGAACTGCACGCCCGCGAGCGACTTGAACAACTCGCCGGACAGATGCAGCGAGGTGCCGATGCCGGAGGAGGCGATCGACATCTTGCCCGGATTGGCTTTGGCGTAGGCGATGAAGTCGGCAATGCTCTTCACCGGCAGATCGTTGTTGACGACCAGCACCAGCGGGATCCGCGCGAGGCCTGCCACCGGCGCGATGCCCTTGGCGAAATCATACGGCAGCGCCGGATCGAACGAGGCATTGATCGCGTTCGCGGTCGAGGTCAGCAGCAGCGTGTACCCGTCGGGGGCCGAGGCGATCACGGCCTGCGTCCCGATATTGCTGCCGGCGCCGGGCTTGTTCTCGACTACAAAAGTCTGGCCGAGCCGTTCGGACAGGCGCTGGCAGACCAGCCGCGACAGCACGTCCGTCGCGCCGCCCGGCGCATAGGGCACCACCCATTTCACGCTGCGCGAGGGATAAGAGGGGTTGCCGAGCGCAAACGCACGCGGCGCGACGAGCGTGGCTGCGGCAAAGGCAGAGGTTGGAAGGAAATGTCGTCTGGTGATCATGATCTGCATCCCCGCTCTCGCTGCACCTCTCCCACAAGGGGAGAGGGAGCTTCCGTACGTGATGAGATATTGCAAAGGTCGTGCGCTCGCACGCCGTTCTCGCCGGCTTGGTAAAGGATGACTAGAGTTAATCGCGCACTAACCGGCTTTTACCTTGTCTCTTAACACCTGGGCAGGGCGCGCCAGCTAAGCTGCCCAAACGAGCAGACACGTTCCGAAAGAATGAATGGCATGACCACCGGCGTCATCGAGCAAGCGAAAGCCGTGCGCGCGCCCTCGGCATCCAGGATCTGGCTGAAGGCCATCGAGCTCACGGCGCGGATCGAGACGCTTCCGGGCCGGCTGTTTGCCGATGTCGTCGACGATTGGGCGCGGCGTCAGCCTGACTGCATCGCGCTGGTTACGGATGACGCAAGCCTCGATTATGAGAGCCTGTCGAACCGGATCAACCGCTATGCGCGCTGGACGCGCTCCGTCGGCGTGGCCAAGGGCGACACCGTCGCACTGATCATGCCGAACGGCATCGACTATGTCGCGGCGTGGCTCGGCATCAGCCGCGTTGGCGGCGTGGTCGCGCTGATCAATACAAAACTGGTCGGCCAATCGCTCGCGCATTGCCTCGATGTCGCAAGGCCCCTGCACATCATCGTCGCGCGCGATCTGACGCCGACGCTGGAGAGCGCGAAGCCGCATCTGAAGACGAATGCGAAGATCTGGACCCATGGCGATGCCCGCAGCGAGCGCGCCATCGATGTCGCGCTTGCCGCGCTCGCCGACGGTCCGCTTCTGGCGGAGGAGCATGGCGGCGTCACCATCGATGACCGCGCGCTGCTGATCTACACCTCCGGCACCACCGGCCTGCCCAAGGCGGCCAGCATCAGCCATCGCCGCATCCTCAATTGGGGTTTCTGGTTCGCCGGTCTTACCGGCGCCACGCCGCAGGACCGCCTCTACGACTGCCTGCCGCTGTTTCACTCGGTCGGCGGCATCGTCGCGCCCTGCAGCATGCTCGCTGCCGGCGGCTCGGTGGTGATCGCCGAAAAATTTTCGGCCTCGAATTTCTGGCTGGACATCGTGCGGCACGACTGCACGTTGTTCCAGTATATCGGCGAGCTCTGCCGCTATCTGCTCAAGGCGCCGCCGTCGGAATACGAGAACCGGCACCGGCTGCGGCTCGTCTGCGGCAACGGCCTGCGCGGCGACATCTGGGAAGATTTTCGGGCGCGTTTCGCCATTCCCCGCATCCTCGAATTCTATGCGGCGACCGAGGGCAATTTCTCGCTGTTCAACGTCGAGGGCCAGGCCGGTGCGATCGGCCGCATTCCGCCGCTGCTTGCGCATCGCTTTCCGGCCAGCCTCGTCAAGCTCGATCCCGACAGCGGCGCGCCGCTGCGTAATGAAGACGGCTTCTGCCTCGCCTGCGCCCGTGGCGAGGCAGGCGAAGCCATCGGCCGCATCGGCACCGCGGATCAGGGCGGCGGCCGCTTCGAGGGTTACACCGATGCCGGTGAGACCGAGAAGAAGATTTTGCGCGACGTCTTCGCCAAGGGTGATGCCTGGTTCCGCACCGGCGATCTGATGCGGCTCGACGACAAGGGCTTCTTCCATTTCGTCGATCGCATCGGCGACACCTTCCGCTGGAAGGGCGAGAACGTCGCGACCTCGGAGGTGAACGATGCCGTGCGCGATTTCACCGGCGTGGCCGATGCCACCACCTACGGCGTCCGTGTCCCCGGTACCGACGGCCGCGCCGGCATGAGCGCGATCGTCGTGAACGAGGGCTTCGACATCGCCGCACTGCCTGCCCATCTCGCCCAGCGCCTGCCGACTTACGCCCGTCCGGTCTTCATCCGCATCTCGTGCGAGCTCGAAGCCACCGAAACCTTCAAGCAGAAGAAGGGTGAGCTCGCCCGCGAGGGCTTCGACCCGGGCGCGATCTCCGATCCACTGTTCATGCTCGAGCCGAAATCCGGTGCCTACGTCGCGCTGGACGGGGAGGCGTATGCGGCAATCTCGGAGGGCGCAATCCGGCTGTAGCGCAACCAAAATCGGGAGATAGGTCCAATTTTATCTGAATTGTCCAAGAAGCCATTTACTTCTGTCGGGTAAACAGACGGCCATGGGGAGGCGGTGATCAAGAGCCGCCGCAACACGGACGAGCCATAACAAAAGCGAGCCAGCCATGTCGGTAAAGTCCAAGGTCATCGAGGCGATCCAGCAGATCGCCAAGGAGCAGCACGTCACGCTTCCCGCGCTCTCGGACGATCTGTCCCTGCACGAGACGGGTTTCGACTCGCTCGCCTTCGCCATCCTGGTCGCGCGTCTCGAGGACGAGATCGGCGTCGACCCTTTCACCATTTCCGAGGACGCAGCGTTCCCCGCCACGGTGGGCGATTTCGTGCGGGCCTACGAAAATGTCCCCGCGTGAGATCTTCGCGCTCCGCGACCATCTCGACGCGGAGCTGAAGGACCGCACCATCTCCGATGCGCACGATGTCGTGTCGCTGACCGACATCCTGTCGCACACGGTTCTCGGCGGCCGCCTGCACGAATTGTCGGGCCGCGCCGTGCTGCTCAAGCTGTCCGACCAGCTCCGGTCGGGCCTTGCCATGATCGAGCTCGACGGTATTGCCAGCCGCATGCTGCTCTGTCCGCCCGATCTCAATCCGTCGTATCTCGAAGCGCTGATCGCCGATGCCGGGATCGATGCCGTCGTCACCGACGAGCCCGATCGCTGGGCCGAGACCAGCGTGCCGCTGGTCATCACCGCACAATTGCCGATTCAAGCCACTACGCCCGCGCAGACGGAGCGTGCCACCGAATGGCTGATGCTCACCTCCGGCACGTCAGGCGTGCCGAAGATCGCGGGCCATACGCTGGAAGCGCTGACCGGCGCCATCGTCGCCGAAGGCCCCGCGCGCAGACCTGCGCCGGTTTGGGCCACGTTCTACGACATCCGCCGCTATGGCGGCCTACAAATCTTCCTCCGCGCCGTCCTCTCCGGCGGCTCCTTGGTGCTGTCCGATCCGCATGAGGCGCTCGCCGATCATATCGCGCGGCTGAATGCGCGCGGCGTCTCGCACATCTCGGGGACCCCGTCGCATTGGCGCAAGCTCCTGATGAGCGGTTCGGCTGCGCAATTTGCCCCGCGCTACGTTCGTCTGTCCGGCGAGATCGCGGATCAGGCCGTGCTCGACGGCTTGAAGGCTACGTTCCCGGATGCCTCCGTCGGCCACGCCTATGCTTCGACCGAGGCCGGCGTCGGCTTCGCCGTCAATGACGGGCTCGAAGGCTTTCCGGCCAATTATCTCGGCACGCGCAATGGCGTCGAGATGAAGGTCGTGGACGGCTCGCTGCGCCTCCGCTCGACCCGCACGGCGCATGCATACATCGGCCGCAATACCGCCCCGCTCACCGATTCCGACGGGTTCGTCGACAGCGGCGACATTGTCGAGCTGCGCGGCGACCGCTATTATTTTGTCGGCCGACGCGGCGGCATCATCAATATCGGCGGACTGAAGGTCCACCCCGAGGAGATCGAAGCGGTGATCAATCGTCATCCTGATGTGCGGATGTCCCGGGCGAAATCGCGCAAGAGCCCGATTACCGGCGGCATCGTCGTCGCCGACGTGATCCTCGCTGAGGGCACCGATCAGGCGCGGGTGAAGGAGATCCGCGATCAGATCCTGGAGCAGTGCCGCGCCCAGCTTGCGTCCCACAAGGTGCCGGCGGTGATCCGCTTCGTCGAGGCGC
This sequence comes from Bradyrhizobium sp. SMVTL-02, assembly GCF_051853005.1. Lineage (NCBI taxonomy): Bacteria > Pseudomonadati > Pseudomonadota > Alphaproteobacteria > Hyphomicrobiales > Nitrobacteraceae > Bradyrhizobium > Bradyrhizobium sp. SMVTL-02. The sequence continues at coordinate 7,477,835 of NZ_CP182469.1, read as the reverse complement.
TCGACGTCACCCCGGCCGGAAAACTGGCGCGCACCGATGCATAATGTTCTCGTCACCGGCGGCAGCCGCGGCATCGGGCTCGCGATCGGCAGGCGCCTGGTCGGCGCCGGCTTCAACGTGATCGCGGCCGCGCGGCGCGAGAGCGACGAGCTCAAGGCTGCGATTGCCGAATCCGACGGCCACCTGCATTTCCGCGCCTGCGATCTCGCCGTGATCGACGCGATCCCGGCTTTCGCAAAGCTCGTGCGCGATGAATTCGGTCCGATCTACGGTCTCGTCAACAATGCCGGCCTTGGCACCGAAGGCCTGCTCGCCACCATGCACAATTCCGAGATCGAGGCGCTGGTGCAGCTCAACGTGCTGTCGCCGATCATCCTGACCAAATATGTAGTGCGCCAGATGATGGCTGATGGCGCCGGTCGCATCATCAATATCTCTTCGATCATCGCGACCACCGGCTATAACGGCCTCTCCGTCTATGGGGCGACCAAGGCGGCCGCGACCGGCTTCACCCGTTCGCTCGCACGCGAGGTCGGCAAGCTCGGCATCACCGTGAATGCGATCGCGCCCGGTTTCATCGACACCGAGCTGACACACAATCTGTCGGACGAAGGCCGCAAGCGCATCGCCGGCCGCAGCGCGCTGCGCCGTCTGCCGCAGACGGACGACGTCGCGCGTATGGTCGAATACCTGCTCGGCGAGGGCGGCCGCAATGTCACCGGTACCGTGTTCACGATCGATGCGGGCAACACGGCGTAATGGGAACCGGGCTGCCATAATTGAGTTGATCCGGCGCAATGACAGCAAGCCGGATTTGGTCGTAAGATGCCTCGCAATCGATTGGGTTACGTCAATCGATCTGCCCTAACCGCAGGGGAGCAGTCGATGGCCATTTCAAACATGACCGCTTCAAGTCAGGCTCCGACCGAGCCATCGTGCACGAAGCCGGATGACATCCGCTGTCCGCCGATGTCGCATCAGAATTCCGGCGATCATGGCTACGAAATGTACCCGCAGCAATTCGTGCGTCTGGTCGGTTGCCACGACGTGCCTGCATCCACGCTGCGCAAGCGCCAGGACGAGAAGGTGCACTAAACGCTTCAGGTCCGATGCTGCCTTGGCAGGTCAATCCGCTCGTGTGAGAATTCCGGCGGCCCCTCGGTGAGGCGGCGGATGCGGCGCTCGCGTTCGTCGTCGGGCAATGCCGGATCGAGCAGGCGCGCGATCTCGTGCACCGCCAGCTCCTCGATCCGGGTGGCCTCCGATGCGACCGAGTGTGCTGATGCCGGCGCGGCGGGCGCGATCTTAAGGCCGAGCTCGACCAGCTTGCAGATGGCATCCGAGCGCGACAGTTGATGCGCCTCGGCCCAGGCATCGACGGCGGCGGTGAGCATCTCCGGCATTTTCACCGCACTGATTGCGTCGAGCCCCGTGCGCCGACGTACCGGATCCTTGCTGCCGAAATCGGACACCCTGATCGTCCCCGCGCGCGACCGTTACAGATGGATCGACCGTAAACGTCATTTACGGACGGCTGTTTGATGCCGATCAATGACGAACTGCGGCATTGCGGCGCGGAGCGGCTTGTTGTCCGGCTCCATTTCGGCCAATGATCGGGAAGCGAACCCCGATCGACCCTGCCACGTATCTGATTTCGGACGCGTCCCAACCATCCGGCATCACCCGATGACATCAGGCGAATCCTTCTACGGCGGCATTCCCGTCTTCCGCGGCTTCACCAGCCTGATGGATCCCGCGCTCTACGTGCCGCTGCCGGACGATTGGAGCATCGGTGTCGCCGACATCGTCGATTCCACAAAGGCGATCGCGGCGCAGCGCTACAAGGCGGTCAACATGGCCGGCGCGGCCGTGATCGCGGCGGTGACCAATGCGCTGGAGGGGCGGGAATTTCCGTTCGTATTCGGCGGCGACGGCGCGAGCTTTGCGGTCGCGCCTTCGGATCTCGATGCTGCGCGCGAGGCGCTGGCCGCGACCGCAACCTGGGTGCGGGAGGGTCTCGATCTGAAGATGCGCATCGCGCTGGTGCCGGTGAGCGCCATCCGGACGCAGGGGCTCGACGTGCGCGTCGCGCGTTTCGGCCCGTCGCCGAACCTGTCCTATGCGATGTTCTCCGGCGGCGGGCTCGCCTGGGCCGATGCCGCGATGAAGCGCGGCGAGTTCGCCGTGACGGAAGCGCCCTCAGGCACGCAGCCGGATCTCTCGGGTCTCTCCTGCCGGTTCGAGGTGATGCCGTCCGCGCGCGGCCTGATCCTGTCGGTGCTGGTGATGCCCGCGCGCGACGCCGATCCGCATGCCTTCCGCAAGGTGATCGAGGACATCATCCATCTCGTCGAGCGCAGCCCGGAGGGCGGCCGCCCGGTGCCGCCGCAGGGGCCGCCGCTGAAATGGCCGCCGCAGGGGCTGGACTTTGAGGCGCGCACCAAACGTGGCGGTCCGCTGCTCGCGCGCAGAGCCAGCGTGCTGGCCTATACGCTGTTCGCCTATCTGATCATGCGCTTCGACATCAGGATCGGCGGTTTCGTGCCCAGCCTCTACAAACGGCAGGTCGTCGATAACTCTGACTTCCGCAAATATGATGATGGCCTGCGCATGATTCTCGACTGCACGCCGCAGCTCGAGCGCGCGCTGAGCGATCGTCTCGCGGCCGCCGCGCGCGACGGCATCGTGCGCTACGGCCTTTATCGGCAGGATGCCGCGATGATGACCTGCTTCACGCCGTCCGCGCTGCGCAGCGACCACGTCCATTTCATCGACGGCGCGCGGGGAGGTTACGCCTCGGCGGCGACGGCGCTGAAGGCGATGAGGGCGTGAGGCCGGACTACCGCCCCGCCCGCGTCCAGGTCTCGCCGCCGCAAAGTGCGCCGACGCAGCCTTCGACCCGCAGCGAATCCGCGCCCGTCACCGTGACGCTGCTGGCATAGGTGCTGCCGTCATCGGCATTGTAGATCTGGCCGGACCATTTGTTCGGACCTGAGGGCTGCATGGCGCTGAACAGCGGCAGGCCGATCATCGGGCGCTTGGCGAGCGCGGGATTGGGGTTCTTGCTGTCGGTTGCGGGCTGGCCGGTCGCGGTGTCCATGGGCTCGCGTAGCCAGACGATGTGGCCGCAGATGCCGCCCCCGCACTTGCTGATCCTGACGCGGGCATCGCCGGCCTGGGTGAGCCAGGTCCCGTCGGCGCTCTGCGCGTGCGCGGCTGTCGCGCCAAGCAGCGCAGTCAGGATGACGGAGAGGATGGCGAATCTGCTGAACATGGAGCGGCCCTGAAAAATGGAGGCGCCTCCATAGCAGTCCGGCCGGATAGTGCAACGCCTGATTGAATCACTTTCCTGCGCGTGATTTGCCTGCGCTCATTTGCCCCAGCGCACGAACGCGACCGAGGCCGCGGTCAGCAGCCCGAACACGGCCATGGCGCCGCCAACCAGCGCGAACAACGTCCAAGCCGGCGCCTGCGCCGTCATGAGGCCGATACCGCCGATCGCGACGATCAGCAGCCGCGCGGTGGAGGCCAGCACCGGGCCACCGACCCGTGCGGCGCCCTGAGAGGAGAAATACAGCGATACGCCCATGCCGAAGAACACGAAGGCTGGACCTGCCCAGTGGAAATAGCTGTGCGCCGCCGTCGTGACGCCGGGATCGCGCGTGAACAGCGACACCCACAGCGCAGGATCGAACGCGACGACGAGGCCGATCGTGCCGACCGCAAGCCCCGAGGCCGCCGCTGCCGTCCACGCCACGCGCCGCGCGCGCGCGACATGTCCGGCGCCCATCGCCATGCCGACCATCGGCACCGAGGCGATGCCGAAGGCGAAGGTGATCGGGATCAGCAGAAACTCCAGCCGCGAGCCGATGCCGTAGCCGGCCAGCATCTCGGTGCCGAAAGTCGCGAGGATCTTCGTGAAGATCAGGATGGTGAGCACGGTCTGGAGCGGCGACAGGCAGGCGACCGCGCCCACTTTAAGGATGTCCAGGAACATCGCGCGCTCGAAATGGAAGGCGCGGAAGTCGAATTGCAGCCGGCTGCGGCCGGAGAGGAGATACCAGAGCAAGAAGATCATGGCGCAGCCGAACGCGATCAACTGGCCGCTCGCAACGCCGGGCATGCCGAATTGCGGCGCGCCGAACAGGCCGAGCCCCAGCGTGCCGCCGAGCGCGATCTGGAGCACGCTCGCTCCGATCAGAATCATCGAAGGCAGCCGCATGTCGCCGGTGCCCCGGATCACCGAGGCCAGCGTGTTGACGAGCCAGATCGCGACCGCGCCGGAGAACAGCACCTGTGAATAGCCGCTGGCTTCTTCGAGCACGCGCTCTCGCCCGCCGAGCAGCATGAAGAACGAGCGACCGAACACCAGCATCGTTACCGTGAAGAACAGTCCACCGCACAGGCCGATGATGGCGGCATGCAGCGCCAGCGTCGCGGCGCCCTCGCAATTGCCGGCGCCGAGCGCCCGGCTGATCGCCGACGAGACGCCGCCGCCCATCGCGCCCGCGCTCATCATCTGCGTCAGCATCGCGAACGGAAACACCAGCGCGATCGCAGCCAGCGGAACGGTGCCGAGCCGGCCGATGTAGGAGGTCTCGGCAATCGCAACCACCGTGCTGCCGACCATCGCGATCATGTTGGGGACGGCGAGCCGCAGCAGCGTCGGCAGGATCGGCGCGGTCAGCAGGCTCGCGATGGGGGAGGCGACCGGGGCTGGGGGCGGCACGGCGTCTATGGGAGCGTCGATCGTCATGTGCCACGGTGCGGAATATTGGATGATGAGCGACATCTTATAGGCGCGCGAGGCCTGCGCCAGCCCCCGTCTCACGCAGGGCTCACCAGGGCAGGCCGCATAGGTCGATGGTGCCTCGCGTCGGGGCCCGTACGATGTCGAAGACGTAGGGCGCCATGTAGTCGAAGCGAATCCGCCCCTCCGGCTGCTCGCAAAAGACATCACCCTTGAACGGTTGCCATTTGCGTGCCTCGTAGAACGCGAAATTGTGCGGCTCGCAGAACAGGAGCCCGAAGCGGACCGCCTCGTTGGCGCGCATGGTATGCACAGCCGCGTCGATCGCGATCGTCGCGTAGCCGCGCCCGCGCCTGTCCTCCCGTGTGCAGACACCGCCGATGCCGCCGACGTGGACCTTCTGTCCATTCCAGGTGACGGTGCGGAAGTAGACACCGACGTGGCAGACGAGGCCGTCCTCGGGCGTCTCGAGCAGCACGCGCAGATGGGCGTTGTCCCACTTGACGTGTGCCCAGGGCTTGCCCGCGACCATGTGCGGTCCCCAGACCGCCTGATGCAACGGCTCCGCAATCGGCCATGAGGCGTCGCCGTTCAAAATGTCGATCTCGATGCTCATGGCGTCGTCCTTCAGCTCCGCTTCGTGGCGCGTTTGTTCTGTCTTAAGCGCTTCAAAGGCAATGATATTTTATGGCGAACCGCAGGTTCGATCGACCGCGGCCCGTTGCGACGGATTTGTGCATCCGGGCGAGGCCGCCCCATCACGCCTTTTCGCAAATTCAGAGGTATTTAATGGCGGCGGAACCTTCTATAAGGGGTGACCGTTAGAACTCGTTCCCCACCAGTTGCGGACAAGAACCCATGACCTTTACGCTGCCCCCACTCCCTTACGCCTATGACGCCCTTGGCCAGTACATGTCGAAGGAGACGCTGGAATATCACCACGACAAGCATCATCAGGCCTACGTCACCAACGGCAACAACGCGCTCAAGGGGACCGAATGGGAAGGCAAGTCCCTTGAGGAGATCGTCAAGGGCTCGTTCGGCAAGAACCCCGCGGTGTTCAACAATGCCGGCCAGCACTATAACCACATCCACTTCTGGAGCTGGATGAAGCCCAATGGCGGCGGCACCAAGCTGCCGGGCAAGCTCGAGAAGAAGATCAACGAGGACCTCGGCGGCTTCGAGAAGTTCAAGACCGACTTCCAGGCCGCCGGCGTCGGCCAGTTCGGCTCCGGCTGGTGCTGGCTCCAGGTCAAGAACGGCAAGCTGGAGATCTCCAAGACCCCGAACGGCGAGAATCCGCTGGTGCATGGCGCCACCCCGATCCTCGGCTGCGACGTCTGGGAGCACTCCTACTACATCGACTACCGCAACCGCCGTCCCGACTATCTCAAGGCGTTCGTCGAGAACCTCGTGAACTGGGAATACGTCGAGTCGCTGTTCCAGAAGGCGTAAGCTTTACTCCGTCATTCCGGGGCGGCGCATCAGCGCCGAGCCCGGAATCCATCGGACGTCAGTCCGCGAGGAGCTTCGCGCGCCCGGAATGACAACAAGGGCGGTCGCTCGCGCGGCCGCCTTTTTTGCTGTGCGGAATTGCTTTGCGCGGCTCGCGCACGGGTCTGTCATCGTTCCGTTTGCATCACCTCGATGCCGCCCTTAATCAGGAGGGGCATCACCCCCGATACGACCGAGCCGTTGTCAGAACCTTCCCCGAACAATCCGGCGCCTGCCGAGGACGCGGAGTCCGAGCCGCGGCCGGGGCGCGTGCGCAAGCCGATCGGCTGGTCGACGATCATCATCGCGGCCCTGGTGGCGGTGAGCGCGGCGCTGGTCTGGCGGCGCGACGGCACCGACGGTGTTCTCGACATCCTCACCCACGATCTGTCCCTTTTCGGCGGCATCCTGCCGCGTGTGCTGGCCGGCTGCCTGCTCGGGGCCTTCATCTCCGAGATCCTGCCGCATGAAAAGGTCTCGCGCTCGCTCGGGCCGAAATCCGGCCTGATGGGCCTTCTGATCGGCACCGCCTTCGGCGCGATCCTGCCCGGCGGCCCCTTCACCGCCTATCCGGTGGCGAGCGCGCTGCTCGCGGTGGGCGCCGATTTCGGCGCCACCATCGCCATGGTGGTGAGTTGGACGCTGATCGGCTATGGCCGGGCGGTCGCCTGGGAAATTCCGATCATGGGCACCGATTTCACGCTGTGGCGGATCCTGATCTCCTTGCCGCTGCCGGTGCTCGCAGGCGCCCTCGGCCGCTTCGTCTATGTCCGGCTCTATCCGAAGCCGCTCGTGAAGGACGACGAGAGTTGAGCGCAGCGCTTCTGATCGACATCCTGCTGTGGGGTTCGGTGCTCGGCGTCGGGCTGATCGCCTTCCGCCGTGGCCCACCGGTGTTCAAGGCCTCCTTGCGCGAAGGTTCGATGGACTTCATCAACATCGTGCCGCGGATTGCGCTTGGCGTGATCGGCTCCGGCTACATCGCTGCGATCATTCCGCAGGAGGTGATCACCGGCTGGCTTGGCCCCGACAGTGGCTGGCTCGGGATTGCCACCGCCGTGGTCGCCGGCGCCGCCACCCCCGGCGGCCCCGTGATCGGCTTCTCGATCGGCACGGTCGCGCTGAAGTCCGGCGGCGGGGTACCCCAGGTGGTCGCCTATGTCGTCGCCTGGGCGCTGTTTGCCTTCCAGCGGGTGATCTTGTGGGAAATCCCGTTCATGCCGGCCCGCTTCGTCTGGTTCCGCTGCGCCGTCTCGGTGCCGTTCCCGTTCGTGGCTGCCGCCATCGCCATGGTGATCGGGAAGCCCTGAGCCCGGCGTGGACAGGGGTAATGTTATATTATAACGTTCTGGCATGGTTCCCGCCGCGTCCCACGCCCACCAGCACGACCATGCCCACGGCCATTCCCACGACCATGCGCATGCGCATGGGCACGACCATACCCACGCCCATGTCCATGATGCGGCCTCGCCGCATCCGGCCCAGGCGGCGCCCTGGTCGATCCTGCGCATGACCATGGCGGGCCGCCTCGCGGCTGCGCTCGCCGTTTGTGCCGTGCTGTGGGGCGTGGTCTTCCTGGCGATGAGGTGAGGATGTCGGCGCTGCATTTCCACAACGTCACGCTCGGCTATGACCGGCATCCCGCCGTGCATCATCTCAGCGGCGATGTCGCCCCGGGCGCGCTGGTTGCCGTGATCGGCCCGAACGGCGCCGGCAAGTCGACCCTGCTGCGCGGCATCGTCGGCATCCTGAGGCCGCTCGAGGGCAGCATTCATCTCGGCGGGCTCGATGCCCGCGACATCGCTTATCTGCCGCAGAGCGCGGAGATCGACCGCAGCTTCCCGATCTCGGTGTTCGATTTCGTCGGCACCGGGCTGTGGCGCGAGGCCGGCCTGTTCGGCGGCATCGGCAAGGCAGCGCGGGACAGGATCCTGCGTGCGATCGCGTCCGTCGGCCTCAATGGCTTCGAGAACCGCCCGATCGGCACGCTCTCCGGCGGGCAGATGCAGCGCGTGCTGTTCGCGCGCGTGCTGCTCCAGGATGCGAGCCTGATCGTGCTCGACGAGCCCTTCAATGCCATCGACAGCAAGACCACGGCCGACCTGCTCGCGCTGGTCAAGCATTGGCACGGCGAGGGCCGCACGGTGCTGGCCGCGCTGCACGACATGGAGATGGTACGCAACCATTTCAGCCAGACGCTGGTGCTGGCGCGCGGTCCCGTGGCCTGGGGACCGACCGCGGAGGTGCTGACGCCGGAGAATCTGATGGTCGCGATGCGGATGTGCGAGGCCTTCGACGATACCGCCGCGGCCTGCGCGGCCGATCATATCAGTTCGCGGGCGGCCTGATATCAGATGGTCTATGACGCGCTGATCGGCCCGTTCACCGAATTCGAGTTCATGCGGCGGGCGCTGGCCGCCGTGATCGCACTGTCGCTGGCGGGCGCGCCGATCGGCGTGTTCCTGATGCTGCGGCGGATGAGCCTCGTCGGCGACGCCATGGCGCATGCGATCCTGCCCGGCGCCGCAATCGGCTTCCTGCTCTCCGGTCTCAACCTGTTCGCAATGACGGCCGGCGGCCTGATCGCCGGCTTTGCGGTGGCGATCCTCGCCGGCGTGGTCGCGCGCTCGACCGGGCTGAAGGAGGATGCTTCGCTCGCGACCTTCTATCTGGCCTCGCTCGCGCTCGGCGTCACCATCGTCTCGATCAAGGGCACCAATATCGACCTGCTCCATGTCTTGTTCGGCAACATCCTCGCGATGGACGACCAGACGCTGCTGGTGGTCGCCTTCAACGCCACGGTGACGCTGCTGGTGCTCGCGGTGATCTACCGCCCGCTGGTGATCGAGAGTGTCGATCCGCTGTTCCTGCGCACCGTGAGCCGGGCCGGTGGCCCCGCGCATCTCGCCTTCCTGGCGCTGGTCGTCATCAACCTCGTCAACGGATTTCAGGCGCTGGGCACGCTGCTCGCGGTGGGCCTGATGATCCTGCCCGCGGGCATCGCCAGGTTCTGGTCGCGCGATCTCACCGCGATGATCTGCATCGCCGTGGTGGCCGCTGCCGTCTCCGGCTATGCCGGCCTCGTTCTCTCGTTCCAGACCCGGGTGCCCTCGGGTCCCGCGATCATTCTCGTCGCGGCCGTGCTCTACGTCGTCTCCGTGCTGTTCGGCCGCGTCGGCGGCATCGTCCGGCAGCTGTTTCCCGGCCGGCATCTGGAAGCCTGACGATGCGGCATATCCTGCTTTGCGCGCTCCTGCTGATCGCCTCGCCGCTGCACGCCGCGGAGCGGCTCAATGTGGTTGCGAGCTTCTCGATCCTCGGCGACTTCGTTCGCAATGTCGGTGGCGACCGCATCAACCTGACGACGCTGGTCGGGGCCGACAGCGACGTCCACGTCTACACGCCCGCGCCAGCCGACGCGAAGCGGGTCGCGGAAGCGAAGCTCGTCATCGTCAACGGACTCGGGCTGGAGGGCTGGCTGCCGCGCCTCGTACAGTCGGCAAGCAGCAAGGCGCAGGTGGTCACCGCGAGTGCCGGCATTGCGCCGCTGAAACTCGGCTCGGCGGCTGATCCCCATGCCTGGCAGTCGGTGCCCAATGCCAGGATCTACGTGACCGACATCGCCAACGCACTGGCCACAGCTGCTCCCGACGATGCGGACTTCTTCGGCGCCCAGGCCAAGGCCTATCTGGAAAAGCTCGACAGGCTCGACCGCGAGGTCCGCGAGACCATCGGCAAAATCCCGGCAGAGCGGCGCAAGGTGATCTCCACCCACGACGCCTTCGGCTATTTCGCCGCCGAATATGGCATTCAGTTCATCGCCCCCCTGGGCGTCTCCACGGAAACCGAGCCCAGCGCGCGGGACATTGCGGCCATCATCGGCCAGATCAAGGCCCAGAAAATCCCGGCCGTGTTCCTGGAGAATATCAGCGATGACCGCCTGATCCGCCGGATTGCCGCCGAGACCGGCGCAAAGGTCGGCGGGACCCTGATTTCGGACGGTTTGACCGGCGAAAAGGGCCCTGCACCCACTTACATTGACATGGTCAGGCACAATATAAAGGCCCTGACCAGCGCGCTTGACCATTAAGGCAGGGGCCACCCCGCCTCGCGTCGCGCGGACAAAGCCTTAAAGTCTGGAGTTGTTATGTCTGAAGCGACCTCTCAGAAAATTCCCGTGACCGTCCTGACCGGCTATCTCGGCGCCGGCAAGACCACGCTGCTCAACCGCATCCTGTCGGAGAACCACGGCAAGAAATACGCCGTCATCGTCAACGAATTCGGCGAAATCGGCATCGACAATGACCTCATCATCGGCGCCGATGAGGAAGTGTTCGAGATGAACAACGGCTGCATCTGCTGCACCGTGCGCGGCGACCTCGTCCGCATCATGGACGGCTTGATGAAGCGCAAGGGCAAGTTCGACGCCATCATCGTCGAGACCACCGGCCTTGCCGATCCCGCGCCGGTCGCCCAGACCTTCTTCGTCGACGAGGACGTGCAGAAGAACGCGCGCCTCGACGCGGTCGTCACCGTCGCCGACGCCAAATGGCTGTCCGATCGGCTCAAGGACGCGCCCGAGGCCAAGAACCAGATCGCCTTTGCCGACGTCATCGTCCTGAACAAGACCGATCTCGTGACCAAGCCCGAGCTTGCCGAGGTCGAGGCCCGCATCCGCGGTATCAATCCCTATGCGAAACTCCACCGCACCGAGCGCTGCTCGGTGGCGCTGGCCGACGTACTCGATCGCGGCGCGTTCGACCTCGACCGCATCCTCGACATCGAGCCGAATTTCCTCGAGGCCGACGATCATGATCACGACCATGATCATCACCATCATCAGGGCCACGACCATCACCACCATGATCACGGTCACGGACTGAAGCACTATCACGACGAGGACATGCAGTCGCTGTCGCTGAAGACCGACAAGCCGCTCGATCCCAACATGTTCATGCCCTGGCTGCAGAACCTGGTGCAGGTCGAGGGCGGCAAGATCCTGCGCTCCAAGGGCATCCTCGCTTTCCACGACGACGACGACCGTTACGTCTTCCAGGGCGTCCACATGATGCTGGAGGGCAACCACCAGCGGAAGTGGAAGGAGGGCGAGCCGCGCGAGAGCCGCCTCGTCTTCATCGGCCGCGAACTGCCGGAAGAGGCGATCCGCAAGGGTTTCGAGAGCTGCATCGTCTCGTGATGAAAGAGTTTTCGCCGCCCCCCGATTCCGCCTCGATCGTCTCCGTCACCGACCGCGTCAAACCGGTCGCACTCGGCATGACGGTTACGTCCGTGCATTTTCTCGGGCCTCGCGCCGCCTTCGTCGGGGGCGAGGAGAACGTCAAGTTCGTCGATAGCGGGGGCGAGATCACCCCGGTTGCCGTGCATAGCGGCGGCATTCTCTCGACCGCTTCCGACGGCAAGCGCGTCGTGATGGGTGGCGACGACGGCAAGGTGGTCTCGCTCGATGCCAAGGGCGAGGTGACGCTGCTCGCCACGGACCCCAAGCGGCGCTGGATCGACGCGGTGGCGCTGCACGCCGACGGCGCCTTCGCCTGGTCAGCCGGCAAGACCGCGACCGTCAAGAGCGGCAAGAACGAGGAGAAGTCGCTCGACGTGCCCTCGACCGTCGGCGGTCTCGCGTTTGCGCCAAAGGGCCTGCGGCTCGCGATCGCTCATTACAACGGCGCGACGCTGTGGTTTCCGAACATGGAGGGTTCGGCTGAATTTCTGCCCTGGGCCGGCTCGCACCACGCGGTCACCTTCAGCCCCGACAACAAATTCCTGGTTACTGCGATGCACGAGCCGGCGCTGCATGGCTGGCGGCTCGCTGACAACAGGCACATGCGCATGACCGGTTATCCCAGCCGGGTCCGCTCGATGTCCTGGAGCGCGGGCGGCAAGGGGCTGGCGACCTCGGGCGCCGACACCGTCATCATCTGGCCGTTCGCCAGCAAGGACGGCCCGATGGGCAAGGAGCCCGCGATGCTCGCGCCGCTGCAGGCGCGTGTCTCGGTCGTCGCCTGCCATCCCAAGAACGACATCCTCGCCGCCGGTTACAGCGACGGCACCGTGCTGATGGTGCGTCTTGAAGACGGCGCGGAGATCCTGGTCCGCCGCAATGGCACCCCGCCGGTGGCCGCGCTCGCCTGGAATGCCAAGGGCACGCTGCTGGCGTTCGCTGACGAAAATGGGGATGGCGGCCTGCTGGAGCTTTAATCTGTCAACGTTCCCGCCGTATAGGGGACCATGCGGTTTCTGACGACCTTCCAGCTTGCTGATTTCGCCGACACGCTGGTCAGCCTGACCACGGCCTTTGTGCTGGGCACGCTGATCGGCGCCGAGCGGCAATATCGCCAGCGCACCGCGGGCCTGCGCACCAACGTGCTGGTCGCGGTGGGCGCGGCCGCCTTCGTCGATCTCGCCATGCATCTGACCGGCGCCGATGGCGCGGTGCGGGTGATCTCCTATGTCGTCTCCGGCATCGGCTTCTTAGGGGCCGGCGTCATCATGAAGCAGGGCATGGACGTCCGCGGTCTCAACACCGCGGCGACGCTGTGGGCCTCCGCCGCGGTCGGCTCCTGCGCCGGGGCCGACCTCGTCGCCCAGGCCGCGGTGCTGACCGTGTTCGTCCTCGCCGGCAACACCATGCTGCGCCCGCTGGTCAACGCCATCAACCGCATCCCGCTGAACGTGAAGGCGCTCGAGGCGACCTACTTCTTCAAGCTGGCGGTCGCGACCGACGCCCTGCCTGATATGCGCGACCGCCTGGTCGACAAGCTGGAGACCGCGAAATACCCGGTCGCCGATATCGAGGTCGCCGAGATCGGCGAAGACAATCTGGAGATCGTCGCAAGGCTGGTTGCGACCGCGGTCGATCCGAACGAGCTGAACGCTGTGGCGACCGATTTGCAGCATCTGCCGGGCGTGCGCCACGCCACCTGGGAAGTCAGCACGACGGAGTGAGAGCGGCGTTTGGGCGCGTGTGGCTGGTTCCCGGCATTCGGTCTCGGAACCGGCGCGCTCCAGTTTCGTTGATCCCGCGGATAAAGGCGGTGATCGACATGCCCGGCCCAAATGACAAGCGCAGATTGAACCTCGACCTGACAATTGCCGCCTCGCTGTTCGCAGCTGGCGTCGTGGTGTCGGTGATGTCGCTGGCGCAAATCCGCGCCGAAAGCCGGTCGGAGCTGGCGCAGGCGACGCAGCCGCTCCAGGGCACGCCGTCCAACGAGCAGAGTAAGACGCCCGCGGAAGCCAAGCCCGGCGGCGATCGGCCGACCACGCCCGCCCCCGAGCCGGCGCGGCCCGAGCCGCAGACGCAAGGTGCGGCGACCAAGCCGGCGCTGCCCCCGGCTCCAGCGGAGAAGATCGCGCCGCCGATTGAGAAGAAATAGGCGATCGGCCGCGCTTCTGGCCGCGCACCCGGTGTCATCGCCGCGAAGGCAAGCCGGGGCATGACAGTGGAGTGTGGGGCGGTGTCACTCGGTAATGACTGACGGAACGCCTCGCGCGCCCCTTACCGCACCAGAATGTTCTTGAACTGCCACGGATCAGACGTATCGATATCCTCCGGGAACAGTCCCGGACGATCCGTCAGCGGCGTCCAGTCGGTGTAGAACCCCTTGACCGGGCCGAGATAGGGCAGCTGGATTTCCAGCAGGCGATCGAAATCCATCTCGTCGGCTTCGACGATGCCTTCGTTCGGGTTTTCCAGCGCCCACACCATGCCGCCGAGCACGGCGGAGGTCACCTGCAGGGCAGTGGCGTTCTGGTAGGGCGCGAGCGCTCGGGTTTCTTCGATGGAGAGCTGCGAGCCGTACCAATAGGCATTGTTGTCGTGGCCAAACAGCAGCACGCCGAGTTCGTCGATACCGTCGACGATTTCGTCCTCTTCGAGGATGTGGTGCTTCTCCTGCATCTTCCCGGCGCGGCCGAACAGTTCATGCAGCGACAGCACGGCATCGTCGGCCGGGTGATAGGCGTAGTGGCAGGTCGGCCGGTAGACGGCCTTGCCCGATGGGTCCCGCACCGTGAAGTAATCGGAGATCGAGATCGACTCGTTGTGCGTGACGAGGAAGCCGTACTGCGCACCACGGGTCGGGCACCAGGTACGCACGCGCGTGTTGGCGCCGGGCTGCATCAGATAGATGGCCGCGCCGCAGCCGGCTTCGTGGGTATGCGCATTCTCGGGCATCCATTTCTCATGGGTGCCCCAGCCGAGCTCGGACGGCTGCATGCCCTCCGACAGGAAACCTTCCACCGACCAGGTGTTGACGAAGACATCCGGATCCTTCGGCTTCTTCGAGCGCTGGGTGTCGCGTTCGGCGATGTGGATGCCCTTGACGCCGGCCTGCCGCATCAGGTCCGCCCATTCCGCCTTGGTCTTGGGCCGCGGGGCATTGAGCTTCAGATCGGCGGCGACATTGAGCAGCGCCTGCTTGACGAAGAAGGAGACCATGCCGGGATTGGCGCCGCAGCAGGAGACGGCCGTGGTCGAGCCCGCGGGACGCGCCCGCTTGGCGGCCAGCGTCACCTCGCGCAGTGCGTAGTTGGAGCGCGCTTCCGGGCCCTTCGACGCATCGAAATAGAATCCCAGCCAGGGCTCGTTGACGGTGTCGATATAGAGCGCGCCGAGCTCGTTGCAGAGCTCCATGATGTCGGTCGAGCCGGTGTCGACCGAGAGGTTGACGCAAAAGCCCTGGCCGCCGCCTTCCGTGAGCAGCGGGGTCAGCACCTCGCGATAATTGTCCTTGGTCAGGCCTTTCTGGATGAAGCGGACGTTGTGCTTCTCGCAAAGCGCCTTGCGGCCCTCGTCCTTGGGATCGAGCACGGTGATGCGCGACTTGTCGTAGTCGAGATGCCGCTCGATCAGCGGCAGCGTGCCTTTGCCGATGGAGCCGAAGCCGACCATGACGATGGGGCCGGTGATCTTCGCGTAGATCTGCGAGGGAGGGCTCATGGGATGGTTTCTCCGGAACGTGCTGGCGGACAATTGTTGAGGGTGGATCAGGCGCTGCGGCGCTTGTCAGACGCTGCGGCGCTTGGCGGTGACTTCGATCTCGACCTTCATCTCGGGCTTGGCGAGAGCGGTGACGACCAGCAACGTCGCAGCCGGCCTGACGTCGCCCAGGACCTCGCCGCAGACGGCGAAGTGGGCATCGATGTAGCTCGCATCGGTGACGTAGTAGGTCGCACGGACGATATCGGCCATCTCGAATCCGCCCTCCTTCAGGGCGCCTTCGATGGTCTTGAAGCAGTTGCGTGACTGGCTCGTGACATCGCCCGGCATGGTCATCGTGGTGTAGTCATAACCGGTGGTTCCCGCGACGAAGGCGAAATCGCCGTCGATCACGGCGCGGCTGTAGCCGACGGTCTTCTCGAGCGGGGAGCCGGTGGAGATCAGGCGACGGGACATCGGTCTGGGCCTCGACTGAAGGAGAATTTCGTGGGGTTTAGGGGCAATTTGCGGGCCTGCGCAACCCCAAAGCAAGTGAGCCTGACGCACGCGCTACCGGGCGAAGCCGCTCAACGCGGCCTCGCTCGTCACCGTCGTGGCGAGGTCTCAGGCCGCGTGCGCCTGGAGGGGACGAACTAGCCTCCGTTTGGACAGGGTCGCGCCGGTCGGGACGATCATCCCCTCGGCGCCATCGAGCGCACCTTCGGCGAACTCGATCGCCAGCAGGCGGTCGCGCTCGAACGGGCCGGGCAGCACCAGGGTGCCGGTCTTCTCGGCCGAGAAGCCGAAGCGGGCGTAGTAGGGCGCATCGCCGAGCAGGATCACGGCTTCATGCCCGCGCGCCCGGGCGGCGGCCAGCGCTTGATGCATCAGCGCGGCGCCGATCCCGAGCTCGCGGCAGGCAGGGTCGACCGCCAGCGGTCCAAGGACCAGGGCGGGCCTGCCTCCGGCGCTGACGTGCCACAGCCGCACGGTTCCCACGAGTGTCCCCTCGCGCACGGCCGATAGGGCAAGGCCTGCGGCAGGTGCGCGTCCGTCGCGCAGGCGCTGGCAGGTGCGGTCATGGCGGTTCTCGCCAAAGCAGGCATCCAGCAGCGCTTCACGGGCGGCGACGTCCACAGCACGTTCCGCACGGATCGCGAACGGAGCGGCTTTCGAGGTGAGGGCGACTTGTGGCTTCCGAAAAGCAGTCATGGCGCGTCAGTCCCCGCTTGAACCGGCGTGCGTTCAGCACGCCGCCTCAAGGCGTCGTCAGAAAATCGAGATGTCAGGGAGGAGCCGGCAAGCCGGCTCCCGGGTTCGTTCGTCAGGCCTCAGACAGTGAGGCGGATCAGATGTGATATGTCTTCAGCGGCGGGATGCCGTTGAACGCCACTGACGAGTAGGTCGACGTATAGGCCCCGGTGCCCTCGATCAGCACCTTGTCGCCGATCTCGAGCGTGACGGGGAGCGGATACGGGTTCTTCTCGTACAGCACGTCGGCGCTGTCGCAGGTCGGACCTGCGAGCACGCACGGCGTCATGTCCGCGCCGTCGTGAAGGGTGCGGATGGCGTAACGGATCGACTCGTCCATCGTCTCGGCGAGACCGCCGAACTTGCCGATGTCGAGGTAGACCCAGCGCACCTCGTCCTCGTCGCTCTTCTTCGAGATGAGCACGACCTCGGATTCGATGACGCCGGCGTTGCCCACCATGCCGCGGCCCGGCTCGATGATGGTCTCCGGAATCTGGTTGCCGAAGTGCTTGCGCAGCGCGCGGAAGATCGAACGGCCGTAGGTGATGACCGGCGGCACGTCCTTCAGGTACTTGGTCGGGAAGCCGCCGCCCATGTTGACCATGGTGAGGTTGATGCCGCGCTCGGCGCAGTCGCGGAACACCTGCGAGGCCATCGCCAGCGCACGGTCCCATGCCTTCACCTTGCGCTGCTGCGAGCCGACGTGGAAGGAGATGCCGCAGGGCTCGAGGCCCAGACGCTTGGCGAGGTCGAGCACCTCGACCGCCATCTCCGGGTCGCAGCCGAACTTGCGCGACAGCGGCCACTCGGCGCCGGCGCAGTCATAGAGGATGCGGCAGAACACCTTCGCGCCGGGAGCGGCACGCGCGACCTTCTCGACCTCGGCGGCGCAATCGACCGCGAACAGCCGGATGCCGAGCGCGAAGGCGCGCGCGATGTCGCGCTCCTTCTTGATCGTGTTGCCGAAGGAGATGCGGTCGGGCGTCGCACCGGCGGCCAGCGCCATCTCGATCTCGGCGACGGTCGCGGTGTCGAAGCAGGAGCCCATCGACGCGAGCAGGGCCAGCACTTCCGGCGCCGGGTTTGCCTTGACGGCATAGAACACGCGGCTGTCGGGCAGCGCCTTGGCGAAGCTCTGGTAATTGTCGCGCACGACCTCGAGGTCGACGACGAGGCACGGCTCTGTGTCGAGGCCTTCGTTGCGGCGGTTGCGCAGGAATTCCTGGATACGTTCGGTCATGGCACTCTCCGGCGGTCCCAGCGACGGGATCCGTATCAACGTGACGTCTGATGAGAGTGCTTCAGCCGCATCGCGCGATGGAGGCGCGCTGAGGCCAAAAAACTCAAACCAGACTGTGCTGCCGTGGATTGGTTGGGAGAGTTTCCCGCCCGCTCACCTGGCAATGAAGGACAAGCCTTTTCAGTAGCCCGCGCCGGCGTTTGGACTGCCGGTAGAGACCAAAAAAGCCCGATCCGTCGTTGCTTTAAGTCGCGTCCCCCGTTGAGAGCGGGGTGCGCCGGTTCGCCTCCGGCTGCCAGTCACGGTTGCAAAGAGCGAAGTCACCTTCGACATGGCATCTCTTTGAGAGAGATGCTGGACACTCCGGGTTTGCCTCCGTCACTCGACCTTTCAGTCTTCGACTTCCGCACTTCCGAAGAGCCCCTCGGCTTCCTCACCCCTTGGCGGCTGTCCGGCCTCTTGTCCGGATACCTACCGACTGACACACGACCACAGGCACGTGCGAAATTGGGCAAGTCCGCACATAAGCGTTTTGACTCTGCTTCGCAAGAATTTTTTTAGGCTGAGAGCAGAATTGCCTAACGTCTGCTTGCGCGCTGTTGCGCGAGCGACGCCGAAGATGAACGAGCGTTAAGTTTTCGCTGCGCTGCGCGAGTTGCTCACGCGCATGAAGCGTCAGCCGCGCTTCGTGAAGGGCTCGACGCGTTGAGCGGCGCGGATGAAGGCGGTCATCACGAGCACGCCGAGCGTGAACAGCACGGCCTGGAGGATGTGCGCGCCCTGATCGCCGAGCCCGAACAGGATCGCGAGGGCCCAGCCGCCGGCAAAGGCCGCGCCGAACACTTCCGCACCGATCAGGATGGCGGCGCTGATGACGGTGATGACGCTGGGCCAGACGATCTGGCGGGACGAGGAAGCAGGCGCGTTCATGAGCTCGGGGATCCCTGGTCTTCGAGGGCCGCAATCTCCCCGAAAAGCTGGCCGGGAGCAAGGCCAAATGGCCCAAAAAAGCCCCATCGCGTGCTATAGCTGGCCGCAACAATCGAGCCACAAAAATCGAGACTTGCGATGTCAGCACCCCGCCAAACCACGGACTCCGGGATCAATCCGCTGCTGAAGGCCTGGGTGACGCCGTTTGCGACCCCACCCTTCGACGAAATCAAGCCGGAGCACTTCCTCCCGGCCTTCGAGCAGGCCTTCGCCGATCATGCCGCCGAGATCGCGGCGATCACCAACGATCCTGCCGCGCCCGACTTCGCCAACACCATCACGGCGCTGGAGCGCTCCGGCAAGCTGCTGAGCAAGGTCGCGGCGGTGTTCTACGACCTCGTCTCGGCGCATTCCAATCCGGCCATCCTGGAGATCGACAAGGAGGTCTCCTTGCGGATGGCGCGGCACTGGAATCCAATCATGATGAATGCCGTGCTGTTTGGTCGCATCGCCCAGCTGCACGAGAACCGCACCTCGCTCGGTCTTTCGCCCGAGCAGCTCCGTCTGCTGGAGCGCACTTACACCCGCTTCCACCGCGCCGGCGCCGGCCTCTCCGAAGAGGCCAAGGTCCGCATGGCCGAGATCAACGAGAGGCTGGCCCAGCTCGGCACCGGCTTCAGCCATCATCTGCTCGGCGACGAGCAGGAGTGGTTCATGGAGCTTGGCGAGGGCGATCGCCAGGGCCTGCCCGAGAGCTTTGTCGCCGCCGCCAAGGCTGCGGCGGAAGAGCGCGGCATGGCCGGCAAGGCCATCGTCACGCTGTCGCGCTCCTCGGTCGAGACGTTCCTGAAGAGCTCGGCCAGGCGCGACCTGCGCGAGAAGGTCTACAAGGCCTTCATCGCCCGCGGCGACAACGGCAATGCCAACGACAACAACGCGACCATCGTCGAGATATTGAAGCTGCGCGAGGAGAGCGCCCACCTCCTGGGCTACCCGACCTACGCCGCCTACCGGCTCGAGGACTCCATGGCCAAGACGCCGGAAGCGGTGCGGAGCCTTTTGGAGCGGGTCTGGAAACCGGCCCGCGCCCGGGCGCTCGCCGACCGCGACGAGATGCAGGCGCTGATCACGGAAGAGGGCGGCAATTTCAAGCTCGCTCCCTGGGACTGGCGCTTCTATGCCGAGAAGTTGCGCCTGCAGCGCGCCAATTTCGACGATTCCGCGATCAAGCCGTATCTCGCGCTCGACCACATGATCGCCGCCGCCTTCGACTGCGCCACGCGCCTGTTCGGCGTCACCTTCGAGGAGCGCAAGGACGTTCCGGTCTGGCACCCCGACGTCCGGGTCTGGGAGGTGAAGGGGTCCGACGGCAAGCACAAGGCGCTGTTCTACGGCGACTACTTCGCCCGGCCGTCGAAGCGCTCGGGCGCCTGGATGACCTCGCTGCGCGACCAGCAGAAGCTCGACGGCGACGTCGCGCCGCTCATTCTCAACATCTGCAATTTCGCCAGGGGCGCCGACGGCGAGCCCTCGCTGCTGTCGCCTGACGACGCCCGCACCCTGTTCCACGAGTTCGGCCACGGCCTGCACGGCATGCTCTCCAACGTGACCTATCCCTCGCTGTCGGGAACCTCGGTGTTCACCGACTTCGTCGAGCTGCCGTCCCAGCTCTACGAGCACTGGCAGGAGCGGCCCGAGGTGCTGCAGAGGTTCGCCCGTCACTACCAGACCGGCGAGCCGCTGCCCGACGACCTGCTGCAGCGCTTCCTGGCCGCGCGAAAATTCAACCAGGGCTTCGCCACGGTCGAGTTCGTCTCCTCGGCGCTGATCGATCTCGAGTTCCACACCCAGCCGGCCGCCGCCGCGCAGGATGTCCGGGCATTCGAGAGACGCGAGCTGGAGAAGATCGGCATGCCCGAGGAGATCGCGCTGCGTCACCGGCCCACGCAGTTCGGTCACATCTTCACCGGCGACCACTATGCCGCCGGCTATTACAGCTACATGTGGTCCGAGGTGATGGATGCCGACGCCTTCGGCGCGTTCGAGGAGGCTGGCGACATCTTCGATCCGGCGGTGGCCAAACGCCTGCATGACGACATCTACTCGAGCGGCGGATCGGTCGATCCGGAGGCCGCCTACGAGGCCTTCCGCGGCCGTCCGCCGGAGCCCGACGCGCTGCTCCGCCGCCGCGGCCTGCTCGACGACGCCAAGGCGGCCTGATGAGCATGCGGGCCCTGTTCGTATGGCTGCTCGCCGCCGCGATGACGCTCGTGGCGGGTGCGGCGAATGCGCACCCGCACGTCTGGATCACGGCGACCAGCGAGCTGCTCTACGCCGCCGACGGCAGCATCACCGGCGTGCGCCACGCCTGGACCTTCGACGACATGTTCTCGGCGTATGCGGTGCAGGGGCTCGAGAGCAAGACCAAGGGCGATTATACGCGCGAGGAGCTCGGGCCGCTGGCACAGACCAATGTCGAGTCGCTGAAGGAATACGCCTATTTCACCTTCGCCAAGGCCGACGGCAAGAAGGAGCGCTTCCAGGAGCCGGTCGACTATTTCCTCGACTACAAGGACACGGTCCTGACCCTGCACTTCACGCTGCCGCTGAAGAGCCCGGTCAAGCCGAAGCAGCTGGTGCTCGAAGTGTTCGACCGCTCCTTCTTCATCGACTTCCAGATGGCCAAGGACAATCCGGTCAAGCTGGTCGGCGCGCCCTCGGGCTGCCAGATGAAGCTCGACCGTCCGACCGACGGCTCGGCCACCGCCCAGAAGCTCAATGAGCAGACCTTCCTGAACGGCGAGAACAGCAATTTCGGCATGATGTTCGCCAACAAGATCACGGTGGATTGCCCTTGAAGCAGCATCTCTTCGCGCTCACCGGCGGGCTGATCGCCTGCGCTGGCGTCCTGCTGGTCATGGCCGCGGCCGATGCCGCGCTTCACGATCTTCTCGCGCAAAACCCCTTCGGCGCGGCGCGGCCGGCGCAGGCTGCCGAACCCGAGGCCAGCGGCCTCA
Source organism: Bradyrhizobium sp. SMVTL-02 (assembly GCF_051853005.1). NCBI lineage: Bacteria > Pseudomonadati > Pseudomonadota > Alphaproteobacteria > Hyphomicrobiales > Nitrobacteraceae > Bradyrhizobium > Bradyrhizobium sp. SMVTL-02. The sequence goes on along the minus strand of NZ_CP182469.1, from coordinate 7,456,215 downwards.
TTGGCTGGCTCCTGGCAAAGCAGTCGGAATTCTATCGTCAGATGTCGTCGACCATCCGCGCGGCGAAGTCCGACGGCTCGGCGGTGTGGACGCTGCTGTTCATCTCGTTTGCCTATGGAATCTTCCATGCCGCCGGTCCCGGCCACGGCAAGGCGGTGATCGCCTCGTATCTCGTCGCCAACCGCGAGACCGCGCGGCGCGGCATTGCGCTGTCCTTTGCCTCGGCGCTGATGCAGTCGCTGGTGGCGATCCTCATTGTCGGCATCTCGGCCTGGATCCTGAATGCGACCGCCAGGACCATGTGCAAGGCGGAAGGGGTGATCGAGATCGCTAGCTACGCCCTGATCGCGCTGTTCGGCCTGCGCCTCGTCTGGGTCAAGGGCCGCACCTTCCTCCGCGCGCTGCAGGCGGCCCAGCCGGTGCCGGCGATGGCGGGCGTGCCGCATGACCGTGATCACGGCCATCACCATCATCGAGATGCGCATGATGATCATGAGCATGATCATCATCACCATGATCATGCACATGCCCATGACCATCACGGGCACGATCAGGTCCATGACGAGCATTGCGGCCATTCCCACGGGCCCACCCCGAGCGAGCTCGCCGGCCCCGGCGGCTGGCGGCGCGGCCTTGCGGCGATCCTCACCGTCGGCATCCGCCCCTGCTCGGGTGCGATCCTGGTGCTGGTGTTCGCGCTCGCCCAGGGCCTGTTCTGGGCCGGCATCGCCGCCACCTTCCTGATGGGGCTCGGCACCGCGATCACGGTCGCCGCCATCGCGGTTATCGCCGTCTCCGCCAAGGACGTCGCCGCCCGCCTCAGCGCCGGCCGCGACGGCGGCGGCGCGCTGTTCATGCGCGGCATCGAATTCGGCGCCGCCGCCCTCGTGCTGCTGTTCGGCCTCGGCCTCCTGTTCGGTTACATCGCCGCCGAACGGACGACGTGTTTTTGAGGGCGCATCTGCATTTCGCGGCGCTAATGGGCAAGACGGCCGAGCGCCTTGCTCCGTCATTGCGAGCGCAGCGAAGCAATCCAGAATGTCTCGGCGGCGGCAGTCTGGATTGCTCCGTCGCAAGGGCTCCTCGCAATGACGAGCCTGAAATATCTCGGTCGGGGGATTCCATGTCGCGCGAAAACTTCTGGTTCTTTCATCCGTTCCGGGTGCGCTATTCCGAGATCGACGGTCAGGGCGTCGTCTTCAACGCGCACTACCTGACCTATTTCGACACCACCATCACTGAATATTTCCGCGCGCTGGGCTACGACCAGTACGCGGATGCAAAGGCGACCGGCATCGATTTCCACGTCGTGAAGTCGCTGATCGAATACAAGGCGCCGGTCCGGTTCGACTGGGAGCTCGACGTCGGCGCGCGGGTGGCGCGGATCGGCAATTCGAGCCTCGTGTTCGAACTCGCCATTTTCCGCAAAGGTGGCGCGGATGCGCTGGTCACCGGCGAGATCGTGTGGGTCTACACCAATCAGGAGACCCATCGGCCGGTGCCGATCCCGGCATGGATCCGCGATCTCATCGCCACGCGGGAGCGCCATCTTTCGGCGTGAAGCCGCCTCACACCGGCAGGAACCGCTTCAGCATCGGCATGAAGAAAATCCCGAGATTGATCGCAAAGCCGATGCTCCAGAGGATCGAGCGCAGCGTCGGGCGATTGCCGAGATAGGTCAGCACATAGGCGATCCGCACGATCAGGAACAGCGCGGCGAGTTCGTCGATCAGCCGCTGCGGCGAGTCCCTGAATTCGGCGAGCAGCACGGCGAAAGCGAAGAAAGGCCAGGTCTCGATGCCGTTCTGGTGGGCGCCGAGGGCGCGCTGCGCGATGGCGTCCTCATAGAAGGCGGGATCGCGCGGCCGTGAATTGTCGAAGCGGCGAAACCGGATCCATTTGATCGAGACGATCGTGGACAAATAGAGCAGCAGCGCCCCGAACACGCACCATTCCGCGAGCGTCATCGTCCCTCCCCCCCGCTTGGGTGCGACCCTAGCGAAACCGCCCTCATCTTGACAAGTTCGGACCAACGCGCGACCCAACCAGCCATGAACAGCGTCGTCCCCCTCGAGACTGCGAAACCACCGGCCACCAGATCCGCCCTGCCGCGCGTCGGCGTGCTCCTGGTCAATCTCGGCACGCCCGATACGGCCGACGCGCCCGGCGTCCGGGTCTACCTCAAGGAGTTCCTCTCGGACGCCCGCGTCATCGAGGACCAGGGCCTGATCTGGAAGCTGGTGCTGAACGGGATCATCCTGCGCAGCCGTCCCCGCACCAAGGCGCTCGACTACCGCAAGATCTGGAACACCGAGAAGAACGAGTCGCCGCTGAAGACGATCACGCGGTCGCAAAGTGACAAGCTCGCGGCCGCGCTGTCGGACCGCGACCATGTCGTCGTCGACTGGGCGATGCGCTACGGCAATCCCTCGGTCAAGGCGGGCATCGACGCACTGATTTCGAAGGGCTGCGAGCGCATCCTCGCCGTGCCGCTTTATCCGCAATATTCCGCCTCGACTTCGGCGACCGTCTGCGACGAGGTGTTCCGCGTGCTCGCGCAGCTTCGCAACCAGCCGACGCTGCGGGTGACGCCGCCTTACTACGAGGATGCCGCCTATATCGAGGCGCTTGCGACCTCGATCGAGACGCATCTGGCGACCCTCTCGTTCAAACCCGAGCTGATCGTCGCCTCCTTCCACGGCATGCCGAAATCCTATGCCGACAAGGGCGATCCCTACCAGCAGCACTGCATCGCCACGACCGCGGCGCTGCGCCGCCGCCTCGGGATGGACGAGGCAAAACTGCTGCTGACCTTCCAGTCGCGGTTTGGCAATGACGAGTGGCTGCAGCCCTATACCGACAAGACCATGGAGCGGCTCGCGAAGCAAGGCGTGCGCCGCATCGCGGTGGTGACGCCGGGCTTTTCCGCCGACTGCCTGGAGACGCTGGAGGAGATCGCGCAGGAGAACGCCGAGATCTTCAAGCACAATGGGGGCGAGCGGTTTTCCGCAATCCCCTGCCTCAACGACAGCGAACCTGGCATGGACGTGATCCGCACCCTGGTCCTGCGCGAGCTGCAGGGCTGGATTTAATGATGTCTCCCTTGAATCGCCGCGACTGCCTGGCGCTTCTTGGGACCATCGCCGCGCTGCCGTCATCGGTGCTGGCACAGCAACCGAATGCGGCACGCCGGCTCGGCGTGCTCACGGTCACCGCCGCCGATGATGCGATCGCGCAGACGCGGAGCGCGATCCTGGTCGAGGCGCTCGCGGCCCACGGCTGGAAGGAGCACGACAATCTCAGGATCGATTGGCGCAGCGGCGCCGGCGACCGGGCGCGGATCGCCAGCCTCGCCGACGAGTTGATCGCGCTCAAGCCGGACATTCTGCTCGCGGTCGGCACGCCCTCGGTCGAAGAGCTGCGCCGGCGTACGACGATGATCCCGATCGTGTTCGCCGTCGTCACCGATCCCGTCAGCCAGGGCTTCGTCCAGAACCTTTCGCATCCCGGCGGCAACATCACCGGCTTCACCGATTACGACGGCCCGCTGGCCGGCAAATGGCTCGAGATGCTGACGCAGGTCACGCCGAAAGTGTCCCGAGTCTTCGTCGTCTACAATCCCGCCACCGCGCCGTTCGCGCCGTTGATGCTGCGCACGATCGAGGACGCCGCGCGGACGCTTCACGTCACGGTCGAGCCCGCGCCGGTCCATGACGCCGCTTCGATCGCGGCACTGGCGCTGCGGCAGGACGGCGGCCTGCTGATCCTGCCGGACTTCTTCACCATGGCCAACCGCGCCCATCTCTTGGCGGCGATCGGGCAGGCGCGCGTCCCGGCGGTGTTCTGGAGTCACACCTTCGTCGAGGAGGGCGGGCTGATGTCCTACAGCACCGACAGCGCCGAGCAGCTCCGCCGCGCGGCTTCCTACATCGACCGCATCCTCAAGGGCGCGCGGCCGGCCGATCTGCCGGTCCAGAACCCCACCGAGTTCGAGCTCGCGGTCAACCTGAAGGCGGCAAGGGCCCTCGGCGTCACGCTTTCCCCGGGTCTGCTCGCAATTGCGAATGACGTGATCGAATGAAGCCGCCCACATCGGACCTCGCCTGAATTCGTTAATTTCTGCCGGTAGGTCTGCGCCCGCGCGGTTTCAAGATCCCGTCGCAAATACATATCGTGACCGCTCTCTTGCTGTGCGTCTTGTGTGGAATCGCACCGATACCGACGTGAATTGCGACCGCTGAACCGGTAGGGTGGTGATCCCGACCAATGACAGCGCCGGAAAGGGCCTTTTGCAGGCTTCCTTTCCGCTTTGGAGGAGTTATGAGCGGTTTCGACATTTTCGCGATTGTTCTGGTCTTGCTCGTCATCGTCACGCTGCTCGCCGGCGTGAAGACGGTGCCGCAGGGCTATGACTGGACCATCGAACGTTTCGGCAAATACACCCAGACGCTGAGCCCTGGGCTCAATTTGATCGTGCCCTATTTCGATCGCGTCGGACGCAAGATCAACATGATGGAGCAGGTGATCGACATTCCCGAGCAGGAGGTGATCACCAAGGACAACGCCACCGTGACGGTGGACGGCGTTGCCTTCTTCCAGGTGTTCGATGCTGCGAAAGCGAGCTACGAGGTCGCAAACCTCAACCAGGCGATCACGGTCCTGACCATGACCAACATCCGCTCGGTGATGGGCTCGATGGACCTCGACCAGGTGCTGTCGCACCGCGACGAGATCAACGAGCGCCTCTTGCGCGTCGTCGACGCCGCGGTCTCGCCCTGGGGCGTCAAGGTCAACCGCATCGAGATCAAGGACATCGTGCCGCCGGCCGACCTCGTCGAGGCCATGGGCCGGCAGATGAAGGCGGAGCGCGTCAAGCGGGCCGATATTCTCGCCGCCGAAGGCCAGCGCCAGTCCGAGATCCTGCGCGCCGAGGGCGCCAAGCAGGGCCAGATCCTGCAGGCCGAAGGCCGCCGCGAGGCCGCCTTCCGCGACGCCGAGGCGCGCGAGCGTCTGGCCGAGGCCGAAGCCAAGGCGACCCAGGCGGTGTCGGAAGCCATTTCCAAGGGCGACGTCGCCGCGTTGAACTATTTCATCGCCGACAAATATATCAAGGCGTTCGGCCAGTTCGCCGAAGCGCCGAACCAGAAGATCATCATGCTGCCGATGGAGGCGACGAGCATGCTCGGCTCGCTCGCCGGCATCGGCGAGATCGCCAAGGCGACGTTCGGCGAAAGCGCGGCGTCCGCGGCGGCAGCCGCGCGCCGGACCGGCTCGGTGCCGTCGTCCGGCCCGACACCGCCGTCCGTGCCGCAGCAGTAACGGGGGCTACGCGCATGCCCCGGACCCGGCGGGCCACGTTAGTCCAAAGCGGGTACCGGTTTTCCCTCGCCACGAGCGCGGAACGTGTTTGCGCCGAGGGCATGCGCCACTCTGGAGAGGTCGTGTCATGACCGACATGTTCGTATCGCTCGGCACCTGGAATTGGCTGATCTTCGGCTTCATCCTGATGGCGCTGGAGACGATCGCGCCAGGCGTCTTCCTGTTCTGGCTCGGGCTCGCTGCTTTGCTGGTGGGCCTGATCTCGTTCGCCGTCCTTCTGTCCTGGCAGATCCAGCTCGTGATGTTCGCGGTGTTCGCGGCGGCAGCCGTCCCGGTCTGGCGCCGCCTCGCCCGGCCGAAACCCAATGAAAGCGCAAGCCCGTTCCTCAACAAGCGCACCGAGGCGCTGCTCGGGCGTGAGTTCACACTGGAGAAACCGATCATCGGCGGCAACGGCACGGTGCGTATCGATGATACGGTGTGGCGCGTTGCCGGCCCGGATACGCCCGCGGGCACGCGGGTCAAGGTGGTGCAGGTGGACGGCGCGAATTTGACGGTCGCGGCGGCGTAAAGACTCTTCCCCTCTCCCGTTGTGGCCCCTTGTGGGAGAGGGTGGCTCGCCGCGCAGCGGCGCTCCCGCAAGGGGAGAAGGAAGATCGGAGCGCGCATCGGCCTTACGAACTCTACCTCTTCCACCTCTCCGCAAACCGGTGCAGCGGCAAGACGATCTCGCACAACTCCCGCCCCAGCGCCGTCAGCCCATAGCCGCCGCCGTCGCCGAGCTCCACGAACCCCGCCTCGCGTAGCTCGGTCAGCCGTGCTTGAAGCACCGTGGGCGAAGCCTCGTCGCAGGCGGTGCGCAGGGCGCGCGAGGTGAGGGGCGCCTCGCGCAATTCCCATAATATTCGCAAGGCCCAGCGCCGGCCGAGCAGGTCGAGCAGCGCCATGATCGGCCGCCCGGTGCGCGAACCGCGGACGCTGCGTGTCTTTGAGCCGGCCTGGCTCGCCATCGGCGGTCCCTTGCGTCGTGCTACAAATAGTGTAGCGTATTGCTACGATAATTGTAGCAACGGAGACGGCACATGTCTTCCGCAGTGTCCCGGGCCATGCCGCGCATCGCGCCGCTCACCCCGCCTTATCCCCCGGAGATCCAGGCGCAGTTCGACCGCATCATGCGCGGCGCGCCGCCGCTGGTGCTGTTCCGGGTGATGGCGGGCCACACCCGCGCCTGGGACAAGTTCCGCGCCGGCGGACTGCTCGATCCCGGGCCGCTGTCGCTCCGCGACCGCGAGATCGTCATCGACCGCACCTGCGCGCTCAACAAATGCGCATATGAATGGGGCGTGCATGTTGCGATCTTCAGCGGGCTGGCAAAGCTTAGCGAGGACGAGGTCCGTGCCACCGTGCAGGGCGATGCGGCCTCACCCTGCTGGTCGCCGGCCGAGCAGGCGCTGATTGCGGCGGTGGACGCGCTGCACCACCGTGCGACGTTGGACGACGGAGAGTTCGCCGCGCTCGCGGCGCATGACGTCGAGGCGCAGATCCTGGAGATCATGCTCCTGTGCGGCTTCTATCGCACGGTGTCGTACCTGGCGAACGGGCTGCGACTGCCGCTGGAGGAGAAGGCGGCGCGGTTTCCGGCCGCGCTCTAACCGCCGTCATTGCGAGGAGCCCTTGCGACGAAGCAATCCAGCCTGTCTCCGCAGAGAGATTCTGGATTGCTTGTGCGCCAGGCAAGCTGGCGTGGTCCAACCGGTGGAAGTCCGGTCCGGGTAAGCGGTAGCGAGCGCCCGGTAGTGAGTGTTGCGTGGCCGTCGGCAACGGCGGCTGCGAAGCGTACACAACGATGCTGTGGGGTGGGCTATTGAGCCGCGAAAGACAGAAACTCGCAGAGGCCGAGCCGGTAAGCAACGTCGAAGGCAACATGTGCGGCGCCGTTATGCGAGGCGCTGACGCTCTGCCGTGGTCGAAGACCCCATCACGCAGCAAAGGACCGCGTCGGAACCTGGGAGGTCCCGCATCTGACCGATGGCAACATGCCCCCAAGGTCCGCATCGGGAAGGCGAGGAGCCAAAGCCGATGACGAACGGATGCGGGAAGTCGGAGGCGGCCGTAGTAGCGTCGAAGCCTGCGAACGAAGCGGAGCGATCCGCGGAGGAGTTGGTGGAGCGAAGGGCCGCGACCAAGGGGAATGCGGACCAGCAAAGCACGCCCCGGACGCCGAGCCGGACAAGCGTGACACAGGCGTTGGAACGCATACGGCGAACTGCAAGGGAAAGGAAGAAGGAGAGGTTCACTGCGCTGCTTCACCACATCACGCCTGAACTGCTCGAGGCGGAGTTCTTCGCGCTGAAGAAGCATGCCGCGCCGGGTGTGGACGGAATGATGTGGCGGGACTACGAGCAAGACCTCAAGGCCAATCTTGAGGACCTGCATGCTCGTGTTCACCGGGGAGCGTACCGGCCGCAGCCGTCGCGGCGGGTCCATATCCCGAAGCAGGATGGGCGGCAGCGACCGCTGGCGATTGCGTCCCTTGAGGACAAGATCGTTCAGCGGGCAACCGCTACGGTGCTCAACGCGATCTACGAGGAGGACTTCCTCGGGTTCTCGTATGGGTTCCGGCCCGGGCGCAGCGCGCACGATGCGATGGATGCGCTGCTGGTCGGAATCGAGAGCCGGCGGGTGAACTTCATTGTTGACGCCGATATCCGCTCGTTCTTCGACATGGTGGACCAGGAATGGCTCATCCGCTTCGTCGAACATCGGACCGGCGACCAGCGTATCATCCGTCTGATCCGCAAATGGCTCAAGGCGGGTGTTCTCGAAGAAGGAACGGTCAGGGTCAGCGAACAGGGGACGGCACAAGGGGCGGTGATCTCGCCGCTGCTTGCCAACATCTACCTGCACTATGCCCTCGATCTGTGGGCCGAACGCTTCAGACGGCGCGAGGCCGCGGGTGACATGATCATCGTGCGCTACGCTGACGACTTCATCGTCGGCTTCGAGCATGAGAATGAGGCCCGGCACTTCCTCGAAGAATTGCGCAAACGGCTGCAGGAGTTCGCGCTGTCACTGCACCCTGAGAAAACCCGGCTGATCGAGTTCGGACGTCATGCGGAGGACAACCGGAGGCGGCGCGGGCTCGGCAAGCCGGAGACCTTCAACTTCCTCGGCTTCACCTTCATCTGCAGCCGATCCAAGCAAGGCAAGTTCCAGATCAGGCGCAAGTCTCGCAAAGACCGCATGCGGGCGAAACTGCAAGCCGTGAAGCAGGGAATGCGACGGCGTATGCACCAGTCGGTGCTCGAACAGGGCAAATGGCTGCGGCAGGTCGTTACCGGGTACTTCAACTACCACGCGGTACCGACCAACAGCCGAGCGCTCAGCGCCTTCCGCTACTTCGTCACCGAACAATGGAGGCGGATGCTTCGGCGCCGCAGCCAGATTGACGGGACCACGTGGCAGCGGGTCGCGCGGCTTGCCTCCGACTTGCTCCCCAAGCCACAAATCCTCCATCCTTGGCCCCGAACACGCTTCACCGCTACTCACCCGAGGTGGGAGCCGTATGCGGGAAAGCCGCACGTACGGATCTGTGCGGGGGGCGCCCAGCAATGAGCGTCCCTACCGCGACCGCTGCGCTCGCAATGACGGAGGAGAGAGGCGTGCCTCACCTCCACTGTCGTTCCGGGGCGCGCGAAGCGCGAGCCCGGACTCAATCGGGCAGCGACCTCGGAGTGAAATGGATTCCGGGCTCACGCCCAAGCAGGCGCGCCCCGGAATGACGTCGTGGAGAGATCGCGCCTTACGCCACGCCCGCCCTCAGCAAATCGTGCAGATGCACGATCCCCACCACCTTGTTCGCCTCGGTCACCAGCAGCGTCGTGATCTTGCGGGTGTTCAGCACTTCGATCATCTCGCTCGCCAGCATCGACGGCGGCACGGATTTCGGCTGCGTGGTCATGATCTCGTCGACCGTCGCCGTCAGAAGATCGGGCCGCATGTGGCGGCGCAGATCGCCGTCGGTGATGATGCCGACGGCCTCGCCCGCGTCGTTGACGATGCAGACGCAGCCGAGCCCTTTCGCGGACATCTCGACCACGGCGTCCGACATCCTGGTGCCCTCAGGCTTGACCGGGATCTCCGCGCCGGTGCGCATGTAGTCGCGGACGAATTTCAGCATCGCGCCCAGCTTGCCGCCGGGGTGGAAATGCGCGAATTCCAGCGCGGTGAAGCCGCGGCCTTCGAGCAGCGCGATCGCGATGGCATCGCCGATCGCCACCTGCATCATGGTCGAGGTGGTCGGCGCCAGATTGTGCGGGCAGGCCTCGCGTGCCTTGGGCAGCTCGATCACGATGTCGGCAGCCTGTCCCAGGGAGGACGCAGCGTTCGACGTCACCGCGATCATCGGGATCGCAAAGCGCGCCGAATAGTTCACGAGCGTCTTCATCTCCGGCTGCTCGCCGGACCAGGACAGCGCCATGATGACGTCGTCGGCGGTGATCATGCCGAGGTCGCCATGGGCGGCTTCCGCGGTGTGGACGAAGAAGGCGGGCGTGCCGGTCGAGGCCAGCGTCGCCGCGATCTTGCGCGCCATGTGCCCGGACTTGCCGAGCCCGGTGACGATGACGCGGCCCTTGGCGTTGCGGATCAGGTCGACCGCCTTGGCGAAGGTCGCGCCCAGCGGGCCGCGCAGCGCGGTGGCGAGGGCGTTGATGCCGCCGCTCTCCGTCTCAAGTGTGCGGAGCGCGGATTCGACGCTGGTAGGGATGGAGCCGGATGATTGGGTCATCAGCGGTTTCGGCATGTCCAGGTCCAGGGAGGAGGGGCGTTGGCCCGTTGGCGCCTGCTTAGCACGCCGCGGCGAGCGAGGCGACGAGTGCCCTAGTGCCCTCAACCGGTCATTAACCATAATTGTTTTAAGTCCATTAACGATGGGTTCCCGCCAGCCGGTCGGAGGCCGTCTTGAAAGCATTTGATTTCGTTGGAGTTATTCCGTCGTGGGGTCGTCTCCAGGCAGGGGCCGGAGCAAACGCGCGCATTTCCTGCGCGCCGCTTTGCCGTGCCTCGCGCTGACGGCCCTCGGCACCGTTCCGGCGGCGGCCCAGAGCATCACGCCCGACCTGTTCAATCCCAACCGCGGCGGCTTCGCCTCGCCCGACACGCTGCCGACGCGCCGCACGGCGGCCGTGCCGCAGGCGCCCTCGGACGCGCTGCCGACGCTCCCAGATCCCAATGCCGATCCGCGCAAGAGCCCGCAGGCGCCGGCGACCTCGCGCGTCGGGCAGGTGCCGACCTATGGCCTGCCCGCCGCCAATGGCGCCAGCGGCTCGGGCTACGACTCGTTGAACCGCAAGCGGCAGCAGCCAAAGCTCTATCCCGGCCAGCCGAAGCCGAAGCGCCCGCTCGGCCCGGGCTCGCCGCCCCCGTCGGCAACGCCGGTCAGGACGCTGGGTCCGCCGCGCATCGCGCCGCCGCCGTCCGAGAATGCGCACAAGACGCCGGTCGCCCCGGCGATGGCGGGCCACGTGCCCGGCCAGCCGCTGCGCCGTCGCCTCAAGGCCGATGACGACGCGTTCGGCGCGGTCGGCGATTACGCCGGCAGCTTCCTGATCAAGGGCGGGCTCGAGCTCTCCACCGGCTACGACACCAACCCGGCGCGCCTGAACAAGCCGGTGGGATCGCCGGTCTATGTCGTCGCGCCCGATCTTCTTGTCGCGTCCGACTGGGAGCGCCACGCGCTGATCGCGGACCTTCGCGGCTCGTTCTCGGGCTACACCAACAACATGCCGGCGACGATCAACGGGTTTGCCTCGCCATCTCCGGTCGAGATCGATCGCCCCGACTTCACCGGCCATGTCGACGGCCGCCTCGACGTCGACCGCGATCTCAAGCTGGCCTCGCAGCTGCGCCTGCGGCTCGCCACCGACAATCCCGGCAGCCCCAACGTGCAGGCCGGCCTGCAGAAATATCCGGTCTATGCCACCTATGGCACGACGATCGGCTTCGACCAGACCTTCAACCGCTTCGAGGTCGCCGCCGGCGCCACCGTCGATCGCACCGCCTACACCGATTCAAAGCTCACCGACGGCACGACGTTCAGCAACAACGACCGCGACTTCAACCAGTATGGCGGCGTCGGCCGCTTCTCCTACGATCTGAAGCCGGGGCTGAAGCCGTTCGTCGAGATCCAGGGCGACACCCGCGTCCACGACCAGGCCGCCGACCGCAACGGCTATCTGCGCGACTCAAACGGCGGCTACGCCAGGGTCGGCTCGTCCTTCGAGTTTTCGCGCATCCTCACCGGCGAGATCTCGGTCGGCTATTCCGCGCGCAACTATGTCGATCCGCGCCTCAGCCAGCTCTCCGGCTTCCTCACCGCGGGCTCGCTGATCTGGAATGCGAGCGGCCTCACCACGGTGAAATTCTTCACCGACACGCAGATCAACGAGACCACCGTCCCCGGCTCCTCCGGCGTGCTGGTGCACACCTACGCCGCCGAAGTCGACCACGACTTCCGCCGCTGGCTCACCGCCATCGGCAAGTTCACCTATGGCACCTACGACTACCAGAACCAGGGTCGCAACGACAAAACCTACTCGCTCGAAGGCAACCTGATCTACAAGCTCAACCGCAACCTCTGGATCAAGGGCACGCTGCGGCATGACATCCTGGATTCGAACCAGGCCGGATCGAGCTCGCAGGGCACGGTGGTGATGGTGGGCGTGAGGCTGCAGAATTAAGCGGGGCGGCGAGGCAGTGCTTGCCTGCACCGGCGCGGGTCGTGGGGCCGCTCTCGCCACCCACTCCGCTGTCAGGCCCCGGCTTGACCGGGGCATCCAGTACGCCGCGGCTCATCCGTCGTCTCGAATGCTGGATCGCCCGGGACACCGTTTGCTGATTTGGCGGCCGAGCAAAAACTCAGCGCGGCAGATCCGTCTTCCCCATCAGGAACGTATCGATCGACCGGGCGCACAGCCGGCCCTCGCGGATCGCCCACACCACCAGCGACTGGCCGCGGCGCATGTCGCCGGCCGTGAACACGTTCGGGCGCGAGGTCTGGTAGTCGAGCGTGTTGGCCTTGACGTTGCCGCGCGGGTCGAGCTCGACCGAGAGCAGCTTCAAGAGGCCCTCGTGCACCGGGTGCACAAAACCCATCGCGAGCAGGACGAGCTCGGCATCGAGCTCGAACTCGGTGCCGGCAATCGGCTTGAACTTGTCGTCCACACGCACGCAGTGCAGCTTCTTGACCTTCCCGTTCTCGCCCGAGAACCTCTGGGTCAGCACGGCGTATTCGCGGATCGCGCCCTCGGCCTGGCTGGAGGAGGTGCGCATCTTCAGCGGCCAGTTCGGCCAGGTCAGGCCCTTGTTCTCGCGCTCGGGCGGGGCGGGCATGATCTCGAGCTGGGTCACCGAGAGCGCGCCCTGGCGCAGCGAGGTGCCGATGCAGTCCGAGCCGGTGTCGCCGCCGCCGATGACGACCACATGCTTGCCGCCGGCCAGAATCTCCTGGACGCCGTTCAGCGGCTCGCTGGAGACGCGGCGGTTCTGCTGCGGCAGGAAGTCCATGGCGTAGTGGATGCCCTGGAGATCGCGGCCGGGGATCGGCAGATCGCGCGGGGCTTCGGCGCCGCCGGTCAGCGCCAGCGCGTCGTACTCGTTGAGCATCTCGCGCGGATCGACATTGCCCTCGGCGCCGACATGGCTGTTGTAGTGGAAGGTGACGCCTTCGGCTTCCATCTGCTTGACGCGGCGGTCGATGACGCCCTTCTCCATCTTGAAGTCGGGGATGCCGTAGCGCAGCAGGCCGCCGGCCTTGGCATACTTCTCGTAGACATGCACGTCGTGGCCGGCGCGCGCGAGCTGCTGCGCGCAGGCCATGCCGGCCGGACCCGAGCCGATCACGGCGACCTTCTTGCCGGTCTTCACCGCGGCGACTTCCGGCTTCAGCCAGCCATTGTCCCAGGCGCGGTCGACGATCGCGCATTCGATGGTCTTGATGGTGACGGGGTTGTCGTCGATGTTGAGCGTGCAGGACGCTTCGCACGGCGCGGGGCAGATGCGGCCCGTGAACTCCGGGAAATTGTTGGTGGAGTGCAGATTGCGCGAGGCCTCTTCCCAATTGCCCTGGTAGACGAGGTCGTTCCAGTCGGGAATCTGGTTGTTGACCGGGCAGCCGGGCGTGCCGGGCGCGACCGAGCCGGTGCCGTGGCAATAGGGAATGCCGCAGTTCATGCAGCGCGCGGCCTGGTCGCGCACTTCCTTCTCGCTCAAGGGACGACGAACTCGTTGTAATGCTTCACGCGCTCGGCGACCGGGGTGTACTTGCGGTCATGCCGTTCGATTTCCAGAAAACCCGTGATCTTGCCCATTAAACCCGAAGTCCCTGCCGCTTAATTCGTTTGTTGCTTCTTCAACCGTCATTGCGAGGAGCTCGTGACAAAATTGCTAGGCAATTTTGCACTGTAGCCACGAAGCAATCCAGTCTGTTGCTGAGGAGAAAGTCTGGATTGCTTCGCTGCGCTCGCAATGACGGGCGCTCTACTGTTACGCCCCGATCGCGATTTTCGGCTCGGCGTCCGCGTTGGCGGCCATTTCGCGCAGCGCGCGCCGGTACTCGACCGGCATCACCTTGCGGAATTTGGGCAGCCAGTCCTTCCAGCTGGCAAGGATCTCGGCGGCGCGCTTCGAGCCGGTCGCCTTGGCGTGGCGCGAGATCAGGACGTGCAGCCGCTCGACGTCGGAGGCGAGCAGGTTCTTGAACACGTCGACCCGGCCGTGCGCCTCGAGGTCACCGGAGTGGTTATAGGTGCCGGCATTGATCAGCTCTTCCGACAGCACCGGCTCGAGCTCGACCATCGCCATGTTGCACAGCTTGTCGAAGTCGCCGGCCTCGTCGAGCACGTAGGCAATGCCGCCCGACATGCCGGCCGCGAAGTTGCGCCCGGTCTTGCCGAGCACGACCACGATGCCGCCCGTCATGTATTCGCAGCAATGATCGCCCGCGCCCTCGACGACCGCCACGGCACCCGAGTTGCGCACGGCAAAACGCTCGCCGGCGATGCCGCGGAAGTAGCACTCACCCTCGATCGCGCCGTACATCACGGTGTTGCCGACGATGATGCTCTCTTCCGGCACGATGCCGCCGTTGCGCGGCGGCTTGACGATGATCTTGCCGCCCGAGAGGCCCTTGCCGACATAGTCGTTGCCTTCACCTTCGAGCTCGAAGGTGACGCCGTGGGCGAGCCAGGCGCCGAAGGCCTGGCCGGCGGTGCCCTTGAGGCTGACATGGATGGTGTCGTGCGGCAGGCCGGCATGGCCGTAGATCTTGGCGACCGCGCCCGACAGCATCGCACCAGCGGAGCGGTTGGTGCTGTTGATCGTGGCCTCGATCTTCACCGGCGCGCCGCGGTCGAGCGCGGGCTGCGCCTTCTCGATCAGCGTGCGGTCGAGCACCGCCTCCAGATGATGGTTCTGGCGCTCGGAGTGATAGATCTTCTGGCCCTTCTCTTCCTTCTGCTTGACGAACAGCTTCGAGAAATCGAGCCCCTTGGCCTTCCAGTGCGCGACCAGGCGGGTCTGGTCGAGCAGCTGCACCTGGCCGACCATCTCGTTGAAGGTGCGGAAGCCGAGCGAAGCCATGATCTCGCGGACTTCTTCCGCAACGAAGAAGAAGTAGTTGATTACGTGCTCGGGCTGGCCGGTGAAGCGCTTGCGCAGGACGGGGTCCTGGGTGGCGACGCCTACGGGGCAGGTGTTGAGATGGCACTTGCGCATCATGATGCAGCCGGCCGCAATCAACGGGGCGGTGGCGAAGCCGAACTCGTCGGCGCCGAGCAGCGCGCCGATCACGACGTCACGGCCGGTGCGGAAGCCGCCGTCGACCTGGACCACGATGCGGCTGCGCAGCCGCTCGCGCACCAGGGTCTGATGGGTCTCGGCGAGGCCGATCTCCCAGGGCGAGCCGGCGTGCTTGATCGAGGTCAGCGGCGAAGCGCCCGTTCCGCCCTCGAACCCTGCGATGGTGACATGGTCGGCGCGCGCCTTGGCGACGCCCGCCGCAACCGTGCCGACGCCGATCTCGGAGACCAGCTTGACCGAAACGTCGCCCGTCGGGTTGACGTTCTTGAGGTCGTAGATGAGCTGCGCCAGATCCTCGATCGAGTAGATGTCGTGGTGCGGCGGCGGCGAGATCAGGCCGACGCCCGGCGTCGAGTGCCGGACCTTGGCGATGGTCGCGTCGACCTTGTGGCCGGGCAACTGGCCGCCTTCGCCGGGCTTGGCACCCTGCGCCATCTTGATCTGCATCATGTCGGAGTTGACGAGATACTCCGTGGTGACGCCGAAGCGGCCCGAGGCGACCTGCTTGATCGCCGAACGCATGGAATCGCCGTTCGGCATCGGCTTGAAGCGGTCCGCTTCCTCGCCGCCTTCGCCGGTGTTCGACTTGCCGCCGATCCGGTTCATGGCGATCGCGAGCGTGGTGTGCGCCTCGCGCGAGATCGAGCCGAAGCTCATCGCACCGGTGGCGAAACGCTTGACGATGTCCTTGGCCGGCTCGACCTGGTCGATCGGGATCGGCTTGCGCTTCTCTTCCTCGGCGCTCTTGATCCGGAACAGGCCGCGCAGCGTCAAGAGGCGCTCCGACTGCTCGTTGAGGATCTTGGCGAAGGCGCGATAGCGCTCCTGCGAATTGCCGCGCGCGGCGTGCTGCAGCAGCGAGACCGATTCGGCGGTCCAGGCATGGTCCTCGCCGCGGCTGCGATAGGCATATTCGCCGCCGACATCGAGCGCGCTCTTGTAGACCTGCGCCTCGCCGAACGCGTCGGCATGGCGGCGCACGGCCTCTTCCGCGATCTCGGCGAGACCGACGCCCTCGACGCGGGTATGCGTGCCGGCGAAGAACTTCGAGACGAAGTCGGCCTTGAGGCCGACAGCGTCGAAGATCTGCGCGCCGCAATAGGACTGGTAGGTCGAGATCCCCATCTTGGACATCACCTTGAGCAGGCCCTTGCCGATCGACTTGATGTAGCGCTTGACGATCTCGTAGTCGTCGAGCGAGCCGGGCAGGCGGTCCTTCATCGCGATGATGGTCTCGAACGCCAGGTACGGGTTGATCGCTTCGGCGCCGTAGCCGGCGAGGCAGGCGAAGTGATGCACTTCGCGCGGCTCGCCCGATTCGACGACGAGACCGACCGAGGTGCGCAGTCCGACGCGGATCAGATGATGATGCACGGCGGCGCAGGCCAGCAGTGACGGGATCGGCACGCGGTCGGTGCCGACCATGCGGTCGGACAGGATGATGATGTTGACACCCTCGCGCACGGCGCTTTCGGCGCGCGCGCAGAGCTCGTCCAGCACCTGGTCCATGCCGGCAGCGCCGAGACCGGCGTGGAACGTGGTGTCCAGCGTGCGCGACTTGAAGTGGGAGTCGGCGACGTCGGAGATCGAGCGGATCTTTTCGAGGTCCGCGTCGGTCAGGATCGGCTGGCGCACTTCCAGGCGCTTGGTGGTGGCCATGCCCTGCAGGTCGAACAGGTTAGGCCGCGGTCCAATGATGGAGACGAGGCTCATCACCAGCTCCTCGCGGATCGGGTCGATCGGCGGGTTGGTGACCTGCGCGAAGTTCTGCTTGAAGTAGGTGAACAGCGGCTTGGCCTTGGCCGACAGCGCCGAGATCGGCGTGTCGTTGCCCATCGAGCCCGCGGCCTCCTCGCCCGTGGCCGCCATCGGCGTCATCAGGATGGTGATGTCCTCCTGGCTGTAGCCGAACGCCTGCTGACGGTCGAGCAGCGACAGGTTCGAGCGCACGCCTGTGGTCGGCACCTTCGGCAGCTCTTCGAGCACGATCTGGGTCCGCTCGAGCCACTCCTTGTAGGGATGGCTCCTGGCGAGCTCGGCCTTGATCTCGTCGTCCGGGATCAGGCGGCCCTGCTCGAGGTCGACCAGCAGCATCTTGCCGGGCTGCAGGCGCCACTTGGTGATGATCTGGTCCTCGGGGATCGTCAGCACGCCCATCTCGGACGCCATCACGATGCGGTCGTCCTTGGTCACGAGATAGCGCGCCGGCCGCAATCCGTTGCGGTCGAGCGTGGCGCCGATCTGGCGGCCGTCGGTGAAGGCGATCGCGGCGGGGCCGTCCCACGGCTCCATCAGCGCGGCATGATATTCGTAGAAGGCGCGGCGCTTCTCATCCATCAGCGGATTGCCGGCCCACGCCTCCGGAATCATCATCATCACCGCGTGCGGCAGCGAGTAGCCACCCTGCACCAGGAATTCCAGCGCGTTGTCGAAGCAGGCGGTGTCGGACTGGCCTTCGTAGGAGATGGGCCAGAGCCGGTTGATGTCCTTGCCGTAGAGCTCGGAGCTGACCGAAGCCTGGCGCGCCGCCATCCAGTTGACGTTCCCGCGCAGCGTGTTGATCTCGCCGTTATGCGCGATCATGCGGTAGGGATGCGCCAGCGACCACGCCGGGAAGGTGTTGGTGGAGAAGCGCTGGTGAACGAGCGCGAGCGCGCTCTCGAAGTCCGCCTCGTGCAGATCGGGATAGTACTTGCCGAGCTGGTCGGCGAGGAACATGCCCTTGTAGATCACGGTGCGGCAGGACATCGAGCACGGGTAATAGCCGGCGAGGCCGCGGTCGCGGCGCTGGTAGATCGCCTGCGAGATCGACTTGCGCAGGATGTAGAGCCGGCGCTCGAACTCGTCCTCGGTCTTGGCGGTGCCGTTGCGGCCGATGAACACCTGCATGCAGGCGGGCTCGGTCGGCTTCACGGTGACGCCGAGCGAGGAATTGTCGGTCGGCACGTCGCGCCAGCCGAGCAGGGTCAGGCCCTCTTCCTTGATCTGGTCGGCGATGATGCTCTTGATGACGTTGCGCCAGGCCGTGTCGCGCGGCATGAACAGCGCGCCGATGGCATACTCCCCGGGCGCCGGCAGCGCGAAGCCGAGCTCCTTGGCCTTGCGGCTGAAGAAGGCGTGCGGGATCTGCACCAGGATGCCGGCGCCGTCACCGGCGCGCGGGTCGGCACCGACGGCGCCACGATGCTCGAGGTTGCAGAGGATGCTGAGCGCGTCCGAGACGATCTCGCGCGACTTCTTGCCCTTGATGTTGGCGATGAAGCCGACACCGCAAGAGTCCTTCTCCAGGCTCGGATCGTAGAGACCTTCGGCTTTGGGCCGCGAATTGTGCTCCTGAATCGGATCGGTCGTTTTCGAGGCGACCGTCGCCGACAGCTCTTCTGCCACGATGTTTGCGCGCTCGAATTGCGACCCGTTCATTGTTCCTGTCCTCTCCATGCGGCAAGCTGCCTCACCGCTCTCTTCGGCGCACCTTGGGCGTTCCGCGGCACCCGCCTCTGGGTCACCGCTCGTCCGTTGCGAGCCGCATTTTCTTAAATTCAGGCCTCCGCGTTCTTCGTCCCCGAGAACGGCTTGGCCTGTTGCCTTATTGGTGCTCGAGAGCACCGACTTTCGTTGCAATCCCTGTGCCGGAACCGCAAACAAATTAAGACAGCTTTCCTGTCCTAACCATCACCTTGCCAAATTTTTGTCTACCACACAAGCGTGCGGAAGTCCCGATTCCCGATAAGTCAATCAATCGCTTTCCAAAAGTTGCGCGGCCCCGGTTTTGAAGCAAACGCGCCCTGAATCGGCCCTGCGGACGCCGAAATCGCCGCTGAAGCTTCGGATCGGCCCTCCGGGGGGCGCACCACGCCGCAAGAAGCGAAAGAGCTCACCCCGTTCGGGGGCCTGACAGGAGCGTCTCCACCATGAAGTTTTTCACAGGATGTATCACCGCTGCCGCGCTGGCGCTGGCCGCAGGCACGGCTCAAGCGCAGGTTCCCGCGAGCGGTATTTCGGGAGGGGCGATGATCGTGGTGTCGGATTTCGAGGGGCCCTATGCGCCGCCCGACGCCGCGCCGCCACCGCCGCCGCGCTATGGCTACGGCTATGACGAGCATGGCCCGGCCCCGGCACTGCTGCCGTCGACCGAAGTCTACGCGGTGCTGCGTGACAACGGCTTCTTGCCGCTCGGCATCCCCCGGTTGCGTGGCAGCGTCTACACCATCGCGGTGGTCGACCGCCGCGGCGACGACGGCCGGCTGGTGATCGACGCCCGCGACGGCCGGATCATCCGCTTCATGCCGGCGGCCGATGCCTACGGCATGGCGCCGCCCCATGAGGAGCGTGCGGTCGGCTCTGACGGCCCGCAGACCGCGCTGCCGCCGCCGACCATGATCCGCAGCGGCCCGCCGCGCCCGCCCGCTCCAATTCCGCATGTTGCCAAGCGCACCGTGCCGCTGCCCAAGGCGGCTCCGCAGCGCGCCGAGACGCCGGTCGCGGCGGTGAAGCCGGTCGCGCCGGTGGCGCAGCAGCCCGCACAGGCGCAAGCTCCGCAGCAGACCGCCGCCGTGCAGGCAAAGCCCGCCGAGGCCGCGCCGCAAGCCGCCGCGCCAACCGTCGGCGAGCCCAAGCCTGCTCCGACGATCCACCCGACGCAGGAGATGCCGGCCGCGCAGGGGCTGGATTAGCGCGACGCGAGTTTGACGCGGCAGTGCGCATCACACCTTCGCGCGGAGAGAGCTGGGCAAAACAAAAGGCGCCTGAGCAGTCAGGCGCCTTTTGCATTTCCGCCATCACCTCAGCTCCGCGGATACCCCGCCGCCTCCAGGATCAAATTCGCCACCTCCTTCGGATGCGACACCAGCGAGAGGTGGCCGGCGTCGAGCTCGACCGTGGTGGCGTTCATGCGCTTGGCGAGGAAGCGTTCGAGATCGGGATTGATGGTGTAGTCGTTCTTCGACACTGCGTACCAGCTCGGCTTGCTATGCCATGCCGCTTCCGTGGTGCGGCCGGCGAAGATCGAGGCTGCCGTCGGCCATTGCACGGCGTAGAGCTCCTTGGCCTGCTCGGGCTTCAGGCCATTGGCGAAATATTTCAGGAAGGACTCTTCCGACAGCTTGGTGTAGCCGTCGCGCTCGACGATGCCGGCGCGCACGGGGCCGGTCGGAAACTGTTTTGACAGTCCGACGAAATCTTCGTTCGCGTCGGGCGCGCGTGCGGCGACATAGACGAGCCCGGTGACCTTCTGATCGGTGCCGACCTGGCTGATCACGGTGCCGCCCCAGGAATGCGCGACCAGCACGGTCGGCCCATCCTGCTCGGCCAGCGCACGCCTGGTCGCCTCGACGGAGTCGGCGAGGGACGACAGCGGATTCTGCACGGCTGTCACGTGAAGGCCCGCGGCCTGGAGGATCGGGATCACCTCCGACCAGCTCGAGCCGTCGGCCCAGGCGCCGTGCACCAGCACGACGTTCTTCGCCTTCACCGTCTGCGGTGTCTGCGCGTGGGCAAGGCTGAGAGGGGCCGCCAGCAGGCTCGCGGCGAGGAAAAGGCTGCGCCAAAGGGTCATGATCGTTCTCCGTCTCGTTTCGGTGTTCGATGTCCAAAGGACGGGGCGCGGGGCAGCGGCGTTACGCTCGGTCACTTACCTGTGAGAAGCGTCCCGGCCGGGCTCGTACGGGACGCGTGCGCGAGCTTACGCGGCGGGA
This sequence comes from Bradyrhizobium sp. SMVTL-02, assembly GCF_051853005.1. Taxonomy (NCBI): domain Bacteria; kingdom Pseudomonadati; phylum Pseudomonadota; class Alphaproteobacteria; order Hyphomicrobiales; family Nitrobacteraceae; genus Bradyrhizobium; species Bradyrhizobium sp. SMVTL-02. The sequence continues at coordinate 7,435,345 of NZ_CP182469.1, read as the reverse complement.
GCAACGTAGAGCGGCCGGCCCAACCTGTATTTCCATTTCAACCGAAAACTGCCGCTGGATTCTGCGGCGGTACGAAATAGCGACGGAGGCGTAGCCGGGGGGCTACTCGCGGCGTTTCGCGACCACGGTGGGCGCAAGTAAAAAAACGCCCCGGGGCACCGGGGCGTTTTCTCAAACCTGGAAGTGGCGTGCCGTGCTTAGGCGGCGTGCGCGGCCGAGTTCTCGATCACTTGCGCCTTCGGGGCGCTGGTGTTGATCGCGATCTGGCGCGGCTTCTTGGCCTCGGGAATCTCGCGGACGAGATCGACGTGAAGCAGGCCGTTCTCGAGCGAGGCGTCCTTCACCTGCACGAAGTCGGCAAGCTGGAAGGCGCGCTCGAAGGCACGCGCGGCGATGCCGCGATAGAGCACTTCGGATTTCGAGTTCTCGTTGGCGACCTTCTCGCCCTTGATCGTCAGCGTGTTTTCCTTCGCGACGATGGAGAGCTCGTCCTTGGCGAAGCCCGAGACCGCGACAGTGATGCGGTAGGCGTTCTCGCCGGTGCGCTCGATATTGTAGGGGGGATAGCCGGGGCTGCCGTCAGAGCCGGCCTGGTCGAGCAGGTTGAACAGACGGTCGAAGCCGACGGTGGAACGATAGAACGGGGTGAGATCGTAGGTACGCATGGTCAAGTCCTCCATTGAGCGACTGTTGGGTAACCCGCCCGCCATCGGGCCGGGCTTTAGTCTGTGTGCAGCCTGATGTTCCGGTTCCGAAACACTGGTAGCGGCCTGCACGAAGGTGATATGGGTGGGGTGAGACGGCGTTCAAGAGGGCGGCAACAGCGCCTTTTCGGCGCTCCCGCCCTTGATTTGCAGCACTTCGCGCCCAGCCCTCCGAACCATGACGCTGCTCTCGATCCCGTCCAACCCCGTTCCCGAAAACGTCGTCAGCGGCACCATCAAGACGCCCGATGGCGCCGAGCTGCGCTTTGCGCGTTGGGCGCCTCCGGCGGGCCGCAAGGGCACGGTCTGCATCTTCACCGGGCGCAGCGAGCAGATCGAGAAATATTTCGAGACCGTGCGCGACCTGCGCGACCGCGGCTTTGCGGTGGCGATGATCGACTGGCGCGGGCAGGGCCATTCCTCGCGGCGGCTGCGCGATCCGCGCAAGGGCTATGTGCGCGATTTCTCCGATTTCGAGATCGACGTCGAAACCTTCGTGCAGCAGGTGGTGCTGCCGGATTGCCCGCCACCCTTCTTCGCGCTTGCCCATTCCATGGGCGGCACGGTGTTGCTGCGGGTTGCGCATGCCGGCAAGCGCTGGTTCGACCGCATGGTGCTGTCGGCGCCGATGATCGACCTGCCCGGACGCACCACCGCGTTTCCGGCGCGGGCGCTGCTGAGGACGATGCGCCTGATGGGGATGGGCGGCCGCTATGTTCCCGGCGGCAGCGATCGCATCACCGGGCTCGACCCCTTCATCAACAATCCCCTGACCAGCGATCCCGTTCGCTATGCACGCAACGCCGCGATCCTGGAGGAGGATCCGACGCTCGGGCTCGCCTCACCCACGGTCGCCTGGGCCGACACCGCCTTCCGTACCATGCAGACCTTCAAGGGCATGAACTATCCCTCCGAGATCCGCCAGCCGATCCTGATGCTGGCGGCCTCCAACGACACCGTGGTCTCGACCGCGGCGATCGAGGAGTTCGCCTATCACTTGCGCGCCGGGTCGCATCTCGTGATCGCCGGCGCCAAGCACGAGATCCTCCAGGAGCAGGACCGCTACCGCTCCCAGTTCTGGGCCGCCTTCGACGCCTTCGTGCCGGGCACGCCATTGTTCAAGTGAGGTCTATCCGCGAGGGCGGTGCGCTCCCTCGCCTTGCGGGGAGAGGGTCGGGGTGAGGGGGAGTCCCCGCGGGGGCGGTGAGAGTCGGACTCTCGGAGAGCGCCCCCATTCTCCGTCATCGCGAGGAGCCCTTGCGACGAAGCAAATCCAGACTGTCTCCGCGGAGAGATTCTGGATTGCTTGTGCGCCAGGCAAGCTGGCGTGGTCCAACCGGTGGAAGTCCGGTCCGGGTAAGCGGTAGCGAGCGCCCGGTAGTGAGTGTTGCGTGGCCGTCGGCAACGGCGGCTGCGAAGCGTACACAACGATGCTGTGGGGTGGGCTATTGAGCCGCGAAAGACAGAAACTCGCAGAGGCCGAGCCGGTAAGCAACGTCGAAGGCAACATGTGCGGCGCCGTTATGCGAGGCGCTGACGCTCTGCCGTGGTCGAAGACCCCATCACGCAGCAAAGGACCGCGTCGGAACCTGGGAGGTCCCGCATCTGACCGATGGCAACATGCCCCCAAGGTCCGCATCGGGAAGGCGAGGAGCCAAAGCCGATGACGAACGGATGCGGGAAGTCGGAGGCGGCCGTAGTAGCGTCGAAGCCTGCGAACGAAGCGGAGCGATCCGCGGAGGAGTTGGTGGAGCGAAGGGCCGCGACCAAGGGGAATGCGGACCAGCAAAGCACGCCCCGGACGCCGAGCCGGACAAGCGTGACACAGGCGTTGGAACGCATACGGCGAACTGCAAGGGAAAGGAAGAAGGAGAGGTTCACTGCGCTGCTTCACCACATCACGCCTGAACTGCTCGAGGCGGAGTTCTTCGCGCTGAAGAAGCATGCCGCGCCGGGTGTGGACGGAATGATGTGGCGGAACTACGAGCAAGACCTCAAGGCCAATCTTGAGGACCTGCATGCTCGTGTTCACCGGGGAGCGTACCGGCCGCAGCCGTCGCGGCGGGTCCATATCCCGAAGCAGGATGGGCGGCAGCGACCGCTGGCGATTGCGTCCCTCGAGGACAAGATCGTTCAGCGGGCAACCGCTACGGTGCTCAACGCGATCTACGAGGAGGACTTCCTCGGGTTCTCGTATGGGTTCCGGCCCGGGCGCAGCGCGCACGATGCGATGGATGCGCTGCTGGTCGGAATCGAGAGCCGGCGGGTGAACTTCATTGTTGACGCCGATATCCGCTCGTTCTTCGACATGGTGGACCAGGAATGGCTCATCCGCTTCGTCGAACATCGGACCGGCGACCAGCGTATCATCCGTCTGATCCGCAAATGGCTCAAGGCGGGTGTTCTCGAAGAAGGAACGGTCAGGGTCAGCGAACAGGGGACGGCACAAGGGGCGGTGATCTCGCCGCTGCTTGCCAACATCTACCTGCACTATGCCCTCGATCTGTGGGCCGAACGCTTCAGACGGCGCGAGGCCGCGGGTGACATGATCATCGTGCGCTACGCTGACGACTTCATCGTCGGCTTCGAGCATGAGAATGAGGCCCGGCACTTCCTCGAAGAATTGCGCAAACGGCTGCAGGAGTTCGCGCTGTCACTGCACCCTGAGAAAACCCGGCTGATCGAGTTCGGACGTCATGCGGAGGACAACCGCAGGCGGCGCGGGCTCGGCAAGCCGGAGACCTTCAACTTCCTCGGCTTCACCTTCATCTGCAGCCGATCCAAGCAAGGCAAGTTCCAGATCAGGCGCAAGTCTCGCAAAGACCGCATGCGGGCGAAACTGCAAGCCGTGAAGCAGGGAATGCGACGGCGTATGCACCAGTCGGTGCTCGAACAGGGCAAATGGCTGCGGCAGGTCGTTACCGGGTACTTCAACTACCACGCGGTACCGACCAACAGCCGAGCGCTCAGCGCCTTCCGCTACTTCGTCACCGAACAATGGAGGCGGATGCTTCGGCGCCGCAGCCAGATTGACGGGACCACGTGGCAGCGGGTCGCGCGGCTTGCCTCCGACTTGCTCCCCAAGCCACAAATCCTCCATCCTTGGCCCCGAACACGCTTCACCGCTACTCACCCGAGGTGGGAGCCGTATGCGGGAAAGCCGCACGTACGGATCTGTGCGGGGGGCGCCCAGCAATGAGCGTCCCTACCGCGACCGCTGCGTCGCAATGACGGCGTGGATGTATCCTGACCGCTTCCTGCATCCGCCTTCGCTGCTGCTTCGGCGGACAAGAGCGGGTAAAGCCAGCTCACAGCGTCTTCAGATACTCGATCAGGTCGTAGCGCTCTTGCTCCTTGAGGACGCGGCCGATGGTGCCGTCCTTGCCGGGGCCTGGCGTGCCGTCGAAGGAGTGGCCGGCATTGCTGTTGCCGTACATCTCGGTGCCGTCGGACGCGCGCGTCGAGAAGCGCGACTGCCCGGTCTTGCAGCTTTCGCCGTCGGAAACTGCAAAGCCCACCTGCTTCGGATCGTAGTCGCGGCCACCACCCATGCAGAACGATTTGGGGCGCTCGGCCGCGGGGCTCAGCATCCAGTAGAGCGACGGCACCGATCCGTTGTGCAGGTACGGTGCGGTGGCCCAGACGCCGTTGAGCGGGCGCGCGCGATACCAGGGCCCCGGCTCCTTCTTGTCGGGCGGCTGCGGACCGGGATTCGGGCAGTTCTTGCGCTTGCCCCACCAGGCCTGCTGGACCTTCGGCTCGATCTTGGCATCGTCCATCGCCTTGCGGGCGACGATGTCGACGAGCACCATCAGGCCGAGCGAGTAGGGCATGTCGGTCGACGAAACATCCGGCAGATTGCAACTCCACCAGGCATTGAGGTTCTGCGTGGGATCGAGCTTGAGAAAGCCCGGCACCTGAACCGTCCGCGTCGCCAGCACGTTGGCCTGGGCGGGGTCGGTCCCCATGCCCTTGGCGCTTTTCTGGACCTCGTTCAGGAATTTGTCGTCGCCGATGGTTTCCCAGCGTGCCGACGACCAGATGCTTTGCTGCGGAAATTCGGTGTCGAACACGGGATCGTTGACCGGACCGAGATGACATTCGGTGCAGATCTCCGCATAGAGCTTGCGGCCGCGTTTGACGCGGTCGCCATCGATCTTCCAGGCATCATCGCCGAAGATGTCCGACGGCCATTTCGGCGACGTCAGCCCGGAGAGCTGCTTCTTCGGATAGGGCGCCTGCCCCTTCAGCAGATCCTCGATCCAGTTCAGGTTCTTGATGTCCATCGAGGAGCGGAACAGCGTGTCCCTGGGCGTATTGTCGGACAAATTGAGCAGCGCGGTCACGCCCAGCGCTTCGCCGGAATTGCGGATCAGCGGCTGTTCGATCGACGCGTCGTATTGCGCGTATTTGAGCCAGGGCACGGTCCAGATCGGCGGGAAGCTGACCGGCGCGTCCTTGGCGTGCAGATTCTTCTCGAAGCCGCTGAGGCCGCTGAGCGCCATGTCCTGGGAGAAGACCTGGTTGCCGATGCGGTTGAGCGCGTCGAGGCGGCCATAGCCTTCCTCCGTGTCCTGCTGCGGCTCGTCCCGCTTGGTCTTCTCGTTGAACCGCGTCTTGCCCTCGATGGTCTTGGTGTAGGTCTTCTCCCAGTCAACCAGGAACGTGCCGATCGCGCTCAGCTTCTGCTTCAGCGCATCGCGGTCCGCATCGCTGGCGGAGGGGCCGAGCACGCGGTCGGCGAAGCGCGTGAAGCGGCCCGGGACGTAGAGCGTGTAGGCGATCGACAGGCCGGTCGTGATCTCGAGCTTCCGGAGGTCGGTCATCGCCGGGCCGCCGTCGAAACGAATGTCGATGCCCTTGTAGTGGATCTGGCCAGTGTGGCAGGCAGCGCAGGTCAGGCCGATCCGGTCCTCGCCGATCTGCCCCGTCGCGGGATCGGGTACGCCGGTCATGCGTGCAAAGCCGACGGGCAGGCCGCCAACGTTCTCGGCCTGGGCACCCCAGTTGACCGGCGGCTCCCAGAGCCGCGCCGGCACCGGCTTCGTCTTGTCGTAGACGTTGGCATAGCCGAACCGGCGCAGCGTGGCGTCGTCGGCGTTGATCGTCGGCGGGCTCGGGATGAAGCCGAAGCGCTGCAGATGGTCGCTGTCATGCAGCATCCCGGGCATTGCGAAGAAATGAAGCCGCGGCTGCTCGAGCGCCATGAACCAGCGATAGGGCACCGGGAAGGTCGCGGTGCCCTGGCTGGTGTGATGAAACCAGTGCCGATCCTCCAGCGCCCAGTTCTGCTCGAGCCAGTACGCGGCGCGCGCTTCGACGTGCGCAGGCAATGGCGGCGCCACCAGGTTGCCGAGCATGCCGGGCAGCATCGGCTGGAATTGATCCGGAAAGCGCAGCGCCACGATGCCAAAGACGAGGAGCGCGGCGACGAGTCCGCCGGCAGCGCGCAAGATCAGCGACGGCGGGGTGACCGGCTGGCTCACCATCCGCTGCGTGATCCTGTCGGGAAACTTGCGCTCGTTGAACAATGTCCTCACCTCGGCCACGCTGAGATAGCGGTCATCACCCTGACCCTTGCCCATGATCTTGAGCAGAACTGGCCATTCGAACTTCATCAGGATCGGGTAGTACCAGCGCGCTTGCCTGCCGGCGCGCTTGAGGTTGTCCTTCATGAAGGTCTGGATTTGCGAGGCGTCGAGCCCCGTCTCTGTGCCGCCATCGGGGTCGGTATAGGTGCCGCCGAAGCTGGCGAGCCGCGCGATCTCGTCCTCGTTGACGTGTCCGTCGACGCCGAGGATGCGCGAGCCGGCGCCGAGCTTGTCGAGCGGGCCGCCGCGCAAGCCATTGAGCTGCGCGCCCCAGAAGATGCTTTGCAGGATGTGACAGGCGCCGTTGGCGATCAGCGCGACGCCGCGGACCTCGATGCGGGCCGAGGTCTTCTTGAGCCCCGTCTCGCCGCTTGCATTCGCGATGGTCTGCGACAGCGTCCGCAGCGGGACGGTGCCGCCGTCGACGAAGCCTTCGCCGACGAGGCCGCGCAGGAATGGACAGGGATTGTTCGGCGAGACCTGGATCGAGGGGTCGAAGGGCGGCTTCGAAGCGCGGTCATGCATGGCCCAAAATCCTGAAAACAGCGAATCGAAAAAAGACGCGCTGATCAAGCGCGCAAAGTCCTAACAAACCGACAGCAGAGTATACTACTTCAGCGTGTGATGAAGTGTGGCTGATTTCACTGTCCTGTCAACAACAGCGGACGCGAGCAGCTTGCCGCGCAGGATGGGGCCGTCGCGGCTCGTCAGGACTCGGCGGCGCGTTTGACGTCGCTCTGGACCAGGGTCAGCTTGCCGAGCGGCACGCCGGCCTTCAGCAGTCCCTCGCGGTAATGGGCGAGGTTCTCCGGGCGCTTCCAGTGAAAATTGCGCAGGTGACGGTCAACGTTCAGGGTCGGGTAGTTCGTCATGAGCACCTTGGTGGCCTCGTCGGCCTCGTCGGTCCGCCCGAGTTGCGCCAGCGCCGCGGCGCGGATCGCCAGCGCCTGCATGTGGTTCGGGTTGATGTAGAGCTGCTCGCGGGCCCACGACAGGGTCGCGTCATATTGTCTTAGGAGATAATGGCTGAAGGCGTTCAGCGCGGCCCATTGGTAGCGCGGGTCGCTGTTGTCGCGCTGCGCCGCCATCGAGAACAGCTCGATCGCCTCGCGATGCTCGCCGATGACGAAATGGCAGATGCCGAGCACGCCGCGTGCGCCGTGGTCATAGGGGTTGAGCGCGACCGCCCGTTTGGCGGCGTCCATCGCGGCCTCGTAATGTCCCTCCATCGCATGGGCCCAGGACAGGATCGAGAACGCGAAGGAGGAGCGCGGGTCGAGCCGGACGCTGGTCTCGGCGAGGTTCATCGCCTCAGCCCACATCTCCCTTGTGCCCTTGACCCAGCCGAACTGGATGCTCTGGATCTGGATCGTGGCGAGATAGGCATGCGCGATCGACAGCTTGGGATCGAGCTGGATCGCCTCCCGGAACAGGTCGACCGCGGCGGCCAGATCTTCCTTGGTCTGCCGGTAGTAGTGCGACAGTCCCTTGAGGAAGCGGTCCCAGGCCGAGACGTCGGTCGAGAGCCGCGCCGGCGCGGATGCTTCCGCCCGGACGATCTCGGTGGCGATGGCGGCGGACAGGTTGGTGGTGATCTCGTCCTGCATCGCGAACAAATCGCCGATGTCGCGGTCGTAGCGCCCGGTCCAGAGCTGCTCGCCGGTCTCCGGCGCGATCAGCTCGGCGGTGACGCGGATCTTGGCGCCGGCGCGCCGCACCGAGCCCTGGATCAGATAGGTGGCGTCGATCTCGCGCGCGATCAGGCGCGTGCTCAGATTCTTGCCCTTGAAGGCGAAGGTCGAGTTGCGGCTCAGCACGCGATAGAAGGATTGCAGCGAGAGCGCGTGGATCAGATCCTCGGTGAGGCCGTCGGAGAAATATTCGTCCTGGGCGTCGCTGAGATTGGCGAAGGGCAGCACGCCGACGATCGCCGTGCGGTACTGCTGCGAGAGGACGCATGCCTCCCGAAGCTCCGGCGCGAGCGCGGGCGCGCCCTCGGGCATCCAGGTAAAGACCCCGACCGCGTCCTTGATGTTCTTGAAGCGATGGTTGCCGGCATCGGTCAGCGGCACGGTGAGATGCTTGCACGCCTCCCGGTAGGCCTTGGCCGAGATGGCGAAGCCGCCGGGGCGCGCCACCGATTCGAGGCGGACGGCAATATTGACATCGTCACCGAAGACCTCGTCCTCGTCGGCGATGACGTCGCCCATGTGGATGCCGAGCCGGAATTGCATGGCGCGATCGGCGGGCAGATGGTGGTTCCGCTCCGCCATCAGCGTCTGCATCGCGATCGCCGCCTCGGTGGCGCCGACGATGGAGGCGAACTCCAGCAGGAAGCCGTCGCCGGTGTTCTTCACGACGCGGCCGCCGTGATTGAGGATGATGGGGTGAATCGCAGCGCGATGGGCCTTGAAGGCGGCATGGGTGCCGGCTTCGTCGCTGCCCATCATGCGCGAATAGCCGGCGACATCGGCGCAGACGATGGCTGCCAGACGTCTTTCCATATCCTCGGAGCTCCAAGGGAGGGGGACCGGCCACGGCGTGGCAGTCGCCTCGAATCGCGGATTTCAAGAACCCTGCCTTTATAAAGCAGATGCGGCCGTGTGAAAGTATCAACCGCATTGCAAATTCGACGTAAATCCTGCGCAATCCCGGCGGTGGACGGGGCGGAGCGAACCGATTAAGCCCGGTTTGACGGCACCGGGGGGCATTTCGCATGGTGGGCATTCACGAAATCTGGCTCTTCGTCCTGTCCGGCATACTGCTCAACATCACGCCCGGGCCCGATAGCGTCTACGTGATCGGCCGCAGCATGCAGATGGGCTGGCGGGGCGGAGCCGCCGCCGCTTTCGGTATCAGTTGCGGCTGCTTTTTCCATGTCGCGGGCGCGGCGATCGGCCTTTCGGCCCTGCTGATGGCCTCCTCGACGGCTTTCTCGATCCTGAAGCTGGTCGGCGCGGCCTATTTGGTCGTGACAGGCCTCCTGATGCTGTGGTCGCGGCCGGCGCTGGCGTTGGCCACCGACGAGCCGGAGCGGAGTTCGCTGAGGCGGGTGTTCCTGCAGGGCGTCTTCACCAACGCGCTCAATCCCAAGGTCGCGCTGTTCTTCCTGGCTTTCCTGCCGCAATTCGTCGCAGCTGACGCGCCCCACAAGCCGCTCGCCTTCCTGACGCTCGGGCTGATCTTCATCTTTACGGGAACGCTGTGGTGCCTGGTGCTCGCGGCCTTTGCGGCCAAGGCCTCCCATCGCCTGCCGACCTCCGAGGGCGCGATCGCCTGGGTCAATCGCGCGCTCGGCGGCCTCTTCATCTATCTCGGTATCCGCGTCGCAATGCTGGAGAGCCGGTAAATCGTCCGAATTACGCGAACTCCTTCGCCAGCGCGCTGCCGGCGAGATACAGGCCAAGCAGGATCATCGCGATCAGGAACCAGCGGCGAAACGCTTCCGCCGGCATCCGCTGCCGCACCGACTGGCCGATGAACATGCCGGCAAAGGCCATGGCAAGGCCCACGGCGCCGGGCACGGCATTGGCCGGCGTCAGCAATCCGCCGGCGGTGAGGTTGAAGGCGAGCGCCAGCGTCGCGGTGGTGAAGAACACGCCGAGCGCCTGCACCAATTCGTCCTTCTCCATGCCGATCGCTTGCATGAAGGGCATCGAGGGGATCACCTGCACGCCGGTCGAGGCCGAGATCACGCCCGTAATGACGCCGACCACGCCGCCGACCCATCTCTCGTTCCTGGGCGCAACGCGGAAGTGGAACTTGTTCAGCCCGATCGCGGAATAGATGATGAGCAGCACGCCGAGCACGATCGTGCCGTAGCTCGCATGAGGACCGGTCAGCGCGCCGGCATTGAGCCAGCAGCCGATCACGGTGCCTATCATCAGCGGCCACAGCCGCTTGAGGATGTCGCGCAAGTAGGGGCCGACGAATGTCTGCCAGATATTGGTGACGATGGCCGGCACGATCACGATGGCGATCGCGCGGCTCGGCGCCATGCTCACCGCGAGCAGGCCCATGGAGACGGTCGGCAGCCCAAGCCCGATCACGCCCTTGACGAATCCGGCGACCAGGAACACGGCGGCGATGATGAAGAGGAGCGGGTCGATCATGCCGGCACATTGACCGAAGCCGCGATCAGGCACAATCTGGAGCTTACGGAGACAGCCTTCGGGCCTTGCGTAGGCTGGGGAGAAATCCGCCCATGCGTTTCGATCTCGTCGATCTCCAGCTCTTCATCGCGGTCGCCGACCAGCGCAGCATCACGCGCGGCGCGGAGCGGTCGCATCTGGCGCTCGCCTCGGCCAGCGCGCGCATCAAGGGACTCGAGGATGCGCTCGGCGTCGCGCTGCTCAAGCGCGGGCGCCGCGGCGTCGAGTTGACGGCGGCCGGCGAGAGCCTGCTCGACCATGCCCGGCTGGTGATTCACCAGATCGACGCCATGCGTGGCGATCTCGCGGGCTTTGCCAGCGGCGTGCGCGCCAGCGTGCATTTCCTCGTCAACACCTCGGGCCTGTCGGAGCACCTGCCCAAGGCGCTGGCCGGATTCCTGCACGAGTACCGCGACGTCGCCGTCGACATCGAGGAGCGCGAGAGCACGGATATCGCGGCCGCGATCACCGCGGGCGCCGCCGATCTCGGTTTCGCCGCCGAGCATGCGCTGCCGGACCACATCGAGCGCTTCGTGTTCAGCGAGGATCATTTGACGCTGGTGACATCGCGGCGCGGCCCGTTCGCCGGCCGTCGCCAGATCGATTTTCAGGAGACGGGCGCTTGCGACTTCGTCGGGCTGACCAGCGCCACCGCGCTCCAGATGCACATTTCGAAACACGCCGCCCGGCTCGGCATGCGCCCGCATTACCGCGCACGCATGCGCGATTTCGATGCGATCTGCCAGATGGTCGCCGCCGATGTCGGCATCGCGCTGGTGCCGATATCCGCCGCGCGCCGCTGCGCCAGGCTGATGCCGCTCACCATGATCCGCCTGCGCGACGCCTGGGCCAACCGCAAGCTCGTGATCTGCGCGCGCAGCTTCAAGACGCTGCCAAGGCCGGCGAAGCTGCTGGTGGAGCATCTGCGGGCAGAGGCGGTGTGAGGGGACGCTTAGAGCGGTTCACGGATTTATTGAATCGGAAGGGATTCCGGGTCTGGGACGAATATGATTCAAGATGCTGGCTGGGCTGGAGGCCAGCATCCGATGGTCCGACCAATTTCCAACGATTTGCGTAAGCGTGCGGTATCCGCTGTTGCCAAAGGTGAGAGCTGCCGATCTGTGGCGGAACGGTTTGGCGTTGCTGTCTCGTCAGTTGTGAAGTGGTCACAGCGTTATCGAACGACCGGCTCGGTAGCGCCTGGCAAGATGGGTGGTCACCGCAAGCCTGTGCTTGATCCGCACCGCGCCTTCATCGTCGAGCGGATTACTCAGACGCCGCACCTGACGCTGCATGGTCTGAAGGCGGAACTGGCAGCCCGTGGGGTCAAGGTCTCACACAATGCGGTCTGGCTGTTCCTGCGCCGGGAAGGGCTGCGGTTCAAAAAAAACACTGTTCGCCCTCGAACAGGCTCGCGCCGACGTCTCTCGTAGGCGCTTGCGTTGGCGAGCCTGGCAGGCCGGGCTCGATCCGGGCCGGCTCGTCTTCATCGATGAGACCTGGATCAAGACCAACATGGCCCCTTTGCGAGGCTGGGGACCCAAAGGGGCGCGCCTGCGCGGCTTCGCTCCGCACGGTCACTGGCGTACCCTCACATTCCTCGGCGCGCTCCGCCATGACCAACTCACGGCACCCTGCGTCTTCGATGGCCCGATCAACGGTGAATGCTTCCGTGGTTACGTAAAGCACATTCTCCTGCCAACCCTGCGTGAAGGCGACATCGTCATTCTCGACAATCTCGGAAGCCATAAGTCGAAAGCCGTCAGGCAAATGATCAAGGCTGCTGGCGCCAGACTCTGGTACCTGCCGCCATACTCGCCCGACCTCAACCCAATCGAACAGGCCTTCTCCAAGATCAAACACTGGATGCGGCAAGCTCAGAAGCGCTCAATCGAGGAGACTTGGCGCCATATCGGTCACCTCGTCCAAGACATCCAGCCTCGCGAATGCGCCAACTACTTCGCCAGCGCCGGTTATGCTTCAATCAAAATGTGAAACGCTCTAGCGCGTTCTGCATCGGAGGTGCGCTCCCTCTCCCGCAAGCGGGAGAGGGTTGGGGAGAGGGTTGGGGAGAGGGTGTCTCCGCCGGGGTGATGCCCCGAGAGGCGAAAGCCCTCACCCGCTGCGCTCTCGTTGGGCCCGCCGTCCGGGAACGGCACGATCAGCTTGATCGGTTTTGTGGGAAAATTCTGCGCCGATGCCAATGACGGCAGCAGCACGCTCGCCTTTGTTATTGGTTGAGCAGCCGCAAGGCTTCTTCGTGAACCCTGGCATCGCCCGCGGCAACAATGCGGCCGCCGCCCTGGGCCGGCTTGCCTTCCCAGGTGGTGACGACGCCGCCGGCGCCGGTCACGATCGGGATCAGGGCCGCGATGTCGTAGGGCTTCAGCTCGGTCTCGACCACGAGGTCGACATGGCCAGCCGCCAGCATGCAATAGGAGTAGCAATCGCCGCCATAGCGCGACAGCCGGGCGCCCTGCTCGATCCGGCCGAAGATGGCCCGGTCGCGCTCGTTCATGAGCAGCGGCGAGGTGGTGTAGGTCGTGGCTTCCGCGAGCGAGGCGCAGCGGCGGACCTGGAGCCGGCGCTCGCCGGAGGGGCCCTTGTAATTGGCCGAGCCGTTGTCGCCGGAAAAGCGCTCGCCAATGAAGGGCTGGTGCATCATGCCGTACACCGGCGTGCCCTTGTGCAGCAGCGCGATCAGCGTGCCCCAGATCGGGAAGCCTCCGATGAACGACTTCGTGCCGTCGATGGGGTCGAGCACCCAGACATAGTCGGCGTCCTCGCGCTCATTGCCGAATTCCTCGCCGACGATGCCGTGCTGGGGGAAGCTCGCCTTGATCAGCCGCCGCATTACCGCTTCAGCCGCGCGGTCGGCCTCCGTCACGGGGTCGAAATCCTTGGTCTTGCTCTTGTCGTCGATCGACAGCGAGGTGCGGAAGAACGGCAGGATGGTTTCGCCGGCGGCGGTGGCGAGCCGTCCGATGAAGGCGGAGAAGTCGATCACCGTCACGGTGAGTTCCTCGAAACGAAAGTCAGTGTGAAGCTCGCTCCTGCGTAGCTCAATTCGCCTCTCGCGTGCAGCGCTGTCTTGATTTGCACCCCGGTATTTTGAATACCCGACATGGCTGCCCCAAGTGAGCCATTTGCTGGCCAAATATCGATCACAGAGTTGAAAACTTGGTTCCGACCATGCCTTGTTTGTATGCAAATGATGATCAACCCATTGAAATTCCTTATCAAAGGAACTGAATCTAGGTTTCTCTTAAAGCAACTGAGCCATGTGCGTAGTGCATGGGAATCGACGCAAAAGCCCTTGCACTTTGTGCGACGCGGCCGCATATTGTTGCGGTGCGGTAGCGCTCTGCGTTACCGCTGCCCTCCTTGGGCGTTTCCTCCCTAGACTTGGGCCGCTTCTTCATCAGAAGCGGCCCTTTTTTCTTTGGCCCTGCTTTCGTTTCAGAGCGCGCAACAAGGCGAAGCGCAAATGCGTTCGCGCCGGATGCGCGCGCCGAGCGCGCGAAAAGAAAAGCTGTCGTCTATTCCGCCGCGGCCTGGAACGGGCCGAGATCTCCGAACGGGATCGTGGTGGCCAGCACGTCGGCGAGCACCGCGAAATCGGCGGCGACTTTCGCAAAGCGCGGGCTGCGCTCGCGCCGTCGCTCGTCCATGTAGATGGCGCGATTGAGCTCGAGCTGCACCGCGTGCAGGCCGCTCGCGGGGTTGCCGTAGTGCTCGGTGATGAAGCCGCCGGCATAGGGCTTGTTGCGGCCGATCGAATAGCCGAGCCCCGTCATGGTCTCCTCGACCCTGTCGGGCAGCAGCGGCGTGCAACTGGTGCCGTAGCGGTCGCCGATCACGACGTCGGGCCGGCGCGGCTCGTCCCTGCTGACGCCGACCGACGGCATCGAATGGCAGTCGACCAGCACCACGGTGCCGAACATCTGGTGCACCTTGTTGATCAGCCGGCGCAGCGCGCGATGATAGGGCTTGTACAGCGTCTCGATCCGCCCCAGCGCGTCGTCGACCAGGATGCGGTCGCGATAGATCTCCTGGCCGTCGCCGACCACGCGCGGAATGGTGCCGAGGCCGCCGGCGACCCGCATCGAGCGGGTGTTGGCAAAGCTCGGCAGGCGGCCGGTGAACATGCGGGGGTCGAGCTCATAGGGCTCGCGGTTGACGTCGACATAGGAGCGCGGAAAGTTGACCCGCACGGTTGGAAAGCCGCGCGCGCTCAAGTGGCCGATCAGCTCGTCCATGAACGAATCTTCCGAGCGCCGCAGCGTCGGCAGGTCGATCCGCGACGCTGCCAGAAATTCGTCCGGATAGGTCGAGCCGGAATGGGGCGAGTTGAAGATGACAGGCGCGCGCCATTCGGCGGGCTCGAAGATCTCGAACGCTGGCGACATCTCGCCGTCAAACCGGGTCATCTTCTCAGGCTTCGTCCCTTGCTCAGGCTTCGCCCCCTGTGGCGCCGCACGATCCGGCATGGCCCCGGATCGAATGATTCGGCCGGTCGAGCGGCTCTTATGTGTCGTCATTGTCCGGAATCGCAACCATTCTGCCAAGCGAAAAGATGTGATGGACGCTGGAACTGGTCTTAACCGTGCGGGCTCCGGGGTGGGGACCGGCTCGTCCGGCTCGATTGATTCGGAGCCCGTTCGGGTCCACAAAGAGCAGGCAGCGCAGCCGGCCCATGGTAAAGATTTTCACCCCAAATTTACCCTCTGTCGGGCTAAGTGACCTCTGCTGATATCCTCTGGGGATTCGACGTTTCCTGCCATGCCAAAGATCCTGCTCGCCGAAGACGACAACGACATGCGCCGTTTCCTGGTCAAGGCGCTGGAAAACGCCGGTTTTCAGGTCTCGTCCCATGACAACGGCATGGCCGCCTATCAGCGGCTGCGGGAGGAGCCGTTCGAGATGCTGCTGACCGATATCGTGATGCCGGAAATGGATGGCATCGAGCTCGCCCGCCGGGCCTCGGAACTCGACCCCGACATCAAGATCATGTTCATCACCGGCTTTGCCGCGGTGGCCTTGAACTCGGATTCGGACGCCCCCAAGAACGCCAAGGTGCTGTCCAAGCCCGTGCATCTGCGCGAATTGGTCAGCGAAGTGAACAAGATGCTGGCGGCCTAAATCGGCGCCGTTCCGTCCTTGCGCTGGGTCCCCTGAGCCGTTATAGGGACCCCACCGATGAAATGACCTCTAGGGCACGTAGCTCAGCGGGAGAGCACTACCTTGACATGGTAGGGGTCACAGGTTCGATCCCTGTCGTGCCCACCATCCTTCGCTCGCGATAGCAGAGAGAAGGATGCCACGCCGGAGCCCAACGGGCGCAGGCGGCTCGCAGTCGCGAGCCACGGTCGGCAAGCCCAATCCCCTCTATCTCAGTTCCGTATTCGCGACCGGCATGATCGAGGCGACGTGCCAGCCGGTCGCGTCCTGAACATAGGTCTGGCTGATCAGAAACGTATTCTGCTGCGGCGGCTCGCCCGGAAGCGCGCGCGTGAAAACGATCGGGACGAGGATCTGCATGGCCTCGTTCGAGAGCACGGCGACGTGGAATTTCGACATGTCGGGCTCGAGGTGCCAGGTGCCCTCGTAATAGCCCTTGAAGCGCGCGGCGACGTCATCGCGGCCGCGCGTCTCGATGCCTCTGGCAAACAGCAGTGTGCCGGGCGAGTTCAGCAGCATGGCCTTCACCGCGTCCGCGTCATGCGCATTCTGCGCCGCGATGAATCTTTCGAAGATGGCCCGTGCCTCGGCGTCGTTTGCGGCAGCACGCGCCCTCCGGCCGACCAGAACGTTGCGGCGAGAAACAGCGCCGCGGTCACCGCCGCAACATGACGACGTCCTGAAAATCGCGGTGGCCTGATGGTGCTTGGAGACGTTTCGGGCCGGGTCATGTTCACCTCTGGTCGTTTGCAGGATTGTTTGAATGCTGATCGTCATACCATTGCTGGTAGCGCCCGCGTTTTCAGGATTGCATGATCGGCGGTAGTCACGAGATCACGGAAGGGTTAGTCGAGGCTGTCGGCTGTCGTGGCACGCACGAGGCAAGCTCTCGCCGCCCGCCCGAAGTTGAGTTATCGTCCGGTGCATCCATCGGGGCTACCGGCGCGACGGAGATGAATCGCAGTGAGGGGAACGATGCGGACGAGCTGTCTTGCCGCAGCGCTGGCGCTGATGGCGTCGCGCGCCGACGCCGCGATCATCGACTGGCAGGCCGAGCTTCAGCGCTGCCGCGAACTGCGTCAGAGCGTGGCGCCGCTGCTGCAGGCCGGCGAGGGGATCTCCGCCGTCGGCCGCTCCAACAGATCCGTCCGCCGCTGCATCTGGATACAGCGCATGGCGGTGCGGAAGAAAATTCCGGGCGCGGAGGTCTGGTAGTGTTACGGGCCATGCTATCGCGCCAGATTCCCCGCAGCGACTCGTCCGCCGAAGCCTCGGCGAAGGCGGAAGCAATCCAGAATCGTTCCGCCGTAGCGGTCTGGATTGCTTCGTCGCAAGGGCTCCTCGCAATGACGGTGGTGAAGAGTTGCGGCCTTGCGCAATTGCACACTAGGCCAGGACGACGTCGTCCTTGCGGCGCACTCCGTGATCACCCCACCAGATACTTTTTCACCGCCGCTTCGTCCCACGCGATCCCGTTGCCCGGCTCCTCGCCCGGGATCGCAAAGCCGTCCTTGATCGTCAGCCGGCTCGCCAGCACCGCGTCGGCCCAGTCGACATATTCCAGCCAGTGCGCCGTCGGCGTGACGCAGAGCAGATGCGCGCTGACTTCCGAGAACAGGTGCGTCGACATCTCGATGCCGGCAGCGTGCGCGAGCGCAGCGGCGCGGAGCCAGCCGGTGACGCCGCCGATGCGCTGCACGTCGGGCATCACGTAGTCGCAGGCTTCCGCCGACAGCGCGGACTGCATCGCAAACGCGCCGTCAAAATTCTCGCCGACCTGGACCGGCGTGCACAGCGCATCCGCGATGCGGGCGCAGCCGGCGTAGTCGTCGTGGCGGATCGGCTCCTCGATCCAGGTGAGGCCCTCGTCGTCGAGCATCTCGCCGCGGCGGATCGCTTCGGTGACCGTGAGCGCCTGGTTGTAGTCGCACATCAGCGTCACCTCGTCGCCGACGGCCTTGCGCACCGCGCGCACCACGGCGAGGTCCTCCCGCGCCTCGGGCCGGCCGACGCGGATCTTTGCGGCATGAAAGCCCTCGGCCAGCAGCTTGTGCGCCTCCTCAACTGCGGCGCCCGCCGGCATGATGCCGAGGCCCTTCGAATTGTAGGCCCTGACCGGTTTCGGTGTGCCGCCGAGCAGGCGCGCCAGCGGCAGGCCGCGTGTGCGGGCGAGCGCATCCCAGGCCGCCATGTCGATGCCGGATTGCGCCAGCCGCTGCAGGCCGGCGAGGCCCAGCAAGGTGAAGCGCTGGCTCAGCTTGCGCTCGATCTCGAACGGCAGCAGCTCGTCGCCGGCAACGAGCTCCGACATCTCCGTGACCATCGCGGTCAGCGGCTTCAAGGCGGAGGGCGTGATCGAGAACAGGTAGGCGTGCCCCACCGCGCCCTGGTCGGTCTCGCAGTCGATCAGCACCAGCGGCGCCCTGGCGACCGCCCCGGTCGAGGTCAGGAGCGGCAGGTTCATCGGCACGATCACGGGGCGCGCGTGGAAGCGCTTGATGCGGATGGTCTCGGTCATGGCACTGGTTCCGGAAGATCAATGCAGGTTCATGCCGATCTTAGACATTCGTCATGAAACGAAAAGGCGCCTGGCGCGACCACCATAAAATGGGGTTGCGCGGACCTGCTTTTATTGGCTCTGTGCCGCCGGGGGCCGTGCCGCAAATCCCGGGGGTTTGCGACAAAACCGCACACAACGGAGCCACAGGGTGAAACAAGAGATCACCGAAGAACAGCGCAAGAGCGGCGTCCTGACAGGTGCCGCGATCGCTTTCCTGCTGCTCGCTTTGCCGCTCGCGGTATGGCTGGACCTGACCGAGCTCTCCAAGACCGCGCTGCGCCGGCAGGCCGCCGATCTCAATTCGGTGATCACCAGCGTGCGCAGCTATTACGCGACCAACGTGGTCGGGCGGGTGCTGGCCAATCCGAACGGCACCACCCGGGTCGTTCATAATTACGAATCCGTGCCCGGCGCGATCCCGATCCCGGCGACGCTGTCGCTCGAGCTCGGCCGGGTGATCGGCGCCCAGCAGGAGAACATCACCTACCGCTTCGTCTCGGACTTTCCGTTCCAGAACCGCGCCCCGCACCAGCTCGACAAGTTCGAGAAGGACTCGCTCGATGCGCTGCGCAAGGACCCCGAGCAGAAGATGGTGGAGACCGAGACCTCGCTGTTCTCAGACAAGGTCCGCCTGATCGCGCCCGTCACCATGGGGCCGGCCTGTGTCAGCTGCCACAACAGCCATCCCGAGAGCCCGAAGAAGGACTGGAAGGTGGGGGATATCAGGGGCATCCAGGAGGTGATCATCGCCCAGCCGATCGCCGCCAACATCTTCTCGTTCAAGTTCCTGCTGGCTTATTTCCTGATCGCCGCCGGCAGCGGCCTGTCGTTCCTGTCGCTGCAGCGCCGCCAGGCGCGCCGCATCAAGACCATGAACAAGGAGCTCGAATCCGCCAACGACTTCCTGGCCTCGCTGTCGATGAAGATCTCGCGCTACATCCCGCCGCAGGTCTACAAGAGCATCTTCTCCGGCCAGAAGGACGTCACCATCCACACCGAGCGCAAGAAGCTCACCATCTTCTTCTCCGACATCCAGAACTTCACCGCGACCGCGGAGCGGCTCCAGCCCGAATTGCTGACCCAGCTCCTCAATGAATATTTCACCGAGATGTCGGCGATCGCCCTCGAATATGGCGGCACCGTCGACAAGTTCATCGGCGATGCCATGCTGATCTTCTTCGGCGACCCCGAGACCAGGGGCGACCGCGCCGATGCGCAGGCCTGTCTGCAGATGGCCTGGCGCATGCAGCAGCGCCTTGCCGAGCTCAATGCGAAATGGCGGGCGTCCGGCATCGAGCAGCCGTTCCGCTCGCGCATGGGCATCAATTCCGGCTATTGCAATGTCGGCAATTTCGGCAGCACCGACCGCATGGACTACACCATCATCGGTGCCGAAGCGAACCTTGCCGCGCGCCTGCAATCGATCGCCGAGCCCGGCGGCATCGTGCTCAGCTACGAGACCTTCGCCCTCGTCAGCGACATCGTCCGCGCCCACGCCCTGCCCGCGATCACGATGAAGGGCATCAGCCGCGAAGTGATTCCCTATTCGGTCGACGCCCTGAACGACGCCGCGGCGGAAAAGAGCGGCATCATCACCGAGCGCGCGCCGGGGCTCGAGCTCTATCTCGACCCGGCGATGGTGAAGTCAGGCGACGCCGCCCGCGTGCGCTCACTACTGGAGAACGCACTGGCCTCGCTGAGGCCGGCGTGAGGGGGCGGGTTCGTTCTGAGTGTGCCCGACTGTGGGCCAGGAGACTGGTGCATCGCCTCTCCCGCTTGCCGGAGAGGTCGGCGCGAAGCGCCGAGTGAGGGTTCTGTCCTCTTGGGGGTTCTCGATTGCGGATGCACCCTCTCCCCAACCCTCCCCGCAAGCGGGGGAGGGAGCGCACCTCCTTCTTCGAGACGGTACAGCGCCGCTCTCCTACAAGCGGCTAAAGCACTACGCACGTCACCTCACCGCGCCGCGCCTTCCGTGAACGCCGTCTCGATCACGTCCCCAAACGGCTGCCACGAGCGGCCGTCGAATTGCACCAGCCGCATCTGCCTGATCGGCAGATAGCGCTCCGGCGAGGTGTTCATCCTGATGTTGGGCAGGGCGACCGACGGCTGATAGTCCCTGAGCGAGGCCGCCTGGCGCATGATGTTCTCGCGCGAGAGATCGTCGCCGCATTGCTTCAGCACCTGCATCAGCGCCTCGGCCGCGGCGTAGCCGTAGACCGCCGCGCTGTTGTTGGTGCTCTCGACCTGATGATACCTGTCCATGAACGTGAACCATTCCTTCATGGCTGGATCGTCTTTCCAGGCGGGATCGCTCGGATCCTTCAGGAAGGCCGCCGAGATCACGCCGGCCGAATTCTCCAGGCCCGCCGGCGCCATCGCATTGGCGATCGTGGCCGAGGCATCGTTCACGATGAAGACCGGGCGCCATTTGAGCGACGCCGCCAGCTTGATCACCTTGGACGCGTTCGACGGCACGCCGAGAAAGACGAAAATGTCGGCGCCCGCGCGCTTGAGGATCGAGATGTGTCCTTCGAGATGCTCGTCGTTGATGTCGAAGGCGATGTCGACGAGGACGTGGCGATTCAGGTCACCGAGGCCTTCCTGGATGCCCTTGTAGAGCTGGCGTCCGAACTGGTCGTTCTGCCAGAGCACGACGATCTTCTTCAGGGGATAATAGGCCTGGATGTAGTTGGCGTAGATGCGCCCCTCCGACCGGAACGACGGCTGCCAGCCCATGGTCCACGGAAACGCCCGGGCCTGGCTCAGCTCCTCGTCCCCGGAGGCGACGAACAACTGCGGGATCTTCTTCTCGTTCAGGTACCAGCGCGTGGCGAGATTGCCGGGCGTGCCGAACGAGCCGAACATCACATGCACGTCGTCCTTCTCGACCAGATTGCGCGTCAGCTCAAGCGCGGCCGCCGGATCGGAATTGTCGTCGCGGGTGATGAAGCGGATCTTGCGCCCGTTGATGCCACCGCGCGCGTTGACCATGTCGAAATAGGCAGCTTCCGCCTGGCCGATCGCGCCGAATTCCGACAGGGGTCCCGAATACGGCATGACATTGCCGATCCGGATTTCGTTCTCGCTTGGCACTTGCTCTGAATGCTGTTGCTGCGACATCGCGCCGAGCGATGCGACGGCAATCATGGACACGAACAGCATCCTGCCGATGACGCGCATGTTCGAACCCTTGTCGTTGGCCCCCAACGAGGTCGGCTCAATCCGCACCGAGGCGAGTTGATCTACGTCAAGCGTTTGGCGATCGTGTGGCTGGGGCGTTTGCTACAAAGCAGCGCAACTGGTGACGCCGACGAAAGCGGCAGGCGTGTTGACGCGCTGCATCGATTTCTGATCGAGTGGTCGTGTGGCACTTGCTCTTACCCTCCCCTGGAGGCAGGGCTATCGCATATGGATTTCACCGGGATCGTCCGCGGGCTTGCTCTGCCTCTCCCGCTTGCGGGAGAGGCCGACGCGTCGCAGAGCGCGGCGAGTGAGGGCTCTCTCCACGCTGGGCTACTCCGCAACCCTGGGCAATTCCGCCGCGGAGACAGCCCACCCGTGGCCCAGCAAAAGGTGAGGGTGGATGGCCGAGTGCAACCTACGGCAACCCGCGCGCCTCGAGCTGATGCACCAGCAGCAGCGTCGGTTCCGCAAGGCTGTCGCCGGAACCGTCTAAGCCAAACGCGGCGGCGATGCCGTCGCGGCTGCGCAGCAGCGCGCTGCGCGGGCAGTGGCCGGCGCCGCAGAGCGTCTTCTTCAGGGTCTCGCCCTGCGCCACCAGGCCGGCGGAATCGTCCGCGGCCCAGGCCAGCACGATGGGGACGTCGACATTGAGGATGCCGGGAAAGACCGATCGCTTGTCGTATTGCGTGGCGTCGGTACCGAGATAGGCCTTCTCGCTGTCGCTGGCGTCCTTGCCGACGCGGTAGATACCGGACACCAGCACGACGCCGGCGACGTCGGCGCGATCGGTCTGCAGTTCCGGATGCGCCAGCAGGGTGGCGACGTGAAAGGCGCCGGCGCCATAGCCAACCGCGACGATCTCGCGGGCATCGCCGTTGAACAGGTCGATATTGCCGTGAATCCAGGACAGCGCCGCCGCCACGTCGGTCGCCCCGGCAGGCCAGGTCGCCGATGGTGCCAGGCGATAGTTGACGCGGACCCCGATCATGTCGTTGCGCGCGGCAAAGCACATGGCCTGGTCCTGGATCTGGCGCGACAGCTCCGGCGCGGCGCGATCGCCGGTGAAGGTGTCGCCGGTCACGAACAGCAGCACCGGCCGCGGCGTATCCGCCTTGGTCGCGCTGGTGGCGACATCGAGCACGTTGGCTTCGGCCTCGCCGTAGCGCAGGCCGCGCGAGAACGTGACCTGCTCGCACAGCCGCGCGGTGCCGCCGGCGGTGGTGTCGGAATCGGTGAGGCCTGCCAGCACAAGATCGGACGGCACCGCCGGCAGCGGCCCGTGCGCGGAGGCGCCAGTCGCGGTCAAAAGCAGGAAAAATGCGAGGTAATTCTTCATCATGATGCGGGCTTTGCGGGCCTTATATTCGCTCGCTTCCGGGGCCAGTCTTCTCAATTCGCCTTATTACTTGGCTGGCGTTGAGGCGATTTCACGGCGCCTGCGGCTCGTGCGCCCGGCCCGATCAATTCCCCGGCTGGAACGTGCAATCCGCCCCGCTGCCGTCTTTCCGCCTGATGGCGTTGGGATCGATCGTGCAGCTCAGCTCGGAGAGGCTCTCGAAGTTCGATCCCGCCCCGCCGTCGGGCGGCACGCCCGCCAGCGCTTCGGTGGCGAAGATCTCGTTGGCGGTGGAGCCGTTCACGGTCTTCACCTTCTTGCCGAAGGTCACCTCGCAATTGCGGATGGTGATGTCGACATTGCCGCTGCGGCAAACGATCCGGTCCGCGGTCACCACGATGGCCTTCTTGTAGGGAATGTCGGCATTGGCGGCGAACAGCATCGCCACCGCCTTCTTCTCGGCTCCGGTCAGGTCCGGCGACAGCGGCGCGATTACACCTGCGAGCGCCAGCGCGGTCGCGCCTGAGACCTTTGCGGGCGTGGCTGCGGCGGCGCCGGACGATGCTCCGGCAAGGACGAAGGCGCAGGCGAGGATCGCTGGACCGGGTCTCATCCCTTTCTCCCGGAGCCTCAAGCCGCTTTCTTCCGCTTGACGGTCCTCTTCACGGTCTTCTTGACGGTTTTTTTGGCCTTCTTCGCAGCCTTCTGGGCCGCAAGATAGGCCTCGACCTTCCTGGAGGAATGTCCGGCCGCCCCGACCACGAGCCTCAGCTTGGCCGGGGTGATCTTGAATTTCTTCGACCAGTAGCGGACCTCGTAGGGCTCGCCGAGCGCGATCCGGCTCTTGTCGGACGCGCGGTGCTTCTGGAGCTTGATGTACGCCTCGACCTTCCTGGCGGAGTGGCCGACCTTCTTGACGGCGTATCTCAGCTTGGCCGGGGTCACCTTGAACTTCTTCGACCAGTAGGCGAGTTCGTATTTCTCGGTGAGCGCGATCAGGGCGCGATCGGCGCCGCCCCGCTTTGCCTTGTTGTCGGCCATGCTTCCCTCCTGCCGTGGATGGCATCCAGTCTAGCATGCAACCGGATTCGGAAGGCAAGGCGCGAGCCTCGCGCCCGGCCGCGCGGAACGGCGGTTTTGCACCGGTGTGTCGAACGGTTGCGCTGCGCCATCCCGGCCCAAGCGGGAAAGCGGTTTCTACTGTGCATGGGGTTGTTTTCGCAGTTTTTGTTTTGGAAGGCTCGCCTACCGCCGCTTCATTGTCCGGAAGGTGATGGAGTAGCGCTGTGCCGGCGTGTGGCGCTCCCACTTGTTGCCGCTACGGCGGCGGAAGCGAAATTTGCATGGCGAGCCGAGCGACAGGCCGAGCACCTTGTCGAAATGCGGCTTGTCGCGATGCCAGCCGATGCCGACGCCGACGTCGTATTCTGTGCACAGTACCTGCTGCACGCTGCCCGCGGAAAGGCCCGCCCATGCCTCGACCAGCCGCGCGGTGGGCGCGACCCAATCCGGGATCGGATCGGCCTCGGTGAGCCGTTGCAGCGCGTAGTCATAGCGGTAGCCGAAGGAGGCCACGCGCCGGTTGCCCTCGAACGCGCCGAACTGGAAGCGCTGCAGCGGCAATGCTGCGATGCGGCCGATCAGCTCCTGCTCGGCGGCGCCATCGATGAAATCGTCCGCATAGCGAAGGCCGGTCGGGCCTCCATCAGGATCGGCGAACAAGCCTAGCTGCTGTTGTGTCATTCCTCGCATTTCCGTGATGGAACCTAATCGCGGCTGGTGCGACTTATCTAATGACACGGGGAAACACGTGCGAGGCTGTCATGGCAGAAAAGCATACCGCCGATCCGGCAGAGATCATGCGGGCCACTGGTCATCCCGAGCTGGAATATGCCGCCGGCTGGACCATCGCGGGTCTCGTCACCATCGGCACCATCGTCGTCGCATGGGTGTTCGCGATCTAGGCGACAGGAAATTGAAGCTCGAAGGCGGCCCCTTGGTCGGTGGGCTTGAGTCGGATCGAGCCGCCATGGCTCGCCATCACCGCACGTGCGATTGCCAGCCCCATCCCGGTCCCGCCCTGGTCGCGGCGGGTGGTGAAGAACGCATCGAAGATCCTGTCGCGGTTGGGCGCCGAGATTGGCTCGCCGTCATTGCTCACCGTCACAAGCAGGGTCGTCCGCGCGTCGACCGCCTCCAGCCTGATTGTCCCGGCTTTGTGCCGCACCGCGTTATCGGCGAGGTGTGACAGCACGATCAGCGCCTTCTCCGAGGACATGCCGATCGCCCGGTCCAGGCTGCCGCTGGCGTCGATGGAGCTTGCCGGAAAGCGGCTTTTGAGATCGGCGACCACGGGCGCGAGCTCGGTGCGCTCGTTCTGCGGCAGGCTCTCGGCGCGGGCGAGCTCGCGTAGCCGCTGTACCATCGCCTCTAGCCGCTGCGTGTCGGACAGGATGTTGGCGATGAAGGTGTTCTGCTCCGCCGGGGTCAGGCTGCCGGCTTTGCCCTGAACCGAATCCTGCAGCAGCTCGGCCGCGCCCTTGATCGAGGTCAGCGGCGATTTAAGCTCGTGGGTGAGATGGGCTGAGAACGTCGCGATATAGTCGGAGCGCCTTGCGAGCTGCTCGGCCATGCCGAGGAAGCTGTGCGACAGCTGGGCGAACTCCCGCGTGCCGTAATGCTTGAGCGGGTGGAACGCGTCGCGGTCGCCGCGGCCGATTCTGGCGGCGCGGTCGATCAATTCGCGCATCGGCAGCGTGATGGTGCGCGAGAACACCAGGCCGATCAGGATCGTGCCGAGGATCACGGCAAGCCCGGCCAGCACGAACTTGGCCCGCTCCTGGTAGAGATGGTCGAAGATGTTGCTCGGCGTCCGCGTCGTGTAGATCACTCCGGCAACGCGGTTGTTGACGATGACCGGCATCGCCGAGAACACGTGGACGCCGAGGCCGCGGCTGAAGGAATAGATCGGCGGCGGCGGCTTGTCCGGCACGCGGTTGCGCAAGGTGGCCCGGTACTGCCCGCGGAGCGCGTCCGCGACTTCCTCGACATGGGCGAGCGACTGCCCGACCTCCTGCCGCCCGGCGATCACCACGCCTTGCGGATCGAGGATGCGAAAGCCCGCCAGCGTCACCTTCTGGGTCTCGCGGATGATCGGCGTCAGCCTGGCGCCGATGTCGACATAGGCTGCTTGCGCCGGCCGGGACGCGGGCAGCGCATCAGGCCGCCGCCGCAGCAGGTCGTCGGCCGTGAGGTCGAGCGCGGGGCGGATCGGCGTGACCTGGTCGCCGGGGTCGGGCAGCACGCCCGGCGGCACCTCGGCGCCGAGTGTGAGGCCACCGTCGAGCCGTGCCGTGACCTCCTGTGCATAGATCGTCGCGAGCACGCGGCTCTGTGCGATCAGCTCGGCCTGTGTCTGGCGGATCAGCTGGTTGTCGTAGAGGCGGAAGAAGAACAGGCCGACCAGCGGCAGCACCGCGACGGTCGCCAGCACCGCGAAGATCACCAGCCCCAGCGACGGCCGCCATTTGTCGGGCGCCGCGCTCATGCCTCTTTCTCGCAGCGGCCGAGCTTGAAGCCGACGCCGTGGATGGTCTCGATCACGTTGTCGCAGGCGAGCGCCGCCAGCTTGGCGCGGATATTGCGGATGTGGCTGTCGATGGTCCGGTCGGAGACCTGGATGTTGAGCTGATAGGCCGCCCGCATCAGCTGCTCGCGGTTGAACACCGAGGTCGGCCGGGTCAGGAACGCGCGCAGGATGCCGAACTCGATCGCGGTGAGCTTCAGCGGCGTGCCGGCGAAGATCGCGACATGCTGCTCGGGATCGATCAGCAGGCCGCCTTGCACCAGGGCGGCCGGCCCGGCCTTGGCCTCGCCATTGCGCGGGCTGAGGCGGCGCAGGATGACGTTGACCCGTGCCACCAGCTCGCGCGGGCTGAACGGCTTGGTCACGTAGTCGTCGCCGCCGATCTCGAGGCCGAGGATGCGGTCGATCTCCTCGTCGCGCGCCGACAGGAACAGGATCGGTACGTCCGAGCCTTTGCGGATCTCGCGGCAGACGTCGAGGCCGTCGAATTCGGGCATGCCGATGTCGAGCACGATCAGATCGGGCCTGTCGGCGGCAAAGCGGGCGAGCGCCTCCTTGCCGTCGCGCGCCTCGATCACGTCCATGCCGGCCTTCTTCAGGGCGACGCGGATGACCTCGCGGATGTGGCCCTCGTCGTCGACGATGAGGATGCGATGTGCCAAGAGATTCTCCGCTCACCCCGCCGGCTGATTGCCGGGCTGGCCCTTGGCCTGCGCGTCGAGCCGGCGCTGCAGCCTCCAGCTCCGAAAGCCCCAGGCACGCCACGCCAGGTCCTGCCGCTGACTTTCTACTAGCCGATCTCGACGGCCCGCAAGACAGTAATCACCCCCGCGAAGCGCGATGACCTTGTCGATCGCAGGCAGCGCCTGTGGGCCCAACGTGAGGAGGTAATTGGCATCGATCTTCACGCCGTTCCCTCCCATTTCACTGCTGTGCTTCAGGTTGTAGTCAGCAATGAACGCATCGAAGTTCACCAGCGAGGCACTGTACAGCACGATCGTTAATGCGATCAGGTTGGCGCAGACGAGCCACCCGTTGGACCGGTCGAGCGCGATGCGGGCGACGATCAGGATCAGTCCCAGCGCCACCAGTCCCATCCAGATGAAGGCCGCAATGCGCCAATAGGTCAGCATGTAGATGCCGACATAGAGATCCAGGCGAAGGATGGAGGAAGCGACAAGCAGCACGTTCTGCCCGACCCAGAGATAGACCAGCGGCCGGATCACCCGGGATTTTTCGGCGGGGCCACCGGGGCGCATCGCGACCAGCACGAAAGCGGCCGCGAGCAGGGCGGTCGCGATCAGCGGATAGGCGCCGCGATGGGCGTAGGCCGCATAAGTCATGTTGTCGGGCAGCGCGACCTGACCCCAGAGATAGAGGCCGTCGAGAATGGACTGCGCTGCGAACAGCAGGTTGAACAGGATCAGAGAGCGCAGGATGGTGGAGGGCCCCAGAAACTCCGGCGACACGAAGGGCGGAAGCGGGGGTGGCTCCACGGCATTGGCCTCGGTGGCGACGGCAATCTTCCTGCGCCGCCAGCGCACATGGATGAACGGCCACACCAGCGCCAGCATCATGATCCAGAACAGCACCCGCGGAACGCTGACATAGTCGAGGATGATCTTCGGGTTGAGCAGCGCGACCCATTGCTCGATCACGGGATTGGCGGCAGCGAACAGCGCGACGAACACGGTGCCCAGCACCACCGGCATCAGCCACAGCGCTATGCTGCGGGTGAACGCCGACATGTTGAAGACCTGAAGCGCTTCGGGGAAGACTCGGAAGGGGCCGAACAGGACGAAGTTGCGCAGCGCGCGGGCTCGGTCGGCAAGGCCAGTCGTTTCGGGATTGGTTGCCAGCAGCAGGGCGATCACCATTGCTGCAATGAGGATCAGGAACGAAAGCGTGTTGAGCTCTTCGCTGACAGGCACGAGACCAAGGACGATGACGGCGCCCCCGATCGCGGCGCGGCGGATGTCCAGGGATGCGTGGTTGGCGAGGACCGAGGCGCTGACGATCGCGACCGCAAAGATCACCAGCGATAGCCCGGCCCGCTGTCCATAGAACAGCCAGTCGGCGAGCGCGGCGAGCACCAGCGCCATCGCGAGCTTGACCGATATGGTCGAGGGCCCGATCGGTTCGATGTCCGTCGTCGGCGTCGTAGCCAGGCTCGTCATGCGCAAATGACCTTTCGTGAATATCGACATCGTGCACTCTGCACGGCGCTTGCGCAGAGGCCGGGGCCTTCGTCTGCATGGTTTCAGGAGTTTTTTGCAGTTTTCGTGCAGGCGCGCTTTTGCCTCTCGTACATCGCAAATCGCTTTGATAGGTGCGAAGCATTCGGCACTCCCTCCGCGTGACGCATCATGCAATTCCTCAATCGCCTCGGTCTCATCCTGCTCTGGCTTGCCGCGCCACTTGCCGCATTCGCGGCCGCGAACAAGAACGATCCTTATCTGCTCCCGCTGCGTGGCGGCGGAAACATCGCACTTGTCGCCGCAAGCATCCTGATCGTCATCGTCCTGCTGCGCAGGGGGCGATGGCGCGGCATCGACCCTCACGGCCGTCGATCCCGATCGCGCCGCGTCGCATTCCAGGCAGGTCGTGCAAGGAATCATCCGCGGCAAGTTGGGCTACCAGGGCATGGTGATGACCGACGACCTCGTGATGGGCGCGATCTACCAGAACGACGTCTGCAAGGCCGTGGTCGAGGCGATCAATGCCGGCGTCGATCTGCTGCTGGTCGCCTACGACGGCGCGCAGTTCTACCGGGTCTTTGCCTGCGCTCTGGAGGGATCACGGCAGGGCAGCCTCGATGCGGCGATGCTGCATGCGAGTGCGGCGCGGCTGGAGCGCGGTTTTCCGATCGCGCAGGCACGCGCCTCTTCGGCAATCAGCATCGCCCGTCGCAACTAGCCCTTGGCAAATTGACGATAGTCCGGTTCGCGGTGAAACCAGAATTCGTAACCGCTGACGTTCTTCTGCATGGCGACGTCGTGGATCGGCTGATTGAGCGGAATGACGGGAACGTCGCGCATGCAGAGTGCGATGAAATCCTTCACGCATCTGTCGTATTCCGCGGCATCCGTGGTGAAGCGCGCCTTGTCGATCAGCGCGTCCATCGCCTTGTTCTGGTAGGAGGAGATGTTGAAGATCGAGTTGTTGCCGTGGAAATTCCAGTAGAAATAGTATTCGGGATAGTCGAGCCAGCCGCTGAAGCGGTTGAGCGCGAGCGGCAGCTCCTTCTTGTTCAGCGTCGTCCGCCAGTTCGCGCCGGGGATTTTTTCGATTCCCGCCTTGATGCCGATCTTGGCGAGGCTCTCCTGGATCAGGATCGCGGTCGGCTCGCCGACGGTGGCCGTGCCCGTGTCCAGCGACAGCGTGGTCTCCAGGCCGGCTTCGAATCCTGCTTCCTTCAGCAAAGCCTTCGCCTTGTCGAGATCGGTGACATAGGGAAACGGCTGCGGCCAGACCGGATTTGAGACCTCCGCCGAGCCGCCGTACATCGGAACGGCGCGGCCGAAGAAGGCGCTGGTCTGGATCTGCTCATAGGGCATCGCCCAGGCGATGGCCTGGCGCAGCTTGGCATTGTCGAACGGCGGCTTTGCCGTGTTGAGCGCGACATACCAAAGCGCGTTCGGGATCGGCACGCCCGAGACCTTGACCTTGCCCTCTTTGATGATCTGCTCGAAATCACGCGGCGCAAAGCCGCTGGAGATATCCGCATCGCCCCGCTCCAGCATGGCGCGGCGGGTGCCGGCGGAGGGGACGTCGCGCGCGATCACGCGCTTGACCTTCGGCAGCGGTCCGCTCCTCCAGTCATCGAAGCGCGTCAGCACGGTCTCGCTGCCGGGCTTCCAGCTCTCGATCTTGTAGGCGCCGCCGCCGGCCTCGTTGTTCTTCAGCCATGCGAGCGCCCAGGGATCTTCCGCCGTCGCATTCTTCTTCGCCAGCTCGGAATTGATGATGAAGGGCACGACGACGGCGACGTTGAACAGCAGCATCTTGTCCTTGCGGACATAGTCGATGCGGAAGGTGTGATCGTCGACCACCGCGAACTGCTCGGGCTTTTCCAGGGAGCCGGCCGACATCTGGAAGGTCGGGAAGCCGCCGACCTTCACGGCGCGGTCGAACGACCATTTGACGTCCTTGGCGGTAACAGGCGTGCCGTCGTGGAATTTTGCGTCCTTGCGCAGCTTGAAGGTGCAGGACATGCCGTCGGCGGCGACCTCCCAGCTCTCGGCCAGCTCGGGCGCGAGCTTCTCGCGATCGTACGAGACCGTGCCGTCGGGCAGCGTCTTGGAGGCGTAGGTCAGCAGGCGGTCGTAGCAATTCCAGGACAGGCCGTTGACCGTCTGGTTGGAGCCCACGCCCTGCATGTCCAGAGAGTTCGGCCCGAGCTCCTGCACCACCAGCAGTGTCTCAGCTCGCCCCTGCGCCCAGGCGAGACGTGGAGCAAATGCTGCCATACCAGCGGCGAGGCCGCCTAGCACCGCGTCGCGCCGGGTCATATTGTGGGGTGCATCACTCATCGCCGCCTCCGTCAGAGAATTGTCCGACATCGAGAGGCAAGGCGTGTGCCATCGGCGCCCTTCGAGGTGTCACATGCCTTGCGCCCGAACGCGCTAGGGCGTCACCGCACCGCGTGCGACCGCGCGCGGGGCGGTCAGCTCCTTCCAGGTGGAATTGGCAACATGCACCGGCGAAAATGCCGGCCGCGCGACGTAATGGCCGTCCCCGGCTTCGGCTCGCAAATCGCCGTCCTTCCAGACGACGCGGCCGCGCGACAGTGTCACGGCCGGCCCGCCGGTGCAGGCAAAGCCTTCGAAAACATTGTAATCGATCTTGCTCATTTGCCGCCTGGCAGTGATGGTCTTCGTCGCCTTGGGGTCCCACACGACGACATCGGCATCCGAGCCGACGGTGACCGCGCCCTTGCGTGGATAGATGTTGAGGATGCGGGCGATGTTTGCGGAGGTCACCGCGACGAATTCTTCCTTGGTGAGCCGCCCCGTGACGACGCCCGTGGTCCAGAGCAACGCAAGGCGATCTTCGAGGCCGCCGGTGCCGTTGGGGATCTTCCTGAAATCGCCGAGCCCGAACCGCTTCTGTTCGGTGGTGAAGGCGCAGTGATCGGTCGCGACCACCTGCAGCGAGCCGGACTGCAGGCCGGCCCAGAGGCTGTCCTGATGCTGCTTGTCGCGGAACGGCGGCGACATCACGCGCTGCGCGGAATGATCCCAATCCTTGTTCTGATACTCGCGCTCGTCGAGCAGCAGATGCTGGATCAACGGCTCGCCGTAGACGCGCTTGCCGGCGGCGCGTGCCCGCGCGATCGCCTCATGCGCCTCGCGGCAGCTGGTGTGCACGATATAGACCGGCGTGCCCGTCATGTCGGCGATCATGATGGCGCGGTTGGTGGCTTCGCCCTCGACCTCGGGCGGCCGCGAATAGGCGTGTCCCTCCGGACCGGTGACGCCGCGCGCGATCAGCGCCTCCTGCATCAAGGCGACGACGTCGCCGTTCTCGGCATGGACGACGGGCATCGCGCCGAGATGGGCGCAGCGCGCGAACGAGTTGTAGAGCTCGTCGTCGTTCACCATCAGCGCGCCCTTGTAGGCCATGAAATGCTTGAAGGTGTTGATGCCGTAGGTTTTGACCACGGTCTCCATCTCGTCGTGGATCTGCCTCGACCACGACGTCACCGCCATGTGGAAGCCGTAGTCGCTGGCGGCCTTCTCGGATTTGTGCCGCCACTCCTGATAGGCCGCGAGCATCGACTGGCCCGGATCGGGCAGGCAGAAATCCACCACCATGGTGGTGCCGCCGCTCAGTGCCGCCTTGGTTCCCGATTCGAAATCGTCGGCGGTCACCGTGCCCATGAACGGCATTTCGAGATGGGTATGCGGATCGATCCCGCCCGGGATGACGTAGGCGCCGCCGGCATCGACGATCTCGGTGCCAGCGGGCGCCTCGATCGACGGGCCTACCGCGACAATGATCTCGCCGTCGATCAGCACGTCCGCGCGGCGCGAATGATCGTGATTGATGACGGTGCCGCCGCGGATGAGGAGGGGCATGAGAGGCTCCGGGAGAGGTGAGGGACGGCCGAAGGCTAAGCGCGCCACCTGCGATGCGACAGGCGAAATTTTAGTCAGCCGCCGCCATCCTTTTCACTCTGCGCGCGCGACCAGCCCGTCGATCATCGCGCGGACGAGGCCCGCGATCTCCTTGCGCAGCGCCGGCAGGGGAACGGCGACCAGCTTCTGCTCCAGCCCGAGCGCCACCATGCCATGCACGGCCGAGAACAGGCTGCGCGCGGTGACGCTCAGCTCATCCGGACTGCGCTTTGGAAGCAGCGCCCCCAGCGGCTGGTAGATGTGGCGGAACGGCTGCAACTGGTCGTCGATCGACCAGTCAGGAAGCGCCTTGTCGGCCTCCATGCGGTGCTCGAACAGCGCGCGCCAGAGCTCGAGGTTTTCGGCGGCGAAGTCGCAATAGGCAAGGGCGATGCGGACCAGCGTCTCATGCGGCGACGGATCGTTCGTGCGTACCGCCGCGCTGAGCGCCTCGTCCAGCCGGCGCAGCGTGCGCGAGCCGACGCGCAGGACCAACTCGTCCACGTCGGTGACGAGATTGTAGACCGCGCCATTGGCGCAGCCGATCTCGCGGGCCAAATCGCGGGTTTTCAGGCCCGCCAATCCCCGCTTAGCGATCATCCGCTCGGCCGCCTGGATCAGGTCGACCCGCAACTTCTCTCGACGTTCCAGTGCTTTAGACATTATTAATCAAATTCCTGAGCGTCGCTCAAACATTCGTTGAACGATGTTCAAGTTTTCTGCTACAAATCCTCTGTGAGCAACGCTCATAAATAGGGAGCTGCAGATGTTCAAGACCGTCGTGACACTATTCCGCGGCAGCGTGGCCGCCGCGGGCGAGGAGCGGGAGGACCGAACGGCCCTGCTGATCCTGGATCAGCAGATGCGCGATGCCGCCGCCGCGGTGGAGCGCAGCAAACGGACGCTGGCGCTTGCGATTGCACAGGACCAGCAGGAGGGCCGCAAGCTCGAGGCGACCCTCGCGCGCATCGCTGACCTCGAGACCCGCGCAGTTGCCGCGCTCGATGGCGGCCGCGAGGATCTCGCCAAGGAAGCGGCAGAGGCCATCGCGGGTCTCGAAGCCGACCGCGATGCGGCGATGACAGCACGCGCGCTGTTCGCGACCGAGATCGCGCGGTTGAAGCGGCACGTGACCAACGCGCAGGCCCGCATCACCGAGCTCGATCGCGGCCGGCGCCTCGCCCGTGCCTCGGAAGCGGTGCGCTCGCTCCGTCGCAGCGGCATCGAGGTGGCGCGTCCCTACGAAGCCACGCTGCCGGAAGCCGAGAGCACCTTGAGGCGGCTGCGCGAGCGGCAGATGGAAGCCCAGGCCAGCGACGACGCACTGGTCGAGCTCGACGCGGCCACGGGTCCCCTCGCTACTGCCGAGCGTCTCGCGGAGCAGGGCTTCGGCCCCCGGCTCAAGACGACCGCAGACGACGTCCTTGCGCGGCTGAAGTCCAAGCGCACGCCTATGGCTTGAACTGACACCCCTTTTCATTCGAAACAACAGGAGACAGTCATGAACCAGAACGGCCAGCCCCATAGCAGCGCCTGGGTCACCTTCACCTACGTGTCCTTCGCGGCCTCCGCCTTCCTCGTCGCCGTCGGCGTCTTCTTCCTGCCGATCGACCTCTGGATGAAGGGCTATCTCGCCATGGGCATCGTGATGCTGATCCAGACCTGCATCACGCTGACCAAGACCGTGCGCGACAATCACGAGAGCAGCCGGCTGGTGAACCGCATCGAGGATGCCAGGGCCGAGCGGCTGCTGATGGAGGTTTCCAAGGCGGCTTGAGGCGAGGGCGCCTGGAACTGCGCCGCGGCTTGCAGCGAGACGCGGTGGGCGGCCGAGCATCCACCGCATGCCTGATCAGCATCGCGTCTGCGCAACCGAGCCATGACGGATCGCGCGGGCGTGCGGGCTTGCGCAGCGGCGGCGGCCGCCGCACTCTGTCCGGGCGGCGCGAAGAGCGCCGCCAATAAAGACGGTGCGAGGAAACTCCGAGGAACCCTGCATGGCCGTGACGCGGATCGACTGCGACATCCATCCGGCGGTTGGTGGCACGCGCACGACGCTGCTTCCCTATCTCAGCGACCACTGGAAAGAGCAGGTGGTGAGCCGCGCCATCGACGGGCTCGATCTCACCTCCTATCCGCCGAGCATGCCGCTCTCGGGTCGCGCCGACTGGCGGCCGGTCAACGGTACCAAGCCGGGCTCCGATCTCGCCATGGTGCAGAAGGGCGCGTTTGACCAGCTGGGTTCCAGCCACGCGATCCTGAACGTGCTCTACGGCGCACAGGCGGTGTTCGACGCCTACATGGCGGCGGACTTCTGCAAGGCCATCAACGACTGGATCGCCGCCGAGTGGCTGTCGCGCGATCCGCGCCTGCGCGCCTCCATCGTGCTGCCGATGCAGGCGCCGGATCTGGCGATCGAGGAGATCGAGCGCCGCGCCGGCGATCACCGCTTCGTCTCCATTCTGGTGCTGGCGCAGGGCGAGACGCTGCTGGGACGGCGGCATTTCTGGCCGGTCTACCAGCTCGCGGAGAAGTACAAGCTGCCGCTCGCGATCCACGCCGGTACGCAATATCGGCAGGCGCCGAGCTCGGCCGGCTGGCCGTCGCACCGTTACGAATATTACTTCGTCGAGGCGCAGGCATTTCAGGCGCAGATCCTCAGCCTGATCTACGAGGGCGTGTTCGGCAAATTTCCTGATCTGAAGGTCGTGCTGATGGAGTCGGGCGTCAGCTGGCTGCCCGCCTTCATGTGGCGCGCCAACAAGACCTGGCGCGGCGTCCGCGTCGAGGTACCCTGGGTCGAGCGCGAGCCGGCGTCGATCGTCCGCGAAAATTTCCGTGTCACCATGCAGCCGTTCGACGCGCCGGGCGATGCAAGAAGCGTCGAGGAGATCATCGACCAGATCGGCTCGGAAAAGATGTTCCTGTTCGCGTCCGACTATCCGCACTGGCAGTTCGACGGAGACGATCCGATCCCGCCGAACCTGCCGAAGAGCTTGATCGCGAAGATGTGCGTCGACAATCCGCTGGAGACGTTTCCGCGTTTGAAACTGAACTAGCGCATGATCCGGAAACGTGGGCACCGGCTTTCCGATCAGATCATGCGCAAACAAAGAGTTTGGAGGTTCGCATGAGTGAGGTCATCGACCGGCCGCTGCGTGACGACGAGAAACCTGCCGCATCAAAGCTGCGCATCGTCGACTGCGACGTGCATCCGAGCCTGCACTCGGTCGACGACCTCAAAGAATTCCTGCCGCAACGGTGGCAGCAGCATCTGAAGGAATATGGCAGCCATCTGCGCACGCCGTACCTGTTCACCACACCCTATCCGCGCTCCTCGCCGCTGATCGCGCGGCGGGATGCCTGGCCGCCGACCGGCGGGCCGCCCGGCTCCGATCTCGCCTTCATGCAGAAGCAGCATCTCGATCCCCTCGACGTCGAGTTCGGCATTTTGCAGGTGCTCGATCTCTTCATCTTCTCGCAGCAGAACCTCGAATTCGGCGCTGCGATCCAGTGCGCCATCAACGACTGGCAGCTGGCGTTCTGGTCGCATCGCGATCCGCGCCTGAAGGCCTCGATCCTGGTCGGGCAGGACGGGGTGGATCTCGCGATTGCCGAGATCGAGCGCTGCGCGAAAACCGGCGAGTACATCCAGATCAATGTCTCGCCGCGCGCCAACGAGCCGCTCGGCCGCCGACGTTACTGGCCGATCTACGAGCGTGCCCAGGAGCTTGACCTGCCGCTCGGTATCCATGTCGGCGGCTATGGCGGACATGCGCCGACCGGTGGCGGCTGGCCGTCTTATTATGTCGAGGAGCATCAGTCGAACGCGCATACCATCGCGGCGCAGCTTGCGAGCCTCGTCATCGAAGGCGTGCCCGAGCGCTTCCCAAGACTGAAGATCGTCTTCATCGAAGGCGGGTTCGGCTGGATTCCCTCGGCGGTGTGGCGCATGGACCAGCATTTCGAGCGCTTCCGCAGCGAGGTGCCGCATCTCAAGCGCAAGCCGTCCGAATATGTCCGCGAGCATTTCTGGTTCACGACCCAGCCGATCGACGAGCCTGACGCGGCGCGGCACCTGCGCGCGCTGATCGAATGGGTCGGCGTCGACCGCTTGCTGTTCTCGTCGGACTATCCGCACTGGGATTTCGACGACCCACGCTTCGCCTTCAAGACGCCGCTGACCGAGGCGGAGCGAAGGAAGATCTTCAGCACCAATGCGCGTGCGGTCTATAAATTCTGAGACAGTATGGCCCGTCACATCGTCGCTACCACCTCGGAGATCCCGCCCGGCGGCAACAAGGTCGTCGCTGTCGCCGGCCGCGACATCGTGGTGTTCCACGTCAACGGCGAGTTCTTCGCGCTTCTGAACCGCTGCCCGCATGAAGGAGCGCCGCTGGAGAAGGCGGCCTGCGTGGCGCGGCTGACCTCGCCCGAGCCGGGCGTTTACGAGCGCTCGCGCGTCGGCGAGATGCTGCGCTGTCCCTGGCACGGCTGGGAGTTCGACATGCGCAACGGCCAGTCCTGGTTCGATCCCAAGCGCGTCAGGATCCGGTCATATCCGGTCGCGGTGGAGCGCGGCGAGGAATTGCAGAAGGGCCCCTATGTTGCCGAGACGTTTCCGGTGCATGTCGAGGACAGTTATGTGATCGTTGAGGTCTGATCGGGCTTTGCGCATTGTGATTTGAATACAGGTGCGATATGGCTCTCGCGCTTTCAGAGGCGGAGACGAGCTTTGTCGAAACAATCCATGCGTGAGGAGGCCGAGCGCCTGATCCGCGAATCGATGGAAAAGAAGACCATCGTCGTCAAGCAGGGCGCGACCCGCATCGAGGCCGTCTGCGGCAGGTGCGGCGCGCCGAACCGGGTGCAGGCGGAAAAAGGCCAGACCCGCGTCAAGTTCGCCTGCAAGAATTGCGGGCACAAGCAAGAGACGCTGTAGGGCGCTTCACCTCTCCACGTAAGAACGGGGCGAGGGAGTGAGAGAACCGTGCAAGCCTACTCCCCCTTCACGAATCTCTCGAACGCATCCGCATAATCCGGGTGCCAGCGCGACAGCGGCGGGCGGTTCTCGACGGTATCGCCCGCCGCCCAC
Source organism: Bradyrhizobium sp. SMVTL-02 (assembly GCF_051853005.1). Taxonomy (NCBI): domain Bacteria; kingdom Pseudomonadati; phylum Pseudomonadota; class Alphaproteobacteria; order Hyphomicrobiales; family Nitrobacteraceae; genus Bradyrhizobium; species Bradyrhizobium sp. SMVTL-02. The sequence goes on along the minus strand of NZ_CP182469.1, from coordinate 7,397,839 downwards.
AGCATGCGCTTTTCGTCCACGGCGCGCGGCACGTCATTGTCCGGGCACACGATGTTCGTTCCTCGCCGCCTTTACGCCCTTCCGGCACCGCTGTATTCTGCTCGACCTAACGATCCCAGCGAGATCGAACCCAATCAATGATCTGACAGGGAGTGCCGCCATGGCTGTGTCGCAGGCTATTCCGATCACGCGCCACCCGTTCGCAAACGGGTCCTACAAGCAGATGCTGATCGACGGCAAGTGGGTCGACGCGGCCTCCGGCAAGCGCTTCGAGACCCGCAATCCAGCCACCGGCGAACTGCTCGCGACGGTCGCCGAGGGCGACAAGGAAGACATCGACCGTGCGGTCGCCGCGGCCCGCCGCGCCTTCGAGGGGCCTTGGAGCAAGGTCAAGCCGTTCGAGCGGCAGAACCTGCTGCTCAGGCTCGCCGACCTCGTCGAAAAGAACTTCGACGAATTGTCGCAGCTCGACACGCTCGACATGGGCGCGCCGCTCAGCCGCACGCGCGCCTATCGCCTGCGTGCCATAGGCATGCTGCGCTACTACGCCGGCCAGACCACGGCGATCCATGGCGAGACCATCGAGAACTCGCTGCCGGGCGAAATCTTCTCCTACACGCTGAAGGAGCCGGTCGGCGTCGTCGGCGCCATCATTCCCTGGAACGGTCCGCTCTCCGCGACGATCTGGAAGATCGGGCCTGCGGTCGCGACCGGCTGCACCGTGGTGCTCAAGCCCGCCGAGGAGGCGCCGCTGACCTCGCTGCGCATCGCCGAGCTCGCGATGGAAGCCGGCATTCCGCCCGGCGTCGTCAATGTCGTGCCCGGCTATGGCGAGACCGCCGGCGCCGCGCTCGCCTCGCATCACGACGTCGACAAGGTCGCCTTCACCGGCTCGCATGTCACCGGCCAGTCGATCATCCGCGCTTCGGCCGGCAACCTCAAGCGCGTCTCGCTCGAGCTCGGCGGCAAGTCGCCGGACATCGTGTTTGCCGATGCCGATCTCGATGCCGCCGTGCCTGGCGCGGCGATGGCGGTGTTCGCCAATTCGGGGCAGATCTGCAGCGCCGGCACGCGCCTGTTCGTCGAGCAGGCGATCTACGACGAGTTCGTCGGCCGCGTCGCCGAGTTCGGCAAGAAGCTGCAGGTCGGCAACGGCCTCGATCCCAACGTGCAGATCGGCCCGCTGGTTTCCGAGCAGCAGCTCGAACGCGTCACCGGCTATCTCGACATCGGCCAGAAGGAAGGCGCGCAGGCGCTTGCCGGCGGCGGCCGCGTCACTGAAGGCGCATTGTCGAAGGGCTTCTTCGTCTCGCCGACGGTGTTCGCCGGTGTCCAGGACAACATGCGGATCGCGCAGGAGGAGATCTTCGGTCCCGTCATCTCCGCGATCGCGTTCAAGGACATGGACGAGCTGGTCAAGCGCGCCAACAACACCACATTCGGCCTCGGCTCCGGCCTGTGGACGCGCGACGTCACCAAGGCGCATGCGGTGGCGAAGCGCCTGCGCGCCGGCTCGGTGTGGGTGAATTGTTACCAGGCGATGGATCCGGCCGTGCCGTTCGGCGGTTACAAGATGAGCGGCTATGGCCGCGAGTCCGGCAAGCAGCATGTCGAGGAATATCTCAACGTGAAGGCGGTCTGGATCAAGACGGCGTAACATCTGTTCCCTTCCGCGTTCCGCGGCAGGGAATATCTGCTATTGCACGGGCGGCACCTTTTCGAGGGGCCGCCCGTCGCTATATGATCCGCATCCTTTCATAGCATCCGGGGTTCGCATGAAATTCGAGGCGTTGTTTCAACCGTTGCAGGTCGGTCCGTACAAGCTCGCCCATCGCGTCGCGATGGCGCCGTTGACGCGTATGCGGGCCGAGCGCGAGAGCTTTTCGCCGCGGCCGCTCAACGCCGAATATTACGGCCAGCGCGCGACCAAGGGCGGCCTGATCATCGCCGAGGCCTCGCCGGTGCTCTCCCACGGCCGCGGCAACCCGGCGACGCCGGGCATCTATACGGACGCGCAGATCGCCGGCTGGCGTAAGGTGACGGATGCCGTGCACGCCAAGGGCGGCATCATCTTCCTCCAGCTCTGGCATGTCGGCCGCGTCTCGCATTCCTCTTTCCATGGCGGTGAGCTGCCGGTCTCGGCCTCGGCGATTGCGATCAAGGCCGAAGGCATGAAGGCGATGACTGCCGACGGCAAGATCGCCGATTACGAGACGCCGCGCGCGCTGGAGACGGAGGAGGTCAAGGGCATCGTCGAGGCCTTCCGGCAGGGCGCGAAGAACGCGCTGGCCGCCGGCTTCGACGGTGTCGAGATCCACGGTGCCAATGGCTATCTGCTCGAGCAGTTCCTGCAAACGCGCAGCAACCAGCGCAGCGATCAATATGGCGGATCGATCGAGAACCGGGCGCGGCTTCTGCTCGAGGTCACGCAGGCTGCGATCGACGTGTGGGGGGCGAACCGCGTTGCCGTGCGGCTGTCACCGCACGGTATCGCCAACGATTCCGGCGAGCCCGATCCGATGCCGCTCTATACGTACGTCGTGAAGGCGCTGGACAAGCTGGGTCTGGCCTATCTGCATTTGATCGAACCGCGCTCCAGCGGCGCCGGCCGCGCCGATGTCCACTGGGACAACGTGCCCTCCGCCATGGTGCTGTTCCGGCCGCTCTACAGCGGCGTGCTGATGACCGCCGGCGGCTTTACCGGCGAGAGCGCGAACGCGGCGATCGCCGAGGGACACGCCGACATCATCGCCTTCGGCCGCATCTTCATCTCCAACCCGGACCTGCCGCGGCGCCTGGAGCACGATTACCCGATCACGCCCTACAACCGCGCAACGTTCTATGGCGGCGAGGAGAAGGGGTATACGGATTACCCGGTGTACGACGAGCTGACGCCGGCGTGACTCTGCCGTAGCCCGGATGAGCGAAGCGATATCCGGGACTTTTGCCAGAGCAAGTCTTTTCCCGGATGTCGCTTCGCTCATCCGGGCTACGAGCCTATTGTTCAGGCTCCGACGGCACCACAAATTCCGTCATTGCGAGCGCAGCGAAGCAATCCAGAATCTTTTCGCGGAGACAGCCTGGATTGCTTCGCTGCGCTCGCAATGACGACGGAGAAAGCAATCATGGCCAAAGCCGCAGGTGCCGCAGGAACCGCCACCGGCCAATGCCTCTGCGGCAAGGTCACCTTCGAGATCGACGTCCCGGCGCGCTGGGCCTGGCATGATCACTCTGCCAGTAGCCGGCGCGCCCATGGCGCGGCCTACGCCACCTATGTCGGAAGCTGGAAGAAGCGCTTTCGCATCACCTCGGGCAAGACTGCGCTGACCCGCTACGAGGACAAGGCCACCAAGACCGCGCGCAGCTTCTGCTCGCATTGCGGCACGCCGATCGCGTATGAGCGCCCGCGCGGGCCGCACATGGTCAACATTCCTCGCGCGCTGTTCACGGAACGCACCGGCCGCCGGCCGCTGTATCACATTGCGATCGAGGAGCTGCAGGAATGGGCCTATACCGGCGAGCCCCTGGTGCCGCTGAAGGGTTTTCCGGGCGTGGTGTGGCAGCGCGCGAAAAAGAAGAAGCGCGCTAGCGGCGAGGATCCTTTCGAGCTGGGGCGGGAGGAGATGTAGCTCCGCGACCACGCAACGCAGCCATGACCGCGCTTCCTTGCGCGCCTCCTGCGACTTCGGCCATCATGCTTTCCGTCCTTGCGGCAACGTCCGCTCCTGGAGGAAGCATGAAGAACAAGATCACCGGCCGCTCCGCCTTTCTCGCGCTGCTCAAGGACGAGGGCATCACGCACCTGTTCGGCAATCCCGGCACCACCGAATTGCCGATCATGCACGCGCTGAAGGACCATCCTGACTTGACCTATGTGATGGCGATGCAGGAGAGCCTGGTGGTCGCGATCGCCGACGGCTACAGCCGCGCTTCCGGCAAGCTCGTCGCCTGCAACGTCCATGTCGCACCCGGCCTCGGCAACGCGATGGGCTCGCTCTACAACGCCCAGTTCACGGGCACGCCGATGATCTTGACCGCGGGCCAGCAGGAGCAGGGCCATGGCCTGATGGAGCCGGTGCTCTACGGCCCGCTGGTGCGCATGGCCGAGCCGCTGGTGAAATGGGCGGTCGAGGTGACGCGGCTGGAGGATCTGCCGCGCATCGTGCGCCGTGCCGCCAAGGTTGCGATGACGCCGCCGACCGGGCCGGTGTTCATCTCGCTTCCCGGCGATATCCTGAACAGCGAGGCCGGGATCGATCTCGGCCGCTCCACCCGTATCGATGCGCGGACAAAGCCATCGGACGAAGCGCTGCAGGCGTTTGCCGCGCGGCTGCTCAAGGCCGAGCGCCCCGTGATCGTCACCATGGACGAGGTGGTCAAGAGCGATGCGCTGAAGGAGGCGGCCGAGCTCGCCGAGCTGCTCGGCGCTGCGGCATATCAGTCCTCGACGCCTTATGGTGCGCACTTCCTCTCGGAGAGCCCGAGCTTCCTCGGCACGCTGGCGCGCGTGCAGAAGGCGGCGCGCGATACGCTCGCGCCTTACGATCTCCTGATCGCGCTGGGCGGCGATCCCTTGCGGATGTCGGTTTATAGCGAGATCGACGCGCTGCCTGACGGTCTCGGCGTCGTGCAGATCGGCCTCGTCGATTGGGAGATCGCCAAGAACTATGGCGCGGAGATCGCGCTGAAGGCGGATCTGAAGGAAACGCTGCGCGCGTTGATCCCGGTGCTGAAGGAGATGGGCGGCGCAAGGCTGGCGAGCCGCGCGAAACAGCGCCTTGCCGAGCTCGGGCCGAAGAACTGGAGCGCGCGGCGCGCCGCGTTGGTCGAGCAGATCGGCAAGAGCGCCGGCCGCAACCCCATCGATCCGGACTTCCTGGTGCTGCAGATGGTCGAGGCCATGCCCGACCATGCGATCCTCGTCGATGAAGGGCTCACCTCCAGCCGTCATGTAACGGCGCTGCGGCCGCATCGCGACCGCTACGGCTATCACGGTCTTGCCTCCGGCGGCATCGGCTGGGGCCTGCCGGCCTCGGTCGGCGTCAGCATTGCCAATCCGGATCGTCCAGTCGTCTGCTTCTCAGGCGACGGCAGCGCGATGTATTCGATCCAGTCGCTGTGGACTGCGGCGCATCACAAGCTGCCGCTCAACGTCGTCATCGCCAACAATGGCGGCTACCGCATCATCAAGCAACGCCTGCTCGCCTTCCATGGCGACGACAATTACGTCGGCATGGATTTTGTCGATCCGCCCGTGGATTTTGCCGGCGTAGCCAAGGCGCTCGGCTGCGAGGCGATCAAGATTGGCGATCCCCGCGAGCTGAAGGCGACGCTGGCGTCCGCGTTTGGCCGGCCGGGGACGAAGCTGATCGAGGTTATGGTGGACGGGAAGGTGTAGGTAGGCGGCCTCCACCGTCATTGGGAGCGTAGCGAAGCAATCCAGAATCTCTCCGCGATGACGGCCTGGTTGCTTCGCTGCGCTCGCAATGACGAGGAGGAAGCACGCTCCCTCTCCAACGTCGTCCTGGCCTTGGCCAGCACGACACCGGGCTTCTAACCCTTCTTCCCCACCCGGTACCCCGCCGCCGGGTGTGGCGCACCCAACCGCGGGCGGCCGGTGCCGAACAGTTTTTCCCGCAACGTGCCCTTGGCATACTCGCTCTTGTACCGCCCGCGCCGGGTCAGTTCCGGCACCAGCATGTCGGCGATGTCCTCGAAATCGCCGGGCGAGACCGCGAAGGCCACATTGAGACCGTCGACGTCGGTCTTCTCGAACCAGTCCTCGATCTTGTCCGCGACCATCTCCGGCGTGCCGACCACGACGGGACCGGCGCCGCCGATGCCGACATGCTCGATGACGTCGCGCACGGTCCAGACCCGATCAGGATCGGCGCGGGTGACGTTGTCCATCGCGCTGCGGCCGGCATCGTTCTGGACGTGGCGCACCTGCTGGTCGAGGTCGTAGCCGGAGAAGTCGACGCCAGTCCAACCCGACATCAGCGCCAGCGCCCCTTCGGGACTGATATGGCGGCGATAGTCGGCGTGTTTCTCCTTCGCCTCGGCTTCCGTCCTTCCAAGGATGATCGTCATCATCGAGAACATCAGGATTTCGGCCGGGTTGCGGCCGAGCGCGGCGGCTTCTTGCCGGATCGCGGAGACCCGCGGCGCGATCACCTTGGCCGACGGTCCGGACATGAACACGCATTCGGCGTGCTTGGCGGCGAACTGCCGGCCGCGTGGCGAGGTGCCGGCCTGATACAGCACGGGCGTGCGCTGCGGCGACGGCTCGCTGAGGTGAATGGTGTTGTTGATGCGGTAGTTCGCACCCTCATGATTGACGCGATGGACTTTTGCGGGATCGGTGAAGATGCCTCGCGCCCGGTCGCGCAGCACGGCGTCGTCTTCCCAGCTGCCTTCCCAGAGCTTGTAGACGACCTCCATATATTCGTCGGCGATGTCGTAGCGGTCATCGTGCCCGGTCTGCTTGTCCTTGCCGGCGCCGCGCGCGGCGCTGTCGAGATAGCCGGTGACGACGTTCCAGCCGATTCGCCCTTCGGTGAGATGATCCAGTGTCGACATCCGCCGCGCGAACGGGTAGGGCGGCTCGAATGACAGATTGCTGGTGACGCCGAACCCCAGGTCTTTCGTCACCGCCGCCATTGCCGACAGCAGCAGCAGCGGCTCGTTCGACGGCGTCTGCGCTGCATTGCGCAAGGCTGCGTCAGGGCTGTTGCCATAGACGTCATAGACGCCGAGCACGTCCGCCAGGAACAATCCGTCGAAGCGGCCACGTTCCAGGGTCCTGGCCAGATCGATCCAGTAGGGCAGGCGATGATAGTCGGCGGTGCGGTCGCGCGGATGGGTCCACAGGCCCGGTGACTGGTGTGCGACGCAATTCATCGCAAAGGCGTTGAGCCTGATCTCTTTGGCCATGCTGGTCCCTCGGCGCCCTGTACTGCGCGCTCTTCGAATGATAGATGTGCGCCCCAATTTGGCGAAGTTCTTGCATATCGCGTGCGCTTGGCAAGGCCGAAACCAGCGGCGCTCCCGCTCTTGGCAAGCCAATCTCGAGAGAGCAAGAAAGAAATCGCAAGAGAACTACAAGAACTATCCAACTCCCCGCCACTTTCGACGGCCTATGTAGCCCGCTACGTTCGCCCGCGTCGAAACCTTGAAAATGAAAGCAATGACCAGAGCCGACGCCATCGCCCGAGCCCGCGACGACTTCAAATCCGGTGCGTTCCTCACTGAGCTCGACCGTCGCGTCGCCTACAAGACCGAGAGCCAGAATCCGTCGCGCGGCGCGGAGCTGCGCGCCTATCTGGAACAGGAGATGCAGCCGGCTTTCGCTGCGCTCGACTTCACCAGCCGCATCGTCGAATCCCCTAGCGGAAAGGCGCCGTTCCTGTTCGCGGAGCATCACGAGAGCGCGTCCGCCCCGACCGTGCTGGTCTACGGCCATGGCGACGTCGTCGACGGCATGGAAGGCGAGTGGCGCGAGGGCCGCGATCCCTGGCGCACGACGCTTTCGGGCACGCGCCTCTATGGCCGCGGCACGGCCGACAACAAGGGCCAGCACAGCATCAACATGGCGGCGCTCCGTGCGGTGCGCGCCGCTCGCGGCGGCAAGCTCGGCTTCAACGCCAAATTCATCGTCGAGATGGGCGAGGAGATCGGCTCGCCCGATCTCGGCAAGGTCTGCGACCTCAATCGCGACGCGCTCCAGGCCGATTTGTTCATGGCCTCAGACGGGCCGCGCCTGTCCGCAGATCGCCCGACACTGTTTCTCGGCTGTCGCGGCGGCATCCGCATTCATCTCGACGTGAATTTGCGCGATGGCGGCCACCATTCCGGCAATTGGGGCGGTGTGCTCGCCAACCCCGCGACCATCCTGGTCAACGCGATCTCGACGCTGGTCGACGGCCATGGCCGCCTCCAGCTCGACGCGCTGAAGCCGCCGCGCCTCACGAACCAGATCCGCAGCTATCTTGCCGACGTCGAGGTGGTGCCGACCGCTGACGAGCCGGCGCTCGCCGAGAACTGGGGCGAGGAAGGGCTGTCGGCGGCCGAGCGGCTCTACGCCTGGAACACGCTCGAGGTGCTGGCGATGTCCTCGGGCAACATCGAGCAGCCGGCGAACGCCATTCCCGGCCATGCCAATGCCGTGCTGCAACTGCGTTTCGTGGTCGGCACCAAGATCGACGGCTTGATCGACACCATCCGTGCGCATCTCGTCGCCAAGGGCTTTCCGATGGTCGAGGTGCGGGCGGCCCAGAGCTTTGCTGCATCGCGCACCGATTTCGACAGTCCCTGGATCAAATGGGCCGCGGATTCGGTGCTGGCGACCACCGGCAAGCCGCCGGCGGTTTTGCCGAATTTCGGCGGCTCGCTGCCCAACGACGTCTTTTCCGAGATCCTGGGCCTGCCGACGATCTGGGTCCCGCATTCCTATCCCGGCTGCTCCCAGCATGCGCCCAATGAGCACATCCTGCTGCCTTTGACCGAAGAGGCCTTGACGGTGATGGCCGGGCTGTTCTGGGATCTGGGGGAATTGCCAAAACCGCCAGCCTGAGCCGTTAACCTGAGCCGCCATCCAGCCAAAAGTCACATTCTAATCCGGGCCGATTTGTGCTTGCATCCGGCCGCATCATCCTGAAAGGGGAAGAAAAAAGTGAAAGATTTCCGTCACATCGGGCTCGCGCTCGCCGCGACCATCGCCGTCAGCCAGGCCGGGGCCCAGGAGCTGACCGGCACGCTGAAGAACATCAAGGACACCGGCGCCATCACGCTGGGCTTCCGCGACTCCTCGATCCCGTTCTCCTATCTGGACGACAACCAGAAGCCGATCGGGTTCGCGATGGACATCTGTTACAAGATCGTCGACGCCGTGAAGAAGGAACTCAAGCTCGACAAGCTCGAGGTCAAGCTCAACCCGGTGACCTCCGCGACTCGTATCCCGCTGATGGCCAACGGCACCATCGACCTCGAATGCGGCTCGACCACCAACAATGCCGAGCGCCAGAAGCAGGTCGCCTTCACCAACACGCACTTCCTGACCGCGAGCCGCTACGTCTTCAAGAAGTCGAGTGGCATCAAGTCGATCGACGATCTCAAGGGCAAGACGGTGGTCTCGACCGCCGGTACCACCAACATCAAGCAGCTCACCGAAGCCAACGTCGCGAAGGGCCTCGGCGCCAACATCATCCCGGCCAAGGACCACGCCGAAGCCTTCCTGATGGTCGAGACCGACCGTGCGGTCGCCTTCGTCATGGACGACATCCTGCTCGCCAGCCTCGTTGCCGGCTCGAAGTCGCCGGATGACTACGCGATCTCCAAGGACGCGTTCTCCAAGCCCGAGCCCTACGGCATCATGCTGCGCAAGGACGACGCACCGTTCAAGAAGGTGGTCGATGCTGCGACCGCTGCGCTCTACACCTCCGGCGAGGGCGAGAAGATCTACGCCAAGTGGTTCACTCAGAAGATCCCGCCGAAGGGTCTGAACCTGAACACGCCGATCTCGGCCGAGCTGAAGAACGAGTTCGCCAAGCCGACGGATTCGCCGAACCCGGACGATTACAAGTAAGATGTTACTTGCCTCTCCCCGCGCGCGGGGAGAGGCCGGAATTCCAGCGCAGCTTGAATTCCGGGTGAGGGGGACTCTCCACGAGTCCGACTATCACCTCCCTCGTGGAGAGCCCCCCCTCACCCTGACCCATTCCCCGCACGCGGGGAGAGGGAAGAAATTCCAGCCACTCTTGAGGGAGAGTGGCCGGACATTTGCATAGGCGCCGGGACAATCTGTATGAGCGGCGCGTTCGCGCGGGGGACACGTGAACTACCACTGGAACTGGGGAATTTTCTTCGAGCCGAACCCGATGGGGACCGGCACCTATCTCGACATGCTGCTGTCGGGACTGGCGCTGACCATCAAGACGGCGCTGCTCGCCTGGATCATCGCGCTGATCTTCGGCTCGATCGTCGGCGTCATGCGCACGCTGCCGTCGCGGGGCGCCTACTGGTTCGGCTTCTGCTGGGTCGAGTTCTTCCGCAACATGCCGCTGCTGGTGCAGCTCTTCCTGTGGTTCTTCGTGCTGCCGGAATTGCTGCCGAGGGCCGCTGGCCTGTGGCTCAAGCAGTTGCCGAACGCCCCGTTCTGGACGGCGGCGATCGGCGTCGGCCTGTTCATGTCGGCGCGTGTCGCGGTGCAATTGCAGGCGGGCATCTCCTCGCTGCCGCGCGGGCAGAAGATGGCGGCGACCGCGCTCGGGCTCACCACCGTGCAGGGTTACCGCTACGTGCTGCTGCCGATGGCGTTCCGCATCATCCTGCCGCCGCTGACCTCCGAGTTCCTCAATACCATCAAGAACACGGCGGTGGCCATCACGATCGGCCTGATCGAGCTGACGGGACAAGCGCGCTCGATGCAGGAATTCTCTTTCCAGGTGTTCGAGGCCTTCACGGCCGCGACCATCCTCTATCTCCTCGTCAATGCCGTCGTCGTGACCGCGATGCGCTTCCTCGAGCGCTGGGTCGCGATCCCGGGCTACATCACGGGGAAATAGCGCCATGCTCGGGAATTTCGATTTCGACGTCATCCGCCGCGCGCTGCCCTATCTGTTCTACGAGGGCATGACCTTCACGCTGACGCTGACGGGGCTTGCAGCGCTTGGCGGCCTGGTCTTCGGCACGGCGCTCGCTCTGATGCGGCTGTCCGGTCTCAAGACCCTCGGGCGCATCGCCGGCCTCTATGTCGACTTCATGCGCTCGCTGCCGTTGGTGCTGGTGATCTTCTGGTTCTACTTCCTGGTGCCCTATATCGGGCAGTGGCTGACCGGCGCCTCGCGTCCGATCAGCGTCGGCGCGTTCGCCTCCTCGCTCGTCACCTTCATCATGTTCGAGGCGGCGTATTTCTCCGAGATCATGCGCGCCGGCATCCAGTCGATTTCGCGCGGCCAGCCGGCCGCGGCCAGCGCGCTGGGGCTGACCTACGCCCAGACCATGCGCTACGTCGTGCTGCCGCAGGCGTTCCGCAACATGCTGCCGGTCCTGATCACGCAGACCATCGTGCTGTTCCAGGACACCTCGCTGGTCTACGTCCTGTCGATCACGGACTTCCTCGGCGCGGCGAGCAAGGTCGCGCAGCGCGACGGTCGTCTGGTCGAAATGTATCTGTTCGCAGCCCTCGTCTACTTCACCATTTCCTGTATCGCGTCCTTCGGCGTCCGCCGCCTGCAGGCGCGCATCGCCATCATTCGCTAGAGCATGTCGGTCATGATCGAAATCAGCCACGTCAACAAATGGTACAGCCCGACCTTCCAGGTGCTGACCGACTGTACCACCAGCGTCACCAAGGGCGAGGTCGTCGTCGTCTGCGGCCCCTCGGGCTCGGGCAAGTCGACGCTGATCAAATGCGTCAACGCGCTGGAGCCGTTCCAGAGCGGCGACATCCTGGTCGACGGCACCAAGGTCAACGATCCCAAGACCGATCTGCCGAAGCTGCGCTCGCGCGTCGGCATGGTGTTCCAGCACTTCGAGCTGTTCCCGCACCTCAAGATCATCGACAATCTCTGCCTCGCGCAGGAGAAGGTGCTGGGCCGTGGGCACGACAAATCGGTCACCAAGGGCATGCAGCTCCTGGAGCGCGTCGGCCTGAAGGAGCAGGCGCAGAAGTTTCCGGCGCAGCTCTCCGGCGGCCAGCAGCAGCGCGTTGCGATTGCGCGCGCGCTCGCGATGGATCCGATCGTCATGCTGTTCGACGAGCCGACCTCGGCGCTCGACCCCGAGATGGTCAGCGAGGTGCTGGACGTCATGGTCGACCTCGCCCGTGAAGGCATGACCATGATGGTCGTCACGCACGAGATGGGCTTCGCCCGCAAGGTCGCCAACCGTGTCATCTTCATGGACCGCGGCGAGATCGTCGAGGACGCCCCGAAGGACGATTTCTTCGGCAAGCCGCGCAGCGACCGCGCGCAGAAGTTCTTGTCGAAGATTTTGTCGCATTAACTCCTCTGTCATTCCGGGACGCGCCTCCTGGCGCGGGCCCGGAATCCATCGGGCGGCAGTATGCGAGTGAGATGGATTCCGGGTTCATTCGCTTTGCGAATGCCCCGGAATGACCGATCGAGGGTTTATCGGGCCCGCCAAATCTCCTATACCGGTCCCCAAATTCCCCTTCCCCTCCCAGGAGACCTGCCTTGGACCCGCTCGCCTATGTCAACGGCTCATTCGTCCCGCTCTCGGAAGCCAAGATCTCGGTCCTTGATCGCGGCTTCCTGTTCGCCGACGGCATCTACGAGGTCTCGGCGGTGCTGGACGGCAAGCTGGTCGACAATGCCTCGCACCTCGCCCGGCTGGAGCGCTCGGTCGGCGAGATCAAGCTGAAGCTCCCCGAGACGATCGAGCGCATCACCGAGCTGCAGAAGGAGCTGATCGCGCGCAACGAGGTCGAGAACGGCCTCGTCTACCTCCAGGTCACACGCGGCGCCGACAAGGGCCGCGACTTCCCGTTTCCCAAGGGTGACGTCAAGTCGAGCCTGGTGATGTTCACCTCGGAGAAGGACATCATCAACGCCCCCGTCGCAAAGACCGGCATCAACGTGATCACGGTGCCTGACATCCGCTGGGAGCGCCGCGACATCAAGAGCGTCGCGCTGCTGGCGCAGGTGCTGGCGAAGCAGGCCGCGGCCGAAGCCGGTGCCGGCGAAGCCTGGATGCTGCAGGATGGCTACATCACCGAAGGCGGCTCGTCCTCGGCGTTCATCCTCACCAAGGACGACGTCATCGTCACCCGCAAGAACTCCAACGCGATTCTGCCGGGCTGCACCCGCAAGGCTGTGATCGCACTGGCCGAAGAGCGCCAGCTCCGCGTCGAGGAGCGATCCTTCACGGTCGCCGAGGCGCTTGCCGCCAAGGAGGCGTTCATCACGTCAGCCTCGTCCTTCGTGCAGCCGGTGGTCGCCGTCGACGGCAAGAAGATCGGCGACGGCAAGCCGGGCCCGATGGCCACGCGCCTGCGCGAGATCTACGTGGAGTTCGCCAAGGCGACGGCGGTTTAGGCTGCTCTACCAGTCGGTCGGACTTGGGTTGCGGCTGCACTTTGCCTGGCCCCTCACCCGGATCGCGGCGTGAGGGGCTGCTGCCGAAGGGACTGGCGAATATGGCCAGCCTACGCCACCGAGGCCTGTGCGGGGCTTCATGGTCGTTCTCCTTGCTTCTTCGGTTGGGATCAATGAGCTCCGCCAGCTGAAGTCTGGCCGGGCTTCTTCAGGAAGAATACGGCGATGAGGGCGACGATCAGCGCCATGCCGAGCAGATAGAAGGTATCGCTGAAGGCGAAGATATAGGCCTGCTTCTGCACGATATGGCCGATCGCAACATAGGCGCGATGCGAGGCGTCAGCACGGTCGAGGATGCCGTGATTGACGAAATATTGCGTCAGCTGTTCCAGCCGCGTCCGCGTCGCCTCCTCGAAAACCGAGACCGACTGCATCAGCACGTTGGAGTGATATTGCTCGCGCTTGGTCAGCACGGTCTGCAGCAGCGCGATGCCGACGGCGCCGCCGAGATTGCGCATCATGTTGAACAGGCCGGAGGCGGAACCTGCATTCTCCGCCTCGATGCCGGCAGTTGCCAGCGCCGACAACGGCGCCATCACCAGCGCCTGGCCGATGGCGCGAACGACGTTGGGCCACAGCAGCTGGTCGGCGGCGTAGTCGTTGGTCATGTAGATGTTCATGAAGTTCGAGGCCGCGAACAGCACGAAGCCGATGCCGATGATGATCCGCGCGTCGAACTTCTGCATCAGGCGCGGCACCAGCGGGATCAGCACCAGTTGTGGCAGTCCGGTCCAGGCCAGCACCATGCCGATCTGCTCGGCATTGTAGCCCTGGATGCGGGCGAGATATTGCGGCAAAATGAACACCGAGCCGTACAGCGCGATGCCGAGCAGGAAATTCGCCAGCATGCCGAAGCCGAAATTGCGACGGACCAGCAGCCGCAGATTGAGCAGCGGCTTCTTCACGGTGAGCTCGACGATCAGGAACGCGGTCAGCGCCACGGCCGCGATCACGCTGAGCTTGACGATGAAGGGCGAGCCGAGCCAGTCGTCCTTGTTGCCTTCCTCCAGCACGGTCTGCAGCGCGGAGAGCCCGATCGCCATGGTGATGATGCCGGCCCAGTCGCCCTCGCGCAGCAGGGAAAGCTTCATCGGCCTGGCCTCGAGCGCGTACCAGAGCATGCCGACCATGATCGCGCCGGGCACGAGATTGACGTAGAAGATGTACTGCCAGCCGAAATTCTCGGTGAGATAGCCGCCGATGGTCGGCCCGATCGCCGGCGCGAACGTCGCCGACAGCGCGAACAGCGCAAGGCCGACCGGCTGCTTGCCGCGCGGCAGCAGCGTGATGATCAGCGTGAAGGCCATCGGGATCAGCACGCCGCCGGTAAAACCCTGCACCGCGCGCAGCACGATCATCTGGGGCAGATCCTGCGCCAGCGCGCAGGCCGCCGACAGAAGCAGGAACAGGACCGCATTGGTGAGCAGATAGATGCGGATCGAGAACACCTGCGCCAGCCAGCCGGACAGCGGGATCACCACGATCTCGGCGATCAGATAGGAGGTCGAGATCCAGCCGCCGTCGTCGATGCCGGCGCCGATCGCGCCCTGAATGTCGGCGAGCGAGGCGTTGACGATCTGGATGTTCAGCACCGCCATGAAGGCGCCGAGCGTTGCACCGATCACCGCGATCCAGGTTTTTGCCGAAACGGCCGGTGCCGCGGGGGCGACGGGGGCGGCGATGTGGGCGGCGGATGCAGCATTGAGGGTGGGTTGGAGCGTGCTCATGGAAGCCTCGTCTCAATTGCGGAGACAGGATGTATTGGGCGGACGAAATCGATAATCGAGGAAGTCTTGGAAGGATCATCCGGCAGGATTTGACAATCCCGCCGGAGCCTTCCTGCCTTCAGCTGCCGTTCGGCCGCGTCGTGTTGTCGGCGAGGCGCTTGGCCGTCTCGCGCTCGGCCAGCACCGTCGCCTTGGTGTCGACGGTCGGCACCGCGGACATGCCGGGCCGCAGCAGGCCGGTGAGGCTGTGATCGTCGAGCACGATCTTCACCGGCACGCGCTGTACGATCTTGGTGAAATTGCCCGTGGCATTGTCGGGCGGCAGCAGTGCGAATTCAAGTCCGCTGGCCGGCGACAGACTGTCGACGTGGCCGTGCAGCGTGCGATCACGAAAACTGTCGACGTGCAGCTCGACCGGCTGGCCCGGCCGCACATGTGTCAGCTGCGTCTCCTTGAAGTTCGCGACGACATAGACCGCATCGAGCGGCACCACCGCCATCAATTGCGTGCCGGCCTGCACGTATTGGCCGACGCGCAAGCTGCGGGCGCCGACCGTCCCGTCCACCGGCGCGGTGATGTCGGTATAGGACAGGTTCAGCGCCGCCTGCTGCGCGACTGCGCGGGCGCGCTCGAGCTGGGCCGTGGCCTGGGCGCGCTGGGTGGTGAGCACGTCGACCTTGCGCTGCGCGGCCACGAGGCCCGATTTCGCGTGCTGCAATTGCGCGTTGCTGGCGCGCAGGGCCGCATCGGTCTGCTGTGCGCGCTGGATCGTGCCGGAGCCCGACTTCATGAGGTCGTCGTAGCGGGCGCGCTCCTCTTGCGCGAATTTGAGATTGGCGTCCGTGGCGGCGACGTCGGCGGTGCTTTGCTCGATCACCGGCTGCTGCAGCTCGAGCTGGGCATCGATGTTGCGCACCGAGGCTTCCCCGGCGGCGACGTCGGCTCTCGCCTGGTCGAGCGCCGCATTGAAGTCGCGGTCGTCGATCCTGGCGAGGAGCTGGCCAGCCTTGACCTTCTCGTTGTCGCCGACCAGCACCTTGGCGATGTAGCCGGAGACCTTTGGCGCGATGATCGTGGAGTCCGCCTTCACATAGGCGTCGTCCGTTGTCTCGAGGTAGCGGCCGTAGGTCCAGTAGTCGTGTCCGTAGTAGACCATGGTTGCCGTGCCCGCGAGGAGTGCGAGCACCAGGGCCGCGCGCCGGACCTTGTTGCGAGCCGGGACAGTCGGCGGCGCCTTGGTATAATCGCGAGCAATTTCAGTTGCTTGCTGGAAGGTCTGGGTGCGGGGCATCTCGGACATCGCGGTCTCCTGTCGTCTCGCTGAGACTATCGGTCTTGCAGGCCCCGGTGATAATTGGCTAAATTCTGGAAGGATTATCCATTAGAGGTGGATAATCTGAGTCGTCGCCTGCTTCGTCATGTCTACCGGGCCAGGGCCGCGACTGTCCCAGCGCGATTGCCGCCCCTGTCGCGCGATTGCTGCTGAGGCGTACTCTTCATGCAGGGGAAGCCATGGATCGATTGACCAGCCTCGAGGTGTTCAGTCGGGTGGTCGAGACCGGTGGCTTCTCCGCAGCAGCCCGCAAGCTCAACATGTCGACCACCATGGTGAGCAATCACGTCCAGGCGCTGGAAGACCGGCTTGGGGTGAGGCTGCTTCACCGCACCACGCGCAAGGTCAACCTCACCGAGATTGGCAAGGCCTATTACGATCGCTGCGTCCAGATCCTCGCCGACATCGAACAGGCCGACGACATCGCGGGCGAATTGCAGTTGGTGCCCCGCGGCACGCTGCGCATTCACGTCGCGACCCATATGGTGCCGTTCGTGACGCCGGTGGTCGCAAAGCTCCTGTCGGCCTATCCGGAGCTCAAGATCGATCTGCGCATGGGCGAGGCCGACGTCGATCTCATCGAGGAAGGGTATGACGTTGCCCTGCGCATGACACCGCCGCCGGATTCGAGCCTGATCGTGCGGAGCCTCGCCACCTGGCGTCACGTGCTGTGCTGTTCCCACGATTACATCGAGAAGCACGGCCGGGTGCAGAAACTCGACGAACTCACCACGCATAATTGCGGTCGTCACCTGAACTACCCGTTTGGCGATGAATGGCGCTTCCTCGATCGCAAGGGTACGGCGGCGTCCGTGCGCGTTTCCGGCAGCTTCATCACCAACAGCGGAGAAGCACTGCGGAAGGTCGCGCTGGGGGGCGCTGCCGTCTGCCTGATGGCGGGGTTTCTCATCCAGGACGACCTCGAAGCCGGCCGCCTCGTGCGCCTGTTGCCGGAATATCGGACGGTCGAGCTGTCCATGAACGCGGTCTATCCGCACCGCCACCATCTGTCGGCGAAAGTCAGGACCTTCATCGACATGCTCGTGCATCACAGTGCCGAGCAGCAGAAGCTGATCAATCCCTATTCGTGAGCGACGCCGGCAACTCTACGTCATTGCGAGCGAAGCGAAGCAATCCGGAATCCCCTCCGCGGAAAGATTCTGGATTGCATCGTCGCAAGCGCTCCTCGCATGACGAGAGGGCGTCCCGTTGGCCACCGTCCCGGCGGCGCGGCCTTAACCGCGAGCCCGCATCCTCGCCGGGGATGGCGTGTCGAGTTCGGTGAGCAGTCGCTCGATCTCGGCCTTCGCCTTCACGATCGCGGCGTCCTTCACCGGGCCATAGCCGCGGATCTCCATCGGGCCCTTGGCGATCGCGACGAGATCGGACAGATGCGCCGCGTCGAGCTTGCCGAGCATGCGTTCGATCAGGCTTTCATACCAGGCGATCAGCTCCCGCTCTGCGCGCCGTTCGGCGGTGTAGCCGAACGGATCGAACGGCGTCGCGCGCAAAACCTTCAACCGCGCCAGCATGGCGAGCGGTATCTGGATCCACTGGCCGAAGGCACGCTTGCGCGGCCGGCCGCGGGCGTCGAGTCCTGACGAGAGGAACGGCGGGGCAAGATGATATTTGACGCTGAACCCATCCTCGAACTCGCGCTCCAAGGCGTCGAGAAAGCCGCTTTGCATGTGCAGCCGCGCCACCTCGTACTCGTCCTTGTAGGCCATCAGCTTGAACAGCGCGCGGGCGACGGCCTCGGTCAGTGTCTCGCTGTTCAGGTCGGCTTCGACATTGCGGACCTTTGCGACGATCGTCCGATAGCGCGCGGCATAGGCTTCGTTCTGATAGGCCGCGAGGAACTCGGCACGCCCTGTGATCAGCTGGTCGAGTGTCTCGGCCTTTGGCGCTTCGTCCGACTGCGGCAAGAACTCCGGATCGGCAGCGGCGATCCGGCCCCAGGCAAAGGCCTGCTTGTTCCGATCGACCGCGACGCCGTTGAGTTCGATCGCGCGAAGCAGGGCCGGCAGCGAAACAGGGATGAGGCCGTGCTGCCAGGCAAAGCCCAACATGATGATGTTGGCGTAGACGGCATCGCCGAGCAGCCCTTCGGCCAGCGCGTTGGCGTTGATCGTGTCGAGATTGCCGTCGCCCACGACCTGCTGGATTGCGCGCAGGCGGGCTGGCGAGGCGAGATCGGCGTCGCGGAAACGGACGACGTCGCCGGTCGGCATCTCCGCGGTGTTGACGGCGGCGCGCGTGCCGCGGCGATAGGTGCCGGACGCTTTTGGCGAAGAGCTGACGACGAGGTCGCAGCCGATCAGCGCATCGGCCGCGCCCTGGTCGATGCGGACCTGATGCAGCGCTTCAGGACTCGCGGCCAGGCGGATATAGCTCAGCACCGGGCCGAATTTCTGCGCGAAGCCGGTAAAGTCGAGCACCGAGACGCCGCGACGTTCCAGATGCGCGGCCATGCCGATCAGCGCGCCGACCGTGATCACGCCGGTGCCGCCAACGCCCGTCACCAGCAGGTCGTAGGGTCGATCAAGTGTGGCGGGCGCGGGCAGGGCAAGCGTGGCGGCCTGGCCGGCCGCATCGATCTGGCTGGCGCTCTTCTTCCGCCGCGTCGCGCCTTCGACGGTGACAAAGCTGGGGCAGAAGCCGTTGAGGCAGGAAAAATCCTTGTTGCAGGCCGACAGGTTGATCTGCCGCTTGCGGCCGAACGGCGTCTCCTTCGGCTCGACGCTGAGGCAGTTGGATTCGACCGAGCAGTCGCCGCAGCCCTCGCAGACGAGGTCGTTGATATAGGCGAAGCGTTTTGGATCGGCCATCTGCCCGCGCTTTCGCCGGCGCCGCTTCTCGGTGGCGCAGGTCTGCTGGTAGATCAGCACGGACACGCCGCAGACGTCACGCAGCTCGCGTTGCACGGCATCCATGTCCTCGCGGGGGTGAATGGTCACGCCGCTGGGCAGGTCCGCCGGGCTGAAGTGCGCGGCATCGTCCGACACCAGCGCGATGCGCTCAACGCCTTCGGCGCGAACGCTGTGTGCGATGGCGAGGACGCTGACCGGACCGTCGACCGGCTGGCCGCCGGTCATCGCGACGGCGTCGTTGAACAGGATTTTGTAGGTGATGTTGGCTTTGGCGGCGATCGCCTGCCGGATCGCCATCGAGCCCGAATGATAATAGGTGCCCTCGCCAAGGTTCTGAAAGACGTGCTGCTTGCCGGTAAAACGCGATGAAGCAGCCCAGTTCACGCCCTCGCCGCCCATCTGGATCAGCGACGAGGTCTCCCGGTCCATCCAGCTCGCCATGAAATGGCAGCCGATGCCGGCCAGCGCCTTCGATCCCTCGGGCACCTTCGTCGACGTGTTGTGCGGGCATCCCGAGCAGAAATAGGGCGTGCGCGTCGCGCCCGGGACGTTGATCGTGCGCGCAGCCTCCGGCATCAAGGCGGCAGCGCGGGCGGCGAGATTGAGGCCCGGAAACATCGGATCGAGCCGCCGCGCCAGCACGCTCGCGAGCGCCCGCGGCGACAATTCGCCGATCCAGGAGATCAGCCGTGCCCCTCGCTCGTCGTGCTTGCCCACCATGCGCTCCGGCTTGCTGCCGGGATAGTCGTAAAAATATTCCTTGAACTGGCTTTCGATGATGCCGCGCTTCTCCTCGACGACGAGGATCTCGCGCTTGCCTTTCACGAAGTCCATGGCGTCGTGCAGCGCCAGCGGCCAGACCATGCCGACCTTGTAGACGTCGATGCCGATGCTGCGGCAGGCGGCTTCATCGAGGCCCATCAGCCGCAGCGCTTCCATCAAGTCGAGATGCGCCTTGCCGGTCGTGACGATGCCGTAGGTGGCGCCGGGGATGTCGTAGATGTGACGGTCGATCGGGTTGGCTTTGGCGAAGGCGTAGACCGCGTGCTTCTTCGCCTCCAGGCGCTCCTCGATCTGCGCGCCCGGCAAATCGGGCCAGCGATAATGCAGGCCGCCCGGCGGTGGCGTGAAGTCGGGCGTACGGAAGGCGCGCGGCGGCCGCAGCGCGACGGATGCGCCAGATTCCACGATTTCCGAGATCGCCTTGAAGCCGACCCACATGCCGGAGAAGCGGCTCAGCGCGTAACCATATTCGCCAAACGCCAGATATTCGCCGACGTCAGCCGGGTGCAGCGTCGGCATGAACCAGCTCATGAAGGCGACGTCGGACTGGTGCGGCATCGAGGACGACACGCAGCCGTGGTCGTCGCCGGCAACCACCAGCACGCCGCCGTGCGGCGAGGAGCCGTAGGCATTGCCGTGCTTGAGCGCATCGCCGGAGCGATCGACGCCCGGGCCCTTGCCGTACCAGAGACCGAACACGCCATCGACCTCGCGGTCGGCTTGCGTTTCGACCTGCTGCGAGCCGAGCACCGCCGTGGCAGCGAGGTCCTCGTTCACGGCGGGAAGGAATTCGATGCGGTCCCGCTTCAGCCGCTCCTGGATTCGCCACAGCTCGAGATCGACGCCGCCGAGGGGCGAGCCGCGATAGCCGGAGATGAAGCCGGCGGTGTTGAGCCCGTTCGCCCGGTCGCGCTTCGCCTGGTCGAGCGCGATGCGGACAATGGCCTGCGTGCCCGTGAGGAAGACGCGGCCCTCCTCGCGATCGTAGCGGTCGGAGAGATCGTAACTGTCGAGTGATGGAATGGCGTCCATGGCGGCCTCGCGCGGCATCCCCCTGTGATGGAAGGTTATGCCTGGGAGGCTGGTAGGTCTTACCTGTTTATCCCGTCAGGATCACAAGATCGGTAGAATTTTGCGCAGTGCCGCCAAATTTGGTAGAGATATCCGGTTCGGGAGGCTTCAATGATCGAAGAGCAGGACACGCGAATACTCGCTCATCTTCAGAAGGATGGTCGCGCCACCAACCAGCAACTTGCCGACGAGGTCGGCATGTCCACCTCGGCCTGCTGGCGCCGGGTGCGGGCGCTGGAGGAGAGCGGCGTCATCCAGGGCTATGCGGCGCTGGTCGCGCGTGAGCAGGCGGGATTTACGATGTCGGCGATCCTCCACGTCTCGCTGGAGCGGCACGATGCGAAGTTCGTGGACGAGTTCGTTACGCGGGTGACCAAGCGCCGCGAGGTGCTGGAGTGCTTTGCGACCACGGGCGATGCCGATTACCATTTGCGCGTCGTCGTGCACGACATGGCAGCCTACAACCGCTTCCTCGACGAGTTCATGTTCCGCATTCCAGGAATCCGCTATGTCCGCAGCAACGTGGTGCTGAAGGAGATCAAAACGAGCGTGGCGCTGCCGTTTTGAGACACGGGAAGTGCCTTAGAGGCAGAGGCGCGCAGCGCCGTGCCTGCGATCTTTCCGCAACCGAGATAGAACTTGTGAATAGGGTGACGCTCCCCCGTCATTGCGAGCGCAGCGAAGCAATCCAGAGTCTTTCCGCAGAGGCAGTCTGGATTGCTTCGCTGCGCTCGCAATGACGTTGTGGGCGCACCGCATTCATACGGGGCGCATGTGGTGGTGGACACACTTTCCGCCTTCGCTCTTCGAGCTACGGCAGACAAATCGCTTTGCCCGCCCTACGGCACCTTCGTATCGCGGCGTGCGCAACTCCATCCCCTCATTCTGAGGAGCCGTGCTTGCGCGGCGTGCCGAAGGGCGAGGCCACCAGCCGGGCCTTCATCCTTCGAGACGCGCGAAAACGCGCTCCTCAGGAGGAGGATCACCGCGCCTCCCGCACAAACCTGTTGCGCAATGTGCCAACGCCCGTGATCTCGATCTCCACGATATCACCATGCTTGATGTCGGGCGAGGCGCCGTCGGTGCCCATCCAGATCACGTCGCCGGGCCATAGCGTGAAATACTTGGTCAGCTCAACCAGGAACGGCACCACGCCGAAGATCATGTCGTTGGTGTAGAAGCGGTTGGTCTCCTTGCCGTTGACCCGAACGACGGTCTCCATCCTGGCAAGATTGGCCTCGGTCTCGATCCACGGGCCCATCGGCTTGAAGGTGTCGGCGTTCTTCGAACGCCACAGGCTCCGGTCGGCCTTCTGCCAGCTGCGTTCGCTGACGTCGTTGCCGATGGTGTAGCCGAACACGCAATCCATCGCGTTGTCTTTGGTGAGATGCTTCACCTTCTTGCCGATGACGACGACGAGCTCGCCTTCGTAGTGGATCTTGTCCGTCGCAAAGGACGGGATCACGACGTCCTCGTCATGCGCGATCAGCGCGTTCTGCGCGCGATAGCCGATCTCTGGGCGGTCGGGCACGGCCGGCACCTCGCCGCGCTTGTCGGCGGCTTCCTTCAGGTGCTTCAGATAATTCAGGCCGACGCAATAGAAGGTGCGCGGGATCAGCGGCAGCTCGATCTTGACCTCGCCAAGCGGATGCGTGCGCGAGCTGCGCTGCCATTCACCGAGCGGATCGCCATCGACCGCGATGACCTGATCGCCCTCGATGATCCCCCAGGAGGTCTCACCCGCGGTGGTGAATTTCAGCCAGCGCATGTTGGATCCTCCCGTTATTCCGCGGCATCGCGCGGCTGCAGCTTCCAGGCGCCGGCTGCCGGTCGCTTGAGCCCGAGATTTTCCCGCAGCGTCTTGCCGCGATAGTCCTTCTGGAACAGTCCGCGCCGCTGCAATTCCGGCACGACGTGCTGGACGAAATCGGCGTAGGAGCCGGGCACGTAGGTCGCGGCGATGACGAAGCCGTCACAGCCGCGCTCGACGAACATTTCTTCGAGTTTGTCGGCGATCTCCCTGGGACCGCCGACCATGGCGTCATGCACCTGGCCGCGGCCGGAGAAGGTGACGAAGTCGCGCGCGCTCGGATTGCTTTTGCCCGAATTCTTCAGCACGCCGTCGCGGATGCCCAGGATACCCTGCATGCTCATCAATTCTTCCGTCGTCAGCGGCTCGTCCAGATCCTTGGATGCGAAGTCGTAATTGAGGGCCTCGGCGAGCAGCGACAGCGCGTCGATCTCGAGCGGCAGCTTGTCGATCAGCGCCATCTTGTCTTCGGCTTCAGCCCTGGTCGCGGCGCAGACCGGCGTCGTCAGGTTGCAGAGAGACATCTGGTCGGGATCGCGGCCGGCTTTCGCAGCCTCGTTGCGCACGGCCGCATAACCTTCCTTGGCCGCGGCGAGGTTGCGCGCGGCGGTGAAGATCACCTCGCCCCAGCGCCCGGCAAAGCGCTGGCCGCGGCCGGAGGCACCGGCCTGGATGATCACGGGATGGCCCTGTTGCGAGCGCGGCACGGTGAACGGCCCGCGGGACTTGAAGGCCGGCCCCGTGTGATCGAGCCGCTTCACCTTGGTGGGATCGGCAAAGCGGCCGCTTTTCTTGTCCATGATCAGCGCGCCGTCCTCCCAGGTGTCCCAATGGCCGAGCACGACCTCCATGAACTCATCGGCGCGGTCGTAGCGGGAATCATGTTCGGGATGAGAATCGCGCCCCATGTTGAGCGCCTCGCCGTCGTTCAGCGACGTCACGACGTTCCACCCCGCGCGCCCGCCCGACATCAAGTCGAGCGTCGCGAAACGGCGGGCGACGTCGAACGGCTCGTAATAGGTGGTCGAGCAGGTTGCGCCCAGGCCGAGCCTCTCGGTGACCATGCCCATCGTGGTCAGCACGATCAGCGGGTCCATCTTCACGCAGCGGATGCCGTATTCGACGGTATGGGCGTGGTCGTTGCCGTAGCGGTCCGGCATAGCCAGGCGATCGTCGAAGAACGCCATGTGGAATTTGCCGGCTTCGAGGATTTTTGCGATCTCCTGATAGTAATCCGCCGACATCGAGTCCGAGCGCGAATCCGGATGCCGCCACGAGCTCGGCAGGTTGGTGCAGTTTTGCGCCTGGAGGAAGCCGACCAGTACCATCTGCCGATTCATGCTGCTGTTCTCCTGATAGCGTCAGGCGAGGCCAAGGACCGTATCGAGCCGGTACTCGCGCGCCAGCGTGCGCAGCTTGTCCCAGGTCGCATCCTCGATCTCGATGCCGTTGCGCAGGCGCTGCTGCTCGCGCACGCCCTCGATCTCGCCGGGATAGTAGACGCCCGCGCTGCCCTCCGACGGTGGGGTCGATTTCAGATAGCGGGCGAAGTCGGCGACCTCGCGCTT
This sequence comes from Bradyrhizobium sp. SMVTL-02, assembly GCF_051853005.1. Lineage (NCBI taxonomy): Bacteria > Pseudomonadati > Pseudomonadota > Alphaproteobacteria > Hyphomicrobiales > Nitrobacteraceae > Bradyrhizobium > Bradyrhizobium sp. SMVTL-02. Next base: position 7,373,562 of record NZ_CP182469.1, on the reverse strand, counting down.
GAACTCCTGCAGCGGACGGAACGCGGCGACGTTGAACACGGCCATGAAGCAGCCGTCATTGTGCCGCCCCGTCGGTTCGACACCGAAGCCGAGGCCGGTGAGCAGGCCGCACAGCACCTCGACCATGGCGGCGAGGCCGCTGCCCTTGTAGCCCTCGGTGCCGCCGAGCGGCAGCAGCGCGCCGCCCTTGCGATATTGGGTGGGATCGGTGGTGTGCCGTCCCTCGGCATCGATGATCCAGCCGGTGGGAATTTCCTCGCCTCGCGCGACCGCGAGCTGGATCTTGCCGGCCGCGACCGCCGAGGTCGCCATGTCCAGGTAGAACGGGGCCTCGAGGTCGGACGGCACCGCGATCGAGACCGGGTTGGTGCCGAGCCGCGCCTCCTTGCCGCCGAACGGGGCCACGTGTTTCGGCGAGCGGCCGGAGTCGGCCGTCGCGATCCCGATCATGCCTTCGCGCATCGCCATCAGGGGATAGGCGGCCAGGCGGCCGACATGGCTCTGCCGGAACACGGTGCAGGCGGCGACGTTGGCGGTCCTCGCCTTCTCGATCGTCAGCGCCATCGCTTTGGCATTGACGTGGAAGCCAAAGCCCCAATGGCCGTCGATCACGGTCGTGGTCGGGGATTCCTGAACGATGGTCCATTTCGCGCCTGGCACGATGTGGCCGGCCTTGATGCGGTCGATATAGGTGGGAATCGCGATCACGCCGTGGGAGTCATGGCCGGCGAGATTGGCGTTGACGCAGCCGGTCGCGACGGCGTCGGCCTCTTCCTCGGAAGCTCCGGCCGCCTGGAGCAGGGCGGCGCTGATGCGCGTGAGGCGGTCGGCCTTGACGAGCGGCATGGCGTTTCCCCGGCTTGATGCCCTTAGCAGGCTGCTTGTTGGGCGCCATCGTCTCAAAGCGCGGGAGCGATATCAACGTCCCGTAAACCAACACAGGGCTGCAAATTCGTAAACGGAACACGCCTTGGTCGAAGATTCGCACCGCGCTGCGGTATTTTCGGGAGTTTGGCGCCGCTCGTTCGCAGCTCGTTCACTTTGATCGGCGGTTCGCGCGGCGGAATAACCACCGCTTAGGCGATCGCAGCTCATACAGGCACCGAGAGAAATGGGCAGGAATGCCCGGGAGCTGAGACGTGTCGACGACACTCGCGCGCACCTTTGCGGCGCTGAGCGCCATCAATGAAGCGATCCTCTATGCGAGATCGCCGGACGAGCTGTACCAGAAGGTCTGCGACGCCGGCTTTTCGAGCGGGGACTTTTTGGCCGTGGCCGTCTTCCTGGTGGGCCCCGATGGCCGGCGGCTGCACTTTGCGGCCGGCTGCGGCGACGATACCCAGCGGCTGCGCTCGCTCGTTATCACGACCGAGGCCGGCACGCCGGAAGGATCGGGGGTCGGCGGCGAGGCATTTCGCGATCGGAAGCTGTGCATCAGCAACGACTATCTGAACGATCCGCGCTCGCTGGCATGGCGCGAGGGGGCCACCAAGGCGCATATCGGTGCGGCGGCGGCGTTGCCGCTGCTTTGCAACGGCAACAGCGTCGGCGTGCTTTACGTGACGCGGAGCGAGCCCAACTCGCTGAACGAGCAGATGGTGTCGCTGTTCGAGCGCATGTCGGCCAACATCTCCTACGCGCTGGAGAATTTCGCGCGCGAGACCGCGCGTCAGGCCAGCGAACGGGCGACACGACGGCTCAACCGCATGTTCGGCGCCATCAGCGCCACCAATGAAGCGATCCTGCGGGCCAAGAACGAGCTGGAGCTCTACCAGCTCGTCTGCGACGCTTCCGTGCATAGCGGCAAGTCGCTGGCGACCATCGTGCTGCTGCGCGAGCCGGACTCGCACTGGATGAAGCCGGTCGCGGCCACCGGGCAGAACCTCGAGCTCGTCACCCAGGCGCGCTATTCGGTCGACCCGGACAATCCCTACGGCAAGGGCATCTCCGGCGAGGTGTTCCGGACGCAGAAAGCCATCGTCGAGGACGATCTCGCCAGCCGGACCAGGGGCTCGCCGTGGGAGCAGGCCAACGTCAACACCGGCGCGGCCGCCTGCGTGGTCGCGCCGCTGATCAAGCATGGCCAAAGCGTTGGCGTGCTCCTGTTCTTCATCAGCCGCTCCTGGGCCAAGGACGAGGAGATCGTCGCGCTGCTGCTGCGCATGGCCGAGAACGTCTCGTTCGCAATCGAGAATTTCGACCGCGAGGCCGAGAAGGCCAGGATCGCGGCGGAAGAAGAGCGCCTGGCGCGCATGTATGCGGCGCTCAGCGCCACCAACGAGGCGATCCTGCACGCGCGGTCGCGATCCGAGCTGTTCGACCTCGTCTGCGAGGCGACGGCCAAAGGCGCCAAGTTCACCTCGGCCAGCATCGCGCTGGTCGACCAGCGCGCCGAGCTGCTGCGCGTGATCGCCAGCTACGGACCGAATGCCGACCTGGTTCGTACCTTCAAGTTCTCGACCTCGGAGCAGGTGGCGGAAGGACGCGGGCTGACCGGCACCGCGTTCCGCACGCGCCAGCCCGCCGTCAGCAACGACCTGCTCGCCGACGACCGGATCGCGCCTTGGCAGGACAGCGCCCGCCGCAAGGGGATCGCGTCCTCCGCGGCGCTGCCGCTGTTCAACGGCGACCGGGTCGAGGGCGTATTCCTGTTCAACTCCCCTGAGCGTGCCGCCTTCACGCCCGAACTCGTCGAGCTGCTCCGCAAGCTCCAGGCCAACGTCTCTTTTGCGCTGCAGAATTTCGACCGTGCCGAGGCGAAGGCCAAGGCCGAAATGCAGCGTAATCGTCTCAGGGGCATGCTCGAGGCGCTGAGCGCGACCAACGAGGCGATCATGCGGGTGAAGACCCGCGCCGAATTGTTCGAGGTGGTCTGCGAGGCCGCGGTGCTCGGTGGCACCTTCTCCTCGGCGACCATCGCCATGGTGGATGCGACGGGGCACTATCTCGACATCGCCATGAGCAAGGGCGAGAGCTGCTACCAGATGAAGGAATGGCGCTACTCGACCTCGGCCGATGATCCGGAAGGACGGGGGCTCACCGGCACGTCCTTCCGTACGCGGGCGCCCTGCGTCGCCAACGAGTTTCTCAACGACATCCGCACCGCGCACTGGCACCAGATCGCGCGCATGCAGGGCACGAAATCAGGCGCCTGCTTCCCCTTGCTCAGCAACGGTGGCGAGGCTGTCGGCGTGTTGCTGTTCCTCTCGCCGGACGAGGGCGCGTTCACGCAGGATCTCATTCAACTGCTGGGGCGGCTTGCCGAGAACGTCTCGTTCGCGCTCGACAATTTCGACCGTGCCGAGGAGAAGGCCCGCACCGAGGCGCAGAAGGAACGCCTGACGCGCATGTTCGCCGCGTTGAGCGCCACCAACGAGGCGATCATGCGGGCCAAGTCGCGCGCCGAGCTGTTCGACCTCGTCTGCCTCGCCGCCTCGAACGGCGCGAAATTCACCTCGACGACGATCGCGCTGGCGGTTGAAGGCAGCGACCAGCTCGACATCGTGGCGGCGGCCGGACCGTCCGCGAACACCACGCGCAACCTCCGTCTTTCCATCGATCCCGAGCGTCCCGAGGGGCGCGGCATGAGCGGCACGGCGTTCCGCACGCGCCAGCCCTGCATCAGCAACGACTACCTCAACGACGATCGCGTCCGTGTCTTCCATCCCATCGTGCGCGGTGACGGCGCGCGGTCGGGCGCGGCGTTCCCGCTCATCGTGCATGACCGTGCCGTCGGCGTCATGCTCTACATGTCGACCGAGCCCGGCGCCTTCACGGAAGAGTTCGTCGAGCTGTTGCAGCGCCTGGCCGACAACGTCTCCTTCGCGATGGAGAATTTCGATCGGGCCGACGAGAAGAACCAGGCGGACGAGCGGATCGAGTATCTCGCCTCGCACGACAGCCTGACCGACCTGCCGAACCGCGAGACCTTCAACGAGCTGCTGCGCGCGGCGATCGACACCGCGCAGCGTCACGATCACCGCTTTGCGGTGCTGTTCATCGATCTCGACCGCTTCAAGGTCATCAACGATTCACTCGGCCACGAGGCCGGCGACCTGCTGCTGCTCGAAGTGGCGAACCGCTTGCGCAGCGCGTTGCGGGCCAGCGACGTGGTGGCGCGGCTCGGCGGCGACGAATTCGTGGTCATCCTCGACCAGTGCGGCGAGATCGGCGACGTCCAGCGCATCGCAACCGGGCTGCTCACGGCTCTGGCCGAACCCATGGAGCTCGCCGGTCACGAGTGCCATACCACGGCGTCGATCGGCATCGCGATGTACCCGGCCAACGGCTCCGACGCGCAGACTCTGACCAAGAACGCCGACATGGCGATGTATCTCGCCAAGGAAGACGGCAAGAACGGCTACCGCTTCTTCTCCAAGGAAGTGACGACGCAGTCGATCGAGCGGCTGTCGCTGGAGAGCGCGCTGCGCCGGGCGCTGGAGCGGGAGCAGTTCTCGCTGAACTACCAGCCCAAGGTGGACATGGAGACCGGCCAGATCACCGGCGTGGAAGCGCTGCTGCGCTGGACACATCCTGATCTCGGCAACATCTCCCCGGCTCAGTTCATCCCGCTCGCCGAGGAAACCGGTCTGATCGTGCCGATCGGCCGCTGGGTCCTGAGGGAGGCCTGCGCGCAGGCGATGGCCTGGCAGCGCCGTGGCCTGTTGCCGCTGTCGATGGCGGTCAACCTGTCGCCCCGGCAGTTCGCCGACGAGCATTTGCTGCAGGACGTCGACGAGGCCCTGGCGGCCTCCGGCATGTCGCCGGTTCTGCTCCAGCTCGAGGTCACCGAAAGCATGATGATGCGCAATGTCGGACGCGCGCTCAAGGTGCTCGACGCGATCCAGAGCCGCGGCATCCGCCTTGCCATCGACGATTTCGGCACCGGCTATTCGTCGATGTCGCTGATGAAGCACTTCCCGATCGACACCATCAAGATCGATCGTTCCTTCGTGCGCGACCTGCCGCAGGATTCGGAGGACCAGGCGATCGCGCAGGCGATCATCAGCATGGGCAAGGCGCTCGGCATGACGGTCGTCGCCGAAGGCGTCGAGAACGCCGAGCAGGAGGCGTTCCTGCGCAGCCACGGCTGCGACGAGATGCAGGGCTTTCTGATCTCCAAGCCGCTGCCGGCGAAGCAGATGGCCGAGCTGCTGCGGCCGATGGCCCTGCCTGTTGCGCCGCCGCTCCAGCCCGAGCCGGATCCGGTCGCCACCGCGGCTGCGGCGCTACGGCTGAAAGGCGCTGTCGTCTGACGGCTGCGGGTGCAGCTCACGGACGTCGTGATCCGCGCCCTCGGCGATGCTCGGGAAATCCTGGGGTCCTGTCAGCGACGTCTGCTCGACGAACAGCGCCAGAATCGTGCGCGCGCCGTCGGCGAAGCTCGTGCCCTCGTTCAGCCCGAGCTCGGCACACCATGCGCTGCTCATCGGCTCCTGATCGTCGACCACCGCCATGGCGGGCCCCCACCACCAGGCAGGCGCGGGCGAGCGCTCGTCCTCGGGCACGACGTGCCAGCGAACGAACTCATCCATCACCCGCTCGAACTCCAGGCGTGCAGCCTGATGCATTGAATCGAAACTCCTTCGAATCCGCGCCTGATGGCGGGCCGTGACGCAGATTCAACTGTGGTCCTGACATCAGGAAAAATCGGCTCGCGCAACCGGCGGGAGCCATGCATCCCGACCTCGTCGTCGGTGATGCCCAAAAATGCGGCCGTCGCGATACGCCAACGGCGGCAGCGAATGTGCATTTTAGCCGCTTGGAGGCACGGCAGGCAAGGTACGGATGTCACGGTTGCTTAACGAGCCCTGAGCGGATGGGCCTTCTGGTGCCACGCCCAGGCGGTGCGGATCACCGTCGGCAGATCGGAGTGACGCGGCACGAAGTTCAGAACCTTTCGCGCAGCGGAGGGATCGGCGACCAGGTAGGTGGGGTCGCCGGCCCGGCGCGGCTTGACCGTGTGCGGCACCTCGCTCCCGGTCTCCTGCCTGATGGCCTCGAGGATCTGGCGCACCGAGAAGCCCGCGCCGGTGCCGAGGTTGAAGCTGCCGCCGGCATGTCCCGTTTCCAGCAGCTTCAGCGCCGCGACATGCGCGGCGGCAAGGTCCGTGACATGGATGTAGTCGCGGATCGCGGTGCCGTCGGGCGTGTCGTAATCGTCGCCGAACACGGCGAACTCGGCATGGCCCTGCAGCGCCATCATGGCGCGCGGAATGAGATGGGTCTCGTTGTCGCGCAACTCGCCGATGCCGCCGGCGGGATCGGCGCCGCTGGCATTGAAATAGCGCAGGCAGAAGGCACCGAAGTCGTAGGCTGCGCGATAATCGGCGAGCATGCGCTCGATCATCCACTTCGATGCGCCGTAGGGGTTGATCGGCGCGCAGGGGAAATCTTCCGGCAGCTCCTTGGAATCGGCATTGCCGTAGACGGCGCCGGTCGAGGAGAACACGATGCGATGGCAGCCGGCGTTGCGCATCGCCTGCAACAGCGACAAGGTGCCCTGCACGTTGTTGACGTAATATTTCTGCGGGTCGGTCATGGATTCGCCGACGAGGCTGGCGGCCGCGAAGTGCATCACGGCGGTGACCTTGTGTTCGGCGAAGGCGCGCGCCAGCGCCGCGCCATCGAGCAGATCGCCGGTCACGAGCGGGCCGGCGACGAAGTTGCGGTGACCTGTCGAGAGATTGTCATAAACGACGGGCTGATAGCCGGCGGCGATCAGTGCGCGGCAGGCATGCGAGCCAATATAGCCTGCGCCTCCTGTGACGAGGACAGTCGGTCGATCGGTCATGTCGTATGCTACTCTTCTCTCAGCGATTGAAGGGCCGTTTGCGGCTGAAGAGAAGATAGAGCGCGCGGGGGTTGGTGGTCAAATAGCGCCAGAACAGGCGGCGTGGCTCGAGCCATGTGCGCCAAGCCCATTCGAGTCCGAATTTCTGCATCCATTGCGGCGCGCGGGACCGGCTTCCCGACAAAAAGTTGAATAGCCCGCCGGATGTCTTGATAACGCCAACATTGGTGAGCAGCGGCGTGAACTCCTCGACGAATGCCTGCTCGCTGGGCACGCCTAGCGCGACCCAGAGATAATCGGGTGCGAGTGCGTTGATCTCCTCGACCTTCGCGCGCAGAGCTTCCCCGCGCAAATAGCCGTGGCTGCGCCCGATGATCTTCAAGTTGGGATACAGATTGCGGACGTTCGCGACCGCGGCGGCGTTCTCCGCCTCGCTGGCGCCGAACATGTAGAAGGTGCGGCCGACCGCTTCGGCCTTGTGCGCGACGACATGGAAGAGGTCGGTGGTCGCGACACGCTCGGGCAGCGGGAACCAGGATTGCAGTTTCGAGGCCGCCACCAGCGGCTGGCCATCGGCGTTGATCAGATCGGCGATGCGGAACAGGCGTTCGGTCTGCGGCTCGGTCGAGCAGCGCGCCAGCACCTCGCCGTTGGCCGAGGTCAGGTACAGCGGACGCCCGATACGACGCTGCGGATCGGTCGCCTCGATCATGAAATCGGCGGTGGCTTCCAGGTCGAGCGCGGCCATGCGAAGGCCGCCGACGGTGATCCGCGGCACGTCGGCGGTTGCGGCCCGTCCCTCCGGATTGACGCGGCGCTCAAGCATATTGTCTGCCTCGCTGGCGCGCTTGGGTTGCGGGGGTGAGCTCGTCGAGCACGACGCCGACGAGCTTGCTCTCGGCGCGGCCGAGCGTGCTCAGGATCTCTTCCAGGCCATCGTTGATGTCCATGCTGGTCGGCAGCACCGCCACCAGCCCATCGACCTCGTCCAGCAGCTTGCGGCCGCCGGCCGCGAGCGGCGTCACGGGACCGTCGAGCACCACGAGGTCGTAGCCGCCGGCGGAGCGCGCCTGCGCGATCGCCTTGCGGATGGCTTCGGCTGCCTTGCCGGCATCGGCTTCGGCGGCGGGCAGTACCGAGATGCCGTTCACCGTCTTGATCTCGCGCGCGGTCTTGCTGCCGTTCGAGAGCCAGCCGAGCCTGCTCGGCTCGCTTTTGCCGTTACGGTTGACCTTGTTCGAGAGCGAATGCGCCAGATGGTCGGCGTCGATCATCAGCACGCGGGTGCCGTCGCGCGCGGCTGCGAGCGCGAAATTCAGCGCGGTCACGCTGCGTCCGGTGGTCTCGCCGGGACCGAGCAACGCGATCACCGGCAGCGCCTTGCCGCCGGAGCGCCGGGCCACCGCCGCGCGCATGTCGCGCCAGGCGTTGAGCAGGCTCGTCAGGGGGAAGCCGGGACGCAGCGTCGGCCAGCCCAGCCGCGTCAGGTCGACGCCGCCGCCGGTGGCGAGAATGGCACCGAGCGTATGGATGACGTCGGCTTCCTGGAGGCGCGCGATCAGCGGCTTTTCGATCAGGGGTCTTTCGATCATTGAAGGTTGCAGCGGTGGTGCGGCAACTTCCGGCGGAGCCTGCGCGACCTCCGGAGCTCGCGCAGCCTGCTGCGGCTGCGCAATCTCGCTGGCCCGCGGCGGCTCTGGAGCTTGCGGCGCCGGTGTACGCTCACGGCGAGCGGGTGCAGGTGCTGGCGCGCCGGCGAACTGCAGCTCGGCCGCGGCGAACCAGCCCGATGCAGCGATGGCGCCGAAGACGAAGCCGATGATGGCGAACAGGCTCATGGCGGGCGGGAACGAACGCCGCTGCGGCACCGTGGCCTCACCGATGACGCGGGCGGCCGAGGTGTTCAGGCTCTCCTGCTCCTCGGTTTCGCGCGAGCGCTTGAGGAAGGATTGATAGACATCGCGACTGGCATCGGCCTCGCGCTCGAGCTCGCGCAGGCGCACGGCGGCCTGGCTGAGCTGCACACTCTGCCGCTTCTGCGCTTCCAGCGCCCGGTTCAGCGAGGCCTCGTAATCCCGCGCCCGCGTCAAATCATTCTTGGCCGACTGGGCGAAGCGGTCGATCTCCTCGCCGATGGTGCGCTTGAGATCCTCGACCTGCTTCTCGGTCTGGCGCAGCGCCGGATGGCGCGGGCCGAGCTCGCCGGCCTGCTCCGCATATTTCTTGCGGGCCTCGGCATATTGGGCGCGCAGGTTGGCGATGGTCGGCGATTGCAGCGCTTCGGGGATTGCGCCGGCATCCGCCGCCGTGCGCCGGCTCGCCTCGATCTGGTCGAGCCGGGCCTGCGCATCCATCGTCGCGGCGCGCGCGGCGGACAGCCGCTGGTTGCTCGCGGAGAGCTGCTGGTCGCTGATCAATGCGTCCTGGGTGCCGACGAAATTGTTCTGCGCCTTGTAGGTCGCAAGCGCGGTCTCGGCATTGCGCAGCCGCTCGCGCAGCTCCTTTAGCCGGCTGGAGAGGTCGCTGGTCGCGCGGCGTGCGGCCGAGGCCTGCGAGTTGCGGGACTCCGCGAGGTAGGCGTTGGTCAGCGTGTTGGCGAGCATCGCCGCCTTTGCCGGATCGGTCGACCAGACCTCGATGTCGACGATGAAGCTCTTCTCGGTCTTGCGGATGGTGATGTGCCGATTCAGCGCCTCGAGCGCCGCGAGCTGAACTTCCTTCGTCTCGGCGGCGGAGGGCGCGCGGGGCTGAAGGCCGATCAGGCCGAGCAGCGACGACGTCAGGCTCCTGCCGTCGCCGCCGCCGAATTCGGGATCCTTGTCGAGACCCGCCTGCTGGATCACCTGGAGCAGCACGCTGTTGGAGGTGATCAGGCGCGCCTGGCTCTCCACCACCATGGACATGCCGGTGACGTCCTGCGCGCGAGGCGTGAGCTCGCGATCGACGAGCTGGAGCTCGCGCGGGTCGACATAGAGCTGGGCGGTGGCGGTGTAGCGTGGCGTCAGGCTTTTGCCGACCGTGACCGCGAGCATCGCGCCGAGCAGGGCAGCGGCCGCAATTGCGATCTTCCGCCGCCAAAGCAGGTCGACCAGCTCCAGCGCACTGTAGCCGGCCTGAGGCCTCTGTTGCGGAGCCTCCGGTCGGGCCCGATCGATCGGCTGGTTATAGTCCAGCATGGTCCCCAGCTTTCATTCCAACGGCCGCGGGCTGAGGGGCTACTCTTCGCTTTACGCCACGCACCCGGGATATAGGTGCCCAATCAACGCAACAGGGAAAATTAACCATACTCATTGAGGGACTATTCACCGAAATGGCAAACAAAGCGTTTAAGCGCATGCCGCCACCTGGCGAGTCGCAGTGACGCCGAGGTCCCTCAGAGATTAACGGTTCGTTACCGCGCGCAACGAGGCCGCGAGGCTCCGCTCTTGCCGCAACGGACTGCGCGCGCATGGTCGTCAGGTTTTCCGCAGGATGACGTGATAATCACCGCGGCGGACGTCGGTCCCGCGCGGGAGCACGGCGTTGAGCACGGCGGCGCTGGCATCGACGAGCGCCGCGAACAGCGGCTTGCGCCGGCGCATCTCGGGATAACGCGGACTCTCGACCTCTCGGCGGTAGATCATCTCGAGCCCATTGGCGGCTGCGAACGCTTCCAGTCGCGGCAGCGTCACCAGCGGATGGAAGAAGGTGGGGAACGGCGGCTCGCCGGCAGGCCGGCGTCCTTGATGCCGCGGATGTGCCGGTAGAACCAGACGTGGAACCAGTGCGGCGAATATTTGGTGACGACGCCGGACAGCGAGCGCGGATTGGGCGCGCCGACCAGGATCATCCCGCCGCGCTTGAGCGAATCGCGGAAGTTCAGGAGTGCGGCGTCGACATGGGGCAGATGCTCTATCACGTTGTAGCAGATCACGAGATCGAAGGTTTGGCTTGCAAAGCTGTAGGTCTGCACGTCGCCGAGGATGGCCTCGTCCGCGTATGTGTTGTTGCGGACCTGGTCCGCGTCGATGTCGACGACGGTGACCTTGCTGCGGCTCAGCAATTCCGGCGGCAGAACGCTGCACGAGCCGCCGCCGGCTTCATAGACGGCGAGCCGGCCCTGTGGCAGCTCGCGACGCAGCACGTCGTGAACGGCGAACAGGCTGTCGCGGGCTTCGCCGGCGACCAGATCATGCAGCGCCTGGGCGTGTGCGGTGGTCGCGGGCGCGTCGATCGCCGTGGCTGTCGCGAAATCGATCGTGGCAGGCTTGTTCATATTTTCTGACCGCGCTTGTTTCTATTCAAATTTACAGGAAAACGCTCGCATGCCCGAAGAGCAAATCCGATGCCGCCCCGGTTCACCGGTCGCGGTGCTTACGGACGGGTTAATGCGCATCGTCGTTAACTACAGCATCCTCCAAGTTGGCCCGCTCGCGGCGTAGTGGACTGCGAATTGCACTATCATGCTCGCGAGGATTTGCGGAAGAAACGCGCGAAAGCGGTTAAGTGCATGTATGCGAGCTGATCTGCAACTGCTGCCGTCCTAATGCTTCCAGGCCGGCCGCTCATTTGGGACGCATCTGTCCCGCGGTGATGTGCCGTGACAGAACAACGCGGACCGCGGTTGACGCAGGGCTTTTTCAATAAATCTCGGACATCTAGAACGTCATGACGCTGATCCCGACAGACCTGTCCGCCAGCCGGATATCGGATGCCGTGCGCGATCCCAACCGGGAAATCGTCGCGAGCTCCCGCGTCATCGACCTGTCGGTCGGCATCGTCGTCTGCATCCCCTGCTTCCGCCGCCCGCAGCATCTGCGGCTGACGCTGGACTCGCTCGTGAGCCAGCGCACCCCGCGTTCCTTTGCCGTCGTCATGGTCGAGAACGACGCTGCAAAGCGCGAGAGCGCGCCGGTCGCTGCGGAGTATCTTGCCGACGGCAGGCTCCAGGGCATCTGCCTCGTCGAGCAGCGGCAGGGCAATTGCCAGGCGATCAACGCCGCGTTCGAAACGGCGCAGGCGCTGTTTCCCGCCGCGACCCGCTTCCTGATGATCGACGACGACGAGATCGCGTCGAGCGACTGGCTCGAGCTGATGGTCCGCACCGCGGAGGCGACCGGCGCCGACATCGTCGGCGGCCCGGTGCTGCCGGTCTTCGCCGACGACAGCAAGCCGTGGCTCGCGCGTCATCCCGCCTTCTGCCCGGCCTATGATTACAGCGGCGCGGTGCCGCTGATCTATGGCTGCGGCAATTGCCTGATCACCCGCGCCGCGTTCGAGCGATTCGAGAAGCCCGCGTTCGATCTGCGCTTCAACTTCCTCGGCGGCGGCGATTGCGATTTCTTCGTGCGGTGCCGCGACGCCGGCATGCTGTTTCATTGGACGGCGGAGGCGGTGATCACCGAGAGCGTGCCGCAGAACCGCACCAGACTCAGTTGGATCGCCAAACGGGCCTTGCGAATCGGCGCGATCAATTATCGGGTGCAGTACAAGGCCGCGCAGGGCGTGGCGGCGCGGGCGCGGGTGTTCGCGCAGATGCTCGGTCGGCTGCCGCTGTCGCTGCTGCGTGCGGCGCGTCTGCTGGCGACGTCGAAGGCGGTGGTCGCCATGCATCCTGCGCTGGTCGCGTTCGGCTCCATGCTGGCGGCATTCGGCATCGAGCCGAAGCCCTATGAAGCCTCGAAGATCGTATCCTGACGCTGCAGAGAAGGGCTAGATGCCGAAGCGGGCGAGAGCTGTCCTGGCCGCGGCGCCCGGCAGCGCCTTGAGTGAGCGCCGGCCCACCATCGCGAGATAGCCGAGGGCGTCACGATACCGGCCGAAGCGGACCGCTTGCATCGCCGAATAGGTGACGAGGTGAATCTCCGCGGCAAGGCGCAGCCCGGCTGCCGTGCCTGCGGGCAGTCTCGCCAGGATCAGGCCGTCGTCGAAGACACGCGCGATCGCGGGAAAGAAATCCGTCGGCGTCCGCACCGCCGCGTTCATGGTGTTGGCGGTGTGCAGGCGGTAGTCGAGCAGCAGCTTCGGTGCGAACTCGAACTCGCCGATTGCGGCAAGGCGGCACCAGCAATGCCAGTCCTCGCAATATCTCAGCGAGGTATCGAAGCCGCCGACGGCGCGGAAGGCCTCGGCGCGTGCGAGCGCGATGCCGCCATTCACGATGAAATTGCCGGCTGCGAGTCGCGCCAGCACGTCGCCCGAGGGCTTGCGGCGTCCTTTCAGCAGGTCGCGCCGGCCGATCTGCCGTCCCTCGTTGTCGATCGTGTTGTAGTCGCCATAGACGAGGACCGCGCGCGGCGCGCCGCGGGCTGCCGCGAGCAGGGCCGCCACCGCGCCGGGGCGCAGGCGGTCGTCGGCGTCGAGGAAAAGCAGCCACTCGCCGCTCGCATGCCGCGCCCCGAGATTGCGCGCGGCCGACACCCCGGCGGCGTCGTTGCGCATCAGGTGCAGCCGCGGGTCACGGATGGCGCGAACGATCGCGACGGTCTCGTCGGTCGAGCCGTCGTCCACGACGATCACCTCGCCCACCTCGTCCTGTGCGAGCGCGCTGGCCAGCGTTTCGCCGATATAGGCCGCAACGTTCTTGGCGGGAATGACCACGGACACCGCCGTTGTCGAGCCGACCTGCAGCGGCAGACGCGCCGGCGTCGCGGCGCGAGAGGAGGTCGGCAATTCGAGAATGTCTTCGGCGGTGATCAAGCGGCGGCTCGTCTTTAATGAACTGTTAACCGGGTCGCATTCTGGCGAGCTGGTGGAACCAGCGATCGAAACCTCGCGGCGGATGATACTCGCATTGCCGGGAAATCGTTGCGGACAAGGCCTGCACGGCGCCGGTTTCCTCGAGTAACGTTAAGCCGACGGCATCGAGCCTGCAGAAATGTCGACGGGGCGCGACAGAGCTGCTCGGCCGCAGAGCTGCGTGCTGGTTGACGGTTGGTTAATGGGGATGAGGTACGACGTGAGGCTTCCGCCGGCTTCACCCCCTGCCTTGAGCCATGGATCGCAGCGCCGCTGACACCACTGACGTCGAGGCTCCATCGCTCGCCAGCCTCCTGCGCGACGGCCTTGCCGGGCTGAATGCCGCGCGGGCGGCGCGCTGTCTCGTCGCGATTGCGGCCCTGCTTCTCATCCTGGTGACGCTCGATCCGTTTCCCGACCTGCGCAGCGAGGACGCGGCCACCGCCGTCGGCGGACGCATGGCACTCACCTACGTTGCCTGGGGGCTTCTGGCTGCGGTTGCGGTGCTGCTCGTCGCGGTCACGGATGCGCCCGCGCTGAGGAGCCTGGTGAGGCCGCTGCATGTGTGTCTCGTCGCCTGGCTGATGATCAACATCGTCTTCTCCGAGAGCCGCGGCGTCTCGATGCAGCGTTTCGTGCTCGCGGCCAGCGTGACGGCGCTCGCCGTTCTGCTGCCGCTCTTGCCGCCGACGCAGCGCAGCTTCAATGTGTGCCTCGGCACCGTCGCACTCGCGCTGCTTGCACTGTGCTACCTCGGCGTCGTTCTCGCCCCGCAATATTCGATCCACACCGCGCTCGACGTCACCGAGCCGCAGCTCGCCGGCGACTGGCGCGGCAGCTTCGGCCACAAGAACGTCGCTTCGCCGGTGATGACCGTGCTGGTTTATGTCGGCATCTACCTGTCCGCCGTCGGGTCGTTCGTGATGGGGCCGGCGATCGCCGCGCTCGCCGGCATCTTCCTGATCTTCACCGGCGGCAAGACCTCCTCGGTGTTGTGCCTTGCGATCTACGCGCTGGCCGCGCTGGTCTATGTCACGCGCAGCCTGTGGCTCAAGCGGCTCATCTGCTTCGTGCCGCTGATCGCGATGAACCTGCTGACGGTGGGCAGCGTGCTCAGCCCGTCGCTCGGGGCGATGACGCGGCTGCTTCCGCTCGATCCCACCTTCACCGGCCGTTCCGCCATCTGGGAGTTCGCGCTCGCGGCGGCCGCCGAAAAGCCGGTCATTGGCCACGGCTACGCGGCCTTCTGGGAAGACGTCACCGCGCGGCAGACCGCCGAGGGCGCCGAGTGGGCGACCTCAGCGGCACACAGCCACAACTCCTATCTCGACCTCGCGGTCACGATCGGCCTGCCGGGGCTGGCGCTGGTGATCCTGGTCTTCGTGCTCGCGCCGCTCCACAATTTCCAGACGGCCCAGGCTCACAATCGCAGCGGTGCACTGGCAAGGCTGTTCCTGACTGTCTGGCTGTTCGGCCTTTACTACGGCGCCACCGAGACCTTCCTGCTCGAACGGCAGAATCCGATCTGGTTCATGTTCGCCTTGGCGGTGGCGGGCCTGCACTTTCTCGCCAGGTTCCAGTGCGTCGACCAGACGGAACCCCAACACTGACAGCTTGTCGCAGTCGCGGAACTGTGGTGGCACCGGCTTAACGATAAGCCGCAACGTCGCTTGTAGCCTGCGACAAAACATAATCTATCTCGAAACACTCAGTAATCATATGTCCCGGGGATGACGTTTCTCAGCGTCGAGCAGCCAGATGGTCTCGTGTCCAGCACGTCGGAATCGCGGTCGATTTCCTGCGTGAGTGGCGGCAGGCTGCATCGCGCCTGAATGCCGGCCATCGCACGGCTTTCCAGCATGATTACTGGCTCGGCGCCTGGTACGAAGCGTTTGCCAAGGCCGAGCCGCTGATCGCCGTGATCTCCGATGCCGCGACGGGGAAGGACATCGCGCTCGTGCCGATGATCAGTCATGTCAGGCGCGGTATCCGCATCGTCGAGTTCGCCGACCTTGGCGTCTCCGACAACAACGCGCCCATCCTGGCGCTTGATGCGGCGCTGGATCCGGCAGCGATGGATGCGATCGGCAAGGCCCTGGTCGAATCGTTGCGCGCCTTGCCCGACCGCTTCGACCTGCTGCGCCTGAAGAAGATGCCGGCGCAGGTCGGCGGCAAGCCGAACCCGCTGGTGTCGCTCGGCCGCGCCGGATCGTGCTCGGTCAACGGCAATCTCGTGCTCATGGGCGACGACTATGAGGACTATCGGGCCTCGATCAAGCGCATGCAGATGCCGCGCTGCTGGCGCGTCTTCAGCCGTCACGCCGGTGCGCGGTTCGAGATTGCCACGGACCCCGCGCGGACGCGCGAGCTGCTGGATGTGATGGACGTCCAGCAGCAGGCACGGATGCGCAAGCTCGGCTCGCGCTTCGTTCTCAACGACGACACCCATGCCCGCTTCTATCGCGAGGTTGCTCGCCAGGGTGTCGCAGAAGGCTATGCCGTCATCTCGGCACTGGTATGCGACGCAGCCATCGTCGCCACCACGCTCGGCGTGAGATACGGAGCGACCTATTTCCTGCTGCGCATCAGCCACGCAGGCGATTCCTGGTCGAGCTGCTCGCCCGGACTGCTGGTGGCCGAACGCACCATGTCGGCGCTGCATGCTCAGGGCGTGCGCCGCTTCGATCTCAGCATCGGCAATCAGGATTACAAGCGCCGGCTTGGCGCCGAGCAGGTGCCGCTGACCGATGCCAGCGTCGCGCTGTCCTGGCGCGGGCTGCCTCTTGCCTGGCGCGACCACGCCGCCCAGGGCCTGCGTCGTCACCCCAGGCTCGCCGCTCTTGCGGCGCGGGCGATGGACAAGGGCGGACGCTGAAACCGGACAATAACTCCGGGTTGCATGACCATTGGATTGTCGCAGACGTTGTGTTATCCTCGCCCTCATTTCCCGGAGGCGACATGGAAGATCGTTCGGCCAAATATCGCGCGTTCTACGCGCGGTTGATCTGTGCGGCGGCGAAAGCCACGGATCCGCGTCTCGAGGAGGCCTTTCGGACCGTCAGGCGCGAGCCTTTCGTTGGGCCCGGGCCGTGGTCGATCTGTTTCGGCGGTCATCCTTACGTGGTAACGCCCGATGATGATCCGGCCTTTCTCTATCAGAACGCGCTGCTCGCGCTGGATCCGGTCCGTGGCCTCAATATCGGCATGCCCAGTGCACACGCTTATTGGCTCACCGGCTGCGCCGTCAGGGAGGGCGAGACCGTGATCCAGATCGGCGCGGGCAGCGGCTATTACACCGCGATCCTCGCGCATCTCGTCGGACCCCGCGGCCGCGTCCACGCCTATGAGATCGACGAGCGCCTGGCGGGACTTGCGCGCGAAAATCTAGAGGATGTCGCCCATGCGGATGTGCGCGACCGTTCGGGTATCGCCTCCGATCTGCCGGCTGCCGACGTGATCTATGTCTGCGCGGGCGCGGCGCAGCCGGCCGCGGAATGGCTCGAGGCGCTGCGACCCGGCGGGCGGCTGGTGTTTCCGCTGGCGCCCGAAGGCACGCCCGGCGGCATGTTGATGATTACCCGCCCGGATGACGGCGCGATCTGGCCGGCGAAATTCCTCAGCCGCGCCCAGTTCATCGGCTGTGCGGGATTGCAGAATGCGGATGCCGCCCGTCGATTGGCAGATGAGTTCGCGACAGGATGGGAGGGCGTGCAGTCGCTGCGGCGAGAGGGCGCTCCCGACGAGACCTGCTGGTTTGCCGGCGAGGGCTGGTGGCTGTCGACGGCGCCGCCCCCCATGAGGACAGAGCTAGTCCAGCCTCACGCCGGCATCACGCAAGTGTAACGGCGATTGCCGTCTCACGATCCCGTGCACCCGGCGCAGTGAAACCGGCCGCGCGAAGCGCGGAACAGGCTGCGGCAATACCATCGCCGTGCCAACGCCTGTGCGGGCTTGCGGATCATCTGCGCGATCAACAAGAGTTCGAAAGCCATTCGTCTCGCTTCGGGTCAAATATCCTGCTCATGCATGTGGGGCGGCAGTCCCGAAGGAGAATGCCGCCCGTGTCGCATCAGCCATGCAGCTTTTTGGCCGTCTCCGCGATCTGCCGGCCCTGATAGCGCGCGCCGGCGAGCTCGTTGGCGCTGGGCTGGCGGCTGCCGTCGCCGCCGGTGATCGTGGTGGCGCCGTAGGGCGCGCCGCCCGTGACCTCGTCGAGCTTCATCTGGCCGGCAAAGCCGTAGTTCATGCCCACCACGACCATGCCGAAATGCAGCAAGTTGGTGATGATCGAGAACAGCGTCGTCTCTTGGCCCCCATGCTGGGTCGCGCTGGAGGTGAAGGCGCCGCCGACCTTGCCGTGCAGCGCGCCCTTCGCCCATAGCCCGCCGGCCTGGTCCAAGAAGTTCGCCATCTGCGAGGCCATCCGGCCGAAGCGGGTGCCGGTACCGACGATGATCGCGTCGTAATTGGCGATATCCTCGATCTTGGCAACGGGCGCGGCCTGGTCGAGCTTGTAGTGGGAGGCTTTCGCGACCTCGGCCGGCACCAGCTCCGGCACGCGCTTGATGTCGACGGTGGCGCCCGCCTCGCGCGCGCCTTCGGCGACGGCATTGGCCATCGCCTCGATGTGGCCATAGGCGGAATAATAGAGGACGAGAACTTTGGTCATGGTGGTCTCCGTTGGGATTGGTGAGATGATCGGTCGTTTGAATCGTCAAGCCGCGTCGACGAGCACGAGCTCGGAGTCTTCGAGCGCCGTGATCTTCAGCCGGTCCTCGTCGCGGATCGCCGCGCCGTCGCGGGCGTTGACGCGCACGCCGTTGATCTCGACGGCACCCGCCGCGGGCACGAGGTAGAGATGCCGCGACTTCTGCGGCGCGTACTCGGCGCTCTCGCCCGCCTTCAGCGTGGTGGCGAGCACCCGCGCATCGGCGCGGATCGGCAATGCGTCCGTGTCATTCTCGAAGCCGCTCGCGATGGTGACGAGCTTGCCGGAGCGGTCGGCCTTGGGGAAAGGCTTCGAGCCCCAGGTCGGCTGTCCGCCGCGTTGCGTCGGCTCGATCCAGATCTGGAAGATCCGCGTCTGGGTCGGCTCGAGATTGTACTCGGAGTGGCGGATGCCGCTGCCGGCGCTCATCACCTGGACGTCGCCCGCTTCAGTGCGGCCCTCGTTGCCGAGGCTGTCCTGGTGCGTGATCGCGCCCTCGCGCACATAGGTGATGATCTCCATGTTGGCGTGGGGGTGGGCGGGAAAGCCGGTGTTCGGCGCGATCTCGTCATCGTTCCACACCCGCAAGGCGCCATGACCCATGTTGTTCGGGTCGTAATGGCTTGCGAATGAGAAGTGATGCTTGGCCTTGAGCCAGCCATGGTCGGCGCCGCCGAGCTTTGCGAAAGGTCTGAGTTCGATCATTTGCGTACTTCCTTGGGTTGGACGCGTGACGCCTTGTTCAGGCGCCAAACCCGCCGTCGATGTTGAGCACGGTGCCGGTGACGAAGGAGGCTTCCGGGCTTGCGAGGAAGACCACGCCGGCCGCGATCTCTTCCGCAGTGCCGAAGCGTTGCAGAGCGTGCTGCTTGCGCTGTGCGTCGGCGAATTCGCGGTCGTCGTCCGGGTTCATGTCCGTATTGATCGAACCCGGCTGCAGCACGTTGACCGTGATGCCGCGCGGTCCGAGGTCGCGGGAAGCGCCCTTGGTGTAGCCGACGATCGCAGCCTTGGTTGCCGCGTAGTCGGCGAGGCCGGGGAACGAGGCGCGCGTGGCAATACCGGAGCCGATCGTAACGATGCGGCCGCCTTCACCCATCAGCTTCGAGGCCGCGCGGATCGCGGCGACCACGCCGTGCACGTTGATGTCTTCCTGGCGTGCAAGTGCGGCGGTGTCGGTCGAAGGATCGTCGATCAGTCCACCGACGGCGACGCCGGCATTGTTGACGAGGATGTCCAACCGGCCGAAATCGTTGCCGACGCTCCTGACCAGTTGATCGACCTCCTTGGCCGAGGCTTGATCGGCCTTGTAGGCACGGGCCTTGACACCGCGGGCCTTCAATTCCGCGACGACGGCTTCCGCCTTGTCCGGCGAAGCGACATAGCTGATGGCGACATCCGCGCCCTGATCGGCGAGAGCGCGTGCGGATGCCGCGCCGATGCCGCGCGAGCCGCCGGTGACGAGGGCAACCTTGCCTGAGAGCTTCTTGGTCATTGGATTTCTCCATTCCGTGGATTTGCGATTGGCCTTGGATAAGCCTCGGCCTGTGGTATAGAAATAGAAACTGTTGAAACGCATTGTTTCCTGAAATTCACCGAGACGGGTTGATCGATGGCAAAACTCCCCGATTTCGAGGCGCTCGCAATCTTCGCAAAAGTCGTGGAGTTACGGTCGTTTGCGGGGGCCGCGAGCGAGCTGACGATGTCCAAGGCGACGGTGTCGAAAGCCGTGACCCGGCTGGAGGAGCGGCTCGGCGCCCGCCTGTTCAACCGCACCTCGCGCCGGCTCGCGTTGACCGATGCCGGCCACAAGCTCGCCGACCGGGCGACGCGCCTGCTTGCCGATGGCGAGGCGGCCGAGAACGAGGCGCTCGCGCAATCGGTCGCACCGCGAGGCCTGGTGCGGCTCGCCGTGCCCATGACGTTCGGCATCAAGGCGGTGGCGCCGCTGCTGCCGGAGTTCTTCAAGGCCTATCCGGAAGTCTCGGTCGATCTGCACTTAAGCGATGCGACCGTGGATCTGATCGGCGAAGGGTTCGACATGGCGGTGCGGATCGCGCGGCTGCCGGACTCCTCGCTGATCGCGCGCCGGCTCTTCACCATGCCGCGCTTCACGGTGGCGGCGCCGTCCTATCTGAAGCGTCACGGCCGGCCGACGCATCCGATGCATCTCGCCGAGCACAGATGCTTCAGCTACGCCTACATGTCGACGCCCAACATCTGGCATTACACCAATTCGGCCGGCGAGCAGGCCAGCGTGCGTCCGGGCGGCCCGCTCCGCGTCAACAACGGCGAAGCCGTGATGCCGTCATTGATCGCCGGCCTCGGCATCGCCGAGCTGCCCGAATTCATCGTCGGCGAGGCCATCTCTTCCGGCGCCGTCGAAGTGATCCTGAAGGACTGGAAGCAGGCCGAAGGCGCCGTGCACCTGGTGACGCCACCCGGCGGCCCGCGTCCCGCACGCGTCGAAGCGCTCGGCGATTTCCTCGCAGCCAACCTGCCCGGCACCTGCAAGCGGCGGCCGCGCGGGAAGGTGAAGGGAGCGTAGGGAGAGCGGTCCCGACTATCTCGTCATTGCGAGCGCGGCGAAGCAAATCCAGAGTGTCACCGCCGAGGGAATTCTGGATGGCTTGGTCGCAAGGGATCCTCGCAACGACGGCGTGTGGCTACGACACCTTCACGCCGTTGATCGCGACGATGCGGAGATTCGGCTTCAGCGTTCCCTCCAATCGCGTCTTCAACTCGTGGACACGCGGGTCGGTCGAGTGGGCCGCGCAAACCGCGTATTGATGGACGGACTTCGCCAGGGCCTGCCGCGCTTCCGGTGTTCGCGTCGCGTCCGGTTCCGAAAGCCGCAAGACGATCGCGGCGAGATTGACCAGCATCTCGTCCAGGGCGACGTCGATAGTCCCAAGATTGCACATCACTCCCTCCCGGCAAGGGCAACCCGCAGGTCCGCCGATGCGTTCCGCACCCGGTCGGACATGGTTAATGCCTGGTTAACGGCTTGTTATTGCCGGTCGCCACGCTAGGCTGGCCGGAGAAACAAAGAAAATCTGGGGAGGCACATGGATCGACGCGATCTTTTGCGCGCCGTTGCGGCAATGCCGCTGTTGCGGGCTGCTGTACCGGACAGGGCCCTCGCGCAAGCCTATCCGGTGCGCAACATCACCATGATCGTGCCGTTTCCGGCCGGCGGCCAGGCCGATCTCGCGGCGCGCCCCGTAGCGATGGCGCTGGAGCGGATCCTCGGCAAGCCCGTCATCGTCGACAATCGCGCCGGCGGCGGCGGCGGATCGGTCGGCAATGCCGCCGCGGCACGCGCCGAGCCCGACGGCTACACGCTGCTGATGACGCTGTCCTCGCTCGCGGTGCTGCCGGAGGCCGACCGGCTGTTCGATCGTCCCGTTGCCTACGAGGTCTCGCAGTTCATGCCGATCGCGCGCGTGCTGGCCGATCCGACGCTACTCGCGGTGCCGGCCTCGGCACCGTGGAAGACAGCGCAGGATTTCATCGAGGATGCGAAGAAGCGGCCGGGCCAGATCACCTACGGCTCGTCCGGCCCCTACGGTACGCTGCATGTGGCGATGGAAATGTTCGCAAACAGCGCTGGCATCAAGCTGCTGCACGTGCCGTTCCGCGGCGCCGGTCCTGCGCTCACCGCGTTGCTCGGCGGCACCGTGCAGGCGATCGCGGCCGCGCCCGGCACGCTGAAGCCGCAGGTCGACGACGGCAAGCTGCGCGTGCTCGGTAATTGCGGCGCGCAGCGCGTTGCGAGTTTCCCGGACGTGCCGACCTTCCAGGAGCTCGGTTACAAGGACGTCGAGATGTACATCTGGGCCGGCCTCTTTGCGCAGAGCTCTCTTCCCGCGCCGATCGTCAGCCGGCTGCGCGAGGCGATGGCGCAGGTGATGACGAGCCCCGACGTGCTCAAGGCATTCGAGACATCAGGCAGTCTCGTCGCCTATCAGGACGCGCCGGCCTTCTCCGAATTCGTGGCGGCCGACAGCGCGCGGCTGATCGCGGCGGTGAAGAAGATCGGCAAGGTGGAGTAGGTTCCGCATTGCCTTCACATTTTGTTGTTGGTTCAGAACCTGCCCGCGTCTCATTGTTTGATGAGAATTCGAGAGACTCGGGAAGGGATGGAACTATGCGAGCAGAGCGGATTGCGCTGAGTGTGGCGCTTGCGATCGGCGGCATCGTCGTCCACAGCGCTGCCTCCGCCCAGGAATATCGCGGAACCATGGAACAGCAGATGGCCTGCACACCGGATGTGTGGCGCCTGTGCAGCGACCAGATTCCGGACAGGAACCGTATTGTGGCTTGCTTGCAGCAGAACACGCCCCGCCTTTCGAGCGGTTGCCGCGCCGTGTTTCAGTCGAGCAACCAGGCGCAGCAGCCGGTGCCGCGCAACCGCGTCGCCCCGCCCCCGCGCTATAACAATGCGCCTCCGCCTCCGCCTTATTACGATGACGACGACTAGGCGGCTCTAGGATTTGTGCTCGCAGACATCGACCCATTCGGCCGCGGTCAACTCCGCCATGCGCTCGGGCGTGATGCGCACCGCGCTGTGGGTCGAGCCTGCGGCCGGCACCACCACGTCGAACGCTTTCAGCGACAGGTCGCAATAGACCGGCAGCGGCGCCTTCAGCCCGAACGGGCAGACGCCGCCGACCTCGTGGCCGGTGATGTCGGCGACTTCTTCCGGCCCCAGCATCTTCGGCTTGCCGCCGAACTGCGCCTTCACCTTCTTGTTGTCCATGCGCGAGGTGCCCGCGGCGACGATCAGGATCACGCGCTCGCCGATCCGCAACGACAGCGTCTTGGCGATCCGTCCAGGCTCGACCCCATAGGCTTCGGCCGCCAGCGCCACCGTCGCGGAGCTGATCGGGGATTCGATGACGGTGACGTCGGGGGCTTTCTCGGCGAAGAAGGCGCGAACAGATTCCAGGCTCATTCCAGTCTCTCGGGCGGGCGGCGGTACCTGCCCTAGATGATAGCTGGCAGCTCGGAGAGCGAGCGGACGCGGTGGTCCGGCGCAAAGCCGAGCTCGTCCATCTGGGTGCGGATCGCCTTGAACATTGTCAGCGGTGCCACGAGTTCGGTCTCGACGCAAGCCAGCGCCATCGCCTCGGGCGTCACCCGTTCGAGCCAGGCGACGTTCAGCCCAAACGACTTCGCGCCCGCCACGTCCCAGGGATTGGAGGACACGAACAGGACTTCGTCCGTCTTGGTGCCGAACACCTCCCCGATCAGCTCATAGGCCGCCGGGCTCGGCTTGAAGATCTTCTTCGCATCGACGCTGATGGTGGCATCGAGCAGGCCGTCGAGCCCTGAGTTGCGCACCAGCCCGTCCAGCATGTCCGGACTGCCGTTGGAGAGGATGGCGAGTTTTCGCGGCCTCAAGGCTGCAAGCGCGCCTGTTGCATCCGGATAGAGATCGAGATGTAGATATTTTTCGATCACGCGCTCGAAGCCCTCGCTCTCGTAGGCAAGCCCTAGCATGCGCAGCGTATAGGCGAGCGAGTCGCGGGTGACCGCGTCAAAATCCCGGTAGCGCCGCATCAGCGAGCGCAGCCAGGTGTATTCGAGCTGCTTGATGCGCCAGACCTGAGTGATGATCTCGCCATAGCCCGGAAACGCATCCTCGGTGACGTCTGCGACCGACTGGATGTCGTAGAGCGTTCCGTAGGCGTCGAAGACGACGGCTTTGATGCTCATTGGCTCGCTCCTCCGTGATATTTGCAGCGCGCACCGACAATACCGAAGCGGCCCGGCGCGCGACAAGGTCGGACCTCTCTTCAAGAAATCGTCACCCCGTTGACCTCGCCTGGCAGATTGACACGCCAGGCGGCAGAGCGCTTAATTCACGGCACGGGGATTTGCGATCTCCCCGCGAGGCGACATGCCCAAGCATCGCGTCCTGGTCACCAAGGACGCTGCATGTCTCCTTTCATCTCGAACTCATCAGCGAAATTGTCCCGTCAATTGGTGCCGCCAGCGCGCCGACCCATCGTCGATGTCCGTATCGACGAGGGCCGCGCGCTCCATTTGCGCGCGCGACAGGACAGCGAGCACCAGCAGCTGGCGAGCACGCGGGGCACGTCGGGGACGATGATGACGTGGAGGATTCCGTGACCACGAATACCCGACCGCCGGGACTTCGTCAGGGGCGTGGGGCCTGCTGCGGCATCGACCGCAATACTCACGGGGACGCAAGCCCTTGCGCACGTCAATCAGCCAACAGGAGCCCTGCCAATGACACACCAGGCCAAGCCGATGCCGTTCGACCCGAAATCCATTGCCGGCATCTCGGAGAAGGTGCTCGTGAGCCACTACGAGAACAACTATGTCGGCGCCGTAAAACGACTCAACGCGATCGGAACGCAGCTTGCCGAGCTCGACTTCGCGAAAGCTCCGAACTTCGTCATCAATGGCCTGAAGCGCGAGGAACTCGTCGCGTCAAACTCGATGATCCTCCACGAAATCTATTTCGACGGGCTCGGTGGTGCCGGCAAGCCGAGCACGGCACTTGCCGACGCCATCGCGCGCGATTTCGGCAGCATGGAGCGGTGGCGCGCGGAGTTCTCCGCCATGGGCAAGGCCGAAGGCGGCGGCTCCGGCTGGGTGATACTTTCCTACTCGCCACGCGACAAGCGGCTGGTCAATCAATGGGCCGCCGACCACACGACCACGCTGGCCGCCGGACGCCCCGTGCTGGTGCTCGATATGTATGAGCACGCCTATCACATGGATTATGGCGCCGCTGCCGCGAAGTATGTCGACATCTACATGGAAGCGATCAAATGGGACAACGCTGCAACACTGTACGATCAATACAGGCGGGAAGCTTAGATGCAAAAAATGAGCACAGCGCTCTCGGGGGCGGCGTTGTTCCTGTTGTTGGTGGGAGGAAACGCGATGGCAGAAACTGTGAACTTTGACAACGCAGCGGCCGGCGCAGCGCCCGAAGGCTGGACTCTGACGATGACGGGCCGTGGCCAGCCCAAATGGACGGTCGAAGTGGAGTTGACGGCGCCCAGCAAGCCGAACGTCCTCAAACAATCCGGTCAGGCGACGTTTCCAGTTGCGCTCAGGAACGGCATCAGCATCGTGGACGGGTTCGTCGAGGTCAAGTTCAAGGCGATCGCAGGCTCCGAGGATCGTGCGGCCGGTATTGTCTGGCGTGCAAAGGATGCCGACAATTACTATGTGGTGCGGGCCAATGCGCTTGAAGACAATGTCGTGCTCTACAAGACGAGCAAGGGTGTTCGCAGCGCGCTCGATATCGTCGGCCGGAAAGGCGGCTATGGCGTCAAGGTATCGGTGCCGTCGGGCCAATGGCATTCCCTGCGGTGCGAATTCGCGGGAAAGTTGTTCAAGGTAACGTATGACGGCAAGCCGATGTTCGAGGTCGAGGACCAATCGATCAAGGACGCCGGCATGATCGGCTTGTGGACCAAGGCCGACAGTGTCACCTTGTTCGACGACCTGACATACGGTGCGCTGAACTAGGCCAAAAGTCGGCGCCGGACCTGCTCACGTCGGAGAAGCCATGCTCGCTCGAACCCTGCTTGCGGCCACCGTCCCGTTGATGCTCGCGTACCCGGCAATGGCGCAGGAGCCGCTCGCGACCTACAAATCCCTGAGTCCCGAGCTGGCGCTTGACCTGGCCCGGGCATCGCTTGGCGATTGCCGATCGCGCGGGTACCAGGTCGCCGTCGCGGTCGTCGATCGTTTCGGGGGAACACAGGTGATCCCTCGCGACAGTTTCGCAGGCGCTCACACCGTTTCGACGGCTTCGGGCAAGGCGTGGACCGCAGCAACATTCAGGACCAGCACCACCGAACTGAATGCCGTCAGCCAACCTGGCATGATGCAGGCCGGTATCCGCAATCTCCCCGGCACGGTGATCATAGGTGGCGGATTGATTGTCGAAGCGGGCGGTTCGCTGGTCGGGGCCGTCGGTGTGTCCGGGGCGCCTGGCGGTGATGCTGACGAAGCCTGCGCCAGGGCCGGGATCGAGGCGATACGCGACAAGCTGGAGTTTTAGGGCTGCAGTTTTCGGGCCGGCTTGCCGCCTCAGAGACGAAAAGCCGCCAGCGCCGCATCAGCGAGCGCAGCCAGGTGTATTCGAGCTGCTTGATGCGCCAGACCTGCGTGGTGATCTCGCCATCGCCCGGAAACGCATCCTCTCGGTGAGCGAACCGTAGGCATCGAAGACGACGGCTTCGATGGGCGGCTCGCAAGCAATTTGCACCTCTTTCAGACCGATACAGTTTTTCGATACGATGAGTTTGGCCTTAAAGTGAGAAACCGACGTCCGGGGTCGGCGCAGGCAGCCCGGGCGTAGCTCGGAAAGCCCGCGGCGATGGGAAGACTGATTGGCGAAGTTGCTTCGAAGGGGATCAGAGCCGCGCGACAACGGTTGGTGCTCTGTCGCCTGATGATCGACATCATGAGAACCGTGCACGGAGCCTATGCTCCTGCAAGTGAGCCTTTTGGTAGCCGCTTGGAAATCTTCTTCATTGGGTTGTGCGTAGCTCTTGGTCAGTTTGAAGACAGGCCATTTTCCGTCGCTAAGATTGCGGCGTACATGCGTGTGCCCCGCACGACAGTCCTGCACAGACTGGAACGCCTGCGAAGTTGGGGTCTCGTTCATCGACAGGACCGTCGCTATTACGTCGACGAAAAGGCGCTCAATTCTCTCCTGGGCATGCGAAGCTATCAGCGCATCAGGGGGCTGCTCGACAAGGCTGCCGAGGAATTGACCGTTTTGGACACTTTGCCGGATTGACCGCAGCGCTCGAATGTCCAATAGCGGATCGCTTGACTCAACTGATTGTGCGAAGCCGGCAAAGCTCAATGCTGGTGCGCAAATTCATCTCCGGTGACAGCAAAAAAAATCAGCCTTTGAAGGTGACCAACTCACCTCAGTACCTCCAGCGGCAGGTCCATTTTGCCTGCTTGGGGGAAAAGCCGGATGCGCAACCAAATTACCATCCCGAGGTTGGCTGTCGGCGAACTGTCGGAGCTGAAAGGCCAGGGCCGCGACCTGCGAATAGATGCCTGTCGGGGCGTCGCGCTGTGGTGCATCTTTCTTGACCATGTTCCCAACAACATCGGAAGTTGGCTGACGCTACGGAACTACGGCTTCAGCGATGCCGCCGAAGCATTCATGTTCATTTCCGGCGTAACCTGCGCGATGGCCTACGGCAAGGCATGGCGCCGCGAGGGCTGGACCGGAGTGATCATCCGGACGGTGCGGCGAAGCTGGGACATCTATGTCGCATTTCTGTTGCTCACGCTCGCTTGCGCCATCCTGGTTCACGTTGCAGGCGGAGGCCGCCTTGCTGACGAGAGCAATACGCGCATTCTACTGGACGATCCGGGCGCGACGCTCGCGCGCACGGCGATCCTGCAATACCGTCCGGTCAATACCGACGTGTTGCCGATCTTCGTGCTTTTTCATCTCTCGTTCGCGCCCTTGCTGTGGCTGCTGCTGCGTCTGCCGAACGTGACGCTTGGCGCCTCGCTGGCGCTCTATGCGCTGGTGCATATCTTCGGCTGGACCGTCACTGCATGGCCCAACGGCCACTGGGCCTTCAATCCGCTGGCCTGGCAGCTGCTGGTTGTACTTGGCGCCTGGTGGACGATCGCGGGCGAGAGAGTGCTGCCGTTTTTGATGTCACGCACAGCTCTTACAGTTTCAGTCTTGTATCTGCTGCTCAGCTTGATCGTCGTCTTGAGCTGGCACATCAGGCCCCTGGAAGCAGTAATTCCGCAGCTGCCGAAGCTGCACCCCTTGGACAAATCGAATCTCGATCCATTTAGACTGCTGCATTTTTTGGCCATGGCGGTCTTGGCGGCATGGTTCATGCCTCGCAAATGGCCAGGGCCGATGACGCCGGTGATGCGCGGTGCGATCCTCTGTGGCCAGAACTCGCTACCAATCTATTGTCTCGGCGTCCTGCTGTCGTTCGCTGCCGATGTGGCGAGGCACGACATCTCGGACGGGCTTGCGATGCAGTTAGCCCTTAGTCTCGGTGGCATCGTGGCGATGATCGCGACTGCAACGCTGCTGAACTTGCTCGACATCAAATCCAGACAGCAACAACGATAATTTCAACGCTGCGATTAGGGAACGCCTATGAGAACGAAGCGCGTCGACATTGGCGAGATCACGACATTGCAGGTGCGGGGTCGGTTGGCAGCCACCTCTCTGACGCCTGATTTAGGTGTTCGTCGATGGGGCCCGGCGCAGGTCTGGGGTCTCGTTCACCTCTCCCGCTCGCGGGAGAGGGGCGCGTCCCGGGCGATGCGAAGCATCGTTTCGCGCGACGGGTGAGGGCTTCCTCCTCTAGGGGATTGTCCCGGTGTTGAAACACGCTCTCCCCGACCCGCTCCCGCAAGCGGGAGAGGGGTGGGACTCCGTTGGCAACCTGATCTCATTACGCTTTAGCCTAGATCCCCAGCAGCTTCCGCGCGTTCGCTTTCAGCACCTTCGGCCGGATCTCGTCGCGGATGTCGATCTTGGCGAAATCCGACAGCCAGCGGTCCGGCGTGATCACCGGCCAGTCCGAGCCGAACAGCATCTTGTCCTGCAGGATCGAGTTGATGTAGCGCACCAGGATCGGCGGGAAATATTTCGGCGACCAGCCGGAGAGATCGATGTAGACGTTCGGCTTGTGGGTCGCGACCGACAGCGCCTCCTCCTGCCAGGGGAAGGAGGGGTGGGCGAGGATGATCTTGAGGTCGGGGAAATCGGCCGCGACGTCGTCCATGTACATCGGGTTGGAATATTTCAGCCGCATGCCCATGCCGCCGGGCATGCCCGAGCCGACGCCGGTCTGGCCGGTGTGGAACAGCGCGATCGCGCCGCCATTGTTGATCTCTTCATAGAGCGGATAGGCCATGCGGTCGTTGGCGTAGAAGCCCTGCATGGTCGGATGGAATTTGAAGCCGCGCACGCCGTATTCCTCGATCAGCTTGCGCGCCTCGCGTGCCCCGAGCTTGCCTTTGTGCGGATCGATCGAGACGAACGGAATGAGGACGTCGAGATGCTCGGAGGCGACCTCCAGCATCTCGTAATTGTTGTAGCGGCGGAAGCCGGTCTCGCGCTCGGCATCGACAGGGAAGATCACCGCGGCGATGTTCTTGGAGCGGTAATAGGCCGCGGTCTCCGGCACGGTCGGCGGATGCTTGTTCGGCGACTTGAAGTATTCCGCCATCTGCGCCTGGAAGTCGTCATAGCCGTCGTCGGGATGGCAGCCGCAGGGCTCCTCGGCATGGGTGTGGATGTCGATGGCGACGACATCGTCGATATTGGGCAGCTTGAGCTTCGGCATTGGTTTCCTCCCGACGGGTTGCCGAATTGATTATATGATATAACGAATTTGGCAAGGCGTTGCTGGAAGCAAAACCGCAGGCCGCAAGAGTCGTTGCTGCGCCTGGCCTCTGATGAGGAAGATCGGGCCGATCCGGCCGCTTCTACTGTGCATGGGGTTGTTTTCGCGAAATTGCCGGTTCGGAACCGGGCGGTTAACATTGACATGACCTCCCGCCATGCCTTAAGAACCGCCCCGTCCCGGGCGGTCGGTCCGCCGGCGGGCAAGCTCTCATTTTGCCACATTCGCGCGTGCCGAAACGGTAGTGCCGAACACGGCCTTTCGAACGTTCAGGATTCTGCCATGAAGGTCCGTAACTCGCTGAAATCGCTGCGCGGTCGCCATCGCGCCAACCGCCTGGTCCGCCGCAAGGGCCGGGTCTATGTGATCAACAAGGTGCAGCGCCGCTTCAAGGCTCGCCAGGGCTAAGCTTGCCCTCGCGCTCGCCTGTCGCGCGCCCCGCAAGACCACGGTCTCACACGAGTTTGACGCCGCCTTTGCTTTGCAAGGGCGGCTTTGCGCGTTTACACTTTCGCCATGGCAGTGAGATTCCGTTTCGCGCATACCCTGTGTCTGACCCTCGCGCTGGGAACCGCCGGGCTGGCTCCAGCCCTGGCGCAGCAGATTGAGCCGCCCGGCAAGCAGAAGAAACTGCCGGAGGCCCCGTCCAAGCTGCCCAAGGTCGACCGCAGCAAGAATCTCGATTTCCTGTTCGGCGCGCTGAAGGCGGCGCCCGACGAGGCCAGCGCCAAGCATGTCGAGGCGCGAATCTGGGCGATCTGGCTGCAGACCCCGAGCGACACCGCTTCGCTCTTGATGTCGCGGGCCAAGACCGCGGTCGACGCGCAAAAGATCGACGTCGCGATCAAGCTGCTGGATTCGGTGATCAAGCTCAGGCCCGATTACATCGAGGCCTGGAACCGGCGTGCCACGCTCTATTACATGCAGAACGATTACGGCCGCTCGCTCGCCGACATCCGCGAGGTGCTGATCCGCGAGCCCCGCCATTTCGGCGCGCTCGCCGGCCTCGGTATGATCATGCAGGAGGTCGGGGACGAGAAGCGTGCGCTCGAGGCCTACCGCAAGGCACTCGCCGTCAATCCTCACCTCGAGAAGATTCCCGATCAGGTCAAGGCGCTGACCGAAAAGGTCGAAGGCCGCGACATCTAGCCTCGAACTCGATCAGTTGTTGAAGGAACGCAGCGTCTTCGGATTAACCAAGATCGCAGGCGCGGCGTTTCGAGGTCTATTGCCGGCGTCGCCACTGGCTTACCTGCATCGCAGGAGCACAGCCATGAAGCGCTTGATCTTTGCGGGTAGCTTGCTGCTCGCGTCGGGAACGATGAGTTTTGCCGACGGACTGTTCTGGGTGGTCGGCAATCGCGCCACCGGCAAATGCGACATCGTGACCAGCAATCCGATCATCATCGGCGATATCTGGTTCGGCGACGGTCCCTACAAGTCCAGGGCCGATGCCAAGCTTGCCCAATCTACGATTCGCGCCTGTCCGGCGCCCGCCTCCGACGAGGAAAAGGCCGACGACAGCACGAGCCAGGACTAGTGCAGGACGCTGCTGCCGCGCTCGGCGAGGTCGCGATCCGCAGCCGCGGCGTAGGCCTTGGCAAGCTCCGCCTCGAGATGCTCGTTGATCAGGAGCAGCGCCCGCACGGCACCGCGCAGGTCACCGTTGCAGCTCGCGACGATTTCGTCGATCGCAGTGTCATTCGATCTGAAGTTCATCGACATTCTCCGGTTCAAACCAGGACAATTCCCGCCGGCCTGTCCCGCATCCCCCGAAGGCTGCAAGGAGGATCGGCGCCCACCCGCGCCTAAATGGCGGAACCGACCGTGGCGATTATATGGAAGCCGCGATGACGGTCGCATGAAGCTGGTCCGAAGCTTGCGTGTCGCAGGGCAATATCATTGATTCCATTTGTTTTTCCTGTTTGGCAATTGTGGACATATCCACAGCCCCTTAATTTCTGTGGAAGTGCCGAAAGGCCCGGGGCGAAACTGCCACGCGCCACGCTCGTAATTGTGAAGTGCCCTGGATCGCCCGGATTCGCTCCATGATCGTGATGTCAGTCGTGACGGCGCTGGTTCTGCTGGCGCTGGTCACGCAGGCGGGTGTCCTCGCCGTGCAGCGCGCCTTTCCGCCGCAGGGCCGCATGATCGAGGTCGATGGCGCCGTGCTTCACGTCGTCGACATCGGTCCGCGCGAAGCCGGCCTGCCGATCGTGATGCTGCACGGCGCGAGCTCCAATCTCGAAGCGATGCGGCGTCCGCTCGGCGACCTCCTCGCCCGGGACCACCGCGTCATCCTGATCGACCGTCCCGGCCACGGCTGGAGCACGCGCGCACGGCGGCAGGATTCGACGCCCGAGGTCCAGGCGCGGATGATCGACGAGGCGCTTCAAAAGCTCGGCATCGCGCGTGCGGTCTTCGTCGTGCATTCCTGGAGCGGCGCGCTCGGCGCGCGGATCGCGCTCGATCATCCGGCCCGCGTCGCCGGCCTCGTGATGCTGGCGCCCGTCACCCATCCCTGGCGCGGCGGCGTCGGGCGCTACAACGAGCTCATCGCAACGCCGGTGATCGGCCCGCTGCTCGCCTACACCATCACGCTGCCGCTCGGCTATTTCGTCACCGAGGCCGGCGCGCGCAACGTGTTCCTGCCGCAAGTTATGCCGGATGGTTTCGTGCAGGATTCCGCGACGCCGCTGTTGCTGCGCCCGCGCGAGTTCATCGCCAATGCCAATGACCTGGTGACGCTGAAGGAGGCAGTGCTCGCGCAGGTCGCGCGCTATGGCGAGATCAAGGCGCCGGTCACGATCATAGCGGGCGAGCCCGACAAGACGGTGAAAACCAGCATCCACGCGCGCCCGTTTGCAGCATTGGTGCCGAATGCGAAGCTGCTCGTGCTGCCCGATCTCGGCCACATGGTGCAGAACGCGGTGCCGGATCTGGTGAAGACGGAGATCGAGACGATGATCGGAAACATCGCCCCGGCGCCGGCAGCCGCCGGCTAAGGCGTTTTCGAGCGGCGTGGGTACCTTCTCGCGAGAAGAAAGCGCGTCAAAAACAAGCAGCCGGCGCTTCGGTTCTGATCCGATCAGAACCGAAGCTCCGGCGGGCGCCGTTCGCGCCGCTTACTGCTTGATCTTCCCGTCCTTGTCGAACTGCGAGATGAAGGCCCAGAGATTGTTGATCTCGGTCTCGTTCTTGACGCCGGCGAATGCCATCTTGGTACCGGGAATCTTGGCCTTGGGGTCCTTGATGTATTCCTTGAAGGTCGCTTCGTCCCAGGTGATGCCGGAATTCTTGTTCGCATCCGAATAGCTGTAGTCCGGCGCAGTTCCCGACTTGCGGCCATTCAGGCCGTTCAGCTCGGGGCCGACCTTGTTCTTGGCGCCTTCGCCGATCGCGTGGCAGGCCAGGCACTTGTTGAACGATGTCTTGCCGGCCGCGACATCCTGCGCCATCGCGGCGGGTGCGGTGGCAATGACGGTGAGGAGCGTCAGCGCGCCGAAAGTCAGTTTTGTCATAAGGGTGCTCTTCGTCTCTTCCCGGGTCAGATGGAGGGTCGTGGTTTTCGCAGGTCCGGTGCAGGTGGACAAGCCGCGAAACCTTGACAGGTTTCCCGATAGCCGACTTGCCCCAGAGAGAACTTGCGCTGCAACAAAGCAATGCGACCTGCGGAGGACCCTACCCAAAGAGGGCAAGACATGATTGATTTGCCGGGACAATTTCCTCCGTCGGACGAAGGCTTCTAATATGGCCATCATGATGCCCGCGAGCGACCAGAACGTGCTGGCGCGTCGCAGCGAGATCGTCGCCGCCTTGCGTGCAATCGTGCCAGGTGAAGGCGTGATCGACAGTGCCGCCGAGATGAGGGCCTATGAATCCGACGGGCTGACCGCCTATCGGCAGCCGCCGATGGTGGTGGTGCTGCCCGATACGACCGAGCAGGTCTCGCTCATCCTGAAATATTGTGCCGCGCAGGGTATCAAGGTGGTGCCGCGCGGCTCCGGCACATCGCTATCCGGCGGCGCGCTGCCGCTGGAAGACGGCGTGCTGCTCGGGCTCGGCAAGTTCAAGCGCATCCGCGAGATCGATTTCGACAACCGCGTCGTTGTCACCGAGCCCGGCGTCACCAACCTCGCGATCAGCCAGGCGGTCGCGCATGCCGGCTTCTACTACGCGCCCGATCCGTCCTCGCAGATCGCCTGCTCGATCGGCGGCAATGTCGCCGAGAATTCCGGCGGCGTGCACTGCCTGAAATACGGCATGACCACCAACAACGTGCTCGGTTGCGAGATTGTCCTGATGAGCGGCGAGATCCTGCGCATCGGGGGCAAGGGGTGCGAGAACGCCGGCTATGATCTGATGGGCGTCATCACCGGCTCGGAGGGGCTGCTCGGCGTCATCACCGAGATCACGGTGCGCATCCTGCAGAAGCCGGAGACGGCGCGCGCGCTGATGGTCGGATTCGCGCAAGTCGAGGCGGCCGGCGAATGCGTGGCGCGCATCATCGGTGCCGGCATCATTCCCGGCGGGATGGAGATGATGGACAAGCCCGCGATCCACGCGGCCGAAGCTTTCGTCCATGCCGGGTATCCCCTCGATGTCGAAGCGCTGCTCATCATCGAGCTCGACGGTCCCAAGATCGAGGTCGACGAGCTGATCTCGCGCGTCGAGACCATCGCAAGAGACTGCGGCTCGGTGACGCTGCAGATCTCCAATTCGGAGGCCGAGCGCAACCTGTTCTGGGCGGGCCGGAAGGCAGCGTTCCCCGCCGTCGGCCGCATCTCGCCCGACTATCTCTGCATGGACGGCACGATCCCACGCGGCGCGCTGCCGAAGGCGCTGGCGCGCATCCGCGAACTCTCGGAAAAATACCAGCTCGGCTGTGCCAACGTGTTCCACGCCGGCGACGGCAACCTGCACCCGCTGATCCTCTACGATGCCAACAAGCCGGGCGAGATCGAGCGCGCCGAGGCTTTTGGCGCCGACATCCTGCGCGCCTGCGTCGAGTTCGGCGGCGTGCTGACCGGCGAGCACGGCGTCGGCATCGAGAAACGCGACCTCATGGGCGACATGTTCACCGAGATCGATCTCAACCAGCAGCAGCGGCTGAAATGCGCCTTCGACGCACAGGGCCTGCTCAATCCCGGAAAAGTGTTTCCGACCCTGCACCGCTGCGCCGAGCTCGGCCGCATGCATGTCCATGCGGGGAAGCTGGCGTTCCCGGACATCCCAAGGTTCTGAGCGGCATTGAGTGCCCTCTTCCAGGGCCGGGGAGGGCAGGCGCATATGGCCTTTCGTCAGCGGGTGGTGCGTGCGTGAAGCCGCCTTTGGGATGAGAGGCTCGAGCGTCGCGCGAATTGATTTCCGACGCGAATTTCGCTACCGCCTTTTCCCGTGGATACGCTCAAGGTCAGAGACGCCAAAGACGTCGAAGAGGTGGTGCGCGCGGCGATTGCCAATGAGCAGCCGCTCGAGATCATCGGCCATGGCAGCAAGCGCAGCATTGGCCATGCCATGGCGACCAATGCCCTGCTCGACATCTCCGCGCTCAATGCCGTCACCTCCTACGAGCCCAACGAGCTGATCGTGACGCTCCAGGCCGGCGCGCCGCTCGCTGACGTGCTGTCGCTGATCGACGCCAAGAACCAGCAATTCGCCTTCGAGCCGATGAACACCGCACCGCTGCTCGGCACGCCGGCGCTGGGCACCATCGGCGGCATGATCGCAGCCGGGCTTGCCGGGCCGCGGCGCATCCGGGCGGGCGGGGCGCGCGATCACCTGCTCGGGGCGCATGCCGTTTCCGGTTTCGGCGACAGCTTCAAGACCGGCGGCAAGGTGGTGAAGAACGTCACCGGCTACGACCTCTGCAAGCTGCTCGCGGGGTCCTGGGGCACGCTGTCGGTGATGACCGAGGTCACGCTGAAAGTGATGCCGAAGCCGGAGGCCGAGCGGACTCTGCTGCTGCGCGGGTTAGATGATGCCGCCGCCAACAAGGCGATGACCGCGGCGCTGGGCTCGCCGTTTGACGTCTCCGGTGCCGCGCATTTGCCGAAATCGGCGTTTCGGGCCAGGACAGACGGGCTTGGCGACATTGCAGGTCAGGGCGAGGCGCTGACCGCACTTCGGCTCGAGGGCATCACCGCCTCCGCCGCCCACCGCGCCGGCTCGCTGCGTGAATTGCTGACGCCGTTCGGAACCGCAACCCTGATCGAGGACGCGGCGTCGTCCGCGCTGTGGGCGACGCTGCGCGACGTGCTGCCGTTCGCGGCCGGCGGCGCGCTGGGGGCCTGGCCGGTTTGGCGGATCGTCTGCCCGCCGGCCTCCGGCGCGGCGCTCGGGACGCAATTGGCGCGCGAGACCGGCGGTGACGTGATCTATGATTGGGGCGGCGGCTTGATCTGGGCCGCGTTGCCGCCGAAGCGCGACGCGCATGCCCCGGTCGTGCGTGCGTGCGCGAATGCGGTCGAGGGTCACGCCACGCTGATCCGGGCGGCCGAGGATGTCAGGCGCGAGGTCGATGTATTCCATCCGCAGGCGCCCGGCATCGCGGCCCTGAGCGAACGGGTACGCGCCAGTTTCGATCCGAAGACGATCTTGAACCGGGGACGTCTGACGCGGGGCGCTGCGGCATGAAGACCGAATTCTCGCTGGCCCAGCTCGCCGACCCCGATATCGCGGAAGCCGACAAGATCCTGCGCGCCTGCGTCCATTGCGGCTTCTGCACCGCAACCTGTCCGACCTATGTGCTGCTCGGCGACGAACTCGATAGCCCCCGTGGCCGCATCTATCTGATCAAGGAGATGCTGGAGAAGGACCGAGCCCCGACGGCCGAAGTGGTCAAGCATGTCGACCGCTGCCTGTCGTGCCTGGCCTGCATGACGACCTGCCCCTCCGGGGTGAACTACATGCACCTCGTCGACCAGGCCCGGGTCAGGATCGAGCAGCGCTACCGGCGTCCGCTGGCCGAGCGCCTGCTGCGCCAGGTGCTGGCCTTCGTCCTGCCGGACCCGCAGCGTTTTCGCATCAGCATGTGGCTGGCGCGGCTGGCCCGCCCGCTGGCCGTGTTTCTGCCGACGCCGCGGCCCTCGGCGACTCCCGGCCTGATCCAGCGCCTCAAGGCGATGCTGGCGCTGGCCCCACACCGGCTGCCGTCACCGGGACCGCTCCCGGGCAGCGTGTTCGCGGCCCTCGGCAAGAAGCGCGGCCGGGTCGCGCTGCTGCAGGGCTGCGCCCAGCAGGTGCTGGCGCCGCGCATCAACCAGGCCGCCATCAGCCTGCTCACCCGCCACGGCATCGAGGTCGTCCTGGTCAGGGACGAGCAGTGCTGCGGCGCGCTGACCCATCACCTCGGCAACGACCAGGATGCATTGGCGCGGGCGCGTGCCAACGTCGCGGCGTGGAGTGCGGAGGCCGCCGGCGAGGGGCTCGACGCCATCCTGGTGACGACCTCCGGCTGCGGCACCGTGATCAAGGACTACGGCTATCTGCTGCGCGAGGATCAAGCCTTCGCAGCCGACGCGGCGAAGGTGTCCGCGCTCGCCAAGGACATCACCGAATACGTCGCCGGCCTCGGATTGGAATCGACTGCACGGCAGGACAACATCGTCGTCGCCTATCACTCCGCATGTTCGTTGCAGCACGGACAGAAAATCACGGGGCTTCCGAAAGAATTGCTTTCCAAGAATGGATTCGTGGTGAAAGATGTGCCCGAGAGCCATTTGTGTTGCGGCTCGGCGGGGACCTACAACATTCTCCAGCCCGAGCTTGCGGGCCGGTTGCGCGATCGCAAGGTCGCCAACATCGCAAGCGTCAAGCCGGACATGATTGCCGCGGGCAATATCGGTTGCATGGTGCAGATTGCCAGTGGCACGTCAGTTCCGGTCGTACACACGATTGAGCTTCTCGATTGGGCTACGGGCGGGTCGCGGCCGGCACTGAACGCGCAAGTTTGAGCTTTCAGAGCCTGAACTTTCCTCCCGAGGTGACGTCTGAAGGCGCCCGATCGACCATTGTTCGGCGGCAACAGGAGGACCACGATGGCGAAAGCGAAGAAGAAGAAAAGCAAGAAGGCCAAAAAGGCCAAGAAGGCTGTAGCGGCGAAGAAGGCGACGAAGAAGAAGGCAGCCAAGAAGTCCGCGAAGAAATCTGCCAAGAAATCTGCGAAGAAGGCCGCCCCGAAGAAGGCTGCCAAGAAGGCGGCGGCCAAGAAGGCTGCACCGAAGAAAGCCGCGAAGAAAGCGGCACCGAAGAAGGCGAAGGCAGCTCCCGCGCCGAAGCCATCAGGTCCGGCGCCCGAGCCCGTCGCCGAGACGAGCTGGGCGATGCCTTCGTCTTCTGCGGAACCGACGCCGGTCGAGGGGCAGGGCTAGGCCGAGGGCCCTATCTCGATCTCTTGGAATATCTGCAAGCAGAAAGGCCGTGGCGGTGACGCTGCGGCCTTTTTGCATCGCTGCATGAGGAGCCGCGAGCCGTCCCTCTTCAGCCGAAATGATTCGTGGCGCCGGCGCCACGTGGCCGGCGGCGTCCGTACTTGCACGGGGCCCCTATGCACTTTGTGATGCAGATAATGTGATCCAGAAGCCACACAGGCTGACAACCTTTCGTGGAAACCTCAAAACGCCTAAAAAGTCGGCAGATGCTCGCGCTTTTTGCTTCACCCTTCGCGTCCGTCGATCCAGATTGTCGCAGTAACGCAATTTTGCAGACAGGTCGCATGCCCCGGGGGCTTCCGGGCGCCGACTGGCAAGTACGAACGGGTAGATGGGGATCGAAATGAAAAAAGTGGCTTTGTTGGCAACGGCGCTGGCAATGGTGACGACGGGTTCGGCTTTCGCGGCCGACATGGCAGTGAAGGCCAAGAAGGCCCCGCCGGTGGTTGCTTTCGATCCCTGGGATATCGCTTTCGGCGGCGCAATCATGAGCGACTACATCTTCCGCGGTATCACCCAGTCGAACCACAAGCCCTCGGTCGCGGCCTATTTCGAGCCTCGCTACAACGTCACCAAGGACCTCCAGCTCTATGTCGGCGTGGCCGGTGAGAGCATTTCCTTCCCGAACCGGGCTGCGGCCGAAATCGACGTCTACGGCGGTATCCGCCCGACCTTCGGTGCGTTCGCCTTCGACATCGGCGTGTGGGGCTACCTGTATCCGGGCGGCACTTGCTACTTCGGCGCCCCCGGCATCGACAACGCCGGCGTCTTCCAGGGCGCCGAGTGCGCCGAGAAGGCCCTGCTCAACACCAACGTGATCAAGAAGGACCTGAGCTTCTTCGAAGTCTACGGCAAGTTTACCTACACCGTGAACGACAACTGGTCGTTCGGCGTGAACGAATACTACACCCCGAGCTATCTGAACTCGGGCGCCTGGGGCAACTACGCCTCGATCGTGGGCAAGTATACCGCGCCCAGCACCGTGTTCGGCTCCAGCGGCGTCGGCATGTATGTGTCGGGTGAGTTCGGCCGTCAGTGGCTCGGCACAACCGACAGCTTCTACGGCGTGCCGGCCTTCCCGAACGGCATCAAATATGCCGACTACAACACCTGGAACATCGGTATCGGCTTCACCTACAAGGTCATGACGCTGGATCTGCGCTACTCCGACACGGACCTGTCGAAGGGCAATTGTAACGCCTTCACCAGCGACTGGTCGGCACGCGGCAACATCACGGCCTCGAGCGGCACCTTCGTGACCGCGATCAATCCGACGGGCGTCGGCTCCAACTGGTGCGGCGCGGCCGGCATCGCCAAACTGTCGTTCGACCTGACGGCGATGACCAACCTGAAGTAAGTTTCGTCTCGGGACTACTCACGAGGGCGGCAGGGCAACCTGCCGCCCTTTTGCTTTGAGGATGCAGAGACGGGGCGGGGCCGTGAGACGACTAGTCTAGTCCAAGCTGAGTTTGGGGCTTCAAATGCGAACCGGCAGGGCGCCGCGGCTGCCTCACACTCCCTCATTGGCGAGCGCAGCGAAGCTGGGCGGTCTGGACAGCCGGCGAGGGACGCCCCTGCGCCTCAGCGCGCCGCCGTCGGCTCCTTCTCGGCGGGCGCGGCGGCATCGCCGAGAACGTGGATCTCGCCGTCCTGCACCATCGCCACCTTGCGGGTGTGGAAGACATCGAGTGTCGAGCGGTGGCCGATCGAGACGATGGTCGCCTGCGGCAGCTTCTCCGCCAGTAGCCGGTACAGCCGCGCCTCGGAGGGCTCATCCAGCGACGCCGTGGCCTCGTCCAGGAAGAGATAGTCGGGTGCATGCAGCAGGGCGCGGGCGAGCCCGAGGCGCTGCTGCTCGCCGAGCGACAGCATCCGGTTCCAGTGACCGTCCTCGTCGAGCCGTCCGGCGAGATTGGGCAGCCCGACCGCAATCAGCGTGTCCCTCACGCGCGCGGGGTCGAATGCATCACGCGTTGCCGGATAGACCACGCCATCGCGCAGCCTGCCGACGGGGAAATAGGGGCGCTGCGGCAGCATCATCAGCCTGGCCTTTTCGGGAACGAGGATGGTCCCGGTGCCGAACGGCCAGATGCCCGCGATGGCCCGGAACAGCGTCGACTTGCCGGAGCCGGACGGACCGGTCACCAGCACGCGTTCCGAAGGCTGGATAGCAAAGGCATCGGCGGCGACCAGCGGCGTGCCGTTGGGCAGGTTCACGCAGAGCTGCTCGAGGGCGATGATGCGGCTGCCGCCCGCAGCCCTGAGGGCAATCGCAGGTTCATGCGCCGGCAGGTTTGCGGAGGAAGCGACCGACATCTCGAAGCCGTCGAGGCGCGCGACGATCGAGCGCCATTCCGCCAGCGACCGGTAAGCCGTGACGAAGAACGACAGTGCACCCTGCACGCTGGAGAAGGCGGATGCGGTCTGCATCATGTCGCCGAGTTGAATCTTTTTGGCGAAGAAGGCGGGGGCCACCAGCACATAGGGAAAGATCACGGCGGCCTGCTGATAGCTCGCCGTGAACGCCGTGAGCCGCTTGGTCCGGCTCATGATGGCGTACCAGTTGCCGATCACGAAGCCGAAGCGATCCAGCAGCCGGCCGCGTTCGGCGCCTTCGCCCTTGAGCAGCGCGATCTGCTCGGAGTTCTCGCGCACACGGACGAGGTTGAAGCGGAAGTCGGCCTCGTAGCGCTGCTGCTCGAAATTGAGGTTGACCAGCGGGCTGCCGATCCAGTGCGTCAGCGCGGTGCCGAAGATCGCGTAGATCAGTGCGCCCCAGCACAAATAGCCGGGGATCATGAGGTCGGTGCCGAACAGGTGCAGCGGCGCAGCGTTGGAGAGGCCCCAGAGAATGATCACGAAGGAGAACAGCGTCACGATCGAGGAGAGCAGGCCAAGCCCGATCGTCAAGGTCTGCTCGACGAAGTTCTTGACGTCCTCGGTGATGCGCTGGTCCGGGTTGTCGGCCGCATCGCCCTTGAGCTGCATGCGGTAATGCGTGGCGTTCTCGAGCCATTCGCCGAGATAGTGCCGGGTCAGCCATTGCCGCCAGCGGATCTGCAGCCACTGGTTCAGGTACAGCTTGTAGACCGCCAGCGCGATGTAGGTGAACGCGAGGGCGACGAAGATCCAGATCTGCGTGACGAACGCGTCCCAGTCGCTCGCCTGCAGAGCGCTGTAGAACCTGTTCTGCCACTGGTTCACCAGCACGTCGATCGCCACCAGCGCCAGCTCCATGGCAACGACGGCGCCGAGCAGGCCGCGGCCGGCCCATTTGTCCTCCGATCGGAAATAGGGGATGGCGATTCGCCAGACGATCGCGAGCGTGGCGCGGATGTTGTTCACAGAGCTCTGTCTCCTCGAGGGGATGTGCACAAATGCCCTGAGCCAAAGACTTGAGGCAATGACGAAAATGGGCGCGCTTAGACTAAAGTCGCAAGCTGTGCAATTTGCGTTGGCTTGTCGCAGCTTGCAACCCTAGCATGGGCGTAACGGCGCGGGGCGGGGGTGCTTCGGGGTTTCGCGAGCTTGTGAGCGGAGGGGAACCGCCGCATTCGCGAGGAATTCGCGTCCAGCTCGGGGGTTATCGCTACCAGCGAAAAGCAGGATTGGCTCTCCACGCGGGCCGTCTGCCGCAAACATGCGTGGGGGAGGAAGATCATGTGGAATCAAATTTATGATCCGCTGCACAGTCCGGTGCTGTCGACGATCGCGGCGGCGGTCCCGGTCGTCACGCTGCTGGTCCTGATCGCGAGCGGGCGCGTCCAGGCGCATATCGCGGCCGTCGTCGCCGTGATCGTGACCAACCTGATCACGATCTTCGTTTTCACCATGCCAGCGAACATGTCGATCCGGGCCTCGGTGCTGGGCATCGTGACCGGCTTCTTCCCGATCGGCTGGATCGTCCTCAACGTCATCTTCCTCTACCAGGTGACGGTGGCGACCGGGCGCTTCGAACTCCTGAAGCGTGCGGTCGGCGGGGTCACCGAGGACCGGCGGCTGCAATTGCTGCTGATCGCGTTCTCGTTCGGCGCGTTCTTCGAGGGTGCTTCGGGCTTCGGTACGCCGGTCGCGATCACCGGTGCCGTGCTGATAGGCCTCGGCTTCTCGCCGCTCGCGGCATCGGGTCTGTCGCTGATCGCCAACACCGCGCCGGTCGCCTATGGCGCGCTCGGCACGCCGATCCAGGGGCTTGCCTCGGTCACCGGGCTCGATCCCTACATCCTCGGCGCGATGGTCGGCCGGCAGTTGCCGTTCTTCTCGCTGATCGTCCCGTTCTGGGTGGTGTGGGCGTTCGCGGGCTGGAAGGGCATGAAGGACGTCTGGCCGGCGATCCTCGTCACGGGCGTGTCGTTTGCGATCCCGCAATTCGTGATCTCGAACTTCATTAATCCGTGGATCGTCGACATCGGTGCGTCGCTGATCTCGATGGGCGCGCTGATCCTGTTCCTGAAGGTCTGGCAGCCGAGGCAGCTCTGGCTGTCGCCGGCGCTGCGCGGCCACGATGAATCGGCGGCCACGATGGGGGCGGCAAAGCCGCTCGACAAGACGCCGCTGACGCAGAGCGAGATGTGGAGTGCGCTGCTGCCGTGGATCATCGTCTGCATCGTGATGCTGATCTGGGGCAATGGTGCGTTCAAGACCTGGGCGAACTCGATCTTCGTCTGGAACTATCCGGTGCCCGAGCTGCACCAGATGATCAACAAGATGCCTCCGGTTGCACCGGCGCCGACCAAGGAAGCCGCGGTGTTCAGCTTCACCTACCTGTCCTTCACCGGCACGGGCATGCTGATTGCGGCGATCATCTCGGGCTTCCTGATGGGCGTCGGTCCCGGACGGCTGCTGACCGAATACGGCCGCACCATCCGCCTGTGCGCGATCTCGCTGGTCACGATTTCGGCGATGCTCGCGATCGGCACCTTGACGCGGCTCTCCGGCGTCGACGCCACGCTCGGTCTCGCCTTCGCCGCAACCGGCGTGCTCTATCCCTTCTTCGGCACGCTGCTTGGCTGGCTGGGTGTG
Source organism: Bradyrhizobium sp. SMVTL-02 (assembly GCF_051853005.1). NCBI lineage: Bacteria > Pseudomonadati > Pseudomonadota > Alphaproteobacteria > Hyphomicrobiales > Nitrobacteraceae > Bradyrhizobium > Bradyrhizobium sp. SMVTL-02. The sequence goes on along the minus strand of NZ_CP182469.1, from coordinate 7,330,482 downwards.
GCGCTGACCGGATCGGATACGTCGTCGAACATTCTCTTCGGCAACCTCCAGAAGATCACGTCTCAGCAGTTAGGTCTGTCGCCGGTGCTGATGGCGGCGGCGAACTCCTCCGGTGGCGTGATGGGCAAGATGATCGACGCGCAGTCGATCGTGGTCGCCTCCACCGCGACCAACTGGTACGGCCACGAGGGCACCATCCTGCGCTTCGTGTTCTGGCACTCGATCGTGCTGGCATGTCTCGTCGGTGTGCTCGTGACGTTGCAGGCCTATGTCTGGCCGTTCACGACGCTGGTCCTGCAGTAACCGGCGGCGCTGCGACGCCAATCCCCGCGAGGTTCGCCCTCGCGGGGATTTTGCGTCCGTACCCGGCGAACCTTCTCAATGACGCCATCGTCTTATAGAAGGTGCCGCAAATCAGGTCGGTCGAGAGGTTTCATGGTTTCGATCAAGCAGATCGTGTGTGCGGCGGTTGCAATGCTCGCGATGGCCACGCTCGCGCGCGCCGAGGACGGTTTTCCGTTCGGCACCGAGATGACGCTGGAGGCGTTGCCGCAAGCAGGCTCGAAGCGGATTCCGAACATCGAGATCGGCGACAATGGCGAGGTCGTGCTCGAGCTCTGGTGCAAGGGCGGCAAGGGCCAGTTCTCGGTCGCCGGCAACACCGTGATCTTCGTCCCGGGCCAGATCCAGGACCGGTCCTGTCCGCAGGCCAAGGCCCAGGCGGACGATGAGCTGGTCGCAGCGCTCGGCAGCGTCGAGACCTGGAAGCGCCAGGGCGACGTACTGACCCTGATCGGCCCCAAGCCGCTGCGCTTTCGCGTCAACGGGAATTGAAGCACGCTCGTCGTCGTGCCCCGGCTTGACCGGGCTTGACCGGGGCACCCAGCACTCCGCGGCTTGTCCGCGTATCATCAGCGTCTCGGAGTACGGGATCGCCCGGTCCGGCTCCGCCAAGGCTACGCCGAGGCGCACAAAGGCGCTCGGCGCCGAAGCTTCAGCGAAGGCGGCAAGCCGGGCGATGACTGAGAGTGAGGTGCGCGACTCACTTCGTCACTTCCACACCGACTTGTCGGCGTCCCAGCGCTGGCCCTTCAGCTCCTTGGTGAGCGCCTCGAGCGATCCGTTGTCGTCGGGCAGATCGCCCTCCTCCTCGGCCGAGGCGTCGTCCGAGAGATTGAGCTTGGGGCCGCTGCTCTCGTCGCTGGTCGTGGTCGCGGGGCTGCCGATCCAGAGCATCAGCTTGTCGGTGGTGCCAGGCTTGTCGGGCGAGACGAGCCCTGCGACCTCGATCGTGTCGGTGAGCTCGAGCGCCGGGTGATCCTGGTTCGGCCGCTTGAACACCAGCTTGAGCTTGCCGGTCGCCGGGTTGAAGCTTTGCGACACCGGCTTTGCCGCGAGCGTCCTGCTCAGCACGCCCGCAACGGCGGTCGCGAGCTTGTCGCGATTGATCCTGTCGCCGTCGCGCCAGTCGGCGGCGGGGAAACGGATCGTGCGGTCCATCTCGGTCATCCCCGCGGTCCAGCCTGCCGCGGTGACGCCCGGCATCGCCTTGAACTTTGCCAGCATCTCGGCCCCGCGCTCCGGGTCGACCGACATGTTGATGGTCTGCTCGCCGGCGCGCAGTGCGTCGCAGCCGACATTGAGGCTCGCCAGCGTCACCTCGACCGCCTGGCCCTTCAGGCTCTTCAGGAACTCGGTCGCCGCATCCAGCTTGACCTTCACCGCGATCGCCTCCGGCGAGACGTCGGTGAAATCCTTCGGCTGCGGCACGATGCCGTCGTCGGAGGTCTGGTTGTCCTGAAATTCCTTCTCGCTGAGATCGGAATTGTCGGGCGAGGTAACCTCGGTCACCGTCTGGCCGATGCTGATCTGGCCGCGGAATTCGAACGTGTCGCCGCTCTGCTTGCGCAGCAGCTTGACGCTGACGGGCGACTTCTCGCCAAGGCTCTGCGTCGTGCCGGTCAGCGTCTGGCCGGCGACCTGGAGATTGACGACGAAGCGGTCCTTGCGCTCGGAATTCTTCGCGACCGGGTAACAGACGTCGAGCACGGCCGCCGTCACCGTCTTGCCCTGCCGCGTCTCCTTCAGGATCACGTCGGCATTGCCGTCCATCAGCCCGTCGATTGAGGTGAAATAGCGCGTCTCGGTTCCACCCGGCGCCGTGGCCTTGGGCGACAGTTTCATCTGGGCGGAGGCGACTTCGGGCGCGATTGCCAGCAGAGCCGCCAAAACAACCGTCAGGCAAACCAGAAGCGCGCGCATCGTGGAAATCCTTGATCGAGAATCGGCGCGCCACCGTAGTGGGTTTTGGCCGCCGGTTGAATCGGAAAGCGGCGGGGCAGGGTCGGCAAAAAAGAAGGCCGCCCGGAGGCGACCTTCGTTGGTGCTGGTAGATCAGGAAGGGCTCAGAAGCCGCCCATGCCGCCGCCGGCGGGCATCGCGGGCGGAGCTTCCTTCTTCGGCAGCTCGGCCACCATGGCTTCGGTGGTCACCAGCAGGCCGGCCACGGAGGAGGCGTCCTGCAGCGCGGTGCGCACCACCTTGGCGGGGTCGATGATGCCCTTCTCGACCATATCGACATAGTCCTCGTTCTGGGCGTCGAAGCCGAAGGTCTCGGACTTGTTCTCCAGGATCTTGCCGACCACGATCGAGCCTTCCACGCCGGCGTTCTCGGAGATCTGGCGGATCGGGGCTTCCAGCGCCTTCAGCACGATGTTGATGCCGGCCTGGACGTCGTCATTGGCGTTGGACAGACGGCCCACGGCCTTCTTGGCGCGCAGCAGCGCGACGCCGCCGCCGGGGACGATGCCTTCCTGCACCGCGGCGCGGGTGGCGTTGAGCGCGTCCTCGACGCGGTCCTTCTTCTCCTTGACCTCGATCTCGGTGGCGCCGCCGACGCGGATCACCGCGACGCCGCCGGCGAGCTTGGCGAGGCGCTCCTGCAGCTTCTCGCGGTCGTAGTCCGAGGTGGTCTCCTCGATCTGCGCCTTGATCTGGCCGACCCGGGCCTCGATCTCGGGCTTCTTGCCGGCGCCGTTCACGATCGTGGTGTTCTCCTTGTCGATCACCACCTTCTTGGCGCGGCCGAGCATCTTGACCGTGACGTTCTCGAGCTTGATGCCGAGCTCCTCGGAGATCAGCTGGCCGCCGGTGAGGATCGCGATGTCCTCGAGCATGGCCTTGCGGCGGTCACCGAAGCCCGGCGCCTTCACGGCGGCCACCTTGAGGCCGCCGCGCAGGCGGTTGACGACCAGGGTGGCCAGCGCCTCGCCCTCGACGTCCTCGGCGATGATGACGAGCGGCTTGCCCGACTGCACCACGGCTTCGAGCACCGGCAGCATGGCCTGCAGGCCCGACAGCTTCTTCTCGTGCAGGAGGATGTAGGCGTCCTCGAGCTCTGCGGTCATCTTCTCGGCGTTGGTGACGAAGTAGGGGCTGAGATAGCCGCGGTCGAACTTCATGCCCTCGACGATGTCGACCTCGGTGTCGAGCGACTTGTTCTCCTCGACGGTGATGACGCCCTCGTTGCCCACCTTCTGCATCGCCTGGGCGATCATCTTGCCGATGGCGGCATCGCCGTTGGCCGAGATGGTGCCGACCTGGGCGACCTCGGAGGATGCGGCGACCGGCTTGGCGCGTTTCTCGATGTCCTTGATGACCGCGGCAACCGCGGTGTCGATGCCGCGCTTGAGGTCCATCGGGTTCATGCCGGCCGCAACCGCCTTGGCGCCTTCGCGCACGATGGCCTGGGCCAGCACGGTCGCCGTGGTGGTGCCGTCGCCGGCGAGGTCGTTGGTCTTGGAGGCGACCTCACGCACCATCTGGGCGCCCATGTTCTCGAACTTGTCCTCGAGCTCGATCTCCTTGGCGACGGTGACGCCGTCCTTGGTGATGCGGGGCGCGCCGAACGACTTCTCGATGACGACGTTGCGGCCCTTCGGGCCGAGCGTCACCTTGACGGCGTTGGCGAGAATGTCGACGCCGCGCAGCATGCGTTCGCGCGCCTCTCCGGAAAACTTGACGTCTTTGGCAGCCATGGTCTGCAATCCCTCGTGTTTCGTGATGTGTCTTGTTTGGTGCTGTGCGGCGGAATGATGGATGCCCGGATCGCTCGATCCGGGCATGACATTCAGCGGCCGTTCAGGCGGATGGCCTTAGGCCAGAACGCCCATGATGTCCGACTCCTTCATGATCAGGAGCTCTTCGTTGTCGATCTTGACCTCGGTGCCCGACCACTTGCCGAACAGCACGCGGTCGCCGACCTTGAGGTCGATCGGGATCAGCTTGCCGGTCTCGTCGCGGCCGCCCGGGCCGACGGCGACAACCTCGCCCTGGGACGGCTTTTCCTTGGCGGTGTCGGGAATGATAATGCCGCCCTTGGACTTTTCCTCGGCGTCGATACGTTTGACCACGACACGGTCATGCAGCGGACGAAATTTGGATTTAGCCATGACGTTTCCCTTTGGAGGCTCGCTTCGGAAGTAGTGGAAGTGGGTGGGGCGGCGCTTCCGTCCCCCCTCGTCCCGAGGATCGAACGGCGCGCTTAGCAATCGGGCTTTCCGAGTGCTAATAGTGCGTCCGGGAATATGGCTTGGCTGCGATCCTGTCAAGCAAAGCTGGTTAAGCGATTGGTGAGGCGGATATAGGATGGTGGCATTGGAAACTTGTTCGGGGCGCCGGCGTGTCAAAGGACGTCATTGCTCCGGCAGCGGTTTTACGCTTGGCTGCGGGAGGGGTGCGGCCATGGTCTTGTTCGGGGGAATGCCATGATCAGTTCAGCTCACGCGCGCACGGTCGCCAACCTGGCGGCTGCCTCTTGCCTGGCGCTGCTGCTCGGCGCCTGCGGCGGCGGCACGAGCCTGCCGTCCTTCTCGTCGTCGCCGCCACCCGAGGCGGAGCCCGGCACCGGTCCGGAAATGCCGGCGACCATCCGCCCCGACGAGATCGTAGGCCGCTGGGGCCTTGCCTCGTTCCAGAACCCGGCCGACCGCGCCCGCACCGAGGCCGCGGCGAGGGCCCAGTGCAAGAACCCTTACGTGATCACCGCCGGTTCCTCCGGCGGCGTGATCATGCATCTGGCCGACCAGGCGACGCCGCAGGAGCTGCGCCTGAAGGGCTCGCCCAGCGGCAAGAACTATATCGGACCCGCCGGCCCGACGCCCGGCGAGCAGGACCGCGAGATCGTCTCCTTCGACGGCCGCGTCCTGATCACCCGCTTCATCGACAAGGACGCCGCCACCCGCTACGGCAACATGGTCTACGTCCGCTGCGCGCCGAGGGCCTGATCGGGGTTCCGGCCTAACCACTCGTCATTGCGAGCGCAGCGAAGCAATCCAGCCTGTCTCCGCGGAGGCAGCCAGCATTGTTTCGCTTCGCTCCTCGCAGTGACAAGAAACAAAAACGCCGGTCCCCAGGGCCGGCGTTTTGCTTTTTCCTATGCCGCGTCCGCTCAGTCGAACAGTGCGTCGATGTCGTCCTGCGAGGCGTGGCCGACGTCGCCGGCGAGCTTGGGGCCGTTGAGGAGCTTCTCGTCCTCGCTGCGCGTGTCGACCGGCGCCGGCACATGAGCCTTGATCGCGTCGACCCCGCCCCAGATCTCCATCATCGCATTGATGTGCTGCTCGATGAACTTCATCGTGGTCATGACCTTGCTGATGCGCTGGCCGGTCAGGTCCTGGAAGTTGCAGGCTTCGAAAATAGAGATGACGCGTTCCTGGATGTCGTCGGCGAGCCGCTTCTGCTGATCGGCCGAGTCCACCTTTGACATCGCGCTGGCGGCCTGGTCGATCGACTCGGCCGCTTCGAGGATTTGCTGGGTCGCCTGCTCGGTGCCGCCGACCACCGCGCCCAGCTCGCCATTGACCTTCGCCATCTCGCCGCCGTCGAAGCTCTTGCCGTGCAGGGTCGCGATCTCGCGCTTGGTGCGGTCGATGGCGTCGTGGATGAGATCTAGCTCGACCTTCAGCTTCTCGCATTGCTCGATCTGCGCCCGGTAGGTCTCGAGCATGGTGCGCGCTTCGGACAGCTCATGCGCGGTCGACGCGTCGATCGCCGCCATCGCGGCGCTGCCGGTCAGCGGGGTGGCCGTGATGCCCTTCGCCATCTGGGCGCGGATCGCGCGCAGCTCGGCCATGATCTCGCTGTGCATCGGAGTTGCCTCTTCAGTTACGTCTAGAATGGGCATCTCGCCACCGGCGATATCCTCGACACGAAAACGCTTGCGGTGAACAGCCATCAGGATACTCCCCCCACCTCACTCACGCGTCTTTGTACGCAGAAGCGATTTAACACGAAGTTCACAGCGGGAACTGTCGTTGCGGCCGCGCGGGACGGCGCGCAAAGAAGCGATTAACGAGGGTCGCGCGGCGTTCATCGAAAATAAACGCTGATCGCCAAATTGCAGGCCCGCTCGCGACGTGGTGAATCGAAACGGCTGATACGTTTACCAAACAAAACGGCTTTTGCTTTTTATTGACCACGTCGCGGGCGTGGATCAGCCACCAGACCTGCACGACGCATGTGATCTAGACGAAACAGTACAGAGTACGTCGATGTTCAAGAAAATGTCTGTCGCGCTGCTCGGCAGCGCTTGCACCTTCATTGCCGGCACCAGCGGCGCCAGCGCTTTCGACAACACAGTGCCGAACGATCCGCCCGCGGTGCTCTATCAGCCGCGCGTGCCGCCGGCGTCGGTGCGCGTCGCCTCCAACTCGAACATGGGCGGCGGCTTCATCGAATTCCTGTTCGGCGATGGTCCGGGTCGCGGTCCGGCCTATGCGCCCGAGCGGCCGGTGTATCAGCAGCAGCCGGGCTATTACGACCAGCGCCGGCTGCCGCCGATGAGCGAGCCGCAGATGCAGGGTGGATATCAGCAAGGTGCAGGACTGCAGCAGGAGGCGATCGACCCGCGGCAGCGTCCGTTCGATCCGAAATTCGAGAAACAGGTTGTTGACTATAGCGGCAATGAAAGCGCCGGCACGATCGTGGTCGATACGCCGAACAAGTTCCTCTATCTCGTCGAGGGCAACGGCAAGGCGATGCGCTACGGCATCGGCGTCGGGCGTCCCGGCTTCACCTGGTCCGGCGTGAAGTCGATCACCGCCAAGCGCGAATGGCCGGACTGGACCCCGCCCGCGGAGATGCTCGCGCGCCGGCCTGATCTGCCGCGGCACATGGAAGGCGGCCCCGAAAATCCGCTCGGCGCCCGCGCGATGTATCTCGGCTCCACGCTCTACCGCATCCACGGCTCCAACGAGCCCTGGACCATCGGCACCAACGTCTCCTCCGGCTGCATCCGCATGCGCAACGAAGACGTCATCGACCTCTACGGCCGCGTCAATGTCGGCACCAAGGTCGTGGTAATGTAGCCAAGCGTTCGCTGCTCACCCTCTCCCCTTGCGGAGAGGGTGGATCGCCGCGCCGCGGCGAGACGGGTGAGGGGTCTCCATCCTCACGAGCAGTCCTGCAATTGGAGAGATACCCCTCATCCGGCGCTTCGCGCCACCTTCTCCCACAAGGGGAGAAGGGAAGAGGCCTGCGCAAGAGTTGGAAATGAAAAACGGCCGCCTCCCGGACGGCCGTTGTTGTTTGTCATGCTATCGAGCAGTTACGCGTAATCGCTGCCGCCGTCGTCATTGCCGAAATCGCTGTCGTCGGCCATGTCCATGCTGTCGTCGTGATCGTCGTCGTAGTTCTGGTCGTTGTTGTCGCGGTCGTTCGACGCCTGGTCGAAGAAGCCCTGGCGCGAGTCGTCGCTGCGGTTGGAGCCGATGTCGTTCAGGCCGGCATCGCGCGCGAGCGAGCCGCCCGACTGATCGCTGCCGCCCCACGGACTGCGGTCGCCGAGCGCGTTGGTGTCGCCGAAGGCCTGCTGGTGCGGGCCGCCCATCATGCCGCGGATGCTCGAGAGCAGCAGCGATCCGCCGACCACGCCGGCCGCGGCTGCCGCCGCCGTGCCGAGGAACGAGCCGCCGCCACCGCCGACCGGCGGGGCGCCATAACCCTGTCCCGGACCTTGTCCGTAAGCCTGGCCATAAGGCGGCTGGCCGTAGCCCGGCTGGGACTGCTGCATCGCCTGGCCGCTGTTCCAGACCGGCCGCTCCTCACGCGGCGGCACGTTCGGAACCGAGCCGCGCGACGGGCTCGAGCCGAACAGCGTGTCGCGCATGGTATCGAGGAAACCGCCGGACTGGGCCGGCTCCGGCGCATGGGCCGCTTCCAGTTCCTGGATGCGGGCATTGGCGCGCTTGAGGGCTTCATCCTGCAGCAGCACGGTCTGCACCAGCGCATAGACCGCGCCGGGCGCCTTGCGCAGGCCGTCGGAGATCGCGGCGATCGCGTCGGGATCGCGCGGGGCATTTTCCAGCTTTGAAAGCCGGTCGAAAAGGTCGTCGACGAGCTGGCGTTCCTGCGGGGTCATGATCTGTCTCCTTCGCGCAAAACCAAGCGCGCAGAAGATGTAGGGTTCCATTGTGGCCCCAACAGTGCCGGCCGGATTAAATTTCGGTATGCGACAAGCTGCCTCTTGGCTGCCCTGGCCGGCTTTTCGCCGACTTCATGCCAGTGTCACGTTGCTGTCCGCCAGCAGGCGGGCGAATGCATCGCTCTTCAGATAGGCGTGCTCGCGCTCGCGGACGTCGGTCATCGGATCGAGGCTGGTGAGGATGTCGTCGACGAAGCCGGGATGGCACATCACGAGGCCGCCGTCCGGCAGGCCTTCCAGAAACTGCCGCATCAGCTCGCCGAAATCGGCCGCGCGCGTGAAATCATAGGCGCCGGCGAAGCCGGGATTGAAGGCGAGGCCGGCGCTGGCGGCGCGGCGGCGGAATTGCGCGCTGAGGATGTCGAGCACCATGGCTTTGGGCGAGGCCAGCCGCTGCGCCAGTGGCAGCTTGCGGCCGCCCTGGCGCACCCAGGCCTGTGGCGCAGCCTCAACAACCGCATCGACAAAGCCGTCGCGCACCTGCGGATAGAGCTGCACATGCTGATGGCCGTCGACGAAATCAGGCGTGCGGCCGAAGGCGTCGACGAAGGCGGCGAGCTGCGCCTTCACCTCGGCGCGAAAGAATTCGCGGTCGAGCCGCCGCGCAAGACCGGCGCGCAGCAGCTTTGGAAACGGCAGGAACATATCGCCATCGAGGGGACGGAAATGCATGGTGAGCGGCCGAAACGGCGCCGACAGCGTGACATGCAATCCGATCGCGCAGCGCGGGCTCGCTTTCACCGTAGCCTGAAGCGCCTCGGCCTCGCTGCGTTCGATCGCAGCTCCCACCATCATCACCGAAGTGGCGTTGAGGCGGCCGCGTTCGATGAGGTCACGGATGGCGCGGTTGACGCCCGGGCTGATGCCGTAATCGTCGGCGCAGAGCCAGATTCGCCGCGGGCTCGCGGCGCTGCTCATTCGGCCGCCGTCCTGCTCGAGGCGTCCTGGCTCGAACCGTCCTGGCTCGAACCGTCCTGGCTTGAAGCGTCCTGGCTTGAAGCATCCTGGGCCTTGTCGGCCTCGAAATGCCTCTCGCTGTGCTCGGCGACGAAGTAGATCGGCCGCGCCTTCAGCTCGGAGAGGATCTTGCCGATATATTCGCCGACGATGCCGATCATGATGAGCTGCACGCCGCCGATGGTCATCAGGCCGACCACGAGCGAGGGATAGCCGGGCACCTGCTTGCCGGTTGTCCATACCTCCCACAGGATCGACAGGCCGAACAGGAAGGCGCCGCCGGCGAGCACCACGCCGAGCAGGCTGGCGAAGCGCAACGGCGCCACCGAGAACGAGGTCAGGCCCTCGATTGAAAGGCCAAGCAGTCGCGCGGCGTTGAAGGTGGTAACGCCATGTGCGCGCGGTGCCGGCTCGTAGTCGACGCGGATCTGGCGGAAGCCGATCCAGCTGGCGAGGCCCTTGAAGAAGCGGTTGCGCTCCGGCAATTGCCTGAGCGCTGCGACTGCGCGCGGCGACAGCAGGCGGAAATCGCCGGCATCCTCGGGGATCTTCTGGCGCGCGCCCCAATTGATCAGCGCGTAGAAGCCGTGCACGGCGAGGCGGCGCAGGAACGTCTCGTTGTCGCGATGCGCCTTGGCGGTATAGACGACGTCATAGCCGTCATCGATCCAGTGCCGCACCAGCTGCTCGACCAGGGCCGGCGGATGCTGGCCGTCGCCGTCCATGAACATCACGGCGCCGAGCCGGGCATGGTCGAGGCCGGCCATCAGCGCCGCCTCCTTGCCGAAATTGCGCGACAGCGACACCACCTGGATGCTGATCGCGTCAGCCGGCAACGAACGTGCGATCGAAAGTGTCGCGTCCGCGCTGCCGTCGTCGACATAGACGACCTCGCAAGCGAGCCGATAGCGCTCGCGCAAGGTCTTGGCGAGCTCGCAGATGCGCTGGTGCAGGGCGGCGAGGCCGGCCGCCTCGTTGTAGACGGGGACGACAATCGACAGTCCCTTCGCCGCGGCGGTGCCTGCGGTGGTCGTCATGCCGGAAACGTCAGAGCCCAGCGTCATCGATTGGGGTTCCAGAGGAGATCAAGGTCATCTCAACAGCATATGGTAGCTGCGGTTTGCTGTCGCTACGCTGAACGGAGCTGCTCAGCAAACTTTGGGCTCACCGCCGCAGGAACGCCTCGAGCTTGGCGAACAGCGGGTTCTCCCGGTCGAACACGTAGTCGAGCGAGGCCACCGAGACCGTGTCGGCGCCATGCTCGCGCAGGAAGCTCGCCAGTGCATAGAGCTGCCCCGGCGGGCAGTGCAGCGTCAGCATGCCGGACGAGGTCGGCCCGCCGAACGGGGCCTCGACGCCGAACCGGCTGTGGGCTTCGCCGAGCAGGGCGGCGTCGCACTGCCGGAAGCGGGTGCGGACCTCGCGGTATTTGTTGGCGCGCGCCCTTGCTGCGATGTGATCGAGGATGACGCGCGCAGTCTCGCGCGCCTGCGGCGACCAGTCGGCGTCCTTCGAGGCGACCAGATTGGCCTGGCTGCGCAGGATCACGCCGTCGTCGAGCACCCGCAGGCCGTTGGCGGCCAGCGTCGCGCCCGTGGTGGTGATGTCGACGATCAACTCGGCGCTGCCGGCCGCCGGCGCGCCTTCGGTTGCGCCCGCGCTTTCGACGATGCGGTAATCGGTGATGCCGTGGCTCTGGAAGAAGGCACGCGTGAGGTTGACGAACTTGGTCGCGACCCGCATCCGCATGTGATGCTGCTCGCGGAAGCCGGTGGTGACGTCGTCGAGATCGGCCATGGTGCGGACGTCGATCCAGGCCTGCGGCACCGCGACGACGACGTCGGCATAGCCGAAGCCGAGCCCCTCGATCAGCGACACGCGCTTGTCGGCGTCCGCGATGGTCTCGCGCACGAGATCCTCGCCGGTGACGCCGAGATGCGCGAAGCCGCGGGACAGCTGCGATGCGATCTCGCTCGCCGAGAGATAGGCGACCTCGACATTGTCGAGCCCTGCGATGGTGCCGCGATAGTCGCGGGCGCCGCCGGCCTTCGACAGCTTGAGGCCGGCACGAGCGAAGAAGCCTTCCGCGTTTTCCTGCAGGCGGCCCTTGGAGGGAACGGCCAGAACGAATGGCGCGCTCATGACTTAAGCTCCTACCTTGCGGCCGATCCGGTTCAGCGCGTCCACCCAGACCGAGAACCCGACCGCGGCGATCGGCTCGCTAGATCCGAGCTGGGTCATCAGCCCGTCATAGCGGCCGCCCGCGACCAGCGGCTCGGCGCCGTTGCCGCTGTGGTGCAGCTCGAATTCGAAGCCGGTGTAATAGTCGAGCCCGCGTCCGAACGCGGTCGAAAAGCGCGCCTGCTTCACCTCGATGCCGCGCGCGGCCATAAAGCCGACCCGGCTCTCGAACTGGTCGATCGCAGCATTGAGATCGAGCTTCGCGTCAGTCGTGAGCGCACGCAGCTCGGCGACGGCATCGTCCGGATTGCCCGCGATCGACAGGAAGCGCTTGAGCACGGCGATGGCCTCGCGCGGCAGTGCGCCGCCCTTCAGCGTCGACTGCTCTAGGAAGCGGTCGGCGATCTCGGCCGTGGTGCGGCCGCCGACATTGGTGGTGCCGGCGATCGACATCAGATCGGTGACGAAAGCGAGTGCCGCCTTCCGGTCCGAGCCTGCGAGCGCTGCCAGCACGCCCTCATATTCGCTGCGCTTCGCGGTGGCCGCGGCCGCCAGCCGCTCCAGATCCTGTTCCAGGCTGATCTTGCGGTTGAAATCCTTGACCAGGCGGCGGCGCCAGACCGGATAGAGGTTGAGTGCGTCGAGCAGCGCGTTGAACAGTGCGACGTCACCGGTGCGGATCTCGACGTCGCGGACGCCGAAGGCGGCCGTCGCCTCCAGCGCCAGCGCCAGCATTTCGGCGTCGGCCGCGGCGCGGTCCTGACGGCCGAACGATTCGATGCCGGCCTGCAGGAATTCGCTGGCCTGGCCGCTGCGGTAGCGAAACACCGGTCCGAGATAGCTGAATCCTGCTGGCTGGCCGGCCCGGCCGGAGGCGAGATAGTCGCGGGCGACGGGGATGGTGAGGTCCGGGCGCAGGCAGAGTTCCTCGCCGGAGAGGTCGCTGGTCAGGTACAGGCTCTTGCGGATGTCCTCGCCGGACAGGTCCAGAAACGGCTCGGCCGGCTGCAGAATCGCGGGCTCGGCCCTGACATAGCCGGCCTGCGCGAACGACAAGAGCAGCGTATCCGCCCAGGCGGCGGAGCCGGCAGCATTTGAGGTGGCAGTCGCGGTCATCTCAGGGGTCCATCGTCCCGGTGGAAGCGGGCAGAGCAGGGGAGGCGGAGGCGAATTGGCGGAGCCCTTAGCATGGCCCGACATCGGTTTCGACCTCCAAAGGATCAATCGCTTAACGGCGGGCAATGCGTCGGGATCAGCCGTTTTTGCCACCCCAGTCGCCCAGCACCGCCTGCACCAGCGCCAGGGCGGCGACGGCGGCCGTGTCGGCCCGCATGATGCGGGGGCCGAGGGCCAGCCGCAGGATGCTGGGCTGCCGCAGCAGCAGCGCCCGCTCTTCCTCGGCAAAGCCGCCTTCGGGGCCGATCAGCACGTCGATACCTTGCCCCGCCTTGCGGGCGCCTTGCAGGCTCTGAACGGGGTTTTGGACCTCCGCCGCCTCGTCGCAGAAGATCAGCCGGCGGCCTGCGGCGCGCTGGCTGAGGTACCGCTCCAGCGGCACCGGCTCGCCGACGGTAGCGATGCTGAGGATGCCGCATTGCTCCGCCGCCTCGACCACATTGGCGCGCATCCGTTCGGTGTTGACCCGGGAGGCCTGGGTATACCTGGTCAGGACCGGTTGAAGGCTGGCGGCGCCCATCTCGATGGCCTTCTGGACCATGTAGTCGAGCCGGGCATGCTTGAGCGGGGCGAAGACATAAGTGAGGTCGGCCAGACGGTCCTGGGGCCGGGTCTGCTGCAGGATGACGAGGCCGTCCGGCCGCTTGCGGCCTTCGACCGCGGCCTGCCACTCGCCGTCGCGGCCGTTGAAGGCCAGCACCTCGGCCCCCGCCGACAGCCGCAGCACATTGCCGAGATAATTGCTCTGGTCGCGGTCGAGCGGGACCCTGGCGTCCTGGGCGAGGAGAGCATCAACGAACAGGCGGGGGGCGCGAAAATCGTGGGATGGCATCGTTCAAAGGTCCAATTTGGGGCCGTTCTTAACCGAAACCAGTCGTTTTGGGGGTAAATATCGCTGAATCGGTGCGTCCCCGCGCCGCGCTCTTGCCCTATTCGACGGGTTGTTAAGCGCTGGCGGGAATCGTAAAAACGCGAACACGCTGGTTGCGCTTCAATGGGAAGACGCTGAACCCCGTAAGCTCCTGCCGGAGAGACTGCCTTGATGATCCGTCATCTGATGGTTCCGATCACTGCCGCCATGGTCACCATGGGGGCCGCGGGCGCCTATGCGCAAAGCGCCTTCCCGGCGCCGCTGCCGAACCAGGCCGCGAGCAGCTCGGCATTTCCGCCCGTGAACGGCTCGGCGCCGACCGCCTCTGTCGGCGCGGCGCCGCAATCCTCGTTTCCCGTGAACGGCGCTGCGCCGATCGGCGGCGCTGGCGCTTTCAGTGCGGCCCCGCCGACGCAGGCCCCGGGTGAGGACTGCATGAAGGCCTTCCTTCCCTTGCGCGAGGAAGCCGAGAAGCGCGGCAAGGCGATCAAGGCCGCGAGCGACCGACATGCGCCACCGGACGAGGCCTGCAAGCTGATCCGCAATTTCAGCCAGGCTGAAATGAAGATGATCAAGTACATCGAGACCAACGCCGCCAAATGCGGAATCCCGCCGAATGTCGGCGCGCAGATGAAGGACGGCCACAAGAACACCGAGGCCATGCAGACCAAGGTCTGCAATGTCGCGCAGCAGATGCAGAACCAGCCGCGCGGTCCGGCAGGTCCGTCGTTGAGCGAGGTGCTGGGCTCGGGCTCGGCGCCCGAGGCCAATGCCGGCAAGAAGGGCGGCAGCACCTTCGATACGCTCAACGGCAACGTCCTGACCCGATGAGCGACACATCCGCCCGCGTTGCCGACTCCACCGGCAACTGGGTCGATACGCTCGCGCCGCATTGGGCGCGGCCCTACCTGCGGGTGTCCCGCTTCGATCGTCCGATCGGCTCCTGGCTTCTGCTGATGCCGTGCTGGTGGTCGGCGGCGCTCGCCGCCGGCATCGCGCACGATATCAGCCGTCTGCCGCTCACCATCGTGCTGTTCTTCATCGGCGCCTTTGTGATGCGTGGCGCGGGCTGCACCTGGAACGATATCACCGACCGCGACCTCGATGCCAAGGTCGAGCGCACGCGCTTGCGGCCGCTGCCCGCGGGGCAGATCACCGTGAAGCAGGCGCTGGCCTTCATGATCGCGCAGGCGCTGGTCGGTCTCGTCGTGCTGCTTCAGTTCAACCGTTTTGCGGTCGCGACCGGCATCGCTTCGCTCGCGGTCGTCGCCATCTATCCTTTCATGAAGCGGATCACCTGGTGGCCGCAGGTCTTCCTCGGACTTGCCTTCTCCTGGGGTGCGCTGATGGGCTTTGCCGTCACCTTCGGACGCATCGACCTGACCGCGCTGGTGCTCTATGCCGGGTCGATTGCCTGGGTGATCGGCTATGACACCATCTATGCGCATCAGGACACCGAGGACGACGCGCTGATCGGCGTCAAGTCCACCGCGCGCCTGTTCGGCGCGCACACGCACCAGGCCCTGATCCTGTTCTATGGGCTCGCGGTGGTGCTGATCGGCGTCGCGCTGGCCTCAAGCGATGTGCGCTGGCCGGCCTGGCTCGGGCTCGCGGCGTTCGCCGCGCATCTGGTCTGGCAGATCGTGCGGCTCAGGACAGAGGATCCCGTGCTGTGCCTGCGCCTGTTCAAGTCGAACAAGCATGCTGGTGCGCTGCTGTTTGCCGGATTGCTCGCGGACGCGGTGATGCGGGCGGCGTAATTAGCAGGGTAGGTTAGCCCCGTGCTGCGCGGAGCGCAGTTGCTCGGCGTAACCCACCACTTTGCTTTCGATGCGGACAGATATTGGTGGGTTACGCCTACGGCCAACCAACCCCACGGCACCTTCAGTTCCGCGCGATGATCTCGCGTTCGTCGCGGTGAACGGCCAGCTCGCGCGCCATGCCGGTGCGGCGGCGCATCAAGAATTTCGGACGTCGGGCGCGGATCGCGTTGGCGCGACGACGGCGGGCTGCGGGCTTGCGCGCACCTTCGTCGAGCTGCGGAAGCGCAAAGATCTCGCTCCAGATCGCCCAGGCCTCGGTAAGCTCATTGGCTTCGGCGCCGACCAGCAGCGGAACGGAGAGGGAAGGGTCGCGATGGACGAGGACGAGCGCCTGCGCCTCGTCATGGCCGCGCAGCGCGATGCCGGTGAAATCGCTGACGCGGACGTTGATCGCCATCTGCATGCCGCGGACGGCACGGCGCAACACGACACGCTCGCGATGAAGCTCGATCTGCCTGGTGTATCCGTCGGCGCGCGGATCATGCGCGTCGAAGCGGACCGGAAGGGAAAGGGGGTCGAGCCGCAGGGAGCGGCTCGACCCGGCGGGAGCGACCCCGCATGTTGATGTTTGACGCCTCACGGCTTTCGTTCTCCCCGCCGGGATTATGTTCCCGGTCGATGCGAGGACCTTAGCGCGCCCCTTTCCGAAACCGCTTAAAAAGGCTGGTTAACCCGGCGTGACCACGGCTCATGATTGACAAGACCTTGGCGCGCATGATTGACGAGACGTTGCGCCAACGAAGCGAATCTGAGCTTTTTGCGGGCTGAAAATGCTTGAAGTCCGCACCATTTGGGCACATCTGGTGGGTTCGGCCGTTCCGGGCCCGACCCTCGCCCCAACAGGATTTCGTTTGTGAACCCTTCACCAAGCTCGACGCTTTCGCCCAAAGCCAATCGTGATCTGTTCGATCAGTCCGCGCTGTCCGATCTCGCACAGCGGCTGGTGGAGGCGGCCAGACGCGCAGGCGCCGATGCGGCCGATGCGGTCGCGGTGCGCGGCGTCTCGCAAGGGGTCGAGGTTCGCGACGGCCGCGTCGAGGAATCCGAGCGGTCCGAGGGCGATGATGTCGGCCTGCGCGTGCTGGTCGGCCAGCGCCAGGCGGTGGTCTCCACCAACGACGTCAGCGGCGATGCCGTGACCAAGCTCGCCGAACGCGCGGTGGCGATGGCGAGGGTTGCGCCCGTCGACAAATATGTCGGCCTCGCCGATCCCGCGCTGCTCGCGCGCGACTTCCCCGATCTCGATCTGCTCGATCCCGACGTGCCCGCGACCTCGGAGCTCGAGCGCCGTGCGCTCGCCGCTGAAGCTGCCGCACTCGCGGTGAAGGGAGTCACGAAATCCGGCGGCGCCTCGGCCTCCGCCGGCATGGGCGGCATGGTGCTCGTCACCTCGACCGGCTTCCATGGCTCCTACCTGCGTTCCAGCCAGGGCATCTCGGCCACCGCCATTTCCGGCGAGGGCACCAGCATGGAGCGCGACTACGATTTCACCTCCGCGCCGCATGGCGCCGACCTGCTGTCGCCGGAAGCCGTCGGCCGATCCGCCGGCGAGCGCACCGTGGCGCGCTACAATCCGCGCAAGGTCGAGACCTGCAAGGTGCCCGTGGTGTTCGACCCGCGCGTCGCGGGCTCGCTGGTCGGCCATCTCGTCGGCGCCATCAACGGCGCCTCGATCGCGCGCAAGACCAGCTTCCTCAAGGACAAGCTCGGCCAGCAGCTGTTCGCCAAGAACATCCGCATCATCGATGACCCCTTGCGCAAGCGCGGCCTGCGCTCGCAGACCTTCGACGCCGAAGGCGTCGCGGTGAAAACAATTGCGCTGGTCGATGAAGGCGTGCTGACCACCTGGCTGCTCGACTGCGCCACCGCGCGCGAGCTTGGGCTGGCCACCACAGGCCACGCCCATCGCGGCGTCTCGTCCTCGCCGTCGCCGGGGCCGTACAATCTGCACCTCGAAGCCGGCACGCCGACGCCGGCCGAATTGATCGCCGACATCAAGCAGGGCTTCTACGTCACCGACCTGATCGGCTCCGGCGTCAACGGCGTCACTGGCGATTACAGCCGCGGCGCCTCCGGCTTCTGGATCGAGAACGGCGAGATCACCTATCCCGTCAGCGAGGTCACGATCGCCGGCCATCTGTTCGAGATCTTCAAGTCGATGCAGCCGGCGAACAATCTCGAATTCCGCTACGGCATCAATGCGCCGACGGTGCGCATCGAGGGCTTGACGCTTGGCGGACGCTGACGCGAACTCCCTCGACTCGACCATCCTGACCCACGACGCGGCGCTGCTGAAAGACGCGGTGCGGGAGGCGGGCGCGCTCGCCCAGTCGATGTTCCGGACCGAGCTGAAGAAGTGGATCAAGGGCGCGTCCTCGCCGGTCTCGGAAGCCGACATCGCCGTCAACGATCTGCTCGAGGCGCGGCTGCGCGCCGCCACGCCGGACTATGGCTGGCTCTCCGAGGAGAGCGCCGACGACGCCAAGCGGCTGTCGCGGCGGCTGACATGGGTGGTCGACCCGATCGACGGCACGCGCAATTATCTGGGCGGCCATGACGAGTGGTGCGTCAGCGTCGCGCTGGTCGAGGACGCCACGCCCGTTCTCGCCGCGGTGTTCGCGCCGACCATCGACGAGTTCTTCTTTGCGGTCCGAGGGCAAGGTACGACGCTGAACGGCAAGGCTGTGCGGGCGACTGGCGGATCCGAACTCGACTTCTCGCGCGTCGCCGGGCCAAAACCTCTGGTCGAGCGCCTGAAGCCGTCACTCGGTGAGATCAAGCTGCACCCGCGAATCGGCTCGCTCGCGCTCCGGCTCTGCCGGGTCGCCCATGGCGCGCTGGATGCGGCTTTTGCGGGCGGCAACAGCCATGATTGGGACCTTGCGGCGGCCGATTTGATCGTGCAGGAAGCGGATGGTAGGATGAGCGACCTCTCCGGAGATCCCATCCTCTATAACCGCCGGGAAGTGGCCCACGGGGTGCTGGTGGCAGCGGGACGCGATCGTCATGCGAGCATTGTCACGCATTTTCGCAACCGTCCCTTGCCCTGAAGCGCTTTCGCGTGCCTGTTGATCACTGCTTTGCCGGGCAGCCCGTTAGAAAGAGAACCCATGTCAGATAGTGCCCCGCAACAACTGCTTCACCTCGTCATCGGCGGAGAGCTCGTCGATCTCGAGCACAGCACCTTCAAGAACCTGGACGACGTCGACATCGTCGGCCTCTATCCGAACTACGCGACGGCGCACGCCGCCTGGCGCGCCAAGGCGCAGAGCACGGTCGACAATGCGCAGATGCGCTATTTCATCGTCCATCTCCACCGGCTGCTCGACCCGAATCAAGAACCGGCGCGTTGAAAAAACTGCTTCGCAATACGCTGCGAAGCAGCTTCGTTCAGCGTGCCGTCGGGGTCCTGGCGGCCGAATATCTGCGCTTTGTCTGGCGGACCAACAAGTTCACGTTCGATCCGTCGGACGTCTATGACATCGTCGAGCCGCAGATCCCGGCGATCTTCGCCTTCTGGCACGGCCAGCACTTCCTCACGCCGTTCATCAAGAACAAGGACTGGTACAAGGCCAAGGTCCTGATCTCACGGCATCGCGACGGCGAGTTCAATGCCATCGCCGCCGAGCGGCTCGGCATCGGCACGATCAGAGGTTCCGGCGATCACGGCGGGGCGTTCCACCGCAAGGGCGGGGTCGGCGCCTTCAAGGAAATGGTGCGGACGCTCCAGGACGGTTGTAATGTCGCGCTGACCGCCGATGTCCCCAAGCGCTCGCGCGTGGCCGGGCTCGGCATCATCATGCTGGCACGGGAATCGGGGCGGCCGATCATGCCTTTCGCGATGGCGACCAGCCGCTTCGTCCGGCTCAAGAACTGGGACCGCACCACCATCAATTTGCCATTCGGGCGGGGCGCATTGGTCGGCATCAAGGAAATCCACGTTCCGCCGGATGCTGACGCCGCCATGATGGAAGCGCTGCGGCAGGAGCTCGAGGAGACGCTGAACGAGGCGACCCGGCGCGCCTATGCGCAGCTCGGCCGCCCGGGACCGGAAGATGCCTAAATCGCTGCCCATTGCGCTGCCGATCACGCTCCGGATGTATCGGCGCCTGGCTAGCGGCCTGGTGCCGCTCGCCCCTGCGCTGATCAAGCGGCGGCTGAAGCAGGGCAAGGAGGACCCCGCGCGGGTCGGCGAGCGGCGCGGCCTGTCCCGCGACGTGCGGCCGCACGGCCCGCTGGTCTGGATCCACGGCGCCAGCGTCGGCGAGGTGCTGGCGGCGGCGGCGCTGATCGAGCGCCTGCGCGATCTCAATCTGCGCATCCTGCTCACCTCGGGCACGGTCACCTCGGCGGCGGTCGTCGCAAAGCGCTTTCCGCCCGACGTCATCCATCAATATGTGCCGTATGATTCGCCGCGCTATGTCGCGCGCTTCCTCGACCATTGGCAGCCGTCGCTGGCGCTGTTCATCGAATCCGATTTGTGGCCGAACCTGATCCTGGCGGGCGCCGCACGGCGGGTGCCGATGGTGCTGATCAACGGGCGGATGTCGCCGCGCTCCTTCCCGCGCTGGCGGCGGATGCACGGCACCATCTCCGCGCTGCTGTCGCGGTTCGATATTTGTCTCGCGCAATCCAGGACCGACGCGGAGCGCTTCTCCGCGCTCGGCGGCCGGGACGTCGTCACCACGGGCAATCTCAAGCTCGACGTGCCGGCGCCGCCGGCCGATCCCGCAAAACTCGAACGGCTGATGGCGGTGACGCGCGGGCGGCCGATTATCGTCGCGGCCTCGACCCATCCGGGCGAGGACGAGATGCTGGTCGCGGCACATCGCAGCCTGGTCGGCTTCTCCCCGCAGCTTCTGACTGTGATCGTGCCGCGCCATCCCAATCGCGGCTCCTCGATTGCAGGCCTCGTCACGGCGTCCGGCCTCAAGCCTGCCTTGCGCTCGCGCGAGGAGCTGCCGACGGCCGCGACCGACGTCTACGTCGCCGACACCATGGGCGAACTCGGCCTGTTCTATCGCCTCTCGCCCGTCGTGTTCATGGGCGGATCGCTGATCCGGCACGGCGGGCAGAACCCGATCGAGGCGATCAAGCTTGGTGCGGCCATCGTCCACGGCCCGCACGTCTTCAACTTCGCCGAGGTCTACGAGGCGCTCGACCGGGGCGGCGGCGCGCGCCAGGCCGACACGCAGGAGGCGCTGGTCAAGCAGCTCGGCCTGTTGCTCGCCGACCCGAGCGTTTGCGACAAGATGCAGCGGGCGGGTGCGGGCGTGGTCGAGCAACTCGGCGGCGCGCTCGATCGCACGATGGCCGCGCTCGAACCGTATCTGTTGCAGCTGCGGATCGAGATGGGAGCCGCCAATGCGTGAGCCGGCCTTCTGGTACCGGCCACGTTCTCTCCAGTCATACGTCTTATGGCCGCTCGGCGCGCTCTACGGTGCGATCACCGAACGGCGCATGCTGCGCACGGGCTTTGACGCCGGTATCCCCGTGATTTGCGTCGGCAATTACCATGTCGGCGGCGCCGGCAAGACGCCGACCGTGCTGGCGCTGACCAGGCTGTTGCGCGAGCTCGGTGAGACGCCTGTGGTCCTGAGCCGCGGCTATGGCGGCCGCCTGACGGGCCCTGTCATGGTCGACCGCGAGCGCCACACCGCGACCGACGTCGGCGACGAGCCGTTGATGATGGCGCGCGACATTCCTGTTGCCGTGGCGCGCGACCGCCTTGATGGCGTCGCGCTGGCGAAGTCGCGAGGCGCCACCGTGATCCTGATGGACGACGGTTTCCAGAACCCGAGTCTTTTGAAGGATGCCTCGCTGATCGTGATCGACAGCGAGCGCGGCCTCGGCAACGGCGCGGTGTTTCCCGCCGGCCCGCTGCGTGCGCCGCTGCAGGCGCAGCTCGCGCGCACCGACGCGCTGGTGCTGATCGGCGACGGGCGTGCCGCCAATGACGTCGCCGCCGAGCTCGCCAAGCGCAACAAGCCCGAGCTGCGCGCGCGGTTGAAGCCGGAGGCGGCCTCACTCGCGCAGCTCCTCGGCAAGCGGGTCTTTGCTTTTGCCGGCATCGGCGATCCCGCGCGCTTTTTCCGCACGTTGCAGGCCAGCGGCATCGAGGTCGCGCGCACGCGCCGCTTCGACGATCATCACATGTTCTCGCGCGAGGAGCTCGCCGAGCTCGCGGCGGAAGCACAGCGCGAGCAGCTCACGCTGGCGACGACGGAAAAGGATCTTGCGCGCCTGCATGGCAGTGAAGGCGTGCCCGCCGGCATCGTGCCGTTTGCCGTCCAGCTCGAATTCGACGACCCGGCCAAGTTGCGGCAGCTGATCACCGATCAACTCTACAAGGCGCGCGAGCGCAGGTTCAGCCGGCGCTGATCGCCGCATTGCGGGGGCCGCGATCGCTGCTTCAGCAGACAGTCATGCTCACCACACCCCAACGACCATCATTCCGATGATGGTCAGGCACGAGACGCAGGTCACCATGACGGTATAGCTTTCGGGTGTGTTCATCGCTGTCTCCCAAACTGTTGCCGACGCGGGAGAGATTGCCGGACTCGGCCGCTTCAATTCGGCGCGCCGCGAGCGGTCTTGCGGTGTGCCGCCGCCCTCGCGTCGTCACTCTGATCCGAAACAAGATAGTCCGCTTCGAGTGCTTCAAAGCGTTCAGCTGCGATCAGAAGCTGTTTGCGCATTTCGGCGAGGCGCGCGCGGCAATATTCGCGATAGAGCAAGTCCAGTATGATGGGCATGATCACCCCCATCGATTGACTTTGGATTGGCAGATATTCCACCGCGCATTTTCGAGGTGATCAGTAGCCCGTCAGGTGGCTCTTCGCTATGAGCCCGTTCACAGACTGCGCCAATTCCAAAGCTCAACGGTCGTTTGGTCGACTTGATCGTCTGTGCGATAAAAGGAACAGGGCTAGTTACCTAACACGCAGTTTAGCAGCGCTGTGTTTCAGCAAGACTTCGTCAAACAACTTAAGGACGCCGCACCGAGACGAAAAATCCAACCACAAAGCGAAATGACTTACCTCGGGGTGAAAGCACGATTCGATGCAACGTGGATCAACGACGAGGATTATTTCGCTGCGTGCAGGTCCAACGGCAGTTCGCCATTCACCCCTCATTCATCGCAAAACTTCTATCCGTTCCGGACGATCAGGATCACGCCTGGCGCCTTTGCCCACCCTACGAGGTCTGCGAGATCACGACTGCTTCGGCGCGCCGGGAAAATGCCGCTGCAGCACGGCGGCGGGCGTGGCGTAGGCTTCCTGCAGGTCAACGCTCCAGTACTTCAATTCGTCGAGCGGGATCCGCGTGTCGGTGATGGCGCAGCGCACGAAGGTCCCCGGCGAGATCACGCGGAAATCGCCGTCGAGATATTGCACCTGCGCTTCGCCATGGCCGGAAGAGCCGAACTTGTTCAGCACGGTCGAAAGTCTCCGTGGAAGGCCCATAAGGGCACGATGTGTTGGACGGGATGTAGCATAAGATAGGGTGGCTTGTCCGCCCGGTAAACCCACCGGTTTGTGATGTTTTGCCGCCGTTTCCGCATGGTACTGCTCCGGGCGAAGGGTCGTCCCGCCGCTCGCGGCCTCAACTGATATGGCAGAGTCCGATGCGCCTTCGACTGATCGCCCTGTTCCTGACGCTTCTGATACCGGCCGCATACGCTGCGCCGGCCCCGCATCAGGTCGAGATTCCGCTCGCCTCGGGGACGCTGCATGCGCAGCTGTACAAGCCCGAGGGTGACGGGCCGTTTCCGACCGTGATCGCACTGCATGGCTGCGGCGGCCTCGGCGGCCATTCCGATCCCGTGCTGCCGCGCTATCGCGACTGGGCCGAGCGCCTGCTCAAGGCCGGCAACGCCGTGCTGCTGCCGGACAGCTACGGTTCGCGCGAGCTCGGGCCGCAATGCCGCGTCAAGGAGAGCCACGTCAAGGTGCGGCGCGAGCGCGTCGCCGACATCGCGGCCTCGCGCGCCTGGCTGATGAAGCAGGCCTGGGTCGCGCGCGACCGCATCAGCCTGATCGGCTGGGCCAACGGTGCCAGCGCGCTGCTCTGGGCGGTGCGCCCGCAGAGCACCTCGCGCGATCAGGGACCGGATTTCCGCGCCGCGATCGCGTTCTATCCGGATTGCCGGATCTCGGCGGGTTTGGGCTGGAGCGCGCGGGTGCCGACGCTGGTGCTGATCGGTGCCGATGACGACGTGTCGTCGCCGCCGGCCTGCCGCCAGATGGTCGACGGCGCGCGCGGCCGCAGCGCGCTCGCGCGCATCGTGGTCTATCCGGGCGCCTATCACGATTTCGACCGCGCCAACACGCCGCTGCATGCAGCCAGCGGCAGCAGCGACGCCGCCGCGCCCGAGCACGGTCACCTCGGCACGGATGCCGAGGCGCGCGCGGAGTCGCACAAGGAAGTCGCGGAGTGGCTGGCGCGGTAGCGGCAATGCCGCAGCCAAGATGAGGCGACTTGTCCCGCCGTAGCTCGATAGAGCGAGGGCGGAAGCGGGGCCGCCCGGGAACAACATCACGTGGACAGCCCCGCATCGACCACCGCCCTGCACGGAAAATGGCCGACCGTGAATCTACGGATCGCGCATGGCCGCGGTTTCAGCACATGGCCGTGCCATCATTCGACCACGATGTCGATTAAACGCATCTCACATGCGCAACCGCATCACGCTCTTCGCCTCCGCCCTGATCGCCTTCACCGTCGCGATTTTCCTGTATGAGGCCCACGCTGGCGCCCCACAGCTTGCGCCGGAACATTGCGGCTTCTGGACCACGATGGACGCGGGATTGTCCTGCCGGTAGGGCTGCCGTAGCCCGGATGAGCGAAGCGATATCCGGGACAAGCGTCGCCGCATATCGCTTCGCTCATGCGGGCTACAACGCCTCCACGTCGTCATTGCGAGCGCGGCGACTCGTCCGCCGAAGCCTCGGCGACGGCGGAAGCAATCCAGAATCCTTCCGCAGAGGGATTCGGGATTGCTTCGTCGCAAGGGCTCCTCGCAATGACGGGGATAGAGCGCCGCCCTCGCGCACTCAGAACAAGCTGCCCTGATCCACCGGCTTGGCCACGCGCTTCGGCGCGGGCTTTGTCTCCTGAGCGGCCGGCTTCGGTTGCGACAGCGTGCGCTTTGCCGCGGGCGCCGGGCGATCCGCATCCGCGGTCGCGCCGACACGGCCATCCGCGAACTCGATCTCGACACGTGCGCCGGGGCCGATCGCGTCCGCAGCGTGCACGGGGTGGCCGGCTTCATCGCGCACCAGGGCAAAGCCGCGTGCGAGCACGCCGCGATAGGACAGCGCGGAGAGCAGCTTGCCGCTGTTCTCGACGCGCGCATCGAGCCGCTGCAGCAGCGTGAGGAGCGCGCGGCCGGCGCGCTCGGCGAGGCGATGCGTGCGCTCGCGCTGGCGGGCAATCGCGTTGCGCTGCGCCTGCGCATTGGAAAGCTTTGAGGCGCGCAGACGCACCTCCAGCCCGGCAAAGCGGTCGCGACGCTGCCGCAGCAGCGATCGGGCGGAGAGGCCGAGCCGCTCGCCGCACACGGTGAGGCGGTGATCGGCCTGCGAGATCTGGCCATGCAGCACGCGCAGCGTCAGCTTTGAACTGGCGGCGGTGAACCTGCGGAAATGCGCATGCGTGTTGGCCTTGAGGCAACGGGGCAGGGAGGCTCCGGCTGAATCCAGCCGCTGCCGCGGGATCGCGAGCAGATCGCCGGCCGCCGGCAGCGCGCGGGCGGCGGCGCGCAGCTCGCCGCGGCGGCTCTCCTGCGCGCGCTGCCAATAGGCGCGGGTGCGGCGTCCGAGATCGGCGACCTCGACGAACAATTCGCTGCGCACGGGGACGGCCATCTCGGCGGCCGCCGTCGGGGTCGGTGCGCGCTTGTCGGCGACGAAGTCGATCAGGGTGATGTCGGTCTCGTGCCCCACGGCCGAGATCAGCGGGATCATGCTCTCGGCTGCCGCCCGCACCACGATCTCCTCGTTGAACGACCAGAGATCCTCCAGCGAGCCGCCGCCGCGAGCGACGATCAAGACGTCGGGCCGCGGAATCCTGCCGCCCTCGGGCAGCGCGTTGAAGCCACGGATCGCAGCCGCGACCTGCTCGGCGGAGCCTTCGCCCTGCACCCTGACCGGCCACACCAGCACGCGGCGGGGGAAGCGGTCCTCGAGCCGGTGCAGGATGTCGCGGATGACCGCGCCGGTCGGCGAGGTCACCACACCGATCACCTCCGGCAGCCACGGCAGGAGCTGCTTGCGCGCCGCGTCGAACAGGCCTTCGGCGGCGAGCTTCTTCTTGCGCTCCTCCATCAGCGCCATCAGCGCGCCGATGCCGGCCGGCTCCAGCGCCTCGATCACGATCTGGTATTTCGAGGAGCCCGGATAGGTCGTGAGCTTGCCGGTGGCGATGACCTCGAGCCCCTCCTGGGGCTTGAAGCGCATGCGGCCGTGCACGCCCTTCCAGATCACCGCTTCGATCTTGGCGCTCTCGTCCTTGAGCGCGAAATAGCAATGGCCGGAGGAGTGGGCGCCACGGAAGCCCGAGATCTCACCGCGGACCCGGACATGGCCATAGGTGTCCTCAACGGTCCGCTTCAGGGACTGCGAGAGCTCGGAGACGGTGAATTCGGGCGTATTGAGCAGTTGTTCCGCAGGCGGCATCGGCAAACGATTCGGCATTTTGGGGTCAGACCCGACGTTAAGGATTTTCGCCGCGCGGCGCCAATACGGGGATTGATCAGGAGAGTTCTCTGTAGTATAGATTTCTCTATTGATGATGAATTCGGTGAGGGGTGGTCCTGGTCATGCAGTTGCTCCGAGGTGCTCTGGGCTTCGGCGGCTTGGTTGCGCTCTGCTCAACCTGCCGCATCACCGCCATGGCTCCGGCTTCGACGTTAGGCTGCTCCTGGTGTTCGTGCTGTTCTTCGCCTTCGGTTATCTCTGTACCAATGTGATCGGCCATTTCGGCCCGCGCCAGTTGGGTACATTTTGGCCGCTCTATTTCATGCTGTTTTATACCCTGGCGGGTTTGTGGTTCGGCTACGCCTTTGTGGCGATCGGCCTCGGCATTTCCGCATTGACACTGATCGGGTTCTTCTACATCGGCGAAGCGTTTCCGCTCTGGATGGCCTTCTTGAACGGCGGCGGCCTCATCCTCGGCGGCCTCTGGATGCGGCGGATCTAGCTGGATGGCCGAGCTCGACGACATCATCCACCAGCCGCTGCGCCTCAAGATCATGGCCGCGCTGAATGCGTTGCCTGCGACGGCCGGACTGGAGTTTTCCCGTCTGAAGAGGCTCACCGGCGCCACCGACGGCAATCTCGGCGCCCATATCGAGACCCTGGCCAAGGCGGGGTACGTCTCGGTGGACAAGGCCTTCGTCGGCAAGAAGCCGCAGACGACAGTGACCGCCACCGCCGCCGGCCGCGGCGCCTTCGCGCGGCACGTCGCGACGCTGCAGGAGATCATCGCAGGGAAGCAGGTTTAGCTTTCTGCGATGCCGATTATTGTGCCCTCTCCCCTTGCGGGAGAGGGCATGACCACTGAAAGCCGAGGGCTCGCTTGGGTGAGGGGTCTGTCTCCGCGGATAGAGACGCCTCATCCGGCGCTTCGCGCCACCTTCTCCCACAAGGGGAGAAGGGAAGGCAGCACTGCCTGCGCCCCGGCATGACGGGGAGCGAGGCGTTTCCCCTTGAGACCAGCGCCGATTCGTGCGACCTCCGCCCCCAGCAAAACCCCTCATTTCGAGCCCTCGATGCACATTCTACTGCTCGGTTCCGGCGGCCGCGAACATGCTCTCGCGTGGAAGATCGCGGCCTCCCCCCTGGTCACGAAATTCTGGTGCGCGCCCGGCAATGCCGGCATCGCCCGTGAAGCGGAATGCGTGGCGCTCGATGTCGCCGACCATGCCGCCGTGATCGACTTCTGCAAGAAGAGCGCGGTGGAGCTCGTGGTGGTCGGCCCGGAAACGCCGCTGGCGGCCGGCATCGTCGATGACCTCGCCGCTGCCGGCATCAAGGCATTCGGGCCGAGCGGAGCCGCTGCCCAGCTCGAAAGCTCCAAGGGGTTCACCAAGGCGCTATGCACCGAATTCGGCATTCCGACCGGCGCCTACAAGCGCTTCACTAACGCTAATGCCGCGCGGGCTTATGTCCAGAGCCGGGGCGCGCCGATCGTGGTCAAGGCCGACGGCCTTGCCGCCGGCAAGGGCGTGGTGGTCGCCAAGACGGTGCGCGAGGCGGAAGACGCCATCGCCATGATGTTCGAGGGCGCCTTCGGCGAGGCTGGCGCCGAGGTCGTGATCGAGGAATTCCTGCCCGGCCGCGAGATCAGCTTCTTCGCGCTGTGCGACGGCGAGACCGCGATCCCACTGGCGTCGGCGCAGGACCACAAGCGCGTGTTCGACCATGACGTTGGTCCGAACACCGGCGGCATGGGCGCCTATTCGCCGACGCCGCTGGTGACGCCCGCGATCCACGACGCGATCATGGCCAAGATCATTTTGCCGACGGTGGCCGGCATGAAGCAGCGCGGCACGCCGTTCCGCGGCGTGCTCTACGCCGGCATCATGCTGACGACGCAGGGGCCGAAACTGTTCGAGTTCAACGTCCGCTTCGGCGATCCCGAGTGCCAGGTGCTGATGCTGCGCATGATGTCGGACATCGTGCCGGCGCTTCTCGCCGCCTGCGACGGGCAGCTGAAGAATTTCGACCTGCGCTGGCATCCGGAATCCGCGATCACCGTGGTGATGGCGGCGAAGGGCTATCCCGGCGACTACCAGAAGGGCACGCGCATCGAGGGGCTCGATGACGCCGCCAAGGTGGATACCGTCGAGATCTTCCACGCCGGCACGGTGGCCAAGGAGGGCGCGATCTTCGCCAATGGCGGCCGCGTGCTGAATGTCTGCGCGCTCGGCAAGACCGTGACCGAGGCGCAGGCGCGGGCCTATCAGGCTGTCGACCGCATCAACTGGCCGGACGGCTTCTGCCGCCGCGATATCGGGTGGCAGGCGGTGGAAGCGGAGAAGGCCCGGAGCTGACAGGCTTTTTTGCGACACGCGCGCAAAAACCTTGCGCCATCGCGCCGCCACATCGACATTCCAGAAATGCGTAGTCGGCTGTTTGACTTAGCGTCCTTCGCCGAGGACGCGTGGTACTGTGCATGGGGTTGTTTTCGACTTTTTTGTTGGGAGCGGCTCCGGGACTGACCAGACAAGGATGCAGAAAGATGTCCGATCTCGCCGACCTCTATCCCGGCTTCGCCTCCGAATGGATCAACACCTCCTTCGGCCGCATCTTCGCCCGCATCGGCGGCGAGGGCCCGCCGCTGCTGCTGCTGCACGGCTTCTCCGAGACGCATGTGATGTGGCACCGCGTGGCGCCGCAGCTTGCCGACAGGTTCACGCTGATCATCGCCGACCTGCCGGGTTACGGCTGGTCCGACATGCCCGAGAGCGATGCGCTGCACATGCCCTACAGCAAGCGCGCGATGGCCAAGGCCATGGTCGAGGCGATGGAGCGGCTCGGCCACGTGCACTTCGCGCTCGCCGGCCATGACCGCGGCGGCCGTGTCTCCTACCGCCTGGCGCTGGACCATCCCGGCCGGCTGTCGAAGCTTGCCGTGCTCGATATCCTGCCGACCTATGATTACTGGGAGCGGATGAACCGCGCCTATGCGCTGAAGATCTATCACTGGACCTTCCTGGCGCAGCCCTATCCGCTGCCGGAGACGCTGATCTCCGGCAATGGCGAGTTCTACCTGCGCTTCAAGATGGCGAGCCAGACCAAGTCGAAGACGCTGGATGCGATCGACAAGCGCGCGCTCGAACACTACATCGCCCCATTCCGCGATCCCGCCCGCCTGCACGCGATGTGCGAGGACTACCGCGCCGGCGCCTATTTCGACTACGACCTCGACAAGGCCGATTTCGAGGCCGGCAAGAAGATCACCGTGCCGATGCTGGCCCTGTGGGGCGGCGCCGGCATCGCCCAGGCCGCGGCGACCCCGCTGGACACGTGGAAGCAATGGGCGACGAACGTGGATGGCATGCCGGTGGATTCCGGCCACTTCCTCACCGAGGAGAACCCTGACGTGACCGCAAAGGCGCTGCTGGATTTCTTCTCAGCTTGATCCACGTCGTCATTGCGAGGAGCCCTTGCGACGAAGCAATCCAGGCAGTCAACGCGGAAAGACTCTGGATTTGCTTGTGCGCCAGGCAAGCTGGCGTGGTCCAACCGGTGGAAGTCCGGTCCGGGTAAGCGGTAGCGAGCGCCCGGTAGTGAGTGTTGCGTGGCCGTCGGCAACGGCGGCTGCGAAGCGTACACAACGATGCTGTGGGGTGGGCTATTGAGCCGCGAAAGACAGAAACTCGCAGAGGCCGAGCCGGTAAGCAACGTCGAAGGCAACATGTGCGGCGCCGTTATGCGAGGCGCTGACGCTCTGCCGTGGTCGAAGACCCCATCACGCAGCAAAGGACCGCGTCGGAACCTGGGAGGTCCCGCATCTGACCGATGGCAACATGCCCCCAAGGTCCGCATCGGGAAGGCGAGGAGCCAAAGCCGATGACGAACGGATGCGGGAAGTCGGAGGCGGCCGTAGTAGCGTCGAAGCCTGCGAACGAAGCGGAGCGATCCGCGGAGGAGTTGGTGGAGCGAAGGGCCGCGACCAAGGGGAATGCGGACCAGCAAAGCACGCCCCGGACGCCGAGCCGGACAAGCGTGACACAGGCGTTGGAACGCATACGGCGAACTGCAAGGGAAAGGAAGAAGGAGAGGTTCACTGCGCTGCTTCACCACATCACGCCTGAACTGCTCGAGGCGGAGTTCTTCGCGCTGAAGAAGCATGCCGCGCCGGGTGTGGACGGAATGATGTGGCGGAACTACGAGCAAGACCTCAAGGCCAATCTTGAGGACCTGCATGCTCGTGTTCACCGGGGAGCGTACCGGCCGCAGCCGTCGCGGCGGGTCCATATCCCGAAGCAGGATGGGCGGCAGCGACCGCTGGCGATTGCGTCCCTCGAGGACAAGATCGTTCAGCGGGCAACCGCTACGGTGCTCAACGCGATCTACGAGGAGGACTTCCTCGGGTTCTCGTATGGGTTCCGGCCCGGGCGCAGCGCGCACGATGCGATGGATGCGCTGCTGGTCGGAATCGAGAGCCGGCGGGTGAACTTCATTGTTGACGCCGATATCCGCTCGTTCTTCGACATGGTGGACCAGGAATGGCTCATCCGCTTCGTCGAACATCGGACCGGCGACCAGCGTATCATCCGTCTGATCCGCAAATGGCTCAAGGCGGGTGTTCTCGAAGAAGGAACGGTCAGGGTCAGCGAACAGGGGACGGCACAAGGGGCGGTGATCTCGCCGCTGCTTGCCAACATCTACCTGCACTATGCCCTCGATCTGTGGGCCGAACGCTTCAGACGGCGCGAGGCCGCGGGTGACATGATCATCGTGCGCTACGCTGACGACTTCATCGTCGGCTTCGAGCATGAGAATGAGGCCCGGCACTTCCTCGAAGAATTGCGCAAACGGCTGCAGGAGTTCGCGCTGTCACTGCACCCTGAGAAAACCCGGCTGATCGAGTTCGGACGTCATGCGGAGGACAACCGCAGGCGGCGCGGGCTCGGCAAGCCGGAGACCTTCAACTTCCTCGGCTTCACCTTCATCTGCAGCCGATCCAAGCAAGGCAAGTTCCAGATCAGGCGCAAGTCTCGCAAAGACCGCATGCGGGCGAAACTGCAAGCCGTGAAGCAGGGAATGCGACGGCGTATGCACCAGTCGGTGCTCGAACAGGGCAAATGGCTGCGGCAGGTCGTTACCGGGTACTTCAACTACCACGCGGTACCGACCAACAGCCGAGCGCTCAGCGCCTTCCGCTACTTCGTCACCGAACAATGGAGGCGGATGCTTCGGCGCCGCAGCCAGATTGACGGGACCACGTGGCAGCGGGTCGCGCGGCTTGCCTCCGACTTGCTCCCCAAGCCACAAATCCTCCATCCTTGGCCCCGAACACGCTTCACCGCTACTCACCCGAGGTGGGAGCCGTATGCGGGAAAGCCGCACGTACGGATCTGTGCGGGGGGCGCCCAGCAATGAGCGTCCCTACCGCGACCGCTGCGCTCGCAATGACGCAGGAGGGGCCTACCTTCGCTCCCGGAAGAACTCCCTGAGCAGCCGCGCCGCCTCGCTCTCGCCGACGCCGGAGTAGACATCAGGCGCGTGGTGGCAGGCGGGCGAGGCAAAGAACCGCACGCCAGACTCCACCGCGCCGCCCTTGGGGTCGGCAGCGCCGTAATAGAGCCGGCGGACCCTTGCAAAGGAGATCGCGCCCGCACACATGGTGCAGGGCTCCAGCGTCACGTAGAGGTCGCAGTCGACGAGGCGCTCGCTGCCGACCTTTTTCGCCGCCTCGCGCAGCGCGACGATCTCGGCATGGGCGGTGGGGTCATGGTCGGTTAGCGTCCGGTTCGCTGCGGTAGCGATGACCTCGGAATTTCTGACCACCACGCAGCCGATCGGAACTTCGCCTGCTTTTCCGGCATTTTCGGCCGTCAGAAGCGCCAAATCCATGAAAGAGGGGGCTTTCAAGCCTCGTATCATCCTTAGAAACCTGCTAGTAGCTCCGCCTTCAGCAAGAGTGAATACCGGTTTGCCTGAGCGTGCGGCTCGGAACGAGCGCGCACAATGCCCTCGCGCCACCCCTGAGTGAGATTATTCATGCCTCGCGACAGCGACAAAGACAACGATTCCCGCGGCCGGCGAGGCCCGGCCAAAGGCCGTAGCGGCAAGCCGCGTGGACCCGACAAGAAATTCGCCAAGGGGGGCTTCGAGGGCAAGGGCGACCGCGACAGCCGGCCGCCCCGCGAGGGTCGTGAGGGCCGCTCCTTCCGTCGCCGCGAGGACAGCGATGCTCCGCGCCGCGATTTTTCCGACCGTCCGCGCTTCAAGCGCGACGGTGAGGAGCGCGGTGAGCGCAGCTTCAAGCCGCGTGGTGACCGGCCGTTCAAGCCGCGCGGCGACCGTCCGAAATTCGAACGCGACGATCGCGCCCCGCGCGGCGAGCGCTCCGAGCGCCGCTTCGAGGACCGCAAGTTTTCGCGCGGCGACTCCGATCGGCCGCGCAAGGATTTTGGCCGCGACCGCGACTTCCGGGATCGCAAGAGCGACTCGGGGGATCGCAAACGCGACCCCGGAGATCGCAAGCGCAGCTTTGGCGATCGTCCGCGTGGCGATCGCCCGCGCAAGAGCTTCGACAAGGATTTCGCCGGGCGCGATCGCGGCGACGAAAAACCCTGGCGTCAGCGTGACGACCGGCGCGAGGGCGGCCGCGGCGAGGACCGTCCGCGCTTCTCGCGTTCGCGCGATGATCGCGCATCCGGTAATCGTCCGTTCCGCGAGCGGCCGCAATTCGATCGGCCCCGCGACCGTGACAGCGAACGTGGTGACCGTCCGAAATTCGATCGTCCGCGCCAGCGGCCGGAAGGCCGCATGGACTGGCAGGAGCATCCGCGCAGCGAAGGCCGCTTCCGCGATCGTCCGCGCCGCGACAATGAGGACGACAGCCGAATCTTCGAGAAGCGTCCCGCCTTCGGCGGCCGCGGCGCCTATCGCGAGCGTGATCGTGATTTCGAGGGCCGTCCGCGCCGCGAGGAGGCGCCGAAGCCGAAGAAGGTCGGCGAGCGCATCGCCAAGGCGCTGGCGCGCGCGGGCCTCGCCTCGCGCCGCGACGCCGAGGGAATGGTCACGCAGGGCCGCGTCACCGTCAACGGCCGCGTCATCAATTCGCCGGCGCTCGACATCACGCCGAACGACGTCGTCCTGGTCGACGGCAAGCCGTTGCCGCCGCGCGAGCGCACGCGGCTGTTCCTCTATCACAAGCCGCGCGGGCTGATGACGACGCATGACGACCCCGAGGGTCGTCCGACCGTGTTCGACAATCTGCCCGAAGGCCTGCCGCGCCTGATCAGTGTCGGCCGGCTCGACTTCAACACCGAAGGCCTGCTGCTGCTCACCAATGACGGCGGCCTCGCGCGCACCCTCGAGCTGCCGGACACCGGCTGGCTGCGCCGCTACCGCGTCCGCGCCCATGGCGATGTCACCCAGGCGCAGCTCGACGAGCTCAAGAACGGCATCGAAATCGAGGGCGTCAAATACGGTCCGATCGAGGCGACGCTGGAGCGTGACCAGGGCGCCAATGTCTGGCTGGTGTTCGCGATCCGCGAAGGCAAGAACCGCGAGGTGCGCAACGTTTGCGCCCATCTCGGGCTCGAGGTGAACCGGCTGATCCGCGTCTCCTATGGCCCGTTCCAGCTCGGCGAGATTCCCGAAGGCGAGGTCGACGAGATCAAGTCGCGCGTGCTGCGCGAGCAGCTCGGCGACAAGGTGATCGAGAAATCGGGCGCCGAGTTCGACGTGCCGTCGAAATCCGCCGGACGCGGTGACGATGCGCCGAAGAAGCCGATGAAGCGCGCCGTCATCAACGACCGCAAGGGCCGCCGCGTGCTGGTGCAGCGCACCGGCAGCGAGGAAGCGCGCGAGCGCAACGAGATGGAGGCGAACGGCTATGGGCCGCCGCGCCGTCCCAAGCGCGGCTACCACGGCAAGCGCGATCTGACGCCGCGGGAGGACTGAGGTGGAGTGCAGTCATTCGCTCCGCTCTCTCTTGTTCCCTCCCCCCTTGTGGGGGAGGGGTAGGGAGGGGGGTATCCCACGGGAGGTCTGCGCGCGTGGCACCCCCTTCGCCAACCCTTCCCCACAACGGGGAAGGGAGCTCACCGTTCGTGTGGCTGCAGCGGGGGCAATGTAGTGCGCGTCGTCGGCGGCAGGTTGAAGGGGCGCAATCTCGCCTCACCGTCCTCGCGCGACATCCGCCCCACGGCGGACCGCTTGCGCGAGTCCGTGTTCAACATTCTCGTGCATGCCTATGACGATCCGATCGCGGATGCGCGCGTGCTCGATCTCTTCGCCGGCACCGGCGCGCTCGGCATCGAAGCCTCGTCACGCGGCGCGAAGTTCACGCTGTTCGTGGATAACGGTGCGGAGGCACGCGCGCTGCTGCGGAACAATGTCGAGTCGCTCGGCCTCGGCGGGGTGACGAAGGTCTATCGCCGCGATGCCACCGATCTCGGCCCTGCGCATCCCGTCGAGCCGTTCTCGCTGGTGTTCCTCGATCCGCCCTATGGCAAGGGTTTTGCGGAGAAGGCGCTGGCCTCCTTGCGCGATGGCGGCTGGCTGACGTCCGGCGCGCTGCTGGTGGTGGAAGAGGCGAAGGCCGCGCAGTTCGCGACGCCGGAGGGCTTTGAGGAGCTGGAGCGGCGGGCGTATGACGATACGGAGTTCGTGTTCTTGCGTAGGGCGCATTAGCGAGTCGTCCGTGAAGAGTGGCTAAGCGATTGAGCTAGAATCGCATTTGTCGTTGTGGACTGTTTTGCGTTTGCAGGGGTTTGATGCTTCGGGCGTCGGAACCTTGCAATTTCATTTTCAGGATTGAACGAAGCCGCTGGCGCGGCATGTAGGGAGGCATAGCAAGGATTGCCTCCTGTCTGAGAGGATTGCGGGTTTTCGAAGCCCAACCCTTTAGACAGGAGGTTTTCCGATGGCTGAGATCAGCCCACTTCGCCGCCGCATGATCGAGGACATGACGGTCCGCAATCTGTCACCGGCGACGCAGCAATCCTACCTCAACGCCGTAGCGAAGTTGAGCCGATATTTCGGTCGTTCTCCTGACCGCCTCGACCTGGAGGATATCCGTGCTTTCCAGGTTCATCTGGTTGCGACGGGGATGTCCTGGCCGGCGCTGAACCAGATCGTCTGCGCACTGCGGTTTTTCTACGGTGTGACGCTGGGTCATGACACCGTTCCGGAGCGCATCGCCTATGCGCGTAAACCGCGCAAACTGCCGGTGGTGCTGAGCGCCGACGAGGTCGTGCGCTTCCTGGA
This sequence comes from Bradyrhizobium sp. SMVTL-02, assembly GCF_051853005.1. Lineage (NCBI taxonomy): Bacteria > Pseudomonadati > Pseudomonadota > Alphaproteobacteria > Hyphomicrobiales > Nitrobacteraceae > Bradyrhizobium > Bradyrhizobium sp. SMVTL-02. Next base: position 7,295,034 of record NZ_CP182469.1, on the reverse strand, counting down.
AGCAATCCCAAGCCTCAAGAGCCGTACCGCGCTGACCACCGTCTATGCCGCAGGCTTGCGCGTATCGGAAGTGGTCCTCTTGAAGGTTGTCGACATTGATAGCCAGCGGATGTTGATCCGGGTCGAGCACGGCAAGGGCGGCAAGGACCGTTACGTTATGCTCTCGCCGCAGCTTTTGAGGATTCTGCGGACGTATTGGCGGCTCACTCGGCCCAAACGATGGCTATTTCCCGGCCGCGACGACGAGCGTCCGCTCGTCCCTAACGTGCTGCACGCCGCCTGCCGTTCAGCCTGTACGGCGGCCGGCTTGAGCAAGTCGGTGACAGTGCATACGCTGCGGCACACATTCGCGACCCATCTCCTGGAGAACGGGGCCGACGTGCGCATCATCCAGGTGCTGCTCGGCCATGCCAGTCTGCAGAGCACGGCGCGCTATACCCAAGTCGCCACAAAGACCATCAGCAATACGCCAAGTCCGCTTGACCGGCTCCGCCTGGAGGTCGTGCCGCCCGGCTGAGCGGACCTGATGACTCCAGTTCTGGAAGTGGCGGATATCTTCCGCCGCCACGGCGAAGCGTTTCGGCAAGCTCGTGCCGGACATCTGGGTCGCGTCGAGCGGCGCGTCATGGGCGCGATCACGGCATGCCGGACGGCTGTGCTTGGCGGCCACATCGAGCAATGCGACGACTGCGGTGCCACCCGGATCGCCTACAACTCCTGTCGCAATCGGCATTGCCCGAAGTGCCAAGGCTCGGCGCGCGCGCAATGGCTTGCCGAGCGACAATCCGAACTCCTTCCCGTGCCATACTTCCACGTCGTCTTCACCTTGCCGGCGCCGGCCAGAGAGATTGCTTTCCAGAACAAGGCGGTGGTCTATGCCATTCTGTTCCGCTGCGCGGCCGAGACGCTCACCACCATCGCGGCCGACCCCAAGCATCTCGGCGCTCAGCTCGGTCTGACCGCCGTCCTCCATACTTGGGGTCAAACCCTGCAACACCATCCGCATATCCACTGCGTCGTGCCTGGTGGTGGACCTTCACTCGACGGCACACACTGGGTCGCTTGCCGGCCCGGCTTCTTCCTGCCGGTGCGCGTCCTCTCCAGGCTGTTCCGCCGCCTGTTTCTGCAAGAGCTGCAAGCTGCCTTCGCGGCTGGCCAGTTGGGCTTCTTTGGCGATCTCGCCCGTCTCGCCGATCCCGCCGCATTCGCCGAGCGCCTCGCTCAACTTCGATGGACCGACTGGGTCGTCTATGCCAAGCCGCCATTCGGTGGGCCCGAACAGGTGCTGGCTTATCTCGGCCGCTATACGCATCGCGTCGCCATCGCCAACAGTAGGCTGATCTCGCTTGCCGACGGCAAGGTGAGCTTTGCCTGGAAGGACTATCGGCAGAATCGTAAAACCAAAGTGATGACGCTTAAGGCCGATGAGTTCATTCGTCGCTTTCTCCTGCACACCCTGCCGGACAGCTTCCACCGCATCCGCCACTATGGTTTCCTCGCCAATGGCGGACGCAACGATAAAATCGCTTTCTGCCGTCAACTCCTTGCTGTCCGCAACGCTCCGACTGATCAAGAAGCCGGCGCCGATCCCCTCACCAAATGCGAGATCCCCGTCTGCCCGCATTGTGGCGGCACCATGCGGCGCGTCGATATCGTCCCGCGAGCCTGCGCGCGCGACCAGCCGTTTCATTGTGATACGTCATGACCAGCGTCTGTACCATCCACCCCTTCCGTAATCACCTTCTTGGTGGCAACGTCCGAAGTCGCCGTGGCCGCGCTCGTCACCGAACACCCCGCCAATCGTTCGGTAGCGCATCCCAGCGCTGCAAATCGCTCGCTGGATCGCGCCCTTGGCCCGATCAATCGGGCCCCTCACATCCGATGAATGACTCGCGGACGCGCGGCGACCACAGGCGAGCGTTCCCCGCAGCCGCACCCGCTGCACTATTCCCATAGCGCCCACAACTCCGCAGCTTCGTTCAATCCGGCTTCTATGAGGTCGCACGCACCACAGAGCGCGCGGCTCGCGCCTGCCACGCGACCTCACAGAACCCTCAAGATTCCGTCGAATCGCCAACCATGATTCCGTCATCACATCGGAGGTGGCGATGCGACCGAAGAAGCACAGGACGACGGGATCGGGCGATCTGTTCCGGGCCAGGCTGGACCAAATCATCAATATGAAGCACGAGCTGGTTCAGCTCGCCGGCAAGGTCGATTGGGACTGGATCGACGGCGAGATCGCGCCGCTCTATAGCGAGAATGGTCGGCCCGGGATCGCGAGCCGCTTCATGATCGGGCTGTTGCTGCTCAAGCACATTTACGGGCTGTCCGATGAGGGGGTGTGCGAGCGCTGGGTCCACGACCCATATTTCCGTGTGCCTCGTAGCCGGTGCGTATCTGCCGGCACAACTGTGTTGAAGATGGGAGTTGGTCTCCCGGAGCCGGCCTGCAGGGGCAGGCTTCAAACCACTCCAGGCTGCTGCGTTTAAGAGACGTGGTGGTGAGCGCTGGGGAAAAGGCGGCAGGCTACGCCGTCAGGTGAGTGATGAGAAGATGAGCGCAAGCGAACCGCCGATGACGCATCGAAATGGGTCCAGGCGCTGTCAAAACGAGCATGGGGATAGTGATGCTCGGAAGAGTGTGGGCGATACCTGCTTACGGTCCACGCGGCAGCCGGTGTATAGGCGGCATGATCTCATCACAGGCTTCAATCCGGAACGAGGGAACCTGGCTCGGGGTGTTAAGGGAAATCCGCAAGTGGTGCACACCACGAGGGAGAACACCAAAACCCGAGACAGGGGCGGAGGAGCCTGTAGTAGCGCTGAAGTAGCTGTAATGGCTATGGAGCGAAGGGGCTGCGTTATCCTGTCCGACATCGGACGCCAACCGGCTTTGTCGGGAGGAGCGTCATGACGCCGGACAAACCGTTGCCGATCACCAAGCGTATGGTCTGGGAGGCCTACCAGCTGGTGGCAGGGAATGGAAAGGCGGCGGGCGTCGATGGCCAGAGCCTGGACGAATTCGCGCATAACCTTGGGAATAACCTCTACAAGCTCTGGAATCGCATGGCGTCGGGAAGCTATCTCCCGCCTGCGGTCAGGCGCGTGGAGATTCCCAAGGCCAATGGCGGCATCCGTCCTCTGGGCATCCCGACGGTCGCGGACCGCGTCGCACAGATGGTGGTCAAGCAGTATCTGGAACCGGGGTTGGATCGGGTGTTTGATCCTGACTCCTATGGCTATCGGCCGGGAAAATCAGCGCATCAGGCGATCGAGCAAACGCGCAAGCGATGCTGGGACTATGAGTGGGCTTTGGACCTCGACATCAAAGGCTTTTTCGACACGATCGATCATGCCCTTTTGGTTAGAGCGCTTCGGAAGCACTGCCAGGAGCCCTGGGTTTTGCTGTACGTCGAACGATGGCTGAAGGCTCCGGTAGAGATGCCTGATGGGACCATCCAGAAACGGGAAGCCGGAACACCGCAAGGTGGAGTGGTAAGCCCGCTGCTGGCGAATCTTTTTCTGCATTATAGCTTCGATGCGTGGATGCGTCGGACGTTTCCGCGCATTCCGTTCGAACGCTATGCCGATGATGCAATCTGCCATTGCCGGACACGGCAGGAGGCCGAGCATCTGAAGGCAGCGCTGGAAATGAGATTGGCCGATTGTCATCTGACGCTGCACCCGCAGAAGACCCAAGTGGTTTATTGCAGAGACAGTAATCGACGCGGGACGCATCCGCAGATCCACTTCACCTTCCTTGGCTTCACCTTCCGACCCCGTAGGGCGAAGAACCGTTGGGGAAAGCTCTTCACGCGCTTCCTTCCCGCAGTTGGCCTGCAGGCGCTCAAACGCATGCGGGAGCGGATAAGGAGCTGGCGCCTGCCACAGCACGCGCCGCTTCCGTTGGCGGATATAGCCCGAATACTCAATCCGATCCTTCAAGGATGGTGGCAGTATTATGGGCGTTTCTATCCAACGGAAATGTGGAAGCTGTTCACGTACTTTGATGAACGTCTCGGGGCTTGGCTCCGGCGGAAGTACAAGTCGCTCAAAAGGCACCGGGGACGGAGCTTGCGGCGACTGAACAGCATTGCGAAGCGCAATCCCTCTTTCTTCGTCCACTGGACGCGCCTTGGTCACGCAACGGTTGGGTGACAAGAGCCGGATGATGCGAGAGTATCACGTCCGGTTCTGTGAGGGGCTGAGGGTGAAACTCCCTCGGCCCACTCGACAGTACTTCACCGGCGAAGAGTTCTTCCAGCACGCATTCCCGCACGAGCGCTCGGACCTGAGCCACTGGCGCAAGCGGCTCGGCGACAAGCTGGAGCTGTTGCTGGCCGAGAGCTTGCGGGTGGCACACGAGGCCGGCGCGTTACGCAGCCAGGACATCAAGCGGGTCACAGTCGATACCACCGTGCAGCCGAAGGCGATCACCTTCCCGACCGATGCCAAGCTCTTGCACGCGGCGATCAAGGGGCTCAACCGTCTGGCGAGGAAGCACGGGGTCAAGCTGCGGCAGTCCTATCTGCGCATTGCCAAAACCGCGACAATGATGGCGGGACGCTACGGCCATGCCAAGCAATTCAAGCGGCATCAGCGGCAGTTGCGCATCCTGCGCAGCCGACTGGGCCGGATCATCCGCGATATCCGCCGCAAGATCGAAGGTCAGGCTGTGCTTGAGAACACGTTCGCCCTCCCGCTCAGCCGGGCCTCGCAGATCCGCTCGCAGCAGCAACGCCAGCGCGGCTTCAAGCTTTATTCCTTCCACGCCCCGGAGGTGGAGTGCATCGGCAAGGGCAAAGCAGCCGCGCCTTACGAGTTAATGGCATGGACCACGCCCGCTCTCAGCGGCAACGTGCAGCCCGGCGGGGGGCAGCAGCAGGAGCGCAAGCCATGTCGAATACGAACCTTGTCACAATCGGCATCGATCTCGGGAAGAACACATTCCACGTCGTCGGTCTCGATGCCACAGGCGCAATTACGCTACGCAAGAAGCGGTCGAGAAATCAGCTTGACCAGTCGCTGGGCAATATTCCGCGTTGTCTGATCGGAATGGAGGCGTGTGCAGGCGCACATCATCTGGGGCGCAGGCTCGAGAAATTAGGCCATCAAGTACGGCTCTTGCCGGCGCAGTACGTCAAACCATACCTCAAGGGTCACAAGAATGACTTTCGGGATGCTGAAGCGATCGCCGAGGCCGCTCAGCGGCCGACAATGCGGTTCGTTCCAGTGAAGTCAGCCGAACAACTTGATTTACAGGCACTACACAGAGTTCGCAGTCGATTGGTGACGCAGAGAACGGCGGTCATCAATCAAATCCGGGGCTTTTTGCTTGAGCGAGGGCTACCAGTGCGGCAGGGAGCGGCAGCACTCCGACTGGCACTTCCTCAGATTCTCTCAGCGCCAAACGACAACTTATCGCCTCGCGTGATCCAGCTCATTCAGGACTTGGCCGAGGACTGGCGCTATCTCGACCGACGGGTCGCGTCAATGACGAAAGAAATCGACGAACTCGCTGATCAAGATCCACACTGTCGCCGCCTAATGAGTGCGCCCGGCGTCGGGCCGATCATCTCAAGCGCGATGGTCGCCGCCATCGGAACCGGTGATGCCTTCCATAAAGGCCGAGACTTTGCAGCATGGCTTGGTCTGGTACCAAAGCAAATCTCGACCGGCGATCGAACCATTCTCGGGCGCATATCGAGGCGCGGTAATCGGTACCTGCGAACGCTGTTTATTCAAGGTGCCAGAGCCGTACTTCTGCAGCGTCAGAGTTGGCCTCGGCATGGCTTCGCAGCCTGGTTAGAGGCAGCGTCGAAGCGGCTCCACTCCAATGTCTTGGTTGTTGCCCTGGCCGCAAAACTTGCGCGCATGGCCTGGAGCATGCTCGCAAAGGGCCGTGACTACGACGCCAACCTCCTGGGCCGCACCGCATAAGAAACAGGGCCGGAAAGGAAAATCCAAGGTCGGGATCAGAAGGCACAATAACCCGCCGAGGTTTGCGAGACGGAAAGGACGAATGGAGAAACGGTTCCACCGACACTTCTGAAGCCTGGTTCGACTCCATGGCCCTTCTTGAGGCCGGCGAGTTATTGAGGACAGAAGTGAGCGGATATCCATGATGGCTCGGGGCAACAGCCCCAAATTGAAGCCGGATAGATTGGCGCAAACCGCTTCATCCCTTTGTCGATTCCTCTTGCAACGCGGGCGTGGTCCATAGATCGGCGTCAAAGCCTCCATCGTCACCAACAACCGCCGTTCTCCCGGGGGCCTGTTCGTGCTGCACGCCAGGGCGCTACCCGATAACCCGTACGACGGTCACACCTTGCGGGACGTCATCGACCGCACCGAGACACTCACCGGCTGCGCGATCGAGCGGGCCTATGTCGACAAGGGATACCGCGGCCACGACGCACAAAATCCCCGACGGATCTTCATCTCCGGCCAGAAGCGCGGCGTCTTCGGTGTCATCAAGCGCGAGCTGCGCCGCCGCTCCGCCATCGAACCCATCATCGGACACCTGAAGGCCGATGGTCACCTCGGCCGCTGCTACCTCAAAGGCCGCGCCGGCGATGCGGCTAACGTCATCCTCTCAGCCGTGGGCCACAACTTCCGCCGCATCCTCGCCTGGCTCAGAGAACTCTTGTGCCTCATCCTGCTCCAGCTATGGCGCACGTTCGGCCGTCCCGCCCCGCTCAATTCGCCTTCTTAACGGACGACTAGCGAAGCGTAATCCGCTGTGTCGCGCCGCGGAGGCTAATCCACCCTTCAGCACCGTCACCTCCGCCCGAACAGCTTCTCCACGTCGCTCAGTTTCAGCTCGACATAGGTCGGCCGGCCGTGATTGCACTGGCCGGAGTTCGGGGTGTCCTCCATCTCGCGAAGCAGGGCGTTCATCTCTTCCGGTCGCAGCCTGCGCCCGGCGCGGACCGAGCCGTGGCAGGCCATGGTGGCGGCGACGTGCATCAGGCGGCGTTCGAGAGGGAGAGCCTCGTCCCATTCGGCCATGTGCTCCGAGAGATCGCGCAAGAGGCCGCCCGCATTGGTCTTGCCGAGCAGCGACGGCGTCTCGCGCACCGCAACCGCACCGGGGCCGAAGGATTCGATTGCCAGCCCAAACGAGGCCAGCTCCTCGACGCGCTCCAGCAGCCGCTCCACCGTGGCCTCGTCCATCTCGACGATCTCGGGGATCAAGAGGATCTGCCGCTGCACACCGTTTGCGGCGAGCGAGGCCTTCAGACGCTCGTAGACGATGCGCTCATGGGCGGCGTGCTGGTCGACGATGATGAGGCCGTCGCGGGTCTGCGAGACGATGTAGGTCTCGTGGATCTGGGTGCGCGCCGCGCCGAGCGGGCGATCGACGAGGTCAGCCACTGGCTGCGTCTCGATCCGCACATCGGCACTGGGCGCGCCGACATCGAACGCGGCCTGCGCGCGCTCGGTGAAGGCAGGCGCCGCGGCGCCTTCGAAGGACGGCATCGGCGCGACCGGGGCGGATGGTGAGGCCAGCCAGTCCCAGCTCGCCGGACGCGGCGGCGTGAACGCGGGGCGGAACGAGGACAGCGCGCTCTCGCCGTTGTTGGCGGCGGTGCGGCGGCCCTCGCGCGCCAGCGCGTCCTTCAATCCGTGCACGATCAGGGCGCGCACAAGGCCGGCATTGCGGAAGCGCACCTCGGTCTTGGCCGGATGCACATTGGCGTCGACCTCGCGCGGATCGAGCGTGACGAACAGCGCCAGCACGGGATGGCGGTCGCGCGGCAGATAGTCGGAATAGGCCGCGCGCACGGCCCCCAGGATCAGCTTGTCGCGCACCGGGCGGCCGTTGACGAAGAGATATTGCCCGAGCGCATTGGCCTTGGTCAGCGCGGGAGCCGCGGCATAGCCGGCGACGACGATGCCCTCGCGCTCGGCATGGACCTCGATGGCGTGGCTGCGGAATTCCGCGCCGAGGATATCGCCGAGCCGCGTCAGCCGCCCGGCGGCGCCGGGCAGCGCGGCAGCCCAGGTCACCGGCGCGCGCTCCTCGCCCGCGAGTGTGAAAGCGACGTCGGGCCGCGCCATCGCGAGGCGCCGCACCACCTCGCGGATGGCTTCCGCCTCGGTGCGGTCGGTCTTCAAAAACTTCAGCCGCGCCGGCGTCGCATAGAAGAGATCGTTGACCTCGACCCGCGTGCCATGCGCCAGCGCCGCCGGCATGATCTCGGACTTCTCGCCGCCTTCGACGCCGAGCGCCCAGGCATGCGGCTCGCTGGCATGGCGCGTCGTGATCGACAGCCGCGCGACCGAGCCGATGGAAGGCAGCGCCTCGCCGCGGAACCCGAGGGTGCGGATCTGGAGCAAATCCTCGTCGTCGAGCTTGGAGGTCGCATGGCGCTCGACCGCGAGCGACAGGTCCTTCGCGGTCATGCCGCTGCCGTCGTCGGTGATGCCGATCCGGCGCCGGCCGCCGCCGTCGGTGAAGACGTCGATCCGGCTCGCCCCGGCATCGAGGGCGTTCTCGACCAACTCCTTGACCACGCTCGCGGGCCGCTCGACCACCTCGCCGGCGGCGATGCGGTTGACGACCTGTTCTGGAAGCTGGCGGACGGGCATGAGGCTCACTTGGCGAATATCCCAGTTTAATGCCGCGCGGCAACAAATGCATTGGGAAGGTCGAGGCTTCCCACATCCGAAATGGGGACATTTCAGCTCGCGTCGTCCCTGGCAACGCGGCGCATGTTCCGCGCTGCCTTATATGCGGAGCACAATTCCGCGAAAGCGCCGTCCAATCTCATCGCGCTTTAATCGGCGGCAAAAAACTCCGGCCGCAAGGTCATCGCGCTTTAGGATGTTGTTTGCGCATGAATTTTTCGGAAAATCGCTTCGCACCGTTCCCGATCGTGCTTTAATCGTCGAAGCGGCCGCCGCGCCCCGCCTTGACGTCGCTGCGGCGCTTCTTGCCTTCGAGCCGGCGCTGCTTGGAGGCGAAGGTCGGCCGCGTGGCGCGCCGCGGCGTTGGTCGCACCATGGCCTCTTCGAGGATTTCAACGAGGCGGTCGATGGCATCCTGGCGGTTGCGCTCCTGGGTGCGGAAGCGCTGGGCGTGGATCACGATGACGCCGTCCTTGGTCATGCGCTGGCCGGCGATGCGGGCGAGGCGCAGCGCGGCATCCTCGGGCAAGGTCAGCTTGCGCGTGTCGAAGCGGAGTTGCGCGGAGGTCGCGACCTTGTTGACGTTCTGCCCGCCCGGCCCGGAGGCGCGGACGAAGCCGATCTCGATGTCGTCCTCGTCGATGACGAGATCGCGGGATATCCGCAGCATGATGGCACCATTCGTAATGTCCGGACATACCGCGGACACCGGCCTTCAGCAATGGCGCTCCCAGCGAACACAAATGGCCGGGGCAAACCCGGCCATTTCAGGAAGCCTACAGAGAAGAGGTCTGTTCGACTGCTAATTGGACTTGGGCGCCGTAGCCGCGGGCTGCGCGGCGGCCTGCGGGGTGCGGCCGACGACGACCGTCAGCAGGCCCTGGCCCCAGAGCCGCTTGGCGGCGGCCTTGGCGTCGTCCAGGGTCACGGCGTCGACGATGGCATTGCGCCTTTCGATATAGTCGATCGGCAGCTTGTCCTGCTGGTACTGCAGCAGCGCCTGCGCCAGCTTGGATGAGGTGTCGAGCGCCAGCATCTGCGAGCCCTTGAGGTAGGACTTGGCCTCGTCGAGCTCCTTCTGCGTCGGGCCCTCCTCGGCGATGCGGCGCACCTCCTTCTCGATGGCGTCGATGGTGTCGCCGGCGCGGTCGGCGCGGGTGCCGGTGTTGCCGATGAAGACCGCCGAATGTTCCATCCAGAGCAGGGATTCGAACACGGAATAGGCCAGGCCTCGCTTCTCGCGAACCTCGCGATAGAGCCGCGAGGACAGTCCGCCGCCGCCGAGGATGTGGTTGACGACATAGGCCGCCATGAAGTTGGGGTCGCTGCGCTTCACGCCGGGGCCGCCGAAGGTGATTACGGTTTGCGGCACGTCCAGCGGCACGAAGGCGCGCTGCGGCGGCTTGATCGCGTCGACGTCGGGTACCGGCACGAGATTGGCCTTGGCGGGCAGGCTGCCGAAGGTGTGGTCGAGCAGCTTGCCGAGCGTCTCCGGATCGACGTCGCCGACGACAGCGACCTTCAGCCCGTCCCTGGCGAGCACGCGGCCGACATAGTCCTTGAGGTCGGCGACCGTGATGGTCGGCACGCTGTCCAGCGAGCCGTTGCTCTGCCGGCTGTACGGATGATCGCCGAAGGCGACCTCCAGGAACTTGCGGCTCGCCAGCGATGACGGGTTGGTGGTCTCGCGGCGCAGGCCTGAGATCACTTGCGAGCGGATGCGCTCGACATCGGCGGTGTCGAAATGCGGCGAGGTCAACGCCATCCTGAGCAGGTCGAAGGCTTCGTCCTTGTTGTCGCGCAGCATGCGCAGACTGCCGCGGAAGCTGTCGCGGCTGGCGCTGAAGGAGAGCTCGATGGCACGGCGGTCGAGCCGCTCGTGGAAGGTCTTGGAGTCGAGATCGGCGGAGCCTTCATCGAGCAGGTCGCCGACCAGATTGGCGACGCCCGACTTGTCCTTGGGATCCTGGGCCGAGCCGCCGGCAAAGGAATATTCCATGGCGATCAGCGGCACGGTGGCGTCCTGCACGAACCAGGCCTCGATGCCGCCGGGCGAGACCAGGCGCTGGATCTTTGCCGCCGCCTGCGACGGCGCGACCGTGGCGAGGGCGAGCGCCGCCCCGGTCGCGAGGGAGAGGACGAAGTGTCTTGCGCGAAGGAAGTGATAGGTCACGAACGCTTCTCCTCGCGCTTGGTGGCACTGGTGTCCTTGATCAGGTAGCCCGTCACCGAGCGCTTCTTCTCGAGCCATTTCTGCGCGACGGCGCGCACCTGCTCGGCGGTGACCGCGCGAATGCGATCGGGCCAGCTCCTGATGTCCTCGATCGACAGGCCCGTGGTCAGCGCGCCGCCATACCAGCGCGCCAGCACGGCCTGATTGTCCTGGGCGTAGATCGCCTCGGCAATGAGCTGGGTCTTCACGCGCTCCAGATCCTCGGCGCGGATCGGGTTCTGCGCGATGTCGGCGATGACGCCGTCGATCACCTGCTCGACCTCGGCGAAGCTGACGCCGGGTTTCGGCGCGGCGGAGATCGCGAACTGGGTCGGGTCGAGCGAGATGCTCGAATAGCTGGCGCTGGCGGAGACCGCGAGCGGCTTGTCGACGACGAGCGCGCGGTAGAGATAGGAATTGCTGCCGCTGCCCATCAGCTGTGCCAGCACGTCGAGGGCTGCGCTCTCGCCGGCTGCGGCCGTCGTTGCGGACGGCGCCAGATAATTGCGGCGCAGGCTCGGCTGCTCGACGCGCGGGTCGGCCAGCGTGACGGTGCGGGGTGCGGCCGGCTCGGGCTCCTGCGGGCGGACGCGGCGCGCGGGGATCGCGGGCTGGGCCGGGATGGCGCCGAAATTGCGCTCGACCAGCGGACGGATGTCGGCGGCCTCGACGTCGCCGGCGATCACCAGGATCGCGTTGTTCGGCGCGTAGAAGCGGCGGTAGAAGGCCAGCGCGTCCTCGCGATCGAGCTTCTCGATCTCCTGGTGCCAGCCGATCACCGGGCGGCCATAGGGATGGTTGAGATAGAGCGCGGCCATGATCTGCTCGTTGAGCCGCGCCTCGGGATTGTTGGCGACGCGCATGTTGTACTCTTCGAGCACCACGTCGCGTTCTGGCAGCACGTTCTCGTCCTTGAGGATCAGGCCTGTCATGCGATCGGCCTCGAACTCCATCATGGTCGGCAGCTGCTCCTTCGGCACCCGCTGGTAGTAGTTGGTGTAATCGACCGAGGTCGAGGCGTTCTCGTTGCCGCCGACGCGAAGCACGGTCTGGGAGAATTCGCCGACCGGATGCTTAGAGGTGCCCTTGAACATGAGGTGCTCGAGGAAATGCGCGAGCCCGGATTTGCCCGGCGTCTCGTCGGCCGAGCCGACCTTGTACCAGATCATCTCCGTGACCACGGGCGTGCGGTGGTCCGGGATCACCACCACCTGCATGCCGTTGGGCAGCGTGAAGCTGGCGGGTGGGGCCGATGTCACCGTGGTCTGGGCGAGCGCGGCGCCGGCTGAGAGGACGCTGGTCGAAAGCAGCGCGGCAAGAAGGCAGGCAGCCGATCGGTAAGAGGACATCATCATCCTTATGACAGGCCGAGCCCGGATGTCCGGCTCGGAGGGCACGGCATGCTACACCGTGCGGCTGAGGCTTCGCGTCACGAAGCAGAGAACTCACCGCTTAGGCAAGTTACTGATAAGCAATTCAAGACCGCGCCGGGATTCATCAGCCGCCGGCGCGCTCTGCCAGAATGTCGCGGTGGACGAGGAACGCTATTGTTCCTTGTCCTTGCCCGACATGATGTCGAAATAGGTCCGCCGCGACTTGTCCGGACCGGCGCCGTAGGCGTAGTTCGGTGACGGCGTCTGGTAGCCGGGCGGCGGCTCGACGAGCGACTGGCGCGGCGGCTCGCTGGTGAACTTCTTTTCTTCGGAGCCGTTGCCGCCCTTCATCATGTTCCACAGACCGCCGGCGTAACCGAGCTGGGCGGGGCTGAGCGAAGGATTGCCGTTGGTGCCCGGCTGGATCGGATCGTTGCTGGTGCGCTCCGGAGCGGCGACCTGACCGGCCTTCATCTCGGCGGGCGTCAGCGGCTGGGCGGCCTGCCAGTTCTCCGTGGCCTTGACAGCCTTTTTCCGCTGGGCGATCGCCTCCTTGCGGCGCTTCTCGTCGGGGTCCTTCGGCCAGTTCGGCACGTTTTTGGCTTCGGTTCCGGCAGGCGGCGGCAGGTCGAGCTTGGGCGGTACCACCAGCGGGGAGCGCTCGCGGTACTCGATACCCTTCTTCTCCATGCTCTTGGCGCCGATGCCGGACATCAGATTGTCGATGAGCTTCTCTTCGAAGGTCATGTCGTCTTCATCGTCGCCGTCATCACCGGCGCGGGCCGCCCCCGCCGACATGACGAGACCGATGCCGAGCGCGACGGCGGATAATCTCAATGCCTGCCAGAACCCCGACCGGGGATCTCGAACGATCGAACCGCTGGTCTTCGAGCTGCGCATCGCTGTACCTGTTCCAAATTGTGGCAGTTTGCCGCTCGCCCCGCGGCTTAAACCCTCGCAAAAGCAAGGTTCCACCTGCCGGTCGTATCGGCCGGGATCAGGGCGCTTTTGCGGCGGGTACCCCCAGGAAGGAATCATACAATAGCGCTGCCACCCCAGCAACGATGGCCACGTCCGCGAGGTTGAACACGTACCAATTATAGGTATTTCCGCCGATATCGATGTGAAACAGGGCGAAATCGACCACCGCGCCATAGGCCAGACGGTCGATGCCGTTGCCGATGGCGCCCCCGATGATCAGGCCGAGCGCGACCGTGGCGAGCAGGGTGTGCGACCGAGCCATCCAGATCGCCAGCGCGACCACGGCGATGGCCTTGACCGCCATCAGCGCGATCTGCGCCGCCTGGCCGTCGTTCTGGAGCCAGCCGAAGCTGATGCCGATGTTCCAGGCCAGCACGAGGTCGAAGAACGGCGTCACCCTCACCACGCCGCGCCGGGCGAGGTCGAATCCGTTTAGCAGCCAGAGCTTTGAGGCCTGGTCGAGGATGACCGTGACCACGGCCGAGATGATGCCGGCGCGGAGGGGGGTCATGCCGGCATCAGATGCTCACCCCCAGCGCCTTCCATTCGCGCAGCGCCTTCGCATCGCGCGGGGTGACGTCTGGATATTCAGGGTCTTCGCCGACCGTCGGCGAGATCTTCCAGGAGCGCGCGCATTTGGTGCCGACCGCCTTCTCCACCACGACGGTAACGCCGGGCACCGCATCGAGACGGAACGCCGAAGCCGGCGCCTCGCCCTCACGCAGCTCGTAGTTCGAGGTGATGCAGATTTCGGCGAGGTCGGTGTCGAACAACGTCATCAGCACGTTCCGGTCGGCGACATAGATCACAGGCGAAGCCTCGAGCGAGGAGCCGATGTTCTTGGCGGCGCGTTCGAGCTCGAGCGCGCCGGTGACGACGCGGCGAACGTCGCGGATGATCTCCCATTTCGCGGCCAGCCTGTCGTCGAGGAACTCATCCATTGCACCGGGGAACATCGTGAGATGGACCGACGCTTCGGCCTGCGGCCTGTACATCCGCCAGGCCTCCTCGGCGGTAAAGCTCAGAATCGGAGCGAGCCACTTCAGGACGGATTCGCACAGCAGGTCGATCGTCGTCAGCGCCGCCCTGCGCGCCGGCGAGGACGGCGGATCGCAATACAGCGTGTCCTTGCGGATGTCGAAGTAGAAGGCCGACAGCTCGCTGTTCAGGAAAGCGGAGAGCGTGGCGACGACGGTCTTGTAGTCGAAGGTGGTGTAGGCCGCGCGAATGATCGCTGCCCGCTTTGCAAGCTCGTGCAGCATCAGCCGTTCGAGCTCCGGCATCTCGGCGTGAGCGACCTTCTCGCTCGCCTTGAAGTGATGCAGCGTTCCGAGCATCCAGCGGACCGTGTTGCGCAGCTTGCGATAGGTCTCGATGGTGTTCTTCAGGATCTCCGGGCCGATGCGCTGGTCGTCGGCATAGTCGGTGGCACAGACCCAGAGGCGGAGGATGTCCGCGCCCGAATCCTTGATCACCTTCTGCGGCTCGACGGTGTTGCCGATCGACTTCGACATCTTGCGGCCGTTCTCGTCGAGCGTGAAGCCGTGGGTGAGCACGATGTCGTAGGGCGCGCGGCCGCGCGTGCCGGCGCTTTCCAGCAGCGAGGAATGAAACCAGCCGCGATGCTGGTCGCTGCCTTCCAGATACATCACGGTATCGTTGCCGCCGTCGACCTTGCGGACGATGTTGCCGAGCTGCGGGAAGTTCTGACGATCCTCGAGCACGAAGGCGTGGGTGGAGCCGGAATCGAACCAGACGTCGCAGATGTCGTCGACCTTCTTCCAGTCCTCGCCTGAACGCGAGCCCAGGAAGCGCTCGCGGGCGCCGTCCATGTACCAGGCATCCGCGCCTTCCTCCATGAAGGCTTCGGTGATGCGCTGGTTGACGATCTCATCCTGCAGGATCTCGGCCGAGCCATCGGCCATCTCGCGCACGAACACGGCGATCGGCACGCCCCAGGCGCGCTGGCGCGAGATCACCCAGTCCGGACGGTTCGCGATCATGCCGTTGATGCGGTTCTCGCCCGACGGCGGCACCCATTGCGTCACCGAGATCGCACGCAGCGCGCGGGCGCGCAGCGTGTCGCCCTTCTTCGCGTGGCCGTCCTCGCTGATGTCCTTGTCCATCGCGATGAACCATTGCGGCGTGTTGCGGAAGATCACCGGCTTCTTCGAGCGCCACGAATGCGGATATTGGTGCTTGAGGCGGCCGCGCGCGAGCAGCTTGCCGCGCTCGATCAGCGCCTGGATCACGGCCTCGTTGGCATCGCCCTTCTCGCCCTTGTCGTTGAGCACGCGCTTGCCGGTGAAACCGGGAGCCTGGGCGGTGTAGGCGCCGTTCTCGTCGACGGTGTAGGGAATCGCGGTCGGGATGCCTCGCGCATCGAGCTCGCGGGTGTTGGCCATCCAGACGTCGAAGTCCTCGCGGCCGTGGCTCGGCGCGGTGTGCACGAAGCCGGTGCCGGTGTCGTCGGTGACATGCTCGCCGGCGAGCAGCGGCACGATGAACTCGTAACCGCCACCGAGGCCACGCAAGGGATGGGCGCATTCGACGGCATCCAGCGTGTCGCCGGGAATGTCGCGCACCTTCTCGTAAGCCGTGACGCGGGCCTGCTTGAACACGTCCGCAGCCAGCGTATCGGCCAGGATCAGGAGATCGCCCGTCTTGGCCCAATTGTCCACGGGCGCATCCGTCACCTTGAAGAGGCCGTAGGCGATTTTCGGCGAGAACGAGATGGCGCGGTTGCCCGGCAGCGTCCAGGGCGTGGTGGTCCAGATCACGACGCTGGCGGAAGCAAGCACGCCATGGGCCGGCGAGGTCACCGGGAATTTCACCCAGACCATGTCGGAGGTGTAGTCCTCGTACTCGACCTCGGCCTCGGCCAGCGCGGTCTTCTCGACCACGCTCCACATCACCGGCTTGGAGCCGCGATACAGCGTGCCGTTGGCGGCGAATTTCATCAACTCGCGTGCGATCTGCGCTTCGGCCGGATAGCTCATCGTCTGGTAGGGATGATCCCAGTCGCCGATGATGCCGAGCCGCTTGAACTCCTCGCGCTGCACGTTGATCCAGTGCGTCGCATAGGCGCGGCATTCCTTCCGGAATGCCACCATCGCGGTGGAGTCGCGGAAATCGGGCTTCTGCTTGCCCTTCTTGCGGTAGTTCTCCTCCTCGATCTTCCATTCGATCGGCAGGCCGTGGCAATCCCAGCCCGGCACGTAGTTGGAGTCGAACCCGAGCATCTGCTGGCTCTTGGTCACGACGTCCTTGAGGATCTTGTTCAGCGCGTGCCCGATATGGATGTTGCCGTTGGCGTAGGGCGGGCCGTCATGCAGCACGAACTTGGCGCGGCCCTCGGCTTCCTTGCGCAGCTTGTCGTAGAGGCCGATGTCGTTCCAGTACTTGAGAATCTCCGGCTCGCGCTGCGGCAGGCCGGCACGCATCGGGAATTCGGTCTGCGGCAGGAACAGGGTTTTGGAATAGTCGTTGGCTTCAGACTTTTGGGACTTTTGCGGCTTTTCGGACATGAGGCTGACTGGCTCGGAAGGGCGCGGGAACGGATGGCGACATGGAATCGCGGGGGTGAAACGACCAAATCCCGGTCTTGCGCCGAGCCAAAAGCTCAGGCGGAAGCCGGGCCGCTAATCCCTATGATGCGCCGCGCAAACATGGGCTCTCCATAGCAGCCGGGCCGAGGAAGCGCAAAGGTCCGGCAGGCCCGTTTCGGCCTCAGTCGATCGCGCCAAGCCGTGGAAATGCGTCCGGGGCGGCGGCCAGGATAGTGCGGGCACGGGCCGAATCGTCGTCCATCCGCCGGATCAGGGCCTCCAGACTGTCGAATTTCAGCTCCTCGCGGATGAAGCCGATGAAGGCGCAGTCGAGCGCCTGCCCATAGAGGTCGCCCTTGAAGTCGAACAGGAAGATTTCGAGCAGCGGCGCGCCATTATCAAAGGTCGGGCGGCGGCCGAAGCTGGCCACCCCGTCGAGCCGCTCGGTGCCGCAGCCGACCCGAACCGCATAGATGCCGTGCTTGAGGCCGCAATTGGCGTCGAGCCGGATATTGGCGGTGGGGTAGCCGAGGTCGCGGCCGCGCTTCTCGCCGTGGATGACCTCGCCGGTGATGAACCAGGGCGCGCCCAGCATGGTCGTGGCCTCCTCGAGGAGGCCTTCGGCCAGCGCGATCCGGATCGCGCTGGAGGACACCGGCCGCTCGTCGATATCGACATGCGGCTGCACGTCGACCTCGATGCCGAGCCGGGGTGCCTCGTTGACCAGGAGGCCCGGCGAGCCGACGCGCCCCTTGCCGAAATGGAAGTCATAGCCGACCACGATGCCGCTGACGCCGAGACGTCCGATCAGGTCGTGGTGAATGAAGTCTTGCGCGCTGGTACCGGCCCTTGCCTTGTCAAAGGTCATGACCACGGCACCGGCAAGCCCGGTGCCGGCCAGAAGCCGCAGCTTGGCCCGCTCGTCCGTCAGGCGGAATTGCGGGGTATTGGGGCTGAAAAACCGGCGCGGGTGCGGCTCGAAGGTCAATGCCAGCGCTGGGCGGCCATGCGCGCGGCCCATTTCCAGGGCGGCCGCGATGACGGCCCGGTGGCCGAGATGAACCCCGTCGAAATTGCCCATGGCGACCACGGCGCCGCGGGGAATGGCAGAATCCGGCGTGGTGTCGCGAATAACGGTAAATTGCGGGGCCATCAGGGGAATTCTCGAGCCGGCGGGACCGGCCGGGACCGTGGCGCGACCCGCCCGATGAAGTCAAGCGGGGGAGGCGGGCCGGATTCAACAGGGTTTCAATTCTGCGGGGGCGCCCCCAGTTAACGCGCTGTTTAACGCCTTGGTGCTAGTCCTTGAAACGTGGAACTGGACCGGCCTCCGGCCTGGCAGGTCCGATCGTAATATTCCTGGGTTTGCGTTGGGGGAGTCGAGATGGCGGTTGATTTGTCGATGTCGGTTCTGGTGGTTGATGACTACAGCACCATGATCCGAATCATCAGGAATCTGCTGAAGCAGCTTGGCTTTGAGAATATCGATGATGCCAGCGACGGTTCGGCGGCACTGAACAAGATGCGCGGCAAGAAGTACGGGCTCGTGATCTCCGACTGGAACATGGAGCCGATGACGGGCTACGACCTGCTGCGCGAAGTGCGCGCGGATCCGAACCTCGCCACCACGCCCTTCATCATGATCACGGCGGAGTCGAAGACCGAGAACGTGATCGCGGCCAAAAAGGCCGGCGTGAACAATTACATCGTCAAGCCGTTCAACGCGGCGACGCTGAAGACCAAGATCGAAGCGGTCTTCCCGGACATGGCGAGCGCGTAAGCGCGCCAGAGTTTTCGGCTGAACTCGCAAGGCCCGGGCCGCGTCCCGGGCCTTCTACGTCGGGTCCGTCATTCCGGGGCGGTCCGTCAGCACCGAACCATGGAACGCAAGTGCGCCCCGTAGTTCGCGCTTCGCGTGCCCCGTTAGGTCATCACCACTTCAATTCGCGCATCAGCGCCTTCGGCGGGTGGCCGAACAATTCCATCACCGAGGCCGGATCGAGCTGGTCGAGGCCTTCGAATTCCTCGGCATGGATGCCGCGGGTGACGAACAGGCAGTCAATGCCGAATTCGCGCGCGCCGGTTAAGTCGGTGCGGACGGAATCGCCGATCGCCAGCACGCGTCTGCGGTCGATCATGTGGCCCTGGCGCTCGCCGGCTAGCCGCATGGCGCGCTCGTAGATCGGGCGGTGCGGCTTGCCGTAGAAGATCACCTCGCCGCCGAGCTCGCGGTAAAGCTCCGCGACGGCGCCGGCGCAATAGATCAGCCGGTCGCCGCGCTCCACCACGATGTCGGGGTTGGCGCAAACCAGCGTCAGCTTGCGCTCGCGCGCCTTCAGCATCATGCCTCGATAGTCTTCGGCGGTCTCGGTCTCGTCGTCATAGAGGCCGGTGCACACGATGTAGTCGGCCTCTTCCAGCGGAGCGGTTTTCGCGTCGAGGCCGCGATAGATCGAACTGTCACGCTCGGGGCCGAGCCAGAACATCTTGCGGCCGGGATGCTCGGCGACATAGAGCCGGGTCAGATCGCCCGATGACACGATCGCGTCATAGGTTTCGTCGGGGACGCCGAGCTTGCGCAATTGCCGCTGCACCGAGTCGGCCGGGCGCGGCGCGTTGGTGATCAGGATCACCGTACCGCCCCGGCTGCGATAGGTGTGCAGCGCCTCGCAGGCCTCGGGGAAGGATTCGAGGCCGTTGTGAACGACACCCCAGATGTCGCTGAGCACGACGTCGACGCCGCCCACGAGCTCGCGCAGGCTTTCAGCGAAATGCAGCGTGGTCATGATGCGTGCGGTCGATCAGATGCGGCGCGCGAGCGCCGCGTTGCCGGTGATACGCTGGGGCGGAGGCGCCGAAGACGTCGCGCCTGAGCTTTGTTTGCCGGAAGCATTGGGTCCCTGAGTGTCCTGCGCCTGGTTCGGCGCGGCCCCGCCGGTAGCAGATGCCCCCTCCGGCCGCAATGGCCGGGGCGGCGCGAACAGGAACCCCTGGCCGAACCGCACGTCGTAATCGAGCAGATCGATCACGGCGCGCTCGCCCTCGATCCGCTCGGCGATCAGGTCGATGCCGAAACGGCCGAGCAGATCCGAGAGGTCGGACGGGTGGATGTCGGAGGTCGAGGCCTGCCTGGGGTCGAGCAGCAGCGTGGCCGGTACCTTGATGAAGCGCACGCCGCGGTCGGCGAGTTCGCGCGGCTCGATCCGGAGATCGGTGACATGGTCGATCGAGAAGCGGAAGCCGCGCTGGGCGAGCGCGGCGAGATTCTCGGTCTCGGCCGGACCGAGATTGCGGAAGGTCGACTGCTTGAACTCCAGCACCAGCGACGGCGCCAGCGCGCGGTTGGCTTCGAGGAAGTCGAGGCATTGCGCGAAAGTGGTGGAATTGCCGAGCGTGGAGGCCGCGACGTTGCAGAACACGCCGACATCCTTGTTGCGCACCATCAGGCGCCGCAGCACCTGCACACAGCGCAGCATCACCGCGTTGTCGATGCGCCCGATCAGCCCCGAGGCCTCGGCGATGCTGATGAAGTCCTCGGCGGCGATCAGCTGGTCGCGCTCGTCGCGCACCCGCGTCACGGCTTCGTAGAACCGCACCTTGCGCTGCGGCAGCGTCACCATCGGCTGCAGGAAGATGTCGATGCGGTTCTCGTCGATCGCATTGCGCAGCGTCGCCAGCAATTGGGTCTGGTTGCGTCCGTTGGTGTGGGCCGGATTGGCGGTCTGGGTCTGGACCGGCGGCGCGGGCCGCGACTGCATGGCAGGCCGCGGCGCTGCGGGAAGTGGCGGCGGCGCCATCGGGCGCTCATCGACCGCCGCGATCAAATCCATCGGCGCCTCAGGCTCCGGCCTCGCAACCGGACCGGAGGAGGGGGCCGGCGCGGCACCGGCCAGCAGGTCCTCATGAGCCGACACCGTGGTGGCGAGCTGCCTGACCAGCCCGCCGAGCTCGTTGATCTCGCCGACCACGGACTGGATGCGGTCGGAATTGGTCGAGTTGGACGAGGCCATGCGCCCCTCCATGGCCGCCAGCCGGCGGCCGAACTCGGCCACCTGGCGGGCGAGGTCGGCGGTGCCGCGGGAGAGATCGGCGATCTGGCCACCGACGTCGCTGCGGTCGCGCAGGCGCATCGACACTGCGTTGTAGAGGATCAGGAACGTCAGCGCGGTCAGTGCCACGATGGCCGATTCGGTGCCGCTGATGCCGGCGACCGCGTAGAGCACAAGGCCGAGCGAAGCCGCGACCAGAACCATGCAGATGGCGATGAAGATCGTCGAAATGCGAATCATGCCGCGCGTTACGCCTCAAGAGCTGACAGCCTCACCCTGGAAAACACGGCCAGCGTGCGACCGCGTCACGCCTCATGCTCCCCCAAGCCGCAGGAGCTTAACATCATTGTTGATTCGGGGGGATAGCGACCAGTTCGGACTTCAAGTGAGGCCAGCCCGGCGAAAGCCTTCGAGGTAGCGCTCGCGATCACTGGCGAGCTTGATCGGCATGAACTCGGCGATCCAGGCGAGCGAGACGTTCGGCTGGGCCCGGCGCAGTTCCCTCAAGGCCGCTGCGGCGATCTCGCGACGCCCGGCCATGCCGGCGGCCGCGGTCAGCACCCGGTGCGCGCCGACGAAGTCGCTGCGCTGGCGCAAGGCCTCCTGCGCCAGGCGGATGGCCTCCTCGTCGTCGCCGCCGAGGAAACGTGCATAGGCGGCGATGCCGAAATAGACCGGGGCATAGGGATCGCGCGGGCTGAGGCGGATCGCCCGCCGGGCCGCCTCGTCGGCGTCCTGCCAGCGGCCGCAATAGCCGAGCGCCAGGCCATGATAGCCCTGCGCCAGCGCGAAGTTCGGATTGAGCCGCAGCGCCGTCTCGAACTCGGCCAGCGAGTCCTCGAACCGTCGCGCGAACAGATGGACGTGGCCGAGCGCGTTGTGCGCCCAGGCGTCCTCGTCGTCGGCACGGATCGCGGCACGCGCTGCGCGCTCGGCGGCGGGTAGCGCGATGGCCATGTCCATCCAGCCCATGTGCGCGGTGAACATGTAGCTGGTGCCGAGCAGGCCGAGCGCCTTGCCGTAGGTGGGGTCGAACGCGATGGCCTTTTCGAGCAGGGCCTGGGCCACGACGTGATCCTGCCGCGTCACACGCCAGTAGTGCGAGAGCGCGCGCATCACCAGATCCCAGGCGTCCATGCTGTCGGGCGGCTTGCGCTGGGCCCGAAAATTCTCGGCGGCATAGAGCTGCGGCTCGATCGCGGCGACGATCGCCTCGGTGATCTCGTCCTGGACGGCGAAGACGTCGGCGAGCTCGCGGTCGTAGCGTTCGGCCCAGAGGTGGCTGCCGGTGGCGACGTCGTTGAGCTGCGCGGTGATACGGACGCGCTCGCCATCCTTGCGGACGCTGCCCTCGACGACGTAGCGCACGCCGAGCTCTTCGGCGACCTGCCGCAAATGAACCGTGCGGCCCTTGTAGATGAAGGAGGAGTTGCGCGCGATGACGAAGAACCAGCGCAGCTTCGAGAGCGCGGTGATGATGTCCTCGCTGATGCCGTCGGAGAAATAGTCCTGCCCGGCCTCGCCGCTCATATTGGTGAAGGGCAGCACCGCGATCGCGGGGCGATCGGGCAGCGGCAGGCCCGTCGGTGCCGGCGCCGGCGGCGCGTCTGTCACGGCTGGTCTGGCGGCGCCGGCGAGCTCGGCCACCGCGCCGACGAACCGCACGCCCTTGCGCGCAACGGTGCGGATCAGCCGCTGCTCCTCGCCATTGTCCCCGACCGCGCGGCGCGCTGCGTTGATCCGGCTGGTCAGTGTCGATTCGGAGATGACGCGGCCGTTCCAGATCGCATCGAGCAGATTGTCCCGCGTCACCACGCGATCGCGGTTGCGGACGAGGTAGGTCAGGAGATCGAACACTTGCGGTTCGAGCGCGACGAGCGTCTCCGCGTGCCGCAATTCACGGCGGTCGGGGTCGAGCAGGAAGTCCTCGAACTGAAACGTCACAATTCCCCCTCGGCTTCCGCTAGGAAAATCAAGGTGCTCTCAGCGTAAAATAACGCCGCCCTCAAGGCCAGCGAGCCGCATGCGCCCTATCGTCCCGGCGTTTTCAACCGCAGGAGATTGCCATGTCGACATCCGCCGCGCTCAAGCCCGCCACAACCCAGCCCGATCTTGCCGCCGTCAAGCAGCGCCAGCACGGCGCGTGGTCGTCGGGCGACTATGCCGTCGTCGGCACCACCTTGCAGATCGTCGGCGAGCAGCTCTGTGAGGCACTCGACATACGCGCTGGCAGCAAGGTGCTGGACGTTGCCGCCGGCAACGGCAACGCGACGCTGGCCGCGGCGCGGCGCTGGTGTGACGTCACGTCCACCGATTACGTCCCGGCGCTGCTCAAGCGCGGACGCGAGCGCGCAGCGGCCGAACAACTCATGATCGAATTCCGCGAGGCGGATGCCGAAGCGCTGCCGTTTGCCGACGCCAGTTACGATGTCGTGCTCTCCACCTTTGGCGTGATGTTCACGCCGGATCAGGACAGGGCGGCTTCCGAGCTTGCGCGGGTCTGCAAGCCCAGCGGCAAGATCGGCCTCGCCAACTGGACCCCGCAAGGTTTCATCGGCCAGCTGTTCAAGACCATCGGCAAGCATCTGCCGCCGCCGGCCGGCGTGAAGTCGCCCGCCCTGTGGGGCACACGGGCACGGCTTGAGGAGATGTTCGGCAGTCAGGCTTCCGAGATCGCGGCCGAGCCGCGCATGTTCGTGTTCCGCTATCGCTCGCCGGAGCATTGGCTCGAAATATTCAAAACCTTCTACGGACCCACGCTGAAAGCGTTTGCCGCGCTCGACGAAACCGGCCAGGCCGCGCTGAAGCGCGATCTCCTGGCGCTGCTCGGCGAGTTCAACCATGCCGACGACGGCACGATCGTCGTGCACAGCGAATATCTGGAAGCCGTGATCACCAGGCGCTGATGCGCGAGATGCGGTCAGGCCGGCCCGCCTGACCGCTGCCGCTCAAGATGGCGCGGCGGCGCCGACCGTGTCGGCCGAGACGGCTTCGCGGCTGCCGAGCGGCTTGGGCTGGCCGGCGGTCGTGTCGCGCAGCGTCTGCCGCTCGATCTCCGAGTTCAGTTCGGCCCCGAACATGATGACGATCGCCGACATCCACATCCACATCATCAGGCCGATCGCAGCTCCAAGCGAGCCGTAGGTCGCGTTGTAGTTGGCGAAGGACGAGAGATACCAGGACAGCAGCGACGAGCCGGCGATCCAGAGAATGGCGGCCGTCACCGCGCCGACGCTCAGCCATTCCCAGCGCGGCGCATCGCGGCTGGGCCCGAAGCGGTAGAGGATCGCGAGTGCCACCAGCAGGATGACGAACAGCAGCGGCCACCGTGCCAGCGCCACGATCAGCTTGCTTTCGGGCGCCATGCCGAGATGGTTGAGCGCGAGCGGGAAGGCGACGACGGCCCCCACCATCAGCAGCAGCGCCACGATGCCGCCCACGGTGAAGGCCAGGGACACCATGTTGAGCTTGATGAAGCTGCGCTTCTCGCGCTCTTCATAGGCGACGTTGAGGGCGTCGATGATGGCTTTCACGCCGGCGTTGGCGCTCCAGATCGCCAGCAGAAGGCCGAACAGGAAGGTGGCCCCAAGCGTCGTATTGCCATGAGACACCACGCGCGAGACCTGCTCCTCGACGATCTGGAATGAACCCTCTGGCAGCATGGTCGCGAGAGTCTGCAGATTGGCGCTGATCGTCGAGGGATCGGCGAACAGACCGTAACAGGAGACCAGTGCGGTTACGGCCGGGAAGATCGCGAGCAGCCCGAAGAACACGACGCCGCCCGCTGTCGCGAGCAGGCGATCCTCGTCGATGCGCTGATAGGTACGCCAGAAAATATCCTTCCAACCCGCCCAGGGAATCGTGAACGGGCTCTTCGCATGACGTCCGCGGTGGGGCTGCACAGCCGCGCGCGCCGGGTGGGTTTCCGGTGAATTCGCCTCTTGCTTGCGGTGGTCTGGCGGAGGTCCTGGCCGGATCAGGCCGGAGTCCTGGAAGTAGCGCTCCGCCGTGAGCACGAAGACGGCGGTGGCCGCCATCAGCAGCCAGCTGTCGATTGGCTCGGAGCGCCGCATCAGCATGTCAGGTCTCCAACCGCTGCCCGTGGCGCCGCCTCCGCGCCGCCGTGACGCCCAGCAGCCCGACCGCCGCGAGCATCAGGCCAAGCTGCACGGGACGGTTGGTACGAACCGGCGAGCTCCGGTTGCCACGGCCGCGTTCGCCCGGCGCGAGCGGCGCCAATGGAATCGTCGTCGCGACCTCCTTCACCGCCTGCTTGACTGTTCCGCGCGGGATCCGCGGCGTTGCGACCGCCACGCGCAGACGGCTCGCGAGCGGCACGATCGGCTTGGCTTTGCGCCTCATCTGTGCCACCGCCACCCCGGCACAGACGCCAGCCAGGATCAGCAGCACTGCGCCGACCGCGCCAAAGCCCCAGAATTGGCCGTAGTGGATCGCGACCCAGCGGTACAGGGCGATCAGCCCCACGAGGAATGCTGCGACAACGAACAGGCCTGCGACCGCGAACAGCCCGCCGGCCACCGCGTAGGACGTCACCTTGCCGGTGGCCTGGCTGGTCTGGTCACGCAGATAGGATTGAGCAGCGCGTTTGACGTGATTGAGCTTGAGCGCCACGCCTGCGCGCAGCAATTCGCCCGATGGCGCAAGCATGGGGACATCCTCCGAGAGCGAGACAATGCATCGGGGGATGAACGTGGCCGAATTTGACTTGTTCCGTCGAAGGGGCGGCCCTGACGGATCAACCGAGATCGGCGGCCGAAATCCAGAACACCTCGCCCTCGGAGTCCTCGGTGTCCAGCCAGAGCAGCGGCAGTTCCGGAAAGGCCTCGTCGACCAGTTCGCGGCCGCGGCCGATCTCGCAGATCAAGCCGCCGCCGGGCGCGAGATGATCGGGCGCATCGCGCAGGATCTTCCGCACCACGTCGAGACCATCGGCACCGCCGTCGAAGGCGAGCTTCGGCTCGGCCCGGCACTCCGGCGGCAATGCCGCCATGCCTTCGGCATCGACGTAAGGCGGGTTGGTAATGATCAGGTCATATCGTGCATCGCCGAGTGGAGCGAACAGGTCGCCGCGATAGAGCGTGATCCGGTCCTCGAGTCCGTAGTCCGCGACATTGCGCGCGGCGACCTCGATTGCGCCCTTGGAGATGTCGACGGCATCGACCTCAGCGTTCGGGAACTGATGCGCAGCGAGGATCGCAAGACATCCGGATCCCGTGCAGAGATCGAGCACGCGCTCGACGGCGGTGGGATCGTCGATCAGCGAGCCGGGTCCGCCCTCGTCGCCGAAATGCGAATCCAGGAGCTCGCCGATGAAGGAGCGCGGAACGATGACGCGCTCGTCGACGTAGAAGGGCAGACCGCGCATGTAGATCTTGTTGACGAGATAGGCGGCCGGTTTGCGCGTCGTGACACGCCGATGGATGAGATCGAGAAGGGTCTTGCCTTCCGCGACGGTGACACGCGCGTGGGCAAAGCCCTCAAACTGGTCGGGAGTGAGATGCAGCGCCTCACAGACCAGGAAGACGGCTTCCGCGACCGGGTCGGTCGTGCCGTGGGCAAAGGCGAGCTTCGCCTCGGCAAAGCGGCTGACCCCGTAGCGGACGAAGTCGAGCAGTGTGAGAAGCTCGGCGGGTCCCACTTTGGCAAGCTTCGGCGCGGCGCGGCTGCGCGTGCTCTTTTTCGCAAATTTTGCCATCAGGATTTGGTCCAGCGTGCCGCGGCCTCGTCGTCACGGGCGTGGGCCTCGACCCAGCCGGTGCCGGTGGCGCTCTCTTCCTTCTTCCAGAACGGGGCGCTGGTCTTGAGGTAATCCATCAGGAACTCGGCCGCCTGGAATGCGGCCTGGCGATGCTGCGAGGCGGTGAGCACCAGCACGATGTTCTGGCCCGGCATGAAGCGCCCGACGCGGTGGATCACCGTGAGGCCGTTGAGCGGCCAGCGCGAAACGGCCTCGTCGGCATGGCGCCTGATCTCTTCCTCGGCCATGCCGGGATAATGCTCGAGCGTGAGCGCGGCGACCTTGGCGCTGTCGTCGTCGGCGCGGCAGATGCCGGAGAAGCTCACCACCGCGCCGATGTCGGTGCGGCTCTCGGTCAGGACCGCGATCTCGCGCGCGATGTCGAAATCGTCTTCCTGGATGCGGATGGTGACGGGGCAGCTCATGAGCCTAGCCGCCGGTCATCGGCGGGAAGAACGCGATCTCGCGGGCGCCCTCGATCGCGGCGTCCGACTTGACGTGGGCATGGTCGATCGCGGCGCGGATCACCTTCGGCTTCTCGAACGCATACGCGTAAGCCTCGCTCCGGCCGGAGAGCCAGGCGATCAACTCGTCCACGGTGCGCACGGTCGCCGGCGGCTCGATGGTCTCCTCCGCCTTGCCGACGCGCTCGCGCACCCAGGCAAAATACTTCACTTTCATCCCTCATCCTCCTTGATGAGGTGATGGATGCCGGCGCGGAAATAGTCGTAGCCGGTATAGATGGTCAGGATCGCCGAGGCCCACAGCAGCGCAAGGCCGATCATCGTGACGACGGGCACCACCTCGTCACCGGCAGGTCCCGCGAGCAGGAAGCCGATCGCGACGAGCTGGACCGTGGTCTTCCACTTCGCAAGCTTGGTCACGGGCACGCTGACGCGGAGCGCGGCGAGGTATTCGCGCAGGCCCGAGACCAGGATCTCGCGGCACAGGATCACGATGGCGGCCCACAGCGACCAGCCGTGGATGATGCCGTCGGCAGCCAGCATCAGCAGGCAGGACGCGACCAGCAGCTTGTCGGCGATCGGGTCGAGCATCCGGCCGAACGCCGATTGCTGATTCCAGATCCGCGCGTAATAGCCGTCGAGGTAATCGGTCACCCCTGCGGCGATGAAGATGGCGACCGCGAGCCAGCGCAGCCAGAGCGGCTGATCCAGAATCGACTGCGCATAGATGCATCCGACCACGACCGGGATCGCAGCGATCCGGCCATAGGTCAGGATGTTGGGGAGGGACATCGCGCGGCTGGTCGTCCCTCGTGTCGTGGCGATGTTCATCCGTCCTACCAATACCGCTCAAGGCTGAAGGTCAACCGTCCCGCTCACAAATGGGATGCGGGACGCGACGCCCTTATGACCATGGCTCCCCTTTATTTCACCCCGGCTGGGGATGGAAATACTCGAAAATCCTGCGGGCGCTTTCGGCGCTCACCCCTGGAACCTTGCCAAGGTCGGCGATCGAGGCCCGTTCGATCTCCTTCAGGGTTCCGAAATGGTGCAGCAAGGCACGTTTGCGTGACGGGCCGATCCCCGGAATCTCCTGCAAGCCGGCCTCGCGGATGTCCTTCTTGCGCAGCTTGCGGTGCGAGCCGATGACGAAGCGGTGGGCCTCGTCGCGCAGGCGCTGGATGAAATAGAGCACGGGATCGCGCGGCTCCAGCTTGATCGCTTCGCGATCCGGCATGAACAGGGTTTCGCGCCCGGCATCCCGGTCCGGCCCCTTGGCGACCGACATCAGCGATACCTGGGTCAGGCCGAGATTGGCAAAGATTTCGCGCACCGCGTTGAGCTGGCCGCGGCCGCCGTCGATGATCACGAGGTCGGGCCATTGCGGGAAGTCGTCGTCCTTGACCTTGGCGCCCTCCTCGGGCGGATTGATCAGGCGCTTGAAGCGGCGCTCCAGGACCTCGCGCATCATGGCGAAGTCGTCGCCCGGCGTGATCCCTTCCGACTTGATGTTGAACTTGCGGTACTGGTTCTTCACGAAGCCGTTGGGGCCGGCGACGATCATGGCGCCGACAGCGTTGGTGCCCTGGATGTGGCTGTTGTCGTAGACCTCGATGCGCTTGGGCGCATGCGGCAGGCTGAGCGTCGCGGCCATGGCGTCGAGCAGGCGGCTCTGGGTCGCGGTGTCCGCGAGCTTGCGGCCGAGCGCCTCGCGCGCATTGGTCAGCGCGTGGGTGACGAGCTCCTTCTTCTCGCCGCGCTTGGGCGCGGTGACCTCGACCTTGTGACCGGCCTTGGTCGCGAGCGCGTTGGCGAGCAGCTCGCTCTCCTCGATCTCATGCGAGAGCAGGATGACCCTCGGCGGCGGCTTGTCGTCGTAGAACTGGGCGAGGAACGAGCCGAGCACTTCCTCCGGCGTAAAGGTCTTCTCCGCGCGGGGGAAATAGGCGCGATTGCCCCAGTTCTGGCCGGTGCGGAAGAAGAACACTTCGACGCAGAAGAAACCGCCTTCCTGGTGGACGGCGAACACGTCGGCTTCCTCCACCGTGCGCGGATTGATGCCCTGCTGCGACTGGATCGCCGAGAGCGCGGCGAGGCGATCGCGGTAGAGCGCGGCGCGCTCGAACTCGAGCTCGCTTGAAGCCTTCTCCATCTCGCCAGCAAGCTCCTGCTTCACCGCGTGGCTCTTGCCGGAGAGGAAATCGCTGGCCTCGCGCACCAGCGTCGTGTAGCCGCCGAAGTCGATCTCGCGGGTGCAGGGACCGGCGCAGCGGCGGATCTGATAGAGCAGGCAGGGCCGGGTGCGGCTCTCGAAGAAGGAATCGGTGCAGGAGCGGATCAGGAACGCCCGCTGCAACGCTGTGATGGTGCGGTTGACCGCGCCGGCGGAGGCGAACGGGCCGAAGTAGCGCCCGGGCCGGGTCTGGGCGCCGCGATGCTTCAGGATCTGCGGCGCCCAATGGTCGCCGGTTATCAGGATATAGGGAAACGACTTGTCGTCGCGCAGCTGCACGTTGAAGCGCGGCCGCAGCTGCTTGATCAGGTTGGCTTCCAGCAGCAGCGCCTCCGTCTCGGTGCTGGTCGAGACGATCTCCACCGTCACGGTGGCCGCGATCATGCGCAGGATGCGCGCCGGCTGCGGCGCGCTCTGGCGCGCGTAGTTGGACAGGCGCTTTTTGACGTTCTTGGCCTTGCCGACATAGAGCACGTCGGCGTTGGCATCGAGCATGCGGTAGACGCCGGGCGAGGTCGGGGCGAGGCGGACCGCGCGCTCGATCGCCTCGTGGCCGGTCGCCAGCGGCTCTTCGCCGACCGCGCCGCTCTCCTCGAGGATGTCAGGCAGCAGCGCATCGTCCTCCTCGTCGCCGCCTGCGGTGGCGGGATCGACGTCCGGCGATGCCAGCCCCCCGGGCGGCGCGTCATTCGCTGCGGTGTGCGGCGATTTGCGCGCGCGGTCGTCCGGATTGTCGGTGGAATCGTGAACCATGGGGCGAATTTAGGCGCTGGGGGTGCCGATTTGAAGTTCCGGCCATGCCGCACACACAGGATGGCGGCGCAGTTCCCGGTAACGCTTGCTTAAGCCTGTTAACAGCGCGGTAACCCGGCTTAACAGCCCTTTAACTTAAAACTCTCGATAAATCCTGCGCGAAAAGTTCTTGGTTCCGTAACCATGCGGTTTTGCCTCGCGCGCGGCGCCGCCACGCTTCGCACCGGTTGCGGCAGTTGCGTTGGAGTTGAGTGATGAAGAGGCTCGTTGTGGGCGCAGCCGCGTTGGTTGCTGCCGGCTGGACGGCTTCGGCAGGGGCCGCCGATATGAATTATGGAGGGCGCGCGCCCTATACCGTCAACCAGCCGCTCAATGCGTATAGCTGGGCCGGTCCGTATCTCGGCGGCAACATCGGCTACGAATGGGGCTCGGTCGACAACAACCCCGCAAAGCCGTCCGGCTTCGTCGGCGGCGTCCAGGCCGGCTACAATTTCCAGAACGGTGCGTGGGTGTTCGGCGTCGAGGGCGACATCCAGGCTGCCGGCGCCGACGATACCTTCGCGCCGTGGAAGTTCTCCAATCCGTGGTTCGGCACGCTGCGCGGCCGCGCCGGCTATGCCTTGAGCAACGTGCTGTTCTACGGCACCGCGGGCCTTGCCTTCGGCGAGCTGCGCGCGCAGACCTTCGGCTGGACGGAGTCGCACACCACCGCCGGCTGGACCATCGGTGCCGGCGCGGAAGTCGGCCTCACGCCGAACTGGAGTGCCAAGCTCGAATATCTCTACATCGATCTGTCGACGAGCCAGTTCGCAATCACCGGCGTGTCGAACGGCTACAGCGCCAGCGTCGTGCGCGCAGGCGTGAACTATCGCTTCTGATAGCTGAACAAGAAAATACCGGACCATAGCCTCCCGGCCGTTCGCGGCCGGGATTTTTTTGCGTCAGGTGCTTTCGCGTCAGGCGTTTCGCGGGCAAGCCCGCTAGGAGAGGATCACCAGGTTGACTGCCTTGGGTCCCTTCCCCTTCTTGTCCGGTTCGACTTCGAAAGTAATGCGCTGTCCTTCGGCAAGATCTTTCAGTCCCGCACGCTCTACAGCCGTAATATGTACGAAGACATCGCGACCGCCGTCATCAGGCTTGATGAAGCCGTAGCCGCGCTCTCCGTTGAAGAACTTAACTGTTCCCGTCATGGCCATCGGGAAACTCCCCCTCATTGCTCCTCCGTCGCGACGCAGACGCGCGTCACGACATGACCGGGCGTTACGAAGCCCGGGAGAGCTGGCCGTCCTTGGTCGGACCTCGTCGGCCCGGCAGGATCTTTCTTAGGCCTTCACTCCGCCGCAACCATTCGCGGAAGCGGAACGTAAAGCCAGTCACGGAAACAGCATAATACGGTTCTTTGCGGATTGACTACCGCTACTGCATATTTTTCCCAAGAATGGCGGAGTGTTACGGCCTTGGCACCTCTAATCGGAATCTGGCAGCTCCGCCCTGGCCGAGCGGCATTTCCAGCTCGGGCAGGATGGTCTTGAGCTCGCCTTGCAGCGTGTAGGGCGGATTGACGATCAAAAGCCCGGTCGAGGTGAGGGGCCCGCCATCGGCTTGCGGTGCGGCGCTGAATTCGAGGCGCAGGCATTTGCCCGGTGGTTTTGCTGCGGCTGCGAGCCGCGCCACTGATTGCGCCAGCGTGTCGGTGGCGCGGCGGTTCTTGGCCGGATACCAGATTACATAGATACCGGTCGGCCATTTCGCGAAGGCTGCCGAGAAGGCTTCGCCCAGCCGCTCGAACTCGTCCTTGGCCTCGAACGGCGGATCGATCAGCACGAGACCGCGCCGTTCTTTCGGCGGCACGAAGGCCGGCAGCGCCACCCAGCCGTCGAGATCCACCACGCGAGCCTGCTCGTCGCGGCGCAGCACGTCGATCAGCGCCTTGCGCGCCTTCGGCTCGAGCTCGCAAGCGACGAGGCGGTCCTGCGGCCGCAACAGACCGCGCGCGATCAGCGGCGAGCCTGGATAGGCCTTGAGCTCGCCCCTCGGATTGAAGGCGCGGACGATGTCGAGATAGGGTTTGGTCAGCGCGACGGTCTCGTTCGACAGGCGTGCCTGCATCAGTCGCGCGATGCCGGTCAGCCACTCGCCGCCGCGCCGCGCCTCGTCGCTTTCGAGATCGTAGAGGCCGGCCCCGGCGTGGGTGTCGATGACGCGGAACGCCCCCGGCTTGTCCTGCAGATAGGTGATGATGCGCGCCAGCACGATGTGCTTGATGACATCGGCGAAGTTGCCGGCGTGGAAGGCGTGGCGGTAATTCATGGCGGAGAGTTACGACATCCCGCGATGAAAGTAACTCCCGTCATTCCGGGGCGGTGCGCAGCACCGAACCCGGAATCCCTCTGCAGCAGCGTTTGTGGCGAGATGGATTCTCAGATGCGCAATTGCGCATCATAGTTCGCGCTTCCGCGCGCCCCCGAATGACGAACTCTAGCCACCCCTGATCGGCGGCATCGTCACCTGGTCGCGGCGGCAGGCGCGGCGTTCGATCTCCTCGCAGGCGCGGAATTGCAGGTCCTTGCTGAGGCAGATGCGGACTTCGGACAATCGCGTGCGGTTGCAGGTGACCGAGATGGCGGCACTGCTGAGGCCCGGATTGGCTTTGATGAAGGCCTCTTCGACGTCCCCGGGGGCCACGGTCTTGGCCTGCGAGAGATCGAGATATTCGGCCGGGATCTTGATCGCGGCGCGCGCTTTGCGGATCGTCTCGAAATAGCTGCGGTCGGCCAGACCCGAGCAGGTGCCGTGCTTGTCCCACTCGTTGAAGATCAGGCCCGGCGCCGGCATCAGGTCGAGCATCGAGGAGACGATGCTGCGGTTCAGCCGCGGGGCCGGGCGCTGGCAATATTCCGGAAAGCCGTTTTCATATTGCGGCCACAGCCCGTGCACCACGAACGCGTAGGGCCGGCCGCTGCATTGCATCTGGGAGCGGCCGCCACGCTCGGCCGCTTCCTCGCAGAACGAGGGCGACCATGACAGCGACAGCACATAGAAATCGAATTCGCCCGGCGCGTTCTGCCGCTTGTCCTGGGCTTTCGCGCCGCCGGCGAGCGAGGCCAGCCCGGCGGCGAGCGCGAGTGAGATCACAAGACGGGAAAACGAACGCAATCTGGCATGAAACATGGCGACGCCCCTCAACTAGACTGTGCAAGCGAGCCTAGCAGGCGATGAGAACATTTCAAGAACAAATTTCGAGCGCCGACCGTTCGACCGCTTGATCGGGCCGAATCAGGCTTTTCGAATCAGGGCCTCGCGGCGCGGCAGGCCGGGTTGTAGGCCCAGTTGCGGTCGAGCCCGACCACGCACCATTCGACGCCATTGCCGTAGCCCGCAAAGCCGCCATCCTCGATGATCGAGAAATGCACCTTGCGCACCTTGCCGTCAGTGAGCATGGCCTCGCCGGTGCAATAGCGGCGCGGGATGTTATCGGACTGCCAGGGCCGGAACGCGATCTCGCGAACGGCCGCGAAGCCCGTGATCTTCAAGGAGGAATTCCAGAACGAGCTTTCCTTTTCCCAGAACTGCGTGGCGATCGTCGGCAGCGCCTTGTCGCAATCGGTGACGGCGCCGTCATAGCGCGGCCCGCTCAGCCAGAAGTTCAGCTCCAGCGGATTGGCGGCCCGGGCCTCGCTGAGCGACAGCGCCCCGAACATGAGGCCGAGCACGGCGGCGAAGCGGAGCGATTTGAAGGAGGGGGTGCGCATGGGCAATCCGGACTGCTGGGTCTTGCGAAGCTCGAACGGTGCCGCGAAGGCCGGAAGAGGTCAAGTGCAGCGCGGCAACACTTCGCCAGGAGTTGACCAGAACGGCGCGGCCGGCCGGCCTCGGTTCTTTTCACTTCGGTCCCGGCACCGTAAACTGGCGCGAACCAATTGGAGTGACGGGAATGCGAATCATTACGGCCGCGGGCCTTCTTGCCCTGGGTATGATGGCGAGCCAGCCGGCGCGCGCCGATATCCTTCCGGTGCCTCCGTTCAAGGGCAACGACACCGGCGGTATCATCGCCTATTCGATGGCAAGCCAGGTCGATGCGCGGCAGGTCGCGGTCGATCATTGCGCGCGCTACGGCAAGGTCGTCAAATTCCTCGGCGTGCAGGCCTACGAGGGCGGTTACATCTCGTTCTCCTGCCGCTGGGTGCCCTATGGCGCCGCCGACCAGCCGATCCGCACGCTCTACTGAGGCGTCGTCGTAACGTCGCAATCTGTCAGCCGGGAGCTTCCCACATGGCGCGCAAACTCGCTTTGCTCGGCTCGGCCCTTTGCCTTGTGGTGTCGGCTGGCAGTGCATCTGCCGACGATCTGCCCCAGCGCAAGGCCGGCCTCTGGGAAATGAAGCTGGTCACGAGCGGCTCGCCCGTGCCCGAGATGACCATGCAGCACTGCACCGACGAGACCGTCGACAAGGAGATGAGCAACAACGTCTCGCCGATGGCCAAGCAGGTCTGCGCCAAGCAGGAGATCAAGAAGACCGCGAGCGGCTATGTCAGCGATTCCGAGTGCAGCGTCGCCGGCGTCAGCACGATCTCGCATGCCGAGATCACGGGCGACTTCAATTCGGCCTACACGGTGAAGACCTCCTCGCATGCGCAAGGCGGCGTCGCCGGCGCTGCGGGGCGCGATACCACCATGACGCTGCAAGCGAAGTGGTTAGGAGCCTGCAAGCCGGACCAGAAGCCCGGCGACATCGTCATGCCAGGCGGCTTCAAGATGAACGTGCGCGACATGGACAAGCTGAAGGCGCTGCTGCCGAAGTAGGTGAGATGGTCGTGAGACCGTAGCCCGGAAATTGGTGCGCTCCCTCGCCCCTTTATTACGGTGAGAGGGTTGAGCTGAGGGCCTCTCACCAGACGTGAGATCGATGAGAGACCTGTACCCCCTCACCCGGATCGCGCCGGACGATGCTGCGCATCGCCGGGGGCGATCCGACCTCTCCCGCAAGCGGAGAGAGGTGGAGAGGCTACCTACACCGGTATCCTCACGCTCGCCCGCAATCCACCCATCGCGCTGTCGCCCAGCGTGATGTCGCCGCCATGGGAGCGGGCGATATCGCGGGCGATGGCGAGGCCAAGGCCGGTGCCGCCTTCGTCCTGGTTGCGGGCATTGTCGAGCCGCAGGAACGGCTTGAACACCTCTTCGCGCAAATGCGCCGGGATACCCGGGCCGTCGTCCTCGACCGTCACGGTCAAATAACGGTGATCGCGCTGGCCGGTGATGGCGATGCTCTTGCCGTAGCGCGCCGCGTTGGTGACGAGGTTGGCGAGGCAGCGCTTGAACGAGGCCGGCTTCACCGTCACCACCGGCAGGCCATTGAACGCCACGGTCGCGGTGTGGCCGTGGCGCTCGGCGTCGCTGCGCAGCTCCTCGAGCGCCTGTGCCATGTCGGTCGGCTGCGACTGCTCGCCGGAATCCCCGCGGGCAAAGGCGAGGTAATCCTCCAGCATCATCGACATCTCGTCGACGTCCTTGCGCATGCCCTCGAGCTCGGGGTTTTCGCCGATCAGGGCCAGCTCGAGCTTGAAGCGGGTCAGGATGGTGCGCAGATCGTGGCTGACGCCGGCGAGCATCGCGGTGCGCTGCTCCATCGTGCGCTCGATGCGCGACTTCATCTCGAGGAAGGCGACCGCCGCACGCCGCACCTCGCGCGCGCCGCGCGGCCGGAAGTTCGGCGCCTCGCGGCCCTTGCCGAAACTCTCCGCGGCATCGGCAAGCCGCAGGATCGGCTTGATCTGGTTGCGCAGGAACAGCACCGCGACGATCAACAGGATCGACGACGTGCCGACCATCCAGAACAGGAAGATCTCCGAGTTCGAGGCATAGGCAGCGCTGCGCTGCGCGAACACGCGCATCACGGCATCGTCGAGCTGGATGCGGATCTCGACGAGGTTGGAACGGCCGACCGTGTCGATCCAGAACGAACGGCCGATCTGGCGGCCGAGCTGCACCGACAGCGTCTGGTCGAGCAACGAGAAGAACGGTTTCGGTCCCGGCGGCGGCATGTCGCCGGCTGGCAGGAAATCGACCACCAACTGCAACCGCTGCCCAATGCTCTTGAGCTGCGCGCGGTCCTTGTCCTGCGGATAGCTTTTGTAGACGTCGATCAGTGCGGCGATGTCCTGCACCACCGCAGCCGACAGCCGTCGCGTCACCGTGTTCCAGTGCCGCTCCATGAACACGAAGGCGACCACGGTCTGCAGGATCACCATCGGCACGATCATGATGAGCAGCGCGCGGGCATAGAGGCCGGTCGGCATCCAGCCCTTGAACGCGTTGCCCATCCAGCCATTGGCGGCGGAGACGCGGCCGGCGGCGCTCTTCAGAAGCGTCAGGCCGGTATCGATCGTGCTCATTTAGTGCGCTTCACTTGATCTATGGCGAGGCCACCAGACGATAGCCGATGCCGCGCACCGCCTGCAGGAACAGCGGATTGGCCGGGTCGGTCTCGATCTTGCGCCGGAGGCGGTTGATCTGCACGTCCACGGCGCGCTCGTTGACGCTGCCATTGCCGGTCAGCGCGCTGCGCGGCACGGTCTCGCCCGGCGTCTCCGAGAGAATGCGCAGCATCTCGCGCTCGCGGTCGGTGAGGTGGATGACCTCCTCGCCTTGTCGCAATTCGCCGCGATCGAGATGGTAGACATAGGGACCGAACGCGATCTTCTCGACGGTCGCGGCCTGCTGCGGCGGCGCGGCGCGCTTGAGGATGTTGTTGATGCGCAGCGCAAGCTCACGCGGCTCGAACGGTTTTGCGACGTAATCGTCGGCGCCGATTTGCAGGCCCTCGATGCGAGCCTCCGCCTCGTGGCGCGCCGTCAGCATCACGATCGGCACCGAGGAGGAGGTGCGGATGAAGCGGGCGAGGTCGAAGCCGGTTTCGCCCGGCATCATCACGTCGAGGATCAAGAGGTCGAAATGCAGGCCCAGCAGTTTCGAGCGCGCATCGCCCGCGCTTGCCGCGGTGGTGACGCGGTAGCCCTCGCTGGCGAGAAAGCGCGAGAGCAGGTCGCGGATACGGCGGTCGTCGTCGACCAGCAGCAGATGCGGGGCATCGTCGGCCGGTTGCACCGGCGGACGGGCGAGCGTGGCTGCGAGCGGCACGGTCACTCCTTCGATTCTTGATTGACGGAGGCGAAGATCGTCTCGAGCACCTTGTCCGGATCGTCGCGGTCGATCATCGCGCGCAGGAAGCGCTTCACCGTCTCGGCGTCCTGCGGCCCCATCTCGGCGAGTGCCTTGGTGATCCGCGTGGTCTGGAGCCCGGCGAGCTTCTGCACCAGCGCCTCGCCCTTCGGCGTCGCGTAGAGCAGGCGCTGGCGGCGGTCATTGTCGCCGGTCTTCTGCACGATATAGCCCTCGTCCAGGAGCTGCTTGAGCACCCGGCCGAGCGACTGTTTTGTGATGCGCAGGACGTCGAGCAGGTCGGCAACCTTCAGCCCGGGATAGCGGTAGACGAAGTGCATGACGCGGTGGTGGGCCCGACCGAAGCCGAACGCCTCCAGTTCCTGGTCGGGATCACCGACGAAATCGCGATAGGCGAAGAACAGCAGCTCGATGATATCCCAGCGCAAATTGCCTCCGTCGCCTGCGGCAGGCCTGGACCCGGCGGCATCTTGAGGGGGAGTCGCGAAATTTATGTCAGGCATATTGACGTTTCTTGGGTTCAATGTTACAAAAGGATCGGCCCGCACGAAATTTTAGATCGTTTCGCACCGGGTGGCATCGTAGCAGGGCGGCCGGAGAGAGCCGGACAGGCGGCGACGGCCGAAGCAGATCTACCGTGCGATTGTCGAGCGGCATTTCGGCAAAACATACTGGACTTCCGCCTTCCGCAAAAGCATGTCCTCGGCGACGTATGCTGGCCACGGAAACCGGCCGTAACATGGCTGGCGGCGGTCCGGCCAGAAACCCAATCAAGCCAGCCGGCCCCGAAACGGGCAGGAGGGCGCCAGAATAGCGCCGCCACCGGCAGCGGGAGGCAAGGACATGAGCATGAAATTCGACATCCAGCCCGCATCCAATCCGACTCCCGAGAAGGACCGCATCGCCAAGCTGGTGGACCCCGGATTCGGACGGGTCTTCACCGATCACATGGCGATCGTCCGCTACAACCAGGCCAAGGGCGGCTGGTACGAGGCCCGCGTCGAGGCGCGCGCCAACTTCCAGCTCGATCCTGCCGGCGCGGTCCTGCACTATGCCCAGGAAATTTTCGAAGGCCTCAAGGCCTACAAGCGAGACGACGGCGGCGTGAACCTGTTCCGTCCCGACGCCAATGCGCGGCGCTTCAAGGATTCCGCCGACCGCATGGCAATGGCGGAGCTGCCCGAAGACGTCTTCATCGAGGCGGTCGAGCAGGTCGTGCGCATCGACCGCGCCTGGATGCCGGGCGGCGAGGGCAGCCTGTACCTGCGCCCCTTCATGATCGCGAGCGAGACCTTCCTCGGCGTCAAGCCGTCGTCCGAATACATCTTTGCAGTGATCGCTTCGCCGGTGGGTTCATACTTCAAGGGCGGGCCTGCTCCGGTGTCGATCTGGGTGTCCGAGAACTACACGCGCGCTGCGATCGGCGGCACCGGCGCCGTCAAATGCGGCGGCAATTATGCCGCGAGCCTGCGCGCCCAGGCCGAAGCGATCCAGCACGGCTGCGATCAGGTCGTCTTCCTCGACGCAGT
The DNA here is from genome assembly GCF_051853005.1 of Bradyrhizobium sp. SMVTL-02. Lineage (NCBI taxonomy): Bacteria > Pseudomonadati > Pseudomonadota > Alphaproteobacteria > Hyphomicrobiales > Nitrobacteraceae > Bradyrhizobium > Bradyrhizobium sp. SMVTL-02. The sequence goes on along the minus strand of NZ_CP182469.1, from coordinate 7,256,316 downwards.
CGAGCGCCGTTACATCGAGGAGCTCGGCGGCATGAACATCTTCTTCGTGTTCGACGACGGCTCGCTCTCGACGCCGCCGCTCGGCACCATCCTGCCCGGCATCACCCGCGACTCCATCATCGCGCTCGCCCGCGATGCCGGCAAGACGGTGCGCGAGGAGCCCTATTCCCTCGACCAGTGGCGCAAGGATGCGGCCTCCGGCAGGCTCAAGGAAGCCTTCGCCTGCGGCACCGCCGCCGTGATCTCGCCGATCGGCAAGGTGCGTTCGGTGAGCGGCGATTTCGAGATCTCGGGCGGAGCCGCCGGCCCCGTCGCCATGGGCCTGCGCAAGCAGCTCGTCGACATCCAGTACGGCCGCACCAACGATCCGCATAACTGGATCCGCAAGGTGTTCTGATGCCTGGTCCCGGACCGAGTGCCGGGGCCAAGCTCGCGAAAGGATCGGCGGCGCATCTTCCGGCGAAGGCGGTGCGCTCCGTTTTTGCCGGGAGTTCAACCTTTAGTTGTTGAAAGTGTCCTCGCAACTATATCACAATGGCTGGGACATCAAGGTTCTCAGACGTTGCGATCATGCCAGCCTATCTCCCCCTGCCGATCAAATGGGCCCTATCCGCTGTCGTAACGGCAGTGGCCGTCTTCGGTGTTCTAACATTGGGGCCTGGGCCGACGGTCGAGGTGGCGGACCGGGTCATCAGCGTGGCCGACACAGACGCCGAGATGAATGCCGCGATCGCTCGCGCACGTGCGACGCTACCTGTCTTCTGGGCTTCCTATGAGGCGCCAAAACGGATGGAGACGGATCACTCTCTCAAGGTGCGATTTCGGACGGTCGGCAATGACGAGCACATCTGGATGAGCGACGTGAAGAAGCTTCCGAGTGGCGAATATACCGCGCGTTTCGCGGACACGCCTCGAAACCTGCCAGAAAAACGGTTCGGAGACCTCGCCGCGTTCAAGGATGCCGACATCTCGGACTGGATGTTCATGCGCAACGGCAAGATCGTCGGCGGCGAAACCATCAAGCCGCTGCTCAAATCCATGCCGAGATCCGACGCCGACGCGCTCCGGGCGCGGATGGAGCAGCCGTGAATTCTCTTCCCCTCTCCCCGCCTGCGGGGAGAAGTAGGGTGAGGGGGAGTCTCCGCAGGGGCGGTGACAGTTGGACTCGCGAAGAGTCCCCCTCACCCGGTCGCTTCGCGGCCGACCTCTCCCCGCAAGCGGGGCGAGGTGAGAACACCCCGGTTGCTCCCCCGCGTGTCGGCTGGTAAACGCCGCGCATGGCCGAGAAACCCAAAAAACCGCAGAAACTGAAGGCGCGCCTGCCGCGCGGGCTCGAGGATCGCGATCCCGCCGCGATCCGGGCGACGCGCGAGATGGTCGAGAAGATCCGCGCCGTCTACGAGCTCTACGGTTTCGAGCCGGTGGAGACACCGGCGATGGAGTTCACCGACGCGCTCGGCAAGTTCCTGCCCGATCAGGATCGCCCGAACGAGGGCGTGTTCTCGTTCCAGGACGACGACGAGCAGTGGATCAGCCTGCGCTACGACCTGACCGCGCCGCTGGCCCGCTACGTCGCCGAGAATTTCGACACGCTGCCAAAGCCCTATCGCAGCTACCGCGCCGGCTACGTGTTCCGCAACGAGAAGCCCGGCCCCGGTCGCTTCCGCCAGTTCATGCAGTTCGATGCCGACACGGTCGGCTCGGCGACCCCGGCGGCGGATGCCGAGATCTGCATGATGGCGGCCGACACGATGGAAGCGCTTGGCATTGCGCGCGGCTCCTATGTCGTGAAGGTCAACAACCGAAAAGTGCTCGACGGCGTTCTGGAGGCCATCGGGCTCGCCGGCGCCGAGAACGCAGGCCGCAGGCTGACCGTGCTGCGCGCCATCGACAAGCTCGACAAGTTCTCCGCCGACGAGGTGCGCAAGCTGCTCGGTCCCGGGCGATGGGATGGCGGCGAGGAAGGCAAGGGCGACTTCACCAAAGGCGCCAACCTCGGCGAAGCTGAAGCTGACGTTGTTCTCGCCATCACCAGGCCGCGCGAGGATTGGAAAGAGGCGATTGCCGCCGCGGAAACCTACCTCGCCAAGAGCGAGATTGGTCAAGCTGGCGTGAGCGAACTGGAAGAAATTGCAAAACTGGTGACGGCGTCGGGTTACGGCGCGGACCGCATCAAGATCGATCCCTCCGTCGTGCGCGGCCTTGAATATTACACCGGCCCCGTCTACGAGGTCGAATTGCTGCTCGACACCAAGGACGAGAAGGGCCGCCCGGTGCGCTTCGGCTCGGTCGGCGGCGGCGGCCGCTACGATGGCCTCGTCTCGCGCTTCCGCGGCGAGCCGGTGCCGGCGACCGGATTTTCAATCGGGGTCTCGCGGCTGCAAGCCGCGCTGACGCTGCTCGGCAAGCTCGACACGCGGCCCGAATCCGGGCCCGTCGTCGTCACCGTGTTCGACCGCGACCGCGTCGCCGACTATCAGAAGATGGTGGCAAGCTTGCGAGGTGCCGGCATCCGCGCCGAGCTCTATCTCGGCAATCCCAAGAACATGGGCAACCAGCTCAAATATGCCGACCGCCGCAACAGTCCCTGCGTCATCATCCAGGGCTCGGACGAGAAGGCGCGTGGCGAGGTGCAGATCAAGGACCTGGTCGAGGGTGCGAAGGCAGCCGCCGCGATCGCTTCCAACCAGGAATGGCGCGGGACCCGCCCGGCGCAGTTCTCCTGCGGCGAAGCCGATCTCGTCACGAAAGTGCGTGAAGTCCTCGCGCGCCATGACGTGAGCTGGGGCTAGCCATTCCTCCATCGGTCATGCGCGGGCTTGACCCGCGCATCCATCTTTCAAATGATGAATGGCCGGGATAAGCCCGACCGTGACGACAGCAGCAGGGAGAAGACAATGCCTGAGATCACCATCAGCATGGCCGAGGGCCGCACCGACGAGCAGAAGGCCGGCATGATGCGCGACATTACGCAGGCGCTGGTGAAGAATCTCGGCGTCGAAGCCGACGCCGTCGTCATCCAGATCAATGAAGCCCCGCTCCGCCACAAGATGAAGGGCGGCAAGACCTTTGTAGAGCGCGCGGCGGCGGCGAAGAAGTGACGCGTTAGCGTCATTCCGGGCAGCGCGTCAGGGCTGAACCCGGAATCTCGATCGACAATCTCCGGATTCCGGGTTCGCGCTTTGCGCGCCCCGGGATGACGAGCAAGCAGCATGGACGCACGCGACTTCATCAAGATCGGCATGAGCGCCGAGCGCACGCTGGTGGTGCCTGTGGAGCGCACGGTCGGGCATTTCGTGCCCGGCATGCCTTTTGTGTATGCGACGCCGATGATGATCCTGGAGATGGAGATGACATCGGGCGATGCGATCCGCGCCGCGCTTCAGCCGGGCTGGGTCACCGTCGGCACCGAGGTCGACATCCGCCATCTCGCAGCTGCCTTGGTCGGCGCGACAGTGCGGACCACCGCAAGCGTCGTTGCCGTCGAGCGCCGCGTCATCCGCTTCGAGGTCGAGGCATTCGAGGGCACGCGCAAGCTCGGCGAAGGCCGGCACGCGCGCGGGCTCGTGAATGTCGAGATGTTCAACAAGCGATTAGCCGCCGCCTCGAAATCGTAAGGGCGGGCAAAGGCGCGAAGCGCTGTGCCCACCATCCCTCCCCAATCCCGATTGAGGCGGTGGCACGCTTTGCTTTGCCCACCCGACGGCACTTTCTACTTCGCCAATTCCTTCGACCGCTTCGTCGCCGCCGCGATCGCACGGATCATCAGATCGCGCAGGCCCGGCTCGCCCATCAGCACGCCAAGCGCCGCGGCCGTGGTGCCGCCGGGCGAGGTGACGTTCTGGCGCAGAGTTGCGGAGGGGAGCTCCGACTGGTGCAGCAGTTCGCCGGAGCCGGCGACGGTCACGCGCGCGAGCTTGGTCGCCAGCGCTTCAGGCAATCCCGCTTCGACGCCGGCGCGCGCGAGTTCTTCTGCGAGCAGGAACACATAGGCCGGGCCCGAACCGGAGACGGCGGTCACCGCGTCCATGAGGCCCTCGTCCTCGACCCATTCGACCGAGCCGGTGGCACGCAGCAGCGCGTCGGCCACGGCGCGCTGCGCGACGCTGACGGTCTTCGCCGCAACGGCAACGGTGATGCCGCGGCCGATCGCGGCCGGCGTGTTCGGCATCGCGCGCACCACGGCGCCGCCGCAGACCTCCTCGAGCGAGGCGATCGTGGTTCCCGCCATGATCGAGACCACCGAGGTGTTTTCCGACACGAATGATTTCAGCCTGGCGCCGGCCTCGCGGAACATCTGCGGCTTCACCGCGACGACCAGCGTCTCGACGGTGCCTGCGGCCTTCACGTCGGGATTGAGCGCGACGCCTCGGGCGGCAAGCGCGGTGATCTCCGGCGAGATGTACGGATCGATCACTGCGACGCGGCGCGGATCGAGTCCGCCTGCCAGCCATCCGGCCAGCATCGCGCCGCCCATCTTGCCGGCGCCGGCGAGCAGGATGGTGCCGGTGATGTTTTGAAGGGTGCTGTTTGCCACTGGGGTCACCACAAACAAAGGTGTCGTCCCGGCCTGGTGCGCAATTGCGCACGGGGGCCGGGACCCATGACCACGAGTTCTAGTGGATGGAGGTCCCGGCAACAAGCCGCGTGCCACAAGCGAAATCACGCGGCATGGATCGCGGATCTGCGCGCGCTTCGAGCGCGTTTGTCCGGGATGACGTTGGGGAGGGAGCACCGGCTCTCTCCTACGTGGTGAGCGCGTCCTACGCCTCGCCCACCGTGTCGAACATCGCCGCGTCCATGGCCTGCGCGGTGGTCTTGCCCGCCCACACCACGAACTGGAACGCCGGGAAGTAGCGCTCGCAGGCGTGGATGGCGCCGGCCAGCATGGCCTCGCATTGCGCGGTCGAGGCGGTGAGGCCGCCCGGCAGCACCAAGGCCTGGCGGTGCATCACCATGCCGGTGTTGGTCCACAGATCGAAATGGCCGACCCACAGCTGCTCGTTCACCGCGGCGACGAGCCGCTGCACTTCGCTCCGCCGCGCGAGCGGAATCTTCATGTCGAACGCGCAGGCCAGATGCAGCGCCTCGATCTCGCCCATCCAGGTGAAGGAGAGCTGGTAGTCGGTCCATTGTCCCTTGGAGACAATCGTGAGCTCATCTTCGCCGGAGCGTTCGAACGGCCAGTTGTTGCTGGCAGCGATATCCTCGACCACCGCGAGCGGATGGTTTCGGGAATCGATGTTGCCTTCGAGCAGGGACATGCCGTCTCGACCTCTTGCCTTCTTGTTGTCGTTGATACGCACGCGGTTGGGCCCGGCGCGCGCTCCCTAAACGCTACGCGATCCCCTCGGATCAGCGCGGGCCTGTCGCGGATCAAGTGATGTGATTTGCGGAATCTGCGCAACCGGGTCGCGAGTCCGTCCACAAGCCAGGACTCGTTCGTCCACAGCTCATCTCCGCCACAATTCTTAACGCAGGAAGCCGCAATCCTGACGGAGGAGAACAAACCGGAATCGGATTCGAGCGGGCCGACCAATCGTTAATTCCGCGGGGTGAGGCTGGATGGCCATAGCGGCATGGGACCATGCGCTTTTCCCATGCGGAACGCGCTTGCTGTGACCGCCGGCAGGCGTCATATTTCCGGTCAGGCCGTTCATTCCGGACGGCCGATGTTCTCAGGGCGGGGTGAAAGTCCCCACCGGCGGTAAGGGCCGAAAGGCCCAAGCCCGCGAGCGCCTTCTCCCAAGGACTTCCTGAAAAGGTCTTGTCCGAAGGGAAGGGTCAGCAGATTCGGTGCAACTCCGAAGCCGACGGTTAAAGTCCGGATGAAAGAGAACGGTCGGTGGCAGACGCATCGCGAGGATGCGGCTGTTTGTCGTTCCGTGTGCCCTGATTCTGGTCCTTGAACCGAGGAAAGCCATGAATCAGATGTTGCAAGATCCCCAAGCCGAAACGTCCGAAGTCACCCAACCGCCGGTTCCGCAGGATCCGGCACCCGCGCATCCGCGCTTCGCCAAACCGCAGCGGGTGGCCTTCGTGCAGGCCTGCTGGCACCGCGACGTGGTCGAGGAAGCCCGCATCGCCTTCATGAAGGAGGCCGAGGCACGTCACCTCACCCATGTCGACGTGTTCGAGGTGCCGGGCTCGTTCGAGATACCGCTGCACGCGCAGGTGCTCGCCAAGACGCGGCGCTACACCGCGATCGTCGCCGCCGGCCTCGTCGTCGACGGCGGCATCTATCGCCACGAGTTCGTCGCCGACACCGTGATCAAGGCCCTGATGGACGTTCAGCTGCGCACCGAGGTCCCGGTGTTCTCCGCGGTGCTGACGCCGCAGCAATTCCACGAGACCGAGGTGCACTACGATTTCTTCCGCAGGCATTTTGCCATCAAGGGCGTCGAGGTCGCGGCCGCCTGCGCCGAGACGTTGCACGGCCTGGAGCGCCTGCGCGGCCAGGTCGCGGCGGGGATCGTGGGGTAGGATGTCTCTCCCTCTCCCCACTTCCCAGGGCTATCGCATTTGGCTCTTTGCGCGAGCTGAGCGCGCGCCTCGTCCTTCGAGACGACCGCTTCGCGGTCTCCTCAGGATGGGGCTAAGTGGCATCAGAGCCCGTTGAATTGGCGAAACGTACTCGGTCCTCATCCTGAGGGCCCGCCAACGGCGGGCGTCTCGAAGGATGGCCACAGGCGATATCACTCCCATATGCGATTCCCCTGCCGCAAGCGGGGAGAGGCGAAGGAAATCAGTCGAACAGGCTCGACACCGACTCTTCCGCAGCGGTGCGCGCGATCGCGTCCGAGATCAGGCTGGCGATCGGCAGCGTGCGGATGTTCGACGCCTTGGTCACCGCTTCGGTCGGCAAGATCGAGTCGGTGATCACCAGCTCCTTCAGCCTGGAGCCCGCGATGCGGGCGGCGGCGCCACCGGAGAGCACGCCATGGGTGATGTAGGCGTAGACGTCCTTGGCACCCTTGGCGATCAGCGCGTCGGCCGCATTCACCAGCGTGCCGCCGGAATCGACGATGTCGTCCACCAGGATACAGCTGTAGCCGGAGACGTCGCCGATCACGTTCATGACTTCGGATTCACCCGGACGCTCTCGGCGCTTGTCGACGATGGCGAGCGGGGTGTTGATGCGCTTGGCGAGGCCGCGGGCGCGGGCCACCCCGCCGACGTCGGGCGACACCACCATCACCTTGCCGAGGTCGAAACGTTCGCGGATGTCACGCACCATCAGGGGGGCCGCGAACAGATTGTCGGTCGGGATATCGAAGAAGCCCTGGATCTGGCCGGCATGCAGGTCGAGCGTCATGACGCGGTCGACGCCGGCATGGGTGATCAGATTGGCGACGAGCTTGGCCGAGATCGGCGTGCGCGAGCCGGAGCGGCGGTCCTGCCTGGCATAGCCGAAATAGGGGATCACTGCGGTGATGCGGCGCGCCGAGGAGCGGCGCAGCGCGTCGGTGATGATCAGCAGCTCCATCAGATGTCGTTGGCCGGAAACGAGGTCGACTGGATGATGAAGGCATCCGAGCCGCGGATGTTCTCCTGGACCTCGACGAAGATCTCCATGTCGGCGAAGCGCCGGACCACGGCCTTGGTCAGCGGCATGTTGAGACCTTGCGCGATCGCCTGGGCGAGTGCCGGATTGGAGTTGCCGGCGACGAGCTTGATAGAGCCGTTCTTGGCCGACATGGACGCTTCCTCCCGCGCTTTGCTGGATACGACGTTCAACATCAGAAAATACCCACTGACAGCACGGTTACGACGGGCGAGGAAATATCAGGCCGGGGGCCGCAATGGCAACCCGGGACGCTACGTTTTCCCTTTGAAATCCCGAGTCCGGCCAACGGCTTGGCCGCAAACTGGGCCCGTGGTTTAGCGGGGGTTATCACTCGGCATAGCTGAGCGCCGAGGCTGGCATGTCCGGCACCGGGCTCTCCTTGATCACGCTCGCCACCGCCGGTCCGCGCAGGCCCGGGACAGAGCCCGGGATATCCGGCGTCCCATTGATCATGTTGGAAAGTCCACTGAATCCGGCCTGGGCGATCTTCCGCAGCACGAGGTCATCGGCCGCGGCCCAAGGATCGCGGGGCGCATCGCGAGCGCCCTTGGCCGAGGTCGGTTCCTCGCCGGAAAGGCGCAGCGCCCGCTGCTGGTTGGCGTCGTAGACGTCCCAGACCCAGGCGATCACGGTCTTGCCGCGCACGACCTGGGCGGAGAGGTAGCTGCGCACGCGGTAGGCGGCCGTCCCCTCGCGGGAGACGACGGAGAGGCTGCGCAGCTTGGATTCGCTGTCGAGCACGCCGACCATGCGGTCGAACACCTGCGGCGGCGGCCCGTCGATGGATTCGAAGGCGACCGTCGCTCCCGAGCCGGTGCTCGGCGCCATCGCATAGGAGGTGGCGGCACCGCCACCGCCACCGGCGCAGCCGCCGAGCGCGGCCGCTGCTACCAGCAGCACGACCGCCAGCACGCGCGAACCCGCGCGGCCGAAGATGAATGACGCATCCCTCATTATGGAGGGCAGCGATATCGTTAAAATCGATTAAGGTCTAGGGCGGAGGCGACACAACACACGGTGATCCCGTCAGAGCATCGCCCCGGAATGACACGGGGTTGCTCTTGTGTTCACGCTTCAAGCGCGATCGCGTGAACGTGCCGGCCGTAATCCGGCTCCTTGCGATGCACCGAGCGGCGATAGCTGAAGAAGCGCTCGTCGGCGTAGGTGTCGAGACCCAGGTCGTCGATCATCAGGATGCCCGCGGCTTCCAGTCGCTTGCGGATGAAGCCGGCGAGATCGAACATCGCGTGTCCCTCGCGTACCGACGGGATGAAGAACACCGCGTTGTCCGCATCCGCCTCGATGAAGCGCGCGACGAACTCGTTGCCGACCTCGTAGCTCTCCTGGCGGATCAGCGGACCGATCGCGGCGATGATGCCGCTGCGCGTGGCGCCGAGCTTCTCCATGGCCGAGATCGTCGATTCCAGCACGCCGGTCAGCGCGCCTTTCCAGCCGGCATGTGCGCCGCCGATCACGCGCGCATTGGGATCGACGAACAGCACCGGCCCGCAATCGGCGGTGGAGACGCCGAGCGCGATGCCGGGCGTCTTCGTCACCAGCGCGTCGCCCTTCGGGCGCGGTCCGCTCGGCCACGGCATTTCGGCAACGAGCACGTCGGGCGAATGGATCTGATGCAGGCTGACGAGACGTTCCGGCGTGACGCCGACATGCTCCGCCATGCGGCGGCGGTTCTCCGCGACGAGGGCCTGATCGTCGTTGGAGCCGAGCCCGCCGTTCAGCGCCGAGTAGATGCCGCTGGAGACACCGCCCTCGCGGGTGAAGAAGGCGTGGCGCAGGCCGGGCACCGCCGACAGCAGGGACGAGGCAACAGTCATCAATGTCCTCCGGCGTGTTCGAGATCGCTGAGGCCGGCAATGCCTGTCAGCCGCGGCTCGGAGATGCCGAGCACCTTGAACATCGAGCCCATGCCGCTGCGTCCCGTGTCGGTCAGGCGCTTGAGCGCCACCGAAATGTCGGTGGCGACCTCCGGCGTCGCCTTCTGCATCAGCGCCGCCGCGCGGGTGTCAATGCCGACGCGCTTGAGGAAGTCTCCTTGGGTCACCGGACCGTGCACACGGGCGCCGACATCCTCGGCTGCGCGCGCCAGCGCCTGGAAGTCGACATGGGCGGTGACGTCGGCCTGGCCTGGCGCCTTCAGGGGATCGGTGAAGGTGTGGCGCGCGATCGCCTGGAAGGTGTCGCCGACATCGCTGCGGAGGTGGCCGTAATCGATGATCAGCGCCGCGCCGTCCTGGTCGCGTACGCGCGTGGCGAGCTTCATGATCTCGCCGTCCGGTCGCCATTCGAACACGGCGCCGACCGGGGCGGCGCGCACCAAAGGCGGCAGCAGCACGTCGAAGCGTGGCGTCGGCTCGGACGCCATGCCGAATTGAAGCTTGCCGTTCGGGTCGATCTCGATCACGCGCTCGTGCCAGCCGTTCTCCCCCTTCACCATCTGGTGGATCGGCAGCACGTCGAAATATTCGTTGGCGAGGATGACGCTCGGCCCCTCGGGCACGTCGTCGATGCTGTCGTGCCAGGCGATGTTGCGCACCCCTGCCAGCGTCGCGCTCTGCCGCTCGCGCAGCACCGGATTGATCTCGACCATGTGGATATGCAGCGCCTGGTACAGCGGCGGCAGCACGCGAAGCGCGCGCAGCGCATCCGCCATCATGGTGCCGCGGCCGGGGCCGAGCTCGATCAGCCGCAAAAATTGCGGCGAGCCCATCTGCTTCCACACCGAGGCGGTCCACAGGCCCAGGAGCTCGCCGAACATCTGGCTGACTTCTGGGGCCGTCGTGAAGTCGCCCTCACGGCCGAGCGGATCGCGCGCGACGTAATAGCCATAGCGCGGATGCATCAGGCACAGTTCCATGTACCGCCAGACCGGCATCGGGCCTGAGGCTTTGATCAGCGCCTTGATCTCGTTGAGTAGCGGCTGCTCGGTCACGGCGTGCTTTCTCGAAATGAATTAACGAACGGCCTCGATCGGCTTCGGCGCACCGCGCCGCGCTGCCAATACAATAAGTATGAGGCCGACAATAAGCATCGGGATCGACAACAGCATGCCCATCGTTAATCCGCCCCAGAGGAAGCCGAGCTGGGCGTCCGGCTCGCGGAAATGCTCGCCGATGATCCGGGTCAGGCCGTAGATCAGGATGAAGCTGCCGAGGACGAGACCCGGCCGCTTCAAGGCGCCGCTGCGGATCATCACGGCGAGCACGGCGAACAGCAGCAGCCCCTCCATGCCTGCCTCGTAGAGCTGGCTCGGATGGCGCGGCACGTCACCGCCGCTCGGGAAGACCATGGCCCAGGGCAGGGTGGGATCGGCGGGACGGCCCCACAATTCGCCGTTGATGAAGTTGGTCAGCCGCACCAGGAAAATCCCGATCGGCGCAACGCCGCAGGTGATGTCGCCGAGCGACAGGATCGAGATGCCGTTCTTCCGGGCGAACCACATCACCGCGACGACGCAACCGAGGAAGCCGCCGTGGAAGGACATGCCGCCTTCCCACAATTTGAAGATGGCGGCCGGATGCTCGATGAAGAAGGGCAGATTGTAGAACAGGACGTAACCGCTGCGGCCGCCGACGATGATGCCGAGCGTCACCCACAAGATGAAATCGTCGATCTGCACCAGGCTGATCGGCGATGAGCCGGCCCACAGCCTGTCGTTCTTGATCAGTGCGCGGGCGTAGAGCCAGCCGAACGTGATCCCGCAGATATAGCCGAGCGCATACCAGCGGATCGCAAATGGCCCGATCTGGAGTGCGATCGGACTGAACGAGGGAAAGTCGATGAGCAGGAAGGGCATCGCGCCTTGTATGTCTGGACGAGATTGCGGCAATAGAGCGCCAGCAGACGCCGCATGATTCTGCTTATGCCGGGACGTTGAATACGATTGCAAGGAAACCGGGGCATGACAAGGATACCGCCGCTTCGCTCTTGAACCGGCCCGATCGGATTGCCATTGTCTTTCGAACGTTCGCGCAAAGTTTATCTCGAGGCCGCCAGGAGACCGACATGACCCAGACCAGCAACCGGTTTTTCGACGAGATCGGCCGCCTCATGAACGACGCCGCCGGTGCGGCCCAGGGCGTCAAGCGCGAGTTCGACACGGTGATGCGCACCCAGGCGGAAAAATTCCTGCGCGACATGGACCTCGTCAAGCGCGAGGAGTTCGAGGCGGTCAAGGATATGGCGCGCCTCGCGCGCGAGGAGAACGAGGCCCTGAAGGCGCGCATCGCGGCGCTCGAGGCCAAGCTGGGCGGGTAGGGCTACTCACCCTCCAGGGCCATCCAGGGGAGGGTAAGAAGGATAGGAAACCCGGGGCTATCAGCCCATTCGCCTTGTCATTTCCGCATCTTCCGGGTAAAAGCCCGCCACGTCCGCGGCCCCCGCACCCCTGGAGGCTTGCTGCGGACGCTGCCATGGGCCGCCTTGCGGCCCATTAACTTTTGCAAAAACAAGGAGTTAACGACATGGCGACGACCGTCAAGGAATTGAAGGCGACCGCACGTCCGAAGAGCGGCAAGGGGGCCGCCCGGGCTGAGCGTCGCGCCGGGAGAGTGCCCGGAGTGATCTATGGCAACAACCAGCCCCCCGTCACGATCTCGATCGAAGATCGTGAACTGCGCCAGCGCATCCTCGCCGGCCGGTTCCTGACCACGCTGGTCGACATCGATCTCGAGGGCAAGAAGCACCGCGTGATTCCGCGCGACTACCACCTCGATCCGGTCAAGGACTTCCCGATCCATGTCGACTTCATGCGGCTCGGCGAAGGCGCCACCATCCGCATCAGCGTTCCCCTTCACGTGGTGAAGGCGGAAGGCTCCCCGGGCGTGAAGCGCGGCGGCACCGTCAACATCGTGGCCCACGCCATCGAGCTCGAATGCGGCGTCGAGAGCATCCCGCAGTACATCGAGGCCGATGTCGGCTCGCTCGAAATCGGTCACTCGCTCCACCTGTCGGACATCAAGCTGCCCCCCGGCGTGAAGGCGCTGACCCGCGAGGACGCGACCCTCGTCACCATCGTGCCGCCGTCCGGCTACGCCGAAGAGCAGAAGGCTGCTGCTGCGGCCGCGGCTGGTGGCGCGGCTCCGGCTGCGGGCGCTGCTGCTCCGGCGGCTGGCGCTGCTGCTCCGGCGGCTGGTGCTGCTGCTCCGGCGGCTGCCAAGGCTCCCGCCGGCGGCGACAAGAAGAAGTAATCTCTCAAGGCTGGCGCGCGGTTCCTGACCGCGCGCCGAGCGAGGGGCGCGCCGCGTCATGCGACTCTTTGTTGGGCTCGGCAATCCCGGCGCGAAATACGCACGTAACCGGCACAATATCGGCTTCATGGCCGTCGACGAGATCGCGCGGCGTCACAGCTTCTCGCCGTGGCGCCGCCGCTTTCAGGGCGAGACGTCGGAAGGTGCGCTCGGCACCGAGCGCGTGATCCTGCTCAAGCCCACGACCTACATGAACGACTCCGGTCGCTCGGTGCAGGAGGCGGCGAGCTTCTTCAAGATCGCTCCGGGCGACGTCACCGTCTTTCACGACGAGCTCGAACTGCCGCCGGGCAAGGTGCGGGTGAAGATCGGCGGCGGCATCGCCGGCCATAACGGCCTGCGCTCGATCTCGGCGCATATCGGTAACGACTACCGCCGGGTGCGGCTCGGGATCGGTCATCCCGGCGTCAAGGAACTGGTGCACGGCCACGTGCTGTCGGACTTCGCCAAGGCCGACAACGAATGGGTGGCGACGCTCTGCGACGCGGTCGCCGAGCATGCCGCACTGATCGCCAAGGGCACGGACGCGACCTTCGCCAACAGGGTGCATCTGGCCATGCAGGCGAAGGGATTTTTGACCAAGGACGAGAACGGCAAGGAATAACGCTCGTGGGATTTAAATGCGGGATCGTCGGATTGCCCAATGTCGGCAAGTCGACCTTGTTCAATGCGCTGACCGAGACGGCTGCGGCGCAGGCCGCGAACTATCCGTTCTGCACCATCGAGCCGAATGTCGGCGAGGTCGCCGTCCCCGATCCGCGCCTCGACAAGCTTGCGGCCATCGCCAAGTCGGGCCAGATCATCCCGACCCGGCTGACCTTCGTCGACATCGCCGGCCTCGTGCGCGGCGCTTCCAAGGGCGAAGGGCTCGGCAACCAGTTCCTCGCCAACATCCGCGAGGTCGACGCCATCGCGCATGTCGTGCGGTGTTTCGAAGACTCCGACATCACCCATGTCGAGGGCAAGATCGCCCCGCTCGCCGATATCGAGACCATCGAGACCGAGCTGATGCTCGCCGACCTCGACAGCCTCGAGAAGCGCGTCGACAACCTCACCAAGAAGGCCAAGGGCAACGACAAGGACGCCAAGGAACAGCTGGACCTCGTCAACCGGACGCTGGTGCTGCTGCGCGAGGGCAAGCCCGCGCGCCTCGTCGAGCGCAAGGCGGAGGAGGAGCGCGCCTTCGCGATGCTCGGCCTGTTGTCGTCAAAGCCCGTGCTCTATGTCTGCAACGTCGAGGAAGGCTCGGCTGCGACCGGCAACGCGTTCTCCAAGGCGGTCGAGGAGCAGGCGGCGAAGGAGGGCGCGGTTGCCGTCGTCATCTCCGCCAAGATCGAATCCGAGATCGCGACGATCTCACGTGAAGAGCGCGCGGACTTCCTGGAGACGCTGGGCCTTGAGGAGGCCGGGCTCGATCGCCTGATCCGCGCCGGTTACTCGCTGCTCCATCTCATCACCTATTTCACGGTGGGTCCGAAGGAAGCGCGCGCCTGGACCATCCATCGCGGCACCAAGGCGCCGGGAGCTGCTGGCGTGATCCACACCGACTTCGAGAAGGGTTTTATCCGCGCCGAGACGATCGCCTATGACGACTACGTCGCGCTCGGCGGCGAAGCCGGCGCCCGCGATGCCGGCAAGCTCCGCCTCGAAGGCAAGGAATACGTCGTCGCCGACGGCGACGTGATGCATTTCAGGTTTAATACGTAAGCCGGATCTGTCATTCCGCGGCGCGCCTCTTGGCGCGAGCCATGGTGCGCAATTGCGCACCTGAGAAGATTCGTCCACTTGTTCTGAGGCCCGATGGATGCCGGGTTGTGCGCGCCCTCGGAATGACGTGCTAAAGCGCGATGGGATTGGGATGAATCGTCATCGCGCTTTAGGTTGTCGTTCGCGCATGATCTTTCCGGAAAACCGCTTCGCACTTTTCCGGATCATGCTTTAGCGTATCCCGCCGCCCTGGTCCCGGATCGCGCCGAGATGCTCGTTGATGCGGAAGACGATCAGGATCAGCTCGGCGACGATGCGCGAGAACACGATCCCGACCACGACGCTCGCGATCGACGACAGCAGCACCAGGAAGCCGCCGAACGGGCTGATCGCCATTGCAGCCAGCCCTGAGAAGATGCCGGAGAGGCCGAACAGGCAGATCAGCGCGATCACCAGCCAGTAGAAAGTCTTGATGATCGTCGGCGTGATGAAGCGGTCCCATTGGAACAGGTCGCTGAATGAAAACATTGCTCTCCCCAAGGCAAATCGGGACTTCAAATCGCGTTTCGGCCGTCGATCGATCCGACTCAAATCAACGCAGATCCGCCGTATGTAGCACGAGCCATGCGGGCCGGCGGGTTGAGATTGCCGCAAAGTGCGGCCACAATCTGTCATTCCCGCAAAGCTTTCCCAAGATGACCCTGACCTTCGAAGATTTTCCGCCCGGCCGGTTCGGAACGTTCGGCCCGCGCCATGTCACCCGTGACGAGATCCTGGCCTTCGCCGCCGAGTTCGATCCGCAGCCCATGCACCTCGACGAGGAGGCAGCGGCTAAGAGCATGCTGCGCGGCCTGTCCGGCTCGGGCTGGCACCTCTGCTCGCTGATGATGCGGATGATGGCCGACGGTTTCATCACCCGCGCGGCTTCGCTCGGCTCGCCGGGCGTCGACGAGGTGCGCTGGCTCTCGCCCTTGCGGCCCGGCGACGATCTCACGCTCGACGTGGACGTGCTGGAGGCGCGGGTCTCCAAGAGCCGCCCCGGGCTCGGCATCGTCAAGTTCAAATGCGCCGTGCGCAACGCCGCAGGACAGGTGCTTGCCGAAATGACTTCGCCGATCCTGATCAAGCGGCGCGAGGGAGCGGCCTGATGCGGTTCTTCGAAGACATCGCGATCGGACAGCGCCGGGAGATCGGCACCTATACGTTCACGGCGGAGTCCATCAAGTCATTCGCCGCCAAATTCGATCCGCAGCGCTTTCACCTGGACGAGGAGGAGGGCAAGAACTCGCTGTTCGGCGGGCTCGCCGCCTCGGGCTGGCATGTCGGCTCGGCCTGCATGAGCCTGCTTGTCGCCGACGGCCAGCGTCTGGCGCGCGAGGCTGCTTCGCGCGGCGAGGAGGTCGCGGTCTGGGGCCCGTCGCCGGGCTTTCGCGACCTGCGCTGGATCAGGCCAGTGCTCGCAGGCGACACCGTCTCTTACGTCAACGAAGTCCTCGACAAGCGCACCTCCGCCTCGCGTCCCGGCTGGGGCATTTTGACGGCCCGCACCACCGGCACCAACCAGCGCGGCGAGGAGGTCTACTCCATCACCGCGAGCGCCTTCGTGCCGCTGCGGAAGAGCGCGTAGTTTGGAATAGGTCAAGGCGAGCTCTCCTTCTTCTCCCCTTGTACGAGGGGCGAGGGCGCAGCAAAACGCATCTCGCCGGCTGCATCTCTCAGAGCAGGGAAGGGGGAACATCCGCCGAATTGGTGCCAACTGTGGCCCGCGCGCTATGGACGCTATTCGGACCGGCTGCCATAAGCCTGCGCAACATGGTTACCGCGAAGCAATTGCCGGAACCATCAAGTTGCTAACCAATTATGAACCTGTCGCTGTCTATTTGAAACGAATAGACAGAAGGACAGGGGACGAGGACCATGGCTGACCGCGGCGCACTCAAGTTTGTTGGATTTATCTTTGCGACCGCGACGCTGGCCGTGATGCTGGTCGCCGGCATGGTGGTGAAGGGCTATGCCGACGGCGCCTACACCCTGGAAGCTTCGACCGTCGACGCTGACCGGTAACGGTCTGTTAACGTCCCAGGGCCCGCGGCCCCGCCTCAGCGACTATAGACGAACGCCAGCACCGCGATCGCAATCGCCAGCAATCCGACAAAGCGCAGCATGATCGTGCCGAACTGGCTCGGCGCGGGCCGCAGCGGTATGGGGTCCGTGGTGTCGGGCCGAATGCTTTCCATCTGACATGTCCCCTGAGCCCGGCCGTGGCGGCACGGGCGCCTGGCATTGGTCGCCGGGAGGGGACGGAGGGTTCAACAGGTGGGCTCCTCGCCTCGCCCCCCGCTTGCGGGGAGAGGCCGACGCGCGAAAGCGCGGCGGGTGAGGGGAGACTCTCCGCGAGTCTGTCTATCACCGTCCTTGTGGAGACTCCCCCCTCCCCGCAAGCGGCCGCAAGCGGGGAGAGGGAGGAAACACCGCCACAATCAAAACCGCCGCGCCCACTTCCGGGAACGCGGCGGCCAATGATGCGTCGTGCTGGTGATCAGCTGTTGCGAAGGCCGTCGGCGGCGCGCTTCCACTGCGCGACGTTGTCGGCGATCATGCGGGTCGACTTCATCGCGGCCTGGCTGAGCTGGGCGTAGCCGGAGATCTCGCGCTGGACGCGCTGGCCCTCGGCATGCAGCAGGTCACGCAGGCTCTCGAGCTCGGAGATCAGGTTCTCGATCTCGGCGAGCGAGGTGCCGGCGACGCGCTGGATCAGCGAGTTGACGTTGGTGACGGTGGCCTCGGCGCTCGCATCGAGCGGCGGCGCGTCGGTGCCCGAGGCAGGACGGCGCAGATAGGCGATGTCGTTGCGGACGAAATCGCGAATGCCGGCCTCGACCTCGGAGACCGCGGCGAGATTGGTGTCGACCGTCTCAGTCTCGGTGGCTTCGATCTTTTCCGGACGGATGGCGTTCATCGTTGTTCCCCTGTTCGCGTTGAGCGCAGCGCGAGTGTCCCCCGCACGACGATGTCTGTAAGGCAGCCCGCATCAGGGCGTCTGATTTTGACAGCAAAGGGGCCGAGATGCGGCAAGGGGGGACCATTCGGGGGTTTTGCCGTGGCGTATGGTTAGGGGAGTGTGAATGGCGGCTGCGGCGAGGTGAAGCTCGTAGTCAGGTTCGGCGGTCTTCTCCCTCGCCCCGCTTGGGAGGGTGGGTGAGGGGGAGTCTCCGCGGGACGGTGACAGAGGAGTTCGCGGAGAGTCCCCCCTCACCCGGAATTTGCTCGCGCAATTCCGGCCTCTCGCCGCAAGCGGTGAGAGGCGAAGAACTCACCAGCTCTTTTTGAATCCGGCCGTCACGCTCTTGTTGATGGCGCCTTGCGAGGTTTCGCCGACTGAGCCGGAGACGGTGACGTTGTCGAACAGCTTTTGCTCGGCGCCGAGCTTGCGCAGCCATTTGTCGTCCGTGGTCGACAGCGTCTGGCCCGCGGTGATGCTGGTGCCGGTGTCGGTGATGGTGACCCTGGCGGACTGGTCGGTCTCGTAATTGCGCGTGATGTGGCCGCCGATGCCGGGGACGGCAGTGGTGCCCTGCTGGTTGACGCTGTAGCCGTTCTGCAGCGTCAGCTGTGTGTCGCCCGACAGCGGCACCGACTTGGTCAACGACGCCCCGATCTTGCTCTGGTCGGTGCCGGGATCGACACGGGCCTCCACCGCGGTCTTGTCCCAGATCACCCCCGCGCCCGGCGCGGTCGCGGTCGCCCAGGCGCTGCCGGAGGATTGCGGCAGGCTGCCGCCATTGGCGGCCTTCTGGGCCAGCAGCTCGGACATCGTCCTGGGCTCGCTCGCCACCGTCATGTCGGCGCCGATCCGCGTATCCCAGAACTCGAACACCGACTGCTTCACCGTCACCGCCGAGGAGCCGTTGGCGTTGGCGTTCGACGACCAGTTCAGTCCGCTATTGGCCGCGGCCTGTGCGCGCTTCTTGGCGGCGATGATGTCGTTGAGCGTGCCGGCGTCGATGGCGAGCTGGCTCCAGTCGAGCTTGTCGACGTCGATGCTCTTCATAACGTCGGGATCGTTGGCGCTGGGAACCTCCGCCGTCTCCGCCTCCTCGTCGTCGGACGCTGCGGCCGGGCCGGGGGAGAAGGGCGGGATGATCTGCGCCGAGACCGTCAGCGCCGATCCCAGGATCAACGCGGCCGCCAGCACCGGCAGCCTGGCCCAGCCAAAACCCGTCGAGAATTGCATCGTCCTGCCCGCAAACCCCAGCGCATGCTATTCCCAATATATAGGGTCCTTCTGCAATGCGCTATTCCGCGCGGAGCATGCTCACCTATCGTTGCGAAATTGTGACGACTCGCCTCGCGACGCCGGAGGACGCGAACCAACGGGCCGCGCGAAAGGCGCGCGCCCGATGACGGCTGGCCTGCGACGGCATCCGGCGGGGCTGGAGGCCAGGACGTCGCGGTCGCCTTGTCATCGGTCCCGGAATGCGGGGCCCGTTGGCGTCCCCCTCAGCCGACGCTGGTCATCTTCGGCAGATGAATGGCGCGGCCGAGTGCCTGCTCGACCAGGTCGAAGGTGTCGATCAGCACCCGCATGCTGACGAGCCTGCCCGCCCTGAACTGGGCGAACTGCGCCACGCGCAAGGAGATCGGCTTGTTGGTATCGAGCGCCGTCAGCGAATAGCGCAGCATCGAGGCGGCGGAATCCACGCCCAGCATGATGCTCTCCCGGTCGAAGCGGCGGACCTGGAAATTGTCGGCGAGCTGGCGGATGACGTCGAGCACGGCGTCCTTGCCTTGGCGCGCGCCGAGGAACGGAAACATGTCGATCGGGCCGTAGAGCGCCCACTCGACGTCCTCGTCGATCAGGGCCTCGATATCCTCGAAATGCCGGTCGTTGATCGCACGGTGCAATGCGCGCGAGAAACGCCAGAGGCTGTGCTCTGTCATTTGGGCAGTCCTGACGCTGGCTTGCAGAAAAAACGGAAAACAACCCCATGCACCGTCAAGGTGCGCCGGGGCGCTCAACTCATTTGTGTGCGAACGAAATAGCCGATTTCGGCCAAAACTCAATTCACGTTTTTGCAAGGCACAATTGACTGCGCTTTGTGAGATTTACAACAGAACCCCGTAATCTACCGGTCCCCGTGGACGGCGGGTTGCCGACGCGTCTTGCCGGGTGTCGCGCAAGGGAACCTGGATCCGTTCACGCCCGTTGATGTCGGGACACCGCATCCGGAGACATCGATCCATGAAAGCCACGCTTCTCGCCGTCACCGCCGCGCTCCTCATGCTAGGCGCGAGTTCCGCCGCCAACGCCAAGGGCTGCATCAAGGGCGCCGTCGTCGGCGGCGTCGCCGGCCACTATGCCGGCCATCATGGCATGTTAGGGGCCGCTGCCGGCTGTCTCTACGGCAGGCATCACGCGAAGGAACAGGAGAGGCAGCGCCAGCAACAGCAACAGAGCCAGATGAACGGGCAGGGGAAGCTGTAGCGCGACACAGCATCCGCATCGGCAGGCTGCCCCCTCTCCCCGCAGGCGGGGAGAGACGAAGCACCGGCGTGACCCATCTCACGTCACCCCGCCGGCACCGCGGCTAACGTCATCCCCATGTCATCAGGGAGACGTGCCATGGCCGCCACCGCCGCCGCGAGAAAGTCCCGCCTGCACAACGCGCTCGAAGGCCTCGCGCTCACTGCGACGCTGCAGAGCTTCCCGAGCTTCGCCACCGCCGCCTTCCTGCTCAAGCTCGTCGGCAACCACGACCTCGTGGGCGACCCCGGCGTCGCCATCTTCGTCGCGGTTGCCTCGATGCTGCATGCAATGCTCGCGGTCACCCTCGGCCCGAGCTTTCCCGCCGTCTTCAAGACCGTCTACGAGCCGAAGTTCTTCGAGGCCCATCTGTCGCTCTCCGACAAGATCACGGCCTGGCGCACCCAGCCCGCCGCCTCGCTCCAGCTCATGACCATCGTGCTGCTGCTGTCGGTGATGGCCGTGGTGACGGCGAGCGTGGGGTGAGGGGAGATCCCTCCATTCGTCATTCCGGGGTGCCAAAAGGCGGCGAGCCCGGAAGCCATGGTCACGACGAGCGCGGATGCGCCCCTACCTCTTCTTCCACCCCCCGCGGCGCCCTGGCGCCCCACCCGTCGACTTCGGCGCCGGCCCGAACTCCGGACCCGACTGCCGCGAGTCCGTCGGCTGGATGATCCTGCTCGTGCTGCCGAACGGCTTTGACGGCAGGCTCGGGCTGGCGCGGTAGGGCAGGGATTCCGGGCCGTGCATCTCGTCGAGATGCGGCTTGTGCACGCGGGAGCCCTTGCCGCCGCTGGCCTTGAGCGCCGTTGCGACGCTCTTGTTCTTCATGGCGCTGACGGGAAGGTTGGCGGCGTCGCCGTACTTCTTCGCGCCGGCATAAGCGCCGGCCTTGCCTGCAACAGTGCGCTGTTTCGCGGTGGGATCGTCGACCACCGCAAGCTCAGTCGCGCGCAGGCGCTTGACCTCGTCGCGCAGGCGGGCGGCTTCCTCGAAGTTCAGATCGGCGGCGGCCTCGCGCATCCTCGTCTCGAGATCGGCCAGCACGGCCTCGAAATTCTGACCGATCGAGATGACGTCGTCGGTCATGTCGTGGCCGCCGACCTCGACCAGCACGTGGTCGCGCTCGTAGACCGAATTGAGAATGTCGCCGATCTGCTTCTTCACGCTCTCCGGCGTGATGCCGTTGGCGTTGTTGTACTCGACCTGCTTCTCGCGGCGGCGGTTGGTCTCGGCGATGGCGCGCTCCATCGAGCCCGTCATCTGGTCGGCATAGAGGATCACCTTGCCGTCGACGTTGCGCGCGGCGCGGCCGATGGTCTGGATCAGCGAGGTCTCGCTGCGCAGGAAACCCTCCTTGTCGGCATCGAGGATCGCGACCAGCGCGCATTCGGGGATGTCGAGGCCTTCGCGCAGCAGGTTGATGCCGACCAGCGCGTCGAACGCGCCGAGGCGGAGGTCGCGGATGATCTCGATGCGCTCGATGGTGTCGATGTCGCTATGCATGTAGCGGACGCGGATGCCCTGCTCGTGCAAGTATTCGGTGAGGTCCTCCGCCATGCGCTTTGTGAGAACCGTGATCAGCGAGCGATAACCGGCCTGGGCTGTGGCACGGACCTCGCCGACGAGATCGTCGACCTGGGTGCGGGCAGGGCGAATATCAACGGGAGGATCAATAAGTCCGGTCGGTCGAATGACCTGCTCGACGAACACGCCGCCGCTCTCGTTCAGCTCCCAGCCGCTCGGCGTCGCCGACACCGCGATCGTCTGCGGCCGCATCATGTCCCACTCCTCGAAGCGCAAGGGGCGGTTGTCCATGCAGGAGGGCAGGCGGAAGCCGTATTCGGCCAGCGTCGCCTTGCGGCGGAAGTCGCCGCGGAACATGGCGCCGATCTGCGGAATGGTGACGTGGCTTTCGTCGGCGAAGATCAGCGCGTTGTCGGGAACGTATTCGAACAGCGTCGGCGGCGGCTCGCCGGGGCGGCGGCCGGTGAGATAGCGCGAATAGTTCTCGATGCCGGCGCAGCTCCCCGTCGCCTCCATCATCTCGAGGTCGAAGGTGGTGCGCTGCTCCAGCCGCTGCGCTTCCAGCAGGCGGCCCTGGTTGTTGAGCTGGTCGAGCCGCTGCTTCAGCTCCGATTTGATCGACTTGATCGCTTGCACCAGCGTCGGGCGCGGCGTCACATAGTGCGAGTTGGCGTACATCTTGATGAATTCGAGCTCGTCCTGCTTGTGGCCGGTGAGCGGATCGAACTCCTCGATGGCCTCGATGGTGTCGCCGAACAGGTTCACGCGCCAGGCGCGGTCTTCATAGTGCGCCGGGAAGATGTCGATCACATCGCCGCGCACCCGGAAGGTGCCGCGGGTGAAATCGGCCTGGGTGCGCTTGTACTGGAGCGCGACGAGGTCCGCGATGAGCTGGCGCTGGTCGATGCGCTCGCCCTTCTTCAGCGCGAAGGTCATCGCGGTGTAGGTCTCGACCGAACCGATACCGTAGATGCAGGACACCGACGCCACGATGATGACGTCGTCGCGTTCGAGCAGCGCGCGCGTCGCCGAGTGGCGCATGCGGTCGATCTGCTCGTTGATGGACGAATCCTTCTCGATATAGGTGTCGGTGCGCGGAACGTAGGCTTCGGGCTGGTAGTAGTCGTAGTACGAGACGAAATACTCGACGGCGTTGTCGGGGAAGAAACTCTTGAACTCGCCATAGAGCTGGGCGGCGAGCGTCTTGTTCGGCGCCAGGATCAGCGCCGGGCGCTGCGTCGCCTCGATCACCTTGGCCATGGTGTAGGTCTTGCCGGAGCCGGTGACGCCCAGCAGCACCTGCGAGCGGTCATTGCGCTCGATGCCCTCGACCAGCTCCTTGATCGCGGTCGGCTGGTCACCCCTGGGCTCGTAGGATGATTTGATCTCGAAGCGCACGCCGCCTTCGGACTTTTCCGGCCGCGGCGGGCGGTGCGGCGTCCACACTTTCATGGAGCCGTCGTCCTTGCGGAACTCCGGGCGGCCCTCGCGGATCAGCGACTCCAGCGCCTCCGCAGTCGCCTTGACGCCGAGCGCCTCCATCTTGTTGCGCGGCGGACGCGCCAGCGCTTCCGCGTCATCCTCTTCGGTGGGAAGTCCGAGCTGACGGGCCAGTTCCGGATCGAGCGTCGGGATCGTCGCGGCGGTGCCGTAATTGGCCTGCGGCGCTTCATCAAAACCTTCGGTCGATGCACGCGCCCCCGGCGGCTGCGGATTGGGCCGCAGCGGCATCGGTCGCGTCATATCCTGCGGAAACTCCTTCGGCGTCGAGGCGCGCGCGCGATGCGCAGCGGCCTCGCCCCCGGCGCGGCGGTCGCGCGAATTGTCCGGCGGCGGCTGCAGGCCGGTGCCCGAGCCAAGCCCGGCGTCGCCGCGATTGATCGCGGGATTGAGCAATTCGGCCAGCGCCGGCCCGATCGGCTGCACATCAGGGCGGTGCGCTTTCGAGTTCGGGGCCTTGGATTTGGGGGATTTCGGGGGAGCAGGTTTCTTCGCCATGTGGCGAATATGGGACGAGTCCGCCGCTCAATAAAGGGCGAATGACCCGCTCAGGCTGCTGACAGCAGGTTGGCAGCAGCCCGTGGCCGATACCTGCGCTCACGCCGCAGGCAGCGGTCCGTCGTCGTCCTCGACCGCCTGGCGCGGCTTCAGGACGTCGAGATGAATGCCGCCGCAATCGGTGCACCGCATGGTCCAGTACTCACATCCGGCGCGACCGCCGATCACGCGGACCACCGTGAGTTCGCCGTCGCAGTCCGGGCATTTCGACAGCACCGACCGGGCGTAGGTTCGGGCCAGCGGCTGGGTCTCTTCGATCTCGATAGACGACATCACGGGTTCCTGGTTGCGCGCCGCGCTGTGCTGAAAGGCCTATTCGTCGCCCCTGGCGGCGCGCCGGCGGAAGCGATCGATGTGATGCTTGGCGTCGGCGATCGCGGCATCGCGATCGGGCCAGGCGAAGCCGACTTCCATGGCCGGAAACAGCACGCCGTCGATGGCAACCGGGCTGAAATCGGCGCGCCGGATGCGGGCGTGCCACAGTCCCTTGCCAGCTTCGAAGGATTCGATGTCAAAGCCGTCGTAGAGGGTCGTCATTGCTAGTCCCCAAAGTGGTCCGTAAGTGTCTTTTTGGAGGGTCAGGAGACCACGTTTGCCGACTCTGGGATGTGAAGCCGTTCACAAGATGCCGGCTTTTTTGCCGGTGTGGCGTCAGTTCCGCGCGGAACTGCGGCTGGACCGCCGGAGGGGACGGGCGGTGGGTTCCGATGCCGCGCGCATGATCCAGCGGCGGAACGCGGCAAAGTCGCGCTGTTCGGTCTGGAAGCTGCGATAGAGCAGGTACCAGCGCATGCCCTTGGGCACGGAGAGGTCGAACGGAGCGACCAACCGTCCAGCGGCGAGATCGTCGTCGATATAGGGCCGGATGCCCATGGCGATGCCGAGCCCGTCGGCGGCGGCCTGCAGTGCCTGGCCATAGAACTGGAACTGCGGCCCGCGCGCGTTGATGCGCGGCAGGTTCGCGGCCTTCAGCCAGATCGGCCAGTCCTCGGGCGAGTGCGCGACGCGGATCAGGCTGGGTCCCCGGAGATCGGCGGGCCGCTTCAATGAGGCTGCGAGACGGGGCACGCAGACCGGCGTGAGATCGCCGGCAAACAACGGCTCGGCGACGAGGCCGGGCCAGTCGCCGGTGCCGAGCTTGATGCCGCAATTCCAGTCCTCGCCGAACGGCACCAGGGCGCCGCCGGTGGTGAAGCGCACCTCGATGTCGGGCTCCTCGCTGCGAAACTCCGACAGCCGCGGGATCAGCCAGCGCATCGCAAAGGTGTGGCCGACGCCGATGGTGAGCACGCGCACGCTGGAAGGCGCCGTCACCTGCGCGGTGAGGCTTGCGAGCGCATCGAAGATCGGGGTCAGCCCGCTTTGATACGCGCGGCCGGCCTGCGTCAGCACCAGGCGGTTGGCCTTGCGCTCGAACAGGGCGACGCCGAGCCGCTCTTCCAGGAGATGCACCATGCGACTGACGGCGGCTGCCGACACGCTGAGTTCGAGCCCGGCCGCAGCAAAGCTGCCTGTCCGCGCCGCCGCCTCGAATGCCTTGATGCCGTTGAGAAACAGCAGCCGCCGCAAATGCCCGACCCTCAGGAAAGCTGATGCCAGGGCAAGATAACTCAGTTTGCGAAGACGCGGCAAGCGAGGCAGAAGAATGACCGTAATTCCAAGTTGATTGACCGGGAGGCGCCGTTGCCTTCGCCTCTCCCCGCCTGCGGGGGGAGCCCGGAATTTGCGGCAGCAAATTCCGGGTGAGGGGGACTCTCCGCGAGTCCAACTGTCACCGTTCCCGCGGAGACTCCCTGACCCCACCCCTCTCCCCGCAAGCGGGGCGAGGGAGTGAAACAGCGTGCGTCCCTGACTATGCGTGCCCGCGGAAGGAGATTCCCCTTGTGACGCCCATCATGATCGCTGCCCTTGGATTGCTGATGGTCGCAACCGCATTCCTGTCGGGGCTGTTCGGCATGGCGGGCGGGCTGATCCTGATCGGGGTGCTGCTGGCCCTGATGCCGCTGCCGACCGCGATGGTGCTGCATGCGATCACGCAGATGGCCTCGAACGGCTGGCGCGCGTTCCTGTGGCGGGCGCATATCCGCTGGCGGCCGGTCGCGAACTACATGGTCGGTGCTGCCATTGCGCTCGCCGCCTGGTCCATCACCCGCTACGTGCCGGACAAGCCGACGGCCCTGCTCCTGCTCGGCATCACCCCCTTCATGGCACGGCTGTTGCCGTCAGACATCAAGCCGGATCCCGACAGGCTCTGGCAGGGCACTGTCTATGGGACGATCTGCATGGGCCTGATGCTGATGACCGGCGTGTCGGGGCCGTTGCTCGACACCTTCTTCCTGGGCGGCGACTTTGGCCGGCGCGAGAAGGTCGCGACGAAAGCGATGTGCCAGCTCGTCAGCCATTTCACCAAGCTGGTCTATTTCGGCGGCATCATCGACCAGGCCGCGAGCCTCGATCCCGTGCTCGCCGGCGTCGCGATCGCAGCCTCGATGCTCGGCACCACGCTGGCGCGGCGCATCCTCGAAGCCATGACCGACCAGCAATTCATCGCCTGGTCGAACAAGCTGATCACCACCATCGCCTGCTATTATATCGCCTATGGCGGCTGGCTCCTGGTTCGCACGCCGGTGCTGGCCGCTTTCGAAAAGGGAGGTTTGCAATGAGCTGTAACGCCGATCCGCTGGTGCTGGACTTCGTCGAATGGATCGCGCGCGAACCGCGCGCCTATGCCGAGGTGATTTCGACCTGGAAGACCTCGTGCCCGCGCCTCACCATCTGGGAAGACGCCGCTGAGCGCGGCTACGTGGCGCGCGAGACGCTGCCCGGTGTCGGACTGGTCATCGCGGTGACGGAAGGCGGCGAGAGGCTGCTGCGCACCAACGGGCGGTGATGCACGCTGCCGCCTCCACATCGTCATTGCGAGCGCAAGCGAAGCAATCCAGAATGTCTCCGCGACGGCAGTCTGGATTGCTTCGTCGCAAGAGCTCCTCGCAATGACGGAGCATGAGGAGCCTGCCAGCCATGTCACTCAAACTGTTCGAGCTCGTCGGCACCGACGCCGCACGCCCCTTCAGCCCCTATTGCTGGCGCACGCGGATGGCGCTGGCGCACAAGGGTCTGTCGGCGGAGACGGTGCCCTGGCGCTTCACCCAGAAGAGCGCGATCGCGCCGCACGGCTCGGAGAAAGTCCCGGTGCTGCTGCATCACGACAGGCCGATCGTCGATTCCTGGACCATCGCGAACTATCTCGAGGACAATTTTTCGGACCGCCCGTCACTGTTCGGCGGCGAGGGCGGCCGCGCCATGGCGCGCATGATCAACGCGTGGGGCGACATCGCGATCGTCGGCGGCATCTTTCCGCTCATCATCGCCGACATCCCGAAGAATCTGGCCGAGGTGGATGCCGCCTATTTCCGCAAGTCCCGCGAGGCGCGCTTCGGCGGCAAGACTCTCGAGGAGATCATGGGGAGCCGCGATGCCGGCGTGATCGCATTCCGCAAGTCGCTGGAGGTGATGCGCCAGACGCTCAAGACGCAGCCGTTTCTCGGCGGGCAGGCACCGAACTATGCCGACTACATCGTGTTCGGCGGATTCCAGTGGGCGCGCGTGGTGAGCCCGTTCAAGCTGCTGGAGACGGACGATCCGGTCTATGCCTGGCGCGGGAAACTGCTGGATGCCTTCGACGGCATGGCGCGGAAGTCGCCGGGATTTGCGGTGTAGCTGTCGGGCACACTCGCTCTCCAACGTCGCCCTGGTTTCGCCGGGACGACACGGGAGAATATGGCTGCGTGTCGCATCTAACCAGCAGCGCTCGCCTCTGCAGCCTTGCGCAGACATGCCCGGCACAGGCAATCCTCGCCCTTGACCGGCATCGGCAGGCGCTCGGTTTCCTCCGCGCACCAGCAATCGCCGGACAGATCGCAGCCGAATTCGCTGCCGCAGCGGGAGCAGATGAGGCGGCGCGGAAGTGCCGGCGCTGACGGCATTTCTTTCGGAATTGTCATGATTTACGCCGAAGCTTCGCCGTCATTTTCATGTCGGGTTCATCTGTTGCTGCGCTATATTATGCGCAGCGCACGCATCAGGAAAGCGGTTGGCAATCCGCGAAGGACAAATCGATGGCACGCGATTCGCAAGCCGCCCTCGTTGCGCTCAACCGCTTCGGCTTCGGTGCCCGCGGTGGTGCATCGGGTGATCTCATCAACGCGGCCTCCGATCCGCGCGGCTTCGTGAAGGCGGAACTGGCCCGTCCCAATGGCGTGCTGCTCGAGGCGCCGGGGCTGCAATCGACGCCGCAGCTCGGGCAGGCGGTGTTTGCCTATCAGGAGCAGGTCAAGCAGGCGCGCGAGGCTGCCAAGGAAACTGGCAAGGCCGCTGAGACGCCGCCGCAGGCGCCGGCCGATCAGAAGCCCGCTTTGCGCCGCAACCTTTCACTCAATGCAGCCGCGACCGAGATCGCCGGCCAGATGGCGGAGGCGAAGCCTGCCGACACGATGGCGAAGCCGGAAACGATGCAGCCGAGCGCGGCCACGCCGCCGGCGGCAAAGCCCGCGCCGCAGCCGCTCAACGTGATCCAGAAGACCTTTCGCGCCGAGGCGCTGGCGCGCCTGCAGCGCGCGACGCTGGTCGAATGCGGCTTCACCGAGCGTCTCGTCGTGTTCTGGTCCAATCATTTCTGCATCTCCGCCAGCAAGGGCGAGCTGGCGCGGATCTGGGCCGGTGCGTTCGAGCGCGAGGCGATCAGGCCGCACGTGCTCGGCCGTTTCGCCGACATGCTGAAGGCGGTCGAGCAGCATCCGGCGATGTTGTTCTTCCTCGATAACCAGCAATCGCTCGGCCCTGACTCGCGCGCCGGGCAGAACCGCAAGCGCGGGCTGAACGAAAATCTCGCGCGCGAGATCATGGAGCTGCATACGCTTGGCGTCGGCGGTGGCTACACGCAGGAGGACGTCACCTCGCTCGCGCGTATCATCACCGGCTGGACCTATGCCGGTCGGCAAGGGCAGCTCGGCACACCCGGCTCGTTCGTGTTCAACGCCAATGCGCACCAGCCCGGGCCGCAAATGCTGCTCGGCAAGACCTATGAGCCGAGCGGCCTTGCGCAGGGCGAGGCTGCGCTCGCCGACATCGCGCGTCATCCCTCGACCGCGAATTTCATCGCGACCAAGCTCGTCCGCCATTTCGTCGCAGATGAGCCCCCGCCCGCGCTCGTGGCGCGGCTGCGCGATGTCTTCGTCAGGACCGACGGCGATCTCAAGGCGATTGCGACGGCGCTGGTCGATGCCGACGAGGCCTGGAAAGCGCCGCTGACCAAGATGCGCAGCCCTTACGATTTCCTGGTCGCGAGCGGCCGGCTGCTCGCGCGCGTGCCCGAGGATCCCGGCGCGTATCTGAACAATCTCAACCTGCTGGGACAGCCGCTGTGGTCGCCGGCAGGGCCCAACGGTTTCCCCGACACCAGCGCCGCCTGGGCCGCGCCTGAGGGCATGAAGCTGAGGCTCGACATCGCCGCCCAGATGGGCGCGCGGCTCGGCAACAACATCGATCCGCTCGACCTCTTGGAGTTCGCAGCAGCCGACGCGGCCTCGATCGAAACGCGCCGCACCATCGAACGCGCGGAGTCGCGCCAGCAGGCGCTGGCGCTGCTGCTGATGTCGCCGGAAATGCAGAGGAGATGAAGATGATCGACTGCATCGAGAACCGGCTCCTCACCTCGCGCCGCGGGCTCCTGCTCGGCGGCGCCTCGTTCGCGGCGTGGGCTTACCTGCCGAAATTCGCGCGCGCCGCCGACGGACGTGATCCCAGATTGATCGTGGTGATCCTGCGCGGCGCGCTCGACGGGCTCTCGACCGTCGCGCCGCTCGGTGACCCCGACTACGCCGGCCTGCATGGCTCGATCGCGCTCACGGCCGATGGCGCACATCGCGCGATCATGCTCGACTCGTTCTTCGCGCTGCATCCGGCGATGCCGGAGTTCGCGCGCATGTATCGCGACCGGCATGCCGCGGTGATCCATGCGGTGGCGACGCCCTATCGCGACCGCTCGCATTTCGACGGCCAGGACGTGCTCGAAAGCGGCTATGCCGGCCCGGGTCGCGTGCAGTCCGGCTGGCTCAACCGTGCGCTGGAGGCGCTGCCGCGCGGCGAGCGCGTGTCGAGCGGCCTTGCGGTCGGGCCGACCACGTCGCTGGTGCTGCGCGGCAATGCGCCGACCGTGGGCTGGGCGCCGGTCGCGCTGCCGCAGGCCGACGACGACACCGCGATGCGGCTCGTCGAGCTCTATCGCCACCGCGATCCCGCGCTGGCGGCGGCGCTGTCGCAAGGCCTTCAGCTCGACAAGGCCGCTGTTGGCGACGACATGAAGGCGAAGGGCGGCAATCAGGTTGCGCAGATGCGGCAAGTGGCCCGGGGCGCGGCCAAGCTGATGGCGGCCGACGACGGCCCGCGCATCGCCGCGCTCGCCTTCGACGGCTGGGACACGCACGCCAATGAGGGCGGCCCTGTCGGGCGTCTCGCCTTCCTGCTCGGCGGTCTCGACGGCGCGCTCGCCGAATTCGAGAGCGGTCTGGGCGAGCGTTGGCGCGACACCGTCGTCGTCGTCGCCACCGAGTTCGGCCGCACTGCGCGCATCAATGGCACCGACGGCACCGATCACGGCACCGGTACCATCGCGCTGCTCGCCGGCGGCGCCGTGAAAGGCGGCCGCGTCATCTCGGATTGGCCGGGCCTCAAGCTCGCGAACTTGTACGAGGCCCGCGACCTCAAGCCCACGACGGACCTGCGCGCGGTGATCAAGGGCGTGCTGCAGGACCAGTTCGGCCTGTCGGATCGCGTGCTGGCGGAGACGGTGTTTCCGGACAGCGCGAGCGTGCGGCCGATGAAGGGATTGGTTACATAACCTCTCCCCGCCCTTCTGCGGGGAGAGGTCGGATCGCCCCGGCGATGCGCAGCATCGTCCGGCGCGATCCGGTTGAGGGGCAGGGCACACTGTTGCCAAGAGGGCCGTGTTTCCGACTCCCACATTGACCGTGCGTGCGCCACGCAGTTCGCCTACAATCGACGCCGAATGGGCGGAGACGGCCCCTCACCCCACCCTCTCCCCGCAAGAGCGGCGAGGGAGTGTGAGGGCGATGCGTCCCTTACAATTCCGGATCAGGAGAGACCACCGCATGTACATCGCCATGAACCGCTTCCGCGTCGCCAAGGGCTCCGAGTCCGCCTTCGAGCAGGTCTGGCTGACCCGCGACACTCATCTGGACAACGTGCCGGGCTTTGTCGAATTCCATCTGCTGCGCGGGCCGGAAGCCGAGGACCACACGCTCTACGCCTCCCACACCGTGTGGGCCAACCATGCGGCCTTCGAGGCCTGGACCAAGTCGGAGGCGTTTCGCGCCGCGCATCACCGCGCCGGCGACAACAAGCCGCTTTATCTCGGCCATCCCCAGTTCGAGGGTTTTGAAGTCATGCAGACGGTGGGGCGCGGCGCGAAGTAGCGCCGCCCTTTACACTTCAGCCCAAGGTGATCCTGTCGATCTCGGCCATCTCGTCGGCGCTGAGTCTCCAGGCGATCGCCTTGACGTTCTCCTCGATCTGTTCGACGCGGGTCGCACCGGCAATCACGCTCGAGACTTGCGGGCGCGCGGCGAGCCAGGAAAAGGCGAGCTGCAGCATCGAATGGCCGCGCGCTTTCGCAAAGGCCTGGAGCTTCTCGACGATGTCCTCGTTGCGCGGCGTGACGTAGCGGTCGCGCAGCCGCGGCACCTTGCCGAAGCGGGTGTCGGCAGGCGCGACCTCGCCCTTCCTGTATTTGCCGGTCAACAGACCGCTTGCGAGGGGGAAGAACGGCAACAGCCCGAGCTTGTATTCCGTCGCGGCCGGCAGCAGGTCCTTCTCGATGTCGCGTACGAGCAGGGAATATTCGTCCTGGCACGAGACGAAGCGGCTGACATTCATCGCGCGTGCGACGTACTCGGCTTCCGCGATCCGCCAGGCCGGAAAGTTCGAATTGCCGATGTAGCGGACCTTGCCCTGGCGGACGAGATCGTCGAGCGCGCGCAGGCTCTCCTCGATCGGGGTCAGCGGGTCGTAGTCGTGCTGCTGGTAGAGATCGATGTAATCGGTCTTCAGCCGCTTCAGGCTCGCCTCCACGGCCTCCATGATGTAGCGGCGCGAGGCGCCCTGCCTGGTGCCATCCTCGGCCATGGGCTTGGCGTATTTCGTCGCCAGCATGATGTCCTTGCGGCGATCGCCCAGCACGGTGCCGAGCACGGTCTCCGAGCCGCCCATGTTCGAATAGATGTCGGCAGTGTCGAACAGCGTGATGCCGAGGTCGAGCGCGCGATGGATGACCTTGCGCGAGGTCTCGAGGTCGGTGCGCTGGCCGAAATTGTTGCAGCCGAGCCCGACCGCGGACACGCGTAGTCCGGAGGCGCCGAGATTGCGAATTTCCATGAAAGATTCTGTCGGAGATGAGCGGCGGGCATTCTGACCAGTACGCGCCGCAGCAGCAAGCCGCCCGCCGCGCTGCTGCCATGCCGGCGGCGCGGACAAAGAAATGCGGCCCCTGTCAGACGCGGCGACTGACGGGGACCGCTTTGGGGCGCTTGATCGGTGACGGGGGGCCTGATCAGACGCAACTGCAGCCTAGTCCCGGTGTGTAACGTGCCGGTGACAGGACGAGTTGCCCACAGGCGGTGCGCGTGGATCAGAACAGCTTGCGATAGACAATGAAGCCGGACCGCTCCGCGACCTGGTCGTACAGGCGCTGTGCCGTGAGGTTGGTCTCGTGGGTCTGCCAGTAGACCCGTGGCGAGCCCGCCAGCTTGGCCCGCTCATACACCCCATGGATCAGCGCCGAGGCGACGCCCTTGCCGCGCGCGGCTTCCAGCGTGAACAGGTCCTGCAGGTAGCAGGACGGCTCGATCGCGGTGGTGCTGCGATGGAACAGATAGTGCGTCAGCCCGAGCAGCTTGCCGTCGCTTTCGGCGACCAGCGCGTGCACCGGCTCATAGGCATCGAAGAAGCGCTGCCACGTCATCTTAGTGATCTCGCCCGCAAGCGCAGTCGGACCGGAGCGCCCGTAGAAGGCGTTGTAGCCGTCCCAGAGCGGGAGCCATTGATCGTAGTCCTGCCTCGTGACGGAGCGAATGGTGAGCGACATGTGAGAATTCCGCGATCGATGAGGCGTCCTTCATACGTGATGAAGGGGAGGCGATCAATTTTCATGCGAGACGGATGGACATTCGGTCGTGGCAAATGATGTGCCCGGCCCCTCACCGTGGGGTGAGGGGCTGTGTCCGCGAGCGCCGGCGCATACGATGGGCGCACGGTCGACCAACTCACTCCGCGGCGCGCAGATACCGGATCAGCTTGCGGTTCGTGGGATCGCGCAGCGAGCGGTAATAGTCGGCACGCGCCGGCGCATCGGTGTGGCGCACGAGGTCGGTGACCGGCGTGTAGCTCAGCATGCGCCCACCGTCGGGCAGCGCGGCGCAGACGAAGCGCAGCACCTCGCCATTGCGCAATTTGATGTTGATCGGCGTCGCATCGCCGACCCGCACCATCTCCATGCGCTGCGCGATGAAAGTGCCGAGCTCGTCCTCCGGCAATTCGAACGCGCCGGTGTCGCGGCTGTGATACATCAGTGCGATGAAGGGTGGCTTGCCGTCGGCGATGTCGTCCGGCACCGCAAAATAATCGCGGAAGGCGCGGTTGATGAATTCGGCGCGCGTCTCCGTGTCGAGCAGCACGATGCCGATGTCGACCTGGTCGAGTGCGGCCGACAGCCGCGCGGCGGTGGCGTGGCTCTGGCGCTCGGTGGCGAAGGCAGCGAGCAGCCGCTCGCGCATCAGGCCGGTGATGCCTGCGGTGCCGAAGGCCGTCACTGCGAGCAGGCCGACCATGTCCGCGTTGGCATGGAAGGGCACGGCGCGATGCCCGGCGAAGAACAGCGCCGCGCCGGCGACCGCGAGGACCGCGCTGGCCATGGCGGAGGCGAAACCCGCCAGCGCGCCGGCAAGCGCGACGATGCAGACGAACAGCGGCGCAGGCGAGGGAATTTGAACGGATCGATCGAGCAGGATTGCCAGCAGCGTGATCGCTACCGTCAGTATCGGACCGCAAATCGCTCGCCATCCGGACCGCATGGCCTGTCTCGTTCCTCCTGAACGAGGGAACGCCGCAACATTGACCGATTGTTGCGCCTGCGCGGTGAGGAATCCTGCGGTGTGCTTAAAGGCGGCTTGCGAGCGCGCGCCAAGCTTTCGGATGATTTTACACCAAATGCGAATGCCTGACGCGCTGCTGCAACGGCGGCGCGTTCAGCGTCGAGGTGCCCGAGCTCTTGCGCATGCCCGTGAAAATCAACAGCGATGCCGCACAACCAGGATGGCCGCGGTCAGGGTAATTGCCACGACGACCACAGGTGATTTCATCGACGCCCTGTCGATGCCGTGCAGCGCGGGCCGCGCGGCACCTTGAAGGCGGTCCAGGACGAAACGGGAATCAGACCGGCAGGCCCATCGCCATGGTCGCCTTGGTCGACAGCACTGTCAGGGTGACGATCAGGCATAGCGAGATCGCGGCGACGGCGAGCGAGGCCGCGACCGCATTGGTCAGCCGGGAAGACGAAACGGTATCGGTTCGGCTCTGAAAGCCTGCCGTGCCGGACGCCTGAGTCATGGTCTAAATCCTTCAACGTGCGAGCGAATCAGCCGCGACGCCGAACAATTTCACCATTTCAACCGGCAAGATTGCGGCGGCCGGGGCGCAGAATATGGCGGGATCGGGGCAGGGGTTAACACTATACCCGCTATTCTTAACGCCCGGAGTGGTTGCGGACCAGTCGAGCCGCGCATTCGCTGCACCTCTCTTGCAAGCTTGCGGGAGAGGAGCGCACCTTCCTCGAGTTCGGCCTTCCGGGTTTTCAGGCCCCCGCGGCGATGCTGGCGGGGTCGTCGATATCAGCCGGACGCCAGTCCATCGACACGAAGCCGGGGGCGGCCTCGACGCGCTTCAGCCAGTCCCGGATCGCCGGGAAGGCCTCGAGGTCGAAGTCGCAGCGATCGGCGAGGTGGGTGTAGCCGTACAGCGCGATGTCCGCGACCGTGAGCTGGCGGGCGGCGAAATAGGGGCTGGTCTTGAGATGGTTCTCCATCACCTGGAGCGCGCCATAGCCGCGCTCCATCCAGTCCTCCAGCGCGTGGGTCTGCAGGTCGCGGCCGCCCTTAACCAGCGACAGCCAGAAATAGGCGGCGCCGATATTCGGCTCGAGCGCGTGTTGCTCGAAGAACATCCATTGCAGCGCCTCGGCGCGGTCGATGCGGTTCTCCGGTGCGAGCGGCGTGCCGACGGCGACATACCAGAGGATGGCATTGGACTCGGCGAGGTAGCGGTCCTCGCCGACCTCGAGCAGCGGCACCTGGCCCGACGGATTCTTGGACAGGAAGTCCGGCGTGCGGCTTTCGCCGCGCAGAATGTCCACCTCGACCGCTTCGTAAGGGACGTTCAACAGCGCCAGCGCAAGGCGGACCTTGTAGCTGTTGCCCGAGCGTTGCATCGAATAGAGCTTGTACATTCTGAAAGTTCTGAACCTGGGACGGGAAGCGCGGCGCATCCTGCCCACGCGCCGCGGCTAAACAATGATGCCGATGCGAATCCGCCGCAAGTGCCGGCCAATAGAAAAACTCGAAAACCCTACCGCACCGCAATGCCGCGGAAGATCATTTCCGCGCGACGCTGCAAATCGAGATCACGCCTGCGTCAACGCGTCGGCGTTGCCCATAACTGCTGAGACGTTGGGCGGCTGTGATCGCGCCGGGCGCTCACGATCGACTCGAGGGCCCAGGCGTTCGCGAAACGTCAGCGTCGTGGTCGGTTCTTGGTATCGAAGCGGCCTGAAATTGCTCGGAGGACAAGCCTTGCCGGATATGAGGGGTTTGCGCGGCAAAGTTGCGGAAAATTGCGGGAAATCGCGGCTTGAAGCGGCAGAATTCGGAAACTTTTGCGGGATCGGGCCGAAGTTTCTTGCGGTGCAACGGCACACGTTTTAGGGTGCCTCCATTCCCACAATCAGAGTCGTGAGGCGAAAGGCTTCACGACGCTTGTCAGGAGATGACGATGTCCTTCCTTGCCGCTGCGCTCGACCGTGTGAAGCCGTCCGCGACCATCGCGGTCACGGATAAAGCACGGGCGCTGAAAGCGGCGGGCCGCAACGTCATCGGCCTCGGTGCCGGCGAGCCCGATTTCGACACGCCCGCCAACATCAAGCTCGCGGCGATCCGCGCCATCGAGGCCGGCAAGACCAAGTACACCGCGGTCGACGGCATCCCCGAACTGAAGGAAGCCATCATCGCGAAGTTCCAGCACGAGAACGGCGTCGTCTACAAGCCGAACCAGATCATCGTCGGCACCGGCGGCAAGCAGGTGCTCTACAACGCGCTCATGGCGACCATCAATCCGGGCGACGAGGTGATCATCCCCGCGCCCTATTGGGTCAGCTACCCTGAAATGGTGGCGCTCGCCGGCGGCGAGCCGGTGCCGGTGGTCTGCACCGCCGCGACCGGCTTCAAGCTCGGGGCCGAGGCCCTCGAGCGCGCGATCACGCCGAAGACCAAATGGGTGATCCTGTGCTCGCCGTCGAACCCGACCGGTGCGGCCTACACCAGGGCAGAGCTGAAGGCGCTCACGGACGTGCTGGTCAAGCATCCGCATGTCTGGGTGATGACCGACGATATGTACGAGCACCTCGTTTATGACGACTTCCAGTTCACCACGGTCGCGCAGGTCGAGCCCAGCCTCTACGACCGCACGCTCACGGTGAACGGCGTGTCGAAGGCCTATTGCATGACCGGCTGGCGCATCGGCTATGCCGGCGGCCCTGCCCAGCTCATCAAGGCGATGTCGACCATCCAGTCGCAGTCGACCTCGAACCCCTGCTCGATCGCGCAGTGGGCTTCGGTGGAAGCGCTGAACGGTCCGCAGGACTTCATCCCCGCCAACAACAAGGTGTTCAAGGAGCGCCGCGACCTCGTCGTCTCCATGCTCAACCAGGCCAACGGCATCGAGTGCCCGCGTCCCGAAGGTGCGTTCTACGTCTATCCGTCCTGCGCCGGCACGATCGGCAAGAAGGCGCCCTCGGGCAACGTGATCTCGAACGACGAGCAGTTCGTCACCGAGCTGCTCGAGACCGAAGGCGTCGCGGTGGTGCAGGGTTCGGCCTTCGGCCTCGGCCCGGCCTTCCGCATCTCCTATGCGACCAAGACCTCGGACCTCGAAGACGCCTGCAAGCGCATTCAGCGCTTCTGCGGCAATCTGCGCTGATCGCGTCTCGACTAAGTTCGCGAAAGGCCCGCCTCCGGCGGGCTTTTTTGTGCGTGTTTCGATTGAGTGGAGTCGGATGGGCTTTTGTTTGGGCCAGCAGCGTGCCTTGCCCCGTCACCCGGATCGCGCCGGACGATGCTTCGCATCGCCGGGGCAATCCGACCTCTCCCCGCAGAAGGCGGGAGAGTTAAGTCGCGGCCGCTAGCGCGTTTTGATTGTTGTCGATCGTGAGGGACGCGCCGCTCTCTCGCTCCCTCTCCCCGTTTTCACGGGGAGAGGGCGGGGTGAGGGGCCTCTCTCCGGGCGTTCATTTCAGATACGTCCGATCTGGCACCCACAACGCTCTTGTGGCATAGACATCGCGCAACACGGGTGGGGCGCTCTCTCTGCTCGCATCACACTCATCGCCGGAGACATTTCATGCGCCGTTCGTTCATCTTCGCCGGGCTCGCTGCCGCCAGCCTCGTTGCCTCCGTCGCGACCAGCGGCGCGCAGCAGCAGCGGATGGTCCGGGTCGGCGTGCTCGAATGCCGCGGCGGCGCCAGCGTCGGCTTCATCGTGGGATCGGTGACCAACCTCGGCTGCGTGCTGCGCGCCGACGGCTTGCCTGAAGACCGCTATGTCGCGACGATCCGGAAAGTGGGCCTCGACATCGGCATCACGCAGGAGACCACGCTGGCGTGGGGCGTGTTCGCGCCGGTCGACCGGCTCGGTCCGGGCGACCTCTCCGGCAATTACGCCGGCGCGCAGGGCAGCGCCTCGCTCGGCGTCGGCGTCGGAGGCAACGTGCTGGTCGGCGGCTCCAACAATTCGATCGCGCTCCAGCCGCTCAGCGTGCAGGGCCAGGTCGGCCTCAACGTCGCCGCCGGCCTCGAAAGCCTGGAACTCCGTCCGGGTCGTTAAAACGCCTGGGGCGGTGCTGCTTCACCTCTCCCCGGCGCGGAGAGGTGAAACATCACAACGATCTGATCGCGATCCAATCGACGACGCACCGCAGCGACGTTTGATGCTTGCCAAATCTCGGGGACGGGCAGAGCATCTACGTTTGCCGACCCAATCACGGGCCGAGCTCCATACAAAGGAGGCGGCGAAATGGGACAAGACGTCAGAAGTCCCCGAGGTCCACGGTGCATCGCGCTGGTGGGCCCTTTCCAAAGCGGTAAAACCACACTTCTGGAAGCAATATTGGCGCGAACGGGCGCAATCCCGCGCGCCGGCAGCGTCGACGCCGGAACTTCCGTCGGCGACGCCACCCCGGAGGCCCGTCATCACAAGATGACCGTCGGCCTGACTGCCGCCACCACCAGTTTCATGGGCGACAGCTACACCTTCCTCGATTGTCCCGGTTCCGTCGAATTTGCCCACGACATGCGCGCCGCGCTGCCCGCGGTCGATGCCGCCATCGTGGTCTGCGAGGCCGACGAGAAGAAGCTGCCGCAGCTTCAGATCATCCTGCGCGAGCTGGAGGAGCTGAAGATCCCGCGTTTCCTGTTCCTCAACAAGATCGACCGCGCCAGCCAGCGCATTCGCGAGACCCTCGCGATGCTGCAGCCCGCCTCGCGCGTGCCGCTGGTGCTGCGCCAGATCCCGATCTGGAAGGGCGAGCTGATCGAGGGCTTCGTCGATCTCGCGCTGGAGCGCGCCTTCGTCTATCGGGAGCACAAGGCCTCCGAGGTGGTCGCGCTCGAAGGCGGCGATCTCGACCGCGAGAAGGAAGCCCGCTTCTCGATGCTGGAGAAGCTCGCCGACCACGACGACGCGCTGATGGAGCAGCTGCTGGAGGACATCCAGCCGCCGCGCGATGCCGTGTTCGACGATCTCGCCCGCGAACTGCGCGAAGGGCTGATCTGCCCGGTGTTGCTCGGTGCGGCCGCGCGCGAGAACGGCGTGCTGCGTCTGATGAAGGCGCTGCGCCACGAGGCGCCCGGCATCGCCGAGACCGCAAGACGTCTCGGTGCGCCCGAAAGCAAGGATGCACTCGGCTACGTCTTCAAGACGCTGCATTCGCAGCACGGCGGAAAACTGTCGCTGACGCGTCTCATCGCCGGCCATCTCGACGACGGCGCCACGCTGCAATCCTCCTCCGGCGGCGCGGGGCGCATCTCCGGCATTCTCGCCGTCAACGGCGCCTACGACACCAAGCGTGCCTCGGCGGAAGCCGGTGACACCGTGGCGCTGGCCAAGCTCGATCCGGTCAAGACCGGCGACATGGTCTCGAGCGGCAAGACGGCGCCCGCGGCACTGATCGCGATCGAACCGACGCCGCCGGTGCTCGCGATCTCGGTCGCGGCCACCGACCGCAAGGACGACGTCAAGCTCGGCCAGGCGTTGATGCGGCTGCACGAGGAGGATCCCTCGCTCCTGATTGTGCAGAACCCCAAGACCCACGACACCGTGCTGTGGGGCCAGGGCGAGATGCACCTGCGCGTCGCCAGCGAGCGTTTGCGCGATCGCTTCGGCGTCAAGGTCACCTCGCATCCGCCCGCGATCGGCTATCAGGAGACCATCCGCAAGCCGATCACCCAGCGCGGCCGTCACAAGAAGCAGTCCGGCGGCCACGGCCAGTTCGGCGATGTCGTGCTCGACATCAAGCCGCTGCCGCGCGGCGACGGCTTCAAATTCGCCGAGAAGGTGGTCGGCGGCGCGGTGCCGCGCAACTACATCCCGGCGGTCGAGGAAGGGGTCGTCGATGGCCTCGCGCGCGGTCCGCTCGGCTTCCCCGTCACCGACGTGCAGGTGACGCTGACCGACGGCTCCTATCACAGCGTCGATAGTTCCGATCTCGCCTTCCGCACGGCGGCGCGGGTCGGGCTCAACGAAGGCCTGCCGCAATGCCAGCCGGTGTTGCTGGAGCCGATCCACGTGGTCGAGATCGTCTGCCCGACCGATGCCACCGCCAAGATCAACGCAATCCTGTCGGCGCGGCGCGGCCAGATCCTCGGCTTCGACACCCGGGACGGCTGGAGCGGCTGGGACTGCGTCCGCGCCATGATGCCGGAAGCCGAGATCGGCGAGCTCATCGTCGAGCTGCGCTCCGCGACAGCAGGCGCCGGCAGCTTCACCCGCCAGTTCGACCACATGGCCGAAGTCACGGGCCGCGCCGCCGACCAGATCATCGCCGCGCATCAGCACGCGGCGTGAGTCGGTCTGTCGCGCAATAAGGCACGCATGCCTCTCTCACTTCCTCTCCCCGTTCTTGCGGGGAGAGGGTGGGGTGAGGGGCCGTCTCCCACGCGTGCGGTGAAAGTTGGACTCTCCCGCTCTCCTCCCTGCCGTCGTTGCGAGCGTAGCGAAGCAATCCAGAATCCCTCCGCGGAAGCTGGATTGCTTGTGCGCCAGGCAAGCTGGCGTGGTCCAACCGGTGGAAGTCCGGTCCGGGTAAGCGGTAGCGAGCGCCCGGTAGTGAGTGTTGCGTGGCCGTCGGCAACGGCGGCTGCGAAGCGTACACAACGATGCTGTGGGGTGGGCTATTGAGCCGCGAAAGACAGAAACTCGCAGAGGCCGAGCCGGTAAGCAACGTCGAAGGCAACATGTGCGGCGCCGTTATGCGAGGCGCTGACGCTCTGCCGTGGTCGAAGACCCCATCACGCAGCAAAGGACCGCGTCGGAACCTGGGAGGTCCCGCATCTGACCGATGGCAACATGCCCCCAAGGTCCGCATCGGGAAGGCGAGGAGCCAAAGCCGATGACGAACGGATGCGGGAAGTCGGAGGCGGCCGTAGTAGCGTCGAAGCCTGCGAACGAAGCGGAGCGATCCGCGGAGGAGTTGGTGGAGCGAAGGGCCGCGACCAAGGGGAATGCGGACCAGCAAAGCACGCCCCGGACGCCGAGCCGGACAAGCGTGACACAGGCGTTGGAACGCATACGGCGAACTGCAAGGGAAAGGAAGAAGGAGAGGTTCACTGCGCTGCTTCACCACATCACGCCTGAACTGCTCGAGGCGGAGTTCTTCGCGCTGAAGAAGCATGCCGCGCCGGGTGTGGACGGAATGATGTGGCGGGACTACGAGCAAGACCTCAAGGCCAATCTTGAGGACCTGCATGCTCGTGTTCACCGGGGAGCGTACCGGCCGCAGCCGTCGCGGCGGGTCCATATCCCGAAGCAGGATGGGCGGCAGCGACCGCTGGCGATTGCGTCCCTCGAGGACAAGATCGTTCAGCGGGCAACCGCTACGGTGCTCAACGCGATCTACGAGGAGGACTTCCTCGGGTTCTCGTATGGGTTCCGGCCCGGGCGCAGCGCGCACGATGCGATGGATGCGCTGCTGGTCGGAATCGAGAGCCGGCGGGTGAACTTCATTGTTGACGCCGATATCCGCTCGTTCTTCGACATGGTGGACCAGGAATGGCTCATCCGCTTCGTCGAACATCGGACCGGCGACCAGCGTATCATCCGTCTGATCCGCAAATGGCTCAAGGCGGGTGTTCTCGAAGAAGGAACGGTCAGGGTCAGCGAACAGGGGACGGCACAAGGGGCGGTGATCTCGCCGCTGCTTGCCAACATCTACCTGCACTATGCCCTCGATCTGTGGGCCGAACGCTTCAGACGGCGCGAGGCCGCGGGTGACATGATCATCGTGCGCTACGCTGACGACTTCATCGTCGGCTTCGAGCATGAGAATGAGGCCCGGCACTTCCTCGAAGAATTGCGCAAACGGCTGCAGGAGTTCGCGCTGTCACTGCACCCTGAGAAAACCCGGCTGATCGAGTTCGGACGTCATGCGGAGGACAACCGCAGGCGGCGCGGGCTCGGCAAGCCGGAGACCTTCAACTTCCTCGGCTTCACCTTCATCTGCAGCCGATCCAAGCAAGGCAAGTTCCAGATCAGGCGCAAGTCTCGCAAAGACCGCATGCGGGCGAAACTGCAAGCCGTGAAGCAGGGAATGCGACGGCGTATGCACCAGTCGGTGCTCGAACAGGGCAAATGGCTGCGGCAGGTCGTTACCGGGTACTTCAACTACCACGCGGTACCGACCAACAGCCGAGCGCTCAGCGCCTTCCGCTACTTCGTCACCGAACAATGGAGGCGGATGCTTCGGCGCCGCAGCCAGACTGACGGGACCACGTGGCAGCGGGTCGCGCGGCTTGCCTCCGACTTGCTCCCCAAGCCACAAATCCTCCATCCTTGGCCCCGAACACGCTTCACCGCTACTCACCCGAGGTGGGAGCCGTATGCGGGAAAGCCGCACGTACGGATCTGTGCGGGGGGCGCCCAGCAATGAGCGTCCCTACCGCGACCGTCGCAAGAGCTCCTCGCAATGACGGAGGAAGACAGACGGGCAGTCCCTTGCCTTTGCCCTACAATGATGTATTTTACATCATTGTATATGTTCCAAGTATCACTTATAACTCCTGACACGTGAGGCCAAGGTGATCACCTCGTTCCAGATGCGGGCGGCCCGCGCGCTGCTCGGCATCGACCAGAAAACCCTGGCCGAGCTCGCCGGTGTGTCGCTGCCGACCATCCAGCGGATGGAGGCGTCGACCGGCAACGTGCGCGGTGTGGTCGAGACCTTGATCAAGGTGGTCGAGGCGTTCGACCGGGCCGGCGTCGAATTGATCGGCG
The DNA here is from genome assembly GCF_051853005.1 of Bradyrhizobium sp. SMVTL-02. Classification (NCBI taxonomy): domain Bacteria; kingdom Pseudomonadati; phylum Pseudomonadota; class Alphaproteobacteria; order Hyphomicrobiales; family Nitrobacteraceae; genus Bradyrhizobium; species Bradyrhizobium sp. SMVTL-02. The sequence goes on along the minus strand of NZ_CP182469.1, from coordinate 7,213,781 downwards.
AGCAGACGCGCAGTGACAGGGGCGGGCGGGGCGTTCGCCTCAAGGAGCCGGGGCCGCCGCGGCGAGTAGGGGCATGATCTTGCGGGCCATGCTCCGGAGCAGTCTGAACTAACGCACCGTCGCGCCGAGCTACGCGGCCGCACGATGCATTGGAGCATTGTGGGCAGCGGAGCACTTCGGGGTATGAGCATCACAGGCGATCACGCGGACCGGTTGCACCAGCTTCGCCGGCCGACCTTCACCGAACTCTATCTGCCAAAGCTCGTCACCGTCTGGCGTGAAGGCTACGGCGTCGCCGACTTTCGCGCCGACGTGTTCGCGGGCCTCACGGTCGCGATCGTCGCGCTGCCGCTGTCGATGGCGATCGCGATCGCCTCGGGTGTGACGCCGGACCGCGGCCTCTACACCGCCGTCGTCGGCGGTTTCATCGTGTCGCTGCTCGGCGGCAGCCGCTTCCAGATCGGCGGGCCCGCGGGAGCCTTCATCGTGCTGGTCGCGGTGACCGCGGAGCGGCACGGCGTCGACGGCGTGATCCTCGCCACCACGATGGCGGGACTGTTCCTGATCGCGGCCGGGCTGTTGCGCGTCGGCACCTACATCAAGTTCATTCCCTATCCCGTCACGGTCGGCTTCACCGCCGGCATCGCCGTGATCATCTTTGCGAGCCAGCTCCGCGATCTCTCGGGCATCACGCTTGCGGGAAAAGAGCCCAGCGAGTTCGTTCCAAAGCTCACGGCACTCGCGGGCGGCCTGCAGACCATCAACCCGTCGGCGCTAGTCGTCGCGCTCGTCAGCATCGCGATCATCGCGGCCTTGCGGCTCTGGCGGCCGTCCTGGCCCGGCATCCTGATCGCAGTCGTGTTCGCGGCCGTCATATGTGCGGCGTTCTCGCTGCCGGTCGAAACCATCGGCAGCCGCTTCGGCGGGATTCCGCGCGAATTGCCGTCGCCTGCGCTCCCCGCGTTCTCGATTGCGAAGGCCAAAGCGGTGCTCCCCGACGCGATCTCCTTTGCGCTGCTCGCGGCAATCGAATCGCTGCTGTCGGCCGTGGTGGCCGACGGCATGACCGGGCGCCGCCACCGCTCCAATTGCGAGCTGGTGGCGCAAGGCGCGGCCAATATCGGCTCGGCGCTGTTCGGCGGCATCTGCGTCACCGGCCTGATCGCGCGGACCGCCACCAACATCCGCGCCGGCGCGCGCGGGCCGCTGGCGGGCATGCTGCATTCGGTCTTCCTGCTGCTGTTCATGCTGATCGCTGCCCCGCTCGCCAGCTACATCCCGCTTGCCGCGCTCGCCGCCGTGCTCGTGGTGGTCGCCTGGACCATGGCCGAGAAGCAGGAATTCGCCACGCTGCTGCGCTCCTCCTGGGGCGATGCCGTGGTGCTGCTCGCGACCTTCCTGCTGACGATCTTCCGCGACCTCACCGAAGGGATCCTGGTCGGCTTCGCGCTCGGTGCGGTGCTGTTCATCAACCGCATGGCGGAGATGACCGGCATCGAGGAGCGCACGCCGCTGGTCGCCGCCGATCGTCCCGACGACGGCAATGGCGAGCGCGTGCGCTATGATCCCGGGCTCGCGGTCGACCGCGACGTGCTGGTCTATCGCATCACCGGCGCGTTCTTCTTCGGCGCGGCCTCGGCGATCGGCGGCGTGCTCGACGGCATCGCCGACAAGCGCAAGGCCTTCGTGGTCGATTTCGCCGCGGTGCCGTTCCTGGATTCGACGGCGGCGAACGTGCTCGGGCGGGTCGCCGCCAAGGCCCACCGCCAGGGCATCCGCCTGTTCATCACCGGCGCCTCGCCTGCGGTCCGCCGCGCCCTGCTCACCCATGGCGTGACGCCGCCGCGCGCGCGCTATCGCACGAGCCTCGAGCGCGCCGTCGCCGACATCAAGAGCCGAGCGGCCGACGAGGCTGCGGCGGGCTGACCGCGCGCACGTCCGCCGGGCGGTTTGATCGACGCCTGCCGCGGCGTCACGCTGCGTCTCCCGCGCGCTTGACAGCGCCCGCGGGACGCGAAATGGATCATCGCGGAAACCACCGAGGGGAAGGACGACCGTGACCAAGGCTCCCGCAGCCTGTCTGATCGGATGGCCGGCTGCGCATTCGCGCTCGCCGCTGATCCATCGTTACTGGCTGCGTACGCTCGGCATCGAAGGTGGCTACGTCATCGAGGCGGTTCCGCCCGAGGATCTGCGCGATTTCGTGCTGCGGCTGTCGCTGCGCGGCTTCGTCGGTGCCAACGTCACCATCCCGCACAAGGAAGCCGTGCTGGCGCTGTCGACACCCGATGCGCGCGCGCGGGCCGTCGGCGCGGCCAACACGCTGTGGTTTACCGAGGGTGAGCTGCGTTCCACCAATACCGACGTCGAAGGTTTCATCAACAATCTCGACGCCAGCGCGCCCGGCTGGGAAAAGGCGGAAGAGGCGCTCGTGCTCGGCGCCGGCGGCGCCGCGCGCGCGGTCGTGTTCGGGCTGCGCGAGCGCGGGATCAAGCGCATCCATCTCGCCAACCGCACCATCGGGCGGGCCGCGACGCTTGCAGGACAGTTCGGTGCGAGCGTGCATCCCGTGACCTGGGACGCGATCGGCGACGTGCTGCCCCGTGCAAAACTTCTCGTGAACACGACCTCGCTCGGCATGCATGGCCAGCCGTCGCTCGACGTCGACGTGTCGCGCCTGCCGCAAGAAGCCGTCATCGCCGATCTCGTCTACGTCCCGCTGGTGACGCCGCTGCTGGCCGCCGCGAAAGCGCGCGGCCTGAAGACCGCCGACGGGCTCGGCATGCTGCTGCACCAGGCGGTGCACGGCTTCGAGCTGTGGTTCGGCCGGCGGCCGCAGGTCACGGCCGAGCTGCGCGCACTGGTCGAGGCAGATCTCACAAAGACTTGAGAGGGTAACGGCGAATAGCACACCATCTCCGGAGTTCTATCCCCGTGGGACAATCGGAGACCGTCATGACTATTCAACGTACAACCTTGATACGCCCGCTCGTCGCCGTCGCCATGGTAACCGTCTCGACGCTCGTGGCCGTCGCGCAGAAGGCGCCGGTGCCGACGCGCGTGCGCGGCACGATCGAGAGCGTCAACGGCGACACCATGCAGGTCAAGTCGCGCAGCGGCGAGGACGTCAAGCTGCGCATCGCCCCTGACGTCAGCGTGTCGGGAATTGCAAAAATTTCACTCGCCGACATCAAGGTCGGATCCTTCGTCGGCGCCACCACCGTGCCGGGACCGGACGGCGGCCAGAACGCGGTCGAGGTCCACGTGTTTCCCGAAAGCATGCGCGGCACCGGCGAAGGCTCGCGGCCCTACGACCTCAAGCCGAATTCCAGCATGACCAATGCGACCGTCGCGGAGAGCGTGCTCGGCAATGACGGCCATACGCTCCTGGTCAAGTACAAGGACGGCGAGAAGAAGGTGTTCGTCCCGGACGACACGCCGGTGGTGACCTTCGTGCCCGGCGACAAGGGCGAGCTTAAGCCCGGCGCCAAGGTGATCGCCTCCATGAAGCAGCTGCCGGACGGCTCGTTCGAGACCAACCGCGTCAGCGTCGGCCGCGAGGGCCTGACACCGCCGATGTGATGATCTCGCCAGGGAATCGGCTCGCTGGAAGCGAACCGGGTGAATGTGGGGCGGGATGGGATCACGCCGCCGATGTGAGGGTGTGAGGGGCGCCTCGCCTTCTCGCTCCCTCGCCCCGTTCTTACGGGGAGAGGTTAGGGCGCCTCACACCGCAATCACGTGATCGTCGATCTCGTCGATCCGGTTGACGCCGCACAGGCCCATGGTGGTGAGCAGCTCCTTCTGGATGATCTCGATCGCCTTGGCGACGCCGGCCTGGCCGCCGGCACCGAGGCCATAGGCATAGGCGCGGCCGATCATGCAGGATTTTGCGCCGAGCGCGAGCGCGCGCATCACGTCCTGGCCGGAGCGGATGCCGCCGTCGAACATGATCTCCATCCTGTCGCCGACCGCGTCCGCGATCTCCGGCAGCACCTCGATCGAGGACGGCGCGCCGTCGAGCTGACGACCGCCATGGTTCGACACGACGAGGGCCTGCGCGCCGGTCTTGGCGGCTTCCTCGGCGTCCTCGACGTCGAGAATGCCCTTGATGATGAGCTTGCCCGGCCAGATGCTGCGGACCCACTCGACGTCCTTCCAGTTCAACGACGTGTCGAACTGCGAGGCCGTCCACTCGGCGAGACGGTTGAGGTCCTCGGTGTTCTTCACGTGGCCGGCGATGTTGCCGAAGGTGCGGCGCTTGCCTCGCAGCACGCCGGAGACCCAGGCGGGCTTGCTGGCGAAATCAAGGAGCTTCGACAGCGACCATTCCGGCGGCACCGTCATGCCGTTCTTGATGTCGGCATGGCGCTGGCCGATCACCTGCAGGTCGACGGTGAGCACGAGTGCGCTGCACCTGGCTGCGGCGGCGCGCTGGATCAGGTCCTTGATGAAACCGCGGTCCTTCATCACGTAGAGCTGGAACCAGAACGGCTTCTCGACATTGGCAGCGATGTCCTCGATCGAGCAGATCGACATCGTGGATTGCGTGAACGGGATACCGGCGGCCTGCGCGGCGCGGCAGGCGTAGATTTCGCCGTCGCCATGCTGCATGCCGAGCAGGCCGACGGGCGCAAGGATCAGCGGCATGGTCGAGGGCTCGCCGAGGATCGTGGTCGAGGTGTCGCGCTTGGAGACGTCGACCAGGATGCGCTGGCGGAACTTGATGGCCTGCATGTCCTCTCGGTTGGCGCGCAGCGTCTCCTCGGCATAGGAGCCGCGGTCGCAATACTCGAAGAAGGCCTTCGGCACGCGGCGCTTATGCAGCGCGCGAAGATCGTCGATACACGTGATGTGCTTCATGAACGTTTCCCGACCCGTCTTTACCCAAGAGTCTTGCATAGGAAGGTCGAGGGATCATCTAGCATGGTTGGATGCACAGCCAAATCGTTTGAGAAGAGGCCGCCATGACGAAGCCGCACGCGAGACCTTCGCCCGAAGAGATCAAGGAGAAGCAGGATCTCGAGGACGCGCTGGAGGAGGGGCTGGAAGAGACCTTTCCGGGCTCCGATCCCGTCAACGTGACCCAGCCGGCGCCGAGCCGCGGCGACGGCCATGTGAAGCGCGCGGACTAGGGTGAGTTCCGCCAGCTTTCCGCTGGTCACATCGGAACTGCAGTGTTAACAATGTGTTACCGAGGCGGTCGCGGCGCCGGTTCCGTAATGATTCATCATATTTTTTGAAGCCAAGTTAGCCGCGATGGCTTTATAAGACCCCTCAGCAGATCAGGGGATGCGGGTCCCGTTCGGGCAGCCCGTGGTTGTAGAGGGGATCCCTGGTTGTTGCTCGGGGGACCATATGAGTCGCAAATATTTCGGCACGGACGGGATTCGGGGCCGCGCCAACGGACTGATCACGCCGGAGCTCGCGCTCAAGGTCGGCCAGGCGGCAGGCCTTGCGTTTCAGCGCGGTGACCACCGCCACCGGGTGGTCATCGGCAAGGACACCCGCCTGTCCGGCTACATGATCGAATACGCGATGGTCGCGGGCTTCACCTCGGTCGGCATGGACGTGCTGCTGGTCGGGCCGATGCCGACGCCGGCGGTCGCGATGCTGACCAAGTCGATGCGCGCCGATCTCGGCGTGATGATCTCGGCCTCGCACAACCTGTTCGAGGACAACGGCATCAAGCTGTTCGGCCCGCAGGGTTTCAAGCTCTCCGACGACGTCGAGCGGCAGATCGAGCAGCTGCTCGACGAATCCCTCGACAAGCGTCTCGCACAGAGCGCAAGCCTCGGCCGCGCCCGCCGTATCGACGGCGTGCATGACCGCTACATCGAATTCGCCAAGCGCACGCTGCCGCGCGATCTCTCGCTCGAGGGCCTGCGCGTCGTGATCGATTGCGCCAACGGCGCCGCCTACAAGGTGGTGCCCGAAGCGCTCTGGGAGCTTGGCGCCGACGTCGTGCCGATCGGCGTCGAGCCCGACGGTTTCAACATCAACAAGGATTGCGGCTCGACCTCGCCGGAGGCGCTGTCGAAGAAGGTGCGCGAGATGCGCGCCGACATCGGCATCGCGTTGGATGGTGACGCGGATCGCGTCATCCTGGTCGACGAGCGGGGCCATGTCGTCGACGGCGACCAGCTGCTGGCGGTGATCGCGCAGAGCTGGAAGGAAGACGGCCGCCTCTCGCGTCCCGGCATCGTCGCCACCGTGATGTCCAATCTCGGCCTCGAGCGCTTCCTCAAGGGGCAGGGGCTCGATCTCGTGCGCACGCCGGTGGGCGACCGCTACGTGCTCGAGCAGATGCTGAACGGCGGCTACAATCTCGGCGGCGAGCAGTCCGGCCACATCATCCTGTCCGACTACGCCACCACCGGCGACGGTTTTGTCGCCGCCCTGCAGGTGCTGGCCGTGGTGCAGAAGCTGCGGCGGCCGGTGTCGGAAGTCTGCCATCGCTTCGATCCGCTGCCGCAGATCCTCAAGAACGTCCGCCACAAGGGCGGCAAGCCGCTCGATGATTCCGACGTCAAGTCGGCGATCTCCGACGGCGAGAAGCGCCTCAACGGCCACGGTCGCCTCCTGATCCGCTCCTCCGGCACCGAGCCGGTGATCCGCGTCATGGGCGAGGGCGAGGACCGCCGTCTGGTCGAGGACGTCGTCGACACCATCGTCTCCGCGTTGGGCCAAGCCGCGGCGTAAGCGCGCCGCTTCCTTTTCCTTCCTTCTGGGAGAAGGTGGCGCGAAGCGCCGGATGAGTTGTCTCCGCGCGCTCAATCATGAGAGGCTTACAGGCGGAGAGAAACCCCTCACCCGTCTCGCCGCTGCGCGGCGAGCCACCCTCTCCCCCAAGGGCCACAAGGGGGAGGGTAAGAGACGCATCCCAGCCATTTGCGATTGGCGGTGGTTTCGACGCCACCTGCATCGTAATCAGCAGATCGCGGCAATCTGCCGCGCCGGGATCGCTCGATTGAACAAGCCTGTCGTCGTCTCAGAGGAAACGCTGACCGAGCCCGTCGTCGTCAGCGATGTTGCGTCCGCGGCTGCCAAGTCTGCTGCCAAGTCTGCTGCCAAGTCTGCTGCCAAGTCGGCCGCAGGGCCGGCCTATGTCGTGCTTGCCGGCATCAGCTTCTCGCACTTCCTCAACGATACCATGCAGTCGCTGATCGCCTCGGTGTATCCGATCCTGAAGGACACCTACGCGCTCGATTTCGCGCAGATCGGCATGATCACGCTGGCCTTCCAGTTCACGGCCTCGCTGCTGCAGCCGGTGGTCGGGCACTACACCGACAAGAAGGCGCAGCCTTATTCGCTGTCGATCGGCATGGCCTCGACCTTCTTCGGCCTGCTGCTGCTCAGCGCCGCGCACCAATATCTCGTCATCCTCGTCGCCGCCGCGCTGGTCGGCCTCGGCTCGGCGGTGTTTCATCCGGAATCCGCGCGCATCGCGCGGCTCGCCTCCGGCGGCCGCTACGGGTTTGCGCAATCGGTGTTCCAGCTCGGCGGCAGCTTCGGCACGGCGATGGGGCCGGTGCTGGCCGCGCTGATCGTGGTGCCGTTCGGGCAGGGCAGCATCGCCTGGTTCTCGTCGATCGCGTTCCTCGCCATTCTCATCCTCTGGCGCATCGGACGCTGGTACGCACCGCAGATCACGACCAAAAAGGCCGCGCCCGTCCACACCCACCCCGGAGGGCCGAGCTCGCGCCGTGTTGCCGTTGCACTTCTCGTGCTCGTGGCGCTGCTGTTCTCGAAGCAGCTCTACGTCTCCAGCCTGTCGAGCTACTACATCTTCTACCTGATCGACCGGTTCGGCGTGTCGACGCAGGCGGCGCAAATCTATCTCTTCATCTTCCTGGCGGCGAATGCGGTCGGCGCGTTCTTCGGCGGCCCCTTGGGAGATCGCTTCGGCCGCAAGATCGTGATCTGGATCTCGATCCTGGGCGCGCTGCCGTTCACGCTGGCGCTGCCCTATGCCGGGCTCTACGCCAGCGCGGTGCTGTCGGTCATCATCGGCCTGATCATCTCCTCGACGACGTCGTCGATCATCGTGTTCGCGCAGGAGCTGGTGCCGCACCGCTTCGGCATGATCTCCGGCGTGTTCTTCGGGGTCGCCTTCGGTATCGGCGGCCTTGGCGCCGCCGTGCTCGGCAAGCTGGCCGACCACACCTCGATCGAGTTCGTCTACCAGGTCTGCGCTTATTTGCCGGCAATCGGACTGCTTGCGGTGTTCCTGCCGAAACTTCCGCAGCACGCGCGTTAACAAACCGTTCTTCGCTGCATTCCGGCTTCATGCATCGTTAGCAATTGCGAGGCGGCAAGGCTTGCAATTCTGCAACGCTCGCGCCGCGTCCGCGTGTGAGTAGGGAAAAAATCAACCTTAAAAATTAGGGTTAAGTGGCGCTTAAACATTTGCTGCCATCGTCCGGGTCGTGAGTTTCCAGAACGTGGGGCGTCTGCATTTGCCTCACCGGCCATAAGGACGAAGCCAATGCGTAGCGTTAAGTCTCTCCTTGCCGCGGGTGCGGCAACCCTGATCTCGTCGATGGCGTTTGCCGCCGATATGCCGATCGCGGCGCCGCCTCCGATGTACGCGCCGCCGGCTCCGCCCGCCGACTTCGGCGGCTGGTACCTCCGCGGCGACATCGGCATGACCAACCAGCGCGCAGAGCGCATCGAGGCCTCTCTGCCCGCCGGGTTTACGAAGACGACGGAGGGCCTCGGCTTCGACTCCTCGCCGCTGTTCGATCTCGGCGTCGGCTATCGCTTCAACAACTGGTTCCGCGCCGACGTGATCGGCCAGTACCGGGGCAAGGCCAATCTGCATGGCGGCGACAACGTCGTTGGACCCGGCTTCGTCGGCGCCAACAATTACGCCGGCAGCAAGTCCGAGTGGGTCGTCATGGCGAATGCCTATGTCGATCTCGGCACCTGGTGGTGCATCACCCCGTTCATCGGCGCCGGCGTGGGCGGCTCCTACAACAAGATCAGCGGCTTCCGCGACGACGGCGTGTCGTACAGCCCGTTGCTCAACAACAGCGTCGCTTACTTCGCAGACAACGGAAAGTGGAACCTCGCCTGGGCCGCCCACGCCGGCCTTGCCTACAAGGTCAATCCCGGGTTCACCGTCGAACTGGCCTACAGCTACATGAACCTCGGCGATGCCGCGCCCGGCAACTTCCGCCTGTTCGACAACAGTGCCTCCGGTCCGACCTCGATCAAGATCAAGGAGCTCACCTCGCACGATCTGAAGCTCGGCGTGCGCTGGGATCTCAACAGCCCGCCGGCCTACGCGCCGGCGCCGCTCGTCACCAGGGGCTGATCCTCGAGCTCATCGCTTAACGTCTCTTGACGGCGCGGGATCATCCCGCGCCGTTTTGCTTTGCGGATTTTTCATGGCCCGACGGCGGCGAAGCCGCCGGACGCAACCATTGGTTAAGGTTAACGAGCCATGATCATGGCGACAGTTCGAGTCCGATTTGGAGCGTTGCGATGCGGAGGCTTTTGTTGGCGGCAGCGATGTTGGGGACGGTGTCTGCCGCACACGCGGCCGATATGCCGGATCTGCCGGTCCTGCGCGGCGGCTTCACCGACGGCCTGTCGAAGACGTCTCGCAACTGGGACGGCTTCTACGTCGGCGGCAACGCCGGCTACACCAGCGACGCCAGCGATTTCAGCCAGAGCGTCGTCGGCCTGACCAACTACATCTTCCGCGACAGCGTTCTTCAGCAGCCGACGTCGACGTGGTCGCTGATGAACAAGACCAACACGCAAGGCGTCAATTTCGGCGGCTTCATCGGCCGCAACTGGCAATGGTATGACGCCATCCTCAGTCTCGAGGGCACCTACAGCTACTTCAACAATCTCGCGACGTCGACGTCGGGCTCGAACTCGCTCATGATCGTCAACCCGGCCGGCGAAACGCGCCCCCCGGGCGTCACCAACAACTATGGGGTGACACTGACCGGTACCGCTGCGGCGCAGGTCAAGGACATGATCACCTTGCGCGGGCGCATGGGCTGGGACGGCGGCGGCTTCATGCCCTACATGTTCGCCGGAGCCGCCGTCGGACGCATGGACGTGTCCCGCACGGTCACGAGCAACGTGACCTTGCGGCAGGACTCGACCGTCACGGACGCCTTCGGCAATGTCATCACGATCATCGGCCCGACGAACCCCGTTCCGGCACAATCGCAGACCCAGTCGCAGCACAGAACCAATACTTTCGCGGTGGGCTGGACTGCCGGTCTCGGTCTCGAATACTGCATCTGGGATGGCCTGTTCGCGCGCGTCGAATATGAATATGTGAGATTCTCTCCCGTGATGAACACGCAGGTGACGCTGAACAACGCGCGCCTCGGCCTCGGCTACAAGTTTTGACGCGGTTGCACGTCTCGCCGGTTGACAGCTTCCCTTCGTCCTGATGCTCTGTCGCTCAGCGCGGCGGGGCGGCAGCGATGAAGATCTACGGCGACAGCAATTCCGGCAATTGTCTCAAGGTGAAGTGGGTCTGCGACAAGCTCGCGGTGCCCTATCAGTGGATCGAGATCGACACCCGCAAGGGCGAGACGCGCACGCCGCAATTCCTCAAGATGAATGGCACCGGCCAGGTGCCGACCGTCGCCTTCGACGATGGCCGCACGCTGGCGCAGTCCAACGCCATCATCCGCTATCTCGCCCGCGACAGCGTCCTCATTCCGCGCGATGCCTTTGCTGCGGCGAAGATGGACGAATGGCTGTTCTGGGAGCAGTACAGCCACGAGCCCTATATCGCGGTGTGCCGCTTCCTCATCGTCTATCTCGGCAAGGACGCTTCCGAGCTCGATCCTGAAAAGGTCAAGCGCGGCTATGCGGCGCTCGACCGCATGGAGCAGCATCTCGCCACGAGCCGCTTCTTCGCCGGCGATGCGGTATCGCTCGCCGATGTCTCGCTGCTCGCCTATACCCGCCTCGCGCATGAAGGCGGTTTCGACCTCGGTCGCCATGCGGCCATCCGCCGCTGGATCGGCGACGCCGAGGCCTTTCTCGGCTTGCCGCCGGCGCGCTGAGCCCGCGCCGGGTTATTGGAGTTTACGTATGAACGACAAGTCCATCTCGATCCGTCCCGCGCGCCGCGAGGACGTGCCGGCGATCGTGGCGATGCTCGCCGATGATCATCTCGGGCGCGCTCGCGAGCGCGTGGAGGATCCGCTGCCTGCGTCCTACTACGCGGCTTTCGAACGGGTCGAGCGTGATCCGAATCTGACGCTCGTCGTTGCCGAAAGCGAGGGCAGGGTGGTGGGCTGCCTGCAACTCGCTGTTCTCTCAGGCATCAGCTCGCAAGGCGGCATCCGCGGTCTGCTCGAGGACGTGCGCGTTGCCACTGATTGTCGCAGCCGCGGCATCGGCGAGCAGCTGGTGCAATGGGCCGTGACGGAGGCAAAGGCGCGCGGCTGCAATCTGGTCGAGCTGCTGACGCATCAGACGCGCGTCGATGCGCAGCGCTTCTACAAGCGGCTGGGATTTGCTGCGAGTCATGTCGGCATGACTGTCCGCTTTTGACGCAACACCGCTTGGCCGTTGCGCCATCTGCAAATTCGGATTGCGCGTTCGTTCATCTTAAGAGCTGATAAACTACCCCTCCTTCGTTCACGTGGAAGCAGGAACGAACGGTGCTACGGAGCGTCGGAAACCGGGCTCGGTCAGTTCGGGGATTTCGATGACAAGCTATTCCATGATCAAGGTCGGCAACGACTACGTTGTGCAGGCCAACGACAAATGCATTTTGAAAGTCAGCAGCCGCCGCCGCGCGGCGCAATTGATCAGCGATGCCACGGACTTGCTGAATGCGCTCACTGTGGTCGAAGCCCCGGAAATCGCCCCCGAGGCGCCTTCACTCCGGCGTGAGACGCCCGAACTTTCTTGACGACTCTGCCCGTTTCCCGTATCAGCCGCGGCGGGACACCTCCCCCCAACGGGAGGCTCACTATCTGGAAGGGTAGACATGACTGTAGCGAAGCCCGCTTCGCGGCCGACCGTGCCGCATTTCTCCTCCGGCCCCTGCGCCAAGCGCCCCGGCTGGAACGCCCAAAATCTCAAGGACGCAGCCCTCGGCCGCTCGCATCGCGCGAAGGTCGGCAAGACCAAGCTCAAGCTCGCGATCGATCTGACGCGCGAAGTGCTTGAAGTGCCCGCCGATTATCGCATCGGCATCGTGCCCGCCTCCGACACGGGCGCGGTCGAGATGGCGCTGTGGTCGCTGCTGGGTGCGCGCCCCGTCACCACGCTCGCCTGGGAATCCTTCGGCGAGGGCTGGGTCAGCGACATCGTCAAGGAATTGAAGCTCAAGGAAGTCACCAAGCTCAACGCGGCGTACGGTGAGATTCCCGACCTCTCCAAGGTCGATCCCAAGAGCGACGTCGTCTTCACCTGGAACGGCACCACCTCGGGCGTCCGCGTGCCGAACGCCGACTGGATCAGTGCGACCCGCGAAGGCCTGACCATCTGCGATGCGACCTCGGCAGCTTTTGCGCAGCCGCTCGACTGGCCCAAGCTCGACGTCGTCACCTTCTCCTGGCAGAAGGCGCTCGGCGGCGAGGCCGCGCACGGCATGCTGATCCTGTCGCCCCGCGCGGTGGAGAGGCTCGAGACCTACAAGCCGGCCTGGCCGCTGCCGAAGATCTTCCGCATGACCAAGGGCGGCAAGCTGAACGAAGGCATCTTCGTCGGCGAGACCATCAACACGCCGTCGATGCTGTGCGTCGAGGATTATCTCGATGCGCTGAACTGGGCGAAGTCGATCGGCGGCCTCAAGGCGCTGATCGCGCGTGCGGACGCCAACACCAAGGTGCTCGCCGACTGGAAGGCGAAGACGCCGTGGATCGACTTCCTCGCCAAGGACGCTTCGATCCGCTCCAACACCTCGGTGTGCCTGAAGTTCACCGATCCCGCGATCACCTCGCTCTCCGACGACGCGCAGGCCGAGTTCAGCAAGAAGCTGGTGGCGCTGGTCGAGAAGGAAGGCGCCGGCTACGACTTCGCCTATTACCGCGACGCACCGGCGGGCCTGCGCATCTGGTGCGGCGCCACGGTGGAAGCAAAGGACGTCGAGCTGCTGACGCAGTGGATCGACTGGGCCTTCGCCGAGGCCAAGGCGCAGCTCGCCAAGGCGGCCTGATGTTTTCACCTCTCCCCGCTCTTGCGGGGAGAGGTCGGATCGCGCAGCGATCCGGGTGAGGGGCCCTCTCGATTTACGCCTTCGCCCGCGGCTGCCCCTGACCCCAACCCTCTCCCCGTAAGAACAGGGAGAGGGAGAAGTGCTCCCAGACATTCATCCAATCCGGTCTAAGCCCCTTCTTTGAGGAAGGCAGAGGACACATCCCCATGACCAAACCCAAAGTTCTCATTTCCGACGCGCTCTCTCCCGCCGCCGTGCAGATCTTCAAGGACCGCGGCGTCGAGGTCGACTTCCAGCCCAACCTCGGCAAGGACAAGGACAAGCTCGCCGAGATCATCGGCAATTATGACGGCCTCGCGATCCGCTCCGCGACCAAGGCGACGGCCAAGATCATCGAGAAGGCGACCAAGCTGAAGGTGATCGGCCGCGCCGGCATCGGCGTGGACAATGTCGAGATCCCCGCGGCGACCGCCAAGGGCATCATCGTGATGAACACGCCGTTCGGCAATTCGATCACGACCGCCGAGCACGCCATCACCCTGATGCTGGCGCTCGCCCGCGAGATCCCGCAGGCCGACGCCTCGACCCAGGCCGGCAAGTGGGAGAAAAACCGTTTCATGGGCGTCGAGATCACCGGCAAGGTGCTCGGCGTGGTCGGCTGCGGCAATATCGGCTCGATCGTCGCCGACCGCGCGCTCGGCCTGCGCATGAAGGTGGTCGCCTTCGATCCGTTCCTGTCGCCGGAGCGCGCCAAGGACATCGGGGTCGAGAAGGTCGATCTCGATGACCTCCTCAAGCGCGCCGACTTCATCACGCTGCATACGCCGCTGACCGACAAGACCAGGAACATCATCGACGCGGCCGCAATCGCCAAGATGAAGAAGGGCGTGCGCCTGATCAACTGCGCCCGCGGAGGCCTCGTCGACGAGCAGGCCGTGGTCGATGCGCTCAATTCCAAGCACATCGCCGGTGCCGCCTTCGACGTCTTCGTCGAGGAGCCCGCGACCTCCAACGTGCTGTTCGGCCATCCCAACGTGATCTGCACCCCGCATCTCGGCGCCTCCACCACGGAAGCGCAGGAGAACGTCGCGCTTCAGGTCGCCGAGCAGATGTCGGACTACCTGCTCACCGGTGCGATCTCGAACGCGGTCAACTTCCCCTCGATCACCGCCGAAGAGGCGCCGAAGCTGAAGCCGTTCATCGCGCTCGCCGAGAAGCTCGGCTCGTTCGCCGGCCAGCTCACCGAGAGCGGCATCCTCAAGGTCGAGATCACCTATGAGGGCCACGTCGCCGAGATGAAGATCAAGGCGATCACCTCCGCGGTGCTGTCGGGCCTGCTGCGGCCGATGCTGGGCGAGGTCAACGTGGTGTCCGCGCCTGTCGTCGCCAAGGAGCGCGGCATGGTGGTGGACGAGATCGTCCGCGCCGCCCAGAGCGACTATGAGAGCCTGATCACCGTGACCGTCGCAACCGAACGCCAGGAGCGCTCGGTCTCCGGTACCGTCTATCACGACGGCAAGCCGCGCCTCGTCGATGTCAAGGGCATCCGGGTCGATGCCGAATTCGGCAAGTCGATGATCTACATCACCAACGAGGACAAGCCGGGCTTCATCGGCCAGTTCGCGAGCCTGCTGGGCGATGCCAACATCAACATCGCAACCTTCCATCTCGGCCGCGTCGCCCCCGGCAGCGATGCGATCGCGCTGGTCGAGGTCGACGGCGCCGTGCCGGCCGACGTGCTCGCCAAGGTGCAGGCCCTGCCGCAGGTCAAGCAGGCCAAGGCGCTGACGTTCTGATCTTCACCTTCCCCGCTGGGGAGAGGTGACAGAGCGAGCCGGCAAAGTCGGATCCTCTCGCCTTCTACAAACATATTCCGACCGGCGGAACAACGCCGCTTCCATTACCGGGAGGCGGCGTTTTATTTTCCCCGCGACCTCCTGACTTGTGTACCAATGGCGTCAGGACGCTCCGTTCAAAATCGTTCGACAAGGGAGAAAACAATGCGTGAAGCCGTCATCGTTTCCTATGCGCGCACGGGCCTCGCGAAATCCGGCCGCGGCGGGTTCAACATCACGCCGCCGATGTCGCTTGCGGCGCACGCCATCCAGCACGCGGTCGACCGGGCCGGTGTCGAGAAGGACTATGTCGAGGACTGCTATCTCGGCAATTGCGCGCACGGCGCACCGAACATCGGCCGCCAGGCCGCGCTGCTGGCGGGACTGCCGAAGACCACGGCCGGTGTCTCGGTGAACCGCTTCTGCTCCTCGGGGCTGCAGACCATCGCGATGGCCGCGAACTCGATCCGCTCCGACGGCGCCGATTGCATCGTCGCCGGCGGCGTCGAGAGCATCTCCATTCCCGGCGGCGGCTCGCCGAACGAATCCATCGATCCTGAGCTGCTCAAGGTCGCCCCCGACATCTTCATGGCGATGATCGACACCGCCGACATCGTCGCCGAGCGCTACAAGCTCAGCCGCGAATACCAGGACGAGTTCTCGCTGGAATCGCAGCGCCGCATGGCCGCCGCGCAGCAGGCGAACAAGTTCAAGGACGAGATCGTCCCGATGAAGACCAGGATGAAGGTCGTCGACAAGCAGACCAAGGCGGAGTCGATCGTCGACTACGTCGTCGACCGCGACGAGTGCAATCGCCCCGACACCACGATGGAAGGATTGGCCAAGCTCGAGCCGGTGAAGGGCCCCGGCAAGTTCGTCACCGCCGGCAATGCCAGCCAGCTCTCCGACGGCGCGGCCGCCGTGGTGCTGATGGAAGCCAAGGACGCCGAGAAGCGCGGCCTCGAGCCGCTCGGCCGCTTCGTCGCCTGGGCGACCGCCGGCTGCGAGCCCGACGAGATGGGCATCGGCCCGGTGTTCGCGATCCCGAAGCTCTTGAAGCGCACCGGCCTCAAGATCGACGACATCGATCTGTGGGAGCTCAACGAAGCCTTCGCCAGCCAGTGCCTGTATTGCCGCGACAAGCTCGAGATCGATCCGGCCAAGTACAACGTCAATGGCGGCTCGATCGCGATCGGCCACCCCTTCGGCATGACCGGCGCCCGTCTCACCGGCCATCTGCTGCAGGAAGGCGCCCGCCGCAAGGCCAAGTGGGGCGTGGTAACCATGTGCATCGGCGGCGGCCAGGGCGGCGCCGGCCTGTTCGAGATCTATAGCTGAGCCGATCGCCTCGCTGAACGCTCAGCCAGGGAAGCACGGCGCGTCATGCGCCGTGCTTCTTTGTTGGTTCATGTGCCCGTTGCAGTGCATTGTGTCACAAAGCACGTAATTCTACGTGCCCGCAAATTAACGGAAGTTTTCGGGCATTAGCGCTTTATCAACCGCATCGGCCACCACCAGCTCCGGCATCACGATGCGGCTCTTCTCTGTCAGGCTCGCGCACAAGATCACTGCAATCAGCGTCCTCGGCGTCATCGGCGTCGTCCTGATCGGCGGCATTCACCTCTACGGCGAGCGGGTGATGGGCGTCTATCGCGACGCGGCCGAGGATGCACGCGGCGTGTTCGAGCTGAACGACAGGATCGCGGTCGAGCTGCTCAAGGCGCGCCGCGCCGAAAAGGATTTCCTGCTGCGCAACGATCCGGCCAGGGCCCAGCGCCAGGCGGAGATCAGCAGGCAGGTGGCGCTCGATATCGAGACGCTCCGCGGCAGGATCGCAGCGCTCGGCAAGCCGGAGCTGGCGCAGCAGATCGACGCGATGAATGCGTCGTTGAAGATCTACCAGGCGCGCTTTGCCGCGGTCGTCGAGGAACGGCAGCGGCTCGGCCTCGACGAGAAGTCCGGCCTCGAAGGCCGCCTGCGCACGTCCGTCCACGGCATCGAGAGCCAGGTCGACCAGCTCCAGAATTCCCAGCTCAAGGTGATCATGCTGATGATGCGCCGGCATGAGAAGGACTTCATGCTGCGTCGCGACGCCAGATATGGCGACGACATGAAGAAGCGCGCGACGGAATTCGCGGATGGTGTCGATGCGGCGGCCATTCCCGACGGCAGCAAGGCCGAGCTGCGCCAGAAACTCGCCGACTACCAGCGCGACTTCGCCGCCTGGATGGAGACCGCGCTGAAGCTGGCGGCCGAGCTGAAGGCCATGTCCGAGGCCTTCTCGTCGGTCGAGCCCGTGATCGAGCAGATCTCGAAATCGGTCGACCGGGTCCGCGTCGAGGCCGATCGCCTGAACGATGCCGAGCGCGCCAGCATCCAGTTCTGGATTGCAGTCGCGATCGCGGTGATTGCGACCGGTGTGCTCGGTCTCGGCATCTTCATCGGGCGTTCGGTGTCGAAGCCGCTGTCGGCGGTGCGGGTTGCGATGATCGAGCTCGCCAATGGCAATTTCGCCATCGCGCTGCCGGGGCTCGGCCGTCCCGACGAGATCGGCGAGATCGCGCGGGCGGTCGAGACGTTCAAGATCAACTCCGAACGGAAGGCGCGCGAGGAGGCGGAGGAGAAGATCAGGCAGGACAAGCTCGCCGCCGAGCGCCGCCGCGCCGACATGATCAGGATGGCCGACGATTTCGAGGGCGCGATCGGCGAGATCGTCGAGACCGTGTCGTCGGCCGCGACCGAGCTCGAGGCCTCCGCGACGTCGCTGACGACGACCGCCGGCCGCTCCACCGAGCTTGCGGCGCTGGTGGAAGCCGCGTCCGAGGAGGCGGCGACCAACGTGCAGTCGGTGGCCTCCGCAGCCGAACAGCTGACCGCGTCCGTCAACGAGATCAGCCGCCAGGTGCAGCAATCGGCGCGCATGGCCGGCGATGCCGTCAGCCAGGCCAGCCAGACCAACGATCGCGTCAGCGAATTGTCGCGCGCGGCCGCGCGCATCGGCGATGTGGTCGAACTCATCAACGCAATCGCGGGCCAGACCAACCTATTGGCGCTCAACGCCACGATCGAGGCGGCGCGCGCGGGCGAGGCCGGGCGCGGCTTCGCCGTGGTGGCGTCGGAGGTGAAGGCGCTGGCCGAGCAGACCGCCAAGGCGACCGGCGACATCGGCCAGCAGATCTCCAGCATCCAGGTCGCGACCCAGGACTCCGTTGGCGCGATCAAGACCATCGGCGGCACCATCGAGCGCCTGTCCGAGATCTCCTCCACCATCGCCGCCGCCGTGGAAGAGCAGGGCGCGGCGGCCGGCGAGATCTCGCGCAACGTCCAGAACGCGGCGGCCGGCACCTCGCAGGTCAACGCCAATATCAGCAGCGTGCGCCAGGGTGCGACCGAGACCGGCTCGGCCTCTTCGCAGGTGCTCTCCGCGGCGCAGTCATTGTCGAATGACAGCAACCGGCTGAAGATCGAGGTGAGCAAGTTCCTGCATACGGTGCGCGCAGCGTAAGCTTGCACGGTAAGGGACGCGCCACTCTAACCCCTCGTCATTGCGAACGTGGCGAAGCAATCCGGAATCTTTCCGAAGGGATTCTGGATTGTTTGTGCGCCAGGCAAGCTGGCGTGGTCCAACCGGTGGAAGTCCGGTCCGGGTAAGCGGTAGCGAGCGCCCGGTAGTGAGTGTTGCGTGGCCGTCGGCAACGGCGGCTGCGAAGCGTACACAACGATGCTGTGGGGTGGGCTATTGAGCCGCGAAAGACAGAAACTCGCAGAGGCCGAGCCGGTAAGCAACGTCGAAGGCAACATGTGCGGCGCCGTTATGCGAGGCGCTGACGCTCTGCCGTGGTCGAAGACCCCATCACGCAGCAAAGGACCGCGTCGGAACCTGGGAGGTCCCGCATCTGACCGATGGCAACATGCCCCCAAGGTCCGCATCGGGAAGGCGAGGAGCCAAAGCCGATGACGAACGGATGCGGGAAGTCGGACGCGGCCGTAGTAGCGTCGAAGCCTGCGAACGAAGCGGAGCGATCCGCGGAGGAGTTGGTGGAGCGAAGGGCCGCGACCAAGGGGAATGCGGACCAGCAAAGCACGCCCCGGACGCCGAGCCGGACAAGCGTGACACAGGCGTTGGAACGCATACGGCGAACTGCAAGGGAAAGGAAGAAGGAGAGGTTCACTGCGCTGCTTCACCACATCACGCCTGAACTGCTCGAGGCGGAGTTCTTCGCGCTGAAGAAGCATGCCGCGCCGGGTGTGGACGGAATGATGTGGCGGAACTACGAGCAAGACCTCAAGGCCAATCTTGAGGACCTGCATGCTCGTGTTCACCGGGGAGCGTACCGGCCGCAGCCGTCGCGGCGGGTCCATATCCCGAAGCAGGATGGGCGGCAGCGACCGCTGGCGATTGCGTCCCTCGAGGACAAGATCGTTCAGCGGGCAACCGCTACGGTGCTCAACGCGATCTACGAGGAGGACTTCCTCGGGTTCTCGTATGGGTTCCGGCCCGGGCGCAGCGCGCACGATGCGATGGATGCGCTGCTGGTCGGAATCGAGAGCCGGCGGGTGAACTTCATTGTTGACGCCGATATCCGCTCGTTCTTCGACATGGTGGACCAGGAATGGCTCATCCGCTTCGTCGAACATCGGACCGGCGACCAGCGTATCATCCGTCTGATCCGCAAATGGCTCAAGGCGGGTGTTCTCGAAGAAGGAACGGTCAGGGTCAGCGAACAGGGGACGGCACAAGGGGCGGTGATCTCGCCGCTGCTTGCCAACATCTACCTGCACTATGCCCTCGATCTGTGGGCCGAACGCTTCAGACGGCGCGAGGCCGCGGGTGACATGATCATCGTGCGCTACGCTGACGACTTCATCGTCGGCTTCGAGCATGAGAATGAGGCCCGGCACTTCCTCGAAGAATTGCGCAAACGGCTGCAGGAGTTCGCGCTGTCACTGCACCCTGAGAAAACCCGGCTGATCGAGTTCGGACGTCATGCGGAGGACAACCGCAGGCGGCGCGGGCTCGGCAAGCCGGAGACCTTCAACTTCCTCGGCTTCACCTTCATCTGCAGCCGATCCAAGCAAGGCAAGTTCCAGATCAGGCGCAAGTCTCGCAAAGACCGCATGCGGGCGAAACTGCAAGCCGTGAAGCAGGGAATGCGACGGCGTATGCACCAGTCGGTGCTCGAACAGGGCAAATGGCTGCGGCAGGTCGTTACCGGGTACTTCAACTACCACGCGGTACCGACCAACAGCCGAGCGCTCAGCGCCTTCCGCTACTTCGTCACCGAACAATGGAGGCGGATGCTTCGGCGCCGCAGCCAGATTGACGGGACCACGTGGCAGCGGGTCGCGCGGCTTGCCTCCGACTTGCTCCCCAAGCCACAAATCCTCCATCCTTGGCCCCGAACACGCTTCACCGCTACTCACCCGAGGTGGGAGCCGTATGCGGGAAAGCCGCACGTACGGATCTGTGCGGGGGGCGCCCAGCAATGAGCGTCCCTACCGCGACCGCTGCGCTCGCAATGACGGCGGCCAATCACGCCCCCGCCGTCACCGGCGCGAACACCACTTCGATCAGCGTGCCGTGGCCGGCGCTCTTGATGTTGAACCGGGCGCGGTTGGCTTCGACCAGCGCTTTGGTCAGCGACAGATTGAGCGCGGAATTGTCCGCGGCATCGCCGGGCGGCGGGGTGCGGAACGGCTCCATCGCGGCGGCGACCTCGCGCTCGGTGAGGCCATGGCCGGTGTCGCGGATGCGCAGTGCGATCTCGCCGCGGTCGGTCATCGCGGTCGAGACGATGACCTGGCCGCCGGCGCTCGCCAGCCGGATCGAGTTCGAGATCAAATTCATGGTGATCTGCCGCAGCGCGCGCGCGTCCGCGCTCACCTGCGGCAGCGCATGGCCGAGCGAGGTGCGGATGATGATGCGTTCGCGGTTGGCCTGCGGCTGCATCACCGCGACGCAGGCTTCGACGAGGTCGTTGAGGTTGAGGTTGGCGAAGGTGAGGTCGAGCTTGCCGGTCTCGATCCGCGACAGCTCCAGGAGATCGTCGATGATGGCGATGACACGCTCGCCGGAGGCGCGGATGTCCTTCATGTACTCGCCGTAGCGCTCGTTGCCGAGGCTGCCGAAGCGCTCCGAGATCATCACCTCGGCAAAGCCGATGATGGCGTTGAGCGGCGTGCGGATCTCGTGGCTGATCCGCGCCAGCATGTCGGCCTTGGCACTCGCCGCGCCGTCGACGAGGCGGCGCGCCTGCGTCAGCTCGCTCTCGCCCTTCTTCGCGTGCGAGAGGTCCCGGAATACGGCGAAGAAGTTCGGGCCGTCGGGCCGGGTGCGGCCCATGATCATGGCGAGCGGAATGACGCCGCCCTTCTTCTCGCGTCCAAGCACCTCGCGGCCATGATCGAGCAGGCTCGCGATGTCCTGGCTCTTCACGCTGTCGAGATAGTCCGCGACGACCTGCTGGCTCTCGGGCGCGAACAGGGTCACCAGATTCTGCTCGAGCAGCGCCTCGCCGTCATAGCCGAACAGCGCCTCGGCACTGCGGTTGCAGGCGTGGATGTTGCCCTCGGCATCGAACATGAGGATGCCCTCGGCGGTGGTGTCGAGGATCGCGGCGAGATCTTCCGCGTCGGCATCGCCGGCCGAAGGCTCCACATCAGGCGCGTAGGGGAAGGACTCGGGGACGACCGGCTCGCCGGCAACCTGGGGCGCGGCAATCGCGGGTGCGGCTTGCGGCAGCGCGCAGATCAGCGCATGCGCGCTGTCGCCGTCCCAGTCGATGCTGTGCAGATGCGCGTCCGTGGTCGGCAGCGGCGCTTCGCCATTGGCAAGCGTCGCGCTGATCGTCACCGGCGTGCCGCCTTGCGACGTGCTGGAGGCCGACGACACGCCCGGCTCGACATAGAGCGCGTCCAGTCCGCCGGCATGCTCCAACGCCGTGATGCTGTCATAGCCCAAGCGCGCGAGGAACGCCGGGTTGGCGTAGAGCAGGCGGTCGAGGCGATAGATCAAAATGCCCGTCGGCAACAGGTCGAGCAGCGTGCGGTCGCGCAGGCTGATGCCGCGCGCCGGCGGCGCGGGCTCGGTCAGCCATTCGGCCGGTGCGGGCGGCGGCAGGGATTCGGGCTCGAACTCGGGCTCGGACAGCGGCGGCTCGGGCGCAGTCGCGGCAGTCGGCGGCTCGGCGCCGGCGACTGCGATGCTCTCGCGCTCGCGTTCGAGCCGCTCGGACAATTGCCGCGCCAGCTCGTTGAACGCGCTGTTCTCGACCGGTGTCAGCGTCGGCGATCTCGCATCGCCGGGGCTGCGGAACGGCACGACGTTGGGAGACGTTTCCACTGGCGTTTCCGGATCGCTTGGGTGTGAATGCGCGTCTGGTGTTGGTGCGGGCAGTTCAGCGACAGGCTCGGGCGTTGGCTCAGGCTCAGGTGCAGGCGGTTCGACCGAGGGAGGCGGTGCCTCCGCCATCGGCTCCGACTCGACGCTATCCGCGGAAGGGCTTTGCTGCGCGTGCGGCGCGACGAACAGCTCGAAGCGGCGCAGCGCATCGAGCCGGTTGAGGCCGTCGAGATCGCGGCAGACGCCAAAGCCGCGGAAGCCCGCAAAGTTGTGATCGCGGTCGTAGACCGGCAGGCCGGCGAGTTCGACCGGCAGGTGCTCGCCGCCATCGGCGGGCCAGTTCACGGTGATCCCGGCCCAGGTGTCGTGGCTGGCGAGCGCCTGCGCGACGCGGCCCTCGGGATCGAGCGAAAACTGTTCGGCGATCTCGCGCCAGGGGCGGCCGAAGCCGGCCGCGGTGTGCGCGCCCATCAGGCGGATGAACTCGTCCGAGCCGAGCACGAAGCGGCCGTCCGCATCCATCTGCCAGAGGAAGCGCAGCGGATGCTGGCGCGGCGGCTCTGCGGGCGCGGGCGGCGGCTCGACCATGCCCGATGTGATCAGCGCGGCCTGCGGCGGCGCAATGGCTGCGGGCGGGTTTTCAACCGGAGATTTTGCCGCGACGTCGATGACTTCGCCGGTCGTTTCCGCGGCAGACGCCTCGGGCGCGACGGCGTCGGGGATCAAGATCTCCGCGGCCGGCTCGCCCGCGGGCACCTCGGGCGCTTGCGCAATGGTCTCGGCTGGCGGGTCGCTCGGTTCGGCAAGGGCATCGAACAGCTTGATTCCGGAGGCGGCCTCGTTCGGCTGTGAAGACTGCACATCGTCCGGCGCCGTGGCCGGGGGGGCGGGCGGCGCGTCAGGCGCAGGCTGGGCGGCTTCTTCGCCCATGATCTCCTGAACCGCTTCGCGCGCCGGCCGCGCAGCGGCCGGCTCGATCAGCGCGACCAGCCCGACATCGGCGCCCGTGCCGACCCGCTGCAGCACCATGTGGCCGATGCCGATCGGCGTCTCGACCCGGCCTTTGGCGAGCGCATCGCTGCGGGCCTGCTCGAGGCCGGCCTCGTCGAGGTCGCGAAAGCCGAGCAAAGAGCGGGCGGCCTCGCTGGCGCCGACGAACAGGCCGTCGGGCGCGAACGCCGCCATCGGCACCTTCGCGGCCTCGACCAGGCGATGCAGCCGCTCGACCAGCGGCATCGGCTGCCCGGTCGGGTCCAGCGCGGTGACGAGCACGCCGTTCTTGCCGTCGGCGAAGTCGAGCCGCGCGCAGGCGCAGGTCATGAGGGTGCCGAGCCGGGCGCCGAAGCCGCGCAGCCGCTCCAGCCGCACGGCGCCGCCTCCCGGGAGCTGGCGGGCGAGCCGGGCCACCTGGCGGCGATGGCTGTCGGCAGGGCCGAAGATCTTCTCCGCGAGTGCCGCGGCATGGGCCGCGCCGAACAGCCTGGCGCCGACCGGATTGGCCCACAGCACGCGGCTGCCGTCGACCGCGAACAGCCAGGTGGGAAGCTGCGAGGTCGCATGCACGGCCAGCCGCGGATCGCCCACGCCTCGCAACTGGAAATCCGAACTACTCATCCAACCGGCTTCACGTCTCGCTGTCGGCGTCTTCTGTGGCGGCTTGCCGGAATGGCAGCCTTAAGAAAGGGTTAGTATTGCCCGCGGGCGCGGGCAGGTCCACGGCCCGGCCCCGACAGAGGGGCCCAAAGCCGCGATAACCTTAATCCAGTAGAACCCGCAAGCCGCAGCCCGCCTGCATCCGCAGGATTCGCGGGCGGGGCGATCGTCCGGCCGGCAGTCGAGGCTGCACGCGGCATCCTTGGCTCGCCCGCAACGCATCCTTCGAGACGCCCGCCGACGGCGGGCCCTCAGGATGAGGGAGGAGAGCGCGGCGGCAGTTCAATCTGGGCAATGCTGTTTAGCCTCATCCTTAAGGAGACCGCGAAGCGGTCGTCTCGAAGGACGAGGCGCTTGCTCAGGCCGTCTTCCCCGCACCAGACTACCTCAACCTCGGGTTCCCCCCTCTAGGAACCTCACCCTCACCGTGATTAAATTTCGCGCCGCACCCGTCCGATGCATTGCGCTGCACAATGTTGACATGTTAGGCAACCACAATGCTGGGCGCTGGGGCGAGTCATCTCGTTTGTTTCGCGTATCCAGTCTTCGTACCCGCCAACAGACGGCCCCGGTTGGCCGGCGGGCGCGCCGTAAGGCTCACTTCATTTTTTCTAGATTAGCGTGAGGGACAACCATGACAGGTGCGACTGATCCGTTTTCTGCCTCGATCATTCCGTTCGAGGTCCCCGAGCAGATGCGTGCGTTCGCCGAGAAGGGCGTATCGCAGGCCCGCGAGAGCTACGCCAAGTTCAAGGACGCGGCCGAGACCCACAACGGCACCGTCGAGGCCGTGTTCACCTGCGCCTCCAAGGGCGCCAGCGAGTACACCGCCAAGCTGGTCGAGTTCATGAAGGCCAACTCCACGGCCTCGCTGGACTTCGCCCAGGAGCTGCTCGGCGCCAAGTCGCCGTCGGACGCGTTCACGCTGTGGAACGACCACGCCCGCAAGCAGCTCGAGACCTTCCAGGCCCAGGCCAAGGAGCTGGTCGAGATCAGCCAGCGCGTCGCCGCCGAGACCGCCGAGCCGATCAAGGCGAGCGCTGCCAAGTTCTACAAGCCGGCTGCCTGACCAAAGCGGCGGATCGATCAAGTTGAGAAACCCGGGCCCCACGGCCCGGGTTTTTCTTCGCCTCTCCCGCTCTTGTCCGCCGAAGCCTTGGCGAAGGCGGATGCGGGAGAGGCCGGGGAGAGCGCTCTCTCCCCACGGGGAGTGTCGCCGCCAAGCGCGCGAGGCTCAGCACATTGATGGTCACCATCCGGGCCGATTTCGTCGGGCTGAACATGTTTTCCGCTGTTTTTTCGCGCCACTGCGGCCTTGCCAAATGAGGCCGTTGCACCTAGTTTCCGCCCCGTCCAGCCCCCTCGGTTGTCGGCCCTGGGAAGGGCGCCCCCCGGGCGCTCGCAAGGATGCAGTTGTAGCTCAGTTGGTTAGAGCGCCTGTCTGTGGAACAGGAGGTCGGTGGTTCGAGCCCACCCAACTGTACCACCGTGCCGGATAACTCCGCATTCTCAGCATCTTCTTGATAGACCTGATGTATTTGCGCCGCCTAAAATACAAAAGGCGCTACAAATGGCATTGCGTATGGTCGGTTTGAATCGAGCTTCTGACGGTCGATGGTTTGCTCGCAAAGGTGTCCCCGAGGACGTTCGCGAGGAGTACCAAAGGCTCTATGGGACCAGGCGTGAAGCTCATCTCAAACTCGCGGCCGACACCCCCAAGCACGAAGCTAAGGCCCGCCTTGGCGAGTGGGAAGCTGAGGTTGAAACGCGCATCGCTGCGAGCCCAAAGGAGCGGCGAGGGGCAACCACTCACGAGGCTCAACGCAATCGCTCTCGCGGGCCGTTGGTACGTGAAGCTGCACGAGGCTGATCCTGGACCGGCGAAGCGCTGGAGGAAATGGGCGACTACCTCGTGTGGGATGTGATTTATCCCGAGGCACCCGAAAGCTACCACGACAATCCCACGGCCGATCCGCATTGGGAGTGGCAGAAGGAGCCCGAGGTCCGAGAAGCGGTGAGGCCGCGTATCGCTGAATTGGCGGGTGGCGACGTTTCTTGCGAGCGAGGGTAAGGCACTGAACGCCACCGCCTATGCGCTCTTTGTCGATGCTGTTAGCGACAACCTTCTGCTCGCGATAATGTTGCTGGAGAGGCGCGCGAATGGCGACTACTCACGCGATGACACCCCCGACAGCTTTCCGCAGTTCACGGCTCAGGCGTGAGTTGCTGGTAATTGTTCGAGGCTTTCGTTACTGCGACAACGCCCGCACCTAATACGTTTTCCCGCTGGCGAGCCGTATTTCTGGAAATGCAACGTGAGTTTGCCGAGGTGGGGACGGACGGGATCACCGAGGACGCTGCGCGCAAGTGGGTGCATGGTCTAATAACAGCCAAGCGTACGGCGATAACTGTGCGGGAGATTTGGCGTTCAGCCTCGCGTCGAGTGTTTAGCTGGGCGCGCGAGCACAAGCGCGTTCGCCAAAATCCCTTCAAGGAAGTCAAGGTTGACGTTCCCCGCAAGGTGCAGACGCGCGAGGACGCCCGCAGCTTCACCACGGCAGAGGCCAAATCATTCTGAAAGCCGGCCTTGCGTATCAGAAGCCTGTCACGCCAACTGAGAGGACGCGCCGTTGGGTGCCATGGCTGTGTGCGTACTCGGGCGCGCGGTCAGGTGAAATCACTCAGTTGCGCGGCGGCGACATCGAAGGACGCGACGGATTCTACGTAATGAAGCTGACCCCCGAGGCGGGCACGCTCAAGACTGGCAAGCCGCGCGTTGTGCCGATCCATGAACACCTGATCGCTCAGGGCTTCATCGAAATGGTTCAGCAGGTTGGGAAGGGGGCGCTGTTCTACAATGACAGGACGCCACAGAAGAAAAGCAATGACCCGTTGAAGCTGTCACGTTCTCGCGCCGACACTGCTCGCGCTCACTGAGGAACATGGGTTCGCGGACTAGGTGTTGACGATCCCGAACTTAGCCCCAACCATGCTTGGCGCCATCTCTTCAAGAGGATCGGTGATGAAATCGGGATGTCGGAGAAAATGAACGACGCCATCACAGGGCACACGCAGGCGACCGAGGGACGGAAATATGGCCCGCCGACCGTATTTGCCATGGCCGAAGCTCTCAAGAAATTCCCTCGCTACAAGCTGGATTGAACGTGTGCTCCCTCGGTGGTCGCGTGTCCGGTTGCTCAGCAAGCCAATGTCTACACGCGGCACCAAGGTAAGCCGAGGATCGCGCAAGTCGGCTAATCCATCAGAAGCGGACGAGCTGCAAGGCGATTAGCGGTTCAATCTCACGCCCTTTTCTCTACACGATGGCCGCTTGTGCCTTGTTTCGGCCGCAAGAGTGAGAATTGATTGAGTTAACAAATGAACATAAATGCGTTCTGAGGTATCCTTATGGAGGCACTTGCAGAGACGGCTCCTTCTGATCTGGCCGACGAACTCACGGCCCATGCGGTTGCCAGCATCGAGGCAGCCGATCATTTCTCTTTTCCCTTCCCCCATATTGTCTTCCGCAATTTCTTTCCCGTGGAGTTTTACCGGGATCTGGTACGGAATGTTCCCACTGAAGGATATGATCCGATCACCGGCACGGGAACGCGTAGGGCGCTGCGCCTCTATGGCGAGAATATAGACAAGATCGATCCGTCACTGCGACCTGCATGGGCTGCGGTGTCGACCATGTTGACCTCGAAGGGGGTCGAGCGGGCGATCCGGAACAGACTGCACGACGGGCTTGAAATTCGCGCTCGCGGCGACAAGGTGCCGGGCGTCGACGATCTGAAGCTAGTAGCGAAGCCGGTGCTCTACTGGGACAGGGACGGCTACCAGATCAAACCGCATCCGGACACACGCAAAAAGGTTGTGACGATGCAGCTTTATTGCCCGGCCGACATCAGCCAGGAAGCTCTCGGCACGACGCTTTATCGGGCTTCCCTCAAAGGCCTGTTTCATGTTGGTTCCTACTGCCTTGAGCCCGTGAAAACCATCCCTTTCCTGCCCAATGTCGGATATGCGTTCGTGGTCCTGAAAGCCTATCACTCGCTGGCAAAGATGAGCTGGCACGGCCGCCCGCCAATCAAGACCGATCAGCCTCGGATCTCCATTCTTAACACCTTCTACATGAACGAGCATGTGGGCTTCTGATCGTTTGCCAAAGGCGCAGCGTCCCTCGGACCAGCGAAGACGGTGTTGAGACTGGACAGCGCGTGACCGTCGCTTTTGGCCCGTCGCGTCAATATCGTTAGGTCTGCTTTTGTGGCGCTCTTGGTTGCTAAGCAGACATGTGAATGCATAGCCTAAAATGAGGTCGCACGCGGGCTCCCGAGGGAAACCTGTGTGCGGCCTGTTTCTCGTTACGCTGCTTTCACAAGGTAGCTTTTCGATCCCCGGCCGACGCCGGGAAGGTAGCTTACCTTTCTCTCCCTGAGTGCCTGTGAGGCCGGGTGTTAGCTGTCGTTCAACATTTCACGTAGCTTCTTCACACTGCTGAGCTGTAGGTCGCGTTGAATAACGGTGAGGGACACCGGGCCGGGCGCCTGCTTCTCCATACAGGAGATGAGCCGTGCGTGAGAGCTACCGATGCGAGCTTCTTCTCCTTTGGGGTGTCCAGTGCGAAGGCCCAGTCTGTCACCTTGATCCCCGGCATATCGGCCTTGATGTCATCGAGTACAGCGCCACCCAAGGCATCCTTCGGCAGCACAATAAAGATGTCAGCAGGAGGGCAGTGGCCTTCAGCATCAATCACTTGTCGGCAGCAGATACGGTTGGCAGCTTGGATCACAGACACGGACATCTGACGTTGTTCCATCGTCTTCCGAACGTTCTTGTACTGCTTCCACTCCGGTGATTGCAGCCATTCGTCATCCTGTGCCCCTTGCAGCGCGCAGAACATGTTGGTGGCCCACGTCTGAGGGAGATAGGGCAATCCAAGGATCACCGCCGTATCGCAGTCCTGCCATGTATTCCGGCCGTCTCGTCAGGCCGACCGGGACGGAATCGACAATTTCGTCGGAAGCGCGACCTTTGGAAACGCCACTGAATCACGGCCAAGGGCAGCGGCGTTCTCTGGGGTGGCGTGGCGTCGGCGTCGAATATGCGCTGGACTTGAACTGGATTGTCGGCGGCGAATTCCTGCATACGATGTATCGGATGGCGATGCGACCATTCGCCGACGGGAGGGGCAGACCCGATGCCAATTGCAGCATCGGCGGCCAACTCACGACCGACGTTGCGCGCGTGAGGCTCAGCTACAAGTTTCAGTCGCCGCCGCTAGCCCTCAAATCATTCGGACAGGGGCGAGCCGAACTACCTCATCCCCGCCGCTACCCACACCGCCACGGGCAACGTCACCGCCGCCAGCAATGTCCCCAGCGCGACCGCGCCCGACACCGGGTTCACCAGCCGCTGATACTGGACCGCGAAGATGTAGGCGTTGGCGCCGGTCGGCATTGCCGCGAACAGCACGATCACGCCGGCCGCATTCGGCGGCAGGGCGAGCAGCTTTGCCAGCACGAACGCTGCGACCGGCATCGCCAGCAGTTTCAGCGCGCACATCACCAAAATGCTCAGCTTCTCGCCCTTCACCTCGAATCGAAACAAATTGATGCCGGGTGCGATCAGCGCGGCTGGCGAGCCCGCCTGCGCCAGCAGCTCGATCGTGCGGTCGACGACGGGATTGAGGCCGAGGCCCGTAAAACGCCAGACCACGCCGAAACCTATTCCCAGCATCAAGGGGTTGCGTGAGAGATCCGCGAGCACCGGCCAGATGATCGAGAGCGGCGAGCCGCTGCGCTTTTGGCTGACGAGCTCCATTTGCAAAATGCCGCAGAGCCAGAGCAGCGGCGTGTTCACCGACAGGATCAGCGCCATCGGTCCTGCCGCCTCGTTGCCGAGCGCGGAGAGCACGAGCGGAATGCCGAGCATCACGATGTTGCCGTAGACCGAGCCGATCGCGAACACGACGCCGTCCTCGCTGGTAGCGCGCCGCGCGCGCAGCGCCGCCGAGAGCGTCAGCGCCGCGATCCAGGTGAGCGCGAGCGCGCCGTAATAGCTGCCCCACATCCGCCAGGGGCTGACGTCGGGGAATTCCGACACGACGATGCTGCGAAACAGCAGCGCTGGGATGGCGATGCTGAAGGCGAATTCGGAGATGCCCTTGTGTGCGGTCTCGGAGACGAAGCGAAACAGCACCGCGACATAGCCCGCCGCGATCAGGGCGAACACCGGTGCGACGATCAGGATGGTGGCCATGCGCCCTTTGACCTCACGGGGATCGGCCGACCACCCCACGCATTTTTCGATGCCGGCATTATGCCCCTGTTTTGCCCGACGAGTCAAAACGGATTCGTAAAATCCGCAGATGCCTCGAGGCCCGGCTACTGTGCATGGGGTTGTTTTCGCAGTTTTTGTTGGAGGGCCCCCCGAGCCTGCAGCTGGAAGGCGATCTCGTCAGTTTCGCCGAGGGTTAGCCGGAGTCCTTGACCAAACTCAGCTGTCATCCTCCGCGACCCGGCTCCGCCGGGGCCACAAGGGTGCTCGGCCCGCCGAAGCTTCGGCGAATGCGGCAAGCCGGCTGACGACAGCGGAGGAGATGGCCGGCTGCTCCGGCCTGTTGCCGAGACCGCACAACTCCGGCCTTTCGCATCCCCCCTCGTTGCCAACGAACCGCGGTTCACCCACACTCCGCCACGGTCAGACATTGGGGGGATCGATGCCGGCGTTTCACTCTGGGAAGTCCGTTCTTGCTGCCATCGCCGGGGTCGCGCTGGCCGTGCTGGTCCAACCGGGCTCAGGCCTTGCCTACACGCCGGAGCAGCAGCAGGCCTGCACGCCGGATGCGATGCGGCTGTGCGGCGAGTTCGTTCCGAACGTCGATGCCATCACCGCCTGCATGATCCAGAAGAAGGCCCAGCTGTCGCCGCAATGCAAGGTGTTCTTCCGCGAGGGCCCCGAGCCCGGCGAAGCCCGCGCCGACCGGCCGACCAACGCCAGTGCCGCGTCGAAGAGCTCGGCGAAGAAGAGCAGCAAGCCGGCGGCGAAGGCGAGCAAGAAGAAGAAAAGCGACGAGGGCTGAAGCGCGCCGCACGTTCCTTGTTCGAAACCTGCTGATGCCCGGGGGGCGTCTTCACCCGGGCATTTGCATGTCCTGCGATGTCCTCCGAAAGCGAGAGGCGTGAAAGCGGTTTGTGCCGCGAAGCAGATGATTGCGGGTCAGCCGTGCGACAGCGTCGGACTCGTTTTGTTCGCAGCACCATGCGCGCGGACCCGCGGCGATTGCCGCCACACGCGATGGAAAAGAGTCGGAAGAAAGTTTGCGCGGCAGGGTTGCATTCGGCTTTACCGCCGCGTTGCTCGAAAAGCGCACATATGCTCGTTTCAGGCGCGATGCATTGTGGCTTGTGTCTCGTCGCGTGCAGCAGTGTGACTCAAAAGCCAACACGCCTTGTTATTTCGTGGCGGCCAAGCAACTCCCGGTAAATTTTTCTTTCCCGAATCAGTGCGCTGATTCATTTTCGCGGCCAGGGGTCAATCTGGAGGCCAAGGGTATGAACGTTATTGTTTTTGCATCGCGTAAAGGCGGCTCGGGCAAGAGTACCCTGGCTGCACATCTCGCCGCGCAGATCAAGGCGAGCAAGCAGGTGATGCTCGTGGACGCGGATCCGCAGGGCTCGCTGACGCTGTGGCACAAGCTGCGCGGCACCAACGAGCCGCCGATCAAGGCCGCCGTGAACTCCGTCAGCGGCATCGTCTCCGCTGCCAAGCGCGACGGTTATGAATGGGTGTTGATCGACACGCCGCCGAACCTCTCGGCCGTCGTCGACGACGCGATCAAGAATGCCACCATGGTGGTCATCCCCGCCCGTCCCGGCGTGTTCGACGTCAACGCGGTGCAGGAAACCATCCAGATGTGCCGCGCGGCGCGCAAGCCCTACGCGGTCGTGCTCAACGGTGCTCCGGCCAAGCGCGACGAGGCCGAAAGCCCGATCGTCACCATCGCCCGCGAGGCGCTGGCGAAATTCCGCGCTCCGGTGTGGGGCGGTCAGATCACCAATCGTTCGGATTTGTTGATGGCGCTGAGCCACGGCGAAGGCGCGCGTGAATATCAGGCCGAAAGCCGTGCGGCTCAGGAAATCGCAAGGCTGTGGGCGGCGATCGAGCGTTCGGTCAAGGCCATTCGCGGCACGGCGTCGGGATCCGGCGCAATGCACAGGCAGGCGGCGTAATTTTTCATAGATCATTCCCCGGACGGAAAACGCGCGGGAAGGTCCGCGCGTTTTGCGTTTCCGGGCTCACCTGTCATTCCGGGATGGTGCGTAAGCGCCAGATCCGGAATCTCGAGATGAAACTCACGCCACCATCAGCATGTAGAACACGATGACCGGCGACAGCGTCAGGATCACCGACCAGATGCCGACGGCCCAGAGGATGTCTTCGGTGGTGAAGCTCTCTTCGGTGGACAGGCTCTGCCGTCCGGCGCCGAAATGCGACGCCATTTCATTATGACTATTCACAAACGCCCCCGCGATTTCTTCGCTTAGGGGCATCATGCTATGCGGGATGTTTTAAAATTCCGGCTTGCAAGCCCGCTCGCATTTTGAGCGCATTTGCCACTTGCGCTTAACCATCGCGGCGCGCCGCCGTCTCAGGTCAGCCAGACCCGGAACAGCAGCACCGGCATCAGGCCGAGCACCACTGCCCAGAACGCGAACGACGAAACGACGAGAATCCCCTGCATGAGATCGGCGGGCGCGAATTGCTGCGCGGCCGTAGGCCGGGTGCGATGCCCCATGGTCATTCCCCCTTTTTGGTAGACTTTGGGAAGGACGATAGGTGCGGTCTCGTAAACGAGACGTGGATGCGCCATGCGGCAGCTGCGAAGAGTGTTGGGGTGCGATTAACCACGTGGGCGCCTTACCCTCTGCCCTTGCGGGAGAGGGTGGCTCGCCGCGTAGCGGCGAGACGGGTGAGGGGTCCCTCTCCTCACGAACAGTGTTGCGCGTCGAGAGAACCCCTCATCCGGCGCTTCGCGCCACCTTCTCCCGCAAGGGGACAAGGACGAGCTGCGCGCGTGGAGAGAGTGCACTACGCCGGAACTTTCATCCGTCGCTCGATCTCGCGATCGATCGTGGCTGCGAGCTCGCTGCTCACCTCCACCATTGGCAGGCGCAGTTCGGGGCTGTCGATCAGGCCGGATCGCCACAGCCAATACTTTGCCGGCGCGGGGCTCGGCTCGGTGAACAACAGGCGCGTGAGCGCGGCGACCTCATTCCAGCGCGCCTGCGCGGCGTCGTGGTCGCCGCGCTTCGCCTCCGTGTACACCGCGGCAAAGGTCGCGGTCTCGACATGGGCCGACAGCACGATGCCGCCATCGGCGCCGTCGATGAGCGCCTCGAGATAGTTGGCGTCCTCGCCGGTCAGCACGCGAAATCCCTTGGGCCGGTCACGCAAGAGCGCGATCGATTGCTCGCGGCTGGCGCCGCAATCCTTGACGCCGACGATGTTGGGATGCGCGGCGAGCCGCAGCATGGTCTGGTTGGTGATGTTGACCGCGCAGCGATAGGGAATGTTGTAGAGCGCGATCGGCCACGCCGCGTGGTCGGCGAGCGCCTCGAAATGCGCCAGCAGTCCGCGCTGAGACGGCCGCAAGTAGTAGGGGCTTGCGATCAGATAGCCCTCGATCGGCCAGTCCGCGGTCTCGTCCAAGCGGTCCTTCAGCCGCGCAGTGTCGGCGCCCGACAGTCCGAGGCAGATCGGCAAGGTGCGGCGGCCCGCCGACATCTCGTCGCGCACCACGGCGACGAGGCGCTCGAGCTCGCCCTCCCGCAGCGTCATGCCTTCCCCGGAGGTCGCCCCCAGGATGAAGCCGTCGACGGCCTGTCCGCGGTAATGCCGGGTCAGCCGCCGCAGCGAGGCCTCGTCCAGCTTGCCGTCACGGAACGGCGTCACCAGCGGCAGCCAGAGTCCGTGCAAATGGTCGCGTAGTCCGGTCATGTTCCATCTCCTTCTCGGGAAAAACCTGAGACGGAGGCACATGAAAAAACCCCGTCCAGGTGGCGGGGTTTTCGGGATCTAGCTCGCGATGACGAAGCCGTTAAAAGCGCGCGCAAAACTCCGAGGTCCCCGGACGGGGACCTTTTTTCGAAACGCGTGCGCACGACTTCGTGATCATTGGCAAAGAATGCGGGGGACGCCCAAAACTGTCAATACACGCGGAGGGCGAAAGCCGATTTCGGCAGAAAAAAAGCCGGACCCGAGGGCCCGGCTTAGGTATTGGCCACGTGAGGCCGACACAATCACCTTCCAAGAGGGATTACTGAACTCCCGCGCCACTGGAGGAGGGGGACAAATGCGCAACGCGAAGGCTCAGCGTGCAAACAGTATGGGCTTGACGAGCGCCGTGCAGCAACAGCCGAGGCCGCATGTCAGACATGCGGAAATCAGGACGGCCAGCGCTGCGCCTTGCTCACCACGAAGTCGCGGAACACCTGCACGCGCGCGACCGTCTTCAACTCCTCGGGATAGACGAAATAGGTGTCGAGCTGGATCGAATCCGATTCGCCGAACAGTTGTACGAGCTTGCTCTGTTCCTCGACCAGATAGTCGGGCAGTGCAGCGATGCCGAGGCCCTGCTGACAGGCCCGCACGAGGCCGAGGATGTTGTTGACCTTGAAGTACGCCTCGCGCGGGCCCGAGCCGTTGCGCGCGGCTTCGACCAGCCAGTTGCGGTTCTGCAGATGCGGCGCGAAGTTGCCGTCGGAGAGCGTGATGATGCGATGGGAGTCGAGTTCCTCCAGCGTCCGCGGCGTGCCGAAGCGCTTGATGTATTCCGGCGAGCAATAGGCGTGGAAGCCCATCGCGAACAGCTTGCGCTGGATCAGGTCCGGCTGCGTCGGCTTGCGGGTGCGGATCGCGACGTCCGCCTCGCGCATCGACAGGTCGAGCTCCTCGTCGGTGACGATCAGCGAGATCCGGATCTCCGGATAGAGCGCGGTGAATTCGCCGAGCCGCGGGATCAGCCAGTTGATGCCGACGCCCGGCGTCGTGGTGATCTTGAGATCGCCGCTCGGCCGCTCGCGGCTGTCGGTCAGTTTCGCGCGCGCCGCCTGCAGCTGCATGAACACGTCATGCGCGGTGCGGAACAAGAGGTCGCCCTGCTCGGTGAGGATCAGGCCGCGGGCGTGGCGGTGGAACAGCGAGACCGAGAGCTCCTGCTCCAGCGCCGAGACCTGGCGGGAGACCGCCGATTGCGACAGGCCGAGCTGCTCGCCCGCATGCGTGAAGCTGCCCGCTTCCGCCGCCGCGTGAAACACCTTCAGCTTGTCCCAGTCCATATCCGTAAATCCGTCGCGTGTTCGGGGCATGATCTTCATTCCGCTGCGGCGCGCTCGCTGGCGCGCAGGGCCAGGAAACGTTCGGCTTCGAGAGCGGCCATGCAGCCGAGGCCGGCGGCCGTGACGGCCTGGCGATAGGTCTCGTCGGCGACATCGCCGGCGGCGAACAGGCCGGGCACCGACGTGGCGGTCGAGTTCGGGGCGACCTCGACATAGCCGGACGGTTTGAGCTTGACCTGGCCCTTGACCAGCTCGGTTGCAGGCGCGTGGCCGATGGCAATGAAGACACCGTCGGTCTTCACGTCCGAGAGCGCACCGGTCTTGACGTTCTTCAGGCGGACATGGGTGACCTTGTTCGGGTTCTCGGTACCGCAGATCTCGTCGACGGCGGAGTCCCAGATCACCTTGATCTTCGGGTGCTTGAACAGGCGTTCCTGCAGGATCCGCTCCGCGCGGAAGTGATCGCGACGGTGCACGATGGTGACCTGCGAAGCATGGTTGGTGAGGTAGAGGGCTTCCTCGACCGCGGTATTGCCGCCGCCGACCACCACGACCTCCTTGCTGCGGTAGAAGAAGCCATCGCAGGTGGCGCAGGCCGAGACGCCGCCGCCCTGGAATTTTAGTTCCGACGGCAGCCCGAGCCAGCGTGCCTGCGCACCGGTGGCGAGAATGACGGCGTCGGCCAGATAGACGTCGCCGCTGTCGCAGGTGAGGCGGAACGGCCGCTGCGCCGTATCCAGCTTGACGACGAGATCGGTGACGATCCTGGTGCCGACATGGACCGCCTGCTTCTCCATCTGCTCCATCAGCCAGGGGCCCTGGATCACGTCGGCAAAGCCCGGATAGTTCTCGACGTCGGTGGTGATGGTGAGCTGACCGCCCGGCTGGATGCCCTGGATCAGGATCGGCTCGAGCATCGCGCGCGCGGCGTAGATCGCGGCGGTGTAACCGGCGGGGCCGGAGCCGATAATGACGACCTTTGCATGAACAGGAGCGGACATTTCGATGGACGCCTTTCACGGGGGATTTGCAGCGCGGGCGCGGAACGTGCCGGGAGGCCTCGCGGAGGCGCTGAAATATCAGAGCTAATCTAAGCCTTCTGATGAGCCATGCAAGAATTGCATTCCCTGTCGGCGGATTTTTCCAACAAGGAACAAAAGTCGATTGCACTGCACGCGCAATAAAATTGCGCTAACCGGGCGGACTAGGCTATGAGGATTGCGACAGACCTACTCAATACCGCCGCAAAGGCCAGGAGTTCCAATCACGTGTCGCGGAGCCTAGACGAGATCGACCTGAAAATTCTCACCGAGATTCAGGCCGATGGTCGAATCACCAATGTCGAGCTGGCCAAGCGGGTCGGCATCTCGCCGCCGCCCTGCCTGCGCAGGGTCCGGGCGCTGGAGGAGGAGGGGTATATCCACGGCTATCGCGGACTGCTGGACGCGCGAAAGCTGGGGTTCGACGTCACGGTGTTCGCCGCCGTGCACCTGTCCAGCCAGGCCGAGGCGGATCTGCGCGCCTTCGAGGAGTTCGTTCGCGCCGAGCCCCTGGTGCGGGAATGCTGGATGTTGTCGGGCGAGGTCGATTTCATCCTGAAATGCGTCGCGCCGGACATGGCGACGTTCCAGGATTTCGTGACGCACCTGACGGCGGCGCCGCATGTCCGCAACGTGCGGACGTCGCTGGTGCTGCACAATTCGAAATACGAGGCGGCGGTGCCGCTCGAGGTGAAGGGACGGAGGTAGGGCTTCACCTCTCCCCGTTCTTACGGGGAGAGGCGAAGACCAGCTGATGCTCCTCTCCGTCATTGCGAGCGCAGCGAGCAGTCCAGACCGTTTCCGCAGAAAGATTCTGGATCTGCTTCGCTGCGCTCGCAATGACGCGTGGCGAGGGCGTGAGTTCACCACAACCCGAGCACCACGCCGAAACAAAAAGGCCGCGCACTGCGCGGCCTTTTCGAAACGTCAGGGGACGCAGCGGCAAAAGCTTACCGCCACTCCACCTTGGTGATTTCATAGGCCTTGGCGCCGCCGGGCGTGTTGACCTCAACGGAGGCGCCCTTCTTCTTGCCGATCAGCGCGCGCGCGAGCGGCGAGGTGATGGAGATGCGGCCCTTCTTGGCGTCGGCCTCGACCTCGCCGACGATCTGCCAGACCGTTTTCTTCTCGGTGTCCTCGTCGACCAGCGTCACGGTGGCGCCGAACTTGATGGTGTCGCCGGAAAGTTTCGAGATGTCGATGATGTCGGCGCGCGCGAGCTTGTCCTCGAGCTCGGCGATGCGGCCCTCATTGTGGGACTGCTCTTCCTTCGCGGCATGGTATTCCGCGTTTTCCGACAGGTCTCCGTGCGAGCGCGCCTCGGCGATATGCTCGATGATCCGCGGACGGTCCACGGACTGGCGCTGCTTCAATTCTTCCCCGAGCGCGACAAAGCCGGCCTGGGTCATCGGAACCTTTTCCATCTCTTCTCTCGTCCTTCGGCCGGCGCGCCCCACTGACAGAAGGGCGCGGCAACCTTGATTCGTCGATATTTCCGGGGCCGAACACGCCGCCACCGGAACGTTATGTGGGTCTGGCGCCGGAACAGAACAACCACATGGCCGGACAGTTCCTCCGGCCATTGTAGCTTCATTGCCAACCACTTAGCGGCGGGCTCACCGCCGCTCGCGATCAGGTTTCCGAAAAGTAGCTCTGCAGGGTGCGAACCTCAAGGTCCCCGCCCAGATAGGCGCGGATGCCCTGCGCCGCGGCCACGGCCCCGGAAAGAGTGGTGTAATACGGCACTTTATGCAAGAGGGCGGCGCGACGCAGCGAACGGCTGTCCGCGAGAGCCTGCGGGCCTTCGGTGGTGTTGAGGACGAGCTGGACGTCGCCATTGGTGATGGCGTCGACGATGTGCGGCCGTCCCTCCAGCACCTTGTTCACCTTCTCCGCCGGGATGCCCTGGTCGGTCAGGAAGCGCGCCGTGCCCGAGGTCGCCAGCACCCTGAAGCCAAGCGAATGCAGCTGGCGCACGGCATCGGCGATACGGACCTTGTCGCTCTCGCGCACCGAGACGAACACTGTGCCCTTGCGCGGCACCCGCGTGCCGCCACCGAGCTGGCTCTTGGCGAATGCCACCGCGAAGGAGCGATCGATGCCCATGACCTCGCCGGTCGAGCGCATCTCGGGGCCGAGCACCGTGTCGACGCCGGGGAAGCGGGCGAACGGGAATACCGATTCCTTGACGCCGACATGCTTGAGATCGGCCCTCTTCAATTTGAAGTCGGCGAGTTTCTCGCCGGCCATGATCCGCGCCGCGATCTTGGCGACCGGCGTGCCGATCACCTTGGCAACGAACGGCACCGTGCGCGAGGCGCGCGGATTGACTTCGAGCACGTAGATCTCGCCGTCCTTGATCGCGTACTGCACGTTCATCAGGCCGACGACGTCGAGGCCGAGCGCGAGCTCGCGCGTCTGACGCTCCAGCTCCGCGATCATCTTGGTGTCGAGCGAGTGCGGCGGTAGCGAGCAGGCAGAGTCGCCGGAATGGATGCCGGCTTCCTCGATGTGCTCCATGATGCCGACGATGAAGGTGTCCTTGCCGTCCGAGAGGCAGTCGACGTCGACTTCGGTGGCATCGGTCAGATAGCGGTCGAACAGCAGCGGGTTCTTGCCGAGCACGGTGTTGATCTGCCCGGTCTTGTCGTTGGGGTAGCGCGCCTTGACGTCGGCGGGCACCAGCTCCGGCAGCGTGCCGAGCAGATAGTCGTTGAGCTGGTTCTCCTCGCGGATGATCTGCATCGCGCGGCCGCCGAGCACGTAGGACGGACGCACCACCAGCGGCAGGCCGAGATCGGCGGAGACGAGCCGCGCCTGCTCGACCGAATAGGCGATGCCGTTCTTCGGCTGCTTGAGGCGAAGCTTGTCCAGCACGCGCTTGAAGCGGTCGCGGTCTTCCGCGAGGTCGATCGCATCGGGCGAGGTGCCCAGGATCGGCACTTCGGCGGCTTCCAGCGCACGCGCGAGCTTCAGCGGGGTCTGGCCGCCGAACTGCACGATCACGCCGTGCAGCGTGCCGTTCGACCGCTCCTTCGCGATGATCTCCAGCACGTCCTCGGCGGTGAGTGGCTCGAAATAGAGCCGGTCGGCGGTGTCGTAGTCGGTCGACACGGTCTCCGGGTTGCAGTTGACCATGATGGATTCATAGCCGGCATCATGCAACGCGAAGCAGGCGTGGCAGCAGCAATAGTCGAACTCGATGCCCTGGCCGATGCGGTTGGGCCCGCCGCCGAGGATGATGACCTTCTTCTTGTCCGACGGCGTGCTCTCGTCGACGGTGCGGCCTGCAAATGGCGACTCGTAGGTCGAGTACATGTAGGCGGTGGGTGAAGCGAATTCAGCCGCGCAGGTGTCGATGCGCTTGTAGACCGGACGGACACCGAGCGCGTGGCGCTTCGCGGTGACCGCGGCCTCCGTCGTCTGCGCGAGCACCGCAAGTCGCGCGTCGGAGAAACCCATTGTCTTGAGCGTGCGCATGCCGAAAGCATTGCCGGGCAGGCCGTGCTTCCTGACCTTCTCCTCCATGTCGACGATGCCGCGCATCTCGCCGAGGAACCACGGATCGATCTTGCAGGAGTTGAAGATATCCTCGTTCGACCAGCCGAGCCGCATCGCCTGGGCGACCTGAAGGATGCGGTTCGGCGTCGGCGTGCCCAATGCGGCGCGGATCGCGTTCTTGTCGTCGTCGCGGCCGAGACCTTCGATCTCGATCTCGTCGAGGCCGGTGAGGCCGGTCTCCAGTCCGCGGAGCGCCTTCTGAAGGCTCTCCTGGAAGGTGCGGCCGATCGCCATGACTTCGCCGACCGACTTCATCGACGTCGTCAGCGTCGAGGAGGCACCGGGGAATTTCTCGAAGGCGAAACGCGGGATCTTGGTCACCACGTAATCGATCGTCGGCTCGAACGAGGCCGGCGTTGCGCCACCGGTGATGTCGTTGGCGATCTCGTCGAGCGTGTAGCCGATCGCGAGTTTTGCCGCGACCTTGGCGATCGGAAAGCCCGTGGCCTTCGACGCCAGCGCGGACGAACGCGATACCCGCGGGTTCATCTCGATCACGACCATGCGGCCGTCTTCCGGATTGACGCCGAACTGCACGTTGGAGCCGCCGGTCTCCACCCCGATCTCGCGCAGCACCGCGAGGGAGGCGTCGCGCATGATCTGGTATTCCTTGTCCGTCAGCGTCAGCGCCGGCGCCACCGTGATGGAGTCGCCGGTGTGCACGCCCATCGGATCGAAATTCTCGATCGAGCAGACGATGATGCAATTGTCGTTCTTGTCGCGCACCACCTCCATCTCGAACTCTTTCCAGCCGAGGACGGATTCCTCGATCAGGACTTCGTTGGTCGGGGACGCGTCAAGGCCGCGCTCGATGATGTCGAGGAACTCTTCCTTGTTGTAGGCGATGCCGCCGCCGGTGCCGCCCATGGTGAAGGAGGGACGGATGATCGCGGGCAGGCCGATCTCGGACAGCGCCATCATGGCCTGGCCGAATGCGTATTCCTGGTAGCGCTTGCGACGGTCGCTTTCGCCGAGGGTCCATTGGCGGTCGAGCTCCTCGAGCGCTGCGCCCGACAGCTTCTCGCGCTCGGCGTGGTATTTGTCGCGGAAGGACTTCTTCAGCTCGGACGCGTTGGCGAGCCGCGACTTCGGGGTCTCGAGCCCGATCTTGGTCATGGCCTCGCGGAAGAGCTGGCGATCCTCGGCCTTGTCGATCGCGTCGGCGGTCGCGCCGATCATCTCGACGTCGAATTTCTCGAGCGTGCCTTGCCGCCGCAGCGACAGAGCGCAGTTCAGTGCGGTCTGGCCGCCCATGGTCGGCAGCAGCGCGAAGCCGCCGGGAATGACGTGACGTTCCTTCTCGATGATCTTTGCGACGATCTCCGGGGTGATCGGCTCGATATAGGTCGCATCGGCCAATTCCGGATCGGTCATGATCGTGGCCGGGTTGGAATTGACGAGGACGATGCGATAGCCCTCTTCCTTCAGCGTCTTCACCGCTTGCGTGCCCGAATAGTCGAACTCGCAGGCCTGGCCGATCACGATGGGGCCGGCGCCGATGATCAGGATGGTCGAGATGTCG
Source organism: Bradyrhizobium sp. SMVTL-02 (assembly GCF_051853005.1). Taxonomy (NCBI): domain Bacteria; kingdom Pseudomonadati; phylum Pseudomonadota; class Alphaproteobacteria; order Hyphomicrobiales; family Nitrobacteraceae; genus Bradyrhizobium; species Bradyrhizobium sp. SMVTL-02. Next base: position 7,172,330 of record NZ_CP182469.1, on the reverse strand, counting down.
GTTCGTTTAGGCATCACCGCTCGCGGGCTGGAATTTGGGCACAAAAAAAGGGCGCGCTTGCCGCGCGTCCCTTGAGCGAGAGCGCGGGGGTCTCCCTCGCGCGCGGGTGGGTCTTAGACCAGTTTTCGGGGCGGCGAAACCCCGAAAAACGCCCATCAACCGGCAATTTTGACGGGTTTTGGCCGGGCCTGCCAGCCGCGGGCGAGGTGCACCAGAAGCGAGGCCGCAACGCTCGATCCGCCGATCCAGCCGAGGTCGGTCGGCGACAGGGTGGCCAGTACCGCTCCCCCTAAGGCCCCGCCGATGGCGAAGCCGAGATACATCGCGGAGGCATTGAGCGAGAGCGCGATCATCGAGGCCTGCGGCTCGATCCGGATGATGCTGGCGACCTGGGCCGGATAGAACGCCCAGCCCGAGATGCCCCACAGGAAGATCGCGCCCAGCACGGCGTAGTGCGCTTGCCCCGGCATCAATTTGAGGACCAGCGAATGCAGGATCAGCGCGCTCGCCATGCCGGCGAGCCCGAGCGCTGCGGTGGTCAGCGTGCCGAGCCGGTCCGCCAGCGCGCCGCCGAGCATGTTCCCGATCGCAGCCGCGCCGCCGAACACCAGCAGCGCCAGACTGATCTGCGAGGCAGCGAAGCCGAGTCCGCGCAGCGGGATCGCGAAATAGGTGAACACGGTGAAGCCGCCGAGCGCCCAGAGAGTGGTGATCAGAAGCGCGATCAGGACGTTGCCGTGCCGCGCCACGGCCAGCCGGTCACCGAGCGAAGCCGTGTTGCGCGGCAGGCCGCGAGGCAGACCGAGCAGCAGGCCGGCGAGCGCAACAGCGCCGATCACGGCGACCATGGCAAAAGTCGCGCGCCAGCCGAGCAGGCTGCCGACGAGATTGCCGAGCGGAACGCCGATGACAGTTGCGACCGTGAGCCCGGAGGTCACGAGCGCCACCGCGCGGCCGCGCCGTTCGGGCGAGGCGACGGCGACCGACACCGCTAGCGCCGTCGGCATGCAGAGCCCCGAGCCCAGCGCCATCAGCATCCGCGAGACCAGCAGCAGGGCGTAGTTGGACGACACCATCGCTGCGAGGTTTCCGGCGATGAAAGTCGCCAGCGCCAGGGCCAGCACGGTGCGGCGGTCGATGTTGTTCAGCGCCACCGCCAGGATCGGCGAGCCCACCGCATAGGTGAGGGCGTAGGCGGTGACCAATTGGCCCGCGGCCGAGACCGAAATCGATAGGTCGCCCGCAAGCGCGGGCAAAAGTCCAGCAATCACAAACCCTTCGGTGCCGATCGCAAAGGCCCCCAGGGCCAGCCAGAAGACGCTCATCAGAAACAATCCATATGTTCAACGTTTATTGAACTATCGAACCAAGCGATCGCTCTGTCAATTGGTTCAAGAACTATTGAACATTGTGGTCGCATCGCTATGATTCCGGGATCATGAGCCGCACACCCCACCATCCCACCCGCGAGCAGATCGAGCTGCCGATGGTTCTGGATTGTCTGAGCGATCCGATCCGTCTGGCGATCGTCTACCAGCTCGCCCAGCAGGAACGTGTCAGCAGCGAACTCCGCTGCAGCGACTTCAGCGCGCTCAGCGGCAAGTCGAACCTCGCCTATCACTTCGCCAAGCTGCGCGACTGCGGCCTGATGCGGACCCGCGTGGCGGGCACCAACCGCTTCATGCGGCTGCGCCGCGAGGATCTGGAGGCGCGCTTCCCCGGCCTGCTCGATGCCGTGCTCAGCTCCGCAGCCAGGGATGCGGACAGGCTTCCGCTGCTGCCGGAGTGCGAATTGGTTGAGGTTGACCGACGGTGAGACGCTTGCGCGTGGGCTGCTGATACGGCGCGCGTTAGCCGTCAGTCCGTCTTCGCTTTCGCTTCGCTTCAGGTACGCCGGACACGCTTCGCCCCTGCGGGTTCAGCGCGGCTGCGCCACGCGTAGCCCTGCGGGCGAAACGTGGAGACCCGGCCTGGATTTGAACCAGGATGAAGAGCGTTGCACCGCCCTCGCGTAGACGCTTCCGCCACCGGGCCGGCGGGGACATTACTGATTGCAGTCCGACAAGCCACAACGACTAATTGTTATGCTTAACGAACCAGAGGTGGCCGCGCGATGAAGGTCATGCGCCAGCGATTGTGCCCGATATTGGCGTGCGCGCGCTGAACCGCGAAGCCGGCCGCCTTCAGCTTCGCGGTGATCTCGTCCTCGCTGTAGCGCTGCAGCCCGATCTTCGAGCGCAGCTGACGGTAATCCGACAACGCGGTGCTGATCAGCCCGATCAGCGCGTCTTTCAGGAAGCCGTGCCGCCAGCCGAAGCCGAGCAGCGCAATCACGTCCCTGAACATGCCGACATGCGGCTGAAGGATGTCGCCAAGCACCAGCTTGCCGGACGGAGTGAGCAATCGCCGGATATTGAGCAGCGCGGCATCGAGCTCCGCCGGTGTCATGTATTGCGCGACCGAGTTCATCACCACGAGGTCGATGGACTGGTCCTGCATCTTGCGGACATCGTCGAGCGAGCGGACGCGGATCTTGGTGTTGGGGGCAAACCGCGCGATCAGCCGGCCGCGCACGCCCGGCGCCGGTTCGGCCAGGATCAGCTTGCCGCAGGCGGCCGCGACCTGGTTCGCGGACAGCGCCTCGCCGCAGGCGTAATCGAGCACGGTCGCCCCGGGCGAAGTGATGTAGCCGATGATGTCCCGCGCGATGATCTGGAAGTGCAAGTCGCGATGCAGCTTGCTGACATAGATCGTATGCGTCGAGTCGTAATAATCGATCCAATCGTCCATGGTATCCGCAGGTCCCGGCCAAATGGTTCCTGTCAAGGAACCGGCGCTGCCCGCCTTGCGTTAGGGGTGCGACGGCGCGCCGTCAATGTCCGCGTCCTAACAGGAAGGTCTCCCGTGAGCAAAACCAGCAACAAGGTCTCGCCCGATCTCGACACCCCCACCGACCTGTCGCCCGACGGGGTCAAGAAGGTCTCGGAACAACTGAACGTGCTCCTGGCCGACGCGTTTGCACTGTATCTGAAGACCAAGAATTTCCACTGGCACATCAGCGGCCGGCACTTCCGGGACTATCACCTGCTGCTCGACGAGCAGTCGGACCAGATCTTCGCCACCACCGACCAGCTCGCCGAGCGAGTTCGCAAGATCGGCGGCACCACGCTGAGGTCGATTGGCCAGGTCGCAAAGCTCCAGACCATCAAGGACAACAACGAGGACTACGTCCCACCGCGCGAGATGCTGCGCGAGCTGATGCAGGACAACAAGCACGTTGCGGCCGCGATGCGCAAGGCACACGACGTCTGCGACGAGGCCGGTGACGTCGCTAGCGCCAGTATCCTCGAAGTCTTCATCGACGAGACCGAGCGGCGGACATGGTTCCTGTTCGAGGCGACCCGGCAGGAAGGCAGCAACGCGGCGTAAGTCAGCTGGCGAAGACAGGTCATGGCCATCTCGCGCCATAAGCCGGTCTGAGGAGGTTCGCCGGGACGACGGTGGAGTTTGTTGAATGAGCGCAGCTAACTCCGCCACAACCGCATCAACGCGCCATCCTTCCCAGTCACCGGATCAGCCGGTGGCATCGCCACTTTTGGAATCGTCTTCAACGCCTTCGCGTGGTTCTCCGGCGTTGCCCGCGTGATCTCCATCTTGCTGCCTGGCGGGTAGGCGCCGATGATGCAGAGATCATCGCTCGCCTTGATGCACTGGTGCCCGGTGCCGGCCGGCAGGATCGCGACATCGCCGGCCTTGATCTCCAGCTCCTGGCCATGATCGCCGCCGAAACGGACGCGCGCGCTGCCGCGCGCAACGCCGAGCACCTCATGCACCGTCGCGTGATAATGTAGATAGTCGTAGACGCCGTTGCGCCACGTCCCACCCCATTCGTTCTCCTCGAACAGGTTTTCGACGGTTTCTTCCGGCTGCTTCGGGTCGAGCTCGACCGCGCCCTGGTAGACCAGGAACGGAAGAATGTTGTTCGGCACGAGCCCGTCATCCTCGAAAACGATGGCGAGCGGCTCGGCCTTGTCGCGGACGACGGACATGGCTGTGCTCCTGCGCGAGGATAGCAGGGATCAACGAGCGGCATGAGACCGCGTTCCTCGACGAAGAAGCCCGGGGCGAGCCCGGGCTTTTGTCGTGAAGTCGTCGTGGAGAACGCGCCTTACGCGCTCTTCTTCTGCCGCATCAGATCGGCGAAGCGCTGGAACAGATAGTGCGAGTCGCGCGGGCCGGGCGAAGCCTCGGGGTGGTACTGCACCGAGAACACCGGCTTGCCGTCGAGCTGGATGCCGCAATTGGATCCGTCGAACAGGGAGATGTGGGTCTGCGTCGCGCCCTTCGGCAAGGTCTTTTCGTCCACGGCGAAGCCGTGGTTCATCGAGGTGATCTCGACCTTGCCGGTGGTCTCGTCCTTGACCGGGTGATTGGCGCCGTGATGGCCCTGATGCATCTTCTTGGTTCTGGCGCCGACGGCAAGGCCCAGCATCTGGTGGCCGAGGCAAATCCCGAAGGTCGGTGTGCCCGACTTGATGACGTCCTGGATCACAGGCACCGCGTACTTGCCGGTCGCGGCGGGGTCGCCCGGGCCGTTGGACAGGAACACGCCGTCGGGCTTCATCGCCAGGATGTCTTCGGACGAGGTCGTCGCCGGCACCACCGTCACCTTGCAGCCGACGCCGGCGAGCAGGCGCAAGATGTTGCGCTTGATGCCGTAGTCGATGGCGACGACGTTGAACTCGGGCTTCTCCTGCCGGCCAAAGCCCTTGTCCCAGGCCCACGGCGTCTCGTCCCAGGTGAAGCGCTGGCCGCTCGTGACCATCGGCACGAGGTCCATGCCCTCGAGACCGGGCCATTCGCGCGCTTCTTCCTTGAGGCCGTGCAGGTCGAACTCGCCGGTCTTGGAATGCGCGATCACGGCATTGGGCATGCCCTTGCTGCGGATCAGCGCGGTCAGGGCGCGGGTGTCGATGCCCGAGAGGCCGATGATGCCGCGCGCCTTCAGCCACTGGTCGAGATGCTTGGTGGCGCGGTAGTTCGAGGGATCGGTGATCGCGGTGCGCAGGATCACGCCGCGGGCGCCGGGCGTTGCGGCCATGTTCACCGTCTCGATGTCTTCCTCGTTGGTACCGACATTGCCGATATGCGGGAAGGTGAAGGTGATGAGCTGGCCGGCGTAGGAGGGATCGGTGAGGATCTCCTCATAGCCGGTCATCGCGGTGTTGAAGCAGACTTCGCCGACGGCATGCCCTTCGGCGCCGAGACCAAAGCCCTCCAGCACCGTGCCATCGGCAAGCACGAGGAGCGCGGTCGGTTTGTGGTCCGGCCAAGCGGGATCGTTGTCATGTTGTGTCATGAGCCCGCTTCATAAGCCCCCCGCCTGCGCCCGTCAAAGCGGGAGAGGGCCGATTCACATGCGTTTTTGCATATTTGGCAGCCCGCGTCGGGCACTTGGGTCGGAACTGGCAATTTTGAGCCGTTTCGGGCCCTGGCGAGGAAACAATGCACCAGCGCCGGCTCCGGTATGGCCTCTTGGCTGCGAACGGCTTAGACCATGCGAAATCGAACGAGAAGGACCCCCCGACCATGCTGCGCGACGACATCAACAATGCGGTCAAGGAGGCCATGAAGGCCAAGGACGAGCGCAAGCTGTCCACGCTGCGCATGGTCAACTCGACCATCAAGAACGCCGACATCGACGCGCGGGGGCAGGGCAAGCCGCCGCTGTCGGATGCCGATTTGCTCGCCGTGCTGCAGAAGATGATCAAGCAGCGCCAGGAAGCGGTCGAACTCTACGACAAGGGCGGCCGCGCCGAACTCGCCAAGCAGGAGCGCGAGGAGATCGAGGTGATCTCGGCGTATCTGCCGAAGCAGATGTCCGAGGACGAGGTGAAGAAGGCGATCGCGGATGCGATCACTGAAACCGGCGCGAGCAGCATGAAAGACATGGGCAAGGTGATCGCCGTGCTACGCGCGAAATACGCGGGCCAGATGGACTTCGGCAAGGCGAGCGGCCTGGTCAAGGCCGCGCTGTCGGGCTAGCTCGTCTTACCCTCTCCCCTTGCGTGAGACGGGTGGGTCGCCGCGTAGCGGCGAGACGGGTGAGGGGGCTCTCTCCGCGCGCGAGCCTCTCACAATGAGCAAGCGGACAGAGACCCCTCATCCAGCGCTTCGCGCCACCTTCTCCCACAAGGGGAGAAGAGGCATCTTTGATGCGGCATCAGTTCGGTCTACTCTCTCCATAAGAAAATAGGGAGGCACCATGACCGCCGGGATCAAACCGTTCCGCATCGCCATCGGCGACGACATCCTCGCCGACCTCCAATCGCGCCTCGCGCGCACGCGCTGGCCGGAGTCGGAGCTGGTGCACGACTGGAGCCAGGGCGCGCCGCTGAAGTGGATCCAGGAGATCTGCAGCTACTGGGCTGATGGCTACGACTGGCGCGCCCGCGAAGCAAAGCTCAATCGCTTCGATCAGTTCACCACCGAGATCGACAGGCTCGACATCCACTTCATCCACGTGCGTTCGAAGGAAGCAAACGCGCTGCCGCTGATCATCACCCATGGCTGGCCCGGCTCGATCGTGGAATTCCAGAAGGTGATCGCGCCGCTCACCGATCCTGCCGCGCATGGCGGCAGTCCCGCCGATGCCTTTCACGTGATCTGCCCCTCGCTGCCGGGCTTCGGCTTCTCCGCCAAGCCGAAGACCACCGGCTGGGGCGTCGACCGCATCGCGGCGACCTGGGCGAAGCTGATGGACCGGCTGGGCTACGCCCGTTACGGCGCGCAAGGCGGCGACTGGGGCTCGGCGGTGACGACCTCGCTCGGCGCGCAGGATGCCGAGCACTGCTCCGGCATCCACATCACGCTCGCCTTCAACGCGGCGCCGAAGGTCGAGGGCGAGCCGACGGCGGAGGAGAAGCGCGCGCTTGCCGGCCTCAAGCACTATGTCGATCTCGACTCCGGCTACTCCAAGCAGCAATCGACGCGCCCGCAAACGCTCGGCTATGGCCTGACGGATTCGCCGAGCGGACAGGCGGCCTGGATTTTGGAAAAATTCTGGGCCTGGACCGATTGCAGCGGTCATCCCGAAAACATCTTCACGAGGGACGAGTTGCTCGACAACGTCATGCTGTACTGGGCGACCGAGACGGCGACCTCGTCGGCGCGACTCTATTGGGAGAGTTTTGGCAAGCGCCGAACGACGCCGGTAGTGAAGGTGCCGACTGGCGTCGCGGTGTTCCCCAAGGAGATCATCACGCCGGTGCGGCGCTGGATGGAGCCGAACTTCCACAACATCACGCATTGGAGCGAGATGGAGAAGGGCGGCCATTTCGCCGCCTTCGAGCAGCCGGAACTGTTCGTGCGCGATGTCAGGAAGTTCTTCGCGACGGTGCGGTGAACCTGTGCAATAACAACAAGAGACCGGGAAGACGACCAAGCCGATGCTCACCGAAGCCAAGACCTACGACGAGCTCTATCGCAACTTCCGCTGGGACATCCCTGCGCGCTTCAACATCGCGGAGGCGTGCTGCGACCGCCATGCTGACGGCACCGGCCGTCTCGCACTGATCTATGTCGACGAGAACGGCGTCACCACGCGCACGTCCTTCGACGAGGTCGCGGACATGTCGCGCCGCTTCGCCAATGTATTGCAGGCGGACGGGCTTGTCCGCGGCGATCGCGTCGCGGTGTTCCTGTCGCAGTCGCTGGAATTGCCGATTGCGCACATGGCGGCGTTCCGCTCCGGGCTGATCTCGATCCCGCTGTTCGCGCTGTTCGGCGAGGATGCACTGGAATTCCGCCTGTCGAATTCGCAGGCAAGAGCCATCGTCACCGATGAGGCTGGCTGGGAGAAGCTGACGAAGATCCGCGATCGGCTGCCCTACCTGCAGGATATCTATGTCACGAGCGGCGCCGTCCACGCCGGCGCAAAGCCGTTCTGGTCAGCGATCGAAACCGCGGCCGAGGATTTTGCAAACGTCGACACCTCGGCCGATGATCCGGCGCTGATCATCTACACCTCGGGCACGACGGGCAATCCGAAGGGCGCACTGCATGCGCATCGAGTCGTGCTCGGCCATCTGCCGAATGTGGAGATGTGTCACAACTTCCTGCCGCGGCCCGGAGACCTGATGTGGACGCCGGCCGACTGGGCCTGGATCGGCGGTCTCGTCAACGGCCTGCTGGCGTTCTGGTATCACGGCATCCCGCTGGTCGGTCATCGCGCGCGAAAATTCGAGCCGCAGGCGGCCATGCAGATGATGGCCGATCTGTCCGTGCGCAACGTTTTCCTGCCGCCGACCGCGCTGAAGCTGATGCGGCAGGCCAGCGTGAAGCATCCCGGCGTCAGGCTGCGCAGCATTTTTACGGGCGGCGAATCGCTGGGCGGTGAACTCCTGGGATGGGTGCGCGAGACCTTTGGCATCGACGCGCATGAGGTGTTCGGCCAGACCGAGTGCAATCTCGTGGTCGGCAGCAACTCAAATCTTTTTCCGATCCGGCCGGGTTCGATGGGCAAGGTGACGCCGGGCTTCGACGTCCGCATCGTCAACGACAAGGGCGAGGAACTGCCGCGCGGTCAGCGCGGCATCATCGGCGTGCGCCAGCCATGCCCCGTCACAATGCTCGAATACTGGCGCAATCCGGAGGCGACGGCGAAGAAATATGCCGGCGAGTTTCTGCTCACCGGCGATCTCGGCGTGCAGGACGAGGATGGCTATTTCTGGTATGTCAGCCGCGAGGACGACGTCATCACCACCGCCGGCTATCGCGTCGGCCCCGCCGAGATCGAGCACACGCTGATGAAGCATCCGTCGGTGGCTATGGCCGCCGTGGTCGGCATCCCCGATCCAATCCGTACCGAATCGATCAAGGCCTGGATCGTGCTGCGTCCGGGCTTCGCCGGCAGCGACGCGCTCGCGCGCGAGATCCAGGAGTTCGTGAAGGTGCAGCTCGCCGCGCACGAATATCCGCGCTATGTGGAATTCGCCGAGACGCTGCCGATGACGGCGACGGGGAAGGTGCTGCGGCGCGAGCTGCGGGCGAGGGGTTAGGCTTTTCCTTGTCGAAGACCTCTCAAGCCGCGGGGCGCTGGAGCTCATGTACTCCGGCTGGCGCAGGATGACGCTGGAGGCCGACGATTATCTCGCGTTCCAGCTCGCGTTCTCGTCCTGATTCATCGCGACGGCGTCGAGAGCGCCGCCCGCAGCATCGCGGCGAGATCCTTGCGCCGGAACGGTTTTCTCAGGATGCGCGCGTCGCCGACGCCGTCGGGCGTCTTGACCGGATCCTGGGTGTAGCCGGAAGTGAAGAGCACCTTGAGCCCGGGCCGCAGCGCCGTTGCTTGCCGCGCAAGCTCCGGCCCGAACATGCCGCCGGGCATCACGACGTCGGTGAACAGCAAATGGATGTCGCCGCGCTGGCGCAACAAGTCCAGCGCCGCGGGACCGTTCGACCGCGCGATGACGCGGTAGCCGAGTGCCTTCAGCTCGTTCTCGACATAGGCGCGCACCATGTCGTCGTCCTCGACGACGAGAATAGTCTCGCTGCCATCGGGTGCCGCGATGTGCTCTGCCAGTAGTGCAGCCTCGGCCGGCGGTGTCGCAAGACGGGGAAAGAACAACCTGACGGCGCTGCCGTGTCCCGGCTCGGACTGCATCTGCACCAGGCCGCCGGACTGTCGCACGAAACCATAGACCATGCTGAGGCCAAGCCCGGTCCCCTTGCCGACCTCCTTGGTGGTGAAGAACGGCTCGAAGGCGCGGCTCGCCACCTCGGCGCTCATGCCGGTGCCGGTGTCGGTCACGGCCACCATGACGTAGTCGCCCGGCCGCGGCTCGCCGTTGACGTCGAGGTCGGACTCGCCGAGCGAGATGTTGCGCGCCTCGACCGTGAGCTTGCCGCCGTCGGGCAAGGCGTCGCGTGCGTTGAGCACGAGGTTGAGCAGCGCGGTCGCCAGCTGGCCGGGATCGACGCTGGTCATCCACAGATCCGCATCGAGCGCGAAGCTGCACTCGACGTGCTCGCCCAGCGATCTGCGCAGCAACGGCTGCATCTCCAGCAGCTTGCCGGCAATGTCGATGTCGCGCGGCCTCAAGGGCTGCTTGCGCGCGAATGCGAGCAGGCTCCGCGTCAGGTCGGAGCCGCGCTCGGCGGCGGTGGCGATGTCGCCGGCGATGCGGCGCAATTCCTTGTTGCCCGCCAGCTGATCGGCAAGATGCTCCGAATTGCCGAGAATGACGGTGAGGAGATTGTTGAAATCGTGCGCCACGCCGCCGGTGAGCTGGCCCATGGCTTCCATCTTCTGCGATTGGCTGAGCTTCTGGTTGAGATCGGCGATGGCGGCGCGTTGCTGCTGCAGCGACACGGCGGTGTCGTTGAGCAGGGTCATCAGTCCGCCGAGCTCGCCGCCCGGATGGGGCGGCGGAATGCGCGCGCTGAGATCGCCGCGCCCGAGCTTCTTCGCCATCGTCGCGAGCCGCCCGACCTGGCGCCCCACGCTCACGGTCGCAAGGATCCAGACCGCCGCCAGCAGCAGCAGCGAGGCCACGGTGAGGATCGCCAGGTCCTCGTAGAGCCGGCGGTTCGCGGCCGCAACCAGCCCGTCCTTGGACCGTCCGACCAGGATGTAAAGACCGGCATCCCGGGTCGCCGGCGAGCGGGCGGCGACACTCCAGACATGGGTGCGGCCCGCGCCATCGGTCACCTCATGAAAGGGCTCCCGGTCGGGCGCTGCCGCGAAGCGGAACAGTTCGGAACCGGCGATCGACCCGCCGACGGGCACGGACCAGCCGGCTCCGGAGGGCGCGACCAGAACCGTGCCCTTGCCGTCGACCAGCAGGACATCCTTCTCGGCGAGCAGGCGCTTGTGATGAAACTCCGCGAATTTGCGCAGGTTGAACGAAGCCAGCAGGATCAGCTTGAGCGCGCCGGCGTCCGTCCGCACCGGATAAGCGATCTGGAGCACCGACATCCCGGTCAGCCGGCCAAACACCGGCTCGAGCACCACGCCGCGCGAGACCAGCGCCTGCTTGAAATAGGCGCGATCCCGGAGATCGAGGCTGCGGTTGGTCCGCAGCGAGTCGCAGAACAGGCTGCCGTCGGGGTCGATGGTCAATATTCCGGTGAACTGCGGGTATTCCTCGCGCACTTCCGACAGGAACGCCGAGCAGGCCGCCTTGTCGCGGGTGTCGAGGTCGCGGGCGCGGGCGAGACCATAGTGCAGCTGCGTGGTGCCCTGGATCTTCTCGTCCAGGTCACTTGCAATCTCGTCGGCTGCCGCCGCCAGATTCGTCAGGGCGGCGTTGATGTCGCTGCTGCGGTTCTGCATGAAGCGCAGGCCGACGAGGCCCGCCGGCACCAGCATGGCCGCGATGACGAGGATCAGTAGCCGGGTACGCAAGCTCATCGGTCGAATGATCCGCTCTGGTCCATCGCATGTAAGGGGCGGAGGTACAATTTGCGGCACCGCCCTCCGGTCCGTCCATAGGCATGGTGCCGAAAAGCGAGGAAAGATTTTGGCGCACACGCTTGGCGGGTGGGAGGAGGAGGGGTTGCCGGCTCACTGCGATACCGTCGTTTCCGTCATCAACTGGCGCGTGCGCGCGGTGCGGGAGGGCGCTAATATCGAGGTCGCGTGCGACGAAGATCGCGCCGGCAGATGAGGAGGCAGCTGATGTCCATCTCGGGCAAGGTCGATCCGGTGGTGCGCCCCGTCGTGGCGACCGACATCGCCGAGGCGCTGGTCGAGGGTCTGCGCGACTTCCAGGCGCTGCCGCTCTACGGGCTTTGCTTCGGCGCGCTCTATGCCGCTGGCGGCATCGCCATCATGCTCTGCCTCACCGCCTTCGGCATGGTCTATCTGGTCTATCCCCTGGCCGCTGGCTTCGCGCTGATCGGCCCGTTCGTGGCGATCGGCCTCTATGAAGTCAGCCGCCGCCGCGAGCGCGGCGAGCCGGTGTCGTTCGGCGCGATCTGGTCGGCGATCCGCTCGCGCAGCGAAATCGGCTGGATGGCGTTCGTTACGCTGTTCATGTTCGTGATCTGGATGTACCAGGTGCGGCTCCTGATCGCGCTGCTGCTCGGCCTGCATGCCTCGTTCTCGAGCCTGCAGGAATTCGTGACGGTGGTGCTGACCACCAACGAGGGCCTGCTGTTCCTCGCCATCGGCAACGCGGTCGGCGCCGTGCTATCGGTGATCCTGTTTTCGCTGACCGTGTGTCGTTTCCGCTGCTGCTCGATCGCGAGGTCGATTTCGTCACGGCCATGGTGACGAGCGTGCGTGCGGTGGTGACGAGCCCGCTGCCGATGATCGGCTGGGCCGCGGTGATCGTGATGCTGCTGATCGTTTCTGCGCTGCCGTACTTTCTCGGGCTGATCGTGACGCTGCCCGTGCTCGGGCACGCGACGTGGCATCTGTATCGGCGGCTCGTGGTGCCGGTGCCGTAGTCTCCGCTGCCCTTCTTCCTTCTCCCCTTGTGGGAGAAGGTGGCGCGAAGCGCCGGACGAGGGGTTGCTTCAGCGGATTCTACTGCAAGAAATCTTTGCGGAGACATACCCCTCACCCGTCTCGCCGCTTCACGGCGAGCCACCCTCTCCCACAGGGAGAGGGCCTCGCGCAACTTGTATTCTCTCCTACGGCGTCTTGATCCCCATCGCCTTCAGCGCATCGAGCATCCGCTTCGGCGGGCCGATTTTCACCGCCAGCGGCTTGCCGGTCTCGAGCACGCTCTTGAGGCTGGACAGGATCGCCGGCCAACCCTGGCGTCCACCTTCGAGGATATCGTCGCTGAGCGACCGGTCATGGCCTTCGCTCATGGTGAGACGAACCGCATCGCCAACCTGCTCGATCTCGTAAGTCACCAGCGTCGGGCCAAGCTTCTCGATCAGCTCCGGCCAGTTGACGTTGAAGGTGACGGAGAGCTTTCGCGGCGGATCGTAGGCGAGAACCTCGCCGCTGATGTGCAGCGCGCCATCCGGCGTGCGCACGATGAACGCGCCGCCAAGGCGCGGCTCGACCTCCACGGCGTTGCCGAAGAAATACTGCTTGCTGAACTCGGCCGAGGTCAGCGCGTCCCACACCTTCTCCGGCGTCGAGGCGATGTAGATGGTGTAGACCGTGAGCGGCTTGAATTGATCGAGGTTCATTTTGCATCGAATCCCTTGTTCAGCGCTGCGCGCGGAATGCCGAGCAGCTTGCCGGTCTCGAGCAGGCTCTTGAGTGGGACAGGATCGCCGGCCAGCCGTTGGAGACGGCGCCGAGATATTTGCCGCCCTCGACGAAGCCGTCATGCAACACGGTCAAACGCACGAGCGGGCCGAACGGCTCGATGGTGAAGACGACACGCGAGATCGGCTCGCCGCGCAGTTCCTCGAACTTGTGGTGCTTGAAGCTGTAGGACAGCCGCCGCGGCGGATCGGCCTCCAAAATCTCGCCGGAATCGGTAACCTCGCCGTCGAGCAGGAGCGCGAAGGGCGAGCCGACCTTCCAGTCTGATTCCACCTCGGCGCCGAACCAGTATTGCCTGGTGAACGCGCTCGACGTCAGCGCCTCCCACAGTTTCTCCGGCGTGGTCTCGATATAGCTCACATAGACGAATTGCGGCTTACTCATCGCGCTTCTCCAACTGGCGTTTCAACTCGCTGAGGGCCACGAGCTTGTCGCGCTCGAACTTCCTGATCCAGCGTTCGCCGATCTGATGGATCGGCACCGGATTGAGATAGTGAAGCTTCTCGCGGCCATGCCTGATGGTCGTGACCAGATTGGCCTCTTCGAGAATGACAAGGTGCTTTGTGACGGCCTGCCGCGTCATCGCGAGGCCCTCGCAGAGTTCGTTCAGCGTCTGGCCGTTCCTGGCGTGAAGCCTGTCCAGCAGCGACCGTCTCGATGCGTCTGCCAGCGCTTTGAAGACTTCATCCATGATAGTGATCATAGGCAACCAAATGGTTGCATGTCAAGATGGTGTCTTTGGGCCGCAGGATTGACCGTGTTAGCCTTTCATCTCAGCCAACGCAGATTGGTTCCGGGAGGACATCGATGTTCCGTTGTGTCTTGACTGCCGCAGGCCTTGTCCTTTTCGTCCACAGCACATTTGTCTACGCCCAGAAGCAGACGATCGGCGCGCCGCCGGAGGCTTCCAACATGAAGCTGGTCGGCGCGAACGACCTCCAGGTGCGCAGCGCCTATCAGCCGACCATCCATCATCAGGGCGACCGCTGGATCGCCTATATCGGCCATCACGGCGGCACCGACGATGTGCCCGCTCCCGTCAATCCGATGACGGGGCAGGCGGAGCCGAACGGAACCTCGATCGTCGACGTCACCGATCCCGCGCGTCCAAAGTATCTGCGTCATCTGCCGGGGCAGGAGGGCAAGTATGAATCCGGCGGCGCGCAGATGGTGCGGGTCTGCGACGGCAAGTCGTTGCCGAAGGGCGATCCCAGCGCGGTCTACATGCTGCGCACCTTCGGCAGCGAGGCGCATGAGATCTGGAACGTCACTGATCCCGCCAGTCCCGTGCTCATCGCGCGCATCGCTGGCCTGAAGGACACGCACAAGAGCTGGTGGGAATGCGACACCGGCATCGCCTTCCTCGTCTCAGGCGCGCCGGACTGGCGCACGCGGCGGATGACGCAGGTCTATGATCTCTCCGATCCCGCCCATCCGCAGAAGATCCGCGACTTCGGTCTGCCAGGTCAGGAGCCGGGTTCGGCCGGCGCGGTGCCGACCGAATTGCACGGCCCGATCTCGACCGGGCCCGACGGCAACCGGGTCTATTTCGGCTACGGCACCAACAAGGGCGGCATCCTGCAGATCGTCGACCGCGAGAAGCTCCTGACGGGGCCCAAGGAGCCGACAGCGGACAATCTGCGCTTTCCCGAGATTGCGCGCATGCCGATGTCGGCCTTCAACGGCGCGCACACGACGTTTCCGATGCTGGACATGCCCGTTGCGGAGTTTGCCGAGGACAAGGACGGCAAGACGCGCGACATCGTCATGATCGTGGACGAGGCGATCCTCAACGAATGCGGCGAGGCGCGGCAGATGGTGTGGTTCGCGGATGTCACCACGGAGACCCGGCCGATGATGATCTCGAGCTACACCGTGCCGGAGGCGAGCGGGCAGTTCTGCCAGCGTGGCGGCCGTTTCGGCTCTCATTCCTCGAACGAGAGCATGGCGCCGGTCTATTACAAGAAGATGGCATTCATCGCCTTCTTCAACGCCGGGGTTCGCGCGCTCGATATCCGCGATCCCTATCACCCGAGGGAGGTCGGCTATTTCATCCCGGCGATCACCGCGGCGACTGACAAGCGCTGCATTCCCGTCGAAGGCGGTGAGCGCTGCAAGGTCGCGATCCAGACCAACAATGTCGAGACGGATGATCGCGGCTACATCTACATCGTCGACCGGGCCAATACCGGCCTGCATATCCTCGAGCTGACCGGGCCAGCGCGCGCCGTCGCCGGCCTGCCGAGGAACTGACGATGCGGCGCGCGATGATCATCGCGGCCGCGGCGATCGCTCTCGGTGCGGTTGCGGGCGTGCATGCCGATGGGACCGAGCGCGGCGGCCGATGGCAGGAGATCGCGTGGCCGTTTCCCCGCGATGGCTGGCCCGCGGGCCGCGCGTTCCGCTGTACCGCGGGCGGATGCGATGGCGACGAGCTCTATGTCCGCGCCAAGCGCGGCTTCTGCAATTGCGATATCGGCATTGCCGATGACGAGGAGGTCGACCGCGTCACCGACATCGACCTGATCAGTCCGCGCTTTGCCCCCGTCGCACCTGGTCACGCCGTGGGCATAGCCGCCATGCCGGGCCGCATCAGGCACTACGAGCTCGACATGCCCGGCGGCGCCCGCCACGCCGCCGCCGGCCTCGCGCTGTCGCGCCGCTGCGATCTGCTCGTCGCAGTAGCGCAAGGCGCGGGCGAGGCGAACGCCGTGCAGAGCGCGGCGCTGGAGCTTCTGGAGACGCAGGAGATGAAGCGATGGATGGCAGCGGCGCTGGACGGAAGGTGAGGCGCTGCTCTTCCGGGTGAGGGGAGCATCCGCGAATTCAATTGGTTGATCTTACGTCAGCTTTCCCCACCCCGTCATTGCGAGCGAAGCGAAGCAATCCAGAATCTTTCTGCGGAGGGACTCTGGATTGCTTTGCTTCGCTCGCAATGACGGGGGAGCGGACAGTGTCGATCCCTCTGCCCTCGCCTTCGCGGAGGCAGCCCCTCACCCCGGTCCTCTCAGCGCGAGCCGAACTCGTCGCGGCCCCGTAAGAACGGGGAGAGGGAGAAGAGCTTCCGTTCCCGCCCATCCCATGCATTAATACTTCAAATCCGCCGCCAGCCGAGTCCCGCCCATGATGTCCATGCAAGCCTACCTCGCCTTCGTCGCCGCGTGCATTGCGCTGGCGTTGCTGCCCGGTCCGATCGTGACCCTCGTCATCGCCAACGGGCTGCGTCATGGCACGCGTGCGGCGCTCACGAACGTGGCCGGCGCGCAAGCGGGTCTCGCCATCGTCATCGGCATCGTCGCGATCGGCCTGACCTCGCTGATGGCGACCATGGGCTACTGGTTCGACTGGGTACGCTTTGCAGGTGCCGCCTATCTGGTCTGGCTCGGCATCAGGCTGATCTGGGCGCCGGTCGAGGGCGTCGATGTCGACGCACCGCCTCCGCCGCCGCGCGGCGGGTTTTTCCTGCAAGGTTTCCTGGTGCTGCTGTCGAACCCGAAGGTGCTGGTGTTCTTCGGTGCCTTCATCCCGCAGTTCATGGACATGAGTCAGCCGCACTTTCCGCAAGTCGCGCTGCTCGGCGCGACCTTCATGGTCACCGCCGTGATGACGGACGCGCTCTACGCCATCGCAGCGGGTCGCGCCCGGAAATTCTTCTCGGCCCGCCGCACGCGGTTGATGTCGCGCATCTCCGGCGGCTTCATGATCGGCGGCGGCATCTGGCTGGCGCTGACCAGGGCCAAATGAACCCTCTCCGGCAAGCGGGGGAGGGAGCGCACGGTCGGCTTGGCTGGCTACGCCAACCTCTCCGCCCGCAGCTCCACCTCGATTTCCGCAAAGAGCCCTGCCAGCCGCTCCGCCCATTGCTGCTGGCCGGACTGGTCCGCGATCAGATCCTGGCGGATCTCGATGCCGGTGTTGACGAGGCCGCGGGCTTCGCCGTGCACGGGGATGGTGTAGTCGGTGAGGTCGCTCACCGCATAGGGCTCGTTGTCACCGACGACGAGATCGCTCTCGCGGCGAAGATGCTTCAGCAGCAGCCGCGGCAGCACGGTGTCGCGATTGTACAGTGCGCCGATGTGCCAGGGCCGCGCGACGCCGGCATAGACGGGCGTGAAGCTGTGCAGCGACACCAGCACGGTCGGGCGCTTGTCGTGCAGGCGCCGGCCGATCGTCGTGTCGATGCGATGGTGATAGGGCTCGAAGATCTCGCGCCGCCGCGCCGCGCGCTCGGCATCGGAGATGGCCTCGTTGCGGGGGATCGTGGTTGCCTCCGATATCACGGGGATCGAGCTCGCAGCGCCGGGCGGACGGTTACAGTCGATCACGAGCCGCGAATAGCGCTGCGCGATCAGGTGCGCATCGAGCATCCTGGCGAGGCGCTCGGCGACGCCGGCGATGCCGATGTCCCAGCCGATGTGCCTGACGAGCTCGCTCTCGGGAATGCCGAGATCGCCGAGCGCGCGCGGCAATGCGCGTCCGTAGTGATCCGCGGTGAGCAGGAAGGGCGATGTGCCTTCTGCATTCACCTCATGCACTGACGGAATGTCACTCTCGCCGAGCAGTTGATCGGTCGTGCCGGCTGTGTCTAAAGCCATCCTGATTGCCTATGGAAGATGCAGTCACCCCGAAAATTGGGCAGGAATCGGTATAGATTGGCCTACCCAAAATCACCATGATGGTCGGACGATGCCGCTGCTGACGATTCATCACAAGACCGAATATCGCTACAACCGCCCGGTGGCGTTCGGCGAACACCGCATCATGCTGCGTCCGCGCGACGGGCATGATTTGCGCGTGCTCGACTCGAGGCTCGAGATCTCGCCCGAGCCGATGTCGCTGCGCTGGATCCACGATGTGTTTGGCAACTCGGTCGCGATCGCCAGTTTCGACGAGCGCGCGGATCATCTGACCTTCGACTGGCACGTCACAGTCGAGCACAATCCGGTCGACGAGTTCGCGTTGACCGCGGACGATGCCGCCTATTTTTATCCGTTCGTCTATGACGACGAGGAGTTCGCCGATCTCGTCCAGTACATCACGCCGCAATATGCCGATCCCGACGGGGAGATCGGAGAATGGGCGCGCGGCTTCCTCGACGAGGAGGCCCCGACGCCGACCTTCAAGATCCTGAGCGGCATGACGCACGCGATCGGCGAGCAGTTCAGGTACCGCAAGCGTCACGAGCCCGGCACGCAGCATCCGCTCGACACCTTGCAGTCGGGCACGGGAACCTGCCGGGACTATGCGCTGTTCATGATCGAGGCGCTGCGCCAGTTCGGCATCGCCGCGCGCTTCGTCTCCGGCTACATCTTCGTGCCAGAGGACATCGCGGAACGCCATGTCGGCGGCGGCTCGACCCATGCCTGGGTGCAGGTCTATCTGCCGAGCGCAGGGTGGATCGAGTTCGATCCGACCAACGGTATCGTCGGCACCCGAGACCTCATCCGCGTCGCGGTCGCCCGCGACCCGCGCCAGGCGATCCCGCTGCACGGCGTCTATATCGGCTCCGAGGACGCCTTCGACGAGATGGAAGTGAACATCAAGGTGGTCTCCGACGACCAAGACAGCGACGAAGAGATGGACGCAGAGGTTCCGTGATGGAGATCAAGGTCGGCTTCGAGATCACCTACGCGGCGCTGCAGCCGACACCGATGGTGATCATGCTGAACATGCACCCCTCGCGACAGGCCGACATCATCGGCCGGGAGACGGTGGTTGCCGAGCCCGACGTTCCCATCCGCTTCTATCACGACGGCTTCGGCAATGTGTGCGGCCGCCTCATGGCGCCGGCCGGCGGCGTGACGCTGAAAGGTAGCGCGCTGGTGCGCGACAGCGGCCTGCCCGACGAGGTGATGCCGGATGCACAGCAGATCCCGATCGAGGAGCTGCCGAACGAACTGCTGCTCTATCTGATGCCGAGCCGCTATTGCGAGACCGACAAGCTCACCGACATCGCCTGGTCGCTGTTCGGCAAGACCGAGCCGGGCTGGCAGCGCGTCTCTGCCATCACCGCGTTCGTGCATCGGCATGTCACCTTCGGGTACGAGCACGCCCATCACATGAAGTCGGCGCACGACGTCTACGAGCAGAAGACCGGCGTCTGCCGCGACTTCGCGCATCTGGCCGTCGCGCTCTGCCGCTGCATGGGCATCCCCGCGCGCTACTGCACCGGCTACATGGGCGATATCGGCATCCCGCCCGAACCGTTCCCGATGGATTTCTCCGGCTGGTTTCAGGTCTGGCTCTCGGGCCGATGGTTCACTTTCGACGCCCGCCACAACACCCCCCGCATCGGCCGCATCCTGATGGCCACGGGGCGGGACGCCGCCGATGTCGCGCTGTCGACGAGCTTTGGCCGGATGGAGCTGAGGAAGTTCGAAGTGGTGAGCGAGGAGGTAGTCGGCGCGGCTGTGGCGACGGCGGGGTGAGGGGTGCTCCAATCCGTCATTGCGAGCGAAGCAATCCAGTCCGTTTCCGCAACGACGGTCTGAATTGCTTCCTCGCAAGAGCTCCTCGCAATGACGGTGGCGGGCACGATGCTTCCCCAACGTATAGCGCTGTCATTCCATCTCATGGCCGGCTATAGACCCCGTCATGACCTCCAACCGCCTGTTCGTCTACGGCACCCTGATGCGCGACTTCGACCATCCGATGGCGCGGCTGCTTGCGCAGCACGCGGACTTCATCGGCGAGGCAACCTGCCGTGGCAAGCTGTTCCTCATCAAGCATTATCCGGGATTGCTGCGCTCGGACGCGTCCTCCGACCTCGTCCATGGCGAGCTCTTCCAGCTGCGCGTAGCCGACGAGCTGCTGCGCGAGCTCGACATGTATGAAGCCTGCGGCGAAGGCTTTCCCGAGCCGACCGAATATCTGCGCGAGCTGATCGAGGTGACGCTGCCTGACGGCACGACCGAGAAGGCGTGGACCTATATCTACAACTGGCCCGTCACGGATCTGCCCCGCATCGAGTCGGGACGGTTTCTCGACCACTGATCACGAATGTGGACTTCACCTCCCCCCGCTTGCGGGGAGAGGTCGGATCGCTCTTGCGATCCGGGTGAGGGGTACAGGTCTCTCGATGATCTCACGCGCGGAGAGAGCCCCTCACCAGAAGCCTGCCAGCGCGAGTGAAGCTCGTCGCGGGCCCGTCAGAACGGGGCGAGGGAATAGACCTCCATCGCGGCGGCAGTTCGCCCTACGCCGACAGCACCTCCTTCACCGCGCGCACGTCGACCTCGCGCTCGACATAGCTCCATTCCTCGGTTTGCCTCAGCATCGCCACCAGCTCCTCGAACAACGAGGCATCCGCGGGGGCGAACTCGAACCAGGTCAGGAAGTCGAACGGCTCGCCGAGGTCGCGGCAGTGATAGAGCTGGCGCGCGATTGCGGGCAGGAAACGAAGACTGCCGGCGATGTGGTGCGATTTGTCCTCGAAGATCTTGCGCCGCTCTTCCTGGGTCAGGTCCCACCAGGCCTGCGATTTGCGGATCGGGATCAGCGCTGCGCTGGTGGCCTCAGGGCGGCCGAGCCCGGCTTGCACGGCCACGAGCTGCTGCTTCTCGGGCCGCTCGGTGTAGCGCAAGGTGCTGGCAACGCCGACCAGCCGCCAGGCATTGCGCGAGGGCACAAGCGGCAACGAGACCGCGTCGCTGTCGGTCACCGACAGCGCCGGCATGAAGGGCAGGGGCTCGCCAGTCACCGGTGAAATCGAGGTGACGCGCCAGCCCCCACTGTGGCCACCTCGAAAGGTCCTGAACATGGGGGTATGGAAGCGTGGAACCGGGCGGGGTTCAAGGCCTGTGCATAGGTCGAATAACCCGGATAACCCGCCTAAACCTGACTATTGGGCAAGCTACGCCTATAACCCTGATCTTCGCCCGACTCACCCCAGTTCGCGCTACACAGATCCCATGCGCTTCACGCCCCAATTCCTCGACGAGCTTCGTGCCCGGCTTTCGGTTTCCGAAGTCGTGGGCAAGCGCGTCAAGCTGAAGAAGGCGGGTCGGGAGTGGAAGGGGCTGTCGCCGTTCCAGCAGGAGAAGACGCCGTCCTTCTACGTCAACGACCAGAAGGGCTTTTACCACGACTTCTCCTCCGGCAAGCACGGCGACATCATCAATTTCGTGATGGAGACCGACGGCCTGCCGTTCGCCGAGGCCGTCGAGCGGCTCGCGAACATGGCCGGCCTGCCGCTGCCGGCGGTG
This sequence comes from Bradyrhizobium sp. SMVTL-02, assembly GCF_051853005.1. Taxonomy (NCBI): domain Bacteria; kingdom Pseudomonadati; phylum Pseudomonadota; class Alphaproteobacteria; order Hyphomicrobiales; family Nitrobacteraceae; genus Bradyrhizobium; species Bradyrhizobium sp. SMVTL-02. The sequence goes on along the minus strand of NZ_CP182469.1, from coordinate 7,150,892 downwards.
ACGCCCAACGCGGCGCGCGAGGAGCAGCGGCGCCGCTCGCTGCATGACGTCATGGATCTCGCCGCCAAGTATTTTGCGGAGACGCTGGCCTCGCGCGTCGGTGCTAAAGCGCGTGGCTATCTCGCCGACCGCGCCATCTCGCCGGCGACGCAATTGCAATTCCGTCTCGGCTATGCCTCGCCCGATCGCTTCGCGCTGAAGGAGCATCTCGGCAAGCTCGGAATCTCCGTCGACGACATGGTCGAGACCGGCCTCTTGGTGGCCGGCAACGACATTCCCGTTCCTTACGACCGCTTCCGCGATCGCGTGATGTTTCCGATCACGGACTTGCGCGGCCGCGTCATCGCCTTCGGCGGGCGCGCGCTGGAGAAGGACGTTCCGGCAAAATACCTGAACTCGCCGGAGACGCCGCTCTTCCACAAGGGTGACAATCTCTACAACCACCAGACGGCGCGCAAAGCCACCCATGACGGCGGCGCGCTGATCGTGGTCGAAGGCTATGTCGACGTCATCGCCATGGTCACCGCGGGCTTTGCGGGTGCGGTGGCGCCGCTCGGCACTGCGCTGACCGAAAGCCAGCTCGCGCTGCTCTGGAAGATGGCGGACGAGCCGATCCTCTGCTTCGACGGCGACCGCGCCGGACAGAAGGCGGCCTATCGTGCCGCCGATCTCGCGCTGCCCTTCCTGGCACCGGGCAAGAGCCTGCGCTTTGCCCTGCTGCCGGAAGGGCAGGACCCCGACGATCTCGTGCGCTCCGGCGGCCGTGGCGCGATGGAAGAGGTGATTGCGGCGGCACGTCCGCTCGCCGACATGCTCTGGTCGCGCGAGCTCGAAGGCGGCAATTTCGCCACGCCCGAGCGCCGCGCCGCGTTGGAGGCGCGCATCAAGGAGCTCACGAACGGCATCCGCGACGAGGTGGTGCGGCGCTACTACCGCGACGACTTCGTCGAGCGGCTGCAGCGCACCTTCGCTCCCGAAGGCGGGCGCGGCGGCTTTGGTGGTCGCGGCAATTTCCGCCCCGGCGGCGGCCGTCCGTTCCAGCCGCGGGGCGGGGGCGGCGCGAATCGATTCGCCGGCCAGGGATTCGGCGGCGGGCGCCGCGGCCTGCCGGGCCCGACCCTGCTGCCCTCCGGCCCCTACCAGGCGGCGAGCCCGCAGCTGGCGGCAAGCCCTATCATGCGCGGACAGAGAAGTGCCATTTCCCGCCGGGAGGCTTTGATCCTGCAAAGCCTGATCAACCACCCCTGGCTGCTGCATGAGCACCTGGAGGAGGTGGCCGCCCTGGAGCTGGCCCATCCCGAGGCCCACAAGCTCCGGGCCGGCATTATCAGCGCCTTCGTCAACGACCATTACCACTCGCCGGACCCCGAGGAGCAGGCCGAGAAGATGCGCGGCGACCTCGCAAAGGGTGGATTTTCTCAAGTCCTTCAAAGAGTTGAGAGCGCCATTACCACCGCGGCGGTGTGGGGCGCCCGCGAGGGGGCGGCACGGGACGACGTTCTTGCCACCTGGCATCAGCTGGTCGCCTTGCATCGGCAATGGCATTCACTACTTAGAGAGCTGAAGGACGCCGAGCTGGCCTTGGGGGAGGACCCCAGCGAGGCCAATTTGGCATGGCTGCGTGACGTCAAGGCTCGGATGGCCGAAGTCGACGGTACCGAGGCCCTGATCGAGGGTTTTGGCGAACTGTCGGGTCGGGTGCAGAAGAGCGTGTGACGAAAGAATCATGCGGACGGTCGTGGCCGGAACCGCTAAAAGACTCGCCAAATCCAAGGTTTGGCGGCAAAAACAGGGTTAATCGAGGCTTAACGGTCTTGTAGCACTTTGGCCCAGAGGCGGCCGCAGGCAGAACAGACGCGTCAGGAATGAATCCGCGCAATAGCTGTTGGCACTACACCTGCATCCGCCGCGACAAAGAGGCTCACGAAGCGTTAGGCAAATCCGGCGAGAGAGAGTTGGGGGTGGCGAGAGACGTGTGCGCCGCCCTTTCCGTGTCGAGAGCTGCCGAAGCGAGAGCGTCGAGCAACAGGTTCAAGGAATTCACGCGGGCGCGGCGAACGTCTCGCATGAAGCGCGTTTAGGAGCAATGGATGGCCACCAAGGCAAAGACGCTGCAGGCGAAGGACAAGGAAAAAGACGACAAGGCAGCGGATGCTCCCGAGAAGGATTCCCAGGACGCGCCGTCGCCCTTGCTCGACCTGTCCGACGCGGCAGTGAAGAAGATGATCAAGCAGGCCAAGAAGCGTGGCTTCGTGACCTTCGATCAGCTCAACGAAGTCTTGCCGTCCGACCAGACCTCGCCCGAACAGATCGAGGACATCATGTCGATGCTCTCGGACATGGGCATCAACGTCACCGAAGCCGACGATAGCGAAGGCGAGGAGGACAAGGACGAGGGCGGCGAGGACGAGACCGACAACGAGCTCGTCGAGGTCACCCAGAAGGCCGTCACCGAGGTCAAGAAGAGCGAGCCGGGCGAGCGCACCGACGATCCCGTGCGCATGTATCTGCGCGAGATGGGCACGGTCGAGCTGCTCTCCCGCGAAGGCGAAATCGCGATCGCCAAGCGCATCGAGGCCGGCCGCGAGGCGATGATCGCAGGCCTGTGCGAAAGCCCGCTGACCTTCCAGGCCATCATCATCTGGCGCGACGAGCTCAACGAAGGAAAAATCTTCCTTCGCGACATCATCGATCTCGAAGCGACCTATGCCGGTCCCGAGGCCAAGGGCGGCATGAACACCGCGATGATCGGCGGCCCCGCTGCCGAAGGCGGCGAAGCCACGGCCGAGGGCGGTGAAGCCACCGCATCCGCCGCTGCGCCCGCCCATGTCGCGCCGCCCGCAGCTCCGCCGTCGCCGACCCCGTTCCGCGCCGCGCCCGCCGCCGGCAACGGCGAAGCCGAGAAGGATCCGGGCGAGGCCGCCGCCGAAGCCGACATGGACGAGGACGACGAGTTCGAGAACCAGATGTCGCTCGCGGCGATCGAGGCCGAGCTCAAGCCGAAGGTCGTCGAGATCTTCGACAAGATCGCCGAGAGCTACAAGAAGCTGCGCAAGCTCCAGGAGCAGGACATCCAGAACCAGCTCGAGAGCACCTCGCACGGGCCCTCGCTGTCGCCGCACCAGGAACGCAAGTACCGCAAGCTCAAGGACGAGATCATCGTCGAGGTGAAGTCGCTGCGCCTCAACCAGGCGCGCATCGATTCGCTCGTCGAGCAGCTCTACGACATCAACAAGCGCCTCGTCTCGCACGAGGGTCGCCTGATGCGCCTTGCCGACAGCCACGGCGTCGCGCGCGAGGACTTCCTGCGCAACTACACCGGCTCGGAGCTCGATCCGCGCTGGCTCAACCGTGTCTCGAAACTTTCCGCAAAAGGCTGGAAGAACTTCGTCCACCACGAGAAGGATCGCATCAAGGACCTTCGTCACGAGGTGCATCAGCTCGCCGCGCTCACCGGTCTCGAGATCGTCGAGTTCCGCAAGATCGTGCACTCCGTGCAGAAGGGCGAGCGCGAGGCCCGTCAGGCCAAGAAGGAGATGGTGGAAGCCAACCTCCGTCTCGTGATCTCGATCGCCAAGAAGTACACCAACCGCGGCCTGCAATTCCTCGACCTGATCCAGGAAGGCAACATCGGCCTGATGAAGGCGGTGGACAAGTTCGAGTATCGCCGCGGCTACAAGTTCTCGACCTACGCCACGTGGTGGATCCGGCAGGCGATCACCCGCTCGATCGCCGACCAGGCGCGCACCATCCGCATCCCCGTGCACATGATCGAGACGATCAACAAGATCGTGCGCACGAGCCGCCAGATGCTCAACGAGATCGGCCGCGAGCCGACCCCGGAAGAACTCGCCGAGAAGCTCGGCATGCCCCTCGAGAAGGTCCGCAAGGTCCTCAAGATCGCCAAGGAGCCCTTGTCGCTCGAGACCCCCGTCGGTGACGAAGAGGATTCACATCTCGGCGATTTCATCGAGGACAAGAACGCGATCCTGCCCATCGACGCCGCCATCCAGTCGAACCTGCGCGAGACCACCACGCGCGTGCTCGCCTCGCTGACGCCGCGCGAAGAGCGCGTCCTGCGCATGCGCTTCGGCATCGGCATGAACACCGACCACACGCTGGAAGAAGTCGGCCAGCAGTTCTCGGTGACGCGCGAACGTATCCGCCAGATCGAAGCCAAGGCGCTGCGCAAGCTGAAGCATCCGTCAAGGAGCCGGAAGCTGCGGTCGTTCCTGGATAACTGATCCGGATCGTCATGCCCCCGGGGCATCCATGCAAACGAAAACGGCGGGCCGAAAGCTCGCCGTTTTTGCTTGAAGCGATTTTCAGGCCAATCGATTTGCTGCCGTGATTCTGGATCATCGGCCCCACCTCACCGTCTGCTGCCGGGTCTGTGACGCCGGCATCGACTGGCAGCGCAACAAGCTGCCGGGGCTGGTGAGCGCCTGCCAAGGTCGGCCTATTTCTTCTTCGCTCCCACCCGGTCGAGGCTTTTAATCGCCAGCGGCGGTCGTCCCGATTTCTCCGCGATCTCGCGGTCCTGCTCCATGATGAAGCTGCGGGCGGGTTCATCGCCGTCGAGGCCGCCGAGCAGTTCGGCGGGCACGCGGCGGTTGGACCGCTGGGAGCCGTCTTCATAGACGACGTTGAAGAAGGCGAATTCGCCTTTGGGATTGGTTCCGGGTTTCTTGGCCATGGCGGCTTGTCGTCGATCAGGGCGCCGCAGTCAAATGACTCTGGCGGTTGTCGGGCATGCAGCCGTGGTCTTGCGGAGCGCTCGGCGCCATCGATCGGCGAGATGTTGGAATGGAAGCGCCACGCGCTTTTCGAAGGTCCGGTGCGAACCCTCAATAAACGGCGGGCGCAAAGCCCGCCGTTTATTTTGGTCTTCAGCGTCGCCCGGGGCTGGCAGGGCTACAACCTGAAATAGAAGAATATACCTTTTGCCATGCCTTGGCAAGTCAAATCGACAGAGCGCTGGTGTCGCGGCGAGCTCAGCGGATATGCGGTGACCGTGAAGTTAAGTTCCGATGCACGTCGAAGCAATTGTTTGGGTTATCGAAGCACTTTGTTCATATTGCTGTTCTGGCGATGCAGCGGGCGTTGGACGCCTGTAGAGAATTGCGCTCCGCCGCACGTTCCCGTCTGCGTGCAGACACGCGGTTCCTCGCGCGAGGGCGAGTTCCATCGCTGCAGAGGTTTATCTTGGCCGCGGGCGCCGCGTCACGTCCTGAACGGCGAGTCGCGAGCCGTGGCCGCCGTTGCGCCCACCGACATCTTGTTTGCGTTCCTGCGCCATGATCGCACTGCCCATCGCGGCGGAACCGAAGGTGACGAAGAAGGAGGCGAGCAGCAGAACAAGCGCGATGCCGGGTGTGCGGTCGGCGAAGATCAGCTCGCGCAGATGACCGGGGTTGAGCCATAGCAGCCCGCCGACGAGCAGCACTGCTGCGCAGGCGCCGATCGCGAGGTTGATGGCGAGCAGGCGGAACAGCGGGACGCGCAGGAGGCGGGTTGGTCGAGGTCGATGATTGTCAGGCATGGCACCTCCTACACAAGCGCCGACATCATAAAGGAAGTTGCCTCGTCCGTCATTCCGGGGCGCGACGACGTTGCGAGCCATGATGCGCATGCGCATCCTGTCGTCATTGGCACTTCTCCCGGACGGCGCTCCCCGCCGGTCTAGAAAGCAGGGCACCAGACACGTTGATGCGGATCAAGCGTGCCGCTTTGACGCTGGCGGCTTTCCCGGGCATGATCGCACCCTGCTTCGCACCGGGATCTTGGGGGATCGCTCGACATGTTGAGATACGCTCTGGCCGCCGCCTGCTTCTTTGGTTTGGCCGGCGGCTCGGCGCAGGCCGCGCGCTGCGGCGGCGACTTCAACAGCTTCATTGCCGCCATGGCCTCGGAAGCGCAAAGCGCCGGCGTCTCGGGAAACGTCACCAGCGCGGCATTCAGCGGCATCACCCAGGACGGGGCCGTGCTCGCCTTCGACCGGCGCCAGCGCTACACCTTCAACAAGAGCTTTGAGCAGTATGTCTCGACCCGCGTCGGCCCGGGCCGCATCAATGGCGGCAGGGCGCTGCTGCAGCGTCACGCCGCGCTGCTCTCGCGCATCGAGCAGCAGTTCGGCGTGCCCCGTTACATCCTGGTCGCGATCTGGGGGCTGGAGAGCGATTTCGGCAAGGGCGACATGGGCAAGCTGCCGGTGATCCGCACGCTGGCGACCCTCGCGCATGACTGCCGCCGCACCGACCTGTTCCAGGGCGAACTGCTCGCCGCGCTCAAGATCGTGCAGCGCGGCGACCTGCCGCTGCGCGACCTGATCGGCGCCTATGCCGGCGAGATCGGCCAGACCCAGTTCCTGCCGTCGTCCTACATCAAGTACGGCGTCGATTTCGACGGCGACGGCCATGTCGATCTCCGCCACAGCGTCCCCGACGTGCTCGCCTCGACCGCGAACCTCTTGCACACGAGCGGCTTCAAGATGGGGCAGCCCTACGGCGAAGGCACCGCCAATTTCGAGGCGATGCGCGAGTGGAACAGGGCGGTGGTCTACCGCAAGACCATCGGGTATTTCGCGGACAGGCTGGCGGGGCAGTGACTTCACCGTCCCCCTCCGGGGCAGGGTGGAAGAGCAGGCGACGTTCACGTCCCCTTCGCCATCTTCTCCAACCTGCGCTGCAGTGGCGCCCAATACGTCCCCGGGCGGAAGCGCTGCAACAGGTCCATGAACCTTGCGTCGTTGCCGATCAGGATGCGGGGCTCGTTCTTCTCGATGCCCTTGATGATGCGTAGCGCAGCGTCCTTTGGCGTAGTCTTCGCCGCGGTTTCGAACCGCTCGATCAACTGCGAGCGGCGCGCATTGTCGGTGACGCCGACGCCGGTGCGGGAATTGCGCGCGATGGACGTGGCGATGCCGCCGGGATGCCGTCCCCAGCAGCGCCACGCCGGCATTGTTGACGACGATGCCGAGCGACGAATGCGCCATGGTCGCCTCGCTGGCGAACCGCGCGATGTCGCTCGCCTCGCCGACATCGACTCGATGCAGGCTGATCTTGCGGCTCGTGCCGAGCTCGGCGGTGAGCGATTTCAGCCCGGCCTCGTCGCGGTCGGCAAGCGCGAGGTCGCAGCCGCGCCGGGCGAGCTCAATAGCCAGCGCGCGGCCGATGCCGCTTGCGGCTCCCGTAATGGCGGCGGCGCCGCGAATCGCAGTCATGATCTCCCCACGTCAAGTCCCCGACCATGGAACCACGGCTTACTTTTTTTGAAACGAAACCGAACCATAGCCGCTCGTTGTTTTTAACATACGTTACCGACGCAGGCATCAGGAGCCGTCGATGGGACAAGCACAGCCGTTTGGCGCGACAGCGCTCATTGTTGAAGACGACGTCATGCAGCGCGAGATGCTGTGTGTCCTGCTCGAAGAGAGCGGCTATCAGGTTATTCAGTGCGAGAGTGCCGAAGCTGCCGAACGCGTGCTGGACAAGAAGGCCGGTGCGCTACGCCTGATGCTGACCGACGTACAGCTTGCAGGCCGCATGAACGGCGTCGAGCTTGCGTATGTTGCCAAGGACCGCAATCCGAAGCTCGACGTCGTCGTCACCTCCGGTCGTCCCTTGAAGCAGCCCTTGCCTGACGGCGCGAAATTCTGGGCCAAGCCGTGGGCACCGCTCGACGTGCTGCGCGAGGCCGAGATCGCGCAGCTGTCCTGACGGCCGGTTCGCGCCAGCCGACTTTCCTGGCGTGAGGCGGACTGGTAAGGCCCGCTCATGTCCTGGTCCTTCCTGCTCACCTCGCTCATCGTGGTCGCCTCCCCCGGCACCGGCGTGCTTTATACGCTGGCGGCGGCACTGACCCGCGGATCGCGCGCCAGTGTCGCGGCCGCTTTCGGCTGCACGCTCGGGATCGTGCCGCACATGTGTGCTGCCATGCTCGGGCTTGCCGCCGTGCTCCATACCAGCGCGCTCGCCTTCGCCGCGCTGAAATGGGGCGGGGTGCTCTATCTGCTCTATATGTCCGCGAGATCCGCGAGCGGTCGAGCGGCCGGGTCGTCGTCACCGGCTTCCTGATCAACATCCTCAATCCAAAACTGTCGATCTTCTTCCTCGCTTTCCTGCCGCAGTTCATCGCGGCGGACGAGGCTCATGTGCTGGCGCAGATGCTCGATTTGAGCGGCGCCTTCATGGCGATGACCTTTGTGGTGTTCGCCATTTATGGCCTGTGCGCCGCCTAGGTGCGCGAGCGCGTGATCTCCCGCCCGCGCGTCATGGCGTGGCTGCGCCGCAGCTTTGCCGCGGGCTTTGCCGCACTCGGCGCCAAGCTGGCGTTCGCGGAAAGGTAGGCTCTTCACCTTGTCCCCGCTGCTTCCTTCACCTCTCCCCGTTTGCAGGGAGAGGTCGGATTGCATTGTAGATGCAATCCGGGTGAGGGGGTACAGGTCCATCGACAATCGCGCTGGGAAGAGAGGCCCCTCACCCCACCCTCTCCCCGTAAGAACGGGGAGAGGGAGCGAGAAGCTGAGCGGGCGCTACACGCCGCCCAATAAAAAAGCGAGCCTTGCGCCCGCCACCTTCGAACCAATCGGTCCCGACGCCCGGGCGGAGCGAGGCTCCACCCGGGCAAAGAAAAAGAAGCCTCGTTACTTCTTCTTCGCCTTCTTGGCCTTTTTCGCCTTCTTCTTCGCCGCCTTCTTCGCTTTCTTAGCCATAGTATCCTCTTAGGGGTTAAATGGTTGAACGCGACACGAGGGATGCTCGGCGGAGGGCCAGCCTCGCAATATCCTCGACCATAAACTCAGCAGATTCGCAGGGCTCTGCCCTGTGCTGTCACATCCGTGTCATCGCGTTATCCACAACTCAGATGCATTTTCGGGTGATTTTTGCCCGCGAATCCGCATCGAGCGCGTTGTGACAGGGACGCGGCGGGACCGCGGCGACATGCCTAACGATCCGACAACGCGACCGCGCCGTTCATGAATCCAAAACCAAAGGCGCGCTTTGAAGGATCTCGGTGAGACTCCGTTAAGCGCAGTCCGCGCATTGTTCCCCGCAAGAAGACGGGGATGGGTCATGGACGGACGGCTGCCAGGAATGGGGGACGCGATGCTGTGCGCGCGGCGCTCGCCATGCTGAACGTACCGACACTCTGGACGGTCTTCGTCGTCAACTTTCTCGCGCTCGGCCTGATCTGGGCCTACGTCGCGCGCTCCTATCCGAAATTCGCGGCCGCTCGGTTCTGGATGGCATCGGCCTTCGTCGGCGCGGCCGGCGCGGTGGTTGCCCTGATTGGCCTCTTGGTCATGTCTGCTGTGCCGCTTCTGATCGGCGGTGCCGGCATCATCGCGGCGAGCTGCTTCGCCGCAATGGGCATCCAGCGCTTCTATCATCGGCCAGTATCCTGGCGGTTCATGGTCGCGGCGAGCGCCCTGAGCCTGGGTGCAGTCGCTTTCTTCAAGTTCGGTTTCGATCACATGCCGCTGCGGATGCTCTGCTACACGCTCGGGCAGTCCCTGCCGTTGTTGCGCTCGCTGCATCTGTTGCTGTCGCCGCCGGAAGAGCGAGTCAGCCCGGGAGCCCGGCTGTCCGGCATTGTCATCATCGCCTTGGTCGCTACGTTCTGCATGCGCGTCGTGGGCAATTTGCTCGGCTATGATTTCTCGGCCATCGCGGGCGGTCAGAACCACGCCGTCATGGTGCTGGGACTGCTGTTCCTGTCGATGACGCTCAATTTCGGCTTCCTGCTGATGGCGATGGACCGGCTGCGGGGCGAGGTCGCTGACCTCGCGCTGCTCGACGATCTCACCGGCGTCGCCAACCGGCGCCATCTGTTGCAGCGCCTGTCCGAGGAATGCGCCCGCTCGGAGCGCAGCGGCGAGCCGTTCTCGCTGCTGGTGATCGACCTCGACGGCTTCAAGACCATTAACGACACCCACGGCCACGCCGCGGGCGACGATTGCCTGCGGCACTTCACCCTGATGGCGCAAACGCGCTTGCGGCCGGGCGACATGCTCGCCCGAACCGGCGGCGACGAGTTTTGCGTGGTGCTGCCGTCGTCGTCCCTGCGCGAGGCTGCGGCGATCGCCCGCCGCGTGCTCGAGGTCTGTCGCCAGGATGCCGCCACCTGCACGGCCAAGGAGATCCCGATCACGATCTCGATCGGCGTCGCCGAATGGGACCGCGGCATCGGCCAATTCCCGGACCGCCTCATCGCGCATGCCGACCACGCCCTCTATGCCGCCAAGAAGAACGGCAAGAACGATTTCGCGGTCTACGATCCGGCCCCGCCGCTTTCGCCGGAGCCGATCGGACCGGCCGAGAGCGAGCGCACATTCGCGTAAAGCCTGTTACGATCTGGGTCCGTTAGTGGACCTGCATGATGATGCCTCGCCTGCTCGCGGTCATTCTCGCCGCTCTCCTGATCACGCCCGCCGCCGCAACCGACGCCGAGCTCGCGAAGATCGCGCGCGCCTCCGGCACGCCCGACATTCCCGGCCTCAAGATGGTCTGGCTCGCGCCGTGGGGCGATGTCCGCAGCGCCCATCCCTGGCGCAACATCATCGTGCACCAGACCGAGGGGCCGGCGGGCTCGGCGCGCGGCGGCGCCGTGGAGCAATCGAAGAACCCGAGGCGCCGCGGCGTCACGGTGTGGGTGGAGACCGATGGCACGGTCTATTGGGCGGTCGCCGAGAACCTGGTGCCGACCCACGGCGACGGCGCCAACCGCAACGACAACAAGTACATCGACAACCGGCCGACCTATCGTCAGGTCGTGCGTGACAATTCGATCGGCGTCGAGTTCGCCGGCAACTATCCTGATGTCGCGACGGGACCGACCGAGGCGCAGGTCGCGGCGTGGAAGATCCTCGTGAAGGTGCTGCGCGCGCGCTACGACATCCCGCTTGATCACGTCTATGCGCACAACTGGATCGACTACAAGGACGCGCGCTATTGCGAAGGCTGTTGGCTCGCGACGCTGGCCCGGACTTGGGGGGAGTAGAAAGTTGTCTTCGTAATGGCGGTGCGTTCTTCCCTTCTCCCCTTGTGGGAGAAGGTGGCGCGAAGCGCCGGATGAGGGGGCTCTCTCCGCGAACAATCGCACATCAGTACGTGCGGATAGAGACCCCTCACCACCCTCTCCCGCAAGGGGAGAGGGGAAGATCACACCGGCTGCGCCATCCAGCGGAACAGCCGCCGGATCAGGCCCGGCCGCTTCGGCAATTCCGGCGGCCCGTCGGCGGCCAGCACGCGTTTGAAGAAGTAGTCCAGGAACACCATGTCGTTCGGCTCGGTGACGGTGAATTTCTCGTCGCCGAAGAACACGCTGTAATCGTAGAAGAACGGCCCCACGAACGGCACTGTCGCGGTCGAGGCATAGTCCTTCGAGATCACGAATTCGGACGGCTCGAGCCCGTGCTCGCGCATCGCCTGCTCGACCAGTGGCAGCTTGCGCATGAACTGGGCTTCGAAGCCGCCGACTGTGGATTGCAGGATGATCGACACGGCGCGTGTCCGTTCTTTGGATTCGGCCCGGCAAGAGTTTGTCGGGCGACCCGTCGCAAGCGTTCATGGGCCCCGCAGGATCCCCGCGAAACATGTCGAAGCCCACACCCAACAAAAAAGCCGGCGTCACCGCCGGCTTTTCGTCTCTTTCGATCCGCCAATCTCTTGCCGCGCAAGCCCGCTTAATGCGCGGCTTCCAGCGCGGCCTGTTCCTGCCTTGCGATCGTGCCCTTGACCGCAGACTGCACCTTCTCGAAGGCGCGGACCTCGATCTGGCGGACGCGCTCGCGCGACACGCCGAACTCGGCGGCAAGATCTTCCAGCGTCATCGGCTCATCGGCGAGGCGACGGGCCTCGAAGATGCGGCGTTCGCGCGGGTTGAGCACGCCCATGGCGCCGTTCAGCGCGTCCCGGCGGTGATCATACTCCTCGTGCTCCGCCATCATGGCTTCCTGGTTGGGCGTGTTGTCGACCAGCCAGTCCTGCCATTCGCCGGCTTCGCCGTCGTCACGGATCGGTGCGTTGAGCGACGCGTCGCCACCGAGGCGGCGGTTCATGTCGATCACGTCCTGGTCCGTCACGCCCAGGCGCTTGGCAATGGTCGCGACCTGGTCGGGGCGGAGATCGCCTTCGTCCAGCGCGTTGATCTTGCTCTTCGCCTTGCGCAGGTTGAAGAACAGCTTCTTCTGGTTCGCGGTGGTGCCCATCTTCACGAGCGACCAGGAACGCAGGATGTACTCTTGAATCGACGCCTTGATCCACCACATCGCGTACGTGGCGAGACGAAACCCCTTCTCGGGTTCGAAACGCTTCACCGCCTGCATCAGGCCGACATTGCCTTCCGAGACGACCTCGGAGATCGGCAGGCCGTAGCCGCGATAGCCCATGGCGATCTTGGCCACGAGGCGAAGATGGCTGGTGACGAGTTGGTGCGCCGCGTCGCGATCGTCATGCTCGCGCCAACGCTTGGCGAGCATGTATTCCTGCTGAGGTTCCAGCATAGGGAACTTGCGGATCTCGGCAAGGTAGCGAGAAAGGCCGGATTCTCCATTGAGGACCGGCAAAGCAGCGGTACGGGCCATAGTGCGCCCTCCAAAGGTTCAGGCCCCCGATAGCGGCGGGCCAGGCAGACGACCGCTGTGTCAAAGCCGGCCGGGCTGCGATGTTCCGCGTGGGTCATTTCCAACGCAGGCGCAATATACCCCATCGGGGGGCGAAAAGGGAAGGATTGCTGACGTCACGTCCCCGTGTGGCAGCTATAACTTTTTGTAATGTAACGACTTTCTTAAACGGCCTGCGTCATTGCGCCGCTTTCAGCGCGCTTTCCAAGAGAAGCAAATCCTCCGGGAGAGACGCCTCCCAGTGGAGTAATTCTCCGGTTCTGGGGTGCTGCAATACCAGAAGATAAGCGTGCAGGGCTTGGCGCCCCAGCGCGGTTAGAGTTCCTCGCGATTCCGGCCCGAGCTGGTGGGCCTTGGTCTTGAAATGCGGGCCATAGACTGCGTCGCCCATGAGCGGGTGGCCGATATGGGCGAGATGGACGCGGATCTGATGGGTGCGCCCGGTCTCGAGCTCGCAAGCCAGCAGGGCGGCGACCGGCTTGCCGTCGCGCCCGGCAAAGCTCTCCAGGATCTCCCAATGGGTGACTGCCTCGCGGCCGCCCTGCCGCACCGCCATCTTCTCGCGGGCGTGCGGGTGGCGGTCGATCGGCGCATCGACGGTGCCGCGGTGCCGGTTCGGCACGCCCCATGCAAAGGCCATGTAGCCACGCCGCATCGCGCCGGTGCGGCCGTGGTCGGCGAACTGGGCGGACAGGAAGGCATGGGCGAGGTCGTTCTTGGCGACCACCATCAGCCCTGTGGTGTCCTTGTCCAGCCGGTGCACGATGCCGGGCCGGCGCACCCCGCCGATGCCCGACAGCGAGGCGCCACAATGGGCGATCAGCGCGTTCACCAGCGTGCCGGTCTCGTGGCCGGCCGCGGGGTGAACGACCAGGCCCCTGGGCTTGTTGATGACGATGATGTCGTCGTCCTCGAACACGATATCGAGCGCGATATCCTCGCCTTTCGGCTCGGCGGGCGCCGCCTCCGGCACGTCGATTATGATCGTATCGCCGGATGCGACGTGATAAGCGGGGTCGCGGATCGCGGTGGCCTTCAGGCTCACCGCGCCCGCCAAAATCAGGGCTTTCAGCCGCGATCGCGACAGGTCCGTGAGGTGCGCCGCCAGCACGCGGTCGAGCCGGGGCGAGCCCTCGTCGCCGGCGACGACAACCTCCAACCTTTGCGCAGAGCCAAGACTTTTAGGGCCAAGACTTTCCATGACGACGTCTGATACCGCTCTTCCCGAACCGAGTCCCGAGCAGGCCGCGCTGTTCGCGCGGGTGCGGCGGATGATGCTGATCGCGGGGTTGACCACGGCGCTGGCGATCTGCGCCGTGCTGATCGCGGTGGGCTACCGCCTTTTCAAGTCGGAGGGAAGGGCGGTCGAAGCCGCCGGCGACGTCATCGCCACCCTGCCCAAGGGCGCCAAAATCATCGCGACCGGGGTCGCCGGCGGCCGCCTGGTGATCACGCTCGATATCGGCGGGGTCACCGAGATCCGCACTTTCGACGCCCACACCTTGAGGCCGGCCGGAAAGCTGAAATTCGCCAACGAGCCGTGAGAGCGGCCTTGACCATCACCATTCGGGGGAACGGGTTGGTTGTAGCTCCCGTGCGCGATTGCGCCCTAGGCCAGGACGACGGTTGAAAAGGCCATCTGAACCGCGTGAATCTCACCTTGCCGCCGGCAAAATTCGCGGCTATGTCCTGTCCCTCACGCTCCCTTCGTCTAGCGGTTAGGACGCGGCCCTCTCAAGGCTGAAACAGGGGTTCGATTCCCCTAGGGAGCGCCAATAAAATCAAGCACTTAGCTTCCAAAAATTTCGGCAAACCAAACATCGACCAAACATCGCGGGCGGTGCGTGTTGTTTGCGAATGTCTGAGGGTTGCGCTAAGGTACTAATGCGGCGCAGTCACGAGCGCCAGCACCGAGAGTACCATACCCTGCGCCCTTTAGGGTCGCCTTGAACTACCGGCCCCCGGCACCGCGCAATGCGGTGCGTCCAACGTCGTGAACGTCAACGAGGACCGCCAAGCGCAAACACGATTTGCGCCGGGGCGGCCTCATGCTTTTGAGACCCCTCGGCCAGGAGGCGGTCTCGATGTCGAAAATCAGCAATCCTGCACTACAGGTGTCGCACGTCGACTCTGCGCTCACGGTCTCGCAGTTCTGCCGCGCCGAGTCTCTTTCTAAATCAACCTACTATTCGCTGCGACGGCGCGGTCTGGGGCCTGAGGAACGGGTCGTGCCCGGCACAAGAATCATTCGCATCACTGCCGAAGCGCGTACCGCCTGGCGCGAGCGGATGGCCGAGTTCGCTCGGAGCGGGGCCGCCCAGCTTGAAGCCGAGCGGCGGCGCGAGTTGGCTTCGATGGCCGGTCAAATCGCGGCGCGTTCGCCGAAACATTTCAGTAGACGGCGGAGTCCTGTTGGTCAGTACCTGCAGAAGACGCCGCGGCGGGGATCCAACGTCATTGGGATCTGCCGTGATGATGAATGAGGATTTGGGCTGCTGCCGTCTGCGCTCCTATGATGTCGAAATGTGCTTGTAATAGGGATTGCTGATCTTGAGCTGACGCTCGGCATCAATCAACTTCGCAGGCAGGAGCTAGAACACCTTCCTGAACAACCGTGGACGTCCTGCGCCCCCGGGGGGTGCTGGTTGTCTGATCGCAACATTTCTGCAAAGCAGAAGATGGATTGCAAACCAGATAACCAACAACCAAGGCAAAAATCATTGGGGCGGGGCGAGAGGTTGAGAGGTCGGCAAGTCCAGAAATCGATGTCCCATCGCTTTTCCGATTCCCGAGTTGTTCCGGATTTGTTGGATAGGCCCGAAGTTCGACCGCCAGCCTCTCAACCTCTCACTCAAGCTACCACTTAGTATGGATGTGCATCTTACGACTGTATGTCCGTAATTGTTCATTGCTGTGCCTTGCACTGCGTTTCAACACCGCCTACACATACGGTCCAGCCGCGCATTTCACGAGCGCCAGCACCGATAGAACCATACCCCTGCTGCCCTTTAGGGTAAGCCTTGAACTACCGGCCCCCGGCACCGCGCAATGCGGTGCGTTCAACGTCGTGAACGTCAACGGTAGGCCGCCTTGCGCAACAGTTTTGCGCCGATGGCGGTCTCGTGCTTTTTGAGAACCCATCTCGGCGCGGGAGGGTTCTCATGGCCGACGACAAAATCATCAAATTCCCCGAGATTGAACATAGCAGCAAGGCCGAAGCCAAAATCAGGGCCGAGGCTGAACGCCTTGCCGACCTGGCCGCGGTCGACCGCGCATTTCAACTCTCTCAGCCGCTACGCTACGAGCTGATGTTGCAGGCCTTGGGTGCTTTGGGCATGACCGACATGACGCTCGCGGCACTGGTGAATGCCCTCACATCCATGAGCCAAGCGATCCGTGATGAGCGCGAGGCGGAAGAAGCAAAGCAATTGGCGCGGCAAAAGCTCGAAGAGCAGCGCGCCGAACGGCTGCGCAAAACTGAAGCGCAACGGTTTCGCGAAAAGATGTACGCCGAGGAGCTCGCTACCAGGAAGGCGAAGGAAAAACCAAGGGCGTTCGCCGACATCATCAAGCTCCCGATCGACCAGCACGACGGCAAGATCGCTGAACTGGCAAAGAAATTCGATGAGGATGTTGGTGCACTCACTGCGGAGTTCACCGCTTATTGCGAAGCTGAAGCTGAAGCAGAAAAGCACAGCAGCATGTCGGAATGGGGCGTCGAGCCGTGGGGTGAGTCCGTCAGCACGGCGACGGTGCTGGAGGAGCTAATTGCCCGCATCAGCACTCATGTCGCGGCAAAGCCGCACGAGGTGTTGGCCACCGCGCTATGGGTGATGATGGCCTGGGTTCACCCGATCGCACATTGGTCCGTTTATCTGGTTATCACTGCGCCCGACAAGGATTGCGGCAAGACTACCTTGCTGATCGACGTAATCAGGCGGCTGGTGCCGAGGCCCGCTGCATATGGCAGCAACCCGACGCCGGCCAGCATCTTCCGCTTGGCCGACCGTGAGCAACCGTCGATGCTGTTCGACAACGTCGATACATTGTTCGCCAGTCGATCCAGTTGCAAGGCCGACGTCACGGACGTTTTCCTGTTTGGCTGGACGCGCGATATTCCAGTCAGGCGCGAGATTGGTGGAAAATCGGTCGCATTCGATGTGTTCTGTCCCAAGGCGGTCACACTTATCGGCACTAACATCCCGGAGCCCCTGCTGACGCGCTGCCTTTTGATCGAACTTACCCGGCCATTGCCGGGGGAAGAGCTTGTTGAAGTCGACCCCCACAACCTTGAACTGCTCGAGCAGTTCAAAATCTTAAAGTGCAAGCTGGCGCGCTGGGCCACGGACAACATCGACGCGCTGAAGAGCGCGACACCGTTATTTCCTGCTGGCCTTGTGAACCGCCCAAAAGCGAATGCAAAATTGTTGTTGGCTGTCGCAGAACTGGCCGGCGATGAGTGGGCCGGGATGGCACGCAATGCCCTGGATCGGCTGTTGCGTGAGGAGCGCGAACCCAGCTGGCTGGAACGCCTGCTGCACGAACTTTGGGTCGTCTTTGCCGTGGAAATGCGCAAGTACATTGAGAGCGAAGAGCTGGTCCGGCGCCTGACCAATGAGCCAACGTCCGAATGGTGCAACTATAATGGCAAGCGCGTGAACCAGTGGGATATAAGCGCTCTGCTTCGGCGGCTGCACATTAAGAGCCATCTGGTCGGTGCGCGGCGGCGCGGTGGCTATCGCGCTCAGGACTTCTTCGAAAAGGAGATCTTTGAACGTTGGCTGCGGCGAGAAGCGCCCAAAGAGGAGTCTGATCCTCCACCGAAAAAATGGACAGGGTTAAGCTGCTTTTAGCTCCATCTCGATCGGGCTGATAAAGCCGATGGCGGAGTGACGGCGAACTCGATTGTAGAAGCCCTCGATATAGGCAAAGAGATCCCGTGTGGCTTCTGCCCGCGTTTCATAGTGCCGGTGGTGAACGAGCTCCGTCTTGAGCGTGTGAAAGAAGCTCTCCATCGGGGCATTGTCATAGCAGTCGCCCTTGCGGCTCATCGAGGCTCTGAGGCCGGTGGCTTGCATCAGCTTGCGATAATCCGCCGAGGCATATTGAACGCCGCGATCGGAATGGTGGATCAGGCCGGCATTTGGCCGCTGCGCCGCGATTGCCATCCGCAACGCCGCCAGAGGCAGCTCGGCGCGCAAATGATCCGCCATCGCCCAGCCGACGATCTTGCGGCTGTAGAGGTCCATGACCGTGGCCAGATAGAGCCAGCCCTGATCAGTCTGGACATAGGTGATGTCGGCGAGCCAGATGCGGTTCGGCGCGGCGGCGACGAAGTTGCGCTCGAGCAAGTTCGCCGCGATCGGGAAATCGTGACGGCTGTCGGTGGTGCGCACCCGTCGCGGCCTCGCCATGATGGCTCTGATACCGTGACGACGCATCAACCGCTCGATGCGACCACGGCTCGCTCCACGGCCTTGGGCTCTCAGCTCGGCATGGATGCGCGGGCTGCCGTAGCGGCCGTTTGTGTCGCGATGAACCCGCTTGATGTCGTCGACGAGCTCACGGTTGGCAATGGCCTGCTGGCTCTCAGGGCGCGCTCGCCAGGCGTAATATCCAGCAGGCGAGACGCCAAGCACGTCGCACATGATCGTCACTGGATAGTCGGCGCGGCGATCTTCGATGAAGCGAAATCTCATTTCTGAACTCCAGCAAAGATCGCAATGGACTTTTTTAAAATATCGCGCTCCATGCGCAGCCGGTCGTTCTCGCGCTGCAGACGAGCGATCTCCGCCGCGTGGTCCGCCGACGGCAGCGTCGCCTGCGTTGCGGGGCGCCGCGCCGCCGCCGTCGGCTCCAGCCGGGCCCCTCGCTGCTCCACCCACCGCCGTAGCACGGAATCACGCAAGCCAAGTTCCTTGGCAACCGAGCCGATCGAGCGACCGCTAGACGCTACGAGATCAACCGCTTGCCGCTTGTAGTCATCGGTAAACGAGCGACGTTGACGTCCTTCCATCCGACACCTCCTGGCTCTTCGAGCCTACTACGGGTGTCCATCAATTCGGAGGAGGTTCAGTCGCGCGTCCCCCCACAGACGAAGAGCACGAGCAAAAGCCGCCCGCGCAAAACGAAGAAGGAGGAGGTTGACCCGTGAGCAAACGACCAGCCGACAGCGAAAACCAAACGAAGTGCTGGACCTCGACGGACGGGCACACCTGGATGCGCGGCTACGTCGATACCCTGTCGGCGCCAGTAGGCCAACGCCTGCGGCAGTCGCCGTTAAATCTGTGCCCGGCGTGCTTGGTCACGGAGTTCTTGCCAAGAGTGCAATCTCGGCATCATGTTCGGCCTCTGGATGAAAAAGCCCTCTTCGCCGCAATCGAAGTGATGGAGATGAAAGCGCGCTGTCAGAAGGTCAAGATGAAAGCAATAACAGCAACAGGAAAGGAAGGACTGCACCCATGGATGACATTGCATCGAAAACTATCCGAGAGTTTTGCGCACTTGAGCACCTCAGTTGGACGACGTACTTCCAGTTGCGCCGACGCGGCTTAGGACCGGAAGAACTCCGCGTACCAGGGACCAAGATCGTTCGCATCACCGCCGCCAGCCACGCCAAGTGGCGCAAGCGAATGGCCGCACGCTCGCAGCGCAAGTTGAATTCAAGCGCTGGCCGAGAGCGCCGAAAGGCCCTTTAACACACGGAAGCGAGTGGGAGGAACTCTATGTCTACCTTTGAAGCAGGGTCAGTCGTGTATGGCCGGAAGGTAAATTGGGCTGAGATGTTGAGATGCATCCGGGGGCGGCGGTTTTCCCTAATGATGTTGAATGAGGAGCTCGAGCAGGACCGAACGTACAAGTTCGACAGGCCCACGTGACCGGTAAGAAACACCTCGCGATTGCAGAAGCTGACGTGCAGCGCGTGTTCAACAATGCATGTATGGCACGGTTGGCGAAGTATCTCTCTCCGGACATGAATCCAGCGCTCCTTGCCGAAGGCGTCCGTCAGGCTGCAAGTATCTATACGCGTGAGGTCCGACTACATACCGTCGGCGAAGTGCGTGACAAAATCAAAGCGCTCTACCAGGCGGCCGAGCGCCGGCAATATGATCGCGTTGCAGTGCTGCGTGCCCAGCTCTCACCAGAAACGCTTCGCTATCTCGAAGCGCGGCTGAGCCGGACAGGGCCGCGAGCAGCCGGACTGAGATTGCCGACCGAGCAGGAGCTACGCGATCCTAAGCGCCGTGAGTATGCCTGCAAAATGATCGAGCGACTTTGCCGGGTTGGGGGTTGCTATATCCAAGGTCGCACGCGCCCATCAGGCAGGCGATCGGTCACATGGCAGCCGCACCTTCGTGGCCCGGCGCAGAGCCGCTACCATGTACCCGAGCTCACCGAGGCCAACGCGGACGATCCTCTACCCGAGTTCACCGAGGCCAATGCGCTCGACGCCGGCGGGGTCACTGACGTGCTTGACCCTGCAGCACGTTCAGCAAAACGCGAGCTCGAGCGGCGGTTCGTCATGAATCTACAATTGGCGTGGCTGGAAGCGACAGGCGAGAAGCCGACGGCTACCGTTAGTCCATCAGATCCTGATCGGCCGTTCGCCAATTTCGTGCACGAATGCCTTCGACTTGTCGGCGCGTCACATGCCGATGCCGTTGGACTGATCAACGATCTAAGCCGACAGCGGAAGATCTTGTCACAATCCAACTCCTAATGACTGAATTTCTCTTGAGGGGATAACGTCGGAGCCTCTGTAGCGATCTGGTCCGCTCTGGGAGGTTCTCTATGGCCCCGTCCTTCAAGATCGATCTCGAACGACGCCTCGGCTGGTCCGTTGAGGAGTTCGCCGTCCTCAGCAGCCTGTCGCCTGCCACCGTCTGGAAATTGCTGCAAGAGGGCAAGCTCGCTAGCGTTAAGGTCGGCGGCCGCCGGATCATTCCGCGCGATGCTGGACTCAAGCTTCTGCAGCTAGCTGAATGAAAAGTGCCCTGGGCTGACATCAGTCGGCTCCAGGGCTTTGTCTTATGTGAACCAGTTTCCCAGCATGAGCTGGAAAAACCGAGAAGCCTTCGTTTGCAGCGAGAGCGTCTCGTAACCGCAACCGCCCGACCTAGGAGGTCTCAATGGGCACAAATCTGTACCACCTCTCAAAACCAAGCGTCAATGGCAACGATGCCGTGCGCGTCGATCTGCCCCCGACCGTGTCGGGGAATTACCTGGCCCATAACAAGTACGACGCCATCGGCAAAGCCTTTTTGGCGGCCGATCTCTACCGCGGCCAAATGCAGCTCATCCAGCCAACGCTGGCGCAGGCCGCGAGGTTGGCCCGGGTCAGCTATGCCTACGCCTGGCATGCCGTAGCGTGCCGAGATCGAAGCGGGCCGGCTCTCGCTAGTGCCACCCGTCCAAAAGAATCCGTCCATCACCGATACCGAGTTGCTCGCCGCATTCCGCGAGGTCGGCGTCGACCATGCGTTCGACATTCTGATCAAAGCGGCTGCCAGCTAGCCCCGCGTCGCCGGCCGAGCTCGTTTCAGCCGGCGGTGCAACCCCACAGCAACGGAGAGACAAATGGACGAGCAGTTCAAACTATTTCCCGCCGCAGCATCTTCAGCGGTCACATCGTCATCTGTTTCGACACGTCCACATCTCGATGAATTCTTTGCCAAGGTCGATCCAGTCCGCAACCGACTGATCTTCGCGATCGACGCTACCGCGAGCAGGCAACCGACCTGGGACAGGGCAGCGAAGCTGACGGCGCAGATGTTCGACGCCGCAGCCGCGATCGGAGGGCTGGATATTCAACTGGTCCTTTTCCGCGGCGCGGCCGAATGCGTCGCTTCACGCTGGCTGTCTGACGCCAGGTCGCTGACCGCTATCATGTCCGGTGTGATGTGCCGCTCCGGTGAAACCCAGATAGGGAAAATACTGATCCACGCTCGCAAGGAAAATGAGCGGAAGAGGGTAGCCGCGCTGGTGCTGATTTCGGACGCCTGCGAAGAACTGCCAACCATTCTCTACACCGAGGCGCGCAGGCTCGGTGATGTGCCGGTCTTGCTGTTTCAGGAAGGTAACGACGAACGAGTCGGCGAGATCTATGCCGAGATCGCCGGCGTCACCGGCGGAGCCGTGGCGAAGTTCGATCTCGGCGCAGCCGGCCGGCTGGAGGATCTGCTCAAGGCCGTCGCTGCCTTCGCCGCCGGCGGCGTCAAAGCGCTCGCCGCCCAGAACAGCGAGGCGGCGACGCTGCTGCTTACTCAACTCAAGAAAAGAGACTCGCCATGCAGATCATCAGCGCAGACGACAGGTTGCGCGAACGCCGCGGCGCGAAGGTGCTGATCGTGGGCCCACCCGGCGTCGGCAAGACGTCGCTGCTGCGTACGCTAGATCCCGCACGCGCGCTGTTCATCGATATTGAAGCCGGCGATTTGGCCGTCCTCGACGTGCCAATCGCGACCATCAGGCTGGACGACTGGCCGACCGCGCGCGATCTCGCCTGTCGGATCGGGGGGCCGAACCGGAGCTTCCCGCCCAGCGCCTGCTACTCGCCGGCACATTACGACGCGGTCGGCGGCAAATTGGAGAACCTTGATCAGATCGAGACCGTGTTCGTCGATTCGCTCACAGCAATTTCCAGGCTTTCACATCGCTGGGCCGAACAACAGCCGGAGGCAACCTCAGAGCGTACCGGCAGGAAAGACGTCCGTGGCGCCTACGGCCTGCATGGCCGCGAGATGATCCTCTGGTTGAATCAGCTCCAGCACGCGCGCGCCAAGAACATCGTGTTTGTGGGCGTTCTTGAGCGCAACGTTGACGACTTCAACGTCGCCACCTGGCAACTGCAAGCCGAAGGTGCCAAGACCGGCCGCGAACTGCCGGGCATCGTCGACCAGATCATCACGATGCAATTCCTTGACTTTGGCGATGGCAAGCCACCGATCCGTGGGTTCGTCTGTACTACGCCCAATGCATGGGGTTACCCGGCCAAGGACCGCAGCGGTCGCCTTGCGCAAATCGAAGAGCCGGACCTGGGCAAACTACTTATCAAACTCACTACCACCACCCAAGGAGACTTAGACCATGCAACTGCAACTCGATGACTCCCACTGCAACTATCCAACCGCAAAGAAGGAAACCCACCATGTCTGCTGATCTTGACTTCAATACCGCCAGCGGCGAACAGCGTACGTCAGATGTGATCCCCGCAGGCACTATCTGCATCCTGCAACTCAATATCCGGCCTGGTGGCATTGGCGACGATGGCTATCTGACCCGCGCGCAGGACGGTAACAGTGAAGGCCTTGACTGCGAGTTCGTGGTCGTTGAGGGACCGCACGCCAAACGCAAGCTGTATCAGCGACTGACCCTGCACGGCACAACAGAAGGGCATGCAAAGGCAGCCGAGATCTCCCGCAACACGTTGCGGTGGATGCTGGAAAGCGCGCGCGGCGTTCGTCCCGACGACAAAAGCGAGGAGGCGCAGGCCAAGCGGAGAATCGCCGGATGGGGCGAGCTCGAGGGACTCCGCTTTGTGGCACGTCTCGGAATCAAACCACCACAGAATGGTTACGAGGCCAAGAATACGATTGCAGAGGTCATCACGCCGGAACGGCGGGGATGGACGCAACCTGAGAAAGTCCAGACGACCAGCGCGAATGCATCGACGCCAAGCGCGCCGCCGGCCAATGCGATCGCGCGACCCTCATGGGTGGGTGATGGGCGAGGTGCCGGAAAAGGAAGACGAGTGGCAGCGGCAGGCAACCGCTGCCGCCATCGCAGAGGCCCGCAGGGCGGTTGGCTCTGCTCCGTTGCTGAACACGCCGGTAGGGCGATTGAACGATCGAGAGTGGGGCTGGATTGTCTGTGGCGTGATCTTCGGCTGGATTCAGACTCGCTATCAGCAGGCCATCGCCGAATGTCTCGATCCAGAAGAGCTGATGCGCGCGATCGAGCATTCCCCATCGCCCGGTGATGTTGCAGCCGCGCGCTCGGTCCTCCCACTGCTGGCTGGCAAGAGCGGCATCGATTGGTCGAAGCCGCTGATGGCCTGGTCGAAAGACGAGATGACCAACTTTGTGTTGATGGTGCGGCAGTTAATCGATCAAGCCGCGCTCACACGCGATCAGGGCGCGGCCCAGCTTCGTAGGCCAAGTCTCGATGAGAAGAATGGGGATGCCATTCATTTTTAGAAAACAACACGTTCGTACTGACGCTGCGACCACTGCCTGGCGTTGATGGTATTCGGTCGTTGCGCTGGGTTCTCACGGAGGTGCTACGTCAGCATGGCACGCGATGTGTCGACTTAAGGCGTAAAGCATGAGTACCGTCCGGAACTTCAACCGCTCCAACTTGTCGGACCAGCCGATCAGCCAACTCATCAACGAGTTGATCGAACGCGCTGAGCCGCGGAGCGAGAACTACCGGCACTATCTCGGCGCCAGCGCGATCGGATCCGAGTGCTTGCGCAAGGTGCAGTACGATTGGATGTGTGACCCGGTATTCCCGGCGCGCATCAAGGATATCTTTGCCCGCGGGCACTTCTTCGAAGAAGTGACGCGCCAGCACCTCGTCGCCGCCGGGTTCAAGTTCGCGCCAGCTGATCGCCTCAAATTTGTGGCCGCCGATGGCCTGTTTCGGGGCCATGCTGACGGCATCATCATTAGCGGACCCGCGGTGCCGAACCTCCAATATCCTTGTGTGTGGGAGCACAAATGCCTGAAGGCCAAGAGTTGGCGCGCGATCGAGCTCGACGGTCTGGTCGGGCTCTACGAGATCTACGCGGCGCAAGTCTCGATCTATCAGGCCTATTTGGATTGTACCAACCCAGCACTATTCAGCGTCGTCAATGCCGACACCTGTGAACGCCTGCATTGTCTGGTGCCGTTCAACGCGCAACTGGCACAGATGATGAGCGACCGTGCGGTCATGATCATCGTGGCGACGCGCGCCGGCGAGCTATTGCCGCGAATCACCGAGGATGCCGACGACTGGCGTTGTCGCATGTGCCAACACCGCGAACGTTGCTGGAGACAACGATGACTGCAGTGCTGAACGAGACAATCGCAAAGCGGATCGCGGCAGTCTTTCGCCGACTCGGCTCCGACTTCGATGGTGAGGTGGTGGCTGCGGCAGCCGCGCTGAAACGCATACTCATGTCTGAAGGACTGTCGATTAACGATCTCGCTATAGTCCTTGAGAACTGCAACGGCGAAATTGAGGAGCGGAAATATTCCGACAAGGACGCTGAGATCATCTTCGCCCGCGGCGTCGACAAGGGGCGCGCCGAACAGATGCGCGCGCAACAGGCGCCACGGGAATTCTACGACAGGAATGGAGAACCGCGCTGGAACGAGATCGCGCTGTTCTGCCGGCGCAATCAGGCAAGATTGCGCAACGACTGGGAGCGCACCTTCATCGATGACATGGCCGGCGTGACGTTGTTGCGTGAGCCGAGCGCGAAACAGGCCAGGTATCTGCTCGCCATCTTCGTCAGACTTGGCGGGCACTATGATCCCCAAAACATGCGGTGGTGAGAGAAATCCGGAGGAATGATCCAGGAGACAACAGAATGATGGCAACAGTTTCGAAGCCACGGACCTGTCATTCCGATCTTGCGCATCTGCCAGCAGCCTTGCTGCCACTCACCAAGTTGAAGCGCTGGGTGGTGTGGAAATGGCAGGAACGAAAGGATCAAAACGGCAAGGTCAAGTGGACCAAGCCGCCATTCCAGGCACGTTATCCTAATAGCAAAGCCAGATCCAACGATCCCAGCACCTGGGGCAGCTACGAAGATGCGGTGCTCGCCTTTGTCAACGGGCAGTGTGATGGCATCGGGTTCATGCTGAAGGACAGCGAGCTCGGCGCTATCGATCTCGATCGCATTCGCGACGTTGCCACTGGCGAAGTGCCACGGTGGGTGGAGGAGTTGTTTGTCGAAGCCGCTACTGCCGGTTGCTATCTGGAATGGACGGTGTCCGGCACCGGCGCGCGCATCATTGGCATTGCCCGTTGCAGCAAGCTGCACAAGAAGATCAGTCTCGGCGCCAATGGCTGTGCCATCGAATTCTATCGGCACTGCGAGCGCTATATCACCATCTCCGGATTCCAGATCTCAGGTGATTATCCGGGACTCCCGGTGAGCACCAAACTGCCAGAATATGATGCGCTGTTTGACGCGCTGGTGGCGCGCTTCTCTGATAATGCCCAACGGCCGACGCGCTGCGAACTTGATGGCGAGATGCTGATCTCGGTCGAACCGATCGACGAGGAGAATGAGCTTGATTTCAATAACGCCGGACCGCAACAAGTTGCTCCGGATTACCCGGATCTGATTCAGAATGGCGCCCGCAAGGAGGTCGCAGCGAAGAATTCCAGCGGGTGGTTTGGCATTTGGCTGGTCAAGGCTGGTCGCCCGATCAGATTGCCGAAGAGCTCGCCAAACATCCCAACGGTATCGGCGCAAAATATGCTGGACGGCTGCTGGCTGAGGTCATGCGCTCGTTCGACAAATGGCGCGCTGTAGCTGGCGGTGGTGTTGGTGTCCGTGGTGCTGGTGGCGCTGGTGGTGCCGGTGCTGCTGCTGGAGGTGGGGCTAGTGCTACGGCTACTGGCAGCACGACCGGCACATCGGGACAGTGGTGGCTCAGGTTCTGCCAGCGCGACGGCAAGGGACGGCCGTTGTCCAACTTGGCCAACGTTATGCTGGCGTTGCGCAACGACGAGGCCGTCAAGACCATGCTCGCCTATGACGAGATGTATTGCGGCGAGGTCATGATCCGGAAGATCGGCAGCCAACTCGACCTGGCGACACCAAAGCCGGTGGAAGATGTCGACGCCACCGCCATACAGGAGTGGCTTCAGCTCAATGGTCTGCCGCTGATCGGACGGGATGCCGTGCACAGGGCAATCGATCTGCGGGCGCACGAGCGGCGGTTCCATCCGGTGCGGGATTATCTCGATGGTCTGATTTGGGATGGCATACCGCGGGTTGCGCAGTGGCTGGTGACCTATCTCGGCGTCAAACCGAGCGAGTACACCACGGCAATCGGACGGATGTTTCTGGTCGCTACTGTGGCACGGATCTATCAGCCAGGATGCCAGGCCGACTACATGCTGATCTTGGAAGGGTTGCAGGGCGAGTTCAAGTCGTCGGCCTGCAAGATCATCGCCGGCGAATGGTTCTCCGACAATCTGCCTGACATCGCCACGGCTGGAAAGGATGTCAGCCAGCACCTGCGCGGCAAGTGGATCATCGAGATCTCCGAGCTCAACGCCATGAGCCGGGCGGAGAGCGCGCAGCTGAAGTCGTTCATTTCACGAACCACCGAGCGCTATCGCCGCACCTATGGCTACAAAGAATCGGTTGAGCCGCGGCAGTGCGTTTTCATTGGTACCACTAACAAATCGGTCTACCTGCGCGACGAGACCGGAGCTCGGCGCTACTGGCCGGTCAAGACCGGCACAATCGATCTCACTGGCCTGCGCAGGGACCGCGACCAGCTGTTGGCCGAGGCCGTGCAGCTGTTTCGAGACGGTGTGCAGTGGTGGCCGGACAAGGCCTTCGAGGCTAACTACATCAAGCCGGAACAGGACGAGCGCTACGAGGCTGATCCTTGGGAGGTGCCGATTGCCGATTATCTTGAGACGCTATTGACGAACGCGAAGGTCACAGTCTCACAGGTGGCTAAGAATGCGCTCGGCTTTGTGTCCGATGGCAGAATCGGCACCGCCGACGCACGACGGATTGCTGCGGTGCTGGAGCGGCAAGGCTGGTACCGGGCACCGCGACAGGCCAATGGTCGCTGGTGGATCAAGTGACGCACTGGCGCGGCAATAACGGCAAAGAAGCAAACATGGCAAGATGGTGGATCAAATTAGTGACGCCCAAATGCGTCATTATGCGTCACGGGAGTGACGCACTGACGCGTGTGACCCCTGTTTCTCCTTATATATCCCCCATATCGCGCGCGTGAAGTTAGGGGGAAGGTCAAATGCGTCACTATGCGTCATGCGTCACTAAGACAGTCTCGTGAATGCAGCCCATAGGTCGATCCATCGGGCGGACTTGGCGGGCTTGCCTTTTATCACCTCACAGCAGAGGGGGTGCGCCACCTTTTTTCGGCGTCAGGTGGACCCAAGGGGAGGTACAGGAAAAAATAGAAATCTTGCTGCGCTTCGATGCCCAAGCCGCTCTTGCCTTGGCGATCGGTTGCTAGGCGATATTAGGCAGACGCCTTCTGCTGCGCCTCAACGGCTCGAAACCCCGCCCGGCACAACTGCGCAATGGCCGCCTCGATTGCCGTATCGTCGTTGCGCTGCTCAGCCGCGAGCACGCCGATCGGGACGAACGCGTCGAGCGTCTCGGCCCAATCCGTGACCTCGATGCGCACAATGCGCGCGCCCGACTGCTTGCGCGCCCGGCACCGCTGCACCCGCAGTACGTTCTGCCGCTTCCGTTTGGCGATACGATCCAGATCGTTCGGTGCTGCGTCCATCAATCCCTCGGCGTGGGCAGCTTGCCGACCACGTTGATCATGATACGCAAATACGTGGCCGGATCCTGCTTCATGAGTCGCCGGATCGCTGCGCGACCGCCGTAGCGCCAGGAATGGAAGAGATCATCGATGTACACCTCCCACAGCTCATCGCGCGGGGGCCGACCAGGGCTCACACCGACATGGCCCTGCAAGAAACGACCACGCTGATCACGCTCGGATGACGGCGATGTTGGCGTCGGCGCGCCAGTCCCCGGCGGCAAAGCATATCGCCGCACGCGGGCTCGACTTGCGATCTGCAACGCTCGATCAATCCTCACGGCGGCCTCCACCGCAACGTAATGCGTTAACAGGAAACGGGAGCAAATCGCCCGCTCTCTCAGCTCAATAGTTTAGCACTTCCAAGGCGTTAGGACCAATCGGGATCGAATTAATCGTTGAAGGGAGCTAGTAGCTCCTCGAGCAAGCCTGGGCCTGGGGCTTCTCGGGCGTGATGGTGCGCGGGTCCGGGGCGGCCTGGGACCTACGGAAGGCGCAGCCCTATGACTGCTATGCGGAAATGGACTTCGATATCCCGATTGGCAGGAACGGCGACTGCTACGACCGGTATCTCGTTCGAATGGAGGAGATGCGGCAGTCGATCTGCATCATCAAGCAGTGCATCGAGAAGCTGAGGTCTCCGGACGGAAGAGGCCCGGTTCTCGTACAAGACAACAAGGTCGCGCCGCCTCGGCGCGGCGAGATGAAGCGCTCCATGGAAGCGCTCATTCATCATTTCAAGCTGTACACGGAAGGTTTTCACGTTCCTGCCGGCGAGATCTACGTAGCCGTCGAAGCCCCCAAAGGCGAGTTTGGAGTGTTCCTGGTCTCGGATGGCACCAACAAGGCCTACAAATGCAAGATCAGGTCGCCGGGATTTGCGCACCTTCAAGCGATGGACTTTCTCTGCAAGGGTCACTTGCTCGCCGATGTCTCGGCGATTCTGGGCTCATTGGACATCGTGTTTGGCGAGGTGGATCGTTAAAAGGTCGTATTGCATTGGAAACAACGCCTTGAGCCCCTGACTCGTCGAAACAGATCGCGCTTAGCGTTCACTTGGACGCGAGATCACCCGGAGGCAGTTTCGACCCAAAGGCCACCGGTGTTGCGAAAGGCTGTTGATCCCTGGCTTTCTTCAGCTCGTCGTTCCTCGCGGTGAAACTTGCCGGTCTCGGTCGAAGTCCTTAGCCATTTCGTCACGTCGCCGATCGCTTCGCGTGGCGAGCGGCCGAACTTGAGCAAGCCGCGGTAATATTCGAGCTGAAGGTGGGCCGAGGTGCCGCGCTTTGGGATGCTCTTGAGATGCTGGATGTCGTCTTCGACCCCGAGATGCTCGATATCGGGAGCCAGCATGGCGATCACCGCGTCCAGCCAGCTTCTGAACGAGACCGGCTCTAACGACAACAGATCGATGTAGGTGCCATCTGTTCCGTAGCGCTGGGCGCGCCAGCGATTTTCCTCGATCAGCGCGCGATGCACTGCCGAATGGTCGGCATTCAGCTCGGGATGATGCACCGCGTGCCTCACCATCGCACGAAACAGCGCTGCGATCGCCACCGAATCCGCAATCGCGGTGCAGCAATCGGTGATGCCCAGCTCGAGGGTCGGATGCTGCAGCGAGGGCCGCAAGGCCCACCAGACATAGGTGGCGTTGGGGACGATGCCGGCATCAACCAGCGTCTTCACGTAAGTCTCGTATTCGGCGAGGTTGCGAAACATCTCGGGAAAGCCGGTCCGGGGCAGAGCGTCGTTGGCGGCATTGCGGTAGCCCAGCAATCCCCGTCGGGTAGCCGCACCAGAATGGCGACGAGGTCGAGAGCGCCAGCAGCAGCGGCAGGAACGGCACCAGGCGGTGCATGATCTCGACGCGCAAATCGGGCTCGGGCACCTCGACATGGACGTGCAGTCCGCTGATCGGGTTGCCGAGGCCGACCATCCCGAGGTCGCTGGTGACCTTGCTGTAGCGGCGCTTGCGCGTCATGCGCTGCTGCTGCGGCTGCGCCAGCGGGTGCGTGCCGGCCGCGATGATGCCGATACCGTGATCCCTGCCGACCTCGGCGAGGACGGAGCGGTAGCGCGCGAGGTCGGCCAGCGCATCGGCCGAATTGGTCAGCGGCGGGGTCGCGACCTCGATCTGCGATTGCAGTATCTCGGTGGTCAGTCGCTCGCCAAGGCGCTTCTGAGCCGCCGTCATATAGGCCTTCGGCAGCTCGGACCGCGGCGCCGCGGATTGGCGGTTGACCAGGAAATATTCCTCCTCGATACCGAAGCGGTAGCGGTGCATGGCCCTAAGCTGTCCTTTTCGCCTTTGCATGCAGGCGAACCGCATCTCCGAAGGCGGAGAGGATGCGCGCCGATGCATGATCTGTGCTTGCCCAATAATCCGGGTGAAACAGCGTGCCGAGCGCAAAGGCGCCGGCGCCCGCGACGCTGACGGCCTCTATGGAGCCGTCCTCCGCCACCGCTTCCGCGATGAGCCCCGGTGCGAGATCCTTGATCAGGAAACTGTGCAGCGAATTCACCGTGACGGTGTCTGCGCCGCAGATCTGTTGCAGGACACCTCCTTTGCGCAGCGTGACCTTTTGCCGGAGCCGGTAGCGCGCATCTTCATTGTCGGCGTCGGGCGTGCCGTGGCGCTGGTCTTCTGGCAGGCCATCCGGCTCCTTCGACAGCGTACCGCCAAAAACGACGTTCAGCTCCTGGATGCCCCGGCAGACAAAGAGTGCGGGGATGCCCCGCGCCAGCGCGCGCGGGATCAGATGGAGCGCGACTTCGTCGCGGAATTCATCGAACGGGCCGTCGCGAGTCTCGTCGACCATTTGGCCGTAACGCGAGGGATGAACGTTGGTCTGCCCGCCGCCCACGAAAAGACCGTCGAGGCCATCGAGATAGGCGTCGATGTCGGCTTCGCGCGCCGCGGGAAGGATCCGCGGCACGGCGCCGGCGACCAGGCCGATGGCGTTCACGCAAATCATCGCGACCGACGAGAGCTGCTCGCCGCGTGCGACCATCGTGTCGGAGAGAATGCCCACCTGCGGCGCGCCGGTGCGCGCCTGCCACTGGCCGCGAGAGGCGCTGTGCCGCCACTGCTGCAGGCCATAGGCCACCGCATCCGCGGCGCTGCCGAATTGATGAATCGCAGCCTTGAGCTCCCTCCGTTCGTTTCCAAGCGAAGCGCCCATTGACTGCAGGCGGCGGGGTCGTGCGGATCGATTGTGGGACGGGGCTCGTGCAAATGTCTCGGCTGCCTCTATTCGTGTGTCTGTGCTTGGCAAAACAGCGACAGTGCAGAATGGTTGCTCTGCTTAGAATTGACCTCGAGCGCCTTTAACTTTTGTTATGAAGGCGGGTGTTCGGGCGAAAGCCGAAGTGCGCAACGAGCATCCGAGACCGGGCGAGGTCGTCGGAGCAAACTGAGTAAGCAACTGAACAAGCCCAACGTGGGGCGACATTCGTCGCCGAAGTCCCTCTGCCGATTCAAGGATCGCGAGATTAACCTTTGTTGTGGGCACTTCGTGCCCAATTGCATATTCTCATCAAGTCAAGAAAAGGAAACGCGATGGGATTGAAGCGCAGGCGGATCAAGCAGACAACCTCTCTCGAAGACCGCTTGGCTCAATTCGCGGAGCACATGAGAAAGCGAGCTGACGCTGAGCCGATCGGTGCTGAGAAGAACGAACTTCTCAAGGAGGCCCGCAACGCAGAGCAAGCCTTAGACATAGAGCGGCAGCTCCGGCAACCGCATTGAAGTTCGCTCGGGCGGATGTACCCCAGCGAGCCAGAAGGCCTCCGGTCCGACCCCGGAGGCCTTTTGCTATTGTTTAAGTTAAGTGAAAATGTCCCACATGGGTCGCGTGCGGGCCGTCCCAGATCGGGCGGCATGGACTTCAGCTCAGCGCATTCGTCACGGGCGGCTCGTCCATCTGCTCCACTGTGCGCCGCTGTCAGACCGTGCGCGTCCAAGCACCGGCTCCCGCCCATAGGCTCGAATCCGCCGCGGAACGTGAACGTCCCCTTGCGGTCGAAGGAAGGGCCCTCGCAATAGCGTCCCGTCTGCAGCGAGTCACCGCCGCGCTCGGTGCACATGAAGATTTAGCTGAATTCAGTCGCTTCCTTGCTGCGATCGAAGCTGTTCGGAATCGGCAGCGATGCCTTGGGCGCGCCATTTCTGCTGATGCATGGTGTCGCGCGCGATAAGGCAGCTGAGCATGTCCTACATTCCCGGGGCTTCGTTGAGTTGGAGAGACCTACGGCCAGCGTACGTCCGGTGGATTCGCGGCGACGTTGCAGTACATGTCGGCCGCGAGATTGCCGCTGGTGTAGATCTGGGAGCAGTCGAACGGCACGCCGTCGCAATTGGCGGGGAATGCCGACAGTCCAGTGGACAGCAGATGCCGATGCAACATTCCCTCGATGACATGCTGCTCATGACGGCACCGACCATGGGATTGGCCTGCATGCTGCTCTCTGCATCGTTGCCGGCGCTTGCTCGAGATTTAACGCAACGGCCGTGGCGAGCATCTCGATATGGCCGATCTCTTCCGTCGCGCTGTTGAGAAGGACGTCGCGATACTTCGCAGGGCCGCGCGCGCCCTAGGCTTGGAGAAGTATTGAAGGCAGACGGGGATCTCGCCCTCGACGCGCCGATGGCCTGCTTCAGCTGGCGTGCGAAGATCGGACCGGGCTTCTCGACCCCGACGGGATATTGCAGGACTTGTCGAAATAGTACACGCGCAGCTCGCGTCCTGGTACGTGGGTGCAATCGAACCTGGCGGGTTGTTTTTCTCAAACAGTTCGTGCATTCGTGGATGCATTCTAATTCCGTCGCATCATTCTGCAGAAACGAATGCGGCCCCGGCGCAAGGGAGGGTCTGGCCGGGGCCGCTCTCGCGCGCACGTCTGGAAGGAAACGGACCGAGGCGCGCGGTTGTCTAGTGTCGAGGAACGTTGCCGCTCGATGGAGGGGTGATCTCGTTGCGCATGCCGCGCGGGCTTGATGCACCTTGCCCGCCGCGCTCCACATGAGAGATGCCGCCGCCGCCCGCCGCCCCGGCGCCGCCCGAGCCGCCGTCTCCGCTGCCGGAGCCCGCACCTGCTCCGGCACCGCCGCCCGCGCCCCCGCCGGCTCCGGCACCACCTGCACCTGCGCCAGCACCGGCTCCGCCGCCCGCGCCACCACCAGCGCCACCACCAGCGCCGCCGCCGGCGCCACCAGCTCCGCCCGCCCCTTGCGCCAGCGCTGCGCCGATCGAGGTACTGGCCAGCATCGCGGCCAGGAGGACTGTCAGAATTGTCTTACGCATGTTGCATCTCCTTGGGTTGAGACTCGGACCAATCACCTGTGGCCTTCACGGTTCGTCGCATCTTCAGCGGCAACGTTGTGGGGAACGGCGACATCATCAAAACGCGCGGCAAGCGTCTCCAGCGCCGCGAGCATCTCTGGCCCCCGCATCGCAGCGCCATGGCCTGTGATGACGATCTCCGGCGCGAGCGTTGCAAGTTTGCGCACCGAAGCCTTCGCGCTCGTCCAATCCGGCGTGAAATACATAGGAGGTCCGTGCATCTCGGGCGCTTGCGTGACCGCCGAGTAGACGGACTCTTGGCGCGTGGTGATGAACGCGTCTCCCGCGATCAGCACACGGTCGCGCTCTCGCCAGAGCGAGACGTGTCCCGGCGTATGACCGGGCGTATGGATCCAGCGCCAAGCCTGCATGAATGGCAGGCTGTGATCGCTGGGAAGATCATAGAGCTGCGATGCGACGTTGACTGGCCTGGTCGGAAACAGCGGCGAGATCAGCGCGAGCAGCCCGCCACCTACGCCAGGATTTGCCGGCGGATAGGAGCGACTGCCATCGAGATACGGATGTTCCTCAGCATGCGCGTAGACCGGCACGTCCCATCCACTTGCAAGCGTCTCGAGCGCGCCGACATGGTCGAAGTGACCATGCGTCATGACGATGCAGGCAGGTCTGCCGCTGCCGCCGAAACGCGCCCTCGCCGCGGAGCAGATCGGTTGGGCCGACCCCGGAATTCCCGCATCCACCAGCACCCAATTGCCGTCCCCGGCATTTTCGCAGCCGACGAAAATCACATTGACGATGGCAAGCTGCTTGTAGGCGATGTCAGCGACGATTTGACGCGTATTGTCGTTGCGGTCGAAATCGAGGTTTGGGTGCTCGGCGCTTGCCGCGGAGGGTAAGCAAATTTGCGTCATGTCGTGCCAGCCTGCTGTGGTTCTATCGCTCAATCGTTCCCATCCGCCGGATTTTCTTCTGAAGCAGCATGACACCGTAGAGCAGCGCCTCGGCGGTCGGCGGGCATCCGGGGACGTAGATGTCGACGGGAACGACGCGGTCACAACCGCGGACGACGGAATAGGAATAATGGTAGTAGCCGCCGCCGTTGGCGCAGGATCCCATCGAGATCACGTACCGAGGCTCCGGCATCTGGTCATAGATCCTGCGGAACGCCGGGGCCATCTTGTTGGTCAATGTGCCGGCCACGATGATCACGTCCGATTGTCGCGGCGAGGCTCGTGGCGCGAAGCCAAATCGTTCCGCGTCATATCGCGGCATCGACATCTGCATCATCTCCACGGCGCAGCAGGCGAGCCCGAACGTCATCCACATCAGCGATCCCGTGCGTGCCCATGTAATCAGCTCCTCCGCCGTGGCCGTGAAAAACCCCTTGCCGGAGAGATCATCGCGGATCTGCATGAAGTATGGATCGGATGCGTTCGCCGGCGATCCGTCGCCAGGTCGCCGCAGATCGCGAGTGTCGGCGTGCAAGGGGGTGTCACTCATTGGGGCTCTCGGGATGGGAGACGGCGCAAATGGCGACGTCACGCTGCTGAGAACAGGCGTTTCACGGGCCCGTTCCTGCGAGCGTCTACGTGTTTGATGTCGGGTTATCGCAAGTTAGCGTCGGGTCCTCTTTCGGAACACGCGAGCAAAAAAACTGCCGGGACAAGGGTCTTTGGAACGATCGCTGCGGGGTGCGGTTGCGGCAGGGAAGCACTCAAACGGAGGATAACCAATGGCAAGCGGCGCGCACGACACATTCGTAGTTGGATTGCGAAATGCACACGCTATGGAAGTGCAGGCGAGGGAGTTGATGGAACGCCAGTCGGAGCGCCTTGACGAGTATCCGGAGGTCAAGGCGAAGGTCGCAGCTCACCTTCAGGAGACCAACGAGCAACTGAAGCGGCTCGAGCGGTGCCTGGAAGCCTGCGGGGAGAGCACGTCCAGCCTCAAGGACACGGCTCAGTCGGTGATGGCCAACATGCAGGCAATGGCGCACTCGGTGGCCGATGACGAGATCCTCAAGAACACCTTCGCTAACAACGCGTTCGAGAACTTCGAGATCGCGGCCTACAAGTCTCTCATTGCACTCTGCGGTGCAGCGGGAGTCGCCGAGGCCAAGGCGGAACTGGAGGCATCTTTGAAGGAAGAGCAGCGTATGGCCGCGTGGATCGACTCAAACGTCGAAAAGGTGACGATGGAGTTTCTGTCGCATCAGCGGCAGGCCGCATAGCATCAGCGCAGGGGTGAGATCGCCCGTATACTTGCGACTATCGAGATCTCGTAGCTTGCTGCGGGAGCTCGATGATCCCCAAGCATGCTGCACATTGACTTCACCGCGACCGCCATCCGGCACTGACGCGAGCTTCGGAGGAAGGAGATGCTACAGATGACCTGGCGGCCGCGACGCGGCTAATTTGGTACTTGGGACCCATCCGTTCATGGTGTCATGGCAGGGCGTCCTTTTTTGCAACGTCCCTCCAGTCGGAGAGGCGAAGCGCCGACCCTGTTTCAAAATGCCCACACGTGAAGAGCGAGCAAACGTCACGCTCAGGCTGGAGGGATCCGGCGGAGTGTCAGCAAGACGCCCACGCGGATATTTGCAGACCGACAACAGTCTCCCAATGGCGGCCGGAGGAGTGCTCCCGGCTACGGCTAACGGCGCAGTACGCAGCAGAATATCCGGAATGGGCTCTCGTCCTTACAGGCTAGTTACTCGGCTTAACCACACTGCACAAAGGTGCGACTCGAACGGTACCGGCCCTGTGAACGTAGTCGCGAGGGTCAGCCTAAAACATGTTTCTGAGTAACTGGATGACGCCGCCGATCGCAGCGGAAAGACAGACCGCGATGGCGACGTTAACATAGAGCAGGATGAAGTTGCGCGTCTTATCGTCAAGGTCGCTGAACAGCTTTCGCATCGCTTGTCTCCAGAGATAAAGAGTCCCGTGCCTCCTAAAGTTCCTAGATCCCCAGCTTGCTCCGCGGAATCTATTCGTTCGGATGGAGAACCCTATCAATAGCAGGCGAAGAGATACTGCAGCACTAGCAACCATTGTCCCTTTATATGCTTGAAACCGAGGGAGTCCTTTGCAACGGCTCAACGCCGCCGACTTAGAATCGAGGTCAACAGAGGCAATGACGGCCGATCGCTATTCCGAACATCCATGGTGGAAGTCCGCCGTCATCTATGAGATCGCGTTGATCTCGTTTCAGGACTCCAATGGCGACGGCAAGGGCGATCTCGCCGACCTGATCTCGCGCATCGTGTTGGGTGGCCAGGAGCGCAATGCGGGCAGCTCATCGAGAGGTGGACCGGAAATATTCGGCTCGAGTTGCCAATAGGCGACCAGTGAGCCAGGTCAAAAAGATTACTACGGACCTACCCGTGCCTCATTCTCAAAGAGGCCGAGACCGTCGCCTTTGGTATCCACGCGGGCGCTTGAAACAGCGGGTCCAGCGACCTTTAGCATCCCGCGACGTGCGCCGCCCGATGGGCACGGCGAGCGACGGTCTGTTAAGCCGGGACGGAGATGTCGTTCCCGCGACCGACTTCCATTCTTAAGCGGCGGATGGGATGCTTTGCGGAGACGCGTTCACTTCGATTTCAACGACGGCCTTCGATCGCCGTCGAAGACGGTAAAACGTAAGTTCTTGTTCGAGCATGGGGCAGTGGAAGCTAACGAGCGCGGTATCTGGCAATCGGCACAGTTCATCGATGAGGTCGCCAACGGTCATGATCGGAGGATCGGCGACTACCTTGCGAATGACCTTACTCATGGAGTTACTCCTCGCCTCGCTAACGGCAGCCTCAATGGTTCTGTTCGACGCTGCGCGACCGTATCTAAAATCGGTGGAATAGCCTATCGGAATCGGAGCTGCGAGCTGGGCCGACTTAGGAAGGCGGAACACTTGGACTGAAGGTCCATTATTAACCGTGAACAGCCAATCCGGGGATTGGTGTCATGGGCTTCGAGCGTCACTACGGTCCGAAATACTTCCGAGATCGCGCAGCAGAATTTCGCGCGAACGCCGACAATTGCGAATATCCAGAGATAAAGATATCGCTCCGCAAGGCAGCCAAGACCTCGATGAATTGGGCCCGGCGGGCCGAGCGTCTGCGTCGCAGCAGACGTACCGGTCGCACCGGTTGGACGGCCCTTAAAAGCTCGCCTGCTGCCTCTGCGTGGGCCGCTCTAGGGGTCGCCCGGTAGTTCTGCTTGTTCGCCAGCGCCGGGCAAATCGCGTTGGCATGTCTTACTCCGGGTGATCGTGTTGCGCTCCATGCCGTATGCGAAGCGGCACACTGATCACCGTCAGGTCTTCATCCCCCATTCGGAGCAGTCGTGAGCGCAACCGGGCCGCCCGATGCGTATGCAGAAGGTGCTGATACCATCGATCCTTCACCACGTCTGGAATCAACACTGCAATGCGCTTGCCCGGATGTTCGGTTTTGATCTCATTGATCAACTTGACCATGGGGATCTGCAGGTTTCGATACTGGGATTGCAGTAGCACGAGTCGGGGCGGCGACATGCCTGCTCGGCTCAAAGGCTCTTCCAGTTGAGTCCGCCAGCGCTCCTCCAGTCTCCGCCGCTCTTCTTCCTGATCCGGCCCAGACAACTTTAGAAGATGGATCGCTGTCACGTTCGGCGAGATGCTCATCGCGAACATCAGGGCGTTCTCGGTCAGCTTGGTCCAGCTCTCGAACGCGACGATGGCAATCGGTGCGCTCAACGTGCTTAGCTGAACGGGCGCTGCGGCACGAAGCTCATCGAAAAGCTGATCGTAATAGCTTCGTATGCCCTTGAGCAAAACGATGACAATCGGAAGCACCAGAATTGTAATCCAGGCTCCTTCCAAAAATTTTGCAGCCACGATGACGATCAGAGCTAGGCCTGTCGTGAGCGCTCCCGCCGTGTTCACGGCAAGATGGGTCTTGTTTTCCCTGCTTGAATGTCCGGCCGCTATGCTCCTGCGCCAATGCCAAACCA
This sequence comes from Bradyrhizobium sp. SMVTL-02, assembly GCF_051853005.1. Classification (NCBI taxonomy): domain Bacteria; kingdom Pseudomonadati; phylum Pseudomonadota; class Alphaproteobacteria; order Hyphomicrobiales; family Nitrobacteraceae; genus Bradyrhizobium; species Bradyrhizobium sp. SMVTL-02. The sequence continues at coordinate 7,112,434 of NZ_CP182469.1, read as the reverse complement.
TCCCAGCTTGGGAGATCGTGAACGTCAGGAAAGCACCGATCGCGAAGAGCGGGATCAACCTGTCGGTGATCCCTCCGAATGCAATCAACAGAATTCCGGACGTCACAGCCAGATAGAGGATACCGACATCGAAGACCAGCCTGCGGCCTGCGATGGCGAATGATTTTGGCAGAAATCCATCTTCAGCGACAACTCGGCAGAGGCGAGGGAAATCTACGAAGCTGGTATTGGCTGAAAAGGCCAGCACGCAGAGCAGCGATCCGATTGTCGTGTAATAGAGAACGCCCTCCCCCACCACCGCGGCCGAGATCTGGGACAGGACGCTGCGATATCCGTCGTGCTCTTGAGACATCGCACCAATCCCATAGGCGCGGGCGAGAAACGCGATGCCAAGCAGAAGCACGCCCAGAATAACGACGATGGCAGTCAGGGTTCGATGCCCGTATTTCACTGCGGGCTCCCGGAAGGCCGTCATGCCGTTAGAGACGGCTTCGACGCCAGTCATGGCGGTGCAGCCGCTGGCGAACGCGCGCAAAAGCAACCACAGCGTCGCCGCCTCCGTGGCCTCCCCCATTGCTGGCGGCGGCACGATGGCTTGTGGATGACCGCCGGACGAGAGCGCTCGATAGATTCCGAGACCAATAACAAAGCCGAAGGTCATAACGAACAGGTAAGTTGGCAACGCAAACACGCGTCCCGCATCCAAGGTGCCGCGCAGGTTGACCAAGGTGACTATGGCGAGGATGGCCAAACAAAGAGGAAGGATGTACGGATGCAGCGCAGGCACGGCGGATACCAAGGCGCCCACGCCTGCGGCAATCCCAACCGAGACGTTGAGGACATAATCCACCATCAGCGCAGCGGCGGCCAGGAGACTGGCGTTCGTGCCGAGATTGTCTCTCGCGACGATGTACGCGCCTCCGTTGCTGGGATAGGCGCGGATGGTCTGCCAGTATGAAGCAAAAAGAATCGCCAACAGGGCCACTATTGGCAACATGACCCAGCCGATGCAGGACGTCGCAGCTGCTCCCAGTGGGATCAGGATCGAAAGCGCGGCTTCGGGTCCATATGCGGACGAGCCGAGCCCGTCCAGTCCCATCGCCGGCAGCCCTTCGAAGGTCCCGATTTTCCGCTCGTTGAACTCGCGATTGGCTAACCGTCTGCCAAGAATAATGTCGAGTACGCTCACAGAAGTATCCAGAAGTAAGAGACGAAACGAAAGTCTCTTAAGAACGGCTGTATTTGTTCTTTCGCCCGCGACATCGTTCTCCGGATCTGCTTCCTTCAACCGGCAGCCCATTCCCTACCCGCTCGCCCGGTTGCAGGCATTTGGAGCTCGCTCCTGAGCAGATGGTCTGCGAACCAATCTGATGCAGCGGTGAACGTTCCTCATTTTGGAGAGGCTTGCGGACGGGCCCGGCTGGCGGGCGCTTCGGAGCAGGGAGCTATCGCGATGGCCAGCTGATGAGACCAGACCCGCTTCTTGTACGCGCCCTGGCCTGCCACGGGCTGGCTGCCGCTATGACGAGAGGACCTTCGCGCAAGGGCTCAATGGGCAGCAAATCATTTCCGCCGTGGCGGCAGGCAGGCCTTCGGTTGACGAGCGTCGTAGGCAAGGTGCAAGCCAGCTACCAGGCACTGCTGCACGAGCTCATCAGTTCCACGGCCAGGAACGATCATAATAGACTCGCTTTATTCGTGGCATGTCGGATCAGCCGTTTTCGGTCGGAGGAAGGACAAGTTTATGCGCATCCTTCTCGTCGGGGGTACGGGACTGATCGGCTCGGCAATCCACGCCAGGCTGTCCGCCGAAGGGCACGAATGCGTATTGGTGTCTCGCCATCCGGCCGCACCTGATAGGCACCACGTTGCCCTCGACCTCGCTCGGACGACCGATGCTTCGAAATGGAAGGGACTTCTTGCGGGCGTCGACGCCGTCGTCAACGCGGCGGGTGCCCTGCAAGGACAGAACATGCAAGCCGTTCATGTCGCCGGGAGCGCGGCGCTTTACGCGGCCTGTGAAAGCGCGGGCATCCGCCGTGTGATCCTGTTCTCGGCCATCGGCAGCAATCGCGACGCCCGCAGCGATTTTTCTCGCACCAAGGCGGACGGCGAAGCCGTCTTGATGGCGAGGGACCTCGATTGGGTCGTGCTGCGGCCTTCGGTCGTGGTGGGCCGGCCGGCCTATGGTGGCAGCGCGCTGTTGCGCGGGCTGGCGTCACTCCCGGTTCTACCGGTCATGCCGGACACCGCCTCTATTCAACCGGTGCATCTCGACGACGTGGTCGAGACGGTGGTATTCTTCCTGCGACCAGGCGCTCCCTCCCGCATCGCGCTTGATCTGTCCGGCCCGGAGCGGATTGCGTTCAGCGACGCGGTCGCGCTGTTTCGCGCCTGGCTGCGCTGGAGGCCGGCTTACCGCCTGCACCTGCCAGCTTGGGTGGCTTCGGCTGCTTATCGCGCGGGTGACGTGGCGCAGATGCTGGGTTGGGCAACACCCGTCAACTCGACCGCGCAGGCAGAAATGCGGCGCGGCGCGACCGGGGATGCCGAGCCCTGGCGTCAGATCACCGGCATAAGACCGCGCGACATCGAAGCTGCGCTCGCACGCGAACCCGCCTCGGTGCAGGAGCGCTGGTTTGCTCGGCTATATGCGCTCAAGCCGCTGATTTTCGGCGTCTTCGGCCTGTTCTGGATCGGCACGGGCATCATCTCGCTCGGTCCGGGCTGGGGAATTGGAATGTCGTTGCTGCGGGAAGGCGGGCTGCAAGAAAAAGTCGCGGCTCTCACAGTCGTCGCTGGCGCGCTCGCCGACATCGTCATTGGCCTTGCAATTCTCTGGCGGCCTGTGAGCCGCTATGGCCTATGGGCAGCACTGACCATCTCGCTCAGCTATGCCGTGATCGGTACGGCGCTGGTGCCGCGGCTGTGGGCCGATCCGCTTGGGCCGATGTTGAAGATTTGGCCGGTCATCATGCTCAATCTCGTCGCCATGGCGATTCGAGAGGATCGCTGATGTTCTATTTCCTCGTGAAGATGGTGCACATCATCGGTGCTGCCGTCCTGCTCGGCACGGGTGCCGGCATCGCCTTCTTCATGCTGGTGGCTCATCTTCGCGGCGACCCGCGCGAGATCGCGGGGGTCGCGCGGACGGTGGTGCTGGCCGATTTCCTGTTCACGGCGACTGCGGTCATCCTGCAGCCGATCACGGGCACATGGCTCGCCTGCTCGAGCGGGTATTCCCTTGGCGACGGATGGGTTGCGGCGTCCATCGCACTCTACGTGGTGACAGGCGCCTTCTGGCTGCCGGTGGTGTGGATGCAAATGCGAATGCGCGACCTTGCCGCTCGCGCGATCGAGACCGACGCCAAGCTGCCTGCCGAATATTACCGTCTCTTCCGCTGGTGGTTCGCCTTCGGATTTCCGGCGTTCGCAGCCGTGCTGGCGATGTTCTGGCTGATGATCGCCCGCCCGACTATTCCGTACTGGGACTAACATGCAGTTGTTTGGTCGGATCGTCCCGGCTCTAAGAGACGCCGCCCTGCCCTGACGCCGATGCCGCAAGGGCCACTGCGTCTGCGGGTTCCCGCCTGCTCTTCTCAGATAGGAACCCGGAAATTGACCGCACGTTCCAAACAGAGGACGTGTGAGATGACCAACTATTTGATGCCTACTTGGGCCGACAAAGAGAATATCTTGGCTGTGGTTGAGACTCCTCGCGGGAGTTGCTGCAAATTGGAATTCGATCGCGAGCTGCGGGTGTTTACGCTTTCGAAGGCCTTGATGGCTGGCTTAACCTAGGGATTTATCCCGTCCACTCTGGCGGATGATGGTGATCCCTTGGACGTGTTGGTGATCCACGATGGCGCCACTTATCCGGGGACCGTGCTTCGGTGCAGGCCCATTGGCGTTCTCAAGGTCCTTCAGGTGAGCGAACGCAAAAAAAGGCGAAATGACCGGGTGGTTGCGGTGCCTCAGCACTCCTTCTTTGCTGGTGATTTGCCCGACGTTCGTAACCTACCCGCGACAGCAACCGAGCAATTGGAAAAGTTCTTCGACGCTACGAACGCTCTCAAAAGCAAAAAGCTCGAATTTCTTGGCTGGCGCGGCGCGGCCGCGCCGTCAAGCTGATAAATAGGTGTCGTCTATAGCGCGGGGTACACTTGCTGACTCGCCAGATCAAGCAGCGTGGTCGGATTGGGCCAACGCGAGAATTTGGCCACCTCACAATGCATCGCTGGTTTGAGACTGGATGCGCTACAGGAGCCGATCAAAGGTTCGGTGTCCGGTGTTGTCGTCGGAGATGAATGCGATGATTACGCCTTCATTGCCCCGAAGCAGGATCGTCGCGTCCGGCAAAGGTTCGCGCGGGCGGTCCAGATGAGTCGACATCAGTACGCGGGCCGCAACGCGCGCCTCATCACCAGGAACGGCCACAACTGGACCGACCGCTTTCCATGGATCGTCCACGCCAGCTTGCGCAACCGAGAGCAGCACTTTGTCATCAACGGGGAGGGCCGTGGTGCTCGGCGTCGACGGCGTCTCTGACCTCCGATAGCTACCCGGATCGGCTGCTGTGCGGCGAATTCCAGGGCAAGACCGACCGGATCGGTCATTTCTACGGTGACGGTCGGCCGCGCCTGCATCTGCCGCTGAATTTCGCGCTGCTGGACGCGCAATGGCAGGCGCTGCCGCTGCAAGCGGCCATCGACGCCTATCTCAATGCAATCCCCGACAAGGCTTGGTGGCTGATCGGCGGGCACGACAAGCAGCGGATCGCGAGCAAAATCGGCACGGCCCAGATGCGCGTGCTCGCGATGCTGCTGATGACGCTGCCGGGAACGCCGTTCCTCTACATGGGTGACGAGATTGGGCGCAAACGCGTGGCCATACCGCCCGATCGCGTTCGTGATCCTTTCGAGAAGCTCGTGCCCGGCTATGGCCTGTGCCGCGACCCTGAGCGGGCGCCGATGCGCTGGGATGACACCGAGAGCGGCGGCTTCACCACGGGCGGGCCATGGCTGCCGCTGGAGCGGGCGATGCGCCCAACGTGGCCGAGCAGCAGCGGGATGACGTTCCGTTCTTGCGCTGTTTCGCGCGCTGATCGCGCTCCGGCGCGAGCATGCCTGCCTGCGCGTGGGCGGCTACGCCCCGCTGCGATCGCGGGACGATGTCCTCGCCTTCAAGCGCGTGGCGGGCGCGACCGAAGTGCTGGTAGCCCTCAACACCACCGCCGAGCCGCGGAAATGGCACTGGCAGGGCCGCGTCTGCGCCCGGCGCGGCGGCCTTCCCCCAGAATGCCTTGCGAACGCGCAGTTCCGACAGTGCCCAGTTGAGACGAGCGCCACCGTCCGAGCGAAACCAAGGCGCAAGCGATTCGCCTTCGCGCCGTGCGAGGCGAACCGTGACCGTTTCCTCGCCGAGGCGGGTGCCGATCTCCTCGTCACAGCGCAGGTCCGACGGAAGCGTGCCGTAGCCGGCGGCCAGATCCACGACATTGAACCTTTCTAAAGTCTTCGCCGTGCTATCCTTCCCCGCGCCCTTCATCTCGGCTCCGTGCAAGACCGCCGGGACGGGTTCGACGCGATCCCCATAGACTGCTTCGATCATTGGTCGGAGATCGTCGGGAACCTGAAACGCCGTCCGATCGAATAGCGTCCGCGCGGAACGCCACATGATTCCCGCATGTTGATAGACGTAAGCGGCGCGCCCCAGACATCCAGCGAGCCAGTCACTGCGCGTCACGGCTGACGGGTCGGGCGAACAACCATCATGACAGGTCCAGTTGCCGGGCGTAATCCTGCGGGCCGAAGGTCCATGTGGCGCCAGAGCCGGCCGGCGCGCTGGAGAATAAGATCGACCGGCGCGAGATCTGAAATGACGAGATCGAAATCGAGATCGAGCGACTGTTCGACGACCTGCGTCGCGACCAGCACGTGGCCAGCGCGATCGCTGGTGGCGGCCTCGCGGCCGAAGCGGGCAAGAACAGCGTCTTCGATCGCAAGCCGATCGCCGTGCGCGAAGCGTGCATGAAAAATATGCACCGTTCCCTGCGGCCTCAGGGCTGCCAATGCCGTGTGGACTTCGATCGCCTCATCAACCGCATTGCAGATGACAAGCACCGCCCCATTTCGATCTGCCGCTTGGCTCGCAATGCGAATGGCTGCCGGTCGATCGGGAACTCGCTCGACGGCAACTGTCCGCTCCAATCGCGCGTCCAGGCCGGGTCCGCACTCCTCGATGCCCACAGTCGCCACGCGTGTGAGCAGGGGATAAGCCTGCGAGGCGCAAGTGGCCGCTTGTCGCTGTGCCTGCCGTAGCCCATGTCCAAGCCCGTGAAGGAATGCACGCGCGATCTTCTGACGCGCCTGCGCCGATAACGTCGCGGACAGGACGATCGCGGACCCGCCGTTCATCGCGTGCAATTGCAAGAGAGAGTCCAGTTCCTCCTTCATATAGCTATCGAAACTGTGGGCTTCGTCGATGATCAAAATACGACCAGCGAGCGCGTATTGCCGCAGCGTGAGGTGCTTCTTCGGCAATACAGCCAAAAATGCCTGATCGACCGTGCCAGCGCCGATGTCGGCGAAGAAGGCGCGGCGCCGATCATCCGCGATCCAGCCGTTGCAGCTGGCCGCGGTCGTTTCCTCCCCCTCGCCGGCAGAGTCGCGCACCAAGCTCGGCAAGCGCTCCGGCCAGGATCGACTTGCCATGCGAGAGAATGAGCGAAGGGCGTCGGATTCGGTCGCTGGTTTCGAACAGTTTGCCCGACATGTCAGCCAGACGTGCGTGCATGGCGTTCGCCGTGGCCATTGTCGGCAGAGCAATATAGACACCTTCGCCAAGCCCCGCTGCGATCATCCGCGTGGCTAGGAGAATGGCCGCTTCGGTCTTGCCTGACCCGGTCGCATCCTCAATAACGAGCAGCTGCGGCCCCTCGGCGAGGGCTACATCCTCCGCCAGCCGCTGCATTGGCCGGGGGGACGTCGCCGCACGCGGTGCGATCGATTCCAGACTTATCGCAGTCGCCACCCTCAACGGCAGGAGCCCTTTCGCGATCAGCGAACTGTGCGCACAACACTGGGCGTCGCGCCAATAGTCTTCGACTGGCGTGTTTACTCCCAGAGGGCCGAAATAATCTGCGTCCGATCCTATCCAGTCGGCGAGCGTAATTAATCCTGCAAGTCGCCAGGAGAGCAACGTGGCAGAATCCGGGTCAAATGACATTGCGGGTCCCGCGCCGGTCAGTCGCTCAAGAGTCTCGAAAGCGAACAACGCGGCGTTCAGGCATTGCCGGTCCAGCCAAGTTCCCTTGCGCAGAGCGTCGTTTGCGATCTTGTCGGTATCTTCCAACGGCGGTGGACGGCCATGATGACCAGCGATCGCGGCAACTACACAAGCGTCGTATCCACTCAGTTGGGGGAAGAAAGTTCGGAATCGTGCGCTCAAAATATCCGTCTGAAGCATTAATCCGGTGGCGCGCCAGTGCGGAGGTCCCTGGACCGAACTGCCGGGGTATGCCCCCAAGGCTGAGGGCCAGAGATCTGGTCGCTTGGCCTGAAAATTCCGAGTAAATTTTCCGAGATCATGCAAGCCGGCCAGAAACGCCATGAGGTTTGCATATGCATCCGGCTCCATCGAGACGAGCTTGGCCTCGCGGGCCAAGCGGCCAGGTTGGTTTCGCAGAAAGACTAGCGTGACGGCCGAGACATCCAGAAGATGATGCAGGACGGGCTTATAAGTTGGTTCTATGCGTTTGATTGATTGATTGCCAGCGGCGAAAGTCTTTCCCCAAAATTGCAGATGCGACACAACGACCCCCGATCCACGCGCCGGTCCAGTGTAGGCTGGGCGAGTTGAAGTCACTATAGACTAGCCGACATTGAGTCGCGGTTCGTCTGCCAGTCTTGCGGCAGACGCGGTGCTGATGTCCGACCGGATTTTGACAGCGGTAAGCCGCCAATGGCACTGGCCCCCCACGTGCTCATCCGTAATTTTCCGGGCTGTCGCATTTCGTTGGTTTTAATAATTCCAACGAACGATAGTCCCATGATTCGCCCCCTCGACCATCAAGCAGAAGCTCTCGCTGCAATGAGAAAAGCTCTGGCAGCGACGTGCCCCCTGGAGCGCGAACAGTGGCTGCGCATCGCATTGGCGTGGAACGCCTTGGTGGGCCCAGTAGATCGTCAGGGCGCCGCGTGACTAAGTTCGCCCGAGCCGGCCTTGTGCCGACCCAGAGGCCGCCGCGCGCAAACTGATCGAGCTCGCCAAGAACATCGAGGCGGTCCAGGATGGCCGCATTTACATCGTCGTCCGTTAAGAAGGCGAATTGAGCGGGGCGGGACGGCCGAACGTGCGCCATAGCTGGAGCAGGATGAGGCACAAGAGTTCTCTGAGCCAGGCGAGGATGCGGCGGAAGTTGTGGCCCACGGCTGAGAGGATGACGTTAGCCGCATCGCCGGCGCGGCCTTTGAGGTAGCAGCGGCCGAGGTGACCATCGGCCTTCAGGTGTCCGATGATGGGTTCGATGGCGGAGCGGCGGCGCAGCTCGCGCTTGATGACACCGAAGACGCCGCGCTTCTGGCCGGAGATGAAGATCCGTCGGGGATTTTGTGCGTCGTGGCCGCGGTATCCCTTGTCGACATAGGCCCGCTCGATCGCGCAGCCGGTGAGTGTCTCGGTGCGGTCGATGACGTCCCGCAAGGTGTGACCGTCGTACGGGTTATCGGGTAGCGCCCTGGCGTGCAGCACGAACAGGCCCCCGGGAGAACGGCGGTTGTTGGTGACGATGGAGGCTTTGACGCCGATCTATGGACCACGCTCGCGTTGCAAGAGGAATCGACAAAGGGATGAAGCGGTTTGCGCCAATCTATCCGGCTTCAATTTGGGGCTGTTGCCCCGAGCCATCATGGATATCCGCTCACTTCTGTCCTCAATAACTCGCCGGCCTCAAGAAGGGCCATGGAGTCGAACCAGGCTTCAGAAGTGTCGGTGGAACCGTTTCTCCATTCGTCCTTTCCGTCTCGCAAACCTCGGCGGGTTATTGTGCCTTCTGATCCCGACCTTGGATTTTCCTTTCCGGCCCTGTTTCTTATGCGGTGCGGCCCAGGAGGTTGCCGTCGTAGTCACGGCCCTTTGCGAGCATGCTCCAGGCCATGCGCGCAAGTTTTGCGGCCAGGGCAACAACCAAGACATTGGAGTGGAGCCGCTTCGACGCTGCCTCTAACCAGGCTGCGAAGCCATGCCGAGGCCAACTCTGACGCTGCAGAAGTACGGCTCTGGCACCTTGAATAAACAGCGTTCGCAGGTACCGATTACCGCGCCTCGATATGCGCCCGAGAATGGTTCGATCGCCGGTCGAGATTTGCTTTGGTACCAGACCAAGCCATGCTGCAAAGTCTCGGCCTTTATGGAAGGCATCACCGGTTCCGATGGCGGCGACCATCGCGCTTGAGATGATCGGCCCGACGCCGGGCGCACTCATTAGGCGGCGACAGTGTGGATGTTGATCAGCGAGTTCGTCGATTTCTTTCGTCATTGACGCGACCCGTCGGTCGAGATAGCGCCAGTCGTCGGCCAAGTCCTGAATGAGCTGGATCACGCGAGGCGATAAGTTGTCGTTTGGCGCTGGGAGAATCTGAGGAAGTGCCAGTCGGAGTGCTGCCGCTCCCTGCCGCACTGGTAGCCCTCGCTCAAGCAAAAAGCCCCGGATTTGATTGATGACCGCCGTTCTCTGCGTCACCAATCGACTGCGAACTCTGTGTAGTGCCTGTAAATCAAGTTGTTCGGCTGACTTCACTGGAACGAACCGCATTGTCGGCCGCTGAGCGGCCTCGGCGATCGCTTCAGCATCCCGAAAGTCATTCTTGTGACCCTTGAGGTATGGTTTGACGTACTGCGCCGGCAAGAGCCGTACTTGATGGCCGAATTTCTCGAGCCTGCGCCCCAGATGATGTGCGCCTGCACACGCCTCCATTCCGATCAGACAACGCGGAATATTGCCCAGCGACTGGTCAAGCTGATTTCTCGACCGCTTCTTGCGTAGCGTAATTGCGCCTGTGGCATCGAGACCGACGACGTGGAATGTGTTCTTCCCGAGATCGATGCCGATTGTGACAAGGTTCGTATTCGACATGGCTTGCGCTCCTGCTGCTGCCCCCCGCCGGGCTGCACGTTGCCGCCGAGAGCGGGCGTGGTCCATGCCATTAACTCGTAAGGCGCGGCTGCTTTGCCCTTGCCGATGCACTCCACCTCCGGGGCGTGGAAGGAATAAAGCTTGAAGCCGCGCTGGCGCTGCTGCTGCGAGCGGATCTGCGAGGCCCGGCTGAGCGGGAGGGCGAACGTGTTCTCAAGCACAGCCTGACCTTCGATCTTGCGGCGGATATCGCGGATGATCCGGCCCAGTCGGCTGCGCAGGATGCGCAACTGCCGCTGATGCCGCTTGAATTGCTTGGCATGGCCGTAGCGTCCCGCCATCATTGTCGCGGTTTTGGCAATGCGCAGATAGGACTGCCGCAGCTTGACCCCGTGCTTCCTCGCCAGACGGTTGAGCCCCTTGATCGCCGCGTGCAAGAGCTTGGCATCGGTCGGGAAGGTGATCGCCTTCGGCTGCACGGTGGTATCGACTGTGACCCGCTTGATGTCCTGGCTGCGTAACGCGCCGGCCTCGTGTGCCACCCGCAAGCTCTCGGCCAGCAACAGCTCCAGCTTGTCGCCGAGCCGCTTGCGCCAGTGGCTCAGGTCCGAGCGCTCGTGCGGGAATGCGTGCTGGAAGAACTCTTCGCCGGTGAAGTACTGGAAATATGGGTCGTGGACCCAGCGCTCGCACACCCCCTCATCGGACAGCCCGTAAATGTGCTTGAGCAGCAACAGCCCGATCATGAAGCGGCTCGCGATCCCGGGCCGACCAATCTCGCTATAGAGCGGCGCGATCTCGCCGTCGATCCAGTCCCAATCGACCTTGCCGGCGAGCTGAACCAGCTCGTGCTTCATATTGATGATTTGGTCCAGCCTGGCCCGGAACAGATCGCCCGATCCCGTCGTCCTGTGCTTCTTCGGTCGCATCGCCACCTCCGATGCGATGACGGAATCATGGTTGGCGATTCGACGGAATCTTGAGGGTTCTGTGAGGTCGCGTGGCAGGCGCGAGCCGCGCGCTCTGTGGTGCGTGCGACCTCATAGAAGCCGGATTGAACGAAGCTGCGGAGTTGTGGGCGCTATGGGAATAGTGCAGCGGGTGCGGCTGCGGGGAACGCTCGCCTGTGGTCGCCGCGCGTCCGCGAGTCATTCATCGGATGTGAGGGGCCCGATTGATCGGGCCAAGGGCGCGATCCAGCGAGCGATTTGCAGCGCTGGGATGCGCTACCGAACGATTGGCGGGGTGTTCGGTGACGAGCGCGGCCACGGCGACTTCGGACGTTGCCACCAAGAAGGTGATTACGGAAGGGGTGGATGGTACAGACGCTGGTCATGACGTATCACAATGAAACGGCTGGTCGCGCGCGCAGGCTCGCGGGACGATATCGACGCGCCGCATGGTGCCGCCACAATGCGGGCAGACGGGGATCTCGCATTTGGTGAGGGGATCGGCGCCGGCTTCTTGATCAGTCGGAGCGTTGCGGACAGCAAGGAGTTGACGGCAGAAAGCGATTTTATCGTTGCGTCCGCCATTGGCGAGGAAACCATAGTGGCGGATGCGGTGGAAGCTGTCCGGCAGGGTGTGCAGGAGAAAGCGACGAATGAACTCATCGGCCTTAAGCGTCATCACTTTGGTTTTACGATTCTGCCGATAGTCCTTCCAGGCAAAGCTCACCTTGCCGTCGGCAAGCGAGATCAGCCTACTGTTGGCGATGGCGACGCGATGCGTATAGCGGCCGAGATAAGCCAGCACCTGTTCGGGCCCACCGAATGGCGGCTTGGCATAGACGACCCAGTCGGTCCATCGAAGTTGAGCGAGGCGCTCGGCGAATGCGGCGGGATCGGCGAGACGGGCGAGATCGCCAAAGAAGCCCAACTGGCCAGCCGCGAAGGCAGCTTGCAGCTCTTGCAGAAACAGGCGGCGGAACAGCCTGGAGAGGACGCGCACCGGCAGGAAGAAGCCGGGCCGGCAAGCGACCCAGTGTGTGCCGTCGAGTGAAGGTCCACCACCAGGCACGACGCAGTGGATATGCGGATGGTGTTGCAGGGTTTGACCCCAAGTATGGAGGACGGCGGTCAGACCGAGCTGAGCGCCGAGATGCTTGGGGTCGGCCGCGATGGTGGTGAGCGTCTCGGCCGCGCAGCGGAACAGAATGGCATAGACCACCGCCTTGTTCTGGAAAGCAATCTCTCTGGCCGGCGCCGGCAAGGTGAAGACGACGTGGAAGTATGGCACGGGAAGGAGTTCGGATTGTCGCTCGGCAAGCCATTGCGCGCGCGCCGAGCCTTGGCACTTCGGGCAATGCCGATTGCGACAGGAGTTGTAGGCGATCCGGGTGGCACCGCAGTCGTCGCATTGCTCGATGTGGCCGCCAAGCACAGCCGTCCGGCATGCCGTGATCGCGCCCATGACGCGCCGCTCGACGCGACCCAGATGTCCGGCACGAGCTTGCCGAAACGCTTCGCCGTGGCGGCGGAAGATATCCGCCACTTCCAGAACTGGAGTCATCAGGTCCGCTCAGCCGGGCGGCACGACCTCCAGGCGGAGCCGGTCAAGCGGACTTGGCGTATTGCTGATGGTCTTTGTGGCGACTTGGGTATAGCGCGCCGTGCTCTGCAGACTGGCATGGCCGAGCAGCACCTGGATGATGCGCACGTCGGCCCCGTTCTCCAGGAGATGGGTCGCGAATGTGTGCCGCAGCGTATGCACTGTCACCGACTTGCTCAAGCCGGCCGCCGTACAGGCTGAACGGCAGGCGGCGTGCAGCACGTTAGGGACGAGCGGACGCTCGTCGTCGCGGCCGGGAAATAGCCATCGTTTGGGCCGAGTGAGCCGCCAATACGTCCGCAGAATCCTCAAAAGCTGCGGCGAGAGCATAACGTAACGGTCCTTGCCGCCCTTGCCGTGCTCGACCCGGATCAACATCCGCTGGCTATCAATGTCGACAACCTTCAAGAGGACCACTTCCGATACGCGCAAGCCTGCGGCATAGACGGTGGTCAGCGCGGTACGGCTCTTGAGGCTTGGGATTGCTTCCAGGAAGCGCACGACCTCGTCGGCGCTCAGCACCACCGGCAGTTTGCGCGGTTTACGCGCATAGGCGATGCGCTCCGGAACGGTGTCATGACCCAGCGTCACACCGTAGAAAAACCGCAGTGCGCAGACGATCTGGTTCAGCGCCGGCCAGGACATCCCCGTCGCAACCAGATGAACCTGGAAAGCACGGATATCCTCCAGGTCGAGGCGGTCAGGAGAACGACCGAAATATCGGCTCAACTTCGCTACGGCGTTGAGGTAGGATTGCTGCGTCGCCGGTGACAGATTGCGGACCGTCATGTCCTCGATCATGCGGCGGCGAAGTGGGCTGATCTCAGCCATCGGAAAACCTCCTGTCTAAAGGGTTGGGCTTCGAAAACCCGCAATCCTCTCAGACAGGAGGCAATCCTTGCTATGCCTCCCTACATGCCGCGCCAGCGGCTTCGTTCAATCCTGAAAATGAAATTGCAAGGTTCCGACGCCCGAAGCATCAAACCCCTGCAAACGCAAAACAGTCCACAACGACACAAATGCGATTCTAGCTCAATCGCTTAGCCACTCTTCACGGACGACTACATCGAGAAGATCAACGCGCCGTTCCTGTCGCAGAACGGCTGCAAAGGCGATAGGCCAAGGGTTCGGGGCCGGCATCAAGTTCGCAGCCGAGCCGGCGGAGCGGCCCCGGCCTTACCCTCTAGCCCTGATAGCCGGGGCCGTCTCTCCGGCCGTTGGACGGCACTCTCGGTGCTGTCCGTAAGGGCAGTGTCCTAATTGGCTTTTGAGGTCTAGGCAGACGCCATGCCTGCCGTGCGCCCGCCCGAGTTCTACCGGCCCTATCGCGAGGACCACTCGCGCTTGGCGCTCGCCCAAGCTCGCTACCTGGCGGCGATGGGGGAATGCCTAGAGGCGCTAAAGCTCCCGCGCGCGGACACATTCCTGGGCCGCAAGACCCAAAAGCCGTTTCCGGCCGAAGAGAGTCGGAGCGAGAGTCCATTAATTAGGCTGACCGGAGCATAGGTGGTTGGCCGTCATGGGCATCGAACGCCATTTCACTCCAACGTATTTTCAGGGTCGTGCGGAGGAGCTCCGAGCGCTTAAGCGCAAGTTGCCGCTGTCGGATGGTGGCGACCCGCCAGAGAATTAGGGGCCGCCTCACGTTCGGCTTCCTCTCCATTCCCGCCACGCAGATGGCGCACGCCAACAGGCGGGGGCGGTCCGGGTGGTGATTAGCGAGCGTCGACGAGCATTGGCGCACTCCGTGCCCTGTCAGGAATAGCGGATACATTTTGAGCCGCAGCAGCGTTCGCCAATGGCGGCATATGTACCGCACGATACTCCATGTAAAGTTGGCCAGTGACTAGCATTACGCCTGCCCAAGCCAGAGCAAACATCGCAAGTGCGAGCTGATAGGCATCTTTCATCGGCGCGATATCTGTTCAAAACGTAACACTTGCCGCTGGCCATCGTTCCGTTGGCCCGTGATGGCGTGCTCGCGAAGCATTTGACGGTCGCAGTCTTCATCGGCTGCCCGTCGCGTCTGATCCAGATCAAGCGACCACTTTCGCCGGACGGTACAAGAGGGCATGGACCGCACTATGCTGCAAGAGCATCTCGCGATGGCCGAGCGACATGTCGCTCTCGGTGAGAAGCACCTGGTGAAGCAAGAGGCTCTGATTGCGGAGCTGGACCGCGACGGCCACGACACGCTTGATGCTCTGAAGCTCCTTGCCACCATGCGCGCGACACAGCGGCTGCACCTGCAGCATCGGGACCGGCTGTTGTCAGAACTGGGGCGCGAGCCCTCCGCGACGCGCCAAGCGAAAGTAATTGGCTCCGGCGGCGCCGCGACATCGCCAGCAAGAGCCGTGAAATGGACCCCGATTGTGGGACCACGTGCTTAGTTGGAAGGGGCTGCTCCGTTTGATAGACGGAGCGCATGATGACAACGAAGACGAGACGCAAGATCGACGCGGCACTGAAGGCAAAGATCGCGCTGGAAGCCGTGCGGGAGCAGACGACGGTGGCCGATCTGGCCCAGCGCTATGAGGTTCACCCGAACCAGATCTATGCCTGGAAGAAGCAGCTGCTGGACCAGGCGGCCCGGGCCTTTGACGCGGGTGTCGGGCGGGAGAGCGAGGACGCTCGCGAACGAGAGATCGAGAAGCTGCACGCCAAGATTGGACAACTGACAGTCGAGCGCGATTTTTTAGCGCGGAGGTCCGGAAGATGAGCACGCCGGACCGTCGAGGAATGCTCGATCGCGCCGACATGGCGCTGTCGATTCGCCGGCAATGCATGTTGCTTGGTATCGCCCGCTCTGGGGTCTACCGGCCGCCACGGCCGGCCAACGACAACGACCTCGCCCTGATGCGGCGCCTCGACGAGCTGTTCACCGCCTGGCCGTTCCTGGGCTCGCGGCGAATGACCGCGATGCTGAAGGCTGAGGGGCTTCAGGTCAATCGCAAGCGTGTGCAGCGGTTGATGCGCAAGATGGGCATCGCGGCGCTGGGACCAAGGCCGAACACGACAAAGCCGGCGCCGGGCCACAAGATCTATCCCTATCTGCTGCGCAACATGACGATCGACCGGCCAAACCAGGTGTGGGCGGCCGACATCACGTATCTGCCCATCGGCCGCGGCTTTCTTTATCTCGTCGCCATCATCGACTGGGCGAGCCGTGCGGTTCTGGCGTGGCGGTTGTCGAACACGATGGACGTCTCGTTCTGCGTGGCGGCTCTGGAAGAGGCGCTGGCGAAGTACGGCACGCCGGAGATTTTCAACACCGACCAGGGCAGCCAGTTCACCAGCGTGGCCTTCACCGGCGCGCTGGCGGCCGCAAAGATCAAGATCTCCATGGATGGCCGCGGTCGTTGGATGGACAACGTCTTCATCGAGCGGCTGTGGCGGTCTCTCAAGCATGAGGACATCTATCTCAAGGGCTATGCCGACGGCCGCGAGGCCAAGGCAGGGATCGCGAGCTGGATCGCCTTCTACAATGATCGTCGCCTTCATCAGTCCCTCGGCTATCGCACGCCGATGGCGGTCTGGCGCGAACGGATCCAGGCCGCGAAGGCTGTGGACATGGTGGACAACGCTGACGCGTTGACCACATGCCCACAGCAACAGCAGCAGACAGAGTCTCTGGCAGCGTGATAGAAAGGATCAGGAGCGGTCAGTTTCCAACTAACAAACCGGTTCAAGCGGTCCCGCTCCGCGGGTCCATTTCACCGGGGCGGTTTTCACAATCCCTACAGCTGCGCCCGCTGACTGGCGAACGGCCTTCGATTCTTAAGATCGACTATTAACGCAAGATAGCCAACCGCTGACGGGCCGCGCACAGCCAGGCGAAGTATTGTGAAGAAGGTCGGCGCCAACCACATGAAAGCGTTGGGGGCGACTTGTTCTGCCACAAGCGTGCATCTGGTCATTGCCGGCTCTGCACGAGCATGCTGCGCCGAAAAGTGGCTGCGCATCGCATTGGCGTGGAACGACTTAGCGAACCTACTCGATCGTAAGAGCGCGGCGTGACTAAGTTGGCGCCAGCCGGCCCAGAGGCCGCCGCGCGCAAGCTGATGGAGCTCGCCACAAGTCGAGGCGGTCCAGGACGGCCGCATCAGGCAACGGCCGCGAATTCGGCGCCGGCCTCAAATTGAGTACTCAAGCGCTTGCAGGTGAATTCATCTGCGAAACGATCGGCGGGAACTGGCCTACCTGCTCAGTATCCTTTGAAATAAAGGAGGCCGCCAGCTCAGGCGCCCGTGGCGATCAGTCCGGCGGGCGAAGTCCGGGCGAGCTGATCCACGTGTTGATGTGTGAGCCGGTCTCCGCGATCCTGGCTCGTTTAAGCAAGTCGTCACGTTCTTTTCCGGGAGGGACCTGACTGGCCTGTTCCTTAAGCTTGACGGCCTGTTCGGCCAGTCTTTCGTCGAGAGATTGGGTTTGCGTTATGCGGCGTCGGTGCTTTGTCATGAGTAGCTCCGTAGCCCGATGACCAACATTCCTCGACCGGAGCGGTTGCTAATGTTCCGGGAGTTTGGGCGATAGAGCAGGAACCGCTCCCCGGAAGCTCTATTGTCACTCCATCATCGGCCGAGGCTCTGCCCGTGGGCGCTGGTGGCTCAGAGACCGAGCGCGCTCCCGCCTGCACAGGACAGGGAGGCCAGCTATGGCGGAACCAACTTTATCGCGCGCACGCCTCTCAGATCGCAGAGGAGAATGTCCGGATGCGCGAGATCGCCCGTAAAGCAGATGACCGCCTCGGTCGAGGACAAGTTTGAGGAGGCCCAGCGCATCCATACCATATGGAAAAGGTCGTCTCGTCGGGAGCGACAAGACCATCTGGTGAACCGGAGGAGGCAATGATGTACCACGACGCACATATGGTGGATTACTATCGCTGGCGCTCCGAGGAGGCCTTGGAAGCATTCCGGAGGCTGATCGAGCGATGAGCCTCCGACCTTAACCTAAGTTAAGTGAGGCCGGCGCTGCGGTTTGTGCCAGACTGTCCCGAGGCTTGTAAAAGCGGCAAGCCGGACGGATTGGCCCACTATGTCGAGAGCGTCAATCGCCACGCTTGCGATGGCTCCGCGCCGTAGAGGCCGAGCACGCTCAGAAGGATCACTGATATTCAGACTGGCGCAGCTGTTCCAGCCCATCTTCAATCAATTGGAGATCATCGTGAATGTCCTTGGCTGCGGGGCCCCGAAGGAACCAAAACGGTTAGGCTTAATTAACGGCAGCAGCCCAATTCCTAGTTGCGGAGAGTGTGTCATGAAACGGCAGGGGTCTAGCACGGTCGTTTTGGTTGGGCGAAATCTCCTCCTCCGAGAAGGAATCGCAAGAATACTACGGGGAACTGATCTGAATGTCGCCTTGTCAGTCGCTGCAAGCGAGGAAATTCCGACAGCTCTGCAAGGACATCCACTTCTCTTTATAGTCGTGAACAGCACCGAAGAGTCCGATCTTCTCAAGCAGATTTCACACGTCAAAGGCGGCTATCCAGACGCCCGCATTGCAGTCGTGTCCGATCACTACCGACCGCATGAGCTGATTGCGGCTTACCGAGCGGGGGCAAGCGGTTACTTCGTAGAGGTCAATTCTTGCGATGCTTTCGTGAAATCCATCCAGCTCGTGATGATGGGGGAAACCGTATTCCCACAGGCGTTTCTTTCATTCGTGCTCGACGGCAGCTCTCAGGGGGAGCCACCGCTGCAGCGACCGGTGGATGAGCAACCTAACATCCCTGGAGAGCACGTCGCCTTACGTCTGTCCCCCCGCGAACAGGCGATTCTTTCGTGCTTGGTTGAAGGAAATTCTAACAAATGTATCGCTCGGAAAATCGACATCGCTGACGCGACAGTGAAAGTTCACGTCAAGGCAATCCTGCGCAAGATAGGGGTCCAGAACCGCACTCAGGCCGCAATTTGGGGGATGAATAACAAAAGTTTTGCATCGCCTTCAAACGCCCATGCCTTCGGGAAGGACGACTGATCGGGCGACCGCCACCCGACTCGCGCCACACGAGTACGCAAGTCACCAACGGCGCGCCGCATTTAGTCTGGTGCGTTGGGCGGTCTCGGTGCGTCTCGACTCCAGCCCAGAGATGCCCGAGGCCGTTCGTACTCCGCAAGTTCCGATTCGCCTTGAGGACAAAGCCCGCCTAGATTTGGCTCCGGTCAGTGGAGTTCTCGGGTATGGCCTCGCCGTCCATCATTCCGAACGATCGCCTCGACAAGGACTTTTACCTGGTCCTCGAGGAATTCCGTGACGGCGCCGCCTTCCGCGAAACCGACGAAGGCATCGACCAATCCACCCTGATCGAGGACCTGCTCACCGGGCAATATGACCGAGGCTTCGCGTCGTCGCCTTCAACCCGGTCGAGGGCTGGGCGCGCGACGCGTCCGAAGACGTTGCCCGCGAGCTGGAGCGTCATATAAGTTCCGGAGGCTACGAGGTTTTCAGGGGCGCTGACTGACTTTATTGAGGCCGAGCTCGGCGGCCGCGTGCAGTTCAGATCCCGTTGCCGCTCTGAAGACTCGAATTTCTGCCTTCCGCGCATAGATCCCGATATGCGCAGCTCCTTCGAATTAAAGCCGTGCCAGACGGCCCCAAGTGGCTCCACGAAGGCAAGATGGACGGATACCGCGTCAGGATTGATCGTGACGGTGACCGCGTCCGGCTGTTCTCGCGCAATGGCTACGACTGGACCGCCCGCTTTCCATGGATCATTGAGGCCGCCCGCAAGATCCGCCAGAACCGCTTTGTCCTGGACGGCGAAGCCGTCGTGCTTGGCGTGGATGGCGTCCCGGATTTCAACGCCCTGCATAGCCGGCAGCATGACGAGGAGGTTCAGCTCTGCGCATTCGACCTCCTGGTCGAGAACGGTGACGATCTTCGCAGGCTCCCCCTCCACCTTCGGAAAAATGCTCTCCGCCGCCTGCTAGCGCGGCGTCCAGAAGGCCTCTTCGTCAGCCCGTTTGAGCAAGGCGAGATCGGGCCAGACCTCTTTCGGGCGGCCTGTAAAATGGGCCTGGAGGGCATCGTCTCCAAACACCGCGATCGACCCTACCAGGCCGGCCGATCGAAATATTGGATCAAGGTCAAAAATCGGACTCATCCGGCGATGTACCGAGTGATGGACGCCCTCGCTTAAGGGCCCGTGCAAGGCACGGGATCCTTCGGATGCGCTCCAGTCGCAAACGTTAATCCAACCGGCAGTGCCATCGCAGTCGATTGTTCCAGCCGAGGCTGCAACGGTGCAGAGCAGGCTGCGCGCTCGGCGACGATTGCGCTACCCATCGAGCCTGCGATCCCCGACTCCAAGGTAGCCCCCGGTCAGCCCGCGCCGTCCGCTGGCGGGGCCGGTCGTGCCGCTAGTCGCCGCGGAGGCGCCGCCGGCCGCGGTCGACGCGCTTGCCGCGCGGGTCATGATCAAAGTGAGCCTTTGTCGCCGCCGGCCGGTCGCGCTGACGATTTTTTACGTGGCCGCGCCGGGAAGTCGGAAGCGCCAGTGGCATCGGCATCAGGCTTGGGTGATGTCCGCGCACAGATGACGCGCCGGCTGCATTGGTAAAGCCGAAAAGCATCGCCGCTGAGAAGTAGGTCCCGCGCGGTCTCTGCCTCAATTGGCGGCCTTTTGCATTCGCGAATGGCTGCCGCATCCCACGGCCGAGGATGCCCATCAGTTCAGGCTGCACTGCAGCCACATCATTTTTCAGCTCTCACCACCGTTTGCACCTAAGCGCGACGGCATCAAATGCCAGTCCTCAATAGCCCACGATCAACTTAGGAACGCCGTGCCGCCCCTGGCGTTACTCGCAGATCGCAAACCGAAATAGGTTGCGCTGGCCCGCTGCTGACACGGCAGATTCTCCGCCTGTAACAAAGGCGGGACATCGGCCGCGAAAATCTCCGCGCTTTGGAAAAAGCTCCGGATAAGTCGATCCGCTCTGTTGCCCAGTCGCAGAGTCGCTCATTCAGTGTGACTGGACACGGGGACTGCTAAATGCGTGGACGTGCCGATCATCTGCTGTTCGTTTCTTTCCTTCTGTGTGCGACCACCCTGCATGCTGGTGCGGCCTGCATAGATCCTGCGCAGCTCGCGCACTCGACCGTTCGCATCATGCGCCATTTCAATGACGCCGAACGCGATGCGCGTCCGAACCTTATCGGCGTGGGAGGCACCGGTTGGTTCCTGTCCCCAACGACGATCGTTACCGCCGAGCACGTGACGGCGGGTATGAAGCTCTCCACGGAGGAATGGAAGTCGCTCGACATCGTGGACGCGGAAAACAGCCATTCTATCGCCGCGCGAATACAGCGGGTAGCAGGGGTCAGGGCCGAAAAGATCACAGTCATCGAACTCGAACATGCCGTCACCGCCGCGCGGAGCGTCGCAATCCGGAAGAAGCCGCTCGTGCCGGACGAGCAGGTCATGACGCTCACCTATCTGGCCGGCCTCCTGCATCCAGTGGGAGGGCGGTTCGTTCGTTTCGGAGACGATGGGAAGCTCGCCGGCATGGCACTCCTGGAATTCTATGAAGGCGAGAACCGCCTTGTCATCGACCATGGGGCGTCGGGAGCACCAGTGATCGATTGCGACGGCCGGGTCGCGGCAGTCATCAGCAACGTGTTCACGCAGAGTATCGTCTGGGCGTCTCACCAACTACGGATCTCGACGGCATGGGGAATGCCCAACGTCGTCTCCGTGCCGGTCGAGGTGCTGGACGAATTTGCGCAATCCAACTGAGGATCCAAGTGCGTAACTATCTTGGGCAGACCTATGGGCCAGCTAGGTCCGTTCGGTCGCAAGCGGGAGCTCCGCACCGGGGCGGATCGCGTGAAGGGCCAGAACGCATGGGCTGCCGACTTCAAGAGCTGAGGCCGCGCTGAGACCGGCAGGGGGCTTCTCATTTCGAACTTGCATAGTCAACCACCCGAAGTCGGCGCTAACCTCAACGCCTTACTATGGGCGGCCCGGCGGCCTGATGAGGCTGCGTTCTTCAGGCACACCAGCCGTCGACCGATGACTATTCCGGAGAGATGTCATGTTAGATCACGAACAATTTGCGATCGGATTATCCCGGTCCACCTGCTCAACCCGGCCAGAATTAATCGAAGCTCAGGCATGCGCCGGATGCCACCAGGCCGAAACCGTTTGTAGAAGGAATCGCAGCGACAAGCACGCCATGCAACACGCGATGACTGCTTCCGTGCTCGGCAACTTCGACGATGCCACCTTCGGCGCCGCGCAATGCCCGCTCGAGACCTCCGCAACCCATCTCGGTTTCAGGTGCATGCAGGGAAAAGGGGAACCTTTCTCGATTGATCTAGATCAATAAAAGAAGGTTGTGCCGCTGCGAAGGTGCCACCGCTTCAAATGTTCAATTGTCAAGTTGAACTAAGTTGTTGAGGCGCGCTCCTCCCCGGCAGAATCGGCGCTAGAAAGCTGGCGAGAGATTCTTGGAGGCGACGCTCATAGTTTTGAAATCGTTCACTGCGAGTAACCCATGCACGACGTTGGCGTTGCAGCAGGCGTATCCTCGGACGAGCCGGGCAACCCAGGCATGATCTGGATTCCGGGCGGCACGTTCCGCATGGGCTCGGACAAGCATTATCCTGAAGAGGCACCGGCCCATCGGGTCTCAGTAAGTGGGTTCTGGATCGATCGGACGCCGGTCACCAATCGCGCTTTTCGCAAGTTCGTCAACGCAACAGGCTACGTGACGTTCGCGGAGATAACACCTGACCCGCAGGACTATCCGGGTGCGCTCCCGCATATGTTCAAGGCCGGCTCGCTGGTTTTTTCACCGCCGAAACATCCGGTCGATTTGCGCGACTGGTCGCAGTGGTGGAAGTTCAAATTTGGCGCCAACTGGCGCAGACCATATGGCCCGCGCAGCTCGATCAGTGGGCTTGACGATCATCCCGTTGTCCATATCGCCTTCCGAGATGCTGACGCCTACGCCAAATGGGCCGGTAAAGAGTTGCCGACCGAGGCTGAATGGGAATTTGCCGCACGTGGCGGTGTCGATGGTGGCGAGTTTGCCTGGGGCGACGAGTTCATGCCTGACGGCAAGCCGATGGCCAACACGTGGCAAGGCGCTTTTCCATACGAAAATCTGGCCAGCGACGGCTACGCGCGTACCTCGCTGGTAATGGCCTTCCCGCCGAACTGCTACTGCCTTTATGACATGATCGGCAATGTCTGGGAGTGGACCACGGATTGGTGGTCCACCAAACACGAGGGCAACGTGGCGAAGCCGTGCTGCATTCCAAGTAACCCGCGCGGCGGTCCCGAGGCCGCGAGCCTTGATCCATGTCAACCGAACCTGCCTATCCCGCGCAAAGTCCTGAAGGGCGGCTCGCATCTGTGCGCGCCGAACTACTGCCGCCGCTACCGCCCGGCTGCGCGCCACGCGGAAGCGGTGGATACGTCCACGAGCCACGTTGGTTTTCGATGCGTCACAAGGAACGGAGAAGGCAACGATGAGCGAAGACAAGAAGGATAAATCCACGCGCGATATGAGCCGTCGCAATGTTCTGCTTGCGACGACAAGCCTAGCTGCGGCGTCGGCACTGGGGGCCGCCGCATCGGTTGAAAAGGCGCTGGCGCAGGCGCAGCAGGCGCCAAGCGGCCAGCGGCCCAACATACTCGTCATCATGGGTGACGATGTCGGCTGGTTCAACATCGGCGCCTATCACCGCGGAATAATGTCAGGCAAGACGCCGAACCTCGACAGGTTGGCATCCGAAGGCTTGATGTTTACCGACTACTATGCAGAAGCGAGTTGCACGGCAGGGCGCGCCAACTTCATTACGGGCCAGCTGCCGATCCGCACCGGATTGACTACTGTCGGTCAGGCCGGCGCCGATGTCGGTATACCCGACCAAGCGGTGACGCTCGCCACCGTGCTCAAATCGCAGGGCTACGCGACCGGACAATTCGGCAAGAACCACCTCGGCGATCTCAACAAATATCTACCGACGGTGCATGGCTTCGACGAATTCTTCGGATATCTATATCACCTCGACGCGATGTCTGATCCATACTGGTATTCATTCCCCGCCAACGAGGACTACTACAACAAGTACGGCCCGCGCAGTCTGATCCATAGCTACGCGACGGACAAGGACGATAGCACCGAGATGCCGCGCTGGGGCAAGGTCGGGAAGCAAAGGATCGTCGACGAGGGGCCTCTGCCGCCGTTTGCCGACATGTCGAACGTGCCCAATATGCACGATTTGCCATTCCTCAAGGCAAAGTACGACATGACCACTTTCGACGAAACGTTGGTCAAGGCGTCCAGCGATTTTATGGATAAGGCCAAGCGCGACGGCAAGCCGTTCTTCGTCTGGCACAACACGACGCGCATGCACGTCTGGACGTTCCTGCAGAAAAAGTACAGCGCGATGCAGAACTCCGAGACGAACTACGGTCTCGAGGAAGCCGGCATGGCGCAACTCGACGACAGCGTCGGCGCCTTGCTCAAGCATATCGACGATATGGGCGAAACCAACAACACGATCGTCATCTTCACGACCGACAATGGCGCCGAGGTATTCACCTGGCCGGATGGCGGCATGACACCGTTCAAGGCCACCAAAGGGACCAGCTATGAAGGTGGTTTCCGCGTGCCGTGCATCATTCGCTGGCCGGGTCGCATCAAGCCGGGTTCGGTCGAGAACGGCATCTTTTCAGGTCTCGACTGGTTACCGACGCTGAGCGCTGCGGCGGGAAATCCGAACATAACCGACCAGCTTCTCAAGGGTGTGACGCTAGAAGGACGTTCTTACAAGAACCACCTCGACGGCTACAATCAGATGGATCTGCTGACGGGCAAGGGCCCGTCCGCGCGCCACGAGATCTTCTATTTCGCTGGTCCGCATCTCGGTGCTCTCCGCCACGATAACTTCAAGTTCCAATTCTTCCAGCAGCCATACGGGTGGCCGGGCGAAAAGGACACGACGGACATGCCGACCGTCATCAACATTCGTCAGGATCCGTTTGAGCGAACGCCGATAACCCGCGGCGAAAGCCTGAACAACGCCGGCGGCGGCTATATGAACGATTTCATGGGCCGTGAATTCTGGCGGTTCGTGGTTGTTCAACAGGAGGTTGCCAGATTGGCGCAAACGGCAATCGAGTATCCCCCCATGCAAGCACCGGCCAGCTTTAACCTTGAAGCCGTAAAGAGAGAGGTTGAACAAGCCATCAAAGCTCATCAAGGGCAGTAGTTGGCCCGATCTTTCGGCAGCGGGTGCTCTCCGGAGAGCACCCGCTACTTCGATATCGACGTCGGTGTGGCTGTTTTTTGTCGAGGGCGCATCCAAGCGGCGGGGCTGCTCCGGGTGCGGCCTGCCATGGCGATGGATGGTTGGGACGCCATTCATCGCTCAGACCCGCCGCCGATTGTTCGCAGCACGGGCAAGGTTTGAAGGGATAGTTGCATGCCCATTGATATGCCCTCCGCCACCCAACTATCCCAGGTCATTAGCCAGGTGACTGCCCCGTCATTTCTCCTCGGCGCGGTGGCGGCGTCGTCTCAGTGCTGATCGGGCGAATGAACCGCATCATCGACAGGTTACAAGCCTTGAACGCGATAGGCGACGACGACGGCTCCAAAGCGCACCTAAAGACCGATGTGCCTCACCTGAGACGCCGAGCTATGCTCTTGAACAAGGCAATAGTGTTTTCCACCAATGGGCGCCATTGTAACGTCGTTGTTGGTGATCGTGGCCTTCGTCAGCGCATTCTTTCAATTTCAGCACGAGTATGGAGTTGCGATCCTTTTCATCGTCGCACTCAGCTTCTTCACGCTGTCGCTGATAGATTTGGTGCGCGAGGTTCGCATCGCATTGCATGAGATTGGTCGCTACAAACAAGACCAAGGTCCCCATCGGTCGCCCTGCCCCGGACGCCACGGAAACCTGCCTGCCCATATCACGCAGAACGGAGCTGCACTCAACTGCACAAGCATGGCCGGACTGGTTTTCGCCGAAGAGCCGGATCTGGATCGATGCCTTTCAACGAGGGACCGTCTATTTCCCGAACGGCGCGGTGATTCAGTTCGACCCGAGGCTTGCCGCCGCCCCGACGCAGATAGAACGGTTCATCGGTCATCCGGCGCCGGCCCAACACGTGCATAGCGGGACTCGTTCCCGGCAACAATCGGCGATCTTCTTGAGCGGCGACCGTTTCCGTTGCTCGGGGTGCGCATTCTGAACTTATTCAACTTTGAAGGCGTCGCTGGCGGCGGCGCCTCTTGTTGTCGCGAGCGTGGCTGACCGTGCAAAAACTGCAAGAACGCCGGCCACACGCCGGAAAATGTGGCATGGAAGGCACAGTCTCCCCTAAAGGTGCATAGGCTGGGAATGCGCCGGCTCCGCATAGACGTGCTGTGGTAGCGTTGCTTCGTTTTCCGAGTCCTCACACGGCCGGATTGTTCTTCGGTTGTGGAGGGCAGTAGATAGCGTGGGGGATCGGCAGATGCGGTTAAGGGTCGCGAAGTTGGTATCGACGGCTGGGTTTGCTTGGCGGTTGGGCGCGACCGCAATTGCTGCCTCACTCCTGCTCCCCAATGATGCGGCGCGAGCCGATGAAGGCGGTGTCGGCTTTTGGGTACCCGGTTTCTTTGGCAGCCTCGCCGCTGTGCCCGCGCAGGCGTCGGGCTGGTCGATGACCTCGATTTATTATCACACCTCGGTTTCCGCCGGCGCCGACGTGGCGCGCGCACGCGAGATCACGCTCGGTCGTATCCCTGCGAATTTGACGGCCACCGTGAACGCGAACGTCAAGGCGAATGTGGATCTTGGCCTTGTGGCCGGGACCTACACCTTTGCGACGCCGGTACTGGGTGGTCAGGCCTCTGCCAGCCTGCTGGGCGTCTACGGCTCCAACTCCACGTCGCTGGCGGGATCGCTTGTAGGGACATTGACGGGGCCGGGCGGCGGTACGGTCCCCTTCTCGCGCTTCGACAGCATCGATAGCTCGCTCACTGCATTTGGCGATTTGCTGCCAATGTTCCAGATGAAGTGGAATGCCGGGGTCAACAACTAGATGGCCTACATCACCGGTGATATCCCGGTCGGGGCCTACCAGTCGGACCGTCTTGCAAATATCGGGCTCGGGCATTGGGTAGTCGACGTTGGAGGTGGCTACACCTATTTCGATTCAAAGAGCGGGCACGAAGCTTCGGCTGTGCTGGGATTCTCTTACAACTTCAAAAACCCCGCCACCCAATATCAAAGCGGCGTCGACATGCACCTCGACTGGGGCGCCTCGCAATTCCTGACCAAGCAGTGGCAGGTCGGCCTCGTCGGTTACCTCTATCAGCAACTCGGCTGCGACAGCGGCTCCGGCGATCGCGTCGGCTGCTTCCGGTCGCGGGTGGCTAGCATCGGACCGCAGGTCGGCTACATTTTCCCTGTCGGAGACATGCAGGGATATCTCAACCTGAAGGCTTACGGCGAATTCGCCAATGAAAATCGGCCAGCGGGTTGGAACGTCTGGCTGACGTTCAATCTTTCGCCCGCCGCGCCAACGCCGCCGACATCGTCTTCAAGGCCGAAGTACACGAAGTAGGTCGACGCCCGCCGCCAATGCCGCACTCGGATCGATCTCGACCGATGC
Organism: Bradyrhizobium sp. SMVTL-02; assembly: GCF_051853005.1. Taxonomy (NCBI): domain Bacteria; kingdom Pseudomonadati; phylum Pseudomonadota; class Alphaproteobacteria; order Hyphomicrobiales; family Nitrobacteraceae; genus Bradyrhizobium; species Bradyrhizobium sp. SMVTL-02. The sequence continues at coordinate 7,085,129 of NZ_CP182469.1, read as the reverse complement.
GGGCCGACAGTCGACTATCTGGTCGATCCCTGTAAAAGCGTAGATGTCGACGCCGTCGCTGGCTCAGCTGAAATCTTGTGCTCAATCACATCATGCCAGCTTTTGACCGAGGCGGACATTTTGGCTAGGTCCCGATGGCGTCCGCGGCGATCACGTGCTGCTGGCAGCGCCGGAATAAGACGGTTACTGCAAACATTGGGCTGGCTATGGAAATTCTGACGCACTACCCTCTGCTCTTGTTCGTGGCTTCGTTCGTGGCGCTATCGATCGTCGCAGCAGCAGCTTCCTGGTTGCGCGGGCGTTATCGTGACATCGACAATGAACAGAACGAGCATCTCGGTGTCATCCTTGCGACCACCCTGACGCTGCTCGGCTTGATCATCGGCTTCAGTTTTTCCATGGCGATGAGTCGTTATGACCAGCGCAAGAATTTCGAGGAGGCGGAAGCCAACGCCATCGGAACCGAAATGTTGCGTGCCGACTTTCTGCCTGCTGCGGATGCCGCAAACGTCCGCAAGCTTCTTGCCGAATACACCGGCCTACGAATCCAGTTCTACCTCAATACAGACGACGACCAGCGCAAGCGAATCAACGAGCGGACGGCTCAGTTGCAGGGGGATCTCTGGTCTGCAGTCCGCGCTTCGTTGGCAGCACAGCCCACGCCGGTGGAGGCGCTCGCGGTTGCCGGCATGAATGACGTAATCAACTCGCAAGGCTATACGCAGGCGGCATACTGGAACCGGATCCCAATCGCCGCGTGGTATCTCATGGCAATTATTGCGCTATGTTCCAACGCGCTGATGGGCTATCGGTCGCGAAGCGGCAAGGCCGGGCGAGGGCTGGTGTTCGTGCTGCCGCTGATCGTTTCGTTTGCGTTCCTTTTGATCGCCGATATCGATGCTCCGCGGCATGGCTTGATCGAGGTCCGGCCGCAGAACCTGGAAAGCCTGATGAAGTGTGGTGGTTAAGTGCAGGTCATCCACGTCCGTTGATTGCGGGGCAATCGAGATTCAGATCGGCACTTTCAGGCGCGCCGCATCACGCCTGGGAGCATGAACATGTGGTCGAGGAGGTCCAGACGGCTCGATTCCAATACCGATGTCATGCCGACGCGGCGCGAGACCGTCGAGCACCCCTTCGGCACGATCAAAGCCCGTATGGGTGCGACGCACTTCCTGATGAAGCGCCTACGGAATGTCGCCGCCGAGATGGCGCTGCATGTTCTCGCTTATAACCTCACGCGGATGATGAACATCGTGGCAAATCGGGGCTGATTGCCGCCATCCGCGCCGTTTGAAGCCCGGAAAGTACATCCAAAAGCGCAATACCGCCTCGCGATACCCACTTTGGCCGTCATTGGACGATCCGACACGAGGCGACCACGGCAGCGTGCCGACCATCCGTTTGCACACAACCAAGACCCTTAGCTGACGTTCGCTGTTATTGTTCGCGAGGAGCGATGACCACCCCTGAGGGAGTGGACTTGTAACGTGACGATCCGCTCGCAGGCGAATGGCCTTGGCTTTATGAGCGGAACCGACAGCAACCTTCTTAAACGCGCCGACGACGTCATAGCCGAGAGCAAGCGACCGCAACACCACACCCAATCCCTAATCGCAGAGAGCCGCTACTGGTCTCAGCACCTCTATTGGTCGCTCGAACGTGTGAAAGTCGGCCCACCCGAGCTGCCCTGAGGAGTGGACGGCGGAACTCAATTGAACCTGTATCAAGAGACTCGCTATCGATGTAGGAACGTTGGCGGCGCCTCCGGATTCACAACCGTATGCCGCGCTACTATTTTGACTATTGCGATGACGGCCGCCTGTGGACGGATGACTCCGGCGAGGAACTGTCGAGCCTCGAAGCGGCGCAAAAGGCTGCGTTGGTTGCGCTGGCCGACGCGGCACGCGACATGGCGCTTGCCGGTAGACGAGGCTGCGTGTCTATCCAGGTCCGCGACGGCTCCGGTTTTTTGCTCCAGGGAACGATAATGCTGAAAACTGCGGCCAATCATCGGGTGGTCACTAAGGAAGCCGAACAAGCAGCCTATTCCTTGACACGCCGGTGATCGGAGACCCGCAACGCAATCAGCTACATTGCGACTGATCGCCCAAATCCCGAAGAGCGTGAGCGGAAGTAAACGGAGGTTATGCCCATCAGCAAATATCCGCTTTAGCGCCGCTTCTGGTGTGGAGCAGACGATCAATGATTGTAACGTAAGGCTACGTGCGCGGCGAGTGCTTCGCGAATGTCCACCGCACCGAGCGGGCAGGTGGGGCCACTGAGTACGTGGTGATCGTCCTATCCGCCATCTTGCCGCGGCCACCAGCTCCCTTCAACGACTAATTCGATCCCGATTGGGCCACCAGCTCCCTTCAACGACTAATTCGATCCCGATTGGTCCTAACGCCTTGGAAGTGCTAAACTATCGAGTGGAGGGCAGGACGAGCTGCACCCTTTTCCTGTTAACGCATTACAGCTGCGGTGGAGGCCGCCGTGAGGATTGATCGAGCGTTGCGGATCGCAAGTCGGGCCCGCGTCAGGCGATATGCTTTGCCGCCGGGGACTGGCGCGTCGACGCCGACATCGCCGGCATCCGAGCGTGATGCACGTGGTCGTTTCTTGCGGGGCCATGTCGGTGTGAGTCCTGGTCGGCCCCCGCGCGACGAGCTGCGGGAGATGTACATCGATGATCTTTTCCATTCCTGGCGCTACGGCGGTCGCGCGGCGATCCGGCAACTCATCAAGCAGGATCCGGCCACGTATTTGCGCATCATGATCAACGAGGTCGGCAAGCTGCCCAAGCCGAGGGATTGATGGACGCAGCACCGAACGATGTGGATCGTTAGCAACCGATAACAAGAAGAGCGGCTTGGGCATCGTCATAGCGCTCACGCTAAGGCCCCAGAGATTTGGACTGCTAACCATTGCACACGTATACTCACGGTGGTCATGTCCATGAGACCTTCTGCGTGGCGGGTCGTGGGCATCACAGAAGCCGCGCTGAGAAAGTTCGCTCAACTAAACTATCGCTACAAAAGCAAGCAGGGCTTAAAGCGCGCTCATCTGCGACCACGTATTGCGACAGTGCGAGAACTTTTGCGCCGGCCGCCGATGTCTCAAAGCGAATTTTGCGCTTATTGGGCCACACATGATCAGGTCGTTCTCTGCGCCGAAGGTGAGAACAAGGTGACCGTACCACCGTTCATTAAAATTGAGAACGAGCAGGGGGCACTGTTTCCAACCACCCCAATCAAGTGGCGGCACGGGCAGAACGAGCGCGAGTTATTGCGTACGCTGTTTCAGAAGCTCGCGGCGACGACACAGCACGATCATGACAATTGACCCCCGGGGGTGCAGGGACAGGCCGCTCCTTTTGCGAGCGCCAACACGTATCTCAGAAATATACAGGACGCCCGTGCGGCTCATTAAGAACGGGCAACGCTGGCGTCATCGTGGTCGGTCTTATCTGACATATGGCGCTCGGGCTCTGGCCTTTTGGCTTGGTTCAGCAATTGAGCGTAATTGAGAGATAAAATCTCGGCTCGGCACGCAATGCGCTTCGCCGCCCTCGCGCATGTCCGCTCTAGTGGAGCGCAAGAACTCGTCGGCAAGCTCGTCGCGCCGGTCGGGATTGCGTACGCGCTGCGGTGACGCTATCGGGGATGTTTTCGCACTGATCGACACAGGCGCGTTGAGACATCGTTTTCCGCGCCGTCGCGGATATGGAGTTGCTTGACAAAATATACTTTCGTACCGCGCTCTCCCTTGCGCACATGCCCCCTAAACCGAGGGCCTTTGCCCAGGCTGAGCGTATCTCCCTGAAATTGCACTCCGAGCTGAACGAAAAATGGGTCAGGAGCTGATCGCATCTGATCCAAACATCCTAGGGCTGGGAGCGTTGGTGCTGCGAGACAAGGAGCGTACTCAGCCCCGTGCAGCAGAGCGCTGTCTCGCTGTCTCTTCGAGTGCTGTCCATTACGTTTCGGAATCGCGATAGCGATTCACATTTGTCATTGCGGGAATTAGCGGGGGCGGGAAAATCGACGAAGGGGAAGGCCATTTTCGGGGCGTCGATCGGCGGATATTTTCCCCACCAGATGCCCCAGCGAGGCCCAAGCCGGGCGCTACACCGGCTTGGGCCTTCTTTTCGCGCAGAGCAGTACGGCCTGCGTGTCAGATCAGCTTGCGAGCGGCGGCCTAAACTTGGGTTCGCATTCCTGACCTTAACGTGGCACCACCGCAACAGTTGGCATGTTCCATTCTGGAACACGCTTTCAGACTCAAACTGCACCGCAAGTTCTGGAATCATCCCAATCAGCCGGGGCTGGAAGTGTCCATTCAATAAACAGTCAATTTTCCCGGACAGTCAATTTTCCCGGAAAGGCCGCAGGACCGACCCCCGTCCTGCGGCCATTTCCGTGTCAGAGCGGGCGAGGTCCCCCGTCGGGAAAGGCTTTTCGGTCTTCCGGCCAAGAAGGTCTCGTTCGCCTTCCCGTATTTGATGAGATATTCAAGCTGATCCGCGAGCACCTTGAAGGTAAGCGTAGCGCCGAGGCCCTTTGGATTGTTTGTGCGGAGTCTTGAGAGCACCGCTAGAAGAGTCATCTTCTACAAGGGTGCTCATAATGGACGACCATTCTGACGACATGAGACGACCGTTGTCACCACGTATCGAAGTATATGCTGGTGCAGGTCGCAAGCGCTGGCCAGACGATTTGAAGGCGCAGATTGCCGCCGAAAGCCTCGAGCCGGGTGCGGTTGTCACGGATGTCGCCCGTCGTCATGGCTGCCGGCCCCAGCAGGTGCACGACTGGCGGCGCCGGGCGCGGTTGGGCCAGTTGGTGCTTCCGGCGTCGGCGGAAACGCTGTCGTTCGTGCCGGTGGTATCGGAATCGGCGTTGCCGGCGACCGCAGAACCCTCCGGGTCGCCGGAAGCCGCCGTTGTGACCGTCGAGTTCCAAGGGGCGCGCGTAGAGGTGCGCGGGGCGCCTGGCCTTGCTGTGCTGAGTGACGTTTTTCTAGCGCTCCGACGGACACGTTCATGCTGACAATGCCCGCGAGCCTCATGATTTACGTGGCGACGCAACCTGTGGACTTCAGGAAGGGTGCGGAGGGCTTGGCGCTGTTGGCGAAGGAGACGCTGGGCCATGACCCTATGAAGGGCGTGGCGGTGGTGTTCCGTGCGAAGCGCGCCGATCGGGTGAAGATTGTCGTCTGGGATGGCAGCGGCCTTGTGATGTATTGGAAGCGGCTCGATGGCAGCGGCTTCAAATGGCCTCCCATCGTGGCCGGCGTGATGCGGATGAACGCCGCGCAGCTGTCGGCGCTTCTGGCCGGCATGGATTGGACACGCATGCACGCGCCTCGAATCCCGCAGCCGAAAGCGCTTGCGTAAAAATACAAATCTTCGCTGCATCACGGCGCGAAGCATGGCAAGCTCGGGCCAATGAGTGATTTGCCCGATGAGCTGCCGAGCGATCCAGCCGAGTTGCGTGTCTTTGCCGCGGCTCTGCTGGATCGCTGCGCCAGGCTCGAGCGGTTACTCAAGCTTGCGAAAGATGCGCAGTTCGGTCGATCCTCGGAAAAGCTGGACGCTGATCAGCTGCAGCTTGTTCTGGAGGACATCGAAGAGGCCGTCGCGGCCCTCGAAGCCACCGAGGATCGCGCCAATCCCAGAGTTTGCGAGAAGAGGACGGCCGAGCGCAGAACCAACCGTGGTCAGCTGCCGGAGCATTTGCCGCGCATCGTGGAAACCCTGATGCCGGCCGAGACCTGTTGCCCGTCTTGTGCGGGCGACCTCTTTGAGATTGGTCGGGACGAGAGCCAGAGGCTGGACGTCGTTCCGGCGCAGTATCGCGTCATCGTCACCCGCCGGCCTAAGCTCGCCTGCCGCGCCTGTCATGGCGTCGTCCTCCAGCATGCTGCTCCCGAGCGACTGATCAGGGGAGGATTGCCCACCGAGCGGCTGGTCGCGCATGTGATCGACGCGAAGTATCATTGGCATTTGCCGCTTTACCGCCAGGCGCAGATGCTGGCGACGCACGGAATAGCGCTGGACCGTTCCACGCTCGCCTTCTGGGTCGGCTATGCCGCCCAGGAACTGAAGCCGTTGTGGCATCGGCTGCGCCAGCTTCTGCTCACCTCCTCGAAACTCTGCGTCGATGAGACCCCGGCGCCGGTGTTGGACCCGGGCCGCGGCAGAACGAAAACCGCTGTTCGGTCAGGAAGGCGTGATAATAGTATTGCCGCCGCGCCTCGCACCATTCCCAGCCGCTGCCCCCGAAACGGCTAAGCCACTTATTGGGTGGCCCGCCAGTCCCGGCAGCATCGGCCCAGATGTACCAGTCGGCCTTGGGACTGTTCGGGGAGCTGGAGCTCTCGACGAACCGAGCGGCAGTGGCCTGAGATCCTCGCCGCCGATTGCGAGAAGATCAAACGCGTAGAGCTGCACCTCGGTCATCGTGTCGGCGCGAGTGCAGCGCGTTGTCGGTCGGCAGGCAAAATTCGAATGTGCTGGGCATGGGAGCGAGATAGTCACGCCGCGCGAATATGCGAATCCGCCATTCCTCTAAGTAGCTTAGGAACGAAAGTAACATAAGCTAATTGATCGCTCAAAGAATGAGCAGATCACGATGGCGCGGTATATTTGTTGGACCAGGACGGCCTTGCGGTCGATGAGGAAGGTTTAGAATTCGCGGACATGGATGGTGTCGAGCGAGAGGCCGCCCAAGCCATGGCCGATGCGGCTCGGGAAAGTTTCCAGCGTCCCATCAAACCCGGCGAAGCCGCCATCGAGGTCCGCGACGATTCTGGGCCTGTGATGCGCGTCCGGTTCACGGTCCAGATCGAACGTATTAAGTAATACTCCTAATCACGGCATCGGAACTTGCGCACCTGATGTTCCATTATCGGCCTGAATGACCGATCAGGGTTTGGCTTCATGGGTATCGAACGCAACTTCACCCCAAAGTATTTTCGGGATCGCGCGGAGGAGTTCCGAGCAAAGGCCGCCAATTGCGAGCATCCACAGACGAAGGAATCGCTCCACAGGGTCGCCAAGTCCTACGATCAAATGGCACGTCGATCTAAGATGATCCGCACCGTGCAGGACGCCGCAGAATGCAAAAGCCGCCATTCAGACAACCTATGATGACGCCAGTAGAATACATGGCACAAGCCGAGCGCTTCGAGAGGGCTGCGGAGCGCGCCCGGGACGTAATCTCTAAGTCCCAGCTCGAAACGTTACGTTGGCTACCCAGGAGCACCGCCGTGCTAAACCGCTCCTGCCAAGCCCTTGAGACCATAGAGCAGCGCCGGAAGAAGTAAGGCCGCCTCGCGCCAGGAGGCGCGGCTTGCCTCGTTCAGCCATGATTTGCGTGTCGCAGCGGAAGCGCCAACTGACCGCCGATCGCGCGTCCGAGCTGGCTCTCGACAAAATCCTTCAACGCGGGAGAGATCTCGAACGTTGGCGGAGATTCGGTGCTCGAGCTCGTGCGCGATGTCTTCGGACGCGTCGCGCGACCAGCCTTCGACCGGGTTGAAGGCGACGACGCGAAGCACTCGGTCATATTGCCCGGTGAGCAGGTCCTCGATCAGCGTGGAATGGTCGATGCCTTCGTCGGTCTCGCGGAAGGCTGCACCGTCGCGGAAGTCTTCGACGACAATGTAGAAGTCCTTGTCGAGGCGATCGTTCGAAATGATGGACGGCGAGGCCATACGCAGAAATCGGGAGCTGGTGGCCGAACCAGTTCGCGCGAAAAGGACAGGAGTTGCGCGTCGCCTGCGCCGCGGGTGTAGATCATTCGACGTCCCTCGGATCATGTGCGGGCCGCGCAACGGCGCGGCGCGGCGCCTTACGCCTTCGGCTTCCCGATCAGCCCGGCCAGGCTGCGGACCATCGCTGCGATGTCGATCGGCTTTTCCAACAGCACCACATCGTGAAATTCCGGAGCAATGCTGACCTTGTCGTAGCCCGTCGTGAATACGAATGGCACCTGGCGCGCCCTGAGCTCCTGCGCAATCGGGAAAACCATTTCGCTGCGAATGTTCACGTCGAGCACTGCGCCGTCGAGAACACCGCCGTCTTTGATGATCGGGAGCGCATCGTCGAGCTCGCCGACCGGGCCGGCAATTTCCGCGCCCGCCGACCGCAGGGCCCGGCTGATGTCGTCGGCGAGGAAATACTCATCCTCGACGACGAGGATACGACGTCCGGACAAGAGAGCGCGCCCACGCGACAACGTTGGCGATAGCGCCATGTCTCCTCCAGCACCCAGCAACGGATAGGAACATAGGCCGCAAGGCCGTCTTGATGCAAACGAAGCATTGAATGGCGGGTTCCATGAGCAACCGCGACATCATTGTCATCGGCGGCTCCTCCGGAGCCACGGCGCCGCTGAAACGGATCCTGGCAGATCTGCATCCGGATGTTCCGGCTGCCGTCTTCATCGTCCTCCACCTTCCCGCGCAGGGCATCGGCATTCTGTCCACTGTCGCCGCGGGCGTCGGCAGGCTCCCCGTGCACCAGGCCCAAGACGGCATGAAGTTCGAGCGCGGCCACGTCTATCTCGGCGCCCCCGACCATCATTTGCTGCTGTCAGGCGATCATATTCGCCTCGGGCGCGGCCCACGCGAGAACATGGTGCGTCCGGCGATCGACGCATTGTTCCGCTCAGCCGCGCTGCATCACGGCCCCCGCGTGATCGGGGTGGTGCTCAGCGGATTGCTTTCGGACGGTGCCTCCGGCCTCAACGCTATCAAGCGCTGTGGCGGAATGGCTCTCGTGCAGGATCCATTGGAGGCCATCGCGGCGGAAATGCCGCAGCGCGCGCTGGAGGTAACCACCGCCGACCTCTGCGTTCCCGCCGCGCGACTCGGCGACGTGCTCTCCGATCTCGCCCACGAGCCGCCGGGGGTCGCTCTTCCGGTCGCTCCGGATATCCGCCTGGAAGTCGAAATCGCCGCGGGCGAAAGGATAGGATCTGCCAGCCTTGCCAAGATCGCAGATCCCGCGGCACTGACCTGTCCCAGCTGCGGCGGGGTGCTGTCCGAGGTGAAGAGTGGCCACCCCCTGCGTTTCCGCTGTCAGGTCGGCCATGCCTACACCGCCGATGCCCTCGCCAAGGAGCAGGAAGGGCAAGTCGACGAAGCCCTGCGCGTCGCGCTCCGGATCATTGAGGAGCGCGCCGAGCTGGTGCACCGCATGGCCGCGGATGGCCGCCGCAGCGGCAGACCGGCGGTCGCCGAAATGTACGAGCGGCGCGCGGCCGAGTATCGCGAATATGCCGATATGATCCGGCGCGTCGTGTTACAATCGCTCGATCGTCCGGTCCAACGCGGGAAGTGACGGCCGATATGGCAGTATCCCTTGCCGAGCGCACCCAGCAGCTTCACGACGAGCGGCGCCTTCTGGAGAAGGCCAACCTCGATATCGAGGAAGGTTGCCAGCGCATCCACAGGCAGGAAGATCGGGTGCGGGACCTGCAGGCCGGCGGACATGACTGCCGGCAGGCAGAGCGGCTGGTGGAGCTGCTCAAGCAGACTCTGGCGGAATGGGAACGGCACCGCACCCTCATCATTGAGAGGGTGAATTTCCTCCAGCAGGAGGTCGATCCGGTGCCGCCGATCCATTAGCGCAGGTGATTGTCCGCCGCCGTCATGCCGAGGCCACGCTTCGTGGGGTCCGGGCTCGGCCGAGGCCGAACGTTTTCCGCTTTTAGCTGTTGGGATGATCGGCCACCAGCTCCCTTCAACGACTAATTCGATCCCGATTGGTCCTAACGCCTTGGAAGTGCTAAACTATCGAGTGGAGGGCAGGACGAGCTGCACCCTTTTCCTGTTAACGCATTACAGCTGCGGTGGAGGCCGCCGTGAGGATTGATCGAGCGTTGCGGATCGCAAGTCGGGCCCGCGTCAGGCGATATGCTTTGCCGCCGGGGACTGGCGCGTCGACGCCGACATCGCCGGCATCCGAGCGTGATGCACGTGGTCGTTTCTTGCGGGGCCATGTCGGTGTGAGTCCTGGTCGGCCCCCGCGCGACGAGCTGCGGGAGATGTAAAGGATCGGCGTGCTCAAGGCCGAGCAGAGCAATGACGATCAGGCGATCGAGGCGGCCATTGCGCAGTTGTGCCGGGCGGGGTTTCGAGCCGTTGAGGCGCGGCAGAAGGCGTCTGCCTAACATCGCGGAGCAACCGATCGCCAAGGCAAGAGCGGCTTGGGCATCGAAGCGCAGCAAGATTTCTATTTTTTCCTGTACCTCCCCTTGGGTCCACCTGACGCCGAAAAAAGGTGGCGCACCCCCTCTGCTGTGAGGTGATAAAAGGCAAGCCCAGGCCACCAGCTCCCTTCAACGACTAATTCGATCCCGATTGGTCCTAACGCCTTGGAAGTGCTAAACTATCGAGTGGAGGGCAGGACGAGCTGCACCCTTTTCCTGTTAACGCATTACAGCTGCGGTGGAGGCCGCCGTGAGGATTGATCGAGCGTTGCGGATCGCAAGTCGGGCCCGCGTCAGGCGATATGCTTTGCCGCCGGGGACTGGCGCGTCGACGCCGACATCGCCGGCATCCGAGCGTGATGCACGTGGTCGTTTCTTGCGGGGCCATGTCGGTGTGAGTCCTGGTCGGCCCCCGCGCGACGAGCTGCGGGAGATGTAAAGGATCGGCGTGCTCAAGGCCGAGCAGAGCAATGACGATCAGGCGATCGAGGCGGCCATTGCGCAGTTGTGCCGGGCGGGTTTCGAGCCGTTGAGGCGCGGCAGAAGGCGTCTGCCTAACATCGCGGAGCAACCGATCGCCAAGGCAAGAGCGGCTTGGGCATCGAAGCGCAGCAAGATTTCTATTTTTTCCTGTACCTCCCCTTGGGTCCACCTGACGCCGAAAAAAGGTGGCGCACCCCCTCTGCTGTGAGGTGATAAAAGGCAAGCCCAGAAGGGCCCAGGTCCCTTCAACGACTAATTCGATCCCGATTGGTCCTAAGGCCTTGGAAGTGCTAAACTATCGAGCTGAGGGCAGGGCGATTTGCCCTCCGTTCCTGTTAACGCATTACAGTTGCGGTGGAGGCCGCCGTGAGGATTGATCGAGCGTTGCGGATCGCAAGTCGGGCCCGCGTCCGGCGATATGCTTTGCCGCCGGGGACTGGCGCGCCGACACCGACATCGCCGTCATCGGAGCGTGATGCACGTGGTCGTTTCTTGCGGGGCCATGTCGGTGTGAGCCCTGGTCGGCCCCCGCGCGATGAGCTGCGGGAGATGTACATCGACGATCTCTTCCATTCCTGGCGCTACGGCGGTCGCGCGGCGATCCGGCAACTCATCAAGCAGGACCCGGCCACGTATTTGCGTATCATGATCCACGTGGTCGGCAAGCTGCCCAAGCCGAGGGATTGATGGACGCAGCACCGAACGATCTGGATCGTATCGCCAAACGGAAGCGGCAGAACGTACTTCGGGTGCAGCGGTGCCGGGCGCGCAAGCAGTCTGGCGCGCGCATTGTGCGCATCGAGGTCACGGATTGGGCCGCGGCGCGCGACGCCTTCATCAGGATCGGCGTGCTCAAGGCTGAGCAGAGCAACGACGATCAGGCAATCGAGGCGGCCATTGCGCAGTTGTGCCGCGCGGGGTTCCGAGCCGTTGAGGCGCGGCAGAAGGCGTCTGCCTAACGTCGCGGAGCAATCGATAATAAAGACAAGAGCGGCTTGGGCACCGAAGCGCAGCGCAAGACTTCTATTTTTTCCTGTACCTCCCCTTGGGTCGACCTGACGCCGAAAAAAGGTGGCGCACCCCCTCTGCTGTGAGGTGATAAAAGGCAAGCCCGCCAAGGGCGGCGGGGATAAGATCAGCAAACCTCCGGCCAGCATCCAGCCCTGATGCTCGGGGCAGGCGGCCTCGTCATGTAACAGCGGTTGGCGAGGCCGCTGCCCAAAACTAAGCCCCAGCCTGTCGGGGGCGAGCTGGAGCTTAGTCGCGGAACAAAGTCTTGCCAAAGGATCGAATGCAAGACTGATCAACGAACGGACAGCAGGGGCTCTCGTTCCTAGGAATTCGTAGCTTCCGATTCGCCTTCGGCCCGAACGTTACCTATCTTGGACTCCGGTCAATGGACTTCTCGCGTATGGCCTCACCGTCCATCATTCCGAACGATCGCCTCGACAGGGACTTCTACCTGGCCATGGAGGAGTTCCGCGACGGTGCGGCCTTCCGGGAGACCGACGCTGATCGACGATCTGCTCGCCGGGCAATATGACCGGGTGCTTCGAGTGTGCGTTCAACCCCGTCGAGGGCTGGCCGCGCGACGGGTCCGAGGACATTGCCCGCGAACTCGAGCGCAGGATTGCTGCTGAAGGTACGACCAAGCCGAGCTCGAGCCGGCTACAACTAAATCGTACGGGGCCGCATGATTTTAGGGCAGTGCCCGCGAATCTGCAGCTGATCGCGCCAACCCCTCTCGCTCGAATCCCCCTAGGCTGACGGCCGATTTCCATCGCGGTGCAGCCTTTTAATCGCTTGTGTACATTTTTGCACCAATCCGGGAACGGAAGCGCGGCTCATGCATCATGTCCACGGCCTAAGTGTTCGGATGTCGATAGGTGTCGCGTGTTCATTATTTCGCCCGTGAGGCAGCAGCAACGCTGCTCCGTATGGCAAAGACAACAAAGAACCAGGCGGTTGCGGAAAGATCGAAGCGGAGAACTCCCACCCGATGACGTAGAGGCGATGAGCGAACAGCCATCAAAGCCTTTGACGAGGAACTAGGGCCGCCTCAGTCGGCGACCTCATCCGGCAAAATGTCGGCAGTCTTGCCTTCATAAACAGTGATCGATCATGCGGCGGTGGCGCGCACTTTTTGCTCACCTGCACCACGCCGCCGCGAAATCACAGACTTCAGCTTGTTCATGGCGCGGATGGCCAAACCGAGCCCGGCCGGATTGGTCGTACGGAAGAAGGCCACCTTTTTCACGTAACTCTCGACATGCCATTTGGCGTGCGCACCGCGCCGGAAAAAGATTACGTCACCGACGCCATAGCGCTTCGCCGGCATGCCGTCGCTCTCCAGCACGATCGATCCTTCGAGAATCACGATGGTCTCATCGACATCGTAGTACCAATTGAACTTGCCTTCGGTGCAGGACCAGATCAACGTACGGGCTGCGCCATCCGCGCTGATCGACAACGTGCAGTTGCGGGCGTCTGGATTCCCCTCAATGATCCAGGATGGCTCGATCGGCGATGGTTTGAGATCCACATTGCAATGACTGGTTTCGATTAGCGCGAGCGGCATCCGTCTCACCCCACTCCGGCATTACCGAGACTTCCCGGAGCTAGAAAAGCAGATCTCCGCCAAGAGTGTGAAGAGGCCATTTTGTCGCGCCGTTCGTCAGGCTCAAACGAGGTACCTCGCAGTCGCGATTGAAGTTACGCACTGCCGCCGGAGTCGCAGAGACGACAATCGTTACCAAGCGAGTGCTGCCGTTATTCAGTGCGGCGGCCAGTAGTTAATTGTCGCCGCCGTTTCCCAGCTCCTCAAGCGCCCAGAACAGCTAAGGTAAACATATTCTTTCCTGCGCTCGCGGATTCCGACGTGAGTTTCCGTGACAACTTTTATCCATTTTCTAGATATCGCCCCTAAGCTTGGTGACATGGAAAAGCGAACTGCACACCGTAAGCGCGTGTTCAAGGCTGGGATGATCGAGTTTCCGGGCGGCGCCTTCAGCTGCGTCGTCCGCAATCTGTCCGATACCGGGGCCAACTTGGACGTACCCAGCGTAATCGGCATTCCACATGAATTCACATTGAGCATTCCCACTGCGCAGTTCCGGTTTTCCTGCCGTGCCGTGTGGCGTTCGGATCGTCGGATTGGCGTCGCATTTGCCTAACGCGAGGCCGCCCTCGCGGGCCGCCTCGCGCCTGCGCTCCGGGTCGCCTGAGGGTTGGACCCCGGAGGCCATCAGACTCTACGCCTGCTGGCTTCGATGCTAATCCCCCTCAACGGGTGCCCAGTTATTGTGCAGGACGGCTCTGCATTAGCGTGGGTTCGCGCAATCGACGCGGATTGCTACTTTTTCCCGAGAGTGCCGGTTCGAAGCACTCACATTCAACTCGCCCGCTCCCTGGCAAAATCCGAGCCCAGCCCCGGATACAGGAGCGGGCAGATTTGGGTGTGTCCTAATCTGCCTCTGCGGTCCCCCAGCACGAATCCCACCCTTCCAGCAAAGGCGGGAATTTTGTTTGCGCATCCCCGATGGACCCCAGATTGCGTCTCCTGACGCAACAATCGGATCCAATTTCTGAAGAGGCAGCAAGGCCGCATTCACCCCTATTGCCACTTTTTCCCGGTCGCGCCGCACCGTCGCGGTGTACACTTCCAGCCTGGACAGGAGACACAAGCCGTGGAGCTGTTCAAGGCAGAGAAGGTCGGGGAAGCCGATAGCCGTTCGCTGAAGACCTGCCGGGTTTGCGCGCAAAAACTAGAACACGTCCGCGCGATACTGGATTCCCGCAGCGGCAAACTTATTCAGATGTTCAAATGCCGCTGCGGCGAGCGCACATGGGACGAGTAGCCCATGAAGAGCGATCGAGAAATTGAGCGGCTCTTTGAAGCGGGCGCGCTCATTTTCATCATTGCGATGATCGGCATGTGGATCTACGAGGGATTTCTGAAGTAAGGCCTGTGTTTTGGGCGCCGGAGATATTAGAAGGTTCCTCGAAATATTGGATCAAGGTCAAAACGGACTCATCCGGCGATGTACCGAGTGATGACGCCCTCGCCTAAGGTGCGCCTCAAAGAGCGCTCGTCCTGCGCTCTATGGGCAACTAGGCTCCGCAAGATGGGCGTGAACCTTGAAGCAGGGCCTCGAGGTTGAGGGCCGCGGCAATCTCAAGAGTGCGATAAGCGGCGAAGCTTGTCGGTCAGCCATTGCACTTTGCGTGGAGCCCGGATGTCGGCGAACCGCTGCTCGACACAGTGGACCATCATGTCCCGGATCATCTCACCGGAGATCCCGGCCGTTGTGGCCACCCAGCTGATGATCGCGGTCATGGCTGTCCAGGGCAAAGGCAACCCGCACGATCTCACCATTCCAGCAGGTGAATTCCAGCGCGTCCGAACACCAACGCACGTTGGAGTGGCTTGTCATGATCGTTCCATCATGAGCCCGCGGGATGCGGCGCCCTGTATGCCGCGCCAGCAACAAGCCGCCCTTCTTCATCAGCCGGTAGACGCGCTTGGCGTTGACGGGATCGTGGCCGGCGGATCGCCGCGCGCGCTTGAGGAGCGCGGCGATCCGCCGGTATCCATAGCTCGGCCGGCTATCCACCAAGCGCCGGATATCAGACGTGAGCTCCACATCCCCGGCGCGGATCTGGGGACCGCGCTTCGGACGCTTGCCGTCAACTCGCTCAACCAGGTTGGAACGGGCCACCCCGAGGGTCTCTGCGATCCGTTTCACGGGATATCCTCCGGCGCATGCGATCGCGACAGCAAGGTCGGTTTTTTTACCCGCGCAAGGTCAAGAGCCTCCTTGAGGATCTCGACCTCCAGGGTCTTGCGGCCGAGCATGCGTTCGAGGTCTCGAACCCGTTCCTCCAGCCGCCGGACCTCGGATCCGGCGACCACCTCCTCATCCGCCCGCACTGCTTCCTTGCCTCCTTCGCTCATCAGCCGCCTCCATCGGAAGACCAGGCTCGGGGAGAGCCCATGGCGACGGGCAACATAGCTGATCGACATGCCCGGTTGCAGCGTCTCGTTAACGACCAGGAGCTTCTGCTCCGTCGTAAACCGTCGCCGGCGGGCAACGCCGGTGATGACTTCCACCTTTGAAAACGTCTCGGACATAGGCGTATGCCTAGGACTAGGCCTAGCTCCTCCGGCTAACGCCGATGTCCGGTCAAAACAGGGAGCAGTTCACTACATCACTACTGGGCCGCGCCGACGAAGTAATAGAGTAGCATAATGGGGCAAGTCGCCTCAGGCTGCGACGTAGAGGGTACGGAGAGACAGGTATCCATTGAGGTGCCAAGCCGCTGTACCACCACCCACGTGACCCTGGCTACTCCGGTCTGAGCGCCGATCACGTGCGGCAGCCCGCCTGAATGGTTGCCGGACTACTTCAGGTCGATCGTGTCAACCCTGCGGCACGGCAAGCATCTGTAGGCATAGACCGCTGGCAGTTTTGCATTCTCCGGCAGTGTTGCAAGATACTCCATAGGGCGTCTGCATTCGCTGCAGATGAGAATAGGTGCATTGTCTTGGTTGCGGCGGCTTGCCATCATATGCTCATTGGGAGCGCGCCAATATAGCTTCGGATGGCACCAGCGAAATCCCCGGTGAACTACCGGAGCATATGGAAATCCGGCAAATCCCGACACTTATTGAAGCGGAGACAATTCGGATCAAGCCTATGTCCGCCACGTTCCCGGAGGAAGACCCCGATGCAACGGCTGGAAATTCAGAAACTCATCCGCAGCTAACTACACGGCAACGTGCGGATGGCCAGTTCGGCCTGTACCCCGTCCTGCTGGCTAGGGCCTAGAGCCGTAGTCGGATCACTTTATGGCCGCCGGTACGTTCAACCACTTCGGTCCCGGCACAAGGAAGGCTCAATCGTTCAGAGATGAGCACGCGGCAATAGCCAGCTCATGATCTTTTCATACGGATCGCGATGACTGCTGATGAATGCGTTTTCGTTCTGCTGTGCGGCGGTCCTGGCAAATTCAGAAATCCCCTCCATAGACTGCCGTTTATCCTTCGGAAGCTTCGCCCATTGACGAATGATTTTCCGGCGGGCTTCGCGTTGCTTTTCCCTTAAGTCAGGCATCGGTACGCTCCTTTTTTGGAAGTACATGGTCCATCGTACTTGATCTCGTGAAGCCACTTAGCACTCGAAGACGCACGCCGATCTCGTCGGCTACCTCACGTATCTCGCGGATACGCGCCCCGAGACTCTCGCGACGCTTCTCGGCCGCTTGATCCCGCTGCAGGCCAAGCTCGCAGTCGATGCCAACGTCAACCGCACCATCAAGGCCAAGCCCGAGACGAGATGGCGCTGGAAGAGCTGGTCGAATACTACGCCAAGCTGTGCACATTGCCACCGGACACGAAGCCCCCCGTCGTCATCGACAACGATACCGGCGAGCCGCTGCACTCGGGGGTCGCAGATTGATTGTCCCTGCTGGGTACTACATCGATTTCGACGAGAGCGCGGAAGAGGTTCATTTCATCCACGTCAGCAAGCCCGACGATTGAGAGCCCGCCGCGAAAAGGGCCGGGTCTATGATGAGTGCCCGTATCGTCAGCGCGGCGATACGGTGGCGGTCTATAACGACGACAGCAGCGGAGAGCGCTCGTGATCGGAGTAACGCCCACCGATTTGCGACATGGGCGCTCCGCTTAACGATCAGTCTTTCTTGGGTGGAGCTGGCGATGCTGCAAGCATTCGGAGTTTCCATTTATCGTCTACCTTGACGTAGACGCCGGTCCAAATACCCGATGCATCCAGCGCATCACCCTTGTCGTTCTTGCCGCTGATGTGGAATTTGCCCATGGCGGCCGGGGTATCATTGTCAACCTGCCACACCTCATCGACCGTGGCTTCGAGCTTGTTGAAACCTGCCTTGAAAGCACCGGCATACGCGGTCGCGACGTCGTGCTTTCCCATGGGGTTAATAAACACGCCGTCCTTGGTGTAGAGTGCCGCAACGCACGCCGCGTCCTGCTTGGTGTAGCAACCCTCGTAGGTCTGGGCGATCTTGCTGGCTTCCTGCTTGAAGTCATCGGCAAACGCCGAAGCCGTGAACATAAAGGGGGTGCACAACGTCAATAAAACGCGACGTTTCATTTCCATTCCCTCCATCGATGGTGCGTAATTGCACCGTGACGCCCACCGCGATGGGCGCTGCGTTGCAATCCCGCGCAAGGCTCACACTCTGACCGGCCGAAAGCTTGATCTAGCTCAATGCTTTCTGTCCCCGAACAGGCCCGCCGCGCCGGGACCTCGACGAGGGTGTTCGAGAAGCTGAACATAACTTTTGGCCAGTCGTCGCCGTGCTCGCGGGAATCGATTTCCACGAGAGCGCCGAGGGGGTTCATTTCATCCACGTCGGTAAGCCCGACGATTGAGAGCGCTCGCCGCAAAGAAGCGGCTCCAGCCGTAATGGGGGGAAGCTGGAGCGTAACCGGCATGAGGCCCCCACCTAGCCCCCCTCGGCTTGCGCGCGATACAGCCTGGCATGAGCTGATCGGTGGAGGTGGAACGATGGCAAATGCCATGCTTGATGCCAGGCAGGAAGATGACTCCTATCGTCGCGTCGAGGTGATCACTGGGGAGCGCCGACGGCGTCGGTGGACGGGCGAGGAGAAGGCCCGGATCGTGGCGGAGAGCTTTGGGGAGGGTGCGAACATCTCCGAGGTTGCGCGGCGCAACGGCGTTTCGCGGGGGCTGCTTACGGTGTGGCGACGCCAAGTTGCGGCGGCGGTGGTGGGCAAGGCGCCGAACTTCGTGCCAATCCAAATTGGTGCCGAGAGCGGTAGCGGGACAGCCGGCGAGCCCGAGCGTATTTCGCGGCTACAGACGAAGCCTTTGGAGATCGCCGCGCCGCCGGCCAAGGTTTGCGGGGTTGTCGAGATCGAGGTGAACGGGGCGCGCATCCGGGTCGAGCCGGGCGTGGAGCTGGCGACGCTGTCGACCGTGCTGGCGGCGCTTCGGGGCATCCGGTGATTGCGCTACGCTCTGAAGGGCCCAGGTCCCTTCAACGACTAATTCGATCCCGATTGGTCCTAAGGCCTTGGAAGTGCTAAACTATCGAGCTGAGGGCAGGGCGATTTGCCCTCCGTTCCTGTTAACGCATTACAGTTGCGGTGGAGGCCGCCGTGAGGATTGATCGAGCGTTGCGGATCGCAAGTCGGGCCCGCGTCCGGCGATATGCTTTGCCGCCGGGGACTGGCGCGCCGACACCGACATCGCCGTCATCGGAGCGTGATGCACGTGGTCGTTTCTTGCGGGGCCATGTCGGTGTGAGCCCTGGTCGGCCCCCGCGCGATGAGCTGCGGGAGATGTACATCGACGATCTCTTCCATTCCTGGCGCTACGGCGGTCGCGCGGCGATCCGGCAACTCATCAAGCAGGACCCGGCCACGTATTTGCGTATCATGATCCACGTGGTCGGCAAGCTGCCCAAGCCGAGGGATTGATGGACGCAGCACCGAACGATCTGGATCGTATCGCCAAACGGAAGCGGCAGAACGTACTTCGGGTGCAGCGGTGCCGGGCGCGCAAGCAGTCTGGCGCGCGCATTGTGCGCATCGAGGTCACGGATTGGGCCGCGGCGCGCGACGCCTTCATCAGGATCGGCGTGCTCAAGGCTGAGCAGAGCAACGACGATCAGGCAATCGAGGCGGCCATTGCGCAGTTGTGCCGCGCGGGGTTCCGAGCCGTTGAGGCGCGGCAGAAGGCGTCTGCCTAACGTCGCGGAGCAATCGATAATAAAGACAAGAGCGGCTTGGGCACCGAAGCGCAGCGCAAGACTTCTATTTTTTCCTGTACCTCCCCTTGGGTCGACCTGACGCCGAAAAAAGGTGGCGCACCCCCTCTGCTGTGAGGTGATAAAACGGGCCCACCCCGTCCGGGATGGCAGCCGACCGGCGGCAAGTTCGCCGGCCTGCGACGCTAAGCTGGGCTTGTGATGTCCCCTAGCACATCAGCGCCAGATGTCCGTGAGCTCGATATAGTTGATGAGTGGTCGCTTAGGCAGGGCACGACTGGTAGCAATGACCTGTATTGGCGCGATTTCTTTGTCCTGCGACAGCTCGACAAAGGGCGTGAGCACAAGATGTAATCGAGGTCCGAGGGCGGATTCCTTCGCGATGTCCGGAATAAAATCGAGAATGGTGAGTCCCGGATAGTGGCAATCGGCATATCGGCTCAGGTTCAGCAATGCATAGTGGTAGGCGAACAGAAAATAGATGGTCAGCGTTCCGCCGAGCTTTTTTGCAGACCTGCCGCCAATTGAGAGTTGAGTTCGACGTTCGCTTACTGACACCGACACCTCGCCTGTCGCGGTCCACGTATTAGGATCGCGAGTACGTATGGCGTTCAGATACGTGTTGAATCCTTCACCCAGGCGATATCCCGCCTCATCGAAGTCAACTTTGTTCTCGTTCTTCGTAACACGCGATTCCAGATCCCTAATTTCCGATTGCAACTGATCTATCTCGGCTCCCAATTTCTCGCTCATTTCGAGCGGACCATGAAATGCCTCGATTGTTTGGCGTCGCGCGTTCATCTCGCCAATGCGCTGGTCTATCAGCGCCAACTCCTCAGGGACCACTGCTGAGGCGGATGCCTGAAAGGGTCGCAAAGCCTGCTCAAGCTCCCGCAAGCGGCGCTCCAGATCGCTCACTGCCGAGGTCTTTTGGCGCAACTCCTGCTTTGCTACTGTCAGAAGCTCCTCGGCTTCCGAGCGTTCTGCCCTGATCTGATCACGCTCAAACTTCAGTCGTCGCGCCGCGGCTTCGGCGTTCGCCTCAGTCTCTGCAGTGGGCTGACCACATAGGAAGCAGTTGTGGCTCATACGGGAGCGACCTTCGACCGTTTGGTCGCAAGCCGGACAATGCGTGACCCTTAGATTCTCCAGAATTCCTGCGGCCGCATCCGTTCGATCCAGACGGATAACCTCTCTATCCAAGCCATTCTTGTATTGCTCTAATTCCCTGACTCTTTCGTGGATAGCTGCCAACTCCCTGCGCAGGACGTCCCGCCTGCCTTGGGTTGTGGTCCTCTCCTCGAGGATTGCATCCAGTCGAGTGGCCTGTGGCTGCGACTGCTGACGTACTCGCTCGACAAGGGTCGCCCGCTCGGAAACCAGGTCACTGATCTCCGCTTCTATCCGCTCCGCAGCCTCAGCGATTGATTTCGGCGTAACGTCCTTAGCAAGATCAGCATCCGCCTCGTCCATCAGCTGAGGTACGAGCTTCCGAAGCAGTTCCTTGAAATGCTCGCGTCGCGTCTCAAGCTGCGACAACCTCTTTTTCTTGTCGGTGAGCAGCGACAGATCGGGGGAAAAAAGATGCTCCGCTAGGCCCAGAAATTGCAGCAAACACGCATGTTGCTCGCTCTCCGGCTGCCTAGGAACAAGATCGCTCCAAAAATCCTGCCGCCGGTATATATGCCGGAAAAGGCTCCTCCAGCCCAGTGTCGGCCACGTCCTTTCTGAGGCGTATATGTTTCCCTGCGGATACCGCAATACCGGGATGTTGAGCGCTTCCAGCAAGATGGGTTGCGCGTCTTCTGTCCGGATGCGATCCCCATTAAGGTACATCTGAGATCGGGTGCCGTCTCCGCTCCACGAGCGCTCCAACTCAACCACCGAACTTCCAAATCGAATGAGCGACGAAATCGCCCGATACTTCTCGACTAGAACTTCATCAAAGGTCCCTTTTGGCGTTCCGTCGTCCGCCATTAGAAAGTCGAACATCCGCAGCCACGTGCTCTTGCCGGCATTCTGCGGCCCGACGATTGCATTGACGCCATCGGTGAACTCGAGCCTTTCGATATTTCCATCGGCTCTGGTACGCGCAATTTGCTCGATGATGAGGCGATTGCTCATCTCGCCCCCCCAGAGATGACTGATCCCAGCTCCTGCTCAGCGACCTCCTCGCCGAACGTCTCGTAAATCAAGGTCTTCAATTCGTTCCCTGTCTTTCGCCCGAATTTCTCATTCACATCCCGCATATGCTTGAGGAGATCGGCGAACGAATCACTACCAACGAGCTTTTTGGCTGTCGTTTTTCCAAGAGCTGTGAGCGCGATGCGATATGCGCGGCCCGTCAGACTAACAGAGATCAATTGACGCGCCTCCAAATACGCTAGCAGGTGGTAATAGCGCTTGTCCCACGGGCCATAGTGGTGCCGGATCATTGCTGCTTCCACCGCTCCGTCCTCTCGCGTGGATTTGCCGTGCGATTCGACCGCTCTAAAGAAATCAGGGTAACGAACGAAGAAATCGAGCTTCGCCATTTTGGTTAGGCCACTGATGGCGCCAGTGGCACCGCCACAGGTGCTCAAGAGCAGCAGCAGTCGAGCGGCGTGAAACTCCAATACATCGTCTGCCACTAGCGGGGCGGCGGCGGGACGTCCGGCAAGATTTCGCAGCGTCTTCATGGGATGGGCGCCGGTAGATATCGATGCCGACAGCGATCCGTCATCGAGTACATGTAGCCTTGCAGGAAGTTCAATTCCACGTTGCCATACCTGGTTCGGACTGCAAGAACCGCATCAAGGCACGCTGCGTGGAATGTCAGCCCGTTTTGCTGAATGAAGCCGCTGTCCAGTCGTGCGACGAGCTGGTTCAACTCAGCAGTAAGCTCTAGCTCGGCTGAATTGTATTCATCCTCCTGTTGATATTTAACGTCTAGCGTGCGTCGACGGTATGCAATGCGGAGCTTCAAAGCGTTGTCGATTGTAGACGTGGGGATCCCTGCCAGCTCCATCTTGTGCATGAGGTTCGTGCCCGCTTTGGTAGGGAGTTGTCCACGAACCCGCTGAACCTCTTTCAGCACCCAGTCTCGAGTCTCAGCCCGCTTCAGCTTCCTCTGTTCGCGCTTCGCTGGCGGAAGCGCAGATATATGCACGATCCGCGCTAGAATCTGATTGTAAAGGTCGCTTCTTTGATCGCTAAAAAGGGGCTCACCTATCGCTTCTAACCATTTCTCCAGAGAGAGAAGATTCGCGTCCCGTACGGCTTGCTCTGATCCCGCGTCTTCCCAGGACGTATGCGCAAGCCAATTGGATGGCGACCACCCCGCCGGTGAATGAACGCCATCGAGCCGGATGCCAACATCGCGGTGTAGTGCGCAAGTCGACGGATTGCCGATGCAGCGTTCGTCTGCGATTGCGTCGAACGTGAGGACCTTAAGGTCGGCATGCACACCAGTGCGGCTGACAACGCGGAATCTGCAAGGCTCCGCGCACCTATGGTGAGCGAGGGACCGGGCCACTATCGACTGCAGTTTCCCGTCGCAGATAAGGGCGATGGTCCACATCTGCGAGAGGTCTGCCGCCTTTACCTGAACAAATTCAATGAGGGGCGCCCCATCTACGCGACGTGATCCTCCACCGAAAAAATGGACAGGGTTAAGCTGCTTTTAGCTCCATCTCGATCGGGCTGATAAAGCCGATGGCGGAGTGACGGCGAACTCGATTGTAGAAGCCCTCGATATAGGCAAAGAGATCCCGTGTGGCTTCTGCCCGCGTTTCATAGTGCCGGTGGTGAACGAGCTCCGTCTTGAGCGTGTGAAAGAAGCTCTCCATCGGGGCATTGTCATAGCAGTCGCCCTTGCGGCTCATCGAGGCTCTGAGGCCGGTGGCTTGCATCAGCTTGCGATAATCCGCCGAGGCATATTGAACGCCGCGATCGGAATGGTGGATCAGGCCGGCATTTGGCCGCTGCGCCGCGATTGCCATCCGCAACGCCGCCAGAGGCAGCTCGGCGCGCAAATGATCCGCCATCGCCCAGCCGACGATCTTGCGGCTGTAGAGGTCCATGACCGTGGCCAGATAGAGCCAGCCCTGATCAGTCTGGACATAGGTGATGTCGGCGAGCCAGATGCGGTTCGGCGCGGCGGCGACGAAGTTGCGCTCGAGCAAGTTCGCCGCGATCGGGAAATCGTGACGGCTGTCGGTGGTGCGCACCCGTCGCGGCCTCGCCATGATGGCTCTGATACCGTGACGACGCATCAACCGCTCGATGCGACCACGGCTCGCTCCACGGCCTTGGGCTCTCAGCTCGGCATGGATGCGCGGGCTGCCGTAGCGGCCGTTTGTGTCGCGATGAACCCGCTTGATGTCGTCGACGAGCTCACGGTTGGCAATGGCCTGCTGGCTCTCAGGGCGCGCTCGCCAGGCGTAATATCCAGCAGGCGAGACGCCAAGCACGTCGCACATGATCGTCACTGGATAGTCGGCGCGGCGATCTTCGATGAAGCGAAATCTCATTTCTGAACTCCAGCAAAGATCGCAATGGACTTTTTTAAAATATCGCGCTCCATGCGCAGCCGGTCGTTCTCGCGCTGCAGACGAGCGATCTCCGCCGCGTGGTCCGCCGACGGCAGCGTCGCCTGCGTTGCGGGGCGCCGCGCCGCCGCCGTCGGCTCCAGCCGGGCCCCTCGCTGCTCCACCCACCGCCGTAGCACGGAATCACGCAAGCCAAGTTCCTTGGCAACCGAGCCGATCGAGCGACCGCTAGACGCTACGAGATCAACCGCTTGCCGCTTGTAGTCATCGGTAAACGAGCGACGTTGACGTCCTTCCATCCGACACCTCCTGGCTCTTCGAGCCTACTACGGGTGTCCATCAATTCGGAGGAGGTTCAACGTATCAGCGTGATGTCGTCGAGCGTTTCGCACCAGACTTGTTCGAGCGCCGGGTCCAGCAGCATCTCGATGCAATATTTCGCAGCGACATGGTCTTGATAGAGAAAACCGGCACGCGCGATCGGCCCCCCGTGTTCGAGCGGAACCAGGTCGAAAATCGACGGCAACGTCTCCAATTTAACCCAGCCCCTCACTCCGCAGCCATGTCACTAGAATAGCCGGGTGCCCACAACTTGAAATGCCTAACTGATCCTCGCGGGCGCGTTTTCAACCGGCACCATTGTTCGCAACTGCAGCAAAGGCGGCTGGCGGGTTATTGCAGTCGCGTGGGTCGGATTCAGCAGCGCGACTATTCACTGTCTAAAGTTATGCTAGTTCAAGGGGATAGGTTTCTGAGAGTAGCGTCTTTAGGTGAAATGGGGGGACACTCGCGATTGAGCTTGCGGTGGCTTGCAACGCATGGAAGGGTCTTCCGTCAATCGCGTCCTCCGAGCATCACTGGAAGCAAAACGCTGCCGTCGTGTGGGACGTATGGGGGCCGCTAGGGTCAACTCGAGCGGCACAAGAAGAAAAAGGCCGTAGGGCAGCGTCGCGACCGCGTCGACATGCTGAACCTTCTCTATCACGGCGCTCTTGAGCCAACAGTGACGAGAAGGTCTATGCCAAGTTGTCGGAGCGGATGAGAAATCGTTTCGACATCTTCGGCACGCTGCCGGACGTGATCGAGGACGATGGCATCTCTAATTTCGATGACCTGCAGTCGCGCAAGTACGATGATCAGGTGCAGCTCTATGCCTTCGACATGCTCGCGGGCGAAGGTGACGACTATCGCAAGCTGCCGCTGTTTCTCCGCAAGCAGAACCTCGCACAGCTTCTGGTGCGTTACCCCGAGGGCATCCACGCCGGGCCGTTCGAGCAGGGCGAGATGGGGCCCGAGCTATTCCGCGCGGCCTGCAACATGGGCCTTGAGGGCCTTGTGTCGAAGCATCGCGAGCGCGTATCGGGCTTCCCGGTAATAAGCTTCCCACAAGGGGAGAAGTTGCCTCCTGCGCAGCGCTAGGCCACAGACAACCTTTGGCGGGCGCCAAAAGGGTGCGTAGACCCGCTGCTATAGCGGTTGATGTGCCCGCTATTATCGGAGAACCGTTACCTTGGCGTCCGGCTCAATGCCAAATTTCGGCGCACCAGCACGGATAGCGTCTGCGATAAAGCTAGGGGCCAGGTGACCATAGTGTTTCTCGACCATGCGGGTGTCCTTGTGGCCGAGATTTTGCGCCACCACGATCAATGGCACGCCGTTCATCACAGCATGCGACGCCCAGGTATGGCGCAGCCCGTGAAAGCTGATCGGCGGGTGCAGCTTTGCCCGCTCATTCGCCTGCCGCATCGGCCGCGCCTGTTCCGCCGCCTTCCATGGCGCGCTGACGCCGCTACTGCGGTCTGCTTGCGGTTGCCTCGGCTGCGCGGCGTGGTCGAACATCAGCTCAGGCCCCGAGCGACCGGCGCAATGGGCCGTGAAAAAGGCGGCGCCTTCCTCGGTTAGGTGGATATGCCTCGCCTTGTGGGTCTTGCTCTTGCGGATGGCAATGGTGCTGCTGTCCGGGTTGAAGTCTACGACTTCCAAGCGGGCGAGCTCGCTGTAGCGCGCGCCGGTCTCCAGCGCCGCCCGCGCCAAAGACCGAAACTCAGGATCACAGCTGTGCAGGAATCTTTGGGCCTCGGCAATGCTCAGGTATCGGATCCGTGCGGCGTCGACGCCGGGGAACGGTTTCAGCTTCCGACCCCAAGCGTCCCGGTGAGTGACGTGGCCCTCGTCGTAGGCGTGATTGAGGATCGCCTTCAGCATGGTCAGCACACGGTTCGCGGTGGCGCGTCGTCGGCGTATTGCTTCATCACCGTCAGGCTCGGGTCGATATTGCACCTTGCCCTTCTTCGGTCGCATCTGAGCCGGGGAGGCTGCCATCGTGGCGAGCCAACGCCGTAACGTCTCAGCTGTTAGCTCACTAACCGTGAGGTCGCCGAGCGGCGGCAGAATGTGGGCGGTGCCGCGCGACTGGACATCGGCCACCGACTTACCTTCCGAGCGTTTGAACTCGATGTAGCGGTCCATGGCCTGCCGCACGGTGATGCGCTGAATTTTGCTGTCTTTGGGGCTGGCGACCATGGCCAGGGCTTTGTCCTTGGCCTGCTCGTAGTTCAGCACCTTGACGCCGTCCGACGGCGCGCCATTGGCATCATCGGCCAGGCCGAGCGTCAACATCCGGTACTTGGCGACCAGCTTGTCTCTGCCGTTCTCGTCCTGGCCGCTCTTGTGCTTGCCGATGTAGCGGCGCAACACCCAGCGCCCGGCAAGATCGCCTTTCCAGCATTGCCAGCCAAGATGCACCTTGCCCTCTTCCAGGGCCTGCCAATGCGGCTGTCGCCGGCGTTTCAGCCTTTCGCGAGCACTCGGACTTTCCAATCGAGCGTACTTGACCGTGCCGGCCATGAACCCCTCCGCGACCAAACATGAACCAAACATCGCGGCTTGCGTGGCAGTTCGCCACAGTTTGTCGCTGTTACTAAAGGTATGATCAGTCGGTGGTTTTTCAAGTGACGTGGTTTGCGGTAGTTTCCGCGCACCGCCCTCTCAAGGCTGAAACAGGGGTTCGATTCCCCTAGGGAGCGCCAGAAAATCAATAACTGATCTGCCGCGCGCAACGGGTAATGGTCCACCGACCACGGAGCGACCGTGTATAGACTTTTTTGAGGGCACAAGGCGCTGCGGTACGCACCCCGCTGCTCAGAAGGCTCAGCTTCCTCGCGAGCGATGGCTCGCCCACGCCGCTTCATTCGCAATTCGCAATCCCCAGAACCGTGGCGCGGCCAGACACAGTCGCTATTACGTGATGCGAGCGGACCTGGTTGCCTCGGAAGCGTTTGCAGGCCAACTGCCAACTCATGCCGCCTCTGGCAATCTGAACTGATGCAGCACGGGGAGGCCGGCCGGTTCAGGCTGGCGGGCTGCGCCGTTTCAAGAGATTAGAAGAAGGCAAGTAATCCCGGCGACCATGACGTCAAAGCCGGTCAATGCGACGAGGACAAAGGCTCGCTCGATGCTGTCCATGGACTTCCCCCACTCATACGCGCATTCCCAAGACGCGAGGCTACATTGCCGACGTGCCGAATCAATTCGATTGTCAACCTGCTGCACGCACGGGGCTGTGGATAGCGGGGGCAACGGCAGTGGCGAAGCAGTTTGGGGCCGCTAGAGCGGTTCACGGATTTATTGAATCGGAGGGGATTGAACGAAGCCGCTGGCGCGGCATGTAGGGAGGCATAGCAAGGATTGCCTCCTGTCTGAGAGGATTGCGGGTTTTCGAAGCCCAACCCTTTAGACAGGAGGTTTTCCGATGGCTGAGATCAGCCCACTTCGCCGCCGCATGATCGAGGACATGACGGTCCGCAATCTGTCACCGGCGACGCAGCAATCCTACCTCAACGCCGTAGCGAAGTTGAGCCGATATTTCGGTCGTTCTCCTGACCGCCTCGACCTGGAGGATATCCGTGCTTTCCAGGTTCATCTGGTTGCGACGGGGATGTCCTGGCCGGCGCTGAACCAGATCGTCTGCGCACTGCGGTTTTTCTACGGTGTGACGCTGGGTCATGACACCGTTCCGGAGCGCATCGCCTATGCGCGTAAACCGCGCAAACTGCCGGTGGTGCTGAGCGCCGACGAGGTCGTGCGCTTCCTGGAAGCAATCCCAAGCCTCAAGAGCCGTACCGCGCTGACCACCGTCTATGCCGCAGGCTTGCGCGTATCGGAAGTGGTCCTCTTGAAGGTTGTCGACATTGATAGCCAGCGGATGTTGATCCGGGTCGAGCACGGCAAGGGCGGCAAGGACCGTTACGTTATGCTCTCGCCGCAGCTTTTGAGGATTCTGCGGACGTATTGGCGGCTCACTCGGCCCAAACGATGGCTATTTCCCGGCCGCGACGACGAGCGTCCGCTCGTCCCTAACGTGCTGCACGCCGCCTGCCGTTCAGCCTGTACGGCGGCCGGCTTGAGCAAGTCGGTGACAGTGCATACGCTGCGGCACACATTCGCGACCCATCTCCTGGAGAACGGGGCCGACGTGCGCATCATCCAGGTGCTGCTCGGCCATGCCAGTCTGCAGAGCACGGCGCGCTATACCCAAGTCGCCACAAAGACCATCAGCAATACGCCAAGTCCGCTTGACCGGCTCCGCCTGGAGGTCGTGCCGCCCGGCTGAGCGGACCTGATGACTCCAGTTCTGGAAGTGGCGGATATCTTCCGCCGCCACGGCGAAGCGTTTCGGCAAGCTCGTGCCGGACATCTGGGCCGCGTCGAGCGGCGCGTCATGGGCGCGATCACGGCATGCCGGACGGCTGTGCTTGGCGGCCACATCGAGCAATGCGACGACTGCGGTGCCACCCGGATCGCCTACAACTCCTGTCGCAATCGGCATTGCCCGAAGTGCCAAGGCTCGGCGCGCGCGCAATGGCTTGCCGAGCGACAATCCGAACTCCTTCCCGTGCCATACTTCCACGTCGTCTTCACCTTGCCGGCGCCGGCCAGAGAGATTGCTTTCCAGAACAAGGCGGTGGTCTATGCCATTCTGTTCCGCTGCGCGGCCGAGACGCTCACCACCATCGCGGCCGACCCCAAGCATCTCGGCGCTCAGCTCGGTCTGACCGCCGTCCTCCATACTTGGGGTCAAACCCTGCAACACCATCCGCATATCCACTGCGTCGTGCCTGGTGGTGGACCTTCACTCGACGGCACACACTGGGTCGCTTGCCGGCCCGGCTTCTTCCTGCCGGTGCGCGTCCTCTCCAGGCTGTTCCGCCGCCTGTTTCTGCAAGAGCTGCAAGCTGCCTTCGCGGCTGGCCAGTTGGGCTTCTTTGGCGATCTCGCCCGTCTCGCCGATCCCGCCGCATTCGCCGAGCGCCTCGCTCAACTTCGATGGACCGACTGGGTCGTCTATGCCAAGCCGCCATTCGGTGGGCCCGAACAGGTGCTGGCTTATCTCGGCCGCTATACGCATCGCGTCGCCATCGCCAACAGTAGGCTGATCTCGCTTGCCGACGGCAAGGTGAGCTTTGCCTGGAAGGACTATCGGCAGAATCGTAAAACCAAAGTGATGACGCTTAAGGCCGATGAGTTCATTCGTCGCTTTCTCCTGCACACCCTGCCGGACAGCTTCCACCGCATCCGCCACTATGGTTTCCTCGCCAATGGCGGACGCAACGATAAAATCGCTTTCTGCCGTCAACTCCTTGCTGTCCGCAACGCTCCGACTGATCAAGAAGCCGGCGCCGATCCCCTCACCAAATGCGAGATCCCCGTCTGCCCGCATTGTGGCGGCACCATGCGGCGCGTCGATATCGTCCCGCGAGCCTGCGCGCGCGACCAGCCGTTTCATTGTGATACGTCATGACCAGCGTCTGTACCATCCACCCCTTCCGTAATCACCTTCTTGGTGGCAACGTCCGAAGTCGCCGTGGCCGCGCTCGTCACCGAACACCCCGCCAATCGTTCGGTAGCGCATCCCAGCGCTGCAAATCGCTCGCTGGATCGCGCCCTTGGCCCGATCAATCGGGCCCCTCACATCCGATGAATGACTCGCGGACGCGCGGCGACCACAGGCGAGCGTTCCCCGCAGCCGCACCCGCTGCACTATTCCCATAGCGCCCACAACTCCGCAGCTTCGTTCAATCCGGCTTCTATGAGGTCGCACGCACCACAGAGCGCGCGGCTCGCGCCTGCCACGCGACCTCACAGAACCCTCAAGATTCCGGGTCTGGGACGAATATGATTCAAGATGCTGGCTGGGCTGGAGGCCAGCATCCGATGGTCCGACCAATTTCCAACGATTTGCGTAAGCGTGCGGTATCCGCTGTTGCCAAAGGTGAGAGCTGCCGATCTGTGGCGGAACGGTTTGGCGTTGCTGTCTCGTCAGTTGTGAAGTGGTCACAGCGTTATCGAACGACCGGCTCGGTAGCGCCTGGCAAGATGGGTGGTCACCGCAAGCCTGTGCTTGATCCGCACCGCGCCTTCATCGTCGAGCGGATCACTCAGACGCCGCACCTGACGCTGCATGGTCTGAAGGCGGAACTGGCAGCCCGTGGGGTCAAGGTCTCACACAATGCGGTCTGGCTGTTCCTGCGCCGGGAAGGGCTGCGGTTCAAAAAAAACACTGTTCGCCCTCGAACAGGCTCGCGCCGACGTCTCTCGTAGGCGCTTGCGTTGGCGAGCCTGGCAGGCCGGGCTCGATCCGGGCCGGCTCGTCTTCATCGATGAGACCTGGATCAAGACCAACATGGCCCCTTTGCGAGGCTGGGGACCCAAAGGGGCGCGCCTGCGCGGCTTCGCTCCGCACGGTCACTGGCGTACCCTCACATTCCTCGGCGCGCTCCGCCATGACCAACTCACGGCACCCTGCGTCTTCGATGGCCCGATCAACGGTGAATGCTTCCGTGGTTGTCAACGTAAAGCACATTCTCCTGCCAACCCTGCGTGAAGGCGACATCGTCATTCTCGACAATCTCGGAAGCCATAAGTCGAAAGCCGTCAGGCAAATGATCAAGGCTGCTGGCGCCAGACTCTGGTACCTGCCGCCATACTCGCCCGACCTCAACCCAATCGAACAGGCCTTCTCCAAGATCAAACACTGGATGCGGCAAGCTCAGAAGCGCTCAATCGAGGAGACTTGGCGCCATATCGGTCACCTCGTCCAAGACATCCAGCCTCGCGAATGCGCCAACTACTTCGCCAGCGCCGGTTATGCTTCAATCAAAATGTGAAACGCTCTAGAGTTTCTCGTCCTATCGTGGGGGAGACCCAGTCTGGTCCCGGTCGAAGTCCGGGATCAACGCCATCAGAACGAAAACGATAGTCCGCCAAGCGTTGATAGAAATCCGCTACTCATTGGCCGGTTTAGCTAGTGGCTGATAGCTTCCGAGAAAAGATGTTATCGGAAGTAATCTTCCGGATGTCCCCTTGTTCAGGAGTGAATGTCTGGAACGGGCGAAAAGCGCGGCAGAAAGCCGCGAAGTCCGGAGACTAGAGGTGGGGTAGCGGGCACGCCCACGGACCCGACAAAAACAGAACCCCGCCCCGGGTGACGGGGCCTGAAGGAGAGTTGGAGAACGCTGTCTTCGGTGTGAGAAGACGCTGTCCCGATACGCAAACCCGCCCGTTCCGGCTTGTGATGCTGTGCCGCGGCCGTTGGCGCGTGATGCGCATCACGGTGAAACTGAAACGGTGGCCTATTCTCGCGACAGGCTAGCAAAAATGCCTGCCTGAGTACCAACCATGGAGAATAGTGATGCCCAAAGTCATTCCAGCAGTATTCTTTCAGAAGCAACTAGACGGCGTTAAGTTTGACGCCCAGAAGCCCGAACGGCTCGAACTCTTCGAGAGCCACCTCCTCGAGGTAGCCGGAGGACTGAGCCAGGTCCGCCACGCAACCGGATCACGACTGACAATCGATGGGCCTGACGGTTCCGGTGGTCACACGACCTTTTCGGGTTCGGCCGGATGGGCGGATGTCATGCAGGCTGACGACTGCGCAGCCTAACGATCCGGCTTTCTGGACCAGTCCGGAAAGCCGGGGACGACTTCCATAGGAGAAGAGCCACCATGGAACCACGGATTGGGATCATAACGTACGGTGACGATCCACATGGCCATCTGATCAAGAAGAAGATCGGAGAGCAGCATGGAGTCTGGTGCTGCCTGATCCCAAGCGACGAGCTTGTACTCCGCGGGCGCCTGGAGTGGTCGTCGGACAGTGACGCACCAGCCCTTCTCCCGACCATGGATGGGCAGACCGTCGACGTCAGGACGCTGAACACGCTGTGGTACCGGCGCACGACCGTGAAACAGTTGCTGCCCGAGCACACTGACGCTGCCTATGAGCTGCCTATCTTTCGTGGCACTGAGAGAGTCCTCGAGGGCATACTCCTGAACGCCTTTCAAGGGCACTGGGTCAGTCATCCTCTTGCCACCCGCTTGGCGGAGAACAAGCTGGTGCAGCTACATGCCGCAAAGCGCGCCGGTCTCCGGATCCCAGCCACGCTCGTCAGTCAAGATCCAGTGCACATTCGCCGCTTTTGTGCGGCGCATCCGGGGGCGATCATCAAGCCCGTCGCGACGCCGCGTGGCGTCGAACTGGCGTCGACAGCAGTCGTCAGCCAGGAGCTGCTCGACAACGAGGAAGCCCTGGCCCTGACGGCCTCGATCTACCAGGAGTGCATCCCAGGCACGCGCCACCTGCGCATCTCCGTCCTTGGCGAGCGCTGCGATGGTGCGCTCATCGAGGCCGAGGCACTCGACTGGCGGTTTGATCTCAATGTGCCCTTCAGTCCTTACCCGCTCGAGAGGCACCTCGGACAACGGTTGCGCGACACCCTCCACGAGCTCGGTTTGGTCATGGGGATCTTCGACGTGAAGTTGACCGATGACGATGAGCCCGTGTTCCTCGAGGTCAACCCGCAAGGTCAGTTTCTCTTCGTGGAGGCCCTGTGCGACCTGCCTCTCGCCGATATCTTCGCCGCCTTCCTTGTCGACCAGGCGAAGCAAGATGTGAGGTCTCGGCAGCGTTAGGCTCGTACGACGTACCCATACGACGGAGACCGCCTGAGTGATCCGCCACCGAGCGGGTAGCCCCGTCGTCTGAAAACAGATCGTGGTAGGTTGCGCGCCGCAGCGTCACCGCTGATGACGTGATCGAGTGAACCGCCTTGCATTCGCTCCGGCGCAACTTGCATTCACTCCGGCGCAAAATGAGCCACAGAGCGCCGTTGCCTCTGCGCCGCGCGATGGTGGCATGACGAGCGCATGGCCGGGCTCCCCTCGACGCCTGTTCGAGCGGCGATCGCGAGAGGAGCCTTGGCCCTACGTCCTGACCCTATCCCTGGCCGCGAGTTCAGTGATGCGCCGAAACGCTCCTGACGGTCTCGGTGAGCATATCGCCCGACGCGGAATGGCCGATGTCACCCAGGCTGATGATGCCGACCATCCGCTTGCTCTTGTTGATTACCGGCAGCCTGCGGACCTGCAGCTTCTCCATGTGCTGCATCGCCTTGGCGAGGTCATCGTCCTCGCGGCAGCAATGGATGCCCTCGGTCATCACGTCGCGCGCCGTCGCGCGGCGGGCATCGAAGCTGTGGCTCGCGAGTCCTTTGCAGACGATATCGCGGTCGGTCACCATTCCGACCAGCTTGTCATCCTCGCCAATCGGAATGCAGCCGATGTCATGCGCCCGCATCAGCTTGGCAAGCTCGGTGATCGGGGTGTCGGGGCTGACCCAGTCGACACCCTTGTGCATCACGTCTTTGACTTTCATGGCGAGCCTCCGTTCGTGGTTTCAAGTGCGTAGATGCAACGCAGCGGCACCCCATCTTCAGAACTCCAACGAGCGCAGACACTCTCGCCATCCTGGGCAGAATGACGGTGACCTCGCGGCCAGAGTTCCCGCCCAATATCGTAAGGGCAATGGG
The DNA here is from genome assembly GCF_051853005.1 of Bradyrhizobium sp. SMVTL-02. Classification (NCBI taxonomy): domain Bacteria; kingdom Pseudomonadati; phylum Pseudomonadota; class Alphaproteobacteria; order Hyphomicrobiales; family Nitrobacteraceae; genus Bradyrhizobium; species Bradyrhizobium sp. SMVTL-02. The sequence goes on along the minus strand of NZ_CP182469.1, from coordinate 7,051,256 downwards.
CTGTGTACAAAATCCTCAGTCATGCGCGCTGAAGCGCCCGTGCCGTGCATTGGCCGTCAGGCGCGCAAACTGCGCGCGACCCATATGAAGCAGCGTTTCATGATCGCCGGCTTCCATGTAGATGTCCGGCTGTGCCTCGATGCTGTCGTCGACGATGATGTCCAATCCGTAGCATTTGCCGACGGCGGGAACTGCACCATGTGCGCAGTCGCGGAACAGCCGATTGATCTCGGTTTCATCGGCCATGTGGACATTGTCGCCGAGGCTTGTCCTCAGGTCCGACAGGCGGAGGTGATGCGATGCGGGCAGGACGGCCAGCATGTATCCGCCGTCGCGCCGCAATACGATACCCTTGGCGAGGCGGTCGCCCGAGATGTGGCATGCCTGCGCCGTTCGAGCCGACGTCATGCTGAGTTCGTGCGGGATCACCTCGTACTGGATGTTCTCTGCGGCGAGGTATTTCTGGAGCGTGGGAGCAATGGCCATGGCATCACCTCCGATGCTGAATGGAAACCATCCACCGTGAGGTCGACCCTGCAGACTCTCGCCATACGATGGGCGGCTGCCTGACTAGAGACCCAGCATAAGTCTTCCACCCGCAAGCTGCAATTCATTTCCCTTCGAAGCCGCAGCGAGCGTGCGCAGAAGCAGGCTTCGCCTGGCTCTGCGCCGGCGCTCTGTCACGCCGTCGTGCCTTCGATCGAACGGCGGATCACCCGTTGCACCTCCGCATTCGACAGAAACAGATCGTGGTTGATGATGCCCCAGCCTTCCTGGGAGGCATCGAGCACGCGTACACCGAGCTGCGCGATGGCGGCCTTCTCCGCGGCGCCGACCCTGGTCATTCCACCTGCGATTTGTCCCGACAGCGCAAGGGCCCGATCGTTCGTCGCGGCGATCACGGTAATCTTGCCGGCGAGCGGGCCGATGCGCTGGATGGCTGACGAGAACACGTCCATGTCGATATCGGGTGCGGCAAACACGACCGCACCGATCCTGCTCGTGACCGTGTCGCCGTATCGCGCATAGAGCTGACGCAGGCTTTCGAGGGTCAGCATGGTTCCCATGCTGTGCGCAACGATGTGCACGCGGCCGCCGCCTGGCGCCGACACGAGCGCAGAGAGCACGCGCTCGAAATCGTCGCGGGACCACATCGCGCTGTCGCGGTCATAGCATAGTCGAACAGTCCTGCCTTGGAAGGCCAGGAGAATGCCATGGTCCGGCCGCGGAACTTGATCCCGTCGGAGAGATGAGCGGCATCCAGCACCGCCGTCTCGAATGTCTGCTTGAAGCCGTGCACGTAGATCAGCACGTCCCCTCCGCCGGCCTGCGCGGCGAGATCGCCAGCGTCGGCCGACACCGATTCGATCCGATCAAGACGCCAATCGCCGAGGCCAACCGAAGCGAGAGAAAGACGGCTCTCGTCCGGAGCCACAAGCCTGGCCCGCGCGACCGTCATGCTCGTCGCCCGCTCCGGCCCAAACCAGGGTTTGGTGCGGCCGCCGCTGACGGGCTTGCGCGTGGTGGTGACAAGCAGCGTGGGGTCAGCGGAGAGTGACGACGCGTCGAAGCGCGCGCCGGTCGCAGCGAGGCCAGCGCATCCGCCGAGCGCGAGGGCACTTCCTGCCGACACAAGTCCGCCGAGGAGCGCGCGGCGCGAAATGGAATGACGGGAGTCGCTTTGCAGAAGACGTTGGACGATCACACGGAACCCCAGGGAACTAGCCCACCGTAAGCCGCCCCGCCTGTCTCACTGAATGACAATGGGGGCGAGAAGACGGCGCAGCAGTTTCGCGGTCGGTTCCTGATCGTCGCGTCCGAAAAAAGCGCCAGATCAGTAGATGATTTTCAACGGAATGTAGTGCGCACCGAACGCGCAATGCCTCTGTGTGGCTCATCTGCTCAGCCCGACCGACGCCATTCATGAGCTATGCGTGAAGCTGGGTGATGACGGAATGGGATAGGCGGCGTATCGAGGCGGGTGTCGAGCCTGCCAGAACCTCTCAAGGAGAGCGATACGCCATGAACGAGACTAGCAATATTGTTGCCCTTCGTCAGCCCGACGAGATCGACGATCCACTGACCAATATTTTGCGAGCTGGTGCTCGGCAGCTTCTGGCGCAGGCCGTGGAGATCGAAGTCGAGACGTTTCTTGCCACGGTGAAAGATTTGAAGCTTGCCGACGGGCGCGCCCGTGTCGTGCGGCATGGTTACGGCCCGGCTCGAACGATTGCGACCGGCATCGGACCGGTCGAGGTCGCACGGGCGAAGATCCGGGACCGCGGTGCAGCCGGCGATGGCGAGCGGATCCGCTTCAGCTCGGCGATTCTGCCACTATGGGCGCGGCGGACCAGGAGCCTGGATGCGCTGTTGCCGGTGTTGTACCTGCGTGGCATCTCGACGGGCGATTTCCAGGAGGCGCTGACGGCCCTGCTGGGTAAGGACGCGCCGAACCTGTCGCCGGCGGTGATTTCCCGGCTGACGGCCGAATGGCAGGGCGAGTATGAGCGTTGGCAGAAGCGCGATCTCTCGGCGCGGCGGTACGTGTATGTGTGGGCCGATGGCGTCTTCCTGCAGGCACGCATGGAAGACCACGGCGAGTGCATGCTGGTGCTGATCGGCGCGACGCCGGAAGGCAAGAAGGAGTTGATCGGCTTTCAGGTCGGTGTCCGGGAGAGCGCGCAGAGCTGGCGTGAGCTCCTGATCGACGTGAAGCAACGCGGGTTGCAAATCGCCCCGGAAATTGCCGTTGGTGACGGCGCGCTCGGCTTCTGGAAGGCGCTTGACGAGGTGTTTCCCGGCACGCGGCACCAGCGCTGCTGGGTGCACAAGACCGTCAACGTCCTGGACAAGGTCCCGCTCTCGGTGCAGGCCAACATGAAGAAGGACCTGCGCGAAGTCTATTGGGCGCCAAACCGGGCGGCCGCCGAAGTGGCGATCGACGTCTTCGCCGAGAAATACCGCACCAAGTACGGCCGGGCGGTCGAATGCCTCGCAAAGGACCGCGACGCGCTGCTGGCCTTCTACGACTTTCCTGCCGAGCATTGGGATCACTTGCGCACGACCAACCCCATCGAAAGCGTGTTCGCGACCGTGCGACACAGAACCGTGCGAACGAAAGGATCGCTGTCCTCAACGACCGCCAGGCTGATGGTGTTCAAGCTGGTTATCGCCGCATCAAAAAAGTGGCGGCGGCTCAAAGGCACAAATCAGTTGCCGAAGCTCATCGCAGGTGTCAGATTCAACGACGGCATCGAGGTCATCCACATGCCGGCAAACCACGCCGCCTGATCGCCTCGTCACCCAAAATCCTGCATAGCTCGCCATTCATCCGCCGTCAGTAGTTCCAGCTCGGCCAAATAAGCCTCATTAGGGTCCTGATTGGGCTTCGCATCGACGCTGTCATCACTGATTTGATCTCGCGCATCAGCTCGTTCACGTGTCCCGCAAGCACCGAGCCGATCGCATGGATGGCTTCGTGACGATCGAGTCCTTCGGACATCAGTCGCTGCGCCTTGCTTCGCACCGGCAGCTTGGGATCGGCAATTTGGCTCTCGACGATCGCATGAAAGACAGCGTGCACTTTCTCCCGCGGAGGGCGGATTCCGGCGCGCCGATGGTACGCCATCACGAGATCGATCCGTTCCTCCTCGTCCAGCGCAACCCACAGATCCGGGTCTGGCTCTATCAATGGATCATACGCCAGGGTCGCTTCTTCGTCCTGAAGCGCCGATCGGGCAACGTCCGGTGTCCGCATAATTTGGGGGAAACCGGATGACGGCTCATCCAGCCTTTGCGAGTAGAGACAGCACTTCTTGAACTTCTTGCCACTGCCGCAGGGGCAGGGGTCGTTTCGTCCTACCTTGTGCGAATTTACCATGGCGAGCATCCGCGACAGAATTTGATTGGGTCACAAGACAAAAAGCAGCTTGGTTGGGCGGGCGGCTGGCCGGTCCGTATGGACAGCGGCAGAGACGCGGGGATGATTGCCGGCGGCGCAAGGCCATAATAGCCGGCCACCCGGTTCATCTTGTGAACCACCATGACGGCGGTAAAGGCTTCAGCGCAGGGCTCTTATGGGTGCCAGCTGGCGCCCGGTCTTCCCTGCGACCCCCTTTTCGAAAGGGTATGAATCGAAACACAGCTCGGGCCAAATATGCCGCGAGGATGCGGGCGTACGCCGATTGGCGAATTGACGCAGCGGCGTTGTTGCGCTCCGGTCCCGATACACGCCCTGCGTTCATCGGTCTCACGTGCAAGCATGCAGCATCGGCATCGGTGGTGGTGGTCGTTCTCCCCAGAATCTGCACTATGCGCGCCGACGTGCCTCCGGAGCTGTTGCCGGGCCTTCGGAGGTGTTGGCAATGGCTTTTCGGAGTGACGAGATGAGCGGTTTGGTGATCAGCGGCGGCCGGGTGGTGGATCCCGCGAGCGGGATGGATGCCATTGGCGATGTGGCGGTGGTGGACGGCGAGATCGTGGCCGTCGGCACGGGTCTCGGCGGCGCCGAGCGGGTGATCGACGCCGCCGGCCTGGTGGTCGCGCCCGGCTTCATCGACCTGCACGCCCATGGCCAGTCGATCCCGGCCGACCGCATGCAGGCGTTCGACGGCGTCACGACGACGCTTGATCTCGAGGCCGGCGTGCTGCCGGTCGGGTCCTGGTATGAGAGCCAGGCGCGGAAGGGCCGCGTGCTGAACTACGGCGCTGCCACCAACTGGGCCTTTGCCCGTATCGGCGCGATGACGGGCTCCAATGCCGAGAGCTCGCTGGAGGCGTTCGGCAACGCCATGCGCGACCGCCGCTGGATGGACAATGTCGCGACCGATGCGGAGGTATCAGGCATCCTCGAGCGCCTCACCCGCGGTCTCAACGAAGGCGGCATCGGCATCGGCATCCTCAATGCCTATGCGCCGGGCGCCGGCGTGCAGGAGCTGACCGCAGTGTGCCAGCTCGCCGCGAAGCAGGGCGTGCCGACCTTCACGCACGTCGCCTTCATGTCGCGCATCGATCCCGAAAGTGCCGTGGAAGCGTATATCCGCCTGATCGGCTATGCCGGTGCCACCGGCGCGCACATGCACATCTGCCATTTCAACTCGTCGAGCAAGACCGACATCGCGCGCTGCCGCGTGCTGGTCGAGAAGGCGCAGGCGCAGGGTCTGCCGATCACGGTCGAGGCCTATCCCTACGGCACCGGCTCGACCGTGCTGGCCGCCGCCTTCTTCAGCGATCCCCAATTCGTCGAGCGCAACGGCACCGGTTACGATTCCGTGCAGCGCGTGACCGACGGCTACCGCTTCCACGACCGCGAGGAGCTATTGAAGGCGCAGGCCGAAGAGCCGTCCTCGCTGGTGCTCTGGCACATCCTGGACACCGAGCACAATGCACATCACCGCGACCTGCTCGACATGTCGGTGCTGTATCCCGGCGGCGCCATTGCCTCCGATGCGATGCCGTGGACGACCTCGGATGGCAAGACCTACACCGGCGATGCCTGGCCGCTGCCTGACGACGCCACCTCGCACCCGCGCTCGGCCGGCTGCTTCACAAAATTCATTCGTGAGTGGGTGCGCGAGCGCAAAGCCGTGTCGCTGCTGGAAGGCGTGCGCAAATGCGCGCTGATCCCGGCGGAGATTTTGTCGCAGAGCACGCCCGCGATGCGCGCCAAGGGCCGGCTTGCCAAGGACGCTGATGCGGACATCGTCGTGTTCGATTACGAAAAGCTCTCGGACCGTGCAACCTTCACGGCGATGAACCGCCCGTCGGAAGGAGTACGGCATCTGATCGTCAGCGGTCAGCCGCTGATCAGCGACGGTGTGCTGGATGTAACCGCGCGGCCCGGAAAACCCGTGCGCCGCCCCGTCGTCGAGAGCTGAGCCATGCCGGTCCCGGTTGTCCTGGTGACGGGCTTTCTCGGGGCCGGCAAGACCACGGTGGTGAACCATCTGCTCGCCCATGCGGATGGGCGACGGATCGCCGCCGTGGTCAACGATTTCGGCGCCATCAACATCGATGCGGAGCTGATCGCAGGCGCGAGCGACGGCGTGGTCAGCCTCGCCAATGGCTGCATCTGCTGCTCGCTCGAGGGCGATCTGCTCCGCACGCTTTCGACCCTGCTGCGGCGCGATCCCAGGCCCGAGTACATCGTCATCGAGACCAGCGGCGTCGCCGATCCCGCCGACATCGTGCGCAACCTGATGGACCCGGTGATCCTGCGCGAGGCGCCGCTGGAAACGGTGCTCTGTGTGCTCGACGCGGGGACTCCGCCGTCAGCTCTCGATGACGCGCTGCTGCGCTCGCAGTTGCGCGTCGCCGACATCGTGGCGCTCAGCAAGCTCGATCTGGCGGACGAGGGCGCAGCTGCGCGCATGCGCGAAGCCATCCGCGCGCTGCGCGTCCCCGGCGTGGTGGTCGAGGCGAACCACGGCGAGATTCCGTCTGCGCTATTGTTCCCCGCGGCCGTCGATCGCGCGCCAGCCCCGCGCGAGCCGGGACCGAAACGGCCGGCCGAGGAACGCTTCGAGACGCTGAGCTGGACCTCCGATCAGCCGATCTCGCTGCCGCGTTTGCAGCGGGCCATCAACCGGCTCGCACCCAGGCTCGCGCGCGCAAAAGGCCTGTTCGAGACCGTCGAGCAGCCCGGACGCTTGATGGTTTTCCAGTTCGCCGGCGGCCGCGCCACGCTCGCGCCGGGCGAGGCGCCGCGGGCAGGCGTGCCGCGGGTACGCATCGTCTTCATCGCCGAGCTCGGCGTGCTTTCGCAGGCCGAACTCGACGGGATCATGGAAGCGTGCGTTGCCGGCGGTTGAGGCGAGGCGGTAGGGTCAACCGCTTCCGCCGTCAGCCACCGCCTCTCCTCTTGTCGCGTCGATCCGAGACCTGCCAATGCCTCCAAATATCCCACCCGCCCCCGCTGATGCCGCCGCGCGCCGCGCCGCCAAGCCGGCCATCGTCTATCCGGCCGGGACGATGCCCGGGCCGGATATGGCCACGCTCGAAGCAGCCCGCCGTGCGGCGGTCAAGACGCACGAGCTCATCGTGCCGCCACGCGATGCCCGTGCCTTTCGCGTGGCGCGCGGCCAGTTCTTCCGCATCGTCAGCATCGAAGGCCCTCAGGTCGGCGACCTCAATCTCTGGAACGCGGACGATCTCTCCGAGCGCTTCTTCAGCGGCAAGACGCGGGCGCTCCATGGCACGCATGTCGGCATTGGCGACCGGCTCTGGAGCAATTTGCCCTATCTTCGACCGATGGCGACCATCAGTCACGATACGCTTGGCTGGTACGGCTTCGATGCGGACGGCGCCGGCATTCACGATGTGATCGGCACGCGCTGCGATCCCTATACAAATCTCCTGCTGAACGGCACGGCTTACGATTTTTGCTGCCACTCCAACCTGTCCCGCGCCCTCGCGACCGAATTGAAGGCGGATCCGGCCGCAGTGGAGCATCATGTCCACGACGTGCTCAACGTCTTCATGTGCACCGGCTTCACCAAGGACACGCACCACTATTTCATGAAGGCAAGCCCTGTCCGCCCCGGCGACTTCATCGAGCTCTTCGCGGAGATCGACCTGCTCGGCGCGTTGTCGGCCTGTCCCGGTGGAGACTGCAGCGCAACCCATTCCAGCGATGCCGCGGCATGCCATCCGCTCAAGATCGAAATCTTCGAGCCGGATCGAACGGCCCTGAAGGGCTGGACCTGGTCCGCGCCGAGCGCTTATCACCGTCACCACGGGGCGCACGCGGGAAGTTGAATTTCAGTGCGCAGCGCCTCTGCCTTCACGATCACCTCGCAGGCATGCGCAGTCCCCGTCGGCCCGGCAAGTTCACGCGAATTGCGCGATGCCGTTTCCGACCGACCAGTTCTCCTTGGGCGCGTCGAGCACGTTCACGAACACGTCCTCGGGCCGGATGCCCGGGCTTTCGCCGAGCAGCTCGGCGATCCGCCGATACAGCGCCTTCTTCTGCTCGGGCGTGCGCGAGGCGAACACGGTGATCTGGATCAGCACGGCATCCTCGCTGCGGCTGACGCCATAGGCATTGCCGCAGCGGAAGTTGGCGGGCGAAAGCTCGCTGATGGTCATGAATTCGTCGCCATCAGGCACGTTCAGCGCCTCGCGCATCGCGCGGTAGAGTCCGTCGAGAATCGCCCGGCGGTAGGTCTCCGGCTTTCCGGCGCGCATCGAGATGTGGAGGAGAGGCATCGTACGTTCCTCTGCATGCGGGCCCGCTCGGCCAGGCATCATCCGCGCCGCCGCCGGCTCATTGACGAAACGGGATATCAATCCCACTTTGTTTTTGACACGATGTCGAGAAACCATGTTTTTGACGTCGTGTCAAATATTTTGAGGAGCAGAGCTTGAGGCCGCGCGAGTTCGACCACGACGACGTCCTGCGCATCGCGTTCGACCAGTTCTGGCGCAAGGGCGTCCGCGGCACCTCGCTGTCTGACATCGCGCGCGACGCCGGCGTGCAGCGCGGCAGCCTCTACAATGCTTTCGGCAGCAAGGAAGCGCTGTTCCTTCACGCCTATGAGCGCTACGCGGCCGACTATCTGCTCGCCTTGCAAAAGGCGCTGGGGACGGGGTCCTTGCGCAAACGCCTCGCCGCCTTCTTCGACCTGACGATCACCAATTTCCGTTCCGGCTCGCCGCCGCGGGGATGTCCGACCACGCGCGGCCTGATGGAGCTCGGCGCGGCGGAAGGCGAGGGGTTGGATGAAGAGGCGCGCCAGGCCTTTGCGAGCCTCGTCTCCCGGATCACCGCGCTGGTTCAGGACACGTTGTCGGCGGGCGCGAGGCGTGGCGAGTTCAACGGCAATCCCGCAGCCGCCGCGCTGCACATCGTCACGGTGACGCGCGGCCTTGCCGTGCTCGAACGCGCCTACGGCGACGAAGCCCAACTGCGCAAGATAGCCGCGCACACGATCGATCTCGTGCTCGACAAGAAAGGAGGTTAGGTCTCAGCAGACCGCAAGCGCGTTGACTGCCCGCGTCGTCGCAATCTCGTTCTCGTCGCCGACGAACTGGCCGACGACCGATGCAAGTTCCATATCAGCCTTCCAATTCTTGCGAGCCCCGAGGGTTTTCTCCCGCATCAGTTTCAAGCTGGTCCTCATTGTCGGCATCAGCCTGCTCGGCATGGTCGTGCTGGCGCCGATCGCGCTTGCAACCTTGCGCGCGCAGATGATCGCCGATCGTCAGGCCAAGACTGTTCGTGGGTTTCGTCGACGTCGTCAACAAGCAGGGCGCTGGGACGCAGAAGCTGCAATCGCTCCTGGACGAGGTCAGCGCCTTCGTTGCGGGCGTGCGCGCGGCCTAGTATAGCGGGATGATGGGCCAAAACTCCGATCGGCGCGCGCGGATCCTCCTGATCAATCCGAACAGCAACGAGGCGACCACCACGATGATGGTGGCGATCGCAAGGTCCGCTGCCGCCGATGCTTTCGATATCGTCGGTGCCACGGCAACGCGTGCGCCCGCGATGATCGTCTCGGCGGATGCGTTGGAGGCGGCCGCGTCGGAAGTCGAGGAGATCGCGCGTGCCAACAGCCGTGCGTGCGACGGCATCATCGTCTCCGCATTCGGCGATCCCGGTCTCGCCGGGATCAGGGCGGCGATGAAGCTGCCTGCCGCGGGCATCGGCGAATCCGCGATGCTGGAGGCCGCTGAGAATGGCCGCCGCTTCGGCGTGGCGACCACGACGCCGCTGCTCCAAGCAAAGATCGACGCATTGCCGGACATGCTGGGATTACGATCGCGCTACACTGGCACGTGCTTTGCCGACGGCGATCCCGAGGTGCTGATGCGCGATCCAGCGCGGCTGCGGGCGGCGCTCGCCGGCGCGGTCGAGGCCTGCATCGCGCAGGACGGGGCTGAAGCTGTGATCATCGGCGGCGGGCCGCTGGGCGAGGCGGCCCGCGAGCTTCAGCCGATGTTCGCCGTGCCTGTCATCGCAACGATCCCGTCCGCCGTGCGGCGGATCATTCGTCTCGTCACGGCGTAACGTCTGGTTTTTCCGCGTCGCGGCATCGGCCGTGCCGCGGAAAACTGTTTTCCTTGACATGAACTCTGCCGTGCTCGACCTGTAACGAGGTCGGGCGACGCCACGTTGCGTGGCGTCGTGAAAAGAAGAAAGAGATGTGGGAAAGACGCCATGAGTGCAGGCCTCGACGAGAAGGACTACCTCGCCACCTTGCGCGGCCTGTGGGACAAGGCCTGGCCCAAGGGCATGCCGCGCTCGCCGACCTATCTGCACGGCGAAGTTCCCCTGACGGAATATCTGCGCGCCTGGGCGAAGCGCAGTCCCGATCGCCCGGCCGTGATCTTCTACGGGCACGTCACGACCTATGCCGATCTGGATCAGCAGAGCGATCGCGTTGCGGCGCTGCTGCAAGCGAAGGGCGTGCGCAAGGGCGATCGCGTCGCCGTCTTCCTGCCGAACTGCCCGCAATTCCACGTCGTCTTCTTCGGCATCTTGAAGCTCGGCGCGGTCCACGTCCCCGTCAGCCCGCTGTCGCGCGCCTTCGAATTGTCCTACGAGCTCAACGACACCCAGGCCGAAGTGATCGTGGCGCTGGACCAGCTCATTCCCGTCGTCGAGCAGGTGAGGGCAGAGGTAAATCTGCGCGAGATCATCGTCACCAGCTTTGCCGATGTGGTGCCGGCTGCGCCGGCATTCCCGACGCCGGACTCCATCCGCGCGCCGCGCATCGCGATCCCGGGCGCGACCGACCTGTTGCCGGCGCTCGCGGCACAGCAGGCGCCGAGGCCGCTGCCGCCGCCCGGCTTCGATGACGTTGCGGCGCTCAACTACACCGGCGGCACCACCGGGATGCCCAAAGGCTGCGTCCACACCCATCGCGACATGGTCTACACGGCCGCCGCCAATTACGGCATCTCGGTGCTGTCGGACGAGAGCAGCGTATTCCTGTCGTTCTTTCCCGAATTCTGGATTGCGGGCGAAAACTTCGGCCTGATCTTCCCGCTGTTCTCCGGCGCGACGCTGGTCCTGCTGGCGCGTTGGGACGCCGTCGGCGCCATGGCCGCCATCGAGAAATACAGGGTCACGATCACGGCGATGCCCGTCGATGGCGCGGTCGAGCTGATGGATCATCCGCGCTGGCGCGAATTCGACCTGACGTCGTTGAAACAAGTGCGCGTCGTCTCTTTCGTCAAGAAGCTCAACGCCGACTATCGCAAGCGTTGGAAGGACCTCACCGGCACGATCCTGATGGAGGCGGCCTGGGGCATGACGGAGACCCACACCTCCAACACCTTCACGTCAGGCTTCCAGGACGACGATTTCGATCTCAACAACCAGCCGATCTTCGTCGGCCTGCCGGTCCCCGGCGCCGAGTTCAAGATCACCGATTTCGAGACCGGCGCGCTGTTGCCGCTGGGCGCGGAAGGCGAGATCCGCGTGCGCACGCCGTCGCTGCTCAAGAGCTACTGGAACAAGCCGGAGGCGACCGCGGAATCACTGATCGATGGTTGGCTGCGCACCGGCGACATTGGCACCATCGACAGGGACGGCTTTCTGCATTTCCTCGGCCGCCGCAAGGAGATGCTGAAGGTCAAGGGCATGAGCGTGTTCCCGCCGGAGATCGAGGCGCTGCTCGGCCAGCATCCGAAGGTGCTGGGCTCCGGCGTCGTCGGGCGCGACGATCCTGACAAAGGGCAGGTGCCGGTCGCCTATATCCAGCTCAAGCCGGAGGCGGTCGGCACCATCTCCGCGGAGGACCTGCGCGCCTGGTGTGCCGAGCGCATGGCCGTCTACAAGGTCCCGGAAGTGCGTATCATCGAAGCCCTGCCGCTGACGGCGACGGGCAAGGTGAGGAAGCAGGACCTCGATCCAAATCTTCCTGCTGCTGTCTGAATGAGAGAGACGATGTCGTTCAAGAAGCTCCTGATCGCCAACCGCGGCGAGATCGCCATCCGCATCGCGCGCGCGGCGGCTGACGCCGGCATCGCGACGGTCGCGATCCATCCCGCCGACGATGCGCTGTCGCTGCATGTGCGCGTTGCCGACGAGGGGGTCGAAATTCCCGGACGTGGCGCGCGGGCCTATCTCGACATCGAGGCCGTGGTGAAGGCGGCGAAGGCTGCCGGCTGCGATGCCGTGCATCCCGGCTACGGTTTTCTGAGCGAGAACGCGGCATTCGCAAAAGCCTGCGCTGACGCCGGTATCACCTTCGTCGGGCCAAAGGCGTCCGCGCTCGAGCTATTCGGCGACAAGGTCGCGGCCCGGCAATTGGCAAAGCGCTGCGGCGTGCCGATCATCGCCGGTACCAGCGGGCCTTCCTCGCTGGACGAGATCACGGCGTTCTTCGCCTCGCTCGGCAGCAATGCGGCGATCGTGATCAAGGCGATGGCCGGCGGCGGCGGCCGCGGCATGCGCGTCGTCGAGAACGCTGCCGATCTCGCGGAGGCCTATGCGCGCTGCCAGTCCGAGGCCAAGGCTGCGTTCGGTTTCGAAGGCGTCTATGCCGAGCGCCTGATCCGGCAGGCGCGTCACATCGAGGTCCAGATCATCGGCGACCGCCATGGCGCCATCTCCCATCTATGGGAGCGCGAATGCACCATCCAGCGCCGGCACCAGAAGCTGGTCGAGGTCGCGCCGAGCCCGTCGCTGAGCGATCCCTTACGCGGTCGCATCATCGAGGCGGCAAAGCAGCTGGCGACGGCGGCCTCCTACGACAATCTCGGCACCTTCGAGTTCCTGGTCGACGGCACGGCCGAGGACAGTTTCGCCTTCATCGAAGCCAATCCGCGGCTCCAGGTCGAGCATACCGTCACGGAAGAGGTGCTCGGCCTCGATCTCGTCCGCGCCCAGTTCGCCGTGGCCGCGGGAGCTTCGCTGGCATCCCTCGACCTCGCGCAAGGATCGATCCCGAAGCCGCGCGGCTATGCCATGCAGCTTCGCGTCAACATGGAGACGTTGGACGAGACGGGTGCCACGCATCCGACCGGCGGCGTGCTCGCCGTGTTCGAGCCGCCGTCGGGGCCGGGCGTGCGTGTCGATAGCTTTGGCTATGCCGGCTACAAGACCAGCGCCGCTTTCGACTCGCTGCTCGCAAAGGTCATCGTGCATACGCCGGGCGCGGCCTGGCATGACGTCGTTGCGAAAGCCTCGCGCGCGCTGCGCGAATTCCGGATCGACGGCGTCGTTACCAACATCGCATTCCTGCAGGCGGTGCTGGCGCATCCCGATTTCAGGACCAACCGCATCGCGACCGATTTCATCGATCGCAACATCGCGAAGCTGGTCGAGGCGGCGGATGGTGCGGCGAGGCCGCTCTATTTTGCGGCGACGGAGCACGGCGGCGGTCACGGCGGGGAAGCTCACGTCGCGCAGATCGTGCCCGAAGGTGCGGTGATGGTCGCAGCGCCCCTGCAGGGCACCATCGTCACGGTCCAGGTGAAGCAAGGCGAGATCGTCCGTCCCGGCCAGCAGCTGGCCGTGATCGAGTCCATGAAGATGGAACACCTCGTCATGGCTGAGCAGGGCGGTCGGATCATGAAGATCGTTGCCGGTGACGGCGTCACGCTGATGCATGGCGAAGCGATCATGTATCTGGAGCCGCTCGACGTCGCTGCCGATCATTCGGCGGCGGAAGCCGATGTCGATCTCGACCACATCCGCCCGGACCTTGCCGAGCTGATCGCGCGCCAGGCCAACACGCTCGACGAAAATCGCCCCGCCTCGGTCGAGCGCCGCCGCAACACCAACCAGCGCACCGCGCGCGAAAACGTCGCGCAGCTCGTCGATGACGGCTCATTCGTGGAGTACGGGAGCCTGGCGATCGCGGCGCAGCGGCGCCGGCGCAAGCTCGACGACCTCATCAAGAACACGCCGGCCGACGGGCTCGTCATGGGCCTCGCCACGGTGAACGCGGAGAAGTTTGGCCCTGAGGGCGCACGCTGCATCGTCGTGGCCTACGACTACACCGTGCTCGCGGGCACCCAGGGCCACATGAACCACAAGAAGATCGACCGTATGCTGACGCTGGCGGAAGACTGGCGTCTGCCGCTGGTGTTTTATGCCGAAGGCGGCGGCGGCCGGCCCGGCGACACCGACCGGCTCGGCATGACCGGCCTCGACGGTCCCTCCTTCGTGCAGTTCGCGAGGCTCTCGGGCCTCGTGCCCGTCGTGGGCGTTGTCTCCGGCTATTGCTTCGCCGGCAACGCCGCGATGCTCGGCTGCTGCGACGTCATCATCGCCACCAAGAATGCCTCGATCGGCATGGGCGGCCCCGCCATGATCGAAGGCGGCGGGCTTGGCGTCTATCACCCGGCCGAGGTCGGTCCTGTCTCGTTCCAGTCGTCGAACGGCGTCATCGACATCCTGGTCGAGGACGAGGAGGAGGCGACGCGCGTCGCTCAAAAGTATCTGTCCTATTTTCAGGGCGCGGTGACGGAGTGGGAAGCCGCCGACCAGCGCCTGCTCCGCCGCGCCATCCCTGAGAACCGCCTGCGCGTCTACGACATCCGCAGCGTGATCGATCTCGTCGCCGACAAGGATAGCGTGCTGGAGCTGCGCCGCGACTACGGCGTCGGCATGATCACCGCGCTGATCCGAATCGAAGGAAAGCCGTTCGGCCTGATCGCCAACAATCCGCGCCATCTCGGCGGCGCCATCGACGCCGATGCCGGCGACAAGGCCGCGCGCTTCCTCCAGCTCTGCGATGCGTTCGACTTACCCGTCGTCTCGCTGTGCGATACGCCCGGCTTCATGGTCGGCCCGGAGGCCGAGAAGACCGCGATCGTGCGCCACGTCTCGCGGATGTTCGTCACAGGTGCCAGCCTCACCGTGCCGCTGTTCGGCATCGTGCTGCGCAAGGGATATGGCCTGGGGGCGCAGTCGATGATCGGCGGCGGCTTCCATGCCTCGTTCTTCACCGCGGCGTGGCCGACCGGCGAGTTCGGCGGCATGGGCCTGGAGGGCTATGTACGTCTCGGCTTTCGCAAGGAGATGGAGGCGATCGCCGATCCCGAGGAGCGCGAGACCTATTATCGCAACAAGGTCGCCGAGCTCTATGCCAACGGCAAAGCGGTCTCGATCGCCTCGGTGTTCGAGATCGACAACGTCATCGATCCCGCCGAGACGCGGCGGTGGATCATGGCGGGGCTCAGGTCGGTGCCGAAGCCGCCCGCGAGGACGGCGAAGAAGCGACCCTGCATCGACACCTGGTGAGGGCGGTGCAGCAACAGCTGTGTTCCCTATTCCCGATTGACATCCCCGCCCGCGGTGCCAGACTTTGCACAATAATACGCAGGGTGGAGACGTCCGCGATGGCCAGCCTTTCGGCCTCGAACCATGTCGCCCGTGTCTTGTCCGTCGCCAATCAGGTTACTGACCGCTTGGCCGACGTCGATGCCTCTTCGCGGATTGCCAATTCCTGGCGGCGCTGCCTGATCAGCCACAAGCTCGATCCCGCCCGCCAGGGCCCGCCGCAGACGCTGACCGAAGCCGAGATCCGTCATGTCGCCGAACCCATGGAGGAGACGATCAGGCTCGCCACGCCCGAGCTCGACGATCTCGCCCGTGTGCTGCGCGACGCCGGTTATTGCGTCAACCTAGCTGACGTGAACGCGACCATGCTGTTCAGCCGCCTGCCGGGCGAAGCCGACGCGAAGATGTTTCTGGACTGGAAGATCTACACCGGCTCCAATTTCGCAGAGGCCTTCGAGGGCACCAACGGGCTCGGGACTGCGCTCGCCGAGGAGAAGCCGATCCTGGTGCATCGCGACGAGCATTTTCGCGCGCAGTGGCACATGTTCTCCTGCGCCGTTGCGCCGCTGTTCGACCAGGCCGGACGGCTCACAGGTGCAGTCAACATCACGTCCTGCCGCGAGGATCTCGAGCGCGCCGCGCATCAGCTTGCGCTCGCAGTGACGATGGAGGCGACGCGGCGGATGGAGGGCGCGATCTTCCGCAGCCATTTCCGCAACGCCTGGATCGCAACCGTGCCCGGGGACGGCGGCAGCGGCGTCATCGCCTATGACGACGACCGCCGCATCGTCGGCGCCTGCCGCTCGGCGCGTGCGCTGCTCGGCCTCACCGATGGCCTGATCGCCTCCGGCATCGATCTGTCGCGCTACATCAGGTTCGATCATCACGGTGCACGCGGCACGGACGAGATCGTCGAGCTGCGCCGCGCCGACGGCAGTCCGCTGGGCCAGGGGCACGTCGTCCCGCCGATGCGTGCAAAATCGCATGCACCGCGCCGCGATGCGCCCGCCGACCGTTTCGACGCGCTGCACCGGCTCGCCGGTCGCGATCCCGGCCTGGTCAGAAGCGTAAAGCGGCTCCGAAGCATCGGCGATCACAATCTGCCGGTGCTGCTGCATGGCGAGACCGGTGTCGGCAAGGACGTGTTCGCCCGCGCCATCCACGCCGCCAGCAACCGCGCGCGCAACAATTATGTCGCGCTCAACTGCGCGGCGATGCCGGAAAGCCTGATCGATGCCGAGCTGTTCGGCTACGAGGCCGGCGCCTTCACCGGCGCGCGGCGCGAGGGCTCCAAGGGCCTGATCGTTCAGGCCGACGGCGGTACGCTGTTCCTCGACGAGATCGGCGACATGCCGATCGCGCTGCAGACGCGCCTCTTGCGCGTCCTGGAAAACCGCGAGGTCTGGCCGCTCGGCGCGCTGAAGCCTGTAGCCGTCGACATCCGCCTGATCAGCGCCACCCATCGCGACCTCGGCCGCATGGCCGAAGAGGGCGCCTTCCGCGCCGATCTCTATTTCCGCCTGCGCGGCATGGAGGTGCATCTGCCGGCGTTGCGCGAGCGCGCCGACCGCGACGACATCATCCGCCAGATCGCGCGCGAGGAGGCGCCGGATTGCCGCCTCTCGGACGAAGCCCGGTCGCTGCTTTCGGGCTATCCCTATCCCGGCAACATGCGCCAGCTCCGCCATGTGCTGCGGCTCGCCGGCTGCACGGCGGAGAACGGCGTGATCACCGATGCCGATCTCGATCTGCCGCCGTTCGGTGGGAGGGCAGAGCCGGATCTCGCGGCGGCCGAGCGCGCCACGATCGTGGAAGCTTTGCGCCAGCATGGCGGCCGCGTCACGGAAGCGGCCCGCGCGCTGAAGCTCAGCCGCGCGACGCTGTATCGGAAGATCAAAGTGATGAAGATCGAGACGGCGCAGTAGCCCTCAATCGCATGCGGGAGCGCTCTTCCCCTCTCCCCCCGTGAGAGAGGGTGGCTCGCCGCGATAGCGGCGAGACGGGTGAGGGGTCGTGTCTCCGCGAGTCACTGCCGTCCACGTGCGCGGTAGATACCCCTCATCCGGTGCTTCGCGCCACCTTCTCCCACGAGGGGAGAAGGAAAGGCACCGCGCTTGGAACGTAAACGCCCCTACGAAAAATCCGTCCAGCTCAGATGCCGGGCATCGAGGTCGCCGAGGCTGACCGTCTCGCGCATCTCCTGCGGCGTATGAAAATGGCCGCGCAAATAGACAAGCGGCTTGGCAGTATCCGCATGCGATACACCACGGACCTCGCCGACGAAGATCGAATGCGTTGTCGTCTCGAATTCCTGCGCCAGCACGCAGTCGAACGCGGCGACCGCGTCGGTCAGCACCGGCGCGCCGGTTACGCCGCGCGTCCACTGGCCGAACGCGAACCGATCATCGCCGTTGACGCCCTTCTGGCCGCTGAAGGTCAGCGCCAGCATTGCGTGATCCTCGTGCAGGAAGTTGATCGCGAAGGCGCCTTCCGCCCGGATCCGCGCATGCGCGCTGGCGTTGCGGTTGACGCAGACGATGAGCGAGGGCGGATTGTCCGATAGCGAGCAGGCCGACGTCACCGTCAATCCGGTGCGCTTGCCGTGCTCGGCGCCGACCGTGAGCAGCGCCACGGCGCCGGCACAATGGCGCATCGCCTGCTTGAAATCCTTGGCGTCAACCGACACGCGGAAATCTCCCAAATGAATGCGGGTGCGGCACGATCGCGCCGCACCCGTATCGGGTCAAGCCGCCTTCTTCGCGGAGCCGAGATGCGTCAGGCGCGGCATCACCTCGTTCTTCAGTAGTGAGAGCGAGTGGTGCCAGGCCTCGGCCTTGTGCTTGTAGTCGAAGCCGAACACCAGCAGCACGCCGAAGCCGCCGACCTCGTCGTAGATCTTCTCGATCTTCTCGGCGACCGTCGCGGGCGAGCCGACGATCCAGTTCCGTTTGGCACAATATTCGACCGTAACGTCGCTGTCGGGCACGTCGGGGGCATGCTTCAGATAATCCTTGAAGCCGAAATGGCCGAGCAGCGGCAGGAAGTACTCGTGCATCATCCGGCCCATCATGTCGCCGGTCGAGAGTCTCCAGGCCTCCTCGTCCGTGTCGGCAACGAACACCTCGCGCACCAGCCGCCAGTCCTGCCGGT
This sequence comes from Bradyrhizobium sp. SMVTL-02, assembly GCF_051853005.1. Lineage (NCBI taxonomy): Bacteria > Pseudomonadati > Pseudomonadota > Alphaproteobacteria > Hyphomicrobiales > Nitrobacteraceae > Bradyrhizobium > Bradyrhizobium sp. SMVTL-02. The sequence goes on along the minus strand of NZ_CP182469.1, from coordinate 7,032,871 downwards.
TCGGCTTGCGCCCGGTCTTGGCCGCGCCGATCTCGACCGAGTCCCAGTGGCTGCCGACATAGGCCGGATTGAGGTTGAGGCTCATCGGGATGAAGCCGCGCTCGCCGGCGAGCTTCAAGGTGTCCGAGTTCTTCGACAGACCGGCGACGCCAATCGGCGGATGCGGCGCCTGCAGCGGCTTGATGTGCGGCTTGAGGAAGTCGAACATCGTGTCCGGCTTGGTCACCGTCCAGAACTTGCCCTTGTAGGTAAAGGGCGCGGGATCGGACCAGAGCTTCAGGATGATCTCCAGTGCCTCGCGGGTCATGTCGCGATTCTGGCCACTCATGCCGTCGACGTTGAACATCGCCCAGTCGCTCGGCAGGCCCGATGCGGCGACGCCGAAATTGAGCCGGCCTTCGGACATGTGGTCGAGCATCGCGACGCGGTTGGCGAGCTCGGCCGGGTGGTGATAGGGGAGCAGGAATCCGCCCGGCCCGATGCGAAGCTTCTTGGTCTGCATCAAGGCCTGCGCGATCAGGAGGTCCGGCGTGGGGTTGGGTTCCCAGGGCGCGGTGTGATGCTCGCCGACCCAGGCCTCCTGATAGCCGAGCTCGTCGAGCCAGCGCATGACCTGCAGGTCCCAGTCGTTTCCTTCCTTCAGGCCGCACTCCGGCGGATGCGAAGGCATCGTGAAATAGCCGATCTCCATGGGATTCCTCTCCACAATTGACGCGTCTTGTCGCGCGGTTCACGGATGTGAGTGGAGACGCTTGAGCAAGCGGTGTGCCAGCGCGTTTACGCCCCAGACCCGCGAGAAAACGCTGGTTTGCGGCGGCAATAGCCGATATCCCGGGGCGGATTTGCGAAGCGTTCGTCTCATTGTCGCGAGACGGCGTCTTGGCGGTGAGACGAGGATACGATGACCGAACCCGCCTATGTCGCGGTGGACTGGGGCACCAGCAGCTTTCGCCTGTGGCTGGTCGATCGCACCGGCCAGGTGCTGGCCGAGCGCCGCAGCGGCGAGGGCATGCTGGCCGCGGCGAAGACCGGCTTCGCTGCCGTGCTGCAATCGCATCTTGCCGCGGCCGAGGCACCCCCGCATCTGCCGGTTCTCGTCTGCGGCATGGCCGGCGCCAGGAACGGCTGGGTCGAGGCCGGCTATGTCGACGCGCCGGCGCCGCTCGCCGCCATCCTGAAGCAGGCCGCGCGCGTGCCGGGGGAAGCGCGCGACATCCGCATCCTGCCCGGCATCGCGCAGCGCGATGTCAAGGCGCCTGATGTGATGCGCGGCGAGGAAACGCAGTTGCTCGGCGCGATGGGTCTTCAGGGCGCCGGCGAAGCGCTGGTCTGCATGCCCGGCACGCATTCGAAATGGGTACGCGTGACTGATGGCACGGTAGCGCGGTTTTCCACCTTCATGACCGGCGAGCTCTTCGGCGTGGTCTCGCGCGAGACGATCTTGTCGCTCGCGGTTGCCAATGCTGATGATGCCGAGGACGTTGCGAGCTTCAAGGCGGCGGTAAAAGCCGCGTTTGATGCACCGGCCTTTGCGGCGAACCTGCTGTTCGGCGCGCGGGCGCGGCAGCTGCTGTTCGGCGGCACGCCGGCCGCGGCCCGCGAAACGCTGTCGGGCACGTTGATCGGCGCCGAGTTGGCGGCGGGGCTTTCCGGCACCGTGCCGAAAGCCGGCATCACGCTGATTGCCGCGGGGCGTCTGGCAAAGCTGTACCGGCACGCCTTCGATGCCTTGTCGGTCAACGTGCAGCCGATCGATGCGGATGAAGCGGTCCGCCGTGGCCTGTCGATGGCGGCCGCGGCGATCTGGACGAAATAGAAGGACTTTTGCGATGAGCGTTCCCTTTCCCCCGATGCAGCGCCCGCTGGTCGCGATCCTCCGCGGCGTCAAGCCCGAGGAGGCCGAGGCGATCGTTGGCGTGCTGATCGAGGCCGGCATGACCGCGATCGAGATCCCCCTGAATTCGCCCGATCCGTTCCGCTCGATAGGGCTTGCCGCGAAGCTCGCGCCCGCCGGCGTGCTGATCGGCGCCGGCACCGTGCTGACCGCCGCAGACGTCGATCGCCTCAGCGATGTCGGCGGCCGGTTGATGGTTTCGCCCAATGTCGACACCGAGGTGCTGGCCCGCGCGCATCAGCGCGGCATGGTGACGTTGCCGGGCGTGTTCTCGCCGAGCGAGGCGCTGCTCGCGGCGCGCTCCGGCGCATCGGGCCTGAAATTCTTTCCGGCGAGTGTGCTCGGCGCCTCCGGCATTGCCGCGATCCGCGCCGTGTTGCCCGCGGGGGTAATGATCGCCGCCGTGGGCGGCGTCTCCGACCAGAATTTTGCCGAGTACATCAAGGGCGGCGTGACGGCGTTCGGGCTCGGCTCCAGCCTGTACAAGCCCGGCGTGAGCGCGGCGGACGTCGCAGCACGCGCGAAGGCGACTGTCGCCGCCTATGATCGGGCGATTACGAAAGACTGATGCCGCAATGAACTGGCCGTGATCCTCTCATTGCTTATTGTGCCGCATTGTGCCGCATTGTGTCGCGATGCTGATGCCTTGGCATCGTAGACACGCGACTTGCGACAGCAGGAGACCGACATGGCGATCAACAACGTGGCCGATCTGTTCGTTGCAACGCTCGAAGAGGCCGGCGTCAAGCGCATCTATGGCATCGTCGGCGACAGCCTGAACGCTCTGACCGAAGCGCTGCGACGTCGCGGCACCATAGAATGGATCCATGTCCGCCACGAGGAGGTCGCGGCATTCGCGGCAGCGGGCGAAGCCGAGATGACCGGAAGCCTTGCGGTGTGCGCCGGTTCCTGCGGTCCCGGCAATCTGCATCTGATCAACGGCCTGTTCGATGCGCATCGCAGCCGCGTCCCCGTTCTGGCGATCGCGGCGCAAATTCCGACGGCCGAGATCGGCGGCGGCTATTTCCAGGAAACCCATCCGCAGAACCTGTTCCGCGAATGCAGCCATTATTGCGAGCTGGTCTCGGATCCGAGCCAGCTTCCCTACGTGCTGGAGAACGCCATCCGCGCGGCGGTGGGCCTGCGCGGCGTCGCGGTCGTCGCCATGCCCGGCGATGTCGCCTTCCGCAGCCCGCCGAAGCGCGCGCTCTCGACGGCGCGCGGCCTTGCGCTGTCGGCACCGAAAATCGTGCCGCAGGCGGATGAGCTGAAGGCTCTGGCGGATCTCCTCAACGGCGCCGAGCGCATCACGCTGTTCTGCGGCCGCGGCTGCGCCGGCGCGCATGCGCCGTTGATGCTGCTGGCCGAAGCGCTGAAGAGCCCGATCGTGCATGCGCTCGGCGGCAAGGAGCATGTCGAATACGACAACCCTTACGACGTCGGCATGACCGGCTTCATCGGCTTCTCCTCCGGTTATGCCGCCATGCATGCCTGCGACGCGCTGGTGATGCTCGGTACCGATTTCCCCTACAAGCAATTCTTCCCGACCGACGCCAAGATTGCGCAGATCGACATCCGCCCGGAAAATCTCGGGCGGCGCTGCAGGATCGACCTCGGCCTCGTCGGCGACGTCAAACTGACCCTCGAGGCGCTGCTGCCGCTGCTCAAGACCAAGACGCAGCGCCGGCATCTCGACGATGCCATCGCGCACTACAGGAAGGCGCGGGAAGGTCTCGACTCGCTCGCCAAGGGGACGCCCGGCAGCAAGCCGATCCACCCGCAATATCTTGCAAAGGTCCTCAGCGACCATGCGAGCGACGATGCCGTGTTCACGGCCGATGTCGGCACGCCAACAGTGTGGGCCGCACGCTATCTCGACATGAACGGCCGGCGCCGGCTGATCGGCTCCTTCGTGCACGGGTCGATGGCCAACGCCATGCCGCAGGCGATCGGCGCGCAGGCCGCCCAGCCCGGCCGCCAGGTGATCTCGCTGTCGGGCGACGGCGGCTTCACCATGCTGATGGGCGATTTGATCACGCTGACGCAGATGAAGCTGCCGGTGAAGGTCGTGGTCTTCAACAACGGCGTGCTCGGCTTCGTCGCGCTGGAGATGAAGGCGGCAGGTTTCGTCGACACCAATGTCGATCTCGAAAATCCAGACTTCGCGGCGATGGCGCGCGCGATGGGCATCTTTGCCAAGCGCGTCGAGGACCCCGGCGAGCTGCCGGGCGCGATGAAGGAGATGATGGCGCACAACGGACCGGCACTGCTCGACGTCGTCACCGCCAAGCAGGAGCTGTCGATGCCGCCAACCATCACGGCCGAACAGGTCAAGGGTTTCAGCCTCTGGGTCCTGCGCGCCGTGATGAACGGCCGCGGCGACGAGGTGCTGGACCTCGCGAAGACGAATTTGTTGCCGCGCTAGAGCGTTTCACATTTTGATTGAAGCATAACCGGCGCTGGCGAAGTAGTTGGCGCATTCGCGAGGCTGGATGTCTTGGACGAGGTGACCGATATGGCGCCAAGTCTCCTCGATTGAGCGCTTCTGAGCTTGCCGCATCCAGTGTTTGATCTTGGAGAAGGCCTGTTCGATTGGGTTGAGGTCGGGCGAGTATGGCGGCAGGTACCAGAGTCTGGCGCCAGCAGCCTTGATCATTTGCCTGACGGCTTTCGACTTATGGCTTCCGAGATTGTCGAGAATGACGATGTCGCCTTCACGCAGGGTTGGCAGGAGAATGTGCTTTACGTTGACAACCACGGAAGCATTCACCGTTGATCGGGCCATCGAAGACGCAGGGTGCCGTGAGTTGGTCATGGCGGAGCGCGCCGAGGAATGTGAGGGTACGCCAGTGACCGTGCGGAGCGAAGCCGCGCAGGCGCGCCCCTTTGGGTCCCCAGCCTCGCAAAGGGGCCATGTTGGTCTTGATCCAGGTCTCATCGATGAAGACGAGCCGGCCCGGATCGAGCCCGGCCTGCCAGGCTCGCCAACGCAAGCGCCTACGAGAGACGTCGGCGCGAGCCTGTTCGAGGGCGAACAGTGTTTTTTTTGAACCGCAGCCCTTCCCGGCGCAGGAACAGCCAGACCGCATTGTGTGAGACCTTGACCCCACGGGCTGCCAGTTCCGCCTTCAGACCATGCAGCGTCAGGTGCGGCGTCTGAGTGATCCGCTCGACGATGAAGGCGCGGTGCGGATCAAGCACAGGCTTGCGGTGACCACCCATCTTGCCAGGCGCTACCGAGCCGGTCGTTCGATAACGCTGTGACCACTTCACAACTGACGAGACAGCAACGCCAAACCGTTCCGCCACAGATCGGCAGCTCTCACCTTTGGCAACAGCGGATACCGCACGCTTACGCAAATCGTTGGAAATTGGTCGGACCATCGGATGCTGGCCTCCAGCCCAGCCAGCATCTTGAATCATATTCGTCCCAGACCCGGAATCTTGAGGGTTCTGTGAGGTCGCGTGGCAGGCGCGAGCCGCGCGCTCTGTGGTGCGTGCGACCTCATAGAAGCCGGATTGAACGAAGCTGCGGAGTTGTGGGCGCTATGGGAATAGTGCAGCGGGTGCGGCTGCGGGGAACGCTCGCCTGTGGTCGCCGCGCGTCCGCGAGTCATTCATCGGATGTGAGGGGCCCGATTGATCGGGCCAAGGGCGCGATCCAGCGAGCGATTTGCAGCGCTGGGATGCGCTACCGAACGATTGGCGGGGTGTTCGGTGACGAGCGCGGCCACGGCGACTTCGGACGTTGCCACCAAGAAGGTGATTACGGAAGGGGTGGATGGTACAGACGCTGGTCATGACGTATCACAATGAAACGGCTGGTCGCGCGCGCAGGCTCGCGGGACGATATCGACGCGCCGCATGGTGCCGCCACAATGCGGGCAGACGGGGATCTCGCATTTGGTGAGGGGATCGGCGCCGGCTTCTTGATCAGTCGGAGCGTTGCGGACAGCAAGGAGTTGACGGCAGAAAGCGATTTTATCGTTGCGTCCGCCATTGGCGAGGAAACCATAGTGGCGGATGCGGTGGAAGCTGTCCGGCAGGGTGTGCAGGAGAAAGCGACGAATGAACTCATCGGCCTTAAGCGTCATCACTTTGGTTTTACGATTCTGCCGATAGTCCTTCCAGGCAAAGCTCACCTTGCCGTCGGCAAGCGAGATCAGCCTACTGTTGGCGATGGCGACGCGATGCGTATAGCGGCCGAGATAAGCCAGCACCTGTTCGGGCCCACCGAATGGCGGCTTGGCATAGACGACCCAGTCGGTCCATCGAAGTTGAGCGAGGCGCTCGGCGAATGCGGCGGGATCGGCGAGACGGGCGAGATCGCCAAAGAAGCCCAACTGGCCAGCCGCGAAGGCAGCTTGCAGCTCTTGCAGAAACAGGCGGCGGAACAGCCTGGAGAGGACGCGCACCGGCAGGAAGAAGCCGGGCCGGCAAGCGACCCAGTGTGTGCCGTCGAGTGAAGGTCCACCACCAGGCACGACGCAGTGGATATGCGGATGGTGTTGCAGGGTTTGACCCCAAGTATGGAGGACGGCGGTCAGACCGAGCTGAGCGCCGAGATGCTTGGGGTCGGCCGCGATGGTGGTGAGCGTCTCGGCCGCGCAGCGGAACAGAATGGCATAGACCACCGCCTTGTTCTGGAAAGCAATCTCTCTGGCCGGCGCCGGCAAGGTGAAGACGACGTGGAAGTATGGCACGGGAAGGAGTTCGGATTGTCGCTCGGCAAGCCATTGCGCGCGCGCCGAGCCTTGGCACTTCGGGCAATGCCGATTGCGACAGGAGTTGTAGGCGATCCGGGTGGCACCGCAGTCGTCGCATTGCTCGATGTGGCCGCCAAGCACAGCCGTCCGGCATGCCGTGATCGCGCCCATGACGCGCCGCTCGACGCGACCCAGATGTCCGGCACGAGCTTGCCGAAACGCTTCGCCGTGGCGGCGGAAGATATCCGCCACTTCCAGAACTGGAGTCATCAGGTCCGCTCAGCCGGGCGGCACGACCTCCAGGCGGAGCCGGTCAAGCGGACTTGGCGTATTGCTGATGGTCTTTGTGGCGACTTGGGTATAGCGCGCCGTGCTCTGCAGACTGGCATGGCCGAGCAGCACCTGGATGATGCGCACGTCGGCCCCGTTCTCCAGGAGATGGGTCGCGAATGTGTGCCGCAGCGTATGCACTGTCACCGACTTGCTCAAGCCGGCCGCCGTACAGGCTGAACGGCAGGCGGCGTGCAGCACGTTAGGGACGAGCGGACGCTCGTCGTCGCGGCCGGGAAATAGCCATCGTTTGGGCCGAGTGAGCCGCCAATACGTCCGCAGAATCCTCAAAAGCTGCGGCGAGAGCATAACGTAACGGTCCTTGCCGCCCTTGCCGTGCTCGACCCGGATCAACATCCGCTGGCTATCAATGTCGACAACCTTCAAGAGGACCACTTCCGATACGCGCAAGCCTGCGGCATAGACGGTGGTCAGCGCGGTACGGCTCTTGAGGCTTGGGATTGCTTCCAGGAAGCGCACGACCTCGTCGGCGCTCAGCACCACCGGCAGTTTGCGCGGTTTACGCGCATAGGCGATGCGCTCCGGAACGGTGTCATGACCCAGCGTCACACCGTAGAAAAACCGCAGTGCGCAGACGATCTGGTTCAGCGCCGGCCAGGACATCCCCGTCGCAACCAGATGAACCTGGAAAGCACGGATATCCTCCAGGTCGAGGCGGTCAGGAGAACGACCGAAATATCGGCTCAACTTCGCTACGGCGTTGAGGTAGGATTGCTGCGTCGCCGGTGACAGATTGCGGACCGTCATGTCCTCGATCATGCGGCGGCGAAGTGGGCTGATCTCAGCCATCGGAAAACCTCCTGTCTAAAGGGTTGGGCTTCGAAAACCCGCAATCCTCTCAGACAGGAGGCAATCCTTGCTATGCCTCCCTACATGCCGCGCCAGCGGCTTCGTTCAATCCCTTCCGATTCAATAAATCCGTGAACCGCTCTAATTCCGGCGAGGCGGTTGGTTCACATCTCCCGAAGGGAGAGGTAGACACGGGCTGCGCCTTCCCTCAGCCCCGCTTCGCCGACGGCATGGGCAGCCGCTCGTGGCGGCGCTGGAAGCGCTGCCAGTGCAGCACGATGCCGATCAGCAGGGCCGGGACGAAGCCGAGCACGATCAGGAAATGCGGCAGCTCCTTCGGCGAGATGAAGGCAATGGCGATGTCCGAGATCAGCCAGACAGCGGCGAAGATCACCGCGAAATCCGTGCGCGGGCAGCGCAGATAATAGAACACCGCGGTGATGACGATGGCTGGCCCGATGGCGATGGCGATCATGACCGCCGTCAGCTCCTTCGGCGTCAGCGCGTCGAGCACCATCGAGGCGAGCAGCCAGATCGCAGCGAACATGGCGACGATGTCGATCGGATGCCGCAACCCAATACCTCTCGCAGGAACCGCACTATCGTTGTGGCCCGGCGCCCCCTCCGTCAAGGGAAAATACGCCTATTCCTCGTCACTTCCGGGCGTCGGCCGCAGCATGAAATGACCGAAGGCGGTGGCGATCGGCTTGTCCGCATCGTCCTGCCAGGCGCGCGCCTCGAAAGCGACGATGCGGCGGCCCTGCTTCACGATCGAGACATTGGCAAACGTATCGAGCGCGCGGCCGGAACGCAGATAGTTGACAGTGAGTCCGATCGGCTTGGGCGGCGCAGCCGCGCCGAGCTCGCGCGCGACCCCGATGATGGCCGTGGTCTCCAGGAAAGCACCGGTCATGCCGCCATGGATCGCGGGCAGGATCGGATTGCCGATGATCTTTGGCGAGAATGGCATGGTCAGCGTGCCGTCGTCGTTGAGGCGGATGCCGAGCGCGCGCGCGAACGGGCTGCGCGCGAACGGACCATCCGGATCCTCCGGCGCCTCCAGCGTCGGGACGCTGCGCGAATCCATCCGGCGGTCGGCGAGCATGTTGGTGCGGTTGGCGCCGATCATGAAGCACGCGGTCGCGGTCGCGACCGGATCGTCCTCGGACTCCTGATAGGCGGTTGAGCGCACGAAGGCGATCGAGCGCGTGGTGCGGTAGCAGACCGAATGCGCCTTGATGTCGAGGCCGGGCGTCGCCGGTTTCTGGTAGTCGATACGCAGATCGAGAGTTGCGATCGCGCGTGTGCCGTCGAGCGCGAGTTGCACCGCCATGCCGCAGCTCTCGTCCAGCATCGCGGTGACGACGCCACCATGCAGAACGCCGGTCTCGGTGTCGCCGACGAAGACGGGACGGTAGGGCAGGCGGGACCAGGCCTCGCTCGGCGCGAAGCGGTCGAGCTGGAGCCCGCTGATATGGCCGTAGTCGGAGCGGCGGCCCTTGATGGCCTCGGCGAGTTCCTCGAACGGGAGCGTGACAGGTTCAGTGGACATGGCGATGTTCTAGACCAGTGCCGGCCGCCGCGCAAAACTCGAGAACTCGCCTTGTCCGGGGATGCCTGTCGGGGCCGCTTTGGCCTCGACAGGGCCGCCCAAAGCAAGGATGGTGGGCACTTCGTTCGTCCAATGCCCGCAAGGAGCGCCCATGACCGACCCCGAGACACCCGGCACCACCCAGGGGCCCGTCACCATTTCGACCTCGAGCTCGGAGCGGGCGCCGATCATCTATTTCGACGGCGCCTCCTGCTTCGGCCATCACAATGGTGCGATCCAGATCGAGCTCGCCGCGAACCTGTTGATGCCAGTCGGCGCCGCCGTCAGGGTCGACGTGGTCCAGACTGCGCATCTGCGCTGCAGCGTCCCCGCGGCGCTGGCGCTGCGCGAAGCGCTCGACAAGGCGCTGGCGATGTACAAGCAGGGCCAGCAGCAGCCCGCGGAGGACATTCCGGCGGTGAAGAACTGAAGTCCGTCGCGCGGGATTCTCGCCGCGAAACGAGACCTCATCCTGAGGCCCCGCCAATGGCGGGCGTCTCGAAGGATGGCCGCAAGCGCACCGCCCTCCGAAGCGAAGAGCTTCGCCTCAGCTCACATGCACCTTCGGCTTCTTGCCGCCGTTCCACTTGCCGTCGAGCGCGCGCTCGATCTGGGCGGCGAGCTGCAAGAGCAAGCCGTCATTGGCCTGCTTGGCGATCGCCTGGATGCCGAGCGGCAGGCCGTGGTCCTGCGCTGCCATCGGCATCGAGATCGCGGGTATGCCGCAGAGATTGGCGAGCGGTGTGAAGGCGAAGAAGCGCCAGAGATTGCCGAACCAGTCGAGCACGTCGGGGTTGTCGGAGATGGTGAGATATTCCCTGGTGCCGACCTTCGGCGTCGGCAGCGCGGTGATCGGCGTCAGGATCACGTCCCACTGCTCGAAGAACGCGCCGAAGCCGCGTGAGGTCGTGTTGAACACGGCCTGCATCTTCGCCCGTTCGGCAAAACTGGTGTGACGGCCGGCCTCCCAGATCCGGATGTTCATGGGCTCGATCAGATCTTCCGGCGGCTTTTCCAGCCCGCGCGCGGCCAGCATGTTGGAGATCACCACCGCGAAATTCGAGACGTAGCAGGTGGTCTGCGCCGCGAAGGCGGCGCGGAAGTCCAGCTCGGGCAGCGCATAGTCGACGTGATGGCCGAGGCCTTCGAGGAAGCGGCCGGTCTTCTCCAGTTCAGTGGCGATCTCGGGCGTCGCGGTGTAATCGCCCCAGGTATGCGACAGCGCGATGCGAAGTTTTGTCGGATCGCGCTTGATCATCTCGGAATAGGGCTGCGCGGTGGTCCAGAACGGCATGAACTCGCCGGGGGCGGGCCCGCGGGCATGATCGACGAAGGCGGCGGTATCGCGGACCGAGCGCGACTGGCAGCCCTGGATCGAGACGAGGCCGGTGAGGTCAGACATGTGTGGCGCCAGCGAGAACACGCCGCGCGAGACCTTCAGACCGATATTGCCGTTGACGCCGGCGGGAATGCGGATCGAGCCGCCGCCGTCGGTCGCATGCGCGATCGGAACGACGCCCGCGGCGACCATCGCCGCACTACCCGCCGACGAGCCGCAGGTGGTATAGTCGGTATTCCAGGGATTGCGGGTGACGTAGACGGCGGGATTGTCGGCGGAGCTGCACACGCCGAATTCCGGCGTCGTCGTGCGACCGATCAGGTTGAGCCCTGCTTGCCGGAATTTACCGGTGAGGAACGTATCGGCAGCGGCGCGATTGCCGCGCATCAACAGCGAGCCCATCTCCTGGAGCCGGCCCTTCATGGTCGGTCCCAGATCCTTCATCAGGAAGGGCAGGCCTGCGAAGGGACCAGCGAGATTGGCGCCGTCCCTGGCCGGATCGGCGATCACGTCCTCGAACAGCTCGACCACGCCTGACAGTGCCGGATTGACCTTGGCGACGCCGGCGGCGGCTTGGCGCGCCAATTCCTTCGCGGTCAGCTCGCCCTTGCGGACGCGTGCCGCCAGCGCCACGCCATCGTGCTGCGCCCATTCATTCCAGCTCATCGGCAACGTCATGAAGTCAAAATCCCCTTAAGATGCGGCGCCACCTTTTTCGCAACGGCCCGCGTGAATCAACTGAGCCGGCGCGAGGGGCAGGGTTGCGCCGGGCGGAGAGGTCGGGAGGGCCGGAGCTGCGGCCGTCTCAATCCGACAGTCGCGCGATCGCCGCAACCGGGCCGCCGCCCGCCGGCCCCTGATGCTCGGCGCCGCCGGAGACGTAGACCGCGCCGGTGCCGGCGAGGCCCGCGATCAGGCCGCCGACCGCAGCGCGAGCGTGGCGCGTCGAGCTGATGTCGGTGTCCTCGAGCATGGTGTGGCGAAAGCCGCGCACGCTGCCGTCGGGCGAGGCTTCCGCCTTTGCGAAGATGTTGACGAGCGCGCGGCCCGCGCTGGTTTGCGGCGCGACGCCAAGCCCCACGCTGTTCAATGCCGATAGCACCGCCGGGGCGTCGATCGCATCATCCATCACCGCATGTCCGATCTCGAACGCGCTCGCTGAGGTCGCCGAGTTGCCGAGCACGATGACGACATTATGCATCAGCTCGATCCCGGACGAGGTGGAGGCCACCTTGGAGAACAGGTCGTACCGGCGCAGCACGTCCTCGTCGCGGACGTCGGGGCCGATCTCACCGAGCGCGACCGCAACCCCGAGCGCGGAGGCGCCGCGCGAATAGGCCATTGAGCTGTAGGCGCTTGTGGTCGCCGTCTTGCTGCCGCGCACATTGGCCGCCGCGACGCGCTCGCTGGTGAGCAGCGGGCATTTGATCTGCACGAAATGGACGTCGCCGGGCTCGGGGATGCCGGCGTCCGCCATCGCGGCCTTCACGGCCTTGGCCGTCTCCACGATCTGCGCAGAGCGCCCAAGCTCTTCGGGCAGGAAGTCCCGCGTCTGCGCCATGCCGATGCTCAGGCGCTTGCCGGACAGGCCGGCCGGGCGCTCGGCGTCGTGCCGTGTGAACACCGTGATGTGCGGGCTCAGCACGCCTTCAGTGCCGCCGGACATCACGAAGGCGATGCGCTGCTCGACCTCGTGCGGGGTGAGACCGAGTTGCGGCGCCAGCGCCGTGCACAGCGCGGCCACGGCGTACTCCCGGGTAAAATCGTTGACGCCGCCATTGCCCTCGGTCTTGCCGAGAATGGCGAGGATCGATTTCGGATCGATCGCGCCGGAGGCGATCATGGCCATGAGGCCGGAAACGTCGCCGGGGCCGGTGGTGGCGATTTTGAAGACGCCGACCGATGTGGTGCGCATGAGGAGTCCTTGGTTCGGTGGCCCGGCGGGGCTCACCAGCCGTGGAACGGGGGCGCGTGTCAAGGTGCAAGTGGTCCGTAGCCCGATGAGCGAAGCACAGCCGGAGCGGCGCGATGTCAGGCCGGGTATCGCTCCGCTCACCCGGCCTGCAAGATCTCGCGTTGCCGACGGCCAAAACATCCGATCGGCGGGTCAACCCGCACGCGTGAAAATATTCGCCTTTGCAGAATTTCTGATTTATCGCATTCTCCCGCCAGCTCATCCCGGTCAGAGCGGCGTATCGCGATCGTCACGAACGCGGGGTGAGCCGTGGTGGACGCAAGGCCACACCGGCGCGAAGGGTTTTGCAGGGCGGGCAACCGTGAGCGAAATACCTCGCGCATACGACCGGTGTGATCGGCGTACGGTAAAATCGAGCCGTCCTGACGCCCGGGGTCTGTGCGTCAAGTCTTGTCGTGATGTGGCGGCCCAACCGGGTGCGCGCGTCAGTTATCGGCAAGGCGACGGGGGCAATAGTGCATCGCTGCCCGGGGAGAGCTCGGCATAAGCCGTAAAACCACTGCGCAGGGAAGGTTTCACCGCAAAAATCGCAGTAATATCAATGTTCTGACTGCCTTGTGTCCACCGTTGTGTCGCGATCCGCGATCCAAAAATATTTTCGCATCCATACGCCTACCCGCCCCTCCGCGAGCCGCCGCGCGGGGCGCCGCCTTCTAGACTTAGCTCGGATTGTGAAGTCGATTCGCGGGACTATGGCGAAATCCTCGAAACTTGTTGCTGCGAAGAACGGGCGCGTGCTTCTGGTCAGGCGGAGGCGCGACAAGCTCTGGATGTTCCCGGGCGGCCGCAAGCGTGCAGGTGAGAGCGAGAGAAAGTGTCTTCGCCGTGAGATCAGCGAAGAATTGCCGAAGCTCAAGCTTGGGCCGATGAAGCTATGGAAAGAAGTGAAGGGTACAAACCGTCGATCCGGGCGAAAGATGAGCGATGCGATTTTCGTCGCCAAGAACGCGGCGGGTCGCTTAAAGATCGGCGACAAGAAGGAGATCGATAAAGCGGCTTGGCGCAAGCCGCGCGGCATCAGGCTCACGCCGACCTCCCGCTATATTCGAGACAAGCTATTTCCTAAAGGGTCCTAGTCGCCCGTCGGGGTAATGCGAAACTCAACCACCTCGGGCAAGCCGCGCAAATGTTTGGCAAGTCGTTCGGCATTGAGCCTGTCGCGGCTCTTAATGGTCATCCGGTACTCGAACTGCTGCCCGCCCTCGCTTAGTCGCGATGACAGGTTGGCAATCGTAAAGCCGTGATCGCCAATCATCTTGTGGACTTCGCTTTCGCCCATCACCTTATCCCGAGCAAAGCGTAACATGTGATGGGCATAGAACTCGCTCGGCAATCGAACCTCGATGACCCTGAACAGCGCGAGTACCATGAGGGTTGCGACGGCGCCAACAAACGCCGCAAACCAGAACCCGATTCCAACCAGAATACCAATAGCTGCCGTCACCCAAATGGATGCAGCCGTTGTTAATCCGCGGACAGTAAGTCCCTCCTTGAAAATGACGCCAGCTCCCAAAAATCCAATGCCGGTCATGATGCCCTGCGCCATACGGGTCGGGTCAGTGCGGATGGCGTCATGTTCAAGTAATGTCATCCACTGGTGCTGATAAACCGTAACGATCATGAGAATGGCTGACGCGATACAGACGAGGGAATGCGTTCTAAAAACCTGCCGGGCGTCCATGAAATGTGCGCTCGAACCCGATCATAGCGCCAATGGTGAGAGCACCAGCAACTCTGACGATAATCACCAGCTCGTCGTGCCCCATGGTCGCCTCCTATGCGTTTTCACGAAGTCACATCGAAAAGAAGACGCCCCCCGGGGAAATCAAAAGGGCCAGGCGTAAATCAGAGCCACAAGGGAGGTGTGGTTAACCTCGCCTCGAAAAAGCTAACACAGTGACCGAAAACGCCAAGAATAAACCTGACAGCCGAAGCGATATGCGAGCTACAGCGAACGTCATTTCGCATCACACACGCAGCGCTAACACTCTGGGCACAAGGCCTGCTTCGGGTCATTTCGACGGTTTCAACAGGGATTGTCGGAGGGCTGATGTCCGCTTCTGCCCGTAAACGTCCAACGGGCGCCTGCCTCGAAGCATTGCGTCCGACCGGATCGCTGTGATTCAAGCTTCCAAACTGGGGGCTCGAATCATGCGCTACGAACTCGCCGATCATGAATGGTTTGCCATCAAGCCCATGCTGGCTAATAAGCCCCGTGGCGTTCCTCAGGTGAACGACCGTCGTGTCTTCAATGGCATCTTCCGGGTCTTGCGCTCTGGGGCACCTTGGCGTGATCTGCCCGACATGTTTGGTCCGTACTTTCGCCGATCTAGCCGATCCTCAACACGGCGTGGTGGTCTGGCAGGGCTGCCGAGACTTGGTTGATCAGTTCGGCAACGGTGTTCTCGAAACTGTCCGCGCTCGGCAAAATATGTGTCCAAGGCTCACTGCTATATCTGAACGAGTAGTCACGGTGCGCGGGCGCGACGCGCTGTACGAGCTTCTGAAGGTCCTCGCTGGGTTGAAGTCCCAATTCCAGTGCGCGAGCCAGTGCCGCGTCCAGATCGTGCCTGATCCTCTTCGTTTCCCTTTCGCAGCCGCCCTTAGCCAGAATGTACGCCTTGATGGCAAGCTCGATGGCGTGGGAAAGCAGGAAATACTTCGGTGAGAAATGAGACAGGTCTGCGGTGAGTTGCTTGGCGGCAGACAGATATGCTTCGGCATCATCGAGATAGTTGTCGGCCAAGGAAAGGCCCATAAGTCGGGTCGCCGTAACGTTGGTTGCAGTCGCGCCGTCGCGTTTGAGGACCGTTTCAGATCGGCGCGTGAAGAATTTGTGGAACCACTGATTGAGCTTTTCGACGATGCCGCCCAGCGACACCGTCGTCCTCACAGTAATGTTGATCACCTGCTCATGCCGTATGGCTTCGCGTACAGCGTGAAGGGCTGAAGGTTTCTGCGGGGCTTTCTGATCAATTTGCGCAAAGCGCCGAGCATGTGCTGATGCCTTTGGATTATGCGGCTGCTACTTTGTCGTTGACCCACCAGCCCTTCTCGCACGCCGCTCGGAGATGCGGCGGTACCACTCCCGATCGATGCGTGCTGCCCGCCTGGCGCGTCTCAACTGGCTGAACTGCCGCCGTCGCGCGGTCCTCTGTCTTCTCATCAGGACCCACCCGATTTCATTCTCGGTCCCGCAGTTAAGACACTTCTCAGTCAAGGGCTTGCCGGGCTTCAGCATTTCAGCGCGGCGGGTTGGCACGGCAACTTCTTCGCCGCAATCGTGGCAATCTAGCCGAAGCACGCGCCGGACGAAGCAGACCTCCCCGTTTTCGATCAAGACGGAGAAACTTTCGTCGCAGTCGCCTCCAATGCAGTTTATGACCTGCTCATGTTTGAGCATGGCAGATCGTCGCTGGATTGTTCTGCCGCACTCACACTTGAGGTGTTCTGTTAGACCAATTCCGCTGGTCAGCATGCCGCCGACCTCGACCAAGCGCTTCAATTCCGCCAGCACCTCGATGACTTTTGCCTTCGTCTTGTTGAAGTCGCCGTAGGCCGGAATGTCCTCGTCTTTGGTTTTCGGCAACGCTACATGCAGAGCGAGATTTGAAAGCGCCTGCCAGTATTCGCTCAGCAGCTTGGCGTCGAACCCGGCTTGCGTGCCGATCTTTACCCATTCCTTGTCCGGTATATTTTCGAGCGAAACCTGATACGCGTCAAACGGCTGCTTCGCCATATACAAGGTTTGCTGCGAAGTGGCGCGTTTATCGACTTCGGTGATCAAGGTGACCACAACATCCCTTGGTCGCCAGCCGCGCAAGTCCTCGTGCGCGATATAGTCATGCGCGATCTTCAGGCGGTCGTAGCAAACCTTCTCGATGCCGAGACGACATTCGAGGGCAGCATAGGTGATGCTTTGCGGCGTATCCTCCGCCAGCAGCTTTTCAATTGTCGCGATTATCGCCCTTAGATCGATCATGGCATTTCCAACCTTTGCCGCACGGCGCCGAAGCACACCAAGACGACGCCCCCAAGCATAGCGAACCTCCTCTGTGGTGAAACGAACTCGCAAATTATCAATCTATAGGTGATCGGCCCAGGGTCGTCTACGGCACATCGTGGGCGTGGATAACGCCCGCGCGGCGGGCGCTGGACCTTCCCGCATGCGTTCATTCGAATTTTGCCTGCCAACCAAGGGCACCACCGTCCCGGACGGCCCGGACTGGCTTCATGAAGTGAAATACGACGGGTATCGCCTCCGCTTGGAGCGCGATGGCGATCGCGTGCGTCTCATCACGCGCGGCGGCTATAATTGGTCAACCCGCTATCCCTGGATCGTCGAGGCCGCGCGCAAGGTCCGCCAGAAGCAGTTTGTGCTCGATGGCGAAGCGGTCGTGCTGAGCATCAATGGCATCTCAGATTTCAACGCGCTTCACTCGCGCAGGCACGATGATGAAGTGCAGTTCTGCGCCTTCGATATTCTCGCCGAAGGCGGTGACGACCTCCGCACGCTTCCCCTGTCGATGCGGAAGACGAAATTGGAGCGCCTGCTGGCGCGCGCGGCCCTGAAGGCGTCTTCGTCAATCGTGGCGACCTTGGGCCTGATCTCACTAGAGCGCGTCGAGCGTCGTTCGCATGAAGTACGCAGCGGGTGCCGGCCGTGTTCGGCTCGACTGCAGAGCCGCACCGCCGCACAATGATTGGGTTTCTACACTCCGAGGTCGTGCCGGACTTCTGTGGAAGTCCAACTCTGGTTTCATCAGCGGAACAATGGCGCGACAATATGCCCAATGCAGTTATTATTGCCTTTCTCAAAAACCGGGAGAGCATAGGCGCTACAGGCAAGCACTCCTTGCCATCTGCTGTCCGTCAAACAGCGACGTCGCCGAACTTCGCTGTGACTTCAAGTGGCAGCGCCAGCGCCATCGGCAGGCTTTTCACTTTCCCGCTTCTCTGAATGCCAACTGCCACTCGATTTGCATGCAGGTGCGTAGTCGTATCACCGTCGGTGACGAGCAGTCGATTGAGTTATGCTGCCCAACTTTGGGCATGTGGGGGCAGAACGGCGACGGCACTTCAAGCAACGCACTGACCACGTGATCACACACCTCCGCTCACTGCCGTTAAGGAGCGATTCTGTGCGTGGATTTCGGGTTGTCCTACTGATGATCAGCGATCGTCGACCTGCGCCAAGCCCTCCAAGCAACCTGCTCAACGGCCGCTACGGGCGGTCGCATGCAGAAGCGAGTGTCGTCCTGAGAATTGCCGAGATCAACACCGTGCAGCCGATCGGCTGCTCTGCATATGTGGCGCCACCGCGCGCAATCAGCTGGTGGCTGCCATGACCGAGCTCGGCGTGCATCGGCAAGCGGAGCTGGATGGTGTCGTGGCGGCGCTGGCGCCGTGTGTCCTTGATGCGCTGAGGCTCGCCGCGGTCGTGGTCGACGGAGCCGGGCGAATCCTGCTCGCCTCTCAAAAAGCTAAGGACCTGTTGAGACAAGATCAAGATAGTGTGCTGTCCATCGATCGTTCGAAGCGACTGTGCGCGACTAGTTCGGCCGAGAATGCGGCGTTCAAGGCCGCCCTTACGTGCGCCTTGCGCTCACCGGCGGTGCTCACGACGCAGCCCGTGCGGTTGACGTCGCGCTCGTCCGGACGGGCTTTTGTCGCTTGGGCCGTGCCGATGAGGTCGGAGCAGGCAAGCCGATCGAACCATCGCTCGCAATCTATGCTCGGTCGTGGCGTCGATGCGGCTGTTCTTGTCCTCGTAATTGAGGCGGAGTGCGCGTTATCCATTCCCCCAGAGGCGATTCAGGCGGCGTTCAAATTGTCCGCCGCAGAGGCGCGACTCGTCAGCGCGCTGATCGCAGGCCGGACCCTGGTCGAGTATGCACAGGACAGCGGGCACTCGCGCAATACTGTGCGCAACCAACTCGCGTCCGCTCTTGAGAAGACCGGCACGCGGCGGCAAGCGAAACTCGTGACAGCGATCGTCGGTACGCTCGGCATATTCGGGTGTCGTTGAGCAGTCCTTCGCTGGTCTCATCCTCACCTCGAATGGGGTAAGAGGATTGGTACATTTGCATCATGCGCTTCAACCGCGCGCCGCGCAGAATAGTCTCGGGCGTGGTGCGCCCAAGACCCTTCGACAGGAACAAGCAAGAGCGCGGGAGGCCCCGCAATAACCGTTCATTCGATCGGCACCGCCAGTTGGACTCGCCTTTTTTACGCGCCTGCCGGAGTCATTGATTTGTAAGCCGCGTCTACCTGTTCAACCGCCACCAGCTTTATGCGTGTCCGCAACTCAGAAACGAGGAGGTCAGCATGGCCGATTTCATCGTAAGGACAGTCGGGCTCCAGCCCACGGTCACGACGCTGCCGGACGGGCATTTCGTGGTGACGTACACGACGTTTGAACTTGACGGATCGACGGACATCCGTGCCCGGCTGTTCAATCCCGACGGCACCGCGGTTGGTGCCGACTTCATCGTCAACACGACCACGCTGTTTGACCAGATTGAGGCCGAGGTCACGGCGCTGCCGGATGGGCATTTCGTGGTGACGTGGCAGTCTGTTGACGGCGGCGATGGGTCGGGCTCCCTCATCCGCGCCCGGTTGTTCAATGCGGACGGCACCGCGGTCGGCGACGACTTCATCGTCAACAGCACGACGTTCAACTCGCAGGTTGAGCCTACGGTCACGGCGCTGCCGGACGGACATTTTGTGGTGACGTGGAGGTCGGAAGACGGCGGCGACGGGTCCGGAACTCTCATCCGCGCCCGGCTGTTCAATGCCGACGGCACCGCGGTGGACGACGACTTCATCGTCAACAGCACGACGTTCGGTTCTCAGAGCGGGCCCACAGTGACGGCCCTGCCGGACGGGCATTTCGTGGTGACCTGGCAGTCGAATGACGGCGGCGACGGGTCGGACTCCCTCATCCGCGCCCGGCTGTTCAATGCGGACGGCACCGCGGTGGACAACGATTTCGTCGTCAACAGCACGACGTTCTTAGCTCAGTTTGCGCCCACGGTGACGGCGCTGCCGGACGGGCATTTCGTGGTGACGTGGTACTCCGCCGACGGCGGCGACGGGTCGGGCTTCCTCATCCGCGCCCGGCTGTTCAATGCGGATGGCACCGCGGCGGACGGCGACTTCATCGTGAACAGCACAGTCGCGGGCCGTCAGTCGGAGCCCACTGTGACAGCGCTGCCGGATGGACATTTTGCCGTCACATGGTACTCGTCGGACGGCGGCGATGGGTCGGGCTCCCTCATCCGCGCCCGGTTGTTCAATGCCGACGGCACCGCGGCCGGCGACGACTTCATCGTCAACACGACCACGGCGGGCGATCAAGTTGAGCCCACGGTGACGGCGCTGCCGGACGGGAATTTGGTCGTCACGTGGCAGTCCAATGAGCCTGGGCCGACCCAAATCCGTGCCATCATCATCGATCCGGCGGCGGCCGCCAATATTGCCCCGACCATCACCTCGAACGGCGGCGGCGACACGGCGGCGGTTTCGGTCGCGGAGAACAGCACCGCGGTGACGACTGTTGTCGCAACCGACCCAGATGCAGGGCAGACGTTGAACTATACGATCAGTGGCGGCGCGGACGCTGCCAAGTTCACACTCAACGCGACGACTCACGCGCTCACCTTCGTTACGGCCCCCGATTTCGAAGCTCCGGGCGATGCAGGTGCCAACAACGTCTACGACGTGACTGTGCAGGTCGCGGACGGCAACGGCGGCATCGACACGCAGGCGATTGCGGTCACAGTAGCCAACCAGAACGAGGCGCCGACGATCACCTCGAATGGCGGCGGCAGCACCGCGGCGATTTCAACGGCCGAGAATACCACGGCGGTGACGACGGTCGCCGCGAGCGACCCGGACGGACAGACCTTGACCTATTCAATCTCTGGCGGCGCGGACTCCAACAAGTTCTCGATCAACGCAACGACGGGCGCGCTCGCCTTCGTCACGGCGCCAAACTTCGAGGCTCCGAGCGACACCGGCGGCAACAACGTCTATGACGTGACCGTCCAAGCTGCGGACGGCAATGGCGGCATCGATACGCAGGCGATTGCGGTCACGGTAACGAACCAGCACGAGGCGCCGGCGACCGCAAGCGCCACCGTGACCGCGGCCGAAGATACGACCTACACGTTCACGCTGGCCGATTTCGCGTTCAACGACGCTGATCAGTCCTCCGACGCCCTGCGCCACATCGTCATCACTTCGATCCCCGCGGCCGGCACGCTGGCGTTGAACGGCGTCGCGATCACGGCGGCGCAGGTGGCAAGCGGTCTTGTCGTCTCGCCGGCGGCCATCGCCTCCGGTCTACTGACCTTCACGGCAGGGGCCGATGCAAATGGCAGCGACTACGCGACATTCGATTTCCACGTGCGCGACGATGGGGTGGGCGCCGGCACGGCGGGGACTTGGACCTTCAGCGGCAGCGGCGCGGATGATTCCGGAAACGACCATCACCTGGCGCTGACTGGCGGCGCCGGCTTTGCGCCGGGCTTGTTTGGCGAGGCGCTGGCTCTCGATGGCGCCAAGGGCAGCGGCGCCGTGCTCAGCACCGACCCCTCGGCCTTCGATTTTGGTTCGAGCGATTTTACTGTTGAGCTCTGGGTCAAGTTCGATGACCTCAGCCGGGAATCGACCTTGATTGAGAAGTTTACCAACGACAGCGGACCGGGCTGGACGTTCACGGTTCTGGGGGACCACCGTCTGCAATTCTATGCCGCTGGAGTAGCAGTCCTCACGTCAGATCCGCTGACGATTGCCACGGGAGAGTGGCACCAGTTTGTTGCCGAGCGTAGCGGCACAACCTTCAACCTGTTTGTAGACGGTACCCAGGTCCTTAGCGGCTCAGGAGGCGGCGCGATCATACCCTCGTCAGGGCCGCTTCTGATCGGCGGACGCAACGCCGGCGACCCGCGCAATTTCACTGTCGATGGTGTCGTCGACAACGTGACCATCTGGGACCACGCCCTCTCCACCACGCAAATTTCGCAGCACTGGAACGGCGGCGCTGGCATAGATCCGGGAGAAAATGTGTCCCAGACGGCGACCGTGACGATCGATGTCAGCGCGGTCAACGATCCCCCGACCATCACCTCGAACGGCGGCGGCGACACGGCGGCGGTTTCGGTCGCGGAGAACAGCACCGCGGTGACGACTGTTGTCGCAACCGACCCAGATGCAGGGCAGACGTTGAACTATACGATCAGTGGCGGCGCGGACGCTGCCAAGTTCACACTCAACGCGACGACTCACGCGCTCACCTTCGTTACGGCCCCCGATTTCGAAGCTCCGGGCGATGCAGGTGCCAACAACGTCTACGACGTGACTGTGCAGGTCGCGGACGGCAACGGCGGCATCGACACGCAGGCGATTGCGGTCACAGTAGCCAACCAGAACGAGGCGCCGACGATCACCTCGAATGGCGGCGGCAGCACCGCGGCGATTTCAACGGCCGAGAATACCACGGCGGTGACGACGGTCGCCGCGAGCGACCCGGACGGACAGACCTTGACCTATTCAATTTCTGGCGGCGCGGACTCCAACAAGTTCTCGATCAACGCAACGACGGGCGCGCTCGCCTTCGTCACGGCGCCAAACTTCGAGGCTCCGAGCGACACCGGCGGCAACAACGTCTATGACGTGACCGTCCAAGCTGCGGACGGCAATGGCGGCATCGATACGCAGGCGATCGCGGTCACAGTGCAGAACGCGAACGAGGCCCCGACCATCACCTCGAACGGCGGCGGCGACACGGCGGCGGTTTCGGTCGCGGAGAACAGCACCGCGGTGACGACTGTTGTCGCAACCGACCCAGATGCAGGGCAGACGTTGAACTATACGATCAGTGGCGGCGCGGACGCTGCCAAGTTCACACTCAACGCGACGACTCACGCGCTCACCTTCGTTACGGCCCCCGATTTCGAAGCTCCGGGCGATGCAGGTGCCAACAACGTCTACGACGTGACTGTGCAGGTCGCGGACGGCAACGGCGGCATCGACACGCAGGCGATTGCGGTCACAGTAGCCAACCAGAACGAGGCGCCGACGATCACCTCGAATGGCGGCGGCAGCACCGCGGCGATTTCAACGGCCGAGAATACCACGGCGGTGACGACGGTCGCCGCGAGCGACCCGGACGGACAGACCTTGACCTATTCAATCTCTGGCGGCGCGGACTCCAACAAGTTCTCGATCAACGCAACGACGGGCGCGCTCGCCTTCGTCACGGCGCCAAACTTCGAGGCTCCGAGCGACACCGGCGGCAACAACGTCTATGACGTGACCGTCCAAGCTGCGGACGGCAATGGCGGCATCGATACGCAGGCGATCGCGGTCACAGTGCAGAACGCGAACGAGGCCCCGACCATCACCTCGAACGGCGGCGGCGACACGGCGGCGGTTTCGGTCGCAGAGAACAGCACCGCGGTGACGACTGTTGTCGCAACCGACCCAGATGCAGGGCAGACGTTGAACTATACGATCAGTGGCGGCGCGGACGCTGCCAAGTTCACACTCAACGCGACGACTCACGCGCTCACCTTCGTTACGGCCCCCGATTTCGAAGCTCCGGGCGATGCAGGTGCCAACAACGTCTACGACGTGACTGTGCAGGTCGCGGACGGCAACGGCGGCATCGACACGCAGGCGATTGCGGTCACAGTGACCAACGTCGCTGGCGTATCGCTGATTAATAACGACCCGACGATCACCGGCACGAATGAGGAGGACGCGCTCACCGGCCTCGACGGCAACAATACGTTACAGGGCCTCCTCGGCAATGACATTCTGAAGGGCGGCGCCGGCAACGATAACTTCCTCTACAGAGTTGGCGACGGTGCGGACACGATTGACGGCGGCAAACAGGCAGACACTCTCACCATCACCGGCATGCCTGGTTCCAGCGCCGACACGATCCACGTCGTTGTGTCCGGCGTTTTGCTCAGTGGAGTGGAGGGTGGGACAATCACTAACGTCGAGAAAGCTTTCCTCGATCTTGGTGCCGGTACCGATACTCTGAGCTACACCGGAACCACCTCAGGCGTGTCGGTCAACCTGTCAACCTCGACCGCAACAGGCTTCAATTCGATCTCGGGCGTGGAGAACGTCACCGGCGGATCAGGAAATGACACGCTCACGGGTAATTCGGCCGCCAACACTTTGTTCGGCGGCGACGGAGGTGACCTATTTGTCTTCACGAACCTGGCAAACTCACTCGCTCCGGCGTTCGACACCATCGATTTCACCTCAGGTGATCACTTGCAGATCGGACACAAGCTCATGGGCTTGACCACCGGCATCGTGAAATCTGGTGGCACCGGTAATCTTGCCGCAGATCTCGCAAGCGTTCTCAATACCGGCAATCTCAGCAAGAATGGAGCCGCTGAAGTCACCATCACAGGCGGGACGGATGCCGGAACCTACGTCGTCATCAACGACAACACAGCCGGGTACAATGCGAGCAACGACGGCGTCGTGATGCTGGTAGGAGCGCCGCTACTGCACACGACGGATTTCATCGTCTGACCGAAGGAGACGCGCATCAAATACAAACCGATGGACATTCTCAGCGCGTCCCAGGTAAATAACCTCCAAAAAAAGCCCCGACGATGTCGCACGTCGGGGCCTTCAAGATCATCAGGCCGGTTACCTCCGCCGTGCCTTTTCTGATCCAGATGTCGCCGATTACCGCACCCGATCTTATGCAGATGATGGCAGCCGCAGAGCATTGAGGCGATCACATTCCGCGCGAAAACGGCTCGCGGCCAGCTCGGCTTTGCGCCACTCTTTCCGCCGCCGGCGCTCGATCGCTAACGCCTTGTTGGCCTCGAATTCCAGGATGATCCTGTCGATCTCGGCGCCGCTCAGGGTGCGCTTGATGCGCAAAATGGTGGCCAGCACCATCACGAGGTCGCCATACGGCATCAGGAGATCGCGCGCAGCGACATCGCAGTGCGCGAGGAAGCTCTCGATCGCCTCTTCACTCTTGCACATCAGCATCGCCAGCTCGCGCGCCTGCCGCAGATCATCGGCAGGCACAGCAGGCTCACCGTCGAGCAGCATGCGCTCTGCCGCCCGGCCGGCAAGGAATTCGACACACTTGGCGTAGACGCTGGCGAAAACATCGGCCACAGGACGACGATCTTCACCCGCCTGTGGCATCTCTGAAGCAAGCGCCTCGCGAACGTCGGCAGCGTCGCCGTGACCTTCTGCGAACGCTTCTCTATGGCCTACACCCCAACACAGGCCCTCGTACCTACCGGCAGTGTCCGGGCTCACGGTGACGCCGCCAACCTCATGCCCGAGCAGGCGCGCGCAAACCGCATGCCCGGCTTCGTGGGCCGCAATGCGGACATCCTGGTCGAATGTGCGATCGAGCGAGGCAAGTAGTTCCTGGTACTCGTCGATCTCCCCATCGGGGCCGCTGCCGTTGTCGGTCTCGCCTCCGACGCCGACAGCGGCCTCCACCTCGGCGAGAGAGGTCGCGGGCTGCGCGTTACCTTCCTCAACCAGATTTCGTTCAGACATGACCAAACACCCTCAAGTGACGGGCGACCATGCGCGCATAGATCGCAGCGACGTTGCCGTCGCCGGGCTGCGGCATCGCGCGGGCAATCATCTCCGCAACGGCGGCCGGGATGCGATCGCCACCAGCTGTGATGTAGCCGTCGATGCGGGTCACGATCTTGTGGGGCTCCCAGCCGGGAGGGGCGGCTTTCCTGGTCACAGGCGCGGCACCTCGATCTGGAGCGTGCGCGCTTCGGCGCTACGATCGATGACGGTGAAGTTGGCGTCGCGCAGCACCGGATCGACGTGCGACACGGGCTTCGGCTCATCATCGACGGTGTCAAGATCGACGACATCGGGCGCCTTCGGATTGAAGTCACCGCCCCGCGCGCCACGGAGCTGCGCGCGACGCGGATCGGTCACGGCGACCGCCACGCCCAGGCGCAGCGCACGCTGTGCTGTTGCCACGGGCAAGGTGGCGTCCTCCCACTGTCCGGCGAAACGCTTGCGGCCGTCGCCGTCGAGATAGCGGGCGCTGCGCAGCATGAAGACCGTCATCGTGGGCGGCGCCGGCTCGGGCGCAGGGGCCGACCGGCCGTCGGGCTTGGCCGTGGGGATCGGCGCCGCGCCATCACGGATCGCGCCGACCATATTGCGCAATTCCTGCACAACGAACGCGGCGGCGATCTCGACCTGTGCCTGTCCGTTGTGAATGAAAGTCGCGATTTGCGCGGCCTCGAAGTTGTGGTCGATCGCTTCCAATGCACCGGCAAGACTTCGACCGGCATGCAGGTACTCCGGCAGCGCCCGCTCCACGGCATCGAGATCGCGCGCCAGGTTCTTGCTCGCCGCCTTGCGTTCGGCCGTGGCGCGCTCGGCTGCGAGCTTCTGCTCGACCTGACCGAGCTTCGCCTGCACTTCCGCGAGAGCATCGACGTACCCGTCGCGCGCGACAGCGCACGCTGCAACGGCCGTCTCCAGCCTCACGCGGCCCTT
This sequence comes from Bradyrhizobium sp. SMVTL-02, assembly GCF_051853005.1. Classification (NCBI taxonomy): domain Bacteria; kingdom Pseudomonadati; phylum Pseudomonadota; class Alphaproteobacteria; order Hyphomicrobiales; family Nitrobacteraceae; genus Bradyrhizobium; species Bradyrhizobium sp. SMVTL-02. Next base: position 7,006,687 of record NZ_CP182469.1, on the reverse strand, counting down.
GTCGTCCGTGTCGAGATCGGCTTCGAGGTGATGATGCTGGAGCTTGGCTTTGGCGTCACCCAACGCCGCTTCGGCGCTCCTGTGGCGGTTAGTCAAAATATCGGCGCGTCCTCGCAAGTCCGCGAGTTGGGCTTCGAGTTGTTCGGTCATTGTCTTTCGCTTGAAGAATGCCATGTCCGGCACAGTAGGCGATTTCAGGCCGCTCGGGTGCGGCGCACGCCACAATCGGTGCCGTCTACTCCACATCTTCGGTCAGAGCCGGCGTGCTCGCGGTGCCGGCTCGGGCGAGGCGCGGCCGCCGCCTCTGTCGCACAGCGGCATTGCCGAGATCGACGCAGAGATTAGGGCGGCGCCGAGTGAGATTGGTGAGGCGTAGGATTAGCGGTCTCGGTTATCCCTCGCCGGGATGAATGGTCGCTGGTAAAACCAGCTCAAGCTCGACGAGCGCAATTGCCCCCTTGCAGCCTCAACCACGCGGCCCTTGCGATCGAAGATAAAGGTGCGGCCGTAAGCATACAGCATACGTTTTTTGCTCAACTCCTTTCTGACTTTGTAAAGGACGAAAATTGCGCCTGCGCCCAATGCAAGGAACCAACTACCAGGATTAAACAGCACTGCGGCGATTCCGACCCCTCCTATCCCAGCAAAGATCGGAAGGTCGGTATCCTTGTCCTGTCTCTTCAGTGTGTCTTTATGGTCCATCCACTCTATTCGATCTTCGTCGCTTCCTTGCGGGAAAACATGAAGCCCGTCACGCCTCTTGCTGTGCCAGCCTATTTCCCAAAAATCACCTCCGTAATCATAGTATTCGTCAATGGCTTTGCGATCCTGGTCCGAGACCGCCTCTTGTTGAACGACTTCACTGCTCATTCCATTCCTCCTTCGTCGCTAGAGCGCGAACCGCCTAGCCGCTGGTCTACCGCGTCGCCACATCGAGGTTAGATCGGTAATTTCGTTTGATCGAAGCAGTACTCTCTTGCTTTTTCAACCGCACAGATTGTGCATTCCCTATGAGTATCGATTTGATCACGCTTGACGCCATCCGCCGCAACGCCCTGCCCTCCCTGATCCCGCCGCCGCGCCTACAGCTCTCGGTCTGGATAGAGACCAACATCAAGTCGCCCGAAGGCGTCAGCGTCTTGTCCCGGCGCGATCCGGCTTCAACCGTCCAGCGCAGGTCCCCGACGCGATCAGCGGTGTCCGCACATGGGACTACCGCGCGGCTGGCGCGGCCGCCGTCATATGTGGTCCGATCGCTTAGGGCGCGCACGCTAACAATTTGATCGACTGCTGCACCCGACATTTATCTAACCGAGCCTCCGCAGCCTGCCGCGCACGCTGACCACGGCGCTCCTCAAGCTGGCGCATCAGCTCCGGCATGTCCACCAGCCAGAGCCCGCCCACGTTGTAGCCGAGCGGCCGATCGCTGCACTCGGCAGCAACGCACCAGCGCCGGATGGTTTCCGGGTCGGCGCCGGCTATGTCCGCAGCCTTCGACAACGGCACCGCCTCGCAGTCCCGAAACTGCGTGATCCAGTTGCGTTGATCCGGGCGACGACGCAGTTCGGCGGCGATCTGCTCAAGCAGGATAGCGCGTTCGGTGTCGGTGGGCATCAGGTCACCTCATCCGCTTCGGTGTAAGACGGCATGGCTTCATTCATCCTGATCCAAAAGTCGCCGCCGTTGCGAGGCCATTCGGCCGCCGCGCTGACCTCTTCCATCATCTCCTGCCAAATCAGCTCGGCGCGGGCGCTGAGCACGTCGTCGTCAACGGCGCGGAGCGATCGGCCAACTTCGAGATAGGTCACTTGATATTTTTCCAGGAGCGGCGCGAGCTTGAGCGCCATCTCGCGACGGTTGTCGAAAGACTTCTCCGCGCCGATCAGCGCCACCTGTTTCTCGAATTCCAGACGCATGGCATCGAGCGCCGTGGGGCGATCGAAGTCGTACTGGTCGCGGTACTTGCAGGTTTGCTGCCGCATGTGCCGGCGTTGTGACCTCGTGCCCCGGCGTGCGAGAGCATCCACGGCGGTCGAGACCTTCCACAGGGGCCGTCCGCGCTCGACGCGATCGGGCGCAAAGTCGCGCAGCGCCCGCGTCAGGGTCCCGCGATCATGTTCGAGAAGTAGCGCAAGGGCGTTGATCGAAAAGTGCAGTTTCATGAGAATTCAGCCTGTTGTTGTTGCAGCAAGTTCCAAAAATTGCATCGCTAGGGATACCGGGCGCTGCCGCCCGACCCGCATTGGCCGGGCGCCAGGAAGGACCCGTAGCCGTCGGTGGCGTGCCCACTCTCGGGTTGCTCACTCACCACGGCCCCCCTTACGGGGGGACCGAGTGAGACGAGTGAACGCAACCGGAACAGAACACACACTCTCGCGCGAGTGGAGTGAGTGAAGCGAGTGCATCACTCTCGCCACCCGTGTCACTCTCGCGAGAGTGCCAAAAGCGAGTGGAGTGAGCGTCAAGCATCGGCCAGTCTCCATTCCTGATGGTTCCCGGATTTCTCGACGATCAGAAATCCGTTTTCGACCAGACGGCCCAGCGCGGCATGCAGAACATTGTCTTTCAGCCCCGTGATGCCTTTGAGTCGGTTCGAGCCAAGCGGCTTGCCAGCTTTCTGCAAGGCTTCCAGGATGACCTTCTGGTTCTTACCGAGCTTTGCAGCGGGCTCACCGTCGTCCTCGACCGGCTCGTTGCCGAGCACATCGGCATCGTCCCGCAGCGCCAGGATCAGGGTCGATTGCTCGATGATCTCGCCCTGGTCGTCCTGGGTCTCGAACGCGACCTTGCGCGCCTCCAGCTTGACCGTCTTGAACTCCTCGGCGTCCTTCTGCTTGCCCTCGGGCGCCTTGTTGATCACGTCGATCTTGTGATCCTTGCGCGCGATCTTGATCATCGTATCGGCGGCGCCGCGCAGCGCGTTGGAACCGCGCTCGCGCTTATCCTCGTGGACGCCCGAGTGATGGATGATCATGATGTTGGCGCCGGTCGCTTCGCGCAGCTTGTCGGACGCCTGCACATAGGCACCCATGTCGGCCTGCTTGTTCTCGTCGCCAGCGCCGAAGGTGCGGGCCAGGGTGTCAAGCACGATCAGGACGGGCTGCAACTCCTTCTCAAGGATTTTCTTGATCAGCTCGTTGAGGTCGTCGCTGGTCAAGGCAATGGAGTGGTCGATGAGATGGAAGTCCGGATCGGACAGCTCCCGGCCGCGCGTCTTGCGCCAGCCGATGGCGCGGCGCTTCAGACCGAACCCGCCCTCGGCGGCGACATAGATCACAGTGCCTTTCTTAACCTCGTTCCCGTGCCACGCCAGACCCGTCGCGATGCACAGCGACATGTCGAGCGCCACGAACGATTTCATCGACCCGGATTTGCCCCACAGCACCGACAACCCGCCCTCGGTGATGATGTTCGAGATCAGCCACGCGATCGGCGTGGCGGCGCTGCGCTCCATCTCCCGATAGTTCTGGATGTTGATGCGCTGGCGCGGCGCCTCGGACTTCACGTCGAGCGGCGTCGCCCCGGCGATGATGTCCTGCACGTTGCGCCCTTCCGCGATCGCATCGACCGCGTCCCAGCCCTCGGACGCCTCGGGCGGCGGCGTGATGCCGAGCACGGTGCAGCCTAGCGCTTGCAGGCGCGCTGCCACGCTGCGCGCGTAGACGAGCCCTGGCTCATCGGCATCGGGCCAGATGGTCACCCTCTTGCCGGCGAGCGGGCCCCAGTCGGTCTTGTCGATCGGCGCCTTGGCGCCCTGCATCGCGGAGGTCGCCTCGATGCCGAGCTGAGCCAGGGCATCGGCGCAGCCCTCGCCTTCGACGAGCACGATCTCCTTGGCGATAGCGATCTCGGGCAGCCGGTACAGCGGACGCAGATCGGGCGCGCCCATGACCCATTTCTGCACGCCATCGATCCGCTTGAAGCAGTACGGGCGGAACGTCTTGTTCTCGCGCGTGCCGTCCGGCTGATAGCGCACCACCGAGGCGATGATGTTGCCGCGCGTGTCGTAATACTTGTAGGTCGCGACCGGCGGTCCCAGCTCGACCAAGTCCTCGCGCGGCTTGGTGCCGAGCTTTTCCTTGCTCTGCGCGATGCGATCGGCTGCGGTCGGCCGCCAGTTCGGACGCTCGACATCGACGGGATCGCCAAAATATTCCTTGGCGATCTCCTTGAGCGACTGCACGAAGTCGGCGTTGCCGTGATAGCCCATGAACGCGCGATAGAGCGCGATCAGGTCGCCACCCTCGTCGGTCGCATGATCCTTCCACAAGCCGGCATCGGCGCCGGTCAGCTTGATCGACATTGAAGCGCCGGGCGTGCCATACACGTCGCCAACGCGTGCCTCGTTGCGGCTGATGAAGGCGCGGCCGGAGTACAGCCACTCGACGAAGCGGCGCGCGTCGGCGTGCAGGCGCTCGCGGATGTCCTCGGCGTCGATCGAGCCGGTGATCGGCTCGTCCTGGCGCTTGGCGAAGTTGAAGTCGATGATGTTGGTCATGCCCGCGCCTCCCCACCAAACGCGATGCTGGCGAGAGTGCGGGCCGTTTCCGGGGCGAGCGCGAAACGCAGGCGCAACTTGCGCGCTTGCAGCTCGATCGCCTGCGGCTGGGTAGTAGCAATTTTCCTGGCGTCGGCTTGCGCGCACGAGGGCGCACTGGTATCAGTGACAGACATTCCAAATATTCCTTGAGAAGATGATGGAGAGGCGGCCTGTGGCGGGCCGCTTTTTCTGTGACTAGGCGACCCGGTCGGTCACAGCCTGGGCCGCGTTCTCGCGGGCACGGCGCCATGCCGCCGCAGCCTCGCGCGAGATCAGAACGCGCGTGCCAAGTTTGAAAGTCGCGGGCATGATGCCCTGCGCTTTCAGCTTGTAAAACAACTGACGGCTGATGCGATGCCGCGCGCAAAATTCGTCAATGCCGTAAGCGTCGGCGTCATCAGTGTGGGTTGTCTTGCGGCCGGTTACTTCGGGGCGCGCCATTTCCTTGTCCTCCGTGTCCATGTGGCTACGTAGGAGCAAAAGTAGACGGTCCTGGATGATCGGTGACGGGGGGTAATCAATGTCCAATTTTATTGACGAATCTGACGCAGCGTCTTGCCCGATTGCTTCCGTTTTCCGGAATTGCCCCGTCGCCGTTTCTTGGCCTTGTCGACGATGCTCTCGATGCCGTGTGGACCGGGTGATTCACCCTGTATGGCTGTGAGCGTTAGGGTCAAATAGCGAACCAGCGGCCCGGTCGGTTCTCCAACCTTGCTTCTCGAAGAGCTAAGTCGCCCGTGCAGCTGCTTTTTCCAGATGTCTAGAAGCCGATTGATCAATGTCTCGCGTATCCAGCTTTTTCGGCCGACAAAGGGCGTGGACCAAGTCTGATATTGAGTATCCAGCTCCTTGAGCCGTTTCTCGATTTTTTTAAGATCGGAGATAGGCAATCCAACTAGGTCCGATGGGGCTAGCGTCTCCAGTCGCGACAGATTGAACTGCAGGCCGATGAGGCTCCTCCGCGCACTGTAGAGGGCCGTTTTGTACGCTGCAGATCGTCTCCTTTGTTCTCGCTGATATTCGACCGCTGCATACTCGCGGCCGGCTTCCTCGATCTGCCGGCGGACTTCTGGCCAATTAATGTTGCTAGGCCAGTCGTCACGGATTGCTCGAATGGCCTGCCATTGGGTGTCGGAGAAACAAGTAAAAGGCACGACGCCTATCGCGCCAGCGGAATCGACCGCGCCGATGGACGATGCTCCGGGTCGTGGCCGGCGACCGGCGGATGCGTTCTCTCGTTTAAGCATAGCTTGCACCGACACTTCCAAATATGCTGCTTCAAGAACGCAGAGAGCCGCAGCGCGTTGCCACGCGAACCAAGAATCTTCAGTGATCAAGTTGACGCAAGACGACACGCTCCCGGGTCGCCGGCTAGAGGCCGCAACAACTAATGTTTGTCACCAACTATCTGTCTGACGTTGGTGGCCAACTGTTGGATAACAACCGTTACAGGACAACTGTTGCTCGTCCGCTGACGAACAGACTCAGACTGATCAACTCGCCAGCGCTACGATCTTCGCGCCGCTCGGCGGCTCGTCCTGCAGCAGCGCCTTGCGCGTGACGTCGTCGCTGTGCTCGGTAATGTACTTTGAATACGTTCGTTCGATCATGGCGACGCTGGTGTTGTGCAGCGATGCCACCAGCCTGATCGGAAGATTTTGCAACAGCATCCGCACGATGCTGCTGTGCCTCAGCGCATAGATCGTCGCGAGGGCAGGGTCGAGCCCGATTGCGGTGACGATCTTGTCGATCTGGCGATGATACGTCTGGCCGGGATTCTCGCCCCAGGGGCTGCCGTCACTCTGCAACAGCAGCGGTGCGTCGTCGGGGCGGTTCTTAGCCGCTTCCTTCAGCTTCGCCGCCAGTTGCACGGTGATCGGCACTGAGTAGCGCTCGACTTTCTTCTTCGCGCGATTGCGTCCGCCACCCTTGGCCGACTTCGGCATCATCAGCTTCGGCCGCACCGGATGATCGTGCAGGTCCTCGACCCGCAGCCGCACGGCTTGGCTTGGCCGCGCGCCGGTCACCGCCAGTGTCTTGACGAGCAGCCCGAGTTTGTCATCGAGCTCGTAGGCGTGCGCAACGAAATCCCGTACCTTCTGATCAGAGAGAACAACGTTGCGGGCTTCCTGCGCATCGGGCAGACCGGCAAGACCAACGTCCCACGCTCGCTTATTCTGGATACGCTGATCATGCTGGGCAGCCAGCTCCAGCGCAGCGCAGAGGCAGCCGGAGAGCCGGTTGATTGTGGACGGCGCCATTTTGGTCAGCAGGCCGTCGCGCCATTTCTGAAGCTCGGTGGAGGTGAGCAGGGCGACGGGCTTGGCGAGCAGCACCGAGGTCAGATGCACGCGAGGCCATTGTGCGTTGTACGGATTGGAGCTGCGGGCCTTCAAGTCGGCTTCGTAGGCAGTGAGGGCGGCGTCAACCGTGAGCGGCGCCTTATCTCCGGCGTCACTATCGCCGCGCGCCAATCGCTTCGCAGCATCCTGCGCCTGGAAGAACGACAGCACGCTCTTGCCATCGGTTTCAGCGAAGTCGTCGGCGTCGGCGATGCGCTTGGTCCAGTAGGCGCCGTGACCATCGCTCGCCTTCACGACCCACGTGCCATTCGTCCGATTCCGGCGGTACAGCAGAGACACGCCCCGCGCCAACGACGGGCCGGGATACGGCTTACGACGAACGGGCAATTTCAAGCGCGCGCTGCGGCTTTCGAGGGCGCTGTGACGAACCTTGCGTGCCATGTGTGTCCCCGGTTTTGTCCCGATGGTGGGTGTGGAGCAGCAGAGACTGCCGTGGCACAATGTGGCGGGTTCTTTCGAAAGATCAATAACTTGCTCTATCCATGGGGCTCCACAGAAGTCCATGCCGACATTTATTTTCCCCTGCGCAGGGAAGACCGGTTGTTTGGCCTCACCTGTATGCCGCTGTGCACATTCTTTGTACCACCTTCGCACCGTGGACCGTGGGTGCCCGGCCGGCACTCGGTCTTCCCTGCGCCCTCTGACAGAGGAGGGTGTCGTGACCAGGCAAAGCTCGGGCATATTCCGCCGCGAGGACGCGAAGGCGTGTCTGCGCGTTGAATGCCAGCTGAAAGAGCGGCGCGACTGCCTCGTACTCCGTCATTGCGAGCGCAGCGAAGCAATCCAGAGTCTTTCCGCGGTGGGATTCTGGATCGCGTCGCTGCGCTCGCAATGACGATCGTGGCGGCACCGGGCACTGTGCCATACGCTTTCGGCGCTGCGCCGCGTGCGGGACACGAGAGCGCGGCCACAAATCGACGAATGTGGCGAGATCGCATCGATCCAGCAAAAAATCCTCTGTCGACGGTTGCGCGCCGCACCTTGATGAATCAACCTTGGTTGGTCCATAAGCGGCGTCCCGCGGCCGGGTTCGCCCTGCGTCGCGTGTTAGGATAGAGGGGTTCTCGCGTGGCAAATATCAACCAGAAGATTGCGCAGGAGCTTGGGGTCCGGGCGGAGCAGGTCGAGGCGGCGGTGACGCTGCTCGACGGCGGCGCCACGGTTCCCTTCATCGCCCGCTACCGCAAGGAAGCGACCGGTGCGCTCGATGACGCGCAATTGCGCACCCTGGAGGAGCGCCTGGTCTACCTGCGCGAGCTCGAGGATCGCCGCAAGGCCATCCTCGAATCGGTCCGCGAGCAGGGCAAGCTCGACGCCGCGCTGGAAGCCACCATCATGGCCGCGGACAGCAAGGCCCGGCTCGAAGACATCTACCTGCCGTTCAAGCCGAAGCGCCGCACCAAGGCCGAGATCGCCAAGGAAGCCGGCCTCGAGCCGCTCGCCAATCAGCTCCTCGCCGAGCCGGGCAACGATCCGAAGGTCGTGGCGGAAGGCTTCATCAATGCCGAGAAGGGCGTCGCCGATGCCGCCGCCGCGCTCGATGGAGCCCGCGCCATCCTGGTCGAACGCTTCGACGAGGACGCCGACCTGATCGGCGCGTTGCGTGAGGAGATGTGGACCAATGCACGCATGACCTCCAAGGTGCGCGACGGCAAGAAGACCGAGGGCGAAAAGTTCGCCGACTATTTCGATTTCTCCGAGCCGCTGACCAAGCTGCCGTCGCACCGCATTCTCGCGATGTTCCGCGGCGAGAAGGAAGAAATCCTCGACCTGCAGATTCAGCCCGAGGCTGAGGCGCCGCCGCCGGGCGTGCCCAGTGCCTATGAACTCAAGATCATGAAGCGCTTCGGGATCGCCGACCTCAAACGTGCCGGCGACCGCTGGCTGCTCGACACCGTGCGCTGGGCCTGGCGCACCAAGATCCAGGTGCATCTCAACATCGACCTGCGCATGCGGCTGTGGAACTCGGCCGAGACCGAGGCCGTGCGCGTGTTCGCCTCGAACCTGCGCGATCTGCTGTTGGCGGCGCCCGCCGGCACCCGCGTCACCATGGGTCTCGATCCCGGCTACCGCACCGGCGTCAAGGTCGCCGTCGTCGATGCGACCGGCAAGGTGGTCGATACCACCGCGATCTATCCGCACGAGCCGCAGCGGCAATGGAACGAGTCGCTGGCGACGCTCGGCCGGCTCGCGATGAAGCATCGCGTCGAGCTGATCGCGATCGGCAACGGCACCGCCTCGCGCGAGACCGACAAGCTCGCGACCGAGCTGGTCAAGGGGCTCGCCGAGCTGAAGATGAACAAGATCGTGGTGTCGGAAGCCGGCGCGTCGGTCTATTCGGCCTCGGCCTTCGCCTCGGAGGAGTTGCCCGGCCTCGACGTCACGCTGCGCGGCGCGGTCTCGATCGCGCGGCGCCTGCAGGATCCGCTCGCCGAGCTGGTCAAGATCGAGCCGAAGGCGATCGGCGTCGGCCAGTATCAGCACGACCTCGGCCAGGCCAAGCTCGCCAAGTCGCTCGATGCCGTGGTTGAAGATTGCGTGAACGCCGTCGGCGTCGACGTCAACACCGCCTCCGCGCCGCTGCTCGCGCGGGTGTCGGGTGTCGGCTCCGGCCTTGCCCAGAGCATCGTCGCGCATCGCGACGCCAACGGCCCGTTCAAGTCGCGCAAGGCGCTCAAGGACGTGCCGCGGCTCGGGCCGAAGGCGTTCGAGCAGTGCGCCGGCTTCCTGCGCATCCTCGGCGGCGAGGACCCGCTCGATGCCTCCGGCGTGCACCCGGAAGCCTATCCCGTGGTGCGCCGGATTCTCGAAGCAACCAAGAGCGACATCAAGACGCTGATCGGCTCTAGCGAGATCGTGCGCACGCTGAAGCCGAAGGATTTCGTCGACGAGACCTTCGGTCTGCCGACCGTCACCGACATCCTGCGCGAATTGGAAAAGCCCGGCCGCGACCCGCGTCCGGCGTTCAAGGCCGCGGTGTTCAAGGAAGGCGTCGAGGAGATCAAGGATCTCCAGAAGGGCATGATCCTCGAGGGCACCGTGACCAACGTCGCCGCGTTCGGCGCCTTCGTCGACATCGGCGTGCACCAGGACGGCCTCGTCCACATCTCGGCGATGTCGAAGAATTTCATCAAGGATCCGCGCGAGGTGGTGAAGCCCGGCGACATCGTCAAGGTGAAGGTGCTGGACTTCGAGGTCGCCCGCAAGCGCATCTCCCTGACCCTGCGGCTCGACGACGAGGTCGGCGCCAAGAAGGACGCCCCCGGCATGCAGCGGGACAACGGCTCGCGCAACCCGAGCCGCATGACCTCGTCCGCGCCGCGCAAGCAGGAATCTTCCAGCGGCGGCGCGCTTGCCGAAGCCATGCGCCGTGCCGCCGAGAAGAGCGGCAAGCGGGCGTGAGTCTTCAACCTCTCTCCGCTCTTTGCGGGGAGAGGCTAGCTGCTCGACGTATGGAGAACTCTCTCCACGTCGTCATTGCGAGCGCAGCGAAGCAATCCAGTCCGCCGCGAAAACGGTCTGGATTGCTTGAGCTCCGCTTCCTAACTTCCGCGTCAGAATCTGGCGCGTTTGTAAGTTGAAGGTGCCCGTCTCTTCCTCTCATCTCATCGTTCTGACGCGGCGACAATACCGCCGCGCAGCACGGAGGATGCTTCGATGGACAACAGGCTTCTCAAAGGCCTCACTGCGGTGACGGTCGCCGCGGTGATGGCGCTCTCCTCCCCAGTGCTCGCCCGTGGCGGCTTCGGCGGCGGAGGTCACGGCGGCTTCGGCGGTGGTGGCCACTTCGGTGGTGGCGGCATGCATGTCGGCGGTGGCGGCATGGGTGGCGGGGGCATGCGATTTGGCGGCATGGGCGGCGCCCATTTCGGTGGGGCCCGCTTCGTCGGTTCGCCAATGGCCGCTCGCGCCGCCATCGGCCCCCGGTTTGCCGGAGCTCCGCTGGCGACCCGCGCTGCCTTTGGACCGCGGTTTGCCGGCACGGGCTGGCACGGCAGGTCCTTCATCGGCCGCCACGCCTTCTTCCGGCACCACCATCGCTTCTTCTTCGGAGCACCTTTCATCTACGCCGGCTACTATGATGGCTGCTGGCGCAGGAGCTGGACGCCGTGGGGATGGCAATGGGTCAATGTGTGCGGAGACTACTGGTAGTCGCATCGCCGTACCGCACCATTGTCGCGATCGCCGCCGGGCAGTTCCGCTCAGCCCCGGAACGGGATAGTCTGGCGGCGATCGTCGCGCGGAGTTTTGCATGACCGGAGGTCACCGCCGCATCCTGGTCGTCGAGGACGATCCGGAAACCGCAGGCCAGCTCGTCGAGGAGCTGACGACCTCGGGCTACGACGTCGATCTCGCCGCCACCGGCCGCGAGGCCCTCAGCCACGGCGCCGCGCGCGACTATGCCGTGATCACCATCGACCGCATGCTGCCCGACATCGATGGCATCACCGTGATGCGCCAGTTGCGCGACGACGGCATCGCCGCGCCCTTCCTGATCATCTCTGCACTCGGCGAGGTCGACGATCGCGTCCGAGGCCTGCGCGCCGGCGGCGACGACTACCTGGTCAAGCCGTTCTCCTTCGTCGAGCTGCTGGCGCGGCTGGAGGCCCTCGGCCGCCGCAGCGACACCATCGCCAAGGAGACGCTGCTGCGCGTCGGCGACCTCGCCATCGACCTGATCGCACGCAGCGCCAGCCGCCGCGGCCGCAAGATCCCGCTGCTGCCGCGCGAATTCCAGCTGCTCGAATATCTCGTCCGCAACGAGGGCCGCGTCGTCTCCCGCGCCATGCTGCTCCAGCACGTCTGGGACCTGCATTTCGACCCCTCCACCAACATCATCGACGTCTATGTCGGACGCGTTCGCCGCAAGGTCGATGACGCCCAGGCCTATCCGCTGATCCACACCATCCGCGGCATCGGATATTGCCTCCGTGCTCCTGGCTAAGACCCTGCGCTCCTCGACCTTCCGCCTGGCGCTGATGGCGATTGCGGCATTCGGGCTGATCGTCGCGGCGATCATGGCTTACGTCTATGTCGGAACGCTCGCCTATGTGGAGCGCCGGCTCGGCGCTGCCGTCGATCACGATGGCTTCACCGGCATGATCGAGCTCGCGATGGTCGCGGTCGCCGTGCTGCTCCTCGTCCTCGCCGGACTGGCGGCGGTGCTGGTGACACGGCGCACGGTCGGCCGGATCGAGGAGATCAACGCGACCAGCCGTGCCATCATGCAGTCCGGCCTCGACCGGCGCATTCCGCTGCGCGGCAGTCACGACGAGTGGGACCGTGTCGCCGAAAACCTCAACCAGATGCTCGACCGCATCGAGACGCTGATGGGCGAGGTCAAGCAGGTCAGCGACAATGTCGCTCACGATCTGCGCACGCCGCTGACGCGTATGCGCGGCCGGCTGGAGAAGGCCTATCACACCCCGCGCAACAGCGAGGCCGACGCGGCGCTGATCGGCGACACCATCGCCGATCTCGATGCCGTGCTCGGCATGTTCGCCTCCATCACGCGAATCTCGGAGATCGAGACCCGCGCACGCCGGAGCGCCTTTCGCGCGCTGAACCTGACCGAGATCGCCGGCGAGGTCGTCGAGCTCTACGACGCCGCCGCCGAAGAGGTCACAACCCGCCTCGGTCTCGATGGCGACCGCGAGGTGGCGATCACCGGCGACCGCGACCTGCTGTTCGACGCCGTCGCCAATCTCGTCGACAACGCGATCAAGCACGGCCGCAAGGGCGGTCAGGTGACGGTGACCTGCCGCAATGCCAATGGCGGCGCGGTGATCGCGATCGCCGACGATGGACCGGGCATTCCCACCGAGGCGCGCGATCACGTCTTCAAGCGCTTCTACCGGCTCGAGCAGAGCCGCTACACGCCGGGCAACGGCCTCGGGCTCAGCCTCGTCGCCGCCGTGGCGCGCCTTCATGGCGCCGAGATTGCGCTGCATGACAATGCGCCGGGGCTGACCGTGCAGCTCCAGTTTCCGCGTACCGGCCCCCAACTTGCATGATCGCACTGGTATCGAGTGGAAGTCCTGCAATGTCCCGCCTGCCAGACCTCGTCATCACCAACGCCCACACCCGCAGCCGCGAGGTCGTCGACATCGCCATCACCGATGGCGTGATCACCGCAATCGGCGGCCGGCCGGAGACTGGCGCCCAATCCTTCGTCGATGCCAAGGGCGGTCTTGTCACGCCCGCTTTCGTCAATCCGCATCTGCATCTCTGCAAGGTCTGGACCCTGCCGATGATGTCGGAGGCGGCATTGGAGGCCTATCAGGGCGGCGGCATGAGCGAGGCGGCCAAGGCGGTCGAGCTCGCCGCGGTGGTGAAGAACAACTATGACGCGTCCTGGATCGTCCCGAACGCGCGGCGCGCGGTGGCGCTCGCCGCGCTCCACGGCAATCTCCACATTCGCGCCTTTGCCGATGTCGACACCAAGGCGCGGCTCGAAGGGGTCAAGGCATTGCTCGCCATCCGCGAGGAGTTTCGCGGCATCGTCGATGTCCAGGTCGTGGCGTTCCCGCAGGACGGCCTGTTTCGCGAGCCCGGCGCGGCCGACCTGATGCGCAAGGCGATGACGCTCGGGGCCGACGTCGTCGGCGGTATTCCGTGGATCGAGCCCGATGAAGAGGACATGCGCCGCCATGTCGCGTTCTGCTTCGACCTTGCGGCCGAGCACGGAGCCGAAATCTCGATGCTGCTGGATGACGTAGGCGATGCCGATATGCGCACGCTCGACATGATGGCGCGCGCGGTGATCGCCCGCGGTGTTGAGGGCCGGGCGCTCGCGCATCACTGCCGGGCAATGGCGCTCTATCCCGAAAACTATCTGCGGGAGCTGAAGGCCTTGCTCGGAGAGGCCCGCGTCAGCGTCGTCAGCAATCCCCACACCGGTCCGCTGCATGCGCGCGTGAAGGAGCTCGTGGCCGCCGACATCAATGTCTGCCTCGGCCAGGACGACATTTCCGACGCCTACTACCCGCTGGGTCGCAACAACATGCTGGAAGTGGCGTTCCTCGCCTCGCATCTGCTCTGGATGACCGGGGGGAGCGAGTTCGAGACGCTGTATGACATGATCACCACGCGCGCGGCGGCGGCGATCAACCTCGAACGCTACGGTCTCGGGCTCGGCTGTGCGGCCAATCTGGTCGTGCTCGAGCAAGGCGATGTCACCGAGGCGCTGCGTTTCCACAGCCCCCCGCGCGTCGTCATCAGCCACGGCCGCATCGTCGACACCGGCCGCATGCGCCAGCTGGCGCAGATTGCCGCCGGCGATTGATCCACGCGGCTCACAGCTCGATCACGCCGCGGCGCGCCGCATGCGCGACGGCGTCGGTGCGGCCGGTGGCATCCAGCTTGTCGAGCAGCGAGCCGACATGGAATTTCACGGTGTGCACGGAGATGCCGAGCTGGCGCGCGATCATCTTGTTGGACGCGCCCTCGGCCATCAGCGCCAGCACGTCGAGCTCCCGCTGCGTCAAGGCGATGTCCTCGGGCATGCTGCGTGCATCGCGGGCGACGACCGTCGCGGCGGCCCGCTCGCCGGGGGCGGCGAGGCGAATCCCGCCGACATTGCCGAGCAGCGCCGTCAGGCGATCGGCCAGCGCTGGATCGTCGATCTCCAGCGCGAGCACGATCTCGCTGGTCTTGTCCGCGCTCACGCCTCCGGCCTCTCGCCGACCGTGACCTTGAAGCTGACCGGCTCGCCGGCGCGGCGCACCGCGACATCGACCACGGCTCCGACGCTCGTCGGACCCAGCGTCCGCGACAGCGCGCGCACGCCTGACAGTTTCTGGTCGTTGACCGCGACGATCACATCGCCCTGGCGGATGCCTGCCGCGGCCGACGGACCGGCCTTGTCGACATTCATCACCATCGCGCCGATGCCGTCGTCGAGCCGCACCGGCTGGAGCCCGAGGCCGAGATATCCGCGGGCGATGCGGCCGCGCGTCTCGAGTTGCGGAGCGATACGCTCGATCGTCGCGGTCGGAATGACGAGCACCCGCCGCGGCCCGAGCACGGCCATGCCAAAGGCGTCACCCGATGCGTCGAGCGCCAGGCCGCCCTGCTGGCTTTCGCGCAGGCGGACGTCCAGCTCGATCCGGGCATCGATGTCGCCCCCGCGCAGGGAGCGCCAGCTCTTGCCGGACGCCGATACCATTCCGAGCGCGGCGCTCGGCGTCTCGCGATGGGTGGCAACCACGATGGACAAGGCGCCGAGCGGCGGGACTGTGGTTGCGAGCTTGATAGGCGCGATAGCGGCCTCACTGCGCAGCAGCGCGATGTCGGTCGTGTGGTCGCGGCCGGCGATCGTGGCGGCGACCCGGCCGCCATCGGCCAGGCCGATCTCGACATCGCCCTCGTCGGCCAGTGCCTCGTCGGCGGTGACGATCAGGCCGCTCTTCCAGACGAAGCCGGTCGAGCGGGAGCGATGCGAATGCACGGTGACCACGGACGGCGCGGTGCGCGCCACCAATTCCGCGAGCGCGGACGACAGTGAGGACAGGGGACTGAGATCAGTCATGGCGGGCTCCTGTAAGTTGTCCTCAATCTGGGATGCCGCGGGCGATTGCGAAACTGGCCGGGTGGCCAGGAAACAGGCAGGCCCCCGTAGGACCACGGCCGACGAACATGTGATTGGGAGCGCCTCACGGGAACGTGTAGCAATCCCGAAATTGCGCCTATGGCCTCCAGTTTTCAGCGAGCCCCGACTCATGACCATCGACCTCACCCGCCGCACCCTGCTTCACCTCGCCGGTGCTACCTCGCTCGCGATGGCGGCCGCAGCCGCAGCGCGTGCCGAGGGCAACCCGCAGGGCGTCGGACCGACCTATGCCAGCCGCACGCCGATGCGAGTCGGCATGGTGACGCTGCGGGTCAAGAATCTGGATACGGTTGCCGACTACTACCGCGACGTGATCGGACTCACCGTGATGGAGCGCTCGTCGGCCGCCGCGAAACTCGGCACGGGCGGCATCCCGCTGCTGGTGCTGGAAGCCCGTCCCGATGCCGCGATTGAATCGCGCAGCGCCGCCGGCCTCTACCACACCGCCTTCCTGATGCCGACCCGCAAGGACATCGCGCGCTGGCTGGTCCACGCCGCCTCGCACCGGGTGAAGCTGTCGGGCTTTGCCGATCACCTCGTCAGCGAATCCGTCTATCTCGACGATCCCGAAGGCAACGGCATCGAGGTCTATGCCGACCGCGATCCTTCGCAATGGCAGTGGAGCGAGGGCAGCGTGAAAATGGCGACCGACGAGCTCAACATCCCCGACCTCTTGTCGCTGACAAATACGCGCGTGCCTGATTATGCCAAGGCGCCGGACGGAATGCGCGTCGGACACATGCATTTGCGGGTCGGCGATCTCGCGCAGGCCGAGAGCTTCTATCACGGCGCGATCGGTCTCGACCCGACCCGCAAGCGCAACGGCGCGGCCTTCCTGTCGTCGGGCCGCTATCACCATCACCTCGGCATGAATGTCTGGCAGAGCGAGGGCGCCGGCCAGCGCGACGATTCGACGACCGGCCTCGCCTGGTTCTCGCTGGTGATGGCGAAGCAGGAACTGCTCGCCGCTCAGGAAGAGCGTCTGCGCAAGCGCGGCGTGAAAGTCACGGCGCTCGCGGACGGCGTGGAGGCGATCGATCCCTGGGGCACGCGGGTACGCTTGCTCAAGGTTTGATCGCCCGGGCGGGCATTGCTAATAGCTCTGGGGTGCCAGCTTCCGGAGCCCCCGACATGTCCGAATTCCACGGCGTCTTTCCCTACCTCGTATCTCCCGTTGATGCCCACGGCACGGTGCGGACGAGCGTGCTCGCAAAGCTCTGTGACGACCTGATCGGCGCCGGCGTACATGGATTGACCCCGCTGGGCTCGACCGGCGAGTTCGCCTATCTCAATGCCGCGCAGCGCCGGACGGTCGTGCAGACCACGATCGAAGCCGCGAAGGGCCGTGTGCCGGTCGTGGCCGGCGTCGCCTCCACCGCGACCGCGGATGCGGTGGCGCAGGCGAAGGCCTATCAGAGGCTCGGCGCCGACGGCATCCTCGCGATCCTGGAGGCGTATTTCCCGCTCGCCGATGCCCAGGTCGAATCCTATTTCCGCGCCATCGCGGATGCCGTGGACATTCCCGTCGTCATCTATACCAATCCGCAATTCCAGCGCTCCGATCTCACCCTCGACGTGATCGCGCGCCTCGCCGAGCATCCGCGCATCGGCTACATCAAGGACGCCTCGACCAACACCGGCCGGCTGCTCTCGATCATGAACCGCTGTGGCGATGGCTTGCGCGTGTTCTCGGCCTCCGCCCATATCCCGGCCGCGGTGATGCTGATCGGCGGGCTCGGCTGGATGGCGGGCCCGGCCTGCATCATCCCGCGCCAGAGCGTTAGGCTCTACGACCTCTGCAAAGCCGGCCGCTGGGACGAGGCCATGACGCTCCAGTGCCGGCTGTGGCGCATCAACGAGGCCTTCGCCCGCTTCAACCTCGCCGCCTGCATCAAGGCGGGCCTGTCGACCCAGGGCTACGACGTCGGCGATCCCGTCCCGCCACAGGCCGCGCTGACGGCCGAAGCGCGCAAGGTCGTGGAGGCGGCGCTGAGAGAGCTGGCGTGATTGACATGCCGAATCCTTGGATATCCCGCCCAAAACCGCGGCTGGCATGCTCCTGATCGATCCGCTAAAAGGCAGCCCGCAATTTCGAAAAGACCCTGAGGACCCCACGGAATGAACATTCTTCCCGGCAATTTGCGTTTCGGAGCGGGCCAGCCCGTCAAGCGTTTGGAAGACCAGCGGCTGCTGACCGGGAAGGGACAATTCATCGACGACAAGGCGGAGGACGGCGCGCTGTGGTTGTACGTGCTTCGCTCGCCGCATGCGCATGCGAAGATCGTCTCGATTGACACCAGCTCTGCGGCCGCGATGCCCGGCGTGACCGCGGTCTACACCGGTGCCGACCTCGTCAGGGACGACATCGGCGCCATCCCGACCTTGAGCATCTTCAAGCGCCCCGACGGCAAGCCGATGACGGTGCCGCCGCGCCGCCTGCTCGCCCATGAGATCGTGCGCTACGCCGGCGAAGCGGTGGCGGCCGTGGTGGCTGCCTCCCGCGCGGAAGCGCAGAGCGCGGCCGAGGCGATCGTGATCGAATACGACGTGCAGCCCGCAGTGGTGGATCCCGTCGAGGCCGTAAAACCCGGCGCACCTGTGGTGTGGCCCGAGGCGCCCGACAACATCGTCGGCGCGATGTCATACGGCGATGCCGCCAAAGTCGACGAGGCATTCGCCAAAGCCGCGCACACGGTCGAGCTCGATCTCGTGAGCCAGCGCCTCGTGCCCTCCGCGATGGAGCCGCGCTCGACCATCGCCGAGATCGACAAGAAGACCGGCCGACTGCTGCTGCATGTGCAATCGCAGACTCCGGCCTCGACCCGCGACGTGCTGGCGGAAGCCGTGCTCAAGCGTCCCAAGGACAGCGTGCGGGTGCTGGTCGGCGACATCGGCGGCGGCTTTGGCCAGAAGACCAACCTGTATCCCGAGGACGGCATCGTCGCCTACGCCGCGACCAAGCTGAACAGGAAGATCCGCTGGCGCGGCGACCGCACCGACGAGTTCCTCGGGGGCACCCATGGCCGCGATCTGACCTCGACCGCCTCGTTCGCACTCGACGACAAGGGCAAGGTGCTGGCCTATCGCGTCAAGTCGATCGGCTGCACCGGCGCGTACTCGTCGGGTGCGGCCAACATCATCCCGCTGGTGCTCGGGCCGTTCGTGCAGACCGGCGTCTACGACCTGCCGCTGGTGCATTTCGAGGTGCAGTCGGTGATGACCCACACCGCGCCCGTCGGCGCCTATCGCGGCGCTGGCCGGCCCGAGGCGGTCTTCATCGTCGAGCGCCTGTTCGACGCCGCCGCGCGAAAATCGGCATGGATCCGCGTGCGATCCGGAAAGCCAACTACATCAAGCCGGCGCAGCTGCCCTACACCAACGCGGCGGGGCAGGTTTACGATTCCGGCGCCTTCGCCCACATGCTCGACCGGGCCGTGAAGCTCGCTGACTGGGACGGCTTTGCGGCGCGCAAGAAGGCCGCCAAGAAGAAGGGCCTGCTCTACGGCCGCGGGCTCACCTCCTATATCGAGTGGACCGGCGGCCGCGCCCACACCGAGAAGGTCAGCCTGCACGCGACCTCGCAGGGCCGCGTCGTGCTGCATTCCGGCACCATGGCGATGGGGCAGGGGCTGCAGACCACCTACACCCAGATGATCTCCGACTCGCTCGGCATTCCCCTCGACAAGATCGACGTCGTCCAGGGCGACACCGATCTCGCCATGGGTTTTGGCAGCGTGGGCTCGCGCTCGCTGTTCGTCGGCGGCACTGCCGTTGCGGTCTCCTCCAGCGATCTGATCCAGAAGGCGCGCGAGAAGGCGGCCAACGTGCTGGAGACCTCGGTCGAGGACATCGAGTACCAGGGCGGCATGCTCACCGTGGTCGGCACCGACCGCCGCATCAGCCTGTTCGACCTCGCCGAGAAGGAGAGCGGCGCCAAGCTCAGCGTCGATTCCGAGGGCGAGGTCGACGGGCCGAGTTGGCCGAACGGCACGCATATCTGCGAGGTCGAGATCGACCCGGAGACCGGCGTGTCCAAGGTCGTGCGCTACACCACGGTCGACGACGTCGGCGTCGCCGTCAACCCCATGCTGGTGACTGGCCAGATCCATGGCGGGGTCGCGCAAGGAATCGGCCAGGCGCTGTATGAAGGCGTCTCCTACGATGCCGGCGGCCAGCTCCTCACCGCCAGCTACCAGGACTACTGCATCCCGCGCGCCGACGACGTTCCGCCGATCGTGGTGACGCTCGACGATTCCGCGCCCTGCCGCACCAATCCGCTCGGCGCCAAGGGCTGTGGCGAATCCGGCGCCATCGGCGGCCCTCCTTGCGTCACCAACGGGGTGATGGACGCGCTTGCCGAGCTGGGCATCACCCAGCTGAATACGCCGCTGACACCGCAGAAGATCTGGCAGGCGATCCGGGACGCGAAGGCGGCGGGTTAACACCACCACGTGCACCGTCGTTGCGAGCGCAGCGAAGCAATCCCAGATTCCGTCCGCGGAAAGATTCCGGATTGCTTCGTCGCAAGGGCTCCTCGCAATGACGGTGGGGAGAGTCGTCGCCCTCAAATCCCCAGCATCATCTTCGCGATGATGTCGCGCTGGATCTCCGAGGTGCCGCCGAAGATGGTATAGGCTCGCCCGTTGAGATATTCCGGCACCACCGTCAGCATGTCCTCAGGCGTCGCCGGCTCGTGATTGAGCTTGTAGAGCGGGCGCATCGGCTCGACGGCAAGGGCGTCGTGGCCGATCACGTCGACCCCCAACCGCGTCACGGCCTGGCGGATCTCGCTGTTGCGCAGCTTCAGGATCGACGACACCGCACCGGGATTTTGCCCGGTCTGCAGCGCCGAAAGCACGCGCAGCTCGGTCATCTCCAGCGCGTCGATGTCGACTTCAACTTCCGAGATGCGGGTGGCGATGTCAGGGCTGTCGATCGCGCGCCCGGTCAAATCGGATGCAGCAAGATCGGCGATCGCCTTCAGCCCCTCGCGCAGCTTTGCCGAGGCAATGCCGGAGCCGCGTTCGAACTCCAGTAGATATTTGCCGTAGGTCCAGCCCTTGCCTTCCTCGCCGACGCGGTTGGCCACGGGCACGCGGACGTCGTCGAAGAACACCTGGTTGACCTCGTGGTCGCCGCCGATGGTGAGGATGGGTCGCGTGGTGATGCCCGGCGTCTTCATGTCGATCAGGATGAAGCTGATGCCGTCCTGCTGCCGCGGCCCGTCGCTGGTGCGCACCAGCGCGAACATGCGGTTGGCATGATGGGCATGCGTGGTCCAGATCTTGGTGCCGTTGATGACGTAGTCGTCGCCGTCGCGCACCGCGCGCGTCTTCAGCGAGGAGAGGTCGGAGCCCGAGCCCGGCTCTGAGTAACCTTGGCACCAATAGTCTTCACCCGAAAGAATTCGCGGCAGGTAGAAATTCTTCTGCTCGGGAGTGCCGAAGCCGATGATGACGGGCCCGACCATCTTCACGCCCATCACGTTGACATTGGGCACGCCGGCGCGTGCGCACTCGGTCTCGAAAATCCAGCGCTGCGCCGGCGTCCAGTCGGGACCGCCATATTCGACCGGCCAGCCCGGCGCGCCCCAGCCTTGCCTGTGCAGCGCGCGCTGCCAGGCCATGCCGATGTCGGGGTCGGAGAACACCGACGGCGTCAACGCGGCGGCGCGCTTCATCTCGTCCGTGAGATTGCTGGCGATGAAGCCGCGCACCTCGCTCTGGAAGGCGCGCTCCTCGGCATTGAACGTGAGGTCCATGAGGCTCTCCCAGTGTCAGGCCGAGCGGCCGAGCTGCGCGTGGCGGGCATAGTGATGCGCGCTGCCGCCGAACAGCGTGTCGAAGGCGACAAGCCGCTTGAAATAGGCGCCGACCTCGAGCTCCTCGGTCACGCCCATGCCGCCATGAAGCTGGATCGACTGCTCGCCGACGAAACGCGCGCATTTGCCGATCTTCGCCTTCGCACCCGAGGCGGCGCGCGCGCGCTCGACCGGCGCCGTATCCACCTTCAACGCAGCCCGCAGCGCCATCGAGCGCGACTCGTCGACCTGCATCGCCATGTCGGCGAGGCGATGACGGATCACCTGGTTGGCCGAGAGCGGCCGGCCGAATTGTTTGCGGATCTTGGTGTATTCCAGCGTGGTATCAAGCAGCGTCTGCATGATGCCGACGGCTTCCGCACCAAGCGCCGCCATGGCGCGGTCGACGGCCCATTCGATCGCGGGCAGCGCGCCGTGTCCATCGCCGAGCAGGGCGTCTTCGCTCAGATGCACGTCAGATAGTTCGATGTTGCAGGCGTGCCCGCCGCCAAGGCGGGGATAGTCGCTGATGACGAGGCCAGGTGCGGTCGCCGGCACCAGGAAGAGCCCGATTCGCCCCGAGGGCCCGTGATGATCATGGATGAGCGCAGAGACGATGATCTCGTCGGCGGCGTGCCCGTCGAGCACGGCTATCTTGTGCCCGGCAAGGCGCCAGCCTTGCGCCGTCTTGTTGGCGGTGGTCGCAACCCTGGCGAGATCGAACCGCGCGGCGCGCTCGGAATGCGCGACGGCGAGCTTCAGTGAGCCGTCCGCAACCTTCGGCAGGAATCCCTGCTTCTGGGCTGCACTGCCGCATCGGTCGATCAGCGCCGCGCCCAGCACCACTGTTGCGACATAGGGCTCCGATACCAGCCCGCGCCCGAAGGCCTCCATCAAAATGCCGATCTCGACCGCGCCGCCGCCGAGCCCACCGAACTCTTCGGCGATCGGCAGCGCCAGCCAGCCGAGCTCGGCGAACTGCTTCCAGACATCAGGGCTGTAGCCGAGCGGATCGTTCGCCATCTTGCGGCGGTGGTCGGCATCGTAGCTTTCGGCCACGAAGCGCTCCGCGCTTTCGCGCAACAGCCGCTGCTCGTCACTGAGGGTCAGGTCCATCGAAATTACTCCGCGGCCGCCGGCGGCTTGCGCACCGAGGGATGCAGGCCGGATGGGTCGACGATCATGCCGAACTCCTGCAGATTATGAGCGTGACAGAGCTGATGCAGCGCAAAGGCCTGATCGATCGCGGCGGGCTGGCCCATGACGTCGACCGAGCGGTTCACGGCTTCCTTGGTCAGCTTCAGCGCGAAGGACGGCTTTGCCGCGATCCGGCGCGCCAGCTCCAGCACGCGCGCCGACAATTCCGCGCGCGGCACGACCTGGTTGACCATGCCGAGCTGGTGCGCCACCTCGGCGCTCCAGCTGTCGGCGGTGAACAAAAACTCCTTGGCCTTGCGCGGCCCGAGCTCCCAGGGATGCACGAACCATTCGACGCCGCAGACGCCCATGGTGACGACGGGATCGCAGAACTGCGCATCGTCGCTGGCGACGATGAGGTCGCAGGCCCAGGCCAGCATCAGGCCCCCGGCGATGCACTTGCCGTGCACCTCCGCGATGGTCGGTTTTGCCAGATTGCGCCAGCGCCGCGTGATCTGGAGGTAGATCTCCTGCTCGCGCGCGAAGCGGCCGTGGGCATTGGGTTCGGCGAAGCCGCCCCAATTTCCGATCGGCGGGAAATCGACGCCGGCGGCGTTCTTGCCGCCGGGACGCAGATCGTGGCCGGACGAGAAGTGCGGGCCGCTGCCGGCGAGAATGATGACCTTGACCGCATCGTCCTGCACCGCCGCATCGAAGGCGGCGTTGAGGTCGTAGGTCATTTGCAGGTTCTGCGCGTTGCGCGCCTCGGGCCGGTTCATCACGATCCGGGTGATCGCCGGCTCCGGCCGCTCCACGAGGATGGTCTCGAACGAGCTCATGGCGTTCCCCTTGGCGTTCCCTGGCGTTGATGGTCTTGTTGTGCCCGAGTTGACAATGTCGGCCGCTGATAGGCAAGAGGCTTGCGTCAGTCGGCCGCTTTTCGCGTTTGCAAGAGGTCTGGCGTCCCGCGCGCTCAATCTGGTAATTTGCGCCAGATTCCACCGGGAGAAATTTAATGCGCAAGATCCTCACCGTGCTGGCGGCGCTGGCCTCGCTGAGCCTCACCAATTGCGGCTACAACGCGATCCAGAGCGAGGACGAGCAGATCAAGGCCAACTGGTCCGAGGTCGTGAACCAGTATCAGCGCCGCGCCGACCTCGTGCCCAATCTCGTCAACTCGGTGAAGGGCTTTGCGCAGCAGGAGAAGGACGTACTGCTCGGGGTCACCAATGCCCGAGCCAAGGTCGGCAGCATCCAGGCAACGCCGGAGGTGCTGAACGACCCCGCAGCCTTCCAGAAATTCCAGGCCGCGCAAGGCGAGCTCTCCACCGCGCTCTCGCGCCTCCTGGTCGTCACCGAGAACTACCCGCAGCTGAAATCGGACGCGCTGTTCAAGGATCTGATGTCGCAGCTTGAGGGTACCGAGAACCGGATCACGGTGGCGCGCAACCGCTACATCAAGGCGGTGCAGGACTATAACGTCACCATCCGCTCGTTTCCGACCAATTTGACTGCGATGGCGTTCGGCTACAAGGAGAAGCCGAACTTCACGGTCGAGAACGAGAAGGAGATCTCGACCGCGCCGAAGGTGGATTTCAACCCGGCTCCCGCGCCGTCGAAGTAGCTGCGTTCGGCACAAATGCGCGCCACACCCACCGCCGTCATTCCCCGCGAAGGCGGGGAATCCAGTACGCCGCGGCTTCTCTGTAGTCCGCTGGCATCTCTGGAATACTGGATCGCCCGGTCCCGGCTCCGCCAAGGGCTTCGCCGGGCACTTGGGTATTGGGCCGGCGAAGCGCCAGCGAAGACGGCAAGCCGGGCGATGACAGTGAACTTGTGGCGAACGATCATCGTATTCGCGCTGTTGCTTGGCTGGGCATTTCCCGCCTTCGCCGATGTCGCCGTTCCCCAGCTCACCGGCCGCGTGGTCGACCAGACCGGCACGCTCTCGAGCAGCGACGTCGCCTCGCTCACGCAAAAACTGCGTGACTTCGAGGCGCGCAAGGGCAGCCAGATCGCCGTCCTGATCGTGCCGACCACGCAGCCCGAGACGATCGAGCAGTTCTCGATCCGCGTTGCGGATGCCTGGAAGATCGGCCGCAAGAAGATCGACGACGGTGCGATCCTCATCGTCGCCAAGAACGACCGGCATTTGCGCATCGAGGTCGGCTACGGCCTCGAAGGCGCGCTGACCGACGTCACGTCGCGGCGCATCATCGACGAGATCATCACGCCGAAATTCAGGACGGGCGATTTTGCCGGCGGCATCAGCGATGGCGTCGAGCGCATGATGCGGGTGATCGACGGCGAGCCATTGCCCGTTCCTTCTCCCACCGTGAACTTCGGCAGCCTGGACGATCTCGCACCGCTGTTCATCGTGACGCTGTTCGTCTCGATCGGAATCGGCGGATTTTTTCGGGCCATGCTCGGGCGGCTGGTCGGATCATTGGCGACCGGGGGCATCATCGCCGTGCTGACCTGGCTCATTCTCGGCTCCGCTGCGCTAGCCATGGGGCTCGGTGCGCTCGGCTTCATCATTGGCTTCATCGCCGATCTGTTTTCGGCCATCACGCCCGGCATGGGCCGCTCGCGCGGCGGCTCCTGGTCGAGCGGCTCCTCGTCCGGCGGCTGGAGCAGCTCGTCAAGCGACAGCGGCAGCTTCAGCGGCGGTGGCGGCAGCTTTGGCGGCGGCGGCGCCTCGGGGAGCTGGTAGGACATGAGCCTCAAGCGTATTGCCAGACATCTCGTGCAGCACCATTGGCGGGTGAAGCAGATCTTCCCGCAAGCCGCGCTCGACCGCATTGAACAGGCGATCCGGCAGGGTGAGACCACCCATTCCGGCCAGGTCCGCTTCGTGGTCGAAGGCGCGCTCGACGGTCGCCCGCTGTTCCGCAACCAGCCGGCGCGCGAGCGCGCGATCGACCTGTTCTCGCATTTGCGCATCTGGGACACCGCGCACAACAACGGCGTCCTGATCTATCTCCTGCTGGCCGACCGCGACGTCGAGATCGTCGCCGACCGCGGCATCGACGCGAAGGTGGGCGCGGCGGGGTGGGAGACCATTTGCCGCGCGATGGAGGCCGAGTTCAGGTCCGGCCAGTTCGAGCGTGGGGTGATCGCCGGCATCGCGGCAGTGTCACGCGAACTGGCAAGGCATTTTCCTCCGCAAGGCCCGCATGCGAACGAGCTGCCGGATGCGCCGGTGGTGATGTAGTCCACCGCTCTAGCCACCATCATTGCGAGCGGAGCGAAGCAATCCAGAATCCCTCAGCGGAGACAGTCTGGATTGCTTCGCTGCGCTCGCAATGACGATGAGGATGCAGCGCGCTCCACTCTCTCACCGTCGCGCTCAGGCGCGAACACAGTGAGCCTCGAAGGGCGACGGCCCCGCTGCTGCCCGGCCGTTCATCCATCGAGGCTCTCCTTGCGGCACGTTGCGCCGCAGGGTTCGCGCCTCAGAATGACGGGGCGGGAATTGGGCTGTGTGTGGTCCATTGCGCCGCCGTTCATCTTGTCCCGATTACAAACTGTTTCACGCCCGCCACACCGGTTCCACGTTCCCGGCTCAATTCAGCCGCGGATGAGTTCCTAAAATTTCGGTAAGCGGGTCCGAAGGTAAGGATTTCGCAAGCAATGAAAGTTACCAAAAGGTCAATCCAGACTGGAGTATTTGAGCCGTGAGCGAACCAATGGCTGAGCAGGCTGCCCAGGATTCCGGTGCCGTCGAGGCCGCAGCGCCGCAGGCTGTCGCGGCGGCCGGGATCGAGGCCCCCTCGATCGCCCCCGACCACGAGGCGCCGCCGAAGCCCGAACCGATCAAAGTCGAGCCCCCAAGGATCGAGGTGCCGAAGTTCGAGGCCAGGGTTGAGCCGAAGGTCGAGACCAAGCCCGAGCCCAAACCCGGCAAGCTCATCGTCATGGCTCCCGCCGACCGCGCCTGGGAGCGCGAGGAGTTCGCTCCGCACGTGAAGGCGGACGAGCCGCGCGAGGCCGGCAGCAAGCGTCGCCTCTCGGCGATGGCCGCCGTGGTCGCGGTTGCCGCCTGCGTCGGTGCAATCAGCGGCGCGCTCGCGACCGCCGGCATGATGCACTTCGCTGTCCCGGCCGCCGCGCCGGTGCAGGTCGTCGACACCAGCGCGCTGGATGCGTCCGTCGCGCGGATCGATGCCGATCTCGTTGCGCTCAAGGCGAATGTCGAGCACTCCTCCAAGACCGGCCTCAGCCAGTTCAACCGGGCCAACGACCGTCTCGACAAGCTCGAGAAGGCGCAGGCCGAGCCGATGGCCAAGCTGGCAAGATTGTCCGAGACCGTCGACAAGCTTCGCGCCACGCCACCCGCTGCCCCCGCACAGGCCGCGGCAGTTCCCGCCCCCGCGAAGGAGACGACCGGCTCGATCTCGCCGGCGCAGGTTGCGACCGCTTCTGCCGTTCCGGCGCCCGTTCCCGCCGCGCCCAAGTCCGAGGTCGGCCGTCTGCCGACGCTCGAAGGCTGGAGGCTGCGCGACGTCGCCAACGGCGGCGCGCTGATCGAGAGCCGCAACGGCCTCTATGAGGTCTATGCCGGCGATCCCATCCCCGGTGTCGGCCGCGTCGACGCGATCCGCCGCCAGGACGGCCGCTGGGTCGTCGTCACCACCAAGGGCCTGATCGTCGCACGCTGAGCGTTCGATATTCGACTTTCGAAAAGGCGCTTCACCTCGCTGTGAAGCGCCTTTTTGCTTGAATAGGCTCGCCCGCGCGGTGTTACCTGAGGCATGAGCCGGGCCTTGAGAATTGTCGTTGCTGTGGTCGCGTTGTTCGGCGGCGTCATGTCGCTCTGCGCGACCGAGACCGCGCAGCTCACGCGCGGCACGGCGATCACCGATCCCGGTCTCCTGCGCAAGCTCGACGAGCACGATGTGCTGACGATCTCGCGCCTGTTATGGCCGGAGCGCAACGCGAACTTTCCGCTGACGAACGATCTGCTGTTCTCGAGGTTGCCGCAGCTCAAGGACATTCCTGCCGCGGTCGACGCGGAGTTCGATCGCTACATCGCCCGGCAGAAAGCCGCCTGGCCGACCGAGACCATCGGCGTCGGCGAAGGCTTTGACGTGCAGCTGTTCGATCGGGCGGTGCTGAAATCCCCCAACACGCGCTTCGTACTGGCCGGCATCGTCAATCGCATGGATCGCGCCTATGTGTCGGAGGACTCCTGCGGCGAGATCCGCTTGATTTACCGGTTGACTCGCATCGATGCCGGGGCTGAAGGGGCCACGACGGCGACGCGCCTCCCCATGACGTTCAATCTGGTCATGAAGGCGCGCGACGCGCGCCAGACCGATGCGAGCGGCAAGCCGGTCAGTTGCGCCGAGGTCGCGCGGCGTTGGCTCGACAATGGCGACTGGCAGGGGCTGATCGGCGGCGGCTTCTATCCTTACGACGCGATGCTCGATCGCATCGAGACCAACATCCAGATCTCGATTGCACGGAAATCGGTGCTGCACGATTTCCGCTCCGACTATCTGCTGAAGGTCTTCAAGTACCACGCCACGACGAAGACGTTCGAGGAGTCCACGCTGGAGAACCAGATCGACCGCGACCGGATCCTTGCCGACAACGATCTCCGGCGCGATTTCAAGACCTGGCTGCTCGCGCCGGAAAATCTCCGCGAGTTCGATCGCGGCACAGTGCTGATCCCCGAGCAATTCCTCGCCAAGGCCGCGATAGTGCCGACGCCGACCGGCCTCGATGCTTCGCCATTGCAGCCGGAGTTCGGCATGATGCAAGGGGAAGAAAAAGGAGAGGGCAGAAGCGATCCCGTCTTCACCGACAACGACGTGGTCGGCGCGCTGAAGCAGGCGGCCGCGCGCGGGGACTTGCAGAACGTCCGCTCGGTCGCGGGCTTCCAGCGCCGTCTCAACGATGTCACCTGCGCCGGCTGCCACCAGACCCGAGGGATCGGCGGCTTCCATTTTCCGGGGGTGGATTGGCTCGCCGACAAGCCGTCCAATTCCACCATCGTGCCGGCCTCGCCGCATTTTGTCGGCGACCAGGTGCGCCGCCGCGACATCCTGACCGCGTTTGCCGCAGGGAAAAGCCCTGATTTCTCTCGCGGATTTGCCAGCCGGCCGCAGACCCGCGGCAGCGCGGAGCTGGCCGGCACCGAATATCAGGACGGCTGGGGCGCGCATTGTTCCCTGCAATATGCAGGATCGCGAACGCGAGATGAGAGTTTTACGTCGTGGAGCTGTGCTACGGGCTTGACCTGTCAGGCCGCCGCGGCCTCGCGCCGCATCGGCATGTGCTTCATCAAGACGCATTAGGCCGCCTCCAACCTGGTTTGGATGACCCATGACGGACACGAGCGAAGCCAACAAGATGCGCAATCGCGAGATCGCGCGCAATGAGGAAGCCAAGCAGATCACCGGCAGCGCCCGGGTGAGCAGCTGGGCCGTCGCGGTGGTCGTGATCGTCGGCGGGATCCTGTTCACGCTCGGCTGGCTGGCGTTGAGGTAGCTTCTCTTCTCTCCCCGCAGGCGGGGAGAGGGGAAGAGAGCGTGCCTCACTTCGCGTAATTCGTTATTCGTTTGCCCGGCAGCAACTCGTACGCCGGCTTCCAGCCGGGCAGCGCGGCCATGCGGCCAAGCCAGGCGTGGATGGCGGGATGACTCGTCGCGAAATCAAATCCGTGCTCATCACTCGGATAGTGCAGGTAGGCCATCATCGAGATGTCGACGACCGTCGGCTTCGTTCCGATCGCGAAGGCGTTGTGCTGGAGATGTCCTTCGAGAATGCCGAGGAAATCGTCGAGGCGCCGCCGGAAATGCTTCAGCACCTGCGGATCGTTCTTCTCGGTGAAGGCGCGCATGTAGCGATAGGTCGCCATGTAGCCGGTGAGCTTGTGGTTGTCCCAGAACAGCCAGCGCAGCAGCTCGAATTTTTCCTCCTCCGTCTCGGCGCCGAAACGGCCGTACTGCTCGGCGAGCTTCAAGAGGAGGGGCGCAGTCTGCGTCATCTTCACGCCGTCCACTTCGAGCACGGGAATCTCGCCCATCTCGTTGACGGACTTGCGCCACTCAGCCGTACGGGTGACGCCGCCGCCAAAGTCGGTCCATACCGGCTCGAACGTTTCGCCGCAAAGCGTCAGCATCAGCGCCAGCTTGTAGCTGTTGCCGGATTCGGGGAAGTAGTGCAGGCGGTAGAGCGGCATGGGATCTCGCGGCATTCATGAATTGCCGACTATTATAGCGGGATCGTCCCTCGCCGTCATTGCGAGCGCAGCGAAGCAATCCAGCAATGCATCCGCGCCGGGATTCTGGATTGCCTCGCTGCGGTCGCGATGACCGAGTTTGTCGAGCGCGCGCTCCTACCCCACCGCTCCCTTCGACCGCAGCTGCTTGATCGCCGCCTCGTCGTATCCCGCCCCGCGCAAAATCTCGTCACTGTGCTCGCCGACAGCGGGCGGCTTGCGCGGCTGCACCTTCTTGGCGCCGTCGACCCAGATCGGGCTGTTGATGGTGAGCATGGTGTCGTTCTCGAACGGCACCAGCACCTCGTTGTCGAGCATCTGCTTGTCGTTCGGGATGTCGTCGAGAATGGCGACGACGCCGAACACGAGGCCATTGCCGTCGAGGATTTTTCGCCATTCGGCGAGATCCTTCGTGGCGAAGGTCTCGTCCAGAATCCTGATCAGCTCGACCGAGCGGGCGTGGCGATCGGCCTTGGTGGCGAAGCGCGGATCATTGATCAGGTCTTCGCGTCCGAGGCATTTGGCCAGCGTCGGAAACTGCTTCTCCTCGTTCAGCAGCGACAGGATCAGCCAGCGGCCGTCCTTGCACTGGTAGTGATTGGCAACCGCGTTCAGCGCGCGCTCGCGCGGGCGCCGCTCGCCAAACTTGGCGCCGCAGAGCTTGGCCTGCGCCAGCACGCTCGCCGCCCACACGCCGTTCGCCATCAAATTGGAGGCGACATGCGAGCCCTTGCCGGTCTTCTCGCGCTGATACAGCGCCGTGACGATCGCGCTGTACAGGGCCATGGCGCAGGGGTGGTCGCCCATGCCGGCCACCGAGCGCGCCGGCGTGGTGTGGATGTCGGCGCGGACGAGGTCCATCAGGCCGGAGCGCGCCCAATAGGCGTTGCTGTCGAAGCCGGGCTTGTTGGCTTCCTCGCCCTTCTCGCCGTAGCCGGTGAAGGAGGCGTAGATCAGCCGGTCGTTGAGATGGGCGAGATGGTCATAGGTGATGCCGAGCTTGGCGCGCACCGGCGGCGGCATGTTGGTGATGAAGACGTCGGCTTCTTCGACGAGCTTGTAGAGCACGGCCTGCGCCTCGGGCTTTGCGAGGTCGAGCGCGATGCTCTTCTTGTTGCGGCCCTCGAGCAGCCAGGCGAAATTGTGCTCGCCGGTGGGATAACCGGGCAGGTTGGGCAGGTTGCGGTAGGGGTCCCCAGTGCCAGGCGGCTCGATCTTGATGACGTCGGCGCCGAAATCCGACAGCACGGTCGCGGCTGCGGGCGCTGCGATGAAGCTCGCGCAGTCCAGAACCTTCAGCCCTGCAAAAATGCCCTTTTCCATCGCGGCGTTGCTCCCTCGCTCTTGTCGTTTCCCGTGCGCTGGAATTGGCGCAGGCCAAGTCTTGGAGCATTAGACCGATGTTTTGCCGGGATGCAACGGCGCCCGGCGCAGGGCCTCACTCCTCCCCCGCAAGCAATGCCGCATTACCGCCGGCTGCTGCGGTGTTGATCGTCACGGTCTGCTCGGTCGCAAAGCGCGCGAGGTAGTGCGGGCCACCGGCCTTGGGGCCGGTTCCGGACAGGCCGTTGCCGCCGAACGGCTGCACGCCGACGACGGCGCCGATCATGTTGCGATTGACGTAGATGTTGCCGACCTGGACGCGCTCGATGATGGCCTCGATGGTGTCGTCGATGCGGGAGTGGACGCCGAGCGTGAGGCCGTAGCCGGTGCGCTCGATCGCCTGCAGCACGCGTTCGAGGTTCTCGGCGCGATGGCGCACCACATGCAGGATCGGGCCGAACACCTCCGCTGTGAGCTGGCCGGCGGCCCTGAGCTCGAAAATGTGCGGGGCGACGAAGCAACCCTCCGGAGCAGTGCCGGCAAAATGCAGCCGCGCCTCGCTCTTCATCCGCGCGACATGCGCATCGAGCCGTTGCTTGGCCTCGGCGTCGATCACCGGCCCGACATGGGTCGCGACCTCGGCGGGATCGCCGATTCTGAGCTCCCGCGCCGCGCCCGCGATCATCTCGATCATGCGGTCGGCGACGTCCTCCTGCACGAACAGCAGCCGCAGCGCCGAGCAGCGCTGGCCAGCGGAGCGGAATGCGGAGGTGACGACGTCGTCGGCGACCTGCTCGGGCAGCGCGGTCGCATCCGCGATCATGGCGTTGATGCCGCCGGTCTCCGCGATCAGCGGCACGATCGGCCCGTCCTTGGCGGCGAGCGTCCGGTTGATGCTGCGCGCGACCTCGGTCGAGCCGGTGAAGACGACGCCGGCGATATCCTGGTGCGCGGTCAGCGCGGCGCCGATGCGGCCGTCGCCGGTGACGAGATGCAGCGCGCTCCTGGGAATGCCGGCCTCGTGCAGCAGGGCGACCGCCTCGCGCGCGACGCGCGGGGTCTGCTCGGCGGGCTTTGCCACCACGCTGTTGCCGGCCATCAGTGCCGCCGTGACCTGGCCGAGGAAGATCGCCAATGGAAAATTCCAGGGCGAGATCGCGACGAAGACGCCGCGGCCGCGCAGGCCGAGCGCGTTGCTCTCGCCGGTTGGGCCGGGCATGGCGGCATCAACGCCGAACAACTTGCGGCCTTGCGCGGCATAATAGCGGCAGAAATCCGCGGCTTCGCGCAGCTCGGACAAGGCATCGTCGAGCGTCTTGCCGCCTTCGGCTTGCAGCAGCGCGATGAAATGCGCCCTGCGGCTCTCCAGCAGATGCGCGGCCTGCTCCAGCGCCGCCGCGCGCGTGCCCGCAGGCGTCCGGCTCCAGGCAGCAAAGCCTGCACGCGCTGCGGCGACTGCCGCATTGGCCTGCTCCGGCGTGGCGTCAGTGATCGGCTTGAGGTCGGCGGCCTCGGCCTTCACGTCCGTCAGCAACTGATCGAGCGCGGCGCGCGCGCCGAACTCGACGCCGCGCGAATTGCGCCGCTCCGGTGCGAACAGATCGCCCGGCAACGGGATCCTGGGATGCGCGGCCGCTTGCGGCCGGGCGATGGCATCTGCCGGCCGCTGCAACAGCGCCGGCACCGGCACGCGATAGTCGGCGGCCTGCGCCACGAAGGACGAGTTCGCGCCGTTCTCCAAAAGCCGCCGCACCAGATAGGCGAGCAGGTCGCGGTGGCTGCCGACCGGCGCATAGGTGCGGTAGGCGATATCAGGGTGGTCCTTGGCAAGCTGCTCGTACAGCGCCTCGCCCATGCCGTGCAGGCGTTGGAATTCGAAACCGCCGCTGCCGCCGGCCATCTCGAGCACCGTCGCGACCGTCAGCGCGTTGTGGGTGGCAAATTGCGGGAAGATGCGCGGCCGCAAGGCCAGCAGCTTCGTCGCGCAGGCGACGTAGTTCAGGTCCGTCATCGCCTTGCGCGTGAACACGGGGTAGCCGTCGAGCCCGCGCTCCTGCGCGCGCTTGATCTCGGTGTCCCAATAGGCGCCCTTGACCAGCCGCACCATCAGCTTGCGGTCATGGGCGCGGGCGAGCGCATCGACATAGTCGATCACCGCGCTCGCGCGCTTCTGATAGGCCTGGATTGCGAGGCCAAACCCGTCCCAGACCTTGAGCGAGGGATCGGCGAGCGTTGCCCCGATCACGTCGAGCGACAGCTCCAGCCGGTCGGCCTCCTCGGCATCGACAGTGAAGTTGAGGTCATAGGCCCTGGCACGCTGCGCGAGGTCCAGCAGCAGCGGCACCAGTTCGGCCATCACACGCTCGCGGCTGATCGCCTCAAAGCGCGGATGCAGCGCCGAGAGTTTGACGGAGATGCCGGGCCGGTCGGGCAGGGGATGGTTGCCGGCCGCCTTGCCGATCGTCTCGATCGCACTGGCATAGGCGTCGAAATAGCGTTTGGCGTCGGCAGCCGTGCGCGCGCCTTCGCCGAGCATGTCGAACGAATAGCGCGGCTTCTGGCCGGAGCGCGGGCGTCCCCGCTCCAGCGCCTGCTCGATGGTCTCGCCCAGCACGAAATGATTGCCCATCAGCCGCATCGCCTGGCGCGTGGCGGTACGCACGGCGGGGGCACCCAGTCGCTTCACCAGACGCCCGATGGTCCCGTCAGGCGTCTCCCCGGGCTGGATCACGCGCGCCGACAGGCCGAGCGCCCAGGCCGAGGCATTGACCAGGAAGGCCGTGGACTTGGTCTCGTGGTGGATGAAGTCGCCCTCGCCGAGCTTGTCCTCGATGAACTGGTCGGCAGTGCGCGCATCCGGCACGCGCAGCAGCGCCTCGGCCAGCACCATCAGCGCGAGGCCCTCCTTGGTCGAGAGCGCGAATTCCCGCAGCATGTCCTCGACGCCGCCGAGCCTGTCGTCGCGCTTGCGGATCGCCTCGATCAGCCGCGTCGCGGTGCGGTCGATCCGCGCCTCCTGCGGCGGGGACAGATGCGAGGCCGGCAACAGGCGCGCGGCGATCTCGGCATCGTCAGGGGCGTAGGGAGCTGTGAAGGGCGGCGGAAGGTTCGGCATGGCGTGTCCTGTGGGTGACATCAAGAATAAGGCCTGCGCTCCCGTAGTTCGATAGACAAATTAGCCGCTTTGCCTTAGGAAATGAAGAATAGAAACGTATTGGCCGTATAAGATATGGAACTAGATCGAATCGACCGGAAAATCCTCTGGATTTTGCAGGAAGATGGACGCATCGCCAACGTCGAACTCGCCGAGCGCATCGGCCTGTCGCCGACCTCGATCGGCGAGCGGCTGAAGCGCCTGCAGCGCGAGGGCTTCGTCGAGGGCTACGGCGCCAGGCTCAATCCGCACCGGCTCGGCCTCGGCTTGCTCGTGTTCGTCGAGGTGCTGCTCGACAAGACCACGCCCGACAATTTCGAGCGCTTCGCGCGCGCGGTGAAGCTCGCCCCTGAAGTGCTCGAGTGTCACATGGTTGCCGGCGGCTTTGACTATCTGGTGAAGGCGCGGCTTGCGGACATGACGGCGTATCGGCGCTTCCTTGGCGAGACCCTGCTGTCGATGCCCGGCGTGCGCGAGACGCGGACCTATGCGGTGATGGAAGAGATCAAGCGCGACGCACCGTTGCCGGTGGGTTAGCGAAATGCCGTCGCGATTGTCATTGCCGAGGCGTTGAATCCGTGGTTTTCGCGGGAAAAATAGCTATCCTCGCGCAATCGCAACGCCGGGTCGTCGAATGCACTGACCGTCTTCTAAATTCTTTTGGCCTCGCTCCCGGAGGTGATCCGGGAGGCAGCGAAACGCTGGCGGGCTTATACTTTGAGGTTCTCTGCGGAGGTCTTGCCCCGGTTTGCGATCTCTTCGTATTCAACCGTCTGTCCCTCGTTCAGGGTCGACAGACCGGCCTTCTGCACTGCCGAGATATGCACGAACACATCCTTGCCTCCCGACGCAGGCTGGATAAATCCATAACCCTTCGTCGGGTTGAACCACTTGACCGTACCTTTGGGCATCACGTCTTCTCCGCGGGTCTTCCTCCGAGATCGCGAACCGCCAGTCCCCGCCAACCGGCCGGTTCGGTCCTAACAGGATACGCGGAATGTGGCGGGCATGGTAGCTCAAACCACATCCCCCTTTCGCCGAATTCCGCTCAACTTAGCGGCGTTTTTGCCGGTTTTGCCCGTTTCGCGGTCAGTCGGCGCGTGCGCCGCGCGCCATCAGTCAATGGGTCGCGGTGCTGCCGCTGCCGGTCATTCTTCCTTCCCCTCCCCCGGAGGGCGCTCCAGGGGAGGGTAAGAAGAGCCCTACTCCTCGTCGTCCTTCTTCCGCAGCAGATCCGTCGCCAGATCCGACAGCTTCGGCGGCGGCAGCGCCGCGAAGGGCAGCGGCCGCGTCACGTCGATCGCGGCGAGGCCCAGCCGCGCCGTCAGCAGCCCGTTGAGCACGCCTTCGCCCAATCGCTGCGACAACTTGGCCGCGATGCCGTGGCCTAGCATCTGCTGCACCAGGCTGTCGCTCGCAGCCATGCCGCCGGTGATGGCGAGGTGGGCGACGACGTGGCGGAGCAGGCGGATCATGCCGAGCGCGCCGGGACGGCCGCCGTACAGATAGGCGAGCTGGCGGATCAGGCGCAGCGCGGCCATGAACACGAACAGCACGTCGATCGCCGCGCGGGGCGAGACCGCGGTGACGATTGAGACCTTTTGCGCCGCCGACGACACCAGCCGGCGCGCCTCGGCATCCAGCGGTGACATCAGTTCGCGCTCGGCGAGGCGGATCATGTCGGCGCCGTCGATGATCTCGCCGGCGTGGCTTTCCAGCGTGGCGCGGGCGCGCGCAAGCTGCGGATTCTGGTGCGCGATCTTCAGCAGATCCTGCACGATGACGCGGCTCTCCTTGCGGTCGTCGCTGGCAAGCACAGTGGCGGCGCGCTGATGCAGCTTCTCGATGGTCGCAAGCCGCGCCAGGCCAAAGGCCTCGCGGCCAATCACCACCGCGAGCGCGAGCGCGGTGACGAAGGCCAAGGAAACGCCAACGAAGCCGAGTGTTTCGCTGCGCGCAAACAGGTCCTCGATCAGATGCACGACGCCAAGCCCGGTGCCGAGCAGCGTCAATCCCGCAAGCCCCGACCAGAACAGCGTGCCCCACGGAAAGCCGCGCCGCGCCGGCAGCGCGGCTTGAACCGGCACCGGCAATGTCGATGGATCGGGCTCCGGCGTGATCTGGATCGTGGCGCGCGCGAGCCGGCTGGTCTCGTCGGCTTCGGTGACGACGACGCCGGGATCGTCGAGCCGGAACGTTGCCGGCCGCCGTGGCTTCGATCGGTCGTTCATGACAGCTTGTCTCCGATCAGGAACTGCAAGGCACGGTCGAGGCGGATATGTGGCAGTACGGGCTCGTCCGTTCCCTCGCATTCGAGCTTTGGCGGCCGGAAGCGCAGGAAGCGGAAATCGCTCTCCTCGGCAGCTTGCGTCGACAACCCTTGGAACGCGTCCCCGCCATTGAACAGCGGCTCGGGATCCAGCGGCAGATCGCCCGGAAAAGTCGCAACCTCGGTGTTGCCGTCGAAGAACTCGCCGCCGGCGCTCTCGCCCGCGGCGGGCGTTCCCAGGATCGACGGCAATTTGTCGCGGCCATGCGCCACCTGCGCCTCGCGCGTGGCGCGCACCGCAGCGAGCGCGACGACATCGATGGCCGCGCCGGTATCTTCTGCCCGCGCAACGGCACGCGAGACGACACGGCGCAGCACGGCCTCGAGTCGGTCGTGGCTGGAATGATGCAGATGATCCGCCTTGGTTGCCGCGAACAGGACGCGGTCGATGCGCGGCCGGAACAGGCTGGAGAGCAAGGTGCTGCGGCCGATGTTGAAGCAATCGAGAATGCCGGCGAGTGCGGCTTCGAGATCGTGCAGCGCCTCCGGGCCGGAGTTGAACGCGCCGAGCGCATCGGCCAGCACGATCTGGCGATCGAGCCGCGCGAAATGATCGCGAAAGAACGGCCGCACCACGACGTCCTTGTAGGCCTCGAAGCGCCGCACCATCATCGCCCACAGCGATCCCTCGGGTGCCTGTCTGCCCACGGGCACGTCGAGCGGCGCAAAGGTCAGCGCCGGCGTATCGGCGAGATTGCCCGGCATCAGGAAGCGGCCGGGCGGCAGCAGGCTCATGGCAAAACGCTCGTCGCGGCAGGCGCGCAAGTAGTTCGTGAAGAGTTTTGCGGCCGTCAGCGTCGCCTGTTCGTCCTCGGGTGCCTCGGGCTTGAGCGTTGCAAGATGCGCGAGCCATTCGCTCGCAAGATGCCCGCGCGGCGCCTCGCGCGACAGCGCCAGGCTCTCAGCGGACCATTGCTCGTAGCTCTTCTGCAGCAGCGGCAGGTCGAGCAGCCATTCGCCGGGATAATCGACGATGTCGAGCGTCAGCGTACGGTCGGCGCCGTTCGGGCGCTGGTAGTCGATGACGAGGCGGAGCTCGCTGATGTCGACGGTGGAGTTCGGCCAGCGCCGTTCCTCGACCAGCGCGCGCAGATGGTTCTCATAGGCAAAGCGCGGCACGGCATCATCAGGCTGCGGCGCCAGATGCGCCCGCGCGATCCGGCCCGAGGCATAGGCCTCGAACACCGGAAACCGCCCGCCACGCGTCAGTCCATGGATCAGCGCGGTGATGAATACGGTCTTACCGGCTCGCGACAGGCCGGTGACACCAAGCCGCACTGTCGGGTTGAAGAAATGCTCGCCAAAGTCGATCAGCGCCCGGGCCGACAGCCGCGCTTCCTCGACCATATCCTGGAAACTGAATGCCATATGAACGTGAGGGGGCTCGGGCGAGGGGTACGCAAATCGGATTAGTCACAAAAGTGGCAACTGGTTGAGGAAAATCAAGCTTTCATACTTCCACCGCCTTTGTCGGCAAATCAGCCGCTTGAACGACGCGCCGGTCCGAAAGACCCATATGAAGAGGGCATTGCCTTAGCCTTTGCGGATTGCCATGACCGTGTTCCAGCTGAAACAGTTCGCATCCTCTTCCGTCCACGCCGCTGCCGACGTGATCGGCTGGGATTACGACCGCGCCGAGCTGATCGCCGATGGCGTCGTCCACGCGATCGGCGTCCTCGGCGGCCTCATCGCCGCGATCGTGCTGGTGGTGCTGACGGCGGTCTACGCGACGGCGACCGACATCGTCGGCGTCTCGATCTACGTCGCCGGCCTGCTGTCGATGCTCGTGCTGTCGGCGACCTATAATCTCTGGCCGGTGTCGCCGGCCAAATGGCTGCTGCGGCGGTTCGACCATTCGGCGATCTATCTCATGATCGCCGCGACCTACACGCCGTTCATCCTGGAGGTGAAGGACAGCGTGTTCGCGCTGATGCTGCTCGCCGGCGTCTGGTGCGTCGCCATATCAGGCATCGGGCTGAAGCTGTTCTTCCCCGGCCGATTCGATCGCGTCTCGGTCGGCATCTATCTGGCGATGGGCTGGAGCGGCGTGATGCTCTACGGTCCCGTGGTCAGGGCGCTGCCCGCGCTGGTGCTGGGCTTCATCCTTGCCGGTGGGCTGCTCTACAGCTTTGGCGTGATCTTCCATGCCTGGCGGCGGCTGCGCTTCCAGAATGCGATCTGGCACGGCTTTGTCTTGGCCGGCGCGGCATGCCATTATACCGCTGTGCTCGGCCTCGTGTTGAGCTGAGCAGAACCGACGACGCGGAATAAGCGGCGCGGTATAAAGCGGTACAAGACACGACGAGAGGAGACGTCGCATGAAGGTGACCGGCAAGGTCGTGGTCGTCACGGGCGGCGCAAATGGCATCGGCAAGGCGCTGTGCGAGGCCTTTCACAAAGCGGGCGCCGCCAAGGTCGTCGTCGCGGACATGGACGCCGCCAATGCAAGGGCGGTCGCCGCGATGGTCGATGGCGCGGCGTTCAAATGCGACGTCGCGCAGGAAAAGGACATCGCCCACGTCATCGAGGAGACCGAGCGGCAGTTCGGCCCGATCGAACTGTTCTGCTCCAATGCCGGCATCGGCGGCGGCTTCGATCCGATGTCGGTGAATGCCGGCGGCGCTTCCGACGAGCCCTGGCAGCGCAGCTGGGCGATCCACGTCATGGCCCACGTCTATGCGGCGCGGCATCTCGTCCCCCGCATGAAGGCGCGCGGCGGCGGCTATTTCCTCAACACGATCTCGGCTGCAGGCTTGCTCTCGCAGGTCGGCAGCCCCGCTTATTCGACGACGAAGCACGCCGCCGTCGGCTTTGCCGAGAACCTCGCGATCTCGCACAAGGCCCACAACATCAAGGTCTCGATCCTCTGCCCGCAGGGTGTCGACACCAACATGCTGCGCTCGATCCCCAAGGGACCGCAATCCGGCGACGGCGATCTCACGCCGGAGCAGGTGGCGAGGGACGTGCTCGCCGGCCTCGAGCAGGAGACATTCCTGATCCTGCCGCACCCCCAGGTACTCGGCTACATGCGCAAGAAGACCGAGAATTACGACCGCTGGATCGGCGGTATGGCCAAGATCCAGGCGAAGATGCGCGAGGAGTTCGGGAAGTGACCGTCAGGTCATCCTGTTTGAGGCACCCTTGCGCCAAGCATTCCGCCGTCGTCCCGCCGAAGGCCGGGACCCATAACCACAGGGAGTAGTTTGGCGAAGACGGGTCGTTACCCTTCCCGCGGTACTGATGCCCGTGTTGATCGATAGATCACGCGGTGTGGGTCGACCCCGGATGTCGCTGCGCTCATCCGGGCTACGGCACTACACGTACCCTAATGCTTCTGCCCGTAAAGCACCGGCACCGCGGAATCCACGACGACTTCCACCAAGCTCGTCCCTTCGAACGCGATTCCGCGCTTCAGCGCCTTGCCAAGCTCGGCCGCCTTGCTCACCCGCACCGAATGACACCCCATGCCTTCGGCGATCTTCACGAAATCGATCCCCGGCAGTTCCAGTCCCGGCACGTTCCGCACCTGCATCACCTGGCTGAACGAGCGCATCGCGCCGTAGCCGGAATTGTTGATGACGACCACGGTGAGCGGCAGCTTGCGCTGCGCGGCGGTCCACAGCGCCTGGATCGAATACATCGCCGAGCCGTCGCCGATCAGGCAAACCGTGCGCTGCTTCGGCTTGCCCAGCGCCATGCCGACGGCGGCAGGCAAGGAATAGCCGAGACCGCCGCTCGCCATCGTGTAAAAGCTGTCCTGGCCGCGCATCGGCAGGAATTTTTGCATCGCCGGCCGGTGCGAGGGCACTTCCTCCACCAGTGACGCGCCGTCGGGCATCGCCTGCGACAGCGAATGCAGCAGGAATTCCACCGGCAGCGGATCGGCCGCCTGCGGCGCCGGCGGCAGCGTGCGGCCTTTCGGCGTGGCGCGCCTGCTCTCCGGCAACAGATCCAGCAGCAGGCTCAGCGCCGGCTTCATCGTCGCGATGATGCTGGTGCCGACCGGCGTCACCGCCGCTGCATCGGGATCGTCGGTGATCTGAAAAATCGTTGCGCCGCCATCGAAAATCGCGGCATGCCCCTCGACGTGGAAGGTGAAGACCGGCGCGCCGACGACGACGAGGAGGTCGTGCTCCCGCAAGGCGTCGGACAGCTGCGCCGGCGAGGCATGCAGGAACCCTGAGAATTGCGGATGCCGCTCCGGAAACGAGCAGCGCGCCGAGAACGGGCTGACCCAGACGCTGGCCTTGGCCTTCTCGGCCACGCGCACCATCAGGTCGACCGCGCCGGCGCGGTCGACGCCTGGGCCGACGACGAGCGCAGGGTATTTTGCCGAATCGAGCGCTGTGACCAGCGCCTTCATCGCGTCAGGCTCGGGCCCGATTTCGCGGCTGACCTTGCGCGCCTCGATGGGTGCGCATGCATGTGCCCAATCATCGATCGGGATCGACACGAAGGTCGGCCCGCAGGGCGGCTGCATCGCGGTGTAATAGGCGCGCGCGATTGCGGCCGGCACGTCCTCGGCCCGCGCCGGCTCGACGCTGTATTTGACGTAGGGCCTCGGAAATTCCGAGGCGCGCTCGGCATAGAGGAACGCCTGCAGGGGGAGGATCGAGCGGGCCTGCTGACCCGCGGTGATCACCAGCGGGGTCTGGTTGCGGTGCGCGGTGTAGATGTTGCCGAGGGCGTTGCCGACGCCGGCCGCCGAATGCAGGTTGACGAAGCCGGCATTGCGCGTCGCCTGTGCGTAGCCGTCGGCCATGCCGACCGCGGACGCTTCCTGCAGCGCCAGCACATAGTCGATGTCGTGGGGCCAGTCGCTCAGGAACGGCAGCTCGGTTGAGCCAGGATTGCCGAACACTTTTGTGATGCCGAAGGCGCGCAGCAGGTCGAGCGTCGCCTGCTTGACGGTGACGGACTTGCTGCCGGTCTTGCCGTTCTTGGCCATGGTCTCCGTCCCCTTGTTGTTTATCGAAAATAGCAGCCCCACCCGTCATTGCGAGGAGCTTGCGACAAAATTGCGTAGCAATTTTGAGCTGATGCGACGAAGCGATCCAGAGCCGCTCCGGAAAGATTCTGGATTGCTTCGCTACGCTCGCAATGACGAGGAGGAAACAGCGGCGGCTACCACACCGCCGTGCCCTTCATCGTCGGCTGCCCCTCGGCATTCGCGGTCCACAGCTCCATGCTCTCGCCGCCGTCATTGGCGTTGACGGAGAACTCCGTCCCTTCGAACAGCGGCTGAAGCCCGCGATAGCTGAACTTCTTCGGCGCCTTGCCGCCGTGCAGCTTTGCCGCCATCTCGATGATCAGCGCCGCCTGCAAGGGACCGTGGAAGATCAGGCCCGGATAGCCCTCGACCTTGGTGACGTAGTCGCGGTCGTAATGGATGCGGTGGCCGTTGAAGGTCAGCGCGGAATAGCGAAACAGCAGCACGGGATCGGAGACGTGTGTCTCCCGGTGCTGCGCCTTCGGCGGCGTAGGCGGCGCCTTGGCGCTCGCGGGCGCGCTGCTCGTCATCTCGCGATAGACGATGTCCTGCCGCTCGCGGATGGCGGTGCCGCGTGGCGAGGAGATGCTGTGCTCGACCGAGACGAAGCACAGCGTGCCGGTCGAGCCCGTCTTCACCTGCACATCGGCAATGCGCGAGGTGCGGGTCGATTCATCGCCGACCCGAAGCGGCTGCAGGAATTCGATCTCGCCGCCGGCCCACATCCGGCGCGGCAGCGGCACCGGCGGCAGGAAGCCGCCGCGGGTGGGGTGGCCGTCGGGCCCGAGCATCGACATCGGAAACACCGGCTGCGCCAGGCACCAGTGCACCGTGAATGGCGCGGCATCGCCCTTTTTGGGCTC
This sequence comes from Bradyrhizobium sp. SMVTL-02, assembly GCF_051853005.1. Taxonomy (NCBI): domain Bacteria; kingdom Pseudomonadati; phylum Pseudomonadota; class Alphaproteobacteria; order Hyphomicrobiales; family Nitrobacteraceae; genus Bradyrhizobium; species Bradyrhizobium sp. SMVTL-02. Next base: position 6,964,349 of record NZ_CP182469.1, on the reverse strand, counting down.
CCCGACCTCCTGGAACAGCGTCGCGCGCAGGCCCCTCACGAGCTGCGCGGTGACGATGTCGGTGGCTTCCGTGCTGCGGCCGATCCATTGCCTGAGATGATCGATGTCGAGCTTCTCGGTCATGACGCCTCGCTCTGTTACTTCTTGGCTGGTTTCTCGCCGATCGCCGGCACCGCGCCATAGCTGCGCATCTCGCCGACGACGATCGGCGCCGGCGCGGGATAGCTGACGCGGCCGTTCGGCGTGTCGACCTCGATGCGGCGAAGATGCGGATGGTTGGTGAGGTCGGCCATGGTGTTGACCTCGGCAAAGGCGATGTCGGCATCCGACAGCCGCTTCAAGAGCTCATCGCGGGTCATCTTGCCGAAAATGTCGGCGACCGTCTTGTCGGTGAAGTCGCGGTTGCGCACGCGCTCGACCATGTTGGCGACGCGCGGATCGCTGGGCAGATCGGGCTGATCCAGCACCTTCGCGCACAGCGTCTTCCATTCGCGTTCGCTCTGGATCGAGATCAGGATGTCCTTGCCGTCCTTCGAGGTGAACACGCCGTAGGGCGCGATCGAGGGATGGCGCAGGCCCATGCGCTTCGGCGGATTGCCGGCCTCCGCGTTGAGCAGCGGCACGGTGCACCAGTCTGCCATCACGTCGAACATGGAGATGCGGATATCGGCCCCCTTGCCGGTGCGCCCGCGTGCGATCAGCGCCTCCAGGATCGCCGCGTGCGCAGTCGCGCCGGTCGCAACATCCACGATCGACATGCCGACGCGCGAGGCGCCGTCAGGATTGCCGGTGATCGAGGCGAGCCCGCTCTCGGCCTGGATCAGCAAATCATATGCCTTGCGATGCGCGTAGGGACCTTCGTCACCATAGCCCGTGATTGTGCACGAGATCAGCTTTGGATAGTCCTTCAAAAGCCGCTCGCGCGAGAAGCCGAGCTTGTCCATCGAGCCCGGCTTGAGGTTCTGGATGAGCACGTCGGCGCTGGCGATCAGCTTCTCAAGCTCGGCGCGGCCTTCTTTCGTGGCGAGATCGACCACCGCCGACTGCTTGCCGCGGTTGAGCCAGACGAAATAGCTGCTCTGGCCCTTGGCCGCCGCGTCATAGCCGCGGGCAAAATCGCCCTCGGGCCGCTCGACCTTGATCACCTCGGCGCCGGCATCCGCCAGACGCGAGGAGCAGAACGGTGCCGCCACCGCCTGCTCGACCGCAATCACCCTGATCCCGTCAAGTGCTCCCATGGCGTGACCTCAGTACGAACGCGGCATGCCGAGCACATGCTCGGCGACGTAGGACAGCACGAGGTTGGTCGAGATCGGCGCCACCTGGTAAAGCCGCGTCTCGCGGAATTTGCGCTCGACGTCGTATTCCTCGGCAAAGCCGAAGCCGCCATGGGTCTGAATGCACGCGTTCGCCGCTTCCCAGGACGCATCCGCCGCCAGCATCTTGGCCATGTTGGCCTCGGCGCCGCAGTCGAGCCCGGCCTCGTATTTGCGCGTCGCCTCCTTCACCATCAGCTCGGCCGCGCGCATCGAGGCGTAGGCCTTGGCGATCGGGAACTGGATGCCCTGGTTCTGGCCGATCGGCCGGCCGAAAACGCTGCGCTCCTTCGCGTAGTTGGTCGCCTTCGCAATGAACCATTTGGCGTCGCCGACGCATTCGGCGGCGATGAGGATGCGTTCGGCATTCATGCCGGAGAGGATGTAGCGAAAGCCCTTGCCTTCCTCGCCGATCAGGTTCTCGGCCGGCACCTTCATGTCGGTAAAGAACACTTCGGTGGTGGCGTGGTTCATCATGGTGCGGATCGGGCGAATCTCAAGGCCATTGTTCTTGGCCTCGCGCATGTCGACGATGAAAACGGAGAGGCCATCCGTGCGCTTCTTGGCCCGCTCCTTCGGCGTGGTGCGCGCCAAGAGCACCATCAGATCGGAGTGCTCGGCGCGGCTGGTCCAGATCTTCTGGCCATTGACGATGTAGCTGTCGTTGCCTTCCTTGCGCGCAAAGGTCTTCAGCGACGAGGTGTCGGTGCCGCTGGTCGGCTCGGTGACGCCGAAGGCCTGCAGGCGCAATTCGCCGCTCGCGATCTTCGGCAGGTACTTTGCCTTCTGCTCGGCATTGCCGTGCCGCAGCACGGTGCCCATCGTGTACATCTGGGCGTGGCAGCCGCCGCCGTTGCACCCCGCGCGCTGGATCTCCTCCAGGATCGCAGCCGCAGCCGACAGCTTCAGCCCCGCGCCGCCATACTCTTCCGGGATCAGCACCGAGAGATAGCCGGCCTCTGTCAGCGCATCGACGAAAGCCTTCGGGTACGCCATCTCGCGATCGAGCTTGCGCCAGTATTCGCCGGGAAACTGCGCGCAGAGCTTTGCGACGGCCTCGCGGATGTCGGCGTGATCTTCGGTGTGGTGTTCTTCACTCATGGCGTTTCCCAATTGTAGCGGCACTCAAGATAACGCCGGCCCATCCTCTGGCGTTGAGAAAACATCGCCACCCCCTATGCTCATTTGTTATAGCGTATGCAGTAGCCTTCCAGGATTGGCAAGCATGGATTTCCGGCAGCTCAGGACCTTCAGTTGCGTGGCGGAGCTCGGCAGCCTCTCCAAGGCTTCCGACACGCTGCGCGTGGCGCAGCCGGCGCTCTCCCGGCAGATCAAGCTCTTGGAACACGAGCTGCGCACCGAATTGTTCACCCGCAACGGGCGCGGCATGGTGCTGACCGAGGCGGGGCGGCTGCTGCTCGCGCGCACCTCCGGCATCGTGCGGCAGATCGACCAGATCCGCGACGACATCCAGTCGGCCAAGGGACCGCCGTCGGGGCAGGTCGTGCTCGGCCTGGTTCCGACCGTGAGCTGCGTGCTGTCGGCGCGTTTTGCGCGGCGCTGCGTCGAGAAATTTCCCGGCATCTCGCTGCGCATCGTCGAGAGCTACAGCGGCCATCTGGTCGAATGGCTGCATCGCGGCGAGATGGACCTCGCCATCCTCTACGGCCGCTCGGCCGATCTGCATCTCAACGTGCAGAGCCTCGGGCGCGACAACATCGTCGCGGTCGGCCCGCGCGGCTGCGGTCTCGCGCGCAAGAAGAGCGTCGACATCGGCTGGCTGCTGCGGCAGCGGCTGGTGCTGCCCAGTCATTCCCACGGTCTTCGCGCGCTGATCGAGCACGCCGCTGCCCAGCGCAAGATCAAGCTCGACGTCCAGCTGGAAGCGGATTCGTTCCGCGTGCTGACGAGCCTCGTCGAGGAAGGCCTCGGCTTCGCGCTGCTGCCACCCTCGTCGGTCCATGGCGAGGTCGCGGAGGGGCGGCTGGAAACCACCGCCGTGTCCAAGCCGATGACGCGCGAGCTCATTTTCGCTTCTCCGATCGACCGCCCGGCCTCGACGGCCTCGCTCGCCATCACCGCCCTCCTGCGCGAGGAGGTCGCCGCCTGCCGCAAGGAAGGGGTGTGGGACATCAAGTTGAGTTGACCTTTCTTTGCCTCTCCCCGCTTGCGGGGGAGAGGCCGGAATTTTCGGAGCAAATTCCGGGTGAGGGGGGCCTCCGCGAGTCCAACTGTCGCCGTCCCCGTGAAAACTCCCGTTCACCCCAACCCTCTCAGCGCGAGCGAAGCACGTCGCGCCCCCGCAAGCGGGGCGAGGGGGCGCAGGGAGCGCTGCAGTGAATGCTTAGGGCAGCAGCACGCAGCCCGCACTTCGCATTCGGCGCGAGCTGTCATGCCGGAATTCTATAGCTGGCGGTTGCCGCGCCTGCCACTGCGGGCGTGACGAGCAGGTGCGTCCAAGACCTCGTCATTGTGAGCGCAGCGAAGCAATCCAGAAATCCCTCCGCGGCGACAGTCTGGATTGCTTGGTCGCAAGGGCTCCTCGCAATGACGGAGGATAGAGTTATCCCGGAATCCTCACCGGCAGTGACTCATATCCCTTGATGAAGCTCGAATAGATCCGCTTGGGCTCGCCCACCACCTCGATCCGGTCGAAGCGCTTCAGCATCTCCTCCCACACGATGCGCAGCTGCAGCTCGGCGAGGCGCATGCCAACGCAGCGGTGGATGCCGAAGCCGAAGGAGAGGTGGGTGCGCGGGCGCGGGCGGTCGATGATGAAATCGTTCGGCCTGTCGAACGTCTCCTCGTCGCGGTTGCCGGAGACGTACCACATCACCACGCGGTCGCCCTTTCTGATGTGCTTGCCGCCGATCTCGGTATCGGCAAGCGCGGTGCGCCGCATATGGGCCAGCGGCGTCTGCCAGCGGATCACCTCCGGCACCATGGAATCGATCAGTTCAGGGTTGGCGCGCAGCTTGTCGTACTGCTCCGGGTTCTCGTTCAGCGCCAGCACGGATCCGGTCATGGTGTTGCGCGTGGTGTCGTTGCCGCCGACGATGAGCAGGATGATGTTGCCCATGAGGTTGTCGGGGTCCATGTGGCGCGTGGCGTCGTTATGGGCCATCAGCGATAGCAGGTCGTTGCGCGGCGCCGAGTTGACGCGCTCGTTCCAGAGCTTGGACATGTAGGCGTAGCATTCGTCCATCTCGCGGCGGCGCTCCTCGGCGGAGGCGACGATGCCGCTCTTGGGCAGCGCGGTGGAGACGTCGGACCAGCGCGTCAGCTTGCGCCGCTCCTCCCACGGAAAATCGAACAGGGTCGCCAGCATCTGCGTCGTCAATTCGATCGAGACCCGCTCGACGAAATTGAAGGTCTCGTTGCGCGGCAGATTGTCCAGCACGGTCTGCGATCGCTGGCGGATCAGCTTTGCCAGCTCGTCGAGGTGTGTCGGCGTGAACATCGGTGACACCGTCTTGCGCTGCGCCGAATGCCGGGGCTGGTCCATCGCGATGAAGCTCGGCCAGTCGTAGCCTTCCGGCACGTCTCGGATCGAGATGCCGCCGAGCGTGGAGTCCGAGGAGAAGATGCCGTGATTGGTGTCGACATGCATGATGTCGTTGTATTTCACCACCGACCAGTACGGCTCGATCGGCGCATTGGTGCAGTAATGCACCGGCTCTTCCTTGCGCAGCCGCTCGAACCACGGCCACAGCGTGTCGTCCTGGAACAGCCGTGGCGCGCCGGGGTGGAATTGCGACAACGGCGTCGCATAGGCCTCCTCGCGCGCCCGGCGCATGCGTTCGGCCTTGTCCACGTTAACCGGCGCTTGGATGTTCATCGTCGTGGCTCCAGTGTTGCTGCTCAACCTCTCCCGCTTGCGGGCGAGGTCGGCGCGTAGCGCCGGGTGAGGGTCCTATCCTCTTGGGGGTTCTCGCCCGCGGAGATACCCTCTCCCCAGCCCTCCCCCTCAAGCGGGGGAGGGGGCGCAGCTTCCTCGTGGATATCGTTTGGGGTCATCTTGCTGCCAATCTACGCCGCAATCTTCACCGGCAACGCCTCGAGTCCCTTCACGAAACTCGAATAGACCCGCTTCGGTTCGCCGACCACGTCAATATGGTCGAAGCGCTTCAGAATCTCTTCCCAAATGATCTTGAGCTGGAGTTCGGCGAGCCTGAGGCCGACGCAGCGGTGGATGCCGAAGCCGAACGAGAGATGCGTGCGCGGGCGGGCGCGGTCGATGATGAAATCGTAAGGTTTCTCGATCGCCTCTTCGTCGCGGTTGCCCGAGACGTACCACATCACGACCTTGTCACCTTTCTTGATCTGCTTGCCGCGGAACTCGAAATCGGAGAGCGCGGTGCGGCGCATATGCGCCAGCGGCGTCTGCCAGCGGATCACTTCGGGCACGAAACTGTCGAGCAGAGCAGGATTCTCGCGCAGCTTGCGATATTGCGCCGGATGCTGGCTCAGCGCGAGAAGCGAGCCCGACATGGTGTTGCGCGTGGTGTCGTTGCCGCCGACGATCAAGAGGATGAGATTGCCGAGGAAGTTCTTCGCATCCATGTCGCGCGTCGCGGCGCCATGCGCCATCATCGAGAGCAGGTCGCTCTTCGGCGGTTGCTCGATGCGCTCCTTCCAGAGGCGGGAAAAATAGGCCGCGCATTCCGTCAGCTCGGCCTGCCGCTCATCTTCGGTCGCGACCAGGCCGTCGGGCCCGGGAATGGTGGTGGCGATATCGGACCAGCGCGTCAGCTTGCGGCGGTCCTCCCACGGGAAGTCGAACAGCACCGCGAGCATCTGCGTGGTGAGCTCGATCGAGACGCGGTCGACCCAGTCGAACACCTCGCCGCGGGGAAGATTGTCCAGGCACTCGGCCGAGCGCCTGCGGATGTTGATGGCGAGATTGTCCAGATGTGTCGGCGTGAACATCGGCGCAACGGTCTTGCGCTGGGCGGCATGGCGGGGCGGATCCATCGAGATGAAGCTCTCGCGGCGGAGGTCAGGGTCGATGTCGCGGATGGTGATGCCGCCGAGTGCGGAGGCCGAGGAGAACACCGCATGGTTGGTCTCGATCTCCATGATGTCGTTGTAGCGCGTCACCGACCAGTACGGGCCGAACATCGAGTCCTTGCAGTAGTGCACGGGATCTTCCCGGCGCAGGCGATCGAAATAGGGCCAGAACGTATCGGTCCTGAACAGTTCCGGATCGCCCGGATCGAATTGCTCCAGCGGCAATGTCAACGCGCGCTCGCGAAGTGCGTCGAGCTGGGACGCGTTCTCGATGGTACCATGCATGACCGTTCTCCCTGGCATTCTTCCGCGCGTCTTTCTTGAATTCTGCGCTGCGGTATTTGATTTGCAATTACAGCCGGTTGTCTGCGCCGGAGCAAGGGAGAGTTTTGCCACATCCAACTCTTGCGAGGGGGGCAGCGGGACATCGCCAGCGTGACCTGCCGCACGCCGTTCGTCATGAAATCATGCAAGAAAATCGAATGGAAACGGGGTAAATCGAACCCGCCCATCTTGGGGATCGACCAATCTCTGATCTATAAGTTTGCCCCCGACAGGTCCGCACCCCGAGGTTGCCGCCGTGAACGACATGCAATGGGCCCCCATCGGCTCCGAACCGGTCCCGCCGCCGTTGCCGCCGACCCGGGTGGATTTCACCGGCAATCGGTCCGGGTTCTTCAACATGGTCGCCAAGGGTGCCATGCTGGAGCTCGTCACCTTCGGTTTCTACCGGTTCTGGCTCGTCACCGACGTCCGCCGTCATCTCTGGTCGAACACCGCGATCGACGGCGATGCGGCCGAATATACCGGTCGCGGCAAGGAGCTGCTGGTCGGCTTCCTGTTCGCGCTCGCGATCCTGGTGCCGATCTATCTGGCCTACTTCCTCATCGGCATCGAGTTCGAGCGCTGGCAGGGCTTTGCCTCGACGCCGCTGTTCATCAGCTTCTACGCTTTCGGCCACTTCGCGATCTTCCGCGCGCGGCGCTATCGCCTGACCCGCACGGTCTGGCGCGGCGTGCGGTTCTGGATGGACGGTTCGGGCTGGGCCTATGCGTTCCGCGCCATGGCGTGGGGCTTGCTGGTGTTCCTGACCCTCGGCCTGGCGCTGCCCTGGCGCGAGGCTTCACTCGAACGTTACAAGATGCGGCACACCCATTTCGGTGATTTGCGCGGCGATTTCGAAGGCAATGGCTGGACCTTCTTCAAGCGCGGCTGGTGGCTGTGGCTGCTGAGCCCGATCGCGCTGATCATCTTTCCGCTCGCGCCGTTCTTCTATGCCGAGTTCAAGGCGCGCGAGTGGCGCTGGTGGCTCGACGGCATCCGCATCGGCGGCGTCAGCCTGTCCTCGGAGCTTCCGCACAATGCGTTCTACGGCCTGTACTGGAAGGTGATCGGCTGGTGGGTGCTGCTCTCGATGATCTTCGGCGCCTATCTCGCCGGCTCCACCGCGCTCGTCCTCCAGCTGAGCGGTCTCTCGGCCGAGCAGCTGTTCGGATCCGGCGATCCCGCGAGGAGCATCCCGATGCTGGTGATCATGGTCATCGGTTACTTCGCGCTCGCCCTTGCCGTCAATATCGTGATGCGCGTCTATCTTCAGCGCGATCTGTGGGCCAGGGTGCTGGAGACCGTCCAGGTGAACAACATCGCGGCCGCCGCGGATGTGCGCGGCAGCGGCGAGCTTGCCAGCGCGCTCGGCGAAGGCTTTGCCGACGGGCTCGATGTCGCGGGATTCTGAGCTGTGAGTGATGTGTCCACCGAGGCCCTGGCGCAGTTCGCGAAGCCGACGATCTTCTTCGACGGCGTATCCAGCCGCAGGCGGCAGGTGACGCTGACGCTCGGTGATACGCTCGAGATCGTCGAGGAGGGCGGAACGCCCGTCCGCTGGGCCTATGCCGATATCCGCCGCGCCGACAGCCCGGCGGGGATTTTGCGCCTGGCCTCGACCTCCGCGCCGCCGTTGGCACGGCTCGAGATCCGCGACGCCGTGCTCGCTGCTGACGTGGCCGTCCGCTGCCTGCGGCTCGACGAGCACCAGACCTCGCGGCGCGGTATCGCGAAGATCGTCGGCTGGTCGGTGGCGGCAGCCGCCTCCATCGTCTGCGTCGTACTGTTCGGCGTGCCGCTCGCCGCCGACCGTCTCGCGCCGCTGGTGCCGAAACCGGTCGAACGGCGCATTGGCGATGCCGCCGAGGTGCAGATGAAGACCATCTTCGGCCGCAGCTCCTGCGAAGATCCCGCGGGTAAGGCAGCCTTCACCAAGCTCGTCAATCGCCTGCGCGACGCTGCCGGCCTCGACGACGATTCCATGACGGCAGGCGTGCTGCCGACCGCGGTGCCGAACGCGTTCGCGCTGCCCGGCGGCAAGGTGTTCGTGCTGAAGGGCCTGCTCGACAAGGCCGAGAGCCCGGACGAGATCGCCGGCATCCTCGCCCACGAGCTCGGCCATCTCAAGCATCACGACAACATGCGCGGGCTGATCTACAACGGCGGCACCTCGTTCCTGATCGGCCTGTTGTTCGGCGACATCACCGGCTCGTCCGCGGTGATCTTCGCCTCGCGCAGCGTGGTCGAGGCCTCCTATTCGCGCGAGGCCGAGACCGCGGCCGACACCTTCGCCATCGAGATCATGCACAAGCTCGGCCGTTCGCCGAAACCCGCGGCCGAACTGATGTTCCGCATCACCGGCAAGGAAGGCGGCTCGGGTCTGACGAATATCCTCGCCAGCCATCCGCTGACCGAGGACCGGCTCGCGCGCATGACGAAGGAAGATCGCCCCGCGAGCGGTCCGTCGCTGCTGACCGACAAGGAATGGCAGGCGCTGAAGATGATCTGCGGCAGCGGGAAGGTTTAGCTATCGCGTCCCGTAAGCGCGATCGCCGGCATCGCCGAGGCCGGGCAGAATGAAGCCGTTCTCGTCGAGCCCCTCGTCGACCGCCGCCGTCCAGATCGGCACGTCAGGATGCAGGCCGCGCAGCCGCTCGAGGCCTTCCGGAGCTGCGATCAGGCAGGCCAGGCGAATGTCCCTGGCGCCGCGCTCCTTCAGCCGGTCGATCGCGGCGACGGCCGTGTTGGCGGTGGCGACGACAGGCGTCACCACGATCGCGAGGCGCTCGCCGAGGTCCGATGGCGATTTGAAGAAATACTCGACCGCGGCAAAACTCTCCGGTTCACGGTACAGGCCGATATGCGCGACGCGCGCGGTCGGCACCAGGTCCATCATGCCGTCGACGAAGGTGGTGCCGGCGCGCAGCATCGGCACGAACACCAGCTTCTTGCCCGCGATCTTGGCCGAGTGCATCGTCGCCAGCGGCGTCTCGATGACGGTATCCGCGAGCGGCAGGTCGCGCGTCACCTCGTAGCACAGCAGCATGCCGATCTCCTTGATCAGCTCGCGGAACGACTTGGTCGAGATGGACTTGTCCCGCACCAGCGTCAGCTTGTGCTGCACCAGCGGATGATCGACGATCGTGACGCCTTCCATGATCGGATGCTCTTGCTTTTCCCTTCTCCCCTTCTGGGAGAAGGTGGCGCGAAGCGCCGGATGAGGGTCGTTTCCGCGAACTCCAATGAGAGAGGTGTCCGCGGAGACAACCCCTCACCCGCCTCGCTTTCGCGAGGCACCCTCTCCCACAAGGGGACAGGGTTCAGAAAACCGTGCCGTCGCTGATCACCTTGAGCGGGGGCGAACCATCGGGGCGGCGCGCAAACGCGATGGCGCGGCCGGCGGCCCAGGTGCCACCTTCGAGGATGCTGGCGAGCGGCAATCTCTCCGGCGTGCGGCCGAGCTTGGCGCGAACGAGTTCGGCAAGACGATCGAGCAGCGCAACTGTCAAGGCGCGCCATTCCACGACCAGCAGGGAATCCACCGCATGCGCACGCTCGGCGTCCGCGGCATCGCGCAGGCGCAGCACCTGATGATCGACGAACAGGCCGCCATTGCGGTATTCGGCAAGCCCCGTGAGCCCGTCGATGTCGGTGACGGCAAGTCCGGCGCGCTGCAGCGGCTCGATCAACGAGTAGCTCAGCCATTGTGACAGCTTGTGCAGCGGCACGAGCCCTGCCGTACCGTCGTGCGCCTTGATCGCCGGATGCCGCCAGCAATCGCCGAGCAGGACGCCCGCGAGCTCGAGCCGCGACGGCCAGATCGGCCCGAGCTGGTTCAGCACCGCAGACAGGATCGCGGGCGCAGCGACGCGACCGCCGATGGCTTGCGCGGCGATATGATCGAACAGCCCGCCCGGCCGCGGCGTGTCGTGCAGGCCGAACACGTCCGCACGTTCCGAGACCTGCTTGCCCAGGCGCCGCAGCAGGTCGGTACGTCCCTCGAGTCCGAGCAGCGGATTGGCGTCGCTGACCTGAAAGGCGGAGGTGAGGGAGGCGAGGGGCAGTTTTGCCAGCACATCCGCATCGGCCCTGAACGGCGCGCGGGCATCGTGTGAAAACAGGCCGCTCGCGAACATGTCGAGGCTTGCAATCGCAAGCCCCTCGGACCGGCCGATGGCTTCGCCCGTCACCGCATCGCGGTAGCGCCACGCAGCGCCGGCGCCGGCATCGAGCAGTACGCTGACGATCGCAAGGTCGAACTCGGCGCGCGTCCGCGCTGCGCGATCCGGCCATGATGCGGCGTCCGCAAGCTGGCCCCAGCGATCGACGCCGCCAAGCACGAAGTGCCGCCACCGCGCGTGGAAGGGAACATCCAGCGCCGGATAGGCTTTTCGCGTGACGGCCAGCACGGCGTCCGCAACGCCATCCATGCGGTCGAGATCGATGGTGAAATGTTTAAGCCCGCCAGCAAGGCCGAGCTCGAGCATCTGCCCAGCGCGCGCGCGAACCGCTCCTGCGCGGAGCAGGGAGCGGGCCTGTTGTTCCAAAGCGTCCGCCATCGCGCGATCAGTATTTTTCCAGCGAGCGGCCGACCACGCCGTTGACGTCCTTCTCGGGCGCGATGTCGGTCGAGTAATAGCCGGCGGCCTTCTTCGCGGCGATCTCGACATAGGCGTCGGCGGGGATCAGCTCCGGCGGGATCGGCACGCGCTCGACGATGTCGATGCCCTGCGAGGTCAGCGCGTCGTACTTCATGTCGCTCATCGACAGGAACCGGTCGATGCGCTTGAGGCCGAGCCAGTGGATGGTGTCCGGCATGAGCTGCTGGAAGCGCGCATCCTGGACGCCGGCGACGCATTCGGTGCGCTCGAAATAGGCCGCGGCGGCATCGCCGTCCTCCTGGCGTTTGCGCGCGTTGTAGACCAGGAATTTGGTGACCTCACCGAGCGCGCGGCCCTCTTTCCGGTTGTAGACCACGAGCCCGAGCCCGCCCTCCTGCGCGCCGCGCGCGGATTCCTCGATGCCGTGGATCAGATAGGGCCGGCAGGTGCAGATGTCGGAGCCGAACACGTCGGAGCCGTTGCACTCGTCATGCACGCGGCAGGTGATTTTTGTGCGATGGTCCGGCAGTTTCGTCACATCGCCGAACAGATAGACTGTGGTGCCGCCGATCGGCGGCAAGAAAACCTTCATGTCCGGGCGCGTCACGAGCTCGGGGAACATGCCGGCGGTCTGCTCGAACAGCGTGCGGCGCAGCTCGGTCTCGCCGGTGCCGAAACGTTCGGCAAGGCCGGGCAGGTACCAGACCGGATCGATCGCGATCTTCACCACCGAGACGCTGCCATTGGCATGCACCACCTCGCCGTCGGCGCGCAGCCGCTTGGTCGCCAGCGCCTCGCGGATCTCCGGCAGGTCGAGGCGCGCCCGCGTCACCGCGATGCTCGGGCGGATGTCGGCGCCCTCGGCGATCTCCTGGCGGAAGTTTTCGGCGACGAGATGCCCCCAGGGATCGAGCGCGACAATCTTTGCGGGATCGCGCCACTGCTCGAACGGTCCGATGGTCGCGGCCGGAAAGGTGTTGGTGAGATCGGGCCGCCTGATGGGATCGAGCGCGCCGGCCGACACCGCGAGCGCCCGGTACATCGCGTAGGACCCGCCATGGCTGCCGATCACGTTGCGATCCCCGGCGCGCGACACCGTGCCGATGATCGGGCCGCGGGCGCGCACGTCGGTGGCGCCCCAATGGATCGGAAAGGCGGCCTTCCGGCCCGGCTCCGGATGGGAGGTCAGGCGGATGTGGTCGGTACGGTTCGCGCGGCTCATGTCCAGGCTCCCAAAAAGCCAACGGCCCGCCGCTTGGACGGGCCAGGCTCGCTGGCGTTGCCGGTGCAGACCACCGGCGACGCAAGCTCAATCCAACATATTGTAGCGGCGAGGCACCACAGACAAGTTAATCGTGGCGCGCGGCCAGCGGCGTCCTCCTGCTCGTCCGGATCGAGGAAAAGCAGCCAAATGCGCCTTATATCTATGTAATTGTTGGAATTTTGGAAGGGGTGTCGCTGCGCCCCCGAAACAGGCGGCTGGATAAAAGCTGCATATTCGGACATATCGACCGGATCGCCCGGAGACCGCCAATGCCCACAGCAGCCTACATCGACCCCCGCAATGGAAAGCTCTATCCCCTCGACCAGCCGCGCTGGTGTTCGGACGAGCGCACGCCGCTGCTGGTGACGCCGGGGGCGGGGCTCTCGCGCGATGACATCGATGGCCGGACGCGCTCGCTCTGGCGCTACCGGGCGGCGCTGCCGGTCGAGATCGCAAAGCCGATCTCGCTCGGCGAAGGCTGCACGCCGCTGGTCCAGCAGGCCTGGGGCGAACTGCGCCCGTTGTTCAAGCTCGAATGGTTCAACCCCACCGGCAGCTTCAAGGACCGCGGCTCGGCGGTGATGCTGTCGTTCCTGCGGCAGATCGGCATCACAGCCATTCTGGAGGACTCGTCCGGCAATGGCGGCTCCTCCATGGCAGGACTGGGTGCAGCCGGCGGCATGCGGGTGAAGATCCTGGCTCCGGCCTCCACGTCACCGGCCAAGATCGCGCAGGTGCGCGCTTACGGCGCGACGGTGCAGCTGGTCGAGGGGCCGCGCGAGGAATCGGAAGCCGAAGCCATCCGCCAATCGAGCCAGACGTTTTACGCCAGCCACAATTGGCAGCCGTTCTTCCTCGAAGGCACCAAATCGCTCGCCTATGAAATCTGGGAAGACCTCGGCTTCCGTGCCCCCGACAACGTCATCGTGCCCGTCGGCGCCGGCAGCAGCCTGTTGGGCTGCGCCTTCGGCTTCCGCGAACTGGTGAAAGCCGGGCAGATATCGAAGCTGCCGCGCCTGTTCGCGGCACAGCCGCAGAATTGCTCGCCGATCGATGCGAGCTTCAAGGCCGGTGTCGACACTCCTGTCGCGCGCGAGGTGAGCAAGACCATTGCGGAGGGCACCGCGATCAAGAACCCCCTGCGCCTGCGCGAGATCATTGCAGCCTTGCGCGAGAGCGGCGGCGGCACCGTCGCGCTCACCGAGGACGAGATCGTCGCCGCGCTACGCCGCCTCGCGCGGCAGGGCCTGTTCGCCGAGCCGACCAGCGCGAGTGCCGCCGCGGCGCTGGACAAACTGTCCGCGGCTGGATCGATCAAGGCGAACGAGACCACGGTCGCGGTCCTCACCGGCACGGGTCTGAAAGCCGCAACCACCGTCGCCGACCTCGTGCAGTAGGCGCACGACGCGCCGCACTTATCCTCCCCTGGAGGGCTCTCCAGGGGGGAAGAGAAGGCGCCTAGGCGGGCTTCCGCTTTTCGAACTCCCCCGCCAGCACGCGCCACTGGAACAGCGGCGAATCCTTCGGCGGCGACAGCTCCGGGGTCCAGCCGGTGAGCTTCTCGATCACATAGGTGTCGGTCACAACGCCGCGCCAGCGGCGCTCGACTTCGCCGAGCGGCTCGCGTTTTGCCGGGATATTCTCCCATAGCGACGACCGGTTGTCCGGCGTGCGCCCGACATAGATTCCCGCATGTCCCCTGATCTTGTCCATGCCGGGATCGCGGAAATCCTGGAAGCGGCCGCGCTCGTTGATCTCGATGACGGGCACGCGGCCCCGGAACAGCCAGCGCATCATGGCGTAGGTGCGATAGTCCGTGGTGGCGATCCAGGTCGCGCCTGTTTCGTCGAGGGCGGCCTGCGCGCGCGCGGCAACCTGCTCGTAGCCGGCCTCGGCGCCGATCGGATCGATCTTGCCGAGCAGATTCCAGGGCGCTGCGACGTAATAGAGGAATACGATGAGGACGAAGGCGATGCCCGAGACGATCGCCGTCTTCGCCCAGAACGGGCTCGACCGGATCATCCGCGCCGACCATTTTTCACGCGGCAGCATCACGAGGTTCACGGCCGCAGAGGCAAAGCCCACCGGCCACATGAACATCGGCCAGGTGTCGCCGACCCGGAGCGTCAGCGACTTCACCAGGAAATAGAAAAACGGCACCAAGACTGCGGTCGACAGCAGGATCGCGACCGGATCGCGCGTGCGATAGCCTCGCCACGCGGTCAGCACGAGCCCTGTCAGCACCACCGGCAGCATGACGAAGCCGACGAGGCCGAATTGCAGACCGATGTAGTCGCCGACCGTCCGCAGCGAGATGCCATAATTGGTGGTGGCGCGCACGCCCTGGAAGCGGATCGAGGCCCAATCGTGCTGCACGTTCCAGATCGAGACCGGCGAGAACACCGCGAGCGCAACCAACACGGCGAGATAGGGGTAGGGGCTGCGCAACCAGCGCCGGCGCCAGTCCGGCACCAGCAGAAAGGCGGCAACCGCCGGCGCGAACAGGATCGCGGTGAATTTCGACAGCATCGCGAGGCCAGCAAACAGGCCGGCCATCAGCCACCAACGGCCGTCGCCGCTCTGCGCCAGCCGCACCAGGGACCATATCATCGCAACCGCGAACGGGATCATGGCGACGTCAGGCGCGACCTTGGCCATCAGCAGGCCGTAATAGAGCGCGGCCTCCGGCATCAGCACGGCGAACACGACCGCGCGCACATCGTGCGTGAGGCGGCGGACGATGTCGGCGAGCAGCAGCTGCGTCACCAGCATCGCGACGATGCCGCCGAAGCGCACCCCGAGCGTGGTGTCGCCAAAGATCGCGGTTCCGAAACGGATCAGCCAGGCGATGCCGGGGGGATGATCGAGGAAGCTGAGCGCCGCCTCCTTGGACCAGGTCCAGTAATAGGCCTCGTCCGTGCGCAACTCGAGCGCGGAGGCATAGACGATGCGAAGCAGCGTCATCGCCGCGATGACCAGCACGGCTACGAGGATGAGACGGCGCTCGGCGCCGTCTGGCTTCTCGGAGATGTCGCGAGCGATCGTCACGGGCGCGCTTTTCCCCGACTTGGGAGGGGGAGTCAATGTAGGCCAGGCTCTCTCCGCGAGTCGTCCCGGCCTGGCGCGGCTTTGGGCGCGCTTGTCCGGGACGACGGCGGAGGGTGACCGCAAGTGCGCGCGCATGTGATCGGGCTAGCTGTCCGCGGGGGGAATTAAACGCTACGCTGGCTGTTCTTCTCCATGAACTGATACAACCGAATCATGGCCACCGCTTCCGTCCACATGCCCGAACTCGTCCGCACGACCAGCGTGCGACAGGTGCGGCTCGTCTGCGGCATCATCCTGTTCTCCTATGTGGTCAGCCATTTCCTGAACCATGCCCTCGGCAACATCTCGGTCAACGCCATGGGGGCCGGTGTCTACTACCACGTGTTGTTCTGGCAGTTCCTGCCTGTTGCGATCGTGTTCTACACGGCGGCGCTGACCCATATGGGGCTCGGCGTCTACGCGCTGTATCAGCGCCGGCAGTTCCGCTGGAAAACCATCGAGCCGCTGCAGCTCGTGCTGGGCCTGAGCATCCCCGCCCTCGTCATGACGCATGTGATCGGCGTGCGGCTCGGCCACACGCTGTACGGACATGAGAAGCTCTATCCGCAGGAGCTCTATCTGTTCTTCATCGGCTCGCCCGGCCGGCTCTGGCAGATGACGATCCTGCTCCTGATCGCCTGGGTGCACGGCTGCATCGGCATCTATTTCTGGCTTCGCCTGAAGCGGTTCTTCACGCGCGCGGCGCCCTATCTGCTCGCGGCTGCCGTGCTGATCCCGACGCTGTCGCTGCTCGGAATCTACCAGGGCGGCCGCAGCGTCGAGCTCGACGCCGACGACGGGGAATGGCGTACGCACAATCTCACGCGTCGCCAGCTCGGCTCGGTCGCCGAAGCCAATACGCTCGACCGCATCGCCGCCGGCCTTACCGTCGGTTATTTCGGATTGCTGGGACTGGCGCTGGCGGCGCGCGGCGTGCGGGCCTGGCGCGAGCGGCGCGGCGGCATGATCGCGCTCTCCTACGGCAACGGCAAGACGGTGCGCGTGCCAAAGGGCCTCTCCGTGCTGGAAGCGAGCCTGCGCCACAACGTGCCGCATGCCAGCGTCTGCGGCGGCCGCGCCCGCTGCTCGACCTGCCGCATCCGCATCATCGGCGACCATGGCGCCCTGCCCCAACCGTCGCAGCGCGAGGCCTTCGTGCTGGCCCGCGTCGGCACCGCAGATCCCTCGATCCGGCTTGCGTGCCAGCTGCGTCCGGAATGCGACCTCTCCTTCTTCCAGCTCTTCACGCCCCACACGCAGGCGGCGGACGGCCAGGCCACGACGCCGGCGCGCGTCGGCCAGGAGCGCTATCTCGTCAGCCTGTTCGTGGACATGCGCGGCTCGACGCAGCTCGCCGAGAAGCGGTTGCCCTTCGACACCGTCTTCATCGTCAACCGTTTCCTCGGCGCGGTCTCGCAAGCCGTGATCGAGAATGGCGGCCAGCCGAACCAGTTCGTCGGCGACGGCATGCTGGCGCTGTTCGGGCTGTCGACGGATCCGCAAGAGGCCTGCCGCCAGGCGCTGAAGGCTGCCAGCGGCCTCGCTGCAAACATCGACGAGTTGAATCAGCTCCTCAGCCACGATCTGCGCGAGCCGATCCGCTTCGGCATCGGCATTCACGGCGGCGAGGTCATCATCGGCGACATCGGCTACCGCGATCACATCGTGTTCACGGCCCTCGGCGACGCCGTCAACGTCGCCGCCCGCCTGCAGGACATGACCAAGTCTCTGGCCTGCGAGGCGATCGTCTCCGAGGAAGTGCGCCGCACCGCCGGCCTTGCCGACGACGCCCTGCCGCAGCAGGAGGTCGCGATCCGCGGCCGCGACGAGCCGATGGCCGTGCGCGTGGTGGCGGATGCGCGGGAGCTGGCAGCGCTGGTCGATCGCGGCGCCCGGGTGGCGGCGTGATCTTTCACCTCTCCCCGCTTGCGGGGCGAGCGAAGCTCGTCCCGCCCCCGTAAGAAACGGGCGAGGGAGCACACCACCGTCGCTGCTGGTGCTCGGCAATGTCGATACGAGCGTAAACACAGCTTGCTGCGACGCAGCGACATGGACCTTCTGCGAAAGCACGAATTGACTTCATCCGAGTCGTTGCGACAGATGAGCGCGGGATCGCGGTGATGACCGCCGGTCCAACGAAAAGCTCCGGGAGGAGACCACATGTTCGATCGACGCGACCTGCTCACAGGAGCGGGGCTTGCCGCCATGGCGGCCACACTGAATTCCACCAGGGCGCTGGCCCTGGACACCGTGACCCTGCCCTTCGCCAATGGCGAGCGGCCGCTGGTGAAATATCCGCAGAAGCGGCCGATGATCGGGCTCACCAGCCGTCCGCCGCAGCTCGAGACGCCGTTCGCGGTATTCAACGACGGCCCGCTCACGCCGAACAACGCCTTCTTCGTGCGCTACCACCTCTCCGACCTGCCCTACAATCTCGACCCCGATAAATTCACGCTGGAGGTCAAGGGCAAGGTCGACAAGCCGCTGAAACTCTCGCTCAGAGACATCAGAAAGATGAAGGCGACCGAGATCGTCGCCGTCAACCAGTGCTCCGGCAACAGCCGCGGCTTCTTCGAGCCGCGCGTCGCCGGCGGCCAGCTCGCCAATGGCGCGATGGGCTGCGCACGCTGGCGCGGCGTGCCGCTGAAGGCCGTGCTGGAGATGGCGGGCGTGCAGAGCGGCGCCAAGCAGGTCACATTCAACGGCATGGACGGTCCGGTCAGCGACAAGACGCCCGACTTCATCAAGGCGCTCGATATCGATCACGCCATCGATGGCGAGGTGATGCTGGCCTATGGCATGAACGGCGAGGACCTGCCGTTCCTCAACGGCTTTCCGCTGCGCCTGGTCGTGCCCGGCTATTATGGCACTTACTGGGTCAAGCACCTCAACGAGATCACCGTCATCGACAGCGTCTATGACGGCTTCTGGATGAAGTCTGCCTATCGCATTCCCGATACGCCGAACAACGCCATCGAGCCGGGCACCACGCCGAAGGCGACGATCCCGATCAACCGCTTCACGATCCGATCCTTCATCACCAGCGTCCCTGATGGCGCGAAGCTGAAGGCGGGAGCTGTGACCCTGCGCGGCATCGCCTTCGACGGCGGCAAGGGAGTCAAGAACGTCGAGGTCTCCACCGACGGCGGCAAGACCTGGACGAGCGCGAAGCTCGGCAAGGATCTCGGCAAATACGCGTTTCGCGAATGGAAGCTGCCGGTGAAGCTCGCGGCCGGCGCCGTTGAGCTCAAGGTCCGCGCCACGGGCAACGGCGGCGAGACCCAGCCCGATACGCCGCGCTGGAACCCGGCGGGTTACTTGCGCAACGTCGTCGAAACCGTTCGCGTCAGCGTGGCCTGAGAGGGAGAATGATCATGCAGCGCACCGTTCTGATCTCCGCCACGCTCGTCCTCGCCGCCGCGATGGGTTCGGCGCTCGCAGCGCCGGTCAACTACAAGACCCCCGACGAGGTCGCTGCGTTCAAGCCCGGGCCCAATCTCGAGGTGGTGCAGGGCAATTGCACCGCCTGCCACTCGACCGACTACATCAACACCCAGCCGCCGATGAAGGACAAGAAGGCCTTCTGGCAGGCCGAGGTGACCAAGATGATCAAGGTCTATGGCGCCCCGATCGACGACGCCGATGTCAGCAAGATCGTCGAGTATCTGGCCGCGACGTATTGAGGGACGCCACGCGGCTTCTCTCACCCTCTCCCTCCAGGCCCTCCAGGGGAGGGTAAGTGCGCCTCACTCCTTCAGATCATTCACCCGCTTCACCCACGCACGCACGTCTGCGAGCACTTGCGGCAGCACGGCCTGGACCTCCGGCACAGTCATGCCGGGCTTGATTCGGGGATCGTAGAGCAAATTGAGGATGTACTGATCGTAGACGTCGAAATAGCCCATCGAGACGTTGTCGTTGAACATGGTCCAGGGCACGCTGGTGGTGTCGTTGATCGGCCCAAGCGATTGCAGGAGTTCCTCATAGGCGCAGTCGAGGAAGGTGAAATCGCCGTTGTCGACGGTGAGGATGACGTCGGAATGTTCGATCTCGAAATTGTCGTTCTTGCGGAAGCCGGAGAGGCATTGCGGATCGAGCGAGGAGCGGATCTCCCGGGCTTTCTCCAGGCCATAGAAGCTGGTGAGGGTGCGGAAGAAGTCGCGGTCGCGCACCAGCTTCACCCGCACATTCGCCGCCTCGCTGCTGTCGATCATGGCGATGTCGAGATGCTGCACGCGCAAGCCGATGTCGGCGACGACTTTTGCCAGCTGTGTCTTGCGGTCGGCGCGATCGCTCTCGGCGAACACGCGCACCGGCCCGTCGAACTTGCGAATGCGGTCGACGCGGCCGGCGAGGTGGTATTCGGCGCCGAACGCGGTCTTGAGAAAACCCTCGACGATCTCGTTGTCGGTAAAGCTCTTCTTCTCGACGCGCTGGCGTGACGCGATCGCGGGGAGTTCGCCCGCGGCCGCCATGGTAGCGGTGTCAGGGACGCAGATGAGCGCTGCGAGCGCCAGCAGGGCGATGCGAAGGGCAGCCGAGGGCAGGTCCAATGCGCTCATCGTTGCCCAACGCTGCCGTATTCGCGCCGCGCGCACAAGACCGCAAATTCACGCGACCTGCAGGTTCCTGCTGTGGCCGTTCGGTCAGTTGTTCAGCACCACCACGGTGGTACCGACCGAGACGCGGCTGTAGAGGTCGGTGACGTCCTCATTGGTCATGCGGAAGCAGCCCGAGGAGACCGCCTGGCCGATCGTCTCCGGCTCGTTGGAGCCGTGGATGCGGTAGAGCGTCGATCCCAGATACATCGCGCGGGCGCCGAGCGGATTCTCGATGCCGCCCTTCATGTGGCGCGGCAGGTCGGGCCGGCGGGCCAGCATCTGCGACGGCGGCGTCCAGTCCGGCCATTCCTTCTTGGCCGTGATCTTGTGCACGCCGCCCCAGCGGAAGCCGTCGCGGCCGACGCCGATTCCGTAGCGCAGCGCCTGGCCGTTCCGGAGCACCAGATACAGCCGGCGTTCGGCGGTGTTCACCACGACCGTGCCGGGGGCGTAATGGCCGTTGTACATGACGGTGGAGCGGGGGATCGGGCCCGAGCCGCCGCCGAAGAAGCTCGAGCCGCCGCGGAAGAAGCTCGGGCCGCCGCCCATGATGTCGCGGGAGTCGAACTCCTCGGCGAATGCGCCGCCGGCCGTGGCGGTCAAAAGTGCGATGGCGGCAATCGGCGCGGCAAAAAACCGGATCATTGTCTCCCCCGGAAAAAATCGATTCAACGAACGTCAGAGGCCATATTTGCGAGGGTTTCGCAAGCCACGCCCCCGTGAGGAACCCCATGCTTAATGAACGGCGTTACCAATCGGCAACTCCGCCAGTTTGCTAACGACCCGTTCCGATCCCATCGGAACGGGTCGTTAGCCAAACCGACGCATCGCTACGCGGGGCAGGGCCGCGATGCCCCCTATTGCTTTGACGAGGCCTTGCGAACAATGATTGATCGGACGGATCACTCGAAATTGCCGGTTGCGGGAGCAAAAAGAATGAACGGTGCGGAAAGCCTGGTGCGGACGATGGTCAAGGGTGGGGTCGACGTCTGCTTCACCAACCCCGGCACCTCCGAGATGCATTTTGTCGCGGCGCTCGACCGCGTTCCCGGCATGCGCTGCGTGCTCGGCCTGTTCGAAGGCGTGGTGACGGGCGCGGCCGACGGCTATTACCGCATGAAGGGCCTGCCGGCCTCGACCCTGCTGCATCTCGGTCCCGGCCTCGCCAACGGCCTTGCCAACCTGCACAACGCCAAGAAGGCCAATTCCGGCATCGTCAACATCGTCGGCCAGCATGCCGTCTACCACATCGACTACAACGCGCCGCTGACCTCCGACATCGAGGGCCTGGCCCGGCCGATGTCGTCCTGGGTCCGGACCTCGCCGAATTCCAAATCCGTCGCCGCCGACGGCGCCGCGGCGATAGCCGCCGCCAAAAGCGCGCCGGGGCAGATCGCGACCCTGATCCTGCCCGCCGATACCGCCTGGAACGAGGCCGACGGCATCGCCGAGGTGCCGGCCGAGCAGCAGCGCGCCAGCTATTCGCCGCAGGCGGTCGAGCGCGCCGCCAAGATCCTGCATGGCGACGGCGAGGGCACGCTGCTGCTGATGACCGGCAGTGCCCTGAGCGAGCAGGGCCTGGCGCTGGCCGAGCGCATCGCGGGCAAGACCGGCTGCACGGTGATGGGGCCAACCTTCCGCCCGAAGATGGCGCGCGGCCGCGGCCGCTTCTCGATCGACCGCATTCACTACGTGATCGAGAACGCACTGCCGATGCTGGCGAAGTTCCGTCACATCGTGCTGGTCGAGTCAGACGATCCCGTGGCGTTCTTTGCCTATCCGAACAAGCCGAGCATGCTCAAGCCCGAGGGCTGCGAGGTGCACCGCATGACCTCCTGGGGCGAGAATTCGGTCGCGGCGCTCGAGGCGCTGGCCGGGGCCGTGAAGGCGAGCGCCAGGGATGTCAAGCCGCAGGCCTTGGCTGAACTGGTCAAGCCGACCGGCGCGCTGAATTTCGCCTCGATCGCGCAGGCGATCGCCTGTGCGATCCCCGAGAACGCGATCATGGTCGACGAGTCGCTGACCACCGGTCGCGGCTTCTTCCCGCCGACCGCGGCGGCGGCGCCGCACGACTGGCTGCAGAACATGGGCGGCTCGATCGGCTTCTCGACGCCGCTCTCGATCGGTGCTGCGATCGCCTGCCCGGACCGCAAGGTCATCACCATGGTCGGTGACGGCAGCGCGATGTACACGATCCAGTCGCTGTGGACGCAGGCGCGCGAGAACCTCGACATCGTCACCATCGTGTTCGCCAACCGCATCTACCAGATCCTGCGCGGCGAGTTCGACAATGTCGGCGCCGGCGAACCCGGCCAGCGCGCCAACGACATGCTTCGCCTCGACCGTCCGACGCTCGACTTCGTGGCGCTGGCCAAGGGCATGGGCGTCCCCGGCCGTGCCGTCACCAATGCCGACGAGTTCAACAAGGCGCTGGCTGAGGCCGTCGCCGAGCCCGGCCCGCGGTTGATCGAAGTCCAGATGTAGGTCTGCACTTTACCTCTCTCCGCTCTTCTGCGGGGAGAGGTCGGATCGCGCAGCGATCCGGGTGAGGGGCAAGGCAGGCCGCGAACCCACGCAAAGATCTATCCGACTCGCACGCGGCGCGTGTTCGACCTATCATTGCAACCGAATTTGCCGAGACGGCCTCTCACCCCACCCTCTCCCCGTAAGAACGGGGCGAGGGAGCGAGAGACCGGACGGGATGCACGAGGTTCGAGATGGGCCCGGAGGCACGATGCAGGCCGAGCTGAACAAGGTGATCGCGGCGCTCCGGGACTTCTACGCCCACGAAGGATTTTTGTTCGAGAAGGACATCGGCGAGCGCGCGATCACGCATCGTTTCGCCGTCTATCTGGAGCGGCAGTTTTCCGGCTGGGCCGTGGACTGCAATTACGACCGACTCGGCGAGCGCACGCTGCATCTGCCGCACGGCACCATCATCTCGACTGACGATCATCTGGGCAAGTCGATCTACCCCGACGTCGCCGTGCATCAGCGCGAGATTCCCAACAACCTGCTCACGGTCGAGATCCGCAAGGCAAGCAATCACACGCCGCTGGAGCACGACCAGCACAAGCTGCGGGCGCTGACCGACGTGCATGTCTGGTTTCCCTACTGGATCGGCGTGCTGCTGGTGCTGGACAAGCAGCATGTGACGATGTCGGAAGTCTATGTCAGCGGCGCCGTCGACGACCCGCTGTCGCTCTGGTTCGCGACGCGCCTTGCGGAGAACGGCCTCGGGGCCGCGCATTAGGGTGCTTGCTCATCAATGTCAGATTCGGGACGAAGCGGAAGTCGTCTGGCTCCGCCAACATCGACTGCTTAAGGATCAGGCCGCTGATCGCCGCGATCGTGGCCTGAGGTCGGCCCAGTTTTGGCTTTAAGACTGACGGCCTGTAAGGCCGTTTTTACACGGCCAAGACCCGAAGCGGTCTTTCACCGGCCTGGTAACGACGTCACGCGGATATGCCATGGTAAACCGTTCTGACCGGAGTCGGCGCCGCAAAACGCATGGCGCACCCTTGAAATGGCGCTCTAGGCCTTTTGTAGAACCTGATCGGAGGTGCCGTCCGATCGGCCCGACTGGCGAACTGTTTGGAGAGGGACCATTCCGCATGGCCAACGACGGTCACATTGCTCAGCTTTTGAAGGGAGTGCGTGCCTGGGTGCAGATCGGAAGTGCCGCAGACGGGCCGCAACTTCGCCTCATTGCGGACGTCGCCGGCTGTGAAATAAGCCCGCTCGTCATCGATTTACTGGGTCTGGGTTTGGGACGGGACGTTCGCCCGTGAACTGCACGATGTTCAGGCGAGCGCGAAATAGAGGCGTCCATTCCTGAATCTGTGTTTCTCTTACGAATCCGAAGACGATTGGTTTAGTGTTGGGTCGGGTCGGGTCGATTTGGTGGGGATTCAGTGCGTGTAACAAGTCATGGCCATCCTTTTCGTCGCGGCAGTATCCACTGGGCTGTCATTGCCACCCTTGCCGTGATCCTGCCCGGCTGCGCCACCCGGCCTGGCCCGGAGGTATTGACCCCGGTTGCGATCGCGCCTGGCGTCAGGACCTTGCAGGTCTACGTGGCGACCACCCGCGAACGGCAAAGTCGGTCAGAAAACGTGTTCACGGCGGACCGTGCGAACGCACTCAACTTTGCAAAATTTGCCATATCGGTCCCACCCAACCACAAGCCCGGCGAAATCGAGATGCCGACCAATCCTTCCGATCCGCAAACCAGCTTTGCAGTCGTGGATCAGGCCGTGATGAGCGAAGCCGATTTCCAAAAAGCCGTCGCCCCGCAAAGAGCCGACCGACGCAAGAAGCAGAAAGTTTTTGTTTTCGTGCACGGGTTCAACAATAACTTTCAAGAGTCCCTGTTCCGGCTGGCCCAGTTGCAGGCCGATGCCAAAATTGACGGGATACCGATCCTATTCTCGTGGCCGTCGCAAGCCCAGGTCGCTGCCTATGCAACGGACCAGGACGCGGCGAGCTATTCGCGTGATTATTTGATGACGTTCCTGACGATGCTGACCCGTAGTCCCGAGGTCGGAGACATTCTCGTCGTCGGCCACAGCATGGGCGCCAAGTTGACCGCGGACGCGTTGCAGCAGCTTCGTGCCGAAGGAAAGAATCAAGTGATTGCGCGGTTGGGTCGTGTTGTGTTGGCGGCTCCCGACATCAACGCGCAGACATTCCGCGCCCAGGTACAAGCTATCGGCCCGCTTAAGCCGCCGTTGCTGGTGCTGGTCTCCAAGGATGATGGTGCGCTCCAACTGTCTAGTTTTATAAGCGGCAGCCGGGTTCCTCGCATAGGAGCTTTGGATGTCAACAACCCGGTTGTGCAGGAGGCGGCTCTAGAGGCCAAAGTGCAGGTTGTCGACATTTCTCAACTCGAATCCCGTGACGGCATGAAACATGACCAGTTCGTCAGCGTTGCCGTGCTCTATTCGCGAATGCAGCAAACCATGCCTAGCCGAACCTCGGCTGGTACGTTTGTCTTGAACGGAGACAGCGCCACGCTCCAACCGGTAGCCAGCGGAAGACAGGCGCTTGCTCAGTGAAGGCCTACGCAAAGTTAGCGTGCAAGTTGGGCATGGTTTGGTCCAACGGGTGTTGGACAGACACTTCAAGGCGATCATTCCGTTTCAGTAGTCGTCCGTGAAGAGTGGCTAAGCGATTGAGCTAGAATCGCATTTGTCGTTGTGGACTGTTTTGCGTTTGCAGGGGTTTGATGCTTCGGGCGTCGGAACCTTGCAATTTCATTTTCAAGATTGAACGAAGCCGCTGGCGCGGCATGTAGGGAGGCATAGCAAGGATTGCCTCCTGTCTGAGAGGATTGCGGGTTTTCGAAGCCCAACCCTTTAGACAGGAGGTTTTCCGATGGCTGAGATCAGCCCACTTCGCCGCCGCATGATCGAGGACATGACGGTCCGCAATCTGTCACCGGCGACGCAGCAATCCTACCTCAACGCCGTAGCGAAGTTGAGCCGATATTTCGGTCGTTCTCCTGACCGCCTCGACCTGGAGGATATCCGTGCTTTCCAGGTTCATCTGGTTGCGACGGGGATGTCCTGGCCGGCGCTGAACCAGATCGTCTGCGCACTGCGGTTTTTCTACGGTGTGACGCTGGGTCATGACACCGTTCCGGAGCGCATCGCCTATGCGCGTAAACCGCGCAAACTGCCGGTGGTGCTGAGCGCCGACGAGGTCGTGCGCTTCCTGGAAGCAATCCCAAGCCTCAAGAGCCGTACCGCGCTGACCACCGTCTATGCCGCAGGCTTGCGCGTATCGGAAGTGGTCCTCTTGAAGGTTGTCGACATTGATAGCCAGCGGATGTTGATCCGGGTCGAGCACGGCAAGGGCGGCAAGGACCGTTACGTTATGCTCTCGCCGCAGCTTTTGAGGATTCTGCGGACGTATTGGCGGCTCACTCGGCCCAAACGATGGCTATTTCCCGGCCGCGACGACGAGCGTCCGCTCGTCCCTAACGTGCTGCACGCCGCCTGCCGTTCAGCCTGTACGGCGGCCGGCTTGAGCAAGTCGGTGACAGTGCATACGCTGCGGCACACATTCGCGACCCATCTCCTGGAGAACGGGGCCGACGTGCGCATCATCCAGGTGCTGCTCGGCCATGCCAGTCTGCAGAGCACGGCGCGCTATACCCAAGTCGCCACAAAGACCATCAGCAATACGCCAAGTCCGCTTGACCGGCTCCGCCTGGAGGTCGTGCCGCCCGGCTGAGCGGACCTGATGACTCCAGTTCTGGAAGTGGCGGATATCTTCCGCCGCCACGGCGAAGCGTTTCGGCAAGCTCGTGCCGGACATCTGGGTCGCGTCGAGCGGCGCGTCATGGGCGCGATCACGGCATGCCGGACGGCTGTGCTTGGCGGCCACATCGAGCAATGCGACGACTGCGGTGCCACCCGGATCGCCTACAACTCCTGTCGCAATCGGCATTGCCCGAAGTGCCAAGGCTCGGCGCGCGCGCAATGGCTTGCCGAGCGACAATCCGAACTCCTTCCCGTGCCATACTTCCACGTCGTCTTCACCTTGCCGGCGCCGGCCAGAGAGATTGCTTTCCAGAACAAGGCGGTGGTCTATGCCATTCTGTTCCGCTGCGCGGCCGAGACGCTCACCACCATCGCGGCCGACCCCAAGCATCTCGGCGCTCAGCTCGGTCTGACCGCCGTCCTCCATACTTGGGGTCAAACCCTGCAACACCATCCGCATATCCACTGCGTCGTGCCTGGTGGTGGACCTTCACTCGACGGCACACACTGGGTCGCTTGCCGGCCCGGCTTCTTCCTGCCGGTGCGCGTCCTCTCCAGGCTGTTCCGCCGCCTGTTTCTGCAAGAGCTGCAAGCTGCCTTCGCGGCTGGCCAGTTGGGCTTCTTTGGCGATCTCGCCCGTCTCGCCGATCCCGCCGCATTCGCCGAGCGCCTCGCTCAACTTCGATGGACCGACTGGGTCGTCTATGCCAAGCCGCCATTCGGTGGGCCCGAACAGGTGCTGGCTTATCTCGGCCGCTATACGCATCGCGTCGCCATCGCCAACAGTAGGCTGATCTCGCTTGCCGACGGCAAGGTGAGCTTTGCCTGGAAGGACTATCGGCAGAATCGTAAAACCAAAGTGATGACGCTTAAGGCCGATGAGTTCATTCGTCGCTTTCTCCTGCACACCCTGCCGGACAGCTTCCACCGCATCCGCCACTATGGTTTCCTCGCCAATGGCGGACGCAACGATAAAATCGCTTTCTGCCGTCAACTCCTTGCTGTCCGCAACGCTCCGACTGATCAAGAAGCCGGCGCCGATCCCCTCACCAAATGCGAGATCCCCGTCTGCCCGCATTGTGGCGGCACCATGCGGCGCGTCGATATCGTCCCGCGAGCCTGCGCGCGCGACCAGCCGTTTCATTGTGATACGTCATGACCAGCGTCTGTACCATCCACCCCTTCCGTAATCACCTTCTTGGTGGCAACGTCCGAAGTCGCCGTGGCCGCGCTCGTCACCGAACACCCCGCCAATCGTTCGGTAGCGCATCCCAGCGCTGCAAATCGCTCGCTGGATCGCGCCCTTGGCCCGATCAATCGGGCCCCTCACATCCGATGAATGACTCGCGGACGCGCGGCGACCACAGGCGAGCGTTCCCCGCAGCCGCACCCGCTGCACTATTCCCATAGCGCCCACAACTCCGCAGCTTCGTTCAATCCGGCTTCTATGAGGTCGCACGCACCACAGAGCGCGCGGCTCGCGCCTGCCACGCGACCTCACAGAACCCTCAAGATTCCGTCGAATCGCCAACCATGATTCCGTCATCACATCGGAGGTGGCGATGCGACCGAAGAAGCACAGGACGACGGGATCGGGCGATCTGTTCCGGGCCAGGCTGGACCAAATCATCAATATGAAGCACGAGCTGGTTCAGCTCGCCGGCAAGGTCGATTGGGACTGGATCGACGGCGAGATCGCGCCGCTCTATAGCGAGAATGGTCGGCCCGGGATCGCGAGCCGCTTCATGATCGGGCTGTTGCTGCTCAAGCACATTTACGGGCTGTCCGATGAGGGGGTGTGCGAGCGCTGGGTCCACGACCCATATTTCCGTGTGCCTCGTAGCCGGTGCGTATCTGCCGGCACAACTGTGTTGAAGATGGGAGTTGGTCTCCCGGAGCCGGCCTGCAGGGGCAGGCTTCAAACCACTCCAGGCTGCTGCGTTTAAGAGACGTGGTGGTGAGCGCTGGGGAAAAGGCGGCAGGCTACGCCGTCAGGTGAGTGATGAGAAGATGAGCGCAAGCGAACCGCCGATGACGCATCGAAATGGGTCCAGGCGCTGTCAAAACGAGCATGGGGATAGTGATGCTCGGAAGAGTGTGGGCGATACCTGCTTACGGTCCACGCGGCAGCCGGTGTATAGGCGGCATGATCTCATCACAGGCTTCAATCCGGAACGAGGGAACCTGGCTCGGGGTGTTAAGGGAAATCCGCAAGTGGTGCACACCACGAGGGAGAACACCAAAACCCGAGACAGGGGCGGAGGAGCCTGTAGTAGCGCTGAAGTAGCTGTAATGGCTATGGAGCGAAGGGGCTGCGTTATCCTGTCCGACATCGGACGCCAACCGGCTTTGTCGGGAGGAGCGTCATGACGCCGGACAAACCGTTGCCGATCACCAAGCGTATGGTCTGGGAGGCCTACCAGCTGGTGGCAGGGAATGGAAAGGCGGCGGGCGTCGATGGCCAGAGCCTGGACGAATTCGCGCATAACCTTGGGAATAACCTCTACAAGCTCTGGAATCGCATGGCGTCGGGAAGCTATCTCCCGCCTGCGGTCAGGCGCGTGGAGATTCCCAAGGCCAATGGCGGCATCCGTCCTCTGGGCATCCCGACGGTCGCGGACCGCGTCGCACAGATGGTGGTCAAGCAGTATCTGGAACCGGGGTTGGATCGGGTGTTTGATCCTGACTCCTATGGCTATCGGCCGGGAAAATCAGCGCATCAGGCGATCGAGCAAACGCGCAAGCGATGCTGGGACTATGAGTGGGCTTTGGACCTCGACATCAAAGGCTTTTTCGACACGATCGATCATGCCCTTTTGGTTAGAGCGCTTCGGAAGCACTGCCAGGAGCCCTGGGTTTTGCTGTACGTCGAACGATGGCTGAAGGCTCCGGTAGAGATGCCTGATGGGACCATCCAGAAACGGGAAGCCGGAACACCGCAAGGTGGAGTGGTAAGCCCGCTGCTGGCGAATCTTTTTCTGCATTATAGCTTCGATGCGTGGATGCGTCGGACGTTTCCGCGCATTCCGTTCGAACGCTATGCCGATGATGCAATCTGCCATTGCCGGACACGGCAGGAGGCCGAGCATCTGAAGGCAGCGCTGGAAATGAGATTGGCCGATTGTCATCTGACGCTGCACCCGCAGAAGACCCAAGTGGTTTATTGCAGAGACAGTAATCGACGCGGGACGCATCCGCAGATCCACTTCACCTTCCTTGGCTTCACCTTCCGACCCCGTAGGGCGAAGAACCGTTGGGGAAAGCTCTTCACGCGCTTCCTTCCCGCAGTTGGCCTGCAGGCGCTCAAACGCATGCGGGAGCGGATAAGGAGCTGGCGCCTGCCACAGCACGCGCCGCTTCCGTTGGCGGATATAGCCCGAATACTCAATCCGATCCTTCAAGGATGGTGGCAGTATTATGGGCGTTTCTATCCAACGGAAATGTGGAAGCTGTTCACGTACTTTGATGAACGTCTCGGGGCTTGGCTCCGGCGGAAGTACAAGTCGCTCAAAAGGCACCGGGGACGGAGCTTGCGGCGACTGAACAGCATTGCGAAGCGCAATCCCTCTTTCTTCGTCCACTGGACGCGCCTTGGTCACGCAACGGTTGGGTGACAAGAGCCGGATGATGCGAGAGTATCACGTCCGGTTCTGTGAGGGGCTGAGGGTGAAACTCCCTCGGCCCACTCGACAGTACTTCACCGGCGAAGAGTTCTTCCAGCACGCATTCCCGCACGAGCGCTCGGACCTGAGCCACTGGCGCAAGCGGCTCGGCGACAAGCTGGAGCTGTTGCTGGCCGAGAGCTTGCGGGTGGCACACGAGGCCGGCGCGTTACGCAGCCAGGACATCAAGCGGGTCACAGTCGATACCACCGTGCAGCCGAAGGCGATCACCTTCCCGACCGATGCCAAGCTCTTGCACGCGGCGATCAAGGGGCTCAACCGTCTGGCGAGGAAGCACGGGGTCAAGCTGCGGCAGTCCTATCTGCGCATTGCCAAAACCGCGACAATGATGGCGGGACGCTACGGCCATGCCAAGCAATTCAAGCGGCATCAGCGGCAGTTGCGCATCCTGCGCAGCCGACTGGGCCGGATCATCCGCGATATCCGCCGCAAGATCGAAGGTCAGGCTGTGCTTGAGAACACGTTCGCCCTCCCGCTCAGCCGGGCCTCGCAGAT
This sequence comes from Bradyrhizobium sp. SMVTL-02, assembly GCF_051853005.1. NCBI lineage: Bacteria > Pseudomonadati > Pseudomonadota > Alphaproteobacteria > Hyphomicrobiales > Nitrobacteraceae > Bradyrhizobium > Bradyrhizobium sp. SMVTL-02. The sequence continues at coordinate 6,933,702 of NZ_CP182469.1, read as the reverse complement.
CCGCTCGCAGCAGCAACGCCAGCGCGGCTTCAAGCTTTATTCCTTCCACGCCCCGGAGGTGGAGTGCATCGGCAAGGGCAAAGCAGCCGCGCCTTACGAGTTAATGGCATGGACCACGCCCGCTCTCAGCGGCAACGTGCAGCCCGGCGGGGGGCAGCAGCAGGAGCGCAAGCCATGTCGAATACGAACCTTGTCACAATCGGCATCGATCTCGGGAAGAACACATTCCACGTCGTCGGTCTCGATGCCACAGGCGCAATTACGCTACGCAAGAAGCGGTCGAGAAATCAGCTTGACCAGTCGCTGGGCAATATTCCGCGTTGTCTGATCGGAATGGAGGCGTGTGCAGGCGCACATCATCTGGGGCGCAGGCTCGAGAAATTAGGCCATCAAGTACGGCTCTTGCCGGCGCAGTACGTCAAACCATACCTCAAGGGTCACAAGAATGACTTTCGGGATGCTGAAGCGATCGCCGAGGCCGCTCAGCGGCCGACAATGCGGTTCGTTCCAGTGAAGTCAGCCGAACAACTTGATTTACAGGCACTACACAGAGTTCGCAGTCGATTGGTGACGCAGAGAACGGCGGTCATCAATCAAATCCGGGGCTTTTTGCTTGAGCGAGGGCTACCAGTGCGGCAGGGAGCGGCAGCACTCCGACTGGCACTTCCTCAGATTCTCTCAGCGCCAAACGACAACTTATCGCCTCGCGTGATCCAGCTCATTCAGGACTTGGCCGAGGACTGGCGCTATCTCGACCGACGGGTCGCGTCAATGACGAAAGAAATCGACGAACTCGCTGATCAAGATCCACACTGTCGCCGCCTAATGAGTGCGCCCGGCGTCGGGCCGATCATCTCAAGCGCGATGGTCGCCGCCATCGGAACCGGTGATGCCTTCCATAAAGGCCGAGACTTTGCAGCATGGCTTGGTCTGGTACCAAAGCAAATCTCGACCGGCGATCGAACCATTCTCGGGCGCATATCGAGGCGCGGTAATCGGTACCTGCGAACGCTGTTTATTCAAGGTGCCAGAGCCGTACTTCTGCAGCGTCAGAGTTGGCCTCGGCATGGCTTCGCAGCCTGGTTAGAGGCAGCGTCGAAGCGGCTCCACTCCAATGTCTTGGTTGTTGCCCTGGCCGCAAAACTTGCGCGCATGGCCTGGAGCATGCTCGCAAAGGGCCGTGACTACGACGCCAACCTCCTGGGCCGCACCGCATAAGAAACAGGGCCGGAAAGGAAAATCCAAGGTCGGGATCAGAAGGCACAATAACCCGCCGAGGTTTGCGAGACGGAAAGGACGAATGGAGAAACGGTTCCACCGACACTTCTGAAGCCTGGTTCGACTCCATGGCCCTTCTTGAGGCCGGCGAGTTATTGAGGACAGAAGTGAGCGGATATCCATGATGGCTCGGGGCAACAGCCCCAAATTGAAGCCGGATAGATTGGCGCAAACCGCTTCATCCCTTTGTCGATTCCTCTTGCAACGCGGGCGTGGTCCATAGATCGGCGTCAAAGCCTCCATCGTCACCAACAACCGCCGTTCTCCCGGGGGCCTGTTCGTGCTGCACGCCAGGGCGCTACCCGATAACCCGTACGACGGTCACACCTTGCGGGACGTCATCGACCGCACCGAGACACTCACCGGCTGCGCGATCGAGCGGGCCTATGTCGACAAGGGATACCGCGGCCACGACGCACAAAATCCCCGACGGATCTTCATCTCCGGCCAGAAGCGCGGCGTCTTCGGTGTCATCAAGCGCGAGCTGCGCCGCCGCTCCGCCATCGAACCCATCATCGGACACCTGAAGGCCGATGGTCACCTCGGCCGCTGCTACCTCAAAGGCCGCGCCGGCGATGCGGCTAACGTCATCCTCTCAGCCGTGGGCCACAACTTCCGCCGCATCCTCGCCTGGCTCAGAGAACTCTTGTGCCTCATCCTGCTCCAGCTATGGCGCACGTTCGGCCGTCCCGCCCCGCTCAATTCGCCTTCTTAACGGACGACTCAGTAGCGGCGCTAGTTCGTGGCCCGTTTGGTCCCTTTGAACCGCAGGGCGATGTCGCCTGTTGGCCCCAAGGCCGACATGATGCATCTCATTTTCAATGTCGCCTTTCAAGAGAAGACGGGACGCGACTAGTGAGTACACAGAAGCCGCCCGCGTGACGCGAGCGGCCTCCTCATCATCTTCCGTGGCGCGCTCAGTGCAGCGGATCGCCCTGGCCGAGCGCGTAGGCGACGAGGTCCTTCAGCGCGAAGGCAGAGCCAGTCACCGGCGTCCATTGCGGGTCGAGCGATAGCACCGAGGAATTGTCGCCGAACAGCATGCCGAGGAAGACCTCGGCCACGATGCGGCCGCCGACGGGGCCGAGCTGCGGCGTGTTGATTCCGCCTGCCGGTGCGCCGGTGGCAGGGATGGCCACGGCGGTCTGGAATTGCCGCGCCTCGGCCAGGATGTAGGTCCACAGCGGGCAATTGCCGGCGAACACGCCGTTCGCGATCGTCGCGATCGGCACCTGCGGATCGCCAGGGCCCGGCTCGTCGACGGCCTTGCCGATGATGATCTGATCGTCGGTCAGCGGCGTCAGGTTCATCGCCCTGGCGACGGCCTGGCCGGAGGGCAGGCCGAGCCGCCAGCCGCGCTCGAGATTGCGCAGCGCCAGCGACGCCGGATTGGACGCCACCTCCGGCGGCAGCTTGCGCAGCGGATCGACCAGCGATGTGTCGATGCGATAGGCGAACTGCAGTCGCCGTTTGTTGTCGGGATTGGTGTCGTCGTCCTCGACGCCGTAGGGCCGCGTGTCGAGATCGATGAAGCGGCCCCAGTCGATGGCGCGCCCCGGGCCCATGGCACGGAAGCCGGTCAGCGCGTTCCTGTCTGGATTGTTCGGATCGGGGAAGATCTGCAGCAGCATGTTGTCCGCGTCGTTCAGCCGGTAGCCGGGGCGGATCATGGAGTGCCCGAGCCGGTAGGCCGCGACCGAGAACTCGACCGGCATGAACGGATAGGTCTTCCAGTGATAGTGGGCGAGCTTGCTGCGGTCGTAGCGCCCTGCGGTCTTCAACTCCTCCAGCACGCTGGCGTGGACGATGCGCGGCAGGAAATCGTTCAGCACGACGTATTGATAGTGGAAGCGGACGCGCTGCTGCACGTCCTCGAACGACAGGCTGTCATTGTCGTCGACCATGCGGTTGTGGAAGCGCAGCATCAGGGCCTGGAACTGCGAGACGATGCTGTTCTCGTCGTTGCGGGGATCGCCGATCAGCGCGCGGCCCTTGAAGCGTGGCAGGTCGTTGGTGTCGGCGACGCCCGTGCCGCTCAGCTTCTCGCCGAGGCGGAACTTGTTGCCGTCATACATGTAGGGCTGGTCGTTCGGCCCGCGGCCATAGACGTTGTCCAGATCGAACGACGGCGTGCGGAAGTCGACGAGCCCGTCGGGATCCTGCTGCTTGGTCAGCGAGCTGACCGGATCGAAGGTGATGTCGTGATCGACGAACTGGCCGAAATAAGTGTAGAGCGCGGGGATGCCGCTCTCCTCGGCGTCCGGCCCATCCTTGGGCGCGTCGAACGTGCCGACCATCTTGTCGGCGAGTGCCGACAGGTTGGCGACATTGTCGGCGTCGTTCGCGCCGAATTTTGCCGGACTGAGCTTGCGAAACATGCGGCCGAAGCGGCCTTGCGAAAGCGGCGAACGGGTTGCGTTCAATCCGCGCGGAACAATTGCGTGCCGGCTGCTCATTGAAAATACCTCCCTGACAAAGTCACGACGGAGCGAATAAAGCTAAAGTTGTTCGCAATAGAATATGCAGGCAAAGCTAGATCAGGGATTTTGGCGCGCCACAAGCCGCAGCTTCACATCGTGCGCTATGTCGACGCTGTTTCGAAGCGGAGGGGGGCGAGCAAGCCGCGGCTGCGCTTTGCAAATTCGTCCCGGAGCGATGACGAGATAACATTCTCGTCATCGGTGCGCGCGAGCCGGGGGAGGCGATGTCTACTCGCCGCGCTGTCGGCGCGGCCGATCGTCTTCGCGTGAAAATTGTGGCGGCGCGCGCGTGGTCGCGCGCACGCCGCAATCATGTCAGTAGTAACGCTGCTGCCAGAACGCGTAGCGCGGATTGACGCCGCAATAGGCCGACGTACCGGAGGCGGAGGCCTGGCATTGCTGATAGGTCGCGAACTGGCAGTTGCCGGGATAGCCCCAGATGCGGCCCTGCAGGCAATATCGGTCGTTTGCAGGCTGCGCCTGGGCAGCCGGGGAAGCTACGGCGATCAGCGCTGCGAACGATGCGAGGGCGAGGATGGTGCGACGCATTTCAGTCTCCTTCGAGAACGGGGGGAGGAGGAACACCGGCTCAATCTGCGTGTTCCGTGACTTGTCCGACACATTGCCGTGCACGTTTTGGTGTCCGCAGCGGGCGCCGCGTTCAACATGCGCCTATGATGGGCCAAGCCTCGGTGAGCAATGTGATCTCGGCCACAGTTCATCTGGCCTCTCGTCGGCAAACTTGTGTGAGCGGGCTTGCACGCGCCACTCCCGAAAGCCTACGCTTTTCCTCATTCGGGTCAGCTCAGGTTTTGGAGGTTCTGATGCAAAGGTCATATTTGCTGGCTGCGGCAGCAGCGCTGGCGCTTCTTGCGCAATCATCGCTCGCGCTGGCGCAGAGCGCACCCGCCGCCGACGGGACCGCTGCGCCTGCGGCGACAGCCACCGCACCAGCCACGGCGACAGCGCCGGCCGCCACTACCGACACCAGCCAATCATCCGACTCCAAGAAGAGCGCATCGAAGAAGCCAGCGAAGAAGAAGATGACCCGGCAGCAGGAGATCGATCATTCGATCGACAGCGGCACCGTGCCCGCGCGCTACCGCAGCTCGGTCCCGAAGCAGTACCAGCGATATATTCCGTTCGAGAAGCAGTAACGGATTGCGGAGGCGACGTGATCAGAATTCGCGCCGCTGCCGCGGCCCATCCTTCGAGACGCCCGCTTCCAGCGGGCCCTCAGGATGAGGGCGGTCGACGCGGCGGCAATTTCAACGGTACCGATGCTGCTTAGCCTCATCATGAGGAGACCGCAAAGCGGTCGTCCCGAAGGACGAAGCGCGCGAAGACCGCCGCCGAGAAGCGAAATGCCCCCGCTGCCCTGGGAAAGACGGCTCGGCGGAGGCCGGCCGCAGATCCATTGTGGCGCTCTGCCGGAGCGGTGCTAAGGTAGGCCGAGGCCGAAGGGAGTGCCAGGGGGCGTAATGAGCGACGACGTGAAGGATGCTGGCCTCATGGCCATGATCAGCAGCATCCTCGGAGGCAACAAGCGCGCAGAGATCGTTGCTCCGCCACCGCTCACCGAGGTTCCACCGACGGCCCCGACGAATGGATTCGAGCCCGTTCCGGCATCCACCCCCGAATCGCCCAAGCCCGATGCCGCGTCCGATGCCGCACCGGCTGCAGCCAAGACGGCCGAACCGGCCGTGAAGGTCGCCACGACGCCGGACGGCAGGCAGTTGCTGCCCGCGGAAGCGATTGCCGATCTCGTGCTCGGTGAACTTCGCAAGATGGAGGATTTTCCCGCGACCGGCGCCTCGGTCACGGTCTACGGTTACCGGCACTGGAACGCGATGATCACGTTCGCGCCGTTCTCCACCAGCTTCCAGAACGCGACGCGGTTCCGCCGGGCGATGCCGGATCTCGTCGTCAAGCTCCGCCGTTTCGTCGCACTTGAGATATAGTCGTGGTCCTCGATGTTGCCGCGCGGGCGTCACCATCAGGACAGCGACAGGATTCTTGAATTGAGCGTTGCCTTTACCAAGGAAGAAAGCGCCGAGACCGCGTCCGAGACGCTGTTGCCGGATCGTCCGATCTCGCCGCATCCGAATCTCGTGACGGAAGCCGGGCTCAAGGCCCTGCAGGCGCAGCTTCAACAAGCGCGGGAGGCCTATGAGGCCGCACAAGCCATCGACGACGTCAACGAGAAGCGTCGGCAGTCGGCCGTGCCCTTGCGCGACGCCCGCTATCTGACCGAACGGTTGCGCACGGCGAATGTGATGCCGGATCCTGTCACCACCGACATCGTCGCCTTCGGCAGCACGGTGACCTTCCGCCGCACCGACGGACGCGTGCAGACCTACCGCATCGTCGGCGAGGACGAAGCCGATCCGAAGGCCGGCTCGATCTCGTTCGTCTCGCCGGTGGCGAGGTCGCTGATGGGGAAGGCGGTGGGGGACGTCGTCGGGACGGGCGCGCAGGAGATCGAGATCGTATCGATTGCGTAAGATCGCTCCCGCCGCGTCCGTGAAACGAAGCCCGATGGTTGAATGAGGCGGTTTCTGTCGGGAGCACCGCCGTTCTACGCGCTGGCAGGACTTGCCATGTGATGTACCTCGTCCTGTGCAGGACGAGCCTCTTGGACTTGAACGCCGTCGTGCAGAGTGCGACCGGTTCACCGTGGTTTCCGGCCTTCATGTTCGTCTGCGTGCTGCTGGAGTCGGTCTTCCCGCAAGATCAGGAAGGGGTCCTGCAGCAGGCAGTGAGACGGCGCAGACCCGGGACCGCGAAGTCCCGGGCATTCGAGTCCGGCGCTGAAGCGCCGGACTAGGACTGGAAACATCGTCCGCGTCTTGGCGCGTTGACAACGCCTTCGGGGAAGGAAATAGTTTATGCTTAAAACAATAGTCGGTTCGAGCCGCGTTGGCAGATGCGATCGCTGGTTCTGAGAGAACATGCCGGCCGCCCGAACCGACACCGACCTTGCGGAGCGACAGATGGGCTCACCGGCAATGACAATCTCCCGCGACTGGCTGGACTGGCCGTTCTTCGAACCGCGTCATCGCGCAACTTGCGACGCGCTCGACCGCTTCGTCGCGCAGGGTGGACTTCAGGCTGCCGATCACCGCGACGTCGATGGCGCCTGCCGCAAGCTCGTGCGCGCGCTTGGCGCGGAGGGGCTGCTCGATTGCGCGGTCGCGGCGCCGGATGGCGACGTGGCGAGCATCGATTCCCGCTCGATCTGCCTGTCGCGTGAGACGCTGGCCTATGCCGATGGCCTCGCCGATTTTGCCTTCGCCATGCAAGGGCTCGGATCCGGCGCGATTGCGCTTGCCGGCTCGGCGGAACTGCGACATTCCGTGCTGCCGCAAGTCCGTTCGGGCGAATGGCTGGCGGCATTCGCGCTTTCGGAGCAGGAGGCCGGCTCCGATGTTGCGGCGATGACCTGCACGGCACGCCAAGACGGCGATAGTTATGTTCTGAACGGCGAGAAGACCTGGATCTCCAACGGCGGCATCGCGGACGTCTACACGCTGTTTGCCCGGACCGGTGAGGCGCCCGGCGCGCGCGGCATTTCCGCGTTCGTCCTGTTTCCGGACGACCCGGGCTTCAGCGTTGCCGATCGCATCGACATCATCGCGCCGCATCCGCTGGCGACGTTGCGCCTGGACAATTGTCGGATTCCGAGCAGCCGGCGGCTCGGGGCGCCCGGTGCAGGCTTCAAGATCGCGATGCAGACCCTCGACATCTTCCGCGCTTCGGTTGCTGCAGCCGCGCTCGGCTTTGCCAGACGTGCGCTGGAGGAGGCGCGAGTGCACGCCCAGACACGGCGCATGTTCGGGGCGACGCTGTCGGATCTCCAGCTCACCCAGGCCGCGCTCGGCGACATGATGACTGAAACCGACGCCGCGGCGCTGTTGACCTATCGTGCCGCATGGCGCCGCGACGTCCAGAAGCTTCCCACCACGCGTGAGGCTGCGATGGCAAAATTGTCCGCCACCGAGACCGCCCAGCGGGTCGTCGACCGTGCGGTGCAGATGTTTGGCGGACGCGGCGTGCGCAAGGGCGAAATCGTCGAAAGCCTGTATCGCGAGGTCCGCGCCCTTCGAATCTACGAAGGGGCGACCGAGGTCCAGAAGCTGATCGTCGCGCGCGAGCTGCTCAAGCCGCGCTAAAGCGCGATGAGACCGGGATGAATCGTCGTCGCGCTCTAGGTTGTGTTTGCGCATGACGTTCAGCCGGGCGGACCTCCGCGTGCGGAGCTACCGCATCGTCGGCGAGGACAAAGCCGATCCGAAGGCCGGCTCGATCTCGTTCGTCTCGCCGGTCGCGCGCTCGCTGATCGGAAAGACCGTGGGCGATGTCGGGGGGCGGGTGCGCAGGAGATCGAGATTCTGGCGATCGAGTAGGCATGCCGTCCGCGCATCCGGGAAGGGCGGAAGCGTCCTCCACGGTCACGCATAATCGCCTCCCGTGCTTGCTGCGAGTACACGGCTCGAATGCGCGCTGCCCCGGGGCGTCGTCGGACGGTCACCTTAATCCGTCGGCGCCGGGTGTCGAACCTCGACGATCAAGGCGGAAATCGCTCCACGGGCTGGACGGGCGCTTGGACCTCGGTCCGACGTTGCCCACGAATTGACCGATCGTAAAATGTGTTTGACCGTTTGGTCAAAAATGGCGCGCCGCTTGCTTGTTGAACGGCCTGTTCAGCAAGGAGTCGGAACAATGAGCGGATCGCATGCCAACCCGCCCGTCGTCGTCATCACGGGCGCCCATCCGAAGCTCTACAACCACGACCTCGCGCCGACCGCGCGAGAAGGCAAGACCTGGGGGGCTTTCAGCATCTTTGCGATGTGGATGTCCGACGTGCACTCGGTGGGGGGCTACACCTTCGCGGCCAGCCTGTTCTTCCTGGGGCTGACGGGCTGGCAAGTCCTGCTCTCGATGGTGATCGGCATCTCCGCGGTCTACGTCTTGATGAACCTGATCGGCCGCCCTTCTCTGAAGTATGGTGTGCCGTTTCCGGTGGTGGCCCGCATGTCCTTCGGGGTCATGGGCGCCAATCTTGCCGCCTGTTTGCGCGGCATCGTCGGGATCGTGTGGTATGGCGTGCAAACTTATTTCGCATCCAAGGCCGTTCAGGTTCTCGTGCTGACTTGGTTTCCGGGCGCGGTGTCGTTGACCCAGAACGGCATCGCCGGCCTGTCGACGCTCGGCTGGCTCAGCTTCGGCTTCATGTGGGTGTTTCAGCTCCTGATCTTCCTCAATGGCATGGAGACGATTCGGAAGTTCATCGATTTCTGCGGACCGGTCGTCTACGTCGTAATGTTCGCGCTGGCGATCTGGATCCTGGCGCAGACCGGCACCTCCAGTCTCGACTTGCAGCTCAGTCCGCCTGCCGGGGGAGCGACGGCCGGCCATATGGCGAATGCCGCGATGCTGATCGTGGCCTATTTCGCTGCGCTGCTGCTCAATTTCGGCGACTTTTCGCGGTTCGCCCGCGACGAGAAGGCAATGAAGCTCGGCAATTTTCTCGGGCTCCCGGTCAACTTCATCGTCTTCGCCGTCATCACCGTCGTCGTGACGGCCGGCACCGTGCAGGTGTTCGGCCAGGCGATCATGGACCCCGTCTTGATTGTCGAAAAGATCGGCAACCCATGGATCGTCGCCTTGGGATCGATCACCTTCATCGTTGCAACGATGGGCATCAACATCGTCGCCAATTTCGTTTCCCCTGCCTACGACATCTCCAATCTCAATCCGGAACGCATCAATTTCCGGACCGGTGGGCTCATCACCTCGATCCTATCGGTCATGGTCTGTCCCTGGCTCTTCGTATCAAGCCCTCAAGCGATTACGATCTTCGTCGGCATTTTCGGCGCCATTCTAGGCCCGATGTTCGGCATCATGGTGAGCGACTATTATCTTGTTCGTAAGCAGCACGTCGTCGTCGAGGATCTCTACACCATGTCCTCCTCCGGCTCGCTCTACTTCGAGAACGGCTGGAATCGCAGAGCGCTGATCGCTTTGGTGTTGTCCGGCGCGGCCTCGATCGGTCTCTCCTTGCTCGGCGCCTACAAGGTCATTCCCAATATCGGCGACTGGGGCTGGTTGGTCGGCGCAGGTCTCGGAGCCGTGCTGCACCTCGTGCTCATGTCGCGCGAGATGCGGGTTGCGTCCGTGCCGGCGGAGTGACTGTTCTTCACCGGAAAGGCGGCCTTGCTTCGAGGCCGCCTTTCGCATGTTCGGATGCCCTATAACGATTGCCGCTCCGGCGCGGATGCCAGCGCCCGAAGCAGGGCCGCCACGTAGTGCCGGGAGCGATCACGCGCATCCGCCGTGCGTTCGGGACGCATGCTGACGATAGCGTCCCGCAGGGCTTGCAACGTGGTCATCTCCGGCACCAGTCGCGCGGTGAATTGTGCTGGTGTCATCGGCTTGGCGACGGCACCGGGGGGCTCGACCAGGAAAAGTACGCCGTCCACGAGCTCCATTGCGCGATCGAAGTAACGGGAGTTCACGACGGTCCAGGCCTGCGCTACGCTGGGATCGGCGAGATAGGCCGCGACGTCGGCGGCGACGAGCGCGTGCATCTGCTTGACTCGCGTGCGCAGTCGGGCGATCTCGGCCACCCGTTCGGCATCGGGCGGTTGGCCGGTGTGCAAGGGCACGATGAGCTGCGAGCCGAGCCGGCCGGCGACGTCGCGCAGCTCGGTGATGAGCGTCGCCACCTGCACCATGCTGGCGGCGGCGGGATCGGCGGCCACGATCTGATCTCCGAGGTCGCCGACGAGAGCCTGCACGGGATCGATGGCGCTGAACATGCCTTCGATCGCAAGCTGAAGCCCCTCCGCACTGCGCTCTGTCCGAGGTTGGGCGATGATCGCGTCCACGCCGCGCCGTGCGCGACGGAGATCCGAGCGGATGACGTCAAGCTGCGCAAGGAAGTCGCGCGAGCGTTGATCCTTGCCTGCAAGGAGGGCCGACAGGATCGCGATGGTATCATCGACCTCGGTCCGCGCCGCCCGCAGCGCGCCCGTGAATGGTTCGTCCCCTGCCGCCTCGGTCATCGCACTGTTGGCTGGACCGCGTTCTGCGGAAATTCTGCTCATGACCAGCAGCGCGGCATGGAAGCGCCGGAAACTGAGCGGATCGACGTCTGGGGTGAGAGGCTGAGACCCACCGCTCCAGAAGAGATGCGCGGCGAAAGCCAGAGCTCCGAGGATGGCCGGTGCGGCGAGATACGGGAGCAGGCGTCTCATGTTCGTTCATATCCTCATCGACAGCCGAAACGTTTCCTCGCGGCAGGGCCGGGAGCAGCAACATTCAGGTTGCACTCAGATATAAAACGATCGTTCAAGAGTCTATAACGATCGGTCAAAAGACGAAAGGTCAGGGTCGGGAGCCCAAAATGTGAAAGGCTCGAAGTGCCATCCGCGAGCACACACGCCGGCACAGGTATGCAGGCGCAGACAATTGCCCGGTCAATAGGCAGAGAGGCGCGCAGGGTGCGGGTTCGCGGCCCCCCGGTTCAGGGGCAAATGTCTTCGATGCCGACAATTGGCACTGAGCCGGGCGTTCAGCCGGCCTTGGGGTTGGACGCTGCCGCGGCGCCGGCGGCAGAAAAACCAAGCCCGCCGAGCACGAGCTGTACGATCGTGGCTTTGGCCGATGCGTAGTCGGCCTCTTCCAGCTGCCGCTTGCGCTTCATGATGGCCATCTGGCTGGAAAAATCGGCGTAAGCCTGAGTCATGGCCCAGATGCAGAAGAACAGATCGGCCGCGCTGATCGGCCTGATGGCTCCGCGCGCGGCCAGCGCCTCGATCGTTTTGATCTTCTCGTGCAGCAGTGGCGTCGAGACCTTTTCGATGAAATTGCCGATGAAAGGTGCCCCGCTGATGATTTCGTTGGCGTAGATCCGCGACAGATGGGGGTGATCCCGCGAGAAATCGACCTTCCTGTGGATGTAGCGCACGAGAACGGTCTCGATGTCGGTGGTGGCGTCGAGGGACTCCATGTCCCGCGCCCATTTGTTCATCGCCCGTTCGAGGATCGCGCGGTACAGATCCTCCTTGTCCTCGAAGTAGTAATAGATGTGGGCCTTCGCCACGGAAGCCTTCTTGGCGATGAGCGCGGTCGTCGCTCCGCGGAAGCCGAAATGTCCGAACACGAACTCGGCGGCATCGAGAATCTTTTCCTCGATATCCGGGGCCGGCGCAGCGGCCCTGCGGCCGCCCTTCGGCGCGCGGCGGATGCGAAAGTGCGTTTTGTTCGTTGCTTCCGCCGGCATGAGATTTCCGGAAATACGGCCGCTCGAGCGGCAGGCTGATTCAGCTGAGTTACATGACAACCTCCTTGCACGCAATTGGCCCTTGGATCGCTGCGGAAGGGCCGTTCCTTCGCCCGGCCCGTCAATGGTTGATTCGGAAAACGCGTAGCGGCATAACCCGTTGATCCGGCTTGGGTCGGCTACTGTGCATGGGGTTGTTTTCGAGCTTTGGAGGAGGCAGTTGCCAACAGCGACGGCGCGAGGATCGCCGATAACTTCTCGCTCGGGGCAATGGATGGTGGGCGCACAAGGGATCGAACCTTGGACCTCTCCCGTGTGAACCACAATTGGTAGACTGCAGTCAACCTAATCCAGCCATAGTTTGATTGTAAAAGTCCTTGTAGGGTAGGGGTTTGTGGCCATATCGGCCCATCCTTGGCCTTGGCTGGCCTTACCACATTTTGTATGTCCCTGCTGTGCCCTCCGGAGAAATTCCCTTCGGGCACAACAAAACTGGGAACGTGGAGGGAACGGCTTGTAGTCCGTTTCTAGGGTCGCGCCTCGACCCGTGGCGCAAGGAGCATGGGCACAAACGATGGAAAAGAGCGAAGAAGCTCTCAGAGCTGAAGGAACAACGAACTACCTGAGACTCACTGACGCGGCGATCCGTGTGGCAACGCTGCCGCCGGGCAAGTCGCAGCACTATCTTCACGACACAGAGCAGCCGGGGCTCGCAATTAGGATGCGCGCGACTGGTGGCCGGACCTGGGTCTTCATGTTCACAAAGCCTGGAACGAAAGGCACACAACGCAAGACGCTGGGTGCATGGCCCAAATTCAATGAGAAGGCCGCGCGCAGGGCGGCCACCGTCGTCGCTGGGGAGGTGGTCATTGGGGTCGATCCCAATGAGGCCAAACGCGAGGCGAAGCGGCAAGCGCTAGCCGAGCGGCAGTGCACCACACTGGCGATCCTGATCGTTGAATATGGCCCCTACGAAATGTCCCTGACCGGGCGCCAGGTCGTCAACTGGAAACCGGCCATGTCGGCGCTCCGACGCGGTCTGAAAGATCATTTCGATCTCGCCATCGCCGAGCTCACGCGACGGCAAATCATGGCGGCGGTGGACAGGATCGCCAAGACCGGCAAGCGCGGTGCAGCCAAGGACTTGCGCAAGCACACGCACGCGTTCCTCGAATGGTGCGTTGGCGAAGGTTACGTCGAGCACAACGTGCTCGCCGGCTATCGCGTGCCCAAGGAGACGCGCGCGCAGCGAGTCGGGCGCCGAACGAAGGGCCGGGCGCTGACCGACGAGGAGATCATCAAAGTCTGGCACGCATCCGGCAAGCTCGGGACGTTTGGGCTATTGACACGAATGTGCCTACTCGGTGGCCCGCGCCGCAGCGAGCCAACCATGATCGAGTGGCAAAATCGCGTCATGGATGACCGCATCACTTTCGATGCAGCATGGACTAAGATGGGCCTCCACCACGACGTGCCGCGCACCCACCTCATTGACGAGGTGCTTGCGGCCGCGAAACATTTCCAGCGTGCGACGTCGGACTATGTCTTCCCGTCACCGAAGACCGGCGGCCAGATGTCGGGCTTCACAAAGATGGTCGAGCGCCTGGTCAAGGAAGCGGGGGCCGCCAAATTCACCATGCATGACTTAAGGCGCAGCTTGCGAACCATCATGTCGCGCTGCGGCTATGACAACGAAATCCAGCGGTTGTGTGTCGGGCAAAAGCCGCGCGGAATCGATCAGGTCTACAATCACGACGAACAGTGGATTATCCGCAAGATGGCGTTCGAAGCTGCTCATGACTACATCGCGGAGTTGGTCGGCGCGAAACGGGCGGGCAAGATCGTGCGACTGCAGCGTACGAATCCGCTCGATCCCATCAAGGGCGAATTGCTTGGCCGTCTTCGCGAGCATTATGCGGCTGCGGCGACTTAGTTGTCTTGTCGCGTCCGGCCAGATAGTCGCGCACCGCATCGACGCGGTAAAGCGGGCGGCCATCGACGTAGCGCCATTTCAGCGGATGGCTCGGATTGCGCCGCCATAGCTCCAGAGCTCCAGGCGTGCGCCGGATGACGGCGGCCGTCTCTAATGCCGTTAAATTAGAGCTGCCCGGCAGCGAATCGATATCGAACGTCGCGGGCGGCGGCATGCCACGATTCTTCCGAGGTCGCTTCATGGTGCGGAACGTCTCCTTCGATTGGCCCATCGTCAACTCTCACGGTTGAAGCGAGCGAGGCTCTTGTGTAATCGCCCGTCGCTTCTTGGGCGGAACGTCAAGAGAATCACGCGGTCGTCGAACTTTGCCTGTCGAGTGCTGCCGATCCGACCATCATGCTCCGGTTGATGTTGCATTGGAACACGTCAATTGCGCGTCGTGGGATTGGATATCAACGCGAATAGAAGAAAAGTTGCTGAGACCACTCCGCTCGCATTGCAGCCCTGCGAGGTGGCCACGTCAGCGGCCGGTCCCGCCCCCGCCCGACATGCTTCCACTGATGGCCTATAGCCTGAAAATTATATCGTAGCAGCGTTGTTGTTCAAACAATGGAAAGCGATGCGTTTCGGCTGTCGGCGTCCTCGGAAAGACTGATGCTCAGGAAAGCGGAGACTCATGGGTGAACAGCACCCTCACTCCGACCGATTGGTGACGCTGGAAGTGCGAGATGACGACCCTGCACCCGCAGTCTCAGGATTGAAAAACAAACTGATAGGTTTCGACGCTTCGCAGCTACGTCGAGGCGGGTTGGGGGACATTGGAATTGACTTGGTGATACGGACTTGCTCGGCGCCAAAGGCGTCTCGCGGAAACGACTCGGCACGACGCCACCGGGACGGAGTCATGGATGAACTTGGACGGTCCATTTACCGATCGCTTTCGGCGTTCCATAAAAGCGAGGCACTGCGTTCCAGGATTGGTTCGTTCGCTGAAGGGCCATTGCTGTGCGCCCAATGCACGCGAGCGCCATAGAAATCTTGGTCGACCTTGGCGATAAGATCTGCCTCCTTCATCGCGTCAGGCGCATAGCCACAAAAGCATTCTGGCAGCAGATCAACAGTTCAGACGACGGGTGCCGCTCAATCATCGTCGAAAAGATATGTTTACGGATCATTATGAACAAGAAAGATCTGTTTAGGTTCCACTTGACCGCGATCTGTGATCTGTTTAGGTATCATTTTGGTTTTAATGATCCGAGAACGTATCCATGGCTTCGACCCCGAACCCGCTGCTCAAGGAACTTGGCTTGCACTTTCGAAGAGCGCGGATGGCTGCTGGCCTATCGCAGGAGCAAATCGCCCTCCGGGCGAACATTAGCAGACCCCGCTATCGCGACATTGAAACGGGTACCGCTGCAGCCCGCGCAACGACACTCGTCAACGTGGCCCGCGCCCTTGGCATGGAAATGATGCTGATTCCGCAAGCGATGGTACCGGCTATTCAATCAATGCTGCAGCCAGCTACGGGCGATGATGACCGTCCTGCGTTCACGTCAGACGTTGAGGAGGAGGAGGAGCATGAATAAGCCTGTCCTCGCGGCTGAACGTATCCAATCGCTCGACATCTCATTAAACGATCTTGCTGTCGGCACGCTCGTCCGAACGCCGGGCGACTACAACGCATTCAATCTCTTGCCCGCGTATCGGAGCTTGAAAAAACCACCGGTATTCAGCCTGTCGCTTCGCTCGGCAGATGGCAGCCTCCGTCGGGATCCCAAACCCATACGCGGCGCGCTGCCGCCGTTCTTCGCAAACTTGCTGCCCGAAGAGAAACTGCGCGAGGCAATGGAAAAGCACCACGCAGCGTCAGTACGACCTGGAAACGACTTCGATCTCTTGGCGGCACTGGGGACAAATCTACCGGGAGCGGTACGAGCGTTGCCGAGCGACCGCGTTCCCGTTCCGGCCGGGCCAGAATCAGAAGGCAAGAAGAAGGCGCGCTTTTCGCTCGCCGGTGTCCAGATGAAGCTCTCCGTCATGAAAAATACCGGACAAGAAGGGGGAATCACGCTCGCAGTCGACGATGAGCAAGGGCGGTACATCGCGAAATTTCCCTCCCTCACCCATATTGGACTTTCGGAAAACGAATTCGCGATCCTGGCCTTGGCGGAAGCGCTAGGGATGGAAGCGCCTGCGCGTGAGCTCGTCGAAAAGACGGATTTCGCCGGCATTCCGGAAGAGTTCAACACGATGTCCACGGGCAAAGTGCTTCTTGTCCGTCGCTTCGATCGCAGTGCCGATGGAGCGCGCGTGCATATGGAGGACTTTGCACAGGTCTTCGGTCGCTATCCGTCCGAGAAATATACTGGCGCGGCGTATCACAATATTGCGGCCGCGCTGAACAGCGGTGTCTCGTTCGATTCCGCGATCGAATTTGTCCGCCGTCTTGCGCTCACCGCGATCACGGGCAATGGCGACATGCATCTCAAGAATTGGTCGCTACTGTATCCTGGAGACGGGCGGACGCCTAGGTTGGCGCCAATCTACGACGTGCTCTCAACAGTGCCCTACATCCCGAAAGACGGTCTAGCACTGAGCCTTGCCGGCGAAAAGTCATTCAAGGCTCTGACCCCAGAGCGCTGGCGCAATTTCGCAAACCGCAGCCGTCTCCCGGAAGGGACGGTTCTAACCGCCGTATCCGAGATTGCGGTGGCCGCACGAGATAAGTGGTCGGTTCTTCCAGAACGCGACGTCGTTCCCGCGCAGGTCCTCGATCGTATCGACAAACATATCGATGAAATGGCAGCCATTCTTGCTCCCTAGGGGATGGGCAGGTCTTGAAACGCATAGCAGCCGATTCCGCCATCCCATGAGTGACGTTTGACGAATGCGCTCGCTCTTTTAGCCGGCCTTCCGAGCGTTACGCTGGCAGCAGCGTGCGATCGCCACTGTCCGCAGGACGACGACATCCACAGGCGAACGACGATGCGCTCCACTTCGGAATGGCGTGGCGTGGCGCGGCGTGGATGCTGCGCGAGATGTGGGAGAACAAGACCTGGCCCGACGAGCCTCTCGGCCCGGGCTGGACCGACGCGTTCGTCGACTGGATCGGCGAGTTCGGTCTCGCGCGCGTTGCTGATGCGGTACAGATGGCGTGTAAGCCGCGCTTCTCCGAGGATGGAGAGCGGCTGCCTCCGGATATCGGGGACGTCCCCAGATACGCCGCGGTGGAGCGCGCCGAGGACCGAGAGCCGGGAATGAAGGCCTGCTATCTTGTCCGCGGTCGGATGCGCTTGAAATTCTACTCCTCTGAAGACGATGACGAGATTCTCAAGCTGCTCAAGCGGGTGATGCGGCCGGGGGTGGCCGAGCATTCGATGAACGATGCGGTGGATGAGACCGATACGCTTGAAGATTGCTTCGCCGCGATGGGCGTCGATCGAGCCGAATTCCGCATCGCGATGGGGCATCCGATCGTCGACTTCGGCCTCAACGGCAAGGTCTTCGTCCGGACGGAAGATCCGGAGTGGCGCATTTGGGACGCCTACCTCTGCCGGACGACGGGCAAGGGCGCGCCGATTAGCAGACGCGGGGGCTGGTATTTTCCGAGTCGGCTTCCTCCGGCCGATGCGGTCCCCAAGAAGGCGAAGCGCTAGGGAATCGGTCAGTGATAGTCGGTCTTCGGCGAACAGCGCGTATCGATTGACGATTGCGTTGTAACCAGGAGTAGTCGGCGTTGTCGTGGCAGAAAAATAGCCCATGTCGACGGCATCGGCGCTGACCGAGGATGTCCCGCCATAGGGCGAATTGTTGGCGTGAGTGAAGTCGATCTTGTTGACATCGAAGCCCGCAACGAACTCGTTCGCAAAGCCACATCTCGGCGAAGACAGGCGAACTGGCGCTCGACACCACGCGGCACGAGAGGCTCTGGAATTGGCTCGGCTCGATCCCGCACTGGATTTATCCCACGGTCGTTCGGCAGGACGGTGCGAGCTGGCGGCAAGTGGTTCTGTGGATTTCAGGCATCTGCCCTCGTGGTCGCCGTGAAGGTCAGTATCCGACGACCCTAATGCCTCGATCTGGCTCTTTTCGTCCTCGCCACCCATGCCTCCGCTCGAATCACAATCGGTCCGACTGAAATGTCGCGGTGCGCTTCTCGCCTTCGATCGATGAACGACGTCCTCGCTGGCATTCCAACGCGGCGTGTCGAGCGAAACCTTGTTTGCGGCAATCCCTTCCTGTTTGGGGCAGTCTGACAACAGCGTTCGAGCAGTTTTTGACCAGGCGCTTTTCGGATTGCAGACCGTCCGGGACTTCGCACGCCCTGGAGCCGCGGCAACGCGTGGGAGCACGCTAAGGAATATACAGAACGGCAAAGAGTGCGAGCGCGGCGATAGCGCAGAGAACTACTGTCTTGGCGATCACCGCGCGTCTCTCGATTTGCTCGGCCGCATATCCGAAACCTTGGGCGAGATTGAGTAAGCTGTCCCGTTCGAGTTCTCCTGGTGAGTGCTCAGCCTGTAGCAGGTAACTCTGCTCCAGCCGCCGGAACTCTTTTGCCCGCAATCTGCGCGCACGCACCGCCATAAGTATTGTCCCTTTCCAACCAGCTCACCAAGATGCTCGAAAGCTATCGGCGATGTGCGAGCCGGATGTGACTGCCAACCCCACCAAATCAGGTAGTTGAGACAGCAGGATCACGTTAGCAAACTCCGGCGAATCTGCCGTTCACGCGGAGGGGAGCCATGAGGGCCGGTGATGAGTAAGGAAAGAGAAGGCGAAAAGGGAGCAATGAAGGGCGGAGGAAGGCACGAATTTTTCGTGGTGAATCTGACCAATGAAAAGCTGAAGGGGCACGTTTTGTGGAGAAGCGGCGGCAATGAGATCAAGCTCGACGTCAATGGGCTTGAGCCCGGCAGAGGTTCGCCGCGAAAGCAGTTTTTTCCGTCCAGTGGTAACCGGGATTATTGGCGCTGGTCGGAACGATTCAGGGAGTACCAGCTGAATTGCTACGATGGCGACACCTATGCCGTTGTCACCATCAGCGGCTACGGCATCGGGGTGCTTGTTACCGCCACGAGCCCCGATACGTGGAAATGGTAGCGCAGCGCAGGCGCGGTTTTCACCGGCCTTGTCGTTGTCCTTCGAGCTTAGACCGGCCGCGCGACGCCTCATGCTTCTGCTCTCGCGTGCCTTGCCATCTCTCCTGTACAGCCGCCGGCCATGCTCACCGGCTGACCTGACGCGGATTTCCGTCCACCGCTGGGGGCAAGCCCTCGCACAGGCGCGCCGTCCGGGTGCGGCTCCCGTCTCTCCGCATCCCTTCGGTCGCCGGCACGGACGATGGCCGCAAACAAAGGAGATACGACATATGTAAGGAATATTCACCAGCATCTCATCGACCGCATCGTCGCGGCGATCGAGGCCGGTGCGGGACAAAGGCAGATGCCATGGCATCGCGGCAGCGCCAGGCGCCATCGAGACACATCGCCTCGGGCAACACCTATCGCCGCGTCAACGTTCTTGCGCTTTGGGTCGAGTCCCAGGTCAACGGCAGCTCGCCCCTGTGGGGGACCTGCCCCCAGCGGGCCGATTAGGTGTCTAGCGTCCGCAAGGGCCAGAAGGCTTCCTACGTCGCTTTCTATAAGCAGGTTGAGTTTGCGTCTGACGACGATGCCGAAGACGAAATCCAGGCCGCGCATTTGCGCGGGCGAAGCCCGTGTTCAATGTCGAGCAGGTGGATGGTTTTCCGGATGCCGTGCCTGCCGCTGCGGCTGAGGATCTCCATGATGTCGATGGGTGCGGGATCGTACACGGTGGCAAGACGTGCGCGTTAAGCTCCGTCATCGGCCCGTCCCAAGAGATCTTTCGGCTTATCTGCGGGCGGTGTGAGAGTGTAGATCGTCTTACGGCCCATTTGGGGGGCTCATCGAGCTCGCTTGTCTCGTACAGCGAGATTCGCGGCAAACGGCGCTTGATCCGGCGCCGGACTTCCGTCTCCGGAAACGTCAGCCTTTGAAAGAAGCTCAAGGTCCTGCCTCTCTTGTCGGCGACAGCCTGGGCGGCCTCCACCCACTCGCCCGCGATCCGCCTGCGTTCCATCTTGATGGCGACGTCGAGGTCGCCGAGATCATCGCTGTCGGTGAGATAGGAGCCGAATACGCCCACCTCTGTAACATAATGGAGGAGCTCGCTGTCGCCGTTGATGCTTTCAACGCGCGCCAGAACCTCTTCGAGCAGAGCCTCAGCGGCCGTGCGGTTCACGCGTGAAGTCGGGGATTTCATCCCGGTTGCGTGGTCCTCGTCCGTCACCCGATAGACCACGCGGCCGTCGCTTTCCCGGCCCTCTTCGCAGATCAGCTCGTGCGCGGGCAAAGCTTCGATCAGGCCGTGCGTCTGCCCAGTAAAATCCTGCACTTTGGGCAACCGTACGCCGAACATTTTGTCGCGCTTGCGTGCATTCGTCCAAAGGCGCAAGGCGTGGCCGCGGTTGGATCCGTCGAGCTTGCCGGTATCGATGAACTCATCGATGATCGCGCGCCACCGTGCCTTGAAGAGGTGCTCGTCGACCAGATCGGCGTAGAAGCCGTCGGTTCGTGGCATCGCCAGCAGGTCGCGGACGAGCTTGGCCGGCTGCCCTCCGATCCGGGTGTTGCGGTCGAGCTTCATCGCGCTTCCAGCTGCCTTGCGATGTCGGCCACCACTTTTGGAAACAACCTTGCGGCCTCGATCTGGCTGTATTTTGTGCCTGCCCATCGGGCGATGGTCGAGGCCCAGCATTGGCTCAAGCCGGTGAAGTCGGCATAGACGACCTCATCGCCGTGCCGGCGCACGATCAGGCGCAGCCAGCCCGGTGTATCGGTCTTCTCATAATAGAAACCTTGCTCGACCTGCGAGGCCTTGATGGGACCACTCATGATTTCGCCGCCGCACCGAATCTGTTGATGGCCTCGTTGCCCGGGATATCGAGCGCGTAGCTGTCGAGCAGGTAGAAGGTATTGGCGCGCCAATACTGCGGCTTTTTCTTCGGTTTGCTGAGGCTCGTCACCTCGAAGTCGATCTTGTTGGCGAGGCGCGGATCGGCAAGCACGAGCGATACCGACATTCGGTTCAGGTTGCGATCTGAGCAACAGAGCCTAGGCGGTGATTGCGCCCCGATACTTGCGATGTCGGCGCAGGCGACCCGGAAGGTCGCCTTTAGATGATCACGCAAGCGCGCCCCCGCTGATCGGCATCAGCTTCTTGGGATCCAGCCAGTGGTCGATCCGATCAGCCCAATGCTGCATCAGCTTCGTACGCGAGCCTATCAACGCGAGCGGTCCGTGCTTCTTGTACAGACCTTCGACAGTAGAGTTATCGAGATGCGCAAGCTGCAACTCGACGACATCGCCATCCCACGCCTTGGCGTCCTTGATCTCTTCGTGGTGAGACAAGGTCGAGAAGGTGGTCCGGAATCCGTGGGCACAATGATCAGTCTTGGTGTCAATGCCAAGCAGCCGCAGGCGCTTGTTGAGCGTGTTGTTCGATAGCGGCGCGTCCTTCGAGCAGGAAAACGCGTACCGGCGATGGCCGGTCAGCTTCTGAACGCTGCGCAGGATTGCGAGTGCCTGCCGTGACAAAGGCACGACATGGTCCCAACCAGTCTTCATCTTGGCGGCTGGAATAGTCCAGCGTTCGGCATCCCAATCGACCTCGCTCCACTCCATTTCGTTGACCATGCCGGGGCGGGGAATAGTCAGCGCATCGAAGAGCAAGGCAAGGCCAACAACATCACCAAACCTCGCTCTCGTCCAGGGTGCACTGATGAGCTTGAAGACGCGCGTCACGTCACGTGGTTCGGTGACGCCGGGACGCGGCGTCGAAATGTTGGCAATCATCTGCCCATTCAGGTTGCGGAATGGATTGTAACCGTCGCCTTCGACATCGGCATATTCGCAGATTTGCTCACCGATGCTGCGCACACGGTCGCGGGTTTCCAGCTTTCCCTCGGCTTCGTATGAACGCATAAACGCGAGCACGTCCGGACGCTTGATGTCTTGCCTGCACAGCTTGCCGAAGCGATCCTTGACGTAGCCGACGCGGAGCTCAAGCACCTCGATGGTCTTGGGGTCGCGCACCGCGACGATCCTGCCGCGTTTGACTTTCTCCACCTTCTTCTTCGCGAGCCACTCGTCGGCCCATTGCCCGAAAGGCCGAGCGGCCGCCTGCCTGTGCTTGTCGAGCTGCTTCTCGGTACTTGGGTCTTTGCCGTCTTTGAGCAGGACTTTGGCCTTGTCGCGCTCGCGCCGCGCGTCGGCGAGCGAGAACGTTCCATCCTTGCCGTTGCCGTAAGGGCCGATGGAGTAGGTTTTCTGGCGGCCGTGGAAGCGATAGCCCATCCGCCAAAGCTTGGAAGCAGCGTTGCCGGGCCTGCTCTGGTTCGGCGTAACGAAGAGATAAAGGCCGCCGCCGGTCACGTCGGAAATCTTGGCGGGACTCCACGCGCCATTGTCGAATCTGGGTCGCGCAGCGCGGCAGTCGACGTCGGTTCTGATCTGCTCGGGGTGGGCGCACGCGCCACCGTTCTTGGGGGCCATCTGCTCAATTCCTTCGTTCGGAATAGCGAAAGTCGCCGTGAACGTTTGTTCTCCCGATACCAACACGATACCAACAAAAATACCAACAAATCGGGCGGCTGGGAGCGGACGAGAACAAACGGTGACGAACACCGATGTACGCGGAAGCGCCTATTTTTCAAGGGCTTCCGAGCACTGCGCGGACGGTTGCGGAGGCTTTAGAACTGGCTCGAACAGCCTAGTTGGTGCCCCTGGCCGGAATCGAACCAGCACTCCTTGCGGAACTCGATTTTGAGTCGAGCGCGTCTACCAGTTCCGCCACAGGGGCCCTCGGTCGGCCCCTCCAAGGAGGGCGTCACGAAGCGGGCGGACTATAGCCATGCACATGGCGGGGTCAACCCGCGCCAAAGTGATCCCGGCCGTTCTCGACAGCCGCTTGGGCCAGGGCTAGAGGCATTGGAGCGCGAGCGATCGGAAAGAGGCTGCCGTGACGACCCACAGTGCCGCAACACCTGCGTTCAAGCCGGCGGCCACGAGCCCCGCGCTGGCCGCCTCGCTTGCGGTCACCGGGATCGCGGCGGCCACGATCGCGGGCGCCTGGTTCTTCCAGCTCGTGCTTGAAATCCTGCCGTGCCCGCTGTGCCTGGAGCAGCGCTACGCCTACTATCTGGCGATCCCGGTCGGCGCTCTCACGGCGCTCGCGGCACGCGCCGGCGCGCCGCGGCCGCTGCTGCTCGCAGGGCTTGCGATCCTCGCGCTGGCGACCCTCGCCAATGCCGGCCTCGGCACCTACCACTCCGGCGTTGAATGGGGCTTGTGGAAGGGGCCGACCGATTGCTCCGGTCCCGTCATCAATCTCGGCAGCGCCGCTGATCTGCTGTCGAAGCTCGACACGGTGAAGGTGGTGCGCTGTGACGAAGTGCAGTGGCGCTTCCTCGGCCTCTCGCTCGCCGGCTACAACGTCCTGATCTCGCTGCTGATGGCCGCGATCGCCGCCTGGGGATTTGTGCGGACCGCGAAGCGCTAGTCAATCATCCACATCGTCCTGCGTGCGCCCGAACAGGTGCACGATGCCCGGCGTTGCGATCGTCACGAATACGAAACGCGACAGGTGATGGGCGCCGACGAAGATCGGATCGATGTGCAGCGTCAGGGCCAGCGCCAGCATCGCGTCCATCGCCCCCGGGGCGAAGGCGACGACCACGTCGGAGAACTTCACCTGCGTGGTGAGCGCGACGACGCCGACGAAGATCGCGGAGACGGCGATGGCCACGGTGAACGAGCCCAGCGCCGCATGGATATGGCCGGCGAGCGTCTTGATCCGCATCCGCGCGAAGCGGCTGCCGATCAGCGCGCCGATGCCGACCAGCGCCACGCCGCGCACCCAATCCGGCAGGCCGCCCTCGATCAAGCCGGCGCCGTGCAGCACGCTGGAGCCGATCATCGCGCCGAACATCCAGCTTGCCGGAAACTTGACCAGCCGCAGCAGGAGCGCCGCAACCAGGGAGGCCGCGACCAACGCCAGCAGGCCGAGCGGGGAGGCGATCGTCGTCGTCGGCGACGGCGCGGCCGAAGGCGCCACACCCGCGAGCGCCAGCACCATCGGCAGCGCGGCGGTGAGGACGATGACGCGCATGGTCTGCACCACCGCGATGCCCGGCAGGTCGGCGCCGCGCTCGACGGCCAAAATCGTGATCTGCGACAGCGCGCCGGGGCTGCCGGCGAGGAAGGCCGAGGTGCGGTCCCAGCCATGGATGCGCTGGAGGTAATAGCTCGAGCCGAAGGTCGAGCAGAAGGTGGCGAGCGCGAGCAGCCCGATCGTGAGGGGATAAGCGCTGAGCTGCTGGATCAAATGGCGCGAGACCACCGAGCCCAGCGAGATGCCGAGCAGCACGAGCACGGTCTGGGTCAGGATCGGCGGCAGCGTCAGCGGGCGGCCGGCGATTGCGGCGATCCCGACCGCGATCATCGAGCCCGAGATCAGGCCGCCGGGAAGGCCCGCCAAGAGAAATACGAGACCGCCGGCGGTGCCGATGGCGAGCGTCTCCACCATGCTCAGGATTTTGGCACGGCTCGGCCATTCGAACGGCAGGGAGGCGGTGATTTGCTTCACGCCGCCTTATCGCAAATCAGCGGGAGGCGCACAATTGCGGCTACGTCATGCCGCAATGCGCGCGCCTCTCCTTGCTGCTCGCGAACCGTATTGTGACGGACTTACTTCTTGTCGGCGGCAGGGGCCGAGGTGCCGGCCTTCGCTTCCTTCATGCATTCGCGGCGAAATTTCTTGCGCTCCTTGCCCTTCAGGGCCTTGGCGTCTGCCTGCTTGGAGCATTCGAGCGACTCGGCCGATCGCTCCTTCGGAGGCGCCTTCTTGTCGGCGGTGGCAGCGGCATCGGTCTTGGCGGCCGGCGCGGTGGCCTGCGCGAAGGCGGTGCCGGAGGCGAGCAGGGAGACGAGGGCGGCGGCGGCGAGGCGAGAGGCGAGGGTCATGGTGTTGCACTCTTCTTGCGAGAATTGCGAAGGAGTGGAACGTCGGCTTGCGATGCTGAACGCGACATGAATGATCTGGACGGTGCGATCACTATATTTTTGCGGCGAAAGCCATCGCTTCCTTGTCGCGAGGCGGCGGCACGCTAGGATAGCAA
Source organism: Bradyrhizobium sp. SMVTL-02 (assembly GCF_051853005.1). Taxonomy (NCBI): domain Bacteria; kingdom Pseudomonadati; phylum Pseudomonadota; class Alphaproteobacteria; order Hyphomicrobiales; family Nitrobacteraceae; genus Bradyrhizobium; species Bradyrhizobium sp. SMVTL-02. The sequence continues at coordinate 6,908,524 of NZ_CP182469.1, read as the reverse complement.
TCCCCGTTTCACTTCCCCTCGGGGAAGATCAAGCGAAGACCAAGGAGGAGATCAGGGATGACCAATCAGACAAAATTGCTGTGTGCGATTGTGGCGTCAGGTGTCGTGGCATTGATGGCCGCCGCGCCGGCGCAGGCGCTGACCTCGCAGGAGTGCAGCGCGAAATATCAGGCCGCCAAGAAGGACGGCTCGCTCGGCACCATGAAGTGGAACGACTTCCGCAAGGCCCAGTGCGGGGCCGATGCGACGCCCGCCGCCGCGCCGACGGCGGCTGCTCCGGCCGCCCCCGCCGCTCCGGCCGAGCCGAAACAGGCCAAGAAGGAGGCGGCTCCCGCCGCCGCGCCGACCCTGCCGGCCGGCCCCGCGATCTATCCGAACGCGGTCGATCCGAAATACGCCAAGGAGCCCGCCGGCAAGGCGCGCCTGCACACCTGCGTCGATCAGTACAATGCCAACAAGACCACCAACGGCAATGGCGGCTTGAAGTGGATCCAGAAGGGCGGCGGCTATTACAGCGAATGCACCAAGAAGCTGAAGGGCGCCGCCTGAGCTTCGACAACAGCGTGCAATGGCCGGAGTAAAGCTCCGGCCATCTTCGTTTGACCGATCGCCTAGTCCAGGAGCTTCTCGGCCGACTTCGCCACGAGCTGCGAACGCTTGCGCGGGCCGCGCTCGACGAACAGCAGGCTCTGGCCGAAGATGAAGCAATAAAACAGGAAGGCCTGCGCCTCGGCTGCGTCGGCGTCGAGGCCGGTCGCGCGATAGAGTTCGGCAACATGCGTGAGCCGCGCGGCATCGACGCTCGCCACGGCCGCCGCGGCGTTCTCGTCCGAGCGGGCCCATTGCCGGATCGCGAGCTCGATCGCCATTCCTTCCGGATTGAGGCGCTCAGAGTAGAGCTGGATCACGGCCTTCAGCCGTTCGCGTGGCGCTTCGCCGTCGAGGCTCGTCTGCTGCGCGATCGACGCCGCGCGCCCCTCGCGCCAGCGTTCCAGTATGGCCTCGAGCAGCGCGGCGCGGTCGGCGAAACGGCGGTAGAAGCCTCCCTTGGTGACACCGAGATTCTTGGCGAGCACCTCGACCCTGACACCCTCGACCCCCGAGCGGGCGAGCTCGGCGAACCCCGCCTCGACCCAGACATCGCCCTTGCCGTCGCTCATGGAGGAAGCCTCACCGGTTCTTGATACGGTGCCGTATTGCTAACGCAGAACCGCCCTGATACGCTACCGTATCAAAAATCAAGGGCAGGAGGATTGGCGATGGAGCGGGAGGCGACCTATCGCGGCACGGTTTATCCGTGGCAATGCGACCATGTCGGCCACATGAACATCATGTGGTATGTCGGCAAATTCGACGAGGCCAACTGGAATCTGTTCGCCCGCCTCGGCCTGACGCCGAGTTACCTGCGCAGCTCGGGGCGCGGCATGGCCGCGGTCCAGCAGAACATCGCCTACAAGCGCGAGCTGCTTGCCGGCGACATCGTCGAGATCCGCAGCCATCTGCTCGAGGTCGGCGACAAGTCGATCCGCTTCCGGCACGACATGCGGAATGCCGAGACCGGGGAGATCGCCGCGACCTGCGAGATCACCGGCGTGCATCTGGACCGTCAGCTCCGCAAGTCCGCGCCGTTCACCAATGCCATCCGCGAAGCTGCCGCGAGGCATCTTGCCGAACCGGCCGGGACCTGAACCATGACTGCGTTCGAGCCGAAAAACCCGGGCTACCGCGCGGCGACTGTCGCCATGTTCGACGCCCAGCCGGCGATGCGCACGCTCGGCATCGTGATCGTCCGTCTCGCGCCGGGCGAGGTCGAACTGGCGATGCTGCATGCGCCGGCCTTCACACAGCAGAACGGTTTCATTCATGCCGGCATCATCACGGCCGGGCTCGACAACGCCTGCGGCGTTGCCGCCTTCACCTTGATGCCGCCGGAGGCCGATATCCTCACCGTCGAATTCAAGACCACGCTGCTCGCGCCCGCCCGCGGCGAGCGTTTCGTCTTCAAGGCCGAGGTGGTCAAGCCCGGCCGTGCGCTCACCTTCTGCGAGGCAAAGGCCTTCGCCGAGCATGACGGCAAGACCACGCTGATCGCGACGATGACCGGGACGCTGATGGCGATGCTGCCTCGCCCCCGCGAGTTCGCATGAGGTGCGCGCGTCCCGCGCATAGCGGCGATTGACAAGCCGGGCGGCGCGTCCCCTCATGCGAACGCCATGCTCGCAAGTCTCGGTCTCATCCTGCTTTGCCAGTTGATCGGCGAAGCCGTCGTGCGCGGCCTCGGCCAGCCATTGCCGGGACCCGTGCTCGGATTGCTGCTGCTCCTGATCCTGCTGCTCGCCCGCGACCGCTTTGCGCTGCTTGCACGCGGGCCGCTGCGCGACAACGGCATCGAGACGGCGAGCAAGGGCCTTCTGGTCCATCTCTCGCTGCTGTTCGTGCCGGCCGGCGTCGGCGTCGTGCAGAAGCTCGACGTCCTCGCCTCTCACGGCATTGCCATCGTCGTCGTGCTCGCGCTGTCCGTGGCCGTCACGTTGCTCACGACCGTGCTGACCTTCCGCCTCGTCACCCGCCTGTTGCGGCAGCAGGACGCGCAATGACGGACAACCCGTTCTCGCTCTGGGTCTATCTCTCGCAGTCGCCGCTGCTGTGGCTGACCGTGACCCTGCTGGTCTATGCGGGCACGGATGCGGTGTCGCTGGCCACGCGGCGCCATGCGCTTGCCAATCCCGTGCTGCACGCGATGTGGATCATCGGCGCGTTCCTGCTCCTGACCGGCACCTCCTACACGACCTATTTCGCCGGTGCGCAGTTCGTGCACTTCCTCCTGGGACCGGCGACCGTCGCGCTCGCCGTGCCGCTCTATGAAAACCGCAAGCGCGTGGTTTCGTCCATCGTGCCGATGCTGGTGGCGCTGATCGCGGGCTCGGTCACGGCGGTGGTGTCGGTGGTCCTGCTGGCCGAAGTCGCCGGGCTGCCGCGCGATGTCGTGCTGTCGCTGGCGCCGAAATCCGTCACCGCCGGCGTCGCCATGGGCATCGCCGAATCCCTGCATGCCGATCCTTCGCTGGCGGCGGTCGCGGTGATCCTCACCGGCATCATGGGCGCGATCATCGTGACGCCGCTGATGAACCGCACCGGCATCACCGATTACCGGGCTCGCGGCTTTGCCGCGGGCCTCGCCGCGCACGGCATCGGTACCGCGCGGGCGTTCCAGGTCGACGAGATCGCCGGCGTCTTCTCCGGCATCGCCATGAGCCTGAACGCTTTGGTGACCTCGTTCCTGGTCCCCCTCGCAGTCACGCTGCTGGTGCGATGACATCGCCGCCGCGACTCTCTATATGATCGGTAACAATTCCCGATCCCAAGCGTATTTGCCGAAGACGGGACCGAAACGGGACGAGATATGACTGGATCTTGGAATAAGAACCGCCTGGTGCCGACGCGGCGCGCAGCGCTGACGCTGATCGGGGCAGGGGCGCTTGCGGGCGGCATCACCTCGGCATTGGCGGCCGCCGCCGACGACGAGGTGCTCACGGAATCCAAGGTGCTGCGCGATCCCGACACCCCGGTCGCCGGCAATCCCGACGGCAACATCACCATCGTCGAATGGTCCGACTATAATTGTCCCTATTGCCGCAAGCTCGAGCCCGAGCTGCGCCAGGTCGTTCAGGATGACGGCAAGGTGAGGCTGGTAATGAAGGACTGGCCGATCCTCGGACCGGTCTCGGTCACGGCGGCGCGGATCGCGCTCGCGGCCAAATTCCAGGACAAGTACCACCAGGCCCATGACGCCATGATGGGCGTCTCTTCGCGTCTGACCGAGCCGCGCATCAACGAGCGGCTCGCTGCCGCCGGCGTCGACATGGACCGGTTGAAGCGCGATCTTGCCGATCGCGCCAAGGACATCGACGCCATTCTCAAGCGCAACAACGAGCAGGCCGAAGCCTTTGGTTTCCGCGGCACCCCGTCCTTCATCGTCGGAAAGTACCGCGTGCCCGGTGTGCTCAGCATGACCGAGTTCGAGCAGGTCATCGCCGACGCCCGCAAAGCCAAGATGAACTGAGGCGCATCGTTGAGCGCAGCCAACGTGAAGGCGCCGCCGCGGACCCGCGACGGCGCCTTGTTCATGATACCGCGACGTTACTTCGACGAGATCCGGACCCAGTCCTTGTGCGCGCGATCACGCAGCGCATCCCAATCGGCCTTGGCGACATCCCAGTTCACGATGGTGCGATTGGTGGTCGCGACCCCGCCATTGGCGACCGATGAGGTCTGCATGGAGTCATAGACGTAGACGCCGCCCGCAAGCAGCAGCGCGCCCAGGATCATTCCGAAAAAAGTCTGCATGTGGAACCTCCGGTAGCGGGACGACAACGTCGGCCCGGAATGATGGTTCCGCAGCCATGCGGCGCATCCAAGGAGAGGTTGTTCATTTTCCATTCAGCCATTGCAGCAGCTCCGCGTTGATCTCGCGCGGATAGGTGTGGCTGAGGTCGTCGATCTCACGGTAGGTGACGTCGGCGCCGGCGGCGGAGAGCGCGGCCTGCGTCTGCCGCGCGGTCTGCACCGTAAACATCCAGTCGAGCTTGCCGTGGGTGATGAAGATGGGCAGGCCCCGCATGCGTTCGGCGTCGGCCATCTCCGCCATCAGCGGATGGAAGGTCGCGGAGACCGGCGCAAGATGCGTGAAGTGCGAGGCGCCGTCGAGCCCGGTGACGTAGCAGAAGGTTCCGCCGTCGCTCATGCCGGTCAGAAGCATGCGCGATGTGTCGATGCTCCAGCGGCTGCGCACGTTCTCGAGGATGCGCATCAGGTTCGGCGTGTCGGCGTCGTCGCCCATGAGCGCCCAGGTGGGACCGGTCGCGGTCGGCGCCACCAGAATGGCGCCAAGACTGCGGGCATCGCGCAGCCAGCTCCAGAGAAAGCCGCGGCCGTTGCCGCTGCCGCCATGCAGCGCCATCACCAGCGGCATGGGGCGATCGTGCCTGTAATACTCGGGCACATAGACAGAGAAGCCGCCGCGGCTGCCGGGCTCGTTGTGGTCGTGGAAGATGCCGGTGTGCTCCCCTGCGCCGGCTTCCAGCCGTGAGAGCAAATCACCGTTCTCGCGATTGGCGGCGTTGAGAAAGAAGCTGTTCACCGGTGGAAACTGTGCCGCCAGCGGATAAAGCGCCTCCTGCGCGCGCGGCAGATGCCGCAATGCGCGGAAGACCGTGACGAGGTCGCCATTGCCGCGCTCGACGTCGCGGATGCCGGCAAAGGCGGCGAGCGTCTCGCTGCAGGCGCGGTCGAGCCGTTCGCGCAGTCCGGCGAATTGCTCCGGCCATTCTCCGATCCCGGCTTGTGATGCCTGCAGTGCTTCGTCCGGCGTTCCGATCGCGTTCATCACGGACGCGAAGGCCGGCGGATGCAGATGCCGGGCGAAGAAGCCGAGCGCTTCAAGCGCATTGAGCAGCGGCGGCAGCACGGCCACGATGTCGTCGATCACGGCCTCGCTCATCGCGGCGTCCCTGGCTTGGGGTCAATGCAGCTTCGGCGCCTTCAACAGCTTGAAACGGTCGGTCGAGGTCACCGTCACCTCGAAGGTGACGCCTTCATGGTGCACGGTCAGCGGCACGTCGACCCCGGCGGCGCCGAGAGCCCACATCTTCCTGTAGAAAGCGGTCTGGCTCGTGACCTTGTCGCCGTCCACCGCGAGGATGACGTCGCCCGTCTTGAGCTCGGCGCGCGCGGCCGGGCCGTTGGCGGAGATCCCGATCACCACCACGCGGCTGTCGATCTCGGTCGAGTAAAGCCCGAGCCAGGGTCGCGCCGGCTTGTTGACGCGGCCGAACTTGCGCAGATCCTCCAGGATCGGCTTCAAGAGATCGATCGGCACGACCATGTTGACGTGCTCGGCCTTGCCGTCGCGTTCACGCTCGAGCTGGAGCGAGCCGATGCCGATCAGCTCGCCGCGCTCGTTGAGCAGGCCGGTGCCACCCCAGTTCGGATGCGCGGGATAGGTGAAGACGGCTTCATCCAGCAGATATTCCCAGTAGCCGGCGAATTCCTGCTTGGCCACGATCTGGCTTGCAACCGATCGCGTGCGGCCGCCGGCGCCGCCGAGCACGACGCGGTCGCCGACGCGGGTATCGGCCGAGTTGCCGAGCGGCAGGGGGTCGACGTCGAGACGACCGAGTGCCTGCACGAGGCCGAAGCCGGTGACGGAATCGAAGCCGAGGGCGTGCCCCTCGACGACACGTCCGTCGGCGAGGTGCAGCCACACCGATTCCGCCTCGGTGATGAGATAGCCGATGGTCAGCACCAGGCCGTTATCGATCACAACGCCGTTTCCGGCGCGTTCGGTGCCCAGCGTCTCGGCGCTGAATGCGTCCGGCGGGACGATGGCGTGCAGGCCGACGACGGAGGCGAGCGCGCGGTCGAGATCGAATCCGTAATCGCTCGCGCGCGGCTGATTGGCCGGCGGCACTCTCCATTCGGTCAGGGCGGGCATGGAGTTCTCCTGGCTGAGGGCATCGCGTCGCCGTTGGCGCGGGACGATGCGCGAAGCGTGGATAATTTAGGCCGGAGAGGGCCGTCTTGAAAGCCTCGCTCCTCAACAATTCCCGAGAATGCCGCATGAAATCCTCGAAACGCACCGAAACACCTCGTGCACCGGGGGCGGGCAACCGCGCGATCCGGGACCGGCCGCATGGCTGCTGTCCGGCGAGGTGCTAGGCGGGCTGCAGTGAAGCTGCTAACCATTGCCGCTTCGTTTGACCAAGGGATCATGGACCGAAGCATGGACAACCGCAGCGACATCTGGCGTGGCGTCGACACGATCAAGGCGCGTTTCATCGACCTCAGCGACAAGGTCTGGGGCACGCCCGAGGTGTGCTACACCGAGGCGCGGTCCGCCGCCGAACATCTCGCCGAGCTGCGTCATCAGGGCTTCCGTATCACCGAGAAAGTCGCCGGCATTCCGACCGCGCTGATGGGCGAATGGGGCGAGGGCGGACCGGTCATTGCCTTCATGGGCGAATATGATGCGTTGCCGGGCCTCAGTCAGGAGGCTGGCGTTGCGGAACACCGTCCGGTCGAAGCCGGCGGCCATGGCCATGGCTGCGGTCACAACCTGCTTGGCTCTGCCGCGCTGCTCGCCGCGACTGCCGTGAAGGACTGGCTCGCCGAGAACAAGGTGCCGGGTCGCGTGCGCTATTACGGCTGTCCGGCCGAGGAAGGCGGCGCGGCAAAGGCCTTCATGGTGCGCTCCGGCGCGTTCGAAGACGCCGACATCGCCATCACCTGGCATCCGCACAGCTTCTGGGAAGTGGCGGTGACGCCGTCACTCGCGAACACGCGCGCCGATTTCATCTTCACCGGCCGCACGTCGCATGCGGCGGCCTCGCCGCATCTCGGCCGTTCCGCGCTCGATGCCGTGGAACTGATGAATGTCGGCGTGAACTATATGCGCGAGCACATGCCGAGCGACGCCCGCGTGCACTATGCGCTGCTCGACACCGGCGGCATCGCGCCCAACGTGGTGCAGGCGCATGCCCGCGTGCGCTACTCGATCCGCGCCCGCGATCTTCCCGGCATGAACGAGCTGGTCGAGCGCGTGTCCAAGATCGCGCAGGGGGCCGCGTTGATGACCGAGACCAAGGTCGAGATGAAGATCATCTCCGCGGTCTCCAACATCCTACCGAACGCGCCGCTGGAGCAGGCGCTGCACCGGGTCATGGAAGAGCTCGGTCCGCCGCATTTCGACGATGCGGACAAGAGCTTTGCCACGGAGATCCGCGCGACGCTGAGCGACAAGGACATCTCCTCGGTCTACTACGCGATCGGCATGGAGCCGAACGATCGGCCGCTGGCCGACTTCCTGGTGCCGCTCGATGCCAAGCGCAACCCGCTTGTCGGCTCGACCGACGTCGGCGACGTCAGCTGGGTAGTGCCGACCGTGCAGGTTCACGCACCCACGGTTGCAATCGGCACGCCCTTCCACACCTGGCAGGTAGTGGCGCAGGGCAAGAGCCCGCACGCGCACAAGGCCATGGTACAGGCGGCCAAGGCGATGGCCGGGCTCGGCATCAAGGCGCTGACGGATCCCGAGCTGATCAAGGCCGCCAAAGCCGATCTTCAGAAGCGCACGGCCAAGACACCTTACGTCTGTCCGCTGCCGGACCATGTCGCGCCTCCGCTCGACATGTCCGTGGCATAGAATTCCGTCTCGATACTTCGTCTGATCCGGCGAACAAATTTTCCGCAGTGCAGCGCGGTTTCCGGCCGTTTTGGCGCGGGATTGCCGAGCGCCTGGGCTGCGGAACACGGTTTTGCCCAACGGACAGCCAGAAGACCGTTTGCATACACACGGTCCCAGTTGACGTGCCCCCTAATCGGTGTGCCATCTACCGCCAGCCAAACCCGGCGGCCGCCTCTCGCGGCCGCCTGCATCCATACGGGAACCAGACGGGGGACAACCATGCTGGATAAAGAACTGCGTTCGATGATCGGCGAGGTGAAGGACGGGCGGATGGATCGCCGCGCCTTCATCAAGCGCATGGCCGCGGTCGGGCTCACCGCCCCCCTGGCCAAAGATCCTCGCGCTCGGCGGCGTCGCCATGGCGGAGGGCCCGTCGACCTACAAGCCGACCAAGCGTGGCGGCGGTGGTGCGCTGAAGCTGCTGTGGTGGCAGGGCCCGACCCTGCTCAATCCGCACTTCGCCACCGGCACCAAGGACCAGGACGGCTCGCGCCTGTTCTACGAGCCGCTCGCCTGCTGGGATCCGGATGGCAACATGAAGCTGGTGCTCGCGGCGGAAATTCCGTCGATCGAGAACGGTCTGCTCGCAGCCGACGGCAAGTCGGTGACGTGGAAGCTGAAGCCCGGCGTGAAGTGGCATGACGGCAAGCCGTTCACCGCGGATGACGTCGTCTTCAACTGGGAGTACGCCAAGGACCCGGCGACCTCTGCATTGACCATTGCGACGCACCGCGACATCACCGTGGAGAAAGTGGACGACCTCACGGTCCGCATTCTCTTCAAGAAGCCGACGCCGTTCTGGGCCGACGCCTTTGTCGGAGCGCCCAACACCATCATTCCCAAGCATCTCTTCGCCGACTACACGGGGAGCAAGTCGCGGGAAGCGCCGGCCAACCTTTCTCCGGTCGGAACCGGTCCCTACAAGTTCGTCGAGTTCAAGCCCGGTGATCTCGTCCGCGGGCAACTCAATCCCGATTATCACATGCCGAACCGCCCCTATTTCGACACGGTCGAGATGAAGGGCGGTGGCGATGCGGTTTCGGCCGCGCGGGCGGTGATTCAGACTGGAGAATATGATTTCGGCTGGAACATCCAGGTCGAGGACGACGTCCTGTTGCGCCTCGAGAAGGGCGGCAAGGGCAAGACCGTCTACGCCGTCGGCGGCGACACCGAGTTCATCGCGCTCAACTTCACCGATCCCAACGCGGAGGTCGACGGCGAGCGCTCGTCGATGAAGACCAAGCATCCGCTGTTCTCCGATCCCGCCGTGCGCAAGGCGCTGTCGCTGCTGGTCGATCGCGAGTCCGTCAAGAAGGCGATCTATGGCCGCGCCGGCCGTACCACCGCCAATTTCCTCAACGGTCCCGAAAAGTTCGTCTCCAAGAACACGACCTGGGAATTCAGCGTCGAAAAGGCCTCGAAGCTGCTGGACGACGCCGGCTGGAAGCCGGGCGCGGACGGCATCCGCGAGAAGGATGGCAAGAAGCTGAAGCTGCTCTACCAGACCTCGATCAACGGTCCCCGTCAGAAGACGCAGGCGATCGTCAAGCAGGCCTGCCAGAAGGCTGGCATCGACGTCGAACTGAAGTCGGTCGTTGCGTCGGTCTTCTTCTCCTCGGACGTCGCCAATCCCGATACCTACGCGAAGTTCTATGCGGACATCGAGATGTTCCAGATTCCGCTGAGCCAGCCGGACCCGTCGCAGCACATGCGCCGCTATCTGTCCACCAACGTCGCCACCAAGGAGAACAAGTGGCAGGGCACGAACTTCCCGCGCTGGGTCAACAAGGAGTACGACGCGGCGATCGAGGCTGCCGAAAGCGAAATGGACCCGCTCAAGCGCGCGGCACACTACATCAAGGCCAACGACCTCATGTACCAGGACACCGTATTCATCCCGGTGCAGCATCGGCTGAAGGTGGAGGCCGCGGCCAACAATTTGCGGCCGATCGTCAGCGGCTGGGCCAACGAAACCGACAATCTGCACGATTGGTACCGCGAGGAATGATCACGCGCGGCTAGGCGGGTCCTTCCCTCATGACTCAGTACGTTCTGCGTCGTCTCCTGATCGCGATTCCCAGCTTGCTGGGAATCTCGCTGGTGCTGTTTGTCGTGCTCGCGCTCGCTCCGGGCGACCCGTTCTCGGAGCTCGCGACCAATCCGAACGTTCCGCCCGAAGTCGCTCTCGCGCTTCGGGCGAAGTTCGGCCTCGATGATCCGATCTACCTCCGCTACCTGCACTGGCTCAACGCGATGGTGCACGGCGATTGGGGCTTCTCCTTCGTCAGCCGGATGAACGTCGACACGCTGATCCTGCAGCGCCTGCCGGCCACGCTCTACGTGATCGGCTCGGCGCAGATCCTGGCGCTGCTGATCGCGATTCCGGTCGGCGTCTATGCCGCGACGAAGCCCTATTCGCTATTCGACCAGATCGCCAACACGCTCGCCTTCGTCGGCTTCTCGCTGCCGACCTTCTTCACCGGCATCCTGTTCATCCTGATCTTCTCGGTCACGCTGGACTGGCTGCCCTTCGTCTACACCACCGACATCAAGGCCACCGGCATCCACTGGGTGCTGGAGATGATCCGTCAGGCCGTCATGCCGGTGGCGGTGCTCGGGCTGTTCCAGGCGGCGTCGATGACGCGCTTCGTGCGCTCGGCGATGCTCGACGTCATCAGGCTCGACTACGTCACCACGGCGCGAGCCAAGGGTCTCGGCCAGGCCACGGTGATCGTCAAGCACGTGATGCGCAACGCCATGATCCCCGTGGTCACGCTGATCGCGCTGCAGATGCCCGCGGTGTTCGGCGGCGCCATCGTCACCGAGCAGATCTTCCGTATCCCCGGCATCGGCTCGCTGCTGATCTCCTCCATCCTTTCCAACGACACGCCGGTGGTGATGGCCGTCACCTTCGTCTTCGCGTGCCTCGTGGTGCTGTTCAACCTCATCGCGGACGTCCTTTATGGCTGGCTTGACCCTCGCATCTCCCTCCGCTGAGCGGGGGGTCTACTCGCCCTGGCGCGAGACGTGGCGGCGCTACAGCCGCCACAAGCTCGCCGTCGTCAGCGCCTTCCTGCTCCTCATCCTGGTGCTCGCCGTCGTGCTCGGGCCGTTCGTGTGGCGCGTGAAGATCAACGACATCGACATTGTCGCGGGCATGCAGGGGCCGTCGTTCGCCCATCCGTTCGGCACCGACGATCTCGGCCAGGACATTCTGGCGCGCATGATCTATGGCGGCCGCATCTCGCTCGCGGTGGGGCTCGCCGCGATGCTGGTCTCCGTTTTCATCGGCACGCTGATCGGCGCGCTCGCCGGCATGTCGCGTGGTGCGCTCGGGCATGGATTGATGTGGCTCACCGACCTCTTCCTGTCGCTGCCGCAACTGCCGCTGCTGCTCTTGCTCATCTACCTCTTCCGTGACGGGCTGAAGCAGGTGTTCGGTCCCGAAGGCGGCATCTTCATCCTGATCGTGCTCGTGATCGGCGGCCTGCGCTGGATGCCGGTGGCGCGGCTCGTGCGCGCGCAGTTCCTGTCGATCCGCGAGAAGGAGTTCGTCGAGGCGGCCCGCGCGCTCGGTGCCAGCCCGGTCCGGCAGGTGGTGCGCCACATCCTGCCGAATGCGGTCGGCCCGGTGATCATCGCCGGCACCATCGACGTCGCCGCCGCCATCATCGCGGAATCGACGCTGTCCTTCCTCGGTCTCGGCTTTCCGCCCGACACTCCGACCTGGGGACGGTTGCTGTACGACGCCAAGGACTTTCTCGACATCGGTCCGCACTGGGCGCTGTTCCCGGGCGGCGCGATCTTCATCGCGGTGGTCGCCATCAACTTCATCGGCGACGGCCTGCGGGACGCGCTCGACGCGCGACGGGTGATCTGATGGCGCCGCTGCTCGAGATCAAGGGCCTGAAGACCCACTTCTCCACCGACGACGGTATCCTCCAGGCCGTCGACGGCGTCGATATCTCCATCAACAAGGGTGAGACGCTCTGCGTCGTCGGCGAATCCGGCTGCGGCAAGACCGTGACCGCGATGTCGATCCTGAAGCTGATCGCGATGCCGCCGGGTCGCATCGCGGCCGGCCAGATCCTCTTCGAGGGCCGCGATCTCGTGCCGCTGACCAGCAATCAGCTCGACGAGATCAGGGCCAAGGAGATCGGCTTCATCTTCCAGGAGCCGATGACCTCGCTCAATCCGGTGCTCACCATCGGCGAGCAGATCGCCGAGAGCCTGCGCCGGCACGAGGCCGTGACGAAGAAGCAGGCGCTCGACCGCACCATCGAGATGCTGAAGCTGGTGCAGATCCCCAACGCCGAAGGCCGCGTGCACAATTATCCGCACCAGTTCTCCGGCGGCATGCGTCAGCGCGTGATGATCGCGATGGCGCTCGCCTGCAAGCCGAAGCTGATCATCGCCGACGAGCCCACTACGGCGCTCGACGTCACCATCCAGGCGCAGATCCTCGACCTCTTGCAGGACATGAAGGAGCGCTTCGGCATGGCGGTGATGCTGATCACCCATGCCATGGGCGTCGTCGCCGAGACCGCGCAGCGCGTCGTCGTGATGTATGCCGGCAAGGTGGTGGAGGAGGCGCCCGTCGACGATCTCTTCGGCGATCCCCGTCACCCCTATACGCAAGGCCTGATCCGCTCGATCCCGCGCATCGATCTCGACAGCGAACACAAGACGCGCCTGGAGGCGATCGGTGGCTCGGTGCCGATCCTGATCAATCCGCCGGTCGGCTGCCGCTTCGCGCCGCGCTGCAAGTTCGCCATGAACGTCTGCATCGAGAAGGAGCCGCTGCTCCGCGAGGTCTCACCGGGCCATCGCATGGCCTGTCACCTCGGCGATACACAGTTGGGAGGCGCTGCATGAGCGAGCCCTTGCTCCGCGTCAGCGGCCTGAAGAAACATTTCCCCGTGCTCGGTGGCCTGCTGTCGCGCCAGGTCGGCACCGTCTATGCGGTCGACGGCGTGTCGTTCTCGGTCAATCGCGGCGAGACGCTCGGCCTGGTCGGCGAATCCGGCTGCGGCAAGTCCACCACGGGCCGCTGCGTGCTGCGACTGATCGAGCCGACCGACGGCGAGGTCACCTTCGACGGCCAGGATGTGCGCAAGCTCGGCGGCAACGATCTGCGCGCGATGCGGCGGAACATGCAGCTGGTGTTCCAGGACCCGTTCGCCTCGCTCAATCCGCGCATGACGATCGGCGCCATCCTCGGCGAGGCCTTCACCATCCACAATCTGGCCTCGTCGGCCAAGGAGCGGGAGGAGCGCGTCGCGGGCCTGCTCGTGAAGGTCGGCCTGAAGGCCGAGCACATGCGGCGCTATCCGCATGAATTCTCCGGCGGCCAGCGCCAGCGCATCGTGATCGCGCGCGCGCTCGCGGTCGAGCCGAAGCTGATCGTCTGCGACGAGCCGGTCTCGGCGCTCGACGTGTCGATCCAGGCCCAGGTCATCAACCTGCTGGAAGATCTCCAGGCCGAGCTGAACCTGACCTATCTGTTCGTCGCGCACGACCTCTCAGTGGTCGAGCACATCTCCGACCGCGTCGCGGTGATGTATCTCGGCCGCATCGTCGAGCTGGCGAGGGCCAGCGATCTCTACCGCAATCCGCAGCATCCCTACACCAAGGCGCTGCTATCGGCGGTGCCGGTGCCCGATCCAAAGCTCAAGCGCGAGCGCATCCGCCTCAAGGGCGACGTGCCGAGCCCGATGAAGCCGCCGTCGGGCTGCCACTTCCACACCCGCTGCCCGATCGCCCAGCCGCGCTGCGCCGAGAGCGCGCCCGAGCTGAAGGAGGGGGCGGGCGGGCACTTCGTGGCGTGTCATCTGGCGTAATGGTGCAGCGCGCCGTGCGTAGGCGCCTTCACGCTGCCGCTTAATCTTTGAACTGAGGGAGGAATAATTCGAACGGGCGAGTTGGGCGTCGTCCTGCACGCGGGCGGCAAGGGTCCCTTGGCCGCCCATTGGACTGAGCGGACAAACTCATTTCCGGACTGTGAAGCATCTTACACCACATGCCTCCGATGGTGCTAGAATAGCCACGCTTCTTCCCTGAAGGAGGCCCCGAATGCTGACACCCTTCAACAGGCCGTACTGGGAACAGAGCGCCCGTGACTGGACGATGAGGCTTGGCGCGCTCATGCCCCAACCGCGGAAAAAGCCCGCTGAGCCCAAACCACAGCGGCCCCCGTGGCGGCACTTCGACGACACCCATCATTGGGACTCGACCGCGGAGGAATGGGTCCCCAACCACGACAGGTGATCGCGCCGGGGCCGAGCCTGCCTGGACGCCTTCACCGACGTTATGTTCGTCCTTGAAGCAGGCCATATTCCGAGAGGGCCTGCCTGAAGGCCTCCACCGACGTGTGGTGATGCGCGAATAGCCCCGCCTCGCGCGCGCCGGCGACATTGGCCATGAGATCGTCGACGAACAGGACGTTCTGCGGCATCACGTTGAGCTCGGACAGGCACAGACGATAGCAGCGCGGGTCCGGTTTCGCCGTCTTGAACCGGGCCGAGGCGTAGATCCTCGAGCCGAACAGCGGACGCAGATCGGGCAGCAGCGTGTCGAGATGGTCGGTGACCAGCGTGGTGTTGTTGGTCAGCACCGCAACATCGACGGTCTCGCGCATGCGGCGGACGATCTCCAGCATCGCGGAACTCGCCTGCATCGAACGGCGCCGCGCCTCCACCCACTCATCGAGCGACAGCGGATGGCCCATGCGCTCGCCGAAGCCTCGCAGATAGTCCGCAGCATCGAGCGCGCCGGAATCGCCGAGCGCCTCGAAGCCGCTGTCCCAGATCGCCTCGTGGACGAACGCGCTGGTCGTTCCCGCCAGCTCTGCCAGGCAGGCGACGCGCTTTGCCCTGTCATAGTCGCAGAGCACATTGTCCATGTCGAACAGGACGAGCTTGATTCCGTCGGTCACAACAGCACTCTTGGATTGGCCGAAAACATCCGGCCGCGATCGCAGTCATATCGCGCCAAAGTACAGAGTGCAAACCCGAGACTCTCTACGGTTGTGGTGCGCGCCGCAGCGCTCGCTACGCCTGGTGAGCGGTCCGATCCCGTCACGCGGTCTTCGCACGCCAGGGGACGACCTGTCCCGACATCACCAGCCGGTCACGGCCGCTGTCCTTGGCGGCGTAGAGCGCGCGGTCGGCAGCCGCGACCAGCGTGCTGGAGTCCGCCGTGGTCTCCGATGGGAGGCTTGCCGCGCCGCCCAAGCTGACGGTCACCAGGCGAGAGGGCGGGTCTTGCACATGCAGCATGGCGAGATCGTGCAGCGCCTTTCGAATCGCTTGGGCGACCTCGGCGCAGCCGTCCGGGCCGGTGTTCGGCAACAACAGGGCGAATTCCTCGCCGCCGTAGCGGGCGGCGAGATCGGCGGGACGCCTGGCGTGGGCGGATAGAATCCGGCTCAGCGCGCGAAGGCACCCGTCGCCCGCCAGATGTGAGACCAGCCCGACCAGGATCGTATCGGCGAGCTCGAACGTGTCGTCGGCGTGCTGAATCAGCGAATGCGCGAGATTGGCCATGTCGACCTCGGCGTTCCTGAGATCGGCATTCCGCGTCTCCCATTCGCGCCAGGCGCTCAAGCCGAGGATCGTCACGCAAATCAGCACCACGAAACCCGCCGCCCAGAGCGGAAGGCGCGTCGTGCCGAGTTCGCGGCTCGTGACCATCAGGCTTGCTCCAAATCGGAGCAAGCCTCTCATTTTCGACTTAACGGCCTGTTGCAATATCCGCGATGATCGTGCGCGGTCCGTATTCAACCAGATCGGGTCGATAGGTCTTGATCGACTCTCGCCAGTAGATGTTAACCATGCCGCTGCGGCGAGACGGCTTTGCCGACGTCGGCCCGTCATCCCTCCAGCGTAAATCCGACCCGCAGCGTCACCTGGTAGTGCCGCACCGCGTTGTTCTCGATGTGGCCGCGCGTCTGCACCACCTCGAACCATTTCATCTCGCGGACGGTCTTGGCGGCGCGGCCGATGGCGTTCTTGATCGCATCCTCGATCGAGGTCTCGGATGATCCGACCAGTTCCAGGATCTTGTAGACGTGGTCATTTTCGGCTGTAGGCATGAGGCGTCTCCCCTTGGGCTGTGGCGGGGCCCGATACCGCTCCCGCGGTTATCGGCGTCGGGCCTCCCTGTGAACGGGCACCCGGGCGGCGGGTTCCGTGCCCGGCGATGGCCAGCATGCACCGGTCGAGGCGTAGCTGCCAGTGTCCGCCTGCTGAGAGCTACCATGGATTCGGCGCGACATTGGCGTTTCAGCGCGCCTGAATTATTCCGCCGGCTGAGGTACTGCGGCCACAGGCTGCGTTGCCCGCCATAGGAGCCGCAGCAACAGGGCCAGCAGCGCCATCATCGCGAAGCCCCCGATGGATGGCGCGAGCTTGTCCTCCATTCCGGTCAGATCCGCATCACTGCCGAACTGCGCGGCGAGCCGCGCTGATTGCAGCATTCCGTAGGCGCCGGCAAGCAGGATCAGTCCGTAGACGAAACCGCGCTCTCGCGCATTCGCCATTTGCGTGAGGTCAGGAAGTATCAAGGCGAGGCCGATCCCGATGATCGGCAAGTCATAGTCATAGGCGTAGGGACTGATCATCACCGAGACGAGGGTGGCGACACCGATCGTAAACGCAGGCGACGCCCTGCGTGTTGTTCCGAGCCAGACAGCAAGCGCGACTGCAAACAGGGCAAGGCTCGCGGCAGCCGCCTGCGCCCAAAAGGCAATACTCGAGGGCAGGCCGGCCCGGCCGAGCGCGGCGTAGGTCGAGACCATGCGGAACAGTGGATAAAAACCGCGATCGAGGAAGATCGCCGATTCCCTGATTGCGCCGAGCCATGCGGTCCAGATCTGCCATCCGAACATCAACGTGCAGGCGAGCGAGCTCGCGAGTACGACTGTCGTAGCAGTGGCAAGCGCCGTCCAACGCCGCGTCGCAAGCATGTAGAAGCCCGCGGCGATGGCCAGATGCGGTTTGATCACCATCGCGCCCAGCGCAAGACCGGCCATGACCTGGCGCCGCTCGACATTGAGGCAGACGATACCGATCAAGGTGCCCGTGAGAAAGCCATTCTGTCCGCAGCCGACCGTGATCGCGAGCGCGGGAAACATGACGACCAGGACATGCGCAAAATTCTTGTCAGCAATCGTACGAAGCGTGAGCAGATAGCTCGTCAGTGTCACCGTGACGAACAGCAGATAGGCGATACCCTCCGGCAGAAGTGCAAATGGCGCCAACAGCAGGTCGAAATGCGGCGGATAAGTCCAGGGCATGAAGCTGGTCGAACCGGTAAATGCCTGCTGAAGCTTGATCAGGGTCTCGAACCGGTAAGCCAGATCGACTTGACCGTGCCAGATCTCTCGCGCGACGATGTAGAAGGCGTCGAAATCGGACAGTTCGTGGACCTGCCAGACGATCCAGTGACCGAACCTGAACGTCTTGAACAGAACCATCACCGCCAGCGCCGCGAGCACGAAGCGGACGTAGATTGTCCGCTTCGACGGCGAGGATTGGACCGCTTCAAGCGTCTCGGCAAACATCAGCGACGACCCCGGATCTGAGCGATCCGCGGCCTGGCAGGCAGGTCTGCGGATCGCGGCCAGATTGCCACCAGAGGTTTAATACACCGTAACGACTATCGCAGGATTCGCTGGCAATGCGTTGTTTGCAGTTCGTCGGGGGCCCCGGCTTTGCAAGCGGTACCCCGTTTTCTTAATCGCCCGCCGGAGCGGCGTGCCCTTACTTGCGCGCCGAAATACAGAGGCGTTAACCTTTCTCGCCTGACATCTTCGAAGTCAAATGATGATCGACCGTTGGACGAAGGGCGCTCTGGTCGCGATCGGCCTGTCGGCCGTGCCGGTGCCTGCCGTCGCGCAGGACGATCCAGATGATGCGCCCGGCACGATGTCGCTGCAAGTCACCACCGATCCCTCCACGATCGAGTGCCGCAGGCTGGAGAGCGTCAATCCCACCTCGCTCGCGTTCCTGATGCTGCGCCGGACCTTCAACGACGATTTCAACGAGCACCCGCTCGCGACGGGGCGCTGGGTGCCGCATTATGCCGGCGGCGCGGCGTGGCCGGAGGCACGCTACTGGGGCGGCGACGGCTCCGACTTCAAGCGCAAGACCAGCGCCAATGGCGAGCAGCAGATCTATGTCGATCCGCGTTATGCCGGCCGCGGAGCGGCGCCGCTCGGGCTCGATCCGTTCAGGGTCAAGGACGGCGTGCTCTCCATTGTCGCCAGCCGCACGCCGCCGGACTTGAAGTCGGTTCTGTTCAACAACGAGTACATTTCCGGGATCCTGACCACCCAGGGCACGTTCGCGCAGAAGCACGGCTATTTCGAAATTCGCGCTAAAATCCCGGTCGGCCATGCGGTGTGGCCGGCCTTCTGGATGCTGGCGGACGACGGCGGCTGGCCGCCCGAGGTCGACGTGCTGGAAGGCCGCGGCGAGCGGCCGGGCGATCTCGTCATGACCACGCATTGGCGGATTCCGTCGACCCAGAAGATCCAGTCCTGCGGCTTCGACTTCGCGGTCGGCGATGCGTCGAGCAGCTTCCACAATTACGGTGTGCTGTGGGCGGAGGATCGTCTGGTCTATTTCATCGACCGTCGGCCGGTGTCCGACATCAACGTGCCGATCGGTTTCGACGATCCCATGTACATGATTGTGAACCTGGCGATCGGATCGAAATTCTTTGTTGGCGTAGGGCCGGTCGACGCAGAATCGCCGCCGAGCGTGGCCTTCGAGATCGACAGGATTTCCGTCTATCAGATCGATATGGAGCAGGCGCGGAGATAGCGATGTCCGGAAAAGTCTCGCGGCGCGAATTTGCAGGGCTTGCGGGTCTCGCCGCGCTTGGCGCCGCAATCGGCGCCAGGGCCGCGGAGACCACTGACCTCCACGCGCCCGCGCCTTTCCCGAAGGATTTCCTGTGGGGCACGGCGACCTCGTCCTACCAGATCGAAGGCGCCGTCAACGAGGACGGACGCGGCAAATCGATCTGGGACATCTTCAGCCACACGCCCGGCAAGATCGAGGACGGCTCGACCGGTGACCGCGCCAACGAGCACTATCATCGCTACAAGGAGGACGTCGCGCTGATCAAGGCGCTTGGCGTCAAGGCCTATCGCTTCTCCATCGCCTGGCCGCGCGTGTTCCCGGATGGATCGGGCCAGCCCAATCCGAAGGGCCTCGACTTCTACAACCGCCTCGTCGACGAGCTGCTCGCGAGCGGCATCGAGCCCTGCGCCACGCTCTATCACTGGGACCTGCCGCAGGCGCTGCAGGACCGCGTCGGCGGCTGGCAGTCGAGCGATACCGCGAAGGCCTTCGCCGATTACGCGACCTATGTTGCCGAGCGCCTGACCGATCGCGTCAGGACCGTCTTCACCGTCAACGAGGTCGGGCGCTTCGTGAATTTCGGCTATGGCTGGGGCATCGACGCGCCGGGCCTGAAGCTGCCGGCCGCGCAGCTCAACCAGGCCCGCCATCACGTCGCGCTGGCGCATGGGCTCGCCGTACAGGCGATCCGCGCCTCGGCGCGGGCCGGCACGAGAATTGGCGCAGCCGAGAACATCGCCGCCTGCGTGCCGGCGATCGCGACGCCGGACAACATCCGCGCCGCCGAGATCGCGACGCGCGAGCTCAATGCGGGATTCCTCGGCGTGGTGCTGGAGGGAAAGTACACCGACGGCTTCCTCGCCTACGCCGGCGCGAACGCGCCGAAATTCACCGCGGAGGAATTGAAGATCATCGGCACACCGAACGATTTCGTCGGCCTCAACATCTACGCGCCGCAGTTCTACGTCACCGCCTCCGACCGCGCGCCGGGCTTCCATGTGCTGCCCTTCCCGACCTCGTTCCCGCACATGAATTCGGAATGGCTGCGGATCGGCCCCGAGGTGATCTACTGGGCCCCCCGCCTTGCCGCAAAAATCTGGAACATCGAGGCGATCTACGTCAGCGAGAACGGCACCTCGTCCGAGGACAGGATCGCCGCCGACGGCCAGGTCTACGACCTCGACCGCATCATGTTCCTGCGCAACTATTTGACCCAGATGCAGCGCGCGATCACGGAAGGCGTGCCGATCCGCGGCTATTTCCTCTGGAGCCTGATGGACAACTTTGAATGGATCTTCGGCTACGGGAAACGGTTCGGCCTTTATCGGGTCGACTTCGAGACCCAGGCGAGGCTGCCGAAGCTGAGCGCGGCGTTCTATCGCGACGTGGTGGCGCGGAATGCGATCGGGGTGTGAAACCAGACGCTACGGATCCAGCTCCGTATCCCAGTACAGATAGTCCAGCCAGCTGTCGTGCAGATAGTTCGGCGGGAACAGGCGGCCGTTACGGTGGAGCTGGTGCACGGTCGGCGCGAACGCGCTCTGGCGCGGAAACATTTTTGCCTGCGCCGGGGTGAGATTGCCCTTGCGCAGGTTACACGGCGAGCATGCCGCGACCACGTTCTCCCAGGTGGTCTGGCCGCCTTTGCTGCGCGGGATGATGTGATCGAATGTGAGGTCTTCGGGCGAGCCGCAATATTGGCAGGCGAAACGATCGCGCAGGAAGACGTTGAACCGGGTGAAGGCAGGATGGGTGGTCGGCTTGACGAAGGATTTGAGCGAGACGACGCTCGGTAACTGCATTTCCAGGGTGGGACTTCGAACCGCCTGATCGTAATGGGCGACGATGTTGACGCGGTCGAGGAACACCGCCTTGATCGCGTCCTGCCACGACCACAGAGACAGTGGGTAGTAACTCAGCGGCCGGAAGTCCGCATTCAGCACCAACACCGGCCAACTGCCTTGCGAGACATGTGCGTTCAAGTAACGCTCCCGGCCTCCAATGTACGCTGCGAAGCAGCATGTGTTGACATACTACATGCAGCGTGACGGGATTGTGAAGCCCGTCGAGAGACTTATTCAGCCGTGGCCAATGCGGCGCCTCGGTGGCGAAGCGCCCAAAAACGCCGTGATTCGGTGAGGGGCGGGCGAGGCGGGCCCGGAACCGCAGGGCGGTCGCCGTGCCTCATTCCAGCACCCGCTCCAGTTTCTGCAGGCACCGCGTCGCACGTACCACGGCCGGCGTTTCCTCGTCCGGAAAGCTCGTCTTCCAGTTGGTGACGCCGACCTCGCCGACATAGATGTCGCCCCTCGAATCCAGCGTGATGCCGTGCGGCGCCAGGAACTTGCCGCTGGCAACGCCCGGACCTTCCTCGCCGCCGAGACGAGCGATGCGTTTGCCCTGCGCATCGACGATCGACAGCCGCGGACCGAGATTGAGCACATTGCGGTTGATGTCGAGGCCGGGGCCGAGCTCGCCGATGACGAAGGTCGGGCGCTTGGCCCCACCGCAGCAGCACAGTGCGCAGGGGCGGTGAAGGTTGTTCCACTGCGTCTCGTACTTGCCTTCGCCGTCGAACACCTGCACGCGATGGTTCTCGCGGTCGGCGACGTAGACCCAACCGTCGGCATCGGTGGCGATGTTGTGTACGATGTTGAACTGACCGGGATCGGTGCCCGGCTCGCCCCAGCTCTTGATCAGCCTGCCGTCGGGCGTGAACTTGTGCACGCGCGCATTGCCATAGCCGTCGGACACGTAGATCTCGCCCTTCGGTGACAATGCCCCACCATCGGATGGACGCCGCGGTTGAAGACGTAGATCCGGTCCTTGCTGTCGACGGCGACGGAGGCGACGTCGGTCAGCTGCCAGCCGTCGGGCAGCTTCGCGAAATTTTCGACGACGCGGTAGCGGTGCTCGCCGCTGCCGAGAATGGCTGGCATGGGTGGTCCTTCCTCTCGCTGTCTCTGTCGTGCTCGACTGCATCCGCGTCGTCATTGCGGGCGCAGCGAAGCAATCCAGACTCCCTCCGCGCGGACAGCCTGATTGCTTCGCCGCGCCCGCAATGACGCGGCTCAAGTTGCACTCACCTCGCGCCCCAACATCCCTTCCTCGATCGCCTTGATCTGCAGCCCGAGATATTTCGAGTTGATGCGGCACTGCGCGAGGCTGCCGGCGATGAACCAGAGGCCGGGTTGCCCGGTCCGCGCATACATGTTGCGCAGCTCGAAGCCGTCGCCAAAACCCCAGATCGGGCCGACGCGGTCGGCCACGGCGTCGCCGAACAATTTCCGCACCAGGTATTCCTGCGGCTTGTAGCCGGTGGAGAGCACGATGAGATCGGCCGCGATGTTCGTGCCGTCCTTCATTCGTGCGCCTTCGGCCGAGAAGCTCTCGATGTCGGAGAACTGCCTAAGGCTGATCTTGCCCTCGACGATCAGGTTGGAGCAGCCGACGTTGAAATAATAGCCGCCGCCACGGGTGAGGTATTTGAACTGCCAGCCGGTGCCGGCCTCGCCGAAGTCGAGTTTGAAGCCGACGCCGGCAAGGCCGTCGAGCAGCTCCCTGTCGAGCTGCTTCGACTGCTCGGTCAGCATCACATGCGTCTTCCTGGCGAGCGGCGTCGGCATCGAGGCCGCGATCAGATCGTTGTCCTCGAGCGTGCCCTCATTGTAGGTGGCGTAAGCGAGCTGCGCCGACGGCTCGATATTGGTGACCAGCGTCGGCGAGCGCTGCACCAGCGTCACCTCTGCGCCGCTGGAATGAAGATCTTGCGCGATATCGTGGCCGCTGTTGCCGGTGCCAATGACGATGGCGCGCTTGCCTGTCCAGTTCTCGCCGTCCTCGTAGCGGCTGGAATGCACCAGCGTGCCCCTGAAATTCTCGAGGGTCGGAATGTCTGGAATGTTGGCGATGCCGCTGACCCCGGTCGCCATGATCACATGGCGCGGACGCATGGTGCGGCTGCTGCCGTCGGCGCGGCGCAGCGTGACGGTCCAGCGGCCCCTGGCTTCGTCATAGGCTCCACCCTCGAACTCGGTGCCGGTCCAGAAATTCAGCTCCATGGCATCGACATAGGCTTCGAACCAGTTGGCGAGCTTGTCCTTGGGGATATAGACCGGCCAGTTCGGCGGAAACGGCATATAGGGCAGGTGATTCACCTGCACCTGGTTGTGCAGGGTGAGCGCGTGATAGCGCTTGCGCCAATTGTCTCCGATCCGCATCCCGCGGTCGACGATCAGGGTATCGACCTTCAGCTGCTTCAGCCGCGCCGCAATCGCGAGCCCCGCCTGGCCGCCGCCAACCACCAACACGGCCGGATCGCGATCGGAATAGTCGCGCGATGCGTTGCGCTGGTCGAGCCAGTTCGGCCCGCGGAAATCGCGTGAATAGGCCTGGCCGCGCGGGCGCGAGGTGCCGAGCTGCTCCTCAAAACCCTTCAATTCGTCGAGGGCGGTGAGCAGCGTCCATGCTTTCAGGCGGTCGCCGTCGGCGGCATCAGGGACGAGTCGCATGATGCCGCTGCCGCGGCCGATCGCGGTCTCGAAGTTGAAGATGGCCTCGATGGTGTTCGTGCCGGCGCGCGTCACCCAGCGTGGCGGCGCGCGGTTCGGGGCGATCTTGAAATTCGTCGGCGCCGCCTTGGGCGCGCGCGCCGCCAGCTCCTGCGCGACGGAATCGCGACCCGCGACCGTCTGCAGGTTCCAGCTCAGCGCCAGCACATCGCGCCAGAAACATTCGGCGACGAGCAGGCGGTCGAGCGCTTCGCGATCAGGCTTGCCCAGCGAATGCTCGAACTCGTCCAGCCAGGCCTGTGCGGCGACGGAAATATCCTTCGTCCTGTCCAGCATGCGCGACCTCATGGCCGTCTTCGCGGCGTTTCCTCTGAGCATGATCCGGACCGGGAGGGCCGCGCAGCGCAAAGTTTGCGGCGGTTCCGAAGAGATCATGCTCCGCTTATAGAGGTCAAAGGCTATACCGGTTCTCGGGTCGTCGAAAGCGCCTTACCCGAGCAGCGAGAGCATATGGCCCTGCTCCGGCGGAATGCGGCCGCAGCAGCGTGTCGAGATAGACCTGCCGTACCGCCCGCGGCTCTTCTTGCGGTCAAGCTCGCCCCAAGATCGGCGCGAAGCCGACCCAAGCCGCGAAGGCGCTGCTCTGCGGCGGGGTATTCGCACAATGGAAAGGCTCCACCTTGTGGAGCCTTTCTTGCGAGTTGAGTTGCCGTTCGGCCTGAAGGTGGCAAGCCAACTATCTTCGGGTGCCCGCGCCATACAGCTCGCGCTCACGGCCGACATCGTCGGGCGACAGCGGCGGGCTGGCGGCATCGAAGCCGGTCCAGCCGGTCTTTTGCCAGGCAGCGCTCCGATCCTGCAGGTTCACCGACCTCTCGTGCAGAAGGGCATCGAGACGCGCGCGGTCCTGATCGGGGACCTTCGCCGACACCAGCGTTCCGCCCCTGCGGACGCCCTCGGCGTAGCGGGACGCATCGTCCTTGGACACGCCGGCTTGGGTCAGCGCGCCGACGATGCCGCCCGTTGCAGCGCCGGCCGCGGCACCCGCCGCGGTCGATGCCAGCCAGCCGGCAGCGACGACCGGTCCGAGTCCGGGAATAGCCAGCAGCCCGAGCCCCGCAAGCAGGCCCGCCGCGCCTCCGAGGCCGGCGCCAACGCCGGCGCCAGTGCCCGCACCTTCGGCGCGATCGTCGACGCCGTCGCGGTCGCGATCGACCTTGCGGGTCGAGTTGCCGTACCAATTGTCGGAGTTGTTGGCGACGATGCTGATGTCGGAGTGCGGCACGCCGGCGGCCTCGAGCCGGGTGACTGCACGTTCCGCATCCGAATAGTTGTCATAGAGTCTGGAAATGGTGGTGGTCATGTTGCGTCCTCCGCTTATCTGGTCGGGTTCACGTTGCCCTGGAAGTCCACGCTGACGTCGGTCTTGGTTCCCGCCTTGTCGGCCTTGCCGCGCCAGACGCCATCATTGTCCTTCTGCAGGCCGGAGACATTGGAATAGCCGGCTGCTTCGATCTTCGACTTCGCCTGGCCTTCGGTGAAGCTGTTGCGGCCCGCGACGGGGGCGTTCGAGTTGTTCTGATCGGCACTGTTGATCGCGTTGTTGCCCGGCCCGCTTTGCGCGGGTTGCGATTGTGCGCTGATGGGCACTGATCCGAGCAGCAGGAGTGCTGCGGCGAGCATGGGTAGGCGTGACATTATTGTCCTCCGACAGTTGATTATGCCGGGCGACAACAGATGAGCTTCCGATTGGTTGCTCCGCGGTCGCGATCAAAGCGCGCACCCAGCGTGACGTGCATGATGATCACGCGCCAGGACCGCGCGCAGGAACAATTGCCGGTATTTCCCGTTGAAGCGTCTCCAATACCGGGACGCGCTGCCAATTCAGATGCCTATCATTCGCTATTTCTTGTTCGTCGGCAGCTTGCTTGTCGCGCTGCTGTTCCTGGCCGATTTTCTTTTTCCCGCGCCGCCGGAACGTAGCGCCGGCATCGATGTGGACAGAAGCATCATTCGGATTCATTCGGCGCGTGTATTACCCGAGCGGATTGTATTCGACACGTCCGCGGCGCCAGTCCACCCGCGTGAAGCGAGCTCTCGTGAGGCGAAGAACGAGACCGCAACCGTAGCGAAGCGGGCCGCACACATCGCGTCAATCGCCGACCAGGTGCGAGTTCCCAGTCAAGCCGCCCAATAAGGATCCCGCAGCTTGCGCTTGAAGATCTTTCCCGTTGCCTCGCGCGGCAGCGCATCGCGGAATTCGACCTCCTTCGGCACCTTGAAGTTGGCGAGCCGCTCGCGCAGGAACGACTGAACTGCGGCGGCCGAGAGGTCGGCGCCGGGCTCCGGCTCGACGAAGGCGCACGGCCGCTCGCCAAATTCGGCGTCGGGGATGCCGAACACGGCGCAGTCGCGCACGCCGGGCATTGCGATCAGCACATTCTCGATCTCGGCGGGATAGATGTTGACGCCGCCCGAGATCACCATGTCGCGCTTGCGGTCGCACAGGAACAGATAGCCGTCCTCGTCGAGATAGCCGACGTCGCCGACGCTGACGAGACCATCGCGGCCGGCCTCGGCGCGGGCGTGCGCCTTGCCGTGATAGTCGAAATCGGGCACGGCCGTCTGGCGCATGTAGATCTCGCCGACCTCGTTGACGCCGCAGCGGCTGCCGTCATCGCGGAAGATCTTGACGATGCCGCCTTCGATGGCGCGGCCGACCGTCCCCGGTTTCCTCAGTGCCTCTTCGGCCGAGTGCCACACCGGGATGCCGGTCTCGGTCGAGCCGAAATATTCGTTGATGACCTGTCCCCACCAATCGATCATGGCCCGCTTCACCTCGGGCGGGCAGGGCGCGGCGCCGTGCACCACGAACCGCAGCGAGGCGAGATCGTAGCGTCGTCTCACGGCCTCGGGCAGCCGCAGCAGCCGGACGAACATGGTCGGCACCATGTGGATATGCGTGACGCGGTGGCGCTCGATCAGGGCCAGCAGCTCCTCGGCGTCGAACCGCGCCTGGAGGACGATGCTGCAGCCGCTGCGGAACGCCAGCATGCCGTAGGAGTGCGGCGCCGAGTGGTACATCGGCCCGTTGATCAGCACGACCTGGTTGTCGCGCGGCTTGATGCCATAGGCGATCGCGCCGACGCGCTCGGAGGCGGCCGCCTGTTCGGGCTCCATCGGCATCCGCCGCACGCCCTTCGGCATGCCCGTGGTCCCCGACGTGTAGATCATCGCCGTGGCACGGCGAGGCGGGGCCCGATGTTCCGGATGGCCGTCGCGCCAGCGGTCCCAATCGGTCAGTCCCGCCGGGGCTTGGGTCAGCTCGGGCAGAACGGCGAAGGTCGCGGCGAGTTCGGGCGGTGTCGCGACGACGAGCAGGCGGACATCCTCGGGCAGGCCGGCCCGGATCTGCGGCAGCAGATCGGCATGACAGACCAGGATCGTCGCGCCGCTGTCGGTCAGGATGTAGCGGACCTCCTCGGCCTTGAGATGCCAGTTGATCGGCACCACCGGGCTGCCGAGCGCGGCGGAGGCCGCGACCACCTCGAAGAGCGCAAAGTCGTTGCGCAGCATCATGGCGATCGGAGCGCCTTCGGCCAGGCCAAGGGAGCGGAGCCCGCTCGCCGCGCGCCGGATGCGGGCGTGGATCTCGTCGTAGCCGATCCGGCGTTCACCGCTGATGATCATGGCGTGTCCTCACCCTGTTCCGGTTTAGCGATCATCGAGCACATCGCCGAACCCGACCCAGCTCTTGCCGTTGAAGCGGCGGAGCTGCAGCTGCTGGAACGGCAGATAGTCATCGGGGCCGGTGGTGACGGACATGCCCGGCAGCAGCAGCGGCAGCTTCACCTCCTTGAGCGAAGCGGCCTGGCGCATGATGTTGTCGCGGCTGAAATCATCCTTGCATGCCGTCAGCACCCTCATCAGCAGCGTCGCATAGTGGTAGCCGGCCGCGTAGTTGGAGTTGGAGAGGTCCGCAGTCGGCATGTATTGCTTCATGAAGGCGAAGTATTCCTTCACGCCGGGATCGCTGGCCCATTGCGGGTCCATCGTGTCCTTCTGGTTGCTCGACGAGATCAGGCCGACCGCGTTGTCGAGCCCGGCCGGCTCGAGGAATGAGATCGAGGAGGCCGAGGTCGGCACGAAGAACAGCTCGGGCTTCCAGCCGATCTCGGCGACGCCCTTGATCATCTGCGAGGTGAACTTGCCGAGCACGACGCCGAACAGCACGTCGGCACCCGACGCCTTCAGGGTCGAGAGCTGCGAGCTGATCGTCGGTGCGCTGGTCTCGTAGGTCTGCTCCGCCACGATCATGCTGGCGCCTTTCTCGCCGAGCGCGCGCTTGAAACCGGCGACATAATCGCGGCCGAAATCGTCGTTCTGGGACAGGATGGCGATCTTCGCGCTGGGCCTGGTGCGCAGCACGTGCTTGGCATAGACCACGCCCTCGGATTCGTAGGCGGCCATGCCGGGCATGGTCCACGGATATTTCTGCGGATCGGCCCATTTGGTCGCGCCCGAGAGCACGAACAGCTGCGGCACCTTCTTGCCGTTGAGGTAGCGCTGCACGGCGCTGTTGGTGGCGGTGCCGAGCGAGCCGAACATCATCAGCACCTCGTCCTGCTCGACCAGCTTGCGGGTCTGCTCGACGGTCTTGGGCGGCGAGTAGGCGTCGTCGAGCGTGATGAACTTGACCTTGCGGCCGTTGATGCCGCCCTCGGCATTGACCTTCTCGAAGAACGCCTCCTGCGTTCGCCCGATAGCGCCGAAGCCGGAAGCCGGGCCGCTATAGGGCAGCGTCTGTCCGATGCGGATCTCGTTGCTGCCTTCGGCGCGGGCGGTTCCGGTCGCGAGCGTCAGCAATGACAGGCCGATGAGGGCGGCTGCCAGCTTCATGATGTCCTCCCGTTGTTCTTGTCAGTCAGAAACGTCAGGCACTGGCGCGCATCAGGAAATCCTGCCGGGCCCGGTCGAATTCGCCCTTCAGCCGGTCGACCAGCTCGGCGACCGGCGGCGCGTCTGTGATCTGGCCGATGCCCTGGCCCGATCCCCAGATGTCGCGCCACGCCTTGGATTTCATGTTGCCGCCGGAGCCGAAATTCATCTTCGATTTGTCGGCGGGGGGAAGATTGTCCGGATCGAGGCCGGCGGCGGCGATCGAGGGACCCAGATAATTGCCGTGCACGCCGGTGAACAGGTTGGTGTAGACGATGTCGTGCGCGGCGTGCTGCGTCAGCGCCGACTTGTAGGCTTCGTCGGCATTGGCTTCCTGCGTCGCGATGAAGCGCGTGCCCATATAGGCGAGGTCGGCGCCCAGCGTCAGCGCGGACGCAACGCCAAAACCGTCGCTGATCGCGCCCGACAGCAGGATCGCGCCATCGAACCATTGCTTGACCTCGCGCACCAGCGCGAAG
The DNA here is from genome assembly GCF_051853005.1 of Bradyrhizobium sp. SMVTL-02. Lineage (NCBI taxonomy): Bacteria > Pseudomonadati > Pseudomonadota > Alphaproteobacteria > Hyphomicrobiales > Nitrobacteraceae > Bradyrhizobium > Bradyrhizobium sp. SMVTL-02. The sequence continues at coordinate 6,879,486 of NZ_CP182469.1, read as the reverse complement.
GGCGACAGCGTGCCGGCATGTCCGCCCGCGCCGGCGCAGACCAGGATCAGGCCGTCGACGCCCTGCTCGGCGGCCTTGCGCGCATGCTTGACGTTGATGACGTCGTGGAACACCAGCCCGCCATAGGAATGCGCGGCCTCGACGATCTCCGCCGGCGGCCGCAGCGAGGTGATGATGATGGGCGCCTTGTGCTTCACGCAGGTTTCCATGTCCTTCATCAACCGGTCGTTGGAGGAATGGCAGATCTGGTTGACGGCGTAGGGCGCCACCTTCTTGCCGGGATTGCGCGACTTGTATTCGCCGAGCTCGTGCTCGATCCGGCTCAGCCACTCCTCGAGCTTCTCGACCGGACGGGCATTGAGCGCGGGAAACGAGCCGACGATGCCCGCCTTGCACTGGGCGATCACCAGCTCCGGTCCGGAGACGATGAAGAGCGGCGAGCCGACGACGGGCAGCTCCAGATTGTTCTTGAGCAAGGCGGGGAGTGCCATCCGATCCTCCTGGCGACGCGCGTCAACGGCCTGCGGGCCGATTGTGAGCGCTTCCATGTCGATTTGTCGCCGGCGGAGTGTCCTGCCTGGCGGTTTGACCGCACTATAGGGTTGGACAGCGGGGGCGGATCGTTCAATATTGAACAAGCAGGTATTCATGTTTGAACGGAGCCGCCCGTGGATTGGGACCTCTGCAAGACCTTCGTCGCGGTCGCCGACACCGGCAGCTTCACCGCCGCGGCGAAGCGTCTGCATGCGAGCCATCCGACCGTCAGCCGCAAGATCGCCGCTCTGGAGGAACAACTCGGCACAAAATTGCTGGCGCGTGCCGCGGACGGATTCGCGCTCACCGCCGACGGGCGCACGCTGCGCGAGCATGCCGAAGCGATGGCGGCCGCCGCGCTCCGGGCCGAGGCTGCGGTCGGCGCCGGCGGGCGCAAGGCGCGGGGCACGGTCAAGCTGTCGGTCGGCGCGACCCTGGCCTCGCACTGGCTGATGCCGCGGCTGCGATCCTTTCTCGCCGCGCATGATCACATCCGGCTCGAGATCATCACCCATCCGTTCCCGGCCAGCGTGCGACGCCGGGAGGCCGACGTGGTGCTGCGCCCGGTCGACAGCGGCGAGGAAAATTTGGTCGGCCGCAAGATCGGCCGGCTCGGCACCGGCTTCTACGCCTCGCGCGACTATGCCGCCGGCCGCTCCCTGCCGGAGCGCAGCGGCGAGTGGAAGGGGCACAGCGTGATCGGCTTTGCCGATCAGGATTCCAACGCGCAGCTGGCGCGCTGGAGCGATGCGATCACGCGCCAGGGCACCTTGGTGATGCGTTGCTCGTCGCAGGGCGACATGCTGGCGGCGGTACGCGCGGGGATCGGAATCTCCGCGCTGTCCTGTTTCGTCGCGGAGAGTTATCCGGACCTCGTGCGCGTCGCGCCGCAGAAGCTCGCCAGCGTTGCCGACCTCTGGTTGCTCGCCCATCCTGATCTGGTCGAGCTGTCCGCGGTGCGCGCCGTGGTCGACTTCGTGGCCGAATGCGCCCGCGCCGATCGCGAGCGGCTGCGGGGCTAGAGCATGATCCGGAAAACTGCGAAGCGGTTTCCCCGAAAGATCATGCGAAAAAAAGCTTTAGTTTCCGGCGAGCACGCCCTCGCGCTTCTTCACCGCGCGATAATAGCTCCACCACAGATGCGCAGCAGCGCCGCGCAGCGGACGCCAGGGCTCGGCGAGCGGCGCCATCTGCTTCTCCGTCGGCCGCGCCTTGAGGCCGAGCCCGATCTTGATGCCCTCCTGCACGGCCAGGTCGCCGGCCGGCCAGGCATCGCCGTGGCCGAGGCAGAACAGCAGATAGACGTCCGCCGTCCACGGCCCGATGCCGGGCAGCGAGATCAGCGTGTGATGCGCGGCGTCGGCATCTTCCTCCGCGAGCACATCGAGGTTCAGTCGCTGCGCATTGATCTCGCGCGCCAGATGCTTCAGCGTCTTGATTTTGGCGGCGGACAGGCCGAGCCGCCCCAGCCGGTCGGTGCGGGCGCGGCGCACGGCATCATGGTCGAACGGATCGAAGGCGGCGGACAGTCGCGCCCAGATCGCCGATGCGCTCGCGGTCGAAAGCTGCTGCCCGCAGACGATGTGCGCGAGCCCCGCAAAGCCCGGCTCGCGCCGCCGCAACGCCGGCATGCCCGCGATCTCGAGCACCGGCTTGAGGCGCGGATCGCGCTTGATCAATGCGTGGACGGCTTCTTCGAGGTCGGACTGGGTTTCGAGATGGATGGTCATGGGGCTCGGTAAGCTCTCTCCGGCGTCGTGGCCGGGCTTGACCCGGCCATCCATCTCCTATCGTAACAGAGTCATGGAAGATGGATTGCCGGGTCAAGCCTGGCAATGACGAGTCTTGCGAGAATTCATGCCACCCGTTTTCCGATTTGCCCCCAGCCCCAACGGCCTCCTGCATCTCGGCCACGCCTATTCCGCCCTGCTCAACTTCGATCGGGCGCTTCAGACCGGCGGGCGGCTGCTGCTGCGCATCGAGGACATCGACGCGACACGGTGCCGGCCCGAATATGAGACGGCGATCTACGAGGACCTCGCCTGGCTCGGCATTGCCTGGGAGACGCCGGTGCGGCGGCAGTCGGAGCATCTGTCCGACTATCGCGCCGCGCTCGAAAGACTCTCCGCGCTGGACCTCGTCTACCCCGCCTTCGAAAGTCGGGCCGAGATCGCAAAGCTGGTGGCGGCGCGGGAGGCCGACGGGCCGTGGCCGCGCGATCCTGACGGCGCGCCCCTGTATCCAGGCAATGCGAAGTCGCTCCCTGCCGACGAGCGGATACGGCTGATCGCCGCGGGCGCGCCTTATGCGCTCCGGCTGGACATGGCGTCCGCCTGCCGCCGCGTCGCCGGCCTGAGCTGGACCGAGCTCGGCGAGGGACCGGGGGGCGCGCGCGGCACCGTCCCGGCGCGGCCTGAGGCCTGGGGCGACGTGATCCTGGCCCGCAAGGAAACCCCGACCAGCTACCATCTGTCGGTGGTCGTCGACGACGCGCTCCAGGGCGTCAGCGAGATCGTGCGGGGGCAGGACCTGTTTCACGCAACCTCGGTCCACCGCCTGCTGCAGGTTCTGCTTGGCCTGCCGGAACCCGTTTACCGCCATCACGCGCTGATTCGCGATGGCGAGGGGCGGAAGCTGTCGAAATCCAGCCGCGCGACGGGGTTGCGGCAGTTGCGCATCGCGGGTGCCACACCTGCCAGTGTCCGTCGGCTGGTCGGATTAGATTAAGTTTCTCTGGGAGTTAGCGAAACGCTGCCGTGACTCCGAGGGTTCCGTCATGCCATTCTTGCCCGATAGTCCGGGTTCGAAGGGGACGACTTCGAAGGGGAATTATGGCGGCGAAAACGCGCGCAGTGCGCACTACGCGGACGTCCCGGCGCCCGCCTCGGAAACGGTCCGAGGCGGCGGGCCGGTCGCGCAAGCGTGCCACCAAGGCGGCCGCGCCAGATGTGGTCCAGGCGGCGCTCGCCGCCTTTGCCCACGAGGTCCGCACCCCCCTGACCGGCATTCTCGCGATCAGCGATCTGCTCGCGACCTCCGATCTCGGAGAGCGGGAGCGGCGCTGGGCTGACACCATCAAGGCTGGCGCCGAGCATCTGGCGAGCCTTGCCACGCTGTTCGTGGACGCTGCCAAAACGGGCAAGGGCGCGGGGATGGCCGGCAGCACGCTGCGGCAGGATCTGTTCGACCTGCGGGCGCTCGCGCGCAGCACCGGCGATTCGCTCGCCGGGCGCGCCGCGGCCAAGGGACTGCAGGCCCAGATCGATATTTCCGACAAGCTGCCGGGGCTGGTGGTCGGCGATCCCGTCCGCCTGCGCGCCGCGCTCGAGAACCTGATCGACAATGCCGTGAAATTCACCGAGCAGGGCGGTGTGGCGCTGGCGGTGGCGCCTTGCCATCCCGCCAACAAGGGCACAGCAAAGGGCAAGGGCAGGGTCGGCATCGCCTTCGCGGTGTCCGACAGCGGCATCGGCCTCACCATGGCCGAGATCAAGCGGCTGTTCCGCCCGTTCACCCAGGCCAATGTCACCATCGCCTCGCGTTTCGGCGGCGCCGGCCTCGGTCTGTCCTCGGTGAAGCAATTGGCGCGCGCGATGGGCGGCGACATCTCGGTCGCACCGCGCGCTGGCGGCGGCGCCACCTTCACATTGACGGTGTCGCTGGATGCGGCGGGTCCGGCCAGGTCGGGCAAATCGCAAGGCCAAGCCGAGGTGGATGCGGTCGCTGCGCTCCGCGTGCTCAGCGTCGAGGACAACCCCTTCGGCCGCGTCGTGCTCAACACGATCCTCACCGAGCTTGGCCATCATGCCGAGTTCATCGGGCGCGGCGAGGATGCCGTGAACCGGCTGGAGCAGGGCGCCTTCGATGCCGTGCTGATGGACATGGTGCTGCCTGGGATCGACGGCCTCGAGGCGATCAGGCGGATCCGCACCATGCCGGCGCCGCTGGCCCGGATCCCCATCATCGGGGTCTCCGGGCGAGGCGAGGACGAGGCGGCCTCGCGTGAAGCCGGCGCCGACGCCTTCCTGATCAAGCCTGTGTCTCCGCGGGCTCTAGCGACTGCGCTGCTTGAAGCGACACGCCGTGAGGAAGCTGCGACTTGATGATCGCGGCATTGAGCTCGCCGCCATAAACGAAGATCGCGGCGATGAAATACAGGAACACCAGCGCGATGATCACCGAGGCGAGCCCCGCATACATCGTCACGTAGTTGTTGGCGAAGCGCGCCAGATATTGTCCGAAGACGACGCCGGAGATCAGCGACGCCACGACGGTGAAGACGATGCCTGGCATGATCTGAAGGAAGCTGCGCCGTCCCGCCGGCAGCCAGGCGTGCAGGATGAACAGCGCCACCACCAGCGCGCTGATGGTGATGCCGTAGCGCAGCCAGGTGAGAATGCTTTCGTTCGATTCGACGAACAGGGGAATGTGGCGCCGCGCCGCCTCGATGATCAGCGGACCAAGCACGATCAGGAACGCCATCGCGAGGGCCGTGAACGCCGCAATGAGCGTGTAGGCGATCGATTCCAACCGCAGCCAGTACCAGCGCCGCATCTCCACCACGGCATAGGCACGGTTGAGCGCGACGCGCAGCGCCTCGACGCCGTTCGAGGCGAAATAGACCGACAGCGCCGCGCCGATGGTCAGAATGCCGGTGCGGGTGGTGGTCAGCACGTCGTGCACCTCGCCCGAGATCGAATCGGCGACCTGCTTGGGCCAGACCTGAAGCATCAGGCTGGCGGCCTGGTCGGCGAGTTCCTTGGAGCCGAAGAAGCCGGCGAGCGAGGTCAGCACGATCAGGAACGGGAACAGCGCCATCAGGGTCGACAGCGCGATATGGCTCGCGATCGCCCAGCCGTCGTCGGCCAGGAACGTGTAAAACGCATCCTCCAGCACGCAGTAGATGTAGCGGATGGCTTTCACGGCTTGCTCCGGCTTCGCCTCTCCCCGCGCGCGGGGAAAGGCCCACGCGCGGCACGCGCGGCGGGTGAGGGGGAGCCTCCGCGAGGACGGTGGGAGAGCGATTCGGGGAGACTCCCCCTCACCCGGAGTCCGCGCTGCGCGCTCATTCCGGCCTCTCCCCGCAAGCGGGGAGAGGCGAAGAAGACAGGCCGCTCGAGCAAATCTGAACTCATCCAGCTAGCTTCTGATATTATTGACTTAAAAGCCAGATCGGGAACGCCATGGCGGACCGCCGCGCACGGTGTTATCTACCCTCAGATGGCATCTGTCCTGAGTACTTTCATCCTGCCGATCGCGGTCGGCGCCGTGGCGTTGGTGCTGCTGCTCGGTCTCGTCAACATGATGCGCGGCGGCTCGCCAAACACTTCGCAGAAGCTGATGCGCTGGCGGGTGCTGCTTCAGTTCGTGGCGATCGTCATCGCCATGGCCGCGGTCTGGGCGATGGGACGCTGAACATGGTGGTATTGAACCGCATCTATACCAAGACCGGTGACGACGGCACGACGGCGCTCGGCTCGGGCGAGCGCCGGCCGAAATACGATCTGCGCATCGAGGCCTATGGCACCGTCGACGAGACCAATGCCGCGATCGGCGTGGTGCGGCTCCATACCCATGACATGCCCGAGTTCGACGCGATGCTCGGCCGGATCCAGAACGATCTGTTCGACCTCGGCGCCGATCTTGCGGTGCCCGAACGTGAAGGCAACGCCGAGCGGTTGCGGGTGGTCGCGAGCCAGGTGGAGCGGCTCGAGCGCGACATCGACGCGCTCAACGACAAGCTCGCGCCGCTGACCTCCTTCGTGCTCCCCGGCGGCACGCCGGCCGCGGCCTACCTGCATGTTGCGCGCACGATATGCCGCAGGGCGGAACGCGTCATCGTGGAACTGGCGGCCCGGCCAAGCGAGCCGGTCAGCGCGGCTGGAATCCAGTATATGAACCGCCTCTCGGACTTCCTGTTCGTGGCGAGCCGTGCCGCTAACCGTAATGGTGCCGGGGACGTGCTCTGGGTTCCGGGCCAGAACCGCTGACCCATTTGGACCGCGCATTTCTAAGGTTTAAAAATTGGCACGTTCGCGCGTTGACCGGGCCGGATCAGGCCTTTAGGTTCCGCGCCAGTTGATAACCCCTCCCAAATTGAGTGAAAGAGGATCGATGAAGGTCTTAGTTCCGGTAAAGCGGGTGGTCGATTACAACGTCAAGGTCCGCGTCAAGGGCGATGGATCGGGCGTTGAACTCGCCAACGTCAAGATGTCGATGAACCCGTTCGATGAAATCGCCGTCGAGGAAGCGCTGCGCCTGAAGGAAGCCGGCAAGGCGACCGAAGTCGTGGTGGTCTCCATTGGACCGGCGCAAGCGTCGGAGACGATCCGCACCGGTCTTGCCATGGGCGCCGATCGCGGCATCCTGGTGAAGGCCGAAGCCACCGTCGAGCCGCTCGCCGTCGCCAAGATCCTGAAGAAGGTTGCGGAAGAAGAGCAGCCTGGCCTCATCATCCTCGGCAAGCAGGCGATCGACGACGACTCTAACCAGACCGGCCAGATGCTGGCCGCGCTGCTTGGCTGGTCGCAGGCGACCTTCGCTTCCAAGCTCGAGGTCGAAGGTTCTGACTTCAAGGTCACGCGCGAAGTCGACGGCGGCTTGCAGACCGTCAAGCTGAAGGGACCGGCGATCGTCACCACCGACCTTCGTCTCAACGAGCCGCGTTACGCCTCGCTGCCGAACATCATGAAGGCGAAGAAGAAGCCGATCGCGGAGAAGACCGTCGCCGATTACGGCGTCGATGTCGCCGCGCGCCTCGAGGTTCTCAAGACCACTGAACCGGCGGGCCGCAAGGCGGGCGTCAAGGTCAAGGACGTCGCCGAGCTGGTGTCGAAACTCAAGAACGAAGCCGGGGTGCTCTGATGACGACGCTTCTGATTGCCGAACACGACAATGCGTCGCTGAAGGATGCGACCAACAAGACCCTCACCGCGGCTGCCGCGCTCGGCGCGGACGTCGAGGTGCTGGTGGCCGGCCAGAACGCCAAGGCCGCGGCGGATGCCGCCGCCAAGCTCGCCGGCGTGAAGAAGGTGCTGCTCGCCGACGGCGAGCTCTATGCGCACGATCTCGCCGAGCCGCTGGCCGCGCTGATCGTCTCGCTGGCCCCGTCCTATGACGCGATCGTCGCGCCCGCGACCTCGCGCTTCAAGAACGTGATGCCGCGTGTCGCCGCCCTGCTCGACGTCATGCAGGTCTCGGAGATCATCAAGGTGGTCGCCCCCGACACCTTCGAGCGACCGATCTATGCCGGCAACGCCATCCAGACGGTGAAGTCGAAGGATGCCAAGAAGGTCATCACGGTCCGCACCTCCACCTTCGCCGCGGCGGGCGAAGGCGGCAGCGCGCCGGTCGAGACCGTGGCGGCGGCGGCCGATCCCGGCCTGTCGTCCTTCGTGGGCGAGGAGGTCGCCAAGAGCGACCGTCCCGAGCTGACCTCGGCGAAGATCATCGTCTCCGGTGGCCGCGCCATGCAGAGCCGGGAAAACTTCGCAAAGTACATCGAGCCGCTCGCGGACAAGCTCGGCGCCGGTGTCGGTGCCTCGCGTGCGGCGGTGGACGCCGGCTATGCCCCGAATGACTGGCAGGTCGGCCAGACCGGCAAGGTCGTGGCCCCCGAGCTCTATGTCGCCGTGGGCATTTCCGGCGCGATCCAGCATCTGGCGGGCATGAAGGACTCCAAGGTGATCGTCGCGATCAACAAGGACGAGGACGCGCCGATCTTCCAGGTCGCCGATTACGGGCTGGTCGCCGACCTCTACCAGGCGGTTCCGGAGCTGACGGCCGAACTCGGCAAGCTCGGCAAGTAAAACGCGTTCAAAACACCGGCCGGAGGTATAAACTCCGGCCGGTGTTTCATTTTTGAGCCGTTTTCTTTGGCGTGGGGCACGCCTTCGAAGCGATCCAATCTAGGTTTCGAGCCAAGGTTCTGATTAAATCAGGTTTCTGGTCAAATCAGACGCAGGGCGCGATGTGCGCGCCGTTCCGGTGGATGACATTATGGCGGCAGTGATCAAGAAGGTCGGCGTGATCGGCGCGGGTCAGATGGGCAATGGCATCGCGCATGTTGCCGCGCTCGCCGGCTTCGACGTGGTGCTCAACGACGTTTCGGCCGACCGCCTCAAGTCGGGCATGGCCACCATCAACGGCAATCTGGCCCGCCAGGTCTCCAAGAAGGTCGTTACCGAGGAGGCCAAGACCAAGGCGCTGTCGCGCATCGTGGCCGCCGAGAAGCTCGACGAACTCGCCGATTGCGATCTCGTGATCGAGACCGCGGTCGAGAAGGAAGAGGTCAAGCGCAAGATCTTCCACGAGCTCTGCGCCATCTTGAAGCCCGAGGCGATCGTCGCCTCCGACACGTCCTCGATCTCGATCACCCGCCTTGCTGCCGCCACCGACCGGCCCGAGCGCTTCATCGGCATTCATTTCATGAATCCGGTGCCGCTGATGGAGCTGGTCGAGCTGATCCGCGGCATCGCCACGGATGATGCGACCTTCGAGGCAGCCAAGGAATTCGTCGCCAAGCTCGGCAAGCAGGTCGCGGTCTCCGAGGACTTCCCGGCCTTCATCGTCAACCGCATCCTGCTGCCGATGATCAACGAGGCGATTTACACGCTGTATGAAGGCGTCGGCAATGTCGAGGCGATCGACGCTGCGATGAAGCTCGGTGCCCACCATCCGATGGGCCCGCTCGAGCTCGCCGATTTCATCGGCCTCGATACCTGCCTGTCGATCATGCAGGTGCTGCACGAGGGCCTCGCCGATTCCAAGTACCGCCCGTGCCCGCTGCTGGTGAAATATGTCGAGGCCGGCTGGCTCGGCCGCAAGACCCAGCGCGGCTTCTACGACTACCGCGGCGCCAAGCCGATTCCGACACGCTGACGGGTGGGTTAGCCCCGCGGGTTGCGCGAAGCGCAAACCGCCCGACCTCTTCTGCCTCTCCGGATACGAACAGGGGTGGGTTACGCATTCGGCTAATCCCCCTACGAGCTGCATCCGGCTCGTGACAATTCATGTCCCGTTAACCCCTCGCGCCTAGGTTACGCCCGCTACGAGGGTTCGCGTAATGGACATGATGGCGATGGTCAGCACCATGCTGGCCGCTCAGCAAGGCGCGCTGCAGTCGAATATTGCGGCGACGCTGACCAAGCAGAACATGGACATGGAGAAGTCCACTGTCCTGACCCTGCTCGGCGCCGGTCAGCCTTCCCTCGCCAATGTCGCCCCCGGCGTCGGCGGCAATCTCAACGTGACGGCTTAAAGCGAAGCGGCGGCCTGGCCGGTCGCGGCGCGGATCAGCTTCAGCGCATCCTCGCTCGCCCATTCCGCCGGCCCCGCGATCGTCGCGATCTCGCAGCCCTGCGGGTCGACCAGCATCGAGGTCGGCATCCCCAGCGCCCGCCCTATCGCCTTAAGATCCTGGAAAACCTTGGCTTTCTGGTCGTTAAAGTAGCCCAGCCGGGTCAGGTTGGCCTCTTTCAGGAAGGTCTTCGGCTTCTCCGGGTCGCGAGTGTCGATGTTGATCGCCACGACCTCGAAATTCGGCCCCGAAAGCTTGCCCTGGAGCTCGTCCAGCGCCGGCATCTCCTTTCGGCAGGGCACGCACCAGGTGGCCCAGAGGTTCACCAGCAGCGTCTTGCCGCGAAAATCGGACAGTTTCTTCGGCTTGCCGTCGGCATCCTCGAAGGTGAGGTCGGGCAGCTTCAGCGGCGCGGTTGCGATGGTCAGCGCCGCCACCTCGCCATGCGCCAGCGGCGCGATTTTTTGCGCGGTTGCGACCGCCGGCTTGCAGGTCGGATCACCGCCAGGAGCCCGGCTCAGGCCCAGCCCATACAGCGCGGCGAAGCCGGCCAGCCCGCCGATCGCCACGGTGGCGATCACGACGGGGATCCGGCGCGTGGCGGAGGGCTTCTTGTCGAGCATATCGTTTGTCATCCGGTTGCAGATATGGCTATCAGGGGCCTCTTAATACGGCTGGCCGCGGCCAGCAAACGTGGCTAGCGACAGGCAAGGCGTGAGCAGGGGATCATGAGCAACAAGATGTGGGGCGGCCGGTTCTCGGAACGTCCCGATGAGATCATGGAAGAGATCAACGTCTCCATCGACGTGGATCGTCACCTCTTTGCCCAGGACATTACCGCGTCCAAGGCCCACGCCGCGATGCTCGCCAGCCAGGGCATCATCACGGCCTCTGATGCGAAAAATATCGGCAGGGGTCTAGACACGATTTTGTCAGAGATCGGCAAGGGCGGCTTCGAATTCAAGCGCGCGCTCGAGGACATCCATATGAATGTCGAGAGCCGCCTGTCGGAGCTGATCGGCCCCGCGGCCGGCCGCCTGCATACGGCGCGCTCGCGCAACGACCAGGTCGCGACCGACTTCCGTCTCTATGTCCGCGACGTGCTCGACGAGACCGATGCCGCGCTCGCCGCGTTCCAGCAGGCTCTGGTGGAACGCGCGCTGGAACATGCCGGCACCGTGATGCCCGGCTTCACCCATCTGCAGACCGCGCAGCCCGTGACGTTCGGCCACCATCTGCTCGCCTATGTCGAGATGGCCGGGCGCGACCGCGGCCGCTTCCAGGACGCGCGCAAGCGGCTCAATGAATCGCCGCTCGGCGCCGCCGCGCTCGCCGGCACCTCGTTCCCGATCGACCGCCACGCCACCGCGAAGGCGCTCGGCTTCGACCGCCCGATGGCGAATTCGCTCGACGCCGTCTCCGATCGCGACTTCGTGCTGGAGACGCTCTCGGCCGCCTCGATCTGCGCCGTGCACATGTCGCGCTTTGCCGAGGAGATCGTGATCTGGACCTCGCCCCTGGTCGGTCTGATCCGCCTCAGTGACAAGTTCACGACCGGCTCTTCTATCATGCCGCAGAAGCGCAATCCGGACGCCGCCGAGCTCGTGCGCGCCAAGACCGGCCGCGTCATCGGCGCGCTGAACGGGCTGCTGATCGTGATGAAGGGCCTGCCGCTCGCCTATCAAAAGGACATGCAGGAGGACAAGCAGGGCGCCATGGAGGGTTTTGCCGCGCTGTCGCTGGCGATCCGCGCCATGACCGGAATGGTCCGCGATCTGGTCCCTGACGAGGCGAAGATGAAGGCCGCCGCCGGCGAGGGCTATGCCACCGCGACCGATCTGGCCGACTGGCTGGTGCGGACCCTGAAGATGCCGTTCCGCGACGCCCACCACGTCACCGGCCGCATCGTGGCCAAGGCGGCGGAGGACGGCGTGGCGCTGCACGAGCTGCCGCTGAAGCAGATGCAGGCGATCGAGCCGAAGATCACCAGGGACGTGCTCGGTGTGCTCTCGGTCGAATCGTCGGTGAAGAGCCGCACCAGCTTCGGCGGCACCGCGCCGAAGAACGTAGCGTCGCAGGCCAAGGCCTGGGCGAAGCGGCTGGAAAAAGAGCGAAAATTGGGCTGAGGGTAAAATTTCGCTGATGTTTCATGGTCATCCGGCTCTCGCCAGAGCACGCCAATCTCTGTATGGTGCGGCCCGCGTAGTGGGGATTTCGTCGTGACGTCAAAGTTTCGCCCGGCCGGCTCGGGGTGGGCCATCATTGTCTTGAGCCTGACGGCGCTCGCGCTTGCCGGCTGCGGCCGCAAGGGTCCGCTCGACCTGCCGCCGACCGCGTCCAGCGCGTCCACGGCCAATGTCGCCGCGCCGACCGACACCGAGATTGAGACCCAGAGGACGCCGAGCGTGTTCAATCCCACCTATGGTGCGGACGCTGCGCCGGCGGCGCCCAGGGGCACCAAGAAATCGTTTATTCTCGACCCGCTCCTGGACGACAAGCCCAGCCGGTAGGCTGGGGCAACCGAGCCAACGCCATGAACCATTTCGACTATCGCAACGGCGTGCTGCACGCCGAGGCGGTGAACCTGTCCGAGCTGGCCGCAACGGTCGGTACGCCGTTCTATTGCTATTCGACCGCGACGCTGGAGCGGCATTACCGCGTCTTCACCGAGGCTTTCGCCGGCGAGAAGGTGCTGGTCTGCTACGCCCTAAAGGCGAACTCCAACCAGTCGGTACTGCGCACGCTGGCCAAACTGGGGGCCGGCGCCGACGTGGTCTCGGGCGGTGAGTTGAAGCGCGCGCTTGCCGCCGGTATTCCCGCCGGCAAGATCGTGTTCTCCGGCGTCGGCAAGACGGAAGACGAGCTGCGCGCCGCGCTGGCCGCCGACATCCTCTGTCTCAACGTCGAATCCGAGCCGGAGCTCGAGCTGCTGTCGCGCCTTGCGATCGAGATGGGCAAGACTGCGCGGATCTCGTTGCGCGTCAATCCCGACGTCGATGCAGGCACGCATGTCAAGATCTCCACCGGCAGGTCCGAGAACAAGTTCGGCATCCCGATCGTGCACGCCCGCGAGGTCTATGCGCGCGCGGCGAAGCTGCCCGGAATCCAGGTGACCGGTACCGACGTGCATATCGGCAGCCAGATCACCGATCTCTCCGGCATGGAGACCGCGTTCCGCATCCTCTCCGAATTCGTGCAGACGCTGCGTAGCGACGGCCACGACATCAGCCACGTCGATTTCGGCGGCGGTCTCGGCATTCCCTATTACATGGACCGCGAGGCGCCGCCGGCGCCCGCCGCCTATGCCGCCATGGTCAAGCGCGTCAGCCACAATCTCGGCTGCACGCTGATGTTCGAGCCGGGCCGCATGATCGTCGGCAATGCCGGCATCCTGGTCGCCAAGGTGATCTATGTGAAGCACGGCGACGGCAAGAACTTCGTCATCATCGACGCCGCGATGAACGATCTGATCCGCCCGACGCTGTACGAGGCTCATCACGACATCCTGCCGGTGACGCAGCCGGGGAAGGATGCGGCCACGATCACGGCCGACGTGGTCGGCCCGGTCTGCGAGACCGGCGACTATCTCGCGCTCGACCGCACGCTGCCGATGCCGAAGGCGGGCGATCTCCTCGCCATCATGACCGCCGGCGCCTATGGCGCCGTGCAGGCCGGCACCTACAACACGCGCCCGCTGGTGCCCGAGGTCCTGGTGAAGGGCGACCAGTACGCCGTGGTGCGCCCCCGCATCGACGTCGAGCAGCTGATCGCGATGGACAAGCCGGCGCCGTGGCTGTGAGGCCGCGCTGGCTCAACAACCACGCCGTCGTCCGGCCTTCGCCGGGACGACGGCGGAAGGCTGACTCTACTTCCCTGCCAATCCGCCCTTTGCTCCACCCACCACGACTCCCGCCTTCTTCTCGATCGGCTTGATGGCCGCGGTGAAATCCGACTCCGCGCCTTCCGCGCTGATCACGGTTTCCCACAGCCGCCCGACGGCCTCGGCGACCTCCATCGACAGGCCGAGCTGCTTCATCTCCTCCAGCGCCAGCCGTACGTCCTTGACCATCAGCCCCGTGGCGAAGCCGAAATCGAAGGTGCGCGGCAGCACCGAGCGCGGAAACTTGTCGCGGCTTGCGGTGTTCATGCCGGAGCCCGCATTGATGACGTCGATCATCACGGCGGGATCGAGCCCGGCTTTCACGCCCATCACGACGGCTTCCGACGTCGCCACGATCGCGGTAGCCGACAGGAAATTATTGGCGAGCTTCATGGTCTGCGCCGCGCCCGGCTTCTCGCCGATGAAGAACACCTTTCCGATCACGTCGAGTGCGGGCTTGAGCAGCTCGAACTCCGCCTTCGGCCCCGACACCATCACCGCCAGCGTGCCCTTCTCGGCGCCGCCGACGCCGCCGGAGACGGGACAGTCGATCTGCACGATGCCGCGCTTGGCCAGGAGCCCGTGAATCTTCGCCGCCATTGCCGAGCCGATGGTGGAGAGATCGATGAAGCGCTTTGCGCGCTTGCCCTCGATCACGCCGTTCGCGCCCGTTGCAACGTCGAGCGAAGCCCGTAGCGAGGGCAGGCTCGCCATCACGGTCTCGACCTGATCGGCGACGTCCTTCGGCGACGACGCGGCAGTGGCGCCACGTGCCACCAGCTTTTCGACAATCTCCTTGCGCGTGTCGAACACGACCAGCCTGTGTCCCGCCTCGATCAGCCGCCGCGCCATCGGGAAACCCATGTTTCCGAGCCCGATGAATCCGATGTCCATGGTGTTTCCTTGTGCTTGTTATTTTTTGTTGAGTACGAAGCCGCATGCCCCATACTCGCTGCCGTCCCGGCGAAGGCCGGGACCACGCCGGAGAGAGACGGGCCTCACGCCTTCCCGTCAATCTCCGCGAACACCTCGCGCGCGATGCGAAAACTGTCTACGGCGGCCGGCATGCCGCCGTAGATGGCGACCTGCATCAGGATCTCGCGGATCTCGTCGCGGGTGACGCCGTTGGTCAGCGCGCCCTTCAGATGCGCGCGAAACTCGTGCTGGCGGTTGAGGATCGCGATCATCGCGATGTTGAGCATGCTGCGGGTCTTGCGCGGCAGCTCCTCGCGGCCCCACACCGTGCCCCAGCAATATTCGTTGAGCATCTCCTGGAACGGACGGTTGAAATCGTCGACGTTCTTCAGGGCGTTGTTGACATAGGCTTCTCCCAGTACCGCTTTGCGGACCTCGAGGCCCTTGTCGTGCATCTTCTTGTCCATGGCGTTTCCTTCGCTTCCCTGAGGTGGCGCCGCGGAAATTACGGGGTTGAGGCGGACCAGTCACGTCCTCGTGTTATGCAGGAAAAGGGGTCGCTCCCGTACAGGAACGGATGCCTCAGTGCTGCCGTTGTGATACGCTTCTCTCTACCGGGCAACCTGGAGAGCTGATTGAACGGCGTCACCCCCGACCCGTCAGACCCGATCCGCGATGGCGACGCTCTGTCGCGGCTGAAGCTGGCGCAGGCCCTCGACAGGGCCGTTTATGCCATCGCGTGGGAACGTGCCTGGCCAAATCTCGCGCGGCTGCTGACCGTCATCGGCTTGTTCCTGGTGGTGTCCTGGGCGGGTCTTTGGCTTGCGCTGCCGTTCCTGGCGCGTGCGATCGGTCTCGCCATTTTTGCCGGCGTTGCGACCGCCGTGCTGTTCCCCCTGCTCAAGTTCCGCTGGCCGAGCCGCGAGGAGGCGCTGAGCCGGCTCGACCGCGGCTCCGGCATTCGTCACCGCCCGGCCACCACGCTCGCGGATACGCTGACCTCGCAGGATCCGATCGCGAAGGCGCTGTGGCAGGCGCAGCGCGAGCGCACCCTGGGCTCGCTGAAGCGCATCCGTGCCGGTCTGCCGCGCCCGCGGCTCGCGCTCCACGATCCCTGGGCGCTGCGCGCGCTGGTCATGGTGATGCTGGTTGCGACCTTCTTCGCGGCCGGCGACGAGCGCGCGATGCGCGTCGGAGCCGCCTTCGACTGGAACGGCGTGCTGGCACCCACGAACATACGCGTCGATGCCTGGGTTACGCCGCCGCTCTACACGGGCAGGCCGCCGGTGATCCTGTCGGCCGCCAACAAGGAAGCTGCAGCGCTACCGGCGAGCGGTCCGCTCGCCGTTCCCGCCGGCTCGACCCTGATCGTGCGCTCTTCCGGCGGCAACCTCGATGTCGTTGTCTCCGGCGGTCTCAAGGAGGTCGCTCCCACCGAGGCCACGCCCAAGGGCACCAACGAGAAGCATTTCGCCATCACCGCCGACGGCACCGCGCATGTCCGTGCGCCGTCCGGCCAGCCGCAATGGGCGTTTGCGGCGACGCCGGACCGTCCGCCGACGATCTCGCTTGTCAAGGATCCGGAGCGGCAGGCGCGCGGCGGGCTCCAGCTCTCCTACAAGATCGAGGACGATTACGGCGTCACCGGCGCCGAGGCGCAAATCGGCCTGCGCTCCGCCGACGGCAAGGACGACAGCAAGGCCGCGGCGCGGCCGCTGTTCCAGCCGCCGCAATTCCCGCTGGTGCTGCCGAACGCGCGCACCCGCAACGGCGTCGGCCAGACGGTGAAGGACCTCAGCGAAGATCCCTATGCCGGCGCCGATGTCACGCTGACGCTCAGCGCCAAGGACGAGGCCGGCAACGAGGCAAAAAGCGAGCCGTTCAACTTGCGCCTGCCCGAGCGCCTGTTCACCAACTCGCTCGCGCGCGCGCTGATCGAGCAGCGCCGCATCCTCGCGCTCGACGCCAACAAGAATTCCGACGTCTACGCCGCGCTCGACGCGCTGATGATCGCGCCGGAATTGTTCACGCCGGATGCCGGCTGCTATCTCGGCCTGCGCAGCCTCGCTGCCCAGCTCGAGGCGGCCCGCACCGACGATGCGCTCCGCGAGGTGGTGGCGAGCATGTGGGCGTTCGCGGTCACCATCGAGGACGACGGTGTCGCCGGCAGCGTCAACGCCGCGCTGCGCTCGGCGCAGGACGCGCTCAAGCATGCGCTCGAACGCGGCGCCAGCGAGGACGAGATCAAGGTGCTGACGCAGAAGCTCCGCGAGGCGATGGCCGGCAAGGTGCGCGATCTCGCCCGGCGCGCCGAGCAGAATCCGCTCGGCCCCCGGCAGCCGTTCCCGGCGGAGGTTCAGCTCATCCTCGACAAGGCGATCGAGCTGCGACAGAAGACCCAGAAGGCGACGGCGGAGCAGCTCGCGGAGCTGGCGCAGCAGCAGGACGCGCTGCGCCAGCAGCTTCAGGCCTATCGGAAGTCGGCGAGCAACCGGGCGAAGGGGGGCAACGACGGGGCCAACCAGTTTACGCGGGACCGGAAATGCGGAAGCTAGCGCGCCTGCCAGTCTTCAAGGCGATCTCGATCGCCTGCTTCGCCCTGCTGCTGGGTGGCGTCTCGCCGGCCGCTGCCCAGCTGGACCAGGATCCCGATGCGCTGCTCGACAGCGCTGAAAAGGCGATGCAGGATTCCGGCGACAGCCTGAGGCAGAAGGAATCCGGCAAGAGCCTGGGCAATCAATCCGACGCCATCCAGAAGCTCGAGGAATACAAGCGCGCGACGGAGCGGAGCCAGTCCTCCAGCCGCGATCGCAACGTCATCACGCAGCGCGATCTCGACGAGCTGCTGAAGCAGATCGAGAAGGCGGCGCGCGAGGGCAATCGCGAGGCGGCCCAGCGCATGCTCGAGCAGCTCGCGCAGATCATGGAAAATCTCCAGATGGCGCAGCCCGGGCAATCCGGCGACAGCGACATGGAGCAGGCGCTGAACGAGCTCAGCGACATGATCCGCAAGCAGCAGCAATTGCGCGACAAGACGTTCAAGCAGGGCCAGGATTCCCGGCGCGACCGCTCCCGCGGCAAGCAGGGCGACCAGTCGATGTCGGACCTGCAGCAGGACCAGCAGGCGCTGCGCGATCGCCTGAAGAAGCTGCAGGACGAGCTCGCCAAGCGCGGCCTCACCCAGAAGGGACAAAAGAGCCAGAAGGGTCAGCCGGGGCAGAAGGGCCAGCAGGGCGATCCGGGACAGTCCGGCCAGGATGGCGATCAGGACGGCGACCAGGGCGATGATGACGGCAGCCTCGACGCCGCCGACGGCGCGATGGGCGATGCCGGCTCGAAGCTCGGCGAGGGCAACGCGGATGGTGCCGTGGACTCGCAGGGCAAGGCGCTCGACGCCCTGCGCAAGGGTGCGCAGAAGATGGCCGAGGCGATGCAGCAGGGCGACGGCGACGGGCAGGGCGATGGTCCCGGCAACCGGGCCGGCCGCCAGCAGAGCGGCGCCAATCAGACCGACCCGCTCGGCCGGCCGCTTCACGGCCGTGAGTTCAGCGACGACTACACAGTCAAGATCCCCGGCGAGATCGACGCCCAGCGCGTCCGCCGCATTCTCGAAGAGCTCCGCCGCCGCTTGGGCGATCCCTCGCGCCCGCAGATCGAGCTCGATTACATCGAGCGGCTGCTGAAGGATTTTTGAGGCGATAGCCTTCTTCTAGCCGGGATGAGCGAACCGACATCCGGGGCCAATGGTCCCGCATGTCGCTGCGCTCATCCGGGCGACGACCGCGCCACAACCCTCGGTCGCTGCGAGCGTAGCGAAGCAATCCAGAATCTTTCCGCGGCAGCAGTCGGGATCGCTTTCGCTGCGCTCGCAATGATCTCGCAATGATGATGTGGCGATACCGCTGCCGGCTACCGCTTCTTCGCGGCGAGCGCATCGGCCACGGCCGTGCGGATATCCGCGACCGAGAACGGCTTTGTCACGACGTCATGCACCAGCGCATTGAGGTTCGACGCGCGCTCGCGCTGGTCGGCAAAGCCGGTCATCAGCAGGATGGTCAGGTCGGGGAAGTCGCGCGCGGCGGACAGCGCCAGAGCGATGCCGTCCATGACGGGCATCTGGATGTCGGTGAGCAGCAGATCGAACGCGCCATCCTCGCGGGTCAGGATCTCCAGCGCCTCGGCGCCATCCTGCGCGGTCACGGTCTCGTGGCCGTCCATGGCGATGGCGCGTGCCACCAGCGTGCGCATCGAATCCTCGTCATCGGCGATCAGGATTTTGGGCATGAGACCAACCTTGGGAGCAACCGCGCGACGATTACACGCTGCCGCCGGAGATGTCGCGCCGGTTCAAGAAGCGAACGTCGATGTTGCGGCCCTCCGGCGGGGGCGAAGCGAGGCGCGAGCGGAAGGAGGCGCGCTCGCCGGGTTGCAGCACGGTCTGTTCCAGCACGGCATTCCAGGCGTAGATCTCCGCGCCCTGCGCGTCGCGGACGGCAAATCGCAGCCGCGGGATGTCGAGCGGCTTCTTGCCCTGGCCGACGATCACGCCCTCGATCACCAGCACCTGCTTACCGTCGACGGTCTCGCTGGACAGCTTGACGTCCTTGAACGCCAGCCCGCGCAGATTCACCTCGAGCCCGACCATCTTGTAGAACGCGGCGGTCTGCGGCAGCAGCCGCACCACATCGCCGCGCCACATGATCAGGGCCAGCACCAGCGCGGCCATGGCGGCGCAGGCGGTCGGCAGGCCGAAATAGGATTTTCGCGGAGCAACAGTGGGAGTCGGGCGCTTCACCCGCGCCCCGGGGCGGCTGAACAGGCTGCGGAACCAGGATCGGTGCTGTGCGCCGACGGCTTCTTCCTCGGCGGACCGTGCCGCCGCCGACCACTCGTCCTCGAGTTCCCGGGCGTCGTCGGCCGGCCAGTCGCTGGCGATCGAGGGGCTGTCAATCACGGGGGTGTCGGCGGCGGTATCGTACTCGGCATAGGAGTTCCACTGCGCGGCGAGGTCGGACTGGTCGTCGGCCTCTCGGGCCGCGGCCATGGCCGGGATGGACGCCTCCTCGATGGCATCCTCGGCATAGGCGACCCAGGTCTCCTTGCAGCGGGAGCAGCGGACCGTCCGTCCATTCGCCCCCAGGCTCGCGGGCTTGATGGCGTAGGATGTCGTACAATGGGGGCAGACGATATGCATGGACGAGCCTTGATGCATGGACTGGTCGTGATGACCCGGAGAGCCGGTTGCCCTGGATGCTACAAGGCGACCGTTAACGAACCGGAAACCATAACGGTCGCAAAAACCGTTGATCGCGTAGGACAGCGCGCCGCGCCGCGTCTATCGCCCCCTCTCGAACGGAGCTGAGCTTGGTTCGGTTCGAAAATGTCGGATTGCGTTACGGCCTGGGGCCGGAGATTCTGCGCGACCTCAGCTTCCAGATCCCCGCGCATTCCTTCCAGTTCCTCACCGGCCCGTCCGGAGCCGGCAAGACCTCACTGCTGCGCCTGCTGTTCCTGTCGCATCGGCCGACGCGCGGCCTCGTCAATCTTTTCGGCCACGATATCTCGCAACTCGGCAAGGACGAGATCGCGGACTTGCGCAAGCGCATCGGCATCGTGCTCCAGGATTTCCGACTGCTCGACCATATGACGACCTACGAGAATGTCGCGCTGCCGTTCCGCGTCATGGGCCGCACCGAGTCGAGCTATCGCAAGGAGGTCATCGACCTCCTGCGTTGGGTCGGCCTCGGCGACCGCATGGACGCGCTGCCGCCGATCCTGTCGGGCGGCGAGAAGCAGCGCGCCGCGATCGCGCGGGCGGTGATCTCGCGGCCGCAGCTTTTGCTCGCGGACGAGCCGACCGGCAGCGTCGATCCGACGCTCGGCCGCCGCCTGCTGCGGCTTTTCATCGAGCTCAACAAATCCGGCACCGCCGTCATCATCGCGACCCACGACATCGGCCTGATGGACCAGTACGAGGCGCGGCGGCTGGTGCTGCATCAGGGACGGTTGCACGTCTATGAGTAGGACCGACGAGCGTGGCGTGCTGGTCGATCTCGGACAGGAGCGTCCGCAGCTTCCGGCCAAGGCGCGCAACATGTCGCCGATCGTGCCGCGCGCCTCGATCCATGGCCGCGCGCTGGTCGCCGTCGTCGCCATCATGACCTTCCTGGCCTCGATGACCACCGGCACGGTGCTGCTGGTCAGCGCCTCCGCCGCGGAATGGCAGTCGGAAGTCGCAAGCGAGATCACCATCCAGGTCCGTCCGCAAGCGGGGCGCGATCTCGACCGCGACACCGTGGCCGTGACCGAGGCGATGCGCGCGCAGCCCGGCATCGTCGAGGTCAAACCGTTCAGCAAGGACGAGAGCGGCAAGCTGCTCGAGCCGTGGCTCGGCACCGGCCTGTCGATGGACGATCTGCCGGTGCCGCGCATGATCATCGGGCGGGTGCAGCCGGGCACGCCGCTCGATCTCGGCGTCCTGCGCGCCCGCGTGACGCAAGTGGCGCCGAGCGCCAGCGTCGACGATCACCGCGCCTGGATCGAGCGCATGCGCTCGATGACCAATGCCACCGTGCTCGCGGGCCTCGGCATCCTCGCGCTCGTCATCATCGCGACCATCATCTCGGTGTCGTTCGCGACCCGCGGCGCGATGGCGGCGAACCGTCCGATCGTCGAGGTGCTGCATTTCGTCGGCGCCGGCGACCGCTACATCGCCAACCGCTTCCTGCGGCATTTCCTCAGGCTCGGCCTCGAAGGCGGCGTAATCGGCGGCGGCGCCGCCATGCTGGTGTTCGGCTTCTCCGAGTCGGTCGCCGGCTGGTTCTCGGGAACGCCGGTCGGCGACCAGTTCGCGGCCTTGCTGGGCACCTTCTCGCTGCGGCCGTCCGGCTATGTCGTACTTGCGGTGCAGGCGGTCCTGATCGGCGCCATTACGGCCGTCGCCTCGCGCCAGACGCTGTTCGCGACGCTGAATGATATCGATTGAGGTTTCTTCGCCTCTCCCCGCTTGCAGGCCGGAATGCGCGCTGCAAGCGCGGATTCCGGGTGAGGGGGACTCTCCGCGAGTCCAACTGTCTTCGTCCCCGCGGAGAGTCCCCCTCACCCCAACCCTCTCAGCGCGAGCGAAACTCGTCGCGGCCCCGCATCCGCCTTCGCCAAGGCTTCGGCGGACCGGAGCGGGGCGAGGGAGCACACCGTCGATGTGGAGAGAGTAGTCGTCGTCCCTTGCGTACGCAGCGTTCAACAAACCGGACTCCACTTCGCCTCAAAACGTCCTAAAATCATTCCAAGGAAGGGATCACCGGCATCGCATGACCTCGCCGACCGACGATCGATCGCCGAAACTGCCGCGCGGCTGGCTGCGCGCGACAATCGTGTCGACGATTGCGCTCGCTTTCGTCGCCGCGGCGGCCGGCTTCGTCGCGTTCCTGTCGCAGATGCGCGGCGCCGAGATCGCGCCGGACCGCAAGGCCGACGGCATCGTGGTCCTGACTGGCGGTTCCTCGCGGGTGTCGGATGCGATGGAGCTGCTGGCCGCGGGCTATGGCAAGCGGTTGCTGATCTCCGGTGTGCATCCGACCTCGACGGCGAGTGACATCTCGCGGACCCTGCCGGAGAACCAGGCCTTCATGACCTGCTGCGTCGACCTCGACCGCACCGCGCTCACGACCCGCGGCAACGCCGCGGAGGCGCGGCGCTGGGCCGAGGGGCGACGATTCAAGTCGCTGATCGTGGTCACCTCGAATTACCATATGCCGCGCGCGCTGGTGGAATTCTCGCATGCGATGCCGCAGACCACGCTGATCCCGTTCGCGGTGGTCGGCGACAAATGGCGCGAGGAGCCGTGGTGGACCTCGGCGTCCACCCTGCGGCTGCTCTTGTCCGAATATGTCAAGTACATCGCGGCCGAACTCAGGGTGCGGCTGGAGGATTTCGGGATTGACCTTTCACCCGAGATATCGGAGCAGCCTGCAGGTCAGCAGCCCAGGCGGCCCGCCACTGCCCAGGCCAACTGACCGGCAATTAATCGGATCGTCGATGTTTCTGATTTTCCTGCGCTCGCTCTTGTTCAACGTGCTGTTCTATGCCGTATTGGTCTGCCTCGCGCTCGTGGCGCTGCCGACCTTCGCCTTGCCGCCGCGTGCCATGCTCACGGTTGCCGAATGGTGGGCGAAGGCGACGCTTTTCTTGATGCGCGTGGTCTGCAACATCAAGGTGGAATTCCGGGGTATCGAGAAGATCCCGCAGGGACCGCTGGTGATCGCAGCGAAGCACCAGTCGTTCTGGGAAACGTTCGTGCTGCCGGGTTTCTTCAACCGCCCGATCTTCATCCTCAAGCGCCAGCTCATGCAGATTCCGGTGTTCGGCCAGTTCCTGGTCAAGACCGGGATGATCGCGATTGACCGCAATGCCGGCGTGAGGGCGCTGCTGGACATGACCCGGCGCGCGCGCGAGGCGGTGCGCAGTGGAAAGCAGCTCGTGATCTTTCCGGAAGGCACGCGCCGCGCTCCGGGCGCTCCGCCCGACTACAAGACCGGCTTTGCCCAGATCTATTCGTCCTGCGGCGTGCAATGCCTGCCGATCGCGCTCAACTCGGGCCTGTTCTGGCCGCGCCGCACCTTCATGCGCTATCCGGGCACGCTGGTGGTCGAGTTCCTCGATCCGTTGCCGCCGGGCCTGCCGAAGGACGAGTTTCTCACCCGCGTGCAGACGGTGATCGAAGAGGCGACCGCCCGCCTCGTCGAAGCGGGGCGGAAAGAGCAGGAGCAGTTGATCGGCATCGCTCCGAGCTACGCGCCATCTGAGAGTTAGCGGTTCTCTCGATCTTCCGCCTGAGCCGGCGCGTGCAGCGCATGCGCTTCACCATGCAGCATCGTCGCGAGCTGATGCAATTGCGTGTCGCGAAAGCCTTCGGCCTCGATGGCCTTCACCGTCGCCGTCACGTAGTCACGGTTGGCGCCGGACTGGCCGTGGCCCTGGACGACATGGCGATGCTGGTCGGCGAGCGACAAGCGGCCGGCATATTGCACATGGCCGCGGTCGACGACATAGGCGAGCGCCGAGACGCGCTGGCGCGCATCATTCTCCAGCCACACCGAGCGCATCACCTCGCGATAGACCGACGTGACCTGCTCGCGTTCGCGCAAATAGGCGACGACGTCGGCACGGTTCTTCTCGGCGACGCGGAAGGCGATGCCGCGGCAGGCGCCGCCGCGGTCGAGCCCGAGCACCAGGCCCGGCTTCTCCGGCGTGCCGCGATGCACGAAGGAATAGACGCAGAGCGCGCGATGCTCGCCGACCAGGCGCGCCGGGACGCGCTCCTCGAATTCGAAGCCCGGCCGCCACATCAGCGAGCCGTAGCCGAACACCCAGAGGTCGCCCTTGGCTGTGGTGACGGAGGGGAGGGTGATTTCCGACATTTCGGGCACGGCTAGAGCATGATCCGGAAAAGTGTGAAGCGGTTTTCCGCAAAGACCATGCTCAAACAAGGAGCTAAAGCGCGACGACGATGTTTCCAAATCGTGTCGCGCTTTAGCAGAACCGGGCCGCCAAGCGAAGCGGATTCTCGGCCTTTCGTCGGGGGCCGGTCCCGCTTACATTTGCCTGAATCTGGGGCCAAAGGGTCGCCGCATGTCCGATATGACCGTTGCCACAGGCCGCCGCTCCCGTTGGGGCCTTTTCATCGCACCCGTTCTCCTGCTGATCCTCGCCGTCGCGTGGACCTGCTTCTGGTTCTATGCCGCGTCGCAGGCCGAGGTCGCCGCAGACGCCTGGCGCGCGCAGGAGGCCAGGTCCGGCCGCATCTATGATTGCGCCAAGCGCTCGATCGCGGGCTTCCCGTTCCGCTTCGAGGTCCAGTGCTCCGGCGCCAGCGTCGCCCTGGTCTCGCAGAATGCCAGCAAGACGCCGTTCACCGCCAGGCTCGACAACATCCTGGTCGTCGCCCAGGTCTACGATCCCAAGCTCGTGATCGCCGAGTTTTCGGCGCCGGCGACGCTGACCGACGGCGTCACGCAAAACACCTTCGTGGTGAACTGGAGCAAGGGGCGCAGCAGCGTGGTCGGCCTGCCGGCCGTGCCGCAGCGCGCCTCTCTCGTGTTCGACGACCCCAACATCAACCGGCTCGACGGCAGCATGCAGGTGCCGCTCGCGCGCGCCAAGCAGATCGAGCTGCATGGGCGCCTTGCGGACGGCTCGCCGGCCGATCATCCCGTGATCGAGACCGTGCTCCACGTCGCGCAAGCCAGCATCCAGGGCGTTCATCCCTTGCTCGCCGAGCCGTTCGAGGCCGACACGCGGGCGAAGATCACCGGCCTGTCCGACCTCACGCCAAAGCCCTGGCCGCAGCGCTTCCGCGAGATCCAGGCCGCCGGCGGCCATATCGAGATCCTGCAGTCGCGGATCCAGCAGGGCGAGATGATCGCAGTCGCGGCCGGCACGCTCGGCCTGTCGCCCAATGGCCGACTCGACGGCGAGCTGCAGATGACGGTGACCGGGCTCGAGCGCGTGATCCCGGCACTCGGGATCGAGAAGATGCTGGAAGAGGGCGTACCGCAGGCGACGCTGGATCGCGTCGCGCCCGGCGTGAAGTCGCAGGACCTCAATAATCTCTTTGGTGCGCTTGATCGCGCCGTTCCCGGCCTCGGCAAGGTCATCAAGCAGAACGCCAATGCCGGCCTGGCGGCCGGCATCAACTCGATCGGCACCGAGAGCACGCTCGAGGGCAAGAAGGCGCGCAGCTTCCCGCTGAAATTCGACGACGGTGCCGTGCTGCTCGGCCCGGTCAAGGTCGGTCAGATCCCGCCGCTGTATTAGTTCTCGTCATTGCGAGCGAAGCGAAGCAATCCAGGCTTTCTCGTCGGAAACAGTCTGGATTGATTCGTCGCTGCGCTCCTCGCAATGACGGAGGAGAGAGGGGGCTACGGCTTCTTCTCGAGCTGCCCGTGCTGGCGGCCGAAATCTGCTGCCGCCGAATCCTGGCCGATCTCGACGATGCCGCGGCGGATGGCGCGGGTGCGGGTGAAGTGATCGAACAGTGCTTCGCCGTCGCCGCGCCGGATCGCGCGGGTCAGCTTGGCAAGATCCTCGGTGAAGGTGCCGAGCATCTCCAGCACCGCTTCCTTGTTGGCGAGAAACACGTCGCGCCACATCGTCGGATCTGATGCGGCAATACGGGTGAAGTCGCGGAAGCCGCCGGCTGAGAATTTGATCACCTCGGACTCCGTCACCTGCGCCAGCTCGTCGGCGGTGCCGACGATGGTGTAGGCGATCAGATGCGGCAGATGGCTGGTGATCGCGAGCACGAGGTCATGATGATCCGGCGTCATCACCTCGACCTTGGCGCCCATCGCCGCCCAGAAGGCGCGCAAGTGAGCGACGGCCTCAGTGTCGGTACCCTCCGGCGGCGTGAGAATGCACCAGCGGTTGATGAAGAGCTCGGCGAAGCCGGAATCCGGCCCCGAATGCTCGGTGCCCGCGACCGGATGTGCCGGCACGAAATGGACGCCCTGCGGCAGATGCGGCGCCATGTCCCTGACCACCGCGCCCTTGACCGAGCCGACGTCGGAGACGACAGCGCCCGGCTTCAGATGCGGCGCGATCTCCTGCGCCACCGGCCCGCAGGCCCCGACAGGAATGCAGAGGATAACGAGGTCGGCGTCCTTGACGGCCTCCGCATTGGTCGCCACCACCTGGTCGACGATGCCGAGCTCGATCACCCGCGCGCGCGTCCTCTCCGAGCGCGCGGTGGTGACGATCTCGCCAGCCAGGCCCTGGAGCTTCGCAGCGCGCGCGATCGAGCCGCCGATCAGGCCGAAGCCGATCAGCGCGACGCGCTGGAAATGCGGTTTCGCGCTCATTTGCCGGCCATGAATTCGCGCAAGGCATCGACGACGAGGCGGTTGGCCTCTTCGGTGCCGATGGTCATGCGCAGGGAATGCGGCAGGCCGTAGTTCTTCAGCGCGCGCAGAACGAGGCCGCGCTTGGTGAGGAAGGCGTCGGCGTCGTCCGAGGTCCTGCCGTTGTCGGTCGGGAAGTGGATCAGCACGAAATTGGCAACGCTCGGCGTCACCCTCAGGCCGAGCTTGGTGATCTCCTCGGTCAGCCAGTTGCGCCAGGTCTCGGTGAACTGCTTCGACATCGCCTGATGGGCGGTGTCCTCGATCGCGGCGACCGCGGCATACATCGCCGGCGTCGACACGTTGAAGGGACCGCGAATGCGGTTGACCGCGTCGATGATGTGCTCGGGCCCGAACATCCAGCCGACGCGCAGCGCGGCGAGGCCGTGGATCTTGGAGAAGGTGTGCGTCACCACGGTGTTCTCGGTGGTCGCGACCAGCTCGATCCCCATTTCGTAATCGTTGCGCGAGACGTAGTCGCAATAGGCGGCGTCCAGCACCAGCAGCACGTGCGAGGGCAGGCCGGCGCGCAGGCGCTTGACCTCGTCGAACGGAATGTAGGTGCCGGTCGGGTTGTTGGGATTGGCGAGCCAGACCAGCTTCGTCTTCGGCGTGACCACCTTGAGGATGGCGTCGACGTTGCAGGTGAGGTTGGTCTCCTCGGCGATCACGTTCCTGGCGCCGACCGCCATGGTCGCGATCGGATAGACCAGGAAGCCGTGGGTGGTGGAGATCGCCTCGTCGCCCTGGCCGAGATAGGTGTGGGCGAGCAGGTTGAGGATCTCGTCCGAGCCGGCGCCGCAAATGATGCGGTTCGGATCGAGTCCGAACGAGCGGCCGATCGCTTCGCGCAGCACGCGCGAGGTGCCTTCGGGGTAGTCTTCCAGATGATCCGCCACGCGCTTGAAGGCCTCGATCGCCTTCGGCGAGGGCCCGAACGGCGTCTCGTTGGCCGAGAGCTTGAACACCTTGCGGCCCGGCTCCGGCACCGGGGTCTTGCCGGGCGTGTAGGGCGCAATATCGAGAATGCCGGGGTTCGGCACGGGGCGGGACATCTTCAACTCCGGAGTGGCTTAGGCGGTACGCGATTTACGATTTCGACCCGGTCGGGGCCACCGTATAGCGCGTTGCGTGGCTGCCGACGAGGGCCGTGGAGCGCACCGAGGCCCCCGCCTCGATCAGGGCAGCCTTGATCTTGTCGATGCTGCTCGCAGCCGTGACCGAGACCAGCAGCGCCGCGCCGTCGAAGGCGGTGTCGGGCACCGCCACGATGTCGGCCAGCGGCGACAGGGTGCGCGCAACCTCGGCATTCCACCCTGATACGCGCACGCTGAATGTCTCGACCTCGGTCACCAGGGCGCTGTCGGCGACGCGCGAGATCGCGAACACCGGCAGCGCGGCCGGATGGTCGGCGCGCTCGACGAAGGGCATCCGCGCGATGATCTTCGGTGCGCCTTCTGCCTCCAGCTCGAGCCACCACGGTGTGCGGCTGGAGGTCGCCGAGACCAGCGCCAGGTCGCCCTTGGATTTCGCCACCGCCTCGACCGCAGCCTGCGCGCTGAAATGCGCGACATAGGGCACCGTGAAACCGAAATGGAAGCGGACCGAGTCGCGCATCGCGGGCTCGCTCACCGAGATGTCGGCGTGCACGGAGAACGGCGCCTGCACATAGGTGAAGGTCGAGATGATGACGCGCCAGATGCTCTCGACGGTGTCGAGCGGCAGGATGCCGCGATGACGCTGCACGATCTCGCGCATCATGGAGGCCTCGCGCGCCGGGCGGAAGGCCGAGCCGACCTCCTGGGTCTGCTTCACCTGGATCAGGCGGTCGATGATGTCGCCGCGCTGCATCAGCAGGCGATGCATGCTCTCGTCGATCGCATCGATCTCCTTGCGCAATTCCTGCAGTGATGGTGGCGCGGGCGGACGTTGGGACATATCTGACAGGACTGTTGAGAGGCGTTCCAATGCGGGCCGGCCAAAGAGACTGGTAGGGTCCGATCCGCTGCGATCGACGTCCTGATTAGGCAGTCAGGGCGACGAAAGCAAAGAGAAATGACGGCCTGTTCGGCCGGCGAGGCAGGGACGAATTTGGCTGATCCGGACCGCGACTTGACGAAAACCGCCCAAGCCGGTAGGTTTTTGCCTGTTCCGTGGTCATTTGAGCCGGCCGGCTTGCAGCCACGTTAAAAAACTCGCTAAACAGGCCGGGGACGCTTCCGATCCCGGCCGAACCTATCGTTCAGGCCGGGTTTTTCATGGCCTGATGTCAGCGACAGTCGAGCGGCAGTCGCAAACGAGGTCGATGATGGTTGTCGTCAAGTCGATTCCGAGCCCGGCGATCAGTACCGACGATCGGTCGCATGAGGCGGATCACCCGAGCTCGCTCATCGCGCATTTCGGCGCCGAGCAGCCATTGCCGCTCGATTGCGGCGTCGATCTCTCCCCGTTCCAGATCGCCTACCAGACCTATGGCGAGCTCAACGCCGACCGCTCCAACGCGATCCTGATCTGCCATGCGCTGACCGGCGACCAGCACGTGG
This sequence comes from Bradyrhizobium sp. SMVTL-02, assembly GCF_051853005.1. Lineage (NCBI taxonomy): Bacteria > Pseudomonadati > Pseudomonadota > Alphaproteobacteria > Hyphomicrobiales > Nitrobacteraceae > Bradyrhizobium > Bradyrhizobium sp. SMVTL-02. Next base: position 6,850,419 of record NZ_CP182469.1, on the reverse strand, counting down.
CCAATGTGCATCCCGTCACCGGCAAGCCCGGCTGGTGGGAGACCCTGGTCGGCCCGGGCCGCCCGCTCGATCCCGACAGGTACTTCATCATCTGCTCCAACGTGATCGGCGGCTGCATGGGCTCGACCGGGCCCGCCTCGATCAATCCCGCCACCGGCAAGGTGTGGGGTCTGGAATTCCCCGTCATCACCATTCCGGACATGGTCCGCGCGCAGGCGATGCTGATCGACCGGCTCGGCATCGACACGTTGTTCGCTGTGGTCGGCGGCTCGATGGGCGGCATGCAGGTGCTGCAATGGACCGCGGCCTATCCGAGCCGGGTGTTCTCCGCGCTCGCGATCGCCTGCTCGACGCGACACTCGGCGCAGAACATCGCGTTTCACGAGCTCGGCCGCCAGGCCGTGATGGCCGATCCCGACTGGCACAATGGCGGCTATGCCGATCGCGGCATCCATCCGCATCGCGGCCTCGCTGTGGCGCGGATGGCGGCGCACATCACCTATCTCTCCGACGCCGCGCTGCATCGCAAGTTCGGCCGGCGCATGCAGGATCGCGACCTGCCGACCTTCTCGTTCGACGCCGACTTCCAGGTCGAGTCCTATCTGCGCTACCAGGGCTCGTCCTTCGTCGAGCGCTTCGATGCCAACTCCTATCTCTACCTGACGCGCGCGATGGACTATTTCGACATCGCCGCCGACCATGACGGCGTGCTGGCAAAGGCGTTCGCAGGCATCAAGACCCGCTTCTGCGTCGTCTCCTTCACCAGCGACTGGCTGTTTCCGACCTCGGAATCGCGTGCGCTGGTGCATGCGCTCAACGCCTCGAGCGCGCGGGTGTCGTTTGCCGAGATCGAGACCGATCGCGGCCACGATGCCTTCCTGCTCGACGTGCACGAGTTTTTCGACATCTCCCGCGCCTTCCTGCAATCGGCCGGCAAGGCGCGCGGATTGAATGGCTGTGGTGGCTAGGATGTCAGTGCAGGAAGTGCTGCCGCTCGGCGGCGTTGCGGCCGGGCAGTCCGGCCAGGTTCGCGCCGACCATCTGCTGGTGGCCGAGATGGTCAAGCCGGGTTCGAAAGTGCTCGACGTCGGCTGCGGCGACGGCGACCTGCTTCAACTGCTCGAGGCCCGCGGCATCGATGGCCGCGGCATCGAGCTGTCGCGCGAGGGCGTCAACCGTTGCGTCGCCAAGGGCCTTGCGGTGGTGCAGGGCGACGCCGACACCGACCTCGTCAATTACCCCGACGACGCTTTCGACTACGTGATCCTGTCGCAAACGCTGCAGGCGACGCGGCAGCCGAAGGTGGTGCTGGAGAATCTGCTGCGCATCGGCCGCCGCGCCATCGTCTCGTTCCCGAATTTCGGCTTCTGGAAGATGCGGCTGCAGCTCCTGATCGGCGGCCATATGCCGCGCACCGAGAACCTGCCCGCGACCTGGTACGACACCGCCAATATCCACTTCTGCACCATCAAGGATTTCGTCGAGCTCTGCGACGCGATCAACGTCAAGATGGAGCGCGCCGTGGCGCTCGATCTCTACGGCCGCCCGGTGCCGCTGAACCTGCCCTGGTGGGTGTGGAACATGTTCGGCGAGCAGGGCGTGTTTCTACTCAGCCGCGGCGGGGGCAAATAGCCTTCCGTTCGCGCTCCTCAATATGAGGAGCTGAGGTCTGTCCACCGTCATTGCGAGCGCAGCGACGCAATCCGGAATGCGTCCGCGGAAAGACTCTGGATTGCTTCGCTGCGCTCGCAATGACGGAATACCTGGCGGCGCCTAATGCGCCGCCAGCGACCGCGGATCACGCACCGGCCATCGTCCCGCCTCAACCAGCGTCACGAATCGCTCCACGCTCTCGTTGAACAGCGCGGGCTCCTCGAGATTGAGCACGTGGCCCGACTTCGGAAACATCGCGAGTCCTGCGGCCGGCAGGTGCTTCTTCAGGAACAGGCTCGCTCCCACGCAGGGATCGTCCTCGTCGCCGCAGATGATCAGCGCGGGCGTCGCCACCTTGGCGATCGCATCCGCCATCGTGTAGATCGAGGGCCGGCCGCCCTGGAAGCCGCGCATCGTGTTGGCCGAACCCTTCGCATCGTGCCGCGCCAGCGCGGCGTAGAAATCGGCATGGCCGCGCGGGTCCTTGACCAGGAAGGGGATCCGGCTCGGCGCCTCGCGCGTGACCTTGGCGACCTCGGCAGAGCCCAGCGTCTCGAACTGCTCGGCATTGGCGCGGCACTGCTTGCGCCAGGCCTCGAGATTCTCGAGCTCGGAGCCGGAGCCGACGCCGGCCAGCGTCATCGACAGCGCGCGATGCGGCGCGTTCAGGCCGATCTGGAGCGAGGAGTAGGCGCCCATCGAGAGCCCGACGAGATGCGCGCGCTCGATCTTGAGATGGTCGAGCACGGCCAGCGCGTCGGTGTAGAAATGCGTGTAGGTGTAGACCTCGCCGTCAGGCACGTCCGACGGGGTGTAGCCTCGCGCCGAATAGGTGATGCAACGGTGGCCGCGCGAGAAGTAGCGCATCTGCGGCTCCCAATTGGTATAGTCGGCCGCGAACTCGTGCAGAAAAATAATCGGCGTTCCCTGACCCGCCTCTTCGAAATAGATGCGGACGTCATCCCAAGTCGTGGCGTGGGGCATTAACTGTTTCCCTCTCTTCAAGACGCCTTTGCAGGATCGCAGTTAATGTTGATGTCCGCAATGCGGCAGCTTCGCACCAGCACCGGCGCAAAATCATCGCAGCTATTCGCCGACGTTGCGTCTTTTTCTCGCCACATCCGGAAGCTTTACGCCCCGGCGGATGTCGGCCACCACACGGGCCGACGGGAAAGAGGGGTGTCAACGAAGGATGAAGAATGTTTGAGTTGTTTGCGTTCCGCCTGTCGCGTTGTGTTGTCGCGCTGGCGGTCTTCTTCGCGGCGGTTGCCGCATTGGTTTCTCCGGCCTCGGCGCGGCCGCATCATCGTCACAGCGCAGAGCGGCACACTCACGCGCACCACGCCAGACATCATCACTATCGCGATCATGCAAGCAGCTCGCGCTTCGAGCGCAGCGTGGCACAGTTGCAGGCGGGCTCCTTCGCCGACACGCATGCCAGCTACGATCCGAATGCCAACGCCGGCGGTGCTGGCATGAGCGCCGGCTTCGGCGGCGGTTCGGGCGTCGTGTCCGAGGCGCGCCGCTATCTCGGCGGCAATCCGACCGGGCGCGGCAGCCTGTGGTGCGCGCGCTTCATGAACATGGTGCTGGAGCACACCGGCCATCGTGGCACCGGCTCGGACATGGCGAACTCGTTCGCGCATTACGGCACGCGCGTCTCCGGCCCGCAGGTCGGCGCCATCGCGGTGATGTCGCGCGGCCGCCGCGGCGGCCATGTCGGCATCATCACCGGCATCGATGCGCAGGGCAATCCGGTCATGATCTCAGGCAACAGCGGCAACCGCGTCCGCGAGGCGCCGGTCTCGCGCGGCCGGATCTATGCCTATGTGATGCCGAACTGAGGCCTCACCCCGTCATTGCGAGGAGCCCGCGCAAAATTGCGAAGCAATTTCGCGCGGGCGACGAAGCAACCCAGACTGCCTCGGCGGATAGATCTCTGGATTGCTTCGCCGCGCTCGCACTGACGGAGGATGTTGAGCCGACATCGGTTCACACCAACCTTGGCTGCTCCACCGCAACCGCATCGCCCACCCCGATCTCGCCGTCGGCGACGACCTCGGCATAGATGCCGCAATCCATGTGGCCGAGATGGCGCGAGAGCGTCGGCGGGATCTCGAGATCGCGCTTGGCCGTCACCGGGTCCACATTGGTGGCCGGACAGCGTACGATGCGCTTGACCACCTTGAGCCTGGCCTCGCCGATCGCGAGCGTCTGGCCGACGAGGTCGAGCTCGGACCAGGCCGGCCAGCCCTTGACGTACAGATTGCCGCGGAAGCGCAGCGGATGCACGGCAGTGCCGCCGAGCATGGCCTCGATGGCGCGGACGCTGTCGAGGTTGATGATGGACAGGACCTTGCGGGCCAGGTCGGAAAAGCTGTGATCACGGCCCGAGAGCACCTTCGGCGGGCCCTTCAGCTCCGGCTGGAAGTTCTCGGTGAAGTAGGCCTCGATGGCGGCGCGCCCGGCGGCGGTCTCGAGATCGCCGCTGGCGACGATCTGGCCGTCCCTGCGGATGGTCAGGCGGTTGGTCGCGTCCTCGAAGCGGCTGTCGAGCGAGGCCAGGCGCTCATTGCGGGCCAGCATCAGGAACAGGATTTTCGGCTTCCATTCGGGTGCCTCGGGATCGAACCCGCTCGGGCCGTTCTCGATGGCATAGCGGCGGTCGGCGGGCAGCGTCTCCCCGCGCCGCAAGCGGACTCGGGGTAGTTGCTCCGCTGTCAGGCCCTTGATCGGATAGCGGTAGAGGCAGGCGATTTCGGCGGTCTGGCTGGCTGTCATGCCGCTACTTAGGGGATTCGACCTGCTGGCGCCAAGCCAGCCAATCGGCGCACGAAATTGTGAAGTGGCCTCTTTCGCATCCACAACCCGCTTCCCACATTTGCCTCGGGCTGGCGGCCACGCCGGTCCACGACGACCGTTACCGGTTGAGAAACGTCAATGCGGTAATCGGAAACCCAATGAAGATGCCATTTGGGGTGCCTTTGAGGGCCCCGGGGGCAGGCCGAGGGAAAGACAACGACATGAACATCGACAAATATACCGAACGCTCCAGGGGCTTCATCCAGTCCGCCCAGTCGCTCGCGGTGCGCGAGCGGCATCAGCAGTTTTCCACACTGCACCTGCTGAAGGTTCTCCTGGACGACAATGAGGGTCTCGCGGCCGGTCTGATCGACCGCGCCGGCGGCAATTCCCGTGCGATTCTGAAGGCGACCGAGGAGGCCCTCAACAAGGTGCCGAAAGTTTCCGGCGGCGGCGCCGGCCAGATCTACCTCGCGCCCGAGCTCGCCCGCACTTTCGACGCCGCCGAGAAGGCCGGCGAGAAGGCCGGCGACAGCTTCGTCACCGTCGAGCGGCTGCTGCTCGGTCTCACGCTGGAGAAGACCAGCGAGGCCGGCACGATCCTCGCCAAGGGCGGCGTCACCCCGCAAAATCTCAACGCTGCCATCGAGGCGCTGCGCAAGGGCCGGACCGCGGATTCCGCGACCGCCGAGAACGCCTATGACGCGCTGAAAAAGTATGCCCGCGACCTCACCCAGGCTGCGCGCGACGGCAAGCTCGACCCGGTCATCGGCCGCGACGAGGAGATCCGCCGGACCATCCAGGTGCTCTCGCGCCGGACCAAGAACAATCCCGTCCTGATCGGCGAACCCGGCGTCGGCAAGACCGCGATCGCGGAAGGCCTCGCGCTGCGCATCGTCAACGGCGACGTGCCGGAGAGCCTGAAGGACAAGAAGCTGCTGTCGCTCGACCTCGGTGCGCTGATTGCCGGCGCGAAATACCGCGGCGAGTTCGAGGAGCGGCTAAAGGCCGTGCTCCAGGAAGTCACCGGGAGCGACGGCAATTTCATCCTGTTCATCGACGAGATGCACACGCTGATCGGCGCGGGCAAGGGCGACGGCGCGATGGACGCGTCGAACCTGCTGAAGCCGGCGCTCGCCCGCGGCGAGCTGCACTGCATCGGCGCGACCACACTCGACGAGTACCAGAAGCACGTGGAGAAGGATGCGGCGCTGGCGCGGCGGTTCCAGCCGATCTTCGTCAGCGAACCCTCGGTCGAGGACACCATCTCGATCCTGCGCGGACTGAAGGACAAGTACGAGCAGCATCATGGCGTGCGGATTGCCGATTCCGCGCTTGTTGCGTCCGCGACGCTGTCCAACCGCTACATCACGGACCGCTTCCTGCCCGACAAGGCGATCGACCTCATGGACGAGGCGGCGGCGCGGCTGAAGATGCAGGTCGATTCCAAGCCGGAAGAGCTGGATTCGCTGGATCGCGAGATCATCCGGCTGAAGATCGAGCAGGAGGCGCTGAAGAAGGAAAGCGATCTCGGCTCCAAGACCCGTCTCGAATCGCTCGAGAAGGAGCTGGCTGAGCTCGAGGAGAAATCGGCGGTGCTGACGTCGCGCTGGAGCGCGGAGAAGGACAAGCTCTCCAACGCCCAGAAGCTGAAGGCCGACCTCGACGCACTTCGCGTGGAGCTCGCCAATGCCCAGCGGCGCGGCGAATTCCAGAAGGCCGGCGAGCTGGCCTATGGCCGCATTCCGGAGCTGGAGAAGAAGCTCGCGGACATCGAGGCCAAGGAGAACTCCGGCGAGATGATGGAGGAGGCGGTCACCGCCAACCACATCGCGCAGGTGGTCTCGCGCTGGACCGGTGTGCCCGTCGACAAGATGCTGGAGGGCGAGAAGGAGAAGCTCCTGAAGATGGAGGAGCAGCTCGGCACCCGCGTCGTTGGCCAGGCCGAGGCCGTGCGTGCGGTCGCGACCGCCGTGCGCCGCTCCCGCGCGGGCCTGCAGGACCCGAACCGCCCCACCGGCTCGTTCATGTTCTTGGGGCCCACCGGCGTCGGCAAGACCGAGCTGACGAAAGCGCTCGCCGAGTACCTGTTCAACGACGAGACCGCGATGGTCCGCCTCGACATGTCCGAATACATGGAGAAGCATTCGGTCTCGCGGCTGATCGGCGCGCCCCCGGGCTATGTCGGCTATGACGAGGGCGGCGCGCTCACCGAGGCGGTGCGGCGGCGGCCTTATCAAGTGGTGCTGTTCGACGAGATCGAGAAGGCGCATCCCGACGTCTTCAACGTGCTGCTGCAGGTGCTCGACGACGGCCGGCTGACCGACGGCCAGGGCCGTACCGTCGACTTCCGCAACACGCTGATCATCATGACCTCGAACCTCGGTTCGGAATTCCTGGTGAACCAGCCGGAAGGCGAGGACACCTCGGCCGTGCGCGATCAGGTGATGGGAACGGTGCGGGCGCATTTCCGCCCCGAATTCCTCAACCGCGTCGACGAGATCATCCTGTTCCACCGCCTGCAGAAGAGCGAAATGGGCCGGATCGTCGAGATCCAGTTCGCCCGGCTGCAGAAGCTCTTGACCGATCGCAAGATCGTGCTGACGCTCGACGCCGCCGGCCGCGACTGGTTAGCGGCCAAGGGCTGGGATCCTGCCTACGGTGCAAGGCCGCTGAAGCGAGTGATCCAGCGCTACCTGCAGGACCCGCTCGCCGAGATGATCCTCAGCGGCGACGTCAGGGACGGCGACAGCGTCGCGATCTCGTCCGAAGGCAACGTGCTGACCTTCAACGGCAAGGCGCCGCAGACCGCGGAGATCGCCCAGTTCGAGGCGCCGGTGCCGAAGCGGAAGCTGAACTGAGCGCCATCGCCGCCTGAAAACGACAGATCGCCCCGGAGAGGTTCACTTCTCCGGGGCGAATTGTTTGGGCGGCATTGACATCCTAGCCGACTGTGGATGCGGAGCCGGGCTCGGTCGGTCCAACCTCGTCGTCGGCCTCTTCTAGCTCGGACAGGATGTCGACGAGCTCGCGCACCCGTCCCTGCGCCAGCGGTCGCAAATCGTTGATCATCGGCTCATCATTGGCGAGCCAGGCCTGGGCCTCGGCGAGTTCCTCGACGGTCGCGCCGGTCCCGATGATCTGGGCAATGGTGACGTCGTCGGCCCGGTCCACGGTCTTGATGACATCGTCGCGTGAGAGGCGCGTCATGGGGCGATCCTCCTGCTGGTCGGTCCGTTAAAGCGCTGGGAATGGGATCTATCGTCATCGCGCTTTAGGTTGTTGTTTGAGCATGATCTTTCGCAAAACCGCTTCGCACTTTTCCGGACCATGCTCCAGCCTCTAACCGGGGAACCGGCACGCCGGTTCCCTTGCGGCCGGAGTCCGCCGGCAGACCCTACTTCTTCACCGCCTTGTAGATCGCATTCTCGATGTCGGAGGAGAAGTAGATGACGCCCGTCGCGCCGACCGCGACGCCCGTCGGAATGTGGGTCGGCAGGCCGCCCGGCGCGCCCGCCAGTCCGATCGGGAGATTGGCCGCGATCTCGGTCACCTTGCTGGTTTCCGGCACGATCTCGATCAGGCGCTTGGCGCCGACTTCCGCCACGATCAGCTTACCGTCGCCGTCGCGTGCGAGGCCTTCGGGCATTTTCAACTCCCTGGCGAGCACGGTCTTTTCGCCGTTGCCGTCGACCCTGGCGACTGTGCCCGCAAAGGCTTCGGTAACGTAGACCTCGCCACGCGATCCGCCGACGAGTCCCACCGGGCCCTCGAGGTCGCCAATCAGCGTGGTGCGATCCTTGCCGTGCTCGCCGCTGACGCGGACCAGCGACTTGGTGCCGAGCTCGGCCACCAGGATGCTGCCGTCCGCGAGCACGACGGCGTCATGCGGCGCCTTGAAGCCATGCAGCATGTCGCGCGTTGCGCCGGTCTTGCCGTCGACGGTGGTGGCGTAGAGCCTGCCGTCCTTGCGGAAGGCGAGCGAATTGATGCCAGCAAGCCCCGAGGCGAGCTTCCTGATCGGGCCATCCCCCTTGCGCGCACAGAGCGCCGGTCAGGAAGCCGGTCCAGGCCATGGTGCCGTCGGGCGCGAATGCGATGTCGTCCGACCGGGGCGGGGATTGCCACCTTGGCGGTACCACCGGCGATATCGACCTCGTAGAGCGCGGCGCCCGCGACACTGCCGGCAAACAGATGGCCGGCCTTGTCGATTCCCAGCCCGTGCACGCCATGGAACGCCGAGCCCGGAACGAGCCTGGTCACCTCCCAATCTTCTGCGGATGCATGCGGCTTTGGCAAACGAAACTTGAAATCGTGGAGTCGTGGAGTAGCTGCGTCTCGCAGCGTTCCGTTCGATCGTTGAAGTCGTCCGGTCGGTGCGCTGCGGCCGACTTAGCGGTTGGTGACCTGCAAGGGCCCGCCGGTTGCGTCCGACATGCGGGCGATGGCGGCACCCCGGCCGCTCATCATGGCGTCGAGCCGGTCGCGCTCCTTCTCGAAGCCGGCGAGCACCGTCCCTTCCAGCGAACGGCCGCGCGGCAGTTTTACGCGGAGCGGATCGACGAAGCGGCCGTTGACGAGGATTTCGTAGTGGACGTGGGGGCCCGTCGACTGGCCGGTCGAACCGACGAAGCCGATGACCTGGCCCTGCCGCACCTTTTTGCCGATCTCCATGCCCTTGGCGAAGGCCGACATGTGGCCGTAGGCGGTCTCGTAGCCGTTGGAATGCTTGATGCGGATATATTTGCCGTAGCCGCCTTCGGGGCCGGCCTTCTCGATCACGCCGTTGCCGGAGGCGAAGATCGGCGTGCCGTAGGCGGTGGCCCAGTCGACGCCGGTGTGCATCTTCAAATAGCCGAGGATCGGATGGCGGCGGCCGCCGAAGCCGGAGCGCATGATGGCGTTGTTGACGGGCTTCCTGACCAGGAACTTCTTCGCGCTCTTGCCGGTCTCGTCATAGTAGTCGACGACGCCGTCGTCCGGGCTCTGGTAGCGATAGTATTTCTTGGTCTCGCCGCCGACCGTGAGCGAGGCGAACAGCACGTCGTTCTTTTCGGTCGACGTCACGCCCTCGTCCTCGCCGGCGTAGAACACGTCGAAGGAATCGCCCGGCTGCACCTTGCGCTGGAAATCGACGTCGTAGGAGTAGATCTTGATCATGTCCTCGATGACCGGCATCGGCACTTTGTTGCGCATCGCGGTCTCGTAGATGCTCTGGTAGAGCCGGACACCGGTGCCGTCATCGTCGTCATCGTCGTCGCTGTTGGCGTTGGCCGCCGCCTCGGTGACGGTGTTCATGCTGGAGACGTCGACCGCAACGTATTTGCCGAGGTCGGACAGCGCCGCGATCGCTTCCACCATGGTGTCGTTTGCAACCACGACGCGATAGGGCTGCAGGCGGGCGCCCGGGCTTGCGGGCGCCATCAGGATGCGGAGCTTTTCGCCTTCCTTCAGGCCACCGTCGCGGCCGCGCGGGCCGAGTGTCGCGGTGATCGCCTTGATCTCGTCGGCCGTGGCGCCGAGATCGCGCAGCACGGAGCCGACGCTGTCGCCCTTCTTGACCAGATGGACGCGTTCGCCGTTGGGATTGCCGCCGGTGATCTGTTCCTTGGTCTTCGGCAGCAGTGTGACGTTTTCCGGCACCACGCGCGTCTCGAAGCCGGCATAGGGGTCGGACGGCGATACCTCGGTGGCGTAGGCCATCTTCATGTCGGACGGGCCGGTCGCGCCGGACACGTCGGCGGCGGCTTTGGCGAGCGAGGCGTAGCGCACCCCGCCATTGCCGCGCCAGTTGGCGGCATCGCGCACCCGCATCAGGATGTCGTCGAGCGCCACGACCGCGGAAATCTTGGCTTTCGGCAGCACCGGCGACAGGTCCTTGGTCACGAAGGAGACCTCGGCGTCCGGCTCGACGGCTTCCGGATTGTTCGGATCGTCCGATGCCGACTTCGAATCGGAGCCGACGTCGGTGAGCAGACGCTGGGCGTTGAACGGCGGAATCTTCGCGGACAGATCGCTCGTCGTCATCGACAGATTGCCGGCGATCCGGACGAACGGGCGCACCCGCATCACGTCGCGGTTGCCGACGCGGGCAACCGTCGAGACGCGCATGATGTTGCGCGAGGCGGTAGATTCACTGGGGGGCGGCAGGCGATCGCTCTTGTGCAGCGTGGCGGCGCGATCAGCTGCGCCGAACGCCCCGCGCAGCGCGCCCTCGACCCGTTCCGGAACCTTCGCGAAGGTCATCTCGCCGTCGAGCGACGCGAAAACGGCGCCGCCGATCAGGGCCGCGCCGCACAGTCCGGTCAGAATTGTCCCGCTGAACCATTGTACCGAGACGCGACGGCGGTCGATGACGGCAGCTTCCGAACCATCGACGGACAGCGGCGGCTCGTGGCCGAGATCGATGATCCCGGTCTCACGTCCATAAGCGCCGCGTGACGTCCTGTGGTTCAACCCAAGTCCCCCAATCAACGACCCAAGAGGCCCATCCCGGTTTCGAGCCCCTTCCTGACCGCCCTCTTCGAGGGGCATCGCAGGAATGGGCAAGCCGCACAGGCGCTCGCGGTCAGAAGGCCCTACGAGGGCCGGCCGAATTACGAACAGCTAAGCGGAAAAAGATCTCTCGATGTCTCTCGAATGTCCGAAGAAGGCCGCTCCATCGTCTGACCGCCTTCCTCCGACCCCACAAAAATCGCCGGCAGCCCCCACTGGCATCCCGCGATTCAAGCTAGTCTCTTATCAGAACGCCGCGGGAATGTGGCTCAAGTACGGCGCCTAATATGGAAAAAGTTTCCTCACCGGCCGGGTGTAGGGGCTTTAGGTCGAGCGGCGCCCGGGCCGCTTCCAGCCCCTCTCAAAGGCCCCTCCCGAGCCGTCCGATGGCCAAACTTTTTTTCAGATTTTTTGCGGCGTCGCCCGGCGCCACTCGCTCCATGGCCGTTTAATTACTTGGAATTACTGAATTTTCTGCGCCAATCCACCGTGCGACGATTTGTTGACGATTGGCGTTGACAGCCCGGAAGGTGGGGCCTATAACCCCAACCACTGAGCGCGGCGCCGCCGGGTCACTGACCAAGGCGAGCGAACGCGCCACTGATGCTCCTCACCTTGTTGAGTGACACAACAGCCGACACCAGTCGGTTGGAGTTCATTCATCGTCGGTAAGGGTGTCGGAACCCTTCCTCTCAGGAAGGTTGGGGCCTCTCCGGTCCCGGGCTGTTTGACAAGTGAAGATGAAGAAAGAGAAACGTGGACGGCGGAGTCCTTGCGGGTCTCGCTTCTGGAAAGCTTCGGCTTTTCCGATCGAGACCGGACGAAAGACTTCGGCGGTACACGTTTTAAAGGAAACACCATCGTTGCCAGCGATGTGAATCGCAGGCAGCTCGTCGACTTCGGTTGATGAAAATATGGTGGGACCTCGTCAAACGTTGTGATCAGCCGGTTCAAAGTTCAAGTCCAACTTGAGAGTTTGATCCTGGCTCAGAGCGAACGCTGGCGGCAGGCTTAACACATGCAAGTCGAGCGGGCGTAGCAATACGTCAGCGGCAGACGGGTGAGTAACGCGTGGGAACGTACCTTTTGGTTCGGAACAACACAGGGAAACTTGTGCTAATACCGGATAAGCCCTTACGGGGAAAGATTTATCGCCGAAAGATCGGCCCGCGTCTGATTAGCTAGTTGGTAGGGTAATGGCCTACCAAGGCGACGATCAGTAGCTGGTCTGAGAGGATGATCAGCCACATTGGGACTGAGACACGGCCCAAACTCCTACGGGAGGCAGCAGTGGGGAATATTGGACAATGGGGGCAACCCTGATCCAGCCATGCCGCGTGAGTGATGAAGGCCCTAGGGTTGTAAAGCTCTTTTGTGCGGGAAGATAATGACGGTACCGCAAGAATAAGCCCCGGCTAACTTCGTGCCAGCAGCCGCGGTAATACGAAGGGGGCTAGCGTTGCTCGGAATCACTGGGCGTAAAGGGTGCGTAGGCGGGTCTTTAAGTCAGGGGTGAAATCCTGGAGCTCAACTCCAGAACTGCCTTTGATACTGAAGATCTTGAGTTCGGGAGAGGTGAGTGGAACTGCGAGTGTAGAGGTGAAATTCGTAGATATTCGCAAGAACACCAGTGGCGAAGGCGGCTCACTGGCCCGATACTGACGCTGAGGCACGAAAGCGTGGGGAGCAAACAGGATTAGATACCCTGGTAGTCCACGCCGTAAACGATGAATGCCAGCCGTTAGTGGGTTTACTCACTAGTGGCGCAGCTAACGCTTTAAGCATTCCGCCTGGGGAGTACGGTCGCAAGATTAAAACTCAAAGGAATTGACGGGGGCCCGCACAAGCGGTGGAGCATGTGGTTTAATTCGACGCAACGCGCAGAACCTTACCAGCCCTTGACATGTCCAGGACCGGTCGCAGAGATGTGACCCTCTCTTCGGAGCCTGGAACACAGGTGCTGCATGGCTGTCGTCAGCTCGTGTCGTGAGATGTTGGGTTAAGTCCCGCAACGAGCGCAACCCCCGTCCTTAGTTGCTACCATTTAGTTGAGCACTCTAAGGAGACTGCCGGTGATAAGCCGCGAGGAAGGTGGGGATGACGTCAAGTCCTCATGGCCCTTACGGGCTGGGCTACACACGTGCTACAATGGCGGTGACAATGGGATGCGAAGGCGCAAGTCCTAGCAAATCTCAAAAAGCCGTCTCAGTTCGGATTGGGCTCTGCAACTCGAGCCCATGAAGTTGGAATCGCTAGTAATCGTGGATCAGCACGCCACGGTGAATACGTTCCCGGGCCTTGTACACACCGCCCGTCACACCATGGGAGTTGGTTTTACCTGAAGACGGTGCGCTAACCCGCAAGGGAGGCAGCCGGCCACGGTAGGGTCAGCGACTGGGGTGAAGTCGTAACAAGGTAGCCGTAGGGGAACCTGCGGCTGGATCACCTCCTTTCTAAGGATGATCCTTCAGCGAGCTTCGGCTCACTATCGGATCGTTTTAGAAACATCAGTGGCCAACAGATCGCCAGATCGTTGAGCTGCATTGGCGGGATTTCGCCGTCTTCGTTTCTCTTTCTTCGCGGACGAACACGCGCTGGCCTGCAACGGCAGGATCCAGGGTCCTTAACGGGATATGCGTTAGGGGCTTGTAGCTCAGTTGGTTAGAGCGCGCGCTTGATAAGCGTGAGGTCGGAAGTTCAAGTCTTCCCAGGCCCACCACTTACATCGAGTGAGCATTCGTCTTCTGGTTACGGGGCCATAGCTCAGCTGGGAGAGCGCGTGCTTTGCAAGCATGAGGTCGTCGGTTCGATCCCGTCTGGCTCCACCAGATGGTTTGATCACCGAGGTCATGCACCGTCGTCCGCGAAACATCACTTCGCATCTTGCTAGTCTGGATAGACAGTAAGTTGCGTGTTTTCTGACATCGTAAAGAGGAGATCGATCCGAGTTGGGTCGTGCGGCAAATTGCTGCGCGGGCCATCATTATCTCCGGATCATTTTCGGCGCTCGCGTCCGGCCGCAAGGTTGGCCGCGAGTTGTAAAATGATCCTTTTAGCGAAGCTTGACCGCCTCGCTATCGGAACGATCTTACGAAGCAAGCTGGTCTTTCTAGTCAATGTCCGGCTGCAGATGGCGTTCATCGAGGGCGCGTGCCGCAAGGCAATTCTGTAGACAACATTCTGCCGAGTGTGTGGACATTGATAATGAGAGCAATCAAGTGCCTTAAGGGTGTTCGGTGGATGCCTTGGCGCTGAGAGGCGATGAAGGACGTGCTACGCTGCGATAAGCCGTGGGGAGCTGCGAAGAAGCTTTGATCCGCGGATTTCCGAATGGGGAAACCCACCTTCGATAGCCGGAACTCCAAGACCTTGTGTCTTGGTGTTCGACCAGAAATGATCGGGACCATGACCCCAAAAGGTTTTGGATTTCCGGTTATCAAGAGAAGGTATGAGACTTCTGAATACATAGGAGGTTTCAAGCAAACCCAGGGAACTGAAACATCTAAGTACCTGGAGGAAAGGACATCAACAGAGACTCCGTTAGTAGTGGCGAGCGAACGCGGACCAGGCCAGTGATACATCAAAGCCAATCGGAACCAGTCAGGAAAGCTGGGCCTCAGAGGGTGATAGCCCCGTACGAGTAATGCGATGATGTATCCACGAGTAAGGCGGGACACGTGCAATCCTGTCTGAACACGGGGGGACCACCCTCCAAGCCTAAGTACTCCTCAGCGACCGATAGCGAACCAGTACCGTGAGGGAAAGGTGAAAAGCACCCCGACGAGGGGAGTGAAATAGACCTGAAACCGGACACCTACAAACAGATGGAGCCCAAGATTCGTTCTGGGTGACATCGTACCTTTTGTATTATGGGCCAGCGACTTAATTTAACGAGCAAGCTTAAGCCGATAGGCGAAGGCGTAGCGAAAGCGAGTCTGAATAGGGCGCCAAGTTCGTTGTATTAGACCCGAAACCTAGTGATCTAGCCATGAGCAGGTTGAAGGTGAGGTAACACTCACTGGAGGACCGAACGGGTGCCTGTTGAAAAAGGCTCCGATGACTTGTGGTTAGGGGTGAAAGGCCAATCAAACTGGGAAATAGCTGGTTCTCCGCGAAAGATATTTAGGTATCGCCTCGCACGAATGCTTCGGGGGGTAGAGCACTGGATGGGCTAGGGGGACTTACCGTCTTACCAAACCCAACCAAACTCCGAATACCCGAAAGCAATATGCGGGAGTCACACGGCGGGTGCTAACGTCCGTCGTGGAGAGGGAAACAACCCGGACCTACAGCTAAGGCCCCTAATTCGTGGCTAAGTGGGAAAGGATGTGGAAATCCCAAAACAACCAGGAGGTTGGCTTAGAAGCAGCCATCCTTTAAAGAAAGCGTAACAGCTCACTGGTCTAAATAAGGGTTTCTGCGCCGAAGATGTAACGGGGCTCAAGCCACGAGCCGAAGCTTAGGGTGTA
>NZ_CP182469.1:4800000-6832500 GCF_051853005.1 Bradyrhizobium sp. SMVTL-02 | reverse complement strand
TCGATCCCGCGACCAAGAAATATGTCGGCACCGAAGCCGTCATCAAGGCGCAGATCGCGCAGGTCCAGGCCGACAAGAAGATGCCGGCCAAGGAAAAGAAGCAGGCCCTCGACGAGCTCAATGAAGCGCTGAAGACGCCGGCGCCGGCGATCGAGAACAAGGGCAACATCGATCTCGTCGGCAAGTACTACGACAAGCTGGTCGCGGCGCTCGGCGACGATCAGAACTGAGCGGCCGCAACACGGCGTCGCCCGCTCTCGACAGACGGGGCGGCGCACGCCACACTCTCCGCAGTCTTGCCCACGCCCCGGTCAAGCCGCGGCCGGGCTTTGTGACGATCGGGCCGGGGCGATGACGAACAGGCGGACGTAGCGAGGCCGACAACAATGAAAAACACTCCATTCGATCTCACCGGCAAGGTCGCCGTCGTCACCGGCTCCAGCCGCGGCATCGGCCGTTCGTCTGCCGAGCTGCTGGCCAAGCTCGGCGCAAAGGTCGTGGTGTCCTCGCGCAAGGCGGACGCCTGTAAGGAGGTCGCCGACCGCATCAATGCCGCCGGCGGTGACGCCGTCGTCATCCCCTGCAACATCGCGCGCAGGAATGAGGTCGAGGCGCTGATAGCAGGCAGCACGAAGCACTACGGCAAGATCGACATCCTCGTCTGCAACGCCGCGGTCAATCCGTATTACGGCCCGCTGTTGGACATCACCGATGAGGCCTTCGACAAGATCATGGGCTCCAACGTGAAGAGCAACATCTGGCTCTCCGCGCTCGCGATCCCGCAAATGGCCGAGCGCGGCAACGGCTCGGTGATCATCATCTCCTCGATCGGTGGCCTGCGCGGCTCGACCGTCATCGGCGCCTATGGCATCTCCAAGGCCGCCGATTTCGCGCTGTGCCGTTCGCTCGCCGGCGAATGGGGCCCGAAAGGCGTGCGCGTCAACTGCATCGCGCCCGGGCTCGTCAAAACCGATTTCGCCCGCGCGCTCTGGGAAGACGAAGCCCTGCTCAAGCGCCGCACCGCCACCACGCCGCTTCGCCGTATCGGCGAACCCGACGAAATCGCAGGCGCCGTGGCCTATCTTGCTTCGGATGCCTCGAGCTTCATGACCGGCCAGACCATCGTCATCGACGGCGGCGTCACGACGGCGGCGGTTTAACCGCGGCCCGTTCACTCACGGCTGGCGCATGCCGTCGCGCTCGGCCAAAGCCACCTCGATAGCACGTACGACGATCAGGCCGCTTCGTTGGTCCAGATGCACGCCGTCGGCCCAACGCAACTCGCTCCTTGGCGGATTGATCGGCAGCCAGAGTTCTGGATCCGGGAACGCGTCGTGGACGATCGCCTTGCTGATGGTGACGGGGCGGGCGTTCTCGATCTCCGCGGCGAATGGCACTTCGATCAGAAAGACGCGGGCCCCACGTCGCTGGAGCTCGTCGGTAAGCCGTCTGATGATGGCCACATTCGCGCGCGCCGACAAGGTGGGGTCGATCCCGTTCATCTGTTCCAGCGCGCGGTCGAGATAGGCCTTGTTATCGAAGTTATCAGGCGGCTGGCTCAGCAGGCGTTCTTGCTCGGCGCGCGCCTGCGCGGGATTCGGCGGGCCGTGCTTCCACGTCTCGTAGGCTGCGATCGCCGTCCGCACCGGGCGCAGCAGCGGCACATCGGCGGGCGCGCCGCCGGAAAAACTTTCGACCAGAGCGCCGTCGGCCTCACGCGTGAGGAAGTTGGTCTCGATCAGGACGATCTTCGGCAGGTTTGGCTGTCTTGCGACGATCTCGAGGCCGGTCAGCGGCGAGCCTCCCGCCAGCGCCAGATTGCGGATACGGGGCAGCGAGAAATACTCCTCCCTGAGACGCCAGGTGAGCGAGCTGCCGACCAGCACGATATCGGGCGCCGGCTCGTGCACATAGCGGTTGAGCGCGATGAACCTACCGTCGCGGGTGGTCACGGCTGGCTGCTGCAGCGTGGCGCCGAAACGCGGCGTGGCAAGGCCGCAGGCAAGCAGCAGCGCCGCCGCGACGCCCGCGCATTTGATCAGCCATGGGAGCTTTGAGGCCTGCGGCATCGTCAGAACTGGAAGTAAATGAAGGCAGCGTCAGGCCCGGCCTCCAGATAGGCCAGCGCCGCGAGCGCACCATACAGATAAGGCTCCCAGCGCCGCAGCCTTCCCTCCAACAGCGCCCCGAAGCCGAGATGCTGGATGATGACGGGCAAGGCATAGAGCAGGGCGAGATTATAGAACAGCTTCGTCGGATTCGGATTGTCCGTCGGCTTGAACATCCCCGTCAGGTAGGCCAGCGCGTGGTCGAAGTTCGGCAGCTTGAAGAAGATCCAGAGCATCGTCACGCACAGGAAGACGATGCCGATGCGAACGACCCGCACGACGGCGCCGGCCTCGCCCAGCACCTTCAGGAAGGGCCGCTCGATGACGAGCAGGAGACCGTGCAGCATGCCCCACAGCGCGTAGCTCAGGCTGGCGCCGTGCCAGAGCCCTCCGAGCGTCATCACGATCATCAGGTTGAGGCAGGTTCTGGCCGGTCCATGCCTGTTGCCGCCGAGCGGGATGTAGAGATAGGTCCTGAGCCACGTCGACAGCGAGATGTGCCAGCGCGTCCAGAACTCGGAGAAAGACCCGGAGATGTAGGGCAGGTTGAAGTTGACAGGCAGGCGATATCCGAACAGCAGCCCGAGGCCGAGTGCGATCGCCGAATAGCCGAAGAAGTCGGCGTAGATCTGGTAGCTGTACAGGAAGACGAGCAGCCAGCGATCCTGCGTCCGCACCGTCTCATAGAGCGGATAGTCCATGTAGGACGTCATCTCGTTGAGATTGTTGGCGACGTAGAGCTTGAAAAAGAATCCGGTCAGGATCCATTTGGCCGCCTCCACGAAGTCGACGTCGGAGAGCCGCTTGGGCACGATCTGCGGCATGAACTGGCCGGCGCGCGTGATCGGCCCGGACACGAGCTGCGGAAAGAAGATGATGTAGAGGAAGACGTCCCGCAGCGGCGGCGGCCGCTTCTCCCGCGTGAGATCGACCAGCAGGCTGATGTTGTGGAACACGAAGAACGAGATGCCGATCGGCAGCGGTAGTCGCAGCAGGAAATCCAGCGGCGCGACGCCGGTCAGATGAGCCGAGGCGGTGTCGAGGAAGAGCAGCTTGTACTTGAAGAACGCCAGCACGGCGAGATTGAAGGCGATTCCGGCAGGCGTCCACACCGTGCGATTGTCGAACGCCAGGACCAGGCAGACATATGTTCCGAATACGGCGAGCAGCAGCAGCGGCAGCAGCTCCGGCTGGCCCGAGCCATAGAAAACCAGGCTCGCCAGCACGAGCAGCTGGACCTGAAAGCGGCGCAGAGGCGGCAGATAATAGGCGCCGAACACGATCGCGACGAAGACGCCGAACTGGAAGGAAGTGAATGTCATGCCGCCCCGACTGGACCGCTCCGGGATGTACCATCTTCGCTCCCGTCGTTCTAGAGCATGATCCTGAAAAGTGTGCAGCGGTCTTCTGAAAAGATCATGCTTAAACAACAACCTAAAGCATCCATCCCAATCTCATCGCGCTTTAGTCTCGCGGATCGGGTGCAATGTGCATTGTCAAACGCCGCGATACCAGCGGCGGGCCTTGACCTTCCGCCTCCAATCCGCTCCCTTTGCCGCGACACAATGATCCTCTCAGGGAAAACGCCAAGAAAAACGTGAAGGTAAGCCGCCATGTCTTTCGTCCTCGCCATCGACCAGGGCACCACCTCCTCGCGCGCGATCCTGTTTCGCGGCGATATTTCCATCGCGGCGAAGGCGCAGGCCGAGTTTCCGCAGCACTTTCCGGCCTCGGGCTGGGTCGAGCACGAGCCGGAGGACATCTGGACCTCGACCGTGATGGTCTGCCGCGAGGCGATCGAGCATGCCGGCATCAGCGCAAAGGACATCGCCGCGATCGGCATCACCAACCAGCGCGAGACCACCGTGGTTTGGGATCGCGCCACGGGCCAGGCCGTGCACCGCGCCATCGTCTGGCAGGACCGCCGCACCGCCGACATCTGCGCCAAGCTGAAGCACGACGGCCACGAGCCGGTGATCTCCCAGAAGACCGGCCTGATCATCGACCCCTATTTCTCCGGCACCAAGGTCGCCTGGATCCTCGACCACGTTCCCGGCGCCCGCGCCCGCGCCGCGCGTGGCGAGCTGATGTTCGGGACCATCGATTGCTATCTGCTCTGGCGCCTCACGGGCGGCAAGGTGCACGCCACCGACGCCACCAATGCCTCGCGCACGCTGCTGTTCAACATCCACACGGGCCAGTGGGACGACGAGCTGCTGGAGATCATCGGCGTGCCGCGCTCGATGCTCCCCGAGGTGAAGGATTCTTCCGCACGCTTCGGCGAGAGCACGCCGGACCTGTTCGGCGGCGCGATCGCGATCTCCGGGATTGCCGGCGACCAGCAGGCCGCGACCATCGGCCAGGCCTGCTTCCGCCCGGGCATGATGAAGTCCACCTATGGCACCGGCTGTTTCGCGCTGCTCAACACCGGCACGACTCCCGTTGTCTCCAAGAACAAGCTGCTCACCACCGTCGCCTACCAGCTCGATGGCAAACGCACTTACGCGCTCGAAGGCTCGATCTTCGTCGCCGGCTCGGCGGTGCAGTGGTTGCGCGACGGCCTCGGCATCATCAAGCATGCCGCCGAGACCGGTCCGCTCGCCGACCAGTCGGACTCCATGCAGAGCGTCTATCTCGTCCCCGCCTTCGTCGGCATGGGCGCGCCCTACTGGAATCCGCGCGTGCGCGGCGCGCTGTTCGGCCTCACCCGCAACACCGGCCCCGCCGAGCTCGCCCACGCCGCGCTCGAAAGCGTCTGCTACCAGACCTTTGACCTCTGGGCCGCCATGCGCGCGGACTGGCCAAGTTCGGAAACGGCCAGCGTCGTGCTCCGCGTCGACGGCGGCATGACGGCGTCCGACTGGACCATGCAGCGCCTCGCCGATCTCCTCAACGCCCCGGTCGACCGGCCCGTGATCCAGGAGACCACGGCGCTCGGCGCCGCCTATCTGGCCGGCCTCAATGCGGGCGTCTACCCCGAGCCGACCAGGTTCGCCGACAACTGGCGCCTCGAGCACCGCTTCAAGCCGAACATGAGCGAGGCGACGCGCGAGCGAAAGCTCGCCGGCTGGGCAAGGGCGGTGAAGGGCGTGCTCGCGAGCGACGAGGGGGAGGGGTAGGCGTAGGTACAGCCTCGCTCAACTGCCTCCACGTCGTCATTGCGAGGAGCTCTGCGACGAAGCAATCCAGACCGCCTCTGCGGAAAAATCCTGGATTGCTTCGCGGAGCCTGTCATCGGGCCACGCTTTGCGGACCGGTGGCTCGCAATGACGGAGTGTCGCTGCTGTGGTGCCTCAAACGGCGCCGCCCGCTCGCCTATAACGAAAGAAGCAACCAAGAATGATCCTCCCCGACGGCTATTCCGACGTCCCCACAGGCAAGATCGCCGCCGTCGTCACGCATCTCGAGATGAACGCACCTCCCGTGCGTCGGGACGATCCGCCAGGCACCTGGACCCTGCGCAAGGTCGATGCCCCCGCGCCCGCTTGGTATCGCGACCTCTACCGCCGCGTCGGCGAGGAATGGCTGTGGTTCTCGCGCGCACGCATGAGCGACACGGAGCTCGCCGCAATCATCCACGCGCCGGGAATCGAAGTCTATGCACTGGCCGTGGAAGGCCGCGACGAAGGCCTGCTGGAGCTGGACTTCCGCGAACCCGGCCAATGCGAGCTGGTCTATTTCGGCGTCACCGCCGGCTTGATCGGCACCGGCGCCGCCCGCTTCCTGATGAACCGCGCACTGGAGCTCGCGTGGTCACGCGATGTCCGCCGCGTCTGGGGCCATACCTGCACCTTCGATCATCCCTCCGCCATCGCATTCTACCAGCGCTCCGGCTTCCGCCCTTTCCGCCGCCAGGTCGAGATCGCCGACGATCCGCGCCTCGACGGCACGGCGCCGCGCGATGCGGCGAAGCAGGTGCCGATCATCGAGTAGCCCGGCTGCCTCCCCAACGTCATTGCGAGGAGCCCTTGCGACGAAGCAATCCAGAGTCTTTCCGCGGAAGGATTCTGGATTGCTTCGCTGCACTCGCAATGACGGAGCGTGGTATCTGAGCATTGACTGCGCTTTGTTGCGGGATCCGCAACGCTCTTCTTCCAAGATATCTGTTGCGGCAGGCCCGCATTGGCGATGAACTGGACGGCCTCGCCATCTCCCACGACTGACAAGAGCGCGAACCATGTTCCTGATCGGCCAATACGACTCCCCCTTCGTTCGCCGCGTTGCGATTGCGCTGCGGCTTTACGGGCTCGCTTTCGAGCACAGGCCGTGGTCGACCTTCGGCGATGCCAACAAGATCGCGCCGTATAACCCGCTGCGCCGCGTGCCGACCCTGGTGCTCGACGACGGCGAGGCGCTGATCGAGAGCACGATCATCCTGGACTATCTCGATGAGCTCGTCGGCGAGGGGAAGGCGATGCTGCCGCGCAGCGGCGCAGAGCGGCGCAAGCATCTGCGTATCTGCGCGCTCGCCTCCGGCCTCGGCGACAAGGCGGTGAGCCTGCTCTACGAGCGCGTGCTGCGGAAGGAGCAGCTTGCGCTGTGGGTCGAGCGCTGCCAGGCGCAGATCGCGGACGTCCTCGGCGTATTGGAGGCCGAGCGGGCCAGGGTGACGACGCCCTACTGGCTCGGCGATCGCATCGGCCACGCCGACATCGCGGTCGCCTGCGTCGTGCGCTTCACCCGCGAGGCACATCCGCCTCTGTTCGATGCCGCACGCTATCCGGCGCTCAGCGCGCACGCCGAGCGTTGCGAGGCGCTGGCGCCGTTCCAGGAGATCGTGCAGCCGCTGGCCCCGCCGAAGGGGTGAGGTCGTCTGTCATTCCGGGGCGCGCGTAGCGCGAACCCGGAATCCATCGTGCAGCGGGAGGCTCGCGCTAAGAGGCGCGCCTCGGAATGACAGCGCTGGCCTGGCGAGCGTGTCGGACGGCCACAGCTGCTGATGATGGAAGAATACCCCTGTTTTGCCCGACGCCGCAACGAAATTAGGCAAGACCGAAATTCTTCTATCCCTTCAACCCCATCCTACTGTGCATGGGGTTGTTTTCGCATTTTGTTTTGGAGCGAGACTTACCCCGCGCCTGCGCGCTTCTTCTGCCAGACCAGATGCACCGCGCAGGTGCAGCCCGGCGGATGCGAGGCGAGGTCGTTCGACGCCTCGTCGTTCGCCGGCGTCGCCGCGAAGGCCTTGTCCTGTTGCGACGGGATGTAGTTGAGCACCGGCGCGAGCCAGCGCTCGGCTTCCGCCACCGTCATGCCCTTGCGCGCCGCATAGTCCTCGACCTGATCGCGCTCGATCTTGCCCACGCCGAAATAATAGCTCTCAGGGCTCGCGAAATAGAGCCCGGACACGGAAGAGCCCGGCCACATCGCAAAGCTCTCGGTCAGCTTCACGCCGGCGGTCGCTTCCGCATCGAGCAGCTCGAACAACGTCGCCTTCTCGGTGTGATCGGGCTGCGCGGGATAGCCGGGCGCAGGACGGATGCCCTGATACTTTTCGAGGATCAGCTCGTCGTTGGAGAGCGCCTCGTCCGGCGCGTAGGCCCAGAACTCGCGGCGCACGCGGGCATGCATGCGCTCGGCGAAGGCCTCCGCGAGGCGATCGGCCAGCGCCTTGCACAGGATCGAGGAGTAGTCGTCATTGGCCATCTTGAAGCGGTCGGCGACGGCATCCTCGCCGATGCCTGCGGTGACGACGAAGCCACCGACATAGTCGGCCACGCCGGCGGGCGCGATGAAGTCGGCGAGCGCCGCGTTGAAGCGGCCCTCGCGCTTCTCGAGCTGCTGGCGCAGCGTGTGCAGCGTCGCGATGCTCTTGGTGCGGCTCTCGTCGGCATAGAGCACGATGTCATCGCCTTGCGCATTCGCCGGCCAGAAGCCGATCGTCGCGCGGGCCCGGAACCATTTCTCCTCGACGATGGTATCGAGCATCTTGCGCGCATCGTCATAGAGCGAGCGCGCGACCTCGCCGACCTTGGCATCTTCGAGAACAGCGGGGAAACGGCCGGCGAGCTCCCAGGTCTGGAAGAACGGCGTCCAGTCGATATACGGCACGAGCTCGGCGAGATCGTATGCGTCGAAGCTGCGGGTCCCGAGGAAGGTCGGTTTCACCGGCTTGTTCCTGGCGAAGTCGACCGGCACGCGGTTGGCGCGGGCATCTGCGAGCTTCAGCCGCTTCTTGTCGGCCTGCGCGCGCAGATGCGCTTCCGAGATCTTAGCGTATTCGGCGCGGACCTCGGCGGCGTAGGCCTCGCGCTTCTCGGGCGAGAGCAGCGAGGAGGCGACGCCGACGGCGCGGCTGGCGTCGTTGACGTGCACGACAGGGCCGGCGCGATAGCTCGGGTCGATCTTCACCGCCGTATGCACACGGCTCGTGGTGGCGCCGCCGATCAGCAGCGGCAGCTTCAGTCCCTCGCGCTGCAACTCGCCGGCGAAGAACGCCATCTCGTCGAGCGAAGGCGTGATCAGGCCTGATAGCCCGACGATGTCGGCCTTCTCGGCCTTCACCGTCTCGACGATCTTGGCGGCCGGCACCATCACGCCGAGGTCGATGACCTCGAAATTATTGCACTGGAGCACGATGCCGACGATGTTCTTGCCGATGTCGTGGACGTCGCCCTTCACCGTCGCGAGCACGATCTTGCCGGCGGACGAGGAGCCCTCGGTGGCGATGCCGCTGGCGAGGTTGCGCGCCTTCTCCTCCTCCATGAACGGCATGAGGTAGGCAACGGCCTGCTTCATGACGCGCGCGGACTTCACCACCTGTGGCAGGAACATCCTGCCGTCGCCAAAGAGGTCGCCGACCACGTTCATGCCGGCCATCAGCGGTCCCTCGATCACGTCGAGCGGACGCGAGGAGTTCTTGCGGGCTTCTTCGGTGTCCTGCTCGATGAACTCGGTGATGCCGTGCACCAGCGAATGCGACAGCCGCTTCTCCACCGGCCATTCGCGCCAGGCGAGATCGGCTTCCTTGCTTTCGGTCTTCTTGCCGCGGAATTTCTCGGCGAGCGCCAGCAGGCGCTCGGAGGCGCCGGGATCGCGGTTGAGGACGACATCCTCGCAGGTTTGGCGCAGCTCGGGATCGATGTCGTCATAGACGATCATCTGCCCGGCGTTGACGATGCCCATGTCCATGCCGGCCTTGATGGCGTGATACAGGAACACCGAGTGCATGGCCTCGCGCACCGGCTCGTTGCCGCGGAACGAGAACGAAAGGTTGGAGACGCCGCCCGAAATATGCGCGCCAGGCAGGTTCTTGCGGATCCAGCGCGTCGCCTCGATGAAATCGACGCCGTAATTGTTGTGCTCCTCGATGCCGGTCGCGATCGCGAAAATGTTCGGATCGAAGATGATGTCTTCAGGCGGGAAGCCGACCTTGTTCACCAGGATGTCGTAGGCGCGCTTGCAGATCTCGGTCTTGCGCGCGAAGGTGTCGGCCTGGCCGGCCTCGTCGAACGCCATCACCACCACGGCCGCGCCGTGGCGCCGCGCGATCTTCGCCTCGTGGATGAACTTCTCCTCGCCTTCCTTCATCGAGATCGAGTTGACGACCGGCTTGCCCTGCACGCATTTCAGGCCGGCTTCGATCACCGAGAATTTCGAGGAGTCCACCATGACGGGGACGCGGGCGATGTCGGGCTCGGCGGCGACGAGGTTGAGGAACGTCACCATGGCGGCCTCGGAGTCGAGCAGGCCCTCGTCCATGTTGACGTCGATGATCTGCGCGCCGTTCTCGACCTGGTCGCGCGCGACCTGGAGCGCGGCGGTGTAGTCGCCGGCGGTGATCAGCTTGCGGAAGCGGGCCGATCCCGTGACGTTGGTGCGCTCGCCGACATTGACGAAGGGAATGGCATCCGTCAGCACGAACGGCTCGAGGCCGGACAGCCGCAGGCGCGGTTCGATCTCCGGCACGATGCGCGGCTTGTGCGGGGCGACGGCCGCCGCGATCGCCGCGATATGGTCCGGGGTGGTGCCGCAGCAGCCGCCGACGATGTTGACGAGGCCGTCCCGCGCGAACTCGCCGACCACGCGTGCCATGTACTCCGGCGTCTCGTCATACTGGCCGAACTCGTTGGGCAGGCCGGCGTTCGGATAGGCGCACACAAGCGTGTCGGCAACGCGGCCGATATCGGCGATATGAGCGCGCAGATCTTCCGCGCCGAGCGCGCAGTTGAAGCCGATGGTGATGGGCTTTGCGTGCCGCACCGAATTCCAGAACGCTTCCGGCATCTGACCCGACAGCAGGCGGCCGGACTTGTCGGTGATGGTGCCCGAGACCATCACCGGCATATCGATGCCGAGCTCTTCGGTGATCTCGGCGATGGCATAGAGCGCCGCCTTGGCGTTCAGCGTGTCGAAGATGGTCTCGACCAGCAAGAGGTCGACGCCGCCGTCGATCAGGCCGCGGATCTGCTCGCCATAGGATTTGCGCAGATCGTCGAAGGTGACGGCGCGATAGCCCGGATTGGAAACATCGGGGGAGATCGAGGCGGTGCGGTTGGTCGGGCCGATGGCACCGGCGACGAAGCGCGGCTTGCCGTCCTCGGCTGCGACGCGCCGGGCGGCGTTGCCGGCGAGGCGGGCGCCTTCGCGCGCCATCTCGTAGACGATGTCGGTGAGGTCGTAATCGGCCTGTGCGATGGACGTCGTCGAGAACGTGTTGGTCGCGACGATGTCGGCACCGGCGCGCAAATAGGCGGCGTGGATGTCCTCGATCGCCTGCGGCTGGGTCAGGATCAGAAGATCATTGTTGCCGCGCAGGTCGCGATGGAAGTTCTTGAAGCGCGCGCCGCGGAAGGCTTTCTCGTCGAACTGCAGGTTCTGGATCATCGTGCCCATGGCGCCGTCAAGCACGAGGATGCGCTCGCGCGCGGCGTTCAGCAGGGCAGTTCGCTTGGCGGAAACGGGTGCGGTCATTTTCTCTTACGCAGCCTTCCGGGCGCTCTTGGCGCGAATGCCGAGCAAATGGCTGATCGCGAACACGAGATCGGCGCGGTTCATGGTGTAGAAGTGGAAGGTATCCACGCCGTGCTTGGCCAGCTTCTGCACCTGGCCGGCCGCAACCGTCGCGGCGACCAGCTTGCGGGTCTCGGCATCCTCATCGAGGCCTTCGAATTTCGCGGCGAACCAGTCGGGCACGGTGGTGCCCGCACGCGTCACGAAATTGCGGGCCTGCTTGAAATTGTGCATGGGCATGATGCCCGGCACGATCGGGATGTCGATACCGCGCGCGCGGACACGGTCGAGATAACGGAAGTAGAGATCGTTGTCGAAGAACACCTGGGTGATCGCGCGCGTCGCACCGGCATCGACTTTTGCCTGAAGCGTGTCGATATCGGCGTCGAAGTCGCGGGCCTCGGGGTGCTTCTCGGGATAGGCCGAGACGGACACTTCGATATCCGCGTGCCGCTTCTTGATGCCGGCGATGAGGTCGGGAGAGCTCTGATAGCCGTCGGGATGGCTGTAATAGGGTGTGCCGATGCCGCCGGCGGGATCGCCCCGCAAGGCCACGATGTGACGGACGCCGACCTCGTGATAGCGGTCGACGATCTCGTCGATCTCGCCGCGCGAGGCGCCGACGCAGGTCAGATGCGCAGCCGGCAGCAGCGCAGTTTCCTTGAGGATGCGGGAGATGGTGGAATGGGTGCGCTCGCGGGTCGAGCCGCCGGCGCCATAGGTCACCGAAACGAATTTCGGATCGAGCGGAGCCAGCCGGTTGATGGTCTCCCAGAGATTGCGCTCCATCTCCTCGGTCTTGGGCGGAAAGAACTCGAAGGAGATCGCTGGCCGCTTCAGGTGCCCGTCTTGCCGATCGGCTGTTGCAGGCGTCGTCAGGTCAGTCATGCCACCACTCGCTCAAAGGTCCCGCCAGGTCTTCCCGGCCGGCCGTCGTTTCTAGTTTGGAAGCGCCCAAGATAGGACAAAGGCAGTCTGGCCGACAGCCCATCCACGGTGGGAAGTAGCCCACTATCGCTGATGGAAGTGGTATTTTATGCTGCCTCGAAGCTGATGTGGGATTTTGGCCCAGTATCTGCATCCCATATTATATTCATGCACTTAATTCGATTTAGAGACGCACTATGTCGCTCGAATTTGGGTGGGCAGGTTGAAGTTGTTGTAACTGCCGCCGTTCTTGTCCCAATGATGGCAGCGTCGCCGGTCGCAGCCGCGGCTCTCACACGCCAGATCTGCGCTGTCTGCCCATTGCCGCAGCGCGGCCGTTCACTACGTTAACGCGCCATGATCCCGCTCTCAGTCCTCGACCTCTCCGTCGTCACCACAGGCACAAAGCCTGCCGCGGCGCTGCGCAACAGCATCGACCTGGCGCGCCACGTCGATGGTCTCGGCTATGTCCGCTACTGGCTCGCCGAGCATCACAACCTGGCCTCGGTCGCGAGCCCGGCGCCCGACGTGATGATCGGGCAGATCGCGGCCGTGACGAAGCATATCCGCGTCGGCTCAGGTGGTGTGATGCTGCCCAACCATGCGCCGCTTGCCGTGGCCGAGCGCTTCAAGATGCTGGAGGCGCTGTTTCCCGGCCGCATCGATCTCGGCCTCGGCCGGGCGCCCGGCACTGATGGTGCCACGGCCTACGCGCTGCGCAGCCGGCTCGACCGCCGCGAGGGCGACGATTTCCTGGAGCGGCTCCACGAACTGATCCTGTGGCAGACCCGCGAATTCCCCGCAGGCCACCCCTATAACAACGTCGTGGCGATGCCCGACGACACCGCCCTGCCGCCGATCTGGCTGCTCGGCTCCAGTGATTATTCGTCGGAGCTTGCCGCGCAAGTCGGGATGGGCTTCGCCTTCGCGCATCACTTTGCGTCCCACGATGCGATCGATGCGATGGTGCATTACCGCAACCGCTTCCAACCATCGGCCTGGCGTCCGAGCCCGCATGCGATCCTCGCGGTCGCCGTCATTACGGCTGATACGGACGAGGAGGCCGAAAAGCTCGCGACATCCTTCGACCTCAATCGCCTGCGCCGCGACCGCGGCCAATATCTGCCGCTGCCAAGCGTCGAGGAGGCGCTGGCTTATCCTTATACGGATTCCGAGCGGATCTCGATCGCCCGCAACCGTTCGCGCCTGTTCGTCGGCGATCCCGCGACGGTGCAGCAGAAGCTGCAGCCGCTGATCGACGCCAGCAAACCGGACGAACTGATGGTGATCACCGCCGTGTACGACCACGAAGCGCGCAAGAAGTCGTATTCGCTGCTGGCGGAGGCGTTCGGGCTTAGAGCGACGGCATAGCTTACCCTCCAGGGGAGGGTGGCAGATCAATCCTGCGTCTCGCTGAACGTCGCGCGGAACGGGTGGCCTGGATACACGCCGACGATACGAAACTCGCGCGAGAAGAATTTCAACTCCTCGATCGCGAACGCCAGGCCCTTGTCCTCGGGGTGGCCGTCGACATCGGCGTAAAACTGCGTGGCGAAGAAATTGCCGTCGACCATGTAGCTTTCGAGTTTGGTCATGTTGACGCCGTTGGTGGCAAAGCCGCCGAGCGCCTTGTAGAGCGCGGCGGGCAGGTTGCGCACGCGAAATACAAAAGTGGTGACCAGCGGGCCGGACCCTTGCGCGGCCCATTTCGGCTCGCGGGCCAGCATCACGAAGCGCGTGGTGTTGTGGGCCTCGTCCTCGATGTCCTCGGCAAGGATGTCGAGGCCATAGATCTTGGCGGCGAGACGCGAGGCGATCGCGGCGACGGTCTTGTTCTTGCGCTCGGAGATGTCGCGGGCGCTGCCGGCGGTGTCGGCGTGTACGATGGGCTTGATGCCGAGCTTGCGGATGATGCGCCGGCACTGGCCGAGCGCGTGCACATGGCTCTCGACGCTCTTGATGTCCTCGATCCTGGTTCCCTTCACCGCCATCAACTGATGCCGGACCGGCAGGAACCATTCGCCGATGATGAACAGGCCGGAAGCCGGCAAGAGGTGGTGAATGTCGGCGACGCGGCCGGCGACCGAATTCTCGATCGGAATCATGCCGAGATCGGCCTCGCCGGACGAGATCGCCGACAGCGCGTCTTCAAAAGTGGCGCAGGGCATCGGCTCGGCGTCGGGATAGGCCTCGACGATGGCGATGTGGGAGTTGGCTCCGGGTTCGCCCTGGAATGCGATCTTCATCTTGCTCATGTCTCGCAGTGCTCCTGATCGGCCTTGTAGCAGCGGCTCAGGATTTGGAAAGGATGCTGCGCGCGGTTTCGAGATCGGGCGGCGTGTCGACGCCGCGGGGCACGCTGTCGACGATCATGATGTCGATGCGCATGCCGGCCTCGACCGCCCGAAGCTGCTCCAGGCTTTCCTGTTTTTCGAGGGGCGAGGGCGGCAGCGACACGAACCGCTCCAGCGCGGTGCGGCGATAGGCATAAAGACCGATATGGTGGTATCGCGGTCCGTCGCCGTAAGGGGCGGTGGCGCGGGTGAAATAAAGTGCCCGCAACCGCTTCGGCCCGATCGGCGAGCCGATCGCTTTCACCACGCTCGGCGCGAGGTCCTCCTCCTCGGTGTGGATCTGCGAAGCCAGCGTCACGATGTCGACCGCGGGGTCATCAAACGGCGGCAGCACCTCGCGGATGGTCTGCGGCGTAATGGTCGGGAAATCGCCCTGCAGGTTGATCACGATCTCGGCCTTGCCCTCGGGGTCGAGCTTCAGCATGGCCTCGTGGATGCGGTCCGAGCCGGAGGGGTGTTCGGCGCGGGTCATCACCGCCTCCCCGCCATGGGCCGTCACGACCGAGGCGATCTCGTCCGTGTCGGTGGCGACCGCGACCCGGCCGATGCCGGCGGCCTCCGCACGGCGCAGCACATGCACGATCATCGGCAGGCCCGCGATGTCGGCGAGCGGCTTGCCGGGCAGGCGGGTAGCGGCCATGCGGGCCGGGATCAGCACCAGGATGCGGGGATCGATCATTGGTTCAAGGGCCTGGGTTCAAGGGCCTGGAAATGGAGCGTTTTCCGCGCCGAGAAATGGGGTGGGGACCGGTTCGAAGCCGGGTCGCTTATACGGGTTGCCAGACCCTGGGCAAACCGATATCTCAGTGGCAAAACTCGGGGAAACAACAAGGAACGTTCTGATTCTCCCGAGGCTCGTCCTGGCGGCCGCTTCGGCCGCTTAATCCTTCTCAGCGGTGTGGGGCCTGGCCGGAAATGGACTCGTTTGAACTGAACAAGATTCTCGGGGCCGTGCTCGGCACCTGTCTCATCCTGCTGGTGACGAGCTTCACCGCCCAGGCACTGTTCTCCCCCAAGATGCCGGAAAAGCCGGGCTTCGAAATCGCGGTGAAGGAAGACGCCGGCCACGGCAAGGAAGGCGGCGGGGCCGCGGCTTCCTCCGAGCCGATTGAAAAGCTGCTCCAGACCGCCTCCGTCGACAAGGGCGCGGCCGCCGCCAAGAAGTGCGGCGCCTGCCACACCTTCGAAAAGGGCGGCCCGAATCGCGTCGGTCCGAACCTCTATGGCGTTGTCGGCGAGCCGAAGGGTGAGGGCCGCGGCTTCAACTTCTCGGCCGCCATGAAGGGCAAGGGCGGCACCTGGACCTTCGAGGATCTCAACAAGTTCATCGCCAATCCGAAGGGGTTCATTCCGGGCACCGCGATGGGCTTCGCCGGTATCCCGAAGGATTCCGAGCGCGCCGACGTCATCGCCTATCTGAACTCGCTGTCGGATCATCCGCAGCCGCTGCCGACGGCGTCGAAATAAGGCTTCAAGAACCGATTTTGGAAGAGCGGCCAGGCTGAAAAGCCTGGCCGTTTCCGTATCCGGGCCTCGCGGGCTCGTTATCGGGGCGTTTGGCCGCATCCGACAGGCCGTCCGGCCTTCCAAGATGAGGAAAAAGCAACATATTCCGTCGAAACCTCGCCTATATTGGGACCTTAAAGGAGTAGCCTCCTTCAAGACAGGACTGTTGATTTGGCCATTACCCGACGCGATCTCCTGCTCACCGGCACTGCGGCCGCAGCGCTCCCCGCCCTCGGTTCCGTGGGGGGCGTTCCCGTCATCGGCGCCGCGCAGGGGCAGTCGGCGAGTGAGCTGCCCTCGAATGGGTTGCCTTGGCGTCATGCGCTGTCGCTGTTCGGCAAGGTCAAGTACCCCGCCGACTTCAAGCGCTTCGACTACGTCAATCCGGAAGCCCCGAAGGGCGGCGTCGCGCGCCAGATCGCCGTCGGCACGTTCGACAATTTCAACATCGTCGTGTCTGGGGTGAAGGGCCAGGTCTCCGGAGCGGTCGCGTTCATCTACGAATCCCTGCTCACCCCTGCGCTCGACGAAGTCTCGACCGAATATGGTGCGCTGGCCGAAGCCGTCAGCCACCCCGACGATTTCTCCTTCGTCACCTATCGCTTGCGGCCGCAGGCCAAATGGCACGACGGCAAGCCCGTCACCGTCGAGGACGTGATCTTCTCGCTCGATTCCTTCAAGAAGCATCACCCGATGTATTCGGCCTATTACAGCCATGTCGTGAAGGCCGAGAAGGTAGGCGAGCGCGAGGTGAAGTTCGTGTTCGACGCGCCGGGCAATCGCGAATTGCCGCAGATCGTGGGGCAGCTCACGGTTCTGCCGAAGCATTGGTGGGAGGGGACCGACGCGCAGGGCCGCAAGCGCGATGTCTCCGCGACCACGCTCGAAGTGCCGCTCGGGTCCGGCCCCTACAAGGTCAAGGAATTCGTCGCCGGACGCTCGATCGCGCTGGAGCGCGTCAAGGATTATTGGGGGCGCGATCTCGCCGTCAACGTCGGCCGCAACAATTTCGACGAGCTGCGCTACGAATATTTCCGCGACGCCACCGTGGCGATCGAGGCCTTCAAGGCCGACCAGGTCGACTGGCGCACCGAGAACAGCGCCAAGAACTGGGCGACGGCCTACGACTTCCCGGCCGTGGCCGAAAAGCGGGTGATCCTCGAGGAGTTCGCCAATCGCAGCTCCGGCGTGATGCAGGCTTTCGTCCCCAACCTGCGCCGCGCCAAGTTCAGCGATCCACGCGTGCGTCGTGCGCTCAACTACGCGTTCGACTTCGAGGAGATGAACAAGCAGATCTTCTACGGCCAGTACAAGCGCATCAGCAGCTATTTCGACGGCATCGACGAGCTCATGGCGACCGGGGTGCCGCAGGGCAAGGAGCTCGAAATCCTCGAGACCGTTCGTGCCGAAGTGCCGCCCGAAGTCTTCACGACGGCCTACACCAATCCGGTCGGCGGCAGTCCCGAAGCCGTGCGCGACAATCTCCGCGAGGCGCTGCGCCTGTTCAAGGAGGCCGGCTACGAGGTGCGCGACCGCAAGCTGATCGACGTCAAGACCGGCGCACAATTCTCGCTCGAATTGCTGAACCAGGATCCGAGCTTCGAACGGGTCACGCTGTTCTACAAGCCGTCGCTAGAGCGGCTCGGCATTGCCGTCAGCGTGCGGACGGTCGATCCGACCCAATACGAGAACCGGACGCGCGAGTGGGATTTCGACGTCGTCACCAACTCCTGGGGCGAGTCGCAATCGCCGGGCAACGAACAGCGCGAGTTCTGGTCGTCCAAGTCGGCCGACATTGCCGGCTCGCGCAACATCGCGGGGATCAAGAACCCGGCGGTCGACAAGCTGATCGAGCGGTTGATCTACGCCAGGGATCGCGACGATCTCGTCGCGGCCACCAAGGCACTGGATCGCGTGCTGCTGTGGAACCACTACGTCGTGCCGCAATGGACCTACAACAAGGTGCGCACCGCGCGATGGGATCGCTTCGGCCGGCCGGCGGAACTGCCCAAATACGGTCAGTCCGGCTTTCCGTTCATCTGGTGGTACGACGCAGACAAGGCGGCGCGGATCGCAAAGAAGTCGTGAAGGATATCCCCCGCATGGCGCAGCTTTCACGCCGGCATGTGCTGGCCTTAAGTGCCGGCGGTGCACTCAGCGCCGCCTTGTTGCGCGGCGCGGCGGCGTCGGAAGGGCCGGCCGAAGCCCACGGCATCTCCGCCTTCGGCGATCTCAAATATCCCGCCGACTTCCACCATTTCGATTACGTCAACCTCGATGCGCCAAAGGGCGGCACCTTCTCGCTGATCCCGTCGGTGCGCGCCTACAATCAGTCCTACCAGACCTTCAACTCGCTCAATGCCTACATCCTGAAAGGCGACGGCGCGCAAGGCATGGACATGACGTTTTCGCCGCTGATGGTTCGGGCAAACGACGAGCCCGATGCGATGTACGGGCTGATTGCCAAATCCGTGCAGGTATCGGCGGACAAGCTGGTCTACCGCTTCACGATGCGGCCCGAGGCGAAATTCCACGACGGCAGCAAGCTCACCGCCCACGATGCGGCATTTTCGCTGACGGCGCTTAAGACAAAGGGACATCCGCTGATCATCGTGCAGATGCGCGACATGGTCAGTGCGGAAGCTCTCGACGATGCGACGCTCGTGGTCACCTTCGCCAGGGGACGCGCGCGCGACGTGCCGCTCTATGTCGCGGGCCTGCCCATCTTCTCGAAGGCGTATTATGCGTCCCGTCCGTTCGACGAATCGTCGCTGGAGATCCCGCTGGGTTCCGGTCCGTACAAGGTCGGCAGGTTCGAGGTCAATCGTTACATCGAATACGAGCGGGTGAAGGACTGGTGGGCCGCCGATCTGCCGGTTTGCCGCGGCAGCTACAATTTCGATGTCGTGCGCTACGAATTCTATCGCGATCGCGATGTCGCTTTCGAGGGCTTTACCGGCAAGAACTATCTCTACCGCGAGGAGTTCACGTCCCGCATCTGGGCGACGCGTTACGATTTTCCGGCCGTGAAGGACGGCCGGGTCAAGATGGAGGTCGTGCCCGACGATACGCCGTCCGGTGCGCAGGGCTGGTTCATCAACACGCGGCGTGACAAGTTCAGGGATCCGCGCGTGCGCGAGGCCCTGATCAACGCCTTCGATTTCGAGTGGACCAACAAGACCATCATGTACGGAGCCTATGCCCGTACGGTGTCGCCGTTCCAGAACTCTGACCTGATGGCCGGCAATGGGCCTCCGTCGCCGGAAGAGCTGAAGCTGCTGGAGCCGTTCCGCGGCCAGGTTCCCGACGACGTGTTCGCGGCGCCGTTCACCCCGCCGGTCTCGGACGGTTCCGGGCAGGATCGCAGCCTGCTGCGCAGGGCGCAGCAGCTGTTGAATGAGGCCGGCGTGCCCATCAAGGACGGAAAGCGGGTGCTGCCGAACGGCGAAGTCTTCAGGATCGAGTTCCTGCTGGACGAGCCCTCGTTCCAGCCGCATCACGCGCCTTACATCAAGAATCTGGGCACGCTCGGCATCGAGGCGAGCGTGCGCGTCGTCGACGCCGTGCAGCACAAGGCGCGTCAGGAAGATTTCGACTTCGACCTGACCATCCAGCGCTTCAGCATGTCGGCGACGCCGGGCGATGCCATGCGCGCGTTCTTCTCGTCGCAGGTCGCGAACACCAAGGGCTCGTACAATCTCGCGGGCGTCGCCAGCCCGGCCATCGACGCCATGATCGAGAAGATCATGGCGGCCGACAGCCGCGAGGAATTGACCGTCGCCTGCCGTGCGTTCGATCGGTTGTTCCGCGCTGGCCGCTATTGGGTGCCACAATGGTATAACAAGACCCATCGGCTGGCTTATTGGGATCAGTTCGGCCACCCCCAAAAGCTGCCGCGTTACGCCAATGGCGTCGGTGCGCCCGACATCTGGTGGTATGAACCCGCCAAGGCGGCCAAGCTCGAGCAGGCGAAATAATCATGAGCGCCTATATCGCCCGCCGTCTCCTCCTGATGATCCCGACCCTGCTCGGGATCCTCTTTGTCTCCTTCGTCGTGGTGCAGTTCGCGCCGGGCGGCCCGGTCGAGCGCGTCATCGCGCAGCTCTCGGGCGCCGACACCGGCGGCACCTCGCGCATCTCGGGCGGCGGTGACTTTGCACAGCGCGCTCCGGGGCAGGTCGGCGCCGGCGGGGATGCCATCAACTCCAAATATCGCGGCGCGCAGGGGCTCGACCCTGATTTCATCAAGAAGCTGGAGGTGCAGTTCGGCTTCGACAAGCCGGCGCCGGAACGCTTCCTGCTGATGGTGTGGAATTTCGCCCGTTTCGATTTCGGCAAGAGCTATTTTCGCGACGTCAGCGTGCTGCAGCTCATCAAGGAGAAGTTGCCGGTCTCGATCTCGCTTGGCCTCTGGCTGACACTTCTGACCTATCTGATCTCGATCCCGCTCGGCATTCGCAAGGCCGTGAACGACGGCGCGCGGTTCGACACCTGGACCTCGACCGTGCTCGTGCTCGGCTATGCGATTCCCGGCTTCCTGTTCGCGATCCTTCTCATCATCCTGTTTGCCGGCGGCTCGTTCTTCAATTGGTTTCCGCTGCGCGGACTGACCTCGGACGGCTGGTCGCAATTTCCCTGGTACTGGAAAATCATCGATTATTTCTGGCATCTGACGCTGCCGCTGATCGCCATGGGGCTAGGTGCGTTCACCACCATGACGTTCCTGACCAAGAACTCGTTCCTCGACGAGATCCGCAAGCAATACGTCATGACCGCGCGCGCCAAGGGCTGCAGCGAGAACCGGGTGCTATACGGCCACGTCTTCCGCAACGCGATGTTGATCGTGATCGCCGGCTTCCCCGGGACCTTCATCCACGCGTTCTTTTCCGGCTCGCTCCTGATCGAGACCATCTTCTCGCTGGACGGGCTGGGGCTGCTCAGCTTCGAGAGCGTGCTCAACCGCGACTACCCCGTGGTGTTCGGCACGCTCTACATCTTTTCGCTGGTCGGACTCGTGATCAACCTGATCTCCGACCTGACCTATATGTGGATCGACCCCCGGATCGATTTCGAGGCACGGGAGGTCTGATGACGATCACCGCGCCGACGCCGATCGAGACCACAGCGAAGTCGCCGCTTGGCGACGCCGTTCCGATCACGCGCAAGCCGTTCGCGCCATCACCGCTGAACAGGCGGCGGTGGCAGAACTTCAAGGCCAACCGCCGGGGCTACTGGTCGTTCTGGATCTTCATCATCCTGTTCGTCATCTCGCTGTTTGCCGAGCTGATCGCCAACGATCGGCCGTTCCTGATCAAGTTCGACGGCCACCTGTATTGGCCGGCCTTCGTGACCTATTCGGAGACGACCTTCGGCGGCGATTTCGAGACGGCGGCCGACTACCGCGATCCCTATTTGCAGAAGCTGATCAGGGACAAGGGCGGCACCATCGTCTGGCCGCTGATCCGTTACTCATACGATACGCACAATCTCGACCTGCCGACGCCGGCGCCGTCGCCCCCGACCTGGATGCTGACGGAGAAGCAGTGCCAGCCGGTGGTGGAGAAGAAGGGTCTGAAGAGCTGCCGCGACCTCGAATACAACTGGCTCGGCACCGACGATCAGGGGCGTGACGTGGTGGCGCGGCTGATCTACGGCTTCCGCATCTCCGTGCTGTTCGGTCTTTGCCTCACCATCGTCTCATCCGTCGTCGGCATCGCGGCGGGCGCGGTGCAGGGCTATTTCGGCGGCCGGGTCGACCTCATCTTCCAGCGCTTCATCGAGATCTGGACGGCAATTCCCTCGCTCTACCTTCTCCTCATTCTTTCCTCGGTGCTGGTGCCCGGCTTCTTCGTGCTGCTCGGTATTCTGCTGCTGTTCTCCTGGGTCTCGCTGGTCGGTCTGGTGCGGGCCGAATTCCTGCGCGGGCGCAATTTCGAATACATCCAGGCGGCGCGGGCGCTCGGCGTCTCCAACCCGGTCATCATGTTCCGCCACCTGCTGCCGAACGCGATGGTCGCGACCATGACGTTCCTGCCCTTCATCGTGTCGAGTTCGGTGATGACCCTGACGGCGCTCGATTTCCTCGGCTTCGGCCTGCCGCCGGGATCGCCCTCGCTCGGTGAATTGCTGTCGCAGGCCAAGGCCAATGTGCAGGCGCCGTGGCTCGGCTTCTCCGGCTTCTTCTCGGTCGCCATCATGCTGTCGCTCCTGATCTTCATCGGCGAAGCCGTGCGCGACGCCTTCGATCCGCGCAAGACGTTCAGGTAAGGCCATGGACGCGATCAACCAGCCCCTGCTCAGCGTGCGCGACCTCTCGGTGGCCTTCCACCAGGGCGGTGCCTCCACGCTGGCGGTCGACAAGGTCTCGTTCCAGATCAAGCGCGGCGAATGCGTCGCGCTGGTCGGCGAATCCGGCTCCGGCAAGTCGGTCAGCGCGCTGTCGATCCTCAAGCTCCTGCCCTATCCGAACGCCTCCCATCCCTCGGGCAGCATCCGCTTCAAGGGGCAGGAGCTGATCGACCAGTCCGAGCAGCAGATGCGGGAGATC
This sequence comes from Bradyrhizobium sp. SMVTL-02, assembly GCF_051853005.1. NCBI lineage: Bacteria > Pseudomonadati > Pseudomonadota > Alphaproteobacteria > Hyphomicrobiales > Nitrobacteraceae > Bradyrhizobium > Bradyrhizobium sp. SMVTL-02. The sequence goes on along the minus strand of NZ_CP182469.1, from coordinate 6,810,106 downwards.
CGAGGCAGCGACATCTCCATCATCTTCCAGGAGCCGATGACCTCGCTCAATCCGTTGCACACGATCGAGGCGCAGATCGGCGAGATCATCCAGCTGCACAATCCGACCAGCAATGCCGAGGCGCGCAAGCGGACCCTGGAGCTGCTGACGCAGGTCGGCATCTCCGAGCCCGAAACGCGGCTGAAGAGCTACCCGCACCAGCTCTCCGGCGGCCAGCGGCAGCGCGTGATGATCGCGATGGCGCTCGCCAACGAGCCGGACCTGTTGATCGCGGACGAGCCGACCACGGCGCTCGACGTCACCGTGCAGGCGCAGATCCTGGCGCTGCTCGCCGAGATCCGTTCGCGGCTCGGCATGAGCCTGCTCTTCATCACCCACGACCTCGGCATCGTGCGCCGCATCGCCGACACCGTCTGCGTCATGAAGGGCGGCGTGATCGTCGAGCAGGGGCCGGTCGAGCAGGTCTTCAAGAGCCCGAGCCATCCCTATACGCGCGACCTGCTCGCGGCCGAGCCGAAGCCCGATCCGGCGCCGCCGCAGCCGAGCGCGCCGGTGGTGATGTCGGCCGATGATCTGAAGGTGTGGTTCCCGATCAAGCGCGGTCTGATGCGCAAGACGGTCGGTCACATCAAGGCGGTCGACGGCGTCAGCGTCGCCGTGCGCAAGGGCGAGACGCTCGGAGTCGTCGGCGAATCCGGCTCCGGCAAAACGACGCTCGGGCTCGCCTTGCTGCGGCTGATCTCCTCGAACGGCCGCATCGTGTTCCTCGGCAAGGACATCCAGGGCCTGCGCTTCAAGGAGATGCGGCCGTTCCGGCGCGACATGCAGATCGTGTTTCAGGATCCGTTCGGCTCGCTCAGCCCGCGCATGTCGGTCGCCGACATCATCGCCGAAGGTCTTTCGGTCCATCAGCCGAAGCTGTCGGGCGAAGAGCGCGAGGCGCGCGTCGTGAAGGCGCTCGAGGATGTCGGGCTTAATCCGGATACGCGTTTCCGCTATCCGCATGAGTTCTCCGGCGGCCAGCGCCAGCGCATCAGTATCGCGCGGGCGGTGGTGCTGGAGCCCGACTTCGTGGTGCTGGACGAGCCGACCAGCGCGCTCGACATGCTGTTTCAGGCGCAGATGGTCGATCTGCTGCGCGAACTCCAGCGCAAGCGCGAGCTCACCTACATGTTCATCTCGCACGACTTGCGCGTCGTCGCCTCGCTCGCCAGCCATCTCATCGTGATGCGCGGCGGCAAGGTGGTCGAGGAGGGCCAGGCCGCCGAGCTGTTCAAGAATCCGAAGACGGATTACACGCGCGCGCTGTTCGCGGCCGCGTTCCGACTGGAGACGGCAGGGAACGGCTCGGTGGCGACGTAACGTTTCGTCATTCAGGGGGCGCGCGTAGAGCGTCCCCCGGGATGCTTCTGCTTGTAGCCAAAGCGGGTCTGCACCTGCCGATCGGGTTGATCTACACAGCGCGCTGCTTGTCTCGTTCCTCGACGGTGGTCGCCGCTTCTTCCAGCTTCTTTTCGTAATTGCCCGCGAACTTCTCGATAGTATCGGCCCACATCCTCAGCATCGAGGCCTGAAAGTGGATCATCGGCTTCAAGGCATTCATGCCGATTGCTGTCGCTGCGGCGACGCGCCGTTGTGGATCGCGTGCGAGATCGTTTGTGGTAGCGGTCTTGTCTGCCATCGTACTCGCTCCTTCGCTCTGGGTGTTATGGCCTCAAGTCACCTCTGGTCGTGAATGCGTGCTCCTAAATGCTCGGCGAGAACCTGGTCTGCCGCGAGGCGCGCGCATTGGTCGTCATGCAGTTCATCCAATTTCTTCAAATAAGCGACCGCGGCTATTTGCAAGAGATCGAAGTCATCTTCGCCGACGTCGCCAAGATTGGCGACGTAGCGGTAGAGGGCGGAACGCCTGTTGTCATTCTCGCTGATGCCGCTATGGAGCAGCAAATAGTTCCGCCACGCGAATGCACACGCGCCTTCTCTGGCTTGAGAACTCATGGGACCTTCGACCTCCCAAAGCCAGAGAAAGATCGACGACGCGTTTCGTTCCGCGAATCTCTCAGTTGTAACGTTGTTCCGTAGCTGCGCCGCGAGGTGCTATCAGCCGGCTGCCGTTCGAGCGGTGGTTTGCCCTAATGATGTTGCGCGTGTTCCCTGAGAGCTTGTTGCGGAACGTACCGGACTTCGGGGCTGCATCTGCGCTAGACTAGAGTGCCGCAGCCGCCGATAGCAGGGTGCACGGCAACATCTGCGGCCATATCGATTTCGACATCGCCTCCCGAAAGTAAAGCGGACGCGGCAAGTTGTGGTGACGCCCTACAGCCGCTTGACCGCAACGACCTCGCTGCCGGCCGCCTTGATCCGCGCAATCGCCGGCTGGATCGGCTCGATGACGGTCGCCATGTGGTGCGCGTTGGCGTGAACCATCGAGCCGGGATCGCGGACGATCGCGACATGGCCCTTCCAGAAGATCAGATCGCCGCGCAGCAAGCCGCTTCGCTCGCGCGGCTCCAGCGCGCGGCCGAGGCCGGTCTGCTGCATGTCGCTGTCGCGCGGACAGCCGATGCCCGCGGCCGTTAGCGATACCTGCACCAGACCTGAGCAATCGATGCCGAGGTTGCTCTTGCCGCCCCACAGATAGGGCGTGCCGACGAAGCGCTCGGCCACGGTAACGAAATCCGGCTCGCGATGATCGAGCGGGACGAGATGCGTCTTCGGCACGAAGGTCCCATCGTGCATGACGGCGAAGCCGCCCTCCTCGCGTGCGACCGCAATTCTCGAGTCCAGTACGAGCGTGGAGGTCGGCGGCAGCTTGATGGAAGGACCGGGGAACGCGAACGTCCGCAGCGCGCTGACCTTGTGCGTCGGCGCAGCCGTAGACTTCATCAGCGCGGCATCGGGCAGCCAGCCGACATAGCCATCGCCATTGAGCTGGCCCCAGGCCCAGCCCTCGCCGTTGCGATCGTAGACCGTGACACGCTCGCCGCGCAGCGCCTCGGTCATCAGCATCGCGCCTGAGGAAGGCTGCTCGCGCACGGAAGCGATCGTCTCGACCACCTCGAACTCTTCGCCCTCGACGAAGCGTTGCGCCTCGACCCTGCCTTCGAGATATTTCGCGGCGAGGTCACCCCGCGCCGGCGTCAGCCGTGGGTCGTATCCTGGATCACGCATAGCGCTCGCTCAGCAATGCGTAGATGGCGCGCGCGGCCTGGCACTCGCCGCCTTCGGGCCGCGCCGGCTTGGCCGACGGCGTCCAGCCATAGATGTCGACATGCAGCCAGCTGCCGGCGTGCTCGACGAAGCGTTGCAGGAACAGCGCGCAGGTGATCGAGCCGGCGAAGCCGCCGGATGGTGCGTTGGTGATGGTGGCGCTCTTGGAATCCAGCCAAGCATCGTAAGGCGGCCACAGCGGCATGCGCCACAACGGATCGTTCTCTTTTACCGCGCAGCGCGCGACCTCAGCGGCCAGCGTCTCATCATTGGTGTAAAAGGGCGGTAAATCCGGCCCCAGCGCGACACGCGCGGCACCGGTCAGCGTGCCGAGATCGATCAGCAGGTCGGGTTTTTCCTCATCGGCCAGCGCCAATGCGTCGGCGAGGACGAGCCGGCCTTCCGCATCCGTGTTGCCGATTTCGACCGTGATCCCTTTGCGCGAGGTAAAGATGTCAAGGGGGCGGAAGGCGTTGCCGGCGACCGCATTTTCCACCGCGGGGATGAGCACACGCAGCCGCACCTTCAGCTTCGCGTCCATCACCATGCGCGCCAGCGCCAGCACGTTCGCGGCGCCGCCCATGTCCTTCTTCATGATCAGCATGCCGCTCGACGGCTTGAGGTCGAGCCCGCCGGTGTCGAAGCAGACGCCCTTGCCGACCAGCGTCACCTTGGGATGGGCAGGATCGCCCCAGCCGATGTCGATCAGCCGCGGTGCGCGGTCGGAGGCCATGCCGACGGCATGGATCAGCGGGAAATTGCTCTTCAGATCCTCGCCGATGGTGCAGGCAAAGCTCGCGCCGAACTCGGCGGCGAGCGCTTGTGCGGCTGCGGCGAGCTGCTCCGGGCCCATGTCGTTGGAGGGCGTGTTGATGAGGTCGCGCGCCAGCATCGCAGCGTCCGCGATGCGATCGATCTCGGCAACCTCGACGCCGTCGGGCGGCACCAGCCGGACCTCGGGCCGATCGGCCTTGCGATAGCGGGAAAAGCGGTAGCGCCCCAATGCAAAAGCGAGCGCGGCGAGCCGCGCATCGTGCGGTGAATTGGCGAAGCGATAGGTCCCCGGCGGCAGCAGGCCGGGCAGGGCGCCCGGCCGGAACAGGTCGCGCGACCTTGCCCCATCGTCCTCAAGGCCGAACAGGACTTGTGTGATCGTCCCATCGGATGCGGGCAGCGCGAGATAGCCGCCGGGCTTGGCGGAATAGGCGCTGGCGGTCGCGAACTGGCGTTGGACCGGCGGCAGCGACTCACGCAACCCATCCCAGCTCGACTTGGTGACGAAGGTGATCGGAATGGCGGTCGAGGACGTCTCGAAGACAGAGGGCATTGGCGGGTCCGGATCGTCAGGTCAGGCAGGTCATGCGAACGCCAGAAGACTTCGCAGAGTTTTGCCATGGCCGCAATCGGCTTTGCCGTCACCGCTCGGTGAGCCGCTACTCGCAGCAGGTGGGCCATGCTAGGTTCCGGCAATGGCTGCCAGGTGTACGGAGATCGCCGGCAGCCGAAGGCGAGCCCTGCCGGGAGGAAATGCAATGGAATTTCTGTGGAGCGTGGTCACATTCATCGGCCAGGCCGTCGAGGCGATCTTTGGCTATGTCGAGCATCATCATTGGATCTTTGCCTTTCTTGCCGGCGGCTACGTCTTTTATCTTCACGATCGCTCCGTCCACGCACGCTTCGATGCCCTCGACAAGCGCGTCGACGAAATCCGCAAGCGGCTTGCCATCGAATATTGATCGGACGAAACGAACGCGGTGCGGCAGCTCTCGTATCCACGTTGAGAACTGCCGCTCATGAGAGCGCGCTCGCAGGGCTTTACTAGCGCTTCGGTTGTGGAGTTATTGGCCAGCATTTTAGATTGTACCGTGTGTTTCTGCACGCATCGAGCGCAGGTATGCAGCCGAGTAATCCCTGCCCGGGCGGCGTTAACCGGGCATTAGGGTTAACAGTCTATTGCTGGCGCGTTCGGCTCGATCCATCCGCTCGAGAGTCAAAGCGTCATGCGTCAACGGTTCAGTCCTGCCCGGCTTCTTGCGTCTGCCTCGCTCGTCGCGATGGTGGCGGTCAGCCTCGGCGGCTGCACGGCAATGTCAAAGCTCTCCGACGTCACCGGCTCGATCGGGTCGAGCGGGTCGCGCGCGGAGGCAGCGCCCACCGATCCCGCGCGCGCCATCGAAGTCTATGGCGAGCGCTACCGTGCCAATCCCAAGGACGCCGAAGCCGCGCTCGGCTATGGCCAGGCCCTGCGCGCCAACGGCCAGCGCGCCCAGGCCGCCGCCGTGCTCGAGCAGGCGACCATCGCCAATCCCGGCAACAAGCCGCTGCTCGCCCAATACGGCCGTGCGCTCGCCGACAACGGCAATTTCCAGCAGGCCTTCGACGTGCTGTCGAAGGCGCATTCGCCCGACAATCCGGACTGGCGCCTGCTCTCGGTGCAGGGCACGGCGCTCGATCAGATGGGCCGTCACGAGGAGGCGCGTTCCTATTATGCGAGCGCGCTCAAGATCGCACCGGGCGACCCCGGCGTGCTCTCCAATCTCGGCCTGTCCTACATGCTGTCGAGGGATCTGCCCAAGGCCGAGGAAGCACTGCGGCAGGCCTATGCGTCGCCGCGGGCCAGCAGTCGGGTGCGGCAGAATCTCGGTCTGGTCGTCGGTCTCCAGGGCCGCTTCGCCGAGGCCGAGACCATCGTGAAGGCGGACCTGCCGCCGGACCAGGCCGCCGCCAACGTCGCTTATCTCAAGGACATGCTGAACCGCAGCGAGGGCCAGCGCGGCGCGCCGAAGCGGACCCCGGTCGCCTCGCTCAGCCAGTCCGACTGATCGTCCCTGATCGCCTTGGCCTGACTTCACGGAACGCGGACCGCGCGCGGTCCGCCTTTCGCGTCATTGCAGCTCGGAGATCTTGATGCCGGTTGGCCCGAGAATGACGACGAACAGCACCGGCAGGAAGAACAGGATCATCGGCACCGTCAGCTTCGGCGGCAGCGCCGCGGCCTTCTTCTCGGCCTCGTTCATGCGCATGTCGCGGTTTTCCTGCGCCATGACGCGCAGCGAGTGCCCGAGCGGAGTGCCGTAACGTTCCGCCTGCTGAAGCGCCAGACACACCGATTTGACGCCCTCGAGCCCGGTGCGCCGCGCCAGGTTCTCGTAGGCCACCTTGCGGTCCTGCAAATAGGACAGTTCGGCGGTGGTCAGCGCGAACTCTTCCGACAGCGCGATCGACTGGCCGACGATCTCGGCGGCGACCTTCCGGAACGCCATTTCGACCGACATGCCGGATTCGATGCAGATCAGCAGCAGGTCCAGCGCGTCGGGAAAGGCGCGCCTGATCGAGAGCTGGCGCTTGGAGATGGCGTTCTTGAGGAACAGCATCGGCGCCTGCAGGCCGGCATAGGCGGCACTGATGCAGATACCGATCTTGACCGGCAGCGGCTTGTCCATGTGCGCGATCAGGAACACGTACAGGATCGAGCCCATGAACAGCACGAGCGGAGCGACCATGCGCGCAAACAGGAAGGTGATGTAGGGCGCCTGGCCGCGGTAGCCCGCCATGATGAGCTTGTCGCGGGCGGCTTCCTGCGCGAGCCATTTGGTGAGATTGAAGTCCTCGACGACCTTGGAGACGATCTGCTTCGGCGTCTGGCGCAGCGAGACCTTCTCGTTCTTGTTGAGGCGGTCGCGCTCGCGCTGCCGGATGCGTTCGCGTTCGCTTGCGACCGCCTTCATGCGCTTGGAGAGGCCTTCACCGGCAAACAGCGGCATCACCAGCGTATAGACGGTGGCGCTGGCGGCGATGGCCGCCAGCAGCATGGTCATGAAGCGGACGTCATGAAGTTTCGAAACGAGAAATTCGACCATGCGCCACCGTCAGAAATCGAAGTTGATCATCTTCTTCATCACCATGACGCCGATCGACATCCAGATGACGCAGCCGACCAGCATGAGCTGGCCGGTAGGATGGGTCCACAGCAGCGAGATGTAGTGCGGCGTCGTGAGATAGACGAGGAACATCACGATCGGCGGCAGCGAGCCGATGATGCCGGCAGAGGCCTTGGCTTCCATCGACATCGCCTGGATCTTTTCCTTCATCTTCTTGCGGTCGCGCAGCACCTTCGAGAGGTTGCCGAGCGCTTCGGAGAGATTGCCGCCCGACTTCTGCTGGATCGAGATGACGATCCCGAAGAAATTGGCTTCCGGCAGCGGCATGCGTTCGTAGAGGCGCGAGCAGGCTTCGCCGAGCGGCATGCCGATCGCCTGCGTCTCGATGATCGCCAGGAACTCGCTGCGCAGCGGCTCGGGCGAATCGGCGGCGACGACCTTGATCGATTCGAACAGCGGCAGGCCCGCCTTGATGCCGCGGACGATCACGTCGACGGCGTCGGGCAGCGCCTGCAGGAATTTGCCTTCTCGACGCTTCTTCAGGAAGCCGAGTGCCCAGCGCGGCAGGCCGAGGCCGCCGGCAAAGGCAAGGCCGGCGGCGCCGAGCAGGCCGCCGCCGACGAACATGGCGGCCGTGAACAGCACGCCCGCCACGACGGCGGACACGATCCAGAATTTCTGCGGTGTCCAGTCCAGCCCTGCCTGGGACAGGCGGACGCTGAGCGGAACGCTCTTTTCCTGCTGACGCCGTGCTTCGAGATCCTTGAGCGAGTTCTCGACCTGCTCGCGGCGCGATCGCTGGCTCTTTTCGGCCTGCTTGGTCGCCGGCGCGTCGGCGCGCGCGATCGAGGCGCGCCGGTTCTCCGCCTGCCGTTCTCCCGATAGCAGCGGATAGAGGAAGACCCAGGCGATGCCGCCTACGGCGGCGGTGGCGAGGAAGGCGAGGGCGAGGACCTGCATGTTCATGGCGTCGCTGACCCGCTCATTTCGTCGGCGCCACTTCCGCAGCGTCCAGCGCGGCGGCAAGGCGCTTCTCGTCGCCGTAATAGCGGGCGCGTTCCCAGAACCTCGGACGGCCGATGCCGGTCGAGCGGTGCCGGCCGATGATCTTGCCGTTGGCGTCCTCGCCGATCAGGTCGTAGACGAAGATGTCCTGGGTGATGATGGTGTCGCCTTCCATGCCCATCACCTCGGTGATGTGGGTGATGCGGCGCGAACCGTCGCGCAGGCGCGCCGCCTGGACGATGACGTCGATCGAGGCGCAGATCATCTCGCGGATGGTGCGCGAGGGCAGGGAGAAGCCGCCCATCGTGATCATGGATTCGCAGCGCGAGAGCGCCTCGCGCGGATTGTTGGCGTGCAGCGTGCCCATCGAGCCGTCATGGCCGGTGTTCATGGCCTGCAGCAGGTCGAACGCTTCGGGTCCGCGGACTTCGCCGACGATGATCCGTTCAGGACGCATACGCAGGCAGTTGCGCACCAGCTCGCGCATGGTGACCTGGCCCTCGCCCTCGATGTTGGGCGGGCGGGTCTCGAGGCGCACCACATGGGGCTGCTGCAGCTGGAGCTCGGCGGCGTCCTCGCAGGTGATGATGCGCTCGTCGTGCTCGATGTAGTTGGTAAGGCAGTTGAGCAGCGTGGTCTTGCCAGAACCGGTACCGCCGGAGATCAGTACGTTGCAGCGGACGCGGCCGATGATCTGGAGGATCTCGGCGCCTTCCGGCGAGATCGCGCCGAACTTGACGAGCTGGTCCAGCGTCAGCTTGTCTTTCTTGAACTTGCGGATGGTGAGCGCGGGCCCGTCGATCGACAGCGGCGGCACGATCGCATTGACGCGGGAGCCGTCGGCGAGGCGTGCGTCGCAGATCGGCGATGATTCGTCGACGCGCCGGCCGACCTGGCTGACGATGCGCTGGCAGATGTTGAGGAGCTGCTGGTTGTCGCGGAAGCGGATGCCGGTACGCTGGATCTTGCCGGCGACCTCGATGTAGACCGTGTTGGCGCCGTTGACCATGATGTCCGCGATGTCGTCGCGCGACAGCAGCGGCTCCAGCGGACCATAGCCGAGCACGTCGTTGCAGATGTCGTCGAGCAGCTCCTCCTGCTCGGCGATCGACATCACGATGTTCTTGATCGCGATGATCTCGTTGACGATGTCGCGGATTTCCTCGCGGGCCGATTCAGAATCGAGCTTGGCGAGCTGGGCGAGGTCGATCGCCTCGATCAGCGCGCCGAAGATGGTCGCCTTGACCTCGTAATAATTGTCAGAGCGCCGGTTCTCCATGGGAGGCGGCGGCGGGGCTTTGATCGGGGCGAGCGGCGGCGAGGCGACGGCCGGCGGGGGCGGGGCGCGCGACACCGTCGGCGCCGGAGCCGCGACAGGCTCTGGCGACACGGCGCCGGGCTTGGGGGCCCGTAGGTCGGTGTCTGTTCCGCTACGCTTACCGAACACTTAACGACTCCATGCGGCGGCTTATTTTCCCCGCAACTTCTCAATCAGGGGTGAAAGCAAGGACGACTTTTGTTTCTTCGTCTCGCTGCGGCCGGTCAGGCGCTGGGCGATCTGGAGGAACATCTCGATCGACTTGTGGTTGGCGGAGATCTCCGCGATCATCTGGCCGTTGTTGGCTGCCGAGCCGAAGATCTGCGGCTCGAACGGGATCGAGACGACCGGCTGGCTCTCGATCGCCTTGGCGAACTCGGTGGCGGCTATTTCGGGCCGCTTGGGGACGCCGACCTGGTTCAGGCAGTAGAGCGGCGGCCGGTCGTTCGGGCGCGAGGCCTTCAGCAGATCGAACAGGTTCTTGGTATTGCGCAGATTGGCGAGGTCGGGCGCCGCCACGATCAGGATGTCGTCGGCGCCGATCAGGGCGCGCTTGGTCCAGCCCGACCATTGGTGCGGGATGTCGAGCACGATGCACGGCATGGTGGAGCGCAACGTGTCGAACACGGCATCGAAGGCGTCGGTGCCGAAATCATAGACCCGGTCGAGCGTCGCCGGCGCCGCCAGCAGGCTGAGGTGGTCGGTGCATTTCGACAGCAGGCGGTCGATGAAGGCAGTATCGACGCGATCGGGCGAGAACACCGCGTCGGCAATGCCCTGCGGCGGGTCCTGATTGTAGTCGAGCCCGGCGGTGCCGAAGGCGAGGTCGAGATCGGCCACCACCGCGTCCATGGCGAGATCGCGCGCGATCGCCCAGGCGACGTTGTGGGAGATCGTGGATGCGCCGACGCCGCCCTTGGCGCCGACCACCGCGATGATGCGGCCGACCGCCTTGGCTTCCGGTGCGGAGAACAGGTTGCAGATCGAGCGTACGACGTCGATGGGGCCGACCGGCGCGAGCACGTAGTCGCTGACGCCGCGACGCACCAGCTCGCGATAGAGCGTGACATCGTTGATGCGGCCGATCACCACGACGCGGGTGCCGGCGTCGCAGACGGTGGCGAGCTGGTCGAGGCCGCCCAAGAGGTCGTTGCGGCCATCGCTCTCGAGCACGATCACGTTCGGCGTGGGCGCCGAGCGGTAGGCTTCGATCGCGGCCGCCATGCCGCCCATCTGGATCTTGAGGTGGGCCTTGCCGAGGCGGCGATCCTCGCCGGCCGATTGCACCGCGGCAGCGGTCTCCACGGTCTCGCAGAAAGCCTGGACCGAAACGCGCGGCGCTGGCGCAATATGCTCCTCGACCGGCGGGAGCGATGCTTCCGGCTGCTCTTCTTGGGGCTGGCGAGCGTAACTGATCATCTGCCGGTGTCGCTGAGTTTGGCCTTTTCGGCTTCAGGATACATGACTGCCGTCGGAGTTCCCTTGCGGTACTTCTCGAAGAAGGCAGTGCGCCGCGTCGTGTAGGACGGCGTTTCCGGACGCGGCTGCTCGAGGTCCGCCGGGTTGTCGACCATGGCGGCCATGTTGCGCTGATAGGCGCAGCCGTAATTGTAATAGTCCTTGTTCTCGAACCAGCGCTTGTTCTTCATCGAGGGGCCGATGTCCTCCGGCCACAGACCGCAGGGACCCGCGACCGCTGCGATCCTGGAATAGGTCAGCCGGATCGGCGGCAGGAAGCGCTTGTCTTCCGGCTGGTAGGAGCGGGTGATGATGCCGCGTGGGGGAACGCCCGCGGCCGTCAGCAGGGCCTGGATCTCACGCATCGACCCCGAGGCCGGGCGCGCATTCGGCGTACCGGACGGCACGTCGATATGGATGGCGCCGGTGCCTTCGTGCAGCCAGGCCGATGCCAGGCCCATCACGTCGGCGCGCTGGGCGGCGGTCAACCCGCCGCGGGCGTGGCCGACGAAGACGACGATCGAGCGGTTCTGCTCCTCGACCGCGATCGGGTGACGCTGCTTGTAGTCGTCGGGAATGGAGGCGGTCGTCACCTCGTCGTGCTGGCAGCCGCCGAGCGCAAGCGCGATGCCGACGAGCGCGCCACCGAAGCCGATGGCGCGTTTGCGAAGCTGGGGTGGTCTTGTGATCATCTTGAAGTCCCCGTTCCGCCTCAGTCGGTGATGAAGCCGTAGGTGCCACGGTAGTTCCGGGTCGGTTCGGTCCGGCCGGGCACGCCATAGATGCGGTTGATGTTGCCGATCAGTTCGGCCTGCGGGTCGGCAGGCGCGGCGAAGCCGTCATCCGGCCGCGACAGATCCTTCGGCGCCGCCGCGCGAACGACATAGGGCGTCACGATCACGGCCAGCTCGGTCGCGTTGTTGACGAAGTCGCGGCTGCGGAACAGCGTGCCAAGGACCGGAAGCTGCATCAGGCCCGGCAGTCCGCTCACCGCCTGCTTGGTCTGCTGCTGGATCAGGCCGGCCATCGCCATCGCTCCGCCGGAGGGAATTTCCAGCGAGGTTTCGGCGCGGCGGGTCCGGATCGAGGGTACCGTCACCGAGTTCACCGACGTCGAGGTCACGGCCTGCGACAGCGTGATCGAATTCTCGTTCGAAAGCTCCGAGACTTCGGTCATCACGCGCAGGCTGATCTTGCCTTCGGTCAGAACCACCGGAGTGAAGTTGAGCGAGATGCCGAACTTCTTGAAGCTGATCTGGGTGGTACAGACATGCGTGGTGGGATCGCACGCATAGCCTGCGGGGACCGGGAATTCGCCGCCCGCGATGAAGGTCGCCGACTCCCCGGAGATCGCGGTCAGGTTCGGCTCCGCCAGCGTCCGGATCACGCCGGCGGCCTCCATCGCGCGCAGGGTGGCCTGCACCGAGGGCGTCGCGCCGAACCTGGTGGTCAGGTTGTTGCCGTCCACGAGATTGTGGCCGAGCGCGGTGAACGGGTTGGAATTGGTGAAGCTCACCACCGAGGTGCCGTAGTTCAGGTTCGCCGAGAGGTCGATGCCGAGCTGCTTGACGATGTTGCGCTGGACCTCGGCCACCGTCACCTTCAGCATGACCTGGTCGCGGCCGCGGACCACGATCGAGTTCAACACCTTGTCGGCGCCGCCGGCGAGCCGCGCGGCGAGTTCGTTGGCCTGCTGCGCCTCCATTGGACTCGCCACGCTGCCGCTCAGCACGACACCCTCGCCGAGCCCGTCGATCTGGATGTCGGAATTGGGCAGGACCTGCTTCAATGCGGCGCGCACGCCGTTGAGGTCGCGCTTGACCGCGATGTCGTAGGCCGCGATCTGCTGTCCGGCGGAATCGAAGAACACGATGTTGGTCTGGCCGACCGAGGCGCCGATGATGTAGGCGCGCTGCGCCGAGCGCACCACTGCGTTGGCGATCTTGGGGTCGGCGACCAGCACGTCCTTGATGTCGCGCGGCAGGTCGATCACGATCGACTTCCCGACGCCGAGCGAAAGGAAACGCGCGTTCATCTGGCTGTCGGCGGCGGCCGGCGCCACGGGGCGGTAGTCGGCGGCGACCGCGGGGGTCGGCGCCGAGTTGAGCACCAGCGCCAGGGCGGCCGAGTACGACAGGGCGCGGACCACGGTGGTTCGCATCGTCGGCAAATCAACCCTGCATTTCATATCGACTGCCCTCATCGTGCCTTTGCCGTCGCGCTCGGGATACCGTAGCGAATGATCGAAACGCCATCGCGCTTCTGTGCGGAATCATCGAGCGTGATTTCGCTCATCTTGACGTCGACGATGCTGCGCAGCGCCAGCGACAGCGTGCCGCTCTGCCGCGCGGTGGACAGCGTCGCCGTCTGTGCGGGATTGAGCTCGAGGGTGACGGTCTTGCCGACCACCGCGTTCTGGCCGTCCTTTTCCTTCGGCGCCTGGTCGATGGCCAGGACGCGAATGTTGGCCAGGATGATCTCGGAGGTGACGATGTCGGGGGCGCCGCTGCCTTGGTCGGGGTTCTTGAGGCGGCGGGTCAGAAGCACGTCGACGCGATCGTTGGGCAGGATGAAGCCGCCTGCGCCGGTCTCGGGCGAGATTTCGGTCGAGATCGCGCGCATGCCGGTGGGCAGGATTGCCGCCATGAAGCCGGAGCCCTCCGGCTTGACCAGCTTCTGGTCGCGGATCGGCTCACCCTGGATGAAGGGGGCGCGCGCGATCGAGCCCGTCACCTGGGTCGCGGCCTCCGGGCGCTCGTTGCGGCGGATGAAGGTGGCGCTGGCGCTCGCGGCTGGCCAGGTCTGCCATTGCACGTCTTCAGGCTTGACGGTCTGGCCGAGGCCGATGTCATTCTTGGCCACCAGCACGTCGACGGTCGGAAGCTGCGCGACCGGAGCCGGCGGAGGCGGCGCAGAACTGTCCGAGCCGCTCGCCAGGTACGCGGCGACACCGCCGGCGCAGATGGCGACCGCCAGGACGACAATGCGTGCCCTATTCATACGCTTCACTTTCCAACAAGCCGCCGCGACGCTGCCGCCGCCGTAATCGGCAGTTGACCAGCTATTCGTCAAAGCATGGTTAATGAGGCGTATCTAAATCGCCTTAACGCCGGGTTTACCCGAGGCGTTCAGCGCAGGGCGAGGTGAGCGAGGTCGATCGCCTTCACCCATTCGGTCTCCGGGTAGACCATCAGCGCACTCAGCGCGAGCGCGATGCCGTAGGGAATGCCGCTCTCCTTGGCGTGCAGCCGTGCAAGCCAGGCCTGGCCCGCGAGGCCGTAGGGCAGCGGCCATTGCCGGAGCTGGAGCAGGAGCAGCGTCAGCGCTCCGCCGAAGAGCGAGGCGTAGAGCAGGAAGTTCATCAGATGCGCGAAGCCGAACCAGAGCGCGACGGAGGCTGCGACCTTGGCGTCGCCGCCGCCGATCCAGCCCATCGCGAAGCAGGTGAAGGCCACGACCAGCAGAAGCGCGCCGGCGCCGACATGCGTGAGCATCTCATAAGGTGCCATGCCACCGGCGAAGGCGAGCACGAAGAAGCCTGCGACCAGCGCCAGCGACACACGGTTCGAGATGGTCATCGTGAAGAGATCGCTCGCAGCGGCGAACGCCATCAGGGCCGGGAAGAGCAGGAGGCGCGCAAGGTCGAGGATCATGGGCTGCGTCTTGAGGCCTGGGTTGTCGCGGGATCTGGCGTCGCGCGATGCTAGCCGGCAGTGCTAAACAAACCGACAACGGCAGCAGCGGCCTGGACGGGCGATGGCCCGCCAGAGTCATGCTCACCAGAGGCTCGCGATGCGCGCGGCGAGCGCGATCGTTGCGAGCAGCAGCGCAAGGCACACCCAATAGGCCGGCGAGCCGTTCGGCGCCGCCTGCGCCTCGCTCGCCGCAACCGAGGCATCGGTTCTGTACTTGCGCAACGCCACTGGAACTCGCCGTACTCGCAAAAACAAAGGCCCCGGAGGTCCGGGGCTTTGCCGTCGTTTGTCGGTCGCTTACTTCAGCGAAGAGCTGATCGAGCCGAACTTGGTGTTCAGCGTGCTGCCGAGGTTGTTGACGACGGTGATGATGGCCAGCGCGATGCCGGCGGCGATCAGGCCGTATTCGATGGCGGTGGCGCCGGATTCATCCTTGGCGAAACGTGCAATCAAGTTCTTCATGAACAAACTCCGTCTTGGGTGGGATCGCCTCGTTCGGCGCTGTCGTTGACGCGATGACCATGAGAGCCGAGCTCTTTCGGTGGAGTTAATTCGATCGCGTAAACCCGATCGCTGCGCGATGCTTTTGCCCAGAGTGAATTTCGCCTTAAGGCACCCGTCGAAACTCGCTCCCGTTCCGGACGCGCTGCAACTGCGTCGATAGGCTTCACCCTCCCTTAAATTTCGCGGAGTAGGCGTAGGAAGACCAGCAATTCGGAAGAGAGGCGACGATGTCGAGCCTGCCAATGCAAGTCGCCCTGATGCTCGGCGAGACCATCGCGAAGGTGGTCCCCGTCACCTTCGTTCTCGCGCTGGTCTTCACGGTGCTCGAGCATTTCTGGGCCTGCAATCCGGGCGTGCCGTGGTGGCGCAAGCGGGAGATCGTCACCGACATCTGCTACTGGTTCTTCGTCCCCGTATTCGCCCGGACCATGCGAATCGGGCTCCTGATCGTCGGGGCGGGCGTCTTCTTCAACATCCACGACGCCGACGGTCTCATCGCCTTCTACGACAACGGCCACGGCCCGCTGGCGCAACTGCCGCTCTGGGTTCAGGCCGCGCTGTTCCTGGTGCTGTCGGACTTCATGCTGTACTGGCTGCACCGGCTCTTCCATGGCGGCGAGTTCTGGAAGTACCACGCGATCCATCACTCCTCCGAGGAGATCAGCTGGATTTCGGCGGCCCGCTTCCATCCCGTCAATCTCGTGCTCGGCACGATCGGGGTCGATGTCGTGCTGCTGATGGCCGGCATCTCCCCGAACGTCATGATCTGGGTTTCCCCGTTCACGACGTTCCATTCGGCATTCGTGCACGCCAACCTGAACTGGACGTTCGGGCCGTTCAAATACGTGCTGGCGACGCCGGTATTCCACCGCTGGCATCACACCCCGCTCGAAGAGGGTGGCGACACCAATTTCGCCGGGACGTTCCCGATCTGGGACGTGCTGTTCGGCACCTTCCGCATGCCGGAGGGGAAACTGCCACAGGACTACGGCAAGGACGAAGCGACCATGCCGAAGGAGATCGGAGGGCAGCTTGCCTATCCGTTCCGCCGCTAAAGCATGATCCGGAAAAGTGCGAAGCGGTTTTCCGGAAAGATCATGCGTAAACAACAATCCAAAGCGTGATGATGATTTATCCCAATCTCGTCGCGCTTTAGGGTGCATCCGAGCGGCAAATCGTCAGTCCGTTCAAACAATAGTCGGCGAGTTTGCGGAACATTCACGAATTGAAGGCAGGTTAGCGAGGTCGGGCACCGGCTCCGCTGTATCTCCTTCTGCCGGTTTGTGACGTCCCGGGGGTAAGAGTATGCGTAAACAACTGCTGCGCCGCCATGCGCGCGTCTGTCTTCTGGTTGCGTCCACGGCGCTGGCATGGCCTTCTGCCGGCCTTGCCGAATCCACCGCCGACACCATCGCCGTCAATGTCGACCAGGCCAAGCTGGTCCGGCTGCCCGGCAAGGTGTCGACCATCGTGGTCGGCAATCCCCTGATCGCCGACGTCACGCTCCAGCCCGGCGGCATGATCGTCGTGACCGGAAAGGGCTACGGCGCCACCAATTTCATCGCGCTCGACCGGGCGGGCGAGATCCTGGTCGATCGCCAGATCCAGGTCGAAGGCCCGAGCGACCGGGTCGTGACCGTCTATCGCGGGGTTGAGCGCGAGTCCTACAGCTGCCTGCCGCTTTGCCAGCGCCGCGTGACGCTGGGCGACAGCGACAGCTACTTCAGCACCACGATGGGCCAGGCCGGTTCGCTGAGCAGCAATGCCAGCGGCAACGCCAGCGCGGGTGCCAAGACCAACTAGCAAGACCAACTAGCAAGACCAACTAGCCAGTCAGATCGGCGAGGTGCTTGGGCAGGATCAGTGTGGTTGCCTGCACGACCTACTGAGGCGTCGCTCGTCCAACATGAGAAAAGGCCGTGCGTCGCGCACGGCCTTTTCCATCGTTGATTTCGCTTGCTCGTTCGAGCCGATCCGGACTGAAGGTCCGTGGGCTCAGCCGGCGGAGCGAAGGTTGTCGGCGGCCGACTTGCCGGACCGGCGATCGGCGACGATCTCGTAGGAGATCTTCTGGCCTTCGCGCAGCGTGCCGAGGCCGGCGCGCTCGACGGCGCTGATGTGCACGAACACGTCCTTGCCGCCATCGTCGGGCTGGATGAAGCCGAAGCCCTTGGTCGCGTTAAACCACTTCACGGTTCCCATGCTCACGGGGTAGTTCCCTCTCAGATAAACAATGTAAAAGCCCGCTCGCGCGGACGGGTTAGATCGAATTTCTGGAAGGGTCGTCAGCGTGTCTGAACCGGCTGTA
Source organism: Bradyrhizobium sp. SMVTL-02 (assembly GCF_051853005.1). Taxonomy (NCBI): domain Bacteria; kingdom Pseudomonadati; phylum Pseudomonadota; class Alphaproteobacteria; order Hyphomicrobiales; family Nitrobacteraceae; genus Bradyrhizobium; species Bradyrhizobium sp. SMVTL-02. The sequence continues at coordinate 6,792,727 of NZ_CP182469.1, read as the reverse complement.
CCGGTGGATGCCAATGTCGTCCGGCCGAAAATCGATTAATTCATTTTATTGGAAATTAGGCTTCAAAACAATCGTGAGGTGCACGATTTTTTGATCCGCCGCGGTGAGCGCGGCAGATCAGCATTTAGGTCGGATTTTACTTCCACGCTTGCGCGCGGATCGGCGTTTCGGCGCTTAGCGGCGGCGGAACTGGCCACCGCGCTGCGGCCCACCGCGTGGCGGTCCGCCCGGCGTTGCGGGACGCTCGTCCTTGTGGCGGAAAATCAGCCGGCCCTTCTCGAGGTCGTAGGGCGACATCTCCACCGTCACGCGGTCGCCCGCGAGCGTCTTGATACGGTTCTTCTTCATCTTGCCGGCGGTGTAGGCGACGATCTCGTGTCCGGCGTCGAGCTGCACGCGGTAGCGGGCATCGGGGAGGATTTCGGTGACCAGTCCTTCGAACTGGATCAGCTCTTCCTTAGCCATTGATATCTCCAGGTCGTGGACGGCTAGTGCGAATAGGGTTTGCGGGTCGATTGGCCGTTCGGCCGACTCTCACGGCGCAGAAAGGCCACGCCTTGTATCCCATCAGGCCTGCCGGCGCTATGCGCGGGACGCTGTTCCGACCGATCGGTTTGCGAATGTCCCAGCTTATTAGCGCCGGAGCGGCGGCGACGGGACCCCTTCGAGGCGTTCTGGCCGTCGTGGAATCGTCCGTCGACATGCCGCGCCTCGCCGCCGTGGCGGCCTTCACCGGGGCGTCCGTCGCCCTGCTTGCCGGCGCTATGGTGACGTCCGTCGCCGTGCCTTTCGTCGGCCCGACGTCCGTCCCCGTGCCGTGCGCCTTGCGGACGCTGGCCGGGGCGGCCTCCGCGGCCATGTCTTTGCTGCGGCGCGGGAGGACCCGCATCGCGGCGGCCGGCATCGGTGCGGAGGTCTTCGCGCGGCAGCGCCACCTTGATCAGCCGCTCGATGTCGCGGAGGTAGCTGAGCTCCTCCCCGCCGGCGACCAGCGAGATCGCGGTGCCGTCGGCCCCGGCGCGTGCGGTACGGCCGATGCGGTGGACATAGGTCTCGGGCACGTTGGGCAGGTCGAAATTGATGACGTGGGTGATGCCGTCGACGTCGATGCCGCGGGCAGCGATGTCGGTGGCAATCAGGGTGCGGATTTCACCGGAGCGGAACTGCGCCAGGGTGCGCTCGCGATGGTTCTGCGACTTGTTGCCATGGATGGCGCTGGCGGGGATGCCGGCCTTTTCGAGCGTCTTCACGACCTTGTCGGCACCGTGTTTGGTGCGGGTGAAGACAAGCGCACGGTTGATCGGCTCGTCCTGCAGCAGCTTGGTCAGGAAGCCGGGCTTGGCCGAGAAGTCGACCTGCAGGATGCGTTGATTGATCCGCTCGGCGGTCGAGGAGACCGGGGTCACCGCGACGCGGGCGGGATCGCGCAGCATGGAGTCCGCGAGCTCGGCGATGTCCTTCGGCATGGTGGCCGAGAAGAACAGCGTCTGCCGCTTGATCGGCAGCTTGGCGACGATTTTGCGGATGTCGTTGATGAAACCCATGTCGAGCATGCGGTCGGCCTCGTCGAGCACCAGGAATTCAACGCTCGAGAGCTTCAATCCGTTGCTCTGCACGAGGTCGAGCAGGCGGCCGGGCGTGGCGACCAGCACGTCGACGCCCTGCATCAGGGCCCGGACTTGGCGGCCCATCGGAACGCCGCCGATGGCGAGGGTCGAGGACAGCCGGATGTGGCGGCCATAGGCGCTGAAGCTGTCGAGGATCTGCCCCGAAAGCTCGCGGGTCGGCGACAGCACCAGGACGCGGGCGGTCTTGGGCTGCGGCTTGATGCGGTTTTCGAGCAGGCGGTGCAGGATCGGCAGCGCGAAGGAGGCGGTCTTACCGGTGCCGGTCTGGGCGATGCCGATAACGTCGCGGCCGGTCAGCGCCAGCGGGATGGTCTGGGCCTGGATCGGGGTTGGGGTGACGTAATTCTCTTCACGAAGAGCGCGCGCGATGGGTTCGGCGAGGCCGAAGTCCTGAAACGAAGTCAAAAGATGGGTTCTTTCCATGTGAAAAGCGGGCGCCCGGCGCATTCAGCGCGGCGCGCGCAAAAGGGTGTCGAGAAGACACCTGCGTGTTTGGGGTGTCGGATGGCTTGGATGATATGGGCAAGCCAGAGGCCCGGAGGGGGCTTAAGAACACGCGGCTCGCTACGACCCCTTGATTCGCAAGAGGTCTCGGCCGTTCATATGGAACATCGACGGGGCGCTTTCAAGGCAAGTCCGCCTCAAACCGAGGTCGCAATGCAGAAATAATTGTGCCGGAAATTTAGACAGAATTACCATTCTGGTCAAAAAATGGGCTGTATGCCCCATGAGCATACATTTCGTCCGCTTAAGTTTTGAGCATTGTGACTGCGGCGAAACTTTGATTTTTGCCGAATTCCGAAGCGAAATCAATATATCGCGGCGGGTTCAGCCCATGGCATGGTTCTTGCGATTCGATTAATCGCAGGCGGCCGTGGGGCCGTTTCGCAGCGTCTTTTCACGTCTGCGTCAGGGAGATGATACCAAATGCTTACCAAATCCACTCGCGATAGAGCGGCGTCATTTAGCCGCCGCGGCGTGCTCGCCGCGACCGCCGGACTGATGCTCGGTCTGGCCTCATTGACCAGCGCCAAGGCCGCGGACGACACCATCAAGGTCGGCGTGCTTCACTCCCTCTCCGGCACCATGGCCATCAGCGAGACCACGCTGAAGGACACCATCCTCTTCCTGATCGACGAACAGAACAAGAAGGGCGGCGTGCTCGGCAAGAAGCTCGAAGCCGTCGTGGTCGATCCCGCCTCGAACTGGCCGTTGTTCGCCGAGAAGGCGCGCGAGCTGATCACCAAGGACAAGGTCTCGGTCGTGTTCGGCTGCTGGACCTCGGTGTCGCGCAAGTCGGTGCTCCCGGTGTTCAAGGAGCTCAACAACATCCTGTTCTACCCCGTGCAGTACGAGGGCGAGGAGAGCGAGCGCAACGTGTTCTACACGGGTGCTGCGCCGAACCAGCAGGCGATTCCCGCCGTCGACTATCTGATGAAGGAAGAGAAGGTGAAGCGCTGGGTGCTCGCGGGCACCGACTACGTCTATCCGCGCACCACCAACAAGATCCTGGAAGCCTATCTGAAGTCGAAGGGTGTCGCCCAGGAAGACATCATGATCAACTACACGCCGTTCGGTCACTCCGACTGGCAGACGATCGTGGCCGACATCAAGAAGTTCGGCTCGGCCGGCAAGAAGACCGCGGTGGTCTCGACCATCAACGGCGACGCCAACGTTCCGTTCTACAAGGAGCTCGGCAACCAGGGCATCAAGGCGAAGGACATCCCGGTGGTGGCGTTCTCGGTGGGTGAGGAAGAACTCGCCGGCATCGACACCAAGCCGCTGGTCGGCCATCTCGCCGCCTGGAACTACTTCCAGTCGATCAAGACCAAGGACGGGTCGAACGAGAAGTTCATCAAGGATTGGCAGGCCTACACCAAGAATCCGAAGCGCGTCACCAACGATCCGATGGAAGCGCACGTGATCGGCTTCGCCATGTGGGTGAAGGCGGTCGAGAAGGTGAAGTCGACCGATCCGGACAAGGTGATCGATGCGCTACCCGGCATCGAGGCGCCGAACCTGACCGGCGGCGTGTCGAAGATGCTGCCGAACCACCACATCACCAAGCCCGTGTTCATCGGCGAGATCAAGGGCAACGGCCAGTTCGACGTGGTCTGGAAGACCCCGGGCCTCGTGGCGGGCGACGCCTGGTCGAAGGAGCTCGACGGTTCCAAGGACCTGATCGGCGACTGGGTCGGCAAGAAGTGCGGCAACTTCAACACCAAGACGAACAAGTGCCTCGGCTCGGGCTCCTGATCCGGGTCTGACATCCACTGCACGATCGGGGGAAGGCGGCGATGCCGCCGCCTTCTCCACCCATTTCTGCCGGGGTCATTCACAGTGCCAGCCAAATTGCCCGCCCGTCTCTGTTCGCTGCTGCTCTCGTTGCTTCTGATTGCGTTCGCACTGCCGGCCTTTGCGGGTCCGTTCGAGGATGCGGTCGCCAAATTCGCCAACGACGATTTTTCCGACACGGAAGAGGCGATCGGTGCGGTCGCAAGCAGCGGCAACAAGCTGGCTTTTCCCATTATCAGCGCGCTCCAGGACGGCCGGTTGATGGCCGATTCTGACAACAAGAAGGTCTACGTCACCGGCACCGACGGCAAGTCGATCGACGCCGCGACCGGCGAGGCCGTCGCCAGCGTTCCCGACAGTGCGAGTGCGGTTCGTCTCAACAACCGCCTGCGCCGCAGCGTCGATGCCGCACTCGGCAGCCTGACGTTGCAGTCGCCGGATGTCGGAACGCGCCTGCAGGCCGCGCAATCCGTCTTCAAGTCGCACGAGGAAACCGCGCTCGAGGCGGTCGATGCCGCGCTCACCAAGGAAACCAACAAGTCCGTCAAGGCTGCGCTCGGCGAGGCCCGCGCGGCGATCCTGCTGTTCAAGTCCGATGCCACGGAGGTCGAGAAGCTCGAGGCCGTCGCCACCCTCAAGGCGCGCGGCGACCAGGAGGCGATGGCGCTGCTCACCGGCATGGGCGACCAGCCGCCCTCGGTGACCAAGGCTGCAGCCAGTGCAATCAGCTCGATCCAGTCTTCGCTCGCGGTCTGGTCCACGGTGCAGAACGCCTGGTACGGCCTGTCGCTCGGCTCGGTGCTGCTGCTCGCCGCGATCGGGCTTGCCATCACCTTCGGCGTGATGGGCGTCATCAACATGGCCCATGGCGAGATGGTGATGATCGGCGCCTACACCACGTTCGTGGTGCAGGAGGTGATCCGTACCCGCTATCCCGCCTTGTTCGACTATTCGCTGCTCATCGCCGTGCCGCTCGCCTTTCTGGTCGCGGGCGCGATCGGCGTCTTGATCGAGCGCAGCATCATCCGCTTCCTCTATGGCCGTCCGCTGGAGACGCTGCTCGCCACCTGGGGCCTGTCGCTGGTGCTGCAGCAGGCGGTGCGCACCATGTTCGGCCCGACCAACCGCGAGGTCGGCAATCCTTCCTGGATGAGCGGCGCTTTCGAGCTCGGCCAGATCACCATCACCTATAACCGGCTCTGGATCCTCTGCTTCACGCTGGCCGTCTTCGCGATCCTGCTCGCGATGTTGCGCTACACCGCGCTCGGTCTCGAAATGCGCGCGGTGACGCAGAACCGTCGCATGGCGGCCTCGATGGGCATCGCCACCTCGCGCGTCGACGCGCTCACCTTCGGGCTCGGCTCGGGTATTGCCGGCATCGCCGGCGTGGCGCTGTCGCAGATCGACAATGTCAGCCCCAATCTCGGCCAGAGCTACATCATCGACAGTTTCATGGTCGTGGTGTTCGGCGGCGTGGGTAATCTCTGGGGGACCCTCGTGGGCGCCTTCACGCTCGGTATCGCCAACAAGTTCCTGGAGCCGGTCGCCGGCGCCGTGCTCGGCAAGATCGCGATCCTCGTTCTCATCATCCTGTTCATTCAAAAGCGCCCGCGCGGCCTGTTCGCGCTCAAGGGCCGTGCGGTGGAAGCATGACCCCTCACATGCTGACGCGATCGCTGGACCGTGGCGCGACGATCTTCCTGCTCGTTGTCGCCGCGCTCGGCGTGCTGATCCCGCTGTCCAACCTGCTGCTGCCTGCCGGCTCGTTCCTGCAGGTGCCGACCTATCTCGTCGCGCTCTGGGGCAAATATGTCTGCTACGCGATTCTGGCGCTCGCGATCGACCTGATCTGGGGCTATTGCGGCATCCTCTCGCTCGGCCACGGCGCCTTTTTCGCGCTCGGTGGCTACGCAATGGGCATGTACCTGATGCGGCAGATCGGCACCCGCGGCGTCTACGGCAATCCGATCCTTCCGGACTTCATGGTGTTCCTGAACTGGCAGAAGCTGCCCTGGTACTGGTACGGCTTCGACATGTTCTGGTTCGCCGCGCTGATGGTGCTGGTCGTGCCCGGCCTGCTCGCCTTCTGCTTTGGCTGGCTCGCGTTCCGCTCCCGCGTCACCGGCGTTTATCTGTCGATCATCACCCAGGCGATGACCTATGCGCTGCTGCTCGCCTTCTTCCGCAATGATTTCGGCTTCGGCGGCAACAACGGCCTGACCGACTTCAAGGACATTTTGGGCTTCAACGTGCAGGCCGAAGGCACCCGCGCGGCGCTGTTCGCGCTGAGCTGCCTGGCCCTGATCGTCGGTTTCCTCATCTGCCGCGCGATCGTCTCCTCCAAGCTCGGCAAGGTGCTGATCGCCGTGCGTGACGCGGAATCGCGCACGCGGTTCCTCGGCTACCGCGTCGAATCCTACAAGCTGTTCGTGTTCACGGTCTCGGCCTGCATGGCCGGCGTCGCCGGCGCGCTCTACGTGCCGCAGGTCGGCATCATCAATCCGTCCGAATTCGCGCCGGGCAATTCGATCGAGGCGGTGATCTGGGTCGCGGTCGGCGGCCGTGGCACGCTGGTCGGCGCCGCGCTCGGCGCCGTCGTCGTCAACTACGCCAAGACGTTCTTCACCTCGGGCGTGCTGGCGCCGTACTGGCTGTTCATGCTGGGCGCGCTGTTCATCCTGGTGACGCTGCTGCTGCCCAAGGGCATCGTCGGCACCTTCAATGCCTGGTGGGCCTCGTCGAAGGAGAAACGCGCCGCCGCGACCATGATGAGCGCCGCAGCCGAAGACGGCGTCACCGAACCCAAGATGGCGGAGTAAGCGGTCATGAACGTCATGGACACCCGCGCGACCTCCGCGATGCTCTATCTGGACGGCGTGCACGTCTCCTTCGACGGCTTCCACGCCATCAACAATCTGTCGCTGACGCTCGGCCCCGGCGAGATGCGCGCCATCATCGGTCCGAACGGCGCCGGCAAGACCACGATGATGGACATCATCACCGGCAAGACCAAGCCGGACGAGGGCACCGTGCTGTTCGACGGAGTCACCGACCTGACGCGGCTCGACGAGACCCGTATCGCCGAGCTCGGCATCGGCCGCAAATTCCAGAAACCGACCGTGTTCGAGAGCCAGACGGTGCAGGACAATCTCCTGCTCGCGCTCAATGTCGACCACTCCGTCCGCGGCACGCTGTTCTGGCGCGGCAGCAAGGCGGAGTCCGAGCGTATCGACAAGGTGCTGGAGACGATCCGCCTCACCGAGGCCCGCAACCGTCTCGCCGGCAGCCTCAGCCACGGCCAGAAGCAGTGGCTCGAGATCGGCATGCTGCTGGCGCAGGATCCGAAATTGCTGCTGGTCGACGAGCCCGTCGCGGGGATGACCGACGTCGAGACGCATCTCACCGCCGAACTGCTCAAGGAGATCAACAAGACCCACACCGTCATGGTGGTCGAGCACGACATGACGTTCGTGCGCGAGCTCGGCGTCAAGGTCACCTGCCTGCACGAAGGTACGGTGCTCGCGGAAGGTACCATCGACCAGGTTTCGTCGAACGAGCGGGTCATCGAAGTCTATCTGGGACGCTGAGCGATGCTTGAGGTCAAGGACATCAACCTGTTCTACGGCGCGGCGCAGGCGCTGCGCGGCGTCTCGATCTCGGCCGAGCCCGGCAAGGTGACCTGCGTGCTCGGGCGCAATGGCGTCGGCAAGACGTCGCTGCTGCGCGCCATGGTCGGGCAATATCCGATCTCCTCGGGCGCGATCGTGTTCGACGGCAGCGACATCACCGGCCTCAAGCCCTACGAGCGGGCGCGCAAGGGCATCGGCTTCGTGCCGCAGGGTCGCGAGATCTTTCCGCTGCTGACGGTCGAGGAGAACCTCAAGACCGGCTTCGGCCCGCTCAAGCGCGAGAACAAGCACATTCCGGACGACGTGTTCTCGCTGTTTCCGGTGCTGCAATCCATGCTCGGCCGGCGCGGCGGCGACCTCTCGGGCGGCCAGCAGCAGCAGCTCGCGATCGGCCGCGCGCTGGTGATGCGGCCAAAACTGCTTTTGCTCGACGAGCCGACTGAAGGCATCCAGCCCTCGATCATCAAGGACATCGGCCGCGCCATCTCGTACCTGCGCAACCTCGGCAACATCGCCATCGTGCTGGTCGAACAATATCTCGACTTTGCCTGTGAACTCGGCGACAGTTTCGCGGTGATGGATCGCGGCGCGGTGAAATTCACCTGCGACCGCTCCAATCTCGACGCGAGCGAAATCAGCCGCCAGATGGCGCTGTAAGCCGCAAAATCCTGCCGCGACCGGCTGGGGAGACGGATGCGCAGCGAACTGTCAGCCACGTCCACGATATTCGAAGCCAACCGTGCCCGTGGCGCGGTGCGCTTCGACGTGCATGCGCGAGATGGCGTGACGCGGCGCGGTGCCCTGCATGAGTCCGGTTCGCTCCGCGTACGGTTTCCCTCGCCGGAAGATCAGGGCCTGTCCGGCGTGTTCGTCAACACCGCTGGCGGGGTCGCCGGCGGCGATCGCTTCGATGTCGAGATATCGGCAGGCGATCGCGCGCGGCTGACGCTGACCACGGCGGCCGCCGAAAAGGTTTATCGCGCGCCGGGGCCGGCGGCGCAGCTCAATATCTCCCTGAAGGCCGCCGCAGGCGCGCATCTTGGCTGGCTGCCGCAGGAGACCATCCTGTTCGACCGCGCGCGCGTGCAACGCCGCTTCGACATCGAGGTCGACGAGGCGGCCTCGCTCCTACTCTGCGAGATCGTAGTCTTCGGCCGCACCGCCATGGGCGAGCGGATGGAGCAGGGCGAGTTCGTCGACCGCTGGCGAATGCGCCGCGGCGGCAGGCTGGTGTTCGCAGAAACCGTCCGGCTCGACGGTGATATCGGCGCCAAGCTCGCGCGATCGGCCGTGGCAAAGGGCGGTGCGGCGATCGGCACGGCCCTGATCGTGCCCGCTGACGAGGCCCTGGTCGAGCGCATCCGGGAGGCGTCGGAGTCCTTCTCCGGCGAGGTCGGAATCTCGGCATGGAATGGCTTTGCAATCGCGCGGTTCTGTGCCCAAGATGCGGCGCGTTTGCGCGCCGACATGATGACCGTGCTGGCGCGCACCGGCGCGGCCCTGCCGCGGCTCTGGCTGAACTGATGACTGGCTGAATTGACGTGTTGAACGGAAGAGATTTCGCATGAACCTGTCTCCCCGCGAAAAGGACAAGCTTCTGGTCTCGATGGCGGCGATCGTGGCGCGCCGCCGGCTGGACCGCGGTGTCAAGCTCAACCATCCCGAGGCGATCGCGATCATCTCCGATTTCATCCTCGAAGGCGCGCGCGACGGCCGCACCGTCGCCGAGCTGATGCAATCCGGCGCGCAGGTCTTGACCCGCGACCAGGTGATGCCGGGCATTCCCGAGATGATCCACGACATCCAGGTCGAGGCCACCTTTCCCGACGGCACCAAGCTCGTCACCGTGCACGACCCGATCAGGTAGGAGCGAGAGCATGATCCCCGGCGAACTCTTCATCCAGGACGGCGAGATCGAGCTCAATCCCGGCCGCAAGACCGTGACGCTGACGGTCGCCAACAGCGGCGACCGGCCGATCCAGGTCGGCTCGCACTACCATTTCTTCGAGACCAACCCCGCGCTGAAGTTCGATCGCAAGAAATCGCGCGGCATGCGCCTCGACATCGCCGCCGGCACCGCCGTCCGTTTCGAGCCCGGCCAGACCCGCGAGGTCCAGCTCGTCGCGCTCGCCGGCAAGAAGACGATCTACGGCTTCCGCGGCGGCGTCATGGGGAAGCTGTGACCTCCACAGGAACGAGCACGGCGCGGCACCGTTGAGGCGGAAACGGAGGTATTTGCCATGCTGTCCCCAATCCGCCTCGTCTCCGAAGCCGCCGACCTCGCCGCGCGCCGCCACAACGGCATGGCGCGCAAGGGGCGGGGCAACGAGCCCTATATCAATCACCTCGCCGAGGTCGCGAACTTGCTTGCAACCGCGACCGATGGTGCCGATGCCGAGCTGGTCGCGGCCGGCTGGCTGCACGATTCGATCGAGGATACCGACACCACGCGCGAGGAGCTCGCGCAGACATTCTCCGAGCGTGTCGCGTCCCTCGTCGTCGAATGCACCGACGACATGAGCCTGCCGAAGGCGGAGCGGCGGCGGAAGCAGATCGAGGACGCGCCGCACAAATCCCCCGGCGCCAAGCTGATCAAGATAGCCGACAAGATCAGCAACATCGGCGCGCGCATTCAAACCGATCCGACCGCTGAAGAGCGCGACGATCTCGCCGACTACAGCGACTGGGCCACGCGGGTCGTGGCGGGTTGCCGCGGCGGCAATGCGTGGCTCGATACGAAATTCGACGATGCCGTGAAAGCAGCGAGGGCCTTGCTGTGAGCAGCCAACAGTTCAATCGCAAACGGGGCTTGTGATGTCCGTCAAAATAAAGCGTTCCGTCTATGCCGACATGTTCGGCCCGACCACCGGCGACAAGGTGCGGCTCGCCGACACCGACCTCATCATAGAGGTCGAGAAGGATTTCACCACCCATGGCGAGGAGGTGAAGTTCGGTGGCGGCAAGGTGATCCGCGACGGCATGGGGCAGTCGCAGGTCACCAATAAGCAGGGCGCGGCCGACACCGTCATCACCAATGCGCTGATCGTCGATCACTGGGGCATCGTGAAGGCCGACGTCGCGATCAAGGACGGCATGATTTCGGCAATCGGCAAGGCCGGCAATCCGGACATCCAGCCGGGCGTCACCATCGTCATCGGGCCCGGCACCGATGTGATCGCGGGTGAGGGCAAGATCCTCACGGCCGGCGGCTTCGACAGCCACATCCATTTCATCTGTCCGCAGCAGATCGAGCACGCGCTGATGAGTGGCGTCACCTCGATGCTGGGTGGCGGCACCGGCCCGTCGCACGGCACCTTCGCCACCACCTGCACGCCGGGGCCGTGGCACATTGGGCGGATGATTCAGTCGTTCGACGCCTTCCCGGTCAATCTCGGCATTTCCGGCAAGGGCAACGCCTCGCGGCCCGCCGCGCTGGTCGAGATGATCAAGGCCGGCGCCTGTGCGCTGAAGCTGCACGAGGACTGGGGCACGACGCCGGCCGCGATCGACAACTGCCTGTCGGTGGCTGATGACTACGACATTCAGGTCATGCTGCATTCCGACACGCTGAACGAATCCGGATTTGTCGAGGACACGATCAAGGCGTTCAAGGGTCGCACCATCCACGCCTTCCACACCGAAGGCGCCGGCGGCGGCCACGCGCCTGACATCATCAAGGTTGCCGGGCTGAAGAACGTGCTGCCGTCCTCGACCAATCCGACGCGCCCCTTCACGCGCAACACCATCGACGAGCATCTGGACATGCTGATGGTGTGCCACCACCTCGATCCTTCGATCGCGGAAGACCTGGCCTTCGCCGAAAGCCGCATCCGCAAGGAGACGATCGCCGCAGAAGACATCCTGCACGATCTCGGCGCGCTTTCGATGATGTCGTCGGACTCGCAGGCCATGGGGCGCCTCGGCGAGGTCATTATCCGGACCTGGCAGACCGCGGACAAGATGAAGAAGCAGCGGGGCTCGCTGCCGCAGGACAAGGGCAAGGACAACGACAATTTCCGCGTCAAGCGCTACATCGCCAAATACACGATCAACCCCGCGATCGCGCATGGCGTGTCGAAGCTGATCGGCTCGGTAGAGAAGGGCAAGCTCGCCGATCTCGTGCTGTGGTCGCCGGCCTTCTTCGGCGTCAAGCCGGACTGCATCGTCAAGGGCGGCACCATTGTCGCGGCGCCCATGGGCGATCCCAACGCCTCGATCCCGACGCCGCAGCCGGTGCACTACCAGCCGATGTTCGGCGCCTTCGGCAAGGCGAGGACCGCGTCCTCGGTCGTCTTCACCTCGAAGGCGGCGGTGACTGGTGGCCTCGCGCGAAAGCTCGGCATCGAGAAGAAACTCTATGCGGTCCAGAACACCCGCGGAAAAATCTCCAAGAAGAGCATGATCCACAATGACGCCACGCCCAATATCGAGGTCGATCCGGAAACCTATGAGGTCCGCGCCGAGGGCGAGCTGTTGACCTGCGCGCCGGCGGAGGTGTTGCCGATGGCGCAGCGATATTTCATGTACTGAAATAGCGCCTCGACGCATGTCCCGGGAATATGGCTTGAGTGCGCGTCCGGCGACGGCTTTTCCGGTGTTGCGTTCGGTCCCGCCTGGTCTAATGTCCCGCCCGGTATCGAACCCTGAGAAGAAAAGCCGGGAGGATTTCTCGTGATTTACGTCGTTGCAACCCTGACCATCAAGCCCGAGACGCGCGCCGAATTCATTGCAGGTGCCACCGCCTGCATCAAGGAGACGCGGAAGGAGCCCGGCAACATCGCCTATGATCTGCATGAGAGCGTCACCGATCCCAGCAAGATGGTGTTCGTCGAGCAGTGGGAGAATGCCGAGGCGCTGGTGCCCCATCGCGCCATGGAGCACATGAAGACGTTCGGCCGCATCGCTGTGAAGTGTTTCGCGGCGCCGCCGAAGATCGAGATCATTACGCCCGAGAAGGTCGAGACACGGTAAAGAGGTCAAACGCATGATCCGGGCGACGCAGGTCAGGGGACAACACCGCTTCACGGAAGCGCCGGTGGACACGGTCGTGCTCGATTTCGACGATCGGCACCGCCGCCGCATGGCAATGACGGGGACGCGTGGCCTCGAATTCCTGCTCGACCTGGAGAACGCCGTCGCGCTCCGCGGCGGCGATGCGCTGGTGCTCGAGGACGGAAGGCTGGTCGAAGTGGTCGCGGCGCCGGAGCCGCTGCTCGAGATCCGCGGCCGCGATCCGCATCACCTCATCCGCGTCGGCTGGCATCTCGGCAACCGTCATCTGCCGACGCAGATCATGGCCAAGAGCCTGCGCATCCGCCGCGACCACGTCATCGAGGCCATGGTGAAAGGCCTCGGTGCGCGTGTGATCGAGATCGAGGCGCCGTTCGATCCCGAAGGCGGCGCCTACGCCGATGCCGGGCACGCGCATGGACACGACGACCATGCGCATCATGGTCATGCACATCACGATCATGGCCATCATCATAGTCACGATCACCATGATCATCACGGCCATGACCATCATCATGATCACGCCGCGCATGACCATGGCCACGAGCACCACCATCACCACGACGAGCATTGCGACCATCCGGACCATCACCACGGCCACAAGCATGCTCATGACCACAAATGAGCCTGTCGGTGCCGGAGGCCTCGCCGAGCGCGAGGCGGCGTCGCTGTACCGGCTGATGACCTGGCTGTCCCCGGCGTTCCCCGTCGGTGGTTTCTCCTATTCCAGCGGCATCGAATGGGCGGTCGAGGCGGGCGACATCCTGGACATCGCGACGCTCGCCGACTGGCTCGATGCGATGCTCGGCGACGGCTCGGGCTTCTGCGATGCGATCTTCCTGGTCCATGCCTATCGCGCCACCGAGTCGGGCGAGCAGGCCTCCTTGCGCGACATCGCGGAACTCGCGAGCGCCTTCGTGCCGTCGCGCGAGCGTCAGCTGGAGACGGCCTCGCAGGGACGCGCCTTCATCGACATCTCCCGCGCCGCGTGGGATGCGGAAGGCCTGGATGCGATGGTCGCGGCATGCGGCACGCCACTGGTCTATCCCGTCGCCGTCGGCCTGGTCGCAGCCAAGCACGGCGTGCCGCTGGCGCCGACGCTGCACGCCTTTCTGCATGCGCTGGTCTCGAACTGGATCTCGGCGGCGAGCCGCCTCATTCCGCTCGGCCAGACCGACAGCCAGCGCGTGCTGGTGCGGCTGGAAGCGGCGGTGGCCGCCACCGCCAATCGTGCGCTGAACGCGACATTGGACGATCTCGGCAGCGCCACGTTCCGCGCCGATCTCGCCAGCCTGCGGCATGAGACGCAATATACGCGGCTGTTCAGGTCATGAATGCGAGGCTCTCAGTGTCGTCCCGGCGACGACCCATAACCAGGAATGCCTGTGATTATGGACGGCAGGGGCCACAGCTTGCCGCGACAATCGAATTCGGTGGCTCTGGGTCCCGGCCCCCGTGCGCACCGCGCACTAGGCCGCGACGACATTAAAAGGAGAGAGAATGGCGACTTCTCACGGCCCCTTGCGTGTCGGCGTTGGCGGCCCGGTCGGATCAGGCAAGACCGCGCTGATGGACCTGCTCTGCAAGACCATGCGCGAGCACTATGACATCGCCGCGATCACCAACGACATCTACACCAAATGGGATGCGGAATTCCTGGTGCGTTCGGGTTCGCTGACGCCGGATCGCATCGCCGGCGTCGAGACTGGCGGCTGCCCGCACACGGCGATCCGCGAGGACGCCTCGATGAACCTCGCCGCGGTCGCGGACATGCGCGCGAAATTCCCGGGCCTCGACCTCGTGCTGATCGAGTCCGGTGGCGACAATCTCGCTGCCACTTTTTCCCCGGAGCTTGCCGACCTCACCATCTACGTCATCGACGTCGCCGCCGGCGACAAGATCCCGTCCAAGGGCGGTCCCGGCATCACCCGGTCCGACCTGCTGGTGATCAACAAGATCGATCTTGCACCCCATGTCGGCGCCTCGCTGGAGAAGATGGAGACGGACGCGAGGCGCATGCGCGGTGAGCGCCCCTTTGTCATGACCAACCTGAAGAAGAGCGAGGGGCTCGACCGCATCGTCGGCTTCATCGAGGCCAAAGGCGGGCTGAAACGGGCAGGCTGACCGACGCGACGACTTGGCGCAGGCGGTTTTCGCCGTTAACGCCTGGGGCGGGGCCGCGGCTTGCGGAACAAATTTCGGACACGGCGATTGAATACCTCCGGTGCCCGGGGCAACTCCACCCCGGCCGGACCCTCGGCCGGGCGAATTAAGCTTTCCAGGCGACCCAAGTTGCGTACTGATGCCTCCTCCTCCATTATCTGCGCCATTGGGGTTCACCCTGTTTCGGCACATGGCCGTTCGAGCGGCGTTCATATGCTCCGTGTTTATTGCCGACCTCCCGCTTCCGTCTGAGTAGTCGCGTGGTCCGGCTGGGTTTCATCATCGGCTTCATCGCTCTGCTCGGAGCCTTGCTTTCCGGGCTTGCGGCCTATCGCGTCCACGACCAGGAGCTGGCGCTGGACCGCATCGCGCTCGCCCGTGCGATCGACGTCCATGCCAGCCTGGTTCAGGACCGGCTCACCGAGCGCGAGCTGCTCGCGCGCGTCGCCTCAGGCCTGTTCCGCGCGCCATCGGTGCTGAAGCCCAACATGCTGGAGCCGCTGCGCTCGGCGATCTACGCGTTCAAGACGGACTTCGTGGTGGCCGGCTGGGTTGCCCGGCTTCAGCCGAACGAGCTCGCAGCGGCGCAGGCGGCGATCGCGGCGGCCGGCTTCCCGAAGCCGGAGATCCGTGACTACAGTGACAAGCCCATCGCCGCCGCCACCCTGACCCATCCGATCGACGTGCTGATGGACCTCGAGCCGCGCAGTGACGAGACCAAGGCGTTGCCCGGCCGCAGCTATGACCAGGATCCGGTGCGCAGCGCAATGCTCGCCCGGGCCAGGATCGAGAAACGATCGGTTGCTTCCGATCCGGTGCCGCTGCTGCGCGCGAACGGCCCGATCGGCATCATCGTGGCTGCTCCCGTGATTCCCGAGGGGGCCACGGAGCCGGCCGGTTTCGTCACGTTCTCGTACGAGCTTGCCACGCTGATGTTGACCAATGACGACATGTCGTTGTTCTCGGTCGCACTCAGGGATCCACGCAAGGACGGCGGCGAGCTCGTCGCCAATGAGCAGGGTGTGGTTTCCACGCGTGCAACGGCGGCAGAGGCGCCGGCGCCGTCGGCGACACGTACGGTCAGCTTCGGCGGTCGCGACTGGCAGCTCAGCTATTACGCGAAGACCAATTCGGCGCGCCGCGCCGAGCAGACCGCCATCATCGTGGCGGCGATCGGTTTTGCCATCACCGCGATGGTGTGCGGCCTGTTCGGATATGTCGCCTACAACAATCTGCGGCTCAGCCGGGAGATCCAGGTGCGGATCGGCTTCGAGCGCCGCCTGACCGCCGTCATCGACGAGCTGAATCATCGGGTGAAGAACATCCTGGCCGTGATCCAGTCGATCGTGACGCGTACGCTGCGCCACGGTTCGGACATCGACGTCGCGCGCGATCTCCTGATCGGCCGTATCCACGCCATGTCCAACGTGGTCTCGCTGCTCAGTGAGAGCCAGTGGCAGGGCGTCAAGCTGAAGGGCCTGTTCGAGGCGCGCGCGATCCCGCATGCCGATCGCATCGCCGTCACCGGTCCCGACATCGCGGTCAGCGCGCGCGCCGCGCAGAGCCTGTCGCTGCTGTTCTTCGAGCTCGCCTCGCATTCGGACGAGGGCCTGTCCCTGGTCGGCAAGCATCCGCACATCACCGCCAACTGGACGGTGACGGGCGAGGCGCCCGAGGAGGTTTTTCATTTCCGCTGGGAGGAGTTCAACACCAGCGAGGCGACGCGCCGGCCCGACTCCGATTTCGGCCTGATCCTGCTCGACCGCGTCGCGCCAGAGGCGCTGGGCGGTACCGCCAAGCGCTTCTTCACCGACGTCTCTTACGTCTATGAACTGACTGCGCCGATGGAGACGGTGGTCGACATGACCGAGCGCGATCGCACGGACAAGCTCTCGGCGCCGGTGCGCCCCGTGCGCTGATCAGTCTTTCGGCCGCAATACCAGATCGACCAGATTGCGCGCGTAGCTCGGCGTGATCGGCGCGATGCCGAAGATGTAGCGGTAGAACAGGCTGCCATAGATCGCGTCGTAGAGATCCTCGGGGAGCCCCTCGGCCAGAATGCTGCCGTCCTTCTGGCCCGCGGCGATCATGTCCACCAGCGCGTCGCGGCGGAATTGCAAGTACCGCGCGTAGAACAGCTCCGCCGAGCCGGTCTTGGAGATGCATTCGGAGATGACGGCGAGCTGGACCTTGCCGAACTCGCCCTGGAGCGCCTCGGCATAGGCGGTGGCATGGCGCCGCGCGCGCACCGCGGGCGTTCCGGCGCTTGCGGGCGGCAGCGGCAGCATCTGCGCGGCATGGTGGAGGAAGGCGTCGATCAGCAGCGCTTCCCGCGACGGCCACCATTTGTAGATCGTCATCTTGGACACGCTGGAGTGGCGTGCGATCGCATCGATCGTGGTGGCGGCGAGGTCGGTGGCCGCCATCAGCGCATAGGCGCTTTCGAGGATGGCGTTGGTGGTCTCGATCGACCTTGGCCGGCCGCGCCGGGGCGCGCTCTCCGCCTCTTCACCCCCGCCTTTCGCCATCGCCACGCCCGGTCTCCTCACGCAGAGCCCCGGCATAGCGCAGCGGCCGCTTTCGGCATAGCAGAATCGCACGATTTTGTGGCCGGAGCGATTCAGCTCTGAGCCTGCCGCCGCAGGGCTGCCGGCAGATCCTGCCGTTTCGACCAGGCGATGTAATAGGCGAGCCCGGTCATCGCGCCGAAGCCGGTGATGCTCACCGCGACCTGCATCAGCACCAGGTTCGGCCCGGTGATCAGGATGAGGTGGCCGGCGAAGGACAGGAACACGGCGACGCAGAACACCGCGAGCCATTCCTCGCCGCATGCGATCACGGCCTGCAGCGGCCTCCATGTCAGGCCGGGATGATCAGCCGGGATGAGATGGGTCGCAATCAGCGCGAGGGCCAGGAAGTGGAGCACGCGATAGGGCGCGAGGTTTTCCTTGTCGGTCGGAGCGAAGCTGTTGAGGAGCAGATCGGGCAGGTGGGCGGACAGCGCCGGCGAATGGCGCATCAGGGTGACGGCCATCGCGAAGATCAGGTAGGCGCCCGCGAGGATCCGCAGCCAGGACATGCCGCGCAGCGCACGGCCCGGCGCGCCGGTGACGGCGAACCAGCCGCCCAGCACCATCAGCATCTGCCAGCACAGCGGATTGAAGGTCCATTCCTGGTCCGGGTAGACCCGGAAATTCCAGTCGAACCAGCGCGCGGCGACGTACAGCGCGACCGATGCGGCGAGCGTCAGGTTCGGCCGGCGCAGCAGCCCCCACAGTACGAACGGAAAGAACGCCATCAGCGGGATCATCAGCTGCAGCAGGTCGAGGTTCAACGGCTCTTCCTGGAGAACGAGGCCGCGGATCAGGATGCGCAGCGGGTGCTCGAGAATCCCGGAAATGTTGTATTCGTAGATGATCTCCGGCGCCATCGATTGCGAGGCGACGTAGGCGATCGCATCGATATAGATCACGAACAGCACGACATAGGCGGCATAGAGCCGCCAGACGCGGCGAAAGATTCGCGTCGCCGCGACCACGTAGCCCCGCTCCAGCGCCATCCGGCCATGGATGATGGCGACGCCGTAGCCCACCACGAACACGAACAGATCGGCCGCGCCGCTGAAGCCGAAATTCCGCAGGGTCAGCAGGTTGACCACGTTGTTCGGAATATGGTCGACGAACACGGACCAATTGGCGATGCCCAGCGTCAGATAGAGCCTGGCGTCGTGCTGAAATGCGGCGAGGTTCGCCTTGACGGACGGTTTCATTGAGCAAAATAGCTTTGGGAATCAGGGTGATGCTTTTACCGGCAACCGCCTGCCTATCCGAGTAGCGTTTGCGTGAGCAGGATCGGTTTGTCCTGAATAGCGCGGAAAAACACAAAGCTACGATCTATTGATTTCCAATAGATGCGTTTGAGCGACTTGCGACGAAATTATCTAACGTACCGCGCCTTTACTCGGCGGGTTCGGCCGATGCATCGTCGGGGACGCCGGCGCGGCTCGCCATGATCCCCAGCGCGACGCCGCCGATGGCCAGGATCGGCAACAGCCGCTTGACCCCTATGGCACGGACAATCTGCAGCCCGGTGGCAAGCAGCATGGGGTCGGCGAGCATGCTGTTCGCTGCGGACTTTGCGGCGCGCTCGGCGGCGATGTGGGCCTCCTTGCGCAATTGCCGCTTGTAGGCCCAGTAGCTCACCGCCGCGGTCAGCGTCAGCAGAAAGAAGACGCCCGCGCCGGCGAGGCAAGCCTGCACCGGGCCATATTTTTCGAGGACCGAAATGAAGGCGGCAGCGCAGAGGAAGCATGTCGTGATGAACAGCGCGAACGCAGCGCCCGCGGCAAGCGACGTTAGCCGGACCGTCGTGCCGGTTGAGGCACTGATGCCGTCGATGATGCGCTGAAACATGGCCTTGCTCCTCGGATCCCCCACAAGCCTGGTCGTCACACGCCGACCTTGGCGGCGCCGTGGCGCCGCCTCAACGTTCGCTGGGCATCCTGACCTTACCGGCGCCAGGCGACGCCGATCAGGAAGCCGATGCCGAGCGCGAGCCCGACGGTCGCCAGCGGCCGCTGCGTGATCGCCTCTTCCAGCGTCTCCTCGATGGATCCATAGGCGTCCTGCGCCGCGTCCATCATGGCGCTGCCGCGCTCGGACATGTCGTCGATCGCGGAATCCATGTTCTCGCGCGCCTGGCGATAGCCTCGCCTGGCCTGCTTGCTGGTGGAGTTGGCAAAGGTATTGAGCGCGTCGGTGATCTGGTCGGTGAGGGCGGCGATATCGCTTTTCACGGCTGCTACATCCTTCTCGAGGCGTTCTCTGGAGGCTTTGTCGGTCCAGTCGCTCATCCCGGCTTCGGCAGTGGTCGTTGACATCAGGAAGCTCCGAACTGTTTGCGGCTGAGATAGCCGGAAAACGTTTCGTCGGCGGGTAAGTTCCGATCGCGGAAACCGGTTACTCCTGCGGCAGTTGCGGCGCATCCTCCGGCAGCAGGTGTTCCTTCAGGATCAGCCCGACGATCAGCAGCGGCGACGACAGGAAGGCGCCCATCGGCCCCCACAGCCAGGTCCAGAACGCCAGCGCCAGCAGCACCGCCAGCGCATTCAGCGCCAGGCGACGACCGATGATGGTCGGCGTGACGAAATGTCCCTCCAGGAACGTGATGCCGCCGAAGGCGATGGCCGCAGCCAGGCCGCCGCCGATGGTCGGGAAGGCGACGAGCCCCACCACGACCAATATGGCGAACATCGCGATCGGTCCGATGATCGGGATGAAGTTGAGGGTTGCTGCAAGTGCGCCGAGGCCGGCCGGGTTGGGCATGCTGGTCACGGCGCAGACGAGGCCGGTGGCAATCCCGACGCCGATATTGATGACCGTGACGGTCAGCAGGTAGTTGCCGAGATGGACCTCGATCTCGTTGAGGATGCGCAGCGTGCGCAGCCGCGCGTCGCGGTCGCTGAACGTCATGATCAGTGCGCGCCGCAGGTCGCGCCAGCTCGCGATGAACAGGATCAACGTGACGAAGAACAGCAGGAATTCGGTAAAGGTGGGCGAGAGGAATTCCAGCGTCGGCTGCACCCAATCGAATTTCGGCAGCTGGAAGCTCGGCAGTCCCTCCGAGCCGCCGACCATGGCTTGCAGCTCGCGCCACAGCGCCAGCGGCCGGTCGAACACTTGCAGCTTGTCCCTCAACTGCGCGCCGAGCTCCGGCAGGCGCGAGCTCCACTCCATCACGGGCGAGGCGATCAGCGCGACGACGAAGGCGACCAGCGCGCTCACGGCAATCACGATCAGGACGGCGCCCAGTCCGCGCGGCACCTTGCGGTTCTCCAGGAAGGTCGCTGCCGGAGACAGCATCGTGCCGACGACAAAGGCCATCACCACGGGGAGGAAGAACGCCCTGGCAACGTAGAGCACCGCGACCACTGCGATCAGTAGCAGGCCGGCCAGCGCAAAGGCGACGAACTCGGTGCGCCGGATGATCGGCGGCAGGTCGGCATGGCTGCCGGGGAGCGGGTCACCTTCACCGCTGCCGGGAATCAGACGTTCACTGGGAAGGACGCGCACAATATCTCTCCCGCACGGAAAGCTTCCGCGCGCCCATTGATGATCTCACAACGTCGGAAGCGGCGGCGAGGTTCCGTCGCGCTTTCGTGAGGTTGCGCTCGCTTGACTGTGACGTCGCCGCAGCACTGCGGCGCGGAACTTGAGTCGCTCCGGCTGCGTTTGTTGGCAAGCCGCATCACCCTGATGCGCACATCCAACGGGGCAGCACATGACAATGGTCTCTCCAGCCCGCCGCTTCTCGCCGCGCGGCACCACCGCTTTTGCCTTCGCGACCGCTCTGCTTGTCGTGCCCTTCGGAGCCGCCGGCGCGCAAACGCTCGGCTATGTCCCGATGCAGCCGCAAGCCTATCCGCAGGGTCAGACCTATTCGCACGGCTATGTGAGCGCCGAGGCACAGGCGAGCGATGAGGATGCCCGGCTGCCCGACCGCCTGCGCAGGCAGATCGTCAGTTTCGACCGCAGCGAGCCGGCCGGCACCATCGTGATTGATACCGGCAATACATACCTCTACTACGTGCTCGGCAATGGCCGGGCTATTCGCTACGGCGTCGGCGTCGGCCGCGACGGCTTTACCTGGTCGGGCGTCCAGAGCATCAGCCGCAAGGCGGAATGGCCGGACTGGCACCCGCCCGCCGAGATGATCGCGCGCCAGCCCTACCTGCCGCGCTTCGTCGCCGGCGGTCCCGGCAATCCGCTCGGTGCGCGCGCGATGTATCTGGGATCGAGTCAGTATCGCATCCACGGCACCAACGATCCCAGCACCATCGGCAAGTTCGTCTCGTCCGGCTGCATCCGCATGACCAACGAGGACGTCACCGACCTGTTCAGCCGCGTCAATGTCGGCGCCAAGGTGGTCGTGCTGCCGAAGAACGCCCCGCTGATGGCGAAGGGCGGCGACAAGGGGAGTGATTCCTGGCACAAGCGCCCCGCGGCGACGACGCTGCCGTCGGGCCGGCAGGCGCTGAACATCTCGACGTCGGCCGTGAACTGAAGAGTTCGAGTGAGGTGATATGAAGAGACGCCTGATGGGCAAACTGGCTGGCGCTGCAGCAGGTCTGGTCGCTGTCTCCGCCGGTCTGGGATTGGCGCCGTCGGCGCATGCGGAGGATTTCTTTTCGGCATTGTTCGGCGGCTTCCGGATGCGGCCGCCACCGGAGATCCGCACTCCCTTCCCGAACGACGACATGCCGCCGCGCTACGACGCGCCGCGCCAGCGTGCCGCCTATGGCGGCGGCACGGCCTATTGCGTGCGCGGCTGCGATGGCCGGTATTTTCCGGCGCAGGGAGCAGACGCCCTGAGCAAGGCGCAATCCTGCAAAAGCTTCTGTCCGACGTCGGAGACCTCGCTGGTCTATGGCAATAATATCGACGACGCCGCGACCGAGAGCGGGAAATCCTACTCCGACCTGCCGAACGCGTTCCGCTACCGCAACGAGATCGTCGCGGGCTGTACCTGCAACGGCAAGGATCCGGTCGGGCTCGCCCAGGTCAAGGTCCAGGACGATCCTACCTTGCGCAAAGGTGACATCGTTGCGGGTACGGGCGGTTTGGTCGTTGCGAACCGCAACGCCAATGACCGTCGCGGCGTCGCGATGAATTTCTCGCCGCTGCCGGATTCGGTGCGGGCGAGGTTTCGTCAGGTGCCGGTGGTGGCGAAGGAGTAGGCCGGCATCACGTGTGATGCGATGCGCGTGCCTCGACCTCCAATGTCATCCCGGACAAGCGCGCCCAACGCGCGCGCATCCGGGATCCATAGACACTGGGCGTGGTTTGGCGAAGACCGGAGTTGCCAGACCGCGCGACAATTGTCCGCCGGGAGTATGGGCTCGCTTTGCTCGCTTGTCCGGGACGACACCGATCGTGTTACGCCGGCGTGTCCTACGCCGCGCGGATCTTCCCGAGGAAGTCGCTGACCTGCTGGCCGAGTTGGCGGCTCTGCGTCTCCAGCGTTTCGGAGGCCTGCTTGACGTTGTCCGCCGCGCCGGCAGCGGTGTCGGCGTCGGCCTTCACGCCGTTGATATTGTCCGAGACGTTCTTGGTACCCTCGACGCTGTCGACAGTCGTGGAGGCGTAGTGGGAGGCCCTGCCGGCGACCTGCAGGCGGTCGTTGGTCTGGCGCGATCTCACCCGCGGTGTTGCGGAGCAGAATCGTCGATCACATGCCGTTGGCGCCGCGAGGCCAGACGGTCTCTGCAAGTGAAGGGAAAAGGGTAGAGTTTTAGGCAGCCGGCCTGCTGGTAGAAATACGCATTTACTAGAAGTTGCAAAGGGTTGCACCGATGGAACCGGCGCGCGAGACGTGCGTTGGGATACCGTTAGCAATTTGCCAGAAGGGGGGTCCCTGCAATGCTGATCGGCGTCCTCGTCACCTTTCTCGTCGTCATCCTCGTACTCTATCTCATCAACATGCTTCCGATGGACGGCCGCGCCAAGCAGATCGCGCGCGTCATCGTCATCATCATCGGCATTGTGTCCTTGCTGAAATATCTCGCGGTGTTCTAGCGAGGGTATCGCGGGCGTAGGTCGGATTCCGCTACGCTCCGTCCGGGCCACGCGTGCGACCGTTTTCAACAAAAAGCCCCGGCCTGAGCCGGGGCTTCATTGATGCTGTGCTAGTGCAGAGACTTCAGCCAGTCGTCGACGTCTTGGCGAACCTGGTCCTTGGCCTTGCCGTAGCGTTCCTGGAGCCGGCCTTCGAGCTGCTCGCGGCGGCCCTCGATCAGTTGGAGATCGTCGTCAGTAAGCCTGCCCCATTTCTCCTTGGCCGATCCCTTGAACTGCTTCCAGTTTCCTTCGATCCGATTCCAGTCCATGACCATCTCCCATGGGTTGCTGGCCGTACAACGCAAAGGCGCGTGCAGCCGTTCCGGCAAGCTGTCGCGACGTTTCGTCCAACAAAAAAGCCCCGGCTCGCGCCGGGGCTTTTGACACTGGCGTGACCTGGTTCAACCCTGCGCCTTCGCCTCGCGGCGGCGCGCGGTGAGGATGTATTCGGTGTAACCGTTCGGCTGCTCGCGTCCCCTGAAGATCAGGTCGCACGCGGCCTTGAAGGCGACGCCGTCGAAGGCCGGCGCCATCGGCTTGTAGATCGGATCGGCGGCGTTCTGCTTGTCGACGACGACGGCCATGCGCTTGAGCGACTCCATCACCTGCGCCTCGGTGATCACGCCCTGGTGCAGCCAGTTGGCGAGATGCTGGCTGGAGATGCGTAACGTCGCGCGGTCTTCCATCAGGCCGACATCGTGGATGTCGGGCACCTTGGAGCAGCCGACGCCCTGGTCGATCCAGCGCACGACATAGCCGAGGATGCCCTGGCAGTTGTTGTCGATCTCCTGCTTGACGTCATCGGGCGCCCAGTTCGACTTCGACACCGGAATGGTGAGGATGTCGGAGAGCTTGGCGCGCGGACCGCCCTTGGTCAGCTCCTGCTGGCGCGCGATCACGTTGACCTGGTGATAGTGCAGCGCGTGCAGCGTCGCTGCTGTCGGCGAGGGCACCCAGGCCGTGGTGGCACCGGCCTGCGGATGGCCAAGCTTCTGGGCCAGCATGTCCGCCATCTTGTCGGGCGCGGCCCACATGCCCTTGCCGATCTGGGCGTGGCCGGGCAGGCCACAGGTCAGGCCCATGTCGACGTTCCAGTCCTCGTAGGCCTTGATCCAGGCCTGCGCCTTCATCTCGTTCTTGCGGATCATCGGGCCCGCTTCCATCGAGGTGTGGATCTCGTCGCCGGTGCGGTCGAGGAAGCCGGTGTTGATGAACATGATGCGCTTGGAGGCGCGCTGGATGCAGGCCTTGAGGTTGACGGTGGTGCGCCGCTCCTCGTCCATGATGCCGACCTTGAGGGTGTTCTCGGGCAGGCCCAGCATCTTCTCGACGCGATCGAAGATCTCGCAGGTGAACGAGACCTCGTCGGGGCCGTGCATCTTCGGCTTGACGATATAGGCCGATCCCGTGCGGCTGTTTTTGACCGTGGAGTTGCCCTTGAGGTCGTGGATCGCGAGCAGGCCGGAGACGGCGGCATCGAGCAGGCCTTCCGGCACTTCCTCGCCCTTCTCGTCCAGCACCGCGTCGGTGAACATGTGGTGACCGCAATTGCGCATGAGCAGCAGGCTGCGGCCGTGCAGCTTCACTTCGCCCTTGCCGTCGGGCGTCTTGTAGACGCGGTCGGCGTTGAGCGAACGCGTCAGCGTCTTGCCACCCTTCTCGAAGTCGGCCGACAGCGTGCCGTTCATCAGGCCGAGCGTGTTGCGGTAGACCAGCACCTTGTCTTCGGCGTCGACCGCGGCGACCGAGTCCTCCATGTCCAGGATGGTCGAGACGGCCGCTTCCATGATCATGTCGGCGACGCCGGCCGGATCGTCCTTGCCGATCGTGCTGCCACGATCGATCTTCACCTCGACATGCAGGCCGTTGTTGACGAGCAGCACCGCACTCGGCGCGGCGGCGTCGCCCTGGAAGCCCGCGAACTGAGCGGCGTTCTTGAGCGCGGTCGCATTGCCGCTCTTCAGCTTCACCGCGAGCTGGCCCGCGACGACGCTGTAGGCGGTGACGTCGGTGTGGCTGCCGGTCGCAAGCGGCACCGCGCTATCGAGGAACGCCTTGGCTTTCGCGATCACCTTGTCGCCGCGTGCCTTGTTGTAGCCCTTCCCGCTCTCTGAGGGATCGTGCGGGATCGCGTCGGTGCCGTAGAAGGCATCGTAGAGCGAGCCCCAGCGCGCATTCGCCGCGTTCAGCGCGTAGCGCGCGTTGGTGAGGGGCACGACGAGCTGCGGGCCGCAGATCTTGCCGATCTCCTCGTCGACATTGGCGGTCTCGACCTTCTGCGTCGCGGGCTCGGGGACGAGATAGCCGATCTCCTTCAGGAAGGCGGTATAGGCGTCGAGGTCGAACGCCTTGCCTTTGTTGGCGCGATGCCAGTCGTCGATCTTGGCCTGCAGCGTGTCACGCACCGCCAGCAACGCGCGGTTCTTCGGTCCCAGCTCCTTGATGATGGCGGCAACCCCGGCCCAGAACGCATCCGGCGCGATCCCCGTTTTCGGGGCCGCTTCCTTGGCGATGAAGTCAAACAGGACGGGAGCGATCTTCAATCCGTGGGCGTCGACGCGTTTCATGATGGGCTTTCTTGTTGGAAATGGCTGTTTTTGGCTGCTTTTGACCCGACTGCAGCAAAATGCGCCCACGAGGAGCGGCTTTCGGGACCTATTAGCCCCAAAATCGGGGCGGTGAGAAGACCCCCGAGGGTCTGTCAAAATGTCAAGAAGAGGTGGGGAAGGCAGCAGAGGCTTGAGCCCGGCTCCCTGCCACGCGCACAACTACGCTCCCTACCCCCTTGTGGGGGAGAGCGGGGGAGAGGGGTGGCCCGGCAAAAGGCGTGTCGGAGATCGACGGAGCGGAATGCTCTTGCTGATGGAGAGAGTCCCGTGTGGACCCCTCTCCCGAACCCTCCCCCACAAGGGCAGGGCTATCGCATATGACTCGTTGCGGCGGCCTGGGCGCACGCCTCGTCCTTCGAGACGGCGCTTATGCGCCTCCTCAGGATGAGGCTGATCAGCGTCAGTGCCCGTTGAAACTGCTGCCGCGCACTCCGTCCTCATCCTGAGCAGCCCGCCTGAAGCAGGCGTCTCGAAGGATGGCCGGAAAAGTTTTCAAATGCGATAGCCCTGCCCCACAAGGGGACGGGAACGCACTAACTGTGTGGTGGTTGCGCGTGCACCAACGAGAGTGCGCTTCAAATATTCGCGGCGAGGTCCACGATTTCGTCGAACAGCACGCCGGATGTCTTCAGCATTTGCTCGATCTCGTCCGCCGCCTCCGCAACCGTCCGCTTCGACGTGTCGATCACGAGCTCGGCGGCCTGCGGCGCCTCGTAGTCGTTGCCGATGCCGGTGAACGAGGCCAGCGCGCCAGCGCGGGCTTTCTTGTAGTGGCCCTTGGGGTCGCGCTCCTCGCAGATGCCGGCCGGCGTCGCGACATGGATTTCGCGGAACGCGGTGTCGGCGATGCGGCGCGCGGCGGCGCGGTCCTCGCGGGCCGGCGAGACGGCCGCGACGATCGCGATGTGGCCGTTGCGGGCCAGATGCGTCGCCACTTCGGCGAGGCGGCGGATGTTCTCGCTGCGATCAGCAATGGAGAAGCCGAGATCGCTGTTGAGGCCGGCGCGCAGCGTGTCGCCGTCGAGCAGGATCGGCGAGCCGCCATTGGTGAAGAGACGCCGCTCCAGCGCCCGCGCCAGCGTCGACTTGCCGGAGGCCGGCAGGCCGGTGAGCCAGACCACGGCGCCGTTGTGGCGATAGCGCGCCGAACGCTCGTCCGGCCGCAGCGCCGATTCCACCGGCACGATGTCGACCGGCACGGCACGCTGGCCGGCATCGACCGACAGCACGAGGCCGCCGCCGGCGATGCGCCCGGAGACCTCGATCACGAGCCGGCCGGTGCGCGGGTTCTCGGTGTAGGGATCGGTGGCAATCGGATTCGAAAGAGAAATGTCGATCTCGCCGACATGGTTACGGCCGATCGCCTTGTTCTCGCTGCTGGAGAGCTCGCCGGGATCGACCGCCTTCTCGATCGCCACCACGGTGGCGCGGCTTTCCTTCGGTCCGCAGCGCACCAGCAGCTGGTCGCCCTTGGCGAGCGGCTTGTCGTGCAGCCAGAAGATGCGCGCGCGCAGGCGGCGTGTCTCGCGCGGCGGAATGCCCGCATGCGCGACGATGTCGCCGCGCTCGATGAACAGCTCGCGGTCGAGCGTGATGCCGACCGAGCGGCCGGCGCCTTGCCGTCCCGCGACCGGCGTCACCGGCCAGCTCTCGACCGTCTTGATCTTGGCGATCTTGCCGGCCGGCATGATCACGATCTCGTCGCCGGCTTTGAGGCTGCCGGATTCGATGCGGCCCGCCACGATGCGGCGGTCGTCGAACTTGTAGATCGCCTGCACCGGCAGGCGCAGCGCCAGCGCTTCCAGCGGCCGTGCCGGCTCGAGTCGGTCGAGCGCCTCGACCACGGTCGGTCCCTTGTACCAGCCGATGCGGTCGGTGCGCATCGCAACGCCGTCGCCATCTCGCGCCGAGATCGGGATCACCGCGGTCGGGGTTACGCCGAGGCCATTGAGATGCGCGGAGATCTCGTCGCTGATCTCCTTGAAGCGGTCAGCGGAGAAGTCGACACGGTCCATCTTGTTGACGACGACAGCGACCTGCTTCACGCCGAGCAGATGCAGCAGATACCCGTGCCGCCGTGTCTGGTCGCGTACGCCTTCGAGCGCGTCGATGATCAGCACCGCACCGTCGGCCTGCGAAGCGCCGGTGATCATGTTGCGCAGGAATTCGGCGTGGCCGGGCGCGTCGATCAGGACGATGTCGCGCGAATTGGTGCGGAAGCGGATCTGCGTGGTATCGATGGTGATGCCCTGGTCCCGCTCGGTCTGCAGCGCATCGAGCAGGAACGACCATTCGAACGGCATGCCGCGCCGCGCGCTGACGGCCTTGAGCATTTCGAGCTTGCCGTCGGGCAGGCTGCCGGTCTCGTGCAACAGGCGCCCGACCAGCGTCGACTTGCCGTGGTCGACATGGCCGACAATGACGATGCGCACTTGCGGACGCGTGGTGCCGTTCGGGGTCGCAGGCGAAGCGGGGGTGACGATCATGTTCATAGCCGCAGAGCGTCCTTGATCAGAGATAGCCGGCGACACGAAGGCGCTCGAAGGCGTCCTCGGTCTCGTGGTCGAGCGCGCGTCCGGCGCGCTCCGGCACCTTGGTCTGCTCGAGCTCGATCAGGATCTCGTCGATGCTGGACGCTGTCGAATTCACGGGGTTGGTGATGTCTTGATCGCCCAGCGAGCGATAGCGCTTGCCGTCCTTGGCGAGATACAGCGGGATGATCGGGATGTTCTCGCGCTTGGTGTAGGCCCAGATGTCCGCCTCGGTCCAATGCAGGATCGGATGGATGCGCAAATGCGCGCCCTGCGGCGGCGATGCGTTGAAATGGTCCCAGAACTCCGGCGGCTGGTCGCGGACGTCCCAATTGCCTTCGAGCCCGCGCGGCGAGAACACGCGCTCCTTGGCGCGGGTCGCTTCCTCGTCGCGGCGGATGCCGGCGATCAGGCCGTCGAAGCCGTACTTTGCGAGCGCCATCTTGAGGCCCTCGGTCTTGCGCGCGGCCGATCGGGCGGCCGGCGGCAGCGTTGGGTCGACGGCATCGATCGGCGGGCAGGGCTCGACACGCAGATCGAGACCCCACTCCTTCCCGTAATGGTCGCGGAAGCGATACATCTCCGGAAACTTCTTGCCGGTGTCGACATGGAGCGCCGGGAACGGCATGCGGCCGAAGAACGCCTTGCGCGCCAGCCAGATCATGACGTTGGAGTCCTTGCCGAGCGACCACAGCAGGGCAATCTTCTTCAGCCGGGCAAAGGCCTCGCGGAAGATGTAGATGCTCTGCGCCTCGAGCTGGTCGAGATGGTCCATGCGGGGGGCAACATCAGCAGAAAATTCTTGCGAGCCCGAGCGTCCGACGGGGGCCGGGCTGCTGACTCCGACAACACCGGAATCGTCCTTGAGAAGATGCATCTCTGCCACTTTGCGTTTGGAGGCGAAAATTCTATAGTTGCGCTGCAGAAGAGAAGAAAAAATTTTCTCTTTGCGCGCTCGAAACGACACATATATAGAAAATAATTCCAGTCAACCCCGGATGTAGGGGAAGCGAGTATCGCATGCGGTTCTTGCCGGTGTTCCTCGATCTGAAGGCCGGTCCGGTGATCCTTATCGGCGCGGGTGAGCTTTTGCGCGCCAAGCTGCGCGTGCTCGCCGCTGCCGGCGCGCGCCTCCGCGTGCATGCGATCGACGGCAATCAAGACCTCAGTGTCAATTCCGAGGACGCTTCGCGCGTCGAAATCGCCACCGGCGATCCGCTGACCGCCGATCTCGCCGGCGTTATCGCCGTCGTTTGCGCGGGCGCAGGCCATGTCGGTGTGGCGATGTCGGCCCGGGCGAAGGCGCTCGGCCTGCCCGTCAACGTCATGGACGATCTCGAGAATTCCAGCTTCATCTTCCCGGCCATCGTCGATCGCGGCGATGTCGTGGTCGCGGTCGGCACCGGCGGCACTTCACCGGTGGTGGCGCGGCGTGTGCGCGAGAAGATCGAGGCGCTGCTGCCGGCGCGCGTCGGCGAGCTCGCCGAGTTCATCGGCACCTTCCGCAAGTCCATCAACGAGCGCATCGCCGAGTTTCCGTTGCGCCGGCGCTTCTGGGAACGCGTCATCGACGGCCCGATCGGCGCCGCCGTGCTCGCCGGCCGCAAGGACGAAGCCGACGCATCGCTCAAGGCCATTGCCGATCCCTCGGATTTCGCGCGAGCCGACAAGCCGGAAGGCTCGGTCACGCTGGTCGGCGCCGGCCCCGGCGATCCCGATCTGCTCACCATCAAGGCGCTGCGCGCACTTCAGGACGCCGACATCGTCTTCCACGACGAGCTGGTTTCACCCGAGATTCTCGACCGCATCCGCCGCGACACCTCGCGCGTGCCGGTCGGCCGCCGCGTCGGCAAACCCGGCATCGGTCAGGACGCCATCAACAAGCGCATGATCGAGGCCGCGCAATCAGGCCAGCGCGTGGTCCGGCTCAAGGGCGGCGATCCCTTCGTGTTCGGCCGCGGCGGCGAAGAGATCGAGGCGCTGCGTGCCGCGGGCGTTGCCTATTCGATCATCCCCGGCATCACCGCAGGCCTCGGCGGGGCCGCCGATTTCGAGGTGCCGCTCACCTACCGCCGCGAGGCGACCCGCATCACCTTCCTCACGGCGCACAAGGCGCGCGATGCCGAAGCCGTGGACTGGTCGACGCTGACCGACACCAGAATGACGGTCGTGGTCTACATGGGCATGACTGCGGCACCCGCCGTGCGCGCCGGCCTGTTCGCGGCCGGGCGTTCGCCGGAGACGCCGGTCGGCGTGTTCGCCCGCGTCACGCGGCCCGATGCGCAGGGCGCCGTTGGTACGTTGCGCGACCTCCCCGAACTCGTGCGGCGGATCCATGGCGGTCCCGCCATCCTCATCATCGGCGACGTGGTCCGGCATGCCGGCTCGCTTCGTCGTCAAACCCCAAAGCAAATCATCTCTGACCTATTGGATGCAGCCGAATGACCTCCCCGCTCGAACAGAAGAAGATCAGGATCTCCGGCCCCTCGGTGGTGACGGCCAACCGCACCTGGGACGGCATCGTGGTCTACCGCACCGCTGCCAAGAGCTGGTCCGCGGACCTCTCGGAAGCCGCGATCGTGCGCAACTCCGACGAGGCGAAAGCGTTGCTTGCGGAAGCCGTGGCCGATGACGTCGGTGCCATCGGCCCCTATATCGCCCCGGTGCAGGTCGGCGACGACGGCAAGATCCTGCCCGGCAATCTGCGCGAACAGATCCGCCGCACCGGTGTGACAATCGGACAGCCGGTCCAGGCTTAAGGCATCGCTTATGTACGCTTACGACGAAATCGACCGCACGCTCGTCAACGAGCGCGTCTCGGAGTTCCGCGACCAGGTGAAGCGGCGCCTCTCCGGCGAGCTCACCGAGGACGAGTTCAAGATCCTGCGCTTGCAGAACGGCGTCTATCTGCAGCTGCACGCCTATATGTTCCGCGTCGCGATCCCCTACGGAACGCTGGCAACGAACCAGTTGCGGGCGCTGGCGCATGTTGCGCGCAAATACGATCGCGGCTATGGCCATTTCACCACGCGACAGAACATCCAGTTCAACTGGATCAAGCTCGCAGAGCTGCCGGACGCGCTGGCTGATCTCGCCGAGGTCGGCATCCATGCGATGCAGACCTCCGGCAACAACATGCGCAACGTCACCTCGGACCAGTGGGCCGGTGTCGCCCCGGGCGAGATCGAGGACCCGCGCATCTGGTCGGAGCTGATCCGCCAGCACACCACGCTGCATCCGGAATTCTCGTTCCTGCCGCGCAAGTTCAAGATCGCGATCACCGCGTCGGACCATGACCGAGCCGCGATCAAGATCCACGATATCGGCCTGCGGCTGATCAAGAACGAGAAGGGCGAGACCGGCTTCGAGGTGCTGGTCGGCGGCGGCCTCGGCCGCACCCCGTTCATCGCCAAGACCATCAAGCACTTCGTGCACGGCCGCGATATCCTCAGCTACATCGAGGCGATCCTGCGCGTCTACAACCAGTACGGTCGCCGCGACAACATCTACAAGGCGCGCATCAAGATCCTGGTGCACGAGCTCGGTATCGAGAAGTTCTCGCGCGAGGTCGAGGAGGAGTGGCAGCAGATCCGCAACTCCTCGCTCCAGATCGACGACGAGGTGATCGAGGACATCCGTTCGCGCTTCACCTATCCGGCGTACGAGAAGCTGCCGCACATGCCGGACGAGCTGCGCCAGGCCGCGGCCGATCCCGAGTTCGAGGCCTGGCGCAAGAACTCGGTGGCTCCGCACAAGGTGCAGGGCTATTCGATCGTCACCATCTCGCTGAAGCCGACCGGCGGGCCTCCGGGCGACGCCACGGCCGAGCAGATGGATGCGCTGGCCGATCTCGCCGACAAATATTCCTTCGGCGAGATCCGGGTCGGCCACGAGCAGAACCTGGCGCTGCCGCACGTCGCCAAGCGCGACCTGCCGGCGCTGTGGAAGGCGCTCGACAAGCTCGGCCTCGCAACGCCCAACGTCAACCTGATCACCGACATCATCGCCTGCCCGGGTCTGGACTATTGCTCGCTGGCGAATGCGCGCTCGATCCCGATCGCGCAGGAACTGACGCGGCGCTTCGCCAATCACGAGCTCGCCAATCTGATCGGCCGTCTCCACATCAACATCTCCGGCTGCATCAATGCGTGCGGCCATCACCATGTCGGCCATATCGGCATTCTCGGCGTCGAGAAGAACGGCGAGGAGGTCTACCAGATCACCATCGGCGGCCGCGCCGACGAGAACGCCGCGCTCGGCACCCTGATCGGTCCTGGCGTGAAGTTCGACGAGGTCGCTGATGTCGTCGAGGACATCGTGGAAGCTTATCTGGCGCTGCGCGAGCGCCCGGAAGAGTTGTTCATGGATACGGTGAAGCGCCTCGGCGTCGAGCCCTTCAAGGAGCGCGTCTATGCCACTCGTTAACGGCGGAAAGATCGCCGACGATAGCTTCGTCAAGCTCGCCGTCGACACCCCGCTGCCCGAGGGCGGCGACATCCTGGTGCCGGCCGAGCGCTTCCTCGGCGAGGCCGACGCGTTGCTCAGGCCTTCGGGCAAGGTCGGCGTGATCTGGCCGAACAATCGCGACATTGCCGAGCTCGTGCCCTATCTCGGCAAGATCGCCGCGGTCGCACTGGTGTTCCCGACCTTCCGCGACGGGCGCGCCTACAGCCAGGCGCGGCTGCTGCGCGAGCGATACAACTATCGCGGCGAACTGCGCGCGACGGGACAGGTGCTGCGCGACCAGTTCGTCTTCATGCTGCGGGCCGGCTTCGACTCCTTCGACGTCAAGAAGCAGGCCGACGCGGAAGCCTTCATGCAGACCGCCAAGCGCTATTCGGTGTTCTACCAGCCGACCGGCGACGGCCGGATCACGGCGCTGCACCGGCGCATGCAGCTGCGTCATTCCGAAGGTGTCGGCACGTGAACGCGATCGCGCCCCAGGTTTCGTCCGTCGCTGCGCTGCCTTCGGCGGAAGAGCTCGATCGCGCCCTGCGCGATGCGGCGCCCGCGCAGATCATTGCCGCGGCGCTGGAGACCGTCGGGCGCGAGAAGCTTGCGCTGGTGTCGTCCTTCGGCACGGAATCGGCGACGCTGTTGAAGGTGATGGCGGATGTCGATCCCGCGATCCCCGTGATCTTCCTCGATACCGGATGGCTGTTCGAGGAGACGCTGGCCTATCGCGACACGCTGATCGCGGCGCTGGGTCTGAAGGACGTGCGCTCGATCAAGCCGGCCGAGGAGACGCTGTCGCGCGAGGATCCCGACCGCGACCTCTGGTTCTCCGATCCCGATGCCTGCTGCCGCATCCGCAAGGTCGAGCCGCTGGCGCGCGCGCTGAAGCCGTTCGACGCCTGGCTCAACGGCCGCAAGCGCTTCCAGGGCAATGCACGCGCCGATATTCCCGTCGTCGAGGAAGACGGCGCGCGGTTGAAGTTCAATCCCTTCGCCAACGTGTCGCGCGAGGAACTCGAGGCGATCTTCGTCCGCGCCAAATTGCCGCGTCATCCTCTGGCTGTCTCCGGTTTCCTGTCGGTTGGGTGTATGCCTTGCACCAGCAGAACGGCCGAGGGCGAGGATGCGCGCGCCGGTCGCTGGCGCGGCCGGGCCAAGACAGAATGCGGCATCCACACGATGAAGACTTCGTAGCACAGTCAGGCTGTCACGCTGCGAACAAGAAAATCCGGTTCCGTTGACTTAAGAGCGTTTCACCCTGAGTTATGCCTGCCATCGATGACGCCGATGTCGTCGAGGTGAATGGAGATGGACATGATGCGCCGTATCGTCCCGCTCGCGGCAGGACTGCTTTGGGCAAGCTCGGCTCTCGCTGCCGACATCAATCTTCTGAACGTGTCGTACGATCCGACGCGCGAGCTCTATGTCGACTTCAACAAGGCGTTCGCGACCGCCTATCAGAAGGAAACCGGCAAGAGCGTCGAGATCAAGCAGTCGCATAACGGTTCGGGCGCGTCCTCGCGCAGCGTCATCGACGGCCTGCCTGCGGACGTGGTGACGCTCGCGCTCGCTTACGACATCGACGCGATTGCGGCCAAGGGATTGACCGCGGCCGACTGGCAGAAGCGGCTCCCGCAGAATTCGTCGCCCTATACGTCGACCATCGTGTTCCTGGTACGCAAGGGTAATCCGAAAGGCATCAAGGACTGGGATGACCTGATCAAGCCGGGCGTCGCCGTAATCACGCCGAACCCGAAGACGTCCGGTGGCGCGCGTTGGAATTATCTGGCGGCCTGGGGCTACGCCGAGAAGAAGTTCGGCTCGGCCGACAAGGCAAAGGACTTCATCGCCAAACTCTACCAGCAGGTACCGGTACTCGATACCGGCGCACGCGGTTCGACCGTGACTTTCGTCGAGCGCGGCGTCGGCGACGTGCTGCTCGCCTGGGAGAACGAGGCTTACCTCGCCTTGAAGGAATTTGGCCCGCAGAAGTTCGAGATCGTCGCGCCGCGCCAATCCATCCTGGCGGAGCCGCCGGTCGCGGTGGTCGACAAGGTCGTCGAGAAGAAGGGCACCCGCGGCGTGGCTGAAGCCTATCTCCAGTTCTGGTATACCAAGGAAGGGCAGGAGATCGCTGCGCGCAACTTCTATCGTCCACGCGACGCCGAGATCGCCAAAAAGTATGAAAACTCCTTTGCCAAGGTCGAGCTGTTCACGATCGACGATGTTTTTGGCGGCTGGACCAAGGCGCAGAAGGAACATTTTGCCGATGGCGGCGTCTTTGATCAGATCTACAAGAACTGATCGGGCGCCGTCATAAAAGGCTTTAGCAGGGGGCCTGGTGAGCGCACTCGCAGCACGACGCCGGACATTGCCGGGCTTCGGTCTCACGATGGGACTGACGCTTTCCTGGCTGTCAATCATCATCCTGATTCCGCTCGCCGGCCTGTTCCTGCGCACGCTGGAACTGAGCCCCGAGCAGTTCTGGGCCATCCTCTCCAGCCGCCGCACCCTGAACGCGCTTCGGGTCTCCTTCGGCCTCGCCTTCGCGGCGGCCTGCGTCAATCTCGTGATGGGCAGCATCATCGTCTGGGCGCTGGTGCGCTACCGCTTTCCCGGCCGACGCATCTTCGACGCCATCGTCGACGTGCCGTTCGCGTTGCCGACGGCGGTGGCCGGCGTCGCGCTGACCGCGCTGTTCGCCGAGAAGGGCTGGCTGGGCGCGCCGCTCGCCGCGCTCGGCATCAAGGTGGCGTTCACGCCGGTCGGCATCTTCGTCGCCATGATCTTCATCGGTATCCCCTTCGTGGTGCGCACGGTGCAGCCGGTGCTGCAGGATCTCGACCCCGAGATCGAGGAGGCCGCGGGCAGCCTGGGGGCCAGCCGCTGGCAGACCATCATCCGCGTGATCCTGCCCTCGCTCGCGCCGGCGTTGCTCACGGGCCTCGCGCTGGCCTTCGCCCGCGCCGTCGGCGAATACGGCTCGGTGATCTTCATCGCCGGCAATCTGCCGAACGTCTCCGAGATCGCGCCGCTCCTGATCGTGATCCGGCTCTCCGAATTCCGCTATGCGGATGCGACCGCCATTGCGGTGGTCATGCTCGTCGTGTCCTTCGTCATCATCTTCGCGGTCAACCGGCTCCAGCGCTGGGCGCAGAGCCGGATTCCGGCGCGCTGAGGGGGATGCCATGACGATGCAGATCGCAGATACCGTGTCGCTCTCGGCCTCCGATGCCAATGCACGTGAAAAGGCGCGCGCGCATGCGGCAGCCGCGCGCGACAACCTTCGTACCGAGCCGCGTGCGGTGCGCATCGCCATCATCACGCTGGCGGTGCTGTTCCTCACCGTCTTCGTCGTGCTGCCGCTGGTGGTCGTGTTCGCGCAGGCGTTTTCACGCGGCATCCTTGCCTATCTCGCTGCGCTCGCCGAGCCGGAGGCGATGGCGGCGATCAGGCTGACGTTGATCGTCGCGGCGATCTCGGTCGGCCTCAATCTGGTGTTCGGTCTCGTCGCCGCCTGGGCGATCGCCAAGTTCGAGTTCAAGGGCAAGACGTTCCTGATCACGCTGATCGACCTGCCGTTCTCCGTCAGCCCGGTGATCTCGGGCCTCGTCTTCGTGCTGCTGTTCGGCGCGCAGGGCTATTTCGGCGGCTGGCTGCGCGACCACGACGTCCAGATCCTGTTCGCGGTGCCCGGCATCGCGCTCGCAACCACTTTCGTGACGTTTCCCTTCGTGGCGCGCGCGTTGATCCCCTTGATGCAGGAACAGGGCACGCAGGAGGAGGAGGCCGCGATCTCGCTCGGCGCCTCCGGCCTGCAGACCTTCTTCCGCGTCACGCTGCCCAACATCAAATGGGGAGTGCTCTATGGCGTCCTGCTCTGCAATGCCCGCGCGATGGGCGAGTTCGGCGCGGTCTCGGTCGTCTCCGGCCACATTCGCGGCGAGACCAACACCATGCCGCTCCTGGTCGAGATCCTCTACAACGAGTACCAGTTCGTCGCCGCCTTCGCCATCGCCTCGTTGCTGGCGATGCTGGCGCTGATCACGCTGATCGCAAAATCCGTTCTCGAACGTCATCTCGACGAAGGAGAAGACGCAAGTGACTATTGAAGTCAGGAATCTCGTCAAGAAGTTCGGCAGCTTTGCCGCCCTCGACGGCGTCGACCTCAAGGTCGACAACGGCGAATTGCTGGCGCTGCTCGGGCCTTCCGGCTCCGGCAAGACCACCTTGCTGCGGATCATCGCTGGTCTCGACTGGCCTGACTCCGGTGAGGTCTCCTTCAACGGCGAGGACGCACTGGCGCAGGGTGCGCGCGAGCGCCATGTCGGCTTCGTGTTCCAGCACTACGCCCTGTTCCGGCATATGACGGTGTTCGAGAACGTCGCCTTCGGCCTGCGGGTGCAGCCGCGCGCGGTCCGCAAGGACGAAGCCACCATCCGAGCGCGGGTCAAGGAACTGCTCGACCTCGTGCAGCTCGATTGGCTTGCCGACCGCTATCCGAGCCAGCTCTCCGGCGGTCAGCGCCAGCGCATCGCGCTTGCCCGGGCGCTCGCGATCGAGCCGCGCATCCTCCTGCTCGACGAGCCCTTTGGTGCGCTCGATGCGAAGGTGCGGAAAGAGCTGCGCAAATGGCTGCGCTCGCTGCATCACGAGATCAACGTCACCTCGATCTTCGTGACTCACGACCAGGAGGAGGCGCTCGAAGTCGCCAACCGCGTCGTGGTGATGGACAAGGGTCGGATCGAGCAGATCGGCTCGCCCGACGATGTCTATGAGAGCCCGGCGACGGCGTTCGTCCACGGCTTCATCGGCGAGTCCATCGAGCTGCCGGTCCAGGTCGATGGCGGCGTGATCAGGCTCGGCGAGCGGCCGCTTCAGCTCGCCGCGGACGGGCTTGCGCCTGGCGCGTCAAAGCTGTTCGTACGGCGACATGACATGCTGGTCGGGCCGCCGGGCACCGGCGCTTTCGAGGGCGCGATCCAGCATGTCCGCAATTTCGGTCCCGTGCAGCGGGCCGAGATCGCGCTGTCAGGCGGTGAAACCATCGAGATCGATGCCCCCCGCGACAAGGAACTCCGCGCCGGCGACACCATAGGCCTCAATCCCCGCCGCTACCGGATCTTTGCGGGCTGAGGCCGCCGCCCCCGGAACGACAGCTACGATTTTCCTCAAAATTCACCTTTCAGCCACGGTTGGTATGCAACAACGGCCCCTCATTTGGGGGCCTCGATTCATGCGCGCTGCGGCCGCAATTCTCATCCTTTTGCTGCTCGCCGGCTGTGCGGGCAACGAAGCACCGGTCCAGCAGCCGTCGATGTATACCGACATGGCGGTCCCCGGAGCCCAGCTCGACCCGCAGGCCGCGGCTGTGATGATCTCGCAATACCGCCAGAACAACATGCTCGGCACGGTCGTGATCGACCCTGATCTGATGCGGCTCGCCGAATCCCAGTCGCAGGCCATGGCGGCCGCCAACAAGATGGACCACGATGTCCGCGCGCCGCTGGCCAAGCGCCTTGCTACCGGCGGCTATCCGGCCACGGTTGCCGTCGAGAACGTCTCGGCCGGCTATCATACGCTGGCGGAAGCGTTTTCCGGCTGGCGCGACTCGCCTCCGCACCGCGCCAACATGCTCAAGAGTGGTGTCACAAAATTGGGCATTGCCGCGAGCTATGCTCCTGGCACCAAATACAAGGTGTTCTGGACCATGATCCTGGCCTCGACAGAGCCCCGATAAGCCAGACTTGATCCCGGGATGCATTGACGCCGCGGCGGACTGTCGTCACGGTGGCGCGCCATTTGCTGTTGCTCCCTTATGCTATTGTTCTCTTATGACCGATCATAGACCGGAATCCGCCAGCGTCCCCGCCAATGCGCAACGCGTCCTGGTCCTGCAGGGCGGCGGCGCGCTCGGCTCCTATCAGGCCGGCGCCTATCAGGCGCTCTGCGGCTATGGCTTCGAGCCGGAGTGGGTCGCCGGCATCTCCATCGGCGCGATCAACGCCGCCATCATCGCCGGCAATGAGGGCCACTCCCGCGTCGCGCGGCTGAAGGAATTCTGGGAAATGGTCTCGGCGCCGGTGCCGTGGAAACCGGTCGGCAAGAGCGATCACAGCCGCGAGCTGTTCAACTCGACGAGCGCGGCGCTGATCGCCACCTTCGGCGTGCCCGGCTTCTTCGTGCCGCGCGTCCCGCCCGCGCCGATGTGGCCGCCTGGCCATCCCGAGGCCGAGAGCTATTACGATACCGCGCCGCTGAAGAAGACGCTGGAGCGGCTGGTCGATTTCGACCGCATCAACGACCTCAAGACGCGCTTCTCCGTCGGCGCGGTCGGCGTCACCTCGGGCAACTTCAGGTATTTCGACAATTACGAGTTCAAGAAGCTCGGCAAGAAGATCGGTCCCGAGCACATCATGGCCTCCGGCGCGCTGCCGCCGGGCTTTCCGTCCGTGATCATCGACGGTGAGCATTACTGGGACGGCGGCATCGCCTCCAACACCCCGCTCGATTACGTGCTCGACGCCGAGGTCGCGCGCGACATGCTGATCTTCCAGGTCGATCTGTTTTCCGCGCGCGGCGACCTGCCGAATTCGCTGCTGGAGGCCGCCGAGCGGGAGAAGGACATCCGCTATTCCAGCCGCACGCGCATGAATACGGACAAGAACAAGCAGATCCACAATGCCCGCCGGGCCGTGCGGGACTTGATTTCCAAATTGCCCGATTATCTCAAGAACGACCCTTCCGTCGAATTCCTTGCCAAGGCAGCACGTGAGAGCACTGTCACGGTGGTTCATTTGATCTATCGCAGCAAGAACTACGAATCCTCGTCCAAGGACTACGACTTCTCGCATGTCGCCATGGTCGAGCATTGGGAGGCCGGCGTGCGCGACGTTCACCTGTCGATGCGGCACAAGGACTGGCTCGAGAAGCCGCAGTCCGGCGAGACCATGGTGGCCTACGATCTCACGGGGGACGTCACCGCGCCCCCGCCAAAAAGGAGCGAATAACATGGGTACTCTGTCAGGCAAGAACGCCGTCGTGACCGGTTCGACCAGCGGCATCGGGCTCGCCTACGCGCGCGCCTTCGCTGGCGCCGGCGCCAACGTCGTCATCAACGGCTTTGGCTCGCCGGAAGACATCGAGAAGGAGCGCACCAAGATCGAGTCCGACTTCGGCGTGAAGGCCGTCTACTCACCCGCCGACATGAGCAAGCCCGCCGAGATCGCCGGCATGATCGCACTCGGCGAGAAGTCGTTCGGCTCGGTCGACATCCTCGTCAACAATGCCGGCATCCAGTTCGTCTCGCCGATCGAGGAGTTCCCGCCGGAGAAATGGGACCAGATCATCGCAATCAACCTGTCCTCGGCTTTTCATGCCATTCGCGCCGCGGTGCCCGGCATGAAGAAGAAGGGCTGGGGCCGCATCATCAACACGGCGTCGGCGCACTCGCTGGTCGCCTCGCCCTTCAAGTCGGCCTATGTGTCGGCCAAGCACGGCATCGCCGGCCTCACCAAGACCGTGGCGCTGGAAGTGGCAACCCACAAGATCACCTGCAACTGCATCAGCCCCGGCTATGTCTGGACGCCGCTGGTGGAGAAGCAGATCCCCGACACCATGAAGGCGCGCGGCCTGACGCGCGAGCAGGTCATCAACGACGTGCTGCTCGACGCGCAGCCGA
This sequence comes from Bradyrhizobium sp. SMVTL-02, assembly GCF_051853005.1. NCBI lineage: Bacteria > Pseudomonadati > Pseudomonadota > Alphaproteobacteria > Hyphomicrobiales > Nitrobacteraceae > Bradyrhizobium > Bradyrhizobium sp. SMVTL-02. Next base: position 6,752,111 of record NZ_CP182469.1, on the reverse strand, counting down.
CCAAGGAGTTCGTCACCTCCGAGCAGGTCGCCGCGCTGGCGCTGTTCCTGTGCAGCGACGACGCCGCGCAGATCACCGGCACCAACCTGTCGATCGACGGCGGCTGGACGGCGGAGTAGGTCGCCCCGGTTCAGCCAGCTCGCTGTCATGCCCCGCCTTGACCGGGGCATCCAGTAGGCCCCGGCTCATCGATTCAATCACAGCTTTCTCGGACTACTGGATCGCCCGGTCAAGCCGGGCGATGACAGCGAGAGTGAAGCCCGGTCTCTGGCCTAATGCGTCCAGGTCAGCGCCGTCACGATCGCGGACGACAAGTTCAGCTCCGCGAACATGATCTTGCCGGCGACCACGAACAGCACGCTGGCAAGGGGCAGGCGCAGCACCGTCTCGGGGACGCGCGCCGCGCTGTTTTCGCCTCATTCGGCGGCATGCGGCGAAAGGGCCGTTCCCCGGCACCGGCAGGCGCGCAGCGCCTATTTGCCAAACGCCAGCACGTGCAGTCCCAGGCGCTGCCGGACGATCCAGAACAGCAGCACCGTCTCGAAGGTGAGCGAGATCGAGGTCGCGGCCGCCGCGCCATGGCCGCCGTAGCGCGGCACCAGGATGAGGCAGAGCACGAGGTTCATCGCGAAGGCGAGCGCATAGGCGAGCGCGCAGATCTTCTGCTCGCCGAGCATGTTGAGCAGGCGCTCGACCGGGCCGATCGCGGCGCGCACCACGAGGCCGATCGCGGCGACGAACATGATGTCGTAGCCGACCACGAATTGCGGCCCGAACAGCCGGAGCAGCGGCCTGCCGAGCGCGAGCAGCACGACGGTCGCCGCCAGCGACGGCCAGAACGTCCAGTTGATGGCGTGCGCGACGTAAGCCGACAGACGCCCCTTGTCGCCGCTGGCGTTGTATTCCGCGAAGCGATGCGCCGTCGTCGCCGACATCGCGTAGTGGATGAACGAGACCAGCGCCAGCGTCTTCACCACGGCGAAATAGACGCCGACCTCGTCGGACGGGCGGAACTGCTGCAGCACCAGCACATCGGTGTAGGAGAGGATCAGGTAGAAGCTCTCCACCAGCAGGATCGGCAGCGACACGGCGAGCCAGCCGCGCACGTCATAGGCCTTCGGCCCGGGTGTGATGTGATCGGCGAGCTTGCGGTTCAGCACCACCATCTGCCCGGTCATCGCGATCCACACCGCACCGAGGCTTGCGATCATCGCGGCGACCGCGCCGAGATGATAGCCGAGCAGGAACGCAGCGCCCGTGATGCCGATGATCAGCGCCTGGCGGATGATGAATTGCGGCATCAGGCCGAGCTGCATCCAGTCATGCGAGCGCGCGATGCCGTCCTGGGTGTTGGCGACGACGAAGGCGGGCAGCGTCATGCAGCCGATATAGAGCGGCAGCATCTGGCCGGCATCGACCCAGGGCGAAAGCAGTTTGACGATGCCGGCAAGGCCGAGCGACATCAGCGTGGAGGCGGCAAAGGTCAGCCAGCGGCTGCCGGAGAGGAAGCCGCGCAGCAGCGCATGCTCGCCGCTCGTGCGGTACTCCGGAATGATTTTCTGCGCGGAGGCCGAGATGCCGAGATCCATCATGCTGCCGAGCAGCAGCACCCAGGTCCAGACGTAGACGTAGATGCCGTAGTCGGACGTGCCCATCCAGCGCGCAAGCAGCACCTGCGAGACATAGGCAAGGCCCGCGCTGATCACGCGGATGATGAAGATTGTGCCCGCCAGTCGCCGCGTCAGCGACGCCTCGCTCGATCCGCCCGTGAGCCTTTCCCGCAGCCGCGCCATCAGCCCGGCCGGTCCGGTTGTTGCGGGTTGTGCATCCATGACGGCCACGTCGAGGTCCCCAAGCGTCCCGTACCAAGCGTTCCGCATGCTGCGGCAGCCTTTGACCTAGCAACCATTCGTTAAGATACGGTTGGGTCAATGATGTTGTCCCGGCCTAGGCGCGTACGCATGAACTGGCGCGGTGGTCAGGCCGTGTATGAGGTGAGTGCTGTGCCGAGAGGGCCAGCGACCATCAGCTGGAAGACAAGCGTCCTGGCTCCCCGTTGGTCCACTCAGGACGACAACCCCGGTCCGGTATGAAACAGGCGGCCCCTTGGGGCCGCCCGACTTGGCCTAAGTGCGGACGGGTTATTGGCAGAGATGCTGGAGACCGTCAGCACCCTTGTACGAGGTGCCAGGCCTGCAGACGATGCCGTTGCGAGCGGCATATGCAGACCAGTTGCCGTTCCAGCCGTAACCGCCGCCGACGCCGCCGCCATACATGGCGTAGGAATTGCCCCAGCCGCCGGGATTGCCCCAGCTGCCGGCGGCGGGAGCGGCCACTGGCGCCGGCTGTCGATACGCCGTTCGACGAGATGCTTGCCGATACCGAGGGCCGGTTGGGGTAGTGCCGGTTCCAAGACCCGTGCAGTTGGCGAATTCAGCTTGGCAGAGGTCCGGATTGGATTGGGCCCACTGCGCTGGTGCCGCAGAGCTGTACAAGGCGGATGCCGCAACCACGGCCGCCCCAAGAATCCTTAGATTCATCATGGCTTGCTCCTTGTGGTTTGACGTGGCGCTGAATGCCACGCTTGACGGAAACCATACGACGCTTGCGAGACTGACCATGCTGCGTCGGCTTCGCCAAACTCGGGACTGCTCTGGGTCCGGGAACAGTAATGCTCTGACTGATCGTAAGATTTCCGCTTGAGCGTCAGAGCCTGACGTCTGCGCCTTCTCGAGTACACGTTCTCGTGTGCAACTATGCACGGAGCAGGGATGATCGGGAAACATCATTCCAGGTTCGTGTTGAACTCGTACGACTTCTCCGGACCAACCAGCGTGAACTTCAGCGCTGCGCCCTCAGCCTTGGCGCCTGGCGGCAGCCCGTCGAGTTCAAATAAGAAGCGCTTCACGCCGGGCGGGCTGGGCTCGACCGGCGCGGGGATCGGCAACGACCAGTCGGGCGTCGGCCCTTCGACGAACAAATTGACGTTGCGGCCATCAGGCACGATCACGTCGACCACCACATTCTTGGCCCCGTCACGTTTGACGTCGCGAATGGTCAGCGGATTGGGATCGCCGATATTGGCGGGCTTCGGCACGGTGTCGAGCGCGGCACGCAGGTTCGCATCTTCGGTCGAGGCCACGCTGTTGAAGCCGAGCTCGGCATGGGCCTCGACGGGAATGCAGAGTTTCTCGCACACCGCGTAGTTGATCTCGGCACGCAGCGTCACGGGCTTGTCGGCGGACTTGGCGACGATGCGCAGCGGCAGCACGATCTGGTCGTGATAGCCGATCGAATGGCCGCCCGCGCCGTCGTCGAACTTCAGCGGCGCCGGCCACATCACCGTCACCGCTTCGACATTTTCTGATTTTGAGAAGTCGAACCGCGGCGGAACGCCGGAATCGCCGGGCATGCGCCAGTAGGTCTTCCAGCCGGGCTGGAGCTGGAAGGCGATACCGCCGAGCAGCACGGCGCCGCTGCGTGATCCCGCCACCAGCCGCACTGCGGAATGCCCGTCGCGCTGCCAGGGCGAGGCGTCGTCGGCGCGCGCGGCAAGCGCCGAGGCAAGCAGGGTTGTCGCGACGCCAATCGCCGCACGCAGGGGAACTCTTGTCAGCATGGCACGTCTTTAAAGGGTGACACCCAGGCAAACCATTGAATTGCTTGTGATGGATGCACTCGAATTGAGTCTCTGCAAGCCTTGATTTGACAGCGGCTAGGTCCGACATCAGGATAGGAATTGAACCCGGAGTGCTTCTCGATGGCTCCCACTGGCAAGAGGACGGGCGAAAGCACCCGCGGCGCGGGCGCCGGGCTTCCCAATTCGGCCGGTTATCTCGACGGCCGGCTCCTGATCGCGATGCCCGTGATGGGCGATCCCCGTTTCGAGCGCTCGGTGATCTATCTCTGCGCCCACTCGGCCGAAGGCGCCATGGGCATCATCGTTAACCACCCGGCCGGCAGCATCGACTTCCCCGAGCTGTTGCAGCAGCTCGGCATCATCAGGAAAGGCGAGCACATCAAGCTGCCCGGGAACGCCGAGAGCATGAAGGTGCTGCAGGGCGGTCCCGTCGACACCGGCCGCGGCTTCGTGCTGCATTCCAGCGACTTCTACATCGAGAAGGCGACGCTGCGGATCGACGACGGCGTCTGCCTCACCGCGACCGTCGACATCCTGCGCGCGATCGCCAATGGCTCCGGCCCCAAGCACGCCATCCTCGCGCTCGGCTATGCCGGCTGGGCGCCGGGCCAGCTCGAGACCGAGATCCAGAGCAATGGCTGGCTGCATTGCGATGCCGATGCGGACCTGATCTTCGGCGACGACGTCGACGAGAAATACGGCCGCGCCCTGCGCAAGATCGGCATCGACCCCGGCATGCTCTCGAACGAGGCCGGGCACGCATAGCGGGCGTCTGCTTCGCTTCGCTCGTAACGACGGAGTGTGTTGACGCGCCGGCGCCCTGTCGTCGGCATCTTTGCCGTTGCGGCCTTCACACGACGCCCACGCCTACTCCGCCGCCTGCTGCTGCACCGTCGGCGCGGTCCCTGCGACCGTCGCCCTGCGCATGTCGCGGGGCTGGGACTGGTCGTAGCGGCGGACTCGGTGCATGGTCTGGCGGTTGTCCCACATGACGAGATCATGCAGCTTCCATTTGTGGACGTAGACGAACTCTGCTTGCGTCGCGTGTTCATTCAAATCGCGCAGCAAGAGGCGTCCCTCCGGCACGCTCATGCCGACGATCTTGCCGGCATGCGATGAGAGATACAGCGATTTGCGGCGATGCACGGGATGCGTCCGCACCAGTCGCTGCAGCACCGGCTTGAACATCTCCTTCTCGTCATCGGTATACTCGGTGAAGCCGAGCGATCCCCGCGAATACATCAGCGAGTGCTCGCAGACGAGGTCCTCGATCTCCGCCTTGGTCTCCTCGTCCAGCGCGTCATAGGCCGCGCGCATGTCGGCGAACTCGGTGTTGCCGCCCTTCGGGTTCACCACCCGGGCCGATAGCAGCGAGAACTTCGCCGGAATCGGGCGGAACGAGCTGTCGGAATGCCACAGGCAATTGCCGAGGTTGAACAGGTGCGCGCGGCTGTCCTTCGCCAGCGGCTTGCCGTCCTTGCCGAGATTGGAGACGTCGTTGAGCCCCGACTGCAGCCGGTAATCCTTCTCCTTGGTCACGGTGCCGCCGCGTGCATCCTCGCGCTGGCCGAAATTCAGGGCAAAGGCCATCTGCTGCTCGTCAGTGATGTCCTGGTCGTGGAAGACGAGCACGGCATACCTGTCCATGGCAGCCTCGACCTCGCGCGCCTCGTCAGCTGTGAGAGGCTTGCGCAGATCGAGGCCGGACACCTCGCCGACAAAATGTTTCTGAAGCTGCCGGATGGCGATCGTCATGACGTTCTCTCCCGCGTGCCGCGAACGGTTGCTCCCGTTCTGTCGGTGAAAAAGCTACTCCCGCACCCGCAGTTGTCAACGCGCGGCGCGCATGGCTCTCACGCGTTCCGTGCCATCAGCCCGCCATCGACCGGGATGACCGCGCCAGTGAGGAACGACGCCGCCGGCAGGCACAGGCTCAAGGTCATGTGCGCGACCTCTTCAGGGTCGCCGTAGCGGCCGAGTGCGGTGCGGCGCCTGGCGTAGATGGTCTTGTGCTCTTCCGGGATGCGGTCGGTGATGGCGGTGCGGATCGGGCCCGGGCAGATGCAGTTGACGGTGATGCCTTCACGGCCGAGCTCGACCGCCAGCGAACGTGTGAGGCTCGCGACGCCGCCCTTCGCCGCCGAATAGGGGCTGTGCAAGGCGGTGGCGCCGAGCGCCTCGGTGGAGGCGATGTTGACGATGCGCGGGCTCTTCGACCGGCGCAAATGCGGCAGCGCCGCGCGGACGATGCGCGGATGCGCCGTCAGCATCACGGCGATGCCTTTGGCCCAGGCGTCTTCGTAAGCTTCCTCGTCGATCGCGACACGCACGGAGATGCCGGCATTGTTGACGACGATATCGAGTCCGCCGAAATGCGCCGCGACATCGCCGACCACGCGCTTGATCTCGCCGCCGTCGGCGACGTCGAGCTTCCACGCCTTCGCCGCGCCGCCGCTCGCCGCGATCTCTTTCGCGACCAAATGGGCGCCTTGCTCGTCGTAATCAGTGACGGCGACTTTCGCGCCCTCGCGCGCGAACACGTGCGCAGTCGCACGGCCCATGCCGCTCCCTGCGCCCGTGACGAGAACGATCAGGCCCTTCACGGACCGGCTCAGTTCCTTGAACTCGGACATGCTGTTTCCTTGCGGCCTGTGGCTCGTTGTTATGATTGACAAGGCTGGCATCGATCCGCAGACAGGTCAAACAAGCAAAACAAAAGGGGAGGCCGCGATGGCGAACGAGCTGGATTTTTCGGGCAAGCAGGTGCTGGTCGTCGGCGGTTCCAGCGGCATCGGCAACGGCATCGCACAGGCCTTTCGCAGCAAGGGCGCAGCTGTTTCGGTCTGCGGCACGCGTGCTCATGCAACGGAATATTCTGCCGAGGAGGGGTCCGATCTCACCGGTCTTTCCTATGCGCAGCTCGACGCCAGCAACGCTGCGGCGATCGACGCGTTCAAGCCGTCGTTCGATCGCCTCGACATTCTCGTGCTTGCGCAGGGCGCGGTGATCTATCGCCGCGGCGAATTCGAGATGGCGGGCTTCCGCAAGGTCGTCGAGGTCAATCTGATGAGCCTGATGGCGTGCGCGACGCGGTTTCATTCCCTGTTGCGGGATGCGAAGGGCGCGCTGATCATGGTGTCCTCGACCGCGGCCTATCACTCCACCATGGGCAATCCCGCCTACAACGCCTCGAAGACCGGCGCAGTCGGATTGACGCGCACGCTGGGCGAGGCTTGGGCCGAGGACGGCATCCGCGTCAACGGCATCGCGCCCGGGCTCGTCGATACCAAGATGACGAAGGTGACGACCGACAATCCCAAGCGGCTCGAAGCGGCGTTGTCGCGCATTCCGCTGCGTCGATTGGGCACGCCGGCCGACATGGCAGGCGCAGCCTTGTTTCTGGCCTCGCCGCTGTCGTCCTACATCATCGGCCAGACGCTGGTCGTCGATGGCGGGCTGATCTTGTAGCGGATCCCGTAGCCCGGATGGAGCGCAGCGTAATCCGGGGTCCTTCAATACGGCTGACGCTGTCCCGGATTGCGCTCGCTCCATGGGCTACACACTACACTTTCGTCACGGCTTGGAACTGCGCTGCTCCTGATCGGTTACTTGGGCTGACCCCCGAGGAGGAGCATCATGGACACGGATCGTATTGTCGGATCAACCAAGGAATACGCCGGACGCGCCGAAGGCGCGGTCGGAGACCTGGCGGGCGACGCCAAGACGCAGGCGTCGGGCAAGGCGCGGGAAGCCGCAGGCACGGTGCAGAACCTCTACGGCCAGGCCAAGGATGCAGTGCGTGATGCCGCGGATACCGCGACGAGCTACGCCAAGGACGCCTATGAGAACAGCGGCGACAGTTTCCGCGATGGCACGCAGGCGCTGTCGAAGAAAGTGCAGGACAATCCGCTCGGCGCACTGCTCGTTGCCGGCGGCATCGGCTTTGCGCTCGCGCTTCTGATGTCGCGCCCCGCCCGGCGTCAGCCGCCGCGCTGGCGTTATTACGGCTGAGCGACCTGCCACGTCATTCCGGGTTCGCGCTTCGCGCGCCCCGGAATGACATCTCAAATCAACAGAGCTCGATTATCGGACTTCCGCCGCGCGCCCGACATTGCCGGGCGGGCGCGGGAACGCAGGGTTCTGCGCCGGATTGCGCGGCCCGGGTGCCGGCGTCATTTGCCGAGGGGCCGGTGGCGAGCCAAAGCCGAAGCCGAAGAAATCCCCGAACGACGGCGTGGCCTGCGCCGGCTGCCGCTGTGGCGCGACGGACGGCTTCCTCGGCGCGAGCTTGGGCGGGGCGATCGCCGCGGCCGCTCCCGATGATGCACTGGGAGAGGCGGTGGCGCCGTCGGGCGTCGTCGCGGCCATCGGCGTATCGCCCTTGGCCTGCTCGCGGCCGACCTCGCCGCGCGGCCAGGCATAATCGTCGGCGCGTCCGGCGGGGGCCGTCAGGGGCTCGCCCTTCACCATCGTCTTCGCGGCGAGCGCATCGACGGCGGCGGGACGCGAGCCAGGGCCACCCAGCAATTGCTCGGTCGAGATCGAGGCCGCGACCAGCGGCACGATGGGGCCGGCCAGCGGCCGCGGCGCCGGCTTGCCGGGCTCGGCGCTGGTGTCGGGGGTCGCAGGCTCGCTCGGCAGCGCGATCGGGCCGGAGCGCCCGGCCAGCAGGCGCGTGATCTCTCGCTCGACATAGTGAGCGAGTTTTCGTGCGCCCGGCTTGGTGAAGTAGACGCCGTCGGAGCTGCGGAGCTGGCGGATCTGGCCTTCGAAGTCGGGGCCCTTCTGCAGGAAGCGGCCGGCTTCGTCGACAAAACCGTCCCAGACGTCGACATAGGTGATGCCGGCCTTGGCCGCGCCCTCGCGGTAGAGCGAATCCAGGAACAGCATGTCAGCCGTTCCCTTCTGTCCCCGGATCGCGGGCAGGCCGACCCAGAGTACCGGCACACCCTTGGCCTTGAGCAAATTGGCCAGTTCCTCGACCTTCTTGGTGTAGAGCTCGACCCAGCGCTCGTCGCGGAATTCATAGAGGCCGTTCGGATTGCGTGCCGTCTTTTCCGGCGCGGCCGCGGGCGCGTCGGCATTGTCGGCGTCATCCTGCGGCAGGTCGGCATCGGCAGGCTTGTCGTCCGGCTTGGCGGCGGTGTCGCCGGGCTTGGCGTCGCCGGGCTTCGCCGGCTGCTTGGCGCGCGCGCCCTTGTCGTTCTTCTTGTCCTTGTCTTTGTCCGACTTGTCGGCCGTGGGCTCGCGGATCGCGATGCGGTCGTTGAGGCCGAGCATGACGACGATCACGTCGGGCTTCTCGGTCTCCAGGATTCCCTTCGCCGCCGCGGTCCAGTCCGACGGGTCGCCCTTCGGCTGGTACTTGATCAGGCCGGACGAGGTCTTGTGCTTGCGGATGACGCCCAAGTCGGGCTGCTCGGTGTAGGCGTCCTCGAGGCCGTAGGCGAGCCAGTCGGCCATGCCGTCGCCGATCACCAGCACGTTCTTGTCGGGCGTGGTCTCGCGCTTGGCTGGCGCCGGTGCGCGCGAAAAATCCTGGCGCGGCGCCTGTGGCTGCTGCTGCTGCTGCTGCTGCTGGAACGGCTGGAAGAAGTCGCCGCCGAACCAGCCGCCGCCACCCTGGCGCGGCGGCGGGGCCGAGCGCTGCGGCGGGCCGCCGAAGCCGGGGAAGTTGAAGAACTGTGCGGAGGCGGGTCCCGCGATCGAGACCAACATCGCAAGCGCCGTTCCCAGCGCGATCAGCAGGCCGGTCTCGGTCAGCGCCTTGAACAGGGACTTCTTAGACATGCGATCTCGGCCGCGCGCAAGGGGGTCTGGAAGCTCGATATAATAACGGAATCGGGCGCCAAACGGGCAGATTCCATTGCAGATTTTCTGCAGATTTTCGCGCCATACACCGGGGAACGGCCGCTCCCGTCAAGGCCGGGGGGCAAAATCCCTGTTCAGGGTTACTTTTGGCGCGATTTTACCGCCCGCGCAGCCGGTCCAGCACGTCGGAGGAGGCAAATCCGTCGGCGGGGATCCCAATCGAGGCCTGGAAATTGCGCAGCGCTTCCCTCGTCTGGCCGCCGAACTGGCCGTCCGGAGTGCCCTTGTAGAAGCCGCGCTGGGCCAGAAGCTGCTGCAGTTCCAGTCGCTCGGTGCGGGACAGCTCACGCTCCTGGCGCGGCCAGGGCTGCACGAAGGGCTGCCCCCCACGCAAGCGGTCGGCGAAATGGCCGATCGCCAGCGCATAAGCCTCGGCCGGGTTGTACTTCATGATGACCCGGTAGTTCTGCAGCATCAGGAAGCCGGGGCCCTGCGCGCCCGCCGGGGCCAGCAGATAGGCTTTCTCCGCCGGGTGCGGGAAGGGCTGATTGGTCGCCCGCTTCAGCCCGAGCTTCTCCCACTGCGCAATCGTCATCGCCTTGGCCCGGTCGGCCAGCATGTAGTTGAACCCCTGCGGCACCACGACCTCGAAGCCCCAGGTCTGGCCGGGCTGCCAGCCGTCCTTCTTCAGGTTGTTGGCGGTCGAGGCAATCAAGTCGGTGGGATTGTCGACGACGTCGCGCCGTCCGTCGCCGTCGCCATCGACGGCAAAGCGCTTGAACGCGGTTGGCATGAACTGGGTCGGGCCGAAGGCGCCGGCCCAGGAGCCGCGCATCTGCTCCGGGCGCAGATCGCCGCGGTTGAGGATCTCCAATGCGGATAGGAACTCGTCCTTGAAATAGGCCTGGCGGCGGCCGATGCAGGCGAGCGTCGCGGTCGATTGCAGCACGCTGCGGTCGCCCATCTGCGTCGAGTAATTGGACTCGATACCCCAGATCGCGGCGATGATGTAGCGATCGACGCCGGTGGCCTTTTCGGTGGCGTCGAACTGCGCCTTGTATTTGGCGAGCACCTCGCGGCCCTTGGCGAGGCGGTTGTCATTCACGAGGATGTCGAGATAATCCCAGATCGACTTGGTGAACTCCGGCTGCGAGTCCATCAGGTCCATGATGCGCAGATCGGGGCTGAGCCCAGCGGTGAAGCGATGGAAGTTGTCCTGGCTGATGCCGCGCCGTGCGGCATCGGGCCACATCCCGGCAACGCAATTGTCGAAATTGCCGGCGGCTTCGCGGATCGCGGCGGCCGTCATCAGCGGATGGCCGGAGGCGCCGTCCTCGCCGCTCCAGGGCTGCGCGCCTCCGGGGCTTGGTGCGCCTTGCGAGGGCGCGGGATTGCCGCCGGAGAAAATGCCGCCGAACAGGTTCGACAGCCCGTTCTGCGCCTGCGCCTGTGCGCAAGCCGGCAGTAACAACGCGGCGGCAATCATAGCTCCACCGGTCACGGATCTAGCACGTTTTGCCAGCCCTGCCATCGATTGCATCATGTCCCACCTGTCCGGCCAAAAATCCGCCATCAGCAGGCCCGGCACCGGTTGCCAATAGCTTAACAAAGGTGAAATTTTAGTGGCTGCTTTTTTCGTAACTCTGTGATCGCGAGGCCCCACATCCGCCTTTGTTAGCGGCTGCAAACAGTCTAGCAAGTCACCATTGCTCCCTTCACGCCGTCAGGTACTCGATCAGCCCCATGAAAATTCGAAAAGCTGTATTCCCCGTCGCCGGCCTCGGCACCCGCGTCCTGCCCGCCACCAAGGCGATGCCGAAGGAGATGCTGACCATCGTCGACAAGCCGCTGATCCAGTACGTGTATGACGAGGCGAGGGAGGCCGGCATCGAGCATTTCATCTTCGTCACCGGCCGCAACAAAAACGTCATCGAAGATCATTTCGACAGGATGTTCGAGCTCGACGCCACGCTGGCGGCGCGCGGCAAGAAGGCCGAGCAGGAGATCCTGGCACAGAACCAGCCGGATGCCGGCGCCGTCAGCTTCACCCGCCAGCAGGCGCCGCTCGGCCTCGGCCACGCGGTCTGGTGTGCACGCGACATCGTCGGCAACGAGCCGTTCGCGGTCCTGCTGCCGGACGAGCTCGTGCTCAACACGCCCGGCTGCCTGAAGCAGATGATCGAGACCGCGGCAACGCTCGGCGAGAAATCCAATCTGATCGCGGTCGAGGCGGTGCCCGACCATCTCACCCATCAATACGGCATCTGCGGTGTCGGAAAACGCACCGGCAAGATGTTCGAGGTCGACGGCATGGTCGAGAAGCCGGCCAAGGGCACCGCGCCCTCCAATCTCTCGATCACCGGCCGCTACATCCTGCAGCCCGAGATCTTCAAGATCCTGGAAACGCAGGAGCGCGGCGCCGGCGGGGAGATCCAGCTCACCGACGCCATGATCGGCCTCGCCAAATCGCAGAAATTCTACGGCGTCGAGTTCGAGGGCGAGCGCCATGATTGCGGCTCCAAGCCCGGCTTCCTCCGCGCCAACATCGCCTACGGCCTGAAGCGCCCCGAGCTGCGCGACGGGCTGATCGCGGAGATGAAAAAATATCTGGGGCAGTAGCTCCCGTCATCATTGCGAGCGAAGCGAAGCAAACCAGAATCTTTCCGTCAGAAAGTCTGGACTTCGTCGCAGGAGCTCCTCGCAACGACGGGGAGAGAACCCCTCACGCCACCAGCGAAAGCTTCGGCAGGCTCGCGACCAGGGACTGGTTGCGGCCGCCGGCTTTGGCGGCGTAGAGCGCCTTGTCGGCGGCGGCGACCAGGACCGCCCAGTCCATGCCGGCGGTGGGGACGAGACTGGCGATGCCGCAGGACACCGTCGACGTGGCCTGGTCGTCGGACCAGCCCTGCACCTTGAGGCGGATCGTCTCGGCGATCTTGAACGCCTCGGTGGCCGGGGTGTCCGGCAGCAGCACCGCGAATTCCTCCCCGCCATAGCGCGCGGCGCAATCGCCGGCGCGCCGCACCGAGTCGGAAATGCAGATGGCGATGCCGACCAGCACCTGGTCGCCGGCCTGGTGGCCGAACGTGTCGTTGTAGGCCTTGAAGTGATCGGCATCGATCATCAGCAGCGCGACCGGCGTCTTCTGGCGCATGGCGCGCCGCCATTCGACGTCGATGACGGTGTCGAACTTGCGGCGGTTCTTCAGGCCGGTGAGCGCGTCCGTCGTCGCCAGCTCCTCGAGCTTGCGCTCGGCCTCGGCACGTCGGCCGATCTCGCGCGCGAGCACGAGGCTCGATGCCAGCATGAACACGATCAGCGCCAGCACGACGGCGCCGATTCGATAGGCCTCCTTCCGCCACAGCTTGAATACCGCGCTCAGGGGCTTGCCTGCCACGACGAATAGCGGGCCCTCGCCGTTGCTGCGAACATAGAGCCGCGGCGTGGTGTCGACGGGGCCTTGCCCCGCATAGGAAGCTCCGGCGCGGAGATTGTCGGCCTTCCAGCTCTGACGGTCGTTCAGGTTCCTGCCGATCACGTCGAGGTCGAACGGCCGCCGCATCATGATGGTGCGGTCGTGGTTGAGCACCGTGATGGTGTCTTCGGGATCGAGGCTCAGGCGCTCGAACAATTCGTGGAAATAGCTGAAGCGGATCGAGCCGGCGACGACCCCGAGGAAGCCGCCGTCGGTGTCGCTGATGCGCCGGCTCAGCACGATCGAATAGGCGCCGCGAAACAGCATCGGGCGGCTGATGAAGAGGCCGGCGCCGGGATCGTCGCGGTGAACCCTGAAATAATCCTCCTCGCCGCGGTTTTCCGGCAAGGGATCGAGCGTGGAGGCGTCGATGGTCAGCCGGCCCTCGGCGTCATAGACCTGGATGGCGCCGAAATGCCTGGCCGTCGTCGCGTGATCGAACAGGATCAGGTGCCGGACCGGCTTCGAGGCCGTGGCGAGCTCCGGCAGCAGCATGTTGCTGGCGACCGCCCTCAGCGACAAATCGTAGATCTCGATGTTGCGGCCGATGTCGGACTCGATGCTCGTGGCGAGGTTTTCCAGCGTCTGGCGGGCCAGCGCCTCCTCGCCGCGGCGCATGTCGAGCATGACGTTGACGCAAATCGCGGAAAAGCCGATCACCGTCACCACGGACGAGATGATCAGCAGCTTCGCCGAAATCCGCCACGGCCGGCGGGCCATGACTTCGCGCCATCCAGACGGCATCGTTTGCTCCCGACCCTGATGGATGCGCCCCAAACCTTGAGCAGTGTTTAATCTGGTATGGCGCCGCCTCAATGAGTTAAGAATCGGTTGATGCGGCTAACGATTTTCGGCGGGCCTCATGTGAAGAGATCCGGACTTCGGACGAGAGGACGAGTGTGAACGACTACGACGCGTTGCGCGATTATCTGCTCCGGCAGAAGCAGGCGGAATTCGTGCTGACCTTCGAGCAGATCGAGGAGATCATCGGTGCGGCGCTGCCGCGCGCGGCCAATCGTGCCTCATGGTGGGACAGCCTGCGCAGCCCCGACATCCAGATGCCGCAACGCGAGGCCTGCCTCGCCGCCGGATTCGTGGCGACACGGATGCCGGACGGCCAGAGCGTGCGGTTCAGGAAGCAGAAGAGCGAGCGGCGGCGATAGTGTGAGCGGCCCGCTGTCCACCCTCCTCCAGGGGAGGGTATGACAAGTATCCTGGGCGGGCACGGCGCAAATGCGCCTTTGCCCACCCTGCGGCACGAGATCAAGTCGTGCGGTCCACCGCGAACGCGAGAACGGTTGCCGCTAGACTAGACTAGCCGAGGTGTCGTGCCGAGGCCTTCATTGAGGCCTTCATTGGCGCTCACGGAGCCAGCGTTCGTCGGTGGCGTGTGCTCGTATCAGACAGCTGGTTGTCCGGCGGTCGCAGGCGCGCATGCACACGTTCTGGCGGCCCCGAACGTCACCGGCCCCGCCGGTGTAGTCGGCACACGTGCCGATGCAGTTTGCGCCTCGATCCTCGCATCGTGCAGCCGTCACTGCTTCGGCCGAGGGGACGAGGAACATAGCGGTGCCTATGAGGGTGATCGCGTGGAGAAGGTGCCGGGTCATCCGTAACTCCTGAGAAGGACGCGCTTGGTCTGCTCATGCCAGCCGTTGCGCTTGAGGTGTAGGAACGCCGAGAACGACGGTGGCGAGCCCAACGACCTCGATGACGAAAGCCGTTCTGGATCGAATGCTGCGCGCCATTTTTCGCGGCGGTTGGGCAGCGGTCCATTGATCTGGATCAAGCCCGGCCTCATCGGCGCCTCACCCCGTGGCTTCGCGGGCAGCCCCCCAGGGGAGAGGGAGGCTGCTTAGCTCGCCGCTTCCAGCCGGACCTCGGTCAGCAGGCGCATCGCCGCATCAGCGTCCATCGGCTCGCCGAAGGCAAAGCCTTGCGCGTATTCGCAGCCCATCTGGTAGAGCTCGACCGCATCGGAATCGGTCTCGGCGCCTTCGGCGACGACGTCCATGCCGAGATCGTGCGCGAGCGCGATGATCGACTTCAGGATCACCGGCCGGGTGCCGCGGTTGGTGGTGCGCACGAAGGACTGGTCGATCTTGATGGTGTCGAACGGGAAGCGCTGCAGATAGGCCAGCGAGGAATGGCCGGTGCCGAAATCGTCCAGCGACAGGCCGGTGCCGAGCTCGCGGATGCGCGTCAGCATCTGCGCGGCGTGCTCCGGGTTCTCCATCACCAGCGATTCCGTCAGTTCGAGCTTGAGCGTGCCGCGCGCCACCGAGGAGCGCGACAGCACGGTGCGGATGTCGTGGATCAGGTCGTGGCGCAGCAGCTGCCGTGAGGAGACGTTGACGGAGGCGAAGATCGGCTCGCGCGAGCGCATCGCGCGCTGCCACACCGAAAGCTGCTTCGCGGTCTGGTCGAGCACGAACATGCCGAGGTCGACGATCAGCCCGGTCTCTTCCGCGATCGAGATGAACTCCGACGGCGCCATGCGTCCGAGCTTGGGATGATCCCAGCGCGCCAGCGCCTCGAAGCCGGCGACGGAGCGGTCCTCCAGCTGCACGATCGGCTGGTACAGGATCGTGATCTCCTGCCGCTCGATGGCGCGGCGCAGTTCGCTTTCCAGCGTCAGACGGTCGGTCTTTCGCGCGCGCATCGCCGGCTTGTAGACGTCGATGCGGTCGCCGCCGATGCGCTTGGAATGATACATCGCAAGCTCGGCGTCCTTGATGATCTCGTCGGTCAGCTGCGTTTGCGGATCGGACAGCGCAAGGCCGATCGAGGCGGTCAGGAAGATCTCGCGGTCGTTGAAGGCGATCGGCGCGCGGATGGTCTTGCGGATGGTCTCGGCGAAATTGGTGATCCGCGCCGGATCCTGCTCCGACAGCAGGATCAGGCCGAACTGGTCGCCGGCAAGCCGCGCCAGCGTGTCCTGCGGCTTCAGGATGCGGGTGAGGCGGCGGGCGAGCGTCAGCAGGATGGAATCGCCGACGGCGATGCCGACGGAATCGTTGACCTGCTTGAAGCGGTCGAGGTCGATCACCATCAGCGTCGGCCGTAGCGTCGGCATGGTCTTTGCGAAGTTTGCGACCGCCCCGAGCCGGTCCATGAAAAGCTTGCGGTTGGGCAGGCCGGTGAGATTGTCATGCACGGAATCGTGCAGCAGGCGCTCCTCGGCGTTGCGCAGCTCGGTGACGTCGGTGAGGGTGCCGACCACGCGCGAGACCTCGCCGTCGGAGCCGACCACCGGGCGCGCCTTCAGCGCGAACCACATGAAATGGCCGTCGGGGGTGCGCAGGCGGAAATCCTGCACCAGGCGGCCGCGGCGCTGGTCGAGCACGCTGTCGAGCGCGGCGCGGAAGCGGTCCTGGTCGAGCGGATGCAGCACCTCCAGCCAAGAGGCGGCCGGGCCTTCCAGCGTGCCGCGCTTGAGGCCGAGCAGGGCTTCGGTCTCCGGGCTGGTGAAGACCTTGTCGGCGGAGACGTCCCAGTCCCAGATCAGATCGCCGGAGCCGGCCAGCGCCAGGGCGCGCCGCTCGATGTCGGAGACGACGCCGGTGGTGGCGCCGCCGCCGGCAAAGGCGTGCTGCATCACGGTGAAGCCGATCAGCATCACGATCAGCACGAGGCCCCCGAGCAGGGCCGGGCCGACGATGTCGTTGGTGACGGAGCCCGCGACCGTCATGCCGGCCGCGACCACCCAGACCACGAGGAGGAACCAGGTCGGGATCAGCAGCACGGCGCGGTCGAAACCGTGGGTCGAGAGATAGACGATCAGCGCGAAGCCGGCGAAGGCGATCAGCACCAGCGATATGCGGGCGATGCCGGAGGCGACCGCGGGATCGAACAAGGCGAGCGCGACGAGAGATCCGAGGAACGCGAGCCAGCCCACCGTGATGTGCGAATAGCGCACATGCCAGCGGCTGAGGTTCAGATAGGCGAACAGGAACACCAGCAGCGTTGCCGCGAGGATCGCTTCGCCCGCCGCGCGCCAGATGCGCTCGGCGTTGTTCGACATGTCGAGCACCTTGCCCCAGAAGCCGAAATCGACGCCGATATAGACCAGCACCGCCCAGGCCAGCGCCGCGGCGGCCGGGAACATGATGCTGCCCTTCACAACGAACAGGATGGTCAGCACCAGCGCCAGCAGGCCGGAGATGCCGATCACAATGCCCTGGTACAGCGTGAACGAGTTGACCTTGTCCTTGTAGGACTCGGGCTCCCACAGATAGAGCTGCGGCAGCTTGTCGGTGCGCAACTCCGCGACGAAGGTGACGACGGCGCCGGGATCGAGCGTGATGCGGAAGACGTCCGCGGTTGCGCTTTCCTGACGTTCGGGCCGGTCGCCGATCGAAGGCGTGATGGTCGCGATGCGCGACAGGCCGAGGTCGGGCCAGAGCAATCCCGAGGAGACGATGCGGTAATGCGGCGCGACGATCAGGCGGTCGAGCTGGTCGTCGGTGTTGTTGGCGAGCGCGAACACCACCCAGTTCTGGCCGCCCTCGCGGGCGCGTACCTCGATGCGGCGGACGATGCCGTCGGTGCCGGGCGCGGTCGACACCTGGATGCGGTCGGCATCGCTGCGCTGATGCTCGAGCACGCCGGTGAGGTCGATCGCGGGCGCGTCACCGCGGACGCTGACGGCGTCGAGCGCGCGCGCAGGGTACGCGGCGACAAGAATCATGAGGCCCAGCGCGATGGGCGCGAGGCACCTGATCAGACGCAAGGTCAGTTCTCCGCGTTCGACGCAACTCTTCGGTGGAAGACGATTTCACACCGGACGGAATTGGTTCGGTGCGTCGCGATAGATGCCACGAAAGCGAGGAAAATCAAAGGGTTTCCGGCGTGTCCTGTGGGCCGCTGGCCTAGACCTCCAACACAATTTTGCCAATATGTGCGCTTGTCTCCATGCGCCGGTGCGCGTCGGCTGCCTTTTCCAGCGGGAAAGTGCTGTCCATCAGCGGTTTGACGCGGCCTTCGCGCAGAAGCGGCATCACTTTCTGTTCGATTGCGGCCACCATCGCCGCCTTGTCCGCATTACTACGGGGGCGCAGCGTCGAGCCGGTATGGGTCAGGCGCTTGACCATCACCTTGGCGATGTTGGCTGTGATCTTGGGGCCGTTGAGGGTCGCGATCTGCACGATGCGGCCGTCAATCGCGGCGGCATCATAGTTGCGGTCGACGTAGTCGCCGGCGACCATGTCGAGGATCAGGTTGACGCCGAGCTTGTTGGTCTCTTCCTTCACGACGGTGACGAAGTCTTCGGTCTTGTAGTTGATGGCACGGTCGGCGCCGAGCTTGAGGCAGGCCTCGATCTTGTCTTGCGATCCCACGGTGACGAACACCTTCGCGCCGAACGCCTTCGCGAGCTTGATCGCCATGGTGCCGATGCCGGAGGAGCCGCCATGAATCAGCAGCGTCTCGCCCGCTTTGAGCCCGCCGCGCTCGAACACGTTGTGCCAGACCGTCATCAGGGTTTCCGGCAGCGCGCCAGCCTCCTTGATCGACAGGGAAGGCGGCACGCTCATTGCCTGGGCGTCCTGGGCGATGCAGTACTGCGCATAGCCGCCACCGGCGACGAGGGACATCACCTTGTCGCCGATCTTGTGCCGCTTGGCGTTGCTGCCGACCGCGACCACTTCGCCTGCGATTTCCAGGCCGGGCAGGTCGCTGGCGCCGGGCGGTGGCGGATAGGCGCCGGAGCGCTGCGCCACGTCGGGCCGGTTGACCCCGGCAGCCATCACCTTGACCAGGATCTCGTCCGGACCAGGCTGCGGAATGCTGCGTTGTTCCGGCACCAGCACCTCCGGTCCGCCCGGTGTGGAGATGGCGACCACGGTCATTTGCGCGGGCAGCTTGTCCATGATGTGTCCTTGGGCAAAAGTGCGGGAGGAACGAGGCCCTTGCTTAGCCAGCGCGGCCCAAGCTGGCAACCGCCTCAGCGCTGTGCGACGCGAACGCAGGAGGAACGACGATGCCGATCGAAGACGACGACCGCCCGCGCAAGAAGGTCACGCACGAAATCGGACAGGATCTCTCACTCTTGTCCGTGGAGGAACTGACCGAGCGCGTCGCTCTCCTGAAGACCGAGATCGCCAGACTGGAAGAAGCCGCCACCAAGAAGCGCGCCTCGCGCGATGCGGCGAACAGTTTCTTCAAGTCGTAAGTCGCCACCAGACGTGCAGTCCTAATCCTGAGGCCCTGCATGGTTCGAGACGCGCGCGAAGAGCGCGTTCCTCACCATGAGGGTCTAGACGAGAGCGGAACGTGTCGCGGGCTCGGTGCGACGCGGCGAGTTTTGTTCCGCACCGCACTCGGCCACTGGCTGACATGGCTAACGAAATCCGAAAAAATTAGCTCGTTTACCGTCGATTAAGCTTTCGGGTTTATGACTGCAACTGTCCTTGTTTGGACACCGAGTGGCTCCTGTCCACTCTGTTTGACGCCTCCCTGTTATCAACTTTCAAAGCCGCCGGTCTCCGGCGGCTCTTTTTTTGCGCCTCCCTTCGGCTGAATTCCGAGGAATGACCCGCGGAAACCATATCCGCGCTTGTCGCTGGACTCCGCGTCTCGCCCGCGCAATGATTTGTTCATCATGATCCGGCGCCAAAACCGGACGGGTAAACAGTTGCGTAAGGGGCGTTAACCATGGAACGTTTGCAAGCCGAAGGTGCTCTCGTTCAACTCAGTGAGCGGTTCACCAATTCTGCGGCGTTCGGCGCCCTGTTCCGCGAGGGTATGGATCTCGTCGAGGAGACCGCGGCCTATCTCGACGGCGCCGGCCGCGTCGAGGCCAAGGCGCTCGATCGTGCCGTCAGCCTCACCTACGCAACCGAGAGCATGCGCCTGACCACTCGCCTGATGCAGCTCGCCTCCTGGCTGCTGCTGCACCGCGCGGTGAAGGAAGGCGAGATGACGCTGGTGCAGGCCAATCGCGAGAAAACCAAGGTCAAGCTCACTGCCGCCGATCCGGGCCCGGCCGACACCATCGAGAAGCTGCCCTCGCAGCTCCAGGAGTTGATTCATCGCTCGATGAGCCTGCAGACCCGCGTGCGCCGCCTCGATACCTCGATCCACACCCCGCCGGCCGAACACGTCGCCATCGGCAACCCGCTGGTCCCGCACCTCAACGCGCTCAAGGCCGCGTTCGAGCGGTAAGGTCTACCTGCCGTCATTGCGAGCGAAGCGCAGCGATCCAGAATCTCTCCGCAGAGGCAGTCTGAATTTGCTTCCTCGCAAGCGCTCCTCGCAATGACGGCAACCCCGAAACAAAAACGCCCCCGGCTTTCCGGGGGCGTTTTTCGTCTCCGGCCTTGTGGGCCGGATCAATCCTTTTTGAGAAAGCCCGAAAACTTCTTCTGGAAGCGCGAGACGCGGCCGCCGCGGTCCATGATCTGGGCGGAGCCGCCGGTCCAGGCCGGGTGCGACTTCGGGTCGATGTCGAGGTGCAGCTTGTCGCCTTCCTTGCCCCAGGTCGAGCGGGTCTGGTACTCGGTTCCGTCGGTCATCACGACCGTAATCGTATGATAATTCGGGTGAATTTCGGCTTTCATGGCAATTCCTCGGCGCCCTGCGCCTATCGCTAGAGTGATGATCGATGACGGATTTGGGCGGCTCTATACCCCACAGGTCCCTCTAAAACAAGCCATTGTGGAGACTGGAGAACCGGGCCGGTCCCTAAGGGACATCCCGGATTTGCCACTCCTCCTGCTCCGGCCTATGTGGGGAGAATTGTCTCCTTGGGTCCGATCGCATGAGCGCAGTGGAACGGCTTGACGACCAGTACCGCGACGGGCGCGACGCCGCGCCGGCAGATACCACGTCGATCGAGGTCGAGCTGATCGAGCAGCCCGCCAAGGGGCGCGCGAAGCTGCGGCCGCTGCTGGCGCTCGCGCCCTATGTGAGCCGCTATCGCGGCCGGGCCGCGCTCGCCTTTGTCGCGCTCACGATCGCGGCGCTGACGACGCTGCTGGTGCCGGTGGCGGTGCGCCGGATGATCGATTTCGGCCTGACGCCCGAGGGCATCGAGCTGATCAACAGCTACTTCTCGGTGATGATCGCCGTCGTCGCCGTGCTCGCGCTGGCGAGCGCGGCGCGCTACTACCTCGTGATGACGATCGGCGAGCGCATCGTCGCCGATCTCAGGCGTGACGTGTTCGCGCATCTGTTGTCGCTGTCGCCCTCCTTTTTCGATTCCGCGCGCAGCGGCGAATTGATCTCGCGCCTGACCGCCGACACCACCCAGATCAAGTCCGCCGTCGGCGCCTCCGTGTCGATCGCGCTGCGCAACCTGATGATGTTCTTCGGCGCCGCCGCGATGATGGTGATCACCAGTCCCAAGCTGTCTGGCTTCGTGCTGCTCGCCATTCCGCTGATCGTGCTGCCGCTGGTCGCCTTCGGCCGCTGGGTGCGCCGGCTCTCGCGGAATGCGCAGGACACGCTCGCTGATGCCTCCGCCTATGCGGGCGAGCTGGTCGGCGCGATCCGCACCGTGCAGGCCTATACCAGCGAGAATTTTGCCGAGAAGCGTTTCGGCGGCGAGGTCGAGCAGGCCTATGAGGCCGCCCGCACCTCGACCCAGGCCCGCGCCGTGCTCACCGCGATCATCATCTTCATCGTGTTTGCGAGCGTGGTCGCGATCCTCTGGATCGGCTCGCATGATGTGCTCACCGGGACCATCACGCCCGGCCGGCTCGGCCAGTTCGTGCTCTATGCGGCCTTTGCCGCCGCGGGCCTCGGCCAGCTCAGCGAGGTCTGGGGCGAGGTGTCGGCCGCCTCGGGCGCGGCCGAGCGCCTGTTCGAGATCTTGCACGTGCAGCCCGAGATCGCAGCGCCCGCTGCACCGCGCGCTTTGCCGGTGCCGCCGCGCGGCGAGGTCGGCTTCGACCGCGTCAGCTTTGCTTACCCCGCGCGGCCCGAAGTCAACGTGCTCGACGCGGTGTCGTTCACCGTGCGGCCGGGCGAGAAGGTCGCGATCGTCGGTCCCTCCGGCGCCGGCAAGAGCACGATCTTCCATCTGCTGCTGCGCTTCTACGATCCGCGCAATGGCGCGATCTCGCTCGACGGCGTGCCGGTGAAGTCCGCCGATCCCCGCGATTTCCGCTCGCGCATCGCGCTGGTGCCGCAGGAATCCAACGTGTTCGCCGCAAGCGCCCGCGAGAACATCCGCTTCGGCCGGCCCGATGCGACCGACGCCGAGGTCGAGCGCGCCGCCGAACTCGCGCACGCCGCCGAATTCATCCGCCGCCTGCCCGAAGGCTTCGACACCCCGCTCGGCGAGCGCGGCGTGACGCTGTCAGGCGGCCAGCGTCAGCGCATCGCGATCGCCCGCGCCATCCTGCGCGACGCGCCGCTCCTGCTGCTCGATGAAGCCACCTCCGCGCTCGATGCCGAAAGCGAGACGCTGGTGCAGACCGCGCTGGAAGAGTTGATGCGCCACCGTACCACGCTGGTGATCGCCCATCGCCTCGCCACCGTCCTGTCCTGCGACCGCATCCTGGTGATGGACCACGGCAAGATCGTCGAGCAGGGCACGCATGCCGAGCTCGTGGCTGCGAACGGGCTCTATGCGAGGCTGGCGAGGCTGCAGTTCGAGGGGGCGTGAGGCGCTTCAAAACGGAACCGCACTCGCGACAGTAAGAGTGTTCCGAGCGCGTCCCACAATCTCGTCATTGCGAGCGAAGCGAAGCAATCCAGAATGCCTCTGCGGAGGGATTCTGATTGCTTCGTCGCAAGGGCTCCCCGCAATGACGTGTGGAGAGAGCTTCGCGCCACAGCGGGGAGAGCATCCCAGCGGGCTTACCGGCACTTCGGCGACAGCGCCGGCACGTTCGGCCACGGCCAGTTCTTCCAGCTTCCGTCCGCGCCCACGCAGGCTGATGTCCCCGCGCCGTTCGTCTGCGCAGGGGCGCTCGATGTTGGAAAGTGCTGGTCGACATAGGTCGTCGATAAAAATCCGGCGACGATGACGCCCAGCATCACCGAGGAGCCCTTCGCCAGCTCGTTCAGCTTCATCGATCGTCTCCATCGGCTTGTCGTGCCTGAGACAACGAATAACCGGCGCCGCGGGATCCCTAAGTGACAGGCCTCACGCCCGCCACATCATCTTCAGCACCGGCCGGCCCGAGGTCGGGTTCACGTCGTCGCCGGCATGGGCAAAGCCGTTGCGCTCGTAGAAGCGGATGGCACGGGCATTGTCCTTGTTGACGAGCAGCGTGACGCCCGACGGCGACAGCCGCTTGGCCTCGTCCACCAGCAGCCGCGCCGCATCCGAGCCCCAATGCGCGGGATCGACCACGAGCTGGTCGAGATAACCCTCGTGGTCGATGGTGACGAAGCCGGTCAGCACGCCGCCCTGTTCGGCGACCACGACCTGGGCCTTCGGCACCAGATCCTTGCGCCAACGCTCGCGCCACCATTCCAGCCGCGCGGCAAAGTCGATCTGCGGATAGGCCTGCTGCCAGGTGCGATGCCACAGGTCGATCGAGGCGGCTTCGTCCTCGGGGCGGTAGGGGCGGATGTGGAGCGCGCTCACTACCGCTCCGTCAGCTTCAGCTCGATGCGGCGGTTGCGCTTGAAGGCCTCTTCCGTGTTGCCGGCGTCGAGCGGCTGGAATTCGCCGAAGCCGGCGGCGACGAGGCGCTGGGCGGGCACGCCGAGCGAGATCAGATATTGCACCACCGAGATGGCGCGGGCGGCGGAGAGGTCCCAGTTCGACTTGAAGTTCGCGCCGCTCACCGGCCGCACGTCGGTGTGACCGTCGACGCGCAGCACCCAGGCGATCTCGCTCGGAATCTTCTTGTCGAGCTCGATCAACGCGTTCGCCACGGTGTCGAGCTCGGCGCGGCCTTCCGGCAGCAGCGTCGCCTGTCCGGTGTCGAAGAACACTTCGGACTGGAATACGAAGCGGTCGCCGACGACGCGGATGTCGGGGCGGTTGCCGAGGATGGCGCGCAGGCGGCCGAAGAACTCGGAGCGGTAGCGCGACAATTCCTGCACGCGCTGCGCCAGCGCGACATTCAGGCGAGAGCCCAGATCGGCAATTCGATTCTGCGATTCCTTGTCGCGCTTCTCGGAGGCATCGAGCGCCTCTTCCAGCGCCGCCAATTGCCGCCGCAGCGCACTGATCTGCTGGTTCAGCACCTCGATCTGCGCCAGTGCCCGCGCCGAAACCGCTTTCTCGGAGTCGAGCGCCTTGCCGAGCTCGGCGGTCTTTCCTTGCGCGTCGTTGCCAGCGGCAGCTAAGCCCTCATAGAGGCCCTTGATGCGGTCGCGCTCGGACTCGGCCGAGGCGAGCCCGGCCCTCAGCTGCGAGACCTGGTCGTCGAGGGTGAGCTTGCCGAGCTTCTCCAGCGACAGCAGCTCGTTGAGCTGGGCGATCTTGGCGTTGAGCTGCTCCAGCGCCTTGTCCTTGCCGGTCACCTCCTGCGACAGGAAGAACTGCACCACCAGGAACACCGAGAGCAGGAACACGATCGACAGCACCAGCGTCGACAGCGCGTCGACGAAGCCGGGCCAGTAGTTGAAGCCGCCTTCGCTGCGGCGGCCGCGGGCTAGTGCCATGTCGCTAGCCCTTCTCCGGCTGGCGCGCGATCCGTTCCAGGAGGCGCCGGATCTCGCGGTTCTGCTCGCCCTGGCCGTCGGCCCATTCGCGGATCATCTGCTGCTCGGTGCGCATGTGCGAGACCAGCGCCTGGATCGCCTCGGCAAGGCTCGCCATCGCCGCCGTGGTGCCGCGGCTGGCGCTGCCTTCCTCGAGCACGGAGCGCAGTCGCTCGACCGCGGCCTGAAGCTCGCCGCTGGCAACCGCGCCGCCGGCGGCGGCGACAGGCACCTCGCCGCGGCCATATTCGCGCACGGTGGTGGCGAGCCAGTCCTCCAGGTCGGTGTAGAAGCGGTTCTGCGCCTGGCTCGATTGCAGATCGAGGAAGCCGAGGATCAGCGAGCCGGCGAGGCCGAACAGCGAGCTCGAGAACGAGATGCCCATGCCGCCGAGCGGGGCGGCAAGCCCTTCCTTCAGCGTGTCGAACAGGGCGCCGGAATCGCTGCCGACCTTGAGGCCGTCGATCACCTTGCCGACCGAGCCGACCGTCTCGATCAGGCCCCAGAAGGTGCCGAGCAGGCCGAGGAAGACCAGGAGGCCGGTCATGTAGCGGGAGATGTCGCGGGCCTCGTCGAGGCGAGTCGCGATGGAATCGAGCAGGTGCCGCATGGTGGTCTGGGTGATGGTCATCCGCCCGGTGCGCTCGCCGCCCAGGATCATCGCCATCGGCGCCAGCAGTTTCGGGTGGCGGGCAGGCGCAAGGCCAGGGTCGGCGATGCGGAAATTGTTGACCCAGGACACTTCAGGGTAGAGCCGGATCACCTGGCGGAAGGCCAGGATGATGCCGATGAACAGGACGCCGCCGATCAGGGCGTTGAGCCCGGGATTGGCGAAGAAGGCCTGGATGATCTGCTTATATAGCACCACGCCGACCAGGGTGCAGAGCACCAGGAAGACCAGCATCCGCACCAGGAACACGCTGGGGGAGGACAGTTTCGTGTATTCGATGTCCATGGGGGAGCGGGGCGAGGCGCCAGGCGGCATGGCCGGTATCATCCGTTACGAACGTGATTGCGGGGTGCACTATGGCACAGGCCCGGCCCAAAAAAAGCGCCGGATGAGCCGATTTCGTGGAGAGGCCGGAACCCGAAGCGGAAAACGCGCTTTGATAACGTGACATTTGCACGACTTCCGCAGGCCGCCGCTGCCCTGTAGCTGCTCCGGCTGTTGCCGGCACCCGCCCGTTCTTCCCTCTGCCGCCCCACGAGACCTGACCAAGGGAGTGGTCGCATGAGCGTCGTTTCCGCGATCATCGGGACTGCCGAACGCGTGCCGCTGCCTGACGTCGTGATCCGGACCGCGATCCAGCGTCTCTGCTCCCGCACCGCAACCTGTCTCGCCGCGCCTGATGCGGCCGACGATGCTGGCATCGCCCGGCGGATGCTGCTGCGGCCGATCACCGGGGGCGCGGCTGCCGGGGCTGACGAGGTGCCTGCTTCGTTCTTCGCGGAGGTGCTGGGCCCCAACCGCAAATACTCGTGCTGCTTCTACAGGACCGAGGCGACCACCCTGCAGGAGGCGGAGGAGGAGGCGCTGCGCCAGACCGTCGAGCATGCCGGTCTCGCCGACGGCCAGGCCATCCTCGAGCTCGGCTGCGGCTGGGGCTCGCTGTCGCTGTGGATCGCGCGGCAGTTTCCGAACGCGGCGGTCACGGCGGTCTCGAATTCGCGGGCGCAGCGCGCCCTGATCGAGGAGCAGGCGCGGCTGCGCGGGTTGTCGAACCTGCGCGCGGTCACGGCGGACATGAACGTGTTCGCACCCGATGGGCAGTTCGATCGCATCGTCTCCGTCGAGACGTTCGAGCACATGATGAACTGGCGCAAGCTGATGACGCGCCTGCGCTCGTGGCTCGCGCCCGAGGGGCGCTGCTTCATGCAAATCGCCACGCATCGCACCGGCTCCCATCTGTTCGGCCCGAGCGATCGCGAGGGCTGGATCGTCCGGCACGTCTTCACCGGCGGGCTGATGCCGAGCCATCACCTCGTCAGGCGGTTCGACGACATCTTCACGGTCGAGAAGGAATGGTGCTGGAGCGGAACGCACTATCAGCGCACCGCCAATGACTGGCTCGTCAATTTCGACGCGCGTCGCGAGCCGATCGAGGCGGCCTTGCGCAAGGTCTACGGCGATGACACCGGTCTTTGGATGCGGCGCTGGCGCTGGCTGTTCCTGGTGACATCGGGCCTGTTCGGCTATGCCGATGGAACCGAATGGGGCGTCAGCCAGTACCGGATGAAGGCCGCCGATCGATTGCGATTTTCTGTCGCAGCAGCCGCTGGTGGAACCCGACTCACAATCCGGTGAGTCCCGAAAAGCCTCAAAAAGTCAGCACGATAGGTCGTGTGACATTGAGCCGCCCGCAGCATGCGTTGCGTCGCAGCAGGTCCATTCTATTTTGACGGCATCAGCCGCGCGCAAATCGCCCGGAATGGGCAGGCTCGCGCGTGACCAGTGTCAACAACATCGGGGCATTTCACTTCATGTCAGGACTTCGCGCGCGATCGGCATGCGTTGCAATGATGCTCGCGGCCCTTGCGCCGCTGCTCGCCGCTTGCGAGGAAACGAGCTCGGCCGTCTCTGCCGCTCCGCCCGCCGATCCTGACGTCAGCATCGTCGTCGTCAAGCCGCAACCGCGCGCCGTGGTGCGCGAGCTGCCGGGCCGGATCGCGCCGACACGCGTCTCCGACGTGCGGCCGCGCGTCTCCGGCATCGTGGTCGAACGTCTGTTCCGCCAGGGCAGCGAGGTCAAGGCCGGCGATCCGCTCTATCGCATCGATCCGCGTCCGTTCGAGGTCGAGGTGATGGCGAACGAGGCGGCGGTCGCCAAGTCCGAGGCTGCCTTGATGCAGGCCAGGCAGCAGGCGCACCGCATTGCCACCCTCACCAGGGATCGCGCGGCGCCGGAAGCCGAGAACGAGAAGGCGATCGCCGCCGAACGCCAGGCCCATGCCGAGGTCGAGGGACGCAAGGCCGAGCTCGCCCGCGCCAAGCTCAACCTCGACTACGCCACCGTGCGCGCGCCGATCGACGGCGTCGTCGGTGCGGCCCTCGTCAGCGAAGGCGCGCTCGCCGTGCAGAACGAGACCAATCTTGCCACCATCCAGCAGCTCGATCCGATCTATGCCGACTTCACCCAGTCGGTGACCGAGCTCAACCAGCTTCGCCGCGCCTTCGAGAGCGGCGATCTCGAGCGCATCGCGGCCGATGCCGCCAAGGTGCGGCTCGTGCTCGACGACAACACACTCTATTCGCTCGACGGCAAGCTGCTGTTCTCCGACGCCAAGGTCGACGCCCATACCGGGCAGGTGACGCTGCGCGGCGAGTTCCGCAATCCCAAGCGCGAGCTGCTGCCGGGCATGTATGTCCGCGTCCGCATCGACCAGGGTCTCGACAGCGACGCTATCGCGGTGCCGCAACAGGCGATCCAGCGCAATGGCGGCGGCGGCAGCGAGGTCTTCGTCGTCAAGGATGACAACCACATCGCGGTGCAGCCGGTGCGCACCGGCTCGGTGCAGGACGGACTCTGGTTCGTCACCGAAGGCCTGAAGGCCGGCGACAAGGTCGTGGTCGAGGGATTCCAGAAGTTCGCGGCCGGCGACAGGGTCAAGCCGCAATCCTGGTCGGAAGCGGACGCGACCGCAGACGACCGCCACGCCCAGAAGCTGACGCGGTAACGCTCGCGCGGCCGAGAACACCTCCCGAAGGGAGAGGTGGACCTTAGACGACCGGCCGAACCTGACTTCGTCGAGCCTGAACGAAACAACGAGGGCGATACGGCAAAATGGCGAGTTTCTTCATCGACAGGCCGATCTTCGCCTGGGTGGTCGCGCTGTTCATCTGTCTGATCGGCGCGATCTCCGTGCCGCTGCTGCCGATCGCGCAATATCCGATCATCGCGCCGCCCTCGATCTCGATCTCGACCAGCTATCCCGGCGCTTCGCCGGAAAACCTCTACAACAGCGTCACGCGGCTGATCGAGGAGGAGCTCAACGGCGCCTCCGGCATCCTAAATTTCGAATCGACCAGCGACTCGCTCGGCCAGGTCGAGATCATCGCGAATTTCGTGCCGGGCACAGACACCAGCGCGGCCTCGGTCGAGGTGCAGAACCGCATCAAGCGGGTCGAGGCGCGCCTGCCGCGCGCGGTGATCCAGCAGGGCATCCTGATCGAGGAAGCCTCGAGCGCAGTGCTGCAGATCATCACGCTGAACTCGACCGACGGCAGCCTGGACGAGGTCGGCCTCGGCGACTTCATGATCCGCAACGTGCTCGGCGAGATCCGCCGCATTCCCGGCGTCGGCCGCGCCACGCTGTATTCGACCGAGCGCAGTCTTCGTGTGTGGGTCGATCCCGCAAAGCTGGTCGGTTACGGGCTGACCGCCGACGACGTCAACAAGGCCATTGCCGCGCAGAACGCGCAAGTCGCCTCCGGCAGCATCGGCGCCGAGCCGTCGACCTCGAGCCAGCGCACCTCCGCGCTGGTGCTGGTCAAGGGCCAGCTCTCGTCTCCCGATGAGTTCGGTGCCATCATCCTGCGCGCCAATGCCGACGGGTCGACCGTGCGGCTGCGTGACGTCGCGCGCATCGAGGTCGGCGGCCTCAGCTACCAATTCAACACCCGCCTCGACGGCAAGCCGACCGCCGGTCTTTCCGTGCTGATGTCGCCGACCGGCAATGCGCTGGCGACGGCGAGCGCGGTCGAGGCCAAGATGAAGGAGCTGTCGCGCTTCTTCCCGGCCAACATCTCTTACGAGATCCCCTACAACATCACGCCCGTGGTCGAGGCCTCGATCAAGAAGGTGCTGACGACGCTGCTGGAAGCCGTGGTGCTGGTGTTCGTGGTGATGTTCTTGTTTCTCCAGAACATCCGCTACACCATCATTCCCACCATCGTGGTGCCGGTGGCGTTGCTGGGGGCCTGCAGCACGCTGTTGCTCGCCGGTTACTCCATCAACATGCTCTCGATGTTCGGCATGGTGCTCGCGGTCGGCATCCTCGTCGACGACGCCATCGTCGTGGTCGAGAACGTCGAGCGCATCATGAGCGAGGAAGGCCTGCCGCCGAAGGAGGCGACGCGCAAGGCAATGTCGCAGATTTCGGGCGCCATCATCGGCATCACCCTGGTGCTGATGGCGGTGTTCGTGCCGATGGCGTTCTTCCCGGGATCGGTCGGCATCATCTACCGCCAGTTCTCGGTGACCATGGTCGCCGCGATCGGCTTCTCCGCCTTCCTCGCGCTATCGCTGACGCCGGCGCTGTGCGCGACCTTGCTCAAGCCTGTTACCGCGGGCCACGGCCATGCGAAGCGGGGCGTGTTCGGCTGGTTCAACCGCATGCTTGAAGGCGGCAAGGAGCGCTATTCCCGCACCGTCGGCTTCTCGCTGAAGCGCACCGGCCGCCTGATGCTGGTCTATGCCGCGCTGCTGGTCGGCCTGTCCTGGGCCTTCATCAACCTGCCCGGCGGCTTCCTGCCGATCGACGACCAGGGCTTCGTCACCACCGACGTGCAGACGCCGTCGGATTCGTCCTATGCCCGCACCGAGGCGGTGATCGAGAAGGTCGAAAAATATCTCGCGCAGCGGCCCGGCGTCGACAACGTCACCTTCCTCACCGGCTTCAGCTTCTCCGGACAGGGCATGAACACGGCACAGGCGTTCATTACCTTGAAGGATTGGTCGGAGCGCGGGCCGAACGAGTCGGCTGCTGCGATCGTCAATGACATCAACCGCGATCTCGGGTCGTCGATCCGCGACGCAAAAATCTCCGCGCTGCAGCCGCCGCCCATCGACAATCTCGGCAACTCCTCCGGCTTCTCGTTCCGCCTGCAGGATCGCGGCCAGAAGGGCTATGCGGCCCTGATGCGCGCCGCCGACCAGCTGATCGCCGAGGCCAATGCGAGCCCGGTGCTGCAGAAGGTCTATATCGAAGGCCTGCCCGAGGCCGGCGTGGTCAATCTCGTGATAGACCGCGAGAAGGCCGGTGCCTTCGGCGTCACCTTCGAGGACATCAACAACACGATCTCGACCAATCTCGGATCGAACTACATCAACGACTTCCCGAACCGCGGCCGCATGCAGCGCGTCGTGGTGCAGGCAGATGCCCGCGACCGCATGCGCACCGAGGACATCCTCAACTACAACGTCAAGAACAGCCGGGGCCAGCTCGTGCCGTTCTCGTCCTTCGCCACGGTGGAATGGGCGCGCGGCCCGACCCAGATCGCCGGCTTCAACTATTATCCGGCGGTGCGTATCTCCGGCGAGGCGAGGCCCGGCTTCACCTCGGGCGACGCCATCGCCGAGATGGAGCGGCTCGCAGGAAAACTGCCGCGTGGCTTCGGCTACGAATGGACCGGCCAGTCGCTGCAGGAAAAGCTGTCGGGCTCGCAGGCGCCGTTCCTGCTCGCGCTCTCGGTGTTCGTGGTGTTCCTGTGTCTCGCCGCGCTCTACGAGAGCTGGACCATTCCGCTCGCGGTGCTGCTCACCGTGCCGCTCGGCATCGTCGGTGCCGTGACCGCGGCGATGCTGCGCGGCCTGCCCAACGACGTCTATTTCACCGTCGGCCTGATCACGATCATCGGCCTTGCCGCAAAGGATGCGATCCTCATCATCGAGTTCGCCAAGGATCTGCGCAAAGAGGGCAAGCCGCTGGTGGAAGCCACCATCGAGGCCTGCCGCCTGCGCTTTCGACCGATCCTGATGACCGGCCTCGCCTTCATCTGCGGCGTGCTGCCGATGGCCATCGCCCATGGCGCCGGCGGCGCCAGCCAGCAGGCGCTCGGCAGCGTCGTGATGGGCGGCATGATTGCGGTGGTGATCCTGGCGCTGCTGATGGTGCCGGTGTTCTTCGTCTCCGTGCAGCGCGTGCTGGCGGGGGATCGCGAGCCAAAGGCGGCGAGGGACGGCGAGGCGTACGGGCCGCCCGCGCCGGCGCAACAAGGTCACTAACGTTTTTTTCCGTCATTCCGGCGCGCGCGTAGCGCGAACCCGGAATCCATCGAGCGGCAATCACAGTCGATGAATAGATTCAGGGCTCGCGCCAAGAGGCGCGCCCCGGAATGACCATGGGAGCTTGCTTTCTCGTGATCGCCAATCCAGACTGCAGCTCTGGATTGAATGGGCATGCATTCGCACCGTAGTGCGAATGCGTTATCAACCCGCCGATTGAGAGCATGTGATGCGTCCGACCGACGTTGCGATTTCCAACTATCGCTCCATTCGCCAGCTCTCGATCCCCATTCACCCCCTGTCCGTGTTCGTGGGGGAGAATGGTGTCGGCAAATCCAATCTCTACAAGTCCTTGTCGCTGTTGCGCGACGCAGCGGCGGGTCGAATCACGCGCACGATCGCCGAGGAAGGAGGATTGAATTCCGTCTGCTGGTCCGGCCTTCGCAGGAAAGGCGAAGATGGGCGACTGCGCTTGTCCGCCAGATTCGATCGTCTCAGCTATTCCATTGAACTCGGATTTCCCGGCCCGGGAGAGGCGGCATTTTCCGGCGAGCCGATGATCAAGGCCGAAAGCATCGAGGCGACGCAAGGCAAACGAACGGTTCAACTCATGAAGCGGAAAAATTCGCTCGTCAGCGTCCGCGGCGAGAGCGGTGCCTGGAACAGCCACAAGGATGCGGTGCTGCCGTCAGAGACGGCGCTTGCGGATTTTGCCGATGGCGAGGAATGCCCTGAGATCGGCCTGATCAGAAACGCGATGCTCGGTTGGCGCTTCTATCATGACTTTCGCACCGATCCGGCCTCGCCGATACGAAAGCCGTGCCTCGCGATCACGACGCCCTCGCTCAGCGCCGATGGAAGCGATTTGGCTGCCGCCCTGGCGACACTCTATTCCATTCGGGAAGATGCCACCGACCTGCAGGACGCGATCGAGGATGCATTCCCAGGCGCCGAGCTTCGCGCATGGGGAGGAAATGGCTTATGTGAATTTGATCTGCAACTGGCGGATATGCCTAGGCCATTCAAGGCGCATGAACTATCCGATGGGACGCTGAAATACATCTGCCTGCTCGCGGTGTTCATGGGCTATCGGCTGCCGCCCTTCATCGCGCTGAACGAACCGGAGAGCAGCCTGCATCCGTCGCTGCTGGCGCCATTGGCGCGGCTGGTCGCCAAGGCATCACGCCGTGCCGACATCTGGATCGTCACCCATTCGGAACAACTGATGGAGGCATTGCGAAGTGAGAGTTCGGTCCCGCTTCGCAGGGTGATCAAGCAGAAAGGCGCCACGACCATCGAGGGCCGGACCCTCGGCGGTGAATATCGGGACGAGGAATCCGACGAAGACGACGCTTGATCGCTACGGGTCAAGCCCTAGCCGGTCAAACGCAAGGCAACGGGCCGTAAGGCGCGGACGCTGTCTCACTACCTCGCCCCGTTCTTACGGGGAGGGTGGGGTGAGGGGCTGCTCTTTTCACGTTCCGCTCAGAGCGTCCGACCCGCGCCACGGCCATGTGTGCCGGATCGACTGTCGGCTCTGGCTGACGTCCTGCCTTGCCCCTCACCGGGATGGCACTGGACGATGGTCCGCATCGCCAGATGCCAATCCGACCTCTCCCCGCGGAAGAGTGGGGAGAGGTTAAGTTGCCGACTTCCGCAAAATCTTCACCAGCTCCCCATGCACGTACTCGTTGCCGCACACGACGTGCCCGGTGAGGAGCGGGTCGCCCGGTGTCGCGATGTCGCTCACGGTGCCACCGGCTTCGCGCACCATCAGCATGCCGGCGGCGATGTCCCAGGATTGCAGATTGCGCTCCCAATAGCCGTCGAGGCGGCCGGCGGCGACGAAGGCGAGGTCGAGCGAGGCGGCGCCGAAGCGGCGCAGGCCGGCGACGCGGTCCTGGATCGCGGTCATCTCGCGGCGGAACTCCTCGTGGTCGCCGCGGCCGATATGGGGCAGGCCGCAGGCCACCACGCATTCGTTGAGCTGACGCCGGCCGGCGACGCGCAGGCGCTGGTCGTTGAGGAAGGCGCCCTTGCCGCGCTCGGCGATGTAGAGCTCGTCATTGGCGGGGTTGTAGATCACGCCGGCGATCACCGTGCCTTCGCGGGCGAGGCCGATCGAGATCGCGAATTGCGGGATGCCGTGCAGGAAGTTGGTGGTGCCGTCCAAGGGATCGACGATCCAGGTGTGGCTCTTGTCGGTGCCCTCGCGGGAGCCGCCTTCCTCGCCGACGAAGCCGTAGCCGGGCCGGGCCTTGGCGAGGTCCTGGTACAGGATCTCCTCCGCGCGCTTGTCGGCGAGGGTGACGAAGTTCGCCGGCCCCTTCAGCGAGACCTGCAAATGCTCGATCTCGCCGAGATCGCGCTTGAGGCTGCGGCCGGCGCGGCGCGCGGCCTTGACCATGACGTTGATAGTGGCGGAATACAGCATGAGCTCTAGGTCTTGATCGGGGGAATTGGCGCAGAAACACGCCTGTTTGAGGGACTGGGTGCCCCGTGAGGGGCCCCGCGTCAAGTCATTTGGCCCCGAGCCATTTCCTTGCCGCGGCCTCGGCCTTGGAGCGGTCCTCGGCCGGCAGATCGGACAATTGCTTGTCGAGCTCCGGATCGCCCTTGCCACTGGTTTTGGCCACCAGGTGCCATTTGAAGCCCTCGATCTTGTCCGCGGGCGCGCCCATGCCGTTGATCAGCACCCAGGCGAGGCGGTTCTGCGCGATCGCGCTGCCCTGGCGCGACGCCTTGCGGAGCAACGCGACGGCCGCCGGCTGGTTCTTCGGGGTGCCGGTGCCGTTGAACATGGCGATGGCGTATTCGACCTCGGCATCCACATTGTCCGCGAGCGATGCGGCCTGCAGCAGCCGCACCGCCCGTTCGGGGTCCTTCGGCACCCCGGTGCCTTCCTTGTAGAAGGTCGCGAGCGCGTATTGGGCCTCGGGCAGGCCGGCATCCGCGGCCTGGCGCAACAGCTCGGCGGAACGCTTGACGTCCTGCGGCAGGCTCTGACCGTCGAGATAGAGCAACGCGAGGTTATAGGCCGCCTTGGGCTCGCCGAGCTTGGCGGCGGAGGCCATCAGCTTGACCGCCTCGCCCTTGTCGACCGGGCCGCCGCGGCCGGAGATGCGCAGCATGGCGAGCGCGAACATCGCCTCGCGGTCGCCGGCATCAGAGGCGCGCTTGTACCATTCCAGCGCCTTGGCGTAGTCGCGGCGGATGCCCATGGCATTGGAATAGAGCTCGCCCAGCATGGTCATCGCCTTGGGATCGCCGGCAGCGGCGCGGGCGGTGGCGAGCTCGAACGCCGTCTTGTACTGGCCGCGCTGATAGGCGCCGAACACCAGGTCGACACCGGTGTCGGCCGGCGGCGCCGGGATCACGGTCGCGGGCAGTTGAGGTTTTGGAGAAGCGGTCGGCTTGGGCGAGGCCGAAGGTTTCGGCGCCGGCGCAGCCTCCTTCTTCTTGGCGGGCGGAGGCGCCTTGTTGGCAGGCGACTTGGGCTTGTGCTTCTCGGCCGCAGGGCTCGGTGTGGCGGGCGGCGTGATCTGGAGCTGTGCGGCCGCGGGCGCCGCGAGCAGCAGCGTGGCCAAAATGGTGATGCGCTGGAGCTTCATGTCGGACGCTAGCCGTGCTCCTGACCGGCAGTATCTCGAGGGCCAGGCGCCGTCGCATGGGCCTTCTTGATCGCAGCATCGACCTCGACCAGCGCCGCCTTGGGCCCGCGCGGATCGGCCCAGATGAACTCGCCGACCAGCACGAAATCGGCGCCGCTGGCGGCGAAGTCGTAGGCCTCTCCCAGCGACGTCGCAAAGCCGACGCAGGGCGGCTCGAACAGCTCGGCCCACCAGTCCAGCCGCTCGGCAATCGCCTGCGACGAGGGCCGCTGTCCTTTCGCATCGGGCTCGCCGAACAGCAAATAGTCGGCGCCCAATTCGCCCGCATCCATGGAATGGTGCCGCGTCGTCAGCCCGCCCACGCCGGCGATGCGATCGGGCTTGAGCGATGGCAGCGCCTCCTTCAGCGCGGCGATGCCGGGCAAGTGTGCGCCGTCGGCGCCGCCACGTGCGACGAGCTCGGGATGGCCGTCGACGAGCAGTGCTGCGCCCGCCTTCTGCACCGCCGGCGCCAGCGCCTTGATGCGCGAGATCATGCTGCGCTGGTCGGTCTCCTTCAGCCGCAGCAGCACGGCCGCGACATCGGCTGAGGCCAGCAGGCCCGGCAATTCGGCGACCAGCGCAGCGGGATCATCGACGACGGGCGTCGCGAGATAGAGGCGCGGCGCCGGGCGCGGCGGAGGCGGTTTGTTCGACAAGGTCTAGGCTGCCTTCTTTTCCAGGCTGCTTTGCCATTCGCCCTTGGAGGCGAGGCCGTTCATGCGCGCGCGATGGCTGAACGCGCGCTGGCCGGCCGCGACATTCTCGGCCTTGCCTGACCAGGCCTTCTGCGGCGCGGCCTGCAGCGCGCGGCCGTAGGAGAAGGTCAGGCCCCAGGGCAGCGGGCCGAGCTTGTGCATGGCGTTGAGATGCGCAGTTGCCTCCTCGTCCGACTGGCCGCCGGAGAGGAAGGCGATGCCGGGGACTGCCGCCGGCACGCAGGCCTTGAGCAGCCGGATCGTCTTCTCCGCGACTTCCTCGACGGAAGCCTGCTTCGGTGACTTCTTGCCTGAGATCGCCATGTTCGGTTTCAGCACCATGCCTTCGAGCGCGACGCGCTGCACGCGCAATTCCTGGAACGTCTTGTTGAGCACGCGCTGGGTCACGTCATAGCAGCGGTCGATGTCGTGGTCGCCGTCCATCAACACCTCAGGCTCGACGATCGGCACGATCTGCGCGGCCTGGCACAGCGCCGCATAGCGCGCCAGCGCATGGGCGTTGACGCTGATCGCTGTCATGGAGGGGATGCCGCTGCTGATATCGATCACCGCGCGCCATTTGGCAAAGCGCGCGCCGCGCTCGTAATACTTCTTCAGCCGTTCGGCGAGTTTGTCGAGCCCGACGGTGACGAGCTCGCCGGGGCACATCGGCAGGGCCTGCGTGCCTTCGTCGACCTTGATGCCGGGAATGGCCCCGCTCTGCTCGATCAGCTTGATGAGGGGCGTACCGTCCGCGGCGTCCTGCCAGATCGTCTCGTCATAGAGGATCACGCCGGAAATATACTGGCTCATGGCTTCGGTCGAGCGGAACAACATCTCGCGATAGTCGCGGCGGTTGGTTTCGGTCGATTCCACGCCGATCGCGTCAAAGCGCTTCTTGATGGTGCCGGAGGATTCGTCGGCGGCAAGGATGCCCTTGCCTGGGGCGACCATGGCGGTCGCGATCCTGTTGAGCTCAGTCAGATTCATCGAGAGGTCCTCCCAAAACGATTCTGCCCTTGCCCGTGAAAATAGACCGTTCTCGGGCAATTGCCGAGTTAACGTTCGTCGCAGGGTAGGGGGAGGTCAGTTGGGTAAATGCCTGGGCGGGCTGGGCGACCCTACACCTCTCCCGCCTGCGGGGAGAGGTCGGATCACATCGCAGATGTGATCCGGGTGAGGGGGACAGGTCTATCGATAGGGCACAACTCGCGGAGGGAGCCCCTCACCCCGACCCTCTCCCCGTAAGAACGGGGAGAGGGAGGGATGGGGCGGGTCTCACGCGACCTTCGGATCCAGCTCGCCCTTGGCGTAGCGCTTGGCCATCTCGGCGGTGGTCAGGACCTTCTTGATCTTGGAGGCCTGCCCTGCGGTGTTGAACTCCTGCAGGCGCTGCTTGCACAGCTTCGTCATCGCTTCCATCGCCGGCTTCAGGTACTTGCGCGGATCGAACTCTTCCGGATTGTCCTTGAGCACTTTCCGGATCTGGCCGGTCATGGCCATGCGGTTGTCGGTATCGATGTTGATCTTGCGCACGCCGTTCTTGATGCCGCGCTGGATCTCGGCCACCGGCACGCCCCAGGTCGGCTTCATCTTGCCGTCATAGGCGTTGATGATGTCCTGCAGGTCCTGCGGCACCGACGAGGAGCCGTGCATGACGAGGTGCGTGTTCGGCAGCTTGCGGTGGATCTCCTCGATCACGTTCATGGCGAGGATGTCGCCGTCGGGCTTGCGGGTGAACTTGTAGGCGCCATGCGAGGTACCCATCGCGATCGCGAGCGCGTCGACCTTGGTCTCCTGCACGAACTTCACGGCCTCGTCCGGATTGGTCAGGAGCTGGTCGTGGCTGAGCTTGCCTTCGGCGCCGTGGCCGTCTTCCTTGTCGCCCATGCCCGTTTCGAGCGAGCCGAGCACCCCTAACTCGCCTTCCACCGAGATGCCGCCGAGATGGGCCATGTCGGTCACGGTCTTGGTGACGCCGACATTGTAGCTCCAGTCGCCCGGCGTCTTGCCGTCGGCCTTGAGCGAGCCGTCCATCATGACGGAGGTGAAGCCGGCCTGGATCGCGGTCATGCAGGTCGCGGGCTCATTGCCGTGGTCGAGATGCACGCAGACGGGGATGTGCGGATAGATCTCGGTGACGGCGTCCATCATGTGCTTGAGCATGACGTCGTTGGCGTAGGAGCGCGCGCCGCGCGAGGCCTGGATGATGACGGGCGCGTCGACCTGGTTGGCCGCGTCCATGATCGCCAGCGCCTGCTCCATGTTGTTGATGTTGAAGGCCGGTACGCCGTAATCGTTCTCCGCCGCATGGTCGAGCAATTGACGCAACGTGATCCGAGCCATGTGTGTTTTTCTCCCGTTTGGGCCTGCAAGCTGACTTGAAAGGCCGACTGACTACTTGACGCGCAGGACTTCGACGCCGGGCAGGGGCTTGCCTTCCATCCATTCAAGAAATGCGCCACCGGCGGTCGAGACATAGGTGAAGTCGCCGGCCACATGGGCCTGGTTGAGCGCTGCAACCGTGTCGCCGCCGCCCGCGATCGAGATCAGCTTTTTCGCCTTGGTGCGTCCGGCCGCATGCTTGGCGGCCGCCACGGTGCCGCGGTCGAACGGCTGCATCTCGAACGCACCGAGCGGTCCGTTCCAGACCAGCGTCGCCGCATCGTCGATCGCGGCCTGGACGCGCACGACCGATTGCGGGCCGACGTCGAGGATCATGCCGTCGGCCGGGATCGCATCGAGACCATAGGCGTGCGAGAGCGCATTCGCCGCGAAGTGATAGGCGACGGTGGCGTCCACCGGCAGGATGATGGCGCAGTTGGCGGCTTCGGCCTTCTCCATGATGCGCACCGCGGTCGGCGCGAGATCCTTCTCGGCCAGCGACTTGCCGATGGCGACGCCCTGGGCGTGCAGGAAGGTGTTGGCCATGCCGCCGCCGATCACGAGCGCGTCGACCTTGGTGACGAGATTTTCGAGCAGGTCGATCTTGGTCGAGACCTTTGCGCCGCCGATGATGGCGATGACCGGCTTTGTCGGCGAGCCCAGCGCCTTCTCCAGCGCATCGAGTTCGGCCTGCATGGTGCGGCCGGCATAGGCCGGCAGCTTGTGGCCGAGGCCTTCGGTCGAGGCGTGGGCGCGGTGCGCAGCCGAGAACGCATCGCTGACCCAGATGTCGCCGAGCTTTGCCAGTTCCGCAACGAAGGCGGGATCGTTCTTCTCTTCCTCTTTGTGGAAGCGGGTGTTTTCCAGGCAGAGAATGTCGCCATCCTTCAGAGCCGCCACGGCCGTGGCCGCGGGCTCGCCGATGCAGTCATCGGCAAACGCCACGGGCTTCTTCACGACCTTCGACAGCGCTTCGGCGACGGGCTTGAGCGAGTCCTTGGCATCGCGGCCCTTGGGCCGGCCGAAATGCGCGAGCAGGATGACCTTGCCGCCCTTGTCCGAGATTTCGGTGATGGTCGGCGCGACGCGCTCGAGCCGGGTCGCATCGGTGACGCGCCCGTTGTCCATGGGCACGTTCAGATCGACGCGCAGCAGCACGCGCTTGCCCTTCACGTCGACGTCGTCGAGGGTGCGGAATTTGTTGGTCATCGGACGCTTCCTTGTCCCGGGTGCTGCGCCAGCCGCAAAGCGGTGCGCTGCAGAACCGGGACCTACGCGGGGAGATGGGTCCGGCTCTGCGGAGCAGCGCAAGCGCGCCGCTCCGCGTCCGGGACACGAGAGCGGCGTTAGATCACCTTCGCCATCGCGACGGCGGTGTCCGCCATGCGGTTCGAGAAGCCCCACTCGTTGTCGTACCAGGACATCACGCGCACCAGCGTGCCGTTCTGCACCTTGGTCTGGTCCTCGTGGAAGGTCGAGGAGTGCGGGTCGTGGTTGAAGTCGATCGAGACGTTCGGCGCATTGGTGTAGCCGAGGATGCCCTTGAGCTGCTGCTCGCTGGCGCGCTTCATCGCCGCGTTGATTTCCTTGGCATCGGTGGCGCGCTTGGCGACGATCTTGAGGTCGACGACCGAGACGTTCGGGGTCGGCACGCGGATCGCGACGCCGTCGAGCTTGCCCTTCAGCTCGGGCAGCACGAGGCCGATCGCCTTGGCGGCGCCGGTCGAGGTCGGGATCATCGACATCGCAGCCGCGCGGCCGCGGTAGAGATCCTTGTGCAGCGTGTCCAGCGTCGGCTGGTCGCCGGTATAGGCGTGGATCGTGGTCATGAAGCCGGTCTCGATGCCGACGAGATCGTTCAGCACCTTGGCGACCGGCGCGAGGCAGTTGGTGGTGCAGCTTCCGTTGGAGACGACGAGGTGATCCTTGGTCAGCGTGTCGTGGTTGACACCGTAGACGATGGTGGCGTCGGCGCCGTCGGCGGGCGCGGAGACCAGCACGCGCTTGGCGCCGGCGGTCAGATGCGCGCTGGCCTTGTCCTTCGAGGTGAAGATGCCGGTGCACTCGAGCGCGATGTCGACGCCGAGATCCTTCCAGGGCAGCTTCGAGGGATCGCGCTCGGCGGTCACCTTGATCTTGCCGCCGCCGAGGTTGATCGAGTCACCATCGACGGTCACGGTGCCGGGAAAGCGGCCATGGACGCTGTCGAAACGGAGCAGATGGGCGTTGGTCTCGACCGGGCCGAGATCGTTGATGCCGACGACCTCGATGTCCTTGCGGCCCGACTCGGCGATAGCCCGCAGCACGTTGCGGCCGATGCGGCCAAAACCGTTGATTCCGACGCGGACTGCCATGTTTCGTCTCCTTCAATGACCGTTGTCGTCCCGCACAACGCGCTTTGCGCGCCAGCGAGGGTTTTTTAGGGGCGGACGCCCGGTTCGGCCGGACGGTGCTTGATCATATGAGACGTTACGTAGTCCTTTTTTTTGACAAGCTCAACTCTCAGGAAACGCGCTTCAGCACGGCGTTAACCGCAGCCTCGGCGGTAATGCCGAAATGCTTGTAAAGCTCCTTCGCCGGGCCGCTTTCGCCGAAGGAATGCATGCCGATGAATTCGCCATCCTGGCCGATCACGGCATCCCAGCCCCAGCGTACTGCAGCCTCGATCGCGACCTTCACCGGCGCATTGCCGATGACGGCGGCCCGCTTGGCTTCTGGTTGCGCTAACAAAAGCTCGAGCGAGGGTACCGACACCACCCGTGACGCGATGCCGCGCTCGGCGAGCTGCTTCTGCGCGGCAACCGCGATCTCGACCTCCGAACCCGATGCGAACAGCGACACCTTGGCTTCGCCCTGCGCCGGAACCAGTTCATAGGCACCCGCGGCGCAAGGGTTGTCGTTCGGCGCGGTGGTGCGGAGCTGCGGCAGGTTCTGCCGCGTCAGCGCCAGCACGGTCGGGCCGTCGACGCGGTTCAGCGCCAGTTCCCAGCACTCGGCGACCTCGATGGAATCGCAGGGGCGGAACACGCGCATGTTGGGCATGGCGCGCAGTGCGGCGAGATGCTCGACCGGCTGATGGGTCGGACCGTCCTCGCCGAGGCCGATGGAGTCGTGGGTCATCACGTAGACGACGCCGGCGCCCATCAGCGCCGCTAGGCGCATCGCCGGCCGCGCATAATCGGTGAAGACGAGGAAGGTCGCGCCGTTCGGCGCAAAGCCGCCGTGCAGGAAGATGCCGTTCATCGCCGCGGCCATGCCGTGCTCGCGGATGCCGTAATGGATGAAGCGGCCCTTCGGCGTCTTCGCCGAGAAGGCGGTCGCCGACTTCGCCTTGTTGTTGTTGGAGCCGGTGAGGTCGGCCGAGCCCGCCAAGAATTCCATCGGCATTGCGGCTGCGATCGCCTCGATCGCCGCTTCCGACGATTTGCGCGTGGCGGCGACGAGCGGCTTCTCGAGCAGCTCCTTCTTGTGCGCGCGCAGCGCCTTCGCCAGCGAGGCCGGACGCTCATGGCGCAGGCGGCGCTCGAACTCGGCGCGCTTGCGGCTGCCGAGCTCGCCCAGCCGCGCTTCCCATTCCTGACGTGCCGCAGCGCCGCGGCTGCCGGCCGCACGCCAGGCCTTCAGCACGTCGTCGGCGACCGTGAACGGCTCGAGCGAGATGCCGAGATTTTCCTTGGCGGCCTTGAGCTCGTCGGCCCCTAGCGCCTCGCCGTGCACCTTCGAGGTGCCGGCCTTGTTCGGCGCGCCGAAGCCGATGGTGGTGCGGCACGCGATCAGCGTCGGTTTGTTGGATTTTTTCGCGCGCGTGATCGCAGCGGCGATCGCGGCCTGGTCCTGGCCGTCGATCTTCTCGGCCGCCCAGCCGGCGGACTTGAAGCGCTTCACCTGGTCGACGGAATCGGCGAGCGAGGTCGGGCCGTCGATCGAGATGCCGTTGTCGTCGTAGAGCACGATCAGCTTGTTGAGCTTCCAGTGCCCGGCCATCGCAATCGCTTCCTGCGAGACGCCTTCCATCAGGTCGCCGTCGGAGGCGAGCACATAGGTGTGGTGGTCGACGATCTTCTTGCCGAACTCGGCGGCGAGCATCTTCTCGGCGAGCGCCATGCCGACCGCGGTCGAGATGCCCTGGCCGAGCGGGCCGGTCGTGGTCTCGATGCCCTTGGTGCGGAAGTTCTCGGGATGTCCGGGGGTGAGCGAATCGACCTGGCGGAACTGCTTGATCTGGTCCAGCGTCATCTCGGCATTGCCGGTGAGATACAGCAGCGAATAGAGCAGCATCGAACCGTGGCCGGCCGACAGCACGAAGCGGTCGCGGTCCGGCCAGGCGGGCGCTGAGGCGTCGAATTTCAGGAACTGCGTGAACAGCACCGTCGCGATGTCGGCGGCGCCCATCGGCAGGCCGGGATGGCCCGATTTCGCCTTCTCGACAGCGTCCATCGAAAGGCCGCGGATGGCGTTGGCCATACGGGTGTGGTCGACCTGCGTCATGTCTGAAATCCGTCTGAAATGAGGCGCTTGGCGTGCACGCCCGCGCGGGGAAGGAGCCTTTCGGCCGCTGGAGGTCGCGGCTGGGATAGCACCTCAGTTCCGCGAGTCCAAGGCAATCAAACGCCGGTTTGACCGCAAAAGTTGCCTCTGTGGAGACCGGTTCTGCGCCCGGATCGTGCCGGCGGCAATCGACGATCCGGACGATGTCCCTCCGATCTATCGGTGTACAATTTCGGGGCGGCGTTGCGCTCGGCTAGCTTGCCACGTAAATTTCTGCTTCTAACCGCTTGCCGAACCGAGTCTTTTGCCGGGTGGCAAGCTCCAGGGAAAGGCCACTGGGCAAAGGCCGCCAGGTTCCGCCGCTGACTGCATGAACGATCGCGTGTCCAACAGCTCTGCCATGACGGAGTCGTCCGCCGTCGAGATCGAGATCGCGACCCGCAGGCTCATGGCGGCGCTCGATGCGCTCGAAAGCGCGGTCGAGCGGCGACGCGATGCCGATCGCGACGAGAACGAGCTCGCGGCGCGAATCCAGGCGCTCGGCGCGGACCGTTCGCGACTGGCCGACGAGCTCGACGGCGCGCTGGTGAAGGCGCGCAAGCTCGAGCGCACCAATCGCGAGATCTCCGACCGGCTGGATTCCGCGATCGTCACGATACGCTCGGTGCTCGATACCGGAGAGGATGGATGAGCCACATCAACGTCACCATCAATGGCCGGCAATACCGCATGGCTTGCGAGGAGGGCCAG
The DNA here is from genome assembly GCF_051853005.1 of Bradyrhizobium sp. SMVTL-02. Classification (NCBI taxonomy): domain Bacteria; kingdom Pseudomonadati; phylum Pseudomonadota; class Alphaproteobacteria; order Hyphomicrobiales; family Nitrobacteraceae; genus Bradyrhizobium; species Bradyrhizobium sp. SMVTL-02. The sequence continues at coordinate 6,708,663 of NZ_CP182469.1, read as the reverse complement.
GAGGTGCGGCTGCTCAAGCTCGCCGAAACCCTCGAGACACGCATCCAGTCGCTGCGCGGCAAATTCGGCGAGATCGGCGATGCACGCCTCACCGTGATGGCCGCGCTGACCGTCTGCGACGAGCTGATCGACACCAGCAACCGCGTCCGAACCCTCGAGCAGGAGCTGACCGAGCTCCGGGATTTCCGCAACGCCGCGGTCGAGCGCGCCCGCATGACCCAGACCGCGGTGGTGAACGCCCTGAATGCCGCCGCCGAGCGCATCGAGAAGTCGACTCAGGTCCTGAACCGCACCGTCGGCAACGGGATTGCGATCGGCTGAGGCTCTTCGGAAGACTCGATCAGCTTGTTGGGTTCGATGTGTCCGCGGTCTCAACCTCTCCCGCTTGCAGGAGAGGTCGGCGCGAACGCCGGGTGAGGGCTCTCTCCTCCAGGGGGTTCTCGCCCGAGGAGACACCCTCTCCCCAACCCTCCCACGCAAGCGGGGGAGGGAGCGCACTTCCGCCGCGGCTCGCGGCACGCCTCATTACGTCGAAGCTCGCATTTCCGCCGGGCTGGCGATTCATCGGTATCGTTGTTACATTGCCCAAGCGAAGCTGCGACGTGCGTCAGGAGCCATATATCCCCGGGGCCTTATCGATCCTTTAGGGAACTGTCCCTGGCCGGGCCCGTGGGCCCGGACATATGGTGCCCACCTACTTTCGTAGGGAACTCCGGGATCGAGTGCTTCAACGGCGTACGCGGCTTCGCACTCGATGTTTGCTTGGTTTGTACTTGTTGAAACGACTGCGGCCAGTTCAACAGGTGTCATGCCCCGGCTTGACCGGGCCATCCAGTACGCCGGCCCTTGTGTGAATCACGACCGCCTCTGGAATACTGGATCACCCGCTCCAGTGCGCAATGGCGCACAAGGCGGGTGATGACCTTGGGGGACCAAAGCGCATGTCCAACTCCAAATCCGAGCTCCGTGCCAAGGCCCTCGCCAAGCGCGATGCGCTGAGCGAGAAGAAGCGCACGGCTGCGGCCGCCAAGCTCGCCAAGCGCGGGCTGCCGTTCGAGCTATTGCCGGGCAGCATCGTCTCCGGTTATTCGCCGATCCGCAGCGAGATCGATCCGATGCCGCTCCTCAAGCGGCTTGCGGAGCAGGGCGCCAGGCTGGCGCTGCCTTGCGTCACCGCGCGTGGCCAGTCGCTGATCTTCCGCATCTTCCATCCGAACGACCGCCTGATGCTAGGCCCGCTCGGCATTCCCGAGCCGTCGCCTGCAGCCGCTGAAGTCATCCCCGACGTCATGCTGACGCCGCTCGCCGCCTTCGACCGTCTCGGCCATCGCGTCGGCTATGGCGCCGGGCATTACGATTTCACCTTCGCGCATTTGCGCAAGGCCAAGCACATCGTCGGCATCGGCCTTGCTTTTGCGGCGCAGGAGATCGAGGCGGTTCCGGCACTATCCCACGACGTGGCGCTGGATTATGTGCTAACGGAATCGGACGTGTTCGATTTCCGGAGTCCTGAAGTTGCGCATTCTCTTCGTGGGTGACGTCGTCGGCCGTAGCGGGCGCGAGGCCGTCGCCGAATATCTGCCCGGCATGGTCAAGGACTGGTCGCTCGATTTCGTCGTGGTCAACGGCGAGAATTCGGCCGGCGGCTTCGGCATCACGGAAGCGATCTACCAGGAGTTTCTCGAGGCCGGCGCCGATGCGGTGACGCTCGGCAACCACTCCTGGGACCAGCGCGAGGCCCTGGTGTTCATCCAGCGCGCCGACCGCCTGGTGCGCCCCGCAAACTATCCGCGCGGCACGCCCGGCCGCGGCGCCGCTCTGGTCGAGGCCAAGAACGGCAAGCACGCCCTCGTCGTCAACGCGCTCGGCCGCGTCTTCATGACCCCGTTCGACGATCCCTTCGCCGCGCTCGAGCGCGAGTTAGGGGCCTGTCCGCTCGGCGTCGCCGCCGATGCCATCGTCGTCGATTTCCATTGCGAGGCGACCAGCGAGAAGCAGGGCATCGGCTTCTTCTGCGACGGGCGCGCCAGCCTCGTCGTCGGCACCCACACGCATGTGCCGACCGCCGACCACCAGATCCTCGCAGGCGGCACCGCCTACATGACCGACGCCGGCATGACCGGCGACTACGATTCCATCATCGGCATGCAGAAGGAAGAGCCGCTGCGCCGGTTCACGTCAGGCATTCCGTCGAGCCGCTTCGAGCCGGCAGCCGGCGCTGCAACCCTCAGTGGCGTCGCGGTAGAGACGGACGACGCAACGGGCCTCGCGCTCCGCATCGCACCGGTGCGCGTCGGCGGAAGACTGGAGCCGACGACGCCGAAGTTCTGGTTGAGCTAGCTTGCGCGGCAAACAACCACTGCACCTTCTCCCCTTGCGGGAGAAGGTGGCGCGAAGCGCCGGGTTCTATCAGCGAGCTCGACTGCGAGAGGCTCGCCCGCAAGGGGAGAGGGTGCAGTGTCAATCGCGGCGAGACTCACTCCGCCGTCTGCTCCCGCAGCTCCGCCACATCCTTCGCCGTCAGCATCGAGCCCTTCGCACCGAATCGCGCCGTGACGTAGTTCGCCACCGCCGCGATCTCGTCGTCGGTATAGGCATTGCCGAACGCGGGCATCGACAGCGCACCGTCAGGCGTATGCCGCTTGGTGCCCGAGATCACGATCTGCGCGACGTTGGTGGCGGCGGGGTCGTTGACGGCCCAGGTGCCGGTGAGCGTCGCCATCGGCGACACCGGGCTCTCGCCGCTCCAGCCATGGCAGCTGGCGCAGGCGCTGGCGAACACCTTCTTGCCGCGCGCGTCCGCTGTCACGCCGTCGCGGTGCGAGGCGGGGGCGACGGGTGCCGTAGATGCCGGCAGGTCGGGCGAGGGCTGCGGCGGCACGCTGCGCAGGTAGGCAACGATGCTGCTGATGTCCCCTGGGGTGAACTGGCTAAAGCTGTGGTCGACCGCTTCACCCATCGGGCCCGAGGCCGAGCCGTGGCCCGGCGCATGGCCGAGCGACAGATACGAGATCAGATCCTGGTCGCTCCAGTTGCCGAGACCGGTGGCCTTGTCCGAGGAGATGTTGAAGGCGCGCCAGCCCGCCGTGATGGCGCCGGCGAACTTCTTGCGGTTATCGAGCGCGAAGCCGAGATTGCGCGGCGTGTGGCACTCCCCGCAATGCGCCAGCGCCTCCGCAAGATACGCACCACGATTCCACTCCGGGCTCTTCGACGTGTCCGGCGCAAAGCGCGTGTCCGGATTGAACACGGCCGACCAGAAGATCATCGCCCAGCGCTGGTTGAACGGGAATGACAGCGTGTTGTCGGGCGCCCTGGCACGCACCGCCGGCAGGCTGAACAGATAGGCCTTCACCGCCAGCACATCCTCATCGGTCATGAACGTGTAGGACGTGTAGGGCATCGCCGGATAGAGCCGCGCGCCGTCACGCCGCTTGCCGTGCTGGACCGCGTTCAAGAAGTCCTGGTCGCTGTAATTGCCGATGCCGGTGTCCCTGTCCGGCGTGATGTTGGTCGAATAGAGCGTGCCGAACGGCAGCTTGAAGGCGAGCCCGCCGGAATAGTCCTTCTCGCCCGGCTTGGTGTGGCAGACCATGCAGTCGGCGGCCTTGGCGAGATATTCGCCGCGTTCGACCAGGCTCGCATTCTCCAGCTTGGCCGGCACGCCGGTCGGCTTGCCGGCGCGGTAATCCGCCAGCGCCACCTTGGTGCTTCCGGCAAAGTCGAGCGGGCCGGGCCCGCGGATGATCCAGACTCCGAGCGCCACCGCGACGACGGCGATCACGACGAGACTCGAGAGGATACGCATCTTGCCGCTCATGCCTTCTTCCCCGCAGCCAGCAGTTTCCGATCGATCGGCAGGCGCCGCAGCGCCACGCCGGTTGCCGCGTAAATCGCGTTGCGCAGCGCCGGCGGCCCCGCCGTCGTACCGGTCTCGCCGATTCCGCCGGGCGCCTCGCCGCTCTTGACGACGTGAACCTCGATCTTGGGCATCTGGTTGATCCGCAGCATCCGGTAGTCATGGAAGTTGGATTGCTGGACGCGGCCCTTGTCGATGGTGACCTCGCCGTAGAGCGCGGCGGTCAGGCCGAAGACCAGCCCGCCCTCGAGCTGGGCCATGATCGTATCGGGATTGATGGCAATGCCGGTATCGACCACAGAGGTGGCGCGTCGCAGATTGACCTCGCCCTGCTCGTCGACTTCCGCTTCCACGACAGTGGCGATGAAGCTCCCGAATGACGGCTGCAGGCACACTCCGCGCCCGACGCGCGCCGGCAAGGGCTGCCCCCAATTGGACTTCTCGGCCGCGAGGTCGAGGACGGAGAGGAAGCGCGGCGAATTGGCGAGCATGCCGCGGCGAAACTCGACCGGGTCCTTGCCCGCCTTGCGCGCCAATTCGTCGACGAACGACTCGACCGCAAACACGTTGTTGTTGGGGCCGACCCCGCGCCAGAATCCAGTCGGGATCGCCGGCGGTTCGGCCCGGACATACTCGACTTGGAAATTCGGGATCTCGTAGGGCACGTCGACGGCGCTGTCGACCGCGTCGATATCGATACCCTTCTGGAACGCCGGCGGCAGCCAGCGCGCGAGGATCGCAGCGCCGGCGATCTTGTACTTCCAGCTGGTGATCTTGCCGCCTGACAAGGTTGCCGCGATCGTGTCGCGATAGACCGGACGGTAGATGTCGTGCTGAATGTCCTCTTCACGGGTCCACACCACCTTGACCGGCCCGTCGACCTGTTTGGCGATGCGTACCGCGGTGACCACCATGTCGGGCTCGAGCTTGCGGCCGAAGCCGCCGCCCAGCAGATGGTTGTTCACGGTCACCTTCTCGACAGCGAGCCCGGCGGCCTTGGCCGCCTCCGACTGCACGCGCGCCATGATCTGCGTGCCCGTCCAGATCTCGCAGGAATCAGGCTTGCAATGGACCGTGGCGTTCAACGGCTCCATCGTCGCGTGGGCGAGAAACGGCAATTCGAACGAGGCCTCGAATTTTTCACCGGCCGCGAGGCCCTTGGCGACGTCGCCGGTGGCCTTGGCGACCACGCCGTCCTTGGCGCTGGCGGCGCGCAGATCGTCCCAGATCGCTTTCGAATTCAGCTTGGCGTTCGGTCCCTCGTTCCATTCGATGTCGAGCGCATCGAGGCCTTTCTTGGCCGCCCACATGTGATCGCCGACCACGGCGACGAGATCGTCGAGCACGACGATCTGCCGCACGCCCGGAATCTTCTTCGCGGCCCGGTCATCGACCTTGCCGACCTTGCCGCCGAACACCGGGCACTGCGCCAGGGTCGCGAATTTCATGCCCGGCACGATGGCGTCGATGCCGTAGACGGCCTTGCCGTTCACCTTCTCGGGCGTGTCGAGCCGCTTCAACGGCTGGCCGATATAGACGAAATCCTTGGGGTCTTTCAGCGGGACGTTCTTGGGCGGTGTCTGCCCGCTCGCGGCCGCCGCCAGCGCGCCATAGGCGAGTGCCCGGCCGCTCGCCTGGTGCGTCACGATACCCTTCGAGGTCGTGCAGCTGGCGGGATCGACGCTCCATTGTGCGGCCGCGGCCTGCACCAGCATGGTGCGTGCGCTGGCGCCGGCTTCGCGCAGCGGCTTCCAGAACGCGCGGACCGATGAGGAGCCCCCGGTCGCCTGGATGATGAAGAGCGGATTGCCGTACAGCTTTTCGTTGGCCGGTGCGTGCAGCAGCTGAACCTTCGACCAATCCGCGTCGAGCTCTTCCGCCAGGATCATCGAGATCGCGGTGTAGATTCCCTGTCCCATCTCGACCTGCGGCATCACCAGCGTGGTCACACCTTCCGGATCGATGCGGATGAAGGCATTCGGTGCGAACTTGCCGTCGGTCTTGTCATCCGGCTGGACCGGCTCGTTGATGGCGGCGCGCAGCGGCAGGTGGAAGGCGAGCAGGAATCCGGAGGCGAGGCCGCCGGTGAGAAGCGCGCGGCGGGAGATGTCGTTGTGTGCGTTCATGGCGGGTCTCACGACTGCTTGCCGTTGGCGGCGTGCTTGATGGCCTCGCGGATGCGGACATAGGTGCCGCAGCGGCAGATGTTGCCGGCCATCGCGGCGTCGATGTCGGAATCGTCGGGGTTTGGCGTCGTCGCCAGCAGTGCGGCCGCCGCCATGATCTGGCCGGACTGGCAATAGCCGCACTGGACCACCTCGGCCTCCAGCCAGGCCTTCTGCACCTTCGCGCCCGCAGGCGTGCTGCCGACATGTTCGATGGTGGTGATGGCGCGGTTCGCGACCGCGCTCACCGGCAGCACGCAGGAACGCACCGCCTTGCCGTCGACATGCACCGTGCACGCGCCGCACTGCGCGATGCCGCAGCCGAACTTGGTGCCGGTCATGCCGAGGATGTCGCGCAGCACCCACAGCAAGGGCATTTCAGGTGGTGCGTCGAACGATTTCGTTTCCCCGTTGATGGTGAGAACAGTTGCCATGTGCATCCCCTTGCTCGACGAGCGCTTGCGGCGTGGCCGATTTGCGCGCGACCATAATCATATCGATGCGAAGCGAAGAAGCATCGAAATTTCCGGCAATGCATATTTGCGCGATCGAAGCGTCAGGCCATGACGTTCACGAATTTGTGCGGCAATCATCGCGGCGTTTTTGGGTTAAAAGATATGATAATCGTCATATTTTGACGCATTTCGCCGCAAGCGCCCCCGATCGTCGCAAATCGTCGTGCGAATGTGCAAAGCCGTGCGATGACGAAATTCGTGCGATTGGAAAAGTCGGCGGCCGCCAGGAAGTCACCTGCGATAGCTCTATCTTGCTAGAGAAGACGGCGATGAGAATTGGTTATTTCGGAATAATAGCATTATGCCCCTGTTTTGCCCGACGAGTCAAAGCGCGCCACGGCATGTCGGCATAAGCCATTGCTTCCGCACACCCCGCCTACTGTGCATGGGGTTGTTTTCGAACTCTTGGTCGAGTTGAGCGCGAGCGGCGTCGTCTGCCGCGCGATCTGCGCGATCAGATTGACGACGTTGCCGATCGCGGCGGAGGACTCGCGCAGGCGGTCGACATTGGCGCGCGCTTCCTGCGGCGCTGGCGTCGTCGGCGAGCTTGCCGGCCGCGCGGACCTGCGCCCCGATGCCTTGCGCCGACTGGGCGAACTTGTCGGCGGCGTGGGCGAAGGTGGATGCGGTCGACTGGGCGGCGTTGGTGGGACCTGTCAGGGCGTTGGTGCGGTCGCGAATGGCGGCCAGCCTCACCGCCATCGCCTCGGCGCCGCCGGCCATCGAATTGGGGCGCGCTCGAGCTGGCGGATCATGGCCCCGAGCTCGAGTTCCAGCGGTTCCAGGACGTCCCTGGCCGAATCGCCCTCATTGGCCGGAACGGGCTCGGAAATGGCCGCCGGCTGCGCAGCTGCGGGGGGCCGCCGGCGCAGCCATATCCGGCCGACGCTTCCGAAACAGTCCGAATGCCATCAGGTATCTCTTGCCGGGGGGCGGGCGGACGCTATTTTCGCAGGCCAGGATGAAATCAGGGTTAACAATGCCCGACCTCTGGGCACGGACCATTCCGCCGGCTAACTTCACAGTGCTAGCTTGACGCGTCAGGGCCCTTTGATTCCGCTGGGTTGGCGGCCTATAAGGCCGCGCTTCCCACGCTCACCTTTGGCTGACTATTCCTCAAGAGACCACGCATGGCCGGACATTCCCAATTCAAGAACATCATGCACCGCAAGGGGCGGCAGGATGCGCAAAAGTCGAAACTGTTCGGCAAGCTGGCGCGGGAAATCACCGTCGCCGCCAAGCTGGGGACGCCCGACCCCGCCATGAACCCGCGCCTGCGCGCCGCCGTGATCGCCGCACGCCAGGAGAACATGCCGAAGGACAATATCGAGCGCGCCATCAAGAAGGCGGCCGGCAATGACGGCGAGAACTATGACGAGATCCGCTACGAGGGCTATGGCCCGGGCGGCGTCGCAGTCATCGTCGAGGCGCTGACCGACAACCGCAACCGCGCGGCCTCGGACATCCGCTCCTTCTTCACCAAGTCCGGCGGAAATCTCGGCGAAACCGGCTCGGTCTCGTTCATGTTCGACCGCACCGGCATCATCGAATATGACCGCAGCGTCGCCTCCGACGACGCGGTGCTGGATGCCGCGATCGACGCCGGCGCCGACGACGTGATCTCCGGCGAAGGCGGCCACGAGATCTATGCCTCGACCGAAAGCTATCGCGACGTCGCCAAGGCGCTGGAAGCCAAGTTCGGCGAGCCGCGCAAGGCCGCGCTGATCTGGAAGCCGCAGAATACGGTGTCGGTCGACGACGAAACCGGCGAGAAGCTGCTCAAGCTGATGGACCTGCTCAACGAGCACGACGACGTCCAGAACGTCTACGCCAATTTCGAGGTGTCGGACGCGCTGATGGCGAAGATGGGCGGGTAGGGGCACGAAGGCTCCACTTCCCCTGTTACTTCCGTTCTGTTTCTGTTTCCCCCGCCGCGGCCAGCCGCTATCACTGGCCCATGACTGCGCTTCCGATTCGTGGCCCCGTTCGCATCATCGGCATCGACCCCGGCCTGCGCCGCACCGGCTGGGGCGTGATCGAGGCTGAGGGCAACCGCCTGGTCTACGTCGCCTGCGGCTCGGTGGAACCGCCGGACGATCTGCCGCTGTCGAGCCGGCTGCTCGCGATCCACGAAGGTCTCGCGTCCGTCCTGTCCAGCCACCAGCCGATCGAAGCCGCGGTCGAGCAGACTTTCGTCAACAAGGACGGCGTTGCGACGCTCAAGCTCGGCCAGGCCCGCGGGGTCGCCATGCTGGCGCCCGCAATGTTCGGCATCAGTGTTGCCGAGTACGCGCCGAACCAGGTCAAGAAGACGGTGGTCGGCGCCGGCCACGCCGACAAGCAACAGATCGCGATGATGCTGAAGATATTGCTGCCCAAAGCCGAGCCGCCGTCGGCGGATGCCGCCGACGCGCTCGCCATCGCCGTCACCCACGCCCATCACCGCCAGGGCAGGGCGCTCAGGCTGAAGGTGGCGGGGTTATGATCGGCAAGCTCAAGGGCCTGATCGACTCCTACGGCGAGGACTTCGTCATCCTCGACGTCGGCGGCGTCGGTTACCAGGTGCACTGCTCGTCGCGCACGCTGCAGCATCTGCCTTCGCCCGGCGAAGCCGCCGTGCTGTCGATCGAGACTTACGTCCGCGAGGACCAAATAAAACTGTTCGGCTTCCGCACCGACCAGGAGCGCGAATGGTTTCGCCTGCTCCAGACCGTACAGGGCGTCGGCGCCAAGGTCGCGCTCGCGGTGCTCGGCACGCTGGCGCCGGGCGATCTCGCCAATGCCATCGCGCTGCGCGACAAGGCGGCGGTGTCGCGCACGCCCGGGGTCGGCCCCAAGGTCGCCGAGCGCATTGTCACCGAATTGAAGGACAAGGCGCCGGCCTTCGCCAGTGTCGATCCGGCCGTCGTGCATCTCGCCGGCGCCGTCGACGACCAGCGCGCGCCGCGCCCGGTTGCCGATGCGATCTCCGCGCTGGTCAATCTGGGCTACGGCCAGCCGCAGGCGGCTGCCGCGATTGCATCGGCCTCGCGCAGCGCGGGTGAAGGCGCCGAAACGGCGCAGCTCATCCGGCTCGGCCTGAAGGAACTGGCGAAGTGAGCGATCCCAAGGCCAACCGCATGGTCTCGCCCGAGCGCCGCAGCGACGATGTCGGCGACACCGCGCTGCGTCCGCAATCGCTGTCCGATTTCGTCGGCCAGCAGCAGGCGCGCAAGAACCTGTCGATCTTCATCGAGGCGGCGCGCAAGCGCGGCGAGGCGCTGGATCACGTGCTGTTCGTCGGTCCCCCCGGCCTCGGCAAGACCACGCTGGCGCAGATCGTGGCGAAAGAGCTCGGCGTCGGCTTTCGTGCCACCTCGGGTCCCGTGATCGCCAAGGCCGGCGATCTCGCGGCGCTCCTCACCAACCTGGAAGAGCGCGATGTGCTCTTCATCGACGAGATCCATCGCCTGAGCCCCGCGGTCGAAGAGGTGCTCTATCCCGCGATGGAGGATTTTCAGCTCGACCTCATCATCGGCGAGGGCCCGGCGGCGCGCTCGGTGAAGATCGAGCTGTCGAAATTCACGCTGGTCGGTGCCACCACGCGCGCCGGTCTTCTTACGAATCCCCTGCGCGACCGCTTCGGCATTCCGGTCCGGCTCAATTTCTACACCATCGAGGAACTCGAGAGCATCGTCAGCCGCGGGGCGCGCGTGCTCAATGTCGGCATGAGCGCGGATGGCGCCAACGAGATCGCGCGCCGCGCCCGCGGCACGCCGCGCATCGCCGGGCGCCTGCTCCGCCGTGTCCGCGACTTTGCCTCGGCGGCGAATGCTGACACGATCGACCGCAAGATCGCCGATCACGCGCTGAGCGCGCTCGAGGTCGACGCCGCGGGCCTCGATGCCATGGACCGCCGCTATCTCTCGACCATCGCGCTCAACTATGGCGGCGGCCCGGTCGGTGTCGAGACCATGGCCGCGGCGCTGTCCGAGCCGCGCGATGCGATCGAGGACATCATCGAGCCCTATCTGATCCAGTGCGGCTATCTCCAGCGCACCCCGCGCGGCCGGCTGCTCACCTCGCACGCCTTCCACCACCTCGGTCTCGCCGAGCCGAATCGCGATGCGGCACAGTTCGGCCTGTTCGGCACCGACGAAAGTGACGACTGATCTGCTGAAACGTTCGCCGTTCCGGTTTTGATGAATTTCCGGTAATCTCGTGCAGAAGGTCTGCACGAGCGCACCCCAATTCCGCTCCAATCGGGACGCATCAAGAAGCTGCATGACCATTGGGCTTCCATGATCACACGGCGTCATTTCATCCGCTCCATCGGCGGCCTGTCTGCCCTCGGCGTTTCGACCGCTGCCTACGGCTTCGGGATCGAGCCGGTGCTGCGGCTCCGCGTCACCCGGTATCATCCGACCCCGCGACAATGGCCGGCGGATTTTCCGCTGAAGATTGCCGCGATCGCTGACATCCATGCCTGCGATCCCTGGATGTCGCTGGAGCGGATCGAGAGCATCGTCGATCGCACCAATGCGCTCGAGCCCGACCTCATCGTGCTGCTCGGCGATTATGTCGCCGGCCTTCACCACGTCACGCGCATCATCCCTTCGAGCGAATGGGCGAGGGTGCTTTCGGGCCTGAAAGCGCCCCTCGGCGTCCACGCCGTCATGGGCAATCACGACTATTGGGTCGACAGGGCCGTGCAGCAGGCGGGCCATGGGCCGACGGTCGCGCACCGCGCGCTGGAGGCGGCCGGCATTCCCGTCTACGAGAACGACGCCGTGCGCCTTACCAAGGACGGTCGCCCGTTCTGGCTCGCCGGCCTCGGCGATCAGCTCGCCTTCCTGCCGGCGCGGCGCTTCCGCACCACGGGGCGCTTCGGTGCCGACGATCTCACCGCAACGCTCGCCAAGGTCAGCGACGACGCGCCAGTGATCCTGCTCGCGCACGAGCCTGGCATCGCGACTCGCGTGCCCGCGCGCGTCGCGCTGCAACTGTCCGGCCACACCCATGGCGGCCAGGTCCGCCTGCTCGGCTGGTCGCCGGCCGTTCCGAAGCAGCAGGGCATCAGGCTGGCGTATGGTCACGTCAGGCTCAAATGCGACGTCATCATCTCCGGCGGCCTCGGCTGCAGCCTCATGCCCGTCCGCGTCGGCGTGCCGCCGGAGATCGTCGAGGTGACGCTGGGGCGGGCGCCGGTTGTGTCCTAATACGCTTGCGCGGACCAAGGTTTTTGCGCAAAACGGGCCGACAGCGACAAGCCAAGAGGCTCGCGACGTGACTGCCCATCTCGACGGCGAGATCCGCGACGGCCGCCATTACATGCAGGTCCGCGTCTACTACGAGGACACGGATTTTTCCGGCATCGTCTATCACGCCAATTATCTGCGCTACATGGAGCGCGGCCGGACCAATCATCTCAGGCTGATGGGCGCCGAGCAGCAGGCGCTGTTCGAGCAGGTGGAGACGGAAGGCGCGGGCTTTGCCTTCGTCGTGCGTTCGATGCATCTCGATTTCCTCAAGCCGGCGCGGATGGACGACGTGCTCGACGTCGTGACCTGGCGGATCGCGGTGAAGGGCGCCTCCATCATGCTGGCGCAGGAGGTGCGGCGGGGCGAGGACGTGCTGGTGAAGGCCGAGGTGCGCGTCGCCTTCATCAGCGGCGGCCGCGCCCAGCCGATCCCGAAGTCGATCCGCACCTTGATGAAGGCCGATCTGATTTCCTGATCGCCCGATAAGTGATCGGCCGATATGAGATGGCCTATCGACTCCGTCAATCGCAGCGATAGATTTGCGGCCCCGACCAAACCGATGAGGCCATCATGTCGCGCCCGCCGTTACCGCCCTTTACCCGAGAGACCGCCGCGCAGAAGGCGCGCATGGCAGAGGACGCCTGGAATTCGCGCGATCCGGTGCGGGTCTCGCTCGCCTATACCGAGGACAGTCGCTGGCGTAACCGCTCCGAGGTGTTCCAGGGCCGCGAGGCCATCGTCGCCTTCCTCACCCGCAAATGGGAGAAGGAGCAGGACTACCGCCTGATCAAGGATCTCTGGGCCTTTGACGGCAACCGCATCGCGGTGCGTTTCCAGTACGAATGGCACGACGCGAACGGCCAGTGGTATCGCTCCTACGGAAACGAGCAGTGGGAGTTCGACGAGCACGGCCTGATGAAGCGCCGCGAGGCCTCGATCAACGATATCATGATTGCGGAGAAGGACCGCCGCTTTCATTGGGCCGCGCCCGGGCCGCGTCCGGCCGATGTGCCGGGCCTGGGAACGGATCCGTTCTGATTATCTAACCGCCCTCACTGCTCTTGGCTCTCGCTTTTGGGAGGTCCTCCCAGAACCACATGCAGCCTAGCGCCGTCACGAAACCGGCGGCCATTAACATCCAGCCCTTCCACGCGAGCCCGAAGAACAGGAGATATACCAGAGCCACCAGCCCTACGACGAACAGGGCGAGTGCAAACATCAGGCTTATCGTGCGACGACTTGGGCTCATTCCCCATCCCGCCTCAGGCGCCGAGGACATTATGCCCTATCAATGGGGACACTCAAGGGGAGAGAGCTATGAAGTGTGCAACTAACGCGCCGCGCGCTGTGTCAGAAACCTCGTGATCGCCCCGCCGAGCTTTGCACTATCCATCGGCTCTGCCAGCGACACTCTCGCCGTCGCCACGACATCCTCCGGTGCCTTGCCGTCGCGCAGGTCGCAGCAGACTTGCGCGAACTCTACATCGAATTCCGGGTGCGGCTGCACGGTCAGCGTTGCGCCGTTGGCGTAGAGCAGGCCGGCATGCGGAGTGAACTCGGAAGAGAGGATTGTCAGCGCATCGCTTGGCGGCTCGATCACCTGGTCCTGATGTGAGGCGGCGATCGCCACCGCTTCGCCGTCGACGACGCCGTTCTCCGGCAACACCTGGTAGACGTGCCGCCCGATGCCCCAGCCCTTCTCGGATTTGCGCACGGTGCCGCCGAGCGCCTGCGCGATCAGTTGATGGCCGAAGCAGACGCCGACCATCGGTGTCTTGTTCGTGTAGGCCTTGCGGACGAAGTCCTCCAGCGGCACGATCCAGTCGAGCCCATCATAGACGCCGGCGGCTGCGCCCGTGATCAGCACGGCTTCGACCTTGCCGGGGTCGGGAAGCGCGTCGCCATTCGGAATGCTGACGACCTCGATCGCCGCCGTCGGATCCTCGCTACGGATCATCCGCTCGAACATGTCCGGAAACGAGCCGTGCCGCTCGCGATATTTTGGCGGGACCTGCCCCGTCTCGATGATGGTGATGCGTGCCATGTGCCCCCGGGTCGAAGGTTGCGCAGCTCAGTCGCTTTCTGCCCCATGTTGCTGGTGTGGCGCTGCACGCTCCAGCAGCGCGCTTTCCTTGCGCACTTCGTTGAGGAAAGCCTTGGCGAGGCGCGACAGCGGCTCGGCCTCCGACCATAGCATATAGGCGACGGCGCTGGTTGTCGGCGCAAACGGCCGCACGACGAGGCCGCTGCCGCCGTTCTGGCGTGGCGAGAACGGGTCGACCACCGCGGCGCCGACGCCGGCGGCAGCGAGCACGCAGGCCGTGTTGCAGTAGCGTACCTCGACGGTCGGCCGGAATGGCGCGCCAGCACGGGCAAAACTGTCGCGCACGGCTTCGCCCAGCCGCGTACCGCGCTCGAGCCCGATGAAGGGCAGGCCGGACAGATCGGCGGCCGAGATCACCTGCTGGTCGGCGAGCTTGTGCTGCGGCGGCAGCACGCAGACCATCTCGCCGGTGTGCACGATCTCATGCGCGATGCCCGGATGATGGGTCAGCCCGAGCGCGAAGCCGAGCTCGGCGACACGGCTGAGCACGCCCTCGATGATGCCCTCATAGCGCCGCACGTCGAAAAAGACGCGCGTCTCCGGGCGGCGGCGCAAAAAGCCCGACAGCGCGGACGGAATGATGCTGTAGGCGAGCGGCGGGGTTGCCACGATCGCAAGATGCCCGGAGCGGTTCTCGCGCAGATCGCGCACGCGGCTCTCGAGCTTGGCATGCAGTGCGAAGATCGCTTCGCTCTCCTTGTAGAGCGCCATCGCTTCCGCGGTCGGAAACAGCCGGTTGTTGACGCGCTCGAAAAGTGCAAAGCCCGCCTGCGCTTCCATCGTCTTCAAGGCATTGCTGATCGCGGGCTGCGACAGCGCCAGTTCGTCCGCCGCCGCCACCGTGGTGCGGTGGCGGATGACGGCACGCAGGATCTCGAGCTGGCGCAGGTTCATATCACTGCCGATTATACTCTGGGCCAAAACATCATAGCAGAACGAATTGATTTTGCAGCCCCGCTCACCCGTAATGGCAGCGGATTTGCGCGTCGCATCAATGGGTTCATTCGCCCATCGAGGCAGCACTGCGCACAGATTGGAGGCAATCTTGGTTCGTGTCCTTCGCGCCGCCGCCGCCCAGATGGGGCCGACGCAAAAAGCAGACTCGCGCGAGCACACGCTGGCGCGGATGCTGGCATTGCTGGAGGAGGCCGCCGGCCGCGGCGCCAGCCTCGTGGTGTTCCCCGAGCTTGCCTTCACCACCTTCTTCCCGCGCTGGCTGCTGGAAGGCGAGGAGCTCGACCAGTATTTCGAGCGCGGCATGCCGAACCCGGCGGTGGCAAAGCTGTTCGACCGCGCACGCGCGCTGCGCGTCGGCTTCTATGTCGGCTATGCCGAGCTGACGCCGGACGGCCGCCGCTACAATTGCGCCGTCCTGGTCGATCGCGACGGCGAGATTCTCGGCCGCTATCGCAAGGTGCATCTGCCCGGCTCGGTCGAGCCGCGCGAGGGCGCGCGCTACCAGCAGCTCGAGAAGCGCTATTTCGAATATGGCGACCTCGGCTTTCCCGCCTTCCGCGCCGGCTCGGCCTGGGCTCACGCCATCATGGGCATGATGATCTGCAACGATCGCCGCTGGCCGGAATCCTGGCGCGTGCTCGGCCTGCAGGGCGTCGAGCTCGTCTGCATCGGCTATAATTCGGCGGCCTACGATCCCAATGGCGGCACGACGGAAGACGGAGCCTTGCGCACCTTCCACTCGACGCTGGTGACACAGGCCAACGCCTACATGAACGCGACCTGGGCGATCTCGGTGGCGAAGGCGGGCGAGGAGGATGGCTCCGGGCTGATCGGCGGCTCCTGCATCGTCGATCCCAATGGGCGCATCGTCGCACAGGCGCAGACGCTCGCGGACGAGGTGATCGTCGCCGACATCGATCTCGATCTCTGCCGCCAGGGCAAGGACAAGATGTTCAACTTCGCCGCCCACCGGCGGCCGGAGCAATACCGGGTGATCACCGAACGCGCCGGCGTGATCGAGCCGGCCGTTCTCGATGCCGACTGACTTTGGCACGGCGCTGGCAAAGGAGCTGACATGGGCAAGGAAGTTGACATGACACGCCTCTCATTTTCTCTCGCTGTTGCCGCGCTGGCCGCGGTGACCTCCGCACAAGCCGCCGAGCTGCCGGCCGAGATCAAGCAGGCTGGCGCGCTGAAACTCACGGTCAACTCCACCTACGCGCCGATGGAATATCGCGATCCCGCGACCAACGAGCTGGTCGGGCTCGACATCGATCTCGCAAACGAGCTCGCCAAGCGGCTCGGCGGCCTCAAGATCGTCTGGAGCGAGACGCCGTTCGCCGAGCTGATCCCCTCGCTCCAGACCAAGCGCGCCGATTTCATCATCTCCGGTATCTCCGATCGCGCCTCGCGGCGAGAGACCGCCGATTTCGTCGATTACCTCGCGACCGGTCCGCAGTTTTTCGTGATGGCGGACAACGCCGCCAAGGAGGCGACCGATCTCTGCGGCAAGAAGGTCGGCACCACCCGCAGCACCAGCTTCCCGGCCGAGATCGAGAAGTGGAGCAAGCAGAATTGCGAGCCGGCCGGCAAACCGGCGATCCAGTACGTTCCGGGCGAGAACTCGATCGACGTCCGCAACCAGCTCAAGCAGGGCCGCATCGATGCCGCCGTGCAGGGCAGCGAGACGCTGCCTTATGCGCAATCCCAGGAGCCCGGCAAATACCGCATCGTCGGCGAGGCCTTCGCGAGGGGCTATCAGGGCATCATGTTCCGCAAGGACGACGCGGCGTTGCGCGAGGTGGTGACGGAGAAGCTCGCGGCGATGATCGCCGACGGCTCCTACAAGGCCATTCTCGACAAATGGGGCCTTGGCGCCAACGCGGTTGCGCAGCCCATGCTGAACGCGGCGCCGCAATGAAGCCGACGCCGGCTCTCGCGGAGGGATTTCCCGATCTGTCGGGCATGCGGATCGCGCGCGAGCCGCACTGGTTTCGCTGGATCAGCGCGGCCCTGATCGTCCTCGTGCTGGCGGCGATCGTGCGCGCGTTTGCGAACGGCCAGATCGAGTGGTCCTATGTCAGCCGCTTCCTGACCGTGAAGGTCATCCTCGAAGGCATCGTCAACACCATGGTGATGGCAGTGCTGGCAATGATGCTCGGCATCTTTCTCGGTATCGTCGTCGCTATCATGCGGCTGTCGCCCAATCCGGTGCTGAAGTCGGTGGCCGCCGGCTACACCTGGCTGTTCCGCGGCACGCCGCTGATCCTGCAATTGCTGCTGTGGTTCAACCTCGCGCTGGTGTTTCCGACCATCGGCATTCCCGGCCTGTGGAGCGCGCGGGCCGTCGACGTCATGACGCCGTTCCTCGCGGCGCTGCTCGGGCTCGGCATCAACCAGGGCGCCTATACTTCGGAAGTGATGCGCGCCGGCATGCTGTCGGTCGACGTCGGACAATATGAGGCGGCGCAGGCAATCGGCATGGGACGGCTGCGCGCGCTGCGCCGGATTGTGCTGCCGCAGGCGATGCGGGTGGTGATCCCGCCGCTCGGCAACGAGTTCATCGGCATGGTGAAGGCGACATCGCTTGCGAGCGTGATCCAGTATCCGGAGCTGCTGCACAACGCAGAGAACATCTATTACGCCAACTCCCGCGTCATCGAGCTCCTGATCGTCGCCGGGCTCTGGTATCTGCTCGTGGTCTCGATCCTGACCCCGCTGCAGATGCTGCTGGAGCGCCGCTTTGCGCGCGGCACATTGCGGCTCGCGCGATGACAAAACCCCTCGTCGCGATCCGCTCTGTCAGCAAGAATTTTGGAGAGTTCCAGGCTCTGAAGAATGTCTCGCTCGACGTCTGGCCCGGCGAGGTGATGTGCCTGATCGGCGCCTCCGGCTCCGGCAAGACCACGCTGCTCCGCTGCATCAACCAGCTCGCGACGATCGATGCCGGCGGCATCTGGCTCGACGGCGAGCTGCTGGGCGTGCGTGAGCACGGTGGGAAGCTTCACCGCCTCTCCGAGCGCGAGATCGGGCGGCAGCGGCTGAAGACCGGCATGGTGTTCCAGCGCTTCAACCTGTTTCCGCACAAGACTGCGCTCGAGAACATCACCGAAGGCCCGACCCAGGTGCAAGGCCGCAAGCCAGAAGAGGTGCGCACTGAGGCGCTCGAGCTGCTCCGTCGCGTCGGGCTGGCGGCCAAGGCGGACTCATACCCGGCGCAGCTTTCCGGCGGGCAGCAGCAGCGCGTCGCGATTGCGCGGGCGCTCGCCCTGAAGCCGATGCTGATGCTGTTCGATGAGCCGACCAGCGCGCTCGATCCCGAGCTGGTCGGCGAGGTGCTCGCGGTCATGAAGGAGCTGGCGAAGAGCGGCATGACCATGATGGTGGTGACGCACGAGCTCGGCTTCGCGCGCGAGGTCGCCGACCGCGTCGTCTACATGGACCAGGGCGCGATCATCGAGCAGGGCCGCGCCTCGGACGTGTTGGGTGCGCCGCGCGAGGAGCGCACCAAGGCATTTCTTTCGGCTGTGATCTGACATTGGGGGTGTGGTGATGAAGCGGATTTTGGTTGCGGCGGCGTTCCTCGGCGCCATGAGCGCATCGGTGACGGCGATCGAGCTGCCGCCTGATATTGCCAAGCGGGGCAGCCTCAAGGTGGCGCTGGTGCCGAACTATCCGCCGATGGAGTTCCGCGATCCCGCCACCAACGCGCTGTCCGGATTCGACATCGATCTCGGCGAGGCGATCGGCCGCAAGCTCGGCGTCAAGATCGAATGGACCGAGACCAGCTTTGCCGAATTCATGCCGTCGATTTCGACGGGGCGGGTGGATGCCATCCTGTCCGGCTTCACCGACTATGCGAACCGGCACGAGATCGCGTCGTTCGTCGATTATCTGCGCAGCGGTCCAAAATTCTTCGTGCAGCAGTCCCGCGCGTCCGAGTTCAAGGACATGGCTGCGCTGTGCGGCAAGAAGGTCGGCGCCAGCCGCCGGACCATGTTTCCGGCCGAGATCGACAAGTGGAGCCAGAAGAACTGCGGCGGCAATCCGGTCCAGATCGTCGGCACCGACGGATCGGCCGATGCGCGCACGCAGCTCAGGCAGGGGCGTATCGATGCCGCCGTGCAGGGCAACGAGACGCTGCCCTATCTGATGGATCTCGAGCCGGGCACCTATGCGCCGGTCGGCGTCCCCTTCGCGTCGCAGTTCACGGGCATTGCGCTGCCGGTCAAGGAAAAGGCACTTCAGCAGGCCATCCTCGAAGCCGTCGATGCGTTGATCGCCGACGGCACCTACAAGACCCTGCTGGCCAAGTGGAAACTCAATGACAACGGATTAGAGAAGGCGACCATCAATGCTGGACAGTAAGGCACTCAAGAGCATCCCGCTGGTCCCGGCCAACACCGCGGATCCCGCGCCGGAATATCCCTGGCCGAAGCCGTACAAGTCGGCGATGTTCCTGTCGTTCGACGTGGACGCCGAAAGCGCCTGGACCAGCAAGGACGCAGGTCATGCGCAGCGGCTCATCACCATGAGCTATGGCGGCTATGAGGCGCGTGTCGGCACGCCGAAGCTCTTGGAGCTGCTCGACCAGCTCGATCTCAAGGCGACCTTCTTCGTCACGGGCTGGTCGGTTGACGCACATCCCGCGATGGCCGAATCGATTCTGAAGGCCGGCCACGAGATTGGCCATCACGGCTATCACCATCTCTTGCCCGATCCCGGCGATCCCTGGATCGAGGAGGAGCTGGAGCGCGGCTTCGAGGCGCTGAAGCGCCGGCTCGGTGTCAAGCCGACCGGCTATCGCGCGCCTTACGGCGAGTTCACCGAGGAGCTGCGCGTTGCGCTGGTGCGCCACGGCATTGTCTACACGTCCTCGTTCCGCGACGACGTCAGGCCCTATCGCCATCGCCTCGCCGACGGCAAGCCCGGCACGATCGAGCTGCCGGTGACTGCGAGCTATGACGACTGGATGCACGGCCTCTCTGCCCGCTTCAGCCCGCGCTCGATCTTCCCCAAGGAGCATGTGCTCTCGATGTGGAAAGACGAGCTGGACGAGGTCCGCGACTGGGGTGCGATGGTGACGACGGTGCTGCATCCGCAATGCAGCGGCCGTCCGATGCGGCTGCGCCTGCTGCGTGAGTTCCTCACCTACGCCAAGTCGTGCCCCGATGTCTGGATCACGACGGGCGAGAAGATCGCGGAAAACTTCCTGCGCCACGAAGCGTCCAACCGCTGAGCCAAGCCATGACCCATCGCCGCATCCTCGTCATCAACCCCAACTCGTCGGCGTCGGTGACGGCGGCGATCGACGACGCGGTCGCGCCACTGCGTATCGCCGGCGGGCCTGACATCGAGGTGGTCGGCCTTGCCGAGGGCCCGCCGGGCATCAACTCGCAGCGCGACGCCGACAGCGTCGTCATGCCGCTGGTGAACCGCGTGTCGCGCGACGATGCAGATGCGTTCGTGCTCGCCTGCTTCAGCGATCCCGGCCTGCATGCGGTACGCGAGGCGGCCGCTGGCCGTCCTGTCATGGGCATCGCCGAATGCGCCATCTTCCGCGCGCTGATGCTGGGCGAGCGCTTCGGCGTCATTGCACTGTCGCCGTCGAGCATCCGCCGCCAGCAGCGCATGGCGCGCGTGATGGGTGTCGACAGCCGCTATGCCGGAAGCTGGTCGGTCGGCGCGAGTGCGGCCGAGACGGCAGGTGCCGACATCCGCGGCCGCCTGATTGACGCCGGCCGCGCACTCGTCACGCAATGCCGCGCCGATGTCGTGGTCATGGGCTGCGCCGGCATGGCCTCGCACCGCGCGGCCATCGCGCAGGCGATCGGCGTGCCCGTGGTCGAGCCGGCGCAGCAGGCGGTCGCGGCTGCCATCGGCGCGGTCTTGTTGAACACGTAAGTACCAATGGTGCATTCTGGTGGTTTGATATCGCTCGGGCGGCCTACTCGCTGCACCTCTCCCGCTTGCGGGAGAGGTCGGCGCGTAGCGCCGGGTGAGGGCTTTCTCCTCTTGGGGACTGTTCCGTTGCGGAAAAACCCTCTCCCCAACCCTCCCCCGCAGACGGGGGAGGGAGCAGACCGTCAACGCCGCTGCATATCACCGCACTAGGAGCCTCTTGTCATGCTCATCTCCCGCCGTTCGCTCCTCAAGGCCGCCGCAGCCGTGCCGGCGCTGTCGCTGCCGGGCATCGTCCGCGCTGAATCGCAATCCACGCTGCGCTTCATCCCCGTCATCGACCTCGCCTTCATCGATCCCATCTACTCGACCGCGCAGGTCTCGCGAAACCACGGCTTTATGGTCTACGACACGCTCTACGGCATGAGTTCGTCGCTCCAGGTCTCGCCGCAGATGCTGTCGGGTCACGCCATCTCCGGTGACCAGCTCCAGTGGGACCTCACCTTGCGCGACGGCTTGTTCTGGCACGATGGCGAGCGCGTGCTCGCGCGCGACTGCGTCGCCAGCATCCGCCGCTGGGCGGCGCGCGACGGCTTTGGCGGTGAACTACTCGAAGCGACTGCGGAGCTTTCGGCCGCCGGCGACCGCACCATCCGCTTCCGTCTCAAGCGACCGTTCCCGCTGCTGCCGCAGGCGCTCGGCAAGGCCGCGATCAACGCCTGCTTCATGATGCCGGAGCGGCTGGCGAGCCAGGACCCGTTCAAGCCGCTCACCGAGGTCATCGGCAGCGGCCCGTTCCGCTATCTTGCCGACGAGCGCGTGCAGGGCGCGCGCAACGCCTACGCCAGGTTCGAGCGCTACCAGCCGCGCACGGACGGCAAGCCGGATTGGACCGCCGGGCCGAAGATTGTCCATTACGATCGCGTGGTCTGGACCACCACGCCCGATGCAGGCACCGGCGTCGCCGCGCTCCAGACCGGCGAGCAAGACTGGCAGGAGACCACGCCGCACGATCTGTTGCCGGTGATCAAGGCCGCAGGCGACATCGAGACGCGCATCCTCGACCCCGGAGGCTATGCCTGCATGCTGCGCCTCAACCATCTGCAGCCGCCGTTCGACAATCCCGCCATCCGCCGCGCGCTGCTCGGCGCGATCGACCAGTCCGCGTTCATGACCGCGGTTGCCGGCACCGACCCGGCCTTCCAGGTCTCGCCGATCGGCTATTTCGCACCTGGCACGCCGATGGCGAGCGACGGCGGCCTCGACGTATTCCGCGGCCCGCGCAACTACGACAAGGTCAACGCGGATCTGAAGGCCGCCGGCTACAACGGCGAGAAGATCGTGCTGCTCGTCCCCACCAACTCGCTGGCGCAGAAGCCGCTCGGCCAGATCGCGGTCGATAGCTTGCGCAAGGCCGGCATGAATGTCGAATATGCCGGGCTCGATTTCGCTGTGGTGTTGCAGCGCCAGCTCAAAAAAGACCCGATCGGACAGGGCGGTTGGAGCGCAGCCGTCGGCAACTGGCAGGGCATCGACTGGCTGAACCCGGCCGGCAACACCAACATCCGCGGCGAAGGCAAGGTCGCCGGCTGGTATGCGAGCACGAAGATGGGCGAGTTGCGCAGCCAGTGGCTGGCAGCCTCGGAGCTCGCCGAGCAGCAGCGCATCTGCCGCGAGATCCAGGCGGTGGCGTTCGAGGAGATCCCCTATATTCCGATCGGCCTGTACAAGCAGCCGACTGCCTATCGCAAAGCCATCACCGGGATTCTCGACGGCACCGCCGTGTTCTGGAACGTACGCCCCGCATGAGCACCACAGCAATCTTCGGCAGCTATGTGCTGTCACGGAAAGACGGCGCGCAGGACGTGCTGCGCGACCATTGGGTTCTGGTCGAAGGCAAGAGGATCGCCGCGGTCACGCGCGACAAGCCGAGTGCCGATCAGGTCTACGACCGTCCCGGCCGCTTGGTGCTGCCGGGCCTGCTCAACCTGCACAATCACTGCTTCTCAGAAGCGGTGGCGCGCAGCCACACCGAGGACGGCAACGGCCGCAAGAACAACCAGAGCATCGTCTACACGGTGCTGCTGCCGCTCACCAAGCGTGGCGCCGATATCCTGTCGGCGGAGGAGCGCCTCGCAGTGGCGCGGCTCGGCATCCTCCAGCTCCTCAAGGGCGGCGCCACCACGGTGATGGAGCCGTTCCGCAACTCGATCCCGGAAATGTTCGACGCCGCCGAGGAGATGGGCATACGCTTTTACGGCGCGCCCTATCTGTTCTCGACGTCGGACGCCAAGGCCGGCCAGGATGGCGTGGTACGCTATTCCGGCGACGACGGCGCCGCCGACATGGCGACGTGGGACGCGCTCTATCACCGCTGGAACAATCGCGGCGACGGTCGCATCTCGCTTGCGATGAGCCCGCACGCCACCGACACCTGCGGTCCTGATCTTCTGAAGGCGTGCGCGACGCGGGCGCGCGAGCTCGGTGTCCCCATCACGACCCACATGGCGCAGAGCCGCGCCGAGGTCGAGACCATCGGCAAGCGCTATGGTGGCCGCACTCCGGCGCAATATCTGGACTGGCTCGGCCTGCTCGCGCCCGATCTGATGGCGGCGCATTGCATGTTCAGCAGTGACGACGATCTCGAGTTGATGGCTGCGCGCGGCATGACCGTGCTGAACTGCCCGCGCGTGTTCGCGCGTGCCGGCATCACCGCCGCCTTCAGCCGCTTCGCCGAGCACGGCGTGCGAACCGTGGTGGGCACCGACGGCTACAACATGGACCTGCTCGGCGAGCTCAATGCGGCGTCGCTGATCTCCAAGATCACCGCGGCGCGCCCCGACGTCGCCAACTCGCCGGAACTGATCGAGGCGAACACGGCGATCGCCGCCGATGTCATCAAGCGCCCCGATCTCGGCCGGATCGAGCCGGGCGCGACCGCCGATCTCACCGTCGTCGATCTCACCCATCCGCATCTCCAGCCGCTGTTCGATCCGCGCCGCGCGCTGATCGCGCTCGCCAACCGCGCCAATATCGATCAGGTCATCGTCGATGGCCGTGTGCTGGTTAACGACGGACGCTATCTCGGCGCCGATGAAGCGGCGATCACGGCGGCCGGCACCGCCGCGATCGGCAAGATCTGGGATTTGCCGGAAGCGCAGGCGGCGTTCAACGGGTGAAGGGCTGCCGGTGCCACGAAGACGGTGCGCTCCCTCTCCCGCTTGCGGGAGAGGTTGCCGCGAGCTTGTAGCTGCACTGTTCAAACCCAAGTCCTAATCCTCAAACTCCAGCAGCGCCTTGCGCATGGTCTCGACCAGGTCGAGCGCCACCGGCGAGGGGCTGCGCTGCGCGGGAAAGACGGCGGAGAATTCGAAATCGATGCGCGGCAGGAAGGGCCGCACGACGACGCCGCGCGTTGCAAATTCCTGCGCGGTGAAGGGATCGCAGATCGAGACCCCGAGCCCCGACGAGACCATGCCGCACATGATCTCCGACAGCGTGGTCTCGACCCTGAGCACGCGGCGGACATCGTGGCGGTGGAAGACCTGATCGACGAGATGCCGGCTCGACGATCCCGCCGACAGCGAGATGAACGTCTCGCCCTCGAAATCGCGCGGTTCCAGCACTTCCTTCTCCGCAAGGTGATGACCGGTCGGCAGCACGGCCACGCGCGCCAGAGCCGGCAGCCGCTGGCTTGGCAAGCCGGAATGCGCGATCGGCACCTCGGCAAAGCCGATGTCGCATTGGTTGTTCAATACCCAATCGACCACGATCGGCGAGATCACGCCGAAGAAGGCGAGGTTGAGATTCGGTCGCTCCATCAGGAAATGTCCGGCAAGGCGGGGCAGGTATCCGTTCGCCAGCGCCGGCAGCGCGGCGATGCGCAACGAGCCGGTGCGGCGTCCCCGGATTTCCTCGGCCGCCGCGGTGATGCGCTCGAGGCCGACGAAGGAGCGCTCCACTTCGGTGTAGAGCGCCATCGCTGCGGCGGTCGGCACAAGGCCGGTGCCGCGCCGCTCGAACAACTCCATTTTCAGCAGCGCCTGGAGGTCGCGCAGCAGCCGGCTCACCGCAGGCTGTGTCACCACCATCAGCTTCGCCGCCTCGGTGACGCTGCCGGTCAGCATCGTCGCCCGGAAGGCCTCCACCTGCCGCGAATTGATCCGCGCCATCCCCAATTCCAATCATAACATTTTGGCATGCAAAGGGTGCCATTATTCATTGGACGATGGAAGTATAGGTTGCGATCTTTTTCATCAGGACTGGGGTCGGCCCGCTTTTTCGGCAGATTGGAGGGGTTCCAACCTCCAGATCGCGCCAAAACCGCCGAATGGGGGCCGGATCCCCGTCGGAAACGGATTGGCGCGGAAGGAAATGCGGAAAGACGCTCCAGCCAGCGAGACTCGTCGGCACGTCACCTCATTCCGGTATTGGAGATCGGTCCATATGAAGACTCTTCGCCTCCTGACAGCGGTCAGCATCGCGGCGCTGGTTGCGGCCCCCTCGGTCGCCTCGGCCCAGCAGAAAACGCTCTATGTCGCCGGCTATGGCGGCTCGTTCGAGAAGACCATCCGCGACGAGGTGATCCCGGCCTTCGAGAAGGCGAACGGTGTCAAGGTCGAATACGTCGCCGGCAATTCCACCGATACGCTGGCGAAACTCCAGGCGCAGAAGGGCAACCAGCAGATCGACGTCGCCATCGTCGACGACGGCCCGATGTACCAGGCGATCCAGCTCGGCTTCTGCGGCAAGCTCGACGGCCTGCCCGCCGATCTCTACGACACCGCGCGCTTCAAGGACGATCGCGCGGTCGCGATCGGCATCGTCGCGACCGGCCTGATGTACAACACCAAGGTGTTCGCCGAGAAAGGCTGGGCGCCGCCGACCTCGTGGAACGATCTGAAGGACACGAAATACGCGAAACAGCTCGTGATCCCGCCGATCAACAACACCTACGGTCTCGAAGCGCTGGTGATGCTGTCGAAGATGAACGGCGGCGGCGAGAGCAATGTCGATTCCGGTTTCAAGATCTTCAAGGAAGAGATCAATCCGAACGTGCTCGCCTATGAGCCGTCGCCCGGCAAGATGACCGAGCTGTTCCAGTCGGGCCAGGCCGTGATCGCGGTGTGGGGCACCGGCCGGGTGCAGAGCCTTGCCAATACCGGCTTCCCCGTCGACTTCGTCTACCCGAAGGAAGGCGCGGCGACGCTGCTGACCACCGCATGCCCGATCACCAAGCCGAATGCCTCGCCGCTCGCCGCGAGCTTCGTCAAGATGCTGCTCGATCCAAAAATCCAGCTCGTGATGCTGAAGGACTATGGCTACGGCCCGGTGCTGAAATCGCTGGTGATCCCGCCCGAGCTCGGCAAGATGGCGCCGATCGGCGAGCGCGCGGCGAAGCTCTACAATCCGGATTGGACCGTGATCAACGAGAAGCGCGAGGAGTGGACCAAGCGCTGGAATCGCGAGGTCGAGCGCTGATCGGCCGCCGCGGAGACAGCGTCATGGTCTATCTCGAGCTCGATCGGGTCGCCAAGCAGTTCGGCGCGCAGACTGTGGTCGACGACTTCAGCCTGTCGGTGAGGAAGGGGGAGTTCATCTCCTTCCTCGGCCCGTCCGGCTGCGGCAAGACCACGACGTTGCAGATGATCGCGGGCTTCCTCGATCCCACGCGCGGCGCGATTCGCCTCGAGGGCAAGGACCTGACCGCGATCCATCCGGCCAAGCGTGGCCTCGGCATCGTGTTCCAGAGCTACGCGCTGTTTCCGCATATGACCGCGGCCGAGAACGTTGCGTTCGGCCTCGAGATGCGTGCCGTGCCGCGCACTGAAAGGGCCGAGCGCGTCCGTGCCGCGCTCGCGATGGTGGGGCTCGCCGGTTATGAGGACCGCCATCCGCGCCGCATGTCCGGCGGCCAGCAGCAGCGCGTGGCGCTGGCGCGGGCGCTGGTGATCAAGCCGAGCGTGCTGCTGCTCGACGAGCCGCTGTCCAATCTCGACGCCAAGCTGCGCGAGGAGATGCAGATCGAGCTGCGCCAGATCCAGCGCACCGTCGGCACCACCACGATCCTGGTCACCCACGACCAGAACGAGGCGATGTCGCTGTCAGACCGCATCGTGGTGATGAGCCAGGGCAAGATCGAGCAGATCGGCACGCCGCAGGAAACCTATGAGAAGCCGGCCTCCGCCTTCGTCTCGCAGTTCTTGGGCAAGACGAACGACTTTGCCGGAACGATCGACCGGACCGTCTCGCTGGCGCAGTTGGTGGCGGGCTCCTGGCGCGCGCCGGCGCCGGCCGGGCTCGGCGGTCCCGTCACCGTCAGCGTTCGCCCCGAGAGAATCGGCTTCGGCGATACAGGGCTCAGCGCAAAAATCATCACGCGCATCTTCCAGGGCAATCACTGGCTGTTCCAGTGCGACAGCGAATGCGGCCCGGCGATCGTGATCCGGCAGAATGACGGCAAGGCGCAGCCGGCCGAAGGCGATGCGGTTCGCCTCACCTGGCGTCCGGAGGACATGAGCGTGCGCGCGAGGGCCGGCGCATGAGCATGGCCGCCGAGGAGCGCAGCGCACGTGCGCCATGGGCGATGACCGCGCCCGCCTTGATGCTGTTCGTCGGCGTGTTGCTGATCCCGCTGGCGATGACGGTGATGCTGTCGTTCCACGATTGGGGCCAGTACAAGGGCATCGAGACGGTCTTCATCCTGAAGAACTGGCACGAGATCGCGACGGACCCCTATTACGCCGAGATGTTCTGGCGGACGTTTCGGATCGCGGTCCTGACGACGCTGCTCACCGCATTGTTGGGTGCGCCCGAAGCCTACATCCTCAACCGCATGAGCGGCCGCTGGAAGAGCTTCTTCCTGCTGGTGATCCTCGGGCCGCTGCTGATCTCCGTCGTCGCGCGCACGCTCGGCTGGGCGCTGCTGTTCGGCGGCAACAAGGGCCTCGTCAACAAGCTGCTTATGTCGCTCGGCGCGATCCGCTCCCCCATTCCCTTCATGTTCACCGAAACCGGCATGGTGGTCGCGCTCGCGCATGTGATGATGCCGTTCATGGTGCTGTCGGTGTGGGCGGCGTTGCAGCGGCTCGATCCGCAGATCGAGAACGCCGCGATGTCGCTCGGCGCCGGACCTTTCACCATCATACGCCGCATCATCATGCCGCAGATCATGCCCGGCGTGCTGTCGGGCGCGATCATCGTGTTCTCGCTGTCGGCCAGCGCCTTCGCGACGCCCGCGATCATCGGTGGCCGCCGGCTCAAGGTCGCGGCGACACTGGCCTATGACGAGTTCCTCAACACGCTGAACTGGCCGCTGGGCGCAGCAGTCGCGACGCTGCTGCTGGTCGCGCTGGTGCTGATCGTCATCGGCAGCAACGCGCTGATCGAGCGCCGCTATGCGGAGGTGTTCCGATGAGCCGGAACGGTCCGCTCGCGCTGATCTTCCACACTGTCTTCGTCATCGTCATGGTGGCGCCGATCCTGGTGGTCTGCCTCGTCGCCTTTACGCCCGAAGGCTTTCTGTCGCTGCCGACCAACGGCTTTTCGCTGCGCTGGTTCAGGACAATCCTGAACTACCCCGAATTCATCCACGCCTTCTGGGTCAGCCTCGGCCTCGGGGCGCTCTCTTCGTTCGTGTCGCTGCTGTTCGCCGTGCCTGCGGCGCTGGCGATCGCGCGCTATCGCTTTCGGGGCCGCGATGCGCTGGCGGCGTTGTTCCTGTCGCCGCTGATGATCCCGCATGTCGTGCTCGGCATCGCCTTCCTGCGCTTCTTCACCTCGGCCGGTCTCGGCGGCAGCTTTGCGGCGCTCATCGTCGCGCATGTCATCATCGTGTTTCCGTTCGCGCTGCGGCTGACGCTGGCAGCCGCAACCGGCATGGACCGCACCGTGGAGATGGCAGCGGTCTCGCTCGGCGCCGGCGGCTGGACGCTGTTCCGCCGCGTGACCCTGCCGCTGATCCTGCCCGGGGTCGTCAGCGGCTGGGCGCTCGCCTTCATCCAGTCTTTCGACGATCTCACCATGACCGTCTTCCTCGCGGCACCCGGCACCGAGACGCTGCCGGTGCGCATGTTCCTTTATATCCAGGACAACATCGATCCGCTGGTGACGTCGGTCTCGGCCTGCGTGATCGCTGTTACCATGTCCGCCCTCATTCTGCTCGACCGCTTCTACGGGCTCGACCGTGTGCTGGCCGGCAAGGGCGATACGGGACGATAGGAGAACCTATGCGAACGGATTACGACGTCGCCGTGGTCGGCGGCGGTCTGCTCGGCTCCGCCATTGCTTGGGGCCTCGGCCGGCTCGGCAGACGCGTCGCCGTGCTCGACGAAGGCGACATCACGAAGCGCGCCTCGCGTGCGAATTTTGCGCTGGTGTGGGTGCAGAGCAAGGGGCTCGGCATGCCCGCCTATACGGTCTGGACCGTGCAGGCCTCGCAGGCATGGGGCCGGCTCGCCTCCGAGCTGAAGCAGCAGACCGGTCTTGACGTTGCCTTGCAGCAGAACGGCGGCTTTCATCTCACCCTCGGCGAGGACGAATTCGGTCAGCGTGCCGAACTGGTCAAGCGCATGCACAACCAGGCCGGTGCGGCGGACTACAAGATGGAGATGCTGCGGCCCTCCGAGGTGAAGAAGGCGCTGCCGCTGATCGGGCCCGAGGTCTCCGGCGGCAGCTATTGCCAGCTCGACGGCCACGTCAATTCGCTGCGCACGTTCCGCGCTTTTCACACCGGCTTCAAGGCGTTCGGCATCGACTATTTTCCGGAGCGTCCGGTCTCGGCGCTAAGCAAGAGCGGCGGCGAATTCCGTCTGACCACGCCCAACGGCGAGCTGCGTGCCGAAAAGATCGTGCTCGCCGCGGGCAATGCCAACCAGGCGCTGGCGCCGATGGTCGGTCTCTACGCGCCGATGGGGCCGACCCGCGGCCAGGTGGTGGTGACCGAGCGCACCATGCCGTTTCTGCCGCATCCGCTGACCACGATCCGCCAGACCGACGAGGGCACGGTGATGATCGGCGACAGCAAGGAGGACGAGCTGGATGATCGCACGCTGAAGCCTTCGATCAGCGGCGTGATGGCCGATCGCGCGCAGCGCATGTTTCCGCATCTGGCGCGGCTCAACGTGGTCAGGAGCTGGTCCGGCATCCGCGTCATGCCGCAGGACGGCTTTCCGATCTACGACCAGTCGGAGACGCATCCCGGCGCCTTCGTGGCCTGCTGCCATTCCGGCGTCACGCTCGCCTCCAACCACGCCTTCGAGATCGCCCGCATGGTGGCGCAGGGCGCGCTCGAGCCCGAGCTGGTCGGCGCGTTCTCGGCCAGCCGCTTTGCTGGCGCAGGCGCTGCCAACAGCAGCGGCTACTAGTGATTTTTAAGGAGCCACGAGGCATCCCATGTTTAGACGATCCGACCAGGACAAGCGGCCACAGGTGCAGATCTTCGTCGACGGCGTTGCCGTCGCGGCGCGCCAGGGCGACACCGTTTCGGCCGCGCTGCTGGCATCTGGCCGCGACGCACGGCGCTCCACCGCGGTCAGCGGTGCGCCGCGCTTGCCCTACTGCATGATGGGCGTGTGCTTCGACTGCCTCGTCACCATCGACGGCGTCGGCAACCGCCAGGGCTGCCTCGTGCCGGTCGTCGAGGGCATGCAGGTCGAGATCCAGAAGGGCAAGCGGGAGATCGGAAGATGACTGTGGCTCCCAAGCGCGAAGAATATGACGTCGTCGTGATCGGCGCCGGGCCTGCCGGCCTCGCTGCTGCTGCGACCTCCGCCGAAGCAGGTCTCACGACGTTGCTGCTCGACGAGAATATCGGCCCCGGCGGCCAGGTGTTTCGTGCGATCGCCTCGACGCCGGTCACCGACCGCAACCAGCTCGGCGCCGACTATTGGGTGGGCGCCGATCTCGTGCAGTCGCTGCGCGCGAGCAACGCGGAAGTGATTCAGCGTGCGACGGTCTGGAGCCTCGACCGCAATCTCGACATCGCCGTCTCGATCGGCGGCGCCTCCGCCTTCGTCAAGGCCAAGCGCGTGATCCTTGCGACCGGCGCGCTGGAGCGCCCGTTCCCGGTCCCGGGCTGGACGCTGCCGGGCGTGATGACCGCCGGCGCGGCGCAAACCATGCTGAAGTCCTCGGCGCTGGTGCCCGATGGCCGCACGGTGATCGCGGGGCAGGGGCCGCTGCTCTGGCTGCTGGCCGCGCAGATTTTGCGCCTTGGTGGCCGCATCGATCGCATCCTCGATACCACCGAGCGCGCCAATTATTTCGCCGCGCTGCCGCACGCCTTCGCGTTCATGACATCGCCTTATTTCACCAAGGGCCTGTCTATGATGCGCGAGGTGCAGGCGAAAGTGCCGGTCGTCTCCGGCATCACGGAGCTTGCTGCGGCTGGCGACGGTCAGCTCGCGAGTGTCAGCTATGTCGCCGGCAGCAAGCGAGAGACCATTCCCGCCGATCTCTTGCTGCTGCATCAGGGCGTCGTGCCCAACGTCAACCTGGCAATGGCGGCCGGCATCGAGCATCGCTGGGACGATCTGCAATTGTGCTGGTCGCCGGTGCTCGACGCGAGCGGCAATTCGTCGGTCGCGGGCATCGCGATCGCCGGCGACGGCGCCGGCATCGGTGGTGCCAATGCAGCCGTGGTGCGCGGTCGCATTGCCGCGCGCGCCGCAGTCGAAGCGCTGGCGCCCGCTTCTGCCGCAAAACTTCCCGCGATGGCAACGCTCCGCTCCGATCTCGCCAGGGCCGAGCGTGGCCGCCTGTTCCTCGATACGCTGTTCCGCCCGTCGCCACCGTTCCGCATTCCCTCAGGCGATACCATCGTCTGCCGCTGCGAGGAGGTGACGGCCAAGGACGTTCTCGACTCCGTCGCGATCGGTGCGACCGGACCGAACCAGCTCAAGGCCTATCGCCGCACCGGCATGGGCCCGTGCCAGGGCCGTCTCTGCGGCCTCACCGTCACCGAGCTGATGGCGCAGGCGCGCGGTAAAACCCCTCAGGAGATCGGCTATTACCGGCTGCGCGCGCCGGTGAAGCCGATCACGCTCGCCGAGCTCGCCGCTGTCCCGAAGAGCGAGGCCGATGTGAAGGCCGTGGTGCGCGGATGAGCAAGAACGTGGATGCGATCGTCATTGGCGGCGGCATCCACGGGTGCTCGACCACGCTGCATCTGTGCCTCGCCGGCCTGAAGCCGGTGCTGATCGAGAAGGACTATGCCGGCCGCCACGCCTCCGGCGTCAACGCCGGCGGCGTGCGCCAGCTCGCGAGGCACATCCCCGAGATCCCGCTCTCGATCCGTTCGATGGGGATCTGGGAGAAGATCAACGATCTTCTCGACGACGACTGCAGCTTCGAGAGCCACGGCCAGGTTCTGGTCGCCGAGAACGAGGACGAGCTCGCCGTCTGCCGCGCGCGCGTGGCAGAACTCAACGCGCTCGGCTTCACCCACGAGGAGCTGATCGACGCCGCCGAATTGCGCCGGCTGGTGCCCGCGGTGGCCGAGACCTGTCCGGGCGGCGTGGTCTCGCGCCGCGATGGCGCGGCCAATCCGGCGCAGACCACGACCGCGTTCCGCCGCAAGGCCGAGCAGCTCGGCGCAACCGTGCGCGAGGGCGTGGCGGCCGGCAACATCCGCCACAGCGACGGCCTCTGGCATGTCGATGTCGGATCGGACAGCTACGCCGCGCCGGTGCTGGTCAACGCGGCCGGCGCCTGGGCCGGCAAGATCGCGGCTGATCTCGGCGAGCCCGTTCCGGTCGAGACCGTCGCGCCGATGCTGATGATCACCTCGCACGTGCCGCACTTCATCGATCCCGTGGTGATCCTGCGCGGGCGGAAGCTCTCCTTCAAGCAGTTCAAGAACGGCACCGTGCTGATCGGCGGCGGCCATCTCGCGACACCCTACCAGGACCGCAACGAGACGGTGCTCGACTGGAAGAGCCTTGCGACCAGCGCGCAGACCGTGTTCGAGCTGTTTCCGGTGATGCGCAGCGCCACCATCGTCCGCGCCTGGGCCGGCATCGAGGCGAAGATGAAGGACGACATCCCGGTGTTCGGGCCGAGCGGCCGCCACAGGGGCCTCTATCACCAGTTCGGCTTCTCGCTGCACGGTTTCCAGCTCGGCCCCGGCGCCGGCGCCGTCATGGCTGAGCTGATCGTCAACGGCGGCACCCAGACCCGCGTCAGCGATCTCGGCATCGACCGCTTCCATCCATCCACTCTCTAAGAAGAGGACATCATGAGCATCACCCGCAGCATCCGGACGCCCATCATGCACCGAGCGGTCGAAGCCAACGGCTTCGTCTTCGTCGGCGGCACCATCGCCGACGACACCAGCGTTTCCATGGGCCACCAGACCCGCAACATCCTCGGCAAGATCGCAGGCTATCTGAAGGAGGCCGGCACCGATAAGAGCCGCGTCGTCAGCGCCTCGATCTTCGTCACCGATCTGTCGAAGAAGAAAGAGATGGATGCAGCCTGGACCGAGTTCTTCGGCGACAATTTGCCGACCCGCGCCACCGTCGGCGTCGCCGATCTCGGCGGCGGCGCGCTGATCGAGGTGGTGGTCACCGCGCTCAAGGGCTGATCGCGCACGGCGACGAAGGACGGCAGCGCCGCTCGCGCCGTTGTCTCCTTGTGCCGCCGCCTTGATCTCGTCCTTCGATGGGACTACTTGGGGAGTTCCTCAACCAGGATATTCGCAGCCATGGATTTAACCCGACCGCAACGCTCATCCGCCTTGCCCACGGGGAATTCCATGCCTGCTTCGACTGTCCTGGCGGCGGGCAGGGAGGTGCGTTGACTGGACCGGGTCAGCGCCGGCTATCGGCCGGCGGGCCGGTCTTGCGCGATCTCTCATTCGCCATCGTCGGGCCGGAGCGGATCGCGCTGGTCGGCCCGAACGGATCCGGCAAGACGACGCTGCTGAAACTCGTGGCGGGCGAGCTGCGCCCACTCTCTGGCACCGTGAGGGTCAGGCCGGACTTCGCGTTGTTCGACCAGAAGGTCAGCCTGCTCGATCCCGCGATCTCGATCCTGGAGAATTTCGGTCGTCTCAATCCGAAGGCGGGCGCGAATGAATGCCATGCCGCGCTGGCGCGGTTCATGTTTCGCGCCGATGCTGCCTTGCAAGAAGTCGGACGTCTCAGTGGCGGGCAGATGCTTCGTGCCGGCCTGGCCTGCGTGCTGGGCGGGCCAACGCCGCCGTCTCTGCTGATCCTGGACGAGCCGACCAATCATCTGGACATCGAGGCCATCGAGGCCGTTGAAGCAGGCTTGAGAGCCTATGACGGTGCTCTGCTCGTCGTCAGTCATGACGAGGCATTTTTGCAGGCGATCGGGATCACGCGTCGATTCGATCTCACCGGCGAACGTGTCCAAAGGTCCGACATTCGAGCAATAAAAACCCGACGCCCTGCCCCCAGCGCGTCGGGTGGAAAGAAATGAGTATCAATCAGTGATCCCAACGTCACTGTTGTGACGCGTGCCGCACCAAATTTCTACTCCGGAAAACTACCGCGGTCGTAACCGGACTGCCGTGGCCTCACGCACGGCCACCCGGTTCCAGCGCTTCGCCGATCTCCAGCGGATGCGCCATGGTCTCGTGCAGCGCCTCGCGGTCGAGCTCGCCTTCGGAGATGCTGATGACGACGCAGGCAACGCCATTGCCGATCAGATTGGTCAGCGCGCGGCACTCGCTCATGAACTTGTCGATCCCGACCAGGATCGCGATCGACTGGATCGGGATATCAGGCACGATCGAGAGCGTCGCGGCGAGCGTGATGAAGCCGGCGCCGGTCACGCCCGAGGCGCCCTTCGAGGTGATCATGGCGATGCCGAGAATGCCGAGCTCCTGCCAGATGGTCAGATGCGTGTTGGTCGCCTGCGCCAGGAACAGCGTCGCGAGCGTCATGTAGATGTTGGTGCCGTCGAGGTTGAAGCTGTAGCCGGTCGGAATCACGAGGCCGACCACCGAGCGCGAGGCGCCGAGATGCTCCATCTTCTGGATCATCTGCGGCAGCACCGTCTCCGAGGACGAGGTGCCGAGCACGATCAGGAGCTCGTCCTTGATATAGGCGATGAAGCGCAGGATCGAGAAGCCGGCGAGTCGCGCGATCGCACCCAGCACGATCAGCACGAACAGGATGCTGGTCAGATAGAACGTACCGATCAGGGCGGCGAGGTTGAGCAGCGAGCCGAGCCCGTAGGCGCCGACGGTGAACGCCATCGCGCCGAACGCGCCGACCGGCGCGACGCGCACGATGATGCGGATGATGCCGAAGAACATCTTTGCCGCCTTGTCGATCGCCGCCGCGATGGGCTCGCCGGCCTTGCCGAGGAAGGCAATGGAGAAGCCGGAGAGAATCGAGATCAGCAGCACCTGCAGCAGGTCGCCGCGCGCGATGGCGCCGAGATAGCTGTCGGGAATGATCGCCATCAGGTGGGCGACGATGCCCTCTTCCTTGGCCTTGGTGACGTAGGTCGCGACCGAGTTCGGGTCGATCGTGGCGGGATCGATGTTGAAGCCGTGTCCGGGCTGGAGAATCTCCCCGACCAGCAGGCCAACCGCGAGCGCGACGGTCGAGACCGTCTCGAAATAGATCAGCGACTTCAATCCGACCCGGCCGACACGCTTGAGGTCGCCCATCGAGGAGATGCCGTGTACCACGGTGCAGAAGATGACGGGCGCGATCATCATCTTGATCAGCGCGATGAAACCGTCGCCGAGCGGCTTCAACGCCTTGCCGAGATCGGGATAGAAATAGCCGATGAGCACGCCGAGCACGATCGCGATCAGCACCTGGACGTAGAGGATCTTGTACCAGGGCTGGTGCCGGCGGTGGACGGCTGGCTGGACCGCAATCTGTGTCATATGCTGAGCCCCGGAACGCATTGATCTCGCAAGATTTGACTCTTGCATGACCCGCATCATGTGATGGCCGCTACAGAAGCGACAATCACATTTTTGTCGGATCGCACGAACATCGATCGCTGCACCGCAACGGGGGGAACATGACAGCCACGACAGGCTCGGACGAGCAGACGCAAGGCTATTTTCCGCGCTGGAAGCTCAAGACCTCGGGCGTGATCATGCCGGAGGAGCGGCTGTCATGGGGCCAGACCATCGTCTCCGGTCTGCAGCATTGCGTGGCGATGTCAGGTGCGACGATCATCGCGCCGCTCTTGATGGGATTCGATCCCAACGTTGCGGTCCTGTTCTCCGGCGTCGGCACGCTGATCTTCTTCGTCATCGTCGCCGGGCGCGTGCCGAGCTATCTCGGCTCGAGCTTCGCCTTCATCGCCGTCGTCCTCGCCGCCACCGGCTACGCCGGGCAGGGGCCGAACCCGAACATCTCCGTTGCGCTCGGGGGCATCGTCGGAGCCGGGGTGCTCTACGGCGCGATTGCGCTGATCGTGATGTGGTCGGGCGTCGGCTGGGTCGAGCGCCTGATGCCGCCGGCCGTCACCGGCGCCGTGGTCGCCGCGATCGGTCTCAACCTCGCACCCGTCGCGGTCAAGGCGGTGAGCGCCAATGCGTTCGACACCTGGATCGGTCTCGCGACCGTTCTGATGATCGGCGTGGTCGCCGTTGCAGCGCCAGGCCTGTGGCGCCGGCTGCCGATCATCCTCGGCGCGATCGGCGGATATCTTTTGTATTTTCTGTTCGCGAACGGCCTCGGCTTCGGCAAGCCGATCGACTTCACCCAGCTTTCGGCGGCGCCGTGGCTCGGCCTGCCGAAATTCACCACGCCGACGTTCCAGGCCGATGCGATCTTTCTGATCGCGCCGGTCGCGGTCATCCTCGTCGCCGAGAACCTCGGGCACATCAAGGCCGTCGGCGCGATGACGGGGCGCAGCCTCGATGCCTATCTCGGCCGGGCCTTGTTCGCCGACAGCCTCGCCACGATCGTCGCGGCCTGCGGCGGCGGCACCGGCGTCACCACCTATGCCGAGAACATCGGCGTCATGGCGGCGACGAAGGTCTATTCGACTCTGCTGTTTGCGTTCGCGGCCACGGTGTCGATCCTGCTCGGCTTCTCGCCGAAATTCGGCGCGCTGATCCTGTCGATCCCCGGGCCCGTGATCGGTGGTCTCTCCATCGTGCTGTTCGGCTTGATCGCCGCGATGGCGGGCCGGATCTGGGTCGAGAACAAGGTCGACTTCGCAAACCCTGCGAACCTGATCACCGTCGCCGTGGCGTTGACCGCAGGCGCGGGCGACCTCACGCTCAAATTCGGTGCGTTCACGATCGGCGGGATCGGCACCGCGACCTTCGGCGCCATCATCCTGTATCAGATCCTGACCTCGCCGCTCGCGCGCCACGGGGAGTGAATCCCAGCAATGCGCGGATGGGAATGGAACAAAACGCCGGTTCCATCCATGATGAGGCATTCCGGAGAGAACACATGCCGCAAACCGAACACTCAACGTCCTTTCCCTCGCGCCTCGCCGGCCAATACGCCCTGGTGACTGGCGCCTCGCAAGGCATCGGCCGTGCCGTCGCCATCCGGCTGGCGCAGGAAGGCGCGACCGTCGCCATCAACTATTTCGATCATCCCGGAAAGGCCGAGGAGACGCTCGCCCTTGCGCGGACGGCATCGAGCGACCGCGGTCACGGCAGGCTCGATCACATCATCGTCAAGGCCGATGTCGGCAACGAGCAGGACATCGCCGCGATGTTCGAGACGGTCCTGGCGCGCTTCAAGCGGCTCGACTGCCTCGTCAACAATGCCGGCTTCCAGCGGGAGTCGCCGAGCGAGGCACTCGACCTCGAAACCTATCGCCGCATCATCGACGTCAACCTCAACGGTGCCGTGCTCTGTGCGCAGAAGGCACTGGCGCATTTCGTCGCGCGCGGCGGAGGCGGCAGCATCATCAATTGCTCCAGCGTCCACCAGATCATTCCGAAGCCGGGCTACCTCGCTTACTCCATCAGCAAGGGCGGCATGGCCAATCTGACGCGCACGCTGGCGCTCGAATTTGCAGGGCGCGGCATCCGCGTCAATGCGGTCGGTCCCGGCGCGATCGACACGCCGATCAACGCGGCCTGGACCGGCGATCTCGAAAAGCGCGGCGTCGTCACCAGCCACATTCCCATGGGCCGCGTCGGCACGCCGGAAGAGATCGCCGCCGTGTTCGCCTTCCTCGCCTCGGACGATGCCAGCTACATCACTGGACAGACCATCTACGCCTGTGGTGGCATAACGCTGTTTCCGGAGTTTCGCGAGAACTGGGCGAGCTAGGCAGGCCCGCGCGGCATCTGGCAGAATCCGCCGGCGCAGACTACATCTGCGCCATGGCAAGCTCTCCCCTCCAGGATTTCGTCGGCCGGCACGACAATCTGTTCGTGCTGACCGGCGCCGGCTGCAGCACCAATTCGGGCATTCCCGATTACCGCGACAGTCATGGAAACTGGAAGCGGACGCAGCCGGTCAATTTCCAGGCCTTCATGTCGGATGCGCGTACGCGCCAGCGCTATTGGGCGCGCAGCCTGATCGGCTGGCGGCGGTTCGGCCAAGCGAGGCCGAATGATGCGCACCGTGCGCTGGCCCGGCTCGAGGGCGACGGCCGCTGCGGCATGCTCCTGACCCAGAACGTCGACCGGCTGCATCAATCCGCCGGCCACCGGCGGGTGATCGATCTGCATGGCCGGCTCGATCTCGTCCGCTGCATGGGCTGCGGGGTGAAGACGCCGCGGAGCGAATTCCAGGACACGCTCGGCCGCCCGAATGCGGAGTGGCTGACGCTCGATGCCGCGGACGCGCCGGACGGTGACGCCGATCTGGAGCGCGCGGAGTTCTCGTCGTTCAAGGTGCCTCATTGCGAAGCCTGCGGCGGCATCCTCAAGCTCGACGTGGTGTTCTTCGGCGAGAACGTGCCGCGCGACGTGGTCGCCACGGCGCAGGATCACCTGGCGCAGGCGGATGCCATGCTGATCGTCGGCTCGTCATTGATGGTCTATTCCGGATTCCGTTTCGTGCAGGCGGCCGCGAAACGGCAGATTCCGATCGCCGCGGTCAATCTCGGACGCACCCGCGCCGACGATCTCCTGACGCTGAAGGTCGAGGAGCGCTGCGAAGCGGCGCTTGCATTCCTGCTCTGATTGCGCAGGCCGCGAACACGCCTTGCCTATTGCAAAGGTGCCGCGCAGAATGACCGGGCATAGCGTTGCTGGCATGCCTCATGGCACGCAAATTGCTAGCTTTTTGGGCCCAATCTTGACGATCAGCACGGAGAATTTGGAATGCTTGAGGGAGCCGAGGTGCGGCTTGCCGTGGATATCGGTGGCACGTTCACCGACATCGTGCTGGACGTGGGCGAGGCGCGCAAGACGCGCAAGGTGCTGACAACGCCGCAGCGACCCGAGCGGGCGGTGCTCGACGGCATGCGTCTCATTCTCGCCGATGCGCGGGCCCACATCAGCGATATCGACGTCTTCATTCACGGCACCACGCTCGCGACCAACGCCATCATCGAGCGCCGCGGCGCCAGGACGGCGCTGATCGCGACCTACGGCTTTCGCGACGTGCTCGATATCGGCACCGAGAGCCGCTACGACCAGTACGATCTCAGCATCGACAAGCCGAAGCCGCTGGCGCCGCGCAGCCTTCGCTTCACCGTGCCCGAGCGCATCGACGCCCACGGGGCGGTTCGTCTCCCGCTCGACGAGACGGCCGTACGCGCACTCGCGCCGAAATTGCGCGAGCTGGGCGTCGAGAGCGTCGCGATCGCCTTCCTGCACTCCTATGCCAATCCCGAGCACGAGCGCCGCGCGGCTGCGATCATTGCCGAAGAGATGCCCGGCATTTCGGTGACGGTCTCGTCGGCGGTGTGTCCGGAGATCCGCGAATATGAGCGCACCTCCACGGCAGTTGCCAACGCCTATGTGCAGCCGTTGATCGACGGCTATCTCGCCCGCATGGCCGATGCCTTGCAGGTCGAGCAGTTTCGCGGCGCGATCTACCTCGTCACGTCGGGCGGCGGCGTCACCTCGATCGAGACGGCGCGGCGCTTTCCCGTGCGTCTCGTCGAATCCGGCCCGGCCGGCGGCGCCATCTTCGCGGCGCAGATCGCGGCACGGTTGGGGGAGAGCAAGGTGCTCTCCTTCGACATGGGCGGCACCACGGCAAAGATCTGCCTGATCGAAGAATACCAGCCCGAGACCTCGCGCGTGTTCGAGGTCGACCGCGCCGCGCGCTTCCTGAAAGGTTCGGGCCTGCCGGTGCGCATCCCCGTGATCGAGATGGTCGAGATCGGCGCCGGCGGTGGCTCGATCGCCCATGTCGACGCGATGAAGCGTGTCACCGTCGGCCCGGAGAGCGCCTCGTCCGAGCCTGGTCCCGCCTGCTACGGCCGCGGCGGCCAGCGTCCATCGGTGACGGATGCGGACGTTGCACTCGGCATGATCGATCCTGATGCCTTCGCAGGCGGCACGATCAAGCTCGATCCGGAGCTCTCGAAGCAGGTGCTGCTGCGCGATGTCGGTGAGGCACTCGGCCTGTCGGCGGAAACGGCGGCCTATGCCGTGCACGAGGTCGTCTGCGAGAACATGGCGAGCGCGGCGCGCGTGCATGCGGTCGAGCGCGGCGCCGTGGTCGGCCAGCACACGCTGATCGCCTTCGGCGGTGCCGCGCCGCTGCATGCGGCGCGCGTCGCCGAGAAGATCGGTGTCTCCCGCGTGATCGTGCCGTCGAATGCCGGCGTCGGCTCGGCGGTCGGATTCCTGGCGGCGCCCATCGCCTACGAGCTGGTGCGCAGCCGTCATGTCCGGCTCGACGATTTCGACACCAAGGCCGTCTCCGACTTGCTTCAGGAGATGGCGACCGAGGCGCGTGCGCTGGTCGAGCCCGGCGCAGCCGGCGCGCCGGTGCGCGAGCGCCGTGCAGCCTTCATGCGCTATGTCGGTCAGGGCCACGAGATCACCGTCGAGCTGCCGAACCGGCCGTTGACCTCGGCCGATCTCGCCGGCCTGCGCCAGAAGTTCGAGACTGACTATTCGGCGATGTTCGAGCGCCCGATCCCGGGCGCGGCGATCGAGGTCTTGAGCTGGTCGGTGCTCGCCACCACCGAGGCGCGCAATCCGCCCGCCGTTGCGGCGGTCGCGCGCAAGCCGGCGGCGAAGGCCTCCGGCAGCCGAAAATTCTTCGACGGCCGGGCCGGCGAGGTGATCGAGATCCCGCTCTATCGCCGCGAGGACATGGCGCCGGGCGCGACCATCGCGGGCCCCGCCGTGATCGCGGAAGACGAGACATCCACTTTTGTCTCGACCAGTTTTGACGCGCATATCGACGGTGCCGGCAGCATCGTCATGGAACGAAAGGCGGCTTGATCATGAGCAAGGCAAGCGGCGCGAGCCTGATCGACCTCCAGATCATGTGGCACCGGCTGATCGCCGTGGTCGAGGAGCAGGCGCAGGTGCTTTTGCGCACTGCGTTCAGCCCGATCGTGCGCGAATGCGGCGACCTCTCGGCCGGCGTGTTCGACCTCAGGGGGCGTATGCTGGCGCAGGCGGTCACCGGCACGCCCGGTCACGTCAACTCGATGGCGGAATCGGTCAAGCACTTCATCGCCCACTTTCCGATCGAGACGATGAAGGAGGGCGATGCCTACATCACCAACGATCCCTGGATGGGCACCGGCCATCTCAACGATTTCGTCGTCACCACGCCCTGCTTCAAGGACGGCAAGGTCGTCGCGCTGTTCTCCTGCACCAGCCATCTCATGGACATCGGCGGCATCGGCTTCGGGCCTGACGCCACCGACGTGTTCATGGAGGGTCTCTACATCCCCATGCTGAAGCTGATCGACCAGGGCGTCGTCAACGAGACGCTGATGGCGATGATCCGCACCAACACGCGGCTGCCGATCGATACCGAGGGCGACACCTATTCGCTCGCCGGCTGCAATGACGTCGGCTGCGAGCGTCTGGTCGAGATGATGACCGAGTTCGGCATCGACACGCTCGACGAGCTCGGCGACTACATCTGCGACCGCTCGCGCGAGGCCGTGCTCGCCGAGATCGCAAAGCTGCCGAAGGGCAGCTGGCGCAACAGCATGGTCGTGGACGGCTACGATGCGCCGGTGACGCTCGCCGCGACGCTGACGATATCGGATGCGGGCATTCACGTCGATTTCGACGGCACGTCGGACGCGTCGAAATTCGGCATCAACGTGCCGCTGTCCTACACCACCGCCTACACCGTGTTCGGCCTCGGCTGCGTCGTCGCCTCGCAGATCCCGAACAATGCCGGCTCGCTCTCGCCGCTGACGGTGTCGGCTCCCCCTGGCGCGATCCTCAATGCGCCGAAGCCGGCGCCGGTCGCCTCGCGCCACGTCATCGGCCAGATGCTGCCCGACGTCGTGTTCGGCTGCCTGCGCCAGATCATTCCCGAGCGCGTGCCCGCTGAAGGCACCTCGTGTCTGTGGAATCTCAACGTGCGTGGCCAGACCCGCTCGGGCGCCGGCGGCAATTACGGGTTCTCCATGGCGGTCACCTCCAATGGCGGCACCGGCGCGCGCTTCGGCAAGGACGGGCTGTCGGCGACCGCCTATCCCAGCGGCGTGCGCGGCACGCCGGTGGAGATCGCGGAGACGCAGACGCCGCTGATCTTCTGGCGCAAGGAGCTGCGTCCGGATTCCGGCGGAGCAGGGCGCACCCGCGGCGGCCTCGGCCAGATCATCGAGGTCGGCAGCGGCGTCGATGCGCCGTTCGACATCCTCGCGGCGTTCGACCGCATCGATCATCCGCCGCGCGGCCGCGACGGCGGCCAGAACGGCGAGGC
The DNA here is from genome assembly GCF_051853005.1 of Bradyrhizobium sp. SMVTL-02. Lineage (NCBI taxonomy): Bacteria > Pseudomonadati > Pseudomonadota > Alphaproteobacteria > Hyphomicrobiales > Nitrobacteraceae > Bradyrhizobium > Bradyrhizobium sp. SMVTL-02. Next base: position 6,666,143 of record NZ_CP182469.1, on the reverse strand, counting down.
CGGCTATGTCGGCCTGAAATCCGGCAAGAAGCTTCGTGGCAAGGGTTTTCAGCAGGTGCCGCCGGACGATCGGCTGGTGGTGATGACGCCCGGCGGTGCCGGCATTGGCGATCCCAGGGAGCGCGATCGTGCGGCCGTCAACGAGGACGTCGCGAGCGGTCTCGTGTCCCCGGACAACGCGGTCAAGCTTTACGCGTATGCGCGTTGATGCCAACGCGTCGATCGGATTAGTGCCGCTGCTGGCGCTCTGGCCCGGCATCGTCGCGATCCTGCCGCGGATGCGCTAGGGAGAGCCGTAAGAGATCGAACGGTCAGCGCTGCTGTCGTTTCAATTCGGCCTCCGCGCCAAGTCGCCCGGCGCGCGCATTCCATCTTTGCACGTCCTGCGATCCGTCGTACGCTGTGTGAGCAGACGTGCGACAGCAATCACGGCAGTGAACGTGGCTCCCTCGGCGACATGCGCCGAGAGAAGGGGCATTTGTTGGCAGCTCATGTCCGGTGGAGGACTATCGACGCGTACCGAACTGCAAACGTTCCTCGCAGCGGCGTTCACGAGACGCAATCAACAAACACAAAGCGGGAGGAAGTGCATATGAGGAAGCAGTGGCTCAACTCGGGCTTACCTGTTCTCGCCGTTGCGGCATTTGCTGCGTCGGCGGCGTTGGCCCAAACCGTGGATACGGCCCGGATCGAGGGCGCCGGGCAGAACGACTGGCTCACCTATCACGGTTCATACAAATCCCATCATTACAGCCCGCTCGCGCAGATCAACGCGAACAACGTCGGCAATCTGGGCGTCGCCTGGATGCACATTCCAGGACGATCGACGCGCGGCCTGCAGTCGATGCCCCTCGCGGCCGACGGTGTGCTGTACTACTCGGGATCCTACAGCCGTGTTTTCGCGCTGAACGGCGCGACGGGCGAGGTCATCTGGTCGTTCTTTCCGGAGCTGGATGAGGCGCTCATCAGCCGCCAGACCCACTCTCCCTACAACCGCGGCGTAGCGCTCGGCGAAGGCAAGGTCTTCGTCGGCACCATGGACGGTCGTCTGTTCGGGCTCGATGCGAAGACCGGCAAGGTGCTCTGGGAGACCAGGCTGATCGATTCGCAGAAGCTCACGGTCGGCTTTACCGGCGCGCCGCTCTACGCGAAGGGGACTGTGATCATCGGCTCGCAAGGGGGCGAATGGCCGGGCCGCGGCCCGATCTTCGCGGTCGATGCCACCACTGGAAAGAAGAAGTGGGAGTTCCTGACGGTCGCGGGCACCGACGAGGCTATGAAGACCTGGGGCAACGATTCCTGGCGCACCGGCGGCGGTGGCGGCTGGATGCCGGGCACCTACGATTCCGAGACCAACACCATCCTGTGGGGCACCGCAAACCCGGCGCCGCTCTACGACTGGTCGGGCGCCGACTACAAGACGCAAGGTGCGCGCCCCGGCGACAATCTCTACACGAGTTCGGTGATCGCTCTCGATATCGATACCGGAAAGCTGAAATCCTACCATCAGGAACTGCCGCACGATGCCTGGGACTTCGACAGCGCCGTCGGCGAGTTCGTGATGCTCGAGCGAGACGGCCAGAAATACGTGGTTCATCCGAACAAGGGCGGCTTCGTCTTCGTCTACGACCGCAATCTCGGCGTGAAGAACGTCTGGCGGCTGGTCGAGAACATCAACTTCGTCAAGGATATCGATCCCAAGACCGGCGCGTTGATCGGCCGTCGCGATTTCCCGGTCGGGAAGGTCACCGAACCGCCGCTGTGTCCGTTCATCGGCGGCGGCATCAGCTGGAACTCCGGCTCCTACAGCCCGAAGACCGGTCTTTACTACAAGATCGGCCAGGAATGGTGCATGACGCTCGATATCCAGAAGACGACGCCGGTCACCGCGCCGCAGGCGCAGCTCAACATCGGCGCCGATTTCAAGATGGCGCCGCCCCCTGGCGGTGAGATCTACGGACACCTCGACGCGCGCGACCCCATCACGGGGGCAAAGAAATGGGAGGTTCGCTACCCCGAGCCGCCGCTGGGGAGCGTGCTGTCGACCGCCGGCAATCTGGTGTTCGTGCCCGATTCCCGCGGCGTCCTTCACGCCTACGATGCCGAGACCGGGGCCGAGCTGTGGAAGCACAACAATGGCACCGGCCACCAGGGCGGCATCGTCAGCTACTCCGCCGGGGGCAAGCAATATATCGCCGTAACCGCGGGCTTTGGCGGGATGCTGGCGGACGAATATGCGCCGAACTTCGGCGGCGCCTACAAGAGCATGCCGCGTGACGACGGCGCGCTCATCGTCTTCAGCCTGAAATAGCCTGCCGCAAACGTTCGTCGGGAAGCGGGCGCAAGCCCGCTCCCCGGTCGATCGAAGCAGCGGCGTGATTCAGGAATGGAGAGGACGTGTTGAGATTGCATTTGAAAACGATTCCGGCGGCGCTGGCCGCCTCGTTGCTGTGCGCTGTTATGGCTCAAGCACAATCCGCCACGCCGGCGCCCGAGAACGGGACGCTCGACGTCGAGCAGGTGTTCGCGGGGACTTGCGGCTTCTGTCACTCCGACGGTGGACGTGCAGCCGGCAAGGGGCCGCAACTGATGAACTCGCCGCGCGACGACGACTTCATTCGCGACCGCATCAAGCACGGCAAGCAGGGAGCGATGCCGGCATTCGACGGCGCCTTCACCGACGCCCAGATCGACCAGATCGTCAAATACATCCGCGCCTTGAAACCGCGCGAGGGTTGAACCGCCAGGACTCGATCCGTCAAGCCCCGAACCATCCAAGAGACACGGAATGAAGGCATTCGCCCCGGCCATCGTCGCTGCTGCCATCGTTCTGTCGGGGCCCGCGCAGGCGCGAACCCTGGACGCGATCCGTTCGAGCGGCGTGATCGGGTTGTGCGCGCATCCCAATTCGCTTCCCTTTGCGCACAAGGCCGCCGATCCACCCGGCTTTCAGGTCGAGTTCGGTCGGGTGCTGGCACGCGAGCTCGGCGTCTCGCTCAGGCTCGACTGGATCATCACGCAATATCAGATGCGCAGCGCCGGCTGTGACATTCTTCTGGACGTCATCGCCGACCGCGAAGCGCAGGGCGAAACCCGCCTGAGGATCTCGAAACCGTATTATCGCACGGGCGTCGCGCTCGCGGTGCCGTCATCCAGCACGCTCACCTCGTTCGGGAGCCTCAACGAGGCGACCAGGGTGGGCGTGCAGGTTGGATCGATCGCAGCCATGATCATCGGTCAACGGCGCGTGCCGACGTCGACCTTCGGCTTCGAGAACGATAGCCTGGAAGCGGTGTCGAACCGTGAGATCGATGCCGCCGCCGTCACGCCCACCGCGGCGAGCTATTTCAACCTGACGCATCCGGACAAGAAGCTCCGGATCCTGGATCGCGACGAGAGCGTGGTCGATCTCAACTGGAACGTTGCCGTCGGCATGATCCGTCCGGACGATGCGTTGCGCGAAGCCATCGACGGAGCCGTGGAGCGGCTGCGGAGCGACGGCACGATCGACCGCATCTACAGCCGCTATGGCATCGTGCTGCAGGCGCCGAAATAGTCGAGCTGCAGGACGGAGCGGCTTTGGCTGGATCGACTGCCGCGGCTCGTTCACCTCTCCCGCTTGCGACCCGCTTGCGGGAGAGGTCGCGCCGGAGGCGCGGGTGAGGGCTTTCTCCTCCTGGGGGTTGTGCCATTGGAGAAGCATCCTCTCCCGCAAGCGGGAGAGGGAGCGCACCTCCCGTGGTTGCAGCGATCGAGCCTATTTCATCGCGCCTCAGGCCGCCGCCTTCTTCCGCGCGAGCTCGGCCTTGTACAGCTCGAACTCTTCCGCAATCGCCTTGGCGACTGACGGCCGCTGGCGCAGGCGCTCGTAATACGCCTTTACGTTGGGCCATTTCGCAAGCTCGATCGGCGGCGTCGCCATGGTCCAGTTGATGACCGTGACGAGATAGGCATCGGCCACGCTGAAATGGTCGAGCAGGAATTCCCTGCCTTTCAGGTAATTGTCGAGATAATCGAGCCGCGACAGGTTCTTCTCCAGCACATAGGCTTTGGCTTCCTGCGGCGCCTTGCGGTCGAGTACGGGAATGAACAGGCCCTTGTGCAGCTCGGTGCCGATGAAGCAGAGCCATTGATGCAGCCTTGTGCGCTCGATGCCCGCGGTGGCGCCGAGGCCGGATTGCGGAAAACGGTCCGCGACATATTGCAGGATTGCGGCGTTCTCGGTGAGCACCACGCCTTCGTCGGTGCGCAGCGTCGGCACGAGGCCGATCGGATTGACGGCGCGGAAGTCGGAGCCGTCGTTCAGCACGGTCTTGGTCGGCGGATCGACTTCGAGATAGTTCGCCTCGGCGCCGGCTTCATACAATGCGACGCGCGTCGCCATCGAGCAGGCGAGCGGCGAGAAATAAAGATCCATCTGTAGCCTCCTTGGGCAATTCCTCTTTTGGTGTCGCTCAACCTGGCCAGATTGATTTTTGTACCATCTTGCATAATATATCCGTGGTCAAGGATTATTTTGCGAAATGGTACAAAAATCGAAGCCGCCAGCTGCCGGTCAGCCCAGGCGCCGCGGCGAACCCGAGCGCCGCGGCGAACCCAAGCGTCGTGGCCGTCCCCGCGCCTACGAGCCCGATATCGCGCTGGGCAAGGCGCTCGATCTGTTCCGCAAGCAAGGTTTTGCGGCCACCTCGCTCGATGATCTCAGCCAAGCGACCGGCATGAACCGGCCGAGCCTCTACGGCGCCTTCGGCGACAAGCGCGAGCTCTACATCAAGAGCTACCAGCGCTATCGTGAGGAGGCTGCCGCCTCCATGGTCGAGATCTTTCGCCAGGAGATGCCCCTGCGGCAGCGGCTGGAGCGCATCTACGCTGCGGCGCTCGACATCTATCTGTCCGGCGACACCGGCCCGCGCGGCTGCTTCACGGTCGTGACCGCGGCGTCCGAGGCCGTCGGCGATCCCGAGATCCGCGCCATGGTGCTCGACGGTCTCACCGGGCTCGACAAGGCGTTTGCAAGCTGCTTCCGCCGCGCGAGGGAGAAAGGCGAGCTGCCGGAGGGCGCCGATCCGTTCGCGCTGGCGCAGATCGCGTCCGCCACCGTCCACACCATCGCCATCCGCTCGCGCGCCCGCGTCCCGCGCAAGGAGCTGGAAGCGATCGTGAAGGGCGCGATTGATGTGATGCTGGGAGCAAAGCCCTAGCTGTCATCCCCGCGCAGCCCGGCTTTCGCCAGGCGGCGCGGCGACGGGCGTGGCATCGAGCCGGGACTGTCGCACCGTGAAGTCGCCGCCGGGTGCGCGGGCGTACTCGGCTGCATAGAAGAGCGTGCAGAGCTACCGGGCCTCAATACCCCCTGACCCGGTCCACCACGTTCTCCAGCGCACCGCCCGCCTCGAATTTTTCGATCTGCTCGGCGACGTAGGCCGAGATGGCCTCCGCATCGGTGTCGGCGGCGTTGTGCGGGGTCAGCAGCACCTTGGGGTGGGTCCAGAACCGGCTGTCCTTCGGCTGCGGCTCCTGCACGAAGACGTCGAGCGAGGCGGCACCGAGCGTGCCGTCATCGAGACAGGCGAGGATGTCGGCTTCGTTCTGCAAGCCGCCGCGGCCGGCATTGATCAGCACCGGCGCGCCGAGCGGGCTGGTGCGGTTGAGCTTTGAGAAGACGTCGCGGTTGAGGATGCCGTGCGTGTCTGGAGTCAGGGGCAAAAGGCTGGCGAGGATGTCGGTCTTGCGCAGGAACGCGTCCATGCCGGCAGTGCCATGGAAGCATTCGACGCCCGCGATCGTGCGCGGGCTGCGGCTCCAGCCGGTGACCCGGAAGCCGAGCCGTCGCAGCACGCCGGCCGCGTCCGCACCGAGGGTGCCGAGTCCCATCACGCCGACGGTGATGGCGCTCGCCGGCCACTGATATTTCGGCTCCCAGCGCTTCTCGCGCTGCGACTGCCGCAGGTACAGCTCCTGGCGGTGGTGCATCAGCACGTGCAGCACGACGTATTCGGTCATCCGGTTGGTGAGGTCAGGCACGGCGACGCGGACCAGCGGCACGTCGGGCAGGCTCTTGTCCGCCATCAGCGCATCGACGCCGGCGCCGAGATTGAAGATGGCGCGAAGATTGGGGAACGCGCCGAGATCGCCCGGCACCGGCTTCCACACCGCCGCATAATGCACCTCGGCAGGATCGAGCCCGGGATCGGGCAGCAGCACCACGCGGCGGCCGCCGCAGACCGCGTCGAACCGGGCCTTCCAGCGCTCCGGCAGCCAGTTCTGCTGCGTGCTGTTGATCAGGACGGCCAGGGTGCCTTTGCTCATTCGAAGTGCCTCGTCAGGTTCCGCTTTTGGAGGCTCTCCTTGGCACGATCTGCCGGATTTTTCTTGCAAAATTTTTCCGCAGCCCTGTCGGCGCAGGGCATAGTGGATCGTCTTCAGAACGAGAGGTCGGGGAAGGGACTGCCCATGCTTTATGCGATTCTTTGCTATCACGATGAGGACTTCGTCGGCTCCTGGAGCAAGGAGCAGGACGAGGCCGTGATGAAGAAGCTCGCCGTGGTGCAGGAGAAGCTCACCAAGCAGGGCCGGCTCGGGCCGGTGGCGCGGCTGCTGCCGACCACCGCGGCTGCGACCCTGCGCAAGGAGGACCCGCCGCTGGTGCTCGACGGTCCCTATGCCGAGACCAAGGAGCAATTGCTCGGCTTCTACATCGTGGATTGCAAGAACCTCGATGACGCCCTCGACGTCGCGCGCGAGCTCGGCGCAGCCAATCCCGGCGGCGCCTATGAGGTGCGTCCCGTCGGCGTGTTCCGGCCCGGAGGAAACCTGACGTGAGCGAGACCGAGACTGCCTGGATCGAGACTGCGCTGACCTCGGCGCGACCCCAGGCAGTCGGCGCGCTGCTGCGCTATTTCCGCGATCTGGACACCGCCGAGGAAGCCTTCCAGAACGCCTGCCTGCGCGCGCTGAAAAGCTGGCCGCAGAACGGGCCGCCGCGCGATCCCGCGGCATGGCTGATCATGGTCGGCCGCAACGTCGCGATTGACGAAGTGCGCCGGACCCGCAAGCAGCAGCCGCTGCCCGACGACGACCAGGCGATTTCCGATCTCGACGACGCCGAGGGCGCGCTCGCCGAGCGACTCGACGGCTCGCATTATCGCGACGACATCCTGCGGCTGATGTTCATCTGCTGCCATCCGCAGCTGCCGGCGACGCAGCAGATCGCGCTGGCCTTGCGCATCGTCTCGGGCCTCACCGTGAAGCAGATCGCACGCGCCTTCCTGGTCTCGGACGCGGCGATGGAGCAGCGGATCACGCGCGCCAAGGCGAAGGTGGCGGAGGCGGGGACGCCGTTCGAAGCCCCCGGCGCCGTCGAGCGCGCCGAGCGGCTCGCCGGCGTGGCGGCGATGATCTACCTGATCTTCAACGAGGGCTATTCCGCGAGCGGCGATACCGCCGAGATCAGGAAGCCCTTGTGCGAGGAGGCGATCCGGCTGGCGCGGCTGCTGCTGCGGCTGTTCCCGAGCGAGCCTGAGATCATGGGGCTCACGGCGCTGATCCTGTTGCAGCATGCCCGCAGCGCCGCGCGCTTTGCGGCGGATGGCTCGCTGATCCTGCTCGGCGACCAGGACCGTTCGCTGTGGAATGGCGCCATGATCGCGGAAGGCCTCGCCTTGATCGACAAGGCGATGCGCCATCGCCGCAGCGGGCCATACCAGATCCAGGCCGCGATCGCCGCACTGCATGCGCGCGCGTCGACGCCGGAGGAGACCGACTGGGCCCAGATCGACCTGCTCTACGGCGCGCTCGAGCTGGTGCAGCCTTCGCCCGTGGTGACGCTCAACCGCTCCGTCGCGGTCTCCAAGGTCCGCGGAGCCCAGGCCGCGCTCGACCTGATCGAGCCGCTGGCGCCGAAACTCGCCAACTACTTCCATTTCTATGGCGTGCGTGGCGCCTTCCTGATGCAGCTCGGTCGCAACGACGAAGCCCGAACCGCCTTCGACCGCGCCATCGCGCTGGCCAACACCTCCGCCGAAGCCGCCCACATCCGCATGCATCTCGACCGGCTGATCCGGGACAGCCAGCCGAAGGCAAAGGAAAGCGCGAAGGCGAAGTAGGGCGCCCGTCATTCCGGGGCGGTGGGCAATTGCGCACCTGTGGTCTGGTCCTTCGGACCATCCCGGAATGACGATCAAAAAAACATTCCATCAATTGTCGGCCCCCGCCGTTCCCCTTCGTCTTGATCCCGTAGCCAGGGAGCCATTCATTGCTGAAACCCATTACCGTCATCGTCATCGTTCTCGCCGTCGGCATCGCCGGAGTCCTCGTCTTCGCATTGAGCAAGCCGGACACGTTCCGCGTTGAGCGTTCCCTGGCCATGAAGGCACCCGCCGCCGCGATCTATCCGCAGGTGGCCGATTTCCGCTTCTGGACCAGCTGGTCGCCGTACGAGAACCGCGATCCCGCTATGAAACGCAGCTTCGGTGGAACCGCGGCAGGAAAGGGCGCGACCTATGCCTGGGACGGCAACAACAATGTCGGCGCCGGCCACATGGAGATCCTCGAGGCGAGCTCACCGTCGAAGCTCCGCATCAAGCTCGATTTCGAGCGGCCCTTCGAAGGCCACAACACCGCCGAGTTCACCTTTGTGCCGCAGGGCGATACCACTCTGGTCACATGGGCGATGTACGGTCCGGCCCCGTTCATGTCCAAGGTGATGCAGGTCTTCATCAACATGGACAGCATGATCGGCAAGGATTTCGAAGCTGGTCTCGCGAGCCTCAAGAAGCTCGCCGAGAAATAACGCAACGATTGCCCAGGAAGAAAGAGGAGAGAAACGATGCTCAATCCCTATCTGTTCTATCAGGACACCTGCGAAGCGGCGTTCACCTATTACGCCAAGGTCCTCGGCGGCAAGATCGACGCGATGATGCGAGCATCCGAAGCGCCGCCGGACATGCCGGCTGCACCCGGCCGCGAGAAGATGATCATGCATGCGCGGCTGTCGTTGCCCGACGGCAGCGTCTTGATGGCCTCCGATGCGCCAGGCGAGCACTTTCACAAGCCGCAGGGCTTTTCGGTCTCGCTGACGATCACGGACGTCGCGGACGCCGAGCGCAGGTTCAATGCGCTCGCCGACGGCGGCACCGTCACGATGCCCTTCAGCAAGACCTTCTGGGCCAAGGGTTTTGGCATGTGCGTCGACAGGTTCGGCATTCCCTGGATGGTGAACTGCCCGGCGGAGGGCATGTGACAGCCTTGGTCGCCTGACACGCCCGGCGGCGCGCCCCTTTCGATCATTGCGGGTCAGGGCGCGCCCCGGGCTGGGCACGTCAAATACAGATCGGCTTATGCGCCTCTCACCGGATTGATCCGGTCACGTCTTCGCCGGACGGCGGAGACTGAACGCAGCGCGGGCAGATCACGAGCTTGGTGCCGAGGGTTCTGTCGTTCTCCGCTTCGATCTCGTCGTGGACCGCCCACCACGCTTCGGAGTACGGACGCAAGGTGGCGAGCACTTTTTCCCGCTCCTGATTGGGATTGTCCTGCGCAGGTAGCGGATTGGCAGCGCGCCGCTTTGCGACGTGAGAGCGATTCGGGTTCTGGCCGAGGCCGTCCCATGCGACCGGACGACGCTCCTGCGCCGGTGCGACCGCGCATCCCATGAGTGCTGCGCAAAAACCAAGCAAGAACAAGCCGTGCCGCATCATGCCGGGCCTTCGGAGCGGTAGGCGACACGCAAATTCCGCTTGGGAAGTATCGCATCGCGCCAGTTGAATGGAAGTAAGGGACGACGTGGCCGGCATGAGGGATCATGCTCGCCTCACTTTGCGGGAGCAGTGAGGCCGCTTCGTGAAAACGGTGCGGCCCGCATCGCACAACAACTGGCGCAATAATAGGCTGTGAACCCAGCGTCAGAATCGCTAATCATTCCTTCATAAATTCTACAAACTGGGATGGACGTGACTTGGAAGGGGAGCGACCGATGGTGGCGGCGCTACAGATCAACTTTGCACTCTGGGGTATGCTCATCTGCGCGAGCATGGAACTGGCGCAGATGATCCAGCGGTTCTTCTAGAACCGACGAAGCGTGTGACGGGCGCAATATGTCGCCGGCGCCCTTGCCCGTCAGCTCACGAGCAATGCGATGAGCGTGAAGCTGACACTTGCGATGACGAGCATCGAGGCGATGTAGTTGCGCGGCCGCGCCGTCCGGGAGGGCGTCGGTTTCCCCTGCCGCGGCGGCTCGACGCCGGCGGCACGGTCGCGGTGTCTGCGTCCCCGCCGACATATTTCACATAGAGCTCGAGCAGCCGCAGCTCGGACGCGCCAGCGGCGCCCAGGGCGTCAGCGGCAGCGCGGATAGATGGCGGCGAGATCGCGCCCCTTCAGCAGCAGTAGCCGCGAAGTGAGACCGCCGCGGCGGCTGATCCAGTCGCGCACCGGGCCGGGATAGGCGGCCAGCACCGCTTCGGATGCTTCGGGCTCGGCATAGATGCGCCCGGCCCGGTCGATCGAACGCGCGGCATGGAAGCCGAGCACGGCGCGCCTCGTGACGCAGATACGCTCGCCCGGCACGATGCTCAGCACCAGCGTGCAGGCGGACAGGCAGGGACCGTCGATCACCACGCGCTCGCCGCTCTCGCGCACCCTCTCGAACAGATCGAGGAACGGCCCAACCTGACCGCCCGGCGACTGGATGATACGGATTTCGGCGGCCGCGGGCGTGGCGGCGAGCAGGGTGGATGCGAGCATCAGGGCTTTGAGGGAGGTGACGCGTCGCATGAACTCTCCACCAACTCGGTTTCGCAGGGTGGGTTAGCCCTACGGCTGCGCGGAGCGCAGTCCGTTGGCGTAACCCACCGCCTTTCTCGCCGCGTGCAAAGAGATGGGTTACGCGCCTGCACTTCGCGCAGCCGCAAGCCCACCCTCTAAGGTTCTACCCGTTCCACCGTTGCCCACGTAGCGTCGGCAGGCCGATGCCGGCCGCATCGAAGCCGCCATCAACGGCCAAAATTTGACCGGTGATGTAGCTCGCACCGCCTGAGCACAGGAAATAGATTGCGTCCGCGAGTTCCTCTTCCAGGCCGTAACGGTTGAGCGGAATGGCGTCGTGATAATCGGCGCGGATCTCCTTGGTATGCACCTGCTTGGCCATCGCGGTGTCGACCGGCCCGGGAGCAACTGCGTTGACCCGGATGTTGAGCGAGGCAAGCTCGACCGCAAGCTGCTTTGTCAGGTGCGCAAGGCCAGCCTTGCTGGTGCCGTAGGCCGAGCGCAGCGTCGAGGCGCGCACCGCCGAGATCGAGGTGATGTTGACGATGGCGCCGCCGCCCTGCTCGCGCATCAGCGGCGCGGCCGCCTTGGTGCACAGGAACGGGCCGGTGAGATTGACCGCCATGATCCTGCTCCAGTCGGCGTCGCTGGTCTCCAGCACGGGCGCGAACACGGCGACGCCGGCATTGTTGACGAGGGCATCGAGCCGGCCGAAGCGGCTCATGACCGCCGCCGTCGCAGCGCCCACGGCCGCTGCGTCGGATACGTCGCAGGTGATCGCCAGCGTGTTGTCGGGGTCGTTCAGCGCCGCGGCCGCGCTCGCCTGCAGCTCGCCCTCGATGTCGAGCAGCGCCACGCGCCAGCCCTCGTCAAGGAACTTCTTCGCGGTCGCAAGCCCGATCCCCCGCGCGGCTCCGGTGACGAGGGCGACTTTTTGCGCGGCTTGCGGCATGGGCTGGTCTGTCCTGGATCGAAAAGGGCGTGGGTGGGCACGGCTTCTTTTACTGCGCTTGGTCCCGGGACAAAAGGCTTATGCCGATGGAGCCGAGCGCTTGCGCGCTCGAGCCGTCGCCTCTGAAAGGACGAGAAGCTGGGTCTCCACGTTGAGATGCGAGCTGGAGAGCGACGCCGGCGCTCCTTGCTGCGTCATTGCGAGCGCAGCAGAGCAATCCAGGGTCTTTCCGCGGAGGGATTCTGGATTGCTTCGCTGCGCTCGCCATGACGCTGTGGGGACCGCGAGTGAGACTGCATCTCCGTCACCCTGAGGCGGCCGCCTCTTCAGCGGCCCTCGAAGGGCGACGGAGATAGACGGGAAGTCGCGCCTATGCCAGCTCCGCCGAGGCGCGCTGCATGTTGGTCGACATGTCCGCCGTCACGATGCTCTGCTCCTCGACCGCGGCGGCGGTGGAGGCGATGAACTCGTCGACGGCAGCGATCGCGACCTTGATCGCGCTCAGGAAGGTCGCGACGTTCGATCGTGGGGTTGCCGCGGTCGGCTTCAAGGCAGCCTATTTCCAACGCTGCTGGAGGGACAGCGGCTGGATCGCGCGGCATGAGATCGAGCGGATTTTCGTCCGGGGCGATGAGGCCTTTGTCACCTATTGCTGCCTGGCAACGGACGGCAGGAGCTTTCGCAACACCGAGTTCTTCACCTTCGCCGGCGGCAAGGTCCGGCGCATCGACGCTATTTCGGTGCCGCCCGGCAGGATGGCCGTTTCCTGCCGCAGCCGCGCTAGCGCGGCGCAATACCTTGCGAATAATTTTTGCCGCCCTGTCGGTTCCGTAGGATCTCGCTCGTCTTGGAGGCGAGGGCTTGCGGCTCCCGCCGCTCTCCCAACAGTGAAACTAGGGAACACCATGCGATTCATGATGCTCATGATCCCGCTCGGCTACGAGAGCGCGCCAGCGGACGTCCAACTCGATCCCGAGCGCGTCGCCGCGATGATGCGCTACAACGAGGCCCTGAAGGATGCCGGCGTGCTGATCACGCTGGATGGCCTGCATCCGCCCTCGATGGGCGCGCGCGTCTCGTTCGCGACCGGCGCGCCTGTCGTGACCGACGGTCCCTTCGCGGAGTCCAAGGAAGTTCTGGGCGGCTACTGGATGATCGAGGTCGCCTCGCGCGCCGAGGCGATCGCGTGGGCCAAGGAGTGCCCGGCATCGCCGAACGAAATCATCGAGATCCGGCAAGTGCAGGAGATGAGCGACTTTCCGCCGGAGGTGCAGGCGGCCGCCGCCGGCTTCGACGACCTGAAGCAATAGTCACAGCGGCCGCGGAACATTCCACGGCTGCCGTCAATCGATCAACAAGGAGAGAACCGATGAGCACCGAACACAAATTCCTCGCCGTCTATCTCGGCAGCACGAGCGGGTCGAAAATGAAGGCTTGGCACGCACTTCCCGAGGCAGAACGGAAGGCCAGAGAGCGCGAGGGCATGGCCGCCTGGCACGGTTGGGTCGAGAAGCACCAGGACGTCATCATCGAGATGGGGGGCCCGCTCGGCAAGACCCGCAGGATCGACGCAAGCGGCATCACCGAGATCAGCAACGCGCTGACCGGCTTCACGGTGGTGCGGGCCGCCTCGCAGGAGGATGCTGCAAAGCTGTTCGAGAACCATCCGCATTTTGCGATCTTCCCGGGCGAGGCGATCGAGGTCATGCCAGTGCTGCCGATTCCGCAGATGTAGCCCTGCCAAGGTCTTTCCGAGCGCGATGCTGACGCATCGGCCCGGCAGGACCGTGGAAGTACGGGTTAATCACGCGCGATTCCCGCTAGTGACCTTCACGCCCGGCTCATGTAAAAGCCGTTCACATGAGCTGGCGCAAGGAGCAGCGCCGCGCCGAGCGCGGCTATCACCACGGCAATCTGAAGGAAGCCCTGTTGCAGGCCGCCCTTGGGCTGATCGCCGAGAAGGGGGCGGCCGGCTTCACCTTCGCCGATGCCGCGCGCATGGCCGGCGTCAGTGCGGCCGCGCCCTACCGGCATTTCCGCGACCGCGACGAACTCCTGTCCTCGATCGCCCAGCGCGGCTTCGAGCAGTTCGAGGCGCGCCTCACCGCGGCTTGGGACGACGGCCGTCCCGACACGGTCACGGCGTTCGAGCGCGTTGGCAAGGCCTATCTCGCCTTCGCCCGCGAGGAGCCGGCCTTCTACAACGCGATGTTCGAATCGGGGCTGCCGGTCGATGCCAATCCGGCGCTGCAGGCCGCGAGCGAACGCGCCTTCAACATCATCCGCGCAGCGGCCGAACGGCTTGCCGCGCTGGCTCCGCCCGGTACGCCGCGGCCGCCGGCGATGATGATGGCGCTGCACATCTGGTCGATGGCACATGGCGTGGCCTCGCTGTTCTCGCGGGGCGATGCCGCGCGGCGAAAGCTACCGATGTCGCCGGACGAGCTGCTCGAGGCCGAGGTGCTGATCTATCTGCGCGGCCTCGGCTTCCCGACCGATCGCCGACCGCCTGCGAAAGGTGCCGAGCCGCCGCCGGTACCGCCGGAGGCCTCCTCCGGTTCAGGCGTGCCGCCGGGCGGGCCCTGGGGCAAGCCGAAATAAAGTTGCGCAAATAATTCGCCCGGCGTGTCAGCCGGCCAGCTTGACAAAATCGCGGGATGGTCTAGCTATGTAAATGTTATTTACATTCACAACGGCGCTGGTGCCGTGATGGAGATGGGAAATGGCCTACACCGCTGATGTCAATCGATGGCGCGGCCCTTCGGATCAATACCAACAGTACGAGCGTCCCCGCATGCTCGACACGCCCTGGCATCCCGGCTGGATCGCCGTGACCATCCTCGGCTTCATGATCTGGTGGCCGATCGGACTTGCCCTTCTCTTTTTCACACTCGGGAGCAGAAGAATGTCGTGCTGGAGCCACCCGGATCGCTGGCAGAACAAGATGGAAAAGATGCAGTACAAGATGGACCGCATGCGCGACCGCATGGAGCGCCGCGGCTTCGGCTTTGGCTTCGGCCCACCGTCCTCCGGCAACCGCGCCTTCGACGAGTACCGCGCCGAGACGCTGCAGCGGCTCGAGGAAGAGCAGCGCGAGTTCAAGGATTTCCTGACCCGTCTGCGTCACGCCAAGGACAAGGAAGAGTTCGACCAGTTCATGGCGCAGCACAAGACCCGTCCGACCCCGCCGCCGAACGACCAGCAGCAGGGCTGATCTGAAGTCGACACCTCTCAAAAGCCTTCAGGCACATGCCCCCAAAGTCCTGATGGCCCCGAGCCGCCCGTCTGCGCAACCCGCAGGCGGGCGGTTTGGTTTGGGGAGTGCGGCTGGGCAGCCGCGACGTTCAGATTGGCCTCGCAGGTCACCTGGTCAGCGCACTGTGACGAGCTGCGCGCGGACCGACGTCAAGAAGTGCTCATAGGCGTGGTCCACGATCTCGTTGAGCGACCGGGTTCGCGCGAACATCGCCCTCGCCTCGGTGAGAAACTCCTCGCGGGTCGGGATCTTCGGCAGATGCAGATGCGTCAGCGCATCGACGCCTTCGTGGGCGCGATTGAAGATGTCGTGCAGCGTCGGCAGTTGCAGCTGGGCGAGATCGGCCCTGTGCAGTGCCGACGAGATCGCGTGCGCCAGCGCATGGGCGTCGAACCGCCCGGCAAGCTGGCGGGCCGCCCGGTTGATGACCCGCGCGCCGAGCCGCTGCTCGTTGCGCAGCACCAGTTCGGGGGGCGCCTTCATGTTCCAGACGATGCGGAACCAGGACAGGACCTTCAGGATGTAATAGGTCACGTCGACTTCCCACCAGCGAAAGCCTTGTCGCACGCTACTCTGATAGGCGTGGTGATTGTTGTGCCAGCCCTCACCGAGAGTGACTAACGCCAGCAGCCAGTTGTTGCGGGAATCGTCGCCCGTCACGTAGCGCTGGCGTCCGTGCACATGGGCGAGGGAGTTGATGCAGAAGGTCGCGTGATAGACCAGCACCGTGCTCCACAGGAAACCGACCACCAGACCCGACCATCCCGCCGCTGCGAAGCAGAGTACCGCCAGCACAACGGCCGGCAGCAGCTCCAGCCGATGCAGCCACATCAGCTCCGGATAGACCGTGAGATCGCCGACTTTCACGAGGTCGGTGGCGTCGTGCTGCCGGTAGAAGATCCAGCCGACATGGCTGTACAGGAAGCCGCGTTGGCGCGGCGAATGCACGTCCAGTTCGGTATCGGAATGCAGATGATGGTGCCGATGCTTGGCCGCCCACCACAGAACGCTCTTCTGCGCGCTGCTCTGCGCGAGGCAGGCCAGGATGAATTGAAACGCGCGCCCTGTCGCAAACGCCTTATGCGAGAAATAGCGGTGGTACCCTGCTCCGATTCCAAACATGCGCACGATGTAGAGTGCACCGCAGATCGCGAGGGCCTGCCAGGTAATGCCCGACCAAATGGCCGCGAAGCAGCCGAGATGGACCAGCACGAATGGTATGGCGGAGGGATACATGACGTCGTCATGGTGGTCGTCGGCAGGCGCGTTGGGCGACATGTCTTGGCGTGACCTTGGGTGAGGGGGATCGGGTTATCGCATCGGTCGCGCAGGACGCCGGGTACGAAAAACCCGCGGATGGCGGACCACCGCGGGGGCTTGAGAATGCTCTGCGTGGACATCCCCGGCCAACGCAGCGTCGGCCGAACAGCTGACGAACTATATGGCCGCGGGTGCCTGGCATGCAAGCTCGTAGCCTCACGGGGACTGCGGCATGTTGATCGGGCGGCATGGCGCGCAGGCAACCCGCGCCCTATATTCGGCACCTGAGTAGGCGCCAGAATACCGGAGGCGACAATGGCGGAAGCCGCGATCATGGCGAGCGACAGCCTCTGGCGGAAGATTCGCTGTGAGGCGCAGCGCGCGGCCGCCGCCGATCCCGTGTTCGGCAAGGCCCTCGCCGGAGCCGTTCTCGCCCATGACGATTTTGCCGCAGCCCTGGCTCATTTGATCGGCCAGCGGCTTGGCATCGGCGCCACCGAGCGCGCGCGCTTCACCTCATTTTCTCTTGACGCCTTTCGCGGGTCGCCGGGCCTGATCGAAGCCGCCGCCTGCGATTTGCAAGCCATCGCACGCCGCGATCCCGCCATCGCCGAACTGCTGCCGCCGTTGCTGCACTACAAGGGCTACGTCGCGCTGCAAGCCTGGCGCGTCTCGCACTGGCTCTGGCATCGCGGCCATATCGATTCGGCGCTGCTGTTCCAGAATGAAGCCTCGAACGTCCTGCAGGTCAGCATTCACCCGGCGGCCAGCCTCGGGTCGGGGGTCTATCTCGACCACGCCACCGGCATCGTGATCGGCGCCAATGTCGTGATCGGCGACGACGTCACCATCCTTCAGAACGTCAGCATCGGCCGGCATAGCGAGCTGCCGGCGCGTTCGCCGCGTATCGGCCGCGGCGTTTACATCGGCGGCGGTGCGACCATCCTCGGCGACATCAGCATCGGCGACTTCGCCAAGATCGGCGCCGGCACGGTGGTGACGTCGGACATTCCCGCCGGCTGCACCGCGGTCGGCAATCCCGCGCGATTGACCAACTGCCCCGAGCCCGCATCCGCGGCCTGATCCCATCATTTCTCGGAGACTCCCCATGAAGACGGCAATCGTGATCGGCGTCGGCCCGGACCGCGGGCTCGGGGCCCGGCTCTGCAAGCGCTTTGCGGCCGACGGACTGAAACTAATCGTCGCCGGCCGCACGCTGTCCGCGCTGCAGGCGGTTGCGGACGACATCACCAAGGCGGGCGGCGTGGCCGTGCCCGTCGTCGCGGACGCGACCAGCGAGCGCGACATCGTCGCCCTGTTCGATGCCGCCGGCGACCACCTCGATCTCGCCATCTACAACGCCGGCAACAACACGCCCGGCAAGATCATCGACATGGACGCCGCCTATTTCGAAAAGGCCTGGCGCGTGGTCTGCTTCGGCGGCTTCCTGTTCGGCCGCGAGGCGGTGCGCCGCATGGTGCCGAAGAAGTCAGGCACGCTGCTCTTCACCGGCGCCAGCGCCTCGTTGCGCGGACGCTCCGGCTACGGTGCTTTCAACTCGTCCAAGGCTGGTCTGCGCACGCTGGCTCAGGCCATGGCCAAGGAATATGCGGGCGACGGCATCCATGTCGGCCATGTCGTGGTCGACGGCGCCATCGCCGGCGACAAGATCTTCTCGCGCTTTCCGGATGCGGCCGGCCGCGAGGACAGCCTGATCGACATCGAAGGCATCGTCGATGCCTTCGGCTTCCTCTACCGCCAGCCCGAACGCGCCTGGTCGTTCGAGCTCGATGTGCGGACCTCGAAGGAGAAGTGGTAGCAACCCACCCGCAAGAGCGTCGCCCGTGACGACGATCGATACCGGACCGCCAGCACGCTGTTGCGCGTGGATCGTTCGCACCGTAGTGACGATTGTTGCCGACCTGCTTGCCGTCAAGCGACGGCGCGCCGACAATGATGACTGCGAGATGGTTCGCAGGTTGCGGCGGTCCGAATTTGTGGCCCATGCCCTCCAGAATCTTGCGCGTGTCCGGCGACAGCCCGAGGGAGCATGAGGACGTGGTCAAGTTGTGGAACACGCCGATGGCGTCTTGGTGGCGGCCGGAGCAAGCGCCTCGTCCTTCGAGACGACCGCTTCCAGCGGTCTCCTCACAGGATGAGGCTAGACTAAGCAGCAGCATTGGCACCTTGAAATTGTTGCCGCGCACTCCGCCCTCATCCTGTGAGGGGGCCCCCCCCCCCCCGCTATCGGCGGGCGTCTCGAAGGACGCGCTGTGGGCGAGCTATCCGCCACCCTTCTCCATATGCCATACCCCGCAAGGCGAGGAGGGAACCTTGTCTCGCGCCGGGGTGCGCGGCTCGCCCAGGCCTCACGCGCGTGCCTGCCGTCGCGGAAAACGGCCATCCCCCTGCGCTGCCTGCCTTTCCCGCAGCCAAATTCGCCGCCGGTAACCCCGCATTAACCATCGGCGGGCTCTGGTAAGTGTGGACAGGCGTGCCCGGAGCCCGAAGTCAAGGCCTGGGGTCAAGGCCCCTTAGTTTTGACATCTTGGCAGGGAATGCAGGCGGCCGGCTTTGGACGAGCCCTGCACCCCAGAAAGACAAGGCTTTGAGCGGGCTTGCCGGCCGCGCGGTTGGCGCGGCGGTTGGGGAACCGGCGGTCATTTGCTGGCCGTGACATGAGGTTTAGAGATCGCCTTGAGAGGATACTGCTTATGAATCCGGCCGACGTGGCTCAGTCAGCCCTTCCGGTTGCCGCTTCCGCGGACGTGTCGCTGATCGCGCTGTTCTGGCAGGCTCACTGGATCGTGAAAGCGGTGATGCTGGGACTTCTGTCCTGCTCGGTCTGGGTCTGGGCGATCGCCATCGACAAGATCTTCCTGTTTGCCCGCACCCGCCGCTCGATGGACCGGTTCGAGCAGGCCTTCTGGTCCGGCGAGTCGATCGAGGAGCTCTATCGCACCCTTTCGGCCAAGCCGACGCATTCCATGGCCGCCTGTTTCGTGGCGGCGATGCGGGAGTGGAAGCGCTCCTTCGAGAGCCACGCCCGCTCGGTCGCGGGGCTGCAGATGCGCATCGACAAGGTCATGAACGTCTCGATCGCCCGCGAGGTCGAGCGGCTGGAACGCCGCCTTCTGGTGCTCGCCACCGTGGGCTCCGCCGGCCCCTTCGTCGGCCTGTTCGGCACGGTCTGGGGCATCATGTCGAGCTTCCAGTCGATCGCGGCGTCGAAAAATACCTCTCTCGCGGTGGTCGCCCCCGGCATTGCCGAGGCGCTGTTTGCGACTGCCGTCGGCCTTATCGCCGCCATTCCTGCCACTATTTTCTACAATAAGTTCACCTCCGAGGTGAACCGGCAGGCCCAGCGGCTCGAGGGTTTCGCTGATGAATTTTCGGCCATCTTGTCCCGTCAGATCGACGAGCGGGGCTGACGGACGGCATGTATAGTGTGAAGGGCAATTTGGGCACGCGATCATGGCCATGAACGTTGCGAGTTCGTCCGGAGGCGGCGGGCGCCGTGGCCGGCGCAAGCCCGTCGTGGCCGAGATCAACGTCACGCCGATGGTCGACGTGATGCTGGTGCTGCTCATCATCTTCATGGTGTCGGCGCCGATGCTGACGGTCGGCGTGCCGCTCGACCTGCCGCAGACCCAGGCCAAGAGCCTCGAAAACAACGACCAGAAGCCGCTGCAGATGTCGGTGGACATCAAGGGCAAGGTGTTCATCAACGACGCCGAGGTCGCGATCAACGAGCTGGTGCCGAAGCTGAAGGCGATCACGGATGCGCGCGGCGGGCTCGAGGAGCGCATCTATCTGCGCGCCGACAAGAAGGCGGATTACGGCACGGTGGCCAAGGTGATGGGCCTGTTGTCCGGTGCCGGATTCAAGAAGCTCGCCCTCGTCACGGAAGCGGATCAGGGGTCGTAAGCCGGTGAAGGTGAACGTCGACAAGACACTCGTTGCGTCGATTGCCCTCCATGTCCTCGTGCTTGGGTGGGGGCTGCTCACCTTTAGCAGCAAGGCCTACATCGCGCCGGAGGAGTCGCTTCCGGTCGACATCATCTCCACCGATCAGCTCGCGCAGATGATGACGGGGCAGAAGACCGGCGATAAGAAGCAGCCCAAGCCCAAGGTCGAGAAGATCGCGGAAGCCAAGCCCGAGGAAGACGCCGTCGGCAAGGTCACCGAGAAGAAAGAGCTGATCAAGACCAACTCGACGCCGGAGCCGCCGCCGAAGCCCGTCGAAAAACCGGTCGAGAAGAAGCCCGATCCGCCGAAGCCCGTGGCCGAGGCCAAGCCGAAGGAAGAGCCGAAGCCGCAGGAAAAGAAGCCTGATCCGGCCAAGGAAGATCCGATCGCCGAGCTCCAGAAGAAGCTGGACACCAAGAAGCCGCCACCGAAGCCCGTGGAGCAGAAGGTCGCGGCGGTGCAGCCGCAGCAGCAGCCGAAACCGAAGGAGCGCACCTTCGATCCCGCGCAGATCCAGCGCGATCTCGACAAGCGCGCCGCGACCCGGCACGAGCTCGCAGGCGCCGCGCTGAATGCGTCGGCGTCGTTGGGATCGGCGACCGGGACAGCCGCGAACAACGTCGCGACTTGGCGCGGTGCATTCCAGGGCGCGGTCAAGCGCTGCTTCACGCCCACCTATAACGGCCAGGACGCCGATCAATACGAAGCTGACATCGACATTCCCATGAAGATCGATGGATCGCTCGCATCCGAGCCGATCGTCATCGCGGTCAGGGGACCGTCGCGGTCGATCGCCCAGGCGGTAGCCGAGAGCGCCAAGCGCGCCATCGTGCAGTGCCAGGTCTATTCGTTCATGCCGAAACAGCAGTACGAGAGCTGGAAGCTCATTCCGATGACTTTCGGCCTGAAAGATATGTTGTGACATCCGAACAAAAGAATTTTGCAATGAATGACGCCCGATCGATGAACCGCCGCCGCTTCATGACCCTGGCCGGATCGACGCTCGCGATGCTCGGGGGCGGACATGCGTTCGCTCAAGGCCAGCCGCGACTGCGCATCGATCCCACCGAATTCCAGCCGATCCCGATCGCGAT
This sequence comes from Bradyrhizobium sp. SMVTL-02, assembly GCF_051853005.1. NCBI lineage: Bacteria > Pseudomonadati > Pseudomonadota > Alphaproteobacteria > Hyphomicrobiales > Nitrobacteraceae > Bradyrhizobium > Bradyrhizobium sp. SMVTL-02. Next base: position 6,644,848 of record NZ_CP182469.1, on the reverse strand, counting down.
CTCCGGCTTTGTGCCGGGCTCGCCGTCCGACGGCGACGTCGGCACCGGCGTCACGCAGGTCATCACCAACAACCTGAAGCGGTCGGGCCTGTTCGCGCCGATCGACCAGGCCGCCTTCATCGAGCGTATCAGCAACATCGACGTCGCGCCGCAATTCCAGAACTGGAAGACCATCAACGCGCAGGCCCTTGTCACCGGCCGCATGACGCGGCAGCCGGACGGCAGGCTCAAGGCGGAATTCCGCCTGTGGGACGTCGTCACCGGCCAGCAGCTCGCAGGACAGCAATATTTCACCTCGCCGGAATATTGGCGCCGCATCGCCCACATCATCTCCGACCAGATCTACGAGCGCATGACCGGCGAGAAGGGCTATTTCGATAGCCGCGTCGTGTTCGTGGACGAGACCGGGCCGAAGGAGCGCCGCGTCAAGCGGCTTGCCATGATGGACCAGGACGGCGCCAACGTGCGCTACCTGACCCGCGGCTCCGACCTCGTGCTGACGCCTCGCTTCTCGCCGAACTCGCAAGAGATCACCTACATGGAATTCGGCCAGGGCGATCCGAAGGTCTATCTCTTCAACATCGAGACCGGGCAGCGCGAGATCGTCGGCAACTTCCCCGGCATGACCTTTGCGCCGCGCTTCTCGCCGGACGGCCAACGGGTCATCATGAGCCTGCAGCAGGGCGGCAATTCCAACCTGTTCGTGATGGATCTGCGCTCGCGCTCGACCACGCGGCTCACCGACACACCGGCGATCGATACGTCTCCGTCCTACTCGCCGGACGGCGGCCGCATCTGCTTCGAGTCAGATCGTGGCGGCAGGTCGCAGATCTACGTGATGGGCGCGGGCGGGGGACCTGCGCAGCGCATCTCCTTCTCCAAGGACGACACCAACGCCAGCTATTCTACACCGGTGTGGTCGCCGAAGGGCGATTACATCGCCTTCACCAGGCAGGGCGGCGGACAGTTCTCGATCGGCGTGATGAAGCCGGACGGCTCCGGCGAACGGCTGCTCACCTCCGGCTTCCACAATGAGGGGCCGACCTTCTCGCCGAACGGCCGCGTGCTGATGTTCTTCCGCGATCCCGGCGGCAATGCCGGACCGTCGCTGTACTCCGTCGACATCTCCGGACGCAACGAGCTGAAGGTGCCGACGCCGGGCTTCGCCTCCGACCCGGCATGGTCGCCGCTATTGTCCTCGACGGCAGGTCAATAGATCGCGCGTTCAGACGCGCGATGTTTCCGAAAAAAAGCGCCGATTTTTTCGCGTTCGGCGGGGAAAGCAAGCTTTCCTTCACCTTGTGCCCGGCAACGCTTGCCTAGTTCCTTGATATTGCAGCGAAATCCTGTTCGCAATTGCCGAAAAACAACTCGACTTTAACGATGTTCCCTCAGAAAGGCTTCACCTGGGCTGGGTAAAAGTACGCGCTGAACAGGACGCGTAATTAGCCAATGCAGCTGGCCGACCAGAAGCAGAGCGATCGAGACGAGCTGGAGCCGATACTCTACGCCGCTCTCATCAACTCTATGGTGCAGAATTTCTGGGCGATCTTCCTGGGCTCGGCCTCCGCGGCCGTCGCCGCGGTCATGACTGCTCTCAAGACCGGCGACGTGTGGCTGTGGCCGCTCGCATTTCTGCTGATCGCCATCGGCACCGCGCGCGCGTTCCAGATGCGCGGATACGAGAACCGCGCGCACCCGCTGTCGTTCGAAGAAGCCAAGAATCTGGAGCCGCGCTACTGGATCGGCGCGCTCAGCTATGCAGCTGTGCTCGGCGTGTGGGCCTTCGTCGTCATCTACAACAACGAGGATCCGGTGGCCGACATGCTCACTGTCGCCATCGGCATCGGCTACACCGCCGGCGGCGCCGCCCGCAATTACGGCCAGCCCCGGGTGATCCAGTGGCACGTCGCGCTCGCCTGCGGTCCGATGTCGCTCGCTTTGCTGCTGCACGGCGGCCCCTACCACGTCGGTCTTGCGGTCCTGCTCATGTTCTTCTTCATCGGCTTGAAGAACATCAACCTCAGCCTGCATGCGATCTTCGTCAAGGCGCTGACCTCGAGCTTCCGCGAATCCGCGCTGGCGAGCCAGTTCGACACCGCGCTCAACAACATGCCGCATGGCCTGTGCATGTTCCGCGCCGACGGGCGCCTTGCAGTGATGAACCATCGCTTCGGCCAGCTGATGGGCCTGCCCGAGGATCTGGTCAAGCGCGGCGCCACCGCGGCCGACATCGTGTCGGCCTGCATCGCCGCGGGCTCCATCTCGGCGGAAAGCGGCAACCAGATCCTGGCCGAGATCGCGCATGCGCGGATCTGCGAGATCGTCACCGCCGATCCGGATCTTTCGCGCGGCCGTACGCTCGCCTGGACGTTCCAGCCGATGACGGGCGGCGGCACCGTGCTGCTGCTGGAGGACATCACCGAACGCACCAACGCCGAAGCCCGCATCAGCCATCTCGCCCGCTATGACGAGCTCACGGCGCTGCCGAACCGGGTCTCGTTCCGCGCCGAGATCGAGCGGCTGCTGGCCTTCGCCCACCACGCCGAACGCCTCTCGGCGCTGCTCTTCGTCGACCTCGACCAGTTCAAGCAGGTCAACGACACGCTCGGCCATCCCTGCGGCGACCAGCTCCTGTGCGCGGTCGCCAACCGCCTGCGCGAGATGCTGCGTCCCGAGGATTTCGTCGCCCGCTTCGGCGGCGACGAGTTCGTGGTGTTCCAGCAGAACATCTCGTCGGCCGAGGACGCTGCGAGCCTCGCCCGCCGCATCGTCGAGCGCCTGAGCGAGCGCTACCGCATCGACAATCACCTGGTCGAGATCGGCGCCAGCGTCGGCATCGCGCTGACCTCGCCGGACGGCAAGGTCAGCGCCGACACCCTGCTCAAGAACGCCGACATGGCGCTGTACCGCGCCAAGGCCGACGGCCGCGGCACCTTCTGCTTCTTCCGCGACGAGATGGCTGCGACCGTCGAGGCGCGCCGCATCCTCGAGCTCGACCTGCGCAAGGCGCTCGCCAACGAGGAGTTCGAGCTGTTCTACCAGCCGCTGGTCAATCTGAAGTCCGGCAAGATCACGACCTGCGAGGCGCTGCTGCGCTGGAATCATCCGGTGCGCGGCACGGTTTCGCCGGTCGACATCATCCCGGTCGCCGAGGACATGGGCCTGATCGTCGATCTCGGCCGCTGGATCCTGCGCCGCGCCTGCATGGAATGCATGAAGTGGCCGGACGGCGTCAGCGTCGCCGTCAACTTCTCGCCGCAGCAATTCCACCAGCGCGACGTGCTGAGCGAGATCCGCTACGCGCTGGAGGTCTCGGGGCTTCCGGCGCATCGCCTCGAGATCGAGATCACCGAGTCCTCGCTGCTGCGCAACACCCAGCTCACCCACGATATCCTGTCGCAGCTGCATGCGCTCGGCGTGCGCATCTCGCTCGATGATTTCGGCACCGGCTATTCGAGCCTCAGCTACCTGCACAATTTCCCGATGCAGAAGGTGAAGATCGATCGCTCCTTCCTCGAGGGCATCGACACCGACCGGCCGCTGACGCTGCTGCGCGGCGTCGCGCGATTGTCGGCAGACCTCGGCATGGCGGTCGTGGTCGAGGGCATCGAGACCAACGAGCAGCTCGAGCTGATCAGCGCCGACGGCACCGTGTCCGAGGCGCAAGGTTATCTGTTCAGCCGTCCGGTGCCCGCCGTGCGGATGCGCCAGCTCCTCAACGCCTCGCATGGACGGCGCGGCGAGAGCCTGCTCCAGGTCGTGGGCTCGCGCTCCTTCGCCTGATTCCGCTTCCCGAAATCCCCGACTGTTTCAGCCTGTTGCCGGGTACCGTGGTGCTACGGGAGGTTAACCCTAATACTTCGATTGCTTTGCTTCATCATTAAGAAGCTGTTAATGGTGGATCACGCGCGTGGAAGTTGTCCGTGTGCACTTGTGAGCCGTGGTGGGCAGGGAGTTGGAATGCAGTCCTCAGCCAGAGCGATCATTTCGGCTGTTGGACGGGGTGCCGAACTCCTGACCGACGTCGATTATCATCTTGCCGAAACGGCCGCGGAGAAAGAGGAGATCTACAATCTCCGCTATCGCGCCTATCTGCGCGAGGGTGCCGTCAAGGAATCTACCGACGCGCGCGTCACCGACCAGTATGACGAATTGCCGAACGCGTGGACCTTCGGCGTCTATCTCAAGGGCAAGCTCTGCAGCTCGGTGCGTATCAGCGTGCTGAACTCGGAATGGCGCCAGTCCACTTCGGCCGACGTCTTTCCCGACATCCTGCTGCCACGGCTCGATCGCGGCGAGGTCATGATCGACCCGACCCGGTTCGTCGCCGATCCCGACCAGGTCAAGCGCGTCCCCGAGCTGCCCTATCTGACGACCCGGCTCGCCTACATGGCCTGCGAGCACTTCCATGCCGATCTCGGCCTTGCGATCGTGCGTCCTGAGCATCAGGCCTTCTACCGGCGGGTGTTCCTGCACGAGACCATTGCCGAGCCGCGGCTGGTCCCCGGTCTCACCAAGCCGTTCGGACTGATGGCGGCGGACTTCCCGACCTTCCGCAGGAAGGTGTTCGAGCGCTATCCGATCATGCGCTCCACCGCCTTCGAGCGGCGCATGCTGTTCGGGCGCGCCGGCCAGCGCCAGGTCCCGCAGCGGCGGGTGCTGGTCGCGGACGCCGTTCACGCCTGACCTAAGGCACTCCGGCAACTCCCGGCCTCAGGCCCAAAATTCAAGCAATGCCAGCGATTTTGCCGGTTAACGCGGCTTGCCTTCACCCTCGCGCCACATTTACAACCCATTAACCATGACGGTTGCTTTTCGCTGGTTGGGGGCATTTGACCGGCTGAGGCAAGGTTCCGTCAAGGTTGACGGAACGTTCGCTTAACCAACCCCCTGTAGACCGGACAGCAGTGGACTAACGTGAGCGTGGAGGCTCCCGAATGAAACATCCTATGCGTATCCTCCAGGGATTGAAGCTGGCCGCGGTGCTTGCCGTCGCGCTGTCGATGGGCGCCTGCGCCAACAAGAATGCTGCGACGGATGCGATGGCCAATGCGGCGACGCCGGGCAGCCAGCAGGACTTCGTCGTGAACGTGGGCGACCGCGTGTTCTTCGAGAGCGACCAGACCGATCTGACCCCGCAGGCGATCGTGACCCTCGAGAAGCAGGCGCAGTGGCTGCAGACCTATCCGCGCTACTCCTTCACCATCGAAGGCCATGCCGACGAGCGCGGCACCCGCGAATACAACATCGCGCTCGGCGCGCGGAGAGCTCAGTCGGTGCGTTCGTTCCTCGCCTCGCGCGGCATCGATCCGAACCGCATGCGCACGATCTCCTATGGCAAGGAGCGGCCGGTCGCCGTCTGCAACGACATTTCCTGCTGGTCGCAGAACCGCCGGGCAGTCACCGTGCTGAACGCGAGTTCCTGACGCTTTCAGTCAGGCGCCGTCCATCTCCGGGAAAAGATCATGCCGGCGCCCTCAGGGCGCCGGTTTCGTTTCAGCGATCTGTGACAGAAACCCCTTGGTAGCAGTCACATTTTTGGCGTACTCCACTTCAATGTGTGGCGCGTCGAAGGTTCCGTCGCAGGCCATTTCGCTTTCGTCGTCAGGGCAAGATGTCATCCAGATTTAAGGTTCTTACCGGCTCCGTGGCGACCGCCGCGCTGCTCTCCCTGTGCGCGCCCGTCCTGGCTCAATCGATCCTGGCTCAGACCGATGACGATCCCGAGATGCGGATCGAGCGGCTGGAGAACCAGCTGCGCCAGCTCACCGGCCAGAACGAGGAACTGCAATACCGCAACCGGCAGCTCGAGGAGCGCCTGCGGGCACTCGAGGGCGGCGCGCAAGCCGCGCCAGGACAGCAGCCGGTCCAGCCCAGCGTGACCGCGGTGCCGCCTGCGCAGGTTGCGCCGGCCTATCGCCAGCAGCAGGCCGTGCAGCCGAATTACGAGCAGCCGCAGATCGCTGCTCCCGCGCCGATCGTTCAGGAGCAGCCCGGGCCCGGCGCGCCCGGCACGCGCCGCCGCGGCGATGCCTTCGATCCGAACCAGAATCCGAACGCGCCCGGCGCGCCGCGCGCGCTCGGCGGCGGACAGCAGCCGATGCCGGGTGCGCCCGGCGGACGCAATGCCGGCGATCCGCTCGATCTCGCCAACACCGCCCCGCGCTACCAGCAAGGCGTGCCGCCCGCGGCCCAGCCGGGTTATCCGCCGGCGCAGCAGGGCTATCCGGCGCAGGGTGGCGGCGCTGGCCCGACTACACTTCCGCCCTCGGCGACGCCGCGCGACGAGTTCGACCTCGGCATCGGCTACATGCAGCGCAAGGACTATGCGCTCGCCGAGCAGACCATGAAGAACTTCGCGCAGAAATATCCGAACGACCCGCTGCTCGGCGACGCGCAATACTGGCTCGGCGAGAGCTACTTCCAGCGCCAGCAATATCGCGATTCCGCCGAAGCCTTCCTCGCCGTCACCACCAAATACGACAAGTCGGCCAAGGCGCCGGATGCCCTGCTGCGGCTCGGCCAGTCGCTCGCCGCGCTGAAGGAGAAGGAAGCCGCTTGCGCCGCCTTCGGTGAGATCGGTCGCAAATATCCGCGCGCCTCCGCCGGCGTCAAAGCCGCCGTCGACCGCGAGCAGAAGCGGGTGAAGTGCTAGTGATTTAGACTCGGCTGGCCGACCGTGGCTCACCTCTCCCAGCGGGTAGAGGTCGGATTGCGCAGCAATCCGGGTGAGGGGGCGCCGCGACCAGTGAGACCTAGACCCCTCCCCCGGACCGCATCTTCGATGCGCTCCGACCTCTCCCTACGGGAGAGGTGAACCATCGGCAGGCATCCGTTTCGCACCGTCCAGGCGCTGACAATGCGGATTGCCTTGCGCTAAACAGTCGATCCATCCGCGGACGATTGCAGCGTCATGTCAGACGACGACAATTCACCGATCTCGGCGCGCACAGCGAAGCAACTCTTCGCTGACCTGAAGCACGCGCCGGCGCTGGTGCTCGCAGTCTCCGGCGGGCCCGATTCCGTCGCGCTGATGTGGCTCGCGGCACGCTGGCAGCGCAGCCTGTCGCGCGGCCCGCGTCTCATCGTCGTCACCGTCGATCACGGCCTGCGTCCGGAAGCGGCGCGCGAGGCGCGCGAGGTCAAGCGGCTCGCGACCGAGCTCGGCCTGCCGCACCGGACCCTGCGCTGGCGCGGCGCCAAGCCGAAGACGGGACTGCCTGCCGCCGCGCGCGAGGCCCGGTATCGCCTGCTCGCGCAGGTCGCGCGCATCGCCGGCGCGAGCCATGTGCTGACCGCCCACACCCGCGACGACCAGGCCGAGACGCTGCTGATGCGCATGCTTCGCGGCAGCGGGCTTTCGGGGCTGTCGGCAATGGCGCGCCTCACGGAGCGCGACGGCATCGTGCTGGCGCGTCCGCTGCTCGACATCCCGAAGTCGCAGCTGATCGCGACCTTGAAGCGGGCCGGAATAGTCTTTGCCGAGGATCCCACCAACCGCGACACCGCGTTCACCCGGCCGCGGCTGCGCGCATTGCTGCCGCAACTCGCGGCCGAGGGTGGCGATGCCAGGAACCTGGCGCGGCTCGCGGGCCGGCTGGCGCGCGCCAATGCGGCCGTCGAGGTGCTGACTGACGGTGCCGAGCGCTTCCTCCGCTTGACGGATCGCGACGATGCGCCGCATGGGCCGGGCCGGCGAAGTTTCGACGGGATCGCCTTCGCCAGCCTGCCGGAGGAGGTCCGGCTGCGGCTCCTGCTGCGGGCCATCAACGCCCTCGGGCATGAAGGGCCGGCGGAACTCGGCAAGGTCGAAACCTTGTTGTCAGCGCTCGATCAGGCCTTGGCTTTGGGCTCCCGCGCAGGCGCAAATGGACGGCCGGTCCTGAAGCAGACCCTTGCGGGAGCCTTGATCAGCCTTGCCGGCGGGCGTATTCACATCGCGCCTGCACCGGCGCGGCGGTCCCAAGCAGACTTGAAGGGGACTTGAAAAGGGCGGATGAGGGCGGATCATGACACCGGCCGCTTCCGCTGCACGCCGTCAGGACACCTTAACCAGGCAGGAAAAACCCGGCCTTTAGCGCCATTATTTCAGCGGGAATCGCCCTAAGATGGGCTAAATAGTCCCATCTCGTTCCCTTGGCAGCGAGCGGGGCGGCACCTAAATTGTATGCGTCTAACGATGAGGAATTCTTGGGGATTTCCTCGAATTGCCCAGGTAACTAGCCAAGTCACTGGGTCGAGTAACTCCTGAAGGATCAGGGCCGCGATCCGCGCGACCACGAAGGAAGATCGATGAACGCCAATCTGCGCAACTTCGCCCTCTGGGTCATCATTGTCTTGTTGCTGTTGGCGTTGTTCACGCTCTTCCAGAATCCGGGCCAGCGCGCCTCCTCGCAGGACATCGCCTTCTCCCAGCTGCTGAGCGACGTTGACCGCGGCAACGTGCGCGACGTCGTGATCCAGGGGCCGGACATCCACGGCACCTTCACCAACGGCTCGAGCTTCCAGACCTATGCGCCGAACGACCCGACGCTGGTGAAGCGCCTCTATGACAGCAAGGTCCAGATCACCGCGAAGCCGCCGGGTGACAACGTGCCCTGGTTCGTCTCGCTGCTGGTCTCCTGGCTGCCCTTCATCGCGCTGATCGGTGTCTGGATATTCCTGTCGCGGCAGATGCAGGGCGGCGCCGGCAAGGCGATGGGCTTCGGCAAGTCGCGCGCCAAGATGCTGACCGAAGCGCACGGCCGCGTCACCTTCGAGGACGTCGCCGGCGTCGACGAGGCCAAGCAGGACCTGCAGGAGATCGTCGAATTCCTGCGCGACCCCGGCAAATTCCAGCGCCTCGGCGGCCGCATTCCGCGCGGCGTGCTGCTGGTCGGCCCTCCCGGCACCGGTAAGACCCTGATCGCGCGTGCGGTCGCGGGCGAAGCCAACGTGCCGTTCTTCACCATCTCCGGTTCGGACTTCGTCGAGATGTTCGTCGGCGTCGGCGCATCCCGCGTCCGCGACATGTTCGAGCAGGCCAAGAAGAACGCGCCCTGCATCATCTTCATCGACGAAATCGACGCGGTCGGTCGTCACCGCGGCGCCGGGCTCGGCGGCGGCAATGACGAGCGCGAGCAGACGCTGAACCAGCTGCTGGTCGAGATGGACGGCTTCGAGGCCAACGAGGGCGTGATCCTGATCGCCGCGACCAACCGTCCCGACGTGCTCGATCCCGCGCTGCTGCGTCCGGGCCGCTTCGACCGCCAGGTCGTGGTGCCGAACCCCGACGTCGTCGGCCGCGAGCAGATCCTGAAGGTCCACGTCCGCAAGGTGCCGCTGGCTCCCGATATCAACCTCAAGACCATCGCGCGCGGCACGCCCGGCTTCTCCGGCGCCGACCTGATGAACCTCGTCAACGAGGCTGCGCTCACCGCTGCGCGCCGCAACAAGCGGATGGTGACGCAGGCCGAGTTCGAGGAAGCCAAGGACAAGGTGATGATGGGCGCCGAGCGCAAGTCGCTCGTCATGACGGAGGAAGAGAAGCTGCTGACGGCCTATCACGAGGGCGGCCATGCCATCGTCGGCCTCAACGTGCCCGCGACCGATCCGATCCACAAGGCGACCATCATCCCGCGTGGCCGTGCGCTCGGCATGGTCATGCAGCTGCCCGAGCGTGACAAGCTGTCGATGTCGCTGGAGCAGATGACCTCGCGCCTCGCCATCATGATGGGCGGCCGCGTCGCCGAAGAGCTGATCTTCGGCCGCGAGAAGGTGACCTCGGGTGCCGCCTCCGACATCGAGCAGGCCACGCGCCTTGCCCGCATGATGGTGACGCGCTGGGGCCTGTCCGAAGAGCTCGGCACCGTCTCCTATGGCGAGAACCAGGACGAGGTGTTCTTAGGGATGTCGGTCTCGCGCACGCAGAACGCCTCCGAAGCGACCGTGCAGAAGATCGACTCCGAGATCCGCCGTCTGGTCGAGGAAGGCTATCAGGAAGCGACCCGCATCCTCACCGAAAAGCGTGCCGATCTCGAAGCCCTCGCCAAGGGCCTGCTCGAGTTCGAGACGCTGACCGGCGACGAGATCGTCGACCTGCTTAAGGGCAAGAAGCCGAACCGTGAGTCCGTGCTCGAGCCGACCACCCCGCGCGCCTCCGCCGTGCCCCCGGCCGGCAAGTCGCGCCCGCGGCCCGATCCGGATCCCGGCCTGGAGCCGCAGCCGCAGGCCTGATCCCAAAGCGGCAGATGACATCAAAAACGCGGCGACAACGCCGCGTTTTTTTGTTGGCCTCGTCATTGCGAGCGCAGCGAAGAATCCAGACTGCCTCCGTGGAAAGATTCTGGATTGCGTCGTGGCCGCAAACTCCGTCATTGCGAGCGCAGCGAAGCGATCCAGGAATGTCTCCGCGGAAGGACTCTGGATTTGCTTCGCGGAGCCTGTCATCGGGCGACGCTTCGCGCGCACCCGGTGGCTCGCAATGACGATCGGGATGCGCCGTGTCCACTCTCACTATGGTGGGGACGCTTGCGCCACCCTGCAATATCTCACTTCGCCGCCGCACCCCGCCCCAGAAAACGCAGCACGTCCTCATTGAACTGCCCCGGATCCTGCAGGAACGAGAAGTGGCTGACCTCCGGCTGGATCAGCAAACCGGCGCCGGGAATGTTCGCCGCCATGAACTCGGTGTTGTCGCGCTTGATCGCCTCGTCGTGATCGCCGTCCACGATCCAGGTCGGGACCTTGATCGCCGCGAGGTCCGAGGCCGTCCATTTCGGCTGGCTCTCCCACATCTTGGTGATCTCGTCGACGAAGCTCTTGTACTGCGTAGGGGTCGGCGAGAGGCGTTTGTACTCCTCGCCCGCCCTGGCGATGTAGGCGTTGAACACCTCGCTTGAGGCGATGTCGGCAACACCCGACGGATCCGAGTTCGCCGCGAAGGCGAACAGCCTGCTCACCCGTTCCGGATGCTTCATGGCGATGTCGAGGCCGATGATCGCGCCGTCGCTCCAGCCGACGATCGCCGCCTTCCTGATCTCCAAGTGGTCGAGCAGTCCGATCACGTCCGAGGCCATCAGATCGTACCCATACGGCTCCTGGTCGCGGCTGCTGCGCCCGTGTCCGCGGCTCTCCATGACGATGACCTGGTAATGCCGTTGCAGCGCGCGGACCTGGTGCCCCCAGTAATTGGCGTTGGCGAGACCGCCATGCAGCAACAGCACGGGCTCGCCCCGGCCGTACACGGCGTACCAGACCTTGATGCCGTTGACCGGTGCAAAGCCGCTCTGCGCCGCCTTGGGCAAGGTCGGCGTCGGCGGCAGGTTCAGCCACCGCGGCGCGGCGTGCGCCGCGTTGATCGCGATCGTGACGAGAAGTGCGGTGAAAACCTTGCGAAACATCATGATGATTATTCCTATTCGCCCCCGGACATTACTGCATGGCAACACGGCCGCGTCACCTTCTAAGGCGTTACAGTTGTAGCGACACTGCGATCTTCCGATCCCGATAATGATTGGAGTCGCCGCGATGTCATGGCATGCTCCCTCCAAATAAAGGTGCGTCGCGACCGCACCGAAAAGGGGAGGGAAAGCCGATGCGCTCTCAGGCGGCATTGGGCGCGCTTGGCGCCGTTTCATTCCTGCTATGGCCTGCTGCTTCCCTCGCCGCCGAGATGCGTGGCGTCACCCCGACCGAAATCAGGATAGGCCAGACCATGCCCTACAGCGGCCCGGTCTCCGCCTTCGGCGCGCTCGGCAAGGGTGAGGTCGGCTATTTCAAGATGCTGAACGAGAAGGGCGGCATCAACGGCCGCAGGGTGAATCTCATCTCGCTCGACGACAGCTACGCGCCGCCGAAATCGGTCGAGCAGACCCGCAGGCTGGTCGAGAGCGACGAGGTCGCGCTGATCTTCTCCTCGATCGGCACCGCTCACAACACCGCGATCGCAAAATATCTCCAGTCCAAGAACGTGCCGCAGCTCTTCATCGGCTCCGGCGCCTCGAAGTTCGCCGACATCGCACAATATCCGCAGGCGACCATGGGCGTGCAGGCGCCGTTCCGCTACGAGGCGCGGCTGTACGCGCGCTATGCGCTGGCGAAGAATCCCAACGCGAAATTCGCGGTCATCTCCCAGAACGACGATTACGGCCGCGACTACCTCGCCGGGCTGAAGGACGTGCTCGGCGAAAAATACGAGTCGGTCGTCACCAACGCCACCTACGAGATCCAGGATCCGACCATCGATTCCCAGATCGTGAAGCTGAAGGCTTCGGGCGCAGACGTGTTCGTGATCGCGGCGACCCCGAAATTCGCGGCGCAGGCGATCCGCAAATCCTTCGAGATCAACTGGCGGCCGTTGACGTTCCTTTCGAACGTGGCGGTATGGGTTTCGGCGGTGATGGAGCCGGCGGGGCTCGAAGCCGGCACCGGCATCCTCTCCACCGCCTACGTCAAGGATCCCGACGATCCCGCCTGGAAGGACGATCCCGGCGTCAAGGGCTGGCGCGAGTTCATGACCAGATACGTGCCGGAGGCCGATCAGCACGACACCAACTACGTCAATTCCTACAACAGCGCGATGGCGCTGGAAGCGGTGCTGAAAGCCTGCGGCGACGATTTGTCGACCGAGAACATCCTGAAGCAGGCGTTTGCGATCCGCGATCTCGAATTGCCGATGCTGCTGCCCGGCATCAAGGTCAACACCAGCCCGACTGATCACGTTCCGATCGACCAGATGCAGTTCATGCGCTTCAACGGCAGGAGCTGGGAGCGCTTTGGCGAGTTGCAGACGGGAAATTGACCTGTCCCGGACTGGAGCGATCGTGTTGCGGGCCTTAGGCCGCCATGTCGAACGGCAGGGATTGCGGGATGCGCGGCCGTGGGCAGGATCGTCACGGCGCCGCGGCGTCCTCGCGCACATGGATCACCGCGATATCGTCCGCATAGATCCGCTTCCAGCCCTTGAGGTGATCGAGGATCTGCGGGCCTGGTGCATCGGCGGCCAGCAGCGTCGCGTCGATCCTGTACTCCTCGAGCAGGCGAGGCAGCAGCTCGGGCTTCTTCCCCTCCGTCGCCTTGAAGAAGTCCATCACGAACTTCTCGCCGTAGAGCTCGGCGCGGCCGTCGACGAAGACCGGGATGTCGCGCCCGATCAGATAGCCGCCGAACCTGTAGGCGTTGAAGATGCGCTGCGCCCCACGCTTCTCGAGCAGGTCGGTGGCCGCGACCGGCGTCTGGTCCATCGTGAAGTTGAAGCGGTGGTGCGACATGAAGATCGAAGTCGAGGTCCAGCTTGCTGCCACGATCATCAACGCGCCGACCGCCGTCACGTACCGGGCACGCCAGCTCTCGCCCATCTGCCCATCGGCTGGCTGCAGCGGAAATTTCTCGCCGAGCGGCCTGGCCAGCACCAGCGGCACCAGGAACGCAAAGGCCTCGATGCTCCTGACATGGCTGAGCGCCATCCAGGTCAGCAGCAGGATCAGCAGGATGCGCGGCGGCGACAGCGTCAGGCCGCGATAGAGGCCGAGCGCGATCAGGCCGAGCAGCGCGCCTTCGAACGCGGTAAACGTTGCGAAGTTGGCCGGCGACCATTCGGAAATGACGGTGAGCAGCTCGCCGAGATTGAGGATGTTGGTCGCCCCCAGCAGCGTGCGCCAGCCATACGGCGTGACGCAGCTCGCGGCCAGTGCAGCAAGGCCGAACAGGAACCAGCGCAGCAGCAGCCGGACCTGCTTGCCGGACTCAAGGCCCCACAGCGCCACGAACGACATCGGGCCGATCAGGGCGAGACCCAGCATGAAGCCGCCGTGCAGGTTCGCCCACAGCGACATCAGCGGCAGCCAGTGCCATGAGGGCGTGCCCTTGCGATCGGCTGCGGCCATCAGCATGCCGATCCATGCGATCATCACGGGCAGTGCCAGCATGTGCGGCCGCGCCAGGATGTGATGCAGCGACAGCACGACCGCCAGCATCGCGAACAGCACCGAGCGCGGCATCTCCAGATGCGCGTCGAGCAGATAGACGAGGATCGCTGCCGACAATGCGACCGCGATCGCAGTGAGGATCACTGGGCCGCCCCAGCCCCATTGCGCATAGGACAGTGCGAACGCGACCTGCGACAGCCATGAGGTCGAAACCCAGGGCGCCCCCAGCCGCGTGAACGAATAGATGTCGGTGTAGGGCAGGGCATGGTGGTCGAGAATCCATTGCCCGATCTTGATCTGCCAGAACGAGTCGGAGTCCTGAAGCAGCGTATCGCCGACACAGAGGAAGAAGAGATAGGCGGCCGCTCCGACGCACAGCGGCACCAGCGCACGCGCGCGGGTCTGTACTGCGATGCTGTTGGCAAAGGAAAGGGACATGCCGCCTCGTCGTCCTGCTTGTTCTTGTCTGATGGACGGGCGGCATTGGACCACGGCGGTCATAACTTCGGGTAAACCGCGGCGACGGTGCGATGTCGTGACAATTTAACGGATTGTTTTCAAATTCGATTTACCATCGCCGAATACTCGCAAACCGCTGCTTGTTTCCGCACTCGAATTAACTGCGGCGCAATTCTTTGCCTCTAGGTTGGGTTCCATGGTCGGGCGGCGCTGGGAAGCCGAAGAGACCAGACCAGTTGTAGTCTTGTGTACTTTGGGAGCACTCTATGAAGAACCTCGTTGCACGTTTCGTGAAGGATGAATCCGGCGCCACCGCGATCGAATACGGCCTGATCGCCGCCGGCATCGCGCTCGCGATCATTACCGTCGTCAACAACCTCGGCAGCACGCTGAACACCAAGTTCGGCTCGATCTCGTCCAGCCTCAAGTAAGGCCGAACGAGCTGGGAATTCCGAGAGCCTCGTCTTCGACGGGGCTCTTTTCTTTTTGGGCGGCCACTCATCCTTCAGAGCGAGAGTCCGTAGCAGCCGCGTCAATCGCGGAAATCGTAGGGTGAGCAAAGCGCAGCGTGCCCACCACTACATGCGCCTCCTATGAGCACGGTGCATCCACAACGTCATTGCGAGCGCAGCGAAGCAATCCAGACTGCCTCCGCGGAGAGGCACTGGTTTGCTTCGCTGCGCTCGCAATGACGAGGAGGCCTCAGCGCACTCACAAGTTCGTTTCGGTTGTGGAAAATGGCGGGCACGGCGCTGTGCGCCTTGCCCGCGCTACGGCAGCGTGCTTGTGACGGCCAATCTCGCCCCGTTACTCCGCGAGGCTGGGCCGCCAGACCGGCGGCAGCGCGGGTGCGGCGGACACCGGCGCCGCGCGGCCGAGCCGTTCGACAAAAAGCTTCGTTACCCAGATCGATGCTGCGGCGAGGGCGATGCCGCCGGCGACGTCGATGAGGTAATGCGCGCCGATCGCCGGCGTCGCCGCGATCATCAACAGGTTGAGCGCGGCCGCGATGCCGCCGATGCCGCGCACGGGCCACAGCGCCCACATGTAGAGCACCGCAGATGCGGCGTGAAAGCTCGGAAACGAGACGATGCCGGAAAGGAAAAACAGCCGCAGCTCGTGCAGGCTGCCGTCGCGCAGCGCGAGGATGTCGCGCAGCTGCCCGGCATAGACTGCGGTGTTGATCTCGGGAAAATGCGCGGCCGGCAATTGCAGTGCGTAATAGGTGCCGATCGCCGGCACCATTGCGGAGATTGCGATGGTGACCGCGAGCGCGAGGCTCATCGCCAGCATGAACACCTGCAGCCGCACATGACGTGCCGACAGCGTCAGCACGACGGGGACAGCGAGCAGCGGCCATTTGATCAGTCCGTAGCCGCGGGCCAGGACATCTGCCACCCATGGATGGTCGTTGACGAAGTGCGCGATCGGTTCGGGATCGAGGCCGAGCGCGCGGTCGATCGCCAGCAGCGCATCGTCCTGGAGTGGCCAGTTCATCTTGCCCGCGACGTAGCTCAGAGGTCCGACGATGGCGCAGGTGAAAATGACTTGTCCGATCGTGCCGAGCGAGAACACCAGTTTCGCGTCGGCAAGCTCGCCCTTGGTCAGCTGGTGGCCACAGGCGACGCCGACCAGGATGGCCGCAATTGCCAGCGTGATGCTGTAGGCGACGGGCTCGAGGCTCAGACCGGTCGCAGGCAGGCCAAGCGCCAGCAGGATGCCCATGGCAACGATGGGAAGCCAGTTCAGGTTGAAGAGCCGCCAGGCGGTTCGGGCGTCCGAATCGAGCATGCTGCACCGAGATGGGATCGCAGTCCGGCGGTAAGGTCGCGGACCTGCTTTAAGATGACGGTAACAATCGTGGTTAGCCGTCTATCAACCGGCTCTTGCACTTTGCGCATTTGTCGCCGGCGGCTTTGGCGTGTCGCTTGATGCAAATCATCTTGTCATCCTGCCTGAATAGTTGTTCAGTCCTTGCGGGGCGATTTGCAGCTTTGAAGTGACGAAGCGTTCGGCCGCAGGGCGTGCGGACGGCGTGTGTGGGACAGGAAGCGCGCCATGGTTTATCGGCGGACGCATCAAGTGGTTAAGCGCCTTGCGGCCCGGCGCAGTGCGATTTTGGCGGCGGCGCGGGAGGCGGCGGCGGAAGGCGGGATGGCGGCGGTGCAGATCGCACCGGTCGCGGTCCGGGCCAATGTCGCTGCCGGCACGGTCTATCGCTACTTCCCCTCCAAGGCCGAGCTGATCTCCGAATTGATCGCCGAGGTCTCCCGTGACGAGCTCGCGGCGATCCGCCGGGCGGCCGACGCCGCGCCGGGCCCGTCCTCGGCGCTGGCCGCGGCCGTCACCACGGTGGCGGTCCATACGCTGTCGCAGCGGCGGCTGGCCTGGGGCATCCTGGCCGAGCCTGTTGATGTCGATGTCAGCGCCTCCCGGTTCGCCAGCCGGCGCGAGATCGCCGGCGAGATCGCGGCAAGGATCGATGCGGCCGTGCGTGCCGGTCATCTGCCGGCGCAGGATACCGCCCTTGCCGCCACCGCGCTGCTCGGGGCTCTGCATGAAGCTCTGGTCGGGCCGCTCGCGCCCGACAATCTCGAAGATCCCGTCAAGATGCGCGATGCGGTGCAGACCGTGACGCTGCTGGCGCTGCGCGCCGTCGGCGTCATGGACGCCCGCGCCCGCGGCCTCGTGGTCCAGCAGACGCTGCTGCCGACCACCAAGGCGCTGGTCGGGGCGTAAAATCGCGCCGCGGCCGGAGCGGCGCCCCGATCGCGCTCAGGTCATTGCCTGAGCGTGCCTTTTCGCAAAACCCCGGCATTATCCGCCGGACCGGCCGGCTACTGTGCATGGGGTTGTTTTCCGACTTTTATCTGGCCGTGCTGGCGGGGCCTACATGTTCGCGTCACCCTCGGGGCCGACCGAGGCGATGCGCACCATGTTGGTGGTGCCGGGGATGCCGAGCGGCACGCCGGCGACGATGATGACGCGCTGGCCGGCGCGGACGAAACCGTCCCGGAAGGCGATCTGGCCGGCGCGGCTCACCATGTCGTCCTGGTCGCGCGCGTCCTCCGCCACCACGCAATGCACGCCCCAGGCGACGGCGAGCCGGCGGCCGGCCGCGATGTTCGGCGTGATCGCCACGATCGGCGGCTTCGGCCGCTCGCGCGCCACACGCACCGCCGTCGAGCCCGAGCTGGTCCAGCAGATCAGGGCCGGCAGGTCCAGCGTCTCGGCGATCTGCCGCGCGGCGTCCGCGATGGCGTCGCCCGCGGTGGCTTCGGGGGCGGGGCGCTGGGCCGTGACGACGTTGCGATAGGTCGGGTCGCGCTCGACCTCCTCGCCGATGCGGTTCATCGTCGAGACCGCCTCGACCGGGAATTTGCCGGCCGCCGATTCCGCCGACAGCATGATGGCGTCGGCGCCTTCATAGACGGCGGTGGCGACATCGGAGACTTCGGCGCGGGTCGGCACCGGCGACTGGATCATCGATTCCAGCATCTGGGTCGCGATCACCACCGGCTTGCCGGCGCGGCGGGCCATCCGCGTCATCTGCTTCTGCAGGCTCGGCACGCGCTCCAGCGGCAGCTCGACGCCGAGGTCGCCGCGCGCCACCATCAGCGCATCGGAGGCCTCGATGATGTCGGCGAGGCGGTCGATCGCTTGCGGCTTCTCGATCTTGGCCATCACCGCGGCGCGGCCGCGGATCATCTTCTTGGCCTCGATCACGTCGTCGGCGCGCTGCACGAAGGACAGCGCGATCCAGTCGACGCCGGTGACCAGGGCAGCCTCGAGGTCGGCGCGGTCCTTCGGCGTCATCGCCGACACCGGAAGGTCGGTGTCGGGCAAGCTCACGCCCTTGCGGTCGCTCATCTTGCCGCCGACCACGACGCGCGTCACCGCGTGCTCCTTGGAGGTCTCCTCCGCAATCAGCCGGACCTTGCCGTCGTCGAGCAGCAGCGCGTGGCCGGGCCTGAGCGCGGCCAGGATCTCCGGGTGCGGGAGATGGACGCGCGTGGCATCGCCCGGCGCCTTGTCGGAATCGAGGGTAAAA
Organism: Bradyrhizobium sp. SMVTL-02; assembly: GCF_051853005.1. NCBI lineage: Bacteria > Pseudomonadati > Pseudomonadota > Alphaproteobacteria > Hyphomicrobiales > Nitrobacteraceae > Bradyrhizobium > Bradyrhizobium sp. SMVTL-02. The sequence goes on along the minus strand of NZ_CP182469.1, from coordinate 6,626,428 downwards.
GTCTGGCCGTTCTGGAGCTGGACCGAGCCTTCCGCGAACGCGCCGAGCCGGAGCTTGGGGCCCTGGAGGTCGACCAGGATGCCGATCGGGCGGCCGTAGCTGCTTTCGACATTGCGGATGGTCGCCACCAGCTCCCGCATCTTGTCATGCGGGGTGTGGCTCATGTTGATGCGGAACAGGTCGGCGCCGGCCTCGAACAGGCGGCGGATCATCGCGAGGTCTGAAGACGCAGGTCCCAGGGTCGCGAGAATCTTGATACGGCGAAGACGCCTCATGGCTTATTTCCAGGCGGGGGTGGCAGGCCGGGCGAGCCCGGGGGCGTAGCACCGGGCGGGCTATTGGGCAAACCCGGGACGCCGCCCGGGCCAACCGGCCCGGGCAGGCCAGGCACGCGCTGCTGCGCCGGCTGTTCGTTGGCATCGGTGAGCTGTACCGTCCAGGCGCGCTGCTCGCCGGTATCGACCTCGAAATAGCCGGTGCGGTCATAGCCGCGCGCCAGGCAATCCTCGGTGCCGCGGATGGTGAACTCCTTGTCGCGCGAGCACATGAAGGCCTGGCCCGACCATTCGCCGCCGCGATCGTAGTCGATGGCGTAGATGTAGTAATAGCGAGCGACCAGCGTGCCCCGCAGCAGCGTTTCGCAGGAGCGGGACGAGATGTTCCACCAGCCCTCCGTGGTCCAGCCCTCGGCGTCCTTGTAACCGAGCGCGATGCCGACCCGGCTCGAGGTGTTGTTGCAGAGCCGGAAATCGGCGGAGGCCGGGCTGGCCCAGAGGCACAGCAGGACCGCCAGCATCGGGACCAACCGGCCGAGCAGGCGAAGCGGGAAGCGGGGAGATTCGGCAATCATTGTTGCGGAAGCTATACCAGATCATTGACGAATTGGCGTAGGGCCGGGGGAACTGCTCCTGGCCGCGCTTTGGCCCGTTTGCGCCGTGATATGGCAAAATCTGTGACAGGACCCCACCTGATCCCGTAAGGGTGACGATGTCCAAGGGCCAGCCGAGGGATCCAGCTATGGCAATCGACGACAAAACCAGAACGGAGCTCGAGGCGGCCGCTTTCCGGCGCCTGGTCGACCATTTGCGGAACCGGTCGGACGTCCAGAATGTCGACCTGATGAATCTGGCCGGCTTCTGCCGTAACTGCCTGTCCAACTGGCTCAAGGACGCCGCCGACGCGCAAGGGGTCGCCCTGAGCAAGGACGAGAGCCGGGAGGCCGTCTACGGCATGCCCTACGAGACCTGGAAGGCGAAGTACCAGGGCGCGGCCACGCCCGAGCAGCTCGAGGCGATGAAGAAGGTCCATCCGCACGGTCACTGAGAGGCCCGGTGCCGGCGCCGCCTGAGTCGCACCACACAACAGCTTTCTTCGAGCCACCTCAGGAAGGTGTGGGCGCGCTGTGGACGAGCGTGATGCTGGCTTGAACGCGGGGGGCGCTAACGCTTAAGGGTCTACCCAGCACGCGCGGTGAGGATGCCGGCGTCACCTCGTTTTGCCAGTTCCATTGGGAGTACCAAGATGGCCACCTCCGCCGCCGTCCGCGACGACGAGCCCGCGACGAAATTTGCCAAGGACCAGCTCAAGTCCATCATCGAGCGCATCGAGCGGCTGGAGGAAGAGAAGAAGGCGATCTCCGACGACATCCGCGACGTCTATGCCGAGAGCAAGGGCAACGGCTACGACGTCAAGGCGCTGCGCACCATCGTGCGCCTGCGCAAGCAGGATCCCAACGAGCGCGCCGAGGCCGAGACCATTCTCGAGACCTACATGCAGGCGCTGGGCATGCTTTAGAGGCGGTAGGATCGCGCCTCACCCGTAGGCGTACCTCACCGGGCCGCAATTTGCGGGGCCCGCACTTGGGCAAAATCCGCTCGTCTGCTAGAGTGCTCGGTGAAGGGACCGAGCTATGGATGTGCCTGGACCAGAGCGCAGGCTCGCCGCGGTCCTCGCGGCTGACATGGTCGGCTTTAGTCGGCTCATGGAGGTCGACGAGGGTGGCACGCTTGCGCGCCTCAAGACCCACCGGATCGAGCTCATCGATCCGGCGATTGCCAAAAATCACGGCCGCATCATCAAAACGACCGGCGACGGCCTGCTCGTCGAATTCCATAGCGTCGTCGACGCTGTGTTGTGCGCTGCTGAAATTCAGAGCCGGATGGGGCGCCGCAATGCCGATGTCCCGCCGCCGCGATGGATCCAATTCCGCATCGGAATCAATCTGGGCGACGTCATCGTCGATCAGAACGACATTTTCGGCGACGGCGTCAACGTCGCGGCCCGGTTGGAGGCACTAGCCGAGCCTGGAGGCATCTGCATCTCCAGCGCGGTGCGCGAGCAGCTGGGCGAGCGCCTCGATGGGGTCGCATTCGAGGACATCGGCGAGCAGAACGTCAAGAACATCGCGCGCGCCATCCGTGTCTACCGAATCCGATTGGAGGATGCGCCGGCAAGCACGCCAGCCGGCGCGACCGCCGCCGCGAAGCCGACCGGCAAGTCGAAGAAGCCATCCATCGCCGTGCTGCCCTTCGCCAACATGAGCGGCGATCCGGAGCAGGAGTTCTTTGCGGACGGCTTGACCGAGGACATCATCACCGAGCTGTCACGCTTCCACGACCTGCTGGTGATCTCGCGCAACTCGACCTTCGTGTACAAGGGCAAGTCGGTCAAGGTGCAGGACGTTGGCCGCGAATTCGGTGTCGATTACGTCATCGAGGGAAGCGTGCGCAAGGCCGGGGATCGCGTCCGCGTCACCGTGCAGCTGATCGATGCGGAGACGGATCGGCATATCTGGGCCGAACGCTATGACGGCGAGATCAAGGACATCTTTGCCATCCAGGACGAGATGACCCGGGCGATCGCCGCCACGTTGCCCGGCCGCGTCGAGGCGGCGACGCACGATCGGGCGAACCGCAAGCCGACGGACAACATGGCGGCCTATGAATGCGTGCTGGCCGCGAAGGTGTTGCACCATCGCTCCAATCGCGAAGACAATGCGCGGGCGCAGCTTCTGCTCGATCGGGCGCTCGAACTCGACGCGAACTATGCGCACGCGCACGCCTGGAAGGCGTGCGTTCTGGGCCAGACCTGGGTCTACAACTGGTGCGCGGATCGCGACGCCACCTTCCAGCAGGTGGCTTCAGAGCTGGAAACAGCGCTTGTCCTCGACGACAACGACAGCGACGTCCACCGCATCCTCGCGGCACTCAATCTGAACCGCGACGATCATGACAAGGCCACTTACCATCAGGAGCGCGCGCTGGCGCTCAACCCGAACTACGACCTCGTGGTGGTGCAGCAGGGCGAACTGCTGACCTGGCTGGGGAGGCCGGAGGAGGGCATCGACTGGATCAAGAAGGCGATGCGGCTCAACCCGTATCACCCGGAACGATTCTGGAGCCATCTCGGGCGTGCCTATTACTGTGCCGAGAAATACGCCGAAGCCGCCGAAGCCTTCTCGAGGATCTCACGCCCCGATCATACCCATCATGCGTTCCTTGCCGGGATCTTCGCGCAGATGGGCAATGCAGTGGCTGCCGGCGCGCACGCGGCCGAAGTGCTCAAGCGTGAGCCTGCCTTTTCCGTGGCCAATCATCTTTCCACCCAGCATTACAAGCGGGAGGTCGATCGTCAGCGCTATGAGGCAGGTCTTCTCCGGGCAGGCCTGCCGGCCTGATCCTGCGCACGGCGGAGACCGATTGCCGCTCCATCGCAGGACGGGAGGCTACTAGACCGAATTCGTGGAGGTCGTTCTACGCCTCAGCGCAGCGCCGCGGTGCGCATGACGAAGGTCGCCGTCTCGAGCTTCGCGGTCGCGCTGCCGGAGAAGCTGTCGCAGGACAGGCCAGGCATCGGATCGTCGGTGAAGCCCATCGCGATCACCGTCTGCGGCTTGACGAAGTAGCCGCGCAGCGCCGCGGTATCGAGCTCGCCCATCAGCGTGACGGACATCGCACGGCTGGCGCTCGGGGACAGCATCACGATCTTGAGCCAGATGCTCTCGTTCTTGGCCGCGGAAAGGCGGGTCGCGGTCGCGACCATGCCATCGACGCTCTTGCCGACCACACTGTTGATCTCGGTGGCGGGGGCCGCGCCGCGCGCACCGGCACGGGCAGAGCGCGGGATCGGCGCGGAGGCGGCGACGACGTTGCCGCGTTCGACTGGCGAGGCCGCGGGCGCATACGCCAGCGCCTGGAGAGTTGCGCTGGACACGCTGGCAGTCGGTTGCGGATCGGTGGCGGAAGCAAGCGCCTGGCGGGCCTTCAGCGCCGCGACCTGCGCCGGTGTCGCCTGCTGCGGCGTGGCGGGGGCATCCCAGAAGCCGCGGGCATTGATGATGTCCGCCGGGGTCTCCGGCTTGGCCTCGGCAGATTTCGTGGCGGGCTTGTCAGCCACGGGCGCGGGCTTCGGCTTGGGCGGTGCAACGAGCTGCACATCGGCCGAGGCCAGCTGGAGCGTGGCTGCGACCTGTGGCTTGGCGCGCGGGGTCGGCACCGGATCGGCCGGCTTGGCTGCGGCGGCGACCACGGTCGGCGCGGACGACTTCGCGGCCGGAGCCGGCGCGCCCTCGTCATCCTCGTCGCTGCTGGTGGCGGCCGGCGCCGACTTGCTCTTGAACAGGGCGGCGAAGAAGTTCGGCTTGCTGCCGGAATCGTCACCGTTGCCGCGGCGCTCGATCTCGGCCTTGGCGAGCTCATAGCCCTTCAGCGGCGTGCCGTCGGTCGGCAGATGCACCGTCTTTCCGTCCGGGAACACGCGGGCAAGCTGGTCATGCGTCATGCGCGGCCAGTGCCGGATGCTGCCGGTGTCCAGATGCACGAAGGGCGAGCCCGAGGTCGGATAGAAGCCGACGCCGCCGCGCTGGAGGCGCAGGCCGGCGAAGCGGATCTGCTCCAGCGGCACGCCCGGGATGTAGAAGTCCATCGCATGGCCCAGCATGTGCTGGCTGAAGCGCGCCACGCCCGAGGAGCGGCGGCGGAGCATGGCGTTGGTGGCAGGGGAGCGGTAGGACGAGATGATCTGGATCGGCTGCTTGCCGTCGACGTCGCGATAGACTTCCCAGAGGATGTCGAAGAGGTGACGGTCCATGACCGTCTCGTCCTGGGTGCGCCAGTCGCGCAGGAAGTGATTGAGCTGCTTCAGGGCGGCTTCGTCATAGCGCCCGTCGCGCTTGAAGGTGACGGTGAGATCTTCGCCGGAATGGGTGTGGTGGAAGGAGAGCGTCTTGGTCTCGTTCAGCGCGGCGGCGTTATGGACCGAGCCGGCGGCAGCCAGCAGCAATACGGAAGCGAGGCCGATCCGGGATCCGACCTTCACGCCCGCATGGGACAACGACAGCACAGCAAATTGGCGTGCAAGACCAGTCAGCACGTATGAGCCCACCCAGTCGACTTGCGTTCAAATGGACTCTCCCGCCAACCCCGTTAGCGCGCGAAAGAGGATGAACGCTTTCTTAAAGCAAGAAGGTTAATTCGAGGTTGACCTTCCCGCCCCCAAACCAAGTCAGGCTGCAATCCTAAACGGTTGACTGTGGCAAAAACACGCCCGCTGCAGCGAGGGCGGGTTGAGGACGGTTAACATTGAGCGACCCCATCCTGGGGACGGGGTCGCTGATTTCATTGCAGAATTTGAGGAAAGAAGGCGCCGGGCGGGCCTCAGCGGGTAAACACCCGCTGCGGCCGGCGGCCGATCGGGGCCGGCGGCGCGGTCAGGGTCGGAGCCCCAAACAGCCGCTCGAAGAAGTTCGGACCCGACGACCCGAAGCCTCCGCCATTGTTGGCCACCGCAACGCCCGAGGGCAGGGTGGTCGCCGGGCGCGAATAGCTCGGCTGGGAATGCGCCACGACGTTCTCGAGATCCTTGCCGCGGCCGTTCTTCAGGATGTTGAGCATGGTCGCGTCGCGGCCATAGACGTCCTTGCGGAGTTGCAGCTTGCCGGCGTCGTCCACGAACGCGGTCTGGTAGGTGATGTTGACCGGGATCGGGGTGGGGAATTTCAGGTCGATCTCGCTCTTGCCGTACATGCTGCGCACGCGCTCGGGCGTGTACTTTTCGTTCGGCATGGTGATGTTGAGCAGCACGGAGGCGTACTGATCCGGGTTCTGCACGCGCATGCAGCCATGGCTGAAGGCGCGGTCTTCCTTGGCGAACAGGTGCTTGTCCGGCGTGTCGTGCTGATAGACCAGGAACTTGTTCGGGAAGTTGAAGCGGATGCGGCCGAGCGCGTTGGCTTCACCGGGCGGCTGCGAGATGTGCACCGAGCCGTCGCGGTTCTGCTCGAGCCTGAGGCCCATGCGCTGGAGCACGGTCGGGTCCTGCTGAAGCGCCGGCAGATACTCGTTGTAGACGATCGACGGCGGCACGTTCCAGGTCGGGTTGACCGTGATGTACTTCATCGTCTCGGTCAGCAGCGGGGTGGCGTGCTGGCCTGGCTTGCCGGTGACGACGCGGGTGGTCCAGACCTGCTGGCCGCGCTGCATCACCTTCAGCGTGTAGTCGGGAATGTTGAGGATGACGTAGGCATCGCCCAGCGCGGGCACGCCGAGGTCGCGCGGCAGCCAGCGCCAGCGCTCCATGTTCACCACCACGGTGTCGATCTGCTTGTCGCGCTTGGGGGTGTTGAGCGCCCTGACCGTCTTGTCGTCGAGGATGCCGGTGGGCTTCATCTCGATGCCGCTCTGGAATTTGCGCACGGCCTCGGCGACCGCCGCGTCATAGCGGGTGTCGCTGGCGTTCTCGGTGATGCCGAGCTTGGCGCGCAGCTGCGGGACGCGCGGATCGTCCACGACGATCTCGGCCTGCTTCTTGCCGGCCGGCGTGTACTTCAGCGCAGGACCGTCGGCGATCTCGATCACCGGGCCGCTGCCATGGCCGCGGAGCTCCGCGAGCTTGGCTTTTAGCTCCTTGTAGAGCTTGTGCGGCGGGTTGTAGCTGTCGAGCGCCGCAGAGGCGTCGGCTGCGGTCGTGACCTTCGCGAGCACCTCGTTCGGGTCGACCGGATGCTCGGGGTAGAGGATGTCGGCGCTGACCTGGGACCAGTGCATGCGGCCGCTCTGCGCGTGACGCGCATAGTCGAAGATGCTGGCGGTGAGCTTCAGCTCGGCATCGGCGAGCGCATCGGGCGTCGTGGCGGCGGCGAATTCCGGCACCGGGTAATCGGCGGGATTGAGACCGTCGGAGGCAGCGTCCTTCAGCCGCGCGATCACGCCCTTTGCCGCAGCAGTGAGGCGGCCGCCTTGCGTCCACACCGGCGCGAAGTCGCGGGTTCCATAAAACTTCTCGATCGCCGCGCGCTCGTTCTTGCGGTCGAAATGGCGCGAGGTCTTGGCGCCGATGATATCCCTGAGCTTGTCCGCGACCGGTTGGTCGGCGGCGGGAACGTTGCTGGCGGCCTTCACCGGCTCGGCCGCCGGAGCCGTCGCAGCGGCAGGCGCTGCGGGCTCGGTCTTCGCGGGTTCGGTCTTTGCAGGCTCGGATTTGGCCGTCTCGCTCATCGGCGCCTCGGGCGCGGGCGTGGTGGCGAGGTCGGACGGCTTGGTCTCGACCTTGTCCGGTGCGGGCGCGGTGTCCGCCTTGGCGGGCTCCTTGACAGTTTCCTTCGCCGGATCCTGCACGGTGGCGGTGGTGTCGAGCTTGATGTCGGACGCGGTCGGAGGCGGAACGTTGGCGGGTTCGGGGCGGGGGATCGCAGCTTCGATCGCGAGCTCGGCAGCGCTACTGCGCGCCTGATCTTGCGCCAGCGCCGAGCCGGCCGACACCGTGAGGAAGGTTGCCGCGACCGTCATCAAGACACGGTCAAAGCCTGCACGGTGGTTCAAACAGTTACGCATTGTGTCACACCCCTCGGGTGAACTGTTCCTCGTGGAACAGCTTCGTTATCGCCTAATTGAGTTTCGGCTAGTCGCGCCGGCCTCTCGAAAGTCGCACGCCTGCACGCCACGCTTCCCCACGCCAGACGATCGATATACAGGCCCCGATTTTGCCAGCGCTACCCGGGACAACTCACGACAAACTGACTTCAAGGAAGCCTCTTGGCAACGGTTTGTGCGCTTGCCGCACGCGCTTTTCCCTCTGTCTGTCACTTCCAAGTCACGGTTCAAGCCGCAGTCGAAGTTTCCCGTAATTCAACGGCTTGCGGTCGCTTCCCAGCCTCGCGCGAACGTGCGTTCGCATCAGGCTCAGTGCGTCTCCTCACCGCTTTTCCCGCCGAGTCCGGGGACCCCGGCTTCGTCGAGTTTCCGGTAAAGGGTAGACCGGCCGATTTTGAGGCGACGAGCGACTTCCGACATCTGTCCGCGGTAGTGCGAGATGGCAAAACGGATGATCTCGTTCTCCATGTCCTCGAGCGGACGGACGTCGCCGGTCGGCGTCAGCATCGACAGGCTTCCCGCGAGGGGAAGCGGCGCGATTGGTATTTCGCTACCCGACACCAACGAAGGAGCCGCGATCGGCTCCAGCATCAGCGGTGCGGTCGGGATGTCCGTTGCGCCATGCGGCTGGGCGGTGAGCAGGGGGAAGTCAGCGAGGCCGAGCTGCTCGCCGTCGCTCATCACCACCGCGCGGTAGACCGCGTTCTCGAGCTGGCGGATGTTGCCGGGCCAGTCGAGCTGGGCGAGATGCGCCACGGCCTCGCCGCTGATGCCGGTGATGGGACGGTTCTCCTCGGCGGCAAAGCGCGCCAGGAAGTGCCGGAGCAGATGCGGGATGTCCTCGCGGCGGGCGCGCAGCGACGGGATGGTCAGCGGCAGCACGTGCAGGCGATAGAAGAGATCCTCGCGGAAGTGGCCCTGCTTCACGCGCTCCAGCAGCTTGCGGTTGGTCGCGGAAACGATGCGGACGTCGACCTTGACGGGCTTGCGGCCGCCGACCGCCTCGACCGCGCCTTCCTGCAGCGCGCGCAGCAGCTTGACCTGCGCGGTCAGCGGCAACTCGCTGACCTCGTCCAGGAACAGCGTGCCGCCATGGGCCTCGACGAACTTGCCGGTGTGGCGTTCGGTGGCGCCCGTGAAGGCGCCCTTCTCGTGGCCGAACAGGATGGACTCGACGAGGTTGTCGGGGATTGCGCCGCAATTGACCGCGACGAAGGGCTTTGCCTTGCGCTCGCCGCTGCCATGGATGGCGCGCGCGAACATCTCCTTGCCGACCCCGGACTCGCCTTCGATCAGCACGGGGATCGAGGAATTCGCCGCCTTCTGAGCGGCGCGCATGACCGGTGCCATTGCCTCGGCGCGGGTGATGATGTCGGAGAAGGTCAGCCGTCCTTCGCGGCTGTGACGGATGCGCTGCAATTCGCCTTTGAGCGCGGAGGTGTTGAGCGCGTTGCGCAAGCTGACCTGAAGCCGCTCCATGCCGACCGGCTTGACCACGAAATCGGCGGCGCCTGCGCGCATCGCCGAGATCACATTGTCGATGCCGCCATGGGCGGTCTGCACGATGACGGGTACGGAGAGGCCCGCTTCGCGGATCTTCGCCAGCACGCCCATGCCGTCGAGACCGGGCATCACGAGATCGAGGATGACGCCGTCGATGGCGGAGGCGTCGGGGGCGGTGAGGGCGGCGATCGCGGCGTCGCCGGACTCCACGACAATCGTTTCATAGCCGCATTTCTGCACCATGTTCTCGACCAGCCGGCGGGCTACAGCGTCGTCGTCGGCGATCAAAATACAGGCAGCCATGGTGTTCCCCGCACGCTACTACTATCTGTCTCGAATCGGGTCACTCTGGCCGAAGCCGATTAACGCACTCTTAAACCTTGATGCCCCGGCCCGTCGTCGCGATAGTTGAACACAGGTTTCCCACACAATGAATTCGCGTTCCAACTCTGCCTTGAACAAGTCTGGCTTGAACAAGTCTGCCTTGAACAAGCCCGCTCTCAAAAAGCCCGCCCTCCGCAAGCCAGCTACCAGGACATCCGTGAAATCGGCCGCCAAGGCAAAACCCTCCAAGCTCGCGAGCAAGACCGGCAAGCTTCCGGAGTGGAACCTCGCCGATCTCTATTCCGGGATCGATGCGCCGGAAGTGGCGCGCGATCTCGAGAAGATGGATGCCGATTGCGTCGCGTTCGAGACCGACTACAAGGGCAAGCTCGCGACAGGCACAGCAAACGAAGATGGCGGAAAATGGCTCGCGGGAGCCGTGCGCCGCTATGAGGCGATCGACGATCTCGCCGGCCGTCTCGGCTCCTATGCCGGTCTCGTTCATGCCGGCGACAGCGTTGATCCCAAGATTTCAAAGTTTTACGGCGATGTGTCCGAACGCCTGACGGCGGCGTCCACGCACCTTCTGTTCTTCGCGCTCGAGCTCAACCGTATCGATGACGATATTTTGACCCGCGCTATGGAGGCTCCGGAGCTCGCGCATTACCGTCCGTGGATCGAGGATCTGCGCAAGGAAAAGCCGTACCAGCTCGATGACAAGCTCGAACAGCTCTTCCTGGAGAAGGCGCAGACCGGCTATTCCGCCTTTAACCGCCTGTTCGACCAGACCATCTCCAGCCTGCGTTTCAAGGTCGGTGCGAAAGAACTGGCAATCGAGCCGACGCTCAATTTCCTGCAGGACCGCGACGGCGCCAAGCGCAAGGCCGCGGCCGAAGCGCTGGCAAAAACCTTCAAGGCCAATGAGCGCACCTTCGCGCTGATCACCAACACGCTCGCCAAGGACAAGGACATCTCCGACCGCTGGCGCGGGTTCAAGGACGTCGCGGATTCCCGCCATCTGAACAACCGCGTCGAGCGCGAGGTGGTGGACGCGCTGGTCGCCTCGGTCCGCGCCGCCTATCCCAGACTGTCGCATCGCTATTATGCGCTGAAGGCGAAGTGGTTCGGCAAGAAGCGGCTGGCCTATTGGGATCGCAACGCGCCGCTGCCGTTTGCGGCGACCGACATCATCGGCTGGCCCGATGCCCGCAACATGGTGCTGACGGCCTATCGCGGCTTCTCGCCCAAAATGGCCGACATTGCCGAGCGCTTCTTCACCGATCGCTGGATCGATGCGCCGGTGCGTCCGGGCAAGGTGCCGGGCGCGTTCTCGCATCCGACCACGCCGTCGGCGCACCCCTACGTGCTGATGAACTACCAGGGCAAACCGCGCGACGTGATGACGCTCGCCCATGAGCTCGGCCACGGCGTACACCAGGTGCTGGCCGCGAAGAACGGCGCGCTGATGGCGCCGACGCCGCTGACGCTCGCGGAGACCGCAAGCGTGTTCGGCGAGATGCTCACCTTCAAGCGGCTGCTGGCCCAGACCAGGAATGCGAAACAACGCCAGGCGCTGCTTGCCGGCAAGGTCGAGGACATGATCAACACCGTGGTGCGGCAGATCGCGTTCTATTCGTTCGAGCGCGCGGTCCACACCGAGCGCAAGAACGGCGAGCTCACCGCGACGCGCCTCGGCGAGATCTGGCTGTCGGTGCAGGGCGAGAGCCTTGGGCCCGCGATCGAGATCAAGGCGGGCTACGAGAACTACTGGATGTACATCCCGCACTTCATCCATTCGCCGTTCTACGTCTACGCCTACGCCTTCGGCGACTGCCTCGTGAACTCGCTCTATGCCGTCTACGAGGACGCGGCCGAAGGCTTCGCCGAACGCTATCTCGACATGCTCGCCGCCGGCGGCACCAAGCACTATTCCGAGCTGCTGCGGCCGTTCGGGCTGGATGCCAAGGATCCCAAATTCTGGGACGGCGGTCTTTCGGTCATCGCCGGCATGATCGATGAGCTGGAGGCGATGGCCTGAGGCGCGCGGGCGCCTCCTCGCGGATCGCGTAAAACATCTGTTGAACCAAGCCTCCCGCGATGTTATACATGTGTATAACGCGCTGGCGCCCGGGCTATGAAAATTGAGATCAAGAAGATCGGCAATTCAGACGGACTGCTGCTGCCGCGCGAATTGATGCAGCGGCTCGATCTCAAGCGCGGGCAGCAACTGCACATCGTGGAACTGCCCGGCGGTGGCTTCCAGGCGCTGCCCTACGATCCCGACTTCGAGCGGACGATGGAAATCGCCGACGAGGTGATGGACAAATATCGCGACGCACTCGCTGCGCTGGCAAAATAGTCGGCTAAGCGCATGAGCGATCCTCAGGAGCCGCTCTGGATCACCTACGAGCAGGCTGTCGCAATTCACGGTCGCCAACTCCGGCGCTTCGGTGGTGCGCCGGGATTGCGCGACGAGGGCATGCTGCGCTCGGTGCTGGAGCGGCCAATCAACAAATGGCGCTATGAGCAGGCGCCGATGGACGAGCTCGCTGCAGCCTATGCATTCGGCCTTGCGAAAAACCACGCCTTCGTCGACGGAAACAAGCGCATCGCCTTCATGGCGATGATGGTCTTCCTCCACAAGAATGGCGCGGCGTTCAGTCCCGATCCCGCAGAAGCGACGACCATCATCCTCGCCCTTGCCGACGGCGAAGTCAGCGAGCAGAGCCTCACGCGCTGGGCCCGTGACAATTGGGATTCCAGATGACCCGATTTGCGGGAAAACCGCCTCTGCCTGCCGTTGCCCTGCCCGAAAGATTAAGGTATCCCAGCCCGAGAATTCGACTTTCGACTGGGGACAATCCATGGCTGACCATAGCGAAGTGGCATACACCACTGCCGACGGCAACGACTACGTTGCCCACGAGCAGACCTATGAGGGCTTCATCAAGCTGGTGAAGTACGGCACGGCCTCGGTCGCGCTCATCGTGATCCTGATGGCGATCTTCCTCACCTGATCCATGCGCTTGTTGCACCGCCAGCGTCGTCGGTGCTCACAAAATTTGCATTCAAGCCGGTGCCAAAACCGGTATCCAACGTTGCGGGAGTGACGCTAAGTTCGCGTGCGCGCTTTGTCCCGCGTCGCCGGAGGGCCTATGAAGATCGCCGTTGCCAAGGAAATCGATCCGTCGGAGCCGCGTGTCGCCGCTTCGCCTGATACGGTGAAGAAGTTCAAGGCGCTGGGCGCCGAGATCGCGGTCGAGCCGGGTGCCGGCATCAAGTCGGGCCTGCCGGATTCCGAATTCACCGCCGTGGGTGCCACCGTCAGCGCTGACGCGCTCAGGGACGCCGACATCATCATCAAGGTGAAGCGCCCCGAGGCCTCCGAGCTTGCGCAGTACAAGCGCGGCGCGCTCGTCATCGCCATCATGGACCCCTATGGCAACGAGGCCGCGCTGAAGGCGATGGCCGATGCCGGCATCGCCGCTTTCGCGATGGAGCTGATGCCACGCATCACCCGCGCTCAGGTGATGGACGTGCTGTCCTCGCAGGCCAACCTCGCCGGCTACCGCGCCGTGATCGAGGGCGCCGAGGCCTTCGGCCGCGCCTTCCCGATGATGATGACCGCGGCCGGCACCGTGCCCGCCGCAAAAGTGTTCGTGATGGGCGTCGGCGTCGCCGGCCTCCAGGCGATCGCGACCGCGCGCCGCCTCGGCGCCGTGGTCACCGCGACCGACGTCCGGCCCGCGACCAAGGAACAGGTCGAGTCGCTCGGCGCAAAGTTCCTCGCCGTCGAGGACGAGGAGTTCAAGAACGCGCAGACCGCCGGCGGCTACGCCAAGGAGATGTCCAAGGAATACCAGGCCAAGCAGGCTGCGCTGACCGCCGAGCACATCAAGAAGCAGGACATCGTCATCACCACGGCGCTGATCCCGGGCCGGCCTGCGCCGAAGCTCGTCAGCGCCGAGATGGTCAGGTCGATGAAGCCCGGTTCGGTGCTGGTCGATCTGGCCGTCGAGCGCGGCGGCAATGTCGAAGGCGCCAAGGCCGGTGAGGTCGTCGACCTCGATGGCATCAAGATCGTCGGCTACACCAACGTCGCAGGCCGCGTCGCGGCCTCGGCCTCCAGCCTCTATGCGCGCAATCTGTTCTCCTTCATCGAGACCATGGTCGACAAGAAGGAGAAGAAGCTCGCCGTGAACTGGGACGACGAACTGGTCAAGGCGACCGCGCTGACCAAGGACGGCGCCGTGATCCACCCGAACTTCCAGCCGAAGGCTTAAGGAGATCCGCTATGGAGCATGCTGCACAGGTCGTCGACCCCTTCATCTTCCGGCTGTCGATCTTCGTTCTCGCCGTCTTCGTCGGCTATTTCGTGGTGTGGTCGGTGACGCCGGCACTGCACACGCCGCTGATGAGCGTGACCAACGCGATCTCCTCGGTGATCGTGGTCGGTGCGCTGCTCGCCGGCGGCGTCGCCAACGTTTCGAGCGGCTCGGGCTGGGCGCGCGCCTTCGGCTTCGTTGCGCTGATCTTTGCCTGCATCAACATCTTCGGCGGCTTCCTTGTCACCCAGCGCATGCTGGCGATGTACAAGAAGAAGTCGAAGTAAGCGGCCACCTCGGGCTGATGGGATCAATGGGGACCTGAGATGAGCGCCAACCTCTCTGCATTGCTGTATCTCGTGGCAGGAGTGCTGTTCATCCTGTCGCTGCGCGGGTTGTCGAGCCCGGCGTCGTCGCGCCAGGGCAATCTGTTCGGCATGATCGGCATGGCGATCGCGGTCGCCACCACGCTCGCCAACCATCCGCCGGCGGACGGTCTCGCCTGGGTGCTGGTGATCGTCGGCATCGCGATCGGCGCCGCCATCGGCGCGGTGATTGCGCGGCGCGTGCCGATGACGTCGATGCCGGAGCTCGTCGCGGCCTTCCACTCGCTGGTCGGCATGGCCGCGGTGCTGGTCGCCGCCGGCGCGTTCTATGCGCCCGAGGCTTTCGACATCGGCACGCCCGGCAATATTCACACCCAGAGCCTGGTGGAAATGTCGCTCGGCGTCGCCATCGGCGCGCTGACCTTCACCGGTTCGGTGATCGCGTTCCTCAAGCTGTCGGCGCGAATGAGCGGCGCTCCGATCATCCTGCCGGCCCGCCACGTGATCAACGTCGCGCTCGCGGTGGCGCTGGTCGCCTGCATCGTCGGCCTCGTCGTCACCGGCAGCCCCGTGTTCTTCTGGCTGAACGTCATCCTTGCGCTTCTGCTCGGCGTGCTCATGATCATCCCGATCGGCGGCGCCGACATGCCGGTCGTGATCTCGATGCTGAACTCCTATTCGGGGTGGGCCGCGGCCGGCATCGGCTTCACGCTCGGCAACTCGGCGCTGATCATCACCGGCGCGCTGGTCGGCTCGTCGGGTGCGATCCTGTCCTACATCATGTGCCACGCGATGAACCGGTCCTTCATATCGGTCATTCTCGGCGGTTTCGGCGGCGAGACCGCCGCGGCCGGCGGCGGCACCGGCGAGCAGAAGCCCGCCAAGCTCGGCTCGGCCGACGATGCCGCCTTCATCATGAAGAACGCCTCCAAGGTCATCATCGTGCCGGGCTACGGCATGGCGGTGGCGCAGGCCCAGCACGCGCTGCGCGAGATGGCGGACATCCTGAAGAAGGAAGGCGTCGAGGTGAAATACGCCATTCACCCCGTCGCGGGCCGCATGCCCGGCCACATGAACGTGCTGCTCGCCGAAGCCAACGTGCCCTATGACGAGGTGTTCGAGCTCGAGGACATCAACTCCGAGTTCGCGCAGGCCGACATCGCCTTCGTGATCGGCGCCAACGACGTCACCAACCCGGCCGCCGAAGAGGACAAGTCCTCACCGATCTACGGCATGCCGGTGCTCCAGGTCTGGAAGGCGGGCACGGTGATGTTCATCAAGCGCTCGCTGGCCTCGGGCTATGCCGGTATCGACAATCCGCTGTTCTACCGCGACAATACCATGATGCTGCTCGGCGACGCCAAGAAGGTCACCGAGAACATCGTCAAGGCGATGTAGCGCGAGAGGGACCGTGGCCATCAACAAGGAATGCCACCGGTCCCATCGCATGTCGCCCAAGGCAACGCGCGAGCAGCGCATCGCCTGGCACGCAGCCCGCAAGGCGGCGTGCGGCTGCCGCGACGTTCCCGCCAGCATACGGCCCCACGTCATGAAATTGCTGCGGAGCTATCGCAAGCCCTAGTCTGGATCGAGGGCCGGCCGCGCACATGATGACCATCGTCAAATGGACCCTCATCCTGCTCGCGAGCCTCTATCTTGCCGGTCTCGCCGTGCTGTATGTCCGCCAGCGCGAGATGCTGTTTCCGATCCCGCCCGTCGGCCGGACTGCTCCGGATGCTGCAGGCCTGCCCGAGGCTGAAGAGCATGTCCTGACCACCTCCGATGGCGAGAAGGTCATCCTCTGGCACGTGCCGGCGAAGCCCGGCCGTCCCGTGATCCTGTTCTTTCCGGGTAATGGCGATTACCTCGCCGGCCGCGTCGATCGCTTCAGGGCGATGACAGCTGACGGCACCGGGCTCGTCGCGCTGTCCTATCGCGGCTATGCCGGCTCGAGCGGAGCGCCGAGCGAAGAGGGGCTGCTGCGGGATGCCGCTTCCGCCTACGCCTTCACCACCGCGCGCTATGCCGCGGAACGAATCGTCGCATGGGGCTTCTCGCTGGGGACGGGCGTCGCGGTCGCCATCGCGTCCGAGCATCCCGTCGGCAAATTGATCCTGGAGGCGCCGTACACCTCGACGGTCGATGTTGCTGCCGCGGCGTTCCGCTTCGTTCCGGTCCGGCTTCTGATGCGCGATCGGTTTCGCTCCGACCAGCGGATCGCGCGCGTCAAGGTGCCGCTCCTGGTGATGCATGGCACCAATGACCTTGCCATTTCGATGGTGTTCGGGGAGCGTCTGTTCGCGCTCGCGCATGAACCGAAACAGTTCGTTCGCTTTGCGGGCGGCGGACACGACAATCTCGATGCATTCGGTGCGGTCGAGACAGCGAGGCGATTCATTGCTTCCTAGACGGTTTGCGCCCTGGCGGAGCTGCGTGGTCGTCGCCGCGCCTCTTTCGCTGTTGCCGCAGCCCGCATGGGCGGCGTCGGGGATCGACGGCGCGGCGATGCGCTGGCCCTATGCGCTGCCCTTTGCCGGCCTGTTGCTGTCGATCGCGCTCGGGCCGCTGCTGTTCGCGAAATTCTGGCACCATCACTACGGCAAGATCGCCGCGGCGTGGTCGCTGCTGGCGCTCGGCTCGCTCGTGATCTTTGCCGGAAGCGTGGCAACGCTGGCCGCGCTGATCCACGCCATGCTCGCCGAATATCTCGGCTTCATCGTGCTGCTGTTCTCGCTCTACGTCGTGGCCGGCGGCATTCTCGTCACGGGCGACATCAAGGGTACGCCGGCGGCGAATACCGGCATCCTCGCGCTCGGCACGCTGATGGCGAGCGTCGTCGGCACCACGGGCGCGGCGATGATCCTGATCCGCCCCCTGATCCGCGCCAACCGGGACCGGCGCCACAACGCTCACGTCGTCATCTTCTTCATCATCCTGGTCGCCAATGTCGGCGGCGCACTGAGCCCGCTCGGCGATCCCCCGCTGTTCGTCGGCTTCCTGCACGGCGTCGACTTCTTCTGGACCACGCGGAACATCTGGTTGCAGACGGTGATCGTCGCCGGACTGCTGCTCGTCATCTTCGTCGCCGTCGACGTCTGGCGTTTCGGGCGCGAGCCGCCGCTCGGCGACGCAGGTCCTGGGAAGCCGGTGCGGATCCGCGGCCTCGTCAATCTGGTGCTGATTGCGGTCATCGTCGCCAGTCTGCTGGCCTCGGCGACGTGGAAGCCCGGCATCGCGTTCGACATTCTCGGCACCAGGTTGGAGCTGGAAGATCTCGCCCGCAACGCGGCGCTGCTGGCGATTGCGGCGCTCTCGGTCTGGCTGACGCCGGACGAGCACAGGCAGGCCAACGGCTTCACCTGGGAACCGATCCGCGAGGTCGCAAAGCTGTTCGCGGGCATCTTCGTCGCCATCATTCCGGTCATAGCCATGCTCGATGCCGGCCATCACGGCGCCTTCGCCTGGCTGCTGTCGGCGGTCACTGCGCCGGACGGCACGCCGCGCGAGGCCGCGTATTTCTGGTGCACCGGGCTGATGTCGGCATTCCTCGACAATGCGCCGACCTATCTGCTGTTCTTCGAGCTGGCCGGCGGCGACCCGCAAGTGCTGATGCATGCCATGTCGGGCACGCTCGCCTCCATTTCCATGGGTGCGGTCTACATGGGCGCGCTCACCTATATCGGCAATGCGCCGAACTTCATGGTCAGCAGCATCGCCAGCGAGAACGGCATCGAGATGCCGAGCTTCTTCGGCTATCTCCTGCGCGCCGGCGCCGTGCTGATCCCGCTATTCCTGCTGCTGACCCTCCTGCCGATCGCGCCGATCCTGCACTGGCATTGAATCTGATGGCCGATTTGCTACTGCTCGGTTGCACAACTGGAGCCAGTGGATGAGCGCGCATAGTCCGATGCCCCGGTCGGCCTGGATCTTTCCGGCGCTGGCCGTGCTGTTGTTCGTTGCCGTCAGCGTGACGGGCTACGTCTTCACGCTGTCGCTGGCCGGCCTCGTCTTCGCCATCGTCCTTCTGGTCATCCTGTTCGGCACGGTGTTCGCCGCCGTTCATCATGCCGAGGTGATCGCCGAAAGGGTCGGTGAGCCCTATGGCACGCTGGTGCTGACGCTCTCGGTGACCATCATCGAGGTGGCGCTGATCACCACGATCATGCTGGGCGAAAAGCCGGCGCCGGAACTGGCACGCGACACCGTGTTCGCCGTGGTCATGATCGTCTGCAACGGCCTCGTCGGGCTCTGCATCTTCATCGGCGGCCTGCGCTATCGCGAGCAGGGCTTTCAGCTCTCCGGCGCCAACGTCTATCTCAGCGTCCTGTTCGCGCTCGCGACCATCACGCTGATCATGCCGAACTACACGACCACCACGCCGGGACCGGTCTATTCGTCCGTTCAGCTCGGCTTCGTCGACGTCGTCACGCTCGCGCTCTATGCGGTGTTCCTCTACACCCAGACCGTCCTGCACAAGGATTACTTCGTTCATGAACGGGCGGAGGGTGAGGGCGGGGCGGTGCACCTGTCGGTCCGAGCGCTCGCGCTCACCGTGGCGCTGCTCCTGATCTCGCTGCTGGCGGTCGTGCTGCTGGCCAAGAAATTCTCGCTGGTGGTCGATGCCGTCGGCGTCAGGATCGGCGCGCCGCCGGCCTTCGCCGGCCTTCTGGTCGCGCTGCTGATCCTGATGCCCGAGGGCGTCGCGGCCATCGCGGCGGCCCGCAAGAACGATCTCCAGAAGAGCATCAATCTCGCGCTCGGCTCGTCGCTGGCGACCATCGGCCTGACCATCCCCGCCGTCGGTGTGGCCACCTACGCGCTCGACAAGGAGCTCGAGCTTGGCCTCAGCGCGCAGGGCAGCGTGCTTCTGCTGCTGACCTTCTTCCTGAGCATGCTGACCTTCGGTACGGGCAGGACCAATGTCCTGTTCGGCCTGGTCCATATGGTGGTATTTGCCGTCTACGTGTTCATGGTTTTCGTGCCCTGAAGCGCTCCGTCCCAGGAAAGGTTTCCGATGCTTGCCGCCAAGTCCGACGTCCAGATCGACAACGAAGAGGTCCGGGTAACCGAATGGCGGCTCGCCCCCGGCAGCGCGACCGGGCACCACACCCATGGGATGGACTACGTGATCGTTCCCGTCGTCGCCGGCGAAATGACCATCGTGGCACCTGGCGGCGAGCGCTCCAAGGCGCAGCTTGCGGCCGGAAAATCCTACTTCCGAAAGGCCGGCGTTCAGCACGACGTACTTAACGAAACCTCAACTGAGATCGTGTTCCTTGAGATCGAGCTGAAGGCGTAGGGTTACCTTTGCCATCGATCCGTCGCAGTTGATCCCTTACAATGCCCCAAAGTTCCCGCATCTGGTCGCGCGGGGAGTGGCCGAGAAATGCTGAAATACCTCGCTAAAATCTCGATGGATATTTTCCCCTCGGTGCTCGCGACGATCATCGGGGCCTACATCGTTAACCACTACATCAATGCCAAGCCGGCGGCGGATACCCCCGCGGCCGTCGTTGCGCCTGCCGAGGCCGGCAGGGACGCCAAGCCGACGGACACCGCCAAACTTCCCGCGCCCGGCGTCAAGGCGAAGGGGGTCTCCGAGAAGAGCGTCTCCGAGAAGAGCGTGACGGACAAGACCGCGGCCGATAAGCCTGCCGACAAGCCCGAGACCAAGGCTGCGGACACAGCTCCCACTGAGACCGCCCCGCACGGCCGCCCGTCGCGCGAGAAGGCGGCCGCGAAGTCGACCCCGACAGCCACCGCCCCGGTGGTGGAGGCCAGTTCTGCGCCGGCCGCTGCATCCCCGGCTGCGACCCCCGACGCCAACGATCTGGCGCGTGCCGCCATCGAGCGTCTTCGCAAGTCGCCTGAGGGCAAGGCTGCCGAAAAGGCTGCCGAAGCCAAAGCCGCCGAGACCAGGCCGGTCGAGCGGAGCCCCGAGCCCGCGGTGCGCGAAGCCACCCGCGTCCCCGAGGCCCCGCGTGTCGTCACGACGGAGCCGTCCGTGGTCCGTCCGCTGCCGCCGCCGATCACGGTGTCCACGCCCTCAACCGAGGCGTATGGCAATGCCGGTTCGCCGCCCTCCTACACGGCCTCGGTCGGCAGTGACGACCCGAACCGGATCACGCCGCCGGCTGACATTCCCGTGCCGGTGATTGCGCCGCCGCTCGACCTCCGTGCCGATGCCGATGGGGCCATGCCCCGGCCGAAGAAGACCAACGTCGCGGACGAGATGCTGTCGGGCATGAAGTCGATGTTCCACTCCGTCCTGCCGAAGAGTGCTACCCCCGATTAAGCCACCCCGCTGTCAGCCGCCGACGCGGGCGAGGCCGCTGCGGGCGGCATCGTCGCGTGGACGCAGGGCAACCGCCTTGTTGTAGGACGCCGCCGCCTTGGCCCTGTCGCCGAGCCGCTCATAGGCCTGTCCGCGCGCGGTCCAGACCTGGGGATTGTGCGGATCGGCCTCGGAGGCTTCATCCAGGTCGGCCGCGGCTTCCTTGACCTTGCCGAGCGCCAGATAGCTGGTGGCGCGGCCGAGCAGCGGCTCGGCCTTCTGCGGGTTGAGCCCGCTTGCCGCGCTGAAATCGGCGATGGCGAAATCGTGCTGGCTGTTGCCCTGGTAGATCAGCGCGCGGCCATAGAGCGCCTGCGCATTGTAGGGATCGAGCCCGACGGCGCGGTTGAACTCGTCGAGCGCCGCCGCGGTCTCGCCTGACCTGGCGAGGGACTGGGCCTTTGCCGTATGGGCCTGGGCTTCGGTGACGTTGCCGGCGCTCACCGCGCTCTCGGCAGTCGCCGCCGCCTTCGGAGCCTCCTGCGGCTTCTCCTTCTCCGGCATCAAGGATCCCAGGTCGAAGGAGCAGCCGCACAGCGCAATTCCCATCAAAGTCAGCGCGAGCGGCTGGCGCAAGATCAGGCGTCGTCGCGCCAAGCGGCGCTCGGGGAGAGGGGAGGCCATCTACGGTTCGCTCGCGCTAGAGCATGATCGGAAAAGTGTGTCGCGGTTTTCCGAAAAGATCATGCTCAAACAACAATCTAAAGCGCGATGATCAACCTCATCGCGCTTTAGTGCCGCATCGGAGTGCCCCATCCCAGAAAGGCACCGCTATAAAATAATAACGCGGGCTCTGGGCCCGCGTCATCGAAAACTGGAGTCTGGTAAATCCGGAAAGATCAGCGCGGTCCGCGCGGACCTGCACCCGGGCCGCCACGACCGCCACGCTCGCCACCGGGGCCGGCGCCGAACACCGGCTTCGGCTTCATCGGCAGCAGGCCTTCGCGCTGCAGCTTCTTGCGGGCCAGCTTGCGCGCGCGGCGCACGGCCTCGGCCTTTTCACGGGCCTTCTTCTCGGAGGGCTTTTCGTAGTGACCGCGGAGCTTCATCTCGCGGAAAATCCCCTCGCGCTGCATCTTCTTCTTCAGCGCCTTGAGGGCTTGATCAACATTGTTATCGCGAACGAGAACCTGCACGCGGCATCCTCTTCAGTGGATCGATTTGAATTCTGGTAAGTCAAAGGGGATGGCAAAAAGCCCGGCGCCCTTAACCTTGAGCGCGCGGATGTATCAGACAAAACCTGAGATGTCCACCTGCCAAGAGGTGTTTCGGGCCAAGTTCAGCCATTAAATGAGGCGAAAATGGCCCTACGCGACCCTGATTTGGCGGTTTGGCGCCCTTGGTGGGCCGCGACCGGAGCTTTGTTCCGGAATCTTTGAAATCAGGGGACGACAATGGATATGAAAAAATATGCTGCCGAAGCTATCGGCACCTTCTGGCTCACATTCGCAGGTTGTGGCAGCGCAGTGATCGCGGCCGGCTTCCCCCAGGTCGGAATCGGTCTGGTCGGAGTGTCCCTGGCGTTCGGTCTCAGCGTGGTCACCATGGCCTATGCCATCGGCCACATCTCGGGCTGCCATCTCAATCCGGCGGTCACGGTCGGTCTTGCAGCCGGCGGCCGTTTTCCGACCGGACAGATCCTGCCCTATATCGTCGCGCAGGTCGTCGGCGCGATCGTTGCGGCCGCACTGCTCTATGTGATCGCCAGCGGCGCCCCGGGCTTCGACGTCACCAAGGGCTTTGCGTCGAACGGCTTTGGCGCACATTCGCCCGGCCAATACGGCATGGTGGTGTGCTTCATCACCGAGCTGGTGATGACGATGATGTTCCTGTTCGTCATCATGGGCGCCACCCACGGCCGCGCCCCTGCGGGCTTCGCGCCGCTCGCGATCGGGCTCGCGCTGGTGATGATCCATCTCGTCAGCATTCCCGTCACCAACACGTCGGTGAATCCGGCACGCAGCACGGGCCCCGCGCTGTTCGTCGGCGGCTGGGCGTTGGCACAGCTCTGGCTGTTCTGGGTTGCGCCGCTGATCGGCGGTGCGCTCGGCGGGGTGGTCTATCGCTGGCTCAGCGAGGAGCCCGCGGGCGTGGTCGCGGGCGTGAAGACGGCGTGATCGTCAAGCGGGATTGCCGCCTCTGCTGCCGTCCCGCTCACTTCTCCTTGGCGGGCCGGACTTCGGTGACGTGGCCCATCTTGCGGCCGGGGCGCGGTGTGCCCTTGCCATAGATGTGCACCGTCGCGCCCGGGACCGTCAGCCATTTGTCGTAGTCGTTGATCTCGTCGCCGATCAGATTGGTCATGGTGACGATCTCGCCATGGCGCACCGGCTTGCCGAGCGGCCAGCCGGCGATGGCGCGGATGTGCTGCTCGAACTGCGAGACGGAGGCGCCGTCCAACGTCCAGTGCCCGGAATTGTGCACGCGCGGGGCGATCTCGTTCACCAGCACCTTCGAGCCGGTGCCGTTGGCGAGCACGAACATCTCCACCGCCAGCACGCCGACATAGTCGAGCGCCGTCGCGATCTTGCTCGCGACGTTGCGCGCCTCGTCCGCGAGCGCGTCCGGGATCGGCGCCGGCGCGCGCGACACTTTCAGGATGTGGTCGCGGTGCTCGTTCTCGGTCACGTCGAAACACTCGACCTCACCTGGGGCCGAGCGCGCCGCGATCACCGAGATCTCGCGCTCGTACGGGATGAAGGCCTCCAGGATCGCCGATTTGGTGGCAAGGCTGGTCCACACCTTGGCGATGTCGTCGCCGTCGCGGATGATGACCTGGCCCTTGCCGTCATAGCCGAAGCGGCGGGTCTTCAGCACCGCCGGCAGGCCAATCCTCAGGATCGCCTCGCGCAGCGAGGTGACGGAGGTGACGTCGGCATAGGCCGCAGTGCCGATGCCGAGCTTCGTCACGAAATCCTTCTCGGCGAGCCGGTCCTGGGTGGTCTCGAGGATCTTGCGATTGGGCAGCACCGGGCGGCGCGCATCCAGCACCATCGCGGCGGCCGCCGGCACGTTCTCGAATTCATAGGTGATGACGTCGACGTCGTGGGCGAACAGCTCCAGCGCTTCGACGTCGGCATATTCGGCGCAGGTCGCGTTGAGCACGACGTCGAAGGCCGGCGAATCCGGATCGGGCGAGAACACCTGGCAGCGCAGGCCGAGCCGCGCCGCAGCCATCGCCAGCATCCGCCCCAATTGTCCGCCGCCGAGGATTCCGATGGTGTCGCCGGGCTTCAGCTTCACCTGCTTTGCGTCAGTCACGCCTTGTCCTCCGGACGCTCGGCAACCGCGTCGGTCTGCGCCTTGCGCCATGCGGCGAGGCGGCCGGACAGGGCCGGGTCGGACAATGCCAGCACCGCGGCCGCGAGCAGCGCCGCGTTGATCGCGCCGGCCTTGCCGATGGCGAGGGTGCCGACCGGGATGCCCGCGGGCATCTGCACGATGGAATAAAGCGAATCGATGCCCTTGAGTGTCTTCGATTCGACGGGAACGCCGAAGACCGGGAGCTCCGTCAGTGCCGCGGCCATGCCCGGCAGATGCGCAGCGCCGCCGGCGCCGGCGATGATGACCTTGTAGCCCGCCGCCTTGGCGCCCTTGGCGAAGGCAAACAGCCGGTCGGGAGTACGGTGGGCCGAAACGATGCGGGTCTCGGCGGCGACGCCGAGCGCGTCGAGCGTATCGGCGGCATGCCGCATCGTGTCCCAATCCGACTGGCTTCCCATGATAATGGCGATCGGCGCGGTCATGACGTCAATTGTGCTCGGGAAAGCAGAAACATAGGCCAGATTAACGGTTCCGGCCGGCGGCTCGCAAGGCGGTGGCAAGGAGAAGGGAATGCACTATCCTGTCTTGGTGAATCCCCGCAAGCCTTCATTGAGCAGGATGCCCATGAAGAAACCAAAAAGGGCGAGCGCTGCGAAGGCCAAAAAGGGCCGGAAAACCAGCGCCGGTCGATCCAAAGCCGTCTCGAATCGCCCGGCCAGGTTGGCCTCGCGTACAGTGCCGGTTGCCGGCAACAGCAAGGCGACCATTCGCGACCTCAAGGCCAAGCTCAAGACGGCCCTGCTGCGGATCTCGGAACTCGAGGCAGCCGCCGACACCGACTTCCTGCTCGAGATTCCGAACCGGCGCGGCTTCGAGCGCGAGCTCACGCGCGCCATCGCCTACATGAAGCGGTATCGCGCCAGCGGCGCGCTGATCGTGCTCGATGTCGACCGGCTGAAGCCGATCAACGATTCCTACGGCCATGCCGCCGGCGACGAGGTGCTCAAGACGATCGTCGCGACGCTGACGCGGCAGATCCGTGCCTCCGACGTGGTCGGCAGGCTTGGTGGCGACGAGTTCGCGCTGCTGTTGTGGAATCTCAACGAGACCGATGCCAAGGCGAAGGCCGCGACCCTCGAGCAGGCGATCGACGAATTGTCCTTCGACTTCCGCGGGCAGCACGTGACGGCGGGCGCCTCTGCCGGCGTCGCATTGCTCGGTCCGCATTCCGATGCGGGCCGCGCCCTGGAGGAGGCCGATGCGGCGATGTATGTGCGCAAGGCGCATCGCCGGCATGAGCCGCGGATCAGGCTCATCAGCAGCTGATGCTAGAGCGTGGCGAGATCTTCCGGCACGTTGCCGAATTTGCGCAGCAGCGTCGCGTCGCCGAATTCGCCGGTCATGGGATCGCCGCTGCGGCTGAAGGCGACCGCGCCGATATGGCCGGCAACGCGCGCGAGGATCTCGGCGCGCCGCAGTGCTGCCGATGAGGACTGACACTCCTCCGCCGCGCCTGCGACGGGAGATCCGTCGGCATCGATCAAAAAGGGCATTGCAACGTAATAGGTCACATCCGACATGGCGTTGCTCCAATGTTGAAAGTCAAGCGGCGCTGCTCTTGCTCCGCACCTTGCTGCGTGTGGTCTCGGCAATGCAGCCGGCGGAGATCGCCGCCTGCAATTCTTCCAGTTCTGCCTCCAGATACTCGTTGGCCATGATCAGCGCCTTGATGGTGCTGCGCAGATTGCCGTCGCACATCGCGATCGCCTGATCGCAGGCCTGTTCATAATGGCTGTTGTCCAAAAGAGCGGGTGCCGGCATCTGCGTTGTTCCTCGTGAGTTATCCTTGGGAACTTTCTTGGGGTTTTCCCTTTGGGTTTCCCTTGGGCATTTCCCTTGAGCGTTTCCTGGGGGTGTCGGGCGCAGGGATGTTCCTATTTTGTTCTTTTCGAGTCAAGCGGATTCAGGCACGGCGTCACCGTCGCGCGGGACGCGATCAGGCGATGATGTCGGGCGTGATCTGGTCTTCGATGAACGCGATGCGGTCGCGCAGCAACAGCTTGCGCTTCTTCAGCCGCTGTAACCGCAATAGGTCGGGGGCAGGCGATTGATGCAATGCATCGATCGCGGCATCGAGATCTCGGTGTTCCTGCTGCAACCGGGTGAGCTCGGCTTCGAGCTCACGCTCCTCTTCATGGGTCATGTCTGCGGTGGCCGAAAACCGATAGGCGTGGGATCTGGGCTGTGGATGCCCTGTGGAAATTATCGTCCTTGCGCGGCGTGACCGCAAGCGATCTCGGGCTGTCGCGCACCGATCTCCCGCAAGATATTCAACGGTTCGCTGCGGCGCTGCGCGAGCGCATTGATATCATGGATTTTTCCCGCAGAGTTCCGTACTCACGCTTCATTACATATGAATTTTCAAAAATGACATTGCGACGACGGATACCCATCGACAGAACGAATCGGTGATGTAGACTTCGCCGTCCGGATCGAATCCTGAGGTTCAACCCTACCGAGGAGGTTTCGAATGACAATTCAGGCACATCTGGTTGAATTGGAGCGGAAACACAAACTTCTCGAAAACGAATTGCACGAAGCTCTCGTGCACCTTTCAACAGACGACCTGCAAATTGTTGAGTTGAAGCGCCGGAAGTTGATGGTCAAGGACCAGATCGAGCGTCTGAAGCAAGGCGATACGCTCCACTAGCAACCCCCGTAACAGTGTTGAGTTGATCGTACCCTCTAAGGCAGGGATGGGAGCCTTTGCGCTCATCCCTGCTGCGAGGCACGACAACGCGCGCGCATCGTTGCGCGTGGGCTAGATCTCTGCGAGTTCGGCGACGTGATCGGCGATCGCGAGCGACGACGTCAGTCCCGGCGATTCGATGCCGAACAGGTTGATCAGGCCTGCGACGCCGTGATCGCGCGGCCCCTGCATCAGGAAATCCTGTGTGGCCACCGCCGGCGGCACGATCTTCGGGCGGATGCCTGAATAGCTCGGCATCAACGCGCCGTCGGGCAGCGTCGGCCAGTACTTGCGGATCGCCGGATAGAAGCGCTCGGCGCGTGACGGGTCGACCTCGTAGTTGATCGTCTCGATCCACTCGACATCGGGACCGAAACGCGCCTGCCCTGCCATATCCAGCGTCAAATGCACTCCTAACCCGCCGGGCTCGGGCACCGGATAGATCAGGCGCGAGAACGGCGCCCTGGCGCTGCAGCTGAAGTAATTTCCCTTGGCGAGATAGGCCGGCGGAATCCGATCCAGCGGCATGCCCTCGATGTTGCGCGCGACGGTCGTCGCCGAGAGTCCCGCAGCGTTGACGAGGAGGCTGCATTGCAGCGTCATCGGCGCCTCGCCGCCGGCCTCGACCTCGATCACGCCGGCCGCGGCCTTGGCGCGGACCAGTGGCGTGTGAAACGCGAAAGCGGCGCCGGCTTCCTCGGCCTCGCCGCGCAGCGAGAGCATGTAGGCGTGGCTGTCGATGATGCCGGTCGAGGGCGAGAGCAGCGCGGCGTCACAGGCCAGCGCTGGCTCCAGCGCGCGTGCGGCCTCACCCGTGAGCAGCTGCATGTCGAGCACGCCATTGGCCTCTGCATGCGCCTTGATCGATTGCAGCTTCTCGGTTTCCTTCGCATTGGTCGCGACGATCAGCTTGCCGCAATTCTTGTGCGGGATGCCCCGCTCGCCGCAGTAGCGGTAGAGCGCGTGCTTGCCGCTGACGCACATCCGCGCCATCCAGCTCCCGGCGCGATAGTAGATGCCGGCATGGATCACCTCGCTGTTGCGCGAAGAGGTGATGGTGCCGATTGCCTCGGCTTCCTCGAGCACGATGACCTCGCGTCCGGCCTTCGCGAGCCTCCGGGCCGCCGCAAGTCCGATCACGCCGGCTCCGATGACGATGCAGTCGACCTTATCCATGGTTGTGCAGGACGTCCGCTGGAAGCGCCGGTGGAATTGGACCTGAGAACGCGGGCCAGGGGCCGTTTTCCATTAAGGAGGCATTTATCATGTCAGGGCAATTGGCTCATTTGGCGTCGCATTTTTCTGTTGCGCGTACAGGCGTTTACCCGATCCAAACCCGCGAGGCCAGACAATCCGACATTGAAATCGCGGGTGGCTGATGGCTGAGAAGAACTGGCACGAGGGCAGCACGCTTCCGATTGCTGTGCAGGCCGTCGTGTGCCTGGCCAGCGCGGTCGCGCCTGCGCGCGCCTTTGCGCTCTCGGACGGCCTCGCCCCGACGAGCTACATCGGCCAGCTCGATCCCAACCTGATCTGGGAAGTGCTGATTGCGGGCATCGTCGTCTGTGCGTTCCTGGCGGCCGTCGCGCTGTGGGTCCATTCGGCGCTGCGCCGGACGAGGCGGTTGCAATTGCGGCGCAACGCTTTCGTCTCCTCCGCCATGAACAATCTCAACCAGGGCGTGGTGATGACCGATGCGCAGCGGCGCATCATCTTCTGCAACGACCGCTATCTCGACATTTACGGCCTGACCCGCTCGGACCTGTGGGCCGGCATGAACGGCCACGACATCCTCGAGCTCAGGCGCAAGCGAGGCGTCCTCGGCGTCTCGGACGACGAATTCTACGAGAAGGCGGCAAGCCCCAACGGGCTGATCACCGAGTTGCCCGACGGCCGGGCCATCCTGGTGAAATATTTCATCCTGCCGAACGGCGGATCGGTGGCGACTCATCTCGACGTCAGCGACCAGCGCAAGCTGTCGCGGCAGCTCGCCTCCACCAAGCAGTTCCTGGAATCGGTGCTGGACCATGTGCCGGCCTGCGTGGCTGCGAAGAACATCGACGATGGTTGCTATATCTTCGCGAACAGCGCCTGCGAGCGGTTCTGGGGACTGTCGCGGGACTACGCCGTCGGCAGGAATGCGCGGGAGCTGTTTGCGCCGGGCTCGGCAGCGAGCATCGAGGCGGCCGACCGGGCGGCGCTGGAGGCGCCGGATGGTCAGTTCCGCAATGAGTTCGAGGTCGACCGCGGCGGCGAGCGGCGCATGGTGGCTTCGATCCGGATCGTCGTCCGCAGCGAGAGCAACAAGCCGGAATTCCTGCTGCTGGTGTTCGATGACATCACCGACCGCCGCTCGCTGTCGCAGGAGCTGGAAAGCACCAAGAAATTCCTCGAGCTCGTCGTCGACAACATCCCGGTCGCGCTGATCGTGGAGCAGGTCGAGGACGGTCGTTACCTACTCGCCAACCGCAGCGCCGAGACGATCCTCAACCGGCGTCGCGAGGAAGCCACAGGCCTGACCGCGTCCGACATCTTCAATCCAAAGGAAGCCAAGCTGATCATCGCCCGCGACGAGGCGGCGATCAAGAAGCGCGGGATGATCACCGAGGAACACCCGATCTCCACCAAGGACGGCCTACGGCTGTTCCTGACCCGCCGCGCCACCGTGCTCAGCGACGGCGGCGAGCCGCAATACCTGATCAAGACCCATGAAGACGTCACCGACCGCCGGCAGACCGAGTCGCGCATGGCGCACATGGCCTATCACGACGGTCTCACCGATCTGCCGAACCGCACCGCCTTCCTGCAGGCGCTGACCCAGATGATCGAGGCCTGCGAAGGCACCGGCGAGGAGTTCGCCGTGCTCTGCGTCGACCTCGACGGGCTCAAGGAGGTCAACGACGTCTTCGGCCATGCGCTCGGCGACAAGCTCCTGGTCGAGGTGGCCCAGCGGCTCCAGGACTCCGCGCGGGGCGGCGTGGTGGCGCGCCTGTCCGGCGACGAGTTCGGCCTGATCATCGACGGCAAGCAGCCGGAAGCGGGCCTCGCGCTCGCGCGGCAGATCGGCGATGCCGTCGCGCAGGAGTTCCAGATCGATGGGCGGCCGGTCCGTGCCGGTATCACCACCGGCATGTCGATCTTTCCGCATAATGGCGCGGATGGCGCCTCGCTGCTGGCCAATGCCGGCGCGGCACTGTTCCGTGCCAAGCAGAAGTCGCGCGGCACGATCAGCCTCTACCAGCCGGAGATGGACCAGCAGATCCGCGATCGCCGCGTGCTGCACCAGGACCTCTCGATGGCGATCAAGAACGGCGAGCTTTCGCTCGCGTTCCAGCCGCAAGGTGCCGCGGGCCACAGCGTCGCCGAGAGCGACATCATCGGCTTCGAGGCATTGGCGCGCTGGCAGCATCCGGTGCGCGGCCAGGTCTCGCCGGCCGAATTCATCCCGATCGCCGAGGAGAGCGGCCTGATCGTCGAGATGGGCGAGTGGATCCTGCGCGAGGCCTGCGGCGAGGCGGCGTCCTGGCCGAAGCCGCTCCAGGTCGCGGTCAATTTGTCGCCGGCGCAGTTCATGCACGGCGATGTGGTTGGCCTCGTCCATTCCATCCTGATCGAGACCGGCCTTGCCCCCGGCCGGCTCGAGCTCGAGATCACCGAGGGCGTGCTGATCGAGGATTTTGATCGCGGCCTGGCGCTGCTGCGTCGCCTCAAGGCGCTCGGGGTTCGCATCTCGATGGACGATTTCGGCAGCGGCTATTCCTCGCTGAGCTATCTCCAGGCGTTCCCGTTCGACAAGATCAAGATCGACCGCGCCTTCATCATCAATCTCGGCCGCAACCCGCAATCGGCAGCGATCGTCCGCGCCGTGATCGATCTCGGCCACGGTCTCGAAATGTCGATCATCGCCGAGGGCGTCGAGACGCTCGAACAGCTTGCCTTCCTCGCCAAGGAGGGCTGCGACGGCGTGCAGGGCTATCTGCTCGGCAAGCCCCTGCCGATCGGCAAATACGGCGATCTCGTCGGCCGCGCCGAGACCATGGAGCTTGCGCTCAAGGCCGGCTAGAGCGTTTTCCAGCGAAGTGGAGACCGGTTCGCGTCAAGAAAGCGCATCAAAATAGGAATCCAGAGCCCCGTTCCGATTTCATCGGAACGGAAATGGCTCTAGTGAGGGTTAAGCGGTTTTTCGCTCGCTCTCGACGGTTTCATGGCGGACTACGATCTTGCGATCATCGGCGGCGGCCTGAACGGTGTCAGCCTGGCGCGCGATGCGGCCGGGCGCGGTCTGCGCGTGATTCTGTTCGAACAGGGCGATCTCGCCGGCGCTGCGTCGTCGGCGACGCCGCGGCTGATCCATGGCGACCTGTCGGTGCTGGAGCGCCGCGGCTTCTGGCGGGTGCGCCGGGCGCTCGCAGAGCGCCGGATCTGGCTCCGGATCGCGCCGCACCTGGTCCGGCCGATGCGCTTCGTGATTCCTGCGCATTCCGACGAGCGTCCGCCGTGGCTGTTGCGCGCCGGTCTCTACGTCTATGACGGCCTCACCAACCGGGGCGGTCTGCCGCCGTCAGCGACTCTCGACATCACCCATCATCCGGTCGGGAACGCGCTGAGACGTCCGTTCGGCACGGCGTTCGAATATTGGGACTGCGTCGTCGACGATTCCCGCCTGGTGGTACTCACGGCGCTTGATGCCGCCGAACGTGGCGCGGCGATCCGGACCGGGGCGCGCTGCGTCCGTGCCGATCGAACCGACACCTGGCGGCTCGCGGTGATCGATCGTGGCTATCGCCGTATCGTCACCGCGCGGGCGCTCGCCAACGCCACCGGCGCCTGGACCGCGGTGGTCGCGGACACCGTGCTGCGTCAGCGGCAACCGGCGATGGCGGCCATGCAGATGAGCCAGATCGTCGTGCCGCGCCTGTTCGATTCTGAAAACGTCTATGTCTTCCAGAACAATGACGGGCGGCTGATCTTCGCCCGGCCCTTCGAGCGCGACTTCACGCTGATCGGCACGGTCACGCACGGTTTCACCGGTGACCCCGCCATCGTCGCGATGCCGGGCGCCGATGTCAGCTATCTCTGCGAGGCCGCGAGCCGCTATTTCCGCGAACGCGTTGCCCCGACCGACGTGGTCCGGACCGTCTCGGGCGTCAATTTGGCGCTGGCGTGCGCGCGCGGGCGCGAGGGCGCGACGCTGTTCCACGCGCACCGGCGCAAGGCGCCGCTGCTGACGATGTTCGGCGGCGATGTCACCACCTCGCGCCTGCGCGCGGAGCGGGCGGTGACGAAGCTGACCCCGTTCTATCCGATGTCGCCGCCCTGGACCGCCGGCGCTGCGCTGCCCGGTGGCGATTTCGCCTGGGATCGTTTCGACACCGAGGTCGACCTCGCGCGCGATCGCTGGCGCTTCCTTTCGGAGCCAGAGGCCCAGCGCCTGGTTGCGGCCTATGGTTCTCGATTGTCCGCCGTGCTCGGCGGGCGCGGAGGTGCGCTATCTCCTGACCCACGAATGGGCGCGCTTTCCGGACGATGTCCTGTGGCGCCGCTCCAAGCTCGGTCTGACCATGTCGACGGCCGACCGTGACGCGCTGGCTGCGTTCATGGCGGTTTGATGCGAACGATCGTCCCCGTAGCGGTTGAGCAAAGGCCAATCGGCCGCTAGCGTGCGGCGGAATCGGGGTTGGCAGGGATCATGGCGGAAGAGTTGCCCGGAACGAATTTGGCGGCGGATGCAGCCGCCGGAGATGCACATCCCGCCGCGGGCCAGCCGCTGCTACGCATCGAGGGCGTCGCCAAGACCTTTGGCACGTTCCGGGCCGTGGACGGCGTGTCGCTCGATATCAAGGCCGGCGAGTTCTTCGCGCTGCTGGGCCCCAGCGGTTGCGGCAAGACCACGCTCTTGCGCATGCTCGCCGGCTTCGAGGCGCCGGACGAGGGGCGCATTTTGCTGGGTGGCAGGGATATTGCGCAGGCGCTGCCGCATGAGCGGCCGATCAACATGATGTTCCAGAACTACGCGCTGTTTCCGCATCTGTCGGTGCGCGACAACATCGCCTTCGGCCTGAAGCGCGCCGGCATGGCGCGCGCCGAGACCGCCACGCGCGTAGCGGAGATGGTCGGGCTGGTGAAGCTCGAAGGGCTGGAGAAGCGCAAGCCGGACCAGCTCTCCGGCGGCCAGCGCCAGCGCGTCGCGCTCGCCCGCGCCCTGGCGCGCCGGCCACAACTGCTGCTGCTCGACGAGCCGCTCGCAGCGCTCGACAAGAAGCTGCGCGAGAGCACGCAAAGCGAGCTGATGGAACTGCAGCGGCGGCTCGGCATGACCTTCATCATCGTCACCCACGACCAGGAGGAGGCGATGACGATGGCGAGCCGGATCGGGGTGATGAAAGCAGGCAAGCTTGCCCAGGTCGCGAGCCCCCGCGAGCTCTACGAGGCGCCGCGCTCGCGCTGGATCGCGGAGTTCGTCGGCGACATCAATCTGTTCGACGGCGAGTCCAAATTGCGCGACGGTCATCGTCTGGTCATTGGCACGCGTGACGCGGGCGCGCTGGTGGTGGCCGAGCCGCGGGAGCCGGTCGGCGCGGGAAGATTTTCGGTCGCGATCCGCCCCGAGAAGGTCAAGCTGTCGCGACGCGCGCCGGTCAGCGAGGCCGGTCGTGAAAGCGCGATCAACGCCCTCGACGGCGTCATCGCCGACATCTGCTATCTCGGTGGCACCACCACCTACAAGGTGAAGCTCGATACCGGTGGGCTGCTGCAGGCGTCACTCGCCAACAGCGCACGCATCGACGCCGACGCCTACAGCATGAACCAGCGTGTCGTCGCCTGGTTCACGCCCGACGATTGCGTGGTGCTGCCGTCATGAGCTCCCGTCGCATCTTCGCGCGGCCGGCGCGCTTTGCCGCGATCGCACCCTATGTCTGGATGGCGCTGTTCTTCCTGGTGCCGTTCGCCTTCGTGCTCAAGATCAGCCTGTCGCAGACCGCGATCGCGCAGCCGCCCTACGAGCCCGTGTTCGACCCGACGGCGGGATGGGAGGCGTTGAAGGCGGCATTCGCTTCGTTGTCGGTCGACAATTTCAAACTGCTCGGCTCCGACGACATCTACGTGTTTGCCTATGTGCGCAGCCTGACGGTCGCCATCACGGCCACCGCCCTGCTGCTCCTGATCGGCTATCCCATCGCCTATGGCATGGCGCGATTGCCAACACGCTGGCAGGCGGTGGCGATGGTGCTGGTGATCGTGCCGTTCTGGACCTCGTTCCTGATCCGCATCTATGCCTGGATCAACATTCTCCAGCACGACGGCCTGCTCAACCAGATCCTGCTGGCGCTGCATCTGGTCAGCCAGCCCGTGGTGTGGCTCTCCACCGAGACCGCGATGTATATCGGCATCGTCTATTCCTATCTGCCGTTCATGATCCTGCCGCTCTACGCCACGCTCGCCAAGATGGAGCCGGCGCTGGAGGAGGCGGCCTCCGAGCTCGGCGCGCCGCCCTGGCAGGTGTTCTGGCTCGTCACCTTTCCGCTGTCGCTGCCCGGCGTCGGTGCCGGCGTGCTCTTGTGCTTCATCCCCATCGTCGGCGAATTCGTCATTCCGGATCTCCTGGCCGGCTCCAATTCGCTGATGATCGGTCAGACCCTGTGGCTCGAATTCTTCACCAACAAGGACTGGCCGGTCGCTTCCGCGGCAGCCATCGTGCTGCTCGTCGTTCTGCTGGTGCCGCTATTGCTTTATGAGCGCCTGCAGAAGCGGCAACTCGAACAGAGGCGGTGAGATGATGCGCAAGGTCACCCGCCTGTCCCGCTTCAACATCGCCTCGCTGGCGTTGGGGCTGGCGTTCCTTTACCTGCCGATCCTGATCCTCGTGCTCTATTCCTTCAACGCCTCGCGCCTGGTGACGGTGTGGGGCGGCTGGTCGCTGCGCTGGTATCGCGAGTTCTTCAATGACCGCGCCATGATCGAGGCGGCCTGGATGAGCCTGCGGGTCGCGGTTGCCTCCGCGACCATCGCCACGCTGCTCGGCACGCTCGCAGCCGTGGCGCTGTCGCGGGGCGAGCGGTTTCGCGGCCGCACGCTGTTCTCCGGCATGCTCTATGCGCCGCTGGTGATGCCGGAGGTGATCACCGGATTATCGCTCCTGCTGCTGTTCGTGGCGCTGAACGCCGAGCGCGGCTTCTGGACGGTGACGATCGCCCACACCACGCTGACGATGTGCTTTGTCGCGGTGGTCGTGCAGTCCCGTCTCGGCTCGCTCGATCGTTCGCTGGAGGAGGCGGCGATGGACCTCGGCTGCGACCCCGTCCGGGCCTTTGTGGCCGTGACGCTGCCGCTGATCGCGCCCGCCATCGTTGCCGGCTGGATGCTGGCCTTTACGCTGTCGCTGGACGATCTCGTGATCGCGAGCTTCACCACCGGCCCCGGCTCGGCCACCTTGCCGATCCGGATCTATTCGGAGGTGCGACTGGGCGTGAAGCCCGAGATCAACGCGATCTGCACGCTGGTGATCGCCCTGATCGCGGTCGTCATCGTCATCGCCTCGCTGGCCTCGAAGCTGTCGAGCTCGCAGGGCGAGAGCGCCGCGCCGCTGTGAGCGGCCATCGTTCTCATGGCACCCAACACCCCCTCTTGCCGCGCCCGCCCGCAAAACATAGATCCTGCCCCGCGACAGCGTCGTCTGAAAGTCGGTCGTGCCGCCGATAATGGCCTTGAAATCGCTGGCGCCAGATCGCGCTTCTGCTCTCCTGTCGCAGGAAGCGCGCCGTAGATGCCTAGGACTTCACCGCACCTGCCGTGAGCCCACCCACCATGTAGCGGCGGAAGGCGTAATAGACCGCGGCCGGCGGCAGCGCGTAGATGAAGCCGGTGGTCATGAGCAGCTCCCACGGCGAGTCGTCGGCGGCGAGGAAGTTGCCGAGCGCGACGGGGAGGGTGATCTCACGGTCGTTCGAGAGCAGCAGGAACGCGTAGAGATATTCGTTCCAGGCCAGCAGCACCGCATAGGTGCCGATCGCGACCAGCGAGGGCATCATCAGCGGCAGATAGACCAGGCGGAAGATCTGCATCGTTGTGGCGCCGTCCATGACCGCGGCTTCATCCAGCTCGACCGGCAGCTTGTCGGAGGCCTGCTTGAGCACCCAGATCGCGTAAGGCGAGGCGATCGTCACCATGGCCAGGATCAGCGACCAGTGATTGTTGAGCAGGCCGTAATTGCCCATGGTGCGATACATCGGCACCGCGAGGAACGCCGCGGGGATGAAATAGGTGAAGAGCGCGAGGTTCAGCACCATGCGCCCGCCCGGCACCCTCAGCCGCGAGATCGAGAACGCCGCGGCGGTGGCGATGAACAGCGTCAGCACGCCGACGGCGGCCGCGATCAGCGTCGAATTCCAGAACTGGACGTAGAAATCGCGCAGGAAGTAGTGCTGCTGCTTGAACACGATCTCGAAGTTGTGCAGCGTCGGATGGTCCGGCCAAAGCTTGCCCGAGAACGCGTCCTCCTTCGGCGAGATCGCGAACAGGAACATGTGGTAGATCGGGATCATCGTCCACAGGAAGACGGGAATGCCGATCAGGAGCAGCCGCGCTTCCGTCGCGACGTCACGGAGAGAGGGAAGCTTCATCGCGACAACCGTTTCATCATGAAATACACGAGCGGCAGGACGAACGGCATCGCGCAGACGATGGAGGCCATCGCGAGCGAGAGCTGGTCGAGCCGGAGATAGCGGATACCGAGCGTCGCCAGCACGTGCGTGAGGTCGGCCGGGCCACCGCCGGTGAGCAGGTAGACGCTGTTGAAATCGCCCAGCGTCCAGATCATCGAGAGCAGCGTGCAGGTCACGTAGAGCGTCTGCATCGACGGCCAGGTGATGTAGCGGAATTTCTGCCACCAACTCGCTCCGTCCACCTCGGCGGCCTCGAACAGGTCGTGCGAAATCGCAAGGCGTCCGGTGATCAGGATCAGCGTCCAGAACGGCAGCGATTTCCAGATATGCACACCGATCGCCATGGTCAGCGCCACGGTCGGGTCGTTCAGCCAGTTCGGGCCGTCATCGCCGGTGAAGGAGAAGATGAGGTGGTTGATCACGCCCCATTCGGGATTGAGCATGAAGCGCACCGACAGGATCGTCGGGATCGAGGGCACCGCCCAGGGCAGGATGAAGATCACCGATAGCCATTTGATCCAGGTGCGCTGCTGCGCGAAGAAGCCGGACAGGAACAGCGCGATCAGCATTTTGACGTTGATGCCGATGACCAGGAAGATCAGCGTGTTGATCGCGGCGCGCGCAAAGATCGGATCGTTGTACAGCGCGACATAGTTCGCAGGGTCCCGCGCCAGCCACAGCCCGTAGCAGACGGGATAGACGACGAAGGCCAGGAAAACCAGCAGATAGGGCGCGAGCAGAATGATGCCCCAGACCTGCGCCGGGGTCAGCCGCGACGACAGGGGCGGGCCGGGGAGTGCCTGATCGCCAGAGAGCGTGATCGCCATTCTTTCGGACTCTTCTCAAATCTGAAACTCTCCCCGCTTGCGGGGAGAGGTCGGATTGCCACCGGCGATGCAAGCATCGTCCGACGCATCCGGGTGAGGGGGTACAGGACTCACCGCGCGCACAACTCGCGGATAGAGCCCCGTGCCCCGACCCTCTCCCCGTAAGAACGGGAAGAGGGAGGGTAGATATTAACCCGCGACCTGCTTGATGCGTGCGATCAGTTCGTCGACGGCCTTGTCGACGGGGACCTTCTCGCTGACGACGCGGTTCATCGCCTTGGCCCAGACGTTCTCGTTGTTCAGAATCGTGAACTTCCAGTTCTTGGTGAAGTCGAACGCTGCGGTGCCGCCCTTGAACTGCGTGTAGACGGCCTTGCGGTGCTTGTCAGCCTGCCAGAACGGGCTTTCCTGGCTTTCCTTCGTCACCGGGAACCAGCGGCCGAGTGCGCCCTCGATATAGGGACGGACGTTCTCTTCCTGGAGCAGGAAGCTGATGAACTGCTTGGCCTCCGCCTTGTTCTTGGCCGCGGTGAAGATCAGCCCGGTCTTGACGTCGGAGCGGTAGCGGATGGTCGAGCCGTCCGGAGCCTTCGGGAAGGACGCCGTGATGATGTCCTGCTCATAGGCCTTCTTGCCGGCGTCGCGCTGCTCCTGGGTCAGGGCCTGGTTCTGCGAGTCCTCGAACCACTTCGCCGCGATCGAGATCGTGAAGTTGTGGGTCATGACGATGGTCTTGTTGTGGAAGGCGACGTTGTTGTCCGGATCCTTCCAGGTCGTCGAGGAGGGCGGCGTGCAGCCCTTGATATAGGTGTCGGTGTAGTCCTTCATCGCCTTGATCAGGTTCTCGCGAACCGTGGGATCGTCGACCAGGAGCTTGCCGTCGTCGTCGACCAGCTTGACGTGGTACGCGTCCATGAAGGTGTAGAACGACTGGAAGGCGTCGGTGGATTCAACGCCCATCGGCTGGCCGACGGCGTAGATGCGCTGGCCGGTGGCCTTGCGGATCCCCGGCTGCACCTTGTCGCACCAGAACGTCCAGTAGCCCGTCCAGTCGTTCGGGATGTCGCTCTGCTTGAAGCCGGCCTTCTCCAGCAGGTCGTTCCAGATCTGGACGTGCATGCTCTGCTGCTTCAGCGGGAAGCCGTAATAGGCCTTCTTCTTGAGGACGTCGTTATAGAGGATCGAGGCGTCCAGCGTGTTCTGCACGAACCGGTCCTTGATCGGCTCCATGACGTCCGAGAGATCCTCGAGCTTGCCCTCGTAGGCCCACTTGCCCTGCGCCTGCACGTCATACGAATCGGAATAGGCCACATCGGGCACGGTGCCGGCGTCGAGCGCGGCAACCGTCTTCGGAATCATGTCCTGGATCGCGTATTGCGACAATTCGACCTTGATGCCGGTCTTGGCTTCGAATTTCTTGATCGTATCGATCAGCGCGTCGTCTTCGGAGCGATAGAAGCCCTTGCCCCACCAGACCGTAATCGTCTTCTGCTGCGCAAAGGCGGGTGCAGCGACCGCGAACAGCCCAACCGCAGCGACCGCCAGTGACACTGCGCCAATAACCTTGGATCTCACGTTTTTCTCCCTCAAACGGCCGGTGTTTTTAACCGGTCGTATAAAACACTAGCGCATGGCGGTGAGCCGATCTAGCGGCATCTTGTCAGACCTAGGTCGTGGGCCTTGCGCGGGAGGAGATGCTTAACCTGCGCATCGATCCAATCGCCGCATCAATTCGCGGCAATCAATCCGGCTTCCCGGTCGCCCGACCATACGCAATTCCTCACCCGCTCGCGACTGGCGAAGATCGGCTTTTGTAGGGGGTATGCAGACCGAACGCAACGCAGCCGGCTGACGACGACGCCGCTGCGGCCGGAGGAGCCGAAATGCCTGCGAAAAAGGGCGGGGCCGGTCCGAGGAACTTCCGACGCGAGATGGAAACGGTGCTGCGCCGCTGAGCTATCGGCGTTTCCCCTTCCGGCCCGCCGAAACGCGATTCAAGTTTGCCTGAGCCGATCGGGTCCGCGGCTTGTCTTGCCCACTTGTCCCGGAAGGTTCGTGCCACGCCTCGAGGAGCATCTTGAGAAACTGGCTCGCATGAGGGGATAGTGTAGCCCCGCGCCTGCGCACGATGCCGATCGTCCGCGACACTTCCGGCTCGTTCAACCGAATGGTGTGGATGATGGGATGACCGGCCGCTGGGGTCGCAAGCCTCGGCAGCACGGCGATGCCCAGTCCCGCTTCGACGAGGCCGAGCGAGCCGGAGAGGTGAGCGACTTCATAGGACCAGTTCAGCTGCAGGCCGTGCCGCGCCAGCGCATTGTCGATCAGCGCGCGATTGCCGCTGTTGCGACCAACGGTGATGACCCGGTGCGGCACGATCTCCGACCAGGTGACCTGTTTGCGCGATGCCAGCGGATGGTCATGACGGCAGGCCAGAACGAAGGGATCCTCGACCAATTTCTCGAACTCGATTTCGGCATGTGACGCACCGATGAAATTGATGCCGAAGTCGGCTTCTCCGCGCGCGACCGCTTCCAATCCCTCATTGGCGCCGATGTCGAGAATCCGGATGCGAATGCGTGGATAGGCTTCGGCAAACCGGCCGATCGCCCGCGGCAGGAAATAGAACACCGCGGTCGGCACTGCAGCCACCGAGACGAGGCCCGAACTTCGCGCGCCGATGTCGTGGATGGCGAGCACCGAGGTCTCGAACTCGTCGATCAGGCGGCGCACCTTCGGCAGGAAATCACGGCCGGTCATGGTGAGATTGACGTGGCGCGTCGAGCGTTCGAGCAGCGGCGCGCCGAGACCTTCTTCCAGCTTCTGGATGCGTCGGCTCAGCGCCGGCTGCGACAGATTCAGCGCCCTGGCGGTGCGCACGAAGCTTCCCGTCTCCGCCACTGTGATGAACGCCTTGAGGTCGAGAAGTTCTGCGTTCATTGGCCGGTCTCCATTATTCCGATAACCGGAATAATACCTCAGATATTTGCATTTTACAAAAGAGTTCTGGCGGAGGATGTTCTGGTTCGGGCGAATTGACCCCGACGGAAGAGCTCCATGAACGAACAGATTGCCATTCCCTGTGTGGTCATGCGCGGAGGCACCTCGCGCGGGCCATTTTTCCTGGCCCGCGATCTTCCCGTCGCCCCCAAACTGCGCGACGCGATCCTGCTGTCTGTGATGGGAGGGGGACACGATCTTGGAATCGATGGAATCGGCGGCGGCAATGCCGTCATCAACAAGGTCGCGATCGTTGGACCCGCATCGGTGCCGGGCGCCGATGTCGACTACCTGTTTGCCCAGGTGCGCGTTCGCGAAGGCGTCGTCGACACCTCCCCGAACTGCGGAAATATGCTGGCGGGAGTAGGGCCATTCGCAATTGAAGCCGGGCTGGTCGCCGCCGCTGCAGATCGCACCCATGTGCGCATCCACAACGTCAACACGGACAAGCTGATTGATGCGACCGTTCCGACCCCGGGGGGGCGCGTGACCTACGACGGCGAGGCGCGGATCGACGGCGTCCCGGGAACGGCTGCGCCGATCGAATTGTCGTTCCCCAACGCGGCCGGCGCACGCACCGGCCGCCTCCTGCCCACCGGACGACCGGTCGATCGCATTGACGGAATCGATGTGACCTGCATCGACGCGGCGATGCCGGTCATGCTGGTCCGCGCGGCGGATCTGGGATGGACCGGCCGCGAGGCTCCCTCGGACTTCGCAGACGACGGCTTTCGCGCGCGACTCGAAGCCCTGCGGATCCAGGCTGGACGGCGAATGGGCTTTCCGGACTCCGCGAACATGGTGATCCCGAAGCCGGTCCTGATCGCGCGCGGGGGCGAGGCGACGTTGAACGCCAGGTACTTCATGCCGCATGACTGCCATAGCGCGCTGGCGGTGACCGGCGCCGTCGCGATCGCGACGGCGTGCGTCACGCCAGGGACGATCGCAGCAGAGATGGTCGGACCACTGGCGCCCCCGCTGCCGATCACGCTTGCCCATCCCTCCGGCCAGCTCGTGGTTCGGCTGGAGCCCGGCCCGGTTGCGAGGGTGCTGCGGACCGCCCGGCGGATCTTCGAGGGCCACGTCTTCGCCCGTCGATCGCACGTGCCTCATTCGGTGCTGGCGGCCTGAAGCCCGCCGCTTCCGAAACCATCACAAAATCTAAGCCATGGGAGAGACGAGAATGCACAAGGAAGCGCTGGTCGGCCACGCGAGCACCGAGGCTGGGAAACCCTTCTACCGGATTCTCTATGTTCAGGTGCTGATCGGCCTCGCGCTGGGTGTCCTCACCGGCCATTTCTGGCCCGAATTCGGCGCCGCGCTGAAGCCCTTTGGCGACGGCTTCGTCAAGCTAGTCAAGATGATGATCGCGCCGATCGTGTTCTGCACCATCGTGAGCGGCATCAACAGCATCAGCGATTCCCGCGAGGTCGGCCGCACGCTGGTGAAGTCCATGGCGCTGTTCTACCTCTTGACGGTGCTCGCACTGCTGGCCGGGCTCATCGCCGTGTCACTGATCCAGCCGGGGGCGGGCATGCATGTTGCGGTCAGTACGCTGGATCCGTCGGTGGCCGCGAAATTCAGCAAGCAGGCAGGGGCGACCGGATTTACGGACTTCATGCTGCACATCATCCCGCATTCATTCTTCGGGGCGTTCGCCGACGGTGAAGTGCTGCCGGTGTTGCTGGTCTCGATCCTGATCGCCTTCGGCCTGAGCCGAGCCGGCGATAGTGGTGTCGCGGTGACAAACGCAGTCGCCTCATTCTCTCATGTACTGTTCATATCCTTCGGCTTCATCATGAAGCTCGCGCCGCTCGGCGCCTTCGGGGCCATGGCCTTCACGGTGGGCCGCTACGGCATCCGTTCGATCGGCTCGCTCGGACTGCTGATCCTGACCTTCTATATCGCCTGCTCTTTCTTCGTGGTCGTCGTGCTTGGTACGCTGGCACGGCTGAACGGCTTCAGCCTGTGGAAGACGATCCGCTACTTCAAGGAAGAGCTGCTGATCGTGCTCGGCACGTCCTCGTCCGAGCCGGCGCTGCCTTCCGCTCTGCGCAAGCTGGAGCAGCTCGGATGCCGCAAAGGCGTGTCAGGGCTCGTGTTGCCGATGGGCTACTCCTTCAACCTCGACGGCAGCGCCATCTATCTCACCCTGGCCTCCATCTTCATCGCGCAGGCCTGCGACATTCACCTGTCCTGGGGGCAGATCGCGGCGATGCTCGGACTGATGCTGCTGACGTCAAAAGGGGCGGCAGGTGTCACCGGCAGCGGTTTCGTCGCGCTCGTCGCGACCCTCTCCGTCATGCCGGATCTGCCCGTGACCGCCGTGGCGCTGCTCGTCGGCATCGACCGCTTCATGTCGGAGGCGCGGGCGCTGACCAGCATGATCAGCAACTGCGTCGCGGCCATCACCATCTCGCTGTGCGAGGATGCCTGTGACCGCGAAGTATTGGCCCGTGAACTGGGGCAGCGCGTCACGCGCGAGGCCACGGGCAGGACGATGACAGCGCCAGTGGTGCAGGAGAACGCGAGCTGGGTCTCGAGGACGCAAACGGCCGCTTGAACCCGAAGGGAGCGGTGCCGACCCTTCTAGTTGGACTTGGCGTTTTCCTTGGCGTTTTCTTTGGCGTTCTCCGCCGTCGGGGATTCTGCCGGTGCGGGACGCTTGCCGGCGCCTGTGATGCGCTCGATGGCGGAGCGCACGGCATCGCTCCCCTTGCGGTCCTTCAGCATGTCGAGCAGGGGCGCGGAAGCCGGCGAGCGGCGGATCAGGCTTTCCG
The DNA here is from genome assembly GCF_051853005.1 of Bradyrhizobium sp. SMVTL-02. Taxonomy (NCBI): domain Bacteria; kingdom Pseudomonadati; phylum Pseudomonadota; class Alphaproteobacteria; order Hyphomicrobiales; family Nitrobacteraceae; genus Bradyrhizobium; species Bradyrhizobium sp. SMVTL-02. The sequence continues at coordinate 6,583,466 of NZ_CP182469.1, read as the reverse complement.
GATCGGGGAAGATCAGCGGATCATCCCAGGGCCCCTGCACCACGAACGGCAATTCGAAGCCCGACGCACTGTTGAGGCTCGCCACGCCCTTCATGTCGTATTCGCGCGTCGGCACCGATGCGGTGCCGGTGAGCGTGATCTTCGCTGCCGGCCCCTCGACGCGGATGTCTTCGGCGGTGGCGATGCCGTCGGAGAATTTCACCGCGATGGTGAGGTTGTCGTAAGGGGTCGAGCCGCTGCGGAAATTGCCGCCGCCGGACAGCGGCCGCCGCTCGAGCCGCTTCAGGAGCTGCTCGGCATTGAAGCCCGAGATCGCGCCGTCATGGCCGGTGACCGTGGCGGAGCCGTCGAGCGACTGCACGAGGCCGAACGGGCTCGAGCCGGAGGCAAGGAGGGAGACGTTGATGTTGCCGCGGCCGGACAGCTTGTTGAGGCCGAATAGCTCGGTGGCGCAGGCCTGCAGGTCGACGTCGGTGAACTGGAATTGCGCCTTGATGTCCGCGACGCTGTCGGCGCGCGCGATGCCGAACGAGCCCTTGGCGATGCCGCCATAGACCTGGGCCTCGCCCACAGAGAGCGCCAGCGTGCCGTTGCGCAGATTGGCGCCGATCGCGGTGCGGCCGAGCTTCGTCGGTCCGACGGTCAGTCGCGCCGCCGACAGGCGCATGTCGAGGTCGGCGGTCGACAGGCCGTTGAGATCGAACAGCTGCCTGTTCCAGTCGCGGGCGCCGCTCGCGAGCAGGCGGAAGGTGGAGATATAAGGTGTGAAGTCGAGCGCGTCGGCGGCGAGCGTCGCCTGCAGCGTCTGCCTTCCGTTATTGGCGTAGGTCATGACGCCCTCGGCGGCGTTGCCGTCGAGCTCGACGTTGACATTGGTGAGCGCGATCGAGGCGCCCACCACATTGGCGCGCGCTTTCAGCGCGAAGCGGCCGAAGCCGCCGCTGGCCGGCTGCGGCTGTCCGGTCCAGCGCAGCGCGCTGCGCAGGGACGGGCTGTCGATGGTGAGCGTGCCCTCCATCATCGGGCTGGTGCGGTTGGCGACGCTGCCGTCGAAGGCGAGCTTGAGCGGCGCGCTGGCGATCCGCGCCTTCAGGCCGGACCGGTCGCCGGAGAGGGCGGCGACGAAATCGGAAAAGCTGATCGAGCCGTCGACGCGCTCGCCGCGCCAGTCGAACTGCCCGGTCGCGGCAAAGGAGCGCGAGATCGACGGCCAGGCCAGCGACAGGTCGATGTCCTCGAACTTCTCGGTGGCGCGGGTGGCTGCATCCTCGTAGTTGAGCACGCCGTCCTGGATCCTGATCTCGGAGAACGACACCTGGTTGTCGGCCCCGGGCTTCATGGTGCGCGCAATGGTCTGGATGAACGGCGTCCAGTTGCTCTCGCCGTCCGGCTTGAGGCTGACATGGATGCGCGGCCTGAGCAGCGTCAGGTCGGCGATCTCGAAGCGCTGCAGCAGCAGTGGCAGCAGCCGCAGATTGGCGGTGAGCACGTCGACATGGAGCGCGGGATGGCTGGTGCCGCCGCCCTTCAGGCCGACGTCATGAAAGGAGATGTAGCTCGCTGGCAGCACCGAAATGTCGATGCTGCCTGCAACGTTGAGCTCGAGGCCGGTGACGTCGCGGATCTGCGCCTCCACCGCCTTGCGCAGCGCCTCGCGGTTAATGAGCCATGAGGTCGCGACCACGGCGATCAGCGCGACGCCGAGCAGCGCCGCGATCGGCGTCCCGAGGCGCTTCATTCCTTGGGCCATGGTCAATGGCATGTCCTGATCGGGTTGGTTGTTGGTCCAGAAGGCGGGCCGGGAAACCTGCGCGCCCCGCGGCCAAGGTTTGTTAGGCTACAAGTTTGTCAGGTTACAAGTCTTGTTAGTCACAAGTCGTGTTAGTTAAGTGCCGCAACTTGATGGGTTTTCTTGTCGCTTTCAAGGCCGCGGGGGCGGTTCTGCCCACGCCATGGGCAGCTTCTACCATCGCCCCGTGGAGCGGAGAACCCCGTATCATTGACGGCTTTGGAGGATTTCGCCTAATAATCGCCACCAATGAGGCGCGGCGACTTCAAGCCGAAGGTTCAGTCGAGGTTTTTTGCATGAACAAGGTCTATCCCGACGCCAGGTCGGCGCTCGACGGTATTCTGAAAGACAACATGATGATCATGTCGGGGGGCTTCGGCCTCTGCGGCATTGCCGAGGAGCTGTCGGACGCGATCCGCGAATCGGGCGTCAAGGGGCTGACGGTCGTCTCCAACAATGCCGGCGTCGACGGCATCGGGCTCAGCCGCCTGCTGGAAACCCGGCAGATCAAGAAGATGATCTCGTCCTATGTGGGCGAGAACAAGCTGTTCGCCCAGCAATTCCTCGCCGGCGAGCTGGAACTCGAATTCAACCCGCAGGGCACGCTGGCCGAGCGCATCCGCGCCGGCGGCGCCGGAATCCCGGCCTTCTACACCAAGACCGGCGTCGGCACGCTGATCGCCGAAGGCAAGGAAGTGAAGGAGTTCGACGGCGAGAAGTACCTGATGGAGCGCGGCCTGTTCGCCGACCTCGCCATCGTGCACGCCTGGAAGGGCGACACCGCCGGCAACCTGATCTACCGCAAGACCGCGCGCAACTTTAACCCGATGATGGCGACCGCCGCCAAGATCACGGTGGCCGAGGTCGAGCACCTGGTTCCGGCCGGCGAACTCAACCCCGACCACATCCATACGCCCGGCATCTTCGTGAAGCGCATCGTCGAGGTCGGCACGGCCAAGAAGCGCATCGAATTCCGCAACACCCGCCCGCGCCCGAGTGCATGATGCGGAAAAGTGGACACCGGTTTTCCTATCAGATCATGCGCCGCTAAAGAATCGACTGGAGCTCAACAATGGCCTGGACCCGTGAACAGATGGCTGCGCGCGCCGCAAAGGAATTGCGTGACGGCTACTACGTCAATCTCGGCATCGGCATCCCGACGCTGGTCTCGAACTACATCCCCGACGGCATGGACGTCTCCTTGCAGAGCGAGAACGGCATGCTCGGCATGGGCCCGTTCCCCTATGAAGACGAGGTGGACGCGGATCTGATCAACGCCGGCAAGCAGACCGTGAGCGAGCTGCCCTCGACCTCGTATTTCTCGAGCGCGGATTCCTTCGGCATGATCCGCGGCGGCCACATGGATCTCTCGATTCTCGGCGCCATGCAGGTGGCCCAGAACGGCGACCTCGCCAACTGGATGATCCCGGGCAAGATGGTCAAGGGCATGGGCGGCGCGATGGACCTCGTCGCGGGCGTCAAGCGCGTCGTCGTGGTGATGGAGCATTCGGCCAAGGACGGCCCGAAGCTGCTGAAGCAGTGCAACCTGCCGCTGACCGGCGAGCGTGTGGTCGACATGGTCGTCACTGATCTTGCCGTATTCACCATCGACAAGCACGGCGACGGCGGCATGGCCCTGATCGAGCTCGCCGACGGCGTCTCGCTCGACGAGGTCAAGGCCAAGACCGAAGCCGAGTTCCGCGTCGCGCTGAAGAACGCCTGAAGTCTTCGAGAATGGGGCGCGCATGACGACACGGTCTGCGCGTCCCGACGACGCCGGTTTCATCGTTCAAACTATCCTTTCGGCCCAGCGCGGCTATCGCTCGCGCGGCTGGTTCGACGTCGCGCTTGGCTGGCCTGAGGCGCAGTGCCGCGATTTCATCGCGCGCATCGCGGTCGCCTGCGCCTATGCCGGGGCCGGATTCGTCTTCGCGGATGAGAAGCGCGATCCCGCCTTCGAGGCAATCATCGGCGCGCCCGGCTTTCGCATGTTCGCGCGGGAGATTTGAGGGGGCTACGCGGCTGTTTCCACACCGTCATTGCGAGGAGCCCTTGCGACGAAGCAATCCAGGCTTTCTCAAAGGAGAGCTTCTGGATTGCTTCGCTTCGCTCGCAATGACGCAGTGCGCGGCGCTGCCGGTGTTCATTTCACGCTGTGGTGACGCTACGACCTCGCCCACACCTTGCCCCATCTTGCCGACACGGTCGCGACCCGTGACGGCTCCTCCCGTACCAGACGGAAGCCGGGATTGGCGGGCGGCACGCCTTGGGCAGCCGCCGGCGAGCGCGTCGCGGATGAAGTCGGTGACGTAGGCGCGGTGCGCCCCTTCGGCGATGCGCACGCCGCAATTCACGGTCGGTCGGCATTGCCCGCCTCGTCGACACGCGAGCGCACGAAACCGGTCGAGGTCCACTCCCGTTTAAACGCCATCATCGGCCGAATTCCGGCGCCCCAACTTTGAGCGAGCGCAAGGTCGCTTGTCCGGAAACGGATCTAATGCATCCAGGATTTGCCCCCGCCACCCCGCGGCGTTGGTTTACGAATGGGTAAGACATGAGGACTGATCTCGCAGCGAGCTACGGCGAAGAGAGATTGCCGCGCTATACGAGCTATCCGACCGCGCCGCACTTCTCGCCGGCGATCGGCGCCGATAGCTACGCCCGGTGGCTGTCCGAGCTCCCTGCCGGTGCCAGCGCCTCGCTCTACCTGCACGTGCCGTTCTGCCGCGAGATGTGCTGGTATTGCGGCTGCCATACCCAGATCGTGCGACGCGACGAGCTGATCGCGGCCTACCAGCGGACGCTGCGCAGCGAGATCGCGCAAGTGGCCGAAACCATCGGCCGCCGCATCAAGGTCGAGCATATCCATTTCGGCGGCGGCACGCCGACGATCATGGCACCGGAAGCCTTTGTCGAGTTGATGGCGGCCATGCGCCAGTCGTTCTTCGTGCTGCCGTCGGCGGAGATCGCGGTCGAAATCGACCCGCGCACGCTGACCGCCGACATGGTCGAGGCCATGCGGCTGTCCGGCGTCAATCGCGCCAGCCTGGGGGTGCAGAGCTTCGACCCCGTCGTGCAGCGCGCCATCAACCGCGTGCAGAGCTTCGAGCAGACGGCTGATGTGGTCGACATGCTCCGGGGCGCCGGCATCGCAGGCGTCAATTTCGATCTGATCTACGGGCTGCCGCATCAGACCGTCGCCTCGTGCCTCGATACCGTGCGGCGCGCGCTCGAGCTCGCACCCGACCGCTTCTCGGTGTTCGGCTATGCGCACGTGCCTGCCTTCAAGAAGCACCAGCGCATGGTCAACGAGGCGGTGCTGCCTGACGGTCTTGCGCGTCACGACCAGGCCTGCGCCATCGCCGATGCGCTGAAGGAGGCCGGCTACGTGCAGATCGGGCTCGATCATTTCGCCCGGCCCGGCGATGCCATGGCCGTGGCCTTCAGGGAGCGCACGCTGCGGCGCAATTTCCAGGGCTATACCACCGACAGGGGTGAAGTCCTGCTCGGTTTCGGTGCGAGTGCGATCGGGCATCTTTCGCAGGGATACGTGCAGAACGAGGTGCAGATCGGCGCCTATGCGCAAGGCATCGCCGCCGGCCGCCTCGCCACCGCCAAGGGTTACGGGCTCACCGACGACGACCGCCTGCGTGCCGACATCATCGAGCGGATCATGTGCGAGTTCAGCGCCGATCTCGGCGACATCTGCGCGCGCCATGGTGTCGAGGCCGGCGCGATGCTCAAATCGGCCTCGCGTCTGAAGCCGCTGATCTCGGACGGCGTCGTGAGGCTGGACGGCGACCGGCTCGCTGTCGCAAACGACTCGCGCTTCCTGGTCCGCAGCGTCGCCGCCGCGTTCGACGCGCATCTGGATCCGGGAAAGCAGCTGCACAGCAGGGCGGTGTAGCTTTCACCTCTCCGCTGCGGGGAGAGGTGGATCAAGCTGCGCTCGCCGAGGGGATATCGGTCGCTTTTTCCAGTGGCCGCACACCCTTGCGCCACGCGGTGATGGTGCAGCCGAAGCGGCCGCGGAACCAGCGGGCCATCGCGCTTTGTGCGGAGAAGCCGAGTTGCGCGGCGATATCGGCCAGCGGCCGATCGGGATCGTCGATCAGCTGGATCACGAGATCGGCGCGCTGCGCGTCGAGGATGGCCGAGAAGCTGGTGCCTGACGCGGCGAGGCGGCGGTGGATGGTGCGGCGGGTGCAGGCGAGATGCTCGGCCACGCGCTCGACGGTGCAGTCGCCACTGGCGAGCAGGGTCCGCACCACTTCGTCGACCTTTGCCTCCCAGCTTGCCGGCCGCGTCTCGATCGCCTCGATCCGCTTGCGTAAATAGTTCGCGATCAGGGGATGCGCGCTCGGGATGCGACGCTCCATGTCGTGCGCCGCCAGCAGGATCGCATCGTCATCCGCATTGAAGGTCACCCGGCAACCATAGAAGTCGCGGTAGCGCTTGCGGTCGTGCGGCGGCGGATAATGCAGATGCACTTCCTGCGGGCGCCAATCGCTGCCGAACAGCGACTGGATGATGCGGTGGACGCTGCCAAGCGCCATGTCGATCGATTGTCGCGGCGCGGTCGGCTGCCGGCCGCGCAAATGCAGCGTGATGGTCACGGTCTGCTTGTCGCTGGTCACGACGAGCTTCATGCCGTCGTGATGGACATGGATGAAGCGCGAGAACGCCTTGATGGCGTCACCGACGGTCGCCTGTTCGCGCACGATCAGGCCGACCGCGCCGAAATTGGTGAGACCGCCACGCTCGGCGAGGCGCAAGCCGAAATCTTCGGCACCCGAGGCCTCTGCCGACAATTCGAGCAGACGGCGCAGGCTGCTCACTGCAATCGGCGTGTCGGGCTTGTCCAGCACAGCCGGCGGCAGCCGGACCTTGCGCATCATCTGCCTGGGGTCGAGCCCGACTGACCGGGCGACCTCCGGGTAAAAGCTCAAGCCTGCGCTGCGAATGAGGTCGGTCATGCGAACCGTTCCGTCAGCCGTTCCCCGCAGATGTCCCGAAATGTAAAGTTTCTGTCCCGACCCGTCAAATCCGGGAACGGCATGGAACATACATAAGGGAAACCGAAGCACGGGCGTGAATGCCGTGCGCATGACGGCGGGCGCGACGGTGCCCCCAGCCGTCTCGGACGCTTTGACCAAGACATCGCTGGATCGGGATATGCCGGGGAACTTGCTTTCCAAGGGTGAGGTATTCGTCATCGACGCTGACGCTGCCACCCGCGAACAATTGTCCGCCGCGCTCCAACAGAGCGCCTATGACGTGATTTGCTTCGCCGACGGGGAGTCTCTGCTCTCGGAAGCCAAGGCACGGATGCCCGCCTGCGTGCTGCTGGAGATGCCGCCGGATCGCTCCGCCCTCGACGTGCTCAAGCGGTTGCGCGAGGAGAATTGCATTGCGCCGGTGCTGGTGACGTCTGCCAACGGCAGCATCGCCATGGCGGTCGACGCGATCAGGAGCGGCGCGACGGACTTCATCGAGAAGCCGTTCCGCACTCACGACATCGTTGGTCGGATCGATGCCGCCATCGACGAAGTGGCGCAGCCCGGCGCGAACCGGCAGCGCTGGCTGCCTGGCTGCGAGCCCCTGACCGGACGCGAAGGCGACGTGCTCGAGCATCTTGCCGCCGGCCTCACCAACAAGGAGATCGCCCGCCGCATGCATCTCAGCGCCCGGACGGTCGAAGGCTACCGCGCCAGCATCCTGAAGAAGGCCAGCGCCAGGAACGTGACCGATCTGCTCCGCCGCATCTTCGGTCAGGACTCGCCCACCCAGGTTTAAGGTCTCCGGCACGTTCCGCGGCCTTGGTGCCGCCGTCGCGGCGCCCCACGGAAACCTCAATCGAACCGGTTCCTTCGCTGCCGCGTCCAACCATGTTGGCGAGGCATTTTGATCGCGCGTCCGGCTGGCGGCGCGGCGATACGGCAGGAGGGACTTTATGCGCATCACCGCAAGTTGTTTGGCAACGACGAGCCTGGTTCTGGTGACCACGGCCTTCGCGTCGCCGTCATGGGCCGCCGATCTGGACGCCAATTCGGCGATCGACGCCGTCACCGTTTACCCCGATGGCGCCACTGTCACCCGCGTCATCATGGTCGATCTGCCGTCCGGTGATTCGACGCTGGTGGCCAAGGACTTTCCGCTCGGTCTCGATACGTCCTCCATCCGCGTGGAGGGTGAAGGCGGAGCAAAGCTCACCATCGGCACGATCGATGCGCGGCCGCCGCGCGTGGCGGCGGTCAGCCTGCCCGAGCTGGAAAAGCGCATCGAGGCGCTGAACGACCAGCGCGCCGACCTGCAGGGCGCAATCGACTCGGCCAACGCACGGCGCAAGTTTGCCGAGCATTTTGCGGAAGCCGCCCCCGTCGGCATCGGCGAGAAGGGCGAGGCGCGGCCGATCGCCGAATGGCGTACGGCCTTTACCGCAGTCGGCGACGAAATTGCGAGCGCCGATACCGCAATCCGTGATGCCACACGCAGGATGCGCGAGATCGACCGGCAGATCGCCGAGCTCAATGTCGAACGCAAGGCCAAGCCACCGAGCAAGCTCGAGGTCCGCATGGACGTTGCCGCCACAGCCGCGACCAGGGCGACCTTGCGGGTGACTTACAATGTGCGCAATGCGCGCTGGCTGCCGCTCTACGATGCGAGGCTCGATACCGGTACCAAGGATCGCAAGCCCCAGCTCGAGCTGGTCCGCCGCGCCGAGATCACGCAATCGACTGGCGAGGACTGGTCGAACGTGACGCTGGGCGTCTCCACCGTCCGGATCGGCCGTGGCGGCAGCGCGCCGGAGCTGGGTTCGCTGCTCGCGCATATCCGCAGGTGCCGAAGCCGACGGCGCTCGGTACGGCGTCGGATCTGGCGCGTCCCGCCGCTCCCGCACCAATGCTGCGAAAGATGGAGGCGGCACGAAGCCGGGACGAATTTGATCTGCCGGCCCAAGGTGCCGACGAACAGGAAGCCGTTGCGGAGATCGGCGACTTCCAGGCGACGTTCAAAATCCCCGGCCGCGTCAGCCTCGGCGCGGCCGAAGGCGCCAAGAGCCTGCGTATCGCTGCGATGGACGTGCCCGTCGATCTCGCCGTACGCGCCGCGCCCGTGCTGGATCCCACCGCCTTCCTCGAAGCCAGCTTCAAGCAGACCGACAACACCACCCTGCTGCCGGGCAAGGTCGCGATCCATCGCGACGGCGTCTTCGTGGGCCGCGGCAAGATTTCGGCCTCGGCCAAGGACGACATCGTGCGGCTCGGCTTCGGCGCCGACGACAAGGTCAAGATCGAGCGCGCCGTGCTCAAGCGCAACGAAGGCTCGGCCGGCCTGCTCGTCACGACGTCGAAGACCGACGAGCGCTCGTTCAAGACCACGATCCGCAACGGCCACGATTTCCCGATCAAGGTCGCGATCGAGGACCAGCTGCCGGTCAGCGAGAACGAGGACATCGTCGTCGAGATGCTGCCCTCGACCACGGCGCCGACCGCAAGCAACATCCGCGACAAGCGCGGCGTGCTGGAATGGTCGTTCGACGCCAGGCCGGGCGAAGCCCGGGACATCAACTTCGCCTGGCGCGTCCGCTGGCCGAAGGACAAGGGCATGGTGATCGTGCCGGCGGGGTAGGGGCACTTCACCTCCCGTAGGCTTGCGGGGAGAGCTTGGCTGAAGGGCTGTCTCCACGAACTCATCGAGAGTGCGGGAATGGAGTTCTATCCTCGTCATTGCGAGCGCAGCGAAGCAATCCAGAATGTCTCCGCGGAAAGATTCTGGATTGTTTCGCTGCGCTCGCAATGACCGAGGGTGAGGCGCCGCTATCGGCTCCAACCCTCTCCCCGCAAGAACGGAGAGAGGGAGAGAGTCTTACTTCGCCTTCGGGAAGCATGGGCGTCTCCTGTCAGCGGACGCACGCCTTATGCGGATGGCGTATTGCAGGTTTGTGAAACCGGGAAGGCCGCAGGCTCGGGTTATTCCCATACCGCGCGCCGCGTCTCACGCGCTTTCGTAGACCAGCCTTGTGAAGAAGCTGGGATCGATGACGAACTGTCCCCACTTCGCGTCGAAGGAAGCCGTCGGCTTCGCGGCAACCGCCTCGTCGCGCGTTTTCCCCTGCTTCTTGAGATTACCGACATTGTCCCTGATCGCGACCAGCATGTCGCGGAATTCCTGCAGTTCGGCCTTGTTGCTGACGGGCCTGCCGTGGCCGGGGATGATGATGGTGTCAGCTTTGGCCGCGGCCAGATTTGCGTCGGACGCCGCGATCATGCCGTCGATGCTGCCGCCGGTCGAATGGTCGATGAAGGGATAGATGCCGTTCCAGTAGGTGTCGCCCGTGTGAAGGATGTTGGCTTCAGTGAACATCACCGAGATGTCGCCGTCGGTGTGGGCGGGGCCGTAATATCTCAAGGCAATCGATGCGCCGTTGAGCTTGAGATGGTGCTCCTTGGCGAAGACCTCGGTCGGAATGGCGCCCGCCGGAGAGGCCAGGAAATTGTAATCCCAGTCCTCGACCCGCTGGATGCCGGAGAGATGCTTGCGGGTGTTGTCCTGGGCGATGATTTTCGCGCCGGCCGCGTGCAGCCATTCATTGCCGTCGGTATGATCGAAGTGCCAATGCGTATTGATCAGATGCTCCACCGGCTCGCTGCCGAGCCCGGCCAGCGCCTGGCTCAGCCGGGGACGCGAGACGCCGATTCCGCCGTCGACGAGAAGCTTGCCGTCGGGCCCGGTCAGCACGGCGATGTTGCCGCCGGATCCTTCGAGGACGCTGATATTGCTGCGCAGCTTGCGGGTCGTGATCGGCGACGTGGCTGCGCTATCCTTGATCAGGCTGACGAGGCCGCGTGCCTCTGCGAAGACTTGCCTCGGGGTGAGCCATCCCGTGGTGGCCGCGAAAGCACCGCCGACGCAACACAGGCAAAATCCCCGCCGGGACAATGGAGGGAGTTTGGTCGATCCCATGCGATGCCCGCTTTCTGGGGCGAGTATCGATGGTCTGAACGGTCGCCCCGCCGTTAACACGGCAGAGTGCGGCCAGGCACGTCATCGGTCTACCAGGATTGCACGATCCGCTGCGAATGTATGCGGTGGCTCGCTACTCCTTTACCGCACCGGTCAGCGAGGACACGTAGTAGTCCACGAACAACGAGTAGAAGATCGCGACCGGCAGCGAGCCGAGCAGCGAGCCCGCCATCAGCGCGCCCCATTGGTAGACGTCGCCGGTGACGAGCTCGGTGAGGATCGCGACCGGCACGGTCTTGTTGGCGCCGCTCTGGATGAAGGCGAGCGCGTAGATGAACTCGTTCCAGGACAGTGTGAAGGAGAAGATTCCGGCCGAGATCAGGCCGGGCACCGCCAGCGGCAGCGTGATCCGGCGCAGGATCTGGAGGCGCGTCGCGCCGTCGACCAGCGCGCATTCCTCGAGCTCGTAGGGGATCGACTTGAAGTAGCCGATCAGGAGCCAGGTGCAGAACGGCACCAGGAAGGTCGGATAGACCAGGATCAGCGCCAGCGGCGAGTCGAACAGGCCGAACTGCACCACGACGGTGGCGAGCGGAATGAACAGGATCGAGGGCGGCACGAGATAGGCGAGATAGATGCCGAGGCCGACATAGGGACTGCCGCGGAAGCGCAGGCGTTCGATCGCATAGGCCGCCAGCGTGCTCGCGATCAGCGACAGCGTGGTCGAGCCGATGGCGACCAGCATCGTCGTCTTCAGCCAGTGCGGATAGGCGGTGTTGAACAGGAGGTGCTTGATGTGGGCGAGCGTCGGCGAGGAGATCCAGAACGGGTTGTTGTCCCGGTAGTTCATCAGCTCTGCGTTCGGCTTGAACGAGGTGATCGCCATCCAGTAGAACGGAAACAGCAGGATCAGCACGAAGCAGCCGAGCGGCAGATAGATCATCATCAGCCGCCGCAGCCCGGAATCCCAGGCCATGGTGTCCGGTGCGGCTTTGGCGCCGGCGGAGCCTTGCGCGACGGTGTCAGTCATTGGCCTCTCCCTGCTGCCATTTGCGGCGCGCCAGGCCGAAATAGGAGAACAGCGTCGCGAAAACCAGGAACGGGATCATCGACACCGCGATCGCGGCGCCTTCGCCGAGCTCGCCGCCGGCGATGCCGCGCTGGAACGCCAGCGTCGCCAGCAGATGGGTCGAGTTCACCGGGCCGCCGCGGGTGATGGCGTAGACGAGCTGGAAGTCGGTGAAGGTGAAGATGATCGAGAACGTCATCACGATGGCGAGGATCGGCATCATCATCGGGAAGGTGATGTAGCGGAAGCGCTGCCAGGCGCTGGCGCCGTCGAGCATAGCGGCCTCGTAGAGCGAGGGCGAGATGGTCTGCAGGCCCGCCAGCAGCGAGATCGCGACGAAGGGAATGCCGCGCCAGATGTTGGCGGCGATCAGCGAGAACCGCGCCGGCCAGGGCGAGCCGAGGAAGTCGATATTGCTCGACTTCCAGTGCAGCACGTCGACCAGCAGGTACGAGATGATCGAGAACTGCGGATCGTAGATCCACCAGAATGCCAGCGCCGAGAGCACCGTCGGCACGATCCAGGGCAACAGCACGATGGCGCGCAGCACGCTCTTGAACGGGAAATGGTTGTTCAGCAGCAGCGCGAGCCAGAAGCCGAGCGCGAACTTCCCGAAGGTCGCGATCCCCGTGTAGAACACGCTGTAGAACACCGCGTTCCACCACAAGGGGTCGGTGAGCAGGTACTGGAAGTTCTCGAGGCCGACGAAGACGCCGCGCCGTCCGATCGTGGTGTCGGTGAAGGCGAGCCAGACGCCGAGGCCGAGCGGATAGGTGAGGAAGACGGTGAGCAGCCCGAGCGCCGGCGCAAGGCACATCGCGATCAGGAACGGCTTGTAGTCGAACAGCCGCACGATCCAGTTCGGCCGCCGCTGCGCCAGCGCGGGAGAAGAGAGGGTGGTCACGGACATCAATGTGTTGTCCTGTCTTCGAACGTCACCACACCGTCATTGCGAGCGAAGCGAAGCAATCCAGTCTGCTTCCGCGGTGAAAGTCTGGATTGCTTCGTCGCAAGGGCTCCTCGCAATGACGGCCGCTTTGTCGTCGCCATTACCGGCCCTGCCGTCGGAAGTACCGCTTGCAGCGCTGCTCGGCTTCCGCGGCGGCGGCCTCCGGCGTGGCAGCGCCGGTGGCGACGGACGCGCACATCTGAATCAGCACATAATCGGCGCTGACCGCACCGGTCGCGGTCGAGATCGGGCCCTTGTAGCCGTCATAATAGGTGCTGTTCATCGTGTCCTTGAACACCCTCACCTTGGGGTCCTGCGACCACACGGCGGCCTCGGCATAGGCGGCCAGCGGCTGCGACCAGTAGCCGGAGTTGGCGTTGAGCCACGGCTCGTACTGGTCCTTTTCCATCATGTATTGCAGGAAGGCCTTTGCGGCATTGGGGTACGGGCTGTGCTTGAACACCATCGCGTTCAGCGTCAGGCCCGCCATCGGCGAGACCTTGGCGAGGCCCTTGGGCAGCAGCTGATGCTCGCTGTCCTCGGCGATCGCCTTGGTTGCGGGGTCGTTCTTGAGCGAGAAGTAAAGCGAGACGCCGTTGGCCGTCAGCGAGATCTCCTGCGATGAATAGGCGCGGTTGTTGCTGACGTCGTTCCAGGACGGTGTGCCGGCGATGAAGGTCGGGTACAGCTCCTTGACCCAGTTCAGCGCGGCGATCGTCTCCTTGCTGTTGATGGTGACGTTGCCTTCCTCGTCGAGCAGGGCGGCGTTGTGTGACCACAGTGCCCAGTTGGCGAAGCCGTTGCCGTCGCCCTTGGCGTTGCCGAGCGCGAAGCCGGCCGGCTTGCCGGCCTTGTGCAGTTTGCGGCACAGGTCGACCACGCCGGCATGATCTTCCGGAACCTTGTCGAAGCCGACCGATTGCAGCACTGATTTGCGGTAGATCAGGGGACCCGCGGTGGCGCCGAACGGCAGTCCGATCCAGGTGTCGCTCTTGTTCTTCTTGCCGTAGCGTTGCGCCAGCGGCAGCCAGCCGCCATAGCGCTTGCCGAGATAGTCGGCGACGTCGGTGAGCTCGATCAGCTTGTCGATGTAGATATGAGGTGCGTCGGAGAAGCCGATGATGATGTCGGGGCCGGCGCCGGAATTCGAGGTCACCGCGGTCTGCTGGTTGATGTCTTCCCAGCCGACGAAGTCGACCTTGACCTCGACCCCGGTGTCCTTGCTGAACTTGGCCGCATTGGCGCGGAACACGTCCTCGTCGGCCTGGACGAAGCGCACCGGGCGCAGCATGCGCAAGGATGCGCCCTTCTCGATCTCGAGCTTGGGCGCCGTGACATCGGCCGCTTTGATATTGGATGTTTGCGCTGCAGCGCCGGTGGCCGCAAGCGTTGCAGCGGACAGGCCCAGCGCCAAGGCATCACGACGTGTGATGTCGCTCCTCATCAGTTACCTCCCTATGTGTTCCCTTCCCGGCGTTGATCGCCGGTGAAGGGTCGTTCCGGTCTTCGGCGCTGTCGCGCCGGCCGCCTAGCTGTTCGGCCCGCGGTCCATGCTGACGGGCTGCCAGCGGCGGAGCGCGGTGTTCTGCAGCACCGACGGATTGACGCAGCTTACCGGCCACATACCCTGAAGCACCAGTGACAATTCGTAGCCCACGCGGCGCTTGCGCGCCTCGTCGAACCGTGCCGAGGCCGAGGCGACATGGGCGGTCAGGGTCACGTTCTCCATGCCGAGCAGCGGATTGTTGTGCGAGGGCGGTTCCTTCTCCAGCACGTCGAGGGCGGCGTGCGCGATCCATCCCTCCTGCAGCGCCTTGATCAGGCTCTCCTCGTCCACCGTGGCGCCGCGGCCGGTGTTGATGAAGATCGAGCCCTTCTTCATCTGCCGGAAGTGCTTCTCGGTCAGCATGTGGTGCACCTCGGGCCGCGCGGGTGCGTGCATCGAGACGAAGTCGGATTGCGACAGCACCTCGTTCAATGTCGCCGGGATGACGCCGTGGTCGTACATCAGCGTTTCCTGGATGAAGGGATCGTAGGCCATCATGCGCAGGCCGAAGGGCGCCGCGCGTTTCGCAACCGCACGCGCGACGCGGCCGAACGAGATAAAACCGAGCGTCTGGCCCATCAGGCGCGGGATCTTGAGCAGCGCCGGCCGGCCTTCGGCCCAGCGGCCGTCACGCACCATGCGGTCCTGCTCGACCAGGCGGCGGAAGCCGGCGAGCAGCAGCATCATGGCGTGGTCGGCGACCTCCTCGATGAAGGTATCAGGGATGTTGGTGACGGGAATGCCGCGGGCGGTGGCGGCCTTCACGTCGACGCTGTCCACGCCGACCGAGCCGAGCGTGATGACCTTGCACTTCTGCAGGCTGTCGATGATGGCCTTGGTGATCGGGATGCCCTTGGCATAGATGGCATCGGCATCCTTGGCAGTGGCGATGAACTCGGCCTCACTCGCGGGGGCTTCGACGATCTCGGCATCGATCGGATCGAGCGCCTCGCGCTCGTAGGAATAATCGCTGCCCGCGACCGTGAAGCTCGCGCCCTTCGGCGTCACCACCCTGTATTTCGGCATTTCCTGCTCCCGATTTGGTTTCTTGTCGTGACCCGGCTTTCTCCCGGGCCTTTGCGTCTTTACGCGAAATCGCGGCGGGTGCGTACAATTGCCGGTTGTCCACACCGGTGAAAATTGCCGGTTTGGCCGGCATTGTCCGGATTTCTACGGAGGCACGTAAGTAACTTGCTAAGGGGGCTCACCCTAAAGGTTGATTCAATTTCGATCGATCCACTCGCGTGCCGTCCTTTGTTGCCGGAGCTATCCCGTGAAGTTGAGCAATCTGAAGATCGCCCCCAAGCTTGGAATCCTTGTCGGCGTCACCCTGTTCGGCCTGTGCATCTCCGGAGTTCTCGCCGGCTACCTGATGAAGCGCGAGATGGTGAATGCGCGCATCGGCCAGACCAAGGCGATCGTCGAGCTGGCCCGCAATTATGCCGCGACGCTGATGAAGCGGGTCAATGCCGGCGAGATGACCAAGGACGCCGCGTTTGCGGAACTGCGCCGCTACGGCAACGCGATGACTTACGACAAGGGCTCCGGCTATCTGTTCGGCACCAGCTATGACGGCATCACGCAGCTTGCGCCCGATCCAAAGCAGATCGGCGCCAACCGCATGGACGTGGAGACGAACGGCCGCAAGCTGTCACGTGAGATCATGGACGGCGTCAAGGCCACCGGCGACATCCTGCTCTTCTACGAATACATGAAGCCTGGCCGGGAGAAGCCGATCCGTAAGCTCGGCTACGCCGTCGCTGTCCCCGGTTTCGAGATGTATCTCGGCACCGGCGCCTATCTCGAGGACATCGACGAGAAGATGGGGCCGGTCTACTGGCTGCTGGGCCTTGCCGTGCTCGGCATCGTCATCGTCGCCGGCAGCGTTGCCTGGATGCTCGGCTGGAGCATCAGCAGTCCGTTGGCGCTGCTCGGTGCCAGCATGAAGGATCTCGCCGACGGCAAGCTCGACGGTGAGATTCCCGGCGTCGGCCGCGGCGACGAGGTCGGCGGGATGGCCGCGACCGTCCAGATCTTCAAGGACAACGCAATCCGCATCCGCGATCTCGAGAGGACCGAGGCGGACGCCAAGGAACGCGCCGCGGCGGAACGTCGCAGCGCCATGGAAGCGATCGCCAGCGACTTCGAGCGCAGCGTCAACGGCATCGTCCGCTCGGTCTCCTCGGCCGCAGCCGGCATGCAGACCACGGCGCAGTCGATGACCGCGACCGCCAGAGACGCCTCCGCGCGTGCGGCAACGGTCGGTGCGGCTTCGTCGAAGGCCTCCGGCAATGTCGGCACGGTTGCCGCGGCGGCCGAAGAGCTGTCGAGTTCGGTTGCGGAAATCTCACGCCAGGTGACGCGCTCGACCGAAGTTGCGAGCCGCGCCGTCAGCGATGCCGAGCGCACCAACGCCACGGTGCAGGAACTCTCCACCGGCGCCGAGAAGATCGGCGAGGTGGTCAAGCTCATTCACTCGATCGCGGCGCAGACCAATCTGCTCGCGCTCAACGCCACCATCGAGGCGGCCCGCGCCGGCGAGTCCGGCCGCGGCTTCGCCGTCGTCGCCTCCGAGGTCAAGGCGCTGGCCAACCAGACCGCCAAGGCGACCGAGGAAATCTCCGCCCAGGTCGCGGCGATGCAGACCTCGACCAGCGATGCGGTCGCGGCGATCGGCGGCATCACCCAGACCATCGCCGAGATGAGCGAGATCACGGCGGGCATTTCCGCCTCGATCGAGCAGCAGGGCGAGGCGACCCGCGAGATCGCCCGCAACATCCAGTCGGTTGCCGCCGGCTCGAGCGAGATCAACGCCAATATCGGCAGCGTCACCTCGGCCGCGGAGGCGACCGGCACGGCGGCAAGCGACGTGCTGACCAACGCCCGCGAGCTCGACAGCCAATCCGGCGCGCTGCGCAACGCGGTGGACGGCTTCCTCGCCAAGGTGCGGGCGGCCTGATTCCTTGCGCTGAATTCGTGGGGTGGGCAAAGACGCAAGAGCGTCGTACCCACCTTTTCCTTGTTGAGTTCTCGAGAAGTGACGCTGGGCACGCTTACGCTTTGCCCCATGCGAGCCGTGCCGCCGACCCTACTGCTTCTCGATCCCCGCGTCCCGGATCAGCCGTTCCCACAGCACCAGCTGCTCGTTCACGAACGTGCCGAGCTGCTCCGGTGTGCCGGAGAAGGCGTCCATGCCGAGCGTCGCGAGCTGGGCCTTGATCTCCGGCTTCTCGACGATCTTGCGGATCTCGGCGTTGAGCCGCGTCACGATCTCCTTCGGCATGCCGGCAGGACCGAAATAGCCCTGCCACGACGAGATGTCGAAATCGGGCACGCCGGCCTCCTGCATCGAGGGCAGGTTCGGCACCAGCGGCGAGCGGTCCTTGGTGGTGACGGCGAGCGCGCGCAGCGCGTTGCCCTGGACGTGCGGCAGACCGGTCAGGATGTCCACGAACATCATCGAGACGCGGCCGCCCATGACGTCGTTGAGCGCCGGCGGCGAGCTCTTGTAGGGCACATGCAACAGGTCGAGCCCGGCATTGTGCGCGAAGGTCGCGCCCGACACGATCGCCGAGGACGAGCCCGAGGCGTAGCTCAGCTTGCCAGGGTTGGCCTTGCCGTAGGCGACGAGCTCGCCGACGGTCTTGGCCGGCACGTCCGGATTGACGACCAGCATGAAGGGCAGGTCGCCGGTGCGCGCGATCGGGGTGAAATCCTTCACCGGATCGTAGGTCAGGCTCTTGAGCAGATAGGGATTGGCCGAATGCGTGGTGTTGGTCGTCACCAGCAGAGTGTAGCCGTCAGGGGCGGCCTTCGCGACATAGGTCGCCGCGAGCATGCCGTTGGCGCCCGCCTTGTTCTCGATCACGATGCCGACGCCGAGCGCCTGCGACAGATGCTGCGAGATCAGCCGCGTCGTGGTGTCGGTACCGCTTCCGGCCGCGAACGGCAGCACCAGCGTGATGTTGCGGCTGGGGTAATTGTCGGCCTGGGCAGCGGACGCGGCGAGACAAAGTGCGCCCGCGCCGATGATGCGCAGGTTTCGAATCAACGCTGAAAGCATGTGTGGTCGTTCCCTCCTTTTTTCGTTGGTGGGAAACCTAGCTTCTCTTCGCTGAAATCGGAAGGCGGGAGTTCGTCGCCCGCGTCACGGAATTACTTCGCCGCTGAACCCTGGCGTGAGGCGATCACGACGCCGGCAAGCACCAGGGCATAACCGATCAAGTGAAACGGCTGCAGCTTTTCGCCGAGCAGCAGGATCGCCATCGCCGAGCCGAACACCGGCACCAGATGGAAGAACGGCGCGGCCCGGTTCGGGCCGATCAGCGCGACGCCGCGGTTGAAGAAGAGATATGCCAGCGTCGAGGGAAAGATCAGGATGTAGCCCAGCGTTGCCAGCGTCAGCGCATCGAAATGCAGGACGCGGCCGCTCATTGTCTCCCAGATCGCGGTGGGCAGCAGCATCATCGCGCCGCAGCAGGTGGTGAAGGACAGAAAGGACAGCTGGTGGATCTTGGGCCGGCGCGGGATGAAGGCGGAGTAGAGGCCGAACGCGATCAGCGAGGAGGCGAACATGAGATCGCCCCGGTTGAAGCTGATGCCGGCGAGCGCGGCGAGATCGCCGCGCAGGATGATGATGAGCACGCCGAGCAGCGAGATCGCGATCCCGGCGAGCTGCCCGCCGGTCATCCGCACCCCGAACAGCACCAGCGACCACAGCGCCACGAACAGGGGACCCGCCGACTGGATCAGCAGCGCATTCAGCGCCTCGGTGTATTGCATCGCCCAGTACGAGATCGCGTTGTTGAAGGCGAAGCCCACCAGCGACAGGAACAGCATCAGGGGCAGGCTCGCGCGCAGCGCCGGCCAGTCGCGCTTCAGATGCGGCCAGGAGAACGGCAAGAGCAGCAGGAACACGCCGAACCAGCGGATCGTGGTCATCGTCAGCGGCGGCACGTGCGCGCCGACATGGCGCGCGAGCACGATGTTGCCGGCCCAGAACAGCGAGCTCAGGCTGAGCAGCAGATAAGGCTGGTTGTTGAGCCAGCTGGCCGGATTGGCGGCCGGTGGCGCGGGCGAAGCAATCGTCATTGGCGTTGGATGCAACTTGCGCCCGATTGCCGTGATGACACAAGTCACAGGGCCGCAATGCTACAATGCGCGAGTGAGCCGAAGCGCGGCCTCAGCGGTCAATATGTTGGACGCAGCCTTGATGCAGCGCGTGCTCTTTCCTTCTCCCCAAGGGGAGAAGAAGGGCAGCAGTGCACTTGGATCGAAGCTGGGCTACGCCTGCTTCCTCGACGCCGCGAACACGCCGGACAGCACCAGCGCGAAACCGATGAAGTGGAACGCGTGCGGCTGTTCGCCCAGGAACACCATCGCCATGATCGAGCCGAACACCGGCACGACGTGGAAGAACGGCGCGGCGCGGTTGGCGCCGATCAGGCGCACGCCACGATTGAAGCAGAGATAGGCGAGGGTCGAGGGGAACACCGCGACGTAGAACAAAGTGAGCAGGTTCGGCGCGTCGAGCTTCATCACCGGACGCGCGGAGAGCTCCCAGATCTCCAGCGGGACCAGGCATGCGGCGCCGGCACCGAAGGTGAAGGCGAGGAACGACAGGCCGTGCATCGGCGGCCGCTTCAGGCTCAGCACCGAATAGAGCGCGAAGATCAAGAGCGCGAGCAGGAAGATGAGGTCGCCCTTGTTGAACTCGATGCTCGACAGCGTGGTGACGTCGCCGTGCAGCAGGATGGTCAGCACGCCGCACATCGACAGCAGCACGCCGAAGGCCTGCGCCGCCGTGAGGCGGATGCCGAGGATGACCAGCGACCACAGCGCCACCAGCAAAGGCGCGGCCGACTGCAGCAGCAGCGTGTTGAGCGCCTGCGTGTGCTCGAGCGCCCAGTATTGCAGCGTGTTGAAGGCGCCGATGCCGGTGATCGAGAGCGTGACCATCAGGCCGAGCCGTCCACGAATCGCGGCCCAGTCCTGCACCAGGTGGTTCCAGGCGAACGGCAGCACCAGCAGGAACGCGAACAGCCAGCGCAGGAACGACAGCGTCACCGGCGGAATGTGGCCGGCGGCGAGCCGCCCGGCGATGGCGTTGCCGGCCCAGCACAATGCGGTGATGCTGAGCAGCAGGTAAGGCTGGTTGGCGATCCAGTTGTGACTGGATGCGGCGGCGCTGGTGGTCTGGCCGGTGGCGGTCATCGTGGTTGTTGTGGTCCCGCGTCATGCGCCGGGACCCCGGCCCGGCGATAGCAGGGCCGGCTTCAATCGCCCGGCACGGTCCAAAGACACGGAAAGGTCCCCGACATCAATGGGGCGAGGCGCATCGCCTCCATGCGCAGGCGATACGGCGGGAACCTTCAATTCTTCCGCCCGCTGCGGATTGCGAAGGGCTTCAGCAGTTCGGCGCAGGCGAGATAGGCGACGACGAGCAGCGCGATGCCGGCCATCATGATCGGTGGCGGGGCGACGAAGCCGAACCAGGCCCCGAGCGGCGTGAACGGCAGCACCATCGCCGCGAGCAGCGCGGTCAGCGAGGATGCCGCGAGCGCAGGATCGGGCCAGTTGCGCCACGGCCTTCCATTGGTGCGGATGATGAAGATCACGAGGATCTGCGTCGCCATGGATTCGACGAACCAGGTGGTGCGGAACTCCTCGGGCGAAGCCTTGAACAGCACCAGCAGCGCGACGAAGGTCAGGGCATCGAAC
Organism: Bradyrhizobium sp. SMVTL-02; assembly: GCF_051853005.1. Classification (NCBI taxonomy): domain Bacteria; kingdom Pseudomonadati; phylum Pseudomonadota; class Alphaproteobacteria; order Hyphomicrobiales; family Nitrobacteraceae; genus Bradyrhizobium; species Bradyrhizobium sp. SMVTL-02. Next base: position 6,562,426 of record NZ_CP182469.1, on the reverse strand, counting down.
ACCGACGACAGCGGTCCCATGATCGCAGCGAACCGCACCAGACGCGCCATGCTCCACACCTGCGGCTGCGCCGTGGCCTGCGCCGAGACCCGGTCGAAGGGAATGCCGAGCTCGGAGAGATCGTACAGCAGGTTGTTGAGCAGGATCTGCGTCGGCAGCATCGGCAGGAAGGGCAGCGCGATCGAGGCGGCTGCCATCGACAGCATGTTGCCGAAATTCGAGCTGGCGCCCATGCGGACATATTTGAGAATGTTGGCGAAGGTGCGCCGTCCCTCCTCGACGCCGTCGGCGACGACTTCGAGATCGGAGGCCAGCAGGATCATGTCGGCGGCAGCCTGCGCCACGCCGGTGGCGCCGTCGACCGACAATCCGACGTCGGCGGCCTTCAGCGCCGGTGCGTCGTTGATGCCGTCGCCGAGGAAGCCGACCACCTCGCCGCCGGCCTGCAGCGCCTTCACGATGCGCGACTTCTGGTCCGGCGCGAGGCGGCCGAACGCATCGGCGGAGCGGACCTGTACCGCGAGCGCCTCGTCGCTGAGCGCGGCGATGTCGGCCCCCGACAGCACGCGCTCGGGATTGAGTCCGACCAGGCCAGCGAGCCGCTTCACCACCACGGGATCGTCGCCCGACAGGATCTTCAGCCGCACGCCGCCAGCGGCGAGCCGCGCAATGGCTGCCGCGGCCGTCGGCTTCGGCGGATCGGCGAAAGCGCAAAGACCTTCGAACACGAGATCGGTCTCGTCGTCGGTCTCGATCTCGCGCCGCGCGCCGCTCCATGCCCGAGAGGCGATGGCCACGGTGCGCAGGCCCTCGCTTGCGAGCTCGCGCGCGCGTGCCATGGCCGCCTCGCGCGCCCGCTCGTCCATCGTGCACAATGCGAGCACGGCTTCCGGGGCACCCTTGACGATCAGCAGCGCTCCGTCCGGACCGGTGGCGAGCACCGATCCCAGCCGGCGCGAGAAGTCGAAGGCCTGCTGCCCGGCCAGCCGCCAGCCTTGCACGGCATCCGGCCGGCCGGCGACGAGCGCGGCATCGAGCGAGCCGCGGTCGCCGCCGAGCGATGCTGCGATCGCGCCGAGCTGCGCTGCGCGCGGCGCGTCGTTGCCCGCGCCACCGATGCTTCTGGCGAGCGTGATCTCGGCCGAGGTCAGCGTGCCGGTCTTGTCCGTGCACAGCACCGTCATGGCCCCGAGATCGTGGATCGCGGCCAGCCGTTTCACGATCACCTTGCGGCCGGCCATGCGCAGCGCGCCGCGCGAAAGCGTCACCGTGGTGGTCATCGGCAGCAGTTCCGGTGTCAGCCCCACCGCGAGCGCCACTGCGAATAGCAGCGAATCGAGAATCGCGCGGCCGGACACGACGCGAATGGTGAGCACGATCAGCACCAGCGCGAGCGTGGCGCGCGCGACCACGAGGCCGAACTCGCGCAGATCGCGCTCGAACGGGGAGGTCGCCTGCGGCTCTGCGAGCGCTGCGGCCGCGGCGCCGAACACGCTGTTGCGGCCGGTCCCGACGACGAGCGCGATCGCCTCGCCGGTCTGCGCCACGGCGCCGCGGAACAGCGCATTCGAGGTGTCGTCGGGGTCGGTAACGGCGCCGGCCTGCTTCTGCACCGGATAGGGTTCGCCCGTGAGTGCCGCTTCGCCCGCGGTGAAGGCGGTGCTCTCCAGCACCAGCGCGTCGGCGGGAATGATGTCGCCGGCGCGGATGCGCAGGAGGTCGCCGGGAACGACGTGCTCGACGTCGATCTCGCGGAAGGCGCCGTCACGCTTGACCTCGGCCTTGAGCGCCACCGAGCGGCGGAGGATCTCGGCGGCGCGGACCGCATGCCCTTCCTGGATGGTGTCGAGCCCGATCGAGCCCGCGAGAATCAGTACGATGATGAGCCCGCCGATGTCGTCGCCGGTCAGCATCGAGACGATGCCGGCGACCAAGAGGATCAGCGACAGCGGCTCCAGCAGCCGGCGCAGGATGGCGCGCATGGCGCCCTCGATGCGCGGCGGGGCGTCGCTGTTCGGCCCGAAACGGTCCAGGCGTTCGGCGGCTTCCGCGCCGGTCAGGCCTTGCAAGGAGCAGCCGAGCCGGGTGCAGAGCGCATCGGCCGTCAGGTGCCAGAGCTGGCTCGCTTGGCTGTTCGGCGGTTTGGTCACGGCATGTCCGAAAAATCGAGAGTTCAAGGTCCGGGCAGGGTCAGCGCGGAAGGTGACGGCTATCCCTTGGCGCAATTGCGGGCCGGAACGCTTGATGCCGGTCAACCGGGGTGCCCGCCGGCTTCAAAGGTTGCGAGATTTTAAGGGGATATCAAAGGCTTGGACCAGCCTCCGGTCCTCGAAAAAGCCCCGTTCTTGCTTGCCTAGAGGGGCTGCTTCCTTTATCCGGTTGGCTGCCTTGCGTGCGAGCGGTCCCGGGCCGCGGATCGGCTGGGCGTCAGGCATGATCCCGGAAGAGTGGGCACCGGTTTTCCGCGAGGATCATGCCTCCTGAGACAGATTGAACAGGGATTACCCGCGAATGGCCAATGTTGTCGTCGTCGGCGCCCAGTGGGGCGACGAAGGGAAGGGCAAGATCGTCGACTGGTTGTCGGAGCAGGCGGACATCGTCGTCCGCTTCCAGGGCGGCCACAATGCCGGCCACACGCTGGTCATCAACGGCAAGACCTACAAGCTTGCGCTGCTGCCCTCCGGCGTGCTGCGCGAGGGCAAGCTGTCGGTGATCGGCAACGGCGTGGTGTTCGATCCCGCCGCCTTCCTCGATGAGGTCGCCAAGCTGCGCTCGCAGGGCGTCGCGGTCTCCCCGGAAAACTTGCGGGTCGCCGAGAACGTCACCCTCATCCTGCCGCTGCACCGTGAGCTCGACGCCCTGCGCGAGTCCTCCAACGCGGCAACCGCGATCGGCACCACCCGCCGCGGCATCGGTCCGGCTTACGAGGACAAGGTCGGCCGCCGCGCCATCCGACTGATGGATCTCGCCGACCTCAACACCCTGCCGCACAAGATCGACCGCCTGCTGGCGCACCACAATGCGCTGCGCCGTGGTCTCAACCTGCCGGAGTTCGACGGCAAGGAGGTCCTGAAGGAATTGAGCGCGCTGGCGCCGCAGCTGCTGCCCTATGTCGAGACCGTGTGGCGCCTGCTCGACATCGAGCGCCGTGCCGGCAAGCGCATGCTTTTCGAGGGCGCGCAGGGCGCGCTGCTCGACGTCGACCACGGCACCTATCCCTATGTGACCTCGTCCAATACGGTGGCGGCGCAGGCCGCGACCGGCGCCGGCCTTGGGCCGGGCGCCGTGGGCTATGTGCTCGGCCTGTGCAAGGCCTACACCACCCGCGTCGGCCAGGGCCCGTTCCCGACCGAGCAGGACAATGAGATCGGCCGCAAGATCGGCGAGCGCGGCCGCGAGTTCGGCACCAATACCGGGCGGCCCCGCCGCTGCGGCTGGTTCGACGCCGTGCTGGTCCGCCAAGCGGTCCGAACCTGCGGCATCAACGGCCTCGCGCTGACCAAGCTCGACATCCTCGACGGCTTCGACACGATCGAGGTCTGCACCGGCTACAAGCTCGACGGCAAGGAGATCGACCATTTCCCGGCCGGCGAGGGCGCCCAGGCCCGGGTCGAGCCGATCTACGAGACCATCGAGGGCTGGAAGGAGCCGACCGCCAGCGCGCGGTCCTGGGCCGACCTGCCGGCCCAGGCCATCAAATATGTCCGCCGGATCGAGGAATTGGTAGGGTGCCCGGTCGCGCTGCTTTCCACCAGCCCCGAACGCGAGGATACTATCCTGGTCCAAAATCCGTTTGAGGCTTAACGATGTCTTACCGGGACGCGCGTATAGTTGAGTAGAAATGGCTGATTACTATCCGCTGATCGCCCGCGCTATTGCCGCCCTGGACCCCAACGCTCCCGGCGAAAGCCGTCGCGCGCTCTATGAACGGGCGCGCACGGCACTGATCGCGCAGCTCCGCAGCGTGCAGCCGCCGCTCTCCGAGTCCGAGATCACCCGCGAACGGCTGTCGCTGGAAGAGGCTGTCCGCAAGGTCGAATCGGAAGCCGCGCAGCGTGCCCGGGAGGCCTCGCGCCCCGGTGGTGGTGGCGCCCGTAGCAGCGGCAGCGGCAGCGGCGATGCCTTCCGCCGGGCCGGCACCCGTGCCACCGAGGCGGGCCCGCCCCCATCCCAGCCGCGCACCCGTCCGGCCCCGACCCCGCCGCGGGCCGACCGCCCGTCCTTCAACGTCGATGACCAGGGCGATGTCCAGCGTCCGCCGCGCGCACCGCGTTTCGACGCGCCGCGCCAACCGGGGCCGCCTGCGCCGCCGTCGATGCCGGAGCCGCCGGCGCCGCAACCGGCCGGCCGCGATCGCCCCGGGGGGCGCCGTCCGCCGGAGATCGGACCGCCACCGGCGCTGCCTCAGGCCCCCGGCGTGCGCGGCTTCCGCGACATCACGGCCGATGCCAACGACCTCGGCGGCGCGGCCGCGCAGGCCAACCGCGCCGCGCGCCGCACCTACGCCAACGTGCCCTCGCCCTCGCCGGAATTCGACCGGCTCGAGCCGAGCCTGGAGAACCGCGCCGGCGAGCAGGACGCGCCCTATTCCTATGACGAGTCGGTTGAGGAGGCCGAGGGCTACGCGTCGCAGCCGCCGTCGCCGCGCCCGCACATCCCGGTCCTCGACCGCGACGCCAAGAAGCCCAAGCGCCGCGGCTCCGCGTTCCCGTTCAAGAGCGCGATCGCCGTCGGCATCGTGCTGATCCTGATCGGTGCCGGCATCCTCTGGGGCAAGCCGCTGCTCCAGGCCGCCACCAACCTGTTCAAGTCCTCGCCGACCCAGGTCGTGGAGGCGCCGAAGGATGCGTCGCAGCCGCAGAGCAAGCCGAAGATCCCCGACCGCGTCGGCCAGCCCTCGGCCAGCGACCAGCCGGTCGCGCCGGTGGCGCAGAAGGTCGTGCTCTATGACGAGGACCCGTCCGACCCGAAGGGCAAGCAATATGTCGGCTCGGTGGTGTGGCGGCTCGAGCCGATCAAGGCATCGGGCAACCAGAAGGCCGACGTCGCCGTGCGCGCCGAGATCGAGATTCCCGACCGCAAGTTCAAGATGACGATGTCGTTCCGCCGCAATACCGATTCCTCGCTGCCGGCGAGCCACACCGCGGAACTGACCTTCATCCTGCCGCCGGATTTTCCTGGCGGCAGCGTCTCCAACGTGCCGGGGATCCTGATGAAGTCGAATGAGCAGGCCCGCGGCACGCCGCTTGCCGGCCTCGCGGTCAAGGTCACCGACGGCTTCTTCCTGGTCGGCCTCTCCAATGTCGATGCCGACCGCGCCCGCAACGTCCAGCTCCTGAAGGAGCGTTCCTGGTTCGACGTGCCCCTGGTCTACGCCAACCAGCGCCGCGCCATCATCGCCATCGAGAAGGGCGCCCCCGGCGAGCGCGCTTTCAACGACGCCTTCGCCCAGTGGGGCGACTAGGCTTACTCCGAGAAGTTTCCGCCTGCAGGGCGGAGGCGTCGCCACACACTCCGTCATTGCGAGCGAATCGAAGCAATCCAGAGTCTCTCCACGGTCGAAGTTCTGGATATCGTCGCAAGCGCTCCTCGCAATGACGGCGGATCGGCAGGCGTCGCCACCCCCTCCTACTGCGCCGCCGCTTCCCGCTTCCGGGCGGCCGCATGCTCGCGGTCCATCACGGCGCGGCAGCCGGGGCTGACATGCGACTTGTTCCTGACCATGCAGGCGGTGATCCGCGGGATATCAGGGATTTCACTGGAGCACAGCCGCATCGCATCGGCCGAGCACATCTGCTGGGCTTGTTGCGAGAAGGCGAGACTGGGTGATGTCTGGAGTGCGAAGGTGGTGGCGAATGCGACGACAGAGGTGATGGTCTGATAGCGTGTCATGAAGGATGGGTCCCTGAGTTCCCTGGGCTTGAGCCGCTTGGTTTTTGGGGCGCCGCACGCGGCTTGATCTGCCGCACGTCACAGCCTTCACGCCGGGACCTCGATCCCGCATGTGGTCGCTCGATTACTTGGATGTCGAATCGAAAGTGCTGCGCCGCCCGAGCGAAGTATGCGCCATTGTCGCGCGGCTGCAATGGTCATGGCAAAGGAATTCCCGATTGTTGCGCGCACGTCACGCAGCAAGCGAGGTGGCGCGATCAGATCGGCCTGTCGGATGATGCGCTCGCTTGTTCCGCATCGTCGGCACCGAGCGAGGCGGCATGTTCTTGCACCGCCGTGACGCCCTTCGCGGTGAGCTCGAACAGATCGCCGTCCTTCATCACATAACCGTCGGCGATCAGCTCGCTGATCTTGCCGTGACGGTCGTCGGCGAAGGCGACGGACTGGCTGATGTCCCTGAGGATCGAGAGTTGTTCGTCGCGCAGCATGGCTTCACTCTCCGTTCACAGGGTGCTTCCGATCCTCACATGCCGTGGCTGGCGAACACCTTGCTGCATGCTTTCGACAGCTTGGCCCGGTTGGCCTGCAGGCAGCTCTGCACTGCGCCGTCATTGCCGAGTTCCTTGCGACACAGCCGCGACGCATCGCGCGAGCAGGCGTTCTGCTCTTGTGGCGTGCCCATGTGGCCCTGGGCAAAAGCGGGCGCGCCCGACAGGCCGCTCAGGGCAACCAACGTGATCGTCGCCAGACAAAATTTACGGGACATCGGCGGCTCCAATCCGACTGGGATGATTTCCAAGTGCTGTCTGAACTCGTCGCCATTCCACTTGTTCCCCTCGAGGCGGCCACCGACCCCGCTGTTCAAGGTTCCCGCTGCGCTGCTATAACGGGACCAAGGGTGAGGGTATTTGATGAAACGCTATCTGGTGTTTGCGCTGGTTGGCCCGTTCGTCGGCGGGTTCCTGCTGCTGCTGACGACAACCTATCAGTCGGGCTATTGGACCCAGACCAGTCTCGGAGAGGTCGGCAAGCTGTTCGTGGTGTTCTTCAAGACGCTGCAATACAGCTATCTGTTCGGCTTCCTGCCCTCGCTGATGATCGGCGCCGTCGACGATATTCTCATTCATATCCGCCGGATCGGCCCCACCTTGCGCATGCTCCTCGTCGGCCTGTTCGCCTTCGTGCTGGCCTCACTGACCTACAGCTCGCGCGGGCCGGATTCGGGCGTGGTGCAGTTCATCCTGTACGGCATGGTCGGCTTCGTGCCGTCGGTGATTTCCTCCTGGCTCGTGCATAGATATGTCGAGGAGCCGCAATCCGCGGCAGCACCGACCTGAACGCGCGGCGTTCGGGCGCGGCGCAGCAACCCTCGTGGCGCTGGCGCGTTTCCCAGGTTATGACCATGTCTGACGACGACATCCTTGCGCCCCACAAATCCCGTTCCGGGAGCCATTCGCGCGCGACCGTTTCAGGCGCCGCGGCGCACGGGAAGATCATCGACCAGGAAGGGCATGAGATCCGCCCGGAGACGCTGGAACAGGGTTTTCGCGAGTTTCGCTTCGAATTCGGTCAGGGCAATCCGTTCGGCAATCTGACGCGCGAGCAGCGCATCGCGCGGCTCGAGGCCATCGCAAAACTGCTCGACGTCGCCTTCATCCTGCCCGGTACCAACATCCGCTACGGCATCGACGGGCTGATCGGGCTGATCCCCGTGGTCGGCGACATCATCACGACCGCGATCTCGCTGTGGCTGGTGCGCGAGGCGAGGGCGCTGGGTGCGCCCTGGTACGTCACCGCGCGCATGCTCGGCAATGTCGCGGTCGACGGCGTGGTCGGCATGGTGCCGTTCGCGGGTGATGCCTTCGACGTCGTGTTCCGCGCCAACATGCGCAACGTCCGCCTGCTCCGCCGCTGGCTCGACAAGCAGCCGCGGACGTGAGGGCGGCGGGTGAGGGGGAGTCCGACTGGTCGACGACGCGCCAGATTTCTCCACATCCTCATTGCGCGCGCAGCGAAGCAACCAAGAATTTTTCCGCAGAGGGACGCTGGATTGAGAGGGGCGCTGGATTGTTCGCTGCGCTCGCAATGACGCGCGAACGCAAAAGGCGCGACGACCTTTCGGTCATCGCGCCTTCAGCGTACATCGGACCCTTGCGAAGACTTACGCCGCGTCGGCGTCGGTCTCGGCGGCGGCGGGCGCCGGCTTGGGACGGCGGGGCAGCGGGAAGGCTTCGCTCTCATAGAGCGAGCGGATGCCGTTCTGGTCGAAGCGCGCTTCCTCGACCTGGAGATAGGCGCCGTTCAGCGAGTCCGTCGGCAACTGCTCCATCGCGAACTGCACGGCCTCGGCCGCGGTGCCGAACCGGCGGTAGGTGAAGCCGGCACGCTTCTTCTTGCGGATCGCAGCGGGGAAGAGTTCGGCGGAGGTGTTGAAGTTGAACGGACGCAGTTGACGCATGGTCAAAGACCTCGTGATCTTCTCTGGGGCTTTAAGCGCGTGGGGTTTTGGGAGGGCAGGGGCCGCACTCGAGCGGGCCCGCCGCACATGTCATTTTCGTCCCCTAATATAGGCCGTTTTGACAGAAATGCGACCCCCGCGATGCGAGATGATGAATCCACGCATGGCAGCCCCGCAACCAAAGAAATATAAGCTATTTCAATGGCTTGTATGGTTTAAACTTTGCCAGCAAGCAGCAGCACGATCAACACGACCAGCGCGACCCCGCCGATCCCCATGCCGGAATGGCCAAGGCCATAGCCGTAGCCGCCGAACTGGCCGGACAGGCCGCCGACCAGATAGATGATCACCAGGATGATCAGGACGGTCCCAAGGGTCATGGCATCCTCCCTGGCGGCCCGCCGGAATGCGCTGATCGGCGCACCGCTAGGGAAGAAAAGCACATCGCGCCCCCGGGTTCCATGGCGGAACCCGGAGCGCGCGAGGGTTATTTGGGCTCGAGCTTCAGCGCCGCGGAGTTGATGCAGTAGCGCAGGCCGGTCGGTCCGGGGCCATCGGGGAAGACATGGCCGAGATGGCCGCTGCACTTGGAGCAGAGCACCTCGGTGCGGATCATGCCGTGGCTCAGATCCCGCTCCTCGTCGATATGGCTCTCGACCGCGGGCGCGGTGAAACTCGGCCAGCCGCAGCCGGAATCGAACTTGGCATCGGACTCGAACAGTACATTGCCGCAGCCGGCGCAGACGTAAGTGCCGGCACGATGGTCGTGCTCATATTCGCCGGTGAAGGGTCGCTCGGTCGCCTTCTCGCGCAGCACCGCGTACTGCATCGGCGTCAACTCGCGCCGCCACTGCTCTTCGCTCTTGATGACCTTGTCGTCGGTGGTTTTCGCCTTGGTGTCGGGCATGGGTCTCCCGTTTCTTCAGTGATCGATGATCTCGCGATCAGTTGGTGGCCTTGCTGGCATTCACCAGCGTCGGCTTCTCGATGTAGTGATCCGCGAACAGCTTTTTCAGGTTCTCGACCTTGGGCAGGTCGTTATAGGCGATGTAGGGCTGGTTCGGGTGCAGCGTCAGATAGTCCTGGTGATAGGCCTCTGCCGGATAGAACGCCTCCAGCGCGCCGACCTTGGTCACGATCGGCTTGCCGAACACCTTGGCCCCGTTGAGCTGGGCGATATAGGCCTCCGCCACATTCTTCTGCTCGTCGGAGGTGGTGAAGATCGCCGAGCGATATTGCGTGCCGATGTCGGGGCCCTGGCGGTTGAACTGGGTCGGGTCGTGCACCACCGAGAAGTAGATCTGGAGGATTTTTCCGTAGGAGATCTTTTTCGGGTCGTACTTGATCTCGACTGATTCCGCGTGGCCGGTCCGGCCGCTCGAGACGGTCTGGTAGTCGGCGGTCGCCTTGGTGCCGCCGGCATAGCCGGAGACCGCGCTGACGACGCCCGCGGTGTGCTGGAAGACGCCCTGCACGCCCCAGAAGCAGCCGCCGGCAACCACGGCGGTCTGGATGCCGGTTGCAGGCGCCGCGTCCAATGCTGGGGCAGGGATCACGACCGCCTCCTCCGCGGCCCGGGACGGCATCGTGAAAGCCAGCATCAGGGCGGTGGTTGCGGCGAGCAGGGTGGCGAGGGCGGTTCGGCGCATGACGATCCTCTTTGGGAAGGGCTGACAGTCTAGGGCGGTCGGGACCGGGCGAACAGCCTGCCCGGCCGCGTTTTCGCATCATTCAAGATACGGGCAGAGCCGCAGATTGTTACGCCGGAGAGGACACGAGACCGTGAGGACGCGCAGGGTCGACGCGGGGACCGGCCGGCTTGGCGGGATGCGGAACTCCGCGCTCGATGAACCGGCGCGATCGACTGAGCGCCGATCGTCTCGCCGGCAAGGACAAGGCGACCGCGCTGTCCGTGCGCGGCAACACCCTGCTCAACAAGCGCGATCATGTCCACGCGATCGAGACGCTGTCCATTGGCCATCGACCTCGATCCGGACAACGTCGTCGCGCTCAACCTGCGCGGCCTCGCCTAAGAGCGCACGGACAGGAGAATCTCGCGATGGCCGACTACAACCTCGCGCTCCTGAAGCGCCCGGCCTATGGCGTTCCCTACAACAACCGCGGCGTCATCCACGCGCGCCGCGGCGCGCTGCAAAGCGCGATCGACGATTTCAGCCTGTCGATCAAGGTCACGCCGAAATTCCTGCTCGCCTGGACCAATCGCGCCCGTAAAGGGTGGTCAAAGCGAAGCGTGCCCACGCGTTTATTTGCTTATGGAGAGAGATCGTGGGCAGGGCGCTTTAGACGACGATGCTCAGCCTTTTCGCCGCCCGGGTGATCCCCGTGTACAGCCACCGCGCCCGCGAATCCTGGAACGCAAAGCTCTCGTCGAACAGCACGACATCGTCCCATTGCGAGCCCTGCGACTTGTGCACTGTCAGCACGTAGCCGTAGTCGAACTCGTCATAGGGCTTGCGCTGCTCCCAGGGGATCTGCTCGATGCCGCCCTCGAAGCAGTCGGCCCGCACGGACGCCTTCGTCACCTTGTTCCCGAAATCCTCGTCCGGCGACAGCCGCATGGAGAGGATGCGCGATTTCGAGCGCGAGGTGTTGCGCGACTTCACCCGCCACAGGCCGCCGTTGAACAGGCCCTTCTTGCGGTTGTTGCGCAGGCACACAAGCTTGTCGCCGGCGACTGGAAAGACATCCTCGATGTTCTGGCGCTGGCGCACGCGCATGTTGTACGCGCGCCGCGTGTTGTTGCGGCCGACCAGCACCTGGTCGGCGCCCATGACGCGATCGGGATCGAGGTCTTTCCGCGACACCACCTCGCTCTCGCCGTAGCGGCCGATGTCGAGCTCGCGGCCCTCGCGCACGTCCATTGACATCCGCACGATCGGATCGTCCTGTGCCTGGCGATGCACCTCGGTCAGCATCGCGTCCGGCTCGGAATTGGTGAAGAAGCCGCCGCCCTGGATCGGCGGCAGCTGCGCGGGATCGCCCAGCACCAAGAGCGGGCAGTCGAACGACATCAAGTCGCGGCCGAGTTCGGCATCGACCATCGAACATTCGTCGATCACGATCAGCTTGGCTTTCGACGCCGGCGCGTCGTCCCACAGCTCAAAACTCGGCTGCTCCTCGCCGGATTCGCGGGCGCGGTAGATCAGCGAATGGATGGTGGAGGCGCCGTCGCAGCCCTTGTTGCGCATGACGAGGGCCGCCTTGCCGGTGAAGGCGGCGAACTTCACCTCGCCGTCCACGCCCTCGGCGATATGCCGCGCCAGCGTTGTCTTGCCGGTGCCGGCAAAGCCGAACAGGCGAAAGACGGGCGGCGTGCCGCCCCGTCCGGGCTTGGCCTTTAGCCAATCGCCGACGGCTTTGAGCGCAGCATCCTGATGCGGGGTGAAACTGGCCATGTCTATCTTGAGGGAGTGGCGAATGAGGCGATTCGCCGGATCTCAAAACTAACCATTCGCACCAGGGGTTCAAGCGCAGGGAGGCCGTTTCCCTGTGGCCCATCCTTCGGGATACCCGCCTCCGGCGGGCTCTCAGGATGAGGACGGAGTGCGCGGATACGGCTTCCGCATGCGAAGATGCCGCCCAGTCTCATCCTGAGGCGTTGATCAGGCCGCCTGCATTCGGGCCGGTGGCGTTGATTTGTATCAATCTGTCGACTGGCGCGGATGTCGCGGCGGCAGCGCCGGGACGCAGCGCGCCGCTCTGTGCAGGCGGGGAATCGTTCTCCCACGCCGCGGAATTGCGGCCGCGTAGACAGCGCCGGCTCACGCTCTAAGATGCAGTTAACAACAACAGGCGGGAGGGGCGTCGTGAAGTTCGGCATCTTCTATGAGCTGCAGCTGCCACGGGCCTGGGTGGCGGGCGACGAGCTCGCCCTCTACCAGAACGCACTCTCGCAGATGGAGCTCGCCGACAGGCTCGGCTACGACCATGCCTGGGTGGTCGAGCACCACTTCCTCGAGGAATACTCGCACTCGCCTTCGCCGGAATCGTTTCTCGCCGCCGCCAGCCAGCGCACGAAGAACATCCGCCTCGGTCACGGCATCCTTCAGCTCACCACCAACCATCCGGCCCGCGTCGCCGAGCGTGTCGCGGTGCTCGATCTGCTCAGTAACGGCCGCTGCGAATTCGGCATGGGCGAGAGCGCGTCCATCACCGAGCTCACCCCGTTCGGCCGCGACATGGAGACCAAGAAGGAAGTGTTCGAGGAAGCAGTGCAGGCGATCTTCCCGATGTTCAAGGACGCCGGCAGCGAGCATCACGGCAAGTACTTCGACATTCCGCTGCGCAACGTCGTGCCGAAGCCGGTGCAGAAGCCGCATCCGCCGCTGTGGATGGCCTGCTCGCAATTGCCGACCATCGAGCGCGCCGGCCGCCACGGTTTTGGGGCGCTAGGTTTTCAGTTCGTCAGTGCCGAAGCCGCGCATGCCTGGGTGCACGCTTACTACAATGCGATGACCAAGCGGCTGCACAAATTGGCCGACTACGAGATCAATCCGAACATGGCGCTGGTGTCGTTCTTCATGTGCGCGAAGACCGACGAGGAAGCGCGGGCGCGCGCCGACGGCGCCACCTTCTTCCAGTTCGCGCTGCGTTACTACGGCGCCGCGCAAAACCGCCAGCGTCCCGCGCCCTACACCGTCAACATGTGGGACGAGTACAACAAGTGGAAGCGCGACAACCCGGAGGCGCAGGAGGCCGCGCTGCGCGGCGGCCTGATCGGCTCGCCCGAGACGATCCGAAACAAACTGAAGCGCTTTCAGTCGTCGCATATCGACCAGGTCATCCTGCTCAACCAGGCCGGCAAGAATAGCCACGAGCACATCTGCGAATCGCTGGAATTGTTCGGCAGCGAGGTGATGCCTGAGTTCCAGAATGATCCGGCGCACGCCGCGTGGAAACAGGGCGTGATGAGCGGCGAAATCAAGCTGGAAGAGATCGACACCGTGGCTTTTACGGATCGCTACGGCAAGCTCGCGATCAATGTCGCGCCGGCCAGTGCAGCGCAGGATATGTCCGTGAAGTCATGTTGCTGACGCAATCTCTGTCTTAACCCGGCGATAACTTAAAACACTGCGTGGGAACCACTCTGGTTCTCACGACGGTTCCATAGCCAAGGGGTTGGCACGATTCCGCAAAGACGCGGCGCAAGCTCCTGAACGCTTCTGCGTTCGCTTGCCGTGTTTGCGGTGACGGGAACCGGTCGACGAAAAAACACAGGAGTTATGATGCTGTTCCGCTCGAGCGCCGCGCTTTGCGGCGCCCTGCTTGCGCTTGCCCTTTCTGTCACTGCTGTTCGAAGTGAAACGCGTGGAGGTCACGCAAACGCCGTCGTCGATGCCGCCTCCGGGGAGGCGGTCGTTGGCGCCGCATCCACGTACAATCCGTTCAAGCCCGGCAAGGAGGAGGGCGGTCCGAAGACAGCCTCCGGCGAGCGCTATGATCCCTCCGATTGGGCGGCGGCGATCAAGACGACGTTGCGTCGGAAATTCGGCGGGGTGCTATTTGGTGCGAGGCCGAAATATGCACTTGTCGAGGCCGTCGGCAAGAAGGTCATCGTCAAGATCAATGACGTGGGACCACTCAGGCCCGGCCGCATCATCGATTTCAACGAGCGGACGATGCGCCATTTCGATCCGAGCCTGGAGCGCGGAGTCATCAAGGACGTGAAGGTCAGCCCCCTTGCAGGGGATGATTGGACGCTGGGGCCGGTGGGCTGACGGAGAAAATAGCATACTAAAAAGGCGCGTCATTGTGAGGCACTCATCATTGTGAGGTACCCACCATTGCCAATTGCCCGGCTGGGAGGAAAGCGGCCGTAATGCTCGCAGCGGGCAATTGCGGCGGCTTTGCCCATCCCCCTGAAGATGCCAGAGCCCGCTGTGACGAATTTGCTCCGAGAGATCGCGAAGTCGTCCGAGGAAATCTCGTTTGCCGACGGCACAGACCCCGGCGCGCGATGCACGCTGGGCGAGGTCATTGGTCGGACTGCCAGCCGATTTCCGCATCGGACCGCGATCGTCTCCACCACGTCTGCGCCTCTGACCTATGGCGATCTTCAGCGCAGGTTGGACGACATTCGCGGGCAGTTGCGTTTGGGTGGGTTCGATTGCGACGCTCGGATCGGGGTGCTCATGCCGTTCGGTCCGGAGGCGGTTCTCGCCATCGTGGCCGTGGCTTGCTGCAGCATCGCGGTTCCTCTCGATCCGCGGCTGTCCCCGGCGGAGATCGATCAGCGCTTCGACATGCTGCGCCTGAACGCTCTTGTCGTGCTGCAAGGCAGCGGCACTGAAGCGCGGCAAGCGGCCGAGCGGCGCGGGATCTCCATCATCGAAGCCGTTCCGGTCGCACATGGCCAGCTTGGACTTGATGTCACCGTGCGGGCTGCCGATCGCGCCGCCATCGACGCTGAGCCAGCTCCACACTCGCCAGCCTTCATCCTGCAGACGTCGGGCACGACCGCGCAGCCAAAGCTCATTCCGTTCAGCCACGGCAACATGCTGGCCGCGGCCGCGCGTCTCCAGGCCTGGTTCGGCCTCACGCACCAGGACCGCTGCTTGAGCGTGTCGCCCCCATTCTATTCTCATGGGCTCAAAGTAACGGTGTTCACACCGCTGCTGACCGGCGGCAGCATCGCTGTCCCGGAAAACAATGCCATCGTCGCGCTGGATGAGTGGCTGGATTGTCTGAGCCCGACCTGGTACTCGGCAGGTCCTGCGCTTCATGCTGCAGTGCTGGACAAGGTGAGAGCGCTCGCAGATGCGCGCGCGCCGCACACGTTGCGGTTCGTCGTATCGGGCGGCGCGCCGCTGCCGCCGGACGTACGGGACGGCCTGCAGCGCATTTTAGGCGCGCCTGTGCTGGAGCATTATGGCTCCAGCGAAGCCGCGCAGATCGCCGCCAATCTGCCGCCGCCCGGCGCGAACAGGCCAGGGACCTGCGGCCAACCTTGGCCTGGAACTCTGGTTATCGCCAGTGAGGATGGGCGTTTCCTGGCGGCGGGCGAGCGCGGCGAGATCTGGATCCGTGGCCCCACGGTGTTCTCCGGCTATCTCGATGCGCCGGAGCTCAATCAAGCTGCTTTCGTCGATGGCTGGTTTCGCACGGGCGACATCGGCAGCCTCGACGAAGACGGCTTTCTCTCCTTGCATGGTCGCCTGAGCGAACTGATCAATCGCGGCGGCGAGAAGATTGCTCCTGCCGAGGTCGAATCCGCCTTGCTACGCCATCCGGCTGTAGCCGAGGCTGCCGCCTTTGCCCTCCCTCATCCACGTCTTGGCGAGGACGTCGCCGCCGCAATCATTGCCCGCCCCGGGGCGCAAGTCACACCCGAGGAGCTTCGCGAGTTCCTGCGGCCCGAGTTGACATCGTTCAAGGTTCCGCGACGCATTGTGATCCTCGACCAACTGCCAAAGGGCGCGACGGGAAAAGTGCAACGCCGTCGATTGCGCGAATGGCTCCGCGAACCGCCGGATCGTCAGCGGGCAATGCCTGTGCCGGTCGCGCCCAAAGCGTCGCTGGACCTGGAAGGTGAATTGCTGACGCTGTGGCGGAGACTGCTCAAGTCCGATGCCGTGACGCTCGACGACGATTTCTTTGCATGCGGAGGTGACTCGCTGCTCGCGATGGAGATGCTGATCGAGCTCGGACAGCTGATCGGTCAAGCCGTGCCGGAAACGATCCTCTTCGGAGCGGAAACCATCCGGCAGCTCGTCCACAAGATTGACACGCAAATCGACACGCAAGCGACACCCTTCATCCACTTTCACGGCGGCGGCAATCGGCCTCCGCTGCACTTCTTCAATGGAGACCTCGTCAGCGGACACGCGAGCGTGCGGCGAATGGTTGAGCTCCTCGGCCCCGATCATCCCATCATTTCCATCAATCCGCACGGTCTTCGTGGTGAGTTGGTGCCGCCCTCGATCGAGCAAATGGCCGCCGAGCGCCTGCCGCTCATCCTGGAACGGCAGGCTTGTGGCCCTTTCTTCCTGGGCGGCAAATGCAACGGCGCAATGGTGGCGTTCGAAATAGCGCGCCAATTGATGGATGCTGGACACAAGGTTCACATGGTCGCGATGGTCGACCCGCCGACCGTCAATGCCCGTCCGCTGACGCGGGCGATCGTTGGCGTGATGAAGCCCGTGGTTCCATCCCGCGTCCTGCGCGGGACGTTTGAATGCCTGGCACAGTGGGAGCGGTACGCCAAGCGGTCGGCGAGCCAGCCGGTTGTGGTCGCCAAGACTGAAGTCCCGCAGCCGCTGTGGTACGCTTATTCAATAGCAATGGCGCGATATCTTCCGGCGCCGCTCGACGTCCCCGTGGTTTTCTACGCCGCCGAACACGATGGCGAGGGGTGGAGGCGTCTCAGTCCTCGATTGGATGTCGTCCAGATTCCCTGGGGACATTATGGTTGTCTGACAATGGGCGCGGAACCTCTGGTTGATCATCTGCGGCAGAGAATCGCCGACTGCAGCTGATCGGCCGCCATTGAACTGCGTCCGGCTCAAGGTTCCTCGCGGCTCCCGCACAATGAATCCATGGCTCCGCCAGATTTGGGCCGCATGGCGGCCTATCTCGCCGAGAAGGGTCATGCCGGTGGGGGCGCCACACCGGGAGTTTTCGATGTCCGGTCATTTGCGACTTTGTCAGGCGAGTTTAGTTCTTGTTGGGGTTCTGGCCGCGCAACCTGCGTTCTCCGACCCATTTGCCGATCTTTTCATTGGCCCTGCGCGCGAGCCGGCGGCGACCGCTCCGGCGCAGGCGGAATGCTTGTCGCGGCCCGGTAACTCGGCCGGTGCGGACCAGCACTGGGTCTATCGGCGAGACCAGGGCCGCAAATGCTGGTTCCTGGCGGAGCATGTCACCACGGTGAAAAAGC
Source organism: Bradyrhizobium sp. SMVTL-02 (assembly GCF_051853005.1). Taxonomy (NCBI): domain Bacteria; kingdom Pseudomonadati; phylum Pseudomonadota; class Alphaproteobacteria; order Hyphomicrobiales; family Nitrobacteraceae; genus Bradyrhizobium; species Bradyrhizobium sp. SMVTL-02. The sequence goes on along the minus strand of NZ_CP182469.1, from coordinate 6,545,180 downwards.
CGGCTCATGGTCGCGTGGCCCATCGCCGCGCCGATCCTGACGAGAACGAAACTGCGCCGCGCAGGCGGCGGATCTCGGTCGTGGATGCGCGTGCCGAGTTGGAGCGCTCCACACCGGCAGAGGGCGTCCAGCCGACGCCGCCTCCAACCGAGGTCAAGGTCGCTGATGCCGCTCTCGTTGTCGGTACGGGCACGACGCCTTTGATGCCGGCCCCGCCCGCTAGCCCTGTTCAAACCGGCCAGCCCACGCCCGAGAACGCCGTGCCGGCCATCGCGGATCTGCAAAAGCTTGTAGCGCCCGCCAGCGACGCGGCCTCTATTCAGGTGCCACCGGTGAGCATCCGCGTTGCGGAGGCGGCCGACGAGGGAGGCTGGATGGCAAGCTGGGTGGGCTTGCTGCTGATGGCCCTGGGTATTGGCTCTGTCTTAAGCTCGAGCCGCGCGCTGCGCGATGCCGTGCTGTTGCGCCATTGAGCGAATGGGCAGCCCGGCTCTCACAGCTGGCGGGCCTCTTTCCTCGGCAAAGCGTTTTGCACGTCCCGCAGCATTGCTCATCTCGTTTGCCGCATCCTGCATCTCGTCAATATTGCTTACGGTAATCCTCCGGAGTTGCTGTTTAGTCAAACGCGGCCTGGGATGCGGCATTGAACGCATCCCCTGTGGAGCAACGGCCGCGCTGCATTCGAGTCGTAGATTCAGTTGGAGGTGATTATGCGCAGCATCGGGTTGGTGATTGTATTCGTGATCGCGTTGGCGGCTCCGGCATTGGCGCAGAAGCCCGAGATTGAAGCGATCAATGCCAAATTTGTCGAATTGTTCAACAAGGGCGATTTCTCTGGCATTGCGTCGCTCTATAGCGCCGATGCGATCGTGCTGCCGCCCGGTTCTTCGATGGTGCAGGGTCGAGCAGCCATCGAAGGAATGTGGAAAAGCATGGCGGAGCAGGTCGGCGATCCCAGGCTCGCGACGGTTGACGTGAAGGCGCTTGGCCCTTTGGCGGCGCGCGAGATCGGCACGTTTGCTCTGAAGACCAAGGCGTCGACGCCGCAGGAAGTGACCGGGAAGTACGTCGTTGTTTGGGAAAAGGTCGGAAATGACTGGAAGCTCGCCACCGACATATGGAACGAAGGCAAGTAGGCCGCTCGTGGGCGGACTTGAGGCCGCTCCGACTTCCGTCGATATTCCGTTGCGTTCGCTTCGCGCATGTACGGCGCGCGCTAAGGGAAAATCTTCTTTTAGGATTCCGGCATCGTCGACAAACGCGCGACCGCGATCTTGGTTGATGGCACCTGCTTCTACGTCAACTTCCATCGCATCGCCACGCAGGGCAGCGCCGCGCAGCGCGACCGGCTTGGGGCGATCGCGCCGGCGATCGCGGCGAGCGTGGCCCGCCATTTTCAGGAGACGGCAGCGCCGGATCAGTCTCTCGCTGCCGTGTTCGCCACCCGCCCGCCGCTCAGGCTGATGCCGAGCCCTTGCGAGATCGCTTCGGAGCTGAAGCCTGCGAGGATGCCGCGGCGGGGCCGCCGCGCACTCCGCCCTCACCCTGAGGGCCCGCCATCGGCGGGCGTCTCGAAGGGGCGGCTGCGGGCGAGCTATCCGACACGCTTTTTCAGATGCGATAGGCCTGCGGAACGAGAGGCGCCATGCAATTCCTGCGCTTCCGCAGAGCTGGCAATCCTGCAGCGCTCAATGAGCGCCGCGCTACAGGGGAAGTCGCGCCCGATAGGGCGCAGTCAGCAGTAGCATGAAAAGCGCTCGTTCGGCCTGGTACTTTGCGGCAGGTCGACTGGCTTCCCGGCCCTGCATCACGACGACTCCTTGCACGGTGCAGACGCTCCAGGTCCATTTCCTTCGCCTGCGCTGTGCCAGGGTCACTTCGAAAATCGGAAATTCCGGTCCCGCCATCCCCGCCGCTTCTCGCCAGATATCTACTCAGGCGGAGTTGAACCCGGAGGGCCGACCTGTGTCTTCACCCATATGGGTGAAGGGGAGCCTGCTCATACCGTGGCAGATCCGGCCTGGCGAGGCCTCAATCATTCATTGGCAATCTGGGGATGGCGCCGAAGAGCGCGGCTGCGCTCTTCTGATTACGCGTTCCCGTCTTGGCAAGGACTGCCTTGATCTGCGTGCGGATTGTCTCGCGGCTTAGCCCGTGATGCGACGCAATGTCGCCGATCGTCTGTCCTTGCGCGATGCCGCGCGCAACGCGCGCCTCGCTGGGGGTGAGATCAAACAGCCCACGAATGAGCGCCAGGCTCGGCGCCTGGGAGGCGGTGACTGGCGTCGCAATGAGGAGGCCAACCGCCCCATCAAACAGATCGCGTGCTTCACCCGGCATCGGGACGAGATGGAGGACCACCCGGTCAAGATCGCTTGTGCGACGCGCGGCGAAGGAGCACACGGCTTTCTCCGGCAAATCGAGTTGAGCTAGACCAGCGCGCAGCATTGTATCGGCGGCGCGGTCCCTGATTGCGATCCGGTCCTTCGGCAACCAGTTCAGAACGTCCGTCATGCCTTCGATCAAGGCGTTCGCTGCCAGAACCCGTCCTGAGCGGGCAATCGCGACGGCTGGCAAGCCGACGAGCGACAGCGCCTCGGTCGCCGCCCGCATCCAGGTCAGACGCCAGCGCGTCGCCAGCAGAGCTGCGCGCGCGAGATGGGGGCGAAACCGGTCGAGAAAGTCGAGGTCCTGCCGCGAAAAGGCCGGCCGGCCGGCCAATCGTTCCATATGGAAAACGATGATCTCACCGGAGGGGCTGCGGACGGCCGTCGCGCAAGCGTGCTCGAATCCCCACTTCCTGTTCCATTCCGCCCGATAGGGATCACGCTCCCATTCTTCCAGCGAAAACACATCCTGGTCGCTGACGAAGCCGGGGTGATCGAGTGCCAGGAGCCTGGGGGTCGTCTCGGTGCGACTGGAGATGCCGTCACGCAGGAACGCCGAGAATGCCTCACGGATCGACGGCGACGTCACGACACCATTCCAGACACCAGACCACTGATCGGAGTCCGAGGTAATCATGACCATGCCATGCGCACCTGCGGCATGAGCGATGTCTTCCAGGACGTCCGGCCAGAGTTCCGGGACAGTCGCGGCCTCATGGATGCGATCCACAATCTGCTCGAAATCGATGCCCGTCATGGCTGCGCTTGACCCATCAGATTCGACCGATCGTTCAGCCGCGCGGCGTGCATTTTTGCATGAGTCTTCATGCTGCGCTCGCCTGAGGCCCTTGATACCAACCCCCTTCAGCGGAACTCAATTGCTACTTTTTCCCGAGTGGGCCCGTGGACGCCTAGCAGAAATCATGTCCACATTTCATTCAACTATTTGAGAGGTCTAAGGTTATCGGGGCACGGGTAATCGCTGTACTCCAGCCGGCCGCGCCTTTTTTCTGTTTGAAGCCATGTCGGCTGATCGCGGCAGATCGAAAATGGCGCGCATGGCCAGACCGGCGTGATAACCGACGGCGAACATCGCCCTGCTGTCCAGCGTGTCCGCGGCCGAGACCAGACCGCACATTGGCAGACGTGGGCAAGCCCGCGCGAGTGAGCCGAATGCGACGAACCCGGACACTCGTCTCCAGCGCGTCTGATGGAGATGACCGCACCTCGCCCGCGGCGGCAGCCAATTTCGTGTCTGCTCCGCCGAATAGGGGTAGAGTGCCCCGGCGTCACATCCGAGGAGCAACAACATGACGCTACTTCCTGAGCTGGTTATTGCTAGGATCGACCGGCATGTCTTCGCGGTCATGACCAACACGACGCCGCCCCGCGATCCTGATGACGACGAAGAGGATGAGGAGGACGAGCAAGACGATGAAGAGGACGAAACCGACGAACCGGCGGTCGTGCGCGAGCCGGACGAGGACTAGGCAGGAGGCTTGGACATTGTCTGAGCTGCGGTGAGTGCGATCCCCAGCCTGCGTGCAGCAGCGCGCTGGTCCGCCCGGCGGCTTTCAAGCCCGGTCTGATTCCGAGAGCAGCGGGCAGACGTTGAATGGACCACGGTTCTCGGGCGGCGACCTATCGGCGTTCGCGGGTAGAGGAGGCGAGCATGACTCTCGTATGGCTTGGAGTGCTCCTTGTTTTCGGCGGCATATTCCAAATGGCGTTTCAGCCGATTTGGCGGAGCCGATTTAGCGGTGGGAAGTGGCTTCGCTCCGGGCGTGACACGCTGGAGCCTGAAAGGCCCGGTAGCGGCTTCGGCGTCAAATCGAACTGGCCCGGACTGGTGATGGTCGCGCTTGGCGGCGCTTTCTTGCTGGCCGGAGCTGCGATCTGACTTGAAAGCAGACAAAGGCTTGAGAAGATACGATAGCCGAACCCGGAGGGGACTCGGCGGATCGAACAACACGAACTTTGGACCCGCCAGAATGACGGTTCGTCGGGCGGCTCTGACGCTCACTCCCGAAGTTAGAGCACGTCGGCGCGGCCAAACGTCTGACAACCCAAAGCTAACCCGACGATTGCTTCTCGACAGCCGCCGCGATCCTCTCCAGGGCGGCGTTTGTGTGCCGCAAGTCGGCCAGGTGTAGTTCGTCGTAACGTGGTTAGCCGTTTCTTTGCGGCATGCATCCGACTTGCGAAGAGATGCTCGTCCCTATCGCGAGGGACAGACGCCGGCGCCGGACTTCGCTAATCTGGCCTGGAGGAAACGAAAATCCAGGGGAGCCGCCGCCTTGAGCACCGCGCCGCGCATCGACATCGATCCTGATGCATTCTGGGCCGATCCCTATCCGATGCTCGCGAAGATGCGAAAGGACGCCCCGATCGCCTTCGTCCCGCAGCTCGGCTCGACGCTGCTGACGAGCCGCGACGACATCTCGATCTCGGAGAAGCAGATCGACGTGTTCTCCTCGCACCAGCCGGCCGGCCTGATGAACCGGCTGATGGGGCACAACATGATGCGCAAGGACGGCGAGGCGCACCAGGTCGAGCGGCGCGCGATGTTTCCGACGATCTCGCCGAAGACCGTGAAGGCGCACTGGACCGCGTTGTTCCAGGCCCATGCCGACCGCATCCTCGATTCGATCAAGCCAGGCCGCATCGACTTCATGCGCGACTTCGCGCTGCCGTTCTCCGGCGAATGCCTGAAATCGATCACCGGCCTCACCAACATCGGCTTCCAGGACATGGACGCGTGGTCGCAGGGCATGATCGAGGGCATCGCCAACTATGCCGGCGATCCCGCGGTCGAGGCGCGCTGCCACGCGGCGACCTCGGGCATCGATGCCGCGATCGACGACATCCTGCCGGTGATGCGCAAGCACCCCGACCAGAGCATTTTGGGCGTGCTGCTTGCCTCGGGCATGCCGATGGAGAGCGTGCGCGCGAATGTCAAACTCGCGATATCGGGCGGTCAGAACGAGCCGCGCAAGGCGATCGCCGGCACGGTGTGGGCGCTCTTGACCCATCCCGACCAGCTCGACCTGGTCCTGCGCGGCGAAGTGTCCTGGCTGCAGGCCTTCGAGGAATATGCCCGCTGGATCTCACCGATCGGCATGTCGCCGCGGCGCATCGCAAAGCCGTGGATCATTCGCGATGTCGCATTCGAGCTCGACGAGCGCGTGTTCCTGATGTTCGGCTCCGCCAACCGCGATGAGAAGCATTTTGAGCGCGCCGACCAGTTCGACGTGCGGCGTGACACGTCGAAGAGCGTCGCCTTCGGCGCCGGCCCGCATTTCTGCGCCGGCGCCTTTGCCTCGCGCGCCATGATCGCCGACGTCGCGCTGCCGACATTGTTCGCCCGAACCAAACGGCTCGAGATCGCCGACGACGAGCCGGTGCGGATCGGCGGCTGGGCGTTCCGAGGACTGCAGAATTTGCCGGTCCGGTGGTCGCAATAGACCGGCGGGTGCCCTCCGTCCCGAGCACCGCCATGATGCCATTATGCCCCTGTTTTGCCCGACGGGTCAAAAGAATTTCGGATAATACGTAAGATCTTGCTTTCACAAGCCCCGGCTACTGTGCATGGGGTTGTTTTGCGACTTCTATGTTCCGGTGTCAGGACCGCGGACGGAATCGGCGCGGCTCTCACATTCGCGTGCGGAAATTTCCATCTGCATCGTCGCGGCTGCTTGAAAGATTAATCATGCACTCGGCCACAGGCGCAGTGCTCGCATCGCTATTTTCCCGCACGTCTCGACACCTCCGACAAGGCACACCATCATTCCCGAAACACGAATGATGACGGCCACCGGCCGGGAGCGTGGAATGCGACGTCGGGACTTTCTCAAGCTATCCGCCGGAACTGTTGCGCTGGCGGCGCTGTCCGCACCTGCCATCGCGCAAGGTGCCGTGAAGGAAATTCGTATCGGCTACCAGAAGAACGGCGTGCTGGTCATCACGCGCCAGCAGGCCGCACTGGAAAAACATTTCGCGGCCCAGGGCATCGAGGTGAAATGGGTCGAGTTCTCCTCAGGCCCGCCGATGATGGAGGCGATGAATGTCGGCAGCGTCGATTACGGCGCCGTCGGCGATTCCCCGCCGGTGTTCGCCCAGGCCGCGGGCGCGGCGATCGTCTATGCCGCCGGCCAGCCCGTCACCAACGGCCAGGGCATCCTGGTGCCGAAGGATTCGCCGATCCGTTCCATCGCTGAACTGAAGGGCAAGCGCGTCGGCTTCACCAAGGGCTCCAGCGCCCACAACATCGTGGTGCAGACGCTGGAGAAGGCCGGTCTCACCTATGCCGACATCACCCCCGTCTATCTGACCCCGCCGGACGCGGGCCCCGCCTTCGCCAATGGCAGCATCGACGCCTGGGCGATCTGGGATCCCTATTTCGCGATCGGCGAGACCAGGCAGAACGGCCGCATCCTGATCAATGCGCGCGAGGTCACCAAGACCAACTCCTTCTACATCGCCAATCGCGACTTCGCGAAGAACCACGGCGCCGTCCTGCAGCAGATCGTCGACGTCACCACCGCGACCGCCAGATGGGCCGAGCAGCATCGCGACGAAGTGGCAAAGTCGCTCGCCGCCGTCACCGCCATTCCCCTGGATGTCCAGACCATCGCGGCCAACCGCTCGTCCTTCGTGGTCGGACCCGTCACCGACGACATCGTCGCGACCCAGCAGGGCGTTGCCGACCGCTTCCACAAGCTCGGCCTGATCCCGAGGCCGATCGTCATCCGCGACATCGTCTGGCGCAACCCGGCAGCCTGACCTTGCCGACCGATCTTCCCACCTCAAAGGGTCTGAACATGAAGCGCATCGTTCAACGCGTGATCGCAGCCATCGTCATGTCGATCGGCATCGTCGCGGCCGCCGTCGGCACCACATACGGCTAGGAGTGTGTCCATGAGCCAATCCAGCGCCAACATCCTCTGGTTCCTGCCGACCCACGGCGACGGCCGCTATCTCGGCACCGCGACCGGCGGCCGCGAGGTCAACTTCAACTATCTGCGCCAGGTCGCGCAGGCCGCCGACCAGCTCGGCTATTTCGGCGTGCTGCTACCGACAGGACGGTCCTGCGAGGATTCCTGGATCGTCGCTTCCTCAGTCGCACCGTTCACGGAGCGGCTGCGCTATCTCGTGGCCGTCAGGCCCGGCCTGCAATCGCCGAGCGTAGCGGCGCGCATGACGGCGACGCTGGACCGCGTCACCAATGGCCGGCTGCTGATCAATGTCGTCACCGGCGGTGATCCCGTCGAGAACAAGGGCGACGGCATCTTCCTCAGCCATGACGAACGTTACGAGGTCACCCGCGAGTTCCTCAACGTCTATAGCGACCTGCTCGCGGGCAAGGTGGTCAATGTCGAGGGCAAGCACATCCGCATCGAAGGCGGCAAGCTGCTGTTTCCCCCGCTGCAGGCGCCGCGGCCGCCGCTCTATTTCGGCGGCTCGTCCGATGCCGGCATCGACGTCGCTGTAGACACCGTCGACAAATATCTCACCTGGGGCGAGCCGCCGGCGCAGGTTGCCGAGAAGATCGCGAAGGTGAGGGAGGTCGCCGCCGCACGCGGCCGCAAGCTGTCCTTCGGCATCCGTCTTCACGTCATCGTCCGCGAGACCAATGAAGAGGCCTGGCGCGCCGCGAACGAGCTGATCAAGCATGTCAGCGACGAGACCATTGCGACTGCGCAGAAGAACTTTGCGCGGATGGACTCCGTCGGCCAGCAGCGCATGGCGCAGCTCCATGGCGGCAAGCGCGACAAGCTCGAGATCGCTCCGAACCTGTGGGCCGGTGTCGGCCTCGTCCGCGGCGGCGCCGGCACCGCGCTGGTCGGTGACGCCCGGACCGTCGCAGCCCGCATTAGGGAGTACCAGGACATCGGCATCGATACGTTCATCATGTCGGGCTACCCGCATCTGGAGGAAGCCTATCGCTTCGCCGAGCTGGTGTTCCCGCTGCTCTCGCTGGAGCAGCCTTCAAACGTGACCAGGCTGCACTTCAACGGCGGCCCGTTCGGCGAAACCGTCGGCAACGACTTCCGCCCGCATAGGGAGGCATCGCAATCATGAGCCTCATCGACAGCATCTCTCTTCCGCGCAGCGTCCGCCTGCCGCGCGTCGACGGCCTGGTGCAGTGGATCGTGCCGCTCGCCATCATCGCGATCTGGCAGGTCGCCTGCGTCACCGGCTTCGTGCCGACGCGCGTGCTGCCGGCGCCGAGCGACGTCGCGCTGGCGGGCTGGAAGCTGCTGCTCTCCGGCGAGCTCGTCCGCAACATCTGGGTCTCGTTCTGGCGCGCCTCGATCGGCTTCCTGATCGGCGGCAGCATAGGATTTGCCTTCGGGCTCGCGAACGGCCTGTCGCAGCTCTCCGCCAAGCTCACCGACACCACGCTGCAGATGGTGCGCAACGTGCCGCATCTGGCGCTGATCCCGCTGGTCATCCTCTGGTTCGGCATCGACGAGAGCGCCAAGCTCTTCCTGGTGGCGCTGGGCGTGTTCTTCCCGATCTACCTCAACACCCTGCACGGCATCCGCACCGTCGATCCGCAGCTGATCGAGATGGGCCGCATCTACGGCATGACCGATGGCGAGTTGTTCCGCCGCGTCATCTTCCCGGGCGCGCTGCCCTCGATCTTCGTCGGCATCCGCTTCGCGCTCGGAATCATGTGGCTGACACTGATCGTCGCCGAGACCATCGCGGCGTCCTCGGGCCTCGGCTACATGGCGATGCAGGCGCGCGAGTTCATGTTGATCGACGTCGTCGTGCTCTCGATCCTGATCTATGCCCTGCTCGGCAAGCTCGCCGACAGCGCCTCCCGCGTGCTGGAGCGGGCGACGCTCTCCTGGCACCCCGCCTTCCAGAAACGTTGAGCAGAAATACCGGGAATCACATGCAGACAGCGCTTCGTACGTCCCTGCCCGAAACCGAGCTCGCCAGCCGCGCCAGTTTCGCCCCTCACGCCCGAGTGGTCCGCGAGGAGCGGCCGGTTCAGGCCAGCGGCCTGCCGCTCAGCATCCGGGGCCTGCGCAAATCCTTCGGCAGCAACGAGGTGCTGCGGGGCATCGATCTGCACATCCCCGCCGGCCAGTTCGTCGCCATCGTCGGCAAGAGCGGCTGCGGCAAGAGCACGCTGCTGCGCCTGATCGCCGGCCTGGAGAAGGTCGATGCCGGCAGCATCAGCTTCGGCGGCGAGGTCCAGGCGGAGGACATCCGCGTGATGTTCCAGGAGCCGCGGCTCTTGCCCTGGGCGCGCGTGCTCGCCAATGTCGAGGTCGGTCTCGGCCGCGATCGCGCATCGCAGGATGCGCATGCGCGCGCAGAGAAGGCGTTGACCGAGGTCGGCCTCGCCGATAAGCGCGACCAGTGGCCTTCGGTGCTCTCGGGCGGCCAGAAGCAGCGCGTCGCGCTCGGCCGCGCACTGGTGTCCCGTCCGCGGGTACTCGCCTTCGACGAGCCGCTCGGCGCGCTCGATGCCCTGACCCGCATCTCGATGCAGCGGCTCCTGGAGCGCGTCTGGCGCGACCAGGGCTTTACCGCGATCCTGGTCACCCACGATGTCGCCGAGGCGGTAGCCCTGGCCGACCGGGTGCTGGTGATCGAGGAGGGCCGGATCGCTCATGACGTCACGGTTAACGCGGCCCGGCCTCGCCAGCGTGGCTCCGCAGAGCTGGCGGGCCTGGAAGGCTCGATCCTGAGCCACCTTTTGTCGGCGGACGATCGTACCTAAATACAGGGGAACCCCATTTCGGGGACCATGCCATGAATGTAGTGCCCCGCGATCTCATGACCGAAATCCCCGTCTCGCCCGCCGATTTCCGCGGGGCCATGCGCCACCTCACCGGCGGCGTCAGCGTCATCACCGCCGGCCGGGGCAAGGACATCACCGGCATGACGGTGACTTCCGTGACCTCGCTGTCGGTGGAGCCGCCGACCCTGCTGGTCAGCATCAATCGCGATGCCTCCTCCTTCCCGCTGATCAGGCGCCATGGCGCCTTCGGCGTGAACATCCTCAATGCCGACCAGCTCGATATCGCGGAGCGTTTTGCCGGCAAGGGCGGGCTGAAGGGCGCCGACCGCTTCGCAGGCAGCCAGTGGGTGACGGCGGTCTCGGGCGTGCCGCTGCTGGTCGGCGCATTGTCGGTGTTCGACTGCGAGGTCGAGGAGATCGTCGAGCGGCACTCGCACGGCATCGTCATCGGCCGCGTCAGGGACGTCAGGAACTCGACCCGCAACGCGGCGCTCGCCTATTGGCACGGCCAGTATGTGGCGGTCGATCAGGACGAGGACGCCGCAAGGCTCGCCGATGTCAGCCTTCCCGCGCGCACCCGGCGCGGCATTTGATCGCCGCGGACAAGCGCCGCGCAGGCTGGCCTTTTCCGCCTCATCGCTCTAGAAGCGCTTGAGCCGTCCCGCCGGGACGGCCCTGGAGCGGATCGATGAAGCGCGTCGCGACCCTAGCCTTCTACGCCATCGGCGCGCTCGCGATCGCCTATCTCGCGCTCTATGCCTACGCGATGTTCTCGGGGCAGCCGATCATTCCCGGTGACCCCATCCACATTTTCCGCAAGCCCGACGCGCCGAGTTATTCGTAGAATTCGGGAGGTCTCGTAGGGGGGCAAAGCGAAGCGTGCTCACCACCTCTGCCCAGCGAAGACGAATGGTGGGCACGGCGCAAGTGCGCCTTTGCCCACCCTACGGCACCTCTCCCTCACCCCCTTAAAATCGCCAGCGCGAGCGCCTGCGCGCGCGGGACGATGCTGTCGATCTCGAGATATTCCTCCGGCGTATGTGCGAGGCCGCCGACCGGGCCGAGGCCGCAGATGGTCGGCGTGCTCACGGCCGCGGTGAAGCCGGAATCGGCGCAGCCGCCGGAGAACTCGCCCTGCAGCGTGGTGAGGCCGACCTGTCTTGCGGCGGCCTGATAAACTTCGAACAGCGTCTTCGACTCCGCGCTCTGCACCACCGGCACGAACTCGCCCTTGATCGTCAGCGTCGCGCTGGTGCCCGGCACGTAGGAGGTCGCGACGATCTTTTGAATCGCACCCATGATCCGCGCGCGATCGGCGGGATCGACATAGCGCAGGTCGATCTGGCCTTCGGCATAAGGCGCCGTCGTGTTGACGGACTGTCCTCCGGAGACGAGGCCGACGTTGAGCGTGATGCCCTTGTCGAGGTCGGTCAGCGCGTGGATCTGGACGATCTTGTGCGCGAGCTCGCCGATGGCGCTCACGCCGGCGGCGAAATTGGCGCCGGAATGCGCGGCCTTGCCGGTGATGGTCATGTGCATGAAGATGCCGCCCTTACGCCCCGTCACGACATTGCCCGTGGGCCGCCCCGGCTCGGAGTTGAACACCGCGCGCGCGGCGCGTCCCTCGCGCTCGATGATGGGGCGGCAGGCGGGCGAGCCAATCTCCTCGTCCGAGGTGATCAGCACCTTGATCGGGTGCGGCGAGCCGCCGAACTTGTGGAAGGCGGTCGCCACGAACACGTTCATGACGAGGCCGGACTTCATGTCGGAAACCCCCGGTCCGTAGGCGCGGCCGTCCCGGATCGTGAACGGCCGCCGCCCGGCCTCGCCCTTGCCGAACACGGTGTCGCGATGCCCCATCAACAGCACCGGCTTTTCGTTGCTGCCGGGCTTGGTCACCTCGGCATGGATCGCATCGCCGAAGGTGGCATTGGCCTCGCGCCGGAACGGAATGCCGTGCTCGGTAAAATGCCGCTCGAACCGCGCACCGACCGCATCGACGCCTTCCTTGTCATAGGATCCGGAATCGATGTTCACGACGTCGCGCAAGAGATCGATCATCGCCTGCTTCTGCGACGCCAGCCAGTCCGTGATTTGAGCTTCAGACATATGTACCCTCGTGGTTCTCACGCGGGGTTATAGGACCTTGCGCCGGCGTGACCTAGTCGCCGGATGCGGTGCGGCTATGTGTTCGGTGCTCCAAAAGTGCGGCCGACTAGCGGCCTGGCTGCGCCATCGCCTCGACACCGCGAAGCTGCATCTCGACGGGCCAGCGTACCGATCTTCCGGCCCATGTCGTTGCCGACTTCGGTCGAGAAGCGGTAGTGGAAGCCGGCCCAGATGCGCGCATTGGCGACATCATCCACGACGAATATTCCATGGCCTGCCGTTTCGAGTTGAAGGACAGAGAAGGTGGGGGCGGACTGTGGCCGAGATCACCTCACTCCAAAATTCTATCGATCCTGATGCGTATCGATAGCGAACTGCTTCACTCGCGGCAGCACGATAGACGCCCTTCAAATGGGTAGGCTTGGCTTACCGTTCGCGCCGCACTGCGGAGTTGGCTATACTCGACACAAGCTGCCAGTTGGACGTGCCGAGGTCCGCAGCTCTATTTTCAAGGCAGCTCGCGTGCCGTCGGCAGGCCTTGCCTTGCTCTCGCTCGGAGAGCTCTTTCCAAAACTACAAATGTTGTCGGTCCAACCTTCGACGGAGAGAAACATGCCGCTGTTCATCTCGTACGTCTCATACTCAAACGCGGGCATCAAGGGAATGGTCGACAAGCCGATCGATCGTACCTCAGTCATCGGTGCGCTGGTCGAGAAAGCCGGCGGAAAGCTCCAGGGAGCTTTCATGACGACTGGTCAGCACGACGCAGTGCTCGTCACGGAGTTTCCCGATGGCTCCGATGCTATTGCGATCGGAATGGTTGCCGCCGCCAGTGGCGCCGTCTCCAAGATCGAAACCGTGCGCGCCTGGAAGATGGGCGAATTCAAGAGCATCGCGGAAAAGGCCGCGAAGCTCGCAAGCACCTACGTCCCGCCGGGCAAATAGTCGGACAGATCGCGACATCATCGGGCCCGGAACGCTTGCGGCGCTCCGGGCCCTTTTGCTGACGTCGAGCTTGCAGATCGGCGCTCACCCCATGGCTGGCACGCGCGGATATTCACCCGGCGTGCCCGCCGGCGGGATCTGGATGCCGCCGTCGGCGTATTCGTTGAGCTTGTTGCGCAGCGTGCGGATGGAGATGCCGAGGATGTTGGCGGCATGGGTCCGGTTGCCGAGGCAGTGCTTCAGCGTCTCCAGGATCAGGTCGCGTTCGACGTCGGCGACGGTGCGTCCCACGAGCGCGCGCGTCACCTGCTCGGCGGCCATGGTCGCATGCGCCACGGCCGGTGCGGTCCTGGCGAGGTCGAGGCGGTCGCCGTCCGGCGTGATGATTGCATCGGGACCGATCTCGTCGCCCTGCGCCATCAGCACCGCGCGGTGCATGGTGTTTTCGAGCTCGCGGACGTTGCCCTGCCAGCGGTTCGTGGAGAGCACGCGGCGCGCCTCCGCCGAGAGCGGGCGGATCGGCACGCCATTGGCCTCGGCATATTTCTTCACGAAGTGCTGGGCGAGCTCGAGGATGTCGGCGGGACGTTCGCGCAGCGGCGGAATCTTCAAGTTCACGACGTTCAGGCGGAACAGCAAGTCCTCGCGGAACCTGCCCTCACGCACGGCCTCCGCAAGGTTGCGGTTCGAGGTCGCGATGATGCGGATATCGACAGGCACCGGCTTGGTGCCGCCGACGCGATCGATCACCCGCTCCTGGATGGCGCGCAGCAGTTTTGATTGCAGGCGGACGTCCATCTCGGAGATTTCGTCCAGCAGCAGCGTGCCGCCGGTGGCTTCCTCGAACTTGCCGATGCGGCGGGCGACGGCGCCCGTGAAGGCGCCCTTCTCATGGCCGAACAGTTCGGACTCCAGCAGGTGCTCGGGGATCGCGGCGCAGTTGATCGAGATGAACGGCCGCTTGGCCCGGGCCGAGCGGGTGTGGACGTAGCGGGCCAGCACTTCCTTGCCCGTGCCGGACTCGCCGGTGATCATCACCGAGGCATCGGAGCCCGCGATCTGCTGCGCGAGTTTGATCACCCTGGCCATCGCCTCATCGCGATAGACCAGCTCGCGGGAATCGTTGGCGACGGCTGCCAGCACCGCGGCGATCAGCTCAGGATCCGGCGGCAGCGGGATGTATTCCTTGGCGCCGGCGTGGATCGCGGCGACCGCGGCGCGGGCGTCGTTGGTGATGCCGCAGGCGACGATCGGAGCGTGGATGTGCTCGGCTTCGAGCCGCATCACGAGGTCACGGATGTCGAGGGCGACATCGACCAGCAGGAGGTCGGCGCCCTTGCCGCCGCGCAGCACGCGCATCGCCTGCTCGTGATTCTCGGCGTGGGTCACGGTGGCGCCGTTCTCCATCGCGATCTTGGTGGCGGTGGTGAGCTGGCCCTTCAATGTGCCAACGATGAGAAGCCGCATGTCAGTCTCCTGTCGGTCTGGTCGCGCTGCCGCGCGTCATTCCCTGCGTATTAGCTGCGCTCGGTCTTGATGATTTCGGTCATGGTCACGCCGAGCTTGTCCTCGACCAGGACGACCTCGCCGCGAGCGACAAGCTTGTTGTTGACGTAGATGTCGATGGCCTCGCCGACGCGCCGGTCGAGCTCGAGCACGGTGCCCGGCCCGAGCTTGAGGAGCTCGCCGACATCCATCTTGGAGCGGCCGAGCACGGCCGAGACCTGCACCGGCACGTCGAACACGGCCTCGAGGTCGGCGGCGGCGCGCGCCGCATATTCGTCCTCGTTGTAGCCGACGTCAGCGCTCGGCGGCATCGGGCCGTTGAGATCGGGCAGCGGGACCTGTCCGTCGGTGTCGCTCATGGCTTAGCTCCCCCTTCGGGACGCGATATAGCGTCCGACCATGTCGTCGATCTTGGCCGCGACGGCGCCGCGCTCCAGCACGACGCCGCCATCGGCCCATTCGATCCGGCAGTCGCCAGTGGCAATTTCCGGCTCGGCCAGGATCACCAGCCGGCCTTCGAAGCCGCTCTGCTTGGCGAGCCGCTCGATCTTCTCGCGGGCGCTGTCGTAGAGCGAATCGTTGATGCGGACGACGAGATGGGGCGTGGCGACCAGGTGCGAGAAGCAGTCCTTGACCAGCGCGACGATCTCGCCGAGCGGCTCGGCGGCGACGAGGTCGGCGCACAGCTTGCGCGCCACCGCGACCGCGACGTCGACCGCCTCAGTCTCCATCTTTGACTCGATGTTGCCGATGCCGGAGGCGATGCCCCGGATCCCGATGTTGATCTCTTCCATGGCGAGTGCGACGCGGCGGTCGCTCTCGGCCTTGGCCTCGCGCTGGCCGGCGGCAAAGCCGTCCCGATAGGCGCGCGCTTCGGCTTCCGCGATCTTCTGCGCGATCTCGGCCGCGGTCGCGGCCTTCTCGCGCGACCGCTCGGGAGCGGCGAAGTCGGTGTCGAACAGGAATTTTGCCGGAGCGGCCATCAGTACACCAGCTCGTCGTCGGCGCGGTTCTTGGTCAGCATGATCTCGCCCTTGGCGGCGAGGTCCTTGGCGAGGTTGACCAGCAGCGCCTGGGCCTCGTCGACGTCGCGCAGGCGGACCGGGCCCATGGCCGCCATGTCGTCCTGGAGCATCTTGGCCGCACGCGAGGACATGTTGCCGAAGAAGAAGTTGCGGACGTCCTCGTTGGCGCTCTTGAGCGCGACGCCGAGCTTGTCCTTGTCGACGTTGCGCATCAACGTCTGGGCCGAGCCGGAATCCAGCTTCACGAGGTCGTCGAAGGTGAACATCAGCGCCTTGATGCGCTCGGCGGATTCGCGGTTGTCCTCTTCCAGCGAGGTGATGAAGCGGGTTTCGGTCTGGCGGTCGAAATTGTTGAAGATTTCCGCCATCACCTCGTGGGCGTCGCGACGGCGGGTCTGCGACAGGTTGGACATGAATTCGGTGCGCAGCGTCTTCTCCACGCTCTCGATCACCTCCTTCTGCACCGCTTCCATCTTCAGCATGCGGTTGACGACGTCGAGCGCGAGCTCCTCGGGCAGGATGCCGAGCACGCGGGCGGCGTGTTCCGACTTCAGCTTCGACAGCACCACGGCGATGGTCTGAGGGTATTCGTTCTTGAGATAGTTGGCGAGCACCTCTTCCTGCACGTTGGAGAGCTTCTCCCACATGTTACGCCCGGCGGGGCCGCGGATCTCGTCCATGATGCCGTTGACGCGCTCCGGCGGCAGGTATTGCTGCAGCAGGCGCTCGGTGGCGTCGAAATTGCCCATCAGCGCGCCCGAGGCCGACATGCGCGAGACGAATTCGAGCAGCATGTCCTCGACGGTGTCGACCTCGACGGTGCCGAGCGTCGACATTTCCAGCGAAAGCTGGCGCACCTCGTCGTCGTCGAGCAGGCTCCAGATCTTGCCGCCATATTGCTCGCCGAGTGCGAGCATCAGGATCGCGGCGCGGCGCGGCCCGGACAATTGCGCGGCGCCCTTGCCGTCGGCGGCGCGGCTGCCGGCGCGCTGGCCGAGCGTGGAGATCACGCTGGTGATGTCGTTGGAGTTGGCGTTTTGCAAGGAGGCGGCCATGTCAGATCACTTCTTGATTCAGTTGGCGGATTACTTGGCTGGCTCGGTGAGCCATTGGCGGATGATGGCGACGGTTTCGTTGGGGTTGCGCTCGGCGAGCTCGCCGACGCGATGAACGGACTGGGCGTGGACCTGGCCCTGGATGGTGGCGACGTCGATCGCGCTGGCGGCGCCGCCGGGCAGCAGGGGCTGTCCGCCGGCGGCCGGCGCGGCTTCTTCGGAGGAGGGGCCGGAGAGGACGCCGGAGATAGCGGCGGCGACTTCGTCGGAGGCGAGGATGCGCTTGACCAGCGGGCGGATCACCATGAACAGCACGACGAGGCCGAGCAGCATCATCACGCCGAGCTCGACGAAGTACATGACGTCGTCCTTGGTGAACTGCAGCATGCCGAGGAAGCCGCCGGGTTCGCCGATCGGAGCGGTGGAGGGGGCGTCGGCGAAGCGCAAATTGACGACCTCGACCTGGTCGCCGCGCTTCTGGTCGAAGCCGATCGCCGAGCGCACCAGGGTGGCGATGCGGTCGAGCTGCTCCTTGGTGCGGTCCTGATAGGCCAGCTCGCCCTTGTCGTTCTTGGTGTAGATGCCGTCGACCAGCAGCGCGACCGAGATGCGGTTGACCCGGCCGGCTTCGGTCACCTCGGTCTTGGTGATGCGGGAGATCTCGTAATTGTTGGTCTCCTCGGTCTTCTTGCTCTGGTCCTTGGCCGCGACGCCGTTGCTCTGCTGGTTGCCGGGCAGCTCGTTGTTGACGGTGACCTGACCGTTGTTGTCGGCGGTCATGCTGCTTTCTTCGCGGGTTTGGCTCGAGCGCAGCACGCGGCCCTCGGGATCGAACTTGTCCGAGGTCTGGGTGATCTTGTTGAAGTCGAAATCGGCCGAGAGCTGGACGCGGGCGCGCCCCGATCCGACCACCGAGGACACGATGTCCTCGACCTGCTTGCGCATCCGCTTCTCGAAGGCGGTGCGGCGCTCGTCGCCGAGCGCCTGCTCCGGATCGGTCTGGGCGCCGTCGGCGAGCAGCTGGCCGGCCTCGTCGACGATCGAGACCCGCTGCGGCTTCAGGCCGTTGACGGCGGAGGCGACGAGGTGGCGGATGGCGCGGATCTGCTGGGCTTCGAGCGATCCGCGGACGCGGACCACGATCGACGCTGACGGCTCCGGCGCCTCGCGGGCGAACAGCGGGCGCTCGGGCAGCACGAGGTGGACGCGGGCGGCCTGGATGCGGTCGATGGCGCGAATGGTGCGGGCGAGCTCGCCTTCCAGCGCGCGCAGATGATTGATGTTCTGGACGAAGGAGGTGGTGCCGAGCGCGTCCGACTTGTCGAACACCTCGTAGCCGACGCCGCCGCCCTTGGGCAGGCCACCCTCGGCGAGCTTCATTCTGAGGCGCGTGACCTTGTCCTTGGGCACCATGATGATCGAGCCCTCATTGCGGATCTCGAACTGGATGCCCTGGCGTTCCAGGTCTTTGACAATGCTGGAGGAATCTTCGACGCTGAGGTCCGTGAACAGCGTCGTCATCTGCGGCGTCGTGACCCGCATGATGACGAATGCGAAGAAGCCGATGAGCGCGGCGGTGACCGCGATCATGGCCCCGAACCGGGCGGCACCGATACTTTTTAAGAAGTCCGCAAGACCTTGCAAGCAACCGCCCCGAAGCTTCGACCCGCAACGGAGCGGTCGACTGGGCAATTATTGCCTAGGGGATGGTTTCGATATGGTTAACGAAGGTTAAGAGGTCGGACAAAAGTCGCCCCAAAAGGAAACATGCAAAAAATCGGCCTCGCTGGGCGAGGCCGATTTTCGTCAAAAGCCGCAGATTTCCGGATCGCTTACTGGCGATATTGCTGGATGCGGGTGGTGCGAAGACCCGCCAGACCGTGCTGGTCGATGGAAAACTGCCAGGAGAGGAATTCGTCGACCGTCAGGGTATAACGGCTGCAGGCCTCCTCGAGGGAGAGAAGTCCGCCGCGCACAGCGGCAACGACCTCGGCCTTGCGGCGGATGACCCAGCGTTTGGTGCCGGGCGCGGGCAGATCTGCGATCGTCAGCGGACTGCCGTCCGGCCCGATGACGTATTTTACCCTCGGGCGATGGGGTTCTGTCATGGCGTACTCACAAACTCTCAACCACTGAACTCACGCAGTAACCCTACGCCCCGCGGCTTAAAAATCCGCTAAGCCTAAGGCTTCAATACAATTCTCGTTGAAACTTGCGGGAACGCGGCCGGCCTGGCGGGCGGCAGGCCGGGCCAGGCGGGCAGAAGGTAAATACTTTACTAACAAACCCGGGCCCGAGCGCGGCGCCGCAAGGCCCTCAATGTCGTCCCGCGAAGTCCGGGACCCATACCGCGTGATCTATCGATGAGACGCAGGTAGCAGTACCCAAAATGACTTCCTGACCACGAGTCTTCGCCAAATTTCTCGCCGGGATGACACCGAATGTGTCGCTCGCGCGCTCGCCTTCAATTACTACTCGTCGCAATGATGCTCTTCACCTGGCTCAGCGTGTAGCTGGCGCCGTCGATCGTGAGCAGCGGCGGCGACTGGGTCAGGTCGACCGACGACACCATGCCCTGCACCTGTGCGGCGATGCCGACATTGTTGTTGGCGACGTCCTTGCCCGTGGCCGAGATCGTGTACTTGCCGTCCGGCCACTGCGTGCCGTCATTGCCCTGGCCGTTCCAGGTGAAGGGAATGTCGGTGCCGGCGCCGGCGGTGTATTTGCCGGTGAAGACGGTCTGGCCGCTGGCATTGGCGATGGTGATGTCGACGGTGGAGTCGGAGGGCACGTTGAGGTGCCAGGTCGCCGACGAGTTCTTCATCGTCGCGGTCGAGCCATCGACCAGCGCGCTCTTGCCGACGAAGCCCAGCGCCTGGGTCGCCTGCGTGGTCTGCTGCAGGGTGACGAGCTGGGCCAGGGAATCGTTGGTCTTGAGCTGCTGCTCGACGCCGGCGAACTGCACCAGCTGCTGCGTGAACTGGTTGGTGTCGAGCGGATCGAGCGGGTTCTGGTTCTGCAGCTGCGTCGTCAGCAGGGTCAGGAAGGTCTGGAAGTTGCCGGCGAGCGTCGAGCCCGTGTTCGAGCTCATGGTCGAGCTCGAGGACGATTTCGGGATGTCGGTCGTGCCGGAGACGACGGCGGGGGCGGTGGCGGCATTCGTGGTGGTCATAAGCGAATACTCCTCACACTCTGATGTCGACGCCGCTGCTCGAGCCGAGCATGCGGCCATAGCCGCGCCCGACGGGCGCTGCGTGAACGCTGTCGTCCTCGCTGATGATCAGCCGGCGGGCATTGCCGCCATGGTCGTTGTTCTGACCGGACTGCTGGCCCGACGAATTCTGGTCGCGCAGGCTGAAGGAGAGCCCGTTGCTGCCGGTCTTGAAGCCGGCATCGTCGAGCGCGCGCTGCAATTGCGGCGCGTCCTGCCGCAGCATCTGCAGCGTCTCCGGCTTGTCGACCGTGAGATGCGAGGTGACCTGGCCGTTGCGGTCGACATTGATGCGGACGTCGATACGGCCCAGGTCGACCGGATCGAGGCTGATGTCGAAGCGTGTCTTGCCCGTGCGTGCGGCCGCCGCGATCTCGATCGGCACCGCGTTGATCGGCACCGCCGTCGAAGTCGCCGCGGTCGCGGTCAGTGTTGCGGTCGAGGCGGTTGCTGCGGAGCTCGTGTTGGTCAGCGGCGCCTGCACGGCGGATGGGGCCTGCGCGCCGGTGTCGGTCGGTGCCGCGAAGGCTTGCGCGCCTGCATGGGCATGCGTGTTCGGCGCGGCGGGTGCGGCGTCATTGGCGCCGGCCTTCACGTCGGCTTTCACCTCGGCCGTGCCGCCATCCGCCTGCGGCTTTGCCACTTGCCCATGCGCGGGGTTGGCGGTTGCCGCATTGTCCGGTGTGGGTGCGGCGTTCGTCTTGCCCGCATCCTGGCCGATATTCGAGACGTCGCTCACGCCGGCGGCGATCGCGGCGGCCTTGAACGAGGTCTTTGGCGTGCCCTGGTCCACGACGGCGATCAATCCACCATTGGTCTTGGCGTCGGTCGCGGTGCCGTCGGTCGTCGCAGTCGTGCCGGTCGCGGCATCGGCCAGCGTCGCCGAGGTGTCGGCATCGACTTTCGCGCCGGCCATCTTGGCGCTCTTGTCGCCGGCCGTCGCGGTCTCGGTCTTGCTGCCCGCAATCTGCGCCGCCGTGGACGCGCTGGCGGCAATGCCGGCGGCGGCGATCGTCAGCGGCGAGGCGGCCGCCTCGCTGGCCTGGTTTGCTGCCGCATTCGGACCGGCCGGCACGACAGGCGCGGCGACGACGACGGCGTTCGGATCGGGCTGAGCGGCCTGCGTCGCGTCAACCTGCGCGGCGGTTGCGGCGTCGAGGGCGGCGGCGAGGCTGTCGCTGCCCTCGGTCGTGTCGCTCTTGGTGTCCTCGGATTTTTCGGCCGATTTCGCGTCGGACGCCTCTGGCTTGTCCTTGGTCGTGTCCGTCTTGACCTGATCCTTGCCCGCATCGTCCGTAGCTTCGCTCTTTGCGGGAGCGGGCGTGTTGCTGTCGTCGCTGGCCTTGCTCTGCGCGGAGGATTGGGTGGAGGCGGTGTCGCGCGAACTGCGGTCGGAGGCGGAGGAGGACGAGGACTCGGTCCGGCGCGGCGCGGCGTCCTGGGCCGGCGCGTTATTGCTGATCCCCTGGGTGTTGCTGTCGACCAGCGAGCCGAAGGACTCGTTCGGTGACGTGCCCCTCGGCCCTTGCGACCGCGCAGGTTTCTGCTGCGCGCTCGAAACCTGGACGCTGGCAGCTAGATCTGAGGAAACACCGACCACAGGCAACCCCTTGGAAACATCTTCGGCCTTGGGAGTAGCAAGGAGCGGGCCAGCCTCCGCTGCGACGATTTATATAACGGAATCAATCAATTATTGTATTGATGGTCCCGCCACGCGGGGCGCGAAAGCCTCGCCATTTCTGCCGGCCCGGCAAGAATTGCCCTAAGCTCGAGGCCGGCGTGATTGCTTCACCGGAATGAGGCCTATATTAAAGAGGCAGCTCTCAGCCGCTTTCGACCGGGCAAGTCGGGCCCCTGCGGGAACCGAAGTTCCCTCGGGACCGTTCATGTCCCGGCCAGAAGCAAATCGCGGATCGCCGAACCGCCGTCACAGCTTAAGAACCCATGCGCAACAGTCTGGATCTCGAAGGCCGTCCTGACGACACCAGGGTCGTCGTTGCCATGTCGGGCGGCGTCGATTCCTCGACGACGGCTGCGCTGCTGAAGGCTGAAGGCTACGACGTCGTCGGCATCACCCTGCAGCTCTACGACCACGGCGCGGCCACCCATCGCAAGGGCGCCTGCTGCGCCGGCCAGGACATCCACGACGCCCGCGACGTCGCGGCCAAGCTCGGCATTCCCCATTACGTGCTCGACTACGAGGATCGTTTTCGCGAGTCCGTCATCGACAATTTCGCCGACTCTTACGCGCTCGGCGAGACGCCGGTGCCGTGCATCGAGTGCAACCGCAGCGTCAAATTCCGCGACCTCCTCAAGACCGCCCGTGAGTTAGGAGCGCAGGCGCTCGCCACCGGCCATTACGTCGCCTCGCGCCTCCGGAGCGACGGTTCGCGCGCGCTGGTCTGCGCGGCCGACGCAGATCGCGACCAGAGCTATTTCCTGTTCGCGACCACGCAGGAGCAGCTCGACTTCCTTCGCTTCCCGCTCGGCGACATGACCAAGCCCGAGACACGCGAGCTCGCGCGCCGCTTCGGCCTGTCCGTCGCCGACAAGCACGACAGCCAGGATATCTGCTTCGTGCCGACCGGTCGCTACACCGACATCATCACCCGCCTGCGTCCGAACGCGATGGACCCCGGCGATATCGTCGATCTCGACGGCCGCGTGCTGGGCCAGCATCACGGCATTGCCAATTTCACCGTCGGCCAGCGCCGCGGCCTCGGCATCGCCTCCGGCTCGCCGCTATTCGTGGTGCGCCTCGATGCCCCGGGCCGCCGCGTCGTCGTCGGCCCGCGCGATGCGCTGAAGATGCACCGCATCAGCTTGCGCGACGTCAACTGGATCGGCGGCGGCGACATCGACCGCGCGATCGGCAATGGCCTCGAGATGTTCGTGCGCGTGCGCTCGACCCGCTCGCCGCAGCCGGCCTGGCTGCGCGGCGGAGGCGGCCATTACGAGGTCGAACTCGTCGCCGGCGAGGAGGGCGTCTCGCCCGGCCAGGCCTGCGTGTTCTACGACGCACCCAGTGGCCAGGCCCGCGTTCTCGGCGGTGGCTTTATTCAGAGCGCCGCGGCGAAGCTTGACGCTGCAACATCGCGTCCGCTTGCGGAAGCCGTGCGCGGCTGACCATGAAGAGATTTAGTGTAACTGGTCGGGCCGGGTTTACCTCTCCCCGACGGGGAGAGGTCGGATTGCGCAGCAATCCGGGTGAGGGGCCGCAACTATTATTGACACCGCAACCCCTCACCCGGATCGCATCTTGCGATGCTATCCGACCTCTCCCTTCGGGAGAGGTGTAGTAAGGGCAGGGGGCATGGCAGCAGACATCTCGCGGGCGGGGGTCGAGAAGGCCTATGGCCGCTGGGCGCCGGTTTACGATCTCGTGTTCGGCAAGGTCTTCGACGCCGGACGGCAGTCGACCATCGCGGAAGCTGACCGCATCGGCGGCCGCATCCTCGACGTGGGCGTCGGCACCGGGCTTTCGCTCTCCGACTACGCGCGCACCACGAAGATCTGCGGCGTGGACATCTCCGAGCCGATGCTGCGCAAGGCGCAGGCGCGCGTCCGCGCGCTACGTCTCAGCAATGTCGAAGTGCTCTCGGTGATGGACGCGAAGAACCTCGCCTTCCCCGACAACGTCTTTGACGCGGTGGTGGCGCAATATGTCATTACCGCCGTGCCCGATCCGGAAGGAACGCTCGACGAGTTCGTGCGCGTGCTCAAGCCGGGCGGCGAGCTGATCCTCGTCAACCACATCGGCGCGGAAAAGGGCCTGCGCAAGCTCTCCGAGCTCGCCTTTGCCCCCATCGCCCGCCGCCTCGGCTGGCGCCCGGAATTCCCGTGGGCCCGCCTCGTCAACTGGGCCGCCAAACACGGCGGCGTCACGCTCACCGAGCGTCGCCCCATGCCGCCGATGGGCCATTTCTCGCTGATCCGCTACCGCAAATCGTGATTGTACTGCGGGAACACGCGCCAAGGCCGGCGCGTTTTCCTCCCATGCGCACCACATCAAACATCATTCTGGCAAGCCTGCTGATCGCCGCCTCCGGCGGTGCGATCGCGCAGGCCCCGCCCGCCCCTGCGACGCCGCCGCAAGCGACAGCGCCGCCATCCCCGCAACATGCGGCCAACTGCACGCCGCAGGACCGCCCGAACCGCTCACCCGATGGCACCACCACCGGCCAGTCCCGGGAACCGCTCGGCGACAGGCTGGCCAAATCCGAAGGCGTGCTCTGCCCGCCCGCCGGCGTCGACCCCGACATGCACGCCCCGGCCCCCGACACCGGCAGCAACACCCCGGTCATCCCGCCCCCCGGCAGCCCCGGCGGCGACCCGAATGTGAGGCCGAAATAGCTTGTCCCGCCGAAGCCCTGCCGTAGGCGGACTCCGATCTCCCTTCGATTCCCCGCGCGCGGAGAAGCCGGAATCCGCACAAAGGCGCGGACTCCGGGCGAGGGGACTCTCCGCAAAAACGGACGAGCCCCGCCCTAAACGGGCGATTTAGCCAGTGAAATCACCCCTCAATCGCTGCCACTTTGCTTGACTTCCCGCCGCCCCCTTCCTTATATGCCGCGCGTTCGCGAGATCGGCCGTTCCGCCGTTCGCGATCCCTGTGGCGGGGTAGCTCAGCTGGTTAGAGCACGGGAATCATAATCCTGGGGTCGGGGGTTCGAGTCCCTCCCCCGCTACCAACGTTCCCGGTAAATCCATGAAATTCCTCGACTTGCCTAATCGCTGTTGCGCACGAGGGAATGTATCAATGATACAGGCGCGCGAGCCTCTCAGCAATGGCCACAAGGGCCGATCGGAAGTCCTAACACTCGATCCGTGATCGAACGTCAGATGGTCTCAGCGGCAATGCGAGAGGAGTGAGGCCGGGCAAGGAAATCGTTCCCGCGCCAGCTGCGCTCTCATGGCCCTCGGTGATCGCCGCTGCGAACGGAAAGGCCGCCGCCCGAAGCTCGAGCCGCCGCAGGTCACCAAGCTCGGTCACCTCGTCCTGGAGACACCCGACTTCAACCGCAGCGTACGCTGGTACATGGACACGTTGGGTTTCCTTCCGTCCGACGTCATGTGTCTCGCCGACGGCCAGATCTTCGACTATTTGCGCGACCCCTGCGGCCAGAAAACACGAGCCCTACGCCGATGGCGATCTGTTCGACGCGGCGCAGCCGGCGGGCTATCACTTGATGGACCGCGGCGGTCTCTATCAATGGGGACCGGATCTTCCGGGCGACTTCATCGACGCCCGCATCACGCCAGCACGAATGTGGCGGGTGCTCAAGCTCGCGATCAAGGACAAGGCGCGGGTGAGCTGCTGGTTGCGCTCGAGAACAGCATGGCGAGCCCTGGGCGGCAATGGCAGCGCTGAATCCAACCCGGCCCATCCCTCCCAAGGCCAGGTGCGAGATCTTGCGATACTCGGAGAATCGAGGCCGAATCTCTTGCGAATCCCGGCCTGCCGCGAACGACCTATGAGGCTGTCGGCCTTGCTGTGCTTCGCGGGAGACAGATCCTGACGGTTGTACCGTGACCTTCCTCGCTATGAATTGTGATGTGCCCGCCCGACTGCTTGACGAAGCCAAACACCATGCTCAACCCGAGGCCGGTCCCCTTGCCGACCTCCTTGGTGGTGAAGAACGGATCGAAGACTCGTTCCAGAAGATGAGCAGCTATGCCGACCCCGGTGTCGCGAACGGCGATCATGAGATACTCGCCGGCCACCACATCACCATGCGCGCCAACGTCTCGCTGGTCGAGCGAGATATTGTGCGTCTCAAACATCAGCTTGCCACCATTCGGCATGGCGTCGCGCGCGTTGAACGCGAGGTTCAATAGTGCCGTCGTGAGCTGATCGGCATCGGCGCGCACGATCCAGGCCTCCTCCGCCAGTCTCATGCTGATGATGATTCGCTCACCAAGGGTGGGACCAATGAGCTTTCCTGCCTCCCGCACCAGCGCATTGGCATCGATGTCCCGCGGCTGGAGCGGCTGCTTGCGGGCGAAGGCAAGAAGATGCTTCGTCAGCCCGGCGCCCCGTTCCGCGGCTTCATCGATCAGCCTCGTGATCGCCAGCAGATCGGGCCGATCCGCGACGGCCCGTGCGAGAACGTCGATGGTGCCGGTGATCACAGTCAAGATGTTGTTGAAGTCGTGCGCCACGCCGCCGGTCAGCTGACCGAGCGCCTCCATCTTCTGCGCCTGCTGCAGCTGAGCTTCCATCGCCTTGCGCTCGGTGACATCTCTGATCGCGGCCACGACCGAGGTCGTGCCGGCGAATTCGATCGGGCTGATGCTGATCTCGGCCGGGAATTCCGTTGCGTCCTTGCGGCGCCCGCACAGAGCAACCCCAGCGCCCATCATTCGCGTCCGCGGACTGGCAAAGAACCGGTCGACGTTCTCCAGGTGACTGATCCAGAACCGATCCGGAATCAGGACATTGAGCGGCTTTCCCAGCAGTTCTGCAGATGCATAGCCGAAGACGTCGAACACACGTTCGCTTGCGAACTCGATGGAAGCCGCCTTGTTGACCACGATCACGGCGTCTGGGCTGGCGATCACGGCACTGCGGAATTTGGCCTCGCTCAGTCGCAGATCGGCTTCCGCGCGGCTTCGAAGCTCGAGCTCCTCGTTCAGCACCTGTAATATCCGATCGACTGTCTCTTCTCTGACCCCGTGCTTGAAAGCCGCCCTGAGCTCATCCCAGATCATTCGATACCCTGTCGCATGCCAGCGTCGTCGAAACTGCCTGCTTGCAAACCGACGAGTCCAAGCCAGGCAGCCGAAGATACGGATATCGAGCAGTTTGATCGAGATCGGGCCGACATGGAACGAATAGCCGCTCGCGCTCGCCACTTGAGAACAGCGAACTGCTTAACCTGCATCAAATTCGCAGCGTAACCACGTACCTCTCTGGATTTTTTTTGGGGTCGCCCCTATTCCGTTCTCCCGCCGACGCGACGGCGCGTACCGCGCATTTGCGCGATTGCCATTCAATCAGCCGTAATCGAAAATGATGTGTAGTCTCGATCGATGCCCGCAGCGGATTGCTGAGGTTGCACCGGTCAGTGAAGCGGTCTCCCGGTTGAACGGACCTGTCGGCGAAAGTGCAATGAGCATGAGGAGCTTTTACAATCAGGAGCGGTTGCGACCGGCCGCGTCGCCCCCGATAAACCCCGAGCAGGTGCCGCTCTACGCCCCAGGTGAAATTCTTGCTGAGTCCGACAATGGGGATCCGCGGCGGCGCGTGGTCTTTCGGGAGTTTCGCTACGGGCCCTTGCTCGTTGAGGGACCTGCGATCGATAGCCTTCTCATCGTCATCTATCGCCATGGGCAGTCTCGCATGCGCCGGCGTTGCGAAGCCGGTTGGCAAGGTGCGCTGGTTCGCCCGCGGACGATTTCGATCCTCGGCGCGGGAACGCCTTCGCGTTGGGAATGGGATCAGCCGATCGAGGTGTCGCACCTCTACCTTTCGAGCGGGCTTCTCAGCGAGACATGCGCCCGCGCGTTCGAACGGGATTACCGGCGACTGATCGCGAAGGATGCTCTCGAGGTCGATGACGGCAAGCTACTCGCGCTTGCGGACATGATGATTGATGAACTGCGAGCCCCGTCAACTGGTGGTACGCTGCTCATCGACACGCTTGCGCAAGCGATGTCAGTTCGCTTGCTCCGGGACTATCATCACGATCGCAGAGAAGAAACGAAGCCGGCCTGGCAACTGACCGCGGCCCAGAAACGGCGGGCGCTCGGTTTCATCGAAACGCACCTGTCTCGGGACTTCGAGCTGGAGCAGCTTGCACGTGAGGCGGGCATCAGCGAGTACCATTTCATTCGTTGTTTCAAGGCGTCGTTCGGCCTCAGCCCTTACCAGTTCGTTATCAGAAAGCGCCTCGATCGCGCGGTCGAAATGATCCGCGAATCGCCTTTGCCACTCTCGGAAGTCGCCGTTGCCTGCGGCTTCAGCGACCAATCGCATATGACCCGCGCCTTCAAGCGGATCTTGGGAATTACGCCAGGAGTGGTTCGTTCGTCGGTCAAATCGCAATAATCGTCACAACGCTCGCAATATCGTTCTATTGGTCCCGGCTCGTCCCTAGCAATCTAGCACGATCCTTCATCCGCCGGCGGAAACCGCGGGCGCAGTGTGGCCTGTTTTCTCTTAGCATGAACGCCGATCTCTGCGTCACTTGCCCGAACAGAGGTCAAGGTTTCTGCGGTGCTGCAATGGCCCTCGAAAGTGGCGTTGCTCGCGGGAATTTAGGCAAACACTTCAAGGTGGCGCGAAAAGGCCAAATCGTCTCGCTCGCAAAGCCGCGCGTGGACGAAGTCATCGTGGTCTGCGAAGGGTGGGCCTTCGAATATCTGCCGTTGAGTAGGGGGCGCCGGCAAATCCTGGCTTTTCTTTCAGCGGGAGACATGCTGTTTCCGGGTGACATCCTCGGCCAGCAAGGCGAGTCCTCCGCGCGCGCCTTGACCGACGTTCAATTCGGCATCTTTTCCATGGCCGCGATCAAGGATCGCATCGTCCGGGAGCCTCAACTCGCGATCGTGATCTCCGAATTGCTGGGCGAGCGGCTTCGCGAAGCCAATCGGCTTCTGACCGCGATTGCGCAGAAGTCGGCCGAGGAGCGCGTCGCCTGGTTCTTGCTGCATTCCACTTCTCGGCTGCGAAAGTGGAGTCCTGATCGAAGCGAACGCTATTCGTTCCCATTCTTGCAGCAGCATATCGCGGACACCGTCGGGCTGACGCCGGTGCACGTCAGCCGCACCATCGCGACTTTCCGGGCGCGCGGCTGGCTGCGACTGGAAGCGGGGTTCCTGGAGATATCGCACCGCCGGGAATTGGAGCAAATCTGCCAATACCAGGCGATCAGTTAATTCGGGGCGAGGAGGAAGGCCGCAATTAACATCGATCAACTGCGGCAGAAGTCTCCTTAATCAAATGGCGTGAGGGTGAACCGGTCGATTAATTACGCCACGAGGGCTGGGGCGTTCGGGAAATCGGGGGCAAATGAACGTCATTCACCTATCGAGCAGGCAACCTGCAAATGAGCGCGCCGGGCATCTCCGCAGAAGGAGGGACTGCGGACGGGACAGTCTTCAGACTGGCAGTCGCAGCGAAGGCGTCGTCTGCGCTCGCCGCTGCGTCTCGGGCAGTGTTGGCAACTGCAAGGCTGATTCAGGACGTCTCGAAGCAGCCGGAGTCCGTCGATAGGGCGGTTCTTGCCCAGACCCTGCACCGACTGGATCAGCAGCTCGAGGCATTGAACTGCCTCCATGAGCGGATCAGGACCCTCTGAAGAGATGAGCCGCTCTCTGGGTTCACGTGTGATCCAGCCTCTTCGGAGCTCCAGCTGCGCATACCGTCTCGCACCGCCGTTTCCAGGAGAAAAATGTGCTGAAAATTGCTCGAAGCATCAACACCCGAATTCTGCTTCTTCCGGTGCTCGCCGTGATAGCGCTCGTCGTGGCGGGCTGGCGAAATCACCCGCTATGAGCGTGGGGCGCGCGCTCGCTCGGTCACGGAAGCAGCGGCCAAGATCGTTGAGATGTACGAGAGCAAGGCGGCAAGAGGTGAGATGAGCGAGCAGGCAGCGCAGACCGCTGCAAAGGATGCCATCCGTGCCATGCGCTACGACGGGCGCGAATACGTCGCTGCCATGCAGGCGGACGGCCTCTCGATTGCCAATGGCATGTTTCGAGAGATGGAAGGCAGGCAAATGGCCGATGTTAAAGATATTAATGGCGTCGCATTCGTCCGCGAAATGATCGCCGCCGCCCAGCGGGGTGGTGGCTTTGTCTACTATGTCTGGCCGACGGCACCGAACACGCCTCCGATAGATAAAGTCGCCTACAACAAGCTGACTGCTGGGTGGCACTGGGTCGTCACTTCGGGCGTGTATCTGGACGCCGTCGAGGCCGCCATTTGGTCGAGCACGCAACGCATCGGCGGAATTGTCGCTGCGTTGGCTCTCGTTTCGTTCTGCCTAGCCCTCTGGATTGGCCGCCGCACAACCCGGCCGATCCTGAAGCTCGCCGAGGCCACCCACCGGCTCTCGGATGGCGACCTCTCCGTCGACGTGCCCGGCACAAGTCAGCAGGACGAGGTCGGCACGCTTGCACAAGCCATTGCGGTTTTGAAGCAGCGCTCTGCGGAGGCAGTGCGGCTCGCCGGCGAGCAGAACCAGCTCAAGGAAGCCGCTGCACGCGACCGTCAGCTGGCCATGCGAAAGCTTGCCGACGGCTTTGAAGCATCGATCAAGGCGGTCGCGGACGGGATAGCCTCGGCGGCCACCGGCATGGAAGCCTCTGCCAACTCCATGGCGATCGCAGCGAAGACCACGAGCAAAGCGACGAGCGCAGCGGCAGTCGCCGCCGACCAGACCAGCTCCAATGTAGGAATGGTCGCTGCGGCGACGGAGGAGTTGTCCTCGTCGATACAGGAGATTTCGCGCCAGGTCGCTCATTCGTCCCAGATTGCCGCGGGGGCAGTCGCAGAGGCGGCTCGGGCGAATACAACCATGGCCAATCTCGCCAACTCCGCCAAGCGGGTCAGCGATATCGTTGAGCTCATCACCGGCATCGCCGCTCAAACCAACCTCCTTGCGCTCAACGCTACCATCGAGGCGGCACGTGCGGGGGAAGCCGGGCGGGGCTTCGCTGTTGTCGCTTCGGAGGTCAAATCCCTGGCGACACAGACCGCGAAAGCGACGGACGAAATCCAGTCGATGGTGGCCGAAATCGAAGCGATGACCGGAAGCGCAGTCAGCACCATCGAGGGGATCGGCGGCACCGTAGCCCGCATGAACGAAATCACAGCGACCGTCGCCGCAGCTGTCGAAGAGCAGGGCTCAGCGACGCAAGAAATCGCAGGTAATATCCAGCATGCCGCGGCTGGCTCGCGCGAAGTTTCCGGAAATGTATCTTCGGCGCAAAAAGCTGCAGCCGAAACAGGGGCGATCTCGGATAGCGTCCTGACCTCGGCGAATCAGCTCTCTGCGGAAGCCGAACGGCTGAAGTCGGAAGTAGCAAACTTCCTTTCAGGTGTACGCGCCGCTTGACGCCGAGTACAGATGGAGCTTTTGCAATATGAGCCTTGAGACTGGTCGATTGGAGCTTCGCGACGTCACGGAGGAGCGGGAGACGCGGTTGCGCTTTATGCGCATCGATTCCCAGACATTTGAATTGCTGCGCGAGTTCTGGAGCACAATCTGCCGGCGATCCTCGACCGGTTCTATGAGCACGCCGCCGCCACGCCGCAGCTCGCGAGGATGATCGGAAACGATATTCCTCGTTTGAAGGGAGCCCAGGGCGCTCATTGGGGCCCGTCTGTTCAGTGGACGGTTCGATGAAGAACATATTCGCGGTGTCCGCAACATCGGACTGGCCCATAACAAAATCGGCCTGGAGCCTCGGTGGTATATCGGGGGGGTATAATTTGGTGCTTGGGGAGCTTACCTGTCTTGCCGTCAGAAATATCGCTGGAGTCCTTCGCGCCTCGCCAAGGTTCTCGTGGCCATCAACTCGGCCGTGATGTTGGATATAGACGTTGCCATTTCCGTGTACCAGGAGGCTTTGCCGGCGGAGCAGCGAAGACGCGAGGAGATGAACAGCGCGATCGAGAGCTTCAGGAATCGTGTCGACCGGTCGCTTGCGACTGTGAGCCACTCGGCGGCTTCTCTTCAAGGCGCAGCCAATATGCTTGCGGCGAATGCGGAGCAGGCGACAAGTCAGTCGACGGCTGTAGCGGCGGCATCAGAGAAGGCCTTCGTGACTTCAAGCGATCTATCGAAAGAGGCGACGATGCTTCAGTCGGACGTCGAGCGGTTCTTCGCCCAGATCTCGGCAACGGGATAGGATTAAGTCGCCGATCGCCGCAGGCCGAAGCTGCGAGCGCGGATGCCGCAGAAAGGTGACTTCTTCAACCGACATTCAGGCGATTTTGGTTGCTTCCGCTCCGAGTGCCGCGCTTCGCGACAAGCTCCAGCCAAGCTTTCGCGGCATGGGATAAGAATGCACCGCGACGCCAGATCATGGCGATGTGCCAGTTGGTATGCGGCTCCGATAGCAGGATGCGCTTGACCAAGGCATTCTTGCGCTGTTCCGCGATCATTCTCGGCATGAAGCCGATCCCGAGATTCGCCGCCGCGAGCTCGATGATGAAATCGATCTGGCTGCTACGGGCAACGATGGCGGGTTCGAAGCCGTGCCGCCGGCACGCATCAATGATGATGCGGTTCAGTGCAAACCCGCTCTCGTAGAGAATGAACGGCAGGTTGCGCAGCGCAGGAAGGTCGAGCGAGCGACGGTTTGCAAACTGGTGACTGGCTGACATGAGGACGCTCAGCGGCTCGTTCCGGACATCCTGCCAATCGAACTCATCAGATACGGGGAGAAGCGACGCGGCGAGCTCGATCTCGCCGGAGCGGACGAGCTCCTCCAGGCGGTCGCTGCCGTGCTCGACGAAGCGAATGTCGATGCCTGGATAGCGCTTGCGATAGACGGCAAACAGGGGCGCGAACAACGTACTGCTGCCGATCGGCGGAAGCCCGAGGCGGAGCGTGCCGCGTTTCAGCCCCTGCAAGGCGCCGAGCTCGGCGATGAGATCATCGCGTTCCGCCAGCAGCCTGAGTGCCCGCTCGTACACGATATGGCCGGCCGCGGTCGGCTGGCTGCGATGGCCGATGCGGTCGAGCAGGGGCACGCCGATCTCGTCCTCGAGCTGTTTGACTGCCTTGCTCACGGTTGATTGCGTGGCAAACACCGTCTTGGCGGCCTGGGTAAAGCCGCCCTGGCGCACGACCTCGACAAAGGTACGAAGGTTTTTCAGCTCCATGACATTCCATAGCAGAATAGAAACAAGTCGAACAATTCATTTTTCACATGATCCGAGCGGGCCTACATTGGCGGCAATGAAGGAGCCGTCGATCGCCTGCGGCGTTTTCTTCACCGCAATGGTCCGCTCCAGCTGGTGCT
This sequence comes from Bradyrhizobium sp. SMVTL-02, assembly GCF_051853005.1. Taxonomy (NCBI): domain Bacteria; kingdom Pseudomonadati; phylum Pseudomonadota; class Alphaproteobacteria; order Hyphomicrobiales; family Nitrobacteraceae; genus Bradyrhizobium; species Bradyrhizobium sp. SMVTL-02. The sequence continues at coordinate 6,512,202 of NZ_CP182469.1, read as the reverse complement.
CGTCCTGGCGTTCTGGCTCGCCGGGCAGGTCCTGGTCATGCTGACGCGCATTCCAGTTCCCGGCGGCGTCGTCGGCATGCTGGTCGTGCTCCTGCTTCTTGCAACGAAGCATCTCAGCATCCTCAGCGTTCGGCGAGGCGCCGAATGGCTGATCAGAGACATGGTCCTGTTCTTCGTGCCGGCCGCTCTTGCCGTGCTCGACCATCGCGAGCTCATGGGAATCGTCGGCCTCAAGGTATTTGCTGTTATTGTGTGCAGCACTCTTGTTGTGATGTGCGTGACCGGGCTCACTGTTGACCTCAGCTGTCGAAGGCCGTGAAGTGATGAGCTCGCTCATGACGATCTGGAAAGATCCCGCGACCAGTGCAGTGTTCTGGTCATCGCTGACCGTCGCTGCGTATGTCGGCGTCAAGGCCGTGTACCGGCGCTGGCCCCGTTGGTGGCTGGCACCACTTGCCGTCACACCGCTCGTGCTGATCCTCGCAGCCATCTTACTCCGGACCGGCTATCATGAGTATATCCGCCAAACGCACTGGCTGGTTGCTCTGCTCGGACCAGCAACCGTGGCCTTCGCAGTTCCTATTTATGAGCAGCGGCAACTGGTCAGGCGTCATTGGCGCGTTCTTGCTCTTGGCATGCTGGCGGGGACGGCAACTTCCATGGTGTCGTCGTGGGCCTTGGCCGCATTGCTGGGCTTGAATGGTGACCTTCGCCTCAGTCTGTTGCCGCGCTCGATCAGTACACCCTTTGCCATGACGATCTCCGGGGAGATCGGCGGCACGCCAGACCTGACGGCTGTATTCGTCGTCGTGACCGGGATCGTCGGCGCAATCGTTGGCGAACTGTTGCTGAGCTGGTTTCCCGGATACTCGGCCTTGGCCGCGGCGCGCTGCTCGGGGTCGGGGCGCATGGGGCGGGTACCGCGAAGGCGAATGAGTTCGGCCGGCAGGAAGGCTCTGTCGCAGGCTTGGTGATGGTCCTGGTTGGGCTTTTCAACGTTCTGCTCGCGCCAATCGTTGCTGCGTGTCTCAGGACAGGTTGAGGGGGACGCGCTGCGAGCTAAGCCAACGCTTAGCAAACAGTATCTCGGTGCAATGGAGATTCACGTTCACAACGACGAAGGTCAGTTCCGCACGACAGTCGCAGCGAGTGTGATGATCCATGAGGTCGGAGCCAACTGCGACGGACCGCTGCGCTCCGATCGTGGGCCTGCACCACTTCCGTTTGCCCGCAACTCGTGGCGACACGGGCCGTGACGTTTTTTACAAACCTGGACGCGAGCTTATGACACGCAACAACGGACTGATCGATGCCACGGAGTATTTGCGCAGCGTCGGCGCTGAGGCCGAACGTCTTGAACTGACGGCCATAGAAGTACACGCGGCCACCCCTGGCAACAGCCTCCTGCTCCAATCCGACCGCTGCTGGCAATTGGAGCTGATCGTCAACGAGCTTCTGGCAAGCGCGGCTGCACGGTTCGCCGGAAGGAGTGGAAAGATCGAGATAGAGCTGTCGCACGAGGCCGACCTGGTTCATTGCACGGTCACCGACAACGCCTCGGAATCGGTGAGGACGGTGCGAGGCTTGGACGTTGCTCGCGAGTTGGCCAAGGGCGTGTGCGGCCGAATTGGACATTGGTTCGATGATGAAACGACGTCCCTGGTGCTCACCATCCCGCTCACCGAACGCGAGCGCCTGGCAAACCAACCGAACAGGCTGCCTAGCGCACCCGCCGCGTAAGCTTCCGGGGAGCTCGTTAGCCTGCTCGCCGAAATTGAATGGTTGAGCAGACTTATTTGATTGCTACGAGTCGGGAGATCGCAAGTCAGGCCGCCATCTCAGCCGCGAGGAAATCAATAAACGTGCGGACGGCCGGCAGCAGGCCGCGCCGGGACGGGAAAACCGCGTGAATGACGGCCCGCGGCGGCGACCAGGCGGGGAGTAGCACCTCCAGCTTTCCGTCTGCGATGTCCTGCGCCAGAAAGTAGTCCGGCAATTGCACGATGCCGGCGCCGCCAAGCGCTGCCTGCCGGAGCGTCGTCATGTCATCGGTCGTCAATCGCGGCTTGTGGGCTATCGCTTGCGTCGTGCCGTCGGGCCCGGTCAATTGCCATAGGTGCTCGGCGGCGCCGAGGTTGAAGCTCAAGCTCTCGAAACGCGTGAGGTCGGCAGGCGCCTGCGGGCGCCCCAGCCTTTGGAGGAGCGCTGGGCTGCCTGTGAGGAGCTGGGCGCTCTCTCCCAATATCTTCATGACCAAGTCCGAACTCTCCAGCGGCGGCAGCCGGGCACGGAGCGCCACGTCGAAGCGCTCGTTGATGACATCCACGCGGCGGTTAGTGACTTCGTAATCGATACGAACACGCGGATATTTCGTCGCGAACTGCGCCACCAGAGGTCCAACGGTCGTCAGACTGAGCATGACCGGGCAGCTCACCCGGATAAGCCCCTGGGGCTCGGCCTGCACGCGTTCGACCATCTCCTGCGCCGCATCTGCCTCCTCCACCATTGCGAGACAATGCCGATGGTACGCCTGGCCGATGTCGGTGACGCTGAAGCGTCGGGTTGAACGGTGAAGCAAACGGATCCCGAGCCTCTGCTCGAGCAGCGATATGCGTCGGCTCAGGGTCGATTTGGGCATGCCGAGCACCCGGCTCGCCGGTGCAAAGCCGCCGTGCTCGACCACCTTGGCGAACAGATACAGGTCATTGAGATCGTGCAAGCTGGCACTCATCGTTCCATTAATGGAACGATAAGTGCCATGCCAAGGCTCTAATGGCAACGTCGTTCGACCGCTATGTCTCATCCGACAGCGAGGCTGCCCTTTTTACATCTGAGCGGAGACACGACTCATGACGACGCTTCTGCACATCGACTCGAGCGCCCTTGGCGAATTTTCGACCTCCCGCAAGCTGACGGCCGCGATCGTAGGAGCCTGGCGAAACGCGGAGCCCAAACTCCGCGTCAACTACCGGGATCTGGCCGCCGCTCCGCCAGCACACCTGACCGGCCGCGTGGCGATGGCCATGCGCTCCCGCGACATGACCGGGCTGACGAATGAAGAGCGCGCCGAGGTGGCGCTTTCGGAACAACTGGTCGATGAATTTCTCGCAGCCGATGGATTGGTCATCGGGGCCCCCATGTACAATTTCAGCCTTCCGACACCGCTCAAGGCGTGGATTGATCGAATCGCTCAGGCCGGGCGCACGTTCAAATACACCGAGCTCGGCGCTGTCGGACTAGCCGGGGGCAAGCGCGTGATCATTGCCTCCTCCCGTGGTGGCAAGTACGCAGGCACGCCTCTGGAGGCAGCTCTCGATCACCAGGAAGCTTATCTGTGCAGAGTGTTTGGTTTCGTCGGCATCACCGACCAGACCATCATTCGTGCCGAAGGGATCAATATGGGGCCGGATGCCGCGCGAGCAGCGATCAACGAGGCGCAAAAGCAGATCGAGAAGCTCTTCATTCATTCGAGGGCAGCATGACCCCATTGCCCCTGCATCGGGCGGAGCACGCGGATTGACGCCGGGGAGGGCAGAGAGGAGTGAGGTGAACCGAAGGTGTAAGCCTTCGTATCACCCGGCGACGCCTTCGGACATGCGACGTAGACCCGCGCTCAATTGAGACTCTGCGGACGGCCATCCTAGACTGGAGTTCATGATCCGAGGGCGGCAGCTTCCCGGGCAACGGAGAGTATCCGACAATGATCAAGATCATCGCCGTGTTGTGCAGCCTTTCCTCGCCGACGAACTGCCACGAGCAGATCGTCACGACCTCGGAATTTGCCGACATCTCGATGCAGGCCTGCCTGATGGGCGCACCGCAGCTCGCTGACTGGATGAAGCAACATCCCGCAGAACGCCTCGCCGCCTGGCGCTGTGTCATGGGCAAGCAGGTTGAAAGGGGAGCCTAGCTTAGGCGGACCTCGCAGAAGGAAGTTGGAGGGAGATCATGAAACAGCTCGCGATAGCGGCAGTTTTGGGCTGCGCTTGCTTCGTTTCGGCCACGGCAGCAGATGCCAGAAGCTCTTACGACGGTTCCTGGAATCTGACGTTTTTCACTCAGCGCGGGGTTTGCGACGCGACCTATAACTTTTCGGTCAACATAGCCGGGGGCATCATTACCCATCCCAACCTGGTGAAGTTCAGAGGCTATGTCGGAAGAACCGGCGGGGTTCGCGCGTCGGTCACCGTGCACGAGAAATACGCGTCGGGCTCCGGCCGGTTGAAGGGGAACACCGGCCAGGGAACGTGGAGCGGCCACTCGGGCGCGGATCGTTGCTCCGGATACTGGACGGCGCAGCGAGGCTAGTACTCGGTGTCGCCGGAGAGTCTATAGCGCAACTCGCTGCGCAACAGGCAGAGGCGCGTGGGCTACGATGGCGCCGCAGGGCGCGCCTTTGACCGCGGATGTGCCTTGAACGCGAGACTTGTCTCATCGAAAGGGCAGCTAAGAGAGCCCTGACGCTGGTAATAAGATACAGCTCGCCCTTGATGGACCGTTTCGGAGCCGACTGGTCGCGCCTCAGTACTTTGGCTTAGATTGCACCGCTTTTTGCGGGGCGGCATAATCCAACGTTGGCGAGGGAGCCCGGCGCTTGAACCCCCGTTTTGCGCACGACGCTGGTGAAATAACGGATCTCCAGGTCCTGTGCGAGGATTCGGATCAAGCCCTTTATCGTGGTCGGCGTCTTCTCGAAGAGGGCGGCGTCGGCTCCGTTTTGATGGTCCTGCCGGCGGCGAAGGAGCCTCAGCCCGCTGTCGTCAACCGCCTCGCGCACGAGTATGCCCTTAAGGATGAGCTCGATACGGCGTGGGCCGTGCGGCCGCTCGATCTTGTCCGGAAGGACGGTCGAATCCTGCTCCTCCTCGAAGACCCCGGCGGTGAGCCGCTCGAGCGTCTCATTGGCGAACCAATGGAGGTGCGCACATTCCTTGACATTGCGATCGATGCTGCAGCGGCCCTGTCCAGCGCACATTCACGCGGGCTCGTGCACAAGGACATCAAGCCCGCAAACATCTTCGTGAACTGCGGAATTCAACAGGTGCGGTTGTCAGGTTTCGGACTCGCATCGAAGCTGGTCCGGGAGCGGCGCACGCCAGAGCCGCCGGAAGTCATCGCCGGCACACTTGCCTACATGGCGCCCGAGCAGACTGGGCGAATGAACAGGTCGATCGATTCTCGGGCCGACCTTTATGCGCTCGGCATGACGTTCTACCGCATGTTGACGGGCGCGCTTCCGTTCAGTGCGACCGAGCCGATGGAGTGGATTCATTGTCACATCGCGCGCGAGCCGGTTGCCCCGGCCGCGAAGAGAACAAGTATTCCGGCTCCGATTTCGGATATCGTGATGAAGCTCCTCGCAAAGACGGCCGAGGACCGTTACCAGACCGCTGCGGGCCTCGAGCATGATCTGAGGCGCTGCCTGAGCCAGTGGAGCGAGCGGAGCGGTATCGACGCCTTTTCCCTCGGCGAACGGGATGCGCCCGATCGGCTGCTGATTCCGGAACGGCTCTACGGACGTGAGCGCGAAGTCGAGAGCTTGCTTGCGGCGTTCGAGCGCGTCGTCGCGGGCGGGGGGCCGGAGTTGGTTCTCGTCGCGGGGCAGGGCGGCGTCGGCAAGTCTGCGGTTGTTTCTGAGCTGCACCGCGCCCTGGTGCCGCACCGCGGGCTTTATGCGTTCGGCAAGTTCGAGCAACTCAAGCACGACATCCCCTATGCCAGCGTGGCGCAGGCGCTCGAAGGCCTGATCAGGCCCTTGTTGGGGCAAAGCGAAGCTGAGCTGGCATCCTGGCGCGAGAGGCTGGCTGCGGCACTTGGCCAGAACGGCGCGCTCATGACCGCGCTTGTTCCCGAACTCGCGCTTCTGATCGGGCCACAGCAGCCAGCGCCGGAGCTGCCGCCGCACGACGCGTCCCTCCGGTTCAAATCCGTGTTGAGCCGGCTGATTGCGGTGTTTGCGCAGGCGGAGCATCCGTTGGCGCTGTTCTTCGACGATCTGCAATGGCTCGATGCGGCCACGCTTGACGTGATCGATCATCTTCTTGTCGAGCCGGACCTGAATAACCTCCTCCTGATCGGAGCATATCGCGACGACGAAGTTACGCCTGCGCACCCTCTCATGCGCCGGCTTCGGGCGATCCAGGACTCCGAAGCGCGGTTGCGGAAAATCGCTTTGAAGCCGCTCGGCCTGGAGGACGTGAACCTGATGCTGGCCGAGTCACTACGCTCGCGGCGCACGCGCTCGCTGGCCCGGCTGGTCCATGAAAAGACTGCCGGCAATCCCTTTTTCACGATCCAGTTCGTGACCGCGCTCGCTGACGAAGGGCTGCTCGCTTTCGACAGGGCCTCGATGTCCTGGTCCTGGGATCTGAAGCAGATCCGCGCCAGGGACTACACCGACAACGTGGTGGATTTCATCCTCGGTAAGCTGCGCCTCCTCCCCGAGGCAACCCGCGCCGTCCTGCAGCGTCTGGCTTGTCTCGGCAACGGCGCGACCGCCGTGGCGCTGGGGCTGGTACAGGAGGACACGGAAGAATCCCTGCACGCGAGCCTCTGGCCGGCGGTGCGGGCGCGTCTCATATCGCGGCAACAAGGCGCCTATCGTTTTCTGCATGACCGGGTGCGGGAGGCTGCCTACGCGCTCATCCCAGAAAACGAGCGCGCGGCAATTCACCTTGGCATCGGCCGGCGGCTCGCTGCGCAAAGCTTGGCTACGGTCGAGGAGACTGTCTTCGAGATCGTCGGACAACTCAATCGCGGAAGTGCACTCATCAGTGCAAGGGGAGAGCGTAAACGTCTCGCCGAGCTTAATCTGCTTGCCGGCAGGCGCGCCCAGGGCTCCGCCGCCTACTCCTCGGCCCTGAACTATTTCGCTGCCGGCTCGGCATTGCTTCCGGATGGGGCCCAGGAAGAGCATGATGATCTCGCCTTTGCGATCGAGCTCCATCGCGCCGAGTGCGAATTTCTCACCGGCGCACTCGCCGAGGCGGAGGCACGCCTCTTCAAGCTCACCAACCTTGCGGTCACTCCTGCAGATTCGGCACGTGTGACGCGGCTGCGGGTCGATCTGTTCATGACCCTCGGACGAAGCGATCGTGCCGTTGAAATCGGTTTGGACTGCCTGCGACGCTTCGGCATTGCTCTCCCGGCGCGCCCAAACACGGAGGATCTTGCGGAGGAATATGCCCAGCTTTGGCGGGAGCTTGGACATCGGCCGATCGAAGCCTTGCTGGAGCTGCCGCCAATGGCTGATCCGGTTATTCGTGCTGCGGTTGACGTCCTCACCTCCCTCGTGACACCGGCTCTGTTCACCGACGAGAAGCTGCGCGGTCTCGTCATCGGCCGAATGGGAAACCTCAGCCTCAAGCACGGCAACAGCGATGGCGCGAGCTATGTCTATACGGCCGTCGGCAACGTCCTCAGCCTCTCATTCGGCGACTATGAGCGAGGATATCGATTCGGTCAGCTGGGGCTAGATCTCGCGGCGAGGCCGGGGAATGAGCGATTGCGGGCGCGTGTCTACCTGGCGTTCAGCAATCTCGCCAAGCCGTCACCGCGTCACTTTCCGACAGGCGGGCCCATCGCCCGAGAGGTCTTCAAGGTTGCGCAGCAAACTGGCGATCTCACCTACGCTGCGTTCAGCCACAACAATCTTCTCACTCAACTCATCGCCGGCGGAGCGAATCTCGCGGACGTGCAACGGGAGGGCGAGGCCGGACGCGATTTCGCTCGTAGGGCCGGCTTCGGTCTGGTCGAAGCACTCATTGACATCCAGCTTCGGTTCGTCCGCTCGCTCCGTGGCCTCACGTTGGCACTTGGCTACTTCAATGAGGAAGAGTTTGACGAGCAACTGTTCGAGCAGGAGTTGGAAGCAGCGCCTGGTCGCGGGATTGCCGCCTGCATGTACTGGATCCGCAAGTCGCAAGCGCGCTTCTTCGCCGGTGACTTTGAGGGGGCGATCTCTGCGGCGGGCAGGGCGGAGCGGCTGCTGTGGTTGACACCGGCGATTCTCGAGCGAGCAGACTACCACCTCTACGCGGCATTGGCGTTGGCGCGTGTGTACTCGACGGAGGCAGCCGTCGGCAGCACACAGCGTCGAGAGGCCCTGGCGCGTCATGAGCGACAGTTTCAGGTGTGGGCCGATCATTGCCCGGAGAATTTTGCAGCGCGTGCTGCCTTGGTGAGCGCCGAGATCGCGCGTCTCGATGGCTCCGCGCTCGATGCCGAGCGCCACTTTGAAAGCGCCATACATGCGGCTCGTTCCAATGGCCTCGTTCATGATGAAGCTTTGGCGAGCGAATTGGCCGCTCGCTTCTTCGCGGAACGCGGCTTGGGCGACATTGCACAAATGTATTTGCGCAAGGCCCACTCCTGCTACCTGCGGTGGGGTGCCGCTGGCAAGGCCCAGGCGCTCGAAGCATTGGATCCTCAGCTCATCGAGGACGACCGGAAGATGAGGTCGACCGACACGATCGGCGCACCGGTAGAACAGCTCGACGTCGCGACGATTTTGAAAGTGTCGCGGGCCGTCTCGGGCGAAATCAACCTGGAAAGGTTGGTCGAAACGCTGTTGCGAACGTCTCTGGAACAGGGCGGCGCGGTGCGCGGTCTGCTCATCCTTTCGGAGCAGGATGGACCAAAGATCAAGGCATCAGCCAGCATTTTGGGTGACTCGATAGTCGTCGAAATGTGTGACGAAGCGGCAAGTGCGTCGAAATTGCCGTTGGCGGTTCTTCATCGTGTTCTGCGAAGTTCGGAGGTCATCGTTCTGGATGATGCCGCAACTGAAATATCGCTTTCATCAGACTCTTACATCAGAGAGCAAGGGTCGCGATCCGTATTGTGCGTGCCGCTGCTGAACAGGGCGGTCGTCACAGGCGTCCTGTATCTGGAGAACAATCTGGCTCCGAGGGCATTTTCGCCGCGGCATACTGCCGTTCTCAGACTGCTGGCGTCGCAGGCCGCGATCACGCTGGAAAATGCACTTCTGTATCGAAACCTCGAGCAACGAGAGGCGAAAATCAGACGCCTGGTCGATGCCAATATTATCGGCATCTTTACCTGGCGAATTCCATCAGCCGGTGCGCGGGACGATCAGGGTTGGCTGGTGGAGGTCAATGATGCCTTCCTCGATATGCTCGGATATGACCGCGCCGATTTCGCGGCCGGTCGCATGCCGCGAGCGCGGTTGACGCCGCCGGAGTGGCAGGAGAGGGATCTGCAAACGTTGGCGGAGCTGCGCCAATCCGGCGTCTCGCGGCCATTCGAGAAGGAATATTTGCGCAAGGACGGGACCCGACTCCCAGTCTTGATAGGCGGAGCCTGCTTCGATGAGACAAGAACAGAAGGCGTGGCTTTTGTCCTCGATCTGACCGAGCGCAAGAGGAAGGAGCGTGAGCTCCGCGCAAGCGAAGAGCGATTCCGGACCCTCGTTCAATTCTCCTTTGACGTGTACTGGGAAAGCGATGCGCAGCATCGGTTTGTCAGGCAAGAGTTTGCAGACGGCCTGTCAGATGCGCCGGCGCAGGGCTCGGAAATTGGCAAGACGCGTTGGGAGGTGCCATATCTCGAACCGGGCCCGGACGCCTGGCGTCAGCACCGGGAGATGCTCGACGCTCACTTGCCGTTCCGTGATTTCGAGCTCGCAAGACCCGCGCCTGACGGTAGCAAGCGTTACGTGTCGGTATCCGGGTTGCCGATATTTGACGAGGCGGGACGCTTCATCGGCTACCGCGGTGTGGGCAGGCACATCACCGAACGAAAGCAAGCAGAAGCGGCGCTTCGGCGCAGTGAGGCGTATCTCGGCGAAGCGCAGAAGCTGAGCGCGACTGGCGCGTATGCCTTCAATGCCGAACAGTCATTGTACTGGTCGGAAGGGCTGTTCAAGATATGGGAATTTGACCCGGCCAAGGGTATTCCGAGCCGCAAGGTGTGGTGGCGGCGGGTCCACCCGGATGATCGCAAGAGGGTCAAGGACGGCCTTCAGGAGGCTTTGCGCCTCAGGCGGGACTACTCGATCGAGTACAGAATCGTCCTTCCAGATGGGAATACGAGACACCTTCGAGTGATTGGCCATCCTTCATATTCCGCTGCCGGGGAGTTCCTCGAGGTCGTCGGCACCGTGATTGACGTGACGGAACGAAAGCGCGCGGAAGCGGAACGAGAGCGTCTACGGGAGCTGGAAGCGGATCTCGCCCATCTCAATCGCCTGAGCGTAATGGGAGAATTGACGGCTTCACTGGCTCACGAAATACTTCATCCGATCGCCACGGCCCGCAACAATGCGCGCGCCGGCATGCGATTCCTCGAAATGTCGCCACCGGACCTGATCGAGGTGAATGAAGCGCTTGCATGCGTGGTGAGAGATGCCGATCGCGCAAAGGACATTGTTGGGCGCATACGAGAACAGGTCAAGAAATCGCCCCCGACGAACGAATTGTTCGACCTGAACCAGGCTATCGACGACGTCATCGTCATGGTCCGCCATGCCATCGACAGAAACAGGGTCTCAGTCCGCACAAGCCTCGACAAGCACTTGGCTTTCGTTCGCGGCGATCGCGTGCAGCTACAGCAGGTCGTCCTCAACCTGATCGTGAACGCCATAGAGGCGATGGGGGCGGTCGAGGAGGGACGGCGCGAGCTGCTAATCAGCAGCGAGTCAGCCGACACCAAGGACGTGCGTGTCGCTGTGCAAGATTCCGGGCCGGGCATCAAGCCAGAGCAAATCGATCTGATCTTCAGGCCCTTCCACACCACGAAGGCGAGTGGAATGGGAATGGGCTTGTCGATCTGCCAATCGATCATTGCAGCCCATGGAGGCCGTTTATGGGCGGAGGCCGATCAACCATCAGGCGCAACATTCCGTTTCACCCTGCCGCCCGGCTTGGAGAATCGATGAAGGAATATGCGGCCAGCAGTCTTGATCGAGCCCCCCAGGCACCTAAGGGGCGCAATTGCACATCATTGAATGGGGCGGAGAACGGGCGCCTTACTCGAACTGTTGGCATTGCGGAGGCGCTGTGGTGAACCTCATCCAGAACCTTCTTCGAGTTAGCCCAGAAGCGGACGAGAGACGCTTGTTGCAGGCCGCCGCCCAGTTGGTGCTGGGCTTCACAGGGCTGGCTATCGTCACCTTCGTCTGCTTTCAGCTGAGCGTCGGCGTGGTGAGGACCGGCTTTGCCTTCGTCATCTTGATATCTTTGGTGTCGTTGCTGGGCAGCTTCACCGTCTCGTGCTTTCTCTCGATTGCCGCCGTGGCCTGCCTCGACTACTTCTTTGCGCCGCCATTGTTTCAATTCGGCAATTACGTGCAGGACGATGTTGAGCGGATCGTAGCGTTCCTGACGACTTCACTGGTGGTGACTGCACTCACGGCGAAGTTGAAGCGAGCGGCCAGCGCGCTGCGCGAAAACCGGACAAGGTGGGAGAAGGCAGAGCGGATGGCGCATTTTGGCTGGTGGGAGCGCGACTTTACCAGCAAGCATGTGTCGCTATCGGACGAAGTTTCGCGGATTTTTGGGATGCGGCCGGTCGACTTGCCGGATTGGCATCGGCGATGGCTGGATTTGATCCATCCGGACGACCGGGCGAAGGCGGCTGAGGCTGCCATCGCGGCGCTAAACCCTGGCGGGCCGCAATACGATGTGGAGTACCGGGTCGTGCGCGCTGACGGTACGGTACGTATGGTCCGTAGCCAGGGTGACGTCACCTGGGACCGTTCGGGTAAGCCGCTGCGGCAGTTCGGCGTGCTGCACGACATCACCGAGCTGAGACAGACGGAGCGGGACCTTCGCGTCAGCGAGGCGCGCTTCCGTACCTTCGTCGATCAGGCAACGGATGCGTTCTTCCTGCTCGACGACCGGTCGATTGTTCTCGATGTCAATCAGCAGGCCTGCGACGCCCTGGGCTACGGCAGGGCAGAGCTGATTGGCAAGCATCGACGAGACTTCGATGCCGGCCTCGACGATGCGGCGATCTCCGAGCTCAAGAAAAACCTCGCAAGGGGTGCACCCGTTACCTTCGAAACGGTTCATCGACGCAAGGACGGCAGCACTTTCCCCGTGGAGGTTCGCGTCGGCCAATTCGAGCAGGGTGGACGCCGCTTCATGTGCGTTGTGCGCGACATCACCGAACGGAAGCGGACGGAAGAGGCGCTCAAACGCAGCGCGGCGTACCTTGCCGAAGCACAGCGGCTGAGCCATACGGGCACATCAGTGTTCAACGCGCACGGCAGCCTCTACTGGTCCGAAGAATGTTACCGGATCTGGGAGCTCGACGTGCGGTGTGGGCTGCCGGACGGCAGAAGGGTTCTGGAACGTGTGCACCCGGAGGACCGCGATCGGGTACGCGAGCAGATCCGAAAAGACTTGCGGCAAAAGCGGGAGCGGGCGCTCGAGTTCAGAATCGTCGGGCGCGACGGCGCGATCAAGTTCATCGAAACAAACTCTTATCCGTTATTCTCGGCGCAAGGTGACATCATTGAGGTCGTCGCGACCCACGTCGACGTGACCGAACGTAGGCGGGCCCAGGAGCAAGTCGAAAAGTTGCAACAACTGGAATCGGACCTGGCTCACATGCAGCGGCTCGGCATCATGGGGGAATTGACGGCCTCATTGGCTCACGAAATTCTGCATCCTATCGCGACGGCTCGCAACAACGCCCGGGCCGGCATGCGCCTTCTGGATGCCGACCCGAGGAACATCGGCGAGGTCAGGGAGGCGCTGGCCTGCGTCGTAAGAGATGCCGATCACGCCCGGGACATCGTCGGCCGTATCCGCGATCACATCAGGAAGTCACATCCACGCAAGGAGACGTTTGATTTCAATGAGGCCGTAAGCGAGGTGATCGCGATGGTCCGGAACACTATTGAGCGAAACTCGGTTCTGGCCCGAACTTCCCTCATGGAGGAAAAGGCGATCGTCTGCGGCGATCGCGTTCAGCTCCAGCAGGTCACGCTGAACTTGATTCTGAACGCCGTGGAGGCGATGGCGTCGGTCACAGAGGGAGTCCGTGAGCTCGTCGTCAGCACCGAACCAGGCGAGGCGGGCGGCACGCTCGTCTGCGTGCGGGATTGGGGACCAGGCATCCAACCAGACGAGATGGAGCGGGTTTTCGAGCCCTTTTATACGACCAAGATCAGCGGAATAGGTATCGGCCTGTCGATCTGCCGCTCGATTGTCGATGCTCATGGCGGCCGGCTATGGGCGGAGGCGTGCTTTCGGGGCGCCGCGTTCAAGTTCACCTTGCCCCCAGCCTCTGAAAGCTCGGCAGCTCGAGGGGTGGGCGAAGTTCACGTTGAAGTTTTGGCCGCACGTACAGCAGATTCGCAGGTTTGACCGAGGGGAGATGAATAGTATGAAAATTCGTTCAAGCTATCGTGCTGGCGGATTGTCCGCCCTCTTGATCGTAGTCGGTACAAGCGTGCTGGTAGGGGCGACGGTCTCTGCGCAGGCCGAAACACGCGACAAATGGTGCAAGGGCGTGCATCTCCGCTTCTTTGTCGGCGGGGCGGAAGGCGATTCCTTCGGCACCATCGTTTACAACGGCGCCAAGCAGGCCGAGCGAGACCTGGGGCCAAGTGTCGATTATATTTTCTCCGGCTGGGACGTGGAGAAGATGACCCAGCAGTTGCGTGAAGCGATTGCGGTCAAGCCCGACGGCATTGCCATGATGGGCCACCCTGGTGATGCGGCGCTCATGCCGCTGGCCGAGGAGGCCGCGGGCGCGGGCATCAAGATGATGTACCAGAATGTGCCTGTGCCCAAGGTCATCGCCAGGTTTGGCGGAGGCTACATCGGCGCTCAGGTGGCGCAGCTTGGCCGCGCACTCGGAGCAGAAGTGGTGAAGCGTGCCGGTCTGAAGGCTGGCGACGTTGCCTTCATGCAAGGGCCCTTCGAGAACGAGAATCGCGGTGCGCGCGAGCGGGGTACTGTCGCGGCGATGGAGGAGGCGGGCGTCCAAGTCATCAAGATCAACTCGCAGCCGGGATGGGCGGCGGATCCAAATCTTGCCCTGCCCGTAATCACGGCTGCCCTGGCCAAGTACCCGGAAGTCAAGGCGGTCGGCTATGGTGGTGGCCAGATGCTCGGAAACGTGCCGGCCTTCATGCAGGCAGCGGGCAAGAAGCCCGGCGAAATTTTCAACTTTGGGGTGGACACGAGTCCGCAGGTCGTCGAAGGATTCAAAGGCGGCTGGATCCAGCTCGCTGCCGACCAGCAGCCGTTCATGCAAGGCTATCTGCCTATCCTCAGTCTCTGTCAGCAAGCTGTCTATCGGTTTACACCGATCAGCGTGGACACCGGCGCGGGATTTGTGACACCCGACAATTATGGAGAGATCGCGAAGCTCGCCGCCGGAGGTGTGCGATAGTCAAGTTCCGCTTCGCGTTGCGCGTGCGGAATGGTTCCTGGGACGGAAAAGCCATGGCGGAACGGCTTGTCGAGTTGCGGGACATCAGTAAGTCGTTCGGACGCATTCGCGCTCTGAGCGGCGTGAATCTTCACGTCGACAGGGGCGAAGTCGTGGGTCTCGTCGGCGATAATGGTGCCGGAAAGTCGACGCTGATCAAGATTCTCTCTGGCGTTTTGCAGCCGTCGTCAGGCGAAGTTCTCCTTCGCGGACAGCCGGTGACAGGCTGGAGCGCGGCACATTCACGTGATGCCGGTATCGAGACCGTGTTCCAGGATCGCGCACTGGCCTTACAGCAATCGGTTGTCCGCAATATCTTCATGGGCCGTGAAATCGCGGGCCGCTTCGGCTGGTTGAAGCTCGGAGAGGAACTGCGGGAGGCCGAGCGCTTGATGCGGGAGATCGGCTTCACCTCGCGCCTGCTTTCACCGCGGTCGATCGTCGGACAACTCTCCGGGGGAGAGCGGCAAGGCGTTGCGATCGCCCGTGCCATCTACAACAAGGCCGAGTTGATCATCCTAGACGAGCCGACCGCGGCGCTGTCACTCGCCGAGACCGCGAAGGTATTTCGCTTCGTGCGCCAGCTGAAAGCGAACGGGCGGTCGGTCATCTTCATAGGTCACAACATCCACCAGGTTTATGAGATTGCCGATAGATTCGTCGTGCTCGACCGCGGGCGGATAGCGCTCCAGAGCCTGCGTACTACACTGTCATCGGCGGAAGCGCTGATTGCGCTGATGGAGGAGGTGGCGCGACCGCCTACGGTGTTGGCGGCTGCCTCGGTCGAGGACGTGGAGAGACCACGGTGAGCGAGCTTGCACATTTGCGAAAAGAGCCCGAGAGGCAGGGCGATGCTGCTACCGGTGCTCCGCTATGGCGCTTCGTCGACGCTAACCGGGCGTCACTCGGAACGCTTGCGGTCTTTCTGGCCATGATGGCCGTCTTCATCGTCGCGAACCCGCGCGTGTTCACCGAATGGACGATATACCGATCCGTATTGACGACCCTGCCAGTGGCGCTCTTCCTCGTCGTTCCACTGGTGTTCGTCGTGACGGTGGGGGAAATCGACCTTTCCTTTCCTGCAACGATGGGATTCGCGGCCTGGATCTTCGCACTTGTGGTCCACGCCGGCTTCTCACCTTACCTGGCTGTCGTGGCAGGCGTCGCGACTGGCATGCTTGCGGGCCTCGTAGTCGGATCGATTGTCGTCTATTTCAACCTGTCGTCACTGGTCGCCACGCTCGGCATGAACTTCGTGCTTCGCGGGGTCATCCAGATCGCCAACGAGGGCATGCCGATCGCCTTGACGTCTCTGAGCGAAACTTCGCTGCGAAGAATATTTTCGAGTGTGGTGTTCGGCGTGCCAAGCCAGGCCCTCTGGGCGCTCTGCTTCGTGGTCTTCGCCGCACTGCTTTTCAACAGGCATCGCTTCGGTGCCCATGTGAAGATCGTCGGCGACAATCCCGAGAGCGCGCGCCAAATGGGGATCGACGTCGATTGGGTCAGGGTCAAGACCTTCGCTCTCGTCGGACTGGGGGCGGCGCTTGCGGGAATATTTTCGACGCTCATCAACTTCACGTGGTGGCCGACTGCGGGCGAAGGCTACTTCCTGCCGGCACTGGCTTCGGTATTCGTTGGTGGCACTCCCACCTGGGGGGGAGTCGGTACCGTGGCAGGAGGAGCGATCGGCGCCTTGATCGTTTCGTTCATCCAAAGCGGGGTGGTGGGGGCGGGACTTTCCGGGTTCTACGTTCAGTTCTTCGATGGCGTTATCATCATCCTCGCCCTGATCGGACATCGCTGGAATCAGGCGCGCTATCGATAGGTGTTCTCCGACCCCGCGTCAGGGAGCGTGATGTGTAGTTAATCAAGTGTGGCGGCCGCGGCTTCCGCGTCCTTTTAGCTCCTTGGGGCTGGAAGGCGCTATTCGGCCGCCATGACCGCGGCCGCCGCACGGTTTCAGTCGGCTTCCTAGCTGTCACCTCCTTTGGAGGTCATCAACTCGTTGGCCGACAGAAACGTCCCGATCATGGACAGCGATAGCGTCCACATCTGCGTCGCATGGCGCCAGTACTCGACGGCGTTCAATACGGCAACCGATTCAACCGCGCGTCGTTGGGATGCGGCAATGCCATTCGGCGCAGACTCAACCTTGAAGTCGAACACCGGCCACCGTGCGAACGCAGTGGCGACCTGGTGCCTTCGAAGGCATTCCTCGTCACAAAAGCGCGCGTGCGAATGTACGTGCCGCACGTGGCCCGACCGAAGTCGTCGAGCGCAGCCCGTGCAGGAGGAATCGCGCGATAATGGTTCATCGTTGACCAACATGAACTTCACGGTCGGGTCTCCAACTCATGACCACAAAAATTCTCGTTGCGCCCTGCGCGCCAAACGAAGCTCAGTCCGCCGGTCAAACTGTCTCGCGACTCCTCGTCGCGATGCCGCAGGTAGCATGCGTACCCGCAATAGGGCAGTCGGGTTGCCGTGTCTCGCAGGTAGTTGCCGCCAATCTTGTCGCAGCATTGAAGGCAAAACGTGGCATTGATCGGGGTTCTACCATTCACCAGGACGAACCTCATGTTGCGCCTCCCAGCCCGAAGCAATAGACGATCCCAGAAGGGGAGATGGCTGGGGGCGGTGCGCAGAGGTGGTTTCGCCCCTCCGGATTGTCCCGGTTTCGCTCAACCTTCTCAGGCGGTACCGGAAGGTACTTTCCGTCTTCCCTCCGCCGCGCATAGAGCTTGCCATCCGAATACTGCACTTCCGTCGGAGAGCAGTCCGCATCGTTGCAGCAGCTGAGCGTCGGATTATCCGGCATGCGCCAGAACTTCTCGTGAAGCGCGCGGTCTTCGGGTGGATGATGGCGATGAGCCGGATCCTGTCCTGCTTCTTGAGCGCTGACGGCCGTAGCCCATGCGAGCGGGAACATCCAAAGGAGACTGCGCGGACCGATCATGACATAGCCATCTGCTGTTGAACCATCGACCAGTTGTCATTCGGCACGACTCACTTTAGGTGCCGCAGGACGAACAAATGGCGGCAGTCGTACCTGCCGCTCCTCCTGAACCCTTCGAGACGTCGCTTCGAGTGAACCTGGGTCCGGCCCGAACAATGGCCGATCAGGCGAAGGCGTCAGCGACCGAGAGCGCAGGGGGTTGTTGAATCTGGGCGTTCGAGGAGTTCCTGGGCAGGGCGCCTTGCGACCCTTCCTTGACATTCAGAAGGGTCGAGAGCGGCGACGACGCCCGATTGCCGTTGCACCGTAAGCAAAGAAGAAGTTCCGACTTTGCGTCGTAATGGTCCGCGAGGTCTTGAGGCGAATAGGGACAGCGTGTGCAGACTGCGACTCTCATATGCGGCTCCTGGCGAGTTCTCGGCGTGAAATTTGATAGGGCTTCGCTTGGCACTCCACTCAACTCAACTATCTTGCAGGCGATACGGACGAACGATGGCTGAACATGCCGCAGGCTCCTCCCGCAACGTGCTAGAAGCTCTCTCTGCTGGATCGCCTCGATGGCCCCGTGCGCGCCGGTTGCTCGGCTTGGTCGAACACGGATCTGCACGAGCTGCTCAGCTCTGAACGCCGCTGCCTCAGGCAGCTTGCGACATCCGCCGGATCAGGGATGTAGCTGCTGCAGAGCCGAAAAGCGTCCGGTGCGCATGCGGCCTGCTGCTCTGGGGTGCCGCGGTTGTCCTGTGCAAGTGCGTTGGCGCTACAACAAACGACGCCAAGCAGGGCCAGGGAAATGTATTTCAGTTTAGAAGCCATGCCTGTTCAGTCCTTCTTGCTTCCCACCAAGGTGCGTCAGTGCCGCTTTGAATGATGTATACTGTGTCACCAGGATAACAGCGGTGAGCAGCGACAAACTGAAGCCGATCAACGCTATTGCAACAATCGCGTTCACGCCGGCCAGGATCAGAGAGGCACCAAGTTCAAACCAGGTCGCTGCCGCCATGTGACTGCTCGCCTCTGAGGTTCGTCTTGTGCAATATCCATGCTGCGCCGGAGACGATCCATTGCGCCTAGGTCTTTTGATGTTGGCTAGTGGACTGGCGAGCTAAGCCTAAGCTTAGAAAAGAGGAGAGGAATTCCACCATCGATTTGGCGAGGAGCGCGTTCGTGTGCGAGACAGCGACGGAGCAGCCAGAATCTCGACCTGGATATTTCGAGGTAATGATGTCTAGGAGCCCGAGGGTCGTTCGGGTGCAAGGCCGAGTGCGTCGGCCATCCGGCTGAGCTCGGGAAGCGAGCGCGCCTTCATCTTCCGCATCAGATTGGTCCGATGCACCTTTACGGTCGACTCCGCAATGCCGACATCGTTGGCGATCTGTTTGTTGAGACGGCCGGCCGTCGCCTGGATCATGATCTCACGCTCGCGAGGGCTCAATGTCGCGAAACGCTGCCTGAGTACGTCCAGCGCCTTGTCGCTTTCGCGGCGAGACCGGTCCCGCGCGAGCCCTGTCTCGATCGCGTCTAGGAGATCCTGATCGCGGAACGGCTTTGTCAGGAATTCGATCGCGCCGCCTTTCATGGCGCGCACGGTCATCGGGATGTCGCCGTGCGCGGTGATGAAAATGATGGGAAGTTCTCGATGCGCCGCGGTCAGCTCGCGCTGGAGATCGAGCCCGCTTCGTCCAGGCATTCTGACATCGACGAGGAGACAGGTCGGGCCATCCGGGATGTCGCCGCAACTCATGAAGTCGGAGACGCCTGAGAACTGCCGAATGTTCAGACCGACCGTCCGCAGCAGCCGGCCAACCGAGTCACGAAACTCGGCATCGTCATCAATGATCAAGACACTGGGCTTCTCATCCAGCATCTCTGCACCCTGCGTTGGGAGCGGCACGAGCTTGGCATCCTGAACCTGATCTTACCCGAGATCCGACGGTCTAAACAAGGGTACGCCTGGCCTCAGCGGCTGATCGGCATAAGCCATAGTTTAGAAGCAGCGGGATTGCTTTGTTCTTCCGGCAGTTAGAGACTGAACTGCATGCAGGCGCGGAGTGTGCCGGCGGGCCAACTGCCTGGAAGCACCATGCCGAACAGGAACCAGAAGCTCATAGCGATCGTCGAGGATAATCAGCCTTTTCGCGATTCCATGCAGAAGCTGATCACACTGCTCGGCTATACGGTTGAAGCGTTCCCTTCGGCCGCGACTTATCTGGCGTCGCCCGCGGTCGGCAGAACCGCGTGCCTCGTGGCTGACGTCAATATGCCGGGGATGACGGGTCCAGAGCTCCACAGGCACCTCAAGAATGTCGGGTTCAAGATTCCTACGATTCTGGTCACTGCATATCCGGATGAATTCGTTCGGGACCGAGCGTTGAAGGATGGCATTCACTGCTATCTGAGCAAGCCGGTGGATGACGACCACCTGGAAAAATGCATCAGCTCGGCTGTGCAATCCGGTCGACCTTCCGAATAACACGAATAACACTCGTGTCTCCTCGAACATCGGTGCGGCTTGGTAATCCAACGAGCGAGGAGCTGCTGCCTTGGCTTAGTTGTTTGAGCCGGCCCTGGCGATACGATTCAGGCGTGAGCGTAACGAGCCAGAAGATTGATAGGTCTCGTTGCTGAGCTGGCTTTCCGCCGGAAAGCGATCAACGGGACCGAGACGCCGATGTTCGATGAACGGAGCAGCGAAGGGTCGCCTCGTCGCCAGGGTGATCTCGCTGTACGGCTTGCGTCGATCTTGGCGCCTCTTCCCAATGATAGCCCCGGCAAAGGGAACAGACCGAGTGCGCATAGAACCCCTGCGCGAGGCGGATTGCCGCCGCGAACCGTTCGAAGGATTCGCGAATATGTCGATGCGCACATCGATCAAAGCATCAGTGTCAAGGGACTGGCGGAGATCGCCAGCCTTTCCGTCTGCTATTTTGTCAGAGCCTTCAAAAAGTCAGTTGGCATCACTCCGCATGAATATCTCATGCAACGGCGGGTAGACCTCGCGATGAGCTTGTTGTCTGCGACCGAAATGCCATTGGCGGAGATCGCGGCAGCCGCAGGTTTCGTCGATCAAAGCCACTGTTCGAGGCGGTTCCGCCGAAGCGTCGGAATGTCGCCGCGCGATTATCGCCGCATGGCCTCATAAGTAGGGCTCCCGACCAACCGCTGAGGTCACCCCCGACATTCAGCCGCGAACAGGTCGTTGAAGGCGTTGATTTCCTTATCGAGCGCCTCGAGATCAGGATGCGGGCCGGATTCCGCAGTGCAGGCCGCGGCCGAGTGACGGGCCAGCACAGATTCCGCCAGGGCAGCAGCAAGAGCGCGGCACGCGGACTCATGATCCGTCGGTCCGGGGAGCCGCTTGTGCGTCGCTGCCCAGCCGGAGCGGGAGAATGCACTCGAGCCGGAAGATGGGCACTGCGAGGCGTGGCCGGGGGTGGCCGCGAGGTAAACCGCAACTGAAGCAACGAAGGTCGTTAGCCTGATCATAGTATCTCCGCCTCGTGTGTCTGAGGCGTCGTGTATCGAGAGACCGAAAGAGCTTCGCGTACAGGCTTGCGCTATTTCGTTCTCCGGCGCAGCCCTTTGGTTGGGCGATCGGACGCGACGCGGCTTGAAGAATGCGGAGCTGAGGTTGGGGCAACTCCGTACAAGAGGCGCGGCTGCGGCGCTGCTAGTGTCGTCCTGTCGAACCAGCAGGCGCCATTCCGCCGATCGGCGCGGCAATCGACGCATGACCCGCAAAGCGCCTTCTCTCCCGAGACGCTCCGGTTTGCGCAGTTCTGCAAATACCGGCGGGTCGCTCGAGCCGGCAGCGCGTTGCTGCCGGCTCCTTTTTTCGAGCATATTCACAGCACTGGAGAACAACGCGAGAAGCGAGTATCCAGGACATCGAGAGTTCCGGGGCACCCCGGGGTGAGCCACTGCTTAGCCATCTGTACTCGGGGTCGAATGGACCCGTCCGACCAAGGCAGGGAATATCAGCAGGCTCCGCCCCCTGTCGGAGCGCGGTTGGCCATCCTTTCGATGCCGCCGCCGGCTCCCGGTGAAGGAGGCCATCGTGACCACACTATGGATTTCAGCCCTTGCGATGAGTGTCGTTGCTGTATGGTCTGCTTGGCGGCATCGACCTTGGCGTTGGACTTCTATTCGGGCTCAGTCCCGACGAAAGATCGCAACGCATCATGTTGAGCGCGGCTGGCGAAGCCTCGCGAGGACACGAAGCGTGGCTTATCAGCGGAGGTGTCGTACTTTGGGGAGCATTTCCGGTCGCTTACTCCATCCTGATCCACGCGTTCTCTGTACCCGTGCTTCTGATGGTTGTTGGGCTCCTCGTGCGCGGTGTCGCGATTGCGCTTCGTCATAGGGTGTGGTGGATGTTGGGATCTGTTGCGGGTCCGTACTTGCGGCGTTCACGAAAGGCGCAATGATCGGTACTTTGGTGGATGGGCTTCCGGAGACGGCCGGCCGATACACGGGCCGGGGAGTCGAATGGCTGAGCGTGTTCCCCGTGCTTTGTGGCCTTGGCCTTTGCTTCGCATATGTGCTCCTCGGCGCCTGCTGGCTGCTCAAGACCTATGAAGGTGCCGCGCGCGAGCAGGGCCGCAGCTTCGTTCCTCGTCTTGCAGGCGGGTTGCTCGGCTTCTTCGCATTCCTGTTCTTCTATACAAGTGCCGATCTGGCGGTGTTGGTCCGTTGGCTGGAGCAGCCCTTTCTCCTCGCGCTTCCGGGGGTCGGGATCGTGACAGTCTTTCTGTTGGCTGTGACAGCACGTCATGAACCAAGCCAGCTTCCTCTCTACATGACTTTCCTGATCTTCGCGGCGGGCTTTGACACGATCTCGGTTTCGTTCTGGCCTTACCTTATTCCGTTTTCAGTCACGATCGAGCAAGCTGCTGCGCCACTCGCAACTCCGCCGTTTCATTCATGGACCGCTTTGCTAGTGCCGCACTACTCTTCATCTACGCGCTCAGGAATTTCGTCGGCTCTGACGTGAGGGTAGGCTTCGAGCAACAATGTGGATCCGAAGCGGCGATGGAGGCGCCGAGGCTTTCGTCATGACGCGTGATCGAGGAATAGGAGTAGCTGGTGGCGAACGAAATCAGGCGACCTGCGCGGGAGACCGGCCGAAATCGTATTGTTGACGCTGCGATTGAGCTTTACCGCGAGATCGGTCACGAGAAGGCCACTGTCGCGGATATAGCTCGCGAGACGTCGATGTCTTCGGCGAATGTCTATCGCTTCTTTCCCTCGAGGCAGGCCATCGAGGATGCAATCGTCGAGAAGCTTCTCGATCAGGTTGTCATTGCAGCAGCTGCCGCAGCGGGCGAACCCGACGAGGCCTTGCAGCGTCTGCCGCTCGTGCTGAGCCTCATCGCCAAATGCATGCGGATCGTGCGGCAAACGACGGTAGGCTGCATGAGCTTGTGGCCGTTGCTGCAACTGAGAAATGGCCGGTCACGCTGTCCTACATGGATCGGATTCGCGGGATCGTGCGCCCGCTCATAGCTGCTGGCCAGGCCGCCGGTGAGCTTCGACCCGGCAGCCCCCTGACGCTGACCTGCTGCCTGCTGGAGGCGATGAACACATACCTAAGCCCATCGCGCATCAAGGCGGCAGCCGTTCGGCCGAGCTATGAGGAGATGATGAGCTTCTGTGCGTCCGCGCTGGCCAGTCCAGGTCATGCTTGAGTAACTAGGCCGTCTCGCCCACCGCGAGGATGAAGCCGCCGCGTTCGCGCATGAAGGCGGGCAACTCGTTTTTCAGGTCGCCGGGTTTCTCCCCGAGCAGAGCTCGAAACAGCAGCGGCAGCAGGATGAGGTCCAGAAATATCTTGGCCGTGCCTTGATGCCGCTTCGGGCGGTGCGGCCGCTCCAGCGCGTCCTTGTTCAGAAGCCGGGACACGGCTTTGACTGATCGATCCCGCGCCGCGTGATGGAAGCTGCGGCTCGACTCGGGGAGGCGCTGGGCCTCGCCAATGGTGGCGCGCATCACGCCTAGAGACTCAGCGATGACTTGGTCGACGATTGCGCTGCCGAGGCTCACGAGCTTCTCCTCGATGGTATCGCCCTGAGGCGTGAAATTCTCGAAATCGGTCAGACGATCAACGGCGCGGGAAACCACCGCAGCGAAGAGAGCCTCCTTACCGGGAAAGTGGGCATAGATTGTCGGCTTACTCGCGGGTGCGAGCTCCGAGATGTCGTCGATGCTCGAACTTCTGTAGCCGCTCTGAAGAAATAGCTGGTGGGCCGCATCGAGGATGCGGGATGGAACGCCAGGAGCGTGATCGCCGCGGGGCCTACCCCGCTTAGGCCTCTTCCTGCTCATGCTTGATCTCCCAATCACGTGTCCGTGCGCGTACGTCCTCGAGCATCGACCTACGCCGTCAAGAAGCATGCTAAGTCAAACTATACGGTGTAGTATAATTGTGTCAATCGCGACAACGGCGTACTCGACCACCGCCTCGCCTGAGTGACGTTAATGGCGCTCATCCGCGCAATGCGGCAAAGCTGCTCTTCGCCGATGTAGAAGCCCTGCGACCCTGATGAAGACGGTGACGTTGACAACGGCAACCCAAGCCACTGGTTCGATGGACGATCCTCCAGAATTGCTGAAGTAGAGCAGGGGGCGAGCAGTGTCGGCGCGGCTTCGTCGCAAGTTCTCTCGGCAGCGCGAGCGCTCGCTTCTGACAGCAATCGGCTGAAGTCTGAGGTCGATCGGTTCCTGGTGACGGCGGGATGACGCCTTTCCGGGGTCATGGGTCCGGGCTAGATACAGTCGGTGATCCGTGAACGAGTCGTACCAGGTCGGTGATATTTCTCACCTCGAGCTTGCGCATGATGCGGTATCGATGATCGTGGACGGTGCGGTGACTGATGCCGAGCCGTTTTGCGACCTGCTTGCTCGATCGCCCGGCCGCCAACAGTCCAAGAACTTCTATTTCGCGGCTGGACAGCTGCTCGCGACCGCGAAATTGAACCCCTTCCGCAGCTTGCGTCAGCAGTCGGCTATCTCTCGTTTCGATCGTGCGTGCGACGTCGTCGATGCGTGCGAGTAATTCGGGGAACTGACGCAACTTGTCGAAGAATTCCAGTGCCCCAAGCCTGAGCGCGGTAACGGCGGTTGGTATGTCCGCTCGACCGGAAATCGCAAAGATGGGAGCCGGATAGGCCTCGCGCTGAAACGCTGCGAGCACGCCGAGCGCTGTTTGATCTGTCTGCTCGACGTTAATGAGAATGCAGAGTGGCATCCGCCGCCGCGCGGTCGCAATGAGCGTCGGCCCGTCGCCGAAGGCGACTAATCGGCGACCAGCCGCCGCCAGGGCGGCGGACAATGCGGTGCGGAACTTGAGATCGACATCGAGCGCATAGACGGTTTGCTCAATCCCGGGGCTCGGCTTGACTGGTCGCATCGGCAGTCTGGTTGCTTGAACCTTGGATAGCTCGCATTCGCCCGACACAGGGATCGGCAGGCCCGTTGACGTAACGAAATATACGGTATAGTTTAATATTCTGCCGCTGTGAATGTCAACACGGACGTACCATCGGCCCAAATGGCGGTCGCACTCGTCGCCCCTTTCGGAGCGATCCTCGTAGTTGCTGAAGCCGTCATGACAAACGGGAGCGAAGAGCCTTGGACAAGCCGACGATCGGGGAATTGGAAGCACTGAATCTGGCGCTCACGACCGCAACGGGCGGGACCTCGCCCGGTGTACGCGACATGGCCGACATCCTCAGGATTGAGGCCACGCCGCTTGCGATGCGGCAGCTACCCGAAACGACTTACGAGGTCTTCGCAACCAGCGCGCAGCGGTGGCCCGATCGGAGCGCGCTGACCTTCTTTCATTCCGCAGATGCTTATCAGCGTGCAGCGACATGGACCTATAAGGACCTTCTCGCCGACATCACCCGCGCGGCAAACGCGTTCCACGGCTTCGGTGTCGATGCCGATCATCCCGTTGCCTATGTGCTTCCGAACCTGCCAGAAGCACATTTCACGATCTGGGGAGGCGAGGCCGTCGGTGTGGTGCTTGCGGTCAACCCGCTGCTCGAGCCGGATCTGATTGCAGACATTCTTCGCGCGGCCAAAGTGCGGGTGCTGGTGACCGTCGCACCGTCGCCCGGTGCCGAGCATTGGAGCAGGCTTGCGCCGCACCTTTTGGGACTTTCCGAGCTTCGCGTGGTCGCCTTGGTGAATTCCCAGACCTACGCCGGAGCCGCTACCGCGACTTGGCTCGCCGCAGCGCTTCCGACCGTCCCAGGGGCAGAGTTCGAGATCGTGGACTTTACGGCCGCAATGCAGGCCCAACCCGCCGATCACCTGGTCGCACCCAGGACGGCCACGGAACGCACGGTGTCGTCTTACTTCTGCACCGGTGGGACCACTGGCGCGCCGAAAATAGCGGTCCGTCGGCACGGCAACGAGGTTTTCGATGCCTGGTCCGCCGGGCAGATGTTCGGTGAGCAACACGAGCCCCGCACGTATTTGTGCGGCTTGCCGCTCTTCCACGTCAACGCGCAGCTCGTCACCGGCTTGTTGCCTTGGATGACCGGCCACCATGTCCTGCTTGCGACGCCCGAGGGATATCGCGGCAGAAACATGATCAAGCGCTTCTGGGAGATCGCCGCGCATTACCGGATAGCGACGTTCTCCGGCGTGCCCACGGTCTATGCCGCGCTGCTTGAGGTGCCGATCGGTGGCAACGACGTATCGAGCCTTGAATATGCGATCTGCGGCGCCGCGCCGATGCCCGCCAAGCTGATCGAGGCATTTGAGGCCAACACCGGGCTCAAGATCATCGAAGGCTACGGCCTGACGGAAGGTACATGCGTCTCCTGCCTCAATCCGCCCCAAGGCATCCGGAAGGCCGGCTCGATCGGGCTACCCTTGCCATACCAGCAGATGCATGCGGTCATCCTCAACGAGGACGGGCGCTTTGACCGCATGGCGAAGATCGACGAGATCGGAACAATCGTCATCAAAGGACCGAACGTGTTCGAAGGCTACCTTGATCCACAACAGAACGTGGGTTTGTGGATCGAGATCGAGGGCACGCGCTGGCTGAACACCGGCGATCTCGGCCGAGAGGACAGCGCGGGCTACTTCTGGCTGGCCGGCCGGCGCAAGGAATTGATCATCCGGGGAGGGCATAACATCGATCCGAAGATGATTGAGGACGCATTGTGCAAGCATCCGGCGGTCGCCATGGCGGCGGCGATCGGCGGTCCTGACGCCTATGCGGGCGAGATTCCGGTCGCTTATGTACAGCTCAAGCCCGGTGCAGCGACCAATGAGCAGCAATTGCTGGAGTTCGCGGCAGGACACATTCCGGAGCGGGCGGCGATCCCGAAGCACGTGAAGGTCATGTCCTCGCTGCCCGTGACCGGTGTCGGCAAGATATTCAAGCCGGCCCTCCAGCAACGCGAGATCGAGGCCACCGTACGGCAGGAAGCGCGCAGCGTCGGCGCAATTGTCACCAGCGTTGCGTTCGCGCCGTATCCGCGCCTGGGACAGGTGGTGCGCATCCGCGCCGAAGAAGGCAGAGAAGCGCTGCACGCCGCCTTGGAGCGCTACACCTTCAAGTTCGAGGTGGTGGATTAGCCAACTCCGGGACTCTGCCCTCGGATGATTTTGATTGCTTTGGCCACCGTACGCACTTCAATATGCTTGCGATCAACCGCAACGCCAGCAGCGGCTAGGATGGCGAGATGCAGATACGCTTCTGCTGATCGCGAGTATTTAGATGTGCCCACAGTTACGGAATTCTTGCGGGATGATCTGGAGCCGGGGCGAAGGCGATCTGAAGAAAGCCCACCCAGTTGCGATCACTCACCATGCGCGCTTTGAAGCGGTCCAGACATTTTCTTGAACACAGCGGGGTTCGCCATGAATAATGCCGTATGAGGCCAAACCTGCCCTGACAAACTGCGCATCGCGCGGTTCTGCTGCATTCATGACTTTCGGAGCAGTTGGGCATTGCAATCTCCTCCTGGTTCTGACGTAGCTATTCTTCGATCGTTCTTTTGACCGGTGCCCGCAGACGTCCGGCGCGCTCTATCAGCGTACGCAGCCTAGAGCCGTCACCGCCAGCTGCTCAATTGGACGCTGGTCGTTGTTCGGCATCTGAATGGGGTACGGAACGATACGAAGGTCTATGCCGTGCTCTGAGGTGCCCCACGCTTGGAACGAGCGATGTTCGTAATTGCCGCTTGGAATGCGAACCGAGCAACTCGTTCATAGCAGAGGCGGACCTTTGGACCCTGGTCCTAGCCGAGATTCGCTTCGAGCAGCTTGCAACCGTCGACGGTTGGTAATTCCGTCGGCGGGGTAAACGTTCGCTTAGAGGTGCCAACCTCAAGCCGAGAGTGCGACCCGAACGCACCATAGGCCGCGAGTAGGATCGGCGACATTCCCGTACCCTGCCGGACCATGATCTCGCGCTCGCGGGAGCTGAGCGTTTCGTATCGCTCCTTGACGGCAGCCAGTGCCGCTGCGCTGTTTCGACGATCTCGATCGCGAGCCAGGCCGGCTTCAACGGCGTCGATCAGATCTTGGTCGCGGAACGGCTGGGTCAGGAATTCAATGGCATCTCTTTTCGTGGCGAGCACGGTCATCGGAATGTCCGCATGCGCAGTAATGAAGACGATCGGGAGATGCTTCCCTACATTGGCAAGCTCGCGCTGCAGATCGAGTCCGCTTGGTCTCGGCATTCTCATGTCGACCAGCAGGCACGTTGGTCCGTTTGGATTTGGGGCAGCGGCGAGAAATTCCGTGATAGAGGCAAATTGCTCGCTATGCATACCTACCGTTCGCAATAAGCGGCCAACGGAGGCTCGAAATTCAGCATCGTCCACGATCAGAACGCCTGAGCTTGCCGTACCAATATCAACACCCAAGGGTGGAATGATCGACGTTGATCGGCGAACACCCGGATCCTACTACAAGATCGGAGTGTAAGAAATGGGCGATCGGGCTCGGCCGGGTCATTGCGCCTGAGCGATGGCTTACGACCCGCTCTGATTATTCTCATCTCGGATATGATTCAGGTCGGCCGAGCATCGCTCGGCCCGACCTGGTGCAGATCTATGTAAGCATGGTGTTAGTGTTGCGCGGCCGGCGTACAGGGCGGCTTCGTACAGGGGACCGTCGCGAATACGCCAACGTCGGGCTCTCGCTCGCACCGTGAAAGCCAGGACAGCAGCGATCTTGAGTTCACTCATTAGTCTCAATCGAGCGGACAAACTCCGAAGCTGCCGCGAGCGTCGGGCTCGATCACCCGCGCCCCAGTGCTGATCCGTTCGCCGTTCGCGGCGGTAAGGCCGGACGGAAACGCAGGGATGCCTTTCCTCATGTGCCGGCAGTCGGAAGCCCGCCCCGGTTCTGCGCGAACCGGGGGTCGTATGTCGTGGTGTCACTGACAATCACTGCTCGAATAATACGAGCGCTGGCCACCGCGCGAATAATATGCCCGCTGATTGCGGTTCGAGCTGTACGCGCGCTGATCGTAGCCATAGCCGTAGCCATTGTCATAGTCAGAGCTCGAATTCGAACTCGAGTAGCCCGACGCCGCCGCGGCGCCGGTCGCTGCACCCGCCACATAGGCGCCCCAGGCGCGATTGTAGTAGCCAGACCCGTAACCTCCGTAACCGCCATAGCCGCCGCCGTAACCACGACCGCCGCCATAATACGCGCCGACATATGTGTTACCGCCGCGGTTGATCGCAATGTTGCCGGAGCCGACGACGTTCCCATTGCCCATGGGACCACGGACGGCGATGTTGCCGTTCCCAATGGGACCGCCTGCTCTGATGTTCGCTGGTCCCGGACCCCGAAATCCACCACCGGGCAAGCCGGGCGGGTGACCGCCGGCTATTCCCATTGGCGCGCGCGGCGGCCCGCCCATTGGCGGGCGCGGCGGCCCGCCCATCGGGGGGCGCGGGGGACCCCCCATCGGCGGCCCACCGGGCGGCGGACCAAATTGCGCAAAGGCCGCATCCGAATCTGCTGCAGCAAAAATGAGAAGACCGGCGAGTGTCAGTGCCAGTCGCTTCATCACCGCCTCCCTTGTTGTGCCGACGCATTGACCGGAGTGAGCTCAACCTGTTTCGCTCCGGGGGGAGCCTGGAACGCAAATACCGAATCGGCTGCACGAACCCGGCTGTCCCAGTTCGTGAACTCCGCCGTGAAGCTCGGCTGACCCGGAAGCAGGCGGTATGTGACTATGAGACGATGCGGCACGGCTGCGGCATTGTTCTCGATCCACAATTCCAGATCGGTGCCGCCTCTCTTGTAAAAGAACAAGTGTCGGCATTCGACGCCGTCAACCTTGTCCGTACCGACCTGCCAGCCGCCCACAACCCCGTTCAAGAGTGACTGCTCGGTTGTGACGGCAAAGAAGTTGACCAGCGGAAAATCGACTTTGAGCTTGTCGAGGACCTCGTTCGCGGCCGCTGAGATACCTCCCGGTGCGGAGAGCAACGCGTAAGTATTGGTCTCGGGCGTAGAGATGGTGACCGACTTGCCGTCATAGAATAGATCTTGCGCACCGTCATCCCCGCTGACCTGAATCTTGATTCGATCAGGACGGCGCATCGTGACTTTCATCGTGTGAAAGATGTGAAGCGGTTGCCCGAATTGATCAAGGTAAACCCTGATCGTTCTTGCCGAAAACGACAAGTCCGGAGCAGAAAGGGTCTTGTCCAACTGCGAAATCGCAGCACCGGCTTGGTCGCTGACCGGCGGCGCATCCTGAGCCAGTGCAGTAGACATTGCGGCGAAGCCCGCAAAAGCGCCGATCGAACCTAGCAGAACGGCATGTCTCGCTCGTACACTAAAGGAGACTCCCTGACTGGCGCAGGTAAGCTCGTCGCGTGGTCGGTGGCGCCGCTCGGGCAAAGCGAGTTGGCCATCAGGTCGATTGCGGCGTGTAACCTTGTTCACGAAGTTTCTCCTGTTGATTGAACGGGTTTTGAGCTGCTCAAGCTCCGTCGAGCAGTTCAGGCGCCTGGAACGAGTAAGGCGCCCTGCTGGAAGACACTTGTGCGCCCGGCTTTGGCAGCCGGTGCTCACGGGGAGATGATGCACCGGCCGGCTCGTTGACATGCTCTGGCATCGTTTTCGATCCTCAGCGAGAGGGTACGGCCTGCAATTCGCGCCGACAGGCTTGGCTGAACTCGCGCAACGGATCTACATCATCGATAAGCTTCGGCAGATCGACAAGCGATCGGTTAGGCGACGTGTAGGTCTCGAGGATCAGGCGGCCCGCCTTCTCCGCGGCGAGAACCACCTCGTCGTTCGAGACCATCCTCATGCGTCCAACCAGCGCATAAAGATGGACGAACTGCGAGATTTCGGACTTATCGGTGGTGAGCGCATCCGCATACAGCCGCGATGCCTCCTCGATGAAGCTCCGATAGAGCTTTTCACGCGCGGAAAACGCGTGGGCGTGGCGACGCCATTGGCTCTTGCGGCGCTTGGTGACCCATCCAGTAAGCAGCGTCGAGACCACCCCGACGGTTGATCCTCCGAATGCCGCCAAAGCCGGCACATACGTTTTGTACACTGCATCGGTCCTTAAGGCGTCTCGCTGCTTCCTCGCCGCATTGCGAGTGTGCCCGTCATGGTCAAGAGCAGGCAAGACTGGCAGCACAACCGTTGTACCAGAGCTGCTATGGTGCGTTTCTCGCCATCCAAACTCATTGGCCGGATATTTGGCGAGAAGCCGAAAGCGATCTACTAAATATTTGTGCCACGACGTACCAGGTTTGGGTGGCTGAATGAGCTTTGGCTTAGTTCTGTTGCCCTTCTCCGCGGATAGGTTGCACGGTCGAGCGCTTCTTTGACAGGATGCGGTCAACCCCGGCCGGCGTGCATCTTGCCCGCTTTCATCCCGCACAATTGGCAGCATCTTTCTCCCGAGTGCGTCCTTGTTGTGGAACCTCCGCTCAATTGTCTCAGCGGCTGAGGTTCATGAGCTTTGGTGTCGGCCGATGTGTACGCGTCCGGTGGCGGTCCCTGGCTTCAAGACTGACGGCCTTGTTTGTTTTTACACGGCCAAGACCCCAAGCGGACATCGAGCTGGAGAGCAAGATCCTGGCTCGTTCGACCCCTTTCCGAACGCGTTCCGTCCGATAAGATGGCCCTTCAAACCCGCTGGGGACTGATATGGGACGGTCAGCAAAAGCGAGCGGCGAAAGGGGCGCGGCGAAAGCGCGCAAGGCTGGCCCCGTGAAGGGCCGCAGCCGCGCCAAGGCAAAGCGGCCCGTTCGGCCCGCCGCCCGACTGAAGTGCACCACAGCTCCTGACACAGAATTGAAAGACGCCCGCGAGCAGCAGGCGGCGACGGCCGAAATATTGAAAGTCATTGCGAGTTCGCCGTCCGACGTGCAGCCGGTGTTCGAGGCCATCGTTGCCAATGCCGCCCGGCTGATCGGCGGCTTTTCCGCTGGCGTGTATCGATTTGTTGACGGCATGGTTCATCTCGAGGCGGCCAAGTCGGTAACTCCGGCCGGGGACGCTTTGCTGCGTGCCAGCTTCCCCCGTCCGATTGCCGATCATTTTGCGGTCGCGCTGGCCGGACACGTGCTTCAGATCGCTGATATCGAAGACAACCCCAACGAACGATTGAAGGAATTGGGGCGGTTGCGCGGCTTTAGGAGCGTATTGTACGTGCCTCTGAAGAGCTCCGGCATGTCGATTGGTGTGATCGCGGTGAGCCGGCAGACCGTTGGCTCGTTTGCTGCGCATCACATCGAGTTGCTACAGACTTTCGCAGACCAAGCGGTCATTGCCATCGAGAATGCGCGGCTGTTCAAAGAGGTGCAGGACAAATCACGGGATTTGGAAGAAGCGCTTAATCGATACCGCACCTTGGTGGACCACGCATCCGATGCGTTCTTTCTCTACGATGAGGATGCAACCGTTCTCGATGCGAATCGCCAGGCGTGCGAAAACCTTGGCTATCGCCGCGACGAACTGATCGGGATGACCGCGTTCGACTTCGGTCCGGATCTGACACCGGCGCTTCTGAAGCGCATCCGGGAACGTCTTCGGGCGGGGAAAATCGTTGCCTTCGATGGTCGTCACCGCCGGAAAGATGGAACCGTGTTTCCCGTCGAGGTTCGCATCCGGCCGCTCTGGCACGAGGGCCAGTTGCGCGCCGTTTCCCTCGACCGCGACATCACCGAGCGCAAGCGGGCTGAGGATGAGCTGCGGGCGAGTGAAGAGCGCTTCCGCACCCTCCTGCAATTCTCTTTTGACGTGTACTGGGAGACCGACGCTGAGCATCGCTTTATTCGGCAGGAGTTCTCCGAGCGGGTCACCGACGGCCCATTGCCGGGTTCCGAGCTCGGCAAGACGCGCTGGGAGGTGCCTTATCTGGGGATTGACGAAGAGGGCTGGCGCAAACACCGCGAGATGCTCGACGCGCACCTGCCGTTCCGCGATTTGGAATACGCGAGGCCGACGCCCAATGGTGGCGTGCGTTGGGCGGCGGTCTCGGGATTGCCGGTCTTCGATCATGCAGGGCACTTTACCGGCTACCGCGGCGTGGGGCGACACATCACAGATCGCAAGCGTGTCGAGGCTGAACTACTCGAGAGCCGGGAAAAATTCCGCGTGTTATCGGAATCGTCGCTTACCGGCATCTACCTTATTGAAGGCGGTCGCTTTGGACACGTAAACCCTGCGTTCGCGAACATGTTTGGGTACACGACCGAGGAGGTGGTGCACAATCTTGGGCCCCTAGACCTTGTACATCCTGACGACCGACCGCTTGTGACGGAGAACATTCGCCGCCGGTCCGAAGGTGAAGTGGAAGAGGTCCACTACGAGTTCCGGGCCCTCCGCAAAGACGGCTCGGTCTTTCCAGCTGAAGTTCATGGCGGCGCAATCGAGCATAATGGCAAGCTCGCCATACTGGGCACGATCCTTGACAACACTCAGCGCAAAAAAGCCGAGCGAGAACTACGTGACAGCGAGGAGCGCTTTCGTACTCTCATCCAATTCTCCTTCGACGTGTATTGGGAGACTGACGAGCAGCATCGCTTCACTCGGCAAGTGTTCGCCGAAGGCCTTTCTGACGCGCCGGCGCCGGGCTCCGAACTCGGCAAGACTCGCTGGGAGGTACCCTACCTGGAACCCGACGAGGAGGCCTGGCAGCGACACCGACAGACACTCGACGCCCACCTGCCGTTCCGAGATTTCGAGCTCGCGCGCCCCACGCCTGATGGCGGTAAGCGGTACGTGTCCGTCTACGGTCTGCCAATGTTCGACGAGAGCGGGCGCTTTTTGGGCTACCGCGGCGTCGGACGGGACATAACCGAGCGAAAGAAGGCAGAGGTTGAGCTGCGGGAGAGCGAGGAGAGCTTTCGTGCTCTCGTCCAATTCTCCTTCGACCTGTATTGGGAGACCGACGCACAACATCGCTTCACCCGTCAGGAGTTTGGTCCGGACGTAGCTTTCCTGCAACCGCAAAGCCCCGAATGGGTCGATGCCTACGCCAGTCCGATCGGCAAAAGGCCGTGGGAATTGCCTTTCCTGGAGCCGGATGCCGAGGCTTGGCGCAAGCATCGCGAGGCTCGGGAGGCCCACCAACCCTTCCGCGATTTCGAGGTAGCGCGTCCTTCGGCCGACGGGGGCAAGAGATACATCTCCGTCTCCGGGCTGCCGATGTTCGATAAATCGGGGACTTTTATCGGTTATCGCGGCGTCGCGCGCGACATTACCGACCGCAAGAGAGCGGACGAGGCTAGACGCCTCAGCGAGACCTACCTAGCGGCAGCCGAAACACTGAGTAAGATGGGCAGCTGGGCCTGGAGGCCGGCGGCAAACGAGATCACCCACTGGTCGAAAGGGCGATACCACCTGTTCGGCTTCGATCCGGCGGGGGGCATCCCGTCCCTTGAGGCGGTGATCGAGCGAATTCATCCGGGAGATCGAGCCGTTTGGTTAGAAAGTAGGTCGGTCGTCGCTTGTGGCGGGGAGACAGATTTCGATTTCCGCATCGTGCTTCCCGACGGCACGACCAAGCAAGTCCACGCAATAGGCCGTCCCATTCTCAATCAGTCCGGCGAGGTCGTTGAAGTCATGGGCGCGGCCGTCGATGTCACCGACCAGAGACAGGCGCAAGAGGAGCGCGAGCGATTGCGTCAGTTAGAATTGGATCTCGCGCACATGAGCCGTGTGAGCATAATGGGACAGCTGACCGCTTCGCTGGCCCACGAGATTCTGCATCCGATCGCCACCGCCCGCAACAATGCTCGTGCGGGAATGCGATTTTTGGAAATGAGTCCGCCAAATCTGGCTGAAGTCATGGAAGCGCTTGGGTGCATCGTCAGGGATGCCGATCGAGCCAAGGACATTATCGGCCGCATTCGTGATCACATCAAGAAAGCGCCTCCACGAATCGAGCCTTTCGACGTCAATGAGGCGATTGATGAGGTGCTCGTAATGGTACGAGGCGCAATAGACAAGAATAGAGTGTCCGTTCGCACCTCCCTTGCGGATCAAATGCCTTGCGTTCACGGCGATCGCGTTCAACTGCAACAGGTGTTCCTCAATTTGATCTTGAACGCCTTGGACGCAATGAGCTCGGCCGAGGAAGAAGCGCGTGAGCTGACGATCAGCTCCGAGCCAAGCCCGACGGGGGGCATCCTCATTGCGGTGCGTGATTCAGGACCAGGAATTGATCCTGAACATCTCGATCAAATCTTCAAACCATTTCACACGACTAAGTCCAGCGGACTCGGAATGGGTCTTTCAATTTGCAGATCAATCATCGATGCCCATGGCGGACGGTTGTGGGCAGAGGCCAATCAACCTCGAGGCGCAGTGTTTCAGTTCACTCTGCCGCGTGCCGTGGAAGACTCATGAGACTTCATAGGGCCTTCCGGATTGAAAAGCCGAGTGAAAGCGCGACGACCCGATTAAAGTCTATGGCACGTCGAGACAAAGAGAGGAGGCATGCCAGGTTGATGCCGGCCAAATATGTCCGCCCCTATAGCAAGGGACAGAAGAACGACTTCAGGGATGCCGGAAGAGATTGCCGAAGCCGTGCAGCGCCCGATGATGAACTTCGTCGCGACCAAGACCGCGGATCAGCTGGATTTGCAGGCGCTGCACTAGCGGCTCGGCGTCACCGGCCATCCAACGCGCGGCGCCATTCGCGGAAGAATGCTTTTCGCTTCGATTGATCGAGGTTCGCCAGGAGGTCCGGCCCGACGCGGATAGGACGGAGCGTGTTCTCCTGCACGGTTGCCCTAAGGCCGCTCGGGAGGTCGGAGCGCACCGTTCCGAACGAGCGTGCCGCCAATTGCTCCTGACCGTTCCGCGAAAGCAGGAAGTCCATGAAAAGAGCGGCCTCCGCCGGATGCGGCGCGCTCTTCGGGATGATTGCGATACGCGTAATCAGCGCGGTGTAATCCGTGAACAGGGTCACACCGATCGACGGATCGTCCTTTGCGCGTTCGAGAGCGTATGAAGCGATCATGTTGTAGGCGAGCAGGTGTTCTCCGCTCGCCACCCGATCGAGGATCGTATGGCTGAAGGTGTAAAGCCGAACGCCGGCCTGTCCGAGGCCGCGGATCAGGCTCCAAGTGTTCGGAGTGATCTGCACATCGTTGCTGAAGAAGAGAAATCCGGTACCACTCAGTTCGGCATCGTATGAGGCCACTTTGCCCTGATAGTGGCTGCGCTTCGTGGTCAACAACTTCAGCAGATCGGCTCGCGTGCGCGGAACATCCTCCGGCGGGACCAGCCTTTTATTGTAGACGAGAGCGATCGGTTCGGCGGTAATTCCGAAGGCCTGCTTCCTCCAGATGGCCCAATCGGGGATCCGATCGGAGTCGGGCGGCGAGAACGGTTGGGCATAGCCGTCGTTCACGAGCTTGACTTGCAAGTCCATGGCCGAACTCCACACAATGTCGGCGCATTGACCGCGCTCCCGACATCTGACGACGTCCTCGTAGACCTCGAGGGAGCTCTGATGGATGTAATCGACGCGAATATCGGGGTGTAAGCGATGCCACTCGCCGAGCAGGCCTTTCACCTCGATGGTGTCCGACGTCGAGACGATGCGAACCGCGCCCTCCGTACCCGAGCCGACCGACAGCCGGTCCCGGTCAAGCGGGTCGCTGCGAACCTGGTCCTCTTGGCTGCTCGCCGGTTTGGCCGCGAGGGCGAACAGGACGGTTAAGGCTACGAAATGTAACCTACTCCTCAGCATCCGAACTGCCTCGATCCGCCGGACGCCGACCGGCCGAGGCGCTCATCGCAACAGGTCCGCCAGCCGACGTCTAAAGCAGGCAGTATAGAGGCGGCCATCGTCCGAAGAAAAGGCCGGGCGCTTTCGGTACCCCGGACATTCTATCGGCTGGGAGCGATCGGCTCCATGCCGGATTTCACGAGTGCAGGGGCCGCTGCCGGTGAAGCAAGGAAGTCGATGAGGGCCTTGCCCTGCTCGCGCGCCTTGCCGTCCTTGGTGAGCGCAGCCGAGAAGATCGTGATCTTTTGGAGTTCTGGTGGCAGCGGCCCAACCAACTCGGCGCCCGGGATTGGCAGCAATTCGCTGATTTGCTGAAAGCCGAGCTCGGCGTCACCGCGCGCGACGATGCCGGCGACGGGATCTGCAGGGATCATCCTGGCCTTGCCTTCCATCTCCGAGGCGATGCCAAGCTTCTTGAAGAGTTCTGTCCCCACATAGACGCCGCTGGCACTGTCGGAATAGGCGACCGACTTGGCCGCGAGAAGGGCTGCCTTGAGCGCCTCCGGGGTCGAGATGTCGGGCTTCGCAGCGCCTGCTCGAACGACCATGCCAATCGGGGAGCGCACCAGGTCCACTCGGCTGCCGGCATCGGCATATCCCTTGGAGATCATGACACCAAGCGCGTCACCCACCATGATCAGAACGTCGGCAGGCTCGCCCCGGGCCAGGCGAATGGGGATTGCATTCTCCGTGGTTCCCATCGAAGGCCCGTAAGACGTGATGACGGTGTTGCCAGTCGTCTTTTCGAATTGCGGAACCAGCTCCTTGTAGGCGGCGCTGAGGCCGCCAGAGATCATGACCCGGATTTCCGCCGCTTGAGCCCTCGGTGCGCAGAGGGTGGCAACAAGGACCGCTACCGCAACAAGCCAACCCGGACGAATGGAACGCAACAAGTCACGTTGGGGCTGTTCATACATGACGGGTCGCCTTTCAGGTCCCGACCGTATTCAAACTGGCCGAGACTTCGGATGCCGTCGTAACGGCCTGCGTTCGATAGACCAACAGGGTCCCAACCAGGCCGCATGCTGCCGCGGCGCTCATCCACCAGCCGGGGGCAGCGTTATCGCCGGTCACTGCAATCAGCCAGGTGCAGATGGCTGCCGTAAAGCCTCCAAATGTCGTCGCCAGGCTGTAGGCGAGGGAGAAGCCGGACGTGCGCACGCCGACCGGCATGACCTCCGTCAGCGCGACGATCATCGCCCCATTGTAGCTCGCATAGATGAAGGACAACCACAGTTCGACGGCCAGCATCTTGCCGAAAGTCGGCTCGGCGGCGAGCCAGGAGAGAGCGGGATAGGCCGAGACGAGGCCAAGTAACGAGAAGCCCACGAGGATCGGCTTGCGGCCGATCTTGTCCGACCAGGCTCCCATCACCGGAAGCCAGAAGAAGTTCGAAATGCCGACGCAGATCGTCACCAACAGACTGTCGGTGGCGGAGAGCTTCAAAACGGACTTCCCGAACGTGGGCGTGTAGACCGTGATGAGGTAAAAGGAAACCGTCGTCATGATCACCATCATCATGCCGCACAGCACGATCGCCCAGTTTGCGAGGATCGATCGATAGATCTGACCGACGGTCGGATGATGCTTGCGCGCCAGAAACTCGTCCGTCTCCTGGAGCGAACGCCGGATGAAGAACACGAACGGCACGATCATGCAGCCGACGAAGAACGGGATCCGCCATCCCCAGTCGTCGACCTGCTGCGGAGAAAGCCAGGCGTTGAGCGCGAAGCCGAATGCCGCCGACACGATGATCGCCACTTGCTGGCTCGCCGATTGCCAGCTGGCATAGAACCCTTTGTGGCCAGGGGTCGCCATTTCGGAGAGATAGACGGAAACGCCGCCCAGCTCGACTCCCGCCGAAAAACCCTGCAACAATCTTCCGATCAGCACGAGAAGGGGAGCCGCGATGCCGATCGTCGCATAGCTCGGAACGAATGCGATCAGCACGGTTCCGCACGCCATGATCGAGAGCGTCACGATCAGGCCTTGACGACGTCCGATCCGGTCGACGTACGCTCCCAGGAAGATGGCTCCGAGCGGCCGCATCAGGAAGCCGGCGCCGAAGGCGACGAACGTCAACAGCAGCGACGCATACTGACTCTCGAGCGGAAAGAACGCCTTGGCGATGTAGGACGCAAACACCCCGGAAAGAAAGAAGTCGAACATCTCCAGGAAGTTGCCGCTGGTGACGCGCAGCACCATCCCGATCTTCGATTGTCCGGATGCCGTCATGTTATCCTCCCGTGGATCTCGTGTTGTTTGGCCCGGTTGCGGGTTCTTGTGTCGCGCATCGATCGCGCTTTGCGTTGGGACCGTCTGATCTGGCGGCAGTCGAAAGCGCGGTTGGTCCAGAGCTGCTTCGGCGAAAGCGATGAGACAGCCTAGACAGCTGAGCTGTCGTCAACCTGTCACGGCGAGCCGCCCCGGCGTATCGGCATCGCAGGGAGGGTCTATGCGGATTTACCGAAAGACGGGCAGTGTCTGCAAAGATGGAGATGCCATTGCGCCTGCTCTGTGATAGAGATCTGCCAAGGTGCAAGTAAACAAAAGCGCCGGAGCCTAGAAAGTATTGGCGGGGGAGGCGCCGTGAGAATCCTGATCGTTGAAGACGATATGGCTCTTGTCCGGGGCCTTTCGACCTCGCTCAAGTCGATGGGCTTTGCGGTGGATCACGAACCGGATGGCGCCGAGGCGGCTTCGATCGCCATCTCCGAACCGTACAGCCTTGTGGTCCTCGATCTCGGCTTGCCCAATAGCTCGGGTTTTGAGGTTCTGCGTCAAGTCCGCGCCAGTGGGTCGAAGGTGCCGATCATGATCTTGACGGCGCGCGATACCACCGCAGACAAGGTCAAGGGACTGGATCTGGGAGCGGACGACTACGTTCGCAAGCCGTTTGATCTGTCGGAGTTCGAAGCGCGCGTTCGGGCGCTGGTCAGACGCGGTCAAGGTCGTACCGATCCACTCTTGACGTGTGGATCCCTCGTGATCGATCCGGCGATGGGGCGTGCGACCCTCGGTGACAAGCCGCTCGACCTGCGTCGCCGGGAGATGGCGGTTCTGAAGATTTTGATGCTTCACCACGGCAAGCTGGTACCGAAGGATCGCATGATTGCCGAGGTGTTCGGCTTCGACGAGCCGGTTGGGCCAAATGTGCTGGAGCTCTATATCGCTCGTCTTCGCCAGAAGCTCGGTTCGGATGGACCGAGGATCCGCACTATGCGAGGGCTCGGATATCTCCTGGAAGGACGCTGATGGCGAGACGTCAGCCGTCCCTCAAAACCCGGTTTCTCCTCGGCCTTCTGGTTCCCGTTTCCTGCCTCGCGATCGCGGTGGCGGTAGGCGGCAGTCTCGTCATCTCTCACGTGGTTGAGGTCACGCACGATCGGTTGCTGAAGGGCTCGCTGCTGGCGATCGCCGAGCGCCTTGCCGTGGAGGACGGAGAGGTTACCGTCGATCTGCCGCGCGTGGCGCTGGGTATGCTCGAGACGCAGTCCGACGATAGCATTTTTTACAAGGTGAGCGTGGATGGCCAGATGGTCACCGGATACAACGACCTGCCCACGCCCAAGAGTGCGGCACTCGAACCGGAACAGCCGATTTTCTGGGATGATAGCTACCGCGGCAACGCCGTTCGCATAGCTGCCGTATCACGACACGTCTATGGAATCGCTAAGCCTGTTTTGGTTGCTGTGGCGGAGACCGAACACGCGCGGGAGCAGCTCTGGCGCGAAATGATCCGCGAGCTTGCCCTGGCCGAAGCTGTGCTCCTCGCTGTCATCGCCCTGCTCACCTGGATCGCGGTCGAACGCGGGCTCGGGCCGCTTGCCCAATTGAAGCGGCAGATCGATCGCCGTGGAATCAGCGGTTCAAAAGACTTCCAACCGCTCGATCTGCACATGGTGCCGAAGGAGGCGCTCGCGCCCGCGCAGGCGATTAATGAACTGCTCGATCGCGTCAGCTTCGCGACCCAGATCTTGCGCCAGTTTACCGCCGATGCGTCGCACCAGATGCGAACCCCGCTTGCCGCGCTAAGGACGCATCTGGATCTCCTCAAGCGTCGCCTGACCGGCGCGAGCGAAATGACCGGGATGGTCATGGAGGTGGACGCGCAGGTCGTCCGCCTCGATCGGATGATTTCGCAATTGCTGACGCTTGCGCGAGCCGACGAGGACGCATTGGTCAGATCGCCTGCAGAGAGAATTTCGCTCGTCACGAAGGCGAAACAAGCCCTCGCTCTGCGGGCGCAAGCTGCGGCGGCGCGCAACATCGAGCTCCAGCTGGAGGTGGAGCAGGACGAGATGTACGTCCATGCCAACGAGCTTCTGCTCGACGAGGTTTTCGGCAATGTGATCGACAATGCGATCCGCTACGGGCGAGCCGGCGGGGTGGTGATCGCGAGATTGTCCAGGGATGGCGACGCAAGCGTGGTCGACATCGAAGACGATGGCCCCGGAATTCCACCCGCCGAACGGCAGAAGGTGTTCGAGCGGTTCTACAGGATCGCCCGTCCGGATGCGCCGGACGGAAGCGGTTTGGGGCTCTCGATCGTGCGCGTGTTGCTCGACCGGATGGGCGGCTCCATCGAACTCGGCGAGGCCAAGCGCCTTCGTGGTCTCAGGGTCACGATGAGACTCCGCCTCGCATGACGTTGCGATAGCCCGGCCCATCTCGTTGCCTTGGCCACCGCGACAGGTTGTTGACAGGTAACCGCCTCTATCCTGCTCCCAACAGCGCTGGGTTGTTGCTGGCCGCATGCGGACAGCATAGCCATCAGGCATTCAAAAAACGCGGGAGGACGTCGTGGCTGAACCGGCTCGGAACGGTCAGCGCATTCAAAGACATCCCTCCCTCCGTAGGCAGTGCCGCCGGCCTCTTTGGCGCGGCGGCGTGCGGGCGACGGGAGGTGATCATGACGGTCTTGGACAGCTTTAGATGCCAGCGTACCCTCGACGTCGATGGACGGCGCTATAGCTATTTTTCGCTGCCCGAAGCCGAGAAGAACGGACTGGCAGGTATCTCACGGTTGCCTTTCTCTCTGAAGGTTCTGCTCGAGAACCTGCTGCGCTTCGAGGACGGCCAATCGGTGACGCGCGCCAATATCGAGGCGCTGGCGAAATGGACCGAGGACCGCGGATCGGCGGCCGCGGAGATCGGCTTTCGTCCGGCCCGCGTGCTCATGCAGGATTTCACCGGTGTGCCTGCCCTGGTTGATCTCGCGGCCATGCGAGACGGCATGCAAAAACTCGGCGGCGATCCGGCGAAAATCAATCCGCTGGTTCCGGTCGATCTCGTCATCGACCATTCCGTCGTGGTCGACCATTTCGGCAACCCGGAAGCTCTGCACGACAACGTTGCCAGAGAATATGAGCAGAATGGCGAGCGCTACAACTTCCTGAAATGGGGGCAGGGCGCCTTTGCCAATTTCCGCGTGGTGCCACCGGGCACAGGCATTTGCCACCAGGTCAATCTTGAATATCTGGCGCAGACGGTGTGGACAACCGAGCGCGACGGCAAGACGATCGCCTATCCCGACACGCTGGTCGGCACCGACAGCCACACCACCATGGCCAATGGTTTAGCCGTGCTGGGCTGGGGCGTCGGTGGCATTGAAGCCGAGGCTGCGATGCTCGGCCAACCGCTGTCGATGCTGGTACCGGAAGTGATCGGCTTCAAACTCTCCGGCAAGCTCCGCGAGGGCGTGCTGGCGACCGACCTCGTGCTTACCGTCACCCAGATGCTGCGCAAGAAGGGCGTAGTCAGCAAGTTCGTCGAGTTCTACGGCCCCGGCCTTGACCACATGACGCTTGCTGACCGTGCGACCATTTCCAACATGGCGCCCGAATACGGTGCGACCTGCGGCTTCTTCCCGGTCGATCAAGAGACGCTGAATTATCTCAATCTCTCTGGGCGCGCCAGCGATCGCATCGCGCTGGTTGAAGCCTATACCAAGTCGCAGGGCCTTTTCCGGGCACCGGGCATGCCCGATCCCGTCTTCACCGATACGCTGGAACTCAATCTCGATGAGGTCGTGCCGTCGCTCGCAGGGCCGAAACGACCCGAGGGGCGTCTCGGCCTTTCCGTTGCCAAGACCAACTTCCTCACCGCACTCGAAAGCGAATATGGCAAGCAAGCCCAGGCCGCCAAGCAATTTGCGGTCGAGGGTAGGGAATTCAAGCTTGGTCACGGCCATGTCGTGATTGCCGCGATCACCTCCTGCACCAACACCTCGAATCCGTCGGTGCTGATCGGCGCCGGCCTCCTGGCGCGGAACGCCGTGAGCAAAGGGCTCGCTGCAAAGCCCTGGGTGAAGACCTCGCTCGCCCCTGGCTCGCAGGTCGTGGCGGAGTATCTCGAAAAATCGGGTCTGCAGAAGGACCTCGACGCGCTCGGTTTCTATCTCGTCGGCTTCGGCTGCACGACCTGCATCGGCAATTCCGGTCCGCTGCCGAAGGAGATATCGAAATCGATCAACGATAATGGCGTGATCGCTGCGGCTGTCTTGTCCGGCAACCGCAATTTCGAAGGCCGCGTCTCGCCCGACGTGCAGGCCAACTATCTGGCCTCGCCACCGCTCGTCGTCGCCTATGCGCTGGCCGGTTCGCTTCAGGTCGATCTGGTCAATGAGCCGCTGGGCATCGGGTCGGACGGCGCGCCGGTTTACCTGAAGGACATCTGGCTCTCGAATGCCGAGATCCAGCAGTTCATCCGAGACAACGTCACGCGCCGCTTGTTCGAGACCAAATATGCCGAGGTCTTTGAGGGCGATGCGAACTGGAAGGCGGTCGAGGT
The DNA here is from genome assembly GCF_051853005.1 of Bradyrhizobium sp. SMVTL-02. NCBI lineage: Bacteria > Pseudomonadati > Pseudomonadota > Alphaproteobacteria > Hyphomicrobiales > Nitrobacteraceae > Bradyrhizobium > Bradyrhizobium sp. SMVTL-02. The sequence goes on along the minus strand of NZ_CP182469.1, from coordinate 6,468,793 downwards.
CACGACGGCCCTGACCTATCGCTGGAACATGTCTTCGACCTACGTGCAAAACCCGCCCTATTTCGAGGGCATCACGATGAAGCCGGCCCCGACCGGAGACATCGTGGGGGCGCGCGTTCTCGGCTTGCTCGGCGACAAGATCACGACCGATCACATCTCTCCGGCTGGTTCGATCAAGGCATCTTCGCCAGCCGGGGAATTCCTGCGCGGCATGCAGGTCCGCCAGGAGGATTTCAACCAGTACGGCACGCGGCGCGGCAATCACGAGGTGATGGTCCGCGGCACCTTCGCCAACATCCGCATCAAGAATTTCGCGGTGAAGGACGAGGGCGGCGTTACGCCAGAAGGTGGCTGGGCGGTGCGTCAGCCTTCCGGCGACCGGATGTCAATCTTCGATGCGGCAATGCGCTACGAGCGCGAGAACGTGCCTCTGGTCGTATTCGCCGGCGTTGAATACGGCAACGGCTCATCGCGCGACTGGGCCAAAAAGGGCACCCAAGCTGCTCGGCGTGCGCGCCGTTATCGCGCAGAGCTTCGAGCGCATTCACCGTTCCAATCTGGTTGGCATGGGCATCCTGCCCTTCGTCTTCGACGAGGGCACCTCCTGGAAAAGCCTTGGCCTGACCGGCGCCGAGCAGGTCTCGATCAAAGGGATAGCCGACATCACGCCCGGCCAGCGCGCCACCATCGACATCGCGATGGCAGAAGGCACGGTGAGGCACGTCCCGGTGACTTGCCGCATCGATACGCTCGACGAGCTCAACTACTACAAGCATGGCGGCATCCTGCCTTACGTGCTGCGCCAGCTTGCGGCGTGATCCTGGATCAAATCAACAAGGGGGAACGAACATGTCAGGAAAAGTTCCGGCAACCTTGATACCGGGTGACGGGATCGGTCCCGAGATCACGGCTGCGGTGACCCGCATCCTAGATGCGCTCGGCGCGCCGTTCGAGTGGGACCTTCAGCAGGGCGGCATGGCCGGAATCCAGAGCGCAGGCGATCCCTTGCCCGGCGCACTAATCGACAGCATCCGCCGCACCAAGCTTGCCCTGAAAGGGCCGCTGACGACGCCGGTTGGCGGCGGTTTCCGGTCGGTGAACGTGCGCCTGCGGGAAGAATTCGGTCTCTACGCCAATCTGCGTCCGGTGAAGACGATGGTGCCCGGCGGTCGTTACGAGGACATTGACCTCGTCCTCGTCCGCGAAAACATCGAGGGGTTGTACGTCGCATTCGAGCATTTCATCCAGGTGGGCGACGATCCGCATGCGGTCGCGATCTCCTCGGGTGTCAATACCCATGCGGAAGCACGCCGCATCGTTCGCTTCGCATTCGAATATGCGCTCGCCCATGGCCGCAAGAAAGTCACCGTGGTCCACAAGGCCAACGTGCTGAAGGCCCTGACCGGTTTGTTCCTTCAGGCCGGCCGCGAAATCGCCAAGGAGTACGAAGGGCGGATCGCGATGGACGATCGCATCGTCGATGCCTGTGCCATGCAACTCGTGATGAACCCGTGGCAGTTCGACGTCATCGTCACCACCAATCTGTTCGGCGACATTCTGTCCGACCAGATGTCCGGCCTTGTTGGTGGTCTCGGCATGGCGCCTGGCGCCAATATCGGTGAGAAGGCTGCGATCTTCGAGGCGGTGCACGGGTCGGCACCTGATATCGCCGGCAAGGGCATCGCCAATCCGCTCGCGCTGCTGCTCGCGGCCGGGCTCATGCTCAAGCACGTCGGGCGGGACGATCTCGCGACCAAGCTGCGAATCGCAATCGAGCAGACTTTGCAGGTCGACAATGTGAGGACAGCCGATCTCGGCGGCAAGGTCTCGACGGCGGATTTCGCCGGCGCCGTGATCAAGCGCCTCGCCTGATCGGCAAGAATACAGGGAGAAGAAACATGGTGAAGGGCTCTGACCTGCTGGTCGCGGCGTTGGAACACGAGGGTGTCCACCGGGTCTTCGGCGTTCCCGGGGAGGAGAATCTCGATGTCGTCGAATCCCTCCGCAACTCGAAGATCGAGCTGGTTCTGACGCGTCACGAGCAAGCGGCGGCGTTCATGGCCGCGACGCACGGCCGGCTCACGGGTCGGCCCGGCGTCTGCATCTCGACGCTCGGGCCGGGCGCGTTGAACTTCTCGACGGGCGCGGCCTACGCCCATCTCGGCGCGATGCCGATGGTGCTGCTGACTGGGCAGAAGGCGATTATGAGCAGCCGCCAGGCGCGCTTCCAGATCGTGGACGTCATCGCCTCGATGAAGCCGCTGACGAAACTGTCGCGGCAGATCGTCAGCGCGTCCAGCATCCCAACATTGGTGCGTGATGCCTTCCGCGTCGCTATGGAGGAGCGGCCTGGCCCGGTTCTGCTGGAACTGCCCGAAGACATCGCTGGCGACGAGGTCGAGCCGGTGCCGATGGTGCCGATCCATCCGATCGAAATTCCAGTCGCACACCGTGCCGCGCTCGACCGTGCGGCCGAGATGATCCTCGCAGCAAAGCGCCCCCTGATCATGCTCGCGGCCGCCGCCAGCCGTCCGCGCTCGACGTTCGGCATCGCCGGCTTCGTGCGGCGCACGGGCATTCCGTTCTTCACCACGCAAATGGGCAAGGGCACCGTCCCTGGCGGCACCAACCTCTACATGGGGACCGCAGCGTTGTCGGAGCGCGACTACGTGCATGAGGCGATCGACCAGGCCGATCTGATCATCGCCATCGGCCACGATACGGTGGAGAAGCCGCCCTTCATTATGGGTCCCAAGGGGCCGCAAGTCATCCATGTCAGCTACACGCCGGCGACCGTCGAGCAGGTCTACTTCCCGCATGCCGAGGTGGTCGGCGATGTCGGTCCGAGCCTCGAGCTGCTGGCTGACCGGCTCGAAGGCAAGCTCCACAACGCCAAGGCACTGCTGCCGCTGCGCGACGGTATTCTCGGCCGCATCACCGATCGGGCTACCGAGAGTCGCTGGCCGGTGACGCCGCAGCGACTGGTACACGATGTCCGAAAGGTGATTCCGGAGAACGGTATCGTTGCGCTCGACAACGGCATGTACAAGATCTGGTTCGCTCGCAACTACCGGACCTATGTCGCCAACACGTTGCTGCTTGACAACGCGCTCGCCACGATGGGCGCTGGTCTGCCGTCGGCTATGATGGCGGCTATGCTCTATCCGGACCGCCGCGTCATGGCGATCTGCGGCGACGGCGGCTTCATGATGAACAGCCAGGAACTGGAGACGGCAGTCCGCCTCAAGCTCAATTTGGTGGTTCTGATTCTCAATGACGGCGCCTATGGCATGATCCGCTGGAAGCAGGCGGTGGATGACTTCCCGGATTTCGGTCTCACTTTCGGTAACCCGGACTTCGTCCGCTATGCGGAGTCCTACGGCGCAAAAGGCTCTCGCGTCACGTCCGTCGATGGGCTGTTGCCGACGCTGGAAGCGGCATTCAAGGGCGGCGGCGTGCATCTCGTCGATGTTGCGATCGACTATTCAGAGAACACGAAGGTTCTGGTCGACGAGTTGCGCAATCGCAAGCTCGGCGGCGAACAGACCTGACGGGCACGCCATGCTGCAGGTTGTTCAGGCGTTCGACCGGGCTCCGTTTGCCGAGGTTCCGGTCGATGATGCCGATGCGATGGAAGCAAAATTGCAAGCGGCGCTCCGCGTGCTCGCCGACCGCGACGGCTGGCTCGCTCCCCATGCGCGCGCGGCGGTGCTGCGGCGCGCCGCGGCTCTGTTGGCGGCGCGACACGAGCATTTCGCACGTCAGATTGCGCGCGAGGGCGGCAAGCCGCTCATTGATGCCAACGTCGAGGTCGTGCGCGCGGTCGACGGCCTGCATTGCGCCGCCGACGAACTCCGGAACTTTGCCGGGCGCGAGGTCCCGATGGGCCTTACGGCTGCGTCCACCAAACGCTGGGCGTTCACGACGCGCGAGCCGATCGGTGTCGTGTTCGCGATCTCCGCTTTCAATCATCCGCTCAATCTGATCGTGCACCAGGTTGCGCCCGCGATTGCGGTCGGCTGCCCCGTCATCGTCAAGCCGGCAAGCGCGACCCCGTTGAGCTGCCGCGACTTGGTTGCGCTGCTGCACGAGGCCGGTCTGCCGGAGGGCTGGTGTCAGACCTTCATTCCGCGCGGATCGGCGCTTGCCGAGCAACTGGCCACTGACCCCAGGATCAGTTTCCTGAGCTTCATCGGCTCGGCCAGCGTCGGCTGGCGGCTGCACAGCAAGCTCGCGCGCGGGACCCGCTCAGCGCTCGAGCACGGTGGGATCGCGCCTGCGATCGTCGACCGCAGCGCCGACCTCGACCGTATCATCACTCCCCTGGTGAAGGGCGGCTTCTACCATGCCGGTCAGGTCTGCGTCTCGACCCAGCGCATCTATGTGCACGAAGCCATCTTCAGCGAGTTCAACGAGCGTCTCGTTGCCCGCGTGGCGTCCTTGCGGACCGGCGACCCCGTATCGGTCGAAACCGAGGTTGGACCGTTGATTCATCCCAACGAGGTCAATCGGGTCGCGGATTGGGTGAAGGAGGCCATTGCGGGCGGTGCCAAGTGCGTCAGCGGCGGCGAACCCCTGTCAACGACGCTGATGCAGCCGACGGTTTTGATCGAACCGGCGCTCGGAGCCCGCGTGTCGCGCGAAGAAGTGTTCGGGCCGGTGGTCTGCGTCTACCGCTATTCACAACTGGATGAGTCCATTGCGCAGGCGAACTCGCTGCGGGTGCCGTTCCAGGCCTGTGTGTTCAGCGAGGACATCGAGGTCGCTCTGCGCGCCAGTGAACGACTGGACGCATCCGCGGTCATGATCAACGATCCCACGACGTTCAGGACGGACTGGATGCCGTTCGCAGGCCGCCGCGAGGCCGGCTACGGCGTCGGCGGCATTCCCTACACCATGCGCGACATGACCCAGGAAAAATTGGTGGTGCTGCATCGCCGCGCCTGAGTCCCAGGCCATTCGATGAAACCCGGAGGAGCGGAAAACATGATCCGGAAATTCACCTTTCAAGCGCCGTCGAACATCATGTTCGAGCCCGGCGCTTCGCGGAAGATCAATGAGCTGGTAGCGAGCTACGGCGCGCGTAGCGTGATGCTGGTGACGGACAAGGGCGTGCGGGGCGCGGGGCTGACCAGGGACGCCGAGGCCGCGCTGGCAGCTGCCGGCCTCGAGCTCAGCATATTCGATGATGTAGTCGCCGACCCGCCATCCCATATCGTGGAAGCGGCCGCGGATGCGTGCCGGGCTGGCGAGATCGAGCTCGTGCTCTCGATCGGCGGGGGCAGTGCACTCGATACCGCAAAGCTCGTTGCCTATCTCGCCCGGACGCCGGATCGTCTCGACGACATCTATGGCGTTGGTCTGGCGAAAGGAAAACGCCTGCCGCTGCTACTGGTGCCGACGACGGCCGGCACAGGCTCCGAGGTGACCCCGATCGCGATCGTCACGACGCCGACCGCGGAGAAGAAGGGGGTTGTCTCGCCGGTCCTGATCCCGGACTGGGCAATCCTCGATCCCGAGCTGACCCTTGGTCTGCCGGCGTCAGTGACCGCCGCGACCGGCATCGATGCCATGGTACATGCGATCGAGGCCTATACCAGCAAGGTCAAGAAGAACCCGATGTCCGACCAGCTCGCGCGCGAGGCGCTGGCATTGTTGTCGGCCAATGTGCGGCGTGTCTGCGAGAATGGGAAGGATCTCGAAGCCCGTTCGGAGATGCTGCTCGGCTCGATGCTCGCCGGCATGGCCTTCGCCAATGCGCCAGTCGCTGCCGTTCACGCGCTCGCTTATCCGATCGGGGCAATCTTCCACGTGCCGCACGGCCTGTCGAATGCGCTCGTGCTGCGACATGTGCTGGAGTTCAACTTGACCGCGGCCGAGCCGCTCTATGCGGAGCTCGCCGAGATCGTGAAGCCGGGCCTGCGCGGCAGCGTGCCCGAGAAGGCGCGGGCCTTCATCGACGAAATGACGGCGATCGGCCGCGATTGCCACGTGCCAGGATCGCTGGCGGCGGTGGGGATCGGCCGCGACGATCTGAAGAAGCTCGCGGAAGATGCGATGAAGCAGACGCGCCTCCTGGTCAACAACCCGCGCGAGCTGACGCTGGACGATGCCTATGCAATCTACAGCGCCGCCTTCGGTGACGGTAGCAACCGTTATGTTCAGGCTGCCCATGGCTGAAGAAAGCTCTGGCGCAAATCCCTTCGGGCCGCTCGCCACGCAATGGATAGACTCCTGGCGCGCGATGGCGGGCGCTGCCGCCGGCGTCAGCGAAAACTGGTCGAGCTCGATGCTGCCCTTCATCATGAAGCGCGCGGCCGAGAGCGGGTTCGGCGTCGGCCCCGGCAACGACCTCGCCGAGGCGATCGAACGCATGGCCAAGGGACCGCGCCTCGCCGACGTCCTCGATTTCGATCGCAAGCTGGCGAACATGACGGCGGCCTGGGGCGAGCTGCAAAACAAGCTTGCCGCCTACCAGCTTGTCGCCTCAAAGCCCTGGATGCGCACAGCGCAGCAATACAAGATGAAGATGCCGCAATCGGGCGACAGCCCCAGCTGGCGCGAGCAGCTCGGTGCATGGAACGATCTTGCCAATGAAGAGCTGATCGCCAATCAGCGCTCAGAGGAGTTTTTGGTCGCCCAAAAGCAATTATTGCAGGCTGCGACCGAATTCAGGGCCCGGCAATCAGAGGTATCGGACGCAATCGCCGCCGTACTGGGAATGGCGACACAGCGCGATTTCGACGATCTGACCCGCCAGATCACCGAGCTGAGGCGCGAGGTCCGCGCCCTGGAGCGACGGATCGCTGGAGGTGAGGCATGAGCCCGCAGGCACCGAAGGGCGATGGCTTCGCTGAGATGAGCGACAAGCTGCTCAAGGCCGGCAAGCTGTTGTCCGCCATAAAGGACGCAGACGTCGATGTCGGCGCTACTCCGAAGACGCTCGTCATGCGGCGCGATAAGGTCGAGCTGTTTCGCTACACACCCCTGACCGAGCAGAAGGTGAAGACGCCGGTCCTGCTGGCCTACGGCCTGATCGGCCGCTACACCATGGCCGACCTTCAGGAGGATCGCTCGCTGGTGCGCAGTTTGTTGCGGCAGGGGCTGGACCTCTGGCTGGTCGATTGGGGCCAGCCGAACCGTAGCGAGCGTTGGCTGACCATCGACGATTATGTCGACGACTACATCCATGCCGCCGTCGAGCGCGTCTGCCGCGAGACCGGACATGACAAGATCATGCTGCTCGGCATCTGCGAGGGCGGCGTCTTCACCACCTGCTATGCCGCGCTGCATCCGGACAAGGTCAAGGGCCTGGTGCTGACGATCACGCCGATCGACTTCCATGCCGATCGTGACGATCCTGACGCCCATCACGGCCTCCTGAACGTCTGGACGCGCAGTCTTGATCGCGCCGACATCGATCGCTTGGTCGACGTTTATGGCGGGTTACCCGGCGAGTTCATGAGCTCGGTCTTCTCCCTGATGACGCCGATGCGCTCGCTGACCAAGTACAATATCGATCTGATCGACGTTATCGACGACGAAGCCAAGCTGATGAATTTCCTGCGCATGGAGAAATGGCTTGCCGACCGGCCCGCCCATCCGGGCGAAGCCGCCAAGCAGTGGCTGAAGGATCTCTACCAGGACAACAAGCTCGTGAAGGGCGAGTTCGAGCTGTCGGGACGGCGCGTCGACCTGTCGAAGCTCACCGCCCCGGTCCTCAACGTCTTCGCGCTGAACGACCACATCATTCCGCCGACCTGCTCCCGGGCACTCGGCGCGCATGTCGGCACCAAGGACTATTCGGAAATCGAACTGCCCGGCGGCCATGTCGGCCTGTTCGTATCGAGCAAGTCGCAGGGCTCGCTGAGCAAGGGTATCTCTGAGTGGCTCTCCGCCAGGGACTAGCGCGATGAACAAGGACAAAATCGTCTCCGCCGACGAGGCGGTCGCAATCATCAGGGATCGCGATACGGTCTGCACGTCCGGCTTCGTCGGCATTGGCACGCCCGATGAGCTCCTGATCGCGCTGGAGAAGCGCTATCGCGAAACCCGGCACCCCGCGGACCTCACTCTCATGTTTGCGGCTGCGCCCGGCGATGCCGGAGACCGCGGCCTCAACCGGCTCGCCCATGACGGCCTGTTGAAGCGCGTGGTCGGCGGCCATTGGGCGCTGGTGCCCAAGCTCGGCGAGCTCGCACTCGCCAACCGGATCGAGGCCTACAATTTGCCGCTCGGCTGCATCTCGCATCTCTATCGCAACATCGCTGCACGCGGCCCCGGCGTGATCTCCAAGGTTGGCCTCAAGACCTTCGTCGATCCCCGCCTGCAAGGCGGCAAGCTCAACGAGAGCACCACCGAGGATCTCGTCGAGCTGATGCGGATCAACGATGAGGAGTGGCTGCGCTACAAATCGTTTCCAATCAATGTGGCGCTGTTGCGCGGCACGACGGCCGATCCCGCCGGCAACATCACCATGGAGCGCGAGGCGCTGACATTGGACAATCTGGCGATGGCGATGGCGGCGAAGAATTCCCGCGGCTTCGTCATCGTGCAGGTCGAGCGCATCGCGGCGAGCAACTCGCTCAACCCCCGCGAGGTGCAGATCCCGGGTATCCTCGTCGATTGCGTCGTGGTCGCCGATTCCGCCAATCACGTCCAGACCTATGGCGCGACCTACAGCCACGCCTTCTCTGGCCGGCAGCGGGTGCCGATGGACCGGGTCAAGCCGCTGGAACTCGACGAGCGCAAGATCATCGCGCGGCGCTGTGCCTTCGAACTGCCGCCGGGCGGCGTCGTCAATCTCGGTATCGGTATGCCCGAGGGCGTCGCGGCGGTTGCTGCCGAAGAGCACATGCTCGAGTTCCTGACGCTCACGGCCGAGCCCGGCATCATTGGGGGCATGCCGCAGGGTGGATTGAATTTTGGGACAGCGCTCAACCCCGATGCGGTGATTCACCAGAACCAGCAGTTCGATTTCTACGACGGCGGTGGGCTCGATCTGGCCTGTCTCGGCATGGCGCAGGCGGATGCTGCCGGAAACGTCAATGTCAGCCGTTTCGGTTCGCGGCTGGCGGGTGCCGGCGGATTCATCAATATCTCGCAGAGCTCCAAGAAGCTGGTTTTTGCAGGTACGTTCACCAGCGGCGGTTTGAAGGTCGCGGTTGAGGACGGCGCACTCCATATCCTGCGCGAAGGCACGACCAAGAAGTTCGTCTCCGCGGTCGAGCAGATCACATTTAGCGGCGATCATGCGGTGGCGACCGGCCAGCCGGTGTTCTATGTCACCGAGCGGTGCGTGTTGCAGCGGACCCCTGCCGGTGTGGAGCTGATCGAGGTGGCGCGCGGCATTGATGTCGATCGCGACGTCCTGGCGCACATGGAATTCGAGCCGCTGGTCCGCAACGTCAAGCCGATGGATCCCCGCATCTTCCGCGACGGACCGATGGGCCTGGATCACATGCTGCTCGGCCGAAGCCTCGCTGACCGGATTGGCTACGATGCCGAGCGCAACACTCTGTTCGTCAATTTCGAGGGCTTCGACGTCAGGACGGTCGAGGACGTGGACCTGGTTCGCCGCGAGGTCGAACGCGCCTGTCGTGCCGTCGGCAAACCGGTGGCGCTCGTCGCCAACTATGACGGCTTCCATTTGGATCCAGCGGTCAGCGACACCTATTTCTCGATGATCGCCTATCTTGAGCAGCGCTATTACAGCTCGGCATCGCGCTACACCACCAGCGCATTCATGCGTCTCAAGCTGGGCGAGGGTCTCGCCGAGCGTCACGTCGCCCCGCACATCTTTGAAACCCGGGCCGAGGCGCAAGCCTTCGCGCGCGGGTTGCGCAAGGAAGAAGCCAGCATCTAACCGAGGAAGCTGATCATCGAGGCGATGTCGAAGGCCGCTCAGCTGAACGGCGGAGGGAGCGGCCGCAATCTCTCATCGCCAGCTGGAAATCCTGCGCGTCACCAGCGAGCAGGTGCGCACGGCGTTTCGTGACATGAAGCCGTCGAGCCAGCAGCAGGGTGAATTCGCCCGCAAGGCACGGATGACCGAGGATTTCGAAAAGATGAGAACGGCGTTTCTCCCGGGCGAAGGCAAGAAGTAGGCGATGTCGGCACGGTCCGTGCCCGTTTGGAGGGCGCGGACCTGCTGATCAGGTTGCAGGGGCACATGTTTGAAGCGGCTAGCAGGCTAATGAGGGACATGGCGGGTGGATCGCCGAAATCCGGGCGACCGGACCGGGAGGGGGTGGTGCTCGGGCTCTCGCCCTCCGGCTTTCACCAATTGGCCTATACCGATTGGGGGCCTCTCGAGGACGAGAGACCGGTCGTTTGCGTGCATGGGCTGACGCGGCAGGGTCGGGATTTCGATCATCTGGCGGAGCAGTTGATGGCTGCCGGACGACGGGTGATTTGCCCGGATCTGCCGGGCCGTGGACGCAGCGGCTGGATAGGCGATCCCGATCATTACGCGCTTCCCCAATATTGCGCAGACATGAACGCCCTGATCGCACGCCTTGGCGTTTCTGAGGTGGACTGGGTCGGAACTTCGCTGGGCGGGTTGATCGGCATGATCATGGCCGGCTTTTCCGGCAGTATCGTTCGCAAGCTCGTCATCAACGATATCGGCCCCTTCGTTTCGTCGACTGGGCTTCAGCGGATCGGCCAGTACATCGACAAGATGCCGGCGCTGTTTGCGACGATTGAAGATGCTGAGACCTACTTTCGAACCGTGCTGGCACCTTATGGTGAGCTGCTCGACGAGCATTGGCGCCATCTCACCACGCACAGCGTCCGTTGGGACGACGTCCGACAGGGATACCTGCTGTTATGCGATCCCAAGATTGCGAAGGGCTTTCGGTTGCCATGGTTTCAACCGCTCAATCTCTGGGCCTATTGGGAGGCGATCAAGGTGCCGATGCTTGTGCTGCGCGGCGCTCGCTCTGACTTGCTCTCATTCGACCTCGCGGCCGAGATGCGAAAGCGCAACCGATTGGCCAATGTTTTTCAGTTCGATGATTGTGGCCACGTGCCTCCGCTGATGGTCCGCGAGCAAATTGATGTGGTCACTCAGTTTTTGCAGGCGTGATGGAACGCAGCCGACTGCGTAGGGGAGGATACGATGGACAACCTGGTCGGAGATACCTCCGAGAAGATCTACGACGTACCTGCCGAGTGGGCGAAGCGCGCCTGGGTCGACAAGGCCAAGTACAAGGAGATGTACGCCCGCTCGATCTCGGACCCGAACGGCTTCTGGGCGGAACACGCCAAGCGCCTCGACTGGATGAAGGCGCCGACGAAAATCGAGAACGTTTCCTTCGCGCCCGGCAATATCTCGATCAAAGGGTTCGAGGACGGCATCCTCAATCGCCTACTGGGGGTCTATGCTCCGCCGAAAGGGCACCCGGGCTGCATCTCCTGTCTCGCGTGGTCGGTCACTTTCGGCAGTCGGACGAGATCCTGTGCGAGTTCAGTGGCGGAGGCTTCGTCGTTATGCGGGTCTTGCAGAAAGGTGTCCCCACCGATGTCAGCTCGTCTTCGATCTCCGCTATGTCAATCTTTCACCGATGTCCAAGCGAGAACCGTTGCGGCTCAACCAAGGAGCCGACTTCGCCCGAACGTGAAGCCAGTCGGTGCGAACCTTCTGGCCACCTCGAGCGCGTGGTTCTCGCTGCATTCCAGCGCGATCTTTTGGGAAAGCATAACATCTCCGACCGGCAGATTGCCACGCGGCATGAAACACAGGCCGCGCATCGGGCGCCCCTTTTCGTCGACCTCGCAGACGTTCGTCGACGCGCCCGCGTAGATCCTATACTTCCTTCCAGTGTCGCCGCCGGTGACCTCGAAGTATCCCTTTTCCGTGAACTGTGCACGCTGGGCCGGCGATAGCCACGCCCGCAAGAGCTGCAGCGAGCGGCCCTCCGGAGTTCGTTCGGCGCCGTGTCTGATGAAGAGAGCCCGAATGGCTCTCGCGCGCCGGCCTTCACGCGGGCGAGATGATCTGAAGCCCAACATAGCGCGGGCCGATCACCCGCCGACCAGCCTAGGGAAGAAGACGGTTTCTTCCGCGTTCGGGTCGAACGATCGCATTTGCGCTACTTGACCCGCACCCGTCCGGACCGCTGCGGTGAAGCCAGCGTCGGTCAATTTGTGGAATCGCCGTTCGGCCTTTGCGAGCTCTCGCGCGTCGTCTGGATTGAAAAAGTGACGGCTATCGCCGGTACTGTCCATCACGATCTGGATCGCCATGATCATCTTCCTCGGAATGATGATGGGCAAGACTTGGTCCAAGTATCCCGCCGAAATCGCGGAGTTTCAAGTCAAGAGATTGCCTCCCCAGCCCAGACCTTTTCTCGGCTTGGCTGGCAAGGATGGCAAGGATGCCGGCGCGGCCACACCGAACCGTATACCGTCGAGCCGCAAAGAGCTTCTGAGTCGGCGTTCCAGCCCGCTAGCTCGTCGGGCCTTTAACTGCCGCCTACGAGGCGCCAAGGCTCCGAGATCAGCCGCTCGATTTAGCCTTTGGTGGCCATCCAATATATTGGTGCGGCCGTCTCCTTTTCGTGACCGCGGTATGCAATGAAGCCGCAATCAATGTTTTGGAGTGACGCGCTGTGTGCCTTGCGATGAGCCCCGAACGCATCTGAAACAGTGAAGGCTGAGCGGTGTTAATCCGACCGTGTAAATCCCAGGGCGTGCGGAGGCTGGTTCAGCGCTCCGAGCCGAGCACGTTCCCGCCAGCTAGGAACCAGACGAGAAAAGGAGATTTATTCGTTAGACGCATTTCGAAGGGTATACCAATGGCGATCGATGCTTTTAGAGGAACAACGCCGCTATTTCTTCCTGAACGTTTTTTCGTAGGGCGGCTCGAAGGTTGGGCAGTACTAGAAAGTCTAGTTGGCGGATTATTGAGGCGCGCAACAATTGCTGGTCACGGCGAACTAGATGCCGATACCGATACAGTGCTGTTCATCGAGGCATATACATTCGACGATGGTCATAGCGATACTCTTCATTGGACGCTCCGAAAGGGTGAGGAAGGCAAGTACACCGGCTTGGAAAACAGACTGGAAGGTGAGGCCATTGGGGAGCAAGGCGGTTGCGCATTCCATTGGAAATACACGCGCGATACGCCGCAAGGGGGCGGTAGATCGTTCAAGCTGAATTTCGACAATTGGTTTTATGGAATCGATGAACGAGCTTGCATAGTCCGCGGCCGTGCTGGCCGTGCTGGTATCCCGTTTGCGACGGCGCACGTTACTTACCGTAAGCTTTAGCCTCCACAGGGAAAATCGACCGCGGGCGGAGGCCGCGCGAAACAGATCAGGCCGGATCGCGCCGCGTTCGAACGGCGCGATGAACATGCCGTCAGGGCGGCCGCGGAGCAGCCGGGCGAGGGTGGTCTTGCGCATCTCGAGCGGCAGCTTGCGCAGGTCCTCGCCGCCGAGCGCTAGGAGATTGAAGGCATAGAGCTGCACCTCGTCGTCGCGCCAGCGCGAGTGCAGCGCATCGAAGTCGGAGACGCCGCCGACGCCGAGCACCACGGCCTCGCCGTCGATGACGCATTGCCGCTTGCGTTGCGCAGCGCGGCCTGGACGATCCAGGGGAGAGCGGTCGGTCCACCAGTTGTGCCCGGTTCCTGGTGATCAGGCGCACGGTGAGGCCGTTGCGCTCGACGCGCAGGCGATAGCTGTCGTACCTGATCTCGTGGAACCGGCCGGGGGCCGTCGGGGACGGCCTTGGCGGAGGTGGGCCAGGCCGAACTTGAATGTGCTGCGCATGAGAACGAGATAGTCACGCGGCCGCGAATATGCGAATCTTGCGCTCGATTTGAGCGTCGGGATTCGTCAGTGAGGCACCGATGACAATTGTATTGCCATACCTTGGAATTGCGGTCTGCTGCTCGCTCACGGTCTGGTTGGTGAGCCTGGTGCTTTAGGACCGGAGCGGAAGCCCAATCCAGCGGCCAAGCTTGCTCTGGATGAAATCCTTCAAGGCATCCGGGGTCTCGTGACCTTCGGCATCAACGCCGCAGGCGAATCGGAACCTGCGAATTCCTCCTCGGATTGCCGCGGTGCCAACATGAAGGAACTAGCCGGCCGCGCAGCCAAGTACGTTCAGGATGATCTCCGATCGATCGAAGATGGGCTGGAACAGCTCCGCCGAACTCGGAAAGAGGACAGGGGGCCTATCATTTGCAAGCACACTGCAAATCCGAGGTACGCCGGTTGCCCAAGAGCTAGTAGCCCGTCGTTGATGCAAGTTGTTGGAGCTGAGCTGGCGTAAAGCCTTGGCTGGCCCAGGACACCTTGGCCTCAACTCCAGCCAGCCCCGAGTTGAGGCTGTCTTTTGGGCGCCCACAGAGACAGCGGGCTCGGCCCCTGTTCCGTTCATTCCCAGAGCAAGGGCGGAGCTGTCGCGGTATTCAACGTGCGGGGCGCCTTAGCTTCACTGTCACTGCTGATCCGGCTTCTTGGCCGGCGGACCGCTCTTGTTCCCAGGCAGCCCCTTGATGTTGGACGTGTCCTGCTGCTGCACCGTCGGATTTTGCTGGTTGGCCGTCGAGCTGGCGCCGACCGTCTCTCCCGGTTTTGCCGCCGGACCATTCTTGTTGCCAGGCTGGCCGGCGATGCCCGCGCCGGAGTTCTGCGCGCTCGGCGCGGACGACACATCAGGCTTGGTCGTCTGGGCAAATCCGGCCGGAGCCGATATCGCCAGTGCGAAGACGAGGGCGCACGCGATGGACCTCATTTGAATGCTCCACTGTGGGTTTCGGAATCGCAGATTGCGATGACTGGAACGTACTGTTGCGGCGTGCGTTCCTCGCTGCCGCGGTCAGTGAAGTCGCTCCCGGTCGATCTGAGGGGCTCCTCAGGCCGACTTCCGTCGTGCCCCTGATGCAGGCTTGGTGACCTTTCGACAGGACCTAAGCCGCGTCTTTAGGGCCGCTAAAGGCCGTCGGAGGGAGCGCTTTCGGAGCTGGTCGGCTGACCGCACCTTCTTCGAGAAGGGGACCAAGTCTCGAAATGACTAGCGGTCGGCGGGCTTCAGTGTGAAAGGCCGGCCCGGCGATATCGGCCTTCGCAGGGCTTCCTCAGTGGAGGGCGGACGGAAGAAACTGAAGATCGCAAAGGTGACGCACAGTAGAGCGTGTGAGAGGCCGCCGAAAAAAAGTCGTAGCGAGCTAGAATGATTTCAGATCAGGCGCCGCCTGCTTCAAGCGGCGGCAAGCAGGCCAAACCCAACGCGTATGACAGACGGCGGCCACGGAGTTTTCCGCTGCGACCATCGTCCTGCGAAGTTGCCAAGCGGCACCGTGTGCGCATGATCACGGAGGATCCCTTGAACGCCTAGTATGACTCCGACATGCAGGGTCGAGCTTGCTCACCCGGATGTCACGAGGAGGCGTACATGGCTCAGATCTATTTCCATTGCACTAACGCTCGCGGCGTATTGATGGATCGTCGCGGCACATTCGTATCCGATCCGATCGAGGCGTGCGAGGAGGCCACCCGCAGGGTGCGATCGCTCGTGACAGGGACCAACCTGGAAGATTGGCGTCAATGGGTCTTGCATGTCAGCGATGAGGCCGGCGACGAGATTTTCGTTCTGCCGTTCGCATTCGTGCTGGGCAAGCCACACTGAGGATGCCATGCGGTCAGCGCAGCGTTCATTCTTGGTTCTTCGTCAGGGCTTGAACGCGATCGCATCGGGGGTCATTCGCCGCGCCTTCGTCGGAGCGATGCTCGCGCAGTCGGATTTCCGGCGCAACCCGCACACCATCTCAAGAGCATCGCGCGGCTCCAAATGGCAAATTCGGGAAAGACCACTTAAGGGTCTTCCCTCCCAGGGTCGTGCAATTCCTCTCTAGCGGACTTTGCGGATTAGACGGAGGAACCGGCGCGTCGGCAGGCGCCGGCATTGTTGTTGGCGTGGTCGTTGTAGCGGTCGTGGACAGTGGCAAAGCGATCGTATCGTCGGCCGAGGCGAGCGTCGGTCCGATCGGGATCGTTGCATGAACGGTCGCCAAATGCATGTGGTGTCTCCCGTTTGACTGGCACGTCAGACTAGGAGAGGTGGGCTCAAGCTCACGTAAAGTACGTCACGCAGAACCCCTCCCAAGTGTCCTTTACGGTCGCGGCAGGCGAGAGGCCTGGTGAGGCCGGTCACATCTTGTTTTGCAGGCCCAGGGCTTTCATCAACCTGTCGAGCGTCTGCTGCGATTGCGGCGAGGCGCCTTTGCGGATCTGCCGGTAGACGTCTGCGTCGGTCGATGGCGGATCACGATCGGCATCACCGTCTGCTGCGCCAGGTGCCGGCGGCGCATCCGGGCGTTTGCCGGCTTCGGCATCGGCTGGATCGCTGGCGCCAGGCTTTGATCGCTGGATGATCATCGCCGAGTTGCCGCCGCTGTATTGCTCAATGCTGGTGTAACCCGGACCGGTCTTGACTTGTTTTTCGGTCTTGGATGGATCGCCGCTCTGGGTGATCGTGGCAGAATTGCTGCCATTGTTCACGGACGTCGTCTCGGCCCGCGCGGACACGCTCGCCCACGCAACCATCAACACGGCAGCAAGCACAACCGATTACGGCAGCAAGCACAACCGATTGTCGCTGAATAGGCTTCATGTGTAGCTCCTCGATGCATGGCGTTGGGCGAGGTTGGAACCCGCCCAATCGCCGTACCGCCGGCCCGATAGGCCAGCGGCGTTACCATTGATGGACGCGGACACGGTTGCCATCGCCGACCTGCATGGCGCCGGCGCTGTTGCTACGGCCATGCTGGCTGGTCCCGGCAAAGTTGCCGTCCCCGAGCTGGAGCTGGCTCGAGCTGTTGCTCGTTCCGGACTGTCGTGCAGTCGCCGACATACCGCTGCCGGCCTGCACGAAGCATAATATTTTCCCTTTTGGATGAAGCCGAACCGCTTGACTGCCGTTCGATGATTTGACGATAGGCCTCGCCGCCTCATGACCCTGTGCCGCAAATCACGCATGGCGGCGGCGAGCGCTTTGCATTCGCATCGCCCGCTACATTCAGCGAGCGGCACTCAATGCGTCGGAACTCGCGCTTCAAAAACCGTGACGTGCACGCAATCGTTCAGAGCTGTACCGCGCGTACTTCTCCGCCGCCGTCGAAAGAGTGGACATGAATGCAACTGCTGAAATCGAAGTGCCGAGAGGTCGGCTGTAGCAACCTGGCTGCGCTCACAAATATCTCGCGTGAATATCGATAGTCGAGCGCGTACCGACATGACAAAAATTCGCCGTGAGCCACTTATCGGCGCAGGAGCGACCTACATCACGCAGGTGGGTAAGGAAATTCCAGTCGGCGTTGTACTTGGAGGCAACTCCGAGGTCTTTCATGAACAATTCTGCCTCGATCCCATGAATCAGCATTGTCTTTACCTCGTCGCCCAGCGCACCTCTCTTGACGAGCTTGTTGGCGAAGGCAATCGCCCGCATCTCTCGCATCAGCGACGAATTGAAACTGATCTCGTTTAGTCGATTCAGTATGTCGCTGGCCGCGCGAGGAATCGCCTCGCGCACGATCGGATTGATATGGATGACGATGACGTCGGTGGACTGGCACTTATAAATGAGCGGGAAAATTGCCGGATTGCCCATGTAGCCGCCGTCCCAATAGGCTTCACCATCGATTTCGATAGCCTGGAACAGCAACGGAAGGCACCCGGAGGCAAGAACGGCCGAGAGTGTCACTTCGTCGTTCTCGAAGATCTTCACTTTTCCGGTTCGCACATTCGTCGCACAAAGGAACAGCTTGACGACATTCTCCCTGCGAAGCCGTTCGAAATCGACTGTCTCCTCGAGCACGTCGCGCAGCGGGTTGTAATTCAATGGGTTGAACTCATAAGGCGACAGAAGCCGCGTCATCATGTCGAAGAATATAAAGGCCGGAGATCTTTCGATCGAACCATATCCCATTAGGCGATCGAACGGGGACGGCTGCAGCGGTCCCCAGGCTGCCGCTTCACTGATGCGCCGCCAAAAGTCCGCAAGACTATGTTTGGCCCCCTCTCGACCGCCGATTGTCAGGCCATGTGCCATGACCGTAGCGTTCATGGCGCCGGCGCTGGTCGCGCAGATTCCCTCGAAGGACATCCGTTCTTCCTCGAGGAGGCGATCTAAAACGCCCCAGGTAAACGCGCCATGCGCGCCGCCGCCTTGTAGAGCGAGGTTGACCGTCTTGCTTGTCGTACTCATCAGCGCCGCGACAAAAACTCCCGTAGCCCAAACGATCGGGCAATCACGCCAACCTAATCCGGCTGCACGAAATCCCAAAGTGCAATCTGGTTGAAGCTGCCCGCCCACAAGGCTGGGAGGTAAATGCATCACAACGCGCCAATCGCAATGCGGCGGCGAAGATCGTTTAGCTAGCAAATAGCTTGGTGGCCTTCCGTACAGGAATTTTCGGATGCGGCGGTTCAGAAGCCGTATCTAAATCCCGCGTTCAACCCGAAACTGTTTGAGCCGTTGTTGGCGACAATTCCCTCGGCCGCGACGTTGACGCCTGCATTGGGTGTGAAGTTATACCCGAGGCCGCCTGACATTCGAACATAAACGTCCCTTATGGGACGCACCGGTGTGAAGGTCGGCACATCGGGCGCCAGCCTGAACCCCGTTTGTAAGATCGGCATGGAATTGCGCAGGTCCTTCTCCACGGTCACGTCAAAGAAGGTATCGGCCGGACCGAACGCGGCGAATTGCGGCTTTAAGCGCAAGCCGCCACTGACCACCGCCGACTGAAGAAACTGATCTGCGACCGTCTGGGTCAGGAATGGATCGCCGGCTTCGGAATAGCCCTTGACGTGAGTGTCAGTGTAGGTGAACCCGCCGATCGGGCCGATCCGCACGGCGCCGAGATCGAACAAGTAACCGGCCTTGATTGCAGCAACCGTTGTATTCGCGTCGGTGTTGGGGGTGATCGGTCCGAAGAACCCGGTGCGAGAGATGTCGAACTGGTTCCAGCCATATGACGCGATCGCATGAACGAACAACGAACTCGTGTCGTAGGCCAGGAAACCCCCCAGATGGAAGGAGTCGAGATCCGTCGAGCCCAGCCCTTGCTTGAGATCTGAAGCGATGTGCGTGTAGCCGAATGTCGGTCCCAACGTCAGATTCGGGGTCACATAAACCTTGCCACCCGCGAGGACGCCGGCCGAATCATAGCTGTAGATGGTCGACCCGAAGGCGTCGGCGTGGTCGCCGTGCCGATAATTGGCTTGCACGAACACCGAAGCTCGACAGGGGAGCGGCGGTGCCTTCACGTACAGAGGCTGATCGACACAGGCCTCCCCACGGCCGGTATCGAGCTGCGACAACAAGTCGCGCGAAAATCCCTGAGCGCTGATTTGAGCCATGCTCGGCAGCGCCGCGGCGGTCTCCGGAGCGAACAGCAGATTCGACGCAATGCGCTCGAGGTATCCAGTTCCGGCCGCAGTGATGGGGGACGCCGCGACCTGAATGACGATCGCCGACGTTTTGTTACCGGCCTGCGCGACGGCGGAGGCGTTAGTCGGCCCAACCTGAATGACGTAGGCGTGGCTGAAATCGCCGACCTGGGTGATGTTTGCAGTGTTGGTGCCGTCGACCTGGATGATCGCGCTGCGGCTATAAAAGCCAGTCTGGTTGACGGTCGCCGTCGGATTCGGCGCCAGCTGGACGATCCCGGCAATGTTCTGCCCGTTCCCGAACGCCTGGTTCAGCACGATCGGTCCGTTCAGGGGCACAAAGCCGAAGCCGGCGTATCGATGAAGCCTGTTTGTGCGCTGGCCGACCCGTCGAACAAGACGACGGCCGCCCAGATCGCACATCCTAGCCCTAGCCTTGCTCGCTTGGCTAAGTTGCCATTCATTGCCGACCCCTGACGAGGATTGCGCCCAGCATCCAGCTGTTCGCATATTACCTGATCCGAAGGGACTGGCTGTTGCTGCCAAGTGACAGCAGTGAAATCTTATGATGCGCGAACGGGATGCCGGTGACCGGTTGCGAAATGCGCGCCGCACGCAAAGCCGAGGCGATCGCCTCAAGGTCCGCGTCCTGCTTTTCCGGTGAGGACGGCTGGAACCGTCACGCAGCGTACCGCATGCGACGAGATTTTAGTACGGCTTGCGCCCACGCGACCACGACGCCGTGCCCGCAACGCCGCCTAGGCCGGTCACATCTTGTTTTGCAGGCCCAGGGCTTTCATCAACCTGTCGAGCGTCTGCTGCGATTGCGGCGAGGCGCCTTTGCGGATCTGCCGGTAGACGTCTGCGTCGGTCGATGGCGGATCACGATCGGCATCACCGTCTGCTGCGCCAGGTGCCGGCGGCGCATCCGGGCGTTTGCCGGCTTCGGCATCGGCTGGATCGCTGGCGCCAGGCTTTGATCGCTGGATGATCATCGCCGAGTTGCCGCCGCTGTATTGCTCAATGCTGGTGTAACCCCGACCGGTCTTGACTTGTTTTTCGGTCTTGGATGGATCGCCGCTCTGGGTGATCGTGGCAGAATTGCTGCCATTGTTCACGGACGTCGTCTCGGCCCGCGCGGACACGCTCGCCCACGCAACCATCAACACGGCAGCAAGCACAACCGATTGTCGCTGAATAGGCTTCATGTGTAGCTCCTCGATGCATGGCGTTGGGCGAGGTTGGAACCCGCCCAATCGCCGTACCGCCGGCCCGATAGGCCAGCGGCGTTACCATTGATGGACTCGGACACGGTTGCCATCGCCAACCTGCATGGCGCCGGCGCTGTTGCTACGGCCATGCTGGCTGGTCCCGGCAAAGTTGCCGTCCCGAGCTGGAGCTGGCTCGAGCTGTTGCTCGTTCCGGACTGTCGTGCAGTCGCCGACATACCGCTGCCGGCCTGCACGAAGCATAATATTTTCCCTTTTGGATGAAGCCGAACCGCGTGACTGCCGTTCGATGATTTGACGATAGGCCTCGCCGCCTCATGACCCTGTGCCGCAAATCACGCATGGCGGCGGCGAGCGCTTTGCATTCGCATCGCCCGCTACATTCAGCGAGCGGCACTCAATGCGTCGGAACTCGCGCTTCAAAAACCGTGACGTGCACGCAATCGTTCAGAGCTGTACCGCGCGTACTTCTCCGCCGCCGTCGAAAGAGTGGACATGAATGCAACTGCTGAAAGGCCAAACTGAACAACGGATCGCGGCGCTCCAAAGTCGCGTGTGATCAGCACACGCGATCAGGACTCAATGCATAGTCGACAATGATCTTTCTCACGGACAATCGTCTTGCGACTTGTTTAGGGACCGCGGCCGACGCGCTCAGACGTCTCGGTCTCGACGGCTTTCCCGATCAGGAGATTGATCGGAATGTCTTGTCCGCTGCGGCAGGTCAGCAGCCCCGAGCCTGATGATCCAGAAGCGACGATGCGGCATTCATCGTCGTCCATGATCAACGTGCCTTCCAGGCGCAGGGACGAAACTTTCAGCTGCATGCGCGCCTGTTTCTGCTCGACACCATTGATGCTACACAGGCCTATGTGCCGCAGCGTGAGCGTCCCCGAATATTCCACTGCGGGGCGCATTGCCGCTTTCGCCAAGCTTCCCGTGATCTCCCACTCCTGGAGATAGCCGATTTTACCACTCGCTGGGTAGGATTGCGCCCAAGCGGTCGGAGTAACGGCAGTCAACACGAGAAGCGCTGCAACGATCGTGCGCATCATTCCCGCGCGCGGCATGATCACGGTAACTCCCGCACGATACGAAAGCCATTGGCGTAATAGCGAACGTCAACGTCGTAGCGAAACCTCGCCGACGATCTGACGTCGCTGGCCCTGCTGAGGAAGTTGCCCCCGCGCAGCACCCGCAGGCGGCAGTCGCCCGACGTCCACGGCGACGCATCCTTCGGCGCATTGCGATAGGAATCGTTCCAGCAATCCTCGACCCATTCCGCAGCATTACCTGAGGTGTCGTAGAGCCCAAAGCCATTTGGCCGGAACGAGCCCGCGGGCACGACCTGTTGCTTGATCGGACTGCCGCAGCCCTCGCACTGCGCATGACGGTCGCCGACGTCCTTGCCCCACCAGAACGGCGTTCGGGTTCCCGCCCGCGCGGCGTATTCCCACTCCGCTTCGCTGGGCAGACGATATTTTTGTCCGGTCCTTTGCGACAGCCAGGCGACAAACAGCTTGGCATCCTCCCAACTGACATTGATCACCGGGCGGTCGCCACGCCCCCAGCCGTGGTCCTCGGGACGCACCCTGCACGCGCCAATGTCGGCGCACTGATCCCATTCTGCGAACGTCACCTCGCGCCGGCCAATGGCGAAGGGCTTGCGAATGCTGACCGTATGCTCGGGCTTCTCGTAGGGCGTGTCATTCGACCCCATCACGAAGTCCCCCGGCGGCACGACCACAAGCTCGGGACAATTGTTGCAATCGCGAAATAGCTCACCCGGATCCGGACTGGCGCTTTGGTCAGCTACCCTGGTGTCGGATGACGCGGATGGCGGGTCGGCAGATGGGCCGTTGCTGAGCCCTCGCTGCGCGCTGGCTGCAGTGCTCGCAAAATCGACGAGTGCCATGAGGAAAAAGGCAGACAAAACGGCGGATTTCATATCGTGATCTCCGGTCGGCTCGAACGATCGGAAGTATGAACACGTCACATTCAAATGTGACATAGCATGCTTCATTCGGCCGCAACCGGCAAGGCGACGCTCGCGCCGTCGGATTTCGGTTTACATTGGGCGGCAAAGGAATATCGTTTCATTCCCCTTCGTTCTAGGCGGATGGGGATCGTCTGTGATGCTTGCAATTATTTCAGATTCTTGCGGCTATTGCGGTCCAAATTGTGGATCCATGTATTGGGAAGATTGCCGATGATGCAACGATTGCTGACATTGGTTCTGGTTCCATTTCTTGCTGGTTTGATGCATTTCCACGTGGTGCAGGCACAGGCGCAGACTGGCGGGCCGACGCAGTCGCCAGCGGGAGCAGCCGTCTATTTCATCGGATTGAAAGACGGCGATACGCTGCCAACCAAGACTACTCTGCATTTCGGCCTGCGTGGCATGGGCGTCGCGCCGGCAGGTTCGGACCGCGCCAATAGCGGTCATCATCATTTGATAATCGACTCGCCAACGCCGCCGCTAAATTCCGAGATTCCAAACGACTTCCAGCACCTGCATTTCGGCGCGGGACAAACCGAGGCAGAGATTTCGCTGACGCCCGGCGAGCACACCTTGCAGCTTGTGTTCGGCGACAAGAATCACGTTCCGCATTCCCCGCCGGTGACCTCCGAGAGGATTAAGGTCAAGGTCACTGACCAGACCGCTCCCGCGGTAGCTCAAGCCACTCCTGCGGCGGTGCAACCCGCGGCCAGCGGACGTCGCCCCGCCCCGAAGGACGCCAAGGTTTATTTCATCTATCCGAAGAACGGCTCTTACATTTCTCCGAACCCAGTCATCCGTTTCGGCCTGTTGAATATGGGCGTCGCACCGGCGGGCTACGATAAGCCCAACACCGGGCATCATCATTTACTTGTCGATGCGGAGTTGCCTCCGCTCGACCAGCCGATCCCGAACGACTTCAACCACCTGCACTTCGGCGCCGGCCAGACCGAAGCGAAGATCACGCTGCCGGTGGGCCAACACAAGCTGCGCCTGCTGTTCGCCGACTTCGCCCACGTACCACAGGACCCGGCGGTGTTCTCCGACGTCATCAACGTCACCGTGACGGAGAGTGGTCAGCCGCCGAGAAAGCGCTCGAAGTACCGCCATCGCTCCTGGCGGAGTTACGGATATTGATGCCGCGATGAAACTGCGCCAACTCTTGATCTACTCCCTCTGCCTTGTCGTCGGCGCGTTGTTCGCCGATGCGGCAGCCGCGGAGCGTCGGGTCGCGCTCGTTGTCGGAAACTCTGCCTATAAGAACGCATCTACGCTGTCCAATACCATCAACGACTCTTCGGCAATCGCGGCACTATTCAGATCGATCGGCTTCGAAGTCGTCATTTCGCGCAACGATCTTGGTGTCGTCGAGTTCAAGCGCACCGTGCGGGAGTTTCTCATCACGGCAGAGAACGCGGATATAGCGGTGGTCTATTACGCCGGCCACGGCATTGAGATCAGCGGCACTAACTATCTCGTACCGGTGGATGCTCGGTTGAGCCGCGACTACGACGTCGATGATGAAGCTATCTCGCTCGACCGCATCATCTGGGCGCTACAACCGGTACGCCGCCTGCGCTTGATCCTCCTCGACGCCTGCCGCGACAACCCCTTTGCAGCCAAGCTGCGCTCGGCAGGCCGCACACCGGCCAGGGGCGGGCTGGCGAAGCTTGATGACGTTGGGGCCGATACGCTGGTCGCCTACGCCGCGAAGGCCGGCTCGATTTCCTATGACGGCGACGGCGTTAACAGTCCCTATGCAATCGCGCTACTTAGACACCTTGCCGAGCCCGGCGTCGACATCCGGATCACGCTTGGCCGTGTCCGCGACGCAGTTATCGCCATGACTGGTGGACGGCAGGAGCCGTTCATTTATGGCTCCCTCGGCGGCGCAACCATCTCCTTGGTGCCGGATACAACAAGAGTTGCGCCGGCGCTACCCGTCGTGGCCGCCCCGGCGCCCCCGTCAGCTTCGGTGCCCAGCCCGTCGAACCCGGCCGTAGTCAGTCCAGCGCCGGTACCGCCAACCGTGAACGCAACGGTTCCAAGGCCGCCGCTTCCGGCGCAGGCGGCGCCCCAGACCGTGGACCCCTGTGTCCGCGACGAAGCGAGGCTGGCGCGTCTTCGCGCCAACCCCGCGCCGGAAGAGATCATCAACTTCCAGCGCGAGGTCGCGTGCACTCGACTGCGGCCGCAAGTGCAGCGCCTGTTCGAAAGCTTTGTTGGCGGTACCGCTCTGCCTTCTGGCGGAAATCCGGCGGCGGAAACGGTTCCGAAACAGCAGGCGCAGAACGAGTCTGTTCGTTCCGAAGACACTTGTAGCCGCGACATGGCGCGTCTGCTGAGCATGCGTGCTGAGCCTACGCTTGAGGCAATCACCAAGTTCGAAAAGGAATTGGGCTGCGAGCGGCTCCGGTCTCAGCTCCGCCGACTGCGCGAGAGCCTCTCTCCTTGATTCTGTACGTCTCGCGCCCCGTCCAACTTGATGTTAAGCCCGGCTCTACCTACGTGCTCAGCTTCTGCCCGCAACCGGAATTCGCCGTTGCGACCTTACGGGCGGCCCGCCATTTGCCAGAGCTCAAAAGCAGGCCTGCTGATCTCCTCGCGTAGTGTCACGGCGCGAAGCTCATCGAGCTTGCCTCTGATCTTGGTGGCGAGACTTTCCAGCCGCTCCAGGTCGCGCGCTCGCGTGCCCGTGTGCCGGCGAAAGAAGCGCGAAAACGCGCTTTGCGCGAGGCCGAAAGTCGGCGGGCGTCGTCGCGCTGCCGTTCGTCCTCGCCGACGACGTAAGTTCGGCGAAGTGCCTGAGGATCTGAGCGCACTCTGAAAAGCGCGCTCGCCCGCAGTCGGTCAGATCACCTGCCGTGCAGGGAAAGGCTGATGCGCGTCACGACATGGTCCCAGTCGCGCTCTTCGGCTGCCGGGTAGTTGATCAGCACGCAATGGACCCAGCGGCCGGAGAAGTTGCAGCGGTCGTACCAGACTTTGTCGCCTTTGTAGCTGGAGACCGCAAAAAATCGTGGCGTCAGCGGGGCTTGTCAGAAACTGTCAGCTCTTCCCGCCAGAACCTCTAAGCGCATTCCAGGCGGCCTGATTGGCCTGATCGAACGCCTTGCGGGATTCAGCGAGTGCTGCGCTCAGCACGGACCACGACTCGGTGCCGGCCTGCTTAAGCTTCTGCAGGCGCGCTTCCGCCTCGGATGCATCGGATTTCATCTGCTTGAGGGCGGCATCGAAATCTCCGGTATGTGTTGCGGCGACCTTTCCGGCCGCCTCACGGAACTTGTCGGCCGCCTCGCGCCAAGCCTTTGCCTGTGCGGCGGCGATGTCCTTGAACGTCGCTTGTTGCTGCTCGATCTGCCTGCCCGCGCTTTCGAAATAGGTCTTCATCTGCGCTTCGAAGCCGTTCCACTGCTTCTCGAGTTCCGTCCTGTTGCGTGCCCAGGCCGCTTCGCCGGCTTCGGCTTGTGTCTTGAGCTGCGCCTTGAATTCGTCGCGGCGCTTCGCCAGATCGGCGATGATCTGCTCGGCTTTGACCTTCGATTCGGCCTTGGCCTCGCCGGCCTTGACCTCGAACGAGGCGAGAGCGGCATCCATTTCGTTGATGCGCTCCTTGGCCCAATTGAGGTAAAAATGCATGCTGCTCTGCTCCGACATGACCGTCTCCCGTTGGCTGTCCGAATTCGATATTCTTCGAACTCGGCTTAGCTCGTATTGACTTGGGTCAACCGCCTCGTCGTCTGATGTCGCGGCTGTCAGGCTGCGGGATAGGGAAACAGTCTTGCCATTTGCCCCTCGGTCGTCTGCGTCCGACCGCGCGATGGTCCGAAAGCGATCGTTGCATAGAAGTCGCTCGGAGCGATCAGCTCGGCATTGCTGGGCATCACATCCGCATTGAAGGTCTCCTCGCGTCTACGCAGGGCGTTGGCCAGGCTGTTGTGTTCCGCGAGATCGAGCTGCAATGGGCGGCTGGTCTCGCATCGCGCGGCCTCTTTGAGAGAAGTCATGATAAGGCTCCGGGAATTGAAACGGGCTACGCTGCCGTCCAGCCGCCATCCATCGAGAGGTTGGCGCCCGTGATCTGAGCGGCGGCGTCGCTGCAGAGGAACAGCGCGAGCGAAGCAACCTGCTCGACGGTGACGAATTCCTTGGTCGGCTGCGCGGCGAGCAGGACGTCGTTGATGACCTCGTCCCTCCGCATGCGACGAGCCGCCATCGTGTTCGGAATTTGCTTCTCGACGAGCGGCGTCCAGACGTAGCCGGGGCTGATGCAATTGCAGGTGATCTTCGAGCGGGCGAGCTCCAGCGCCACCGTCTTGGTGAGGCCCGCGATGCCGTGCTTGGCAGCGACATAGGCCGACTTGAAAGGCGAGGCGACCAAGGAATGCGCCGAGGCCGTGGTGATGATGCGGCCCCAGCCGCGCGTCTTCATGCCTGGTACCGCCGCGCGGATGGCATGGAAGGCGGCGGACAAGTTGATCGCGATGATCGCATCCCACGTCTCGGCAGGGAAGTCCTCGATCGGCGAGACGTGTTGGATGCCGGCGTTGTTGACCAGAATGTCAACGCTACCGAAGGTCCTTTGGCCAAGAGCGATGAGCTCGGCGACCTCGGTCGGCTTCGTCATGTCCGCGGGCGAGTAGATCGCCCTAACCCCGAAAGCGCGCTCGATCGCAGCGCGTTCATTCTCGATGTCTGCGGGCGCGCCCATGCCATTCATCAAGACGTTAGCGCCCGCCTTGGCGAAGGCCTGCACGCAGGCGAGACCAATGCCGCTGGTCGAGCCGGTGACGACAGCCGTCTTACCGTTCAGCATTCCCATCTCGCACACTTTCCTTGTAACATAACAATCAGAGCCGAGTTGCGCGCTGCGCATTTTGACTTAGAAGACCAGAGCTCTCTCGCCGGTTCGTATGGTGCCGCGAGCCGGCTGTTGCAGATAGTCGTGCACCACCGTCCCAAGGCCGAGCGTGAGGTCGGCGCGGATGTGGACGGCTGAGACGATCTCCAGCACCGGCAGTTCGGCGACCGGCGCCAAGGCGTGTGGCGTCAGCGCCAGCGCCGCCGGTCCGGTCCATGCACCCTTCAGCACGATGTCCTCGAGATGATATTGAACGAGCTCGCAAATGCGTGGGCTGCCGTCGACGTGCGGGATGATCTTGAGCAGGAAGTTCGGCTCGTTAAGCGCAGCCTTGACCTTCGCCAGATCGGCCTCGCGGTGCTTGTAGCCCATTGTCCCCGTGGCGACCCGGAGCGGGCCGTAATCCAGCGTGCCGATCAGCGTGTCGATCTCGGTTCGCAGGGTCGGTTGGGCGAGCTTCTTCGGAAATCCCCACAGCTCGCGTCCACCCGCAATGGGTCCTTCGTCGTTGAGGAACATGCAATGTGTGTAGCCGCCCTTTCGTCCACGGAAGGAGACGGGGATGACCTGTCCGCTTTCCGTGTAGTCGCCAAAGCCGTTGGAATCGGGCATGCGGATGAACTCGTATTTGACGAGAGCTTCCCGCTCGTCGACCTCGAGCGGACCTGGAACCACTGCCCGGAGCCTTGTCGGATCGGTCCGATAGGTGATGATCAGGTATTCGCGATCGACGAACCGGTATGGCCCGGGCGGGTAGGCCGGGCTGGTCAGCGGCATGGCGAAGGCACGTTGTTTCACATCAGTCTCGCGCATTTGCGCTATCTCCAGGCGATGAGGTTGGACTACTCGCGGCCGTCGTGTTCGAGATCGAAGGTGAAGACCCCGTCGGGGCTCGAAGGCCGAGCGAGCACCTCGGGATGGCGCAGAGTGCGCAGTGCGTCGTGATAGCCGGCTTGCCAGTGGTCCTGCATCGACAGGCGCGAGAACTCGTAGTCCTTGGAGTGCCCCTCGTGATTGCGCGCGCGGTAGATCAGGTGGACGATGTTGTAGACGTTCCGCGAGACCGCCGTGCTGAGCAGTTTCACGGTCTCATGCTGGCTGAGATCGTCGGGCAGCCTCCCCAGCAGATCCGTTAGTGCGCGCCGCAGGCGCTGCACATGCTTGAACTGGTCGGTGCTGGCGCGCGTGCGGCTCGAATACTGGATTTCCTTGTGCCGCGTGACGACCTCAGCCATGTTGCGGGGAAGTTGACCGCGGGCGCTCCAGAGGTCGACCTGGAATGCGAGTATGTCCTGCGGAGCATCCGATTCGATCACCCATTGCAGCGGCGTATTGGAAACGAGACCGCCGTCCCAATAGTGCTCGCCCTCGATCTCCACCGCCGGAAAGCCCGGCGGCAGCGCGCCGCTCGCCATGATGTGCTCGGGCCGGATCGTATGAGTCGTGTTCTCGAAATAGACGAAATTACCGGTTCGGACGTTGACCGCGCCGGCGCTGAAGCGCGTCAGCCCGGCGTTAAGACGATCGAAGTCAACCAGGCGCTCCAGCGTGGCCTTGAGCGCGCGGGTGTCATAGATGCTGGTCGCATCGCTGGCTCCGCCTGGCTGTAGCCAGGGCAGGACGGGACGGGCGGAGAAGAAACCGGTGGCGCCACAGGTGGCCGCAAGACCGGCGCTCATCTGGTTGATGAGGTTACGCGTATTGTCGCTCCGCGCCCAATCCAGAAAGGGATTGCCGGACCAATGCCAGGGTGCCGTCGAGGTGACCTGGGTCCAGAAATCGCGGAGGCGGTCGACACGGGACTCGGGCGCGTTCCCGGCAATGATCGCGGCATTGATAGCTCCGATCGAGATGCCAGCAACCCAGTCGGGATGAATGCTGGCTTCGGCCAGGGCTTCGTACACGCCCGCCTGGTACGCGCCAAGCGCACCCCCGCCCTGCAACAGCAGCGCGATGCAGTCGAAAGGAAGCTGCCGTTGTGCGGATGAGAGTTGTGATCGGGGCTGGAAGTTCATGGCGTGTGTGCTCTTTGAGTGCTGATGAACATGCTCGTGTTAGTGGCGACTCGTGTCTTGCTTTCCGACCTTGGGAGGCTCGAGCAGCACCTCTTTCAAATGGTCCCCGGAGGCGACCACGATCACGAAGTTGAGTTTGCCGTCCTGTCGGATCAGCCCACCGGCCAGCGCGCTGCCGGCCGCCGCTTTCTCGGCGACCTGCACGGCATCCGACAATTCCGGCTTGATCCATTTCAAGGCGACGATGTTGGCGAGGTCTTCCCGATCGAGCTCCTTCAGCGAGGACGTCATCTCTCTGCCCGTGATGCTTCCGGTGTTTGCGTCGATGGCGTTCTCCCACACGTGCTCATTCCGGATCGTGCGAACGCGGTGGACGGGCGGGCCGTCGATCTCGAAGCTGATGTCGGTGGTCTTGGAACCGTCATGCAGGCGCTCCGCGATCGCCATCGCCCGGCTGAGCGGGACGCGTATGGTGCGGAATTCGGAGAGCACGCGTTGGATAGCGGCCTCTTCGGCCTGGCTTTGCGCGCTCGCGCTTCGGCTGTCTGCATCTGCAGATTTTTGTACGTCAGCGACGGCGGCGGTCGCGGCGAGCGTGGCGGACCACATGATCAGGGCAAACAAATGCTGCTTCGACATCGGATCAATCTCGGTCTGATTGGTTAATCGCTTGCGACGGGCGTGTGAGCCACGACGATCTCCTTGTCGGAGAGCGTGGGCAGGGGCTGGTTGGTATCGATCACGACGCGCTCCGGCCCCTTCACGTCGGAGTGGATGCGGATCGCAGGCCGCGCAGGATCCGGCTCCGCGAAGCGGCTTGGCAGTCGGGCCGGAAGCACCCAAGCGGTGGCCCAAAGCAAGCAGAGCAGGGCGGCGCCGACCGACAGAAAATAGCCGCGCAAGGGAAGGGCGGTGTCGTTCGATCGGCTCGCGTGCATTGACATGACGGATCGTCGGCTCACGGCACGCGGCTCCCGACAACGGCATCACTCTGCCACATCGTCAGATACTCCACGGGCGCGGATGCCGGCGCGCACGTTCGGCGTCGAGATAGCCACGCTCGTCGAGCCATTCGGTTGGACAATAGGCTGCGGCCTTCGGATCGATCATGAGTCCGTCACGCTGGAGCGCTGTCCGTGTTCCGGTCACACCAGTCCACACCACCTCGCCGCTGGTCGCGTCAACTTCCATCCCGTCAAAGACTTCGATGAAGTTCAGCATCTCGGTTTCCAGTCCACCCTCACACCGTCTGCGTGAGGCGGTCGATTTCATCAGGCGCAATGCCTCTGCGCGCGAGTTCGGACTCGATCGCGTCGAACACGCATTCGACCGGCGCGATCCAGACGTTGACCCAGTAGATGATGCAGTCACGGGCGATCAGCAGGGCCGGTGTCATGCAACCGTCCTCCGCTCCAGCCGAACGGTGCCGGGCTGGCGCCCGGCAAGCGTATGAGCCCACGCGATCATCCCGACCGTGATGCCAAGCAGCACGCTCAGTGCCACGAGGCACAACGCGACAATGACGTTCAGCGATGCGGCGGCGAGGCCGGGCAACGGATTTTCGCGCATCAACGCGAACAGCAAGGTTGACATTCCGCGTCTCCTTAATAAAATACACCGTATAGTTCATATAAATCACGCGCCGCGACCGAAGTCAAGACGGGTGCGTCACAAGCGCGTGTGCAGGATCAAGGCGGCGAGGCTCCGCCAGGTTCGACCAGAAGCCTCGAGCAGAGAAGGGATATCACATGAAGAGATTGATGCCGGCGTTGTTCGCAGCGGCCGTAGTCGCGCTTGGCAGCGCAACAGCTTTTGCCCAGGAGAACCGGGGCACACCCGAGCAGCGAGCGGCTTGCACGCCAGACGCCTTTCGCCTGTGCAGTGCCTACATTCCCGATCCATCCGGAGTCGAAGCCTGCCTGCGGCTCAGGAAATCGGATCTGAGCGAAGGCTGCAAAGCGGTGTTCGAGCAGGCGTCCACCGGATCAGTCCGGGGCAGATAACGAGCGAAGTCGCGGCGTGATGTGACGAGGCGCTGCCTTGAGCCACATCCGCACTGCGACAGGAGACAGGAGCGATCTTATGAGCACGGTCTATATCCCGGCCCTGGCTGCCTTCGGCGGCTCTGCATTCGGCGCGCTCTCGACCATCGTCAGTGGATGGTTTAGCGGTCGCCGAAGGCGTCGCGAGCTTCATCATGCCCGCTCGTTCTCGAAGCGCGAACAATTGTACCATAGTTTCATCGAGGAGGCATCACGGCTCTATGCCGAGGCCCTGGTCAATGATCAGGCCGAAATCCCGCAACTGGTCAGCCTCTATACGCTGGTCGGACGCATGCGGATCTTGTCGAGCAACGAGGTCGTTCAGGCTGCCGAGAGAGCCGGGCACCTGATCATCGAAACGTATCTGTCGCCAAATCGCACGTTCGTCGATCTCCCCAAATTCATCGAGGAAATGGATCCCTTGCGCGAGTTCGGAGAGGCCTGCCGCCGCGAGCTGATGAACATTCCAGCGCAGTGAGAGACGTTATGCGCAGGCAGATTGAAGATCGAACGAGCAGCACCCGCCGCGGGATCGTGCAGGCTGCCATCCATCTCTATGGCGAGATGGGACACAACAAGACCACCGTCGCAGATATTGCGCGGCACGTGTCGATGTCCTCAGCCAACGTCTATCGGTTCTTTCCCTCTAGGCGGGCGATCGAGGAGGCTGTGGTGCAGGAGGTGCTCGAGGAGGCCGTCAGTGCGGCGACTGAAGCCGCCCGCGGCAGTGGGCCAGTGCTGCGGCGCCTGGCCGCAATCCTGAAGGCAATTGCCGACTGCAATGAAGCTCGACCCGCGAAACATCGACGATTGCAAGACCTGCTAACCCTCGCTGTTCGGCAGAACTGGACGGTCGTTCTCACCTACGACGACAGGATCCGAGGGCTGGTGCGACCGATCATCGGCACCGGGCAAGCACGCGGCGAACTGCAGGGCGGCAGTCCGATGGCGCTGACCTGCTGCCTGCTGGAAGCCATGGATGTTCATCTCAATCCATCGCGGGTCGGGGCAGCGACGCTGCGGCCAAGCTTCGACGAGATGTTGGGATTTTGTAAGGGCGCCTTGCGTCTCACGCCATTCCTGCAGCCGGCCGGGATGACAGCTCGCGTGCAGCTCAAGGCCGCCGGCTGATGCGAATGCTTCCAAGCTGGCCTTCCTAAAGAAGACAGCTAGTACGACCAGTCCGTCTCGCAGGCTGCCAGGAAGAAGCCGACGCGCTCGCGCACGAATCCCGGAAGCTCCTTCTTCAGGTCCTTCTGAGTTTCACCGACCAGCGACCGAAACAGCATCGGTAGGAGAATCAGGTCGAGAAAGATCTGCGCGGTAGCACGGCTTCGCTTGGCGCTGAAAGGGCCCCGCGGGGTGCGCGCGAGCTTCTGCGTGGCGTCGTCCAGCAGCTGGGACACCGCGGCCAGGGAGCGATCGCGGGCAGCGTCGTGAACGTTCCGGCTCAGTTCAGGAAAGCGCTGCGATTCCGCAATGGTCGCGCGCACCATACCCAATGATTCCGCCACAACCCTCTCGACGATGGCGGTGCCGAGGCTCATCAGCTTGTCTTCGATGGTGCGCCCTTCCGGCGAGAAGCCCTCGAAGTTCGTCAGCCCACCGATGGTGCGGGCCACCACCGCCGCGAACAGCGCTTCCTTGCCGGGGAAGTGGGCATAGATCGTCGGCTTGCTCGCCGGCGCGAGTTCGGAAATGTCGTCGATGCTGGCGCTGCGATAGCCCTTCTCCAGAAACAGCTGCTGGGCGGCGTCGAGGATTCGCGCCTGCGCGTCGCCGGCAAGATCCTTGGGCGGTCTGCCACGTTTCGTCTTCTTCATTTCGGACCTCCGAATTCACGAGTCTGTGCGCATTGCTTTCCGACTTGACACGGCGGGTGAAGAAAGGCAAGAAAAAGAAAAATATACGGTATAGTTTATTAAAGCATCAAGTCCGCGCTTCGCAGGCTTGGCGAGTGCTCCCGAAAAATCGGGGTCGCAAAGGTGGGGCGTTCGCCCCGATCGTTCGCGTCGAATAGGAGAATGTCGTGACTGTTTTGAACCCGGACCGGCCCGGTTTGCAGGAAGGCGCGCTGTTGCGCGAGCTGCATCATAGGGTCACCAACGGTGTTGCCTTCGCCATCGACCTGGTCTCCGCCGCCGCCATCCGGGTCGAGGGGACGGAAGCCAAGTGCGCGCTCAGCGATGTCGTCGAGCTGCTGCATGGCTACGCCGATGTGCATCGTGCGTTGGCCATGCCCGCCGGTGAAACGCTGATCCAGGCCGCGACCTACATTCGCAAACTGGGCTGTGGCATGCGCCGGGCGGTCCTGGACCGGATGAAGGTTCAGCTGGCATTCGCGACCCAGTCCCTCGCGCTTCAGCCGCAGCGCTGCTGGCATCTGGGGCTGATCGTCCATGAGCTCGTGATGCACGCGACAAGGCACGCTTGTTTCGACGCACGGGCAGGGCAGATCAGGGTCAAGCTGACGCGTACCGGTGCGCTGGTGAACTGCGTGATCCTGGACAACGGCTCGCGTCCCGCGCGGGAGACTTCCGACCGCGAATTGCGAATTGCCAGGGATATCGCGCGGGCGCTCGGCGGCCGTGTTGAGCAGGGTTTCGGCCCCGAATTCACCTCGATTGTCCTCTCGTTCCCGCTGACCGAACGCGAACGCGGCGCAAACTGGGCGATCGCAAGGCGCCAGATAAAGGCTCCGCGCCGCATTCGGGCCACCGCTTCAAACGACGCGGTGCTCACGGCAAGCGCAGCAACCGGTCAACGCGGGCCCACCGTTGAGACCGATCCCTTTGCGGGACGACTGCGCCAGCAAGGAGGCCAAATGGTCGTCCCCCGCCAATTCGCCGACGCGCTTGGCGGGCTGTTGTCACCTTCCCACCATACGGACGCGCCATGACGAGCCAATTCTTGACCCCCGTTCGGACGCCACATGTGGGGAAGGCCCTCGCCGCAGCGACCGTGCTCGTCAGCATTGCGTTGACGGGTTGCAACGATCACGCGGCGCAGACGACCCCACGGGCAACGCTGGTCCGGACCACGATCGTGCAGCCGCGCGACCGGCAAGCCGCCATCACGTTGACTGGAGAGGTTCAGGCGCGCTTCCGTGCCGACCTTTCGTTCCGCGTCAGCGGACGTGTGATCGCTCGCACCGTGGACGTTGGTGCTCACGTCAACAAGGGCGACGTCCTCGCCCGGCTCGATCCGGCCGAGCAACAGGCTGATGTCGATGCCGCGACCGCGGCAGTGGCCTCCGCCGAAGCCCAGCTGCGGGTGGCGAAGGCTACGTTCGAGCGGCAGAAAGCGCTGATCGCAAGCGGCTTCACCACCCGGACCGTTTACGACCAGGCCCAGGAAGGTCTGCGAACCGCAGAGGGTGTGCTGGAGGCGGCCCAGGCGCAACTGGGCACCTCGCGCGATGCGCTCGGATATACCGTCCTGCGCGCTGAAGCGGACGGCGTCATTACCGCACGAAATCTCGAGGTCGGGCAGGTCGTTCCGGCTGCACAACCCGTGTTCTCGCTTGCTCAGGACGGGGAGCGCGATGCCGTCTTCGAGGTCTACGAATCCGTCTTCCTTGGCCAGACCGACAGCCGCTGCGTGACGCTGGCGCTCGTCTCCGATCCCGGCGTGGCAGCGACGGGAGAGGTGAGAGAGATTTCACCGGCGATCGACGCGAAGAGCTCCACGATCCGCGTCAAAGTGTCCATCGAGAACCCGCCGGCTGCGTTGACGCTGGGCAGCGCCGTCTCGGGAACGGTGAAGGCGAAAGCTCAAAAGGAGATCACCCTGCCCTGGAGCGCGCTGATGGCCGTGGGTAGCAGGCCTGCCGTCTGGACCGTAGACACGAAAACGCAGACAGCGTCGCTGAAGCCCGTCACGGTCGGCGCCTATGAGGCCGGTCAGGTGCTGATCAAGGCAGGCCTCGAGCCCGGCGAGCGCGTCGTCGTCGACGGCGGCAAGCTTCTGAGCGTCGGTCAGTCGGTCACTGAGGAGGGAGGTCAATCATGAAGCGACAGGTCATGCTGATCGCCGGCACGCTCGCGGCGGCCCCGTTGCTCACCGGCTGCCAGCAGGAGACGAACGCGCCGGAGCCCGTGCGCCCCGTGCTCTCAATGGTGGCCAAGCCGAATAGCGGTGACAGCACGATTGCCGTGGGCGTCGTCGAGCCGCGCTATAAAACCAACCTTGGCTTTCGCGTACTCGGACGGCTGACTTCGCGTCCGGTCTACGTTGGCGACATCGTCAGCGAAGGACAAATCATCGGGACGATTGATCCCACCGCACTCGATCTCGCCGTTCGCGCGGCCAAAGCCCAGCTTGCTAAGGCCGAGGCGCAACTCGAGAAGGCCAAGGCCACGGAGGAGCGGCAGCGCACGCTCATCACCAGCGATGCGACCACCAGGCAGACGCTGGATAATGCCGAACAGGCCCGCGCCGGCGCCGAAGCAAGCGTTGCACAGGAGCAGGCGAATTTGACCAAGGCGATCGAGCAGCTCGGCTATGCCCAGATCAAGGCCGACTTCGGCGGCGTCGTCACCGCCGTCGGCGCGGAAGTCGGCCAGGTGGTCTCGCCCGGTCAAACCGTGGTGACGGTCGCGCGCCCGGACATTCGCGAGGCGGTCGTCGATATCGGGGAGGACCTGCCTGTGCCGCTCGAAGTCGGTCTACCGTTCAGCGTCAGCCTGCAGCTCCTCCCCGCCGTTCAGGTCGAGGGCAGAATTCGCGAAATCGCGCCGCAAGCCGATCCGGTGACACGGCTGCGACGCGTCCGGATTGCGCTCGATAACCCGCCCGAAAGCTTCCGTCTCGGCGCGACCGTCACGGCAAAGCTCGGCAAGGATGAGAGCAAGGTCTTGCGCCTGCCCGCATCGGCGGTGCTCGCCAGGGATGGCGCCGATTTCGTCTGGGTGGTCGATCAGTCCGCCGGCACCGTCTCGCTGCAGAAGATCGATGGTGTCGCCGAGCAGGCGGGCATCCGCGTCACCGGCGGGCTTGCCGCAGGCACCCGCGTCGTCACCGCCGGAATTCACAGCCTCAAACCGGGACAGCACGTCCGCTTCGAACAGGATCAAGAGCCATGAAGTCGTTCAACCTCTCCGACTGGGCGCTCGGCCATCGTTCCCTCGTCTGGTATTTCATGATCGCCTTCATGGCGGCCGGCCTGTTTGCCTATCTCCAGCTGGGACGGCAGGAGGATCCTGACTTCACCATCAAGACCATGGTGATCCAGGCGCAGTGGCCGGGCGCCTCGCCCGAGGAGATGACGCGCCAGGTCACCGACCGGATCGAGAAGAAGCTGGAGGAGCTGGAATCGCTCGACTACACCAAGAGCGTGACGGTTGCGGGTCAGACCACCGTCTTCGTCTACTTGCGCGATTCGACCAAGGCGGCCGACGTCAAGCCGACCTGGGTGCGCGTTCGCAACATGATCGCAGACATCAGGGGCGATTTCCCGCAAGGCGTGATCGGCCCCGGTTTCAACGACCGTTTCGGTGACGTCTTCGGCAACGTCTATGCCTTCACCAGCGACGGCTTGAGCCAGCGACAGCTCCGCGACCAGGTCGAGGACATCCGGGCCAAGGTGTTGACCGTGCCCGATGTCGGCA
This sequence comes from Bradyrhizobium sp. SMVTL-02, assembly GCF_051853005.1. NCBI lineage: Bacteria > Pseudomonadati > Pseudomonadota > Alphaproteobacteria > Hyphomicrobiales > Nitrobacteraceae > Bradyrhizobium > Bradyrhizobium sp. SMVTL-02. The sequence goes on along the minus strand of NZ_CP182469.1, from coordinate 6,431,629 downwards.
AGGTCGACATTCTCGGCGCGCAGGACGAGGTGATTTATCTCGAATTTTCTACCCGCAAGATCGCAGCGCTCGGCCTCGATATCCACGCCATCATGAATTCGCTGCAAGGGCAGAACGCGGTTGCGCCCTCCGGCGTGTTCCAGGAGGGGCCGGAGCGGATCAGCGTCCGCGTGAATGGTCAGTTCGCCTCCGAGGCGAGCCTCAAAGGGGTCAATCTCCGCATCAACGACCGCTTCTTCCCGCTGACCGATGTTGCGACCATCACGCGTGGCTACGCCGATCCGCCGTCGACGCTGTTCAGATACAACGGTCAGCCCGCCATTGCGCTCGCGATCGGCATGAAATCCGGTGCCAACCTGCTCCAGTTCGGCGAGGCGCTGAAGGAGGAGATGACCAGGATCATCGCCGACCTGCCGATCGGCGTCGGCGTGCACCTCGTGGCCGACCAGCCGGTCGTGGTCGAGCATGCCGTTTCGGGTTTCACCGAAGCGCTGTTCGAGGCCGTGATCATCGTGCTCGGCATCAGCTTCCTGAGCCTGGGCTTGCGGGCGGGGCTCGTGGTCGCCATCGCCATTCCGCTCGTGCTCGCGATCACCTTCGTCGTGATGGCCTATTGCGGCATCTCGCTGCAGCGCATTTCGCTGGGGGCCCTGATCATCGCGCTTGGCCTGCTGGTCGACGACGCCATGATCGCGGTCGAAATGATGGTGGCGCGGCTCGAGATCGGCGATCCTCTCGAAAAGGCGGCAACCCACGTCTATACGTCGACCGCATTTCCGATGCTGACCGGAACGCTTGTCACCGTGGCCGGCTTCATCCCGATCGGGCTCAACAGCAGCAACGCCGGCGAGTTCACCTTCACCTTGTTCGTGGTGATCGCGGTATCTCTGATCGTCTCATGGATCGTGGCCGTGTTGTTCACGCCGCTTCTCGGTGTCACCATCCTGCCGGCCAGAATGAAGGGACATCACGAGCAGAAGGGGCGCCTGGCGCAGATCTTCGCGCGCCTGCTGCTGTTCTGCATGCATCACCGCTGGAGCACCGTCGCGGTGACGGCCGGCGCCTTCCTTCTCGCGTTGTTCGGCCTGCAGTTCGTGCAACAGCAGTTTTTCCCCTCGTCCGACCGTGCCGAGCTCGTCATCGACTGGAACCTGCCGCAGAACGCTTCGATCACCGAGACCAACGCGCAGATGGCTCGCTTCGAGCGCGATCAGTTGCAGGGCAATAGTTCGGTCGAGCACTGGTCCACCTATGTCGGCACCGGTGCGCCCCGCTTCGTGCTCTCGTTTGATCTGCAGACCGCCAACACCTGGTTCGGCCAGCAGGTGATCGTGACCAAAGGCGGCATCGCCGCGCGCGACAAGGTCAAGTCGCAGTTCGAGGACTATTTGAGGAAGACCTTTCCGGGCACCGACACCTACGTCAAGCTGCTCGAGGTCGGCCCTCCCGTGGGACGTCCGGTACAATACCGCCTGAGCGGCCCCGACGTCGCCGAGGTCCGCGCACTGTCGCAGAAGCTTGCAGGCGTCATTCGCAGCAGTCCTGACCTCGGCAACGTGGTTTTCGACTGGATGGAGCCCGCGCGCGTCGTCAAGGTCGACGTGCTCCAGGACAAGGCGCGCCAGCTCGGCGTCACCTCGGAAGACATCGCCACCACCCTGAACTCGGTGCTCCAGGGCTCGCCGATCACGCAGGTGCGTGACAGCATCTATCTGGTCAATGTCACGGGACGAGCGACTGCGCCGGAACGCGCCTCGATCGACACGCTACGCGACTTGCAGATGACCGGGCTTGGCGGCCAATCGGTCCCGCTCGGGGCCGTCGCCAATCTGCGCTACGAGCTGGAGCAGCCCACGATCTGGCGGCGCGCGCGGATTCCGACGATCACGCTGAAGGCCGCCGTCGTCAGCGACGTTCAGCCGAAGACGGTCGTCGACCAGCTCGCGCCGAAAGTAGCGGAGTTTGCAAAGCAGCTGCCCGCGGGCTACGCGCTCAAGATCGGCGGCTCAGTGGAAGAAAGCGCCAAGAGCCAGGGGCCGATCATCGCGGTCGTGCCATTGATGCTGTTCGTCATGGCGACCGTGCTGATGGTGCAGCTGCAGAGCTTTTCGCGCCTGTTCCTGGTATTCGCAGTCGCGCCGCTCGCGTTGATCGGCGTCGTCGTGGCCATGCTGCCGAGCGGTGCGCCGCTGGGCTTCGTCGCAATCCTCGGCGTGCTCGCCCTCATCGGCATCCTGGTCCGAAACTCCGTGATCCTGATCGTGCAGATCGAGGATCTCAAGAAGGAGGGCAGGCCGGCTTGGGATGCCGTCGTGGAAGCGACCGAGAATCGCATGCGGCCGATCCTGCTTACGGCGGCCGCGGCAAGCCTCGCGCTCATTCCAATCGCGCGCGAGATTTTCTGGGGCCCGATGGCCTATGCCATGATGGGCGGCATCATCGTCGGCACGCTGCTGACGCTGCTGTTCCTGCCGGCGCTGTATGTGGCGTGGTTCCGGATCCGTCCGGATCATGCGGATGAAGCACCTTCACATGAGGTCGAAGCCGTTGCGAACGATGCGCCCGCCGAACACGGGCCCGCTCGCCATGCCCCGCAGCGTGTGCTCGAGCCCCAAATCTAGAACGGAGACGACGATGCTCTCGAAGACGCTATCAGCCTTTGCTGTCACGGTGACGGTCGCGGCGAGTTCGCTCGCTCCGTCCATTGCATTTGCGCAATTTCCGCCGCCGCCTCCGATGGCGCCCGCCGGCCCTCCGCCGATGGCTCCAGCAGGTCCCCCCGCGATCGCGGCTCCCGGTCCCGCCGCCCCTGTCGCCGGTCCCGGCCCTCGCCTCGGTCCAGCAGCCGGGCCCCGCGTTGATCTCGCAACGCGAGGTGCCGGTGGCGGGCCGGCTGTAGTGGGCGCCGCGCGGACCACGGCGGTCAATATCGGTGGAGCCGGCAATCGCTACGGCGGTGAGCACGGCTATGGCTATGGCTATGGCTATGGAGCGCGCGCGGCGGCCTATGCCGGCGCCTACGCAGCCGGCACCTACACCGGCTACGCCTACGGCGGGGCGCGCTCGAGCTACGACACGAGCGGTGATTGCCGTTACGTTTACAGCCGCCATCGCAGGTATCTGGTCTGCGACTAGCCCTGCGAGCAAGCCTAGATATGAGGCACTCTCGCTGAGGGTGCCGTGCATCCCAGCACCGATCGGATTACGGAACAAGTATGGACAGAACTTTCGGCCTCGCCGCCATTGTCGCAGCGTCAACAGTCGCGGCGATTCTAATCCCTGCCGAGCTGAACGCGACACAGGAATACGCGTTCTGCCGACTAGACTATGACTCGGGGGTGCGCAGCTGCGCATTCGAGACTATCGATCAGTGCGTTTCAGCCATCGCTGGACGCGGCGGTAGCTGCTTTCGTAGCCCCAGCAGCGAGGCGAACGCATCATTTGCCCATGCTCGGAAGATGCATGCTGGTCATCGCCACTGATCTGTCGGCGAGCGGTGGCTTCCGCCATATCGATCTCGATCGATGTCACCGCCATTCAACGCAAGTCAGACCAGGCTGGCATAAGGCTGGACAACATTCCTAACTTCGCTAACTGTTAGGTCTTTGGATCATCAAGAGCAAAAAAATGTTGGACCTCTTGAAGGAGGGTACCGAAGAAAGCTTCGGCGTTATCGAGCGTGAACTGCGGTGCGGCCTGTGGTGCTGGGATCTGCGTGCGAACGCGATGAGGTGGTCGCGCGGGTATTATGATCTTCTGGGTATCGAGCCGGGAATGGTAACACCATCCTTTGCGGCCATTCTCCAAGTGACCCACCCGGATGATCGCAGTGCGCAGGGCGAGGTCGAGCGCGTCATCCAGAAGGCGTCGACCATCAAACGAAGATTTCGCGTGATACGCCGCGGCGGTAACATCGCCTGGATCTATTGCCAGATCATCATCTTCGTCGATCCGGAAGGGGCCGCAGAGAAGGCCATCGGCATCTGCACGGATATCACGGCTCGCGAGGACCAGCTCAACCAGCTGCGGATTGCCGATGAGCGGTACCGTGCCCTGATCAAGGCAGCCGGAGCAGTGGTATGGATCGCCAAATCGGACGGTCGAATCCACGAGTTCGTCAACTGCGACCATGGCAGCCAGGCCGTTGCGTCGCAATCGGGTTGGCTGCAGCTCATTCATCCGGATGACCAGGAGAAGATGATCCGAGTTCGCGACGAGGCAAGCCGGGAAAAGCGTGGCTACGATGTCGTGCACCGTATCATTCAGCCCGATGGCAGTTTCAAATGGAAGCGATCGACCGGACAGCCGGTGCTCGATGATGGAGGAAATATCAAGGAGTGGCTCGGTATCAGTGTTGATCTCGACCGCAATACATCGCGTTCTGGTGCCCACCGCATCACCGGGGCGCAAATCAGGGCCGCACGCGGGCTCTTGCGATGGTCGGTGATGGATCTTGCGCAGGCTGCCGGCACCACGCGTTCGACCATTCGTCGCCTCGAGGAATTGGACGGCGCCCCGTTGCAGAACGATCCGGTGCTTCGCCTGATCGAATCGGCGCTTGCAAGAGCGGGTGTCGAATTCCTGTTTCCAGAGGCAGGCAAGCCTGGCGTGCGTCCTCGCTAAATTGGCACCTCACCTGCACTGATCCAGCAAAATTGGTCGGATATTCGAAGCGCCAACGCTGCATCCCGCAATTCTGGCTTTCCATGGTCGCGACATCGTGCATCGCCAATCGCAATGGCCGCATAAGGCCAACCGCACGGGCCAATTTTGCCTAACAGAAGGTTAGCAGGGTCGGCATTATTGTTCTGCATGTCGGGCTTCGGGCAAGGCGTGCGGGCATGATGACACAAATCAATCGGTATCTCGGAATCGACAGGCGCATTCAGCTCCGCACGCTTGAAGAATACGGGGCATCGATAGGGCGCTTACGCTTTCAAGCAGCTCCGACTGGGCTCGTTGATTAGCCGCTTGATACCGGATTCCCAGTCACGTTTCTCACAATCAGTTTTTTGAAAGGGCATAGCAAATGACGGACTTGCCTGCATGCACCAATTCCGATCAGCACCGCATGGCCAGAATGCGGTTCATGGGAATTACATCCCGCAGCGGGGAACTGTTGCGGGAGTTCTGGGCGATCGCCGAACCTGCCGTCGCGCATATTCTGGACGGCTTCTACCGGCATGTCACGAGCGAGCCTCAGCTTGCCGCGCTGATCGGGAATGATATTCCCCGATTGAAAACGGCCCAGGGTACCCATTGGGCGCGATTGTTCAATGGGCGGTTCGACGATGAATACTTGAAGGGGGTCCGTGCCATCGGCATGGTCCACAACAAGATCGGCTTGGAGCCGCGTTGGTACATCGGCGGATACAACTTTGTCCTGAATGAGCTCGTCGCTCTTGCTGTTCGACGCTACCGCTGGAGGCCAAGGCATCTCAGTGAGGTCTTGAGCGCCGTGAATTGCGCCGTGATGCTCGACATGGAGATCGCCATCTCGGTCTACCAGGAGGCAATGCTTGCCGAGCGGGAAAAGCGTCAGGAGACGATCCGCGCTGCCATTCGAAGCTTTGATGCCCGGATGAAGACGGTGGTGGATACGATCGGTGGTTCGGCTGGCAGTCTTCAGGGCGCAGCCAATGCGCTGGCCGTGAGTTCGTCCCAGTCGACCCAGCAGTCCAGCGCGGTGGCCGCTGCCTCGGAAGAAGCGTCGACGAATGTGCAGGCGGTTGCCGCATCGACCGAGCAACTTACCTCCTCAATTCGGGAGATCGGCCGCCAGGTGTCCGAATCGACGAAGATCGTCCAGACCGCGGTGGAGCAGTCGGCCCGGTCCGGCGACACGGTCCAGAGCCTTGCGAAAGCGGCCCAGCGAATTGGCGATGTGGTGGAACTGATCAGCACCATTGCGGGGCAGACCAATCTGCTCGCCCTCAATGCCACGATCGAAGCGGCGCGGGCGGGCGAGGCCGGCCGAGGCTTCGCCGTCGTAGCCTCCGAGGTCAAAGCCCTGGCGGAGCAGACTGCGAAGGCCACTGGTGAAATCAGTGAGCAGATCCTCTCGATTCAGGCGGCTACGAAGGAGTCGGTCGGGGCCATCCAGGACATCGGCCGAACGATCGGGTCGGTCAGCGAGATCGCCACCGTCATAGCGGCGGCCGTCGAAGAGCAGGGCGTGGCTACCGCCGAGATCGCGCGCAACGTCCAGCAAGCAGCCCAGGGCACGCACGAGGTATCAAGCAACATCACCGGCGTGAGCCAGGTCGCCGCCGAAACCCGGCAGACGGCGGAAAAGCTTCTGAGCGCGTCCGAAGAGCTGTCCATTCAGGCTGCGGCTCTTCGCTCGGAAGTGGAGGCATTCTTTGCCGACATCCGGGCGGCCTAGCATGTCATCAAGGCTTGGCGACACGATGATCGAACCAACGATCGAATTCGAGATCGCGAATGTTGACATGAATAACGGGTTTCCCGCTTCATGCGATACGTGCCGATCTCGTCAGCCTGCGAGCGGCGAAACCGATCGTCAGCGAAGGGTTGAGGTGAACTGGAAGCACCTGCTGCATACGGCGATCGAAAGCAGCGCTCATGGCCTGTGTGTCTTCGACGATCAATCAAGGCTGGTGATAGGGAATGAACAGCACCGCAGCCTCTATTCGCTGGCATCTTCCGAGGTTTCGCCGGGCCGCCCGGTGGAGGATGTTCTCAAGGGCCGCCATGCCCGAGTAGTCGGGGCGAATGCGAATGGCCAGTTGTCCCATTACCTGTCGGCGATACGGCGAGGCGAAGAGTTCCAGACCACGTATGAATTGCAGGATGGGTCGTTCGTCGAGCTCGACATGCATCCCATGTCCGGCGGTGGCTTCGTCGAACGACACCGGGATGTCACGGAGCTTCGCCTTGCTGAGGTCCGGGCCGAGGAAGCAAGGCAGGAGCTGATCGAGAAGCAGTACGCAATCGATCAGGCCGTCATCGTCGCGATCACCGATATTCGCGGAACGATTACTTACGCCAACGATCGATTTTGCGACATCAGCGGGTACACCCGGGAGGAGCTGGTTGGAAACAACCATCGCCTCCTGAAATCGGGGGTCCATTCGCAGGATATTTTTCGACAGATGTACCGTTGCCTGGCCCGAGGAGGCGTATGGCGGGGCGAGCTTTGCAACAGGGCGAAAAGCGGGGAGCTCTACTGGGTCGACACCGTGATAACGCCCCAGCTTGGCCCGGAAGGGAAGCCGGTCGCCTACATGGCCATTCGGGTCGATATTACCGCGCGAAAGAAGGCCGAGGCGCAGCTCTGTCACGCAGCCCGCCACGATGCGCTGACTGGTCTTCTGAACCGGGCAGCTCTGCTGGAGAGTCTTTCGGAATGGCTTTCCCAAACGCAGGCAAAGCAGCAGACCCTTGTCGTTTACCTGCTTGATCTCGATGGTTTCAAGCATGTGAATGACACGCTTGGACATGCCGCCGGAGATGCATTGCTCAAGCAGCTAAGTGGACGTCTGATCTCGGTTGTTCCGGAGACTGCCCTGATCGCACGTCTGGGCGGGGACGAATTCGCGATCGTGCAGATCAGTGCGGGAGATGAGCGTGAGGAGACCCAAGCGCTCTCGGTCGATCTCCTGCAAACGATCGCCATACCGTTCGCGATAGAGTCGCAGCAGGCGACGGTCGGCGTTAGCATCGGAATATCGATTGCACCGTTGCACGGTCTTACGGCTCCAGAACTCCTCTACAAAGCCGATTTGGCTCTCTATCGGGTCAAATCGGAGGGTCGGAGCGGATATCATGTCTTTGAAGATGAAATGCGCAGCCGCGCGCAAGACCGCAATCAGCTCGTCAATGAGCTACGTGCTTCGGTTGCGCGTGGTGAGTTCGAGTTACACTATCAGACCATCTGCGAGGCAGGATCCCTGCGGCCGCGCAGTGCGGAAGCGTTGGTGCGTTGGCGCCATTCCTCTCGAGGCTTGCTTTATCCAGATGAGTTCATCGGAGTCGCAGAAGAAACCGGGCTCATGGAGGCGTTGGGGCGATGGACCCTGGAAAGGGCCTGCTCGGATGCCGTATCGTGGCCCGGAGAGATCAAGGTGGCGGTCAATTTGTCTCCGGCTCAGTTCCGAGGAGGATTTCTCTTCGACTTGATCATCGGCGTGCTGATGAAAACGGGGCTGCCGCCGCATCGGCTTGAGCTCGAAGTGACGGAATCAATGCTGCTGCAGGACGAAGAAGAGAATCTTCTCTTGTTCCGCCAACTCAAGAACATCGGAGTATCCTTTGCACTGGATGACTTCGGCGTTGGCTATGCGTCGCTCGGTTCCGTCGTGGCATTTCCATTCGACAAACTGAAGGTGGATCGATCGTTCACGAGCGAGCTGCCGAGCAAGCCCGCGAGCAGGGCAGTCGTCGCATCGATTATGACATTGGCCAGGGGGCTCAATGTGCAGGTAACCGCGGAGGGCGTTGAGACGATGGAGCAGCTCCAGTTTTTGCGCAATCAGGGGGTGGATTTCGTTCAGGGCTATCTTCTGGGCAGACCAGTCCCATCCGACGCGCTCGACCTGACTGGGGCACCACTACGTTCCGGTTTGCCGGACGCGAGTTGCTTCAAGAAATGAGGGACGCGCATCGCTGCGCCGTCCGAGTGGCAGCCCGCGGGTATAGGCGTCCCAGGGGGAAGAGCCGCTCCTCCTGCGGGTCCATCAGGTCCTGCATCCGATCCAGCAGCCCCAATTCCACGGGAGAGGTGGATCGGAACGACACGGCCGGCGGCGTTCGTCTTCAGGTTGCCGAGATCCTTGATCGCGACGGGTCCGTTGCGGGCTCGACGTCGTCGCGCTCGCGAGGGGAATGGGTCGCGAGGGGCAGCGCGTCGGGCCCAAGGCGCGCCGGGTCGGTAGGTCCGGCTAGGAACTCTTGCGAACCGTCGACGCTTGAATCCGCAGGCCAGGGTCGCCGCCGATCGCTGGCCCGCACGGCCCGCCTCCAAGTCCCCATACCCCCCAGGGCGGGCCGTGCTTCACAAGGAGATGCAATTGTCCGAGCCGACGCAGCAAGAGATCAGGGAACGCGCGCACCGCTTGTGGAAGCAGGCCGGTAAGCCCGAAGGCCGCGAAGAAGAGTTTTGGCACGCGGCCGAGCAGGAGTTGCGCAACGAGGACAAGTCCAATACGCAGCGGACGCCGGATACGCTGTGACTGACAAGACCTGCCCATTCTGCCAGGGTCTGGGATGGGTCTGCGAAAACCATCCGCTCCGGGTCTGGAGCGAAAAGCTCGGCGGCTGCCGCTGCGGCGAGGGGATGCCTTGCACCTGCAACACGACCGAAGATCCCGAAACGAGGGTGGTGATCGTCGAAGCCGATACGACGTGGCACTAGGCGGCGCCCGCCGCTGCCATGCTGCTCCGTTGCCGAAGCTCGAGTTTCGCTTCGCCCATCCTCCTGCGAACTGCATCCCAGGGAACAGAATTCGGCTGAAACGATTTGTGTGTCTGAACAGCACGGGTTCTGAACAACCTGTTCCTACGGCAGTGTTTGCAGTGGACGAGCAGCAGAAGATCGAGCGCCAGATCGAATTCGCAACGCGAGCGGCCGCGCTCGTGAAGGACGAGACCACGGGACAGCGCTTCAGAAGCTTCGCGGAAGAACTGAAGCGAAAGCTTTTTCGCATGATGCGGCGCAGCGAGGTCCGCGCGCGTGCGTACGAGCTCTGGGAGCAGGCCGGTCGACCGACCGATCGTGACCTGGACTTCTGGCTCGAAGCTGAGCGGGAAATCGAGGTGGAACGCGAGGAGAGGAAGGGCTCGGGAGCCTGACGGAGCGAAGCCCCCGAGTCCAGCCGGTACCCGGATCGGCCGCAGGCCGCATGTCGGCTTTGCTTTGTCGCTTCCCTGGCGAGAAAGAAAAGAGCCGCCGGGTTCTTCACCCTTGCGGCTTCGAAAAGTCCTTAAGCTGTTGATCGCCTCCGCAGCCGGTGCGTACCGCCGTTACCTTGTTTGCGGCCATGCTTGGTCTTTGTAGGGGCAGGCGCTTGATTCTGCTGTGGCCTGCGTCACACCGTGGATAAGATGATGGCGCGATAGAGCTATCACCGTTGTTTTGCCTCTGAGGCTTCGACTTAAGCAAGGACCGCCCGTCGGGCAAAACAGCCTCTTAGCCCGTCAACCCCTCTCCGCAAAAATATTCCACCTTACCGGAATTCGGATTGTCGTATGTCTCGCCCATCCCGGCTCATCCTTGAGGGGCGATCATGATCGTCATTTTCGCGAGCCGGGCTAGGGCAGCGTCGGGCGCGAAAGCCTAAGGGCAGGGCGGATTGCTTCCGTGAGCCCAAGGCCTCGTGCGGACGAACGGCGCTGACAGGTTCGTCTCGTCTGTAAGTTTCCGGCTGTGTCGACGGGCCGGGAAAACTGCGGCGAACTGGCGGACCGGCCCTCCGGAAACTCGCCGGGGCCCTACTAGGCCCTATTTCCGATGAGGGGCGCGCGACTGCCTTGTAATCCCCCGGGGGTAGCCGAAGTGCCGCGTTGCCGTGGGCGCCGGTGGCTCAGTTGCTGATTCGGAACGCGGACCAATCTGACCAGTTTTGCAATCTGGACCGTCGCTGTAGGACGAGGCCTCAGGCAGATGCCCCGAGCTAAAGCGCATGCCGCCGCCATCCTGCGGGAATATCACAAAGCCGAGGCGGAATTGATCGGCAAGGCAGTCGTGCTCACGGACGGCAAGGCGGGGACCGTTGAGGAATTACACTTGGACGAGGCGCATGGTTTGCGTCTTTCCATAGCCGGGCATCCGGCAAATGGCCTGTCTCGACAATCAAGCTGGCGGAGAAGTGACGGGCCTACCGACGGGGCCTCATGGACCTCCGCCGCTGCTGCGTCCATAAGGGCAATCATCAAGATCGCTGCCAATGGTGAGGCCAGAATGCCCCGGGCTTATAGCCATTCGTTCAGGTCTGATTTAGTTCCTGAAGGATCAGATCGCGGTGCGCGACAAATTGCGCTTGAGTGCTGAGGCGCGTCTCCAAGACTGCGCGGGCCAAGCTCGCGTCAGGCCTGTGATCTTCAAGTTCCTCGATACGCTGCTCTTGCTCGAAGACGTTCTGTTCGCCGCGCAACACGTCACGTTCGGCTTGTTCCAGATGATGCAGTTGGCGGGACCGATCCATGGTGGCTCCTCGCCGAGTGGCCGCATCAGGCTGGCCCACGAGCGCGCGCCCGCGATTTGGCTCTGGCAAGTTGCCGTGCCGCTGCCTGCCGTCCCGCATGCGCGTTGTCGCTTCCGGCGCTGGATAGCCTCTTCGAGGTCGCGCGCCTGCGAGCGGGCGCGGCCGAAAAACATCCCCCGCAGATCATCTTGTTCATGCTTTTCGGCCTTGGTCTGCTCCCTGCTCCTGCTCGCTGGGTTCGGTATGTGCAAGCGCGGGCGCAGTTGACTACACATGCTGATATTCGCTGGAACGCTGGCCGTCGCACTCTAGATCGTCACTGGAATACCCCCGCCTTGGCCTTATTCGCATCGAGAGCTTCGACCATTTCCTCGCGGATGCCTACGAGCAAATGCCCCCGGTTCCCGTCGGGAGCACGCGGGATCAATAATCGAGGGATCATCGACTTTGATCTAGGTCAAAACTGATTGTGACGCGAGGCGAAGGCTCTCTCCAGGTGCCGACCTGTAAGCGCTTGGCATTGGTGCAACGCTCCACGGCACCTCAAGCAACGGAGGAACGCCATGCTTCGATATGTTGTCGCTGCTCTTGCAGCGCTCACTCTGATAGCCGTCAGTCTCGTCCCAGATGATGCATATGCCCGACGCGGCGGCGGTGGTGGGTTCCGCGGTGGCGGAGGCTTCCATGGGGGCGGCATGCGCGCCGGAGGTTTCCATGGCGGTGGCGCGCGTGTCGCTCATGTACGAGGCGGAGGATACCGGGTTGCGGGAGGCCGTTACGGCGTTGCTGGACGGGGTTACGGCTATCGGCCCATACCGGGTCGGCCGGTGGCGCGTACAGCAGTCGCCCGAGGAGTGTACCGCAATGCTGCGTATCGGGGCGCGTACAGGGGCGCGGCCTATGGCTTGGGCGCAGCAGCGGTAGGGGCGGCCGCGGCCGGGGCTTATGGCTATTACGGCGGTTACAACAACTGCACATACGACACTTACGGCAACTACGTCTGCCCAGGTCAGTATCCTTATGGCTATCGGTACTGACGAGATCGATCGAGCGCGGACGGCGCTCCGCTAAAGGCTCTCGCCGCCCGCTCTCTCGTTTGTCGCCGCCCGTTCTTTCCGGCCTAAAAGCGAATTCTTCGGCTAGAGCCTCAAGCTGCTTTTGGCGATGCGCACGGGCGATGGTGGCGTCAATCGCCCCAGACCAACTCGCCGCACTCGCAGGCGCGCAATCTCGGTTCATTTCATCTCGAGCTCCGCCCGCGTTACTGCGGCAAATCCTTGCAGAGTTTGATCACGATCATGATCATCGAGCCGATTGCGACGACCACCGGGCAGACAAACGGTAACTCTTGGAGCAGGCCGACGACGGCCGCTCGAACACGGGACGATCGTTTCAGCTGCGCGAAACGTAAGCCTGCCACACCCATCGGACATCTCCGTTTGGCCCCCAGCAGCGGCGGTCTGATCTTTAGCGCGAAATGGGGCCGAGCTATTACCAGTTCGGGTGTTCCCTAAAGCAAGGTGAAGGAACCCTTTAGCTCGTAGGGACGCGCGTTGCTGGCAGAACGATCCGCAGCGATGCCGTCGTGATAAGCCACCCGCTTTGATTGGACCCCGCGCACGCCGGGGTCGTTCATGAGCCGAGGCTATTGCTTGTTAGGGATATCGCCGCATGTGGAATTGGATAATGCTCGGGCTGGAAAGCAACCGCGTGATCGGCCTGCGGATCGCGAAGCTGATGCGCGGCGGCGAGGCCGCTCAACGTGAAGCCCAACTGATGGTGGGTGAAAAAATCTTTGCGGCGGCGAAGGCCGGTAAAAGCCTGATGGCTGGCGCATCCGGAGACAAGATTGTTGCGCAATACCGAAGGAAGGTCGCGGCCAATGCCAAACGGCTCAGCCGCAAACAAACACGTCGCAAGCGAGTATCGCGCTGATCCTTCGACGGCACGGCTTACTCGCTCTGCTGCTTGATGGCCCACAGCCGGTAGGCTTACTTCGCCACAGTTGCTCTCGGCTTCGAGGGTGGAGCGATCGAGCAAGACTCGGGTGAAAGCAGCCGCGAGAATGCAGCACTGCGTCTGGCGAGCGGGGCGCAGGCCGCTCCAGCGACGATCAAGAGAACGAGAGATGTGAGCGATCTCACACCGCGATCTCGCGTCCTGGACTAGTCAGGGCTTCGACTCTCCTCGAAGCAACAGAGGTTCGCATGAAGCTCCTGATGATCTCTGCCTTGGCCGCGCTGACAGCTGTCGTCGCCGCGTCGAACATGCCGCGATTGCATCCGTTACCGTTGAATAGCACATCGGGGGCAAGGATGCCTTCGGTGCAAGAGATGCAAAGGCAGGCGCAACAGGGCGGGCTTCCGGTTCAAGACTTCGCAGATCGATCTCTTGTGTTTCCAGGGGGAACGCAGCCGTAGAGACAATCCTGCTCTCGCGTCTGATCGAGCTGGACGTCCTGCGCGGCTCGCATGTCCTCGAACAGCCCGCCGTGCGGCTGATCGAGTAGCGCGTGCCCCGCAATTGCTGCACGCGTGGTCTCAAGGACTGAGGAAAACCGGGTTGATCCCGTTGGGATCGCCGGGCAACGCCAGGGATGTAAGCCGGTGGACGTCGGCTTGTAGGATAGCCAGGAGCAGCGCCAACACGACGGCGATGTAGATGAGCAGGGGCGATGCGCCCTGCCTACCGGGATCGCGGTTTCGCGGCGGCAGCGCGCGAAAGTGCCACAACCGCGAGATGAATTGCAGATAGGCTTTCGGGCGAAGCTGCATAGCCGGCCTCGGTCCATGAGGCGCCACTGGGGAGACTGCGACCACGCTGGTTGCCATTCAAGGCGCCGCTTGTCGCACCTGGAACCGGATAGAGCTGCGCTCGTTGAGCTGGATCAAAGGGGGGCGTTTTGTCCAAAAGGCCAATGTCGAGGCGCCCGCGTCTTGCCACCGTCCTTCTGACGGCATCGCTGCTTCTCCCGCTGCGGCCCGCGCAGGCGCAACTGGCGGGGCACGGCGGGCCTGTCCGCGCGCTCGCCGTTTCTGTCGATGGCAAGACCGTACTGTCGGGCAGCTTCGACACGGCAGCCATCCGATGGTCCCTCGCCACCGAGTCCGCCGAGCAGGTCCTTCGCTTCCATTCGGGCGCGGTGAACGCGACTGCCTTCCTCGGAGACGGACGCATGGCGACGGCCGGTGTGGACGGCCACATTGCGATCTGGACGCCGGGCCGGCCGCAGCCGGACCGGGTTGTCGAGGGGCATGCGGGACCCATTGTCGGGCTCGCAGTGTCTCCCGATGCATCGAAGCTCGCATCAGCCTCATGGGACCACACCGTGCGGATCTCATCGCTCCCCGACGGCGTGACGCGCGTGCTGCATGGCCACTCGCAAGCTGTGAACGGCGTGGCCTTTGCCCCGGATGGACGATCGCTGGTGAGCGTTGGCTACGACCTGACGGTGCGGCTCTGGCCGCTGCCGGACGGCAGCCCCGAGACCATCGTGATGCCGGCACCGTTGAACGTCGTTGCCATCTCGCCTGATGGCGAAATCGTCACCGGCGCGGCAGATGGCAAGTTGCGCATGATGACCGCCGACGGCCGTGAGACAGGCGAGGTCATGGTCGCCGCCAGGCCGGTCGTGGCCCTGGCGATCTCGCGAGACGGCGCCTTGCTAGCCACGGGGGCAATCGACGGCACCGTCGCGATCATTGATCGCAAGGCGCGCACCGTGATGCGCACGCTCGCTGGGCTCGCCGCGCCGGTCTGGTCGGTTGCGTTCTTGCCCGATGGCGCGACGCTCCTGACTGGCGGGAGTGACGGCAAGATCAGACGTTGGAACGCGCTGACCGGCGCTGTGATCGGGTCGGACGTGCTGGGCACGCCGGCGGATCCGCTCGCGGCCTATTCCGGCGATCACGGCGCCGAAATCTTCAGGGCTTGCGTGGCCTGCCATACCTTGTCGGAAACCGAGGTCCAGCGTGCCGGGCCGACGCTTGCGGGGCTGTTCGGCCGGAAGATCGCCTCGCTGCCGGGTTATCGCTTCTCCGACGCGCTCAAAGCCATGGATATCGTCTGGACGCCGGAGACCGTCTCAAAACTGTTCGAGATCGGGCCGAACGCCTACACGCCCGGCACCAAGATGCCGGAGCAGCACATCGGTTCGGCCGAGGATCGCCGCGCGCTCACGGACTTTCTGGCTCGGGCGACGTCGAAATAGCTGGCAGCAACGCTCTAATACCCCGGCCATTGCTCCACGGGAATATTTGTCAGCTCCGGCTTCTCATTGAGCATGCGGGCGACGTCGGTGCTGGGATGCTCCTTGAGCCGGCGAGACAGCCACTTGATCTTCTACCCATCATGAAACGAGCCATGCTTCTAGTCCTTGTTCTCGCGTTGGCGCAGATAGTCGTCTGTCGTCCGTGGCGGCGGGCGCTTCGGAACATCCTGGATCGGATCGAACTGCTGTTCGCTCATGACGATGACGCGACAATCAGCGCACATCCGCAAGGCCTCGGTCCGGCGGTCCCCGCTGGGATACATCCAGTGCCGTCCCTCGAGCTTTGTCGCGATCCGATCGATCGTGCTCCTGACGCCGAAAGGCGTGCCGCAGCGAACGCACAGGGCCGGTTCTTCCTCCTTGATCACCCGCGCCGGCGCGCGCCTCGCCCGGAAGTCGATCTGCGGGGTGAGCGTGATGACTTTCTCGGGGCACGTGCTCTGGCACAGGCCGCACTGCACGCAGGCGTCCTCGACGAATTTCAGGACGGGACGCTCGGGATCGGCGCGAAGCGCGCCGGTGGGGCAGGCCGAAACGCAGGACAGGCACAGCGTGCAACCGCTCGTGTCAACCGTGACCGCGCCGATCGGCGCGCCCTCGGGCAAGGCGATCACGTCGACCGGCCTGGGCGCGAGGCGATGCAATTCACTGAGGCCAAAGCGAAGCAGATCGCCGCGCTTGCCGACCGTCCGGAAGGTTGCTGGAGTGGCGAGCCCGGCGAGGGGACCAACCTCTGTGAGTCGTTCAGCCAGAATGTCGGGATCGTCTGTTTCGATCGTGGCCACGCGGCCACCGTCGAATCCGAGACCGTCAAGAATCGTCTCGGCCATGGCGATCGTCTGCAACAACCCGGTGATGTCGTGTCGCGGCTTGGCGCGCACCAGGAACCGCACGGCCGCCGCGCCATACGCGAATGCGCCGACGAGGGCCTCCAGGCCGACCTGCGTCAGCTCGTTGAGGGCGAGGGGAAGCACGTTGGCCGGCAATCCGTCGCCATGACGGGCGAGCGCATCGATCAGCGGCGTACCGTGGCCGCTGTCGTGCAGCAGCAGGTTCGGATCCGCGCCGCCGGCCTCGCGATAGGCGAGCAACATGGCGCGAAGGATCTGCAACTGGGTGTCGGCGGGTGGCAGTGCGTAGGACGCTGCCCCCGTCGGGCAGGCGGCCGCGCATTGCCCGCAACCTGCGCAGACATCTGCGTTGACGGCGACATGGTCGCCGTTCGGCGTGATCGCGCCGGTCGGGCAGAGATCGAGGCAGCGATGGCATCCGGTCAGCTTCGAGCGCGAATGCGCGCACAGGCTGGGTGTGAAGTCGACATATCTCGGCTTGTCGAAACTCCCGACGAGATCGCGAGCGGTCAGCACGGCGCGCAGCACGGCCGCGGGATCGCGCGGATCCGCACGGAGATAGCCGTCCCGCAGGTCGGGCGCAGGGAATAGCGGTGGATCGCCGGAGAGGTCGAGCACGAGATCGCAGCGCGAGGTCGCCCCGCTGCGCGGGTTTTCGAACACGAAGCGGTCGCGCGAAGACGGGCGCGGCTGCGCGTAGTCATCGATCGTGAGCTCGAAGGCGCCAAAATGGCCCCGCGCGTTGCGGACCGTGCCCTTCACGATCGGGAACACCGCCGCGGCAGGCGGCGTCACGTCTGCCGGCTGCTTGAGCATGACCGTGACATCGAGATGGTCGGCGAGCAGCCGCCCGGCTTCGATCGCAGCCTCGTCCCGCCCATAGATCAGGATGATGCCGTCACCCGATAATGTGAGCAGCGGATAATCCGGTGCGGGAATCTCGGCCGCCGCAAGCAGCGCCGCCATCTTCGCGCCGGCATTCGCGCCGTCGCGAGACCAGCCGGCCGTCTCGCGGATGTTGACGAAGCTGATTCCGCCGGGGCGTTCGCCTGCCTCAGCGGTGAACTGCGCAGCCTGCTGCGTGCAGGCGACCGTCAGCGGCCCTTCGGCTTTTGCCGCGTTGCGGAAATGCTCGAGCTCCGCGCCGCAGAGATGACGATAGTTCCTGATCTCGCAGTTGGAGCATCCGCGCCGGATCGTGGCCACGTCAAGGCGCATCGTGTCTTCACACGAGCAGATCAGGACGGTTTTCGCTGGCTGCTCCAGGTCAATCCCTCCGCCAGTGCGGCGCCGACTTGCGGACTCGCGCCATTTCTGCACCTCGTATAGATATTCACTATTGGGAAGAAAAGGAAAGTGGAGGACGGCCTTGCGGTCGACCCCAACCAGCCACGTCTCCCTGGCGGAGCCGGTCCAGCTGCCGCCGCCTTTCACGCTCGTCCGCTTGCGTGAGAGCGGAGACGCCTTTGCCCACGCTTGCCGCATTGCACCCAAGAGCGGTGCTGGCACGCTGGTGTATGTCGGGCGGTTTGATCTTGCCGAATTCGCCGTGGTGCTCGAGCCGGGCGAACAGTTGAGAACCGCTCGGCGCGCCTTCTACGCCGGCATGGTCGCGCTCACCGATGCCCTTCGCGCCTACGCGCCGCCGAACAAGACCGTCGCGATCGGCTGGCCCGACGCCGTCGATATCGATGGCGGGCTGGTCGGCGGTGCGCGGATGGGATGGCCGTCGCCCGTGCGCGAGGACGAGGCCCCGGCATGGCTGGTGTTCGGCGCCATGATCCGGACCGTCGCAATGGGCGACCAAGGGCCCGGTATTCATCCGCTCGCGTCCGCGCTGGATGAGGAGGGGTTTGGCGAAGCCGGAGCCGCGGAGGTGACCGAGAGTTTTGCACGGCACCTGATGCGGGTGATCGATAGTTGGCAGGTCGATGGCTTTGATAGTGTCGCACGCGATTATCTCAGCCGGGTTCCCCGTGAGCGGCGGACTGTCCTAGAGATCGACGAGAACGGAGATCTCCTCACGCGCGGCGTCGGAACCGACAGGGTCGAGCGGAGCGAGCTCGTCAAGGCGCTCGCCAGCCCCTGCTGGCTCGATCCCAAACTCGGGGGGCCGCGGCTATGAAACTGCTGCGCACCATCGCGCTCGATCCCTCCGATACCTTCGTCTTCGATGCGGCGGCAGAGCCCGGCGAATGGGCCGTCTCAGGCGTGTTCCGCTTCTGCGACCAGGATCCCGCGACGCTGACCGGCAAGACGCGCGCGGCGTTTCGCAGCGGCTTCCTCGGGGTGCAATCCTGGGGCTGGTCGACGCTGGCGCAGATTGTGCCGGCAACCGAGAGCGATTGCCGGGCGCTGATCGAGCTCCTTGCCGGCCAACTCATCGATCGTTTCGGCGCGCCGGATTCGGCAAGCGCGCGGATGGCTGCCGAAGAGGAGGTTGCCTTTGTGCAGTCGCTCTGCATGCATCCGATCAGTTCGCTCATTGCCGTCCACCGCTCGGTGAGCGACGGCGAGGTCCGCGAATCGTTCCGCAGGCTGCAGCTGCGGCAAGGGCAGGGGCACAGCAAGGCGTTCTCGTTCATGGAAGTCGAGGAGGATGTCGAACCCGACAGCAATATCAGGCTTGCCGATATGAGCCGGGAGCCGCAGCACCGATGAACGATTTCTGGATCGCGTGCGGCCACCATCTGCTCGATCGCAATGAGAGCGGCGGGCTTTGCGTCACCGACGAGTTCCTGAAGGCCTATTTTGCCCGTCCCGAGCTGATTCCGCCGGACGAAGCATGCCCGGTCGAGCGGCGGCTGCACCGGACGCTGCTCGCCGCCCCCCGCCGGCCGGTCGACGCCGACGAGGTTGCAGCAATTGTCGACGCGGATGCCCGTGAGAACTGGCGGTTCGTGCTCGCCTTTCGCGATCTCCTGGTGCGGCATCCGACGCTCGAGGCCGCCTATGTTGCAGCCGTCCGGTCGCGGTCCAATGATCTGCCGCCGCTGTTCGTCAATCAACTCGTGCATGTGATCCTGCGCAATGCGCTCGATGGCTGCGACGATCCTTTCGTGCTGCGCGCCGCCGAGCTGTTCTTCCGCCCGCAGCGTATCCTGCCGCATGAGCAGGTCCTGCTGCTCGGAGACGAAGAGGTTGTCGGCGCGCAGAGCCCGACCCCGGTGCTGTCGCTGATGTCAATGCTGGGGGCAGCGACCGATGCCCAGCTCGACGTCCTCAGCACGGACAATGCCGACGACTATTGGCACCGAAGCGACGATTTCGACATGGCGTTCGATCTCACCGCGGGGGAGCGCGGGCCGAGGGCGCTGGCGCAGGCGATGACGTGCTGGATATCCCATCTGCTCGGGCTCGACGTCGAGATTGAGCCGCTGCGCGAATTGCGTGATGCGCGGCTCACCTGGTATGTCGGGCTCGACGCCGATGCGACCAGGCTGGGTGACCGTCTCTGGCACGGGGAGCAACTCGATGACCGCAGCGCCAGCCGTGTGCTATCATTGTTCCGCCTGACGTTTGCGGACAAGAGTGCGGCCGCGGACGAGATTCAGGGCGAGCCGATCTATCTCATTCTGTCGATGAACTCCGATCGGAAGCTCCGGATGAAGCCGCAGAATTTGCTGACGGGGTTGCCGATCAAACATCTGGAGATGGCGACATGAGACCGGCTGCGCTGCCGCTCGTGCGCATTCCCGTCGGCGTCGTGGTCGAGCGGCACAAGGCGGCCTCGCCGTGGACGGACTTTGTCTGGCGCGCTGTCGCCGTGCTGCCGGACGAGCCGGAGACAAGGTCCTGGACGGTGCTCCGTGAAGAGGGAGGCGGGACACTGTTTTATGCCGGCAGCGCGATGGTCGATCTCTACAGTTCCGAGACCGCGCGCTATCGCGATAACCTCGCGTCAGGGAGTCCGAGCATCTGGACAGTGTTGTCGCCTGCCGAAGGCGCCTGGCCCTATTCGGTGGCTGCCGTCACCGCCGATCCTGCCGAAGGCGAAGCGTTCACCGAGGCCGCTGACAATCTGGTCGAGGCCGTTCCAATGCCGGAGGTGCTGCGCGAGCACATTGAAAGCTTCGTTGCCGAGCACCACGTCGAACGGGAGTTCTTCAAACGCCAGCGGCGGCAGGCCGATCCGGAGGCGCTCGCGCGCCGGCAGCATGAAGGCGGACAGAAATGAGCGAGGACAAGTTCCTGGCGCGCTGGTCCAGGCTCAAGCAGGAGGCAAACGCGAGCGCTGCGCAACCGCATCCGGCAATGAATGACAAGGCCCGGTCGGCCCCGCCGCGCGCTGCGAAAGACGAAGAGGTGGAGTTCGACCTCTCGAGCCTGCCTTCGATCGACTCGATCACATCAGCGACCGATATCAAGGCGTTCTTGCGCGAAGGGATACCGCAGGACCTGACACGTGCGGCGCTTCGCCGCGCCTGGAGCGCTGATCCCGCCATACGCGACTTCGTGGGACTTGCCGAAAACGCATGGGACTTCAACGATCCCTCCGCAATGCCGGGCTTTGGGCCGCTGGATTGTTCGGAAGCAGAACTGGCTGCGTTCGTGGAGAGAATCATCGGCGGCATCAGCAAGTCGGCCGAGGCGCTGGTTGACGTCGCGGATTCGTCGCCGGAACCGCGCGAGGTCGAGAGATCAAGTGTCGAGATCGTCGCCGAAGACGAAGCGCGTATCGAGCCCGCGGACGCTTCTGCTGCAACGCAACGAACGGTTGCCGAGAGCACTGGAAGCGAACAGCCGTCGATCCCCCGCCGCACCCATGGCGGCGCACTGCCTAGCTAGGTCTACTCGACGAAAGAGACTATGGGAGGCGATTGACCCTCGGTTCCGCCGGGACTACGCTTGGCCTAGCGCTTTGTAGGAAAAGAAAAATCAGCACCTGGGACTTGGATGGGAGGTCCATGTGGGTGATGATGATGGCCTGGAACGAGCCATTTGCGCCGCTGGCGGCGTTGCCGGGCTTGCGCGCAAAATCGGCGTCAGCCAACCCTCCGTTTCGAACTGGACCAAGGTGCCCGCACAACGGGTGATCGCGGTCGAAGCGGCCACTGGCGTATCGCGCAATGATCTGCGGCCTGATCTGTACACGGAGCCGCTTTTGTCCGAAGTTCCGATCGATCCCGTTGATGCGGCGCGTGCGCAGGAATATCTGCTGCTCGCTACCCTCTTGTCCGCAGCACCGTCAGGAAAGTTGCTCGCTCAACTGTCCGCATTGACTGGTGATGCGACGCCGCTCGGGCGCGCACATGCCGCGCTGGCGGCAGCCGCCGACAATGCCGTCGCCGCAAAGGTCGAACGCGAATATTTTGATCTGTTCACAGGCCTCGGCCGCGGCGAGCTCTTGCCCTACGCCTCCTACTACTTGACTGGATTCCTCAACGAGCGGCCGCTGTCGCGCCTGCGCGCCGATCTCGCTGCGCTTGGGATCGAGCGCGTCGCGAACAATCCGGAGCCGGAGGATCACGCGGCCATCCTGTGCGAGATCATGGCAGGGCTCGCGGGAGGCCGCTTCGCGGCGACGTCCGACTCGCAGCGCGACTTCTTCGAGAAGCACATCGTGCCGTGGATGGGGAGGCTGTTTGCCGACATCGAGCATGCGGAGAGCGCCATCTTCTATCGTGCGGTCGGCGCGCTCGGCCGCGCCTTTGTCGAGATCGAGACGGAAGCATTCACGTTCGCCAACTGATCTGCACCTGCAGGTCCAGGAGAGATGCGATGAGTGAAGACAGGAAAACCACAGTCGGGCGCCGCGCCTTCCTGCGCAAGGTCGGCGTCGGCACGGTGGGCGCCGGCGCGACGCTTGCGACACCGCTGGTCGGGTCCGCGCAGGCCGATAGCGAAACCAACGATGAAAAGCGCAAGGCGCGCTACAAGGAAACCGATCACGTGAAGGCGTTCTATCGCGTCAATCGTTATCCGGCCAAGGGAGGTTGACCGTGCTGATCAAGCGAACAAACCAGCATTCCCTGCGCCATGGCTCCGTTGCCGAGTCCCTCGCGGGGCAGGCGGGCGGCCTCGACCGCCGCAGCTTCTTGCGCAAATCCGGTGTTGCCGGCGGCGCGCTCGCCGCGCTCGGCACGCTGCAGGTCGGCGGCGTGCGCAAAGCGGAAGCAGCGACGGCCGGTCCGCTCACCGCAGGTGCGACCGTGCGCAAGAGCATCTGCACGCATTGCTCGGTCGGGTGCACTGTCACCGCCGAGGTCTTGAACGGGGTATGGATCGGCCAGGAGCCGAGTTGGGATTCGCCGATCAATCGCGGCTCGCACTGCGCCAAGGGCGCCTCCGTGCGCGAGCTCGTGCACAGCGAGCGGCGGCTGCGCTATCCGATGAAGCTGGTGGGTGGTCAGTGGACCCGCGTATCCTGGGATACCGCGATCAACGAGATCGGAGACAAGCTTCAGGATGTGCGCGAGAAGTCGGGCCCCGATGCCGTCTACTGGCTTGGCTCGGCCAAGATGACCAATGAAGGCGCCTACCTGTTCCGCAAGCTCGGCGCATTCTGGGGAACCAACAACACCGATCACCAGGCCCGCATCTGCCATTCGACCACCGTCACCGGCGTCGCCAACACCTGGGGCTACGGCGCGATGACCAACAGCTACAATGACATCCGCAATGCGAAGACGCAGATGATCTTGGGCGGCAATCCGGCGGAGGCGCATCCGGTGTCGCTGCAGCACCTGCTCGAGGGAAAGGAGCTGCAAAAGGCCAACTTCATCGTCATCGACCCGCGCCTGACGCGCACCGCCGCGCACGCGACCGAATATGTGCGGATGCGGCCGGGCACCGACATCCCCATACTCTACGGCATGATGTGGCACATCCTCCAGAACGGCTGGGAGGACCAGGAGTTCATCCGGCAGCGGGTCTACGGATTCGACGACCTCAAGAAGGAGGTCGAGAAGTGGACTCCGGAAGAAGTCGAGCGCGTCACCGGCATTCCCGGCGAGCAGCTCAAGCGCGTCGCCAAGATGTTCGCCACCGAGAAGCCGGCGACGCTGATCTGGGCCATGGGCCAGACCCAGAAGACCGTCGGCACCGCCAACGTGCGCGCCAGCTGCATCCTGCTGCTGATGACCGGCAATGTCGGCGGACAGGGCAAGGGAGCCAACATCTTCCGCGGCCACGACAACGTGCAGGGCGCGACCGACGTCGGGCTCGATATCGTAACGCTGCCGTTCTACTACGGCCTCGCCGAGGGCGCTTGGAAGCATTGGTCGCGGGTATGGGAAGTCGACTATGACTTCCTGAAGTCGCGCTTCGATTCCAAGCAGATCATGGAAACGCCGGGCATCCCGCTGACCCGCTGGTTCGAAGCGGCAACGCTGCCGAAGGATCAGCTCGCGCAGAAGGACAATGTCAGGGCGGTGTTCGTGCAGGGACACGCCTCCAACAGCATCACCCGTATCCCCGAATCCCTCAATGGCCTGAAGGCGCTCGAACTGCTCGTCATCGCCGACCCGCATCCGACGACCTGGGCCTCGCTGGCGGTCGAAGCGGGGCGCAAGGATGGCGTCTACATTCTGCCGGTCGCCACGCAATTCGAGTGCAAGGGCTCGCGCGTCGCCTCCAATCGCTCGCTGCAGTGGGGCGAGCAGATCGTGAAGCCGATCTTCGAGTCGAAGGATGATCTCGAAATCATCTATCTGATGGCGAAGAAGCTCGGCGTCGCTGACCAGATGTTCAAGAAGATCAAGGTCGAGAATAATCTCCCTGAAGCAGAGGATGTGCTGCGCGAGATGAACCGCGGCAGCTGGTCGACCGGATATTGCGGGCAATCGCCCGAGCGCCTCAAGGCGCACATGAAGAACCAGGCCAAGTTCGACATGCTGACGATGCGCGCGCCGAAGGACGATCCCGAGGTCGGCGGCGACTATTACGGCCTGCCCTGGCCGTGCTGGGGATCGCCGGAGGTCAAGCATCCCGGCACGCCGCTGCTCTACAATACCAATCTGCACGTGATGGATGGTGGCGGCACGTTCCGGCCGCGGTTCGGCATCGAGCGCGAGGAAAAGTTGCCGGACGGCACGACGCGCAAGGTGAGCCTGCTCGCGGATGGCTCGTACTCGCTGGGGTCGGGCATCCAGGACGGCTATCCGGAATTCACGCTCGCGAGCCTGAAGAAGCTCGGCTGGGACTCCGAGCTGACCGAAGCGGAAATGGCCGTGATCAACAAGGTCAACCCCGCCACGCCTGACGCGGTGTCGTGGGCGCTCGACCTGTCGGGCGGCATCCAGCGCGTCGCGCTGGCGCATGGCTGCGTTCCCTATGGCAACGGCAAGGCGCGCATGCATGCGTTCGGCCTGCCCGATCCCATCCCGGTTCACCGCGAGCCGATCTACACGCCGCGCGTCGATCTCGTTGCCAAATACCCGACGCTGCCCGATGCCAAGCAATTCCGGATGCCCAATATCGGCTTCTCCGTACAGAAGGCGGCGGTCGAGAAGGGAATCGCAAAGCAGTTCCCGCTCATCCTGTCGTCCGGCCGCCTGGTGGAATATGAGGGCGGCGGCGAGGAGACCCGGACCAACCCGTGGCTCGCCGAATTGCAGCAGGACATGTTCATCGAGATCAACCCTGCCGACGCCGCCGAGCGCGGTGTCAAGGATGGCGGCTGGGTCTGGGTCACGGGCGCCGAGAGCAATTCCCGGGCAAGGATGAAGGCGCTCGTCACCGAGCGCGTCGGCAAGGGAGTTGCCTGGATGCCCTTCCACTTCGGCGGCTGGCTAGGGGGCAAGGACCTCCGCGGCAACTACCCGAAAGGCACCGACCCGATCGTGCTCGGCGAAAGCGCGAACACGATCACCACCTACGGATACGATCCCGCGACGAACATGCAGGAAACCAAGGTCACTCTCTGCCAGATCGCGGCGGCATAAGGAGCAACGACGATGGCACGTATGAAGTTTCTCTGCGACGCCGACCGTTGCATCGAGTGCAACGCCTGCGTCACGGCGTGCAAGAACGAGCACGAGGTCCCCTGGGGCATCAACCGCCGCAGGGTCGTCACCATCGCCGATGGCAAGCCGGGCGAACGATCGGTCTCGATGGCCTGCATGCACTGCACGGATGCGCCGTGCGCGGCAGTGTGCCCGGTGAACTGTTTCTATACCACCGCCGATGGCGTGGTCCTGCACTCCAAGGATCTCTGCATCGGCTGCGGTTATTGCTTCTACGCTTGTCCGTTCGGCGCGCCGCAATATCCGAAGGTAGGCAATTTCGGCTCGCGCGGAAAAATGGACAAATGTACCTACTGCGCCGGCGGTCCCGAGGCCGACGGCAGCAAGGAGGAATACGAAAAATACGGCGCGAACCGCCTCGCCGAGGGCAAGCTGCCGCTGTGTGCCGAGATGTGCTCGACCAAGTCGCTGCTTGCCGGCGACGGCGAGATCATCGCCCAGATCTACAAGGAGCGCGTGTTGAAGCGCGGCTATGGCTCGGGCGCATGGGGCTGGAAGACTGCCTATCGCGAGACAATCGAATCCTGAAGGCGCCGCGCGCCGGGACACAATGCCGGGAGGAGCAGATGTCCTCATTTGCAAGGTTCATTCGACCAGCCATCGGCGCGTGGGCGTTGCTTCTGTTGGTCATGGCAGCTCCGGTAGCGTCGCCGGCCCAGCAGATCAATCCGACGGCGAGCTCCGTCAATGAGCAGAAGTTGCTGCAGGAGATGGACCGGATCCAGGGACGCGTCAGCATCCCCGACCAGCGCTCCGGCGTGCTGATGCAACCTGCCGGCCGCGAATGGCGTGAATTCCGCAACGTTGCGCTGCGGTGGATCGGCGGCGTCGCTATACTCGGCATGCTGGCGGTGCTGGTCATCTTCTATTTGACGCGCGGCATGGTCCGACTCGAAAGCGGGCGATCCGGCCGCACCATCGTGCGGTTCAACACCTTCGAGCGTTTCGTGCACTGGATGACCGCGACCTGCTTCGTCATCCTGGCGATCTCGGGATTGAACGTCACGTTCGGCCGGCCGCTGCTGCTTCCGCTGATTGGATTTGAGGCCTTCTCGGAATGGTCGCAATGGGCGAAATTCGCGCACAATTACCTGAGCTTTCCCTTCACGATTGGCGTCGTGCTGATCTTTCTGATGTGGATCGCCGGCAACATCCCAAGCAAGCTCGATCTCGAGTGGATCAAGCGCGGAGGCGGCCTGATCGGTCACGATCATCCGCCGGCTCGCCGTTTCAACGCGGGTCAAAAGGGGATCTACTGGATCGTCGTGATCGGCGGGGGCCTCGTGGCGGCAACGGGCTACGTGCTGATGTTCCCGTTCTACCTGACGGGGATCGAGGGCATGCAGATGGCCCAGATCGTTCACTCCGTCGTGGCCGTGCTGTTCATCGCCGCGATGCTCGCCCACATCTACATCGGCACGATCGGGATGGAAGGTGCCTTCGAGGCGATGGGGTCAGGCGAGGTGGACGTCAACTGGGCGCGCGAGCACCATAGCCTGTGGCTCGACCAGGAGTTGGGACGGACCGGCCCGAACGATTCTCAGCCGCAGCCTCGCCATGCTGCGTCCGCAGCCGAATAGAGCTGATGGGAGTATTGCCTGAAGCATGATCCGGAAAAGTGCGAAGCGCTCTTCCGGAAAGATCATGACCCAAAGCACGACGACGATTCATCCAAATCTCATCGCGCTTTACAGCCGGACGCCCGTCGTCGAGAAGGCCTCTGCAACGGGGAGCTGTACGCTGTCGAGCACGGCAACTCCAGCCATCGCGATGACGATCGTCGCAATACAGGCAAGGATGAAAGCCTTCATCGGGATCCTCCTCGCGCGCATTATACAGGACCTCGGGCCACGGACAAAGGCCGCGGATCGTGCAAGGGGATGCGGACCGCCAGCCCGGGCCCGCGTCCGTTCATCCATGGCACAGCTGGCAGTCTATCCTTGTCGCCGGAGGAACCCGCTGATCGTGACCGTCTCCCAGATGCCGGCGGCTGCGAAGGGATCGGCGCGGTTAAAGGCCTGGACTTCCGCACGCGTGGGGGCCTCGACCAGGAACAGGCTGCCGATCATGGTCGCGCCGTCGTCGGAGACGAGTGGCCCCGACATCACGATCTTGATGCCGAAACGCGAGGTATCGCTCAGGAAGGCCTTGTGGGCCTCGTAATTGGCGAGCCGGGTTTGCAACGCGCCGGTGCGGTCGAGGGCGTGAATGGCGAACAGCATGGTGTCTCCATCTTCTTGCTTTGGCTCTTGGAACGGCCGCGAGGGGCGGCCGTCCGGATTTGTCGTGACCTGTTGATCTACTTGGCGCCGAGCTTGCCGGCTTCCTCGAAGGTCGGGCAGGTCCGCTGCTCCAGCGGGACGTCGAACGGCCCAAAATTGTCCTTGGTGATGACGGTCGGCTTCAGCACGAGCTCACCGATGACGGGTTGATTGCGCAAGGCGCGCACGGCCATCATGGTGCCGAGGCAGCCTTGAGCAAATCCGTTGTAGTCGCCGCTGGCGAGCAGCTTGCCGGACTTGATCGCGTCGATCGCCTCCTTGGTGCCGTTGATGCCGATCACCTGTGCCTTGCGGTTGGCGCCGTCGAGCGCCTCGATCGCGCCGATCGCCATGGCGTCATTTGCCGCTAACACGCCGTCGATCTGCGAATTCGACTGCATCAGGTTCTCCATCACCTGAAGTGCCTGGAGCCGCTGATAGTTGCCGGGCTGCGAAGCCAGCAGCTTGGCGCCGGGAGCTTCCTTCAGCGCGTCGTTGAACCCGCGTACGCGATCGACATTGGTCAGCGAGCCCTTGACGCCCTCGATGATGACGATGTTGCCCTTGCCGCCGAGCGTCTTCAGTAGGAAGCGCGCAGTCTCGAGCCCGAGGCTGTAATCGTCGGCGCCGACGAAGGAGAGGAATTTCCCGCCGGCGGAGCGGTCGGTGATGTTGACGACCGGGATCTTGGCCTCGTTGATCTTCTCGACGCCGGGCACCATCGCCTTGTAGTCGACCGGCGTGAACACGATCGCGCTCGGCTTCTTCACCACGACGTCCTCGATCTGGCTGAGCTGCTCGGGAATCGAGTCCGGCTTCGTCGGAATGTATTGCAGCGTCTTCGCATTCAGCGACTTCGCCATGTTGTCGGCGCCGACCCGCACCGTCTGGAAGAACGGGTTGGTCTGGTTCTTCGTGAAGACCGCGATGGTTTCGCCGTCAGCGCGCACCTCGGTGGTGAATGCAGCCGCCATCAGCAGCGGCGCCAGATAGTCCAGTCTCGATTTCATATTGCCTCCATCCCTGATTTTGCTTGTTGGATTTCAAGAACTCATTGTGCGCGGCGGCGGGTCTTCATGTCGAGCCAGACCGCGAGAATGACGATGATGCCTGTCACCAGCGGTTGCCAATTGGCGCTGACCGACAAGAGGTTCATGCCGTTGAGCACCAGCGTCAGGATCAGCGCGCCGATGAAGGTGCCGAACACGGTACCGACGCCGCCGAACAGCGAGGTGCCGCCGATCAGCACGGCCGCGATCGCGGGCAGCGTCAGGCTTTCGCCGATGTCGGCCTCGGCCGAATTGAGCCGCGACAGGAAGATGATCGAGGCGAGCCCCGCCATGGTGCCGGAGACCGCGTAGACCAGCAGCAGGCGGCGCGCGACCGGAATGCCGGAGAGACGGGCCGCAACCGGATTGGCGCCGATCGCATAGATCTCCTGGCCCCAGATCGTCCGTTGCGCGAACAGCGTCCCGATCCCGAGGAACACCAGCAGCAGATAGACCGGGATCGGCAGGCCGAACAGATAGCCGCTTCCGATCTGGCGGAAGCCTGTGGGGAAACCGTGCAGGGTCTCGCCCGCCATGTACCAGTAGGTGAGGCCGTTCAGCACCCAGAGCATGCCATAGGTGGCGATGAAGGAGGGGATGCGCAGCGCGGTGACCATGATGCCGTTGAGAAGTCCGACGATGCCGCCGCAGGCGAGCCCGGTGAGGATGCCGAGTGCCGGCGAGCCGGTCTTGTGGATCACGGTGCCGGCGATGCAGGCCGACAGCGCGACGTTGGCGCCGACGGAGAGATCGAGGCCGGCAGTCAGCACCACCAGCGTCAGGCCGGAGGCGATGAAGAAGGTCAGGCTCGCCTGCCTCAGCACATTGAGGATGTTGCCGAGGCTGAGGAAGGAATCGCTGAGCACGGCGAGCACCGCACAGATCAAGAGCGCCGCGAGCAGGCGATAGAACAGCTGGATCGCATCCTGCGACAGGAACGAGCGGGGCGGCATCATCGCCTCTTTGCTGATGTCGGTCATGCGCGGCTCCTGAGACCGTCGAGGAACAGGGCAACGATGACGAGGACGCCGACGCTTGCGACCTGCACCGAGGACGGCAGCGAGATCAGGTTCAGCCCGTTGCGCAGCACGCCGACGGAGAGAACGCCGAGAAGCGTGCCGAGCAGCCAGCCATTGCCGCGCTCGAACGAGGTGCCGCCGACCGCAACGGCGGCGATGGCATCGAATTCCAGGCCAAGGCCGGCGGTCGGATGGCCGGAATTCATTCGCGCAGTCATCAGCAGGCCGGCGATGCCGGCCATGGCGCCGCCGAGCGCATAGACCGCGATCAGCAGCCGGTTCGGCGAGAGACCGGCGTAGCGCAGCGCCTCGCGGTTACCCCCGAGTGCGAAAATGTAGGTGCCGAAGCGGGTGTGATAGAGCAGGCCGTGGAACGCCGCATAAGTCACGAGCGCCATCACGATCGGCACGGGCACGCCGAGCAGCGTCGCCGAATAGATGTCGCGCACGCTGTGGGGAATGCCGACCACGCTCTGGCCGTCGCTGACGATCAGCGACAGGCCCTGCGCCATGCCGAGCGTGCCGAGCGTCGCGACGAAGGGCGGGATGCCGAGAATCGCAACGAGCCAGCCGTTGGCGACGCCGAACGCGGCGCCGACGAGGAGGCCGGCGCCAAGGCCGAGCAGCATCGACTTGGTCGCGAGCGAGACGATGGCAACGCAGAGCGAGGTCAGCGTCAGCACCGCGCCCATCGACAAATCGAGACCTTCGGTCATGATGATCAGGGTCATCGGCAGCGCGAGCATGGTCAGGATGGTCGACTGCACCAGCACGTTGGAGAGGTTGGCGACCGACAGGAAACCGGGCGCGATGGCGCTGAACAGCGCAATCAGCAGCACCAGCACGATGGCAACGCCGGGAATGCGCTGCAGTGGATTGGGTTGTGAAACGACCGCGGCTTCACGCATGATGCATCCCCAGTCGCACGATGTTCTCCTCGGTCAATTCGTTGCGTGTCAGGTGCCCGGCGATGCGGCCCTCGCGCATCACATAGGCGCGGTCGCAGACATGGCAGATCTCGACCTGCTCGGACGAGATCATCAGTGCCGCCGCGCCTTCCGCGACCAACCGGTCGATCAGCGCAAAAATCTCGGACTTGGCACCGATGTCGATGCCCCGTGTCGGCTCGTCGAAAATGAAGAGTTTTGAGCCGGCTGCCAGCCATTTTCCGATCACAACCTTCTGCTGGTTGCCGCCCGAGAGCAGGCCGACGGTCTGTCGCGCGCTCGGCGTTGCGATGCGGAGCTGACGGATCAAGCCATCGGAGGTGCGTTGTGCAGTGCGCTGATCGAACAGGCCGCTCGGAAAAAGCTTCTTGAGTGCGGATACGACCAGATTATCGCCAACCGACCGGAGCAGCGCGAGGCCTTCGCTCTTGCGGCTCTCCGGGATCAGCGCGATACCGCGGCGGGCGGCGAGATCCGGCTCGCCGGAAATGCTCTTGCCGTCGAAGATGATCTCGCCCGAGGTCACGGGATCGGCGCCGAAGATGGCGCGCGCGACCTCGCTGCGGCCCGAGCCGACCAGGCCGCACAGGCCGACGATCTCGCCACGGCGCACCTCGATGTTGATGTCCGAGATGCCGGTGGGAGCGGAGAGGCCCTTGACCTCCAGCAGCAGCTCGCCTGGCTTGTCGGCAAAGTTGCGCGGATAGGTCATGTCGACATTGCGGCCGACCATCATGCGCACGAGCTGGTCCGGCGTGACGTCGGCGGGCCGGACGCCGTCGATGCGGCGGCCATCGCGCAGCACGGTGATGCGGTCGCCGAGCGCGAACACCTCGGCCATCCGGTGCGAGATGTAGACGATGGAGACCCCATCGGCCTTCAGCCGCGCTATCAGTGCGAACAGCAGCTCGGTCTCGCGGTCGGACAGCGCGGCGGTCGGCTCGTCCATGACGAGGATGCGGGCGTTCTGGCTGATGGCCTTCGCGATCTCGACCATCTGCTGCTGCGCTACCCCTAACTTTTCGACGGTGGTGGAGGGATCGATGTCGAAGCCGATCGTGTCGAGCACGCGCTTCGCATCGGCCAATATTTTGCGGCGGTCGATGGTGCCGGGGATGCGGCCCTTCGGCTCGCGGCCGAGGAAGATGTTCTGGGCGATGTCGAGGTAGGGGACCAACGAGAATTCCTGGAAGATCACGGCAATGCCGAGCTTCTGCGCATCGGCGGTGGATGAGATCGCGACCTTCTCGCCGTTGTGATAGAACTCCCCGGCATCGGAGCGATAGGCGCCGCACAGCACTTTCATCAGGCTCGACTTGCCGGCGCCGTTCTCACCCAGCAGCATGTGGACTTCGCCGGGGTAGACGGCAAAGGACACGTCATCCAGCGCCTTGACGCCGGGAAACTCCTTGCTGATGCCGCGCAGCTCCAGCAGCGGGGTGGGCGAGGTGACCTCGATCGGGAGCGCGTCGCTCATGCCATCTCACTCATGTCTTGGCTCCGCCAGCAAAGATCTTTCCCGGATTCATGAGGCCGTTCGGATCGAGCGCCGTCTTGATCGATCGCATCACGTCCACGGCCTCGCCGAGCTCATCGGTGAGATAATCGATCTTGCCGAGCCCGATGCCGTGCTCGCCGGTGCAGGTGCCGTCCATGGCGATGGCACGGGCGACCATGCGGGCCTGAAGCATCTTGGCGCCGTCCGCCTCCTCGGGCTTTGCCGGGTCGATCAGGATCAGCATATGAAAGTTGCCGTCACCGACATGACCCACGATCGGCGCGGTGAAGCCGTGCTCGTCCGCATCGCGCCGCGTCTCGGTCAGGCATTCCGCGAGCCGCGAGATCGGCACGCAGACGTCGGTGATGACGGCGCGCGCGCCGGGCCGCAGGCCGAGGCCGGCATAGAGCGTGTTGTCGCGGGCGTGCCAGAGCCGGCTGCGGTCTTCCTGTGCCTTCGCCCAGGCAAAGCCATGGCCGCCATGATCGGCGGCCATCGCCTGCGCGGCCTCGGCCTGCTCTGCGACGGAGGTTTCCGAGCCATGGAACTCAAAGAACAGAGTGGGTGCCTCGCGGTAGCCAAGCCTGGCGTAGGCGTTGATGCCGCGCATCATGACGTCGTCGAGCAGCTCGACGCGAGCCACCGGGATCGCGGACTGGATCACGGAGATCGCGGTGTCGACGGCATCGTGCAGCGTGTCGAAGCTGCAAACCGCGGCCGAGATCGCCTGCGGCACGGGATGCACCTTCAGCGTGATCTCGGTGATGACACCGAGCGTGCCTTCCGCACCGACGAACAGGCGTGTCAGGTCATAACCGGCGGCCGACTTCCGTGCGCGCTTCGCGGTTCGGATCACGCGGCCGTCCGCCAGCACCACCTCCAGCGCCATGACATTGTCCTTCATGGTGCCGTAGCGCACGGCCATGGTGCCGGAGGCCCTGGTCGACGTCATGCCGCCAATCGAGGCGTCGGCGCCGGGATCGATCGGGAAGAACAGGCCGGTATTGCGCAGCTCGGCATTGAGTTGCTTGCGGGTGATGCCGGGCTGCACGACGACGTCCATGTCGCTGTCGTGCACGCTGAGCACCTTGTTCATGCGCGCGAAGTCGAAGCAGACGCCGCCTTCGATCGCGGCCGCATTACCTTCGAGCGAGGTTCCGGCGCCGAACGGGACGATCGGCATGCCCGCGCTTGCACACAGCTTCACGATCTCGGCGACCTCCTGCGTGGTTTCAGGGAAGACGACGATGTCGGGCGGCAAGGTCCGATAATGCGACTCGCTCTGCCCATGCTGATCGAGCACGCCGCGCGCAACGCTTGCGCGCGGGCCGATCATGCCGGTAAGGCGATCGGCCAATATGCTCGTGCTGACCCGCGGTCCCATCCTTGCTCCCTGTCTGCCCCGATCGCGAACTCTTGCCGGTCCGCTGCGTTGTCGTTCGGCTTAGGCGGCTCTCGCGGCGCTCGCAACCTGCTTCAAGCCGAAATCATAGTTGAGATGAAAATAGTCACTGTCCACCATGCGACCATCCGGCGCACGGCCGGCCGGCTGACGGACGAATTCGCGGACCAGGCTGTCCTTGACCCCGAACACCACGTCACTATCGAGATACTGATCGCCGGCAACGAACACGTGCGTGACGAGCTGCTCGAAGCCGGGCGCCGAGATCAGGAAATGCACATGCGCCGGCCGCCACGGGTGGCGGCCCTGCGCCTCCAGCATCTCGCCGACCGGCCCGTCATGCGGGATCGGGTAGGCGGCCGGCTTGATCGACCAGAAATGGAAGCGGCCGTTGGCGTCGGTGTGGAAGCGCGCGCGCATCGCTAGATCGCCAATGTCGTCGAGCTGCTGCACGTCGTAATAGCCGTGGTCGTCGGAATGCCAGACATCGACGGTCGCGCCCACGAGCGGCTTGCCGTCGACGCTCGAGACCGAGCCGGTGACCAGCATCGGATCGCCTTCCATCGGACCGGAGATATCGGCGCCGCTATCCTTCTCCGGCGCGGCCTGGACGAAGAACGGGCCGAGCACGGTCGTCTCGGTCGCGCCCTCCGGCACCGGATGGTTGATCGCGTCGACCAGCATGGAGACGCCGAGCGTGTCGGACAGCAGGATGAACTCCTGGCGCTTGTCGTCGCACATGTGCCCGGTGCGGGTCAGGAAGTCGATGCCATATTCCCATTCCTTCTGGGTCGGGCGCACTTCGCGGACGAAGGCGTGCAAGTGCCGAACCAGCGCCTCGCTGACCTGCTTGATGCGTGGATCGGTCGCGCCCGCGATCCGCTCCAGCACCGCGTCCGTGATCGTGTTCTCGTTGAAGTTACGCATGAGTGTCTCCGTTGATCACGGCTTCGGCTCGCCGAGGCCCGACAACCGTTCCAGATGCTTGACGGTGGCGATGAAGTCGGTGTCGCCGTCGCCCTGCGCGACCAGCGCGCCATAGGTCTCGCGCACCTGTGCGGCGAGCTGCAGCGGCACGCCGACCGCGTGGCCGGCACCCAGGATCAGGTCGAGGTCCTTGGCCATCTGCTTGCAGGAAAAGGTCGACTCGAAATCGCGGGTGCGCAGCGGCGCGGTCTTGTACTTCACCATCGGCGAGGCAACCGCGCTGTCGTCGAGCACCTTCAGGATGTCCTCCCAGGCAATGCCGCCCTTGCGCGCGAGCGCCAGGCACTCCGCCATCATCGCTGCCGACACCGCGATCATCAGGTTGACCGAGAGCTTTGCGTAGCGCGCTTCCTCGGCGGGGCCGAGATAGGTCTGGGCGCGGGTGAAGGCGGCGATTAGCGGCCTTGCGCTTTCGAAGGCGTCCTTCGGCCCCGAGACGAAGCAGGTCAGCGCGCCGGTATGAACGATGCTGGCATTGCCGGAGACCGGCGAGCGAAGATAGGCAACGCCGCGCGCCTGCGCGGCGGCCGCAACTTCGGTCGAGGCCTCGACGCTCACGGTGCTGGTTTCGATCAAGACAGATCCAGCAGCCATCGCCGCAATAAGGCCTGTGGGGCCGAGCAATGCGCCGCGCAGCGCGGCGTCGTCGGGCAGAGAGGTGATGACGGCGGCCTTGCCGCTCACGGCATCAGTGGGCGAGGTTGCGATCGCAATGCCTTGCGTGCGTGCCTCGGTGATGCGCGTGGGGCTCTGGTCGAACGCGGTGACGGCGTAGCCGGCCTTGGCAATGAGCAAGGACATCGGCAGACCCATCTTGCCGATCCCGATGAAAGCAACAGTCTTCGAAGCATCTGTCATTTGTTTTTGTCCGTTGGCCTTCAGGCGGCGCGTCCCTGTCGTTCGATGTCCTGAACGAGTCGCTGGCCGGATTGCGCCAGCAGTTCCTTCTTCGCCTCCAGCCCCTCGACGAGCAGCCGGCCGTTCCGTTTCTTCCAGGCGCCGCCGATCATGACGGACTCGATATTGGCGAGACTCGTCTGCATCACCACGGTCGCGACGGGATCGTGCACCGGACAGAGATCGAGATCGGAGGCGTTGATGATGACGAGGTCGGCGAGCTTGCCCGGCGTCAGCGAACCAATTTGATGCTCGCGGCCGAGCATGCGGGCGCCTTCGGTCGTGATCCAGCGCAGCGCCTCGCGCACGGGGATCGTGGTCGTCGCCGGAATGGTGCCGCTCACTTTGCGCGCCTCCGCATTGTCGAGCGCTCGCTGCATCGACAGCGCAACGCGGGCGGCGGAGAAAAGGTCGCCGGCCAGCACGGATTCGAGGTCAATGCCGATGGTCGGTCGCACCCCACGCTCCAAGAGGCGCCCGGTGATCGGAAAGCCGTGGCCCTGGATCATCTCGTTCTCGGGCGTCACCGAGAAGGACACGCCGAGATCGATGAGACGATCGAGCAGATCGTCAGGCAGGTCATTGCCATGCACGATGTTGATGCCGGGGCCGACGAGGCCGGCCTCGATCAGCTTCTCCCAGCCGCCCGGCGTCTTGGCCGGACCGCCGCCCTGATGCATCGATGCAATCAGGTTGAGTTCCCGCGCCAGGCGGAAATCGTGCATGGCGACGTCGAGGGTCGAATAATGCGGGCCGAGAATGGCGAGCCCGAGCGTGACGAGGCCCTCGCGGTCGGCGAGGGGGCCAGCCAAAAGCCGCTCGACCTCGCGGCGCGGATGCGGCACTTCCGAGAAATGCGGCTCACCCGGCTTCGGCTCCGGTTTGGGCGAGCCATGGAAGAACGCAGCGCGGATGCCGCTCTCGATCAGGCCGCGGACGGCGGCGTCAGTGTGTGCAGGCGTCGGATTGTTGTGACACCAGTCGACCAGCGTGGTGACGCCGTGGTTGATCTGGTTCAATGCGCCGACCAGCGTCGCGATATGGATGTCGTCGGGCCGGAACGCCGTCGCGAGCCCGGCATGCATGCGGCGGAAATATTCCAGCAGCGTCCAGTTCGCGGCAAAGCCGCGCAAGCCGGTCTGCCAGGTGTGCATATGCGCATTGATCAGGCCGGGGATGACGATGCGGCCCCTGCCGTCGACGATCTCGGTGTCGGCCGCAACGTCGATCGATGGCCCCAAGCCGGCGATGCGGCTGCCCTCGACCAGCACGTCGCCGGTGCCGAGGTCGCCGATCGCGTCATCCATGCTGATGACGGTGGCCGATCTGATCAGCGTGCGCCGCATCGTTTCAAGCCGCTGTTTTGACCGCGCCCGGCGGCTGGCCGGCCCAGGCGCGTGCGATCAGGTCTCGGATGGCGTCGCGCTCCAGCGGGCGCGGATTCCAGTAGGCGTCGGTGACGGCAAGATCGGCCGCCTTGTCGATGCCGCTTTCGGGCATGCCGACATCGCGCAGCGCCAGCTTTGCACCCAGCCGCCTGGCGAGATCATAAAGTCCTTGCGAAGCATCGGCCGCACCGGTTGCGCGGGAGATACGCGACATCGCATCGGGGACAGCCGGCGCGTTGTAGGCCAGCGCATGCGGCAGCACGATCGTGTGCGTCTCGGCGTGCGGCAGATCAAAAGTGCCGCCGAGCGTATGGCAGAGCTTGTGATGCAGCGCCATGCCGACGGTGCCGAGGCAGACGCCGCACAGCCAGGCGCCATAGAGCGCCTCGGTGCGGGCCTCGCGGTCGTCGCTTTTGGCGGCGATGGCGGGCAGGGCACGCGCCAGCGCGCGGATGCCTTCTTCCGCCATCAGCGACGTCACGGGATTGAAATCGCGCGCGTAAAGCGCCTCCACGGCATGCGCGATCGCATTGATGCCCGATGTCGCAGCCAGGCTTGCCGGCAGGGTCAGGGTGAGGTCGACATCATAGATCACGGTCTCCGGCAGGATCGCCGCGTCGCGCACCGTGGTCTTCAGGCCGTTCTCGGTCTGGCCGACGATCGGCGTCATCTCCGAGCCGGCATAGGTGGTGGGAATGCAGAGCTGGTTGATGCCGGTGCGCAGCGCGAGCGCCTTGCCGAGACCGGTGGTCGAGCCGCCGCCGAGCGAGACGACACAGTCGGCCTCGCACGCCTTCATCGCGGCGAGCGCGCGCTCCGTGACCTCGACCGGGGTATGCATGGTGGCGCCGGGAAAGATGCCGGCGTAGAGCGGGCCGAGCGCCGCCCCCAGGCTCTTGCCTTGAGCCTCCTGCTGCGGCGTCGTCAGCACCAGCGCACGCTTGCCGCCGAGCCGCTCGACCTCGGCCTTGGCGCTGGCCAGCGTTCCGCTGCCGAACACGACGCGGCACGGCAGGTTTTCAAAGGTGAACGAACCGATCATGCGCCGGTCTCTTTGATGGGATAATCGACCTGGAAACGTCCGATCCGCAAGTCGCCAAGCGCCTCGCGCACG
The DNA here is from genome assembly GCF_051853005.1 of Bradyrhizobium sp. SMVTL-02. Taxonomy (NCBI): domain Bacteria; kingdom Pseudomonadati; phylum Pseudomonadota; class Alphaproteobacteria; order Hyphomicrobiales; family Nitrobacteraceae; genus Bradyrhizobium; species Bradyrhizobium sp. SMVTL-02. The sequence goes on along the minus strand of NZ_CP182469.1, from coordinate 6,393,815 downwards.
CGCAAATGTTCAGGGTGATTGGCATAGGCGCTGAGCGCCGCCTGGTCGGTGAACTCGGAGAACAGAACCACGTCGCAGGCGTAGTCGACAGCGCTGACGTCCATGCCGACCTCGATATGGGTGAGGCCGTCGATCCGGCCCTTGAGGCCCTCGAACAGGGACTTGACCTTGATCCGGGCGGCGGACCGCTCCTCTGGGGTCTCCCCGCGCAGCCGCCACATCACGATGTGCCTGATCGGGCCCGACATTTCCTGATTTCCTCGCCTGCATTGTGCTTTGTTGAGGCCATTTTGCCTTGCAGAAATCGGAAATAAAGGTTAAAATTTGTAAGTCTCTTTTCCTGTTTTCGAAAAAATGGACCGGCTGCTCCAACTCGAAGTCTTCTCCAAAACAGCCGAGCTCGGCAGCCTGTCCAAGGCCGCCGAAATGCTGCGGATGTCGAATGCGGCCGCCAGCCGCCATCTCAGTGCGCTGGAGGAGCGCCTTGCGGTGCGGCTGATCGAGCGCAACACGCGCCGACAATGGCTGACCGAGGCAGGGCAGGAGCTTTTGCAGCGCTGCAGCACGCTGCTGAACGAGCTCGCCGAGGCAGAAGACGCCGTCTCCGATCGCGCCTTGTCGCCGAAGGGCATGCTGCGCGTGACGAGCTCGCTCTCCTTCGCGATGATCTATCTCGCGCCGATGCTGCCCGCCTTCCGCGCGCTCTATCCTGATCTCGGCGTGCAGATCATCAGTGCGAACCGCTATCTGGACTTCATCGAAGCCGGCATCGACGTCGCGATCCGCACGCGCGAGCACGAGCCGGATTCCAACATCGTCGTGCGCCGCATCGGCCAGATGCACCGTGTTCTCGCGGCTGCCCCCTCATATCTGGAGAAGCACGGCCTGCCGGAGCACCCTGCCGATCTCGCCCGCCACAACATGCTGATCTACAACCTTGCCAACGATCCCTATTCGCTGCGGCTAAGCAAGGGCAACACGACGCAGACCGTCCGGATCGCGCCCACGCTCGACAGCAATGACGGCCAGATCATCTGCGGCGCGGCGCGCGCGGGGCTCGGCATCCTGATCCAGCCGCTCTACATTGTGCAGAGCGACATCGCGGCCGGCCGGCTGGTGCCCGTCCTGAGGGGCTGGGAGCTGCCGCTGCTCACCATGAACATCGCCTACCAGAACCGCGTTCGGCTGCCCGCCAAGATCAGGGTCTTTTCCGATTTCCTCGTCACCCACATCCGCGAGCATTCGGAGCCGGGGATATGGATCGACGCGGCCAAGTGAGCGGGGCGCATTCATGTATGTCGGAGTCGATCTCGGCACCTCGGCGGTCAAGACCGTTCTCGTCGACGATGCCCAGCGTGTGATTGCAAGCGAGAGTCGGCCGCTCGCGAGCGCCTCGCCGCAATCGGGCTATTCCGAGCAGGACCCCGCGCAGTGGATCGATGCGACCTTTGCCACGCTGGACGCCCTCAAGGCGTCGCATGGAAAAGAGCTGGCGGCGGTCGTAGGCATCGGACTGTCCGGCCAGATGCATGGCGCCACTCTGCTCGATGCGAGCTCGAGACCCTTGCGGCCCTGCATCCTCTGGAACGACGGCCGCTCTGCCGCCGAGTGCCGTATCCTGGAGCAGCGCTGGCCCGCCCTGCGCGCGACGACTGGCAACAAGGCGATGGCTGGATTCACCGCGCCAAAACTGCTCTGGATCGCGACGCACGAGCCTGACATCTTTGCGGCGACGAAACTCGTCCTGCTGCCAAAAGCCTATTTGCGCCTGGTGCTGTCAGGCGAGGCCATCGAAGATGTCTCGGACGCATCGGGATCGCTGTGGCTCGACGCCGCGCGCCGGGACTGGTCGGACGCGGCCCTGGCGGCGACCGGTCTGTCGCGCGATCACATGCCGCGTCTGGTCGAAGGATGCGCGCCGGCAACGACGCTGCGCAGCGAACTCGCGCGGCGTTGGGGCATGGCCAGACCGCCGATCATCGCGGGCGGGGCCGGCGACAATCCGGCCGGCGCCGTCGGCATCGGCGCGATCGAGCCGGGAACCGCATTCGTGTCGCTGGGCACCTCGGGTGCCTTGCTGGCGCCGACCAACAGAATAGCCGCCAATCCCGATCGCGTCGTGCACACGTTCTGTCACGCCGTTCCCGGCATGTGGATTCAGGCCGGCGCGATCCTCTCGGCCGCCTCCTGCCTCGCCTGGGCCGCGCGACTGTTCGGCGTCACCGAGGCCGAGTTGCTGGCGCCGCTTGGAGCTCGCCCGCTGGCGCCGTCGCCGGTGAGCTTCCTGCCGTATCTCGCGGGCGAGCGGACGCCCCACGATGATCCCGCCATACGCGGCATGCTCGACGGTTTGAGCCACGGCACCGATCGCGGTGCGATCGTGCAGGCGGTGCTCGAGGGTGTTGCGTTCGCGCTCGCCGATTGCCGCGACGCGCTCGCGGATGCCGGCATTCCGATTGCGGAAGCCGATGTCATTGGCGGCGGTTCAAGGTCTTCATTCTGGCTTGCGGTGCTGGCCAATGTATTGAATATTCCGAGCCATCGTTTCGCCGGAGGCGAGACCGGCGCGGCGTTCGGTGCGGCAAGATTGGGGCGGCTTGCTGTCACGGGTGAGGCGATCGCGGCCGTGTGCACGCGGCCTCGGCGCGTGGAGACGTTTGAACCCGACGCTGGACTGGTCGATGCCTATGCCGAGCGGCTTCCGGCCTGGCGTGAACTGTATCGGCCGCGCCATTAGTTTCGCCTTAAAGCTGCATTCCCGTCTGTTCGGTATTGCCCTGGCTTGCGGCCTTTTGTTTAATGCGTGAACCGCGCGGACAATAATCGAGACGCGGGAAGGAAACGCATTGTGCGCCGGGAGGCACGATGAACGATCCGATCCTCGAGATGCGCGGGGTGTCAAAGACCTTCTTCGGGATCAAGGCGCTGCGTGCCGTCGATCTCACCGTCTATGCCGGCGAAATTCATGCCCTGATGGGGGAGAACGGCGCCGGCAAGTCGACGCTGATGAAGATCCTGTCCGGCGCCTACCGGCCCGATCCCGGCGGCGAGATCCGCATCGAAGGAAACCCGGTTCGGATCGAAGGTCCGCTCGGCGGTCGCACCGCCGGCATCTCCATCATCTATCAGGAACTGTCGCTGGCGCCCAATCTCAGTGTTGCCGAGAACATCTATTTGGGACGGGAGATGTCGCGCGCAGGCTTGCTGGCCCGCGGCGAGATGCGTGACGGCGTCGGGCCGATCCTGAAGCGGCTGGGAGCGGACTTCCTGCCGTCGACGCTGGTGGCGCACCTGTCCATGGGCCAGCGGCAGCTGGTCGAGATCGCCCGGGCGCTGCACGCCCGATCAAAAATCCTGATCATGGATGAGCCGACCACCTCGTTGTCGGCTGCCGAAAGCGAGCGGCTGTTCGCGCTGATCCGCCAGCTACGCGCCGAGGGGCTTGCCATCATCTACATCTCGCACCGCATGGACGAGGTCTACGCGCTTGGCGACCGTGTCACCGTGCTGCGCGACGGCCGGCTGGTCGGCTCGCTCGACAAGCCTGAGATCCGCGCCGACACCATCGTCCGCCTGATGGTCGGGCGTGACGTCTCCTCGTTCTACAAGAAGGATCACGATCCGGAGGCGGGACGGGGACATCCCGTGCTCGCCGCGATCGACATGGCCGACGGCCAGCGCGTCAAGGGTTGCTCGCTCACCGTGCATGCGGGCGAGGTGGTCGGGCTTGCCGGCCTGATCGGCGCCGGCCGCACCGAGCTTGCGCATCTCATCATCGGCGCGGCGTCGAAAACCTCCGGCCGGCTCGAGCTGGAGGGAGGCCCGGTCGAGATCCGCACGCCGGGCGAGGCGCTCGATGCCGGGATCGCCTATCTGACCGAGGACAGGAAGGCGCTTGGCCTGTTTCTCGACATGTCGTGCCTCGACAACATCAATCTCGCCGTACTCGGACGCGATGCGAAGCTCGGCTGGGTGCTGGATCGCGACAAGGCGCGTGAGCGCGCCGACCGGGCCTTCGCAGGCCTCAGCATCCGCGCCGCCAATGTCGGCGTTCCCGCCGGAGGCCTGTCCGGCGGCAACCAGCAGAAGGTGCTGCTGTCGCGGCTGCTTGCCATTGCCCCGAAGGTGCTGATCCTCGACGAGCCCACGCGCGGCGTCGACGTCGGTGCCAAGTCCGAAATCTATTCGATCATCGACAATCTCGCCAAGGCCGGCACCGCGATTCTCGTCATCTCGTCCGATCTGCCCGAGACCATCGGCATCTGCGACCGCGTCGTGGTCATGCGTAGCGGGCACATCGCCGGCGAGGTCAGGCGAACCGCGACGGCGCCGTTGAACCAGGAAGACATCATGGCGCTTGCCACGGGGATGGAGCATCTCGATGCCTGACAATGCGGCTTCGGAGGCCAAGCCCGCCCCGACGACGACCAACGGCGCCGCCGCAGAGACAAGGCGCCAGCGGATGCGGATGCTGATCAGCGCACTCGGCATGCTGCCGGTGCTGCTGATCCTCTGCATCGGCTTCCACGTGCTGTCCGAGGGCCGCTTCTTCACCGGACAAAATCTCGGCATCGTGCTGCAGCAGGCCGCGGTGAACACGGTGCTAGCCGCAGGCATGACCTTCGTCATCCTCACCGGCGGCATCGACCTGTCGGTCGGCTCGATCCTGGCGGCCTCCGCGATGGCCGGGTTGACACTCTCCAAGATGCCGGAACTCGGGTTGCTGTGGCTGCCGGCTGCGCTGCTCACGGGCCTCGGCTTCGGTATCGTCAATGGCGCGCTGATTGCCCTGCTCCGACTGCCGCCCTTCATCGTCACGCTCGGCTCGCTCACCGCCGTGCGCGGCCTGGCGCGACTGCTCGGCGCCGACACCACCGTGTTCAATCCCTCCATTCCCTATGCCTTCATCGGCAACGGCTCGCTGACGCTCGTTCCCGGCGTCGCGTCGATCCCGTGGCTCTCGGTGATCGCCCTGCTCGTCATCCTCGTCTCGTGGCTGGTGCTGCGCCGGACCGTGCTCGGCGTGCACATCTACGCGGTGGGCGGCAACGAGAGCGCGGCGCGGCTCGCCGGCATCAAGGTCTGGGCGGTGCTGATCTTCGTCTACGGTGTCTCCGGCCTTTTCGCCGGGCTCGGCGGCGCCATGCAGGCGGCGCGGCTCTATGCGGCCAATGGCCTGCAGCTCGGTCAGTCCTATGAGCTCGATGCGATCACCGCCGTGATCCTCGGCGGCACCTCCTTCGTCGGCGGCATCGGCTCGATCTGGGGCACGCTGGTCGGCGCGCTGATCATTGCCGTGCTGTCGAACGGGCTCATCCTCATCGGTGTCTCCGACATCTGGCAATATGTGATCAAGGGCCTGGTGATCATCGGCGCCGTGGCGCTGGACCGGTACCGGTTGCAGGGCTCTGCCAGAACCTGAAGGTTCGGTGCGCACCCGAGGGACGATGCCTTGATGCGAGATTCCGTTGCGGCAACTGGTCTGCCGCGCCGGGGACGAAGACCGACCAGGGAGGAAGTCCATGTTGAAGACGATCACGTTCGCCGGCGCCGCGATGGCGCTCGCCCTCACCACCGCGCCGTCCTTCGCCAAGGAGCTCAAGTCGATCGGCGTCTCGCTGGGATCGATGGGCAACCCGTTCTTCGTCGCGCTGTCGAAGGGCGCCGAGTTCGAGGCGAAGAAGACCAATCCCAATGTGAAGATCACGGCGGTCGGCTTCGAATACGACCTTGGCAAGCAGGTCACCCAGATCGACAATTTCATCGCCGCCGGCGTCGACCTGATCCTCTTGAACCCCGGCGATCCCAAGGCGATCGGGCCCGCGATCAAGAAGGCGCAGGCGGCTGGTATCGTCGTCGTCGCCGTCGACACCGCGGCCGAAGGCGCCGATGCCACCGTGACCACGAACAACGTGCAGGCCGGCGAGATCTCCTGCCAGTACATCGTCGACAAGCTGGGCGGCAAAGGCGACGTCATCATCGAGAACGGACCGCAGGTCTCCGCCGTGATCGACCGCGTCGTCGGCTGCAAGAACGTCTTCTCGAAGAATCCCCGCATCAAGGTGCTGTCCAGTGACCAGGACGGCAAGGGCTCGCGCGAGGGCGGCCTCACCGTCGCGCAGGGTTATCTGACCCGCTTCCCCAAGATCGACGCCATCTTCGCCATCAACGATCCGCAGGCGATCGGCACCGACCTTGCTGCGCGTCAGCAGAACCGCACGGGCATCGTCATCACCGCGGTGGACGGCGCGCCCGATATCGAGGCCGCGCTGAAAGATCCGCAATCGCCGCAGATCCAGGCCTCGGCTTCGCAGGACCCATTCTTCATGGCGCGGCGGGCCGTGCAGATTGGTGTCGGCATTCTCAATGGCCAGAAGCCGGCCTCCACCGTCGAACTCCTGCCGTCCAAGCTCGTGACCAGGGATAACGTCGCCGAGTACAAGGGCTGGACGTCGGATCGCTCGCAGTAAGACGCGGTCCGCACGACATGACGGGCGGCGTTCGATCGACGGCGCCCGCCGTCGATACGCGTCCTCTGAGCGGCCGGTCGAGCTTGCCAGGCCGCCTGTTGTGTTAGCGTGGCCCGCCGCGCCTCCGGTGTGCGCGCGTCGTCATGTTCACGCCGGCGGACGCAAATGGCTGGATGCGTTTCGCGATGCCGTCGATACCGCCGAGCGGGAAATGCGGGCCGCGGCTCGAGGCATTCCAGATCCTTCGCGAGCTACGAACTCCGATACCAGCTCGCCAGATTCCACGTGATGGTGTCCCAGCCCGAGATGTCGGTCATCAGGCTGTTGACCCCGGCGTTGACGACGTGGCGCGAGAGCAGCGGCAGGAACACGTGGGCCTCGCAGAAGATTTCGTCGACCTTCATCAGCAGCGCGGCGCGTTTGACCGGGTCGAGCTCGTTCTGCGCGGCCTTGTAGGCCTTGTCGGCTTCCGGATCGGAATAGCGCGAATTGTTGCGGCCGAGCCATTTGTTGTCCTTGGTGGCGATCTCCCAGGAAACGCACTGGTTCAGCAAGCGCTCCGGATCGGGCTGCGGCTGCGTCGTGTTGTACATCTCCATGTCGGCGTAGAATTTCGAATAGGTGTCGGGGTTGCCGACATCAGAGGAGAAGAACACCGATGCGGTGACCGCCTTGACCTCGATCTCGATGCCGGCCTTCTGGCAGGCCTGCTTGATGATGGCCTGCGTCTTCTGCCGCGGGCCATTGGTCGAGGTCTGGAACACGTATTTGAGCTTCTTGCCCTCCTTCTCGCGGATGCCATCCGCACCCCTGGTCCAGCCCGCCTCGTCGAGGATCTTGTTTGCCTTGTCGATGTCGAACTCGTATTTCAGCTTGGGGGACTTGAACTGCTTGGGCGCGTTGACGAAACTCGCGGTTGCGAGGGCGGCGCGCCCGTAGATGAACTTTTGGATCGAATCGCGGTCGATCAGGAGATTGATCGCGCGGCGAACGGCGGGATCGGACAGCGTCGGGTGCTTGGTCTTGACGCTCGAACGTTCGCCGTCGACCTCCGTCCAGGGGTCCGTCGTGTTGAGGATGATGAACTCGACGTTGCCGGAAGGCGTGATGTCGAGCTTGCCTTTGCCGCCCGCCTCCATGCGCTTGAGGACCTCCTCCTCCACCTGCATGTTCCAGGCGAAGTCGTATTCGCCGGTCTGCAGCACGGCGCGCGCCGCAGAGACCGCATCGCCGCCGCCCTTGACCTCGAGCGTGTCGAAATGCGGCTGGTTCTTGATGTGATAGTCGGGATTGCGTTCGGCGCGGATCAAATCGCCCGGCTTGAACTCGACGAATTTGTATGGGCCGGTGCCGACCGGCTTCAGATTGCCGGGAGCCTCGCGTGATTTTGCGCCGATATAATCGCCGAAATGATGCTTCGGCAGGATCTGGCCGACCTGGCCGCCGACGAACGGGTCGGCCCAGAACGGCGTCGGCGCCCTGAAGATCACCTTGACGGCGTGGTCGTCGATCTTCTCGACCTTGATGTCCTTGTAGGAGCCCGTGGTGTAGGCGGCGGTTGCGAGATCGGCTGCGTATTGCCAGGTGAAGATGACGTCGTCGGCTGTGAAGGGCTTGCCGTCATGCCATCTGACGCCCTGCTTCAGCTTCCAGATCACGCTCATGCCGTCGGCCGCAAGGCCGCCGTTCGCCTTGGTCGGAACCTCTGCGGCAAGGCAGGGGACGAGATTGCCGTCCTTGTCCCAGCCGGCGAGCGGCTCGAAAAAGATGCGCGAGGCGATCTGGTCCTTGGTGCCGAGCGCGAAATGAGGATTGAGCAGGGTGGGCGCCTGCCAGAGCAGGATCTTGAGCGCGCCGCCGCCGCCGGCCTTGGTCGGCTTGTATTCGAGCGTAGCATCCGCCATCGCCACGTCGTTCCAGAGCAGGATCTGGCTTGCGACCGGCGCTGCGATGCCGACCGCAGCCATGGTCCGGATGAACGAGCGACGCGACAGTGTGCCTTGCTTCACCTCCGCGATCAGACCCCGGATGTCGTTTTCGTTCATCAGATGACCTCCACCTTCACACAGAAAGTCGTTACCGGCATGCAAGTTACGTGCACTCTAGCCTGGGACGTCTGATGTCGTGGAGTCAAAGCCATCCCCTGCGGCGAAATGACGAACCCCCACGTGAGGTGCGCGTTCCGGGGTGACCGGCTGCGTCGCACGAACATGGCCCGGCTCTTGCCGGCCAGTATGACGGATATGTATAAACATCATACTGGAGGTGGCGTGGTTCGGTCAGGTGATGTCGCTAGGCGGGCGTTCGAGCCCGGCGTGCTGTTCGGTGGGCTGATCGCCGCCAACCTCGCCGCATGGGCCTTCGCCTTCGCAGCGTTCGGCGACCGGCCGGCCGTGATGGCGACCGCGCTGCTGGCCTGGGTGTTCGGCCTGCGCCATGCCGTCGATGCCGACCACATCGCCGCGATCGACAATGTCGTGCGCAAGCTGATGCAGGCGGGCGATACGCCGCGCCGGGCCGGTCTCTATTTCGCGCTCGGCCATTCCACCGTGGTCCTGGTCGCGACCATGCTGCTCGCGCTCGGCGTCGTGAGCCTCGGCGGCGACAGCCTGCTCAAGCAGATCGGCGGCCTGATCGGCACCTCGGTGTCGGCGCTCTTCCTGCTAGTGATCGCGGCCATCAATCTCGCCATCTTCGCCGGCTTGTGGCGGACCCTGCGCGAGGTGCGCGAGCGGGGCATCCATGACGCCGCGCAGCTCGAGGCGATGCTCGCCGCCCGCGGCTTCACGGCGCGATTGCTTCGCCCGATGTTCCGCCTCGTCACAAGAACCTGGCACATGTATCCGCTCGGCCTGCTGTTCGGGCTCGGCTTCGATACTGCGACCGAGATCGGCCTGCTCGGCATCTCCGCCACCGAAGCCGCGCGCGGCGTATCGCTTGCACAGGTGCTGGTCTTTCCCGCGCTGTTTGCCGCCGGCATGGCGCTGGTCGACACGGCGGACTCCGCGCTGATGGTGAGCGCCTATCGCTGGGCCTTCGTCGATCCCTATCGCAAGCTCTGGTACAACCTCACCATCACCGGCGCCTCCGTCGCGGTCGCGCTGCTGATCGGCGGCATCGAGGCGCTCGGCCTGATCGCGGATCGGCTCGGCCTCTCGGACGGGCCGTGGTCGCTGGTTGAGACCCTCAACGACTCGCTCGCCAATGTCGGCTTTGCCGTAATCACGTTGTTCGTGATCGCATGGCTGCTCTCGGTCGTGCTCTATCACCGCTTGGCTCCCAACGACCGGCGGCGCATGGTCGATCCTGGCGAGCTGAGCAGGGATGCCGCGCCGGGGTGATCGCACCTCAGTGTGTCGTTGCGGCAACAATCGGCGGCTTTCCGCGATCCGTGGCCAGATCAAAATTCCCGGCGCCCTTGCGAACAGCCAACTCGCGCCAACATAGCCTCCGGTACAGATCACCCGCCAAGAGGGCAGGTGAAACAGACGGCTGTCGACAGCGAGAGAGCATCATGCGCGCGTTCTTCCGAATCGCGTTCGTTCTATCCGCCCTGTGGTTTTCTGCTCATCCGAACGCATCCCGGGCCCACGCGATCATCGTCTCGTCCTCGCCGGTATCAGGCGCGACAATATCCGGCGACACCGTCGCGATCCGCCTGCACTTCAACAGCCGGATCGATCGCGCACGCTCCAAACTGACGCTGCTGGCTCCGGACGGTGCGGCGCGCGCCCTGACGCCGGCGCCCGATGCGCCCGCCGACGAGCTCAATGCCGATGCGACGCTGCTGCCGGCCGGGGCATGGCACCTGCGCTGGCAGGTGCTCAGCGTCGACGGTCACATCACCCGCGGCGACATTCCGTTCACCATCCACTGACGTGTACCTGCTCCTCGACATCTTCGGCTATCTGTCGGTTGTCCTGCGGGGCCTGATCCTGATCGCCCAATCGTTCACGCTTGGCGGGCTTGCCTTTCAGTTGTTGCTGTGGGGGCCGCTGCAGCCGAAGCTCTCGGTCTATGGCCTCATGATCGAGGAGAGATGCCGCACGTTCCTGCGGTTCAGCGCCTTTGCATGGGCGTTCCTCACCGTCGCGTCCCTCGCGCTCAACGCGGCTGCGCTGGTCGGGACGCTCCAGGTGCCCTGGAGCGAGGCCGTCGGTGCCGATTTCGGCCGCGCCGACCTCGTCATCGCGACCTGCGCATTGGGCATGGCAATCCTGGCCAACGGTCCGGCGCACCGGCTGCGGTCGGCCGCGCTTGTTGCCTTGTCGATGCTGGCGCTGGCGATGCAGACCCGGCTCACGCATGCGGCGAGCCGGCCGGAAGTGCGCTGGCCGCTGCTGCTGTCCGACGCCGGCCACATGGCGGGGGCGGCGGTCTGGATCGGCGGTCTGCCTTATTTCCTGATCGCGCTGAACGGCTGCAAGGATGCCGGCGACTGGCGCCTGATCGCGCGCCGCTATTCGTTGATGTCGATGGCCGCGGTCGCGGCGATCGTCTGCGGCGGCCTCGTCATGGCGGCGAACTATATCGGCTCGGTTGCTGCGATCTACGGCACAGCCTATGGCGTCATGACCCTGGCCAAGCTCGGCCTGCTCCTGATGCTGCTGATGCTTGGCGCGGGCAACTACTTCCTCGTCGAGCGGCTGCGCCGCGACCCCACGACGCCGATCTTCCGCCTGAAGCGTTTCGCCGAGGTCGAGATCGGCATCGGACTCACCGTGCTGCTTGCCGCCGCGTCGCTCACCTCATTGCCGCCCGGCGTGGATCTTCCGCACGATCGCCTCGCCTGGCATGAGATCGTCGAGCGCGCCACGCCGCAATGGCCACCGCGCCTGGCCAGCCCGGACTACGACAAGCTCACCGTCGCGCAGCTCCAGGCCAGGATCACGCTTGCTGATGCCGGGCGCGCCAACGCACAGGCGGCCTACGTTCCCGGCGAGGGCACGATCCTGCCGCGCAACGCAGAGGATATCGCCTGGTCGGAGTACAATCACCACTGGGCCGGCGTCTTCGTGGTGTTGATCGGTCTCCTGGCGCTCATCGAGCATTTCCGCTGGGGCCGCTGGGCGCGGCACTGGCCGCTGCTCTTTCTCGCGATGGCCGCCTTCCTGTTCTTCCGCGCCGACGAGCAGGCCTGGCCGCTCGGCCCAGCCGGCTTCTTCGAGTCGCTGCGCGATCCCGAGGTGGCGCAGCATCGCATCTTCGTGCTGCTGATCGCCGTGTTCGGCCTGTTCGAATGGCGCGTGCGCTTGCGCGGCAGCAAGGCCGGGCCGGCGGCCCTGGTGTTTCCCCTGACCACGGCGCTCGGCGGCGCACTGCTGCTCACGCACTCCCATGCGATCGCCAACATCAAGGACCAGTTGCTCATCGAGATGAGCCACACCCCCCTTGCGCTGTGCGGCGTCGGCGCCGGCTGGGCGCGCTGGCTCGAGCTCCGACTCGAGGGACGAGTCAGCCGTGCGGCGGCCTGGATCTGGCCGGTCGCCTTCATCCTGGTCGGGCTGATCCTGCTGGAATACCGCGAAGCGTAAGGCCGCTCCGTATCAGTCGTACTGATCCGGCCCCATTGCCCACGACGTCTGGTCGTGCCCGTACGCGTAATTGCGGTTGTTGACCGCAGGGTTGCGATTGACCATCGGCCGCATGAACATCGGATGGGTCGCGCTGCGCACCTCGTGCTCGACCGTGAACAGCGGCTTGCCGCTGTCGAGGTCGACGATGTCGCAGAAGCGATATTGATACTGGTTGTCCTCGCGCGAGATCAGATTGCGCGCGAGCAGCTTGCGGTAGGGGCCGGAGAAATCGGTGATGTACATCTGCACGTGGTGCCCGTCATAGTCGCCCGGCGGCCGGTCGGTCTCGCGAAACAAGAGGTGCTGGTCGCGCCCGGTCTTCACCGCCGCAACCGCGCCGTCGCCATTGCGCAAGCTGGCGGGCATGCCCATCACCTCCGGATAGAAGGTGCTGATCGCAGGCGCCGTTCCGATCGGCACGTCGAACTCGACATAGGGGATGCCGAGCGTGATACGGCCGAAGCGCACCGCGTCCGGCTCGTAAACGCGCATGCGGTTGCCCCACGGGCACACGGCCTCGACATGGTCGTTGTGCTCGGCGAAGGTGAAGGCCGTGCCTTCGAGCTTCTTCGCGACCGATGCCAGTCGCGCCAGCAGTGCCTCGCGTCCTTCGATGACGAGCCCGGTATGGCCGCGCAGCACCTGCGGCCTGCCGCTCGGCAGGTGGAACTGGCTCCGTCCGGCGTTGATCCACATGTTGGTGTCGGACACCATCAGATAGGGATCGCGGGTGAGCCCCAGTCCCGTGACGTAGAATAGTGTCGCCAGGCGCTGGTCCGGGACCTGGATGTTGACGTGCTCGAAATGAATCGCGTTGCCGAGATCTTCTGCGGATCGATCGAATTGTTGCGGCATGGCTGTGTGCTCTGGGTGAGGGGACGGGCGGGCCATAGTAGAGCACAATTTCCGTCAGCCGAAACGATTCGGCGATCGCATATCGAGGGCGGCCATCACGCCTTCGCCACCTTGCCGCGGCGACCAGTCCCTGTAATCTGGGCAAAAGACATCAAGGAAGGGATTGATGGGGGGAGTTCTGGAAGGCGTGCGCGTCCTCGATTTCGGGCGCTATATCGCGGGACCGTATTGCGCGACCCTGCTGGCCGAGTTCGGCGCCGAGGTCATTCGCGTGGAGAAGCGCGACGGCAGCGAGGACCGCTTCGTCGCGCCGGTCGGTGAGGGCGGCGAAGGCGCGCTGTTTCTTCAGATCAACCGCAACAAGAAGTGCATCACGCTCGATCCGATGAAATCGGAAGGGCAGGAGGTGATGCGCCGTCTGATCGCGACCGCCGACGTCGTCGTCGCCAATCTGCCGCCGCAGACCCTGCGCGCGATGAAGCTCGACTACGACTCGCTTCGCGCGATCAAGCGGGACATCATCCTGACGACCGCAACGGCGTTTGGTGGGCCGGGACCGTGGTCCGATCGCGTCGGCTTCGACGGCGTCGGTCAGGTCATGTCGGGCTCGGTGTACATGACCGGCGCCGGCGATCCGCCTTACCGGGCCGCGGTGAACTGGGTCGATTTCGGAACCGCGCTGCACTGCGCGTTCGGGACGCTTGCCGCGCTGATCGAGCGCGGAAAGTCCGGCCGCGGGCAGATCGTCGAGGGCGCGCTGCTGGCCACCGCGCTGTCCTTTACCAATGCCACGCTGATCGAGCAGGCCGTCATCAACGTCAACCGCGTGCCGACCGGAAATCTCGGTCAGACCGCAGCGCCCGCCGACATCTACCGCACCAGGGACGGCTGGGTGCTGTGCCAGGTCACGGGACATCCGCTGTTCAAGCGTTGGGCGAAGCTGATGGGCGAGGAGGAGCTGTGGTTGAACGAGCCCGCGCTTTGCCGACGACATCAGCCGCGGCAACAATGGCGCCGTCATCAGCGAACGAATGGCGCGCTGGTGCGCCGAGCGCACCATGCAGGAAGCCGTCGACACGCTGGGCAAGGCGATGATTCCCTCCGGGCCCGTGCTGAGCCCGCAACAGGCGCTGGATCATCCGCACATCCGTGCCGCCGGTTTCATGCAGGACGTCGACTATCCCGGCTTGCCGAAACCTGCGCCGGTGATGCGTGCCGCCGTGCGGCTGTCGGAAACGCCGGGAGAGATCGCGGCGCGCCCGCCCACGCTCGGCGAACATACCGATCGCGTCCTCGCCGAGCTCGGCTACGACGCAGCTGCCATTGAAGCACTTCGGCGGAGCGGCATCGTTTAGCGGATGTTGCGCGGCGGATGGACTGGACCGCCGGCTGAAACGTTCAGGCGGCGGTCCAGGGCGATCTAGAGGAGCTTGGGGAAGTTCTAGGGCTGCGAGGCAACGCTAACCCGCTCCGTGCAAACGCATCAAGTTTCGTAGCGTTGCTCCGGCGCCAGATTCGTTGCCGCGGCCCGCAAATGACCACACATGGCGTCCGAGACCGTCGATTGCGCGTGCATCAAGGCCCATTCGCAAGCGTGAGCGCGGCCTCGACCGCGTTCTCCAGAATCTCGTCCGACAATCGCCTGTCGTTCACGGCGCGCGACAATTGCAGCGCGCCGACCATGGTCGCATAGGCCACGATGGCCTTGCGGCGCCGCTCCGTGGCCGGTCCGTCCGGCATTTGCTCGGCCATCAGCGCGATGATGTCGGACATCTTCGCGGTGAAGGCCTCGCGTGTCGTCTTCGGGTGCCGCGCGATCTCGGATACGAGCGCCGCGGTCGGGCAGCCGGTCGCCGCGCGGTCGCGATGGCGCGGCGAGAGGTAGTCGCGGATCGTGGTGGCGAGCGTGATCCCGTTCGCGAGATTGTCCTTGTGCCGTTGCTCGCGCCGTTCCAGCGCATCCAGCAGCACCGCGCGCACCAGATCCTCCTTGGATTCGAAGTGCGTGTAGAAGGCGCCGTTGGTGAGGCCGGCCGCCGACATGATGCCGGCAAGCCCGACCGCGGCGATGCCGCTCTCGCGGAACTGTGCCGATGCGACGTCAATAATATGTCGCCGCGTCGCGTTCCTGTGTCCCTTGTCGTAACGCGCCATCGCGCCTCCTTGTGGCCTTTCGCGCCGGCCACGAAATCGTGAGGCAGGGCCTCATTGCATTACGATCATAATAATACATTATGGTCATAATGCAATGGGCGGCCGACCGGCGGTCCGAGAGATAAAAAGGGATCGCGCCCATGTCAGTCGAGGATGCCGCCGCGCGGCCCTTGTCCGCTCCGAAGTTCGTGGCCCGCGCTGCAGCGCCGCTTCGCCAGGCGGCGGTAGCGACCCCGAGCGTGGCCGAGCAGAGGCGCGCGGCATTGCTCACCGCGCCCATTCCTCCGACGTTGCTCCGTCTCGCCGCGCCGACCGTCACGGTCCTGGTGGCGCAGACCGCGGTGAACATCGCGGAGGCGTACTATGTCGGCTTCCTCGGCACCGACGCGCTGGCGGGCGCCGCGCTCGTGTTCCCCATCTTCATGCTGATGACCATGATGTCGAATGGCGGGTTCGGCTCCGGCGTTGCATCCTCCGTCGCCCGCGCGGTCGGCGCCGGCCGCCGCGACGACGCGGAGGCGGCGCTGTTTCATGCCGTGCTGCTCGCGATCATCGCGGGCGGCGTGTTCACGTTGGGCGTGACCTTCGGGGGGCCACATCTTTATCACGCCCTCGGCGGCACGGACGGTGCGCTCGCTGCCGCCACCACCTATTCCAATTATCTGTTCGCCGGCGCCATCCCGGTGTGGATCGTCAACCTCCAGGCGGCGGCGCTGCGCGGCTCCGGCAATGTCAGGGTGCCGGCGCTGGTGACGCTGGTCGGCGCGATCGTGACCATTCCGGTCTCGCCAGCGCTGATCTTCGGCTTCGGGCCGATTCCGCGGCTCGGCATTGGCGGCGCCGGCGTCGCCTTCGGTCTTTATTACGGCGCGGCTATGCTGTTCCTGCTGCGCTACATGGCGTCGGGAGCGACCGGCCTGAAACTCCACGTCGTACCGTTGCGTGCAAGAATCTTCGGTGACATGCTGAAGGTCGGCATTCCGACCGCGCTCAATGCCGTGCTGACCAATCTCACCGTTATCCTCGTCACCGGCGCGGTCGGCCTGTTCGGCACTTCTGCGCTTGCCGGTTATGGCATTGCCTCGCGGCTCGACTACATCATGATCCCGCTGCTGTTCGGTATCAGCACGGCGACGCTGACCATGGTCGGCGTCAACATGGGGGCCGGGCAGCTGGCGCGGGCGCGGAAAATCGGCTGGATTAGCGGCGTCGTCGGCATGGCCATGACGGGCACGATCGGCCTCCTGGTCGCGATCGTCCCGACCGCCTGGCTGCACCTCTTCAGCCACGAAGCCGAGGTGGTGAGCGAGGGCATGACGTATCTTCGCATCGTCGCGCCCGCCTATGCCGCGCTCGGCTTCGGCTTCGTGACGTCCTTCGCAGTCCAGGGCACCGGTCGAGCCATGGGCCCGCTCGCGTCCTCGGTCGTGCGTATCCTGATCGCGGCCGGCGGCGGCTGGATCGCGGTGGCAGGCTTTGGTGCCGGCATGGCGGGACTCGCCGCCATGATCACGATCTCGCTGCTCGCCTATGCGGCGATTTGCGCGCTGATCATGCTATCGCCATCGACTTGGCGATCCGAATAGAGGCCGTTCACCTGATGCTGGTGACGCCGATGGCCAGCACCGACATCAGCAGCACGTTGGTCAGCAGTTCCACCGCCGCCTTCGGCTCAGCCAGCCAGCGCGAGACCTCTTCGGCGAATGAGAGTATCGCATCGGCGAACATCGGTGCGCTGTCCCGCCGTGATCCGCCTCAGGCTGGCGGGAGGTGCCGTTGTGGGCCGTGAATTCGTTTCCTATTTTGCGCCGAATGGAGAAGGTGTTCTTCGCCGTGCCGTGCCAATATGGATTTCCTTTTCATTGATTTCGCGCCGCGGAGAAGCGAATACGGCTCCAATGACTGTCGTTGAGTGATGGAGACCAAGATGTCGTTTCGCCTTCCGCTGATCCTTTCGGCCGTGCTTGCCGCATGGTCCGCCGCAGCCGCAGCCGAGACCATCAAGATCGGCGTGACGCCGGGGCCGCATGCGCAGATCCTCGAAGCCGTGAAGCCGATCGCCGCCAAGCAGGGCCTCGACATCCAGCTGCTCGAGTTCTCCGATTACGTGGTGCCGAACGCCGCGCTCGATGCCGGCGAGATCCAGGCCAATTCGTTCCAGAACCAGCCTTACCTCGACAACCAGAAGGCCGACCGCGGCTACAAGATCGAGGCCGTCGGCCTCACCGTGAACTTCCCGATCGGCGTCTATTCGAAGAAGCACAAGTCCTTCGCCGATATCCCCGAAGGCGGCAAGGTCTCGATCCCGAACGATCCGACCAATGGCGGCCGCGTGCTGCTGCTGCTCCGCGACAAGGGCGTGATCAAGCTGAAGGACGGCACCGGCTTCAAGCCGACCGTGCTCGACATCACCGAGAATCCCAAGAAGCTGAAGTTCATCGAGGTCGATGCGGCGCAGGCTCCGCGCGCACTCGACGACGTCGACGCAGCCGCGATCAACACCAACTATGCAACCCAGGCAGGCCTCGATCCGGTCAAGGACCCGATCCTGCGCGAGGACCCGAAGGGGCCCTATGTCAACCTGATCGCGGTTCGCGCCGCCGACAAGGACAAGCCCTGGGTCAAGATCCTCGTCGACAGCTATCACACGCCCGAGGTGAAGGAGTTCGTCCTCACCAAGTTCAAGGGCGCGGTGCTGCCGAGCTGGTAGGCAGTCTGCCCCCCCGGAGTCCGGTGCAAGGGCGATCCGAGGGGCAGCCGTGCGTATGAGCCCTGCGCAATGCCCGCTTGTCTGGAACTGCGGCAACCGACATCATCGGGGGCGTGGCAATCCTCGCCCGACAGGGATCGTATGAAACGCTTTGCAAACCTGAAACGCCTGGGCTTCTTCACGCGACTGCTCGACGAGGCGCCGGCGGCGGACCGCTATCGCTTCGCGGCCGAGCAGATCGTGCGCGCCGAGAAGGCCGGGCTCGATTCCGCGTGGATCGCGCAGCATCATTTCCACGAGCGCGAGGGCGGTCTGCCGTCGCCCTTCACCTTCCTCGGCTATGTCGCAGCCCGAACCTCGCGCATCCGCCTCGGCACCGGCATCGTCACGTTGCCGTTGGAGAGTGCGGTGAGGGTGGCGGAGGACGCTGCGGTGCTCGATCTCCTGTGCAACGGCCGCTTCGAGCTTGGCGTCGGCACCGGCGGCAACCCGTCGGCCTTCGCCGCCTTCGGCCTCGACGGCGCCCAGCGCAACGAGATTTTTGCGCGCAATCTGGGCATCGTCCGCAAGGCACTGACCGGAAAGCCGCTCGACGGCGGCGACACGCTCTATCCGCAGCGGCCGCAACTGGACAAGCGGATCTGGCAGGCGACATTCTCCGTCGCCGGCGGCGCCCGCGCCGGCAAGGCCGGCGATGGCCTCCTGCTGTCGCGCACCCAGCCGCGATCCAAGGACGCGCCGAAGGCGACGCTCGCCGAGATCCAGAACCCGATCATCGACGCCTATCTCGAAGCGCTGCCGCCGGGCCGCGAGCCGCGCATCATGGCCTCGCGCAGCGTCTTCGTCGCCGACGATCATCGCGAGGCGATGCGGCTTGCCGATATCGGACTGCGCCGCGCTCTGCCGCAATTCATGAAGGGCGGTCACCTTCCGCCGGGCGAGACGCTGGAGGAGATGATCGCGGCGTTCGACACCCATGTCGGCGCTGCCGACGAGGTGATCGCCTCGCTCCGCACCGATGCCACGCTGGAGCGGGTGACCGATCTGGTCTTCCAGGTGCATTCGGTCGACGCGCCGCATCCCTACGTGCTGCGCTCGATCGAGCTGGTCGCGGAGAAGGTCGCGCCCGCGCTGGGTTGGGTCAGGACCGCCGCACCCGACGTGGCGTTGGCGGGCTAGCCCCGGCTCGACGGAATTGGATAAGGCTGACTGATGAGCACGAACGACATCATCGACACGCTCGCCGGCATTGAGCCGGGATCGGCTCTGGATGCCATCCGCGCGCGTCGCCTGCAGGCGCGCGAGAACGCGCAGAAGAGCTATCTCTCGCTGTTCGAGCCGATCGACGCCGGGGATTTTTCGCGTGCCGAACGCGCCGCGGTCGCAGCCTTCGTGACAGGGCTCCACGGCGAGTCCCCCGTCGCCGCCTTCTATCGCGACAAGCTTGCAGCGAATGCGGATGGCGCGGGGCTGGTCGAGCCGATCCAGATCGAGATCGGGCGTGGCAAGACCTCCGGTCCCTATGGCGCCTTTCCGGCCGGACCGTTGTCGGTCGAGAACAAGGCCGGCTTGATCTATCGCGTCAGCGCGGAACGTAAACCGCAGCTCGGTGCCCGGCTGGTTACGGCGTTCGAGCATGCGCATCTCCTGGTCTTCCGCCCGCGCGATGCCACATCCGCCGACATGAAGGCGCTGCTGGCCGCCGGCTGGTCGGAGACCGGCATCGTCACGTTGTCGCAGCTCGTTGCGTTCCTGTCGTTCCAGGTGCGCGTCGTCAGCGGCTTGCGCACGCTCGCAGCGGCAAGCGCGTAGGAGGCAGCAATCATGAGCACCGTCAATCCGCCGGTCGTTTTCACCCAGGACGAGCTCGGCTGGGTGTCGTGGATCGACCCGCTGCCCGAAGCCGAGCTGACGGAGCGGCATTTCGCCGGTCTCGTCGATCGCGCCCGCGCCAAGTCGGAGTATTTCCGTCTGCTGGTACGCGACCCCGAAGTGCTGGAGGCCCGTACCAAGACCGACAAGGACATCTTCTACAACGTTGCCGACGGCCTGCCCCGCGCCGAGCGCGAGCTCGCAGCGGCTGCGACCTCGCGCTACAACGGCTGCATCTATTGCGCCTCCGTTCATGCCCGCTTTGCCAGCACCTATTCCAAGCGCCGCGACGACGTGCAGCGCCTGCTCGACGAAGGCGTTGGTGCCGATCTCGGCGAGCGCTGGAATGCCGTGGTGAAGGCCTCGGTGGCACTGGCCGAGACGCCGATCGCCTTTGGCCCTGACAATATCGCGGAACTGCGCCGCGCCGGTCTCGACGATGCCGAGATCGTCGACGTCATCAATGGCGCCTCGTTCTTCAACTGGGCGAACCGGCTGATGCTGTCGCTCGGTGAACCCTCGAAATAGGGAACCGGCATAGAAATTGCTGCTTGTAACAACTGAAGTTAACAACTGAAGTGGATGGAGCCGTGCATGAGCAACATCGATCGTCGTACCCTGGTCAAGGGCTCGCTCGCCGCCATGATGGCGGGCGCGGCCTTCTCGCGTAGCGCGTTTGCGCAATCTTCCGAGCCGATCCTGCTCGGCGTCAGCGGGCCCCTGACGGGACCGAATGCGCAATATGGCACGCAGTGGAAGCAGGGCTTTGACCTCGCGCTCGACGAGATCACGGCTGCCGGCGGCATCAACGGGCGCAAGCTGGCCTACCAGTTCGAGGACAGCCAGAGCGACCCGCGCCAGTCGGTGGCGATCGCGCAGAAGTTCGTGTCCGATCCCCGCATCGTCATGGAGCTCGGCGATTTCTCCAGTCCCGCCTCGATGGCGGCATCGCCGATCTACCAGCGTGCCGGCCTCGTGCAGTTCGGCTTCACCAATTCGCATCCTGACTTCACCAAGGGCGGGGACTTCATGTGGAGCACCTCGGTCAGTCAGGCCGACGAGCAGCCGCTGCTGGCGTCCTATGCGGTGAGGCGCCTTGGCCTGAAGAAGCTCGCTGTGCTGCATCTCAACACCGATTGGGGCCGGACCAGCCGCGACTATTTCGTCAACGCCGCCAAGGAATATGGCGCCGAGATCGCGGTCACTGAAGGCTACATTGCCGAAGAGCGCGACTTCCGCTCCACACTGGTGCGCGTGCGCGACGCCAATCCGGATGGGCTGATCCTGATCTCCTATTATTCCGACGGCGCGTTGATCGCGCGGCAGGCGCGACAAGTCGGCCTGAAGCAGGTGATCTGCGCGGCCAGCTCGGTCTACTCGCCGAAATTCCTGGAGCTTGGCGGCGAGGCGGTCGAGGACGTGCATGTCGGCACGCGCTATTTCCCGGAAGACCCGCGGCCAGAGGTGCAGAAATTCATCACCGGCTTCAAGAGGAAGTACAACGGGATCGAACCTGACGCTTTCAACGCCTACGCCTACGACGCCATGAACATGGCGGCCGCCGTGGTGAAGATCGGCGGCACCGACCGCAAGGCGATCCGCGACGCCTTCACCAAGGTCAAGGACGTTCCGAGCGTCATCTTCGGCACCGCGACGTTCGACGTCGCGACCCGCCGCGTCAAGGGTGCCATGAACGCCGAGCTGGTCGTGCGCAAGGGCCAGTTCACGCTCTGGGACGGCAAGCCGACCTGACCTGATGGCCGGGCCAAAGCATGATCCGGAAAAGTGCGAAGCGGTTATCCGGAAAGATCATGCGTAAAAACAAACTAAAGCGCGATGGTCTCATCGCGCTTTCGGGCTCCGGCCGCTTCCTCTTGAGTGGGACCATCGCGTGTCTTCCTGGCTCGACTACACGATCAACGGGCTGATCGTCGGCAATGTCTACGCTCTCGTTGCGGTCGGGCTCGCGCTGATCTTCGGCGTCAGCCGCCTGATCAACTTCGCGCAAGGCTCGATCTATCTGGTCGGCGCCTATATCGGCTGGGTCGCGGTGGTGCAGCTGCATACTCCGCTGCCGCTCACCATCATCGTGGTGGCGGCGGCCGCGGCGGTGGTCGGACTGATCATCGAGCGGTTCGGGCTGCGTCCGCTGCAGAACTCGGTGCGCATCGCGCCGCTGCTCGCGACCATCGGCATCAGCTTCGTGCTCGATCAGCTGGTGATGCTGACCTTCTCGCCCAATCCGCGCGCGCTGCCGAGCCAGCTGCCGGACGTGCGCTTCCAGCTCGGCGGCGGCACCATTGGTCCGCTCGATCTGCTGATCGCCGGCGTCGGCCTCACCAGCGCGCTCCTGCTGTTCGTGTTCCTGCGCTACAGCAAGCTCGGCTGGGCGGTGCGCGCGGCCTCGCAGGACCGCGACGCCGCGATGCAGATGGGCGTCGACGTCAACCGCGTCAATCAGGCGGTGTTCGGCATTGCGGCTGCGCTCGGCGGCGTCTCCGGCATGCTGGTCGGCATGTACTACAACCAGATCGACACCGCGATGAGCCTGCAGGCGACCCTGAAGGGTGTCGTCGCCGAGGTCGTCGGCGGTGCCGGCAACGTGCCGGGGGCGGTGATCGGCAGCCTGCTGCTGGGCCTGGTCGAGAGCTACGGCGTCGCCGTGTTCGGCACCAGCTACCGCAATCTGTTCGCGTTCCTGCTGCTGGTCGTCGTGCTCGTGCTGCGGCCGAACGGATTGTTCGCCAGCGCGCGGCAGGCGCCGCCCGAGCCGCTCACCGGCACCTTCATCGCGCCGAGCCGCCCCGTGCGCATTCCGCGCTGGACCTTGGCTGTCGCCGCCGCCGGCTTTGCCGTCCTGCCGTTCTTCCCGGTGTCGTTCTACGTGCTCCAGACGCTGATCAACGCCTGGCTGCTCGGCATGCTCGCGCTCAGCCTGACGCTGGTTGCAGGCACGATGGGACAGGTCTCGCTCGGGCACGCCGCATTGCTTGCGATCGGCGCTTACACTTCCGCGCTGCTGTCGCTAACTCTCAATGTCCCGGTCAGCCTGGCCATCATCGCCGGCGGCCTGACGAGCGCGGCGCTCGGCACGCTCTTGATCTCGCCGTCCTTCCGCCTGCGCGGGCACTATGTCTCGATCGCGACCCTGGCCATCGGCGAGATCGTCTCGCTGGTGATCCTGAACTGGGAGAGCGTCACGCGCGGTCCGATCGGCGTCTCCGGCATCCCGCCGCTGTCGCTGTTCGGCTACGACCTGATCAGCCCGTCCTCGATCTACTGGTTCAGTTTTGCGGTGATGGTCGTGCTGGCGCTGCTGCAAGGACGCCTGCTCACGTCGCATCTCGGCCGCAGCTTTCGTGCGATCCGCGACGATGACATCGCCGCGCGCGCCTACGGCCTCAGCCTCAACCGCTACAAATCGCTCGCCTTCGTCTTCGGCGGCTTTGCGGCCGGCGTCAGTGGCGGCATCGCCGCGCATCTCTATTCCTACATCAACCACGAGACCTTCAACACGCAGCAATCGATCCTGGCGCTGACGGTCGTCATCCTCGGCGGCCTCGGCAACGTGGTCGGTGCGATCGTCGGGGCGGTGGCGCTGGTCGGCCTGCCCGAGGTGTTCCGGATCGCGGCGGAGTATCGCATCCTGATCTACGGCATCGTGCTGCTGTTGCTGGTGCGGTTCAGGCCGCAGGGCCTGCTGGGGACGCTCTGATGGCGGAGCAGTACAATCCCATGCTGTCCCTGCGCGGGCTGACGCGCCGCTTCGGCGGTCTCACCGCCGTCGATGCCATCGATCTCGATCTCGCCAAGGGCGAACTGATCAGCATCATCGGCCCGAACGGCGCCGGCAAGACCACGCTGTTCAACCTCGTGACCGGGCTCGACCGGCCCGACGCCGGCACCGTGCGCTTCGAAGGCCAAGACATCACAGGTCTCTCGCCGGAGCGTCTCGCCGCCGAAGGCATCGCGCGCACCTTCCAGCTCGGCCGCGTCTTCGGCAATCTCAGCGTCATGGACAACGTCCTGATCGGCGCGCATACGCGCTTGCGCGCGGTGAAGCCGGCCGTGCCGGTGATCGGTCCGCTGCTCGAACTGGGCCTCGCGCTGCTGCGTCCCGCGAGCGTTAAGGCGGAGGAGGAGCGGCTGCGCGAGGAGGTGAAGGCCATCCTCGCGCGCTTTGGCGAACGGTTGCTGCCGCGCATCGATCAGCCGGCCTATAGCCTTTCCTACGCGAACCGTCGCCGCGTCGAGATCGCCCGCGCGCTCGCGCTGAAGCCGCGCCTCTTGCTGCTCGACGAGCCGACCGCCGGCATGAACCCGACCGAGACCGCGGAGATGCAGGCGCTCGTCGCCGAATTGAAAGCCGAAGGGCTGACCATCCTCCTGATCGAGCACAAGTTGGAGATGGTGATGCGCCTGTCCGACCGCGTCATCGTCATGGACGAGGGCAAGAAGATCGCGGAAGGGCCGGGCGAAGAGGTGCGGAACGATCCCAAGGTGATCGAGGCCTATCTCGGCCACGGGCTGTCCGGGACGGCGGAGCAGGAGAGCGCGGCATGACGAGCGTACCCGAACCGCTGCTGGCGCTATCCAACGTCAACACCTTCTACGGACAGGCGCAGGTGCATTTCGACCTGTCGATCACGGTCGCGCGAGGCCACATCGTCTGCCTGCTCGGCGGCAATGCCAGCGGCAAGTCGACGACGATGAAGATCATTCTGGGACTGGTGAAGCCGCGCTCGGGCGAGGTGACGTTCGACGGCGCTTCGCTGATCGGGCTGACGACGCCGCAGATCGTCCGCCGCGGCGTCGCCTCGGTGCCGGAGGCGCGGCGGCTGTTCGCGGACATGAGCGTCCGCGAGAACATTTTGATGGGCGCCTTCGTGCGCAACGACCGCGACGCGGTGGCGCAGGATCTCGACAGGATGCTCACGTTGTTCCCCAAGCTCGGCCAGCGGCTGTCGCAGCGCGCGGGCTCCCTCTCCGGCGGCGAGCAGCAGATGGTGGCGATGGCGCGCGCGCTGATGAGCCGTCCCAGGATGATCGTGATGGACGAGCCGACCATGGGCCTGTCGCCGCTCTATGTCGATCGCGTGCTGGAGCTCATCCGCGCCATCAACCAGGAGGGCGTGTCGGTCTTCATGGTCGAGCAGAACGCCAGCCTCGCGCTGGAGATCGCGCACGAGGCCTATGTGCTGCAGACCGGCAAGATCGTGCTGTCAGGTCCGGCCCGCGCGCTGAAGGACGATCCGCGCATCCGCGACGCCTATCTCGGCGGCTCCGAGGCGGCGTAGCGGTCTCACCCTGTCCCGCACGCGGGAGAGGGAGCGCATCTCATTCGTGGCAACAATCAGGCCGACGCCGCTTTCTGCGCCGGCCCGGCCGGCAGCCCGTCGGCATGGGGATCGCCCGGCGCCGTCGCCCAGGCGAGCTCCACCAGCGTCACGATCCTGCGTCCGCCGCCGTCGAGCTGGCAGACGATCAGCCCTTGCTCCTCCATGTAGCTGAGCAGGCGCTGCGCCCGGCGCAGCGAATGCGAGCCATAGGCGCGCGCGATCGCGGCATCGCCGGGGCAGGGCCAGCCCTCCTTGGCGGCGCGCGCGATCATCATGAATACACCCTGCATGTCGTCCGGCAGGATCGAGGCGCGCAGCGACACGTCCTGCCAGGCGTCGTCTTCAGTGAGATCCGTGCCGACGCCGGCGCGCGCATGCGTCAGCATGCGGCGGAATTCGTTGAGATCGGGCACCGCCGCCCCTAGGCCCTCGATGCGGCAGCGGACCACGAATTCCTGATAGAGCACGCCGATGGCGCGGAAGCCGGCATCGGGCTCGGCGAGCACGGCTCTCAGCGTGCGATCGACACGCTCGCGCCGCTCGCCGAGCTCTTCGGCGCTGACGGGCACCTCGATCGGCTCCGTGCGGGCTTCCGGCACGGCTGCGGCTTTCGCGGCGCGGAGCTGCTCGAGCAGATCCGGCGCCGCACGGCGCTGCGGCCGGCCGGCATCGGGCGGCGGCGCGGCCAGGATAACCGCGCGGGCGTCTTCAAGTGTGGCCTCCGGCAGCGGCATCAGCCGCGGCGTGGAATTGCGCGGGGAGGTCGCGGTCGGTCCGATGTTCAGACGCAGCGGACGGCGCGACAGCGCCGGTCCCAGCGCCATGAACTGGCCGCGCTCGAGATCGCGAAAGGCTTCCGCCTGCCGCCGCTCCATGCCGAGCAGATCGGCGGCGCGCGCCATGTCGATGTCGAGGAAGGTGCGGCCCATCAAGAAATTAGACGCTTCCGCCGCAACGTTCTTGGCGAGCTTGGCGAGGCGCTGGGTCGCGATGATGCCGGCGAGCCCGCGCTTGCGGCCGCGGCACATCAAATTGGTCATCGCGCCGAGCGAGAGTTTTCGCGCTTCATCCGAAACCTCCCCGGCAACGGCGGGAGCAAACAGCTGCGCCTCGTCCACCACCACCAGCATCGGGTACCAATGGTCGCGGTCGACATCGAACATGCCGCCGAGAAAGGCTGCGGCGCGCCGCATCTGGTTCTCGGCATCCAGCCCCTCGAGATTGAGCACGGTGGAGACGCGATGCAGCCGCGCACGTTCGCCGGCAACCTGGAGGCCGCGCTCGGTGTGGTCCTCGGCGTCGATCACGAGATGGCCGAAGCGTTCGGCCATCGTGACGAAATCGCCTTCGGGATCGATGATGGCCTGCTGCACCCAGGGCGCGCTCTGCTCCAGCAGGCGCCGCAGCAGATGCGACTTGCCGGAGCCCGAATTGCCCTGCACCAGGAGACGGGTCGCCAGCAGTTCCTCGAGGTCCATGGCCGCCGCGGCGCCTGCCGTGGTCTGCCCCATCTCGATCGCAACCGTCATGTCCCCGACTCAAGTCCCCATCATCTGCGGACAGGGGCTTATCAATCCCGCCGCGGCGCGTCGAGCGCTGCAGCGCAAATCAGGCCGCGTTGCCCACGGCGTCGTTCAGGCGTGATTCGACAGCCGCAGAAGTGCGGGCCGGTAGGGCGCCTGCGGATCGTCGTCCTCGTTCTCCGGAATCGCGCAGGAGCCGAATTCCTGCCGGATCCGCTCGATCTCGGCGATGCGCGCGTGCAGCCGCTGCAGATGCTCGGGCGACCTCGCCCGCCAGAACCGGAAGGTGTCGGCCGTGAGCGGCAGGAAGGCCGTGCCGAACAATGTCGGCTCGGGCACGACGGTGCGTCCGAGCAGCAGGAACCTCTCGGCGCCGGAGACGACAAGGGTCGCGTAGCCGCGATTTCCGATCCGCCTGATCCCGTTCAGCGACCATTCGGCGAGCTTGCTGAAATACGGCTCCTCGCGCCAGCGGTCGGGACAATCGTCATCGACCGTGACGTTGACGGCGTCCTGACTGAAATGCACCACGATGCCCGACTTCGCCGGAAACCAGTCGTCGTCGAGATGGCCCTGCAGCCAGGCGCAGACGAATGACCGGCACATCTGCGGACGGCGTTCGTAGATCGTGCATCCCGTGCCGGCCTGCCAATGCCGGCAGAGCTGGTTGACCGGCTTGTCGACCCCGGCCACTTCGAGGATGTCGCAGCAGGCATTGCACGATCCGCATTGCCGCGTGGGAGCGGCGCTCTTGGGCAGGCCGGTCGCGCGAAAGCCCTGGCCATCGCGGACCAGCAGCTTCTGTTTCTCCAGCGCGGTCAGCGCACGTTCGATCTTGAGACGGGAGAGCCCGGTGGCATCGATCACGCCCTTCATCGTCGTCGCGCCCGCCTCCACCGCGCGGACGACGCTCAGCATCGCCTGGTCCATGACATCTTCTGTTCTTGTGTGGATACCCAACGCAGGTCGTGCAAACCAATGCCGGAAAGCTGATTTGAAAAACTATGTTGCTGACGCCCATGTGCGAAGCAAGATGACGGGACGCGCGCGGCGACACGATCGCGTGATCAGGGCCGCGCGATGCCTTCGTTGCGTTGGCGCGGCACCGGGAACCGTAAGCTCTTTTGCGCGATTGAGGGGATGCGACGGGTCGGTGCTGCGCGAACCGCGTCTCCCGCGTGAAATGACACGGATCAGGCCGACCTCGGCGCGTGCGACGGACGCGGCGCGTTTACTGTGCGCCCGATCCGCCCTGCACGATCTTCTCGTTCAGCTTCTGATCGACGGTGTCGACCGTGCGGTCGATCTCGGCATTGGGCACGCCTAGCTGATGCGAGATCAGCTTCACCAGGAGATCGACGCGCTCGATGAAGGGCGCGCCGCTTGCGACCGCGCGCGCGGCCGACGACGGCTTGAGCAGGCTTTCGGCGGCCTTGGCGTATTTCGCGAACGGCACCTGGTCCTGCGGATCGGCGCCGAGGCGGCGGGCGAGGGCATCGACATGGTCGTAGATCGTCTGCGAGCGTGCGAGGTCGCCATGCACGGCGTCGCGGATCGATTGCGGCTCGTTCGGGGTGATGCAGCGGTAATTGCCGGTGAGCAGCATCGACCATTTCGCCAGAGGCACGAACAGCGAATCGAACACCTTCAGCTTCACCGGCACCTCGTGGCCGTCGAGCGTCACCCCGTCGATGTCGGCCTCCAACTCGCGCAGCAGCTTGTTGTGCTTCTCGTCGGCGAACACCGAGGCCTTGAAGTTGGTGGGCAGGCCGACGTGAAGCACGTTCGCGGCTTCCTCCGGCGGGCGGAACGCTTGCGGGTCGGGCGAGCACAGCGTCACCAGCCCCGGCTCGAACCGTTCCCACACCTGCGCATTGGTGTAGGCCTCCTCGAGGTCCATGTCGGCGAGCGCCGGAATCCGCTTCAGATAGGGCAGCGGCGGCATGTTCATGATCGACAGGCATGGCAGCTTCGCCGCCGCGATCTTGACCATCAGGACGCGCACCGTGTGGTTGGTGTATTGCGGCTCCTTCATCGCCAGCCCAACCAGATCGTAACGCGAGAGGTCGACGTTGGCCGGCGTCACGGCGTCGAGCTTGCCGGGCAGGTGGCGCGAGAAGATCGCCCGGTGCACCGCCTCGTCGCGCAGTTTGATGCGCACCTCGGTACCGTCGCGATTGATGAGCTCTGCGGTCTTGGCGCGGCAGACCAGGGTCACATTGTGCCCCGCCATCAGCAGCTTCGTGCCCAGCAGGGAGCCGTAGGAAGCCCCGAGAATCAGAATGTTACGCGCCATGTTTCGTCCCTTGGAGATGTCGTGTGATTTTTGCGCCCTGGCTTTGGTCCGAGGAGCGATTGGTCGGCATGTAAAGCGAACCGGCCGGCAATGGCAACTGGGATAATGCATACAAGATGCGGAAGGTCGGGGGCGGCGGGTCGTGCCCTGACGACCGAAATGCGACGAATCCCATCCGGCCAGGGCTCTGCAGATCCGGTTCGTTGCCCAAGTCAAATTATGTCCCGTTATGTCCCGAAATCCCGAATGCATCCGGCTCGTCGGGGAGAGGCGATCGTGCGCCCGTCGCGCGGTGCGCAAACGTGCGGGGCGGGGTGGTCGTCTCGTCGATGAAGCGGCCCGCACCGTCATTGCTGCGGTGATTGGCAGCGCGGCGGATGCGCCCATAAGACCTTCATGAAAGGTCGATACCAGTCATGCCTCTTCTGTGAGCAAATGGGAGCCAAATTTTAGTCGTCAGCCGCAACAAAAAACTGCAAACGCGAGACCGAAAAAATGGCAAAATGGCGCGGGGCCGTAACTGTAGATCAGCAACGGAGCTGAGACGTGACGATTGAGTTGGAGCCGGCGTGCAACTTGTGTTGAGACCGGCCGATGGGGGCTGCACACCGCTTGGCCAAGTGCCCCCGCCCGCACGAAGCGAAGACGAAACGAAAATCGGATGGGGTCTCGCTGCAGCAAAGCCCCGATCCTTCGCGGGGCACGGTGTCTCGTCCCTGCGCGGAGTCGAGATCGCCGCGAGACAGATCGACGAGACGGACGGCCTCAGCAGACGCAAGCGCGATGCATGCGACCAGGTACGCCTGGGATGGCATCGAGCAGGCGTGCACGGCGTTGCGCTGAGAGCGCAGCCGGCAAACCTGGCCAATCGCTGACGCGCCGTTCGGGGAAAAAAATGGAAGGTGATCATTGGCCTCACGGCGCCAGCGATGGCGCCGGTGGAAGCCTGGTACGCTTGCGAAAGCGCGCGTCTGAATTTTTTGAAAGTCTGTCTGTCGCGGAGCTTGCGCGTGAGGCGCACAGGCATCTGTGGGTCTCAGACTGGTTGAGGCTCGCGGAAGACTATCGGAGCTCCGCCGAATCCGCGCGCGCAGATGGTGCCGGCCGGATTGCGCACGAGGCGTGGATGTGCGCGCTGATGGCGTTCGAGGTCGCGCGAAGCTTGTCTTGTCCGGACGATCTCGCGAGTACCGACTTCGCCGAGAGGGTCGGTTTCAGCCTGCGAAGCTTCGCGGACGATGCGGCTCAAGCGATAGAGCGCGTCGAAACCGACGGCTACGGTCAGGGGACGTTGACCGGCTTCTTCCTGCCGGCGCTCCGTCACGGGCCTTCCGCGCCCGCGGTCATCTGCATCGCCGACGAGGACATCACCCTGGCCTCGATGATGAGCAGGCTTTTGCCCGCGTCGCTGCGCCGGAACATGTCTCTTCTGCTGATCGATCCCGGCAGTTCGCCTGCTCGTCCTCCGCTCAGACAGGAGCATATCCTCCAATGCTGGCTGGACTATCTGGAGGCGCGCCCGGATGTCGACGCGCAGCGGATCGGGATCTACGGCGAAGGCGCGGGCGCCAGCCATGCCTCGCGCCTCGTGCTTTCGGATTGCAGGGTCGCCGCCGCCGTGTGTGACGGCGGTCTTTTGCGGTCGATTACGCGCCAAGCATCGGTTGACTGGATCACAGGCGTCGAGGGCGTAGCCTCGATGTGTCCGTTGCCGTCGTCGCGCCGAATGGACTGCCCGCTTCTCATGGTGGTCGGGAGCCGCTCGATGGTGCGCGAACAGGAGGCTCTCGAACTGCAAGCCGGCTATCGCCAGGCCGGAGCCGA
Source organism: Bradyrhizobium sp. SMVTL-02 (assembly GCF_051853005.1). Classification (NCBI taxonomy): domain Bacteria; kingdom Pseudomonadati; phylum Pseudomonadota; class Alphaproteobacteria; order Hyphomicrobiales; family Nitrobacteraceae; genus Bradyrhizobium; species Bradyrhizobium sp. SMVTL-02. The sequence continues at coordinate 6,363,196 of NZ_CP182469.1, read as the reverse complement.
CTGCTCGGTCGTCGTGCCGAACCTCATCCCATATCCTCAGGGCGAGGTCGAGAATTTCATCGCGGTAGACGACTTCATTTTCGAGTGGCTCGACGCCAGGCTTGGAGCTGTCCGTCGCCTCGACCCCGTAACCTATCTCTAGCACAGGATCCTCGACGGGACGCCGCGCCGTTCTCGCGACGAGCGCGGCGCAGTCATCCCGAGACAACGCTGGACGGACCTGGAAGTCGTTCTCTCTTCCCGTCGCGCTTTGGCCGCGTCGCCAAGGGCCGAGGATCATGAAACGTCGATGGCCAGCAGCCGTGCAGCGAGCCGGGCATTCTTGGCAATGGTCCCGAGCGCGGCATTCAGATCGGCGAGGGTCTTCTCGTCGAGGTCGTTGAACATGGTCGAGTTCAGGGCGAGCTTCCGCTTGGACAGTTTTTCGATGTCCGTTGTCGCCTTTTCAGTCAGCGACATCAGAACGAAGCGGGCGTCGTCGGCCGCCGGCCGTCGCGACAGGAAGCCACCCTTCTCGAGACTCTTGGTCTGGTTGGTTACGAAGGCGGGGTGGATCCGCAGCTTGTTCGCAATGTCGATTCCGGCGACGCCTCGTCCCTCGTCCAGCTCGGTGATAGCCATCAGGATCAGCCATTGCGGCTCGGTAATACCGAGCAGTCCAGCCCAGCTGCTGTGGATGTCCTCGAGCTGCGAGTGGATTTCAACGATATTCCAGATGAAGTCCGTAATCGCCCGGTCGAGCTTCTTCTCGATCATGTGGCTTCCCCCGTTGGCCATTTTTGTTTTGGCTCTGATCAGCCTTTTACCGGGATATTGGCAGGCCGTCTCGCACAGATCGCTTCATTTGGAAAAACGTGTCGTCATTTAATGCTTGCAGAAAGCAATTGATTAAGTTACGCCTCTACCTACTCAGAATTTGCTGCTCTTGACCCAATGTCAATGACCAGCGATGTGAGACCTCCAAGAAAGCCCTCGGGATGCCCCCTGAGGGCTTTTTCTTTGGTTTCAATCGGTTGGCTTGCGGCATTTGTCTCCTGTTGCGCGCAGGCAACAGCCTTTTCCGAAGTTGCGCTTCAGCAAATCAATGAATTGAGGCCATTGTTTTTATAAACTATATGTGAATCCACGACGGAGGGGGGCACCTCGCTGTCGTTGCAGTCCGGAACGTCAGTGCCGACCTGAATTGAACGGAAATTGAGAGGGTCAAGCGGCCTCCATCGAGGAGCCGAGCCCCCTGAACCGACCTGGAGGTTTATCTAATGAAGTTGACGAAGACGCTCTTTCTCGGCTCGGCAGCCGGCCTGATGGCCGTCTCCGGTGCGTTCGCAGCCGATCTTCCCGTGAAGGCCAAGGCGGTCGAATACGTGAAGATCTGCTCGCTCTACGGCGCCGGCTTCTACTACATCCCGGGCACCGACACCTGCATCAAGCTCGGTGGTTACCTGCGCGCCGACGCAAACCTGAACACTAACTCGGACTTCAATCCGAACCAGGGCGGTACTGCGGGTGCTCGCAACCGCCTGATGAACTACTACACCTTCCGCGCTCGTGAAGACCTGAACATCGACACGCGCACCGCGACCGAGTACGGCGTGGTCCGCACCTTCTTCGACGGCGTGTTCACCTGGACGACCGGCAACTATACGCCCACCGGTTCGGCAACGGGTGGGACCCAGTACAGCGGTACGCTCGGTCTCAACGCTGCGGGCACCGGCCTCGTCGGTTCGAACGGCTCTGGCGCGGTGAACGGCACCGACGGCAACACCGGGGGTGGTGGGCTCGGCGTGTACTACGCCTTCATCCAGTTCGCCGGCTTCACGATGGGTAAGGCCGTGTCGCAGTTCGACGCGCCCTGGACCAACTATCCCGGCAACATCACCGACAACCTCGTCGGCGGCAGCGGCACCGTGACCGGCGTCACCCAGTTCACCTACACGGCCGATTTCGGCCAGGGCGTGACGGCCTCGTTCTCGGCTGAGGATGCGACCCAGTACTATCAGGCCGGCAACCTCAACATGACCGGCGCGTCCGTCGCTGGCATCGCCGGTGGCTCGTACGGCACCAACGCTCTCGGCGGCTCGCGTTCGCCGAACCTCGTCGGTCAGGTCCGTGTCGACCAGGCCTGGGGCCTGTTCCAGGCGTCGGTCGCTGCGCATGACAACCACGTCGGCTACTACGGCGCGACCGAAGTCACCGGCCACCCCGACGACAAGTGGGGCTGGGCGGTTCAGCTCGCTCTGTCGATCAAGAACATCCCGACCGGCGCGGGTGACACGATCAACATCCAGGGCGTCTACACCGACGGTGCGACCCGCTACAACTTCCAGAACCTGTCGGGCAGCAGCTACGCGCTGTACGGCAGCTCGGGTCTTGCTGGTGCTTATGGCAGCGTCGGCTTCGCCAACGCTCCGGACACGGTGTACGTGACCGGCAGCTCGCAGGAAACCGTCAAGACCTGGGGCTTCCGTGGCGCCTACACGCACAACTGGGATCCCTACTGGAACACCGCGATCTACGGTGCCTACGCTCAGGCCCAGTTCGGCACGCTGGCCAAGACCACGATCTGCGGCGCCGGTGGTGCTGGCGGCGTGTTCGGCGGCCTGGCTGGCGTCACCTCGTGCAACCCGGACTTCGCGATCGGTCAGCTCGGTCTCGTCACCCGCTGGACCCCGGTCAAGAACCTGACGTTCTCGGCTGACGTGTCCTGGACCCACCTCGACCAGAAGTACGACGGTACGGTGACCTTCTCTCCGAACGTCGTGACTGCCAAGCCGACCGCGACCTACCAGCTGAAGGATCAGGACTCGATCGCCATGATCCTCCGCGCTCAGCGCAACTGGTAAAATCTGTCGAAAGATCCAGGAGAGCACCCGGCGGGAAACCGCCGGGTGTTTTTTGTTGTGTGAGGCCGATGATTTGAGGCTGGGGCAGCGAAGCCCCGTAGCCCGGATGAAGCGCAGTATCATCCGGGAAAGTCGTCTCGCCGAACGGCCGTCCCGGAGTTCGCTTCCGCTCCATCCGGGCTACGGCACCGGGCCTGTGTTGCCCGCTGTCAATCTGCTGCGTCAAAAACATTCCGCTTTACCGCCGCCGCTGGGTCCGTAACGCCATCTACATGCCCTGTGTTGGCGCAGCCCACGCTCAACAATCCCGTCCTGAAGGCCTACTATCAGCGCCTGATTGCCAAGGGAAAAGAGCCGAAGGTTGCCATCATCGCCTGCATGCGCAAGCTGATCAGCATCCTCAACACCATGATCGCACGACGCCAAAAATGGGATCCTGGCCGCTACGCGCTGAGCTGAGCGAGCGTGCCCACCGCGCTCGGTCCTCGACCGAGCGCTTGCAAAGCCAAAAGACCGGTGAGCGGACGGGGGCAAGGCCGTCAGCCGCCGCAGGCGGGGGCGCGCCAGCGCCAGCCTTGAGGCCGGCCGGTCACCGGGCTACTTCCAGCACAGTTGCTCTTGGATCGAGAGGGCGGAACGATCAAGCAAAGCTCGGGTGAAATCAGCCGCGAGGATGCGAAGGCATGTCTGCGATTCGAAACGCGAGCCGAACGAGCGACGCTGCTGCCGCATGCTCCGTCATTGCGAGCGTAGCGAAGCAATCCAGAATCCCGCCGCGGACAGACTCCGGCCTTGCTTCGCTGCGCTCGCAACGACGATGATCAAGCGAGTCGCCCGCAAATTGCCCGCCTGACGCTGCACTTTACAAGGGCGGCCCGAGCGGCCGCCCTTCCTGACCGAGGCGCGGTCACTTCACCAGCGCGCCATAGACGATGTCCTGGACCTGCTCGCGATAATATTTCCGGAGCTCGCCAGGCGCCGCCGTGCCCACGACGACGACGAGACGCTCCTTCGGATCGCAGAAGAACTGCGTCCCGTAGGCGCCATTCCAGGTGAACTCGCCGGGATTGCCGGGCACCGACGACAGGCCCTCGCTGGTGCGGACCGCGACCGAGAGGCCGAAGCCGAATCCACCGCGATGCGGCTCGACATTCGCCACGTTGTTCTTGATCTCGGGGCCGAGATGATTGCTCGTCATGTGATGGACGGTCTTCGGACCGAGGATGCGCTGTCCCTCGAGCTCGCCGCCGTTGAGCAGCATCTGCCCGAAGCGGACGTAATCGCCGATGGTCGCGAACGAGCAGGCGCCGCCGCAATCAAACTTCGTCGGCGTGTCGAGCAGCTTGATGGCCTGCGGCTTGCCGGTCAGCGGATCGTTGGCGAACGGGCGGGCGAGACGAGGGCGTTGCGCGTCGGTCGGGTAGAAGGTCGCGTCCTTCATGCCGAGCGGCTGCCAGACGTTGGTGGCGAGATAGTCGCCGAGCTTCTGCTCGCTCACCTTCTCGACGACGGCGCCGAGCACGTCGATCGAAAAGCCGTATTCGAACTCGGTCGAGGGTTGATGCGCCAGCGGCAGTTTCGTCATGCGGTCGATGAAGGCCTGGGTGTCGCCCTCGATCGCCGGCGCGACGCCGTCAGGATATTGCCGCGCCACCGGGCTCGATGAGTCCGGCCGGCCGCCATACATCAATCCGGACGTGTGCCGGTAGAGATCGTGGATGAAGATCGGCGAGGCCTGCGGCTCGAGCTTGAGCGAGCCGTCGCTCTGGGGCACGCCGACCTTCATGTCGGCAAAGCCGGGATAGTAATCGGACAGCTTGGCCTGGAGCGGTAGCTGCCCCTTCTCCATCAGTGTCAGGGCGGCGACCGCTGCCATCGGCTTGGTCATCGAAGCGAGTGCGAAGATCGCATCGACCGGCATCGGCGTGCCTTTGTCGGGATCGAGCATGCCGTAGGCCTTGTAGTGCACGAGCTTGCCGTCCCGCGCGATCGCGACCACCGCGCCGGGGACGCGCTTGGCGGCGATCTCGCGCGCGAAGAAGCTGTCGAGCCGCGCAAGACCCTGCTTCGAGAAACCGGCGTCATCGGGATTGGCTTCGGGCAGCGGTGCGGCGTGCGCGGCACCGAGCGTGATCGCGGCAGCCGCCGCCGCGATCATGGTGATCGTCTTGTTCATTTGATCCTCCCAGGCGAGCGCGTTATGCGAATGGCTCGCTCAAGCCCTAGATCACGACCGCGCTGGAGCGAAGTCAAGCGCGGGCAGGGCATGTCAGGGAGGCGCCGGGCGTAGCGGAACCTATCGGCCTTCGCCTGCGCGCCACAGCGCATCCAGGGCCTGGCGATAGCTCGGATAAGCCAGCGTGACGCCGAGTTCGTGCTTCAATTTCGCATTGGAGACGCGGGCGCTGCTGGCATAGAAGCTGCGCGCCATCGGCGACATCTCGGCAATCTCGAACGACTCTTCCGGCGGCGGCGCAACGCCCATGAGCTGCGCGGCATAGGCGATCACGTCCTGCGGCGGCGCGGGCTCGTCGTCGCAGACGTTGAAGGTGCCGCCGCGCCCGTGCTGGATGGCGGCCATGATCGTGCTCGCGATGTCGTCGACATGGATGCGGTTGAAGACCTGCCCCGGCTTGATGATCCGCCGCGCCGTGCCGGTTCGCAGCGTCACCAGCGCGTTGCGGCCGGGACCGTAGATGCCGGCAAGCCGCAGGATCACGACATGGCCGGACCCGCCATTGGTCCAGGCCTGCTCGGCCGCGAGCCGCAGGCGCGTGCGCTCGAAGGCGGCCTGGGGCGGCGTGCTCTCGTCCACCCAGCTGCCTGCGTGATCGCCATACACGCCGATGGTCGAGAGATAGATGATCTTGCGGTGGCGCTCCGCCAGCACGTCTGCGAAGGCCGCCAGCGCGGGATCGCCGCCACTGCCGGGCGGGATCGATACCAGGAGGACATCGGCGTCGCTGATCCGTTCGAGCGTCGCGTCAGCTGGACGGCTGCCGGAAAAGGCGTGCACCTCGATATCCGGCAGGTCGTTTCGCGCTCCCGGATCGCGCACGGTGCCGGCGACGTGCGCGAAGGCCCCGCCGAACTTGCGGACGAAATGCCGGGCACTGTAGCCGAGGCCGAGGATGAAGAGCCGCATGCGTCTCCCGTGCAGGTCCGGAGTTCCCGTCGCGCCAGATGCGCGCCAGTCGCTCATAAGAGATTTCTGAGTCCGGCAAAAGATATTGCGATTTGTCCCGGCCTCCAGTGCAGGCGATGGTCAGACGTCATCGTCAAGGGAGGCGTCGATCATGCCGGCAGATGCGGTCGCTCTGGCGCCCACGGCTCTGATCCGGCGCGCGGCCGCGCTGATCTTCGATGTCGACGGCACGCTGGCCGAGACGCGGGTCGTGCTGGACGATCTGTCCGGGCTTGGATGCCGCCAACAAGAAAGTCGGAAAACAACCCCATGCACAGTAGATCACGCTTGCGTGTTCGCCCCGTTCAGTGGACGCGGCGGCTCGTTCTATCGTCCTCAGCCTGCTCGACAATCTGGGCGATCGGGCTCGACTGGTGATGCACCAGGCGCCAGCCGTCGCCGACGCGTCGGAAATGGTTCGCAGCCGCCAAGGCAGTGCCGTCGACGATCTCGATGCAGAGCACGCGGGCGCTGTCGCCGTCGATGATGGCCTGCGGTTCGGCGCAGGCGATCTGCGGCCGCTGCGGGTTTCGCAGGATGTCGCGCCAGCTTCCGATCACCGTGGCACGGCCGATGATGGCCGGCCAGCCGGGATGGATGCAGGAAATGCCGTCGTCGTCCGCCCACATCCGCTCCATGCCGGCGACGTCACCGGTGGAGAAGGCGGCATAGAAGGCCGCGTTCGCGGCGATGACCTTGCTGTCCTTTGCCATGCCTCTCGGGTGCGGCAATGACAGGTAAAAATCAAGCGCGACTTGCGTTTGATTTTGCACTCGATTTTGACCGCAGTGCAGCATTGAGGAGGCCGCTGCCTGCTTTGTGATCAGGCGGAAAGGAGTGTCTCCACCGCCCGCCGCGCGCCATCCTGATAGAGACGGCCGAGCGCGGCTGTGACGGCCTCACGCAGGCGCGGCTCGTTACCCAAGGGTCCGAACACCTTCTTGACTCCGAGCAGGGCCGGCGCGAGCCGTTCGGCCACGGGACCAGCATCGCGCGCGAGGCCCGCGAACTCGGCGGCGAGGGGATCACGCACGTCGATGGCGCGGCCGTGCTCGTCGGTTGCGGTGACGTAGCGCATCCAGCCGGCGACCGCGAGCGCGTGGGTTGCGATCGGCAGGCCCCTCGCGAGACGATCGTGCATCGCGCCGAGCAGGCGCTGCGGCAGCTTTTGCGAGCCGTCCATCGCGATCTGCCAGGTTCGATGGTACAGCGCCGGGTTGGCGAAGCGCTTGAGCAGCGAGGCGCGATAGGCGGCGAGGTCCGTTCCTGCTGGCATCGTCAGCGTCACCGCGGCCTCCTCCATCACGCGCGCGGCGAGGCGCGCGAAGTGCGGATCCCGCATCGTGTCGGCGATAGTCTCGTAGCCGCCGAGATAGCCGAGATAGGCCAGCGCCGAATGGCTGGCGTTGAGCAGCCGCAGCTTCATCAGCTCGAACGGCTTGACGTCGGTGACGAGTTCGACCCCGGCAGCGGCGAGGTCGGGCCGGCCCGCGGTGAAGCGATCCTCGACCACCCATTGCGTGAACGGCTCGGTCATCACGGGCCAGGCGTCGCGCATGCCGAGCGCGGATGACACCGCATCGCGGTCGGCATCCGTTGTCTCCGGCACGATGCGGTCGACCATGGTCGAAGGGAAGGCGGCGTTGTCCGCGATCCACTTGCCGAGATCCTTGGAGCGAAGCGCGGCGAACTGCGCTACGATCCGCTGCACGGTGTGGCCGTTGGCGGCGAGGTTGTCGCAGCACAGCACTGTGAAAGGCGCTAGGCCCTGTGCGCGCCGGCGCGCCAGCGCAGCCACGATGAAGCCGGGTGCCGAGCGCGGCGCGTCAAAATTGTTGAGGTCGTGCACGACATCGGGATGCCGCTCGTCGAGATCGCCGGTCTGCGGCGTGTGGCAATAGCCCTTCTCGGTGACCGTGAGCGAGACGATGCGGATGGCGGGATCGGCCATCCGCTCGACCAGCGCAGCCGGCTTCTCGCGCGCGACGACGCTGTCGAGCAGGGCGCCGACGACGCGGTGCTCGGTGCCTTCGGCGGCGCGTACGGCAGCCGTATAGAGATGATCCTGCGGGGCGAGGGCGTCGCGCGTATCCGGGCTGCGCAGGCTGGCGCCGACGATACCCCAGGACATGCTGCCGCCAGCAATGCAATCGTCGATGAGGATGGCCTGATGCGCGCGGTGAAAGGCGCCGAGGCCGAGATGCACGACACCCGGCGTAACGCGCGAGCGGTCATAGGCCGGGCGGCGGATGGCCGGCGGCAAGCGGTCGAGATTGGCGCTGCCAAGGCGCATGGACGTCTCCCTTTGCTTTGCCGCTGCTTGACATGGTGCCAGTCCTCGGTCAATGCTCCGGTCAATTGGTAAGACCAATTTTCCAAAATTGGCGGGCAGCGGGTTACGACGACCTCGCGCGACCCTTCCGGGAGGACCAGCGTGCCGCTGGAAGCTGTGGAGGCGAGACGGCTTTATCGCCAGGTCGCCGATCAATTGCGAAGCCTGATCGACAGCGGCGAGTACGCGGTCGGCAGCCGCCTGCCGACCGAGCGCGAGCTCGCCGAGCAGCTCAAGGTATCGCGGCCGACGGTGCGCGAAGCGCTGATCGCGCTCGAGGTCGAAGGCCGCGTCCGCATCCGCGTCGGGTCCGGCATCTATGTGATCGAAGCTGCGGACGCCGCGCCCGCGCCGGCTGCCGCCGTCATCGAGGGTCCGTTCGAGCTGCTGCGCGCCCGCGAATTCCTGGAAAGTGCCATCGCCGAACAGGCCGCGCGCGTCGCGACGAAGGACGATGTCGCCCGCATCGATGCGTCGCTTGTCGCGATGGAGAATGTCGAGCATCCCGGCGAGGCCTCGATGGTCCACGACCGCGCGTTCCACGTCGCGATCGCCGGAAGCCTCGGCAATGCCGTGCTGGTGCGCGTGGTCGGTGAGCTGTACGACCAGCGTCTCAATCCCTATTTCGCGCACCTCGCGCATTATTTCGAGAGCCCCGGCACGTGGCGCACCGCGCTCGACGAGCATCGCGCCGTGCGCGATGCGATTGCGGCACACAATCCCGACGCCGCCCGCGAGGCCATGCGAAAGCATCTGGTGCGCTCGCAGGAGCGCTTTGCGCAGAACTTTGGCGCCGAGACCGCGGCCGGATCGCCGGCCCGCAGTCGGACGGCGCCGGCAAAGCCAGAGCGGCCACCGAAGAAGCAGGCCAAGGAACGCGCCAAAAGCGGCAGCGGGCGACGGCGATGAAATTGGGCGGCCCGCATCCGCCTAAGGAGCGGGCGAACACGAAGCAGACTTGAACGATGGAGGAAAAGTCAGTGTTGAAGAAGATGACGATGATGCTCGCGGTGTCCGCCGCGGCGATGCTTGCCACGACCCATGCCGGCCTGGCGCAGACCAAGCTCAAATGGGCCCATGTCTACGAGACCTCGGAGCCGTTCCACACCGCTTCGGTCTGGGCCGCGCAGGAGATCGGCAAGCGCACCAACGGACGCTACACGGTCGACGTCTATCCGGCCTCGCAGCTCGGCAAGGAAGCCGACATCAACCAGGGCCTCTCGCTCGGCTCGGTCGACATCATCATCTCCGGCTCGAGCTTCGCGGCCAAGAGCTTTGCGCCGATCGGCGTGACCTACTATCCCTACACCTTCCGCGACTCGGACCATCTCCTCGCCTACACCAAGAGCGACATCTTCAAGGAGCTCGCCAAGGGTTATGAGGACAAGAGCGGCCACCACATCGTCGCGGTGACCTATTACGGCGTGCGCCAGACCTCGTCGAACAAGCCGATCAAGAGCTGCGCCGACCTCAAGGGCCTGAAGATGCGCGTGCCCGACGTTCCGGCCTACCTCGCGATGCCGCGCGCCTGCGGCGCCAACACTGCCCCGATCGCCTTCGCTGAAGTCTATCTCGCACTCCAGAACGGCACCGTCGAGGCCCAGGAGAACCCGCTGACCACGATCGAGGCCAAGAAGTTCTACGAGGTGCAGAAGCACATCGTGCTGACCGGCCACATCGTCGACCACCTCAACACGGTGGTCGCGGGCGCGCTCTGGAAGAAGCTCTCCGACGAAGACAAGAAGATCTTCACCGAGGTCGCGCAGGAGGCCGCTGCCAAGGCGACCGCCGAGATCAAGCAGAACGAGGCCAAGCTGGTCGCCTTCTTCAAGGAGAAGGGCCTGACCGTGACCGAGGTCGACAAGAACGAGTTCCGCGACATCGTTCTGAAGAACGTTCCGTTCGAGACGTTCGGTTACCGCAAGGCTGACTGGGAGCGGATCCAGGACGTGAAATAAGCAAGCCGGGCGCGGAACGCGCGTCTCGAACCATGAAGGCCCCGATCTCGCCCGGGGCCATCCTTCGAGTTGCTTGCTTCGCAAGCTCCTCAGAATGAGGAGCGGAGTTGGTGGAACAAAGACGTCATTCCGGGTTCGACGCTGACGAACCACGTGAGCGAGGTTTGAGGAGCACAGCCATGTCGACCGCCGAAATACACCGGCAGATCACCGCGGACGAGATCGCGCATACCTTCGAGGAGGAGGCGACGCCCAAGGTCGATCTCGGCGTCTACGCTTTCGACGACTGGGTGGCGCTGGCGATCTTCTGGGTGATGGCGCTTGCCGTCTTCCTCCAGTTCTTCACCCGCTACGTGCTCAACGACAGCTATGCCTGGACCGAGGAGATCGCGACCTACTGCCTGATCGGCGTGGTGTTCATCGGCGCCTCGATGTGCGTGCGGCTGTCCCGCCATATCCAGGTCGATCTCGTCTACCGCTATCTGCCCCGCCTCGTGGCGCGTGTGCTGTCGACGATCATCGATCTGATCCGGATCGCCTTCTTCGGCTACGCCATCAAGCTGGTCTGGGTCTACATCCAGATCATCGGTGATGAATCGATGACCACGATCAATCTTCCCAAGGACTACGTCTATTACGCCGTGCTGGCCGGCTTCGTGCTGATGTTCGTGCGCTCGGTGCAGGTCGCGTTGCAGCATCTGCGCCAGGGTTATTCGATCCTTGAGCGTCCCGGCGCCTACGACGGTTTTGAAGGGTAATGCCATGTTGCTGTTGCTTGGAGGCTTCCTCGTCCTGATGCTGCTCGGCGTTCCCGTGGCGATAGCCATGGCCGCGTCGTCGCTGCTCTACATCCTGGTCAGCGGCGTGACCCCTGACGTCACGCTGGCCCAGCGCATGATCGCCGGCGTCGAGAGCTTTCCGCTGCTCGCCGTGCCCTTCTTCATCCTGGCCGGCAACCTCATGAACATCGCCGGCGTGACCGGCCGCATCTACAAGTTCGCGGTCGCGCTGGTCGGCTGGATGCGCGGCGGTCTAGGCCACGTCAACATCATCGGCTCGGTAATCTTTTCCGGCATGTCGGGCACCGCGATCGCGGACGCTGCCGGTCTCGGCACCATCGAGATCAAGGCGATGAAGGATCACGGCTACTCCACCGAATTCTCGGTTGGCGTCACCGCCGCGTCGGCAACGCTCGGGCCGATCATTCCGCCGTCTCTGCCCTTCGTGATCTACGGCATGATGGCCAATGTCTCGATCGGCGCGCTGTTCCTGGGCGGCGTCATTCCCGGCATCGTCATGACGCTGCTGATGATGGCGACCGTCACCTATTTCGCTCACAAGAACAAGTGGGGCAGCGACACGCCGTTCTCCTGGCCGCAGCTCGGCTCGGCCGGGCTCGAGATCGCCATCGTGCTCGCTTTCCCGCTCGCGATCTGGCTGATGGTGGTTGCCGGCATGTCGGTGAACATGGCGGTCGTCATCGGCCTCGGCACGCTGCTCCTGATCGACTGGTATTTCGACTTCTCGGCGGTGATGGCGCTGATGGCGCCCGTGATCCTGATCGGCGGCATGACGCTCGGCTGGTTCACGCCGACGGAAGCGGCCGTCGCAGCCGTGATCTGGTCGCTGTTCCTGGGCCTCATCCGTTACCGCACCATGACGCTGAAGACGGTGGCGAAGGCGACCTTCGACACCATCGAGACCACGGCCTCGGTGCTGTTCATCGTCACCGCAGCCTCGATCTTCGCCTGGCTGCTGACGGTGTCGCAGGCCGCCCAGATGCTGTCGGACTGGATGCTCAGCATCACCCACAACAAATGGGTGTTTTTGGCGCTCGCCAACGTGCTGATCCTGTTCGTCGGCTGCTTCATCGACACCACGGCGGCGATCACCATCCTGGTGCCGATCCTGCTGCCGATCGTGCTCAAGCTCGGCATCGATCCGATCCACTTCGGCCTGATCATGACGCTGAATCTGATGATCGGCCTGTTGCATCCGCCGCTCGGCATGGTGCTGTTCGTGCTCGCCCGCGTCGCAAAACTCTCGGTCGAGCGCACGACGGTCGCGATCCTGCCCTGGCTGGTGCCGCTGATGCTCGCGTTGATCGCGATCACCTACATTCCCGAACTGACCCTCTGGCTGCCTAAATACATGGGACTCTCCAAATGACCTCGACTGCTTTCGCCGCAACCCTGTTCGGCCCCGAAGACCTGCGCATGATCGAGTATCCGCTCGAGAAGCTCGCCTCCGGCATGGTGCGTATCCGCTTCGGCGCCGGCGGCATCTGCGGCTCCGACATGCACTATTTCCGCCATGCGCGCACGGGCGACTTCGTGGTGAAGTCGCCGCTGGTGCTGGGACATGAGATCTCCGGCGAGGTGGTGGAGATCTCCGGCGCCGCCGCCAACCTGAAGGTAGGCGACCGCGTTGCGGTCAACCCGTCGCGCTGGTGCGGCCATTGCGTCGCCTGCCGCGAGGGCCGGCCGAACCTGTGCGAGAACATCTATTTCATGGGCTCGGCGTCGAAGACGCCGCACATGCAGGGCGGCTTCGCCAATTACTTCGATGCGGTCCCGGCGCAGTGCGTCAAGATCCCGGATCACGTCTCCTACCAGGCCGCGGCGCTCGCCGAGCCGCTCGCGGTCTGCCTGCACGCGGTTGCGCGCGCCGGCAACATCGAAGGCAAGCGCGGCATCATCTTTGGTGCCGGCCCGATCGGGCTTCTGACCATGCTCGCCGCGCACCGCGCCGGCATGGCCGACGTCACGGTCGCCGACATCGCGCCGGCGCCCCTGACTTTTGCGACCAAGCTCGGCGCCTCGCATGTCGAGAACGTCGCAGCCGGCGAGGAGGGCCTGAAGCCGCAGGCCGCTGCACGCCCCTATGACGTCGCCTTCGAGGTTTCGGGCACGGCTGCGGGCCTTGCCAGCGCGATCGGCATCGTCAGGCGCGGCGGCGTCGTGGTGCAGATCGGCAATCTGCCGGGCGGCCAGATTCCGACGCCGTCGAACGCCGTGATGGCCAAGGAAATCGACCTGCGCGGATCGTTCCGCTTCGGCTTCGAGTTCATGACCGCGGTGGAACTGATTTCCGCCGGCAGCGTCGACGTGCTGTCGCTCGTGACCGCCGAGCGGCCGCTGTCGGCCGCGCCGGACGCGCTGCGGCTGGCGCTCGACCGCTCGCAGAGCGTCAAGGTGGTGCTGACCGCGAACTGACTTTTTGTTTTGACGCGTTTTCTTCACGCGACCGGTACCCGCTTCGCTCGAAAACGCTTTAGGAGAGTCTCATGATGCTCGAGGGATGGCGCTGGTACGGGCCCGATGATCCGGTCTCGCTGGATGACGTCAGGCAGGCCGGGGCGAGCGATATCGTCTCGGCGCTGCATCAGGTGCCGATCGGGGAGGCCTGGACGCGCAAGGCGGTGGAGGAGCGCAAGAACTTCATCGAGCACGGCCAGCCTGGCCGCTCAAAGCTGACCTGGTCGGTGGTGGAATCGATTCCAATCCCTGACGACGTCAAGCGTCTCGGGGCTAAGGCGACCAAGTCGATCGAGGCGTGGATCGCGAGCCTGGAGGCGGTGGCCGCTTCCGGCATCAAGATCATCTGCTACAACTTCATGCCGGTGGTCGACTGGTGCCGCACCGACCTCGAATGGGAGCTGCCGAACGGCGCCCGCGCCATGCGCTTCGACCAGGATCGCTTTGCCGCCTTCGAGCTGCATATCCTCAAGCGTCCGGCGGCGGTGCAGGAGTATTCGCCCCAGCAGCAGGCACGCGCGAAAAAACTGTTCGACCAGATGAGCCAGGCCGACATCGACTACCTCGTCATGGTCATCGCCAGCGCGCTGCCGGGCTCGACGACGGAACCGATGACGATCCCGCAATTCCGCGACAGGCTGGAGACCTATCGCGACATCACGCCAAAAATCCTGAGGCAGCATCTCGCGGAATTCCTCGCGCGTGTCGCGCCGGTCGCCGAGCAGCTTGGCGTCTCCCTGACCTTGCATCCCGACGATCCGCCGCGGCCGTTGTTTGGCCTGCCGCGCGTCGCGTCCAGCGCCGAAGACTATCAGGCGCTGTTCGACGCCGTGCCGTCGAAGGCGAACGGCATCTGCCTGTGTACGGGCTCGCTCGGCGTGCGCGCGGAGAACAACCTGCCCGAAATGGCCGAACGCTTCGGGCCGCGCATCGCCTTCGCCCATCTGCGCGCGACCAAGCGCGAGGCGGACGGCTTGTCGTTCTACGAGTCCGACCATCTCGACGGCGACGTCGACATGATCGCGGTGCTCAAGGCGCTCTTGAAGGAGAACGCGCGGCGCTCGCCGGACAGGCGAATCGTGTTCCGGCCCGACCACGGCCACCGCATGCTCGACGATCTCGCCGCGACCAAGCGCACCAATCCCGGCTACACCGCGATCGGCCGCCTGCGCGGCCTCGCGGAGCTGCGCGGCGCAATCCGCGCGATCGAGCATCGGTGAGGCTCTTCGCCTCTCCCCGCCTGCGGGGAGGGGCCGGAATTTGCGGAGCAAATTCCGGGTGAGGGGGACTCTCCGCGAGTGAGCCTGCTATACGAAAGCCCCATCCACATCGTCACTGCGAGCGCAGCGAAGCAATCCAGAATCCCTCCGCGGAAAGACTCTGGATTGCTTCGCTGCGCTCGCAATGACGTGGAGAGAGGCGCCTCACCTCGACACCGCCTGCCTAGTAACACGCCTCCATCGCGCCGAGCTTCGGATAGAGCCGGTCGATGGCGGCGATCTCGCTCTTCATCTGCGCGATGATCCAGTCGCGGATCTCGGCGGCGATCGGGCGCATCGGGCGGCTACGCGGCGGCAGGAATTCGCAGACGCGGCGGGTGGTGGTGAGCGTGTCGGAGGCCGGCACCAGCGCGCCGGTCAGCAGCCAGTGCGAGGCGACCGTCAGCCAGCCGAGCGCGATGCCCTGGCCGAGCAGCGCGGCCTGCACCACGACGGCATAGTCGGTGAAGCTGAGCGCCTTGGCCGCGCCGCAGCGCCCGGTGAGCAGCGAGGCGTAATCGGCGGCCCAGTCGCCCGGCGTCTCGGCGAGGCGGATGATGGTGTTGCCCTCGGCGGGATCGCTCTCGCCGAGATAGCCGGGGCTGCACATCGGCAGCATCACTTCCTTCATGATCAGCGTGCCGCCGGACGAGGGCTCGTCGCGATCGCGGAAGCGCATGCCGAGATCGACATTCTCCACCGGCCCGCGCAGCGCGCCTGAGATGAGCTGGAAGCGCAGATCGACCTGCGGGAACTGCTTCTGCAGCTTGTCGATGCGCGGCATCAGCCAATGCGTGGTGAAGGCGGAGGAGACCGACAACGTCACCGTCTCGGTGCCCTTGCGTCGCCGCTCGATCTCGACGAGCCCGCTCTCGATGCTGCGGAAGCCTTCGAGGACGCGGCGATACAAGAGTTCGCCTTCCTCGGTGAGCACCGCGCGGCCCGCCTTGCGGTCGAACAGGCGAACCCCGAGATGCTCCTCGAACTGGCCGAGCATCCGGCTCACCGCCGGCTGCGTCACGTTCAATTCCGCGGCCGCCGCCGTGAAGCTGCCATTGCGCGCTGCTGCGTCGAAGACGAACAGGGCGTTGCTGGACGGCAGCATGCGGCGAAGCTCAGGCATAACGTCATGTTATGTGCGCGGTGAGAATTTGGCAATTGCCGAGTTTTCGCAAGTCTGGTGTCATTGGGATGACAGCCGAAAGACAGGGCCTTCGAGCGGAGATTTGGTGCAGCGCACGCTTCGGCCGCGAGTGCTCCAAACCCCTGTCTATAAAGCAGGCTTATGGCGTGCAGCGAGGCACCCCAGCGCAGGGACATGGCGAGGTCGGTCGTTGGACAAGCGAGCGGAAAGCGTCGAGATCAAGTCCGCCAGTAAGGCCTATGGCGCCGTTCGCGCCCTCGACAACGTTTCGCTCAATGTCGGCGCCGGTGAATTCGTCTCGCTGCTCGGCCCCTCCGGCTCCGGCAAGACCACGCTGCTCGGCATCCTCGGCGGCTTCATCCTGCCGACGTCGGGCACCATTCTCTTCGGCGGCCGCGACGTCACTTACATGCCGCCGCACAAGCGCGACATCGGCGTGGTGTTCCAGAACTACGCGCTGTTTCCGCATATGAGCGTCGGCGAGAACGTCGCCTTTCCCCTGCGTGCGCGCCGCCTGCCGAAATCCTCCTGGCCGGACAAGGTGCGCGCGGCGCTCAGCATGGTCGGCCTTGCCGGCTACGAGGAGCGCGGCATCGCGCAGCTTTCCGGCGGCCAGCGCCAGCGCGTCGCGCTCGCACGCGCGATGATCTTCGAGCCGCGGCTGATCCTGATGGACGAGCCGCTCTCCGCGCTCGACAAGCAGCTGCGCGAATCCATGCAGATCGAGCTGCGCGCGCTGCACAAGCGCATCGGCGCCACCATCATCTACGTCACTCACGACCAGCGCGAGGCGCTGACCATGAGCGACCGCGTCGCCGTCATGAAGGACGGCCGGCTGGTCCAGATCGACGAGCCGGCGCGGCTGCACGATCATCCCGCCGATTCCTTCGTCGCCAGCTTCATCGGCGAAGCCACGATGCTGCCGGTCCGCCGCGTCGACGGGTCCAGCGTCGCGCTCGGCAATGCCTTGCTGCGCAGCGCCCGCGCCATCCCCGACGGCGATGCCCTGATGCTGGCCGTACACAGCGAGAAGCTCTTGATCGACGACGGCGCGCAGGACGCCGCCTGCAACCGGCTGACCGGGACGGTCACCGACATCGTCTACCAGGGCGAGAGCCTGCGCATATTCCTCGCGCTCGCCGACGGCATCGCGCTCAGCCTGCGCCAGCCGAGCTACCACCAGGCCTACACCCGCATTCCGCCGCTCGGCGGCAGCCTCACCGTCACGCTCCACCCCGAGGACACCATTGTCGTCCCCAGGGTGGGGGACTGAACTTCAGCCTCATCCAACCCGAGAGAAGCCAAAATGTCGACCCAAGCCGCGTTCAGCAATTTCAAGGTCCTCACCTTCGACGTCGTCGGTACCTTGATCGATTTCGAGACCGGCGTGCTGTCCGCGGTGCGCAAGATCTCCGGCAAGACGCCGGCCGAGCTCAGCGACGACAAGATCTTCGAATCCTACAAGCGTGGCCGCGACAAGCATCACGAGCGCTCGAGCGAGGTGATGTTTTACGTTTACCGCCACCTCGCGCAAGAGCTCGGGCTGCCGGCCGATGACGCCTCATGCGACGTGTTCCAGCTCGCCGTGCTGCGCTGGGGGCCGTTCGCCGATTCCGTCGAGGCGCTCAAGCGCCTGCGCACGAAGTTCCGCCTGGTGGCGATGACCAATGCCGACCGGGTCGCGCTGTCGTGCTACGCGCATGCGCTCGGCAATCCCTTCGACGACACCGTCTGCGCCGACGATACCGGCGTTGCGAAACCCAATCCGGAGTTCTTCGCCTACAACAAGGGCCGCCAGTCCGCCTTCGGCTACAAGCAGTCCGACATCCTGCACGTCGCGCAGAGCCAGTATCACGACATCGGGATCGCGCGGAAGCTCGGTTACCAAGTGTGCTGGATCGAGCGGCGCCAGGGCATGGCCGGCTTTGGCGGCACGCCGGCGGTGGAGACGCTGACCAAGCCGGACTTCCATTTCCCGACGCTGAAGGCGCTCGCGGACGCTGCGATCGGTCCGGCGGCATAACGGAGAGCTGTGGCATGACACGGGACTGGAGCGCGCTGCCGTCGGTCAATTCGCTGTGGGAAGCCACGGCGGCGCCGGCGCGCGACTATCCCGTGCTGTCGAACGAGCAACAGGCCGATGTGGTGATCATCGGCGCGGGCTATACGGGCCTCTCCGCCGCGCACCACATCGCCAAGAGCGGGCTCAGCCCCGTCGTGCTCGAGGCCAACCACCCCGGCTGGGGCGCGAGCGGGCGCAATGGCGGCGTGATCACCGCAAAATTCCGCCTCTCGTTCCGCGAGATCGACGCCGCGCATGGCCGCGCCATGGCGCGGCGCATGTACGAGATCGCGCATGAATCGACCGACATGGTCGAGGAGCTCGTCTCCGAATTCGGCATCACCAGCGCGAACCTCACGCGTACCGGCCAGGTCAAGGCTGCCCACAACGAGACGACGCTGAGGGCCGCGATCGACGAAGCCAACTGGATGACGCGCGAGATGGGCTCTGCCGAAGTCCGCATCCTCGACAAAAACGGCGTGCGCGAGGAGACCGGCTCCGACATCTTCGTCGGCGGCGTGCTCAATCCCGGCTCGGGCGGCATCCATCCGCTGAACTATCTGCGCGGCCTCGCCGACGGTGTGGCGCGCCGCGGCGTCGCCATCTTCCAGCAGTCGCCGGTCGTCACGCTTCGGCGCGACAAGGACGGCGTCGTCGCCGAGACGCCGCGAGGGGCGGTGCGCGCCAGGCAGGCGATCATCGCCACCAACAGCTATTCGGATCTGACCGGCGCCACCGCACGTCTGCAGCGCACGCTGATCCCGTTCCGCAGCGCCATCATCGCGACGGAGCGGCTGCCGCGCAATCTCGCGGGGAAGCTGATGCCGACGGGGCGCACTTACACCGAGACCAAGCGCATGATGCGCTGGTTCCGCATGGTCGACAACCGCGTGATCTTCGGCGGCCGCGGCGCCTTCGGCAAGCAGGATTCGCAAGCCGCGTTCGATGCCTTGAGCGAGGCGATGGTCGGCATCTTCCCCGATCTCGCCGACGTCCCGCTCGCATACAAATGGTCGGGCCTCGTGGCGATGACGCTGGATTCGGTGCCGCATATCGGCCGGCTCGACGATCGCACGCTGTTCTCGGTCGGCTACAACGGCGCCGGCGTCGCGATGTCGAGCCTGATGGGCCGTTATCTCGCCGCCTTCGTGCGCGGCGAGACGCCCGACCTGGGCCTGCTCGATGCACGGCCGATGAAGGCCATTCCGTTCTATCCGCTGCGCGAGCCCGCCGTGCGCATGGTCGCCGGCTGGTACCAGTTTCTCGATGCGATCGGTCAGTGAGATCATTTGGAGGAGGTGAGGATGACGTTGAAACGAAGCTTTGGATTGGGCTGCGCGCTGCTGGGCGCAATCGGACCGACCAGTGCGGCCGATGCCGCCGAGCAGATCACCTTCGTCTCGCAGGGCGGGGCCTATCAGCAGGCGCAGACGGTGGCGATCCTCGATCCCTCCGCCAAGAAGCTCGGCATCACCATCAACCAGGACTCCATTCCCGACGCCTGGCCCGCGATCAAGACCCAGGTCGGCAGCGGCAAGCCGATCTGGGATGTCGTCGACACCCCGACCGGCAACTGCCTGCGCGGCGGCGAGCAGGGGCTGATCGAGAAGCTCGACTTTTCGAAGATACCCAACGGCGCGGCGATGCCGGAGGCTTATCGCAGCCCATACTCGGTGTCCTACGAGTTCTATTCCAGCGTGCTGTCCTACAGCCAGAAGACCTTCCCGAAGGACGCGCCGAACAGCTGGGCCGATTTCTGGGACGTCAAGAAATTCCCCGGCCGCCGCGCGCTGCGCAATCATCCGTTCGCGACGCTCGAGGCGGCGCTGATGGCGGACGGCGTCGCACCCGACAGGCTCTACCCGCTCGACGTCGATCGCGCGTTCAAGAAGCTGGAGGAGATCAAGCCGCACATCACGGTGTGGTGGACCTCGGGCGCGCAATCGGCGCAGCTGCTCAACGACGGCGAGGTCGACATGGAGATGGCCTGGAACGGTCGCGTCAGCGCCGTCGCGAAGGAAGGCGCCAAGGTCGCCTTCACCTATAACGAGGGCATTTTGCAGAGCACCTCGCTCTGCATCCTCAAGGGCGCGCCGAACCTGGAAACGGCGGTGAAATTCCTCAACGAGGCCGTCGATCCCGTGCACCAGGCCAATCTGCCGCTGCACATCGACTACGGTCCGGGCAACCCCAAGGCGTTCGAGACGGGCGTGATCAAGCCCGAGCGCGCCGCGCAGCTGCCGAGCGAGCCGGCCAATGCGGCGAAGCAGGCGCTGATGTCCTACGCCTGGTGGTCCTCGCCGGCTGGCGAAGCCGCCGAGAAGCGCTGGGCATCGTTCATGCAGAAGTAAGGCGAGGTCAGCGTTGACGACATCCGTGCCAGATCCTTCCCAGAAGCATCAGCGCCGCGAGCACGGCCTGATGCTGGCACTGGTGTCGCCGGCGCTGCTGGTGATTCTGGCCCTGGTCGTGCTGCCGGTCGGCTGGCTCGCCTGGCAGTCGATCTACCACGACGGCTTCACGCTGGAGAACTATCGCCGCGTCTTCACCGAAGACGTCTACTGGCGCAGCTTTGCGCTGACCTTCGAGATCAGCCTCGCGGTCACGGTGATCGCGTTGCTGCTCGGCTATCCCGTGGCCTATCTCGCCAATTCGGTGCCGAAGGGATGGAGCATCCTGATCCTGTCGCTGGTGGTGCTGCCGTTCTGGACCAGCGTGCTGGTGCGCGCCTATGCCTGGCTCGCGCTGCTGCAGCGCACCGGCGTGATCAACCAATTCCTGCGCTATCTCGACGTCATCAGCGAGCCGCTCGCACTGGTCCACAACACCTTCGGCACGGTGGTCGCGACCGTGCACATCCTGCTGCCGTTCATGGTCCTGCCGCTCTATGCCACCATGCAGAAGATCCCGAACGATCTGATGCAGGCCGGAGCCAGCCTGGGCGCGAGCCCGTCACTGACCTTCATGCGCGTGTTCCTCCCGCTGTCGCTGCCGGGCGTGCTCGCCGGCTGCACCATGGTGTTCGTGCTCTGCCTCGGCTTCTACATCACGCCGGAGTTGCTCGGGGGCGGACGCACGGTGATGGTGTCGATGCTGGTGAGTCGCAATGTCGAGCTCTACAACCAGTTCGGCGCGGCGAGCGCGGTTGCCGTGGTGCTGCTCCTCGGCGTGCTCGCGATCTTCTTCGTCGTCAGCCGCTTCATCTCGCTCGATCGTGTGCTGGGGCAGAAATGATGCGCGCCTCGCCCGCCCGAATGGCCCTCTACGCGATCAGCGCGCTGGTGCTGGTCTATCTGATCCTTCCCGTTCTGATCATCGCACCGATCTCGTTCTCCAGCGCGCGCTTCCTGACCTTCCCGCCGCCGTCCTTCTCGCTGCGCTGGTACCAGCAATATTTCGCCAACCCCGCCTGGATGCAGGCGACGCGGGTGACGCTGACGGTCGCGCTCCTCACCGTGGTGATCGCGACACCGTTCGGCGTGGCCGCTGCCTACGCGATCAGCCAGTCGAAGCTGCGGATCATGCGGCTGATCCACATGGCGCTGCTGCTGCCGCTGGTGGTGCCGATCATCATCACCGCGGTCGGCATCTTCTTCGTCTATGCCAGGGTCGGCCTGGTCGCGACCATGCCCGGCCTCGTGCTGGCGAACGTGATGCTGGGCCTGCCCTATGTCGTCATCTCCGTGCTGGCGGGCCTGCAGAGCTTCGATCCCGCGCAGGAGATGGTGGCGCGCAGCCTCGGCATGAACCGCCTGCGCAGCTTCTTCGCGGTGACGCTGCCACAGATCAAATCCAGCGTGGTTGCCGGCGGCATCTTCGCCTTCATCTCGGCGATGGACGAAACCATCGTCGCACTGTTCATCTCCGGCGGCCAGTATCAGCCGCTGACCAAGCGCATGTTCACCGCGCTCCGCGACGAGATCGATCCGACGATTGCCGCGATCTCGACGCTGATGACGGCGGCGTCCTTCATGCTGGTGCTGCTGGCGGGCACGCGGCAGAAGAAGGCTGGATGAGGGGGCGCCCCGTCCTCCGTCATTGCGAGCGTAGCGAAGCAATCCAGACTGTCTCCGCGGAAAGACTCTGGATTCCTTCGCTTCGCTCGCAATGACGATGTTGAGGCAGTTGCGTGCAAATGTCTCCCACCGTCACCCCGGCGAAAGCCGTTATTTCCTCGCCCCCAGCCACGCCAGGATCATCTCCACGATCTGCGTCCGGCTCTTCGCCAGCACCCTGGGCTCGCTGAGGTCACGATCGAACAGCGCCCCAAACGTATGGCGGTTGGCGACGCGGAAGAAGCAGTAGGAGGAGATGGCAAGGTGCAGGTCGATCGCGTCGACGTCGTCGCGGAAGACGCCTTCCGTGCGGCCGCGCTCGAGGATGCCGTCAAGGGTCGCAATCACGCTGGCGTTGAGCTGGCGCAGCTGCAGGTTCTGCTTCAGGTGCTTGCCATGGTGGATGTTCTCGATTGAGACGAGGCGGATGAAGTTCGGGTTGCGCTCGTCGTGGTCGAATGTCGCCTCGATCAGCCGGCGCAGGCCCTCGCGGGCGTCGCAGCTTTCGATGTCGAGCTGGTCCTCCAGCGCGCGGATGCTGCGATAGGCCTCCTCCAGCACCGCGAGGTAGAGCTGCTCCTTGCCGCCGAAATAGTAATAGATCATGCGCTTGGACGTGCGCGTCCGCGCCGCGATCGCATCGACGCGGGCGCCGGAATAGCCTTCCGAGGCGAATTCGGCCATCGCCACTTCGAGGATGTCGCGCTTGGTGCGCTCGGGATCGTTGATGCGCTTCGATGGGGGCGGCATGCGCTCGAGCATTGCTGTTTGTCCCGCCAGTTTCCATGGATCGCCTTGAGGGTGAAGGCAAATTTGGTCCGTCCCGACGGTCAATCCACGTATTGCACAAACGTACTAGGAAGTGGTGATAGAGTCTCGCAGCCCTGATGCCGACTTCAGCTCAGATGTCGCCGAAGCTCAGTCCGCCATCGCCATGGGCCTGAGCTTTCCTGCAAGGCCGCAGTAAGGATCACGCGCTCGCTCGCATTCTCGATCGCCAGCGGTTTCGGCGGTCCAGCGGAAGGATGGTCGGGACACAGCTGGATATCTCATGGGGAGCCCATGACAATCAAGTCGCAGTTCGAGGACTTTGCCCGCACGTTCCTTGCAGGCCCCATCGAAGCCATCGATTTCCTGCTGCGGCGGTATCCATCCCGAGGCGTGGCCGCTCCCGTAGTCAATTGGCAGTGATTCCGTCCCGGCGATGACCGTCACCTTGGCCATCAACGCCTTTGCCAAAGCAATCCCATGCTTAATGCCGGTTCTCGCGACGTCCGAGCCGTCCGTGCTCAGGAGAGTCCGGGTGTACATTTGGCGGCTCCCTTTCTCGACGACCCTGTCGCCGTCTTCCGGTGTGATGGTTTGACTTCAACAGGGTCCTCGCATTCATGGACAGACCAGGACGGGCGTCTTTGCATGCGTCAGCACCTTGTTCGTCACGCTCCCGATGATCAGCGCGGCAAGTCCGCTGCGCCCATGCGATGACATCACGATGAGATCGCAGCCCTTGTCCGTGGCTGCTGCGATGATGGCCTGATGGGGTTGCCCGCTCTCCGTTTGGATCGTCTCGCAGGAAACGCCGGCCGTTCTGGCTGCATTTGCCGCCCCCTCCAATACGCTCGCGGCCTGGTCCTTGCGCAATTCGGCATATGTTGCGACTGCTTCGAGGAAGCGGCCCGACACTTCGGAAAAGGCTTCCACGACGAAGATGAAGGATACGGTGGCTCCAAGGGATTTCGCCAGCGCCAATCCGTGCGCCACCCCGCGCTCCGCTAGCTGAGACCCATCTGTCGGAATGAGAATGTGCCGGTACATGCTCTATCTCCCGATTGCCCGGACGTATCGCTGCCTTGCAAAGATAAGCTAGCTCGCGTTCCGAATGCAGTCTTGAGATAAATCAACCTGCTGGTTCACTGTACCGCGATCAGGCTGTCCGCAATTGGCGCAACCTCGACGTCTGTCGAGGCGAACTCGGCGACGCCCTGGTCGCAATGGGGTGAGGCTCAGGTCGCGAACAGGACCCAGGCCAGCGACGCCAAAAGACTGGCGAGCCAGGCAACGCAAAACAGGAAAAACCAGTCGAGCCCGGTCATGGGGCCGAAAGCCGCGTCCCAGGCTTCGGAACAGCGAGATGTGAGCTTGGCCAGGAGCTTTGAAGGCATGGCGCAGGTCTAGCGGAATACGATCCGCCGGGTCTTGCTAGTCTGTGCCAGGGTTTTGAGGCCTTGTGCCGGCGTATATGCGAGTACCGTTCGAATCGCGATACATCCTTGGGCTGACACCGGTCCAACGAACGAAAGCGTGTGTGAAGGAACTGACCTCGCTGTAGCCCAACAACCATGCGATCTCGGAAATTGGCAATTCCGCTTCTCGGAGATAACGGCGGGCAATTGCATCTCGAAACTCTTCGAGAATGTTCGAGAAGCCCACGCCTTCGGACGATAGCGCCCGAGCGAGCGTTCTCCGGCTCATGCCGAGACGGCGCGCGACCTCCGCAGCGTTGGCCTTTCCGTGCGGGAGCAATTGTGCGATCTGATCCTCGACGCGAGACCGTAAGTTGCCCCGCCTCGAGGGCCGGTTGGCCAAGGCTTCATCGGCATATCGAAGCAGCAGCTTGTTGAGGTGAGGATCAGCTCCTAAGAGGGGTAACGCGCCGATCTGCGCGGCAAACAGCACCTCGTCCCTGTCGGCCGAAAATGTGATGCCGCATCCCAACTGGGATCGGACATCCGAAGGAGTTTCGTGTCTGTGGTGCGTCAATTTGATCTGCCTTGGCGCGAGCCTGGCGCCGGTCAATGCGCGGCAGATACGGACAAGCGCAACGAGCCAGAATTCCGTGTGGTGTCGATCCGCTCGTCGAGCGATGTTGACATGCTCGAAACCGATCGCGAATCCCTGCTCCAGGGACGTCCGCAGCCGTACTCCTTCGTTGTTGATCGCGCAGTAGCGTTCGCCAGTGCGTAGTGCGTCGACGAGTCGCTCTGATGAGGCCATGACGTAGTACAGCAGCCCAATCTCCCCCAGCTCGAAGCCTTGAGCCAGGTGAAATCCGAAGCTGTCGTCCTGCAGTTCCTTCGCGGCGAGTTCAAGGAGCTTGATTTGCGCGCTCGCGTCGATGCGGCGCTTGGGATTCTCGATGTCCTCTATCAACAGGCCTGCCGCCGAGAGGATCGGAGCCAGGTCGATCCTCGCATCGCGAAGTCTGGCGCATGCGAGGCGAGCTATCCCTCCGGTCGAGGTTGGGATCAATGGCAAGGCGCTCGACGGGTGTTTGGCGGTTCTCATTCGGCACCGAGTTGTGGTCTCGGCAAACCTCGGGAGCTGCACGGGTCGTAGCTTGACCTATGTCAAGACCGATGTGTCTGAGACGGACAGTGTGACCTCAACTCGCAATTGAGTGGCCCAGAACCACAAGACGTGACGGAAGCATTCGTCTAGCTGATTGTTTTGCGGCCACGGCAATTTTGCATTTCGAACCGACGATGGACGTTTCCAAACTGGACGCACGAGGGTGAGTCAATGGGGGGACATGATTGCGCATCGGAACGAATTTCAGCTGACGCAGCCGGATCAACACCCCGGCACATTGGCCGGAGAGGCGGAGCGGCCGATCGCCGCTACGGCGGACGCCCGGACAAGCTAGGTCATGGCTGGTAAGCGGCCCGCTCGGCACGCCGGCATTCATCGGTCAGTTAATTTCGAGATCACCGAGGCCGCGAATTCCGGGCTCTGGGACTACTGTTTCGCGATCGGCAATCGCAACTTGTCGGGCAGGGTGCAGGCGATTCTGGGGCTGCTGGGAGCGCGCCGCGTCAAGATGAAGATAGACCGGGCGCTCAAGCACCACGCGTCGAGAGAAGAACGGGCCTCGCCTGCGCCAGAAACGCAAAGCCACCCGGAGGTCGTGCGTCGGACGGCGGTACGCTCCAGGATCATGGTGGCGTTCACCTGCGAGGCCTGCAATGCCGCCTACGAGGCGGTGCAGGTCCTCGTGGCGGCGAAGGGGATCTTTCGTTGCACTGTATGCTATTGGCCGGTCCATAGATGGGACGGCGCGCACGATTATTCTCGCTGGCGCCGGCTCGGCGAGAACCCGCGCAACCCCTGAATGCGGGTCGCGTCAGAACTGCACTTCGCCCGGAATGTCGTCGGCGCTGAGCCCGACGGTTTCATAGGCCTTCAGCAGCCATTCGCGGGTCTGGCCCATCGACCGGTTGTAATCGGCCCAGGCACTGAGGAAATCCTTGTAGCGGCGATCGGATTCGGCGCGGATGCCGAGATTGGTCGGCAGCGTCAGCAGCGGCCGCGGGATCGCGAGCTCGCCAAGCGTCGGATTCTTCTTCAGCGTGAAGATGGATAGCACCGCCAACGAGACATTGCAGTCGGCGCGGCCCGTCGAGACCGCGAGGATCGCCTCGTCGCGGGTCTTGAAGCCGAGGATGTCCGCCTTCGGGCAGTAGCGGCGCGCGATCGTCTCGTGCGTCGAGCCGATGTCGACCGCAATCTTGACCTCGGGCTTGTTGAGCTCGGCCCAGGTCGCAGGCTTGGCAAAGCCCTTCTTGGTGATCACCGTGAAGGAGTGCACCAGGATCGGGGTGGAGAAGTCGATGACGAGCGAACGCTCGGGCGTCGGGTTCACGGCAAAGGCCAGGTCGATCTTGTCCGCCTGCAGATCCAGGATCTGGTTGCCCCAGGTCGATTCCAGCGGCTCGAGCTTGGCGCCGAGCTTGCCCGCGATGTCGTTCGCCATGTCGATACAGGCGCCCGACCATTGATTGGTCGCGAGGTCCTTGTGGAAGTAGGGGTCCTGACCGGCAATGACCGCGATCCGCAGCACGCCGGTCTTCCTGATGCGATCGAGCGTGGAGGTCGGCGCGGTGTCGGCCTTGGCCGAGACGGTTGCGGCCATGGCGGCGCCCGCCAGCGCGACGGTGGTGAATGCGTCCCTGCGGTTCATGGTCAGTGCTCCCCTCGGGAATGATCAACAGCTCCGGCTCGCGGACTATTTCTGTATTCAGATCGTAATGCAATATGGTATTGCGCCCTTGCCGGCGATGGAGCGACGAGGCAGTTCGGAGCCTGGTGCGTTGGCACCGCGAGAGAAAACTGGGTGATACCGGCCGGGCCGCGGTCCGGTCTGCGATCCGGGATGAGAGGAGAAAGTCTGTGCGTGCTGTTTTCGTCGACGCCAACGACACGCTGGCCGCGGTCACCGAGAAGTTGCTGGGCGCGGCGAAACTGCCTGTCAGCATCAACCGCAATCCCTCCATCGAGCCCGACGATCTGCCCGGCCTGCTCGGCGATGCCGAGATCATGATCGTGGATCATACGGCCGTGCCGACGCCGATCGCCGGAACGTGCAAGGCGCTGAAGCATGTCGTTTTCCTGGGCACCGGCGCGCGCAGCTACATGAATCCGGAGGAGCTTGGCCAGCGCGGCATCTCCGTCCACACCATCAAGGGCTATGGCGACACGGCCGTTGCCGAATGCGCGATCGCGCTGATGTGGGCCTCCGCGCGAAATTTTGGCGAGATGGATCGCGGCATGCGCGAGGGCAACTGGCTGCGCCGTGACGCGATGCAGCTCACCGGCAAGACGCTCGGCTTGATCGGCTTCGGCGGCATCGCCGCGGAAACCGCACGCATGGCGGCGGGCTGCGGCATGAAGGTGATCGCCTGGAACAGGACGCCGAAGACGCATCCCGGCGTCGCGTTCGTTTCGCTGGACAAGCTGCTCGCCGAGAGCCATGTCGTCTCGCTGCATCTCCTGCTCAACGACGAGAGCAGGGGCTTCCTGTCGCGCGAGCGCATCGCGCAGATGCGCAAGGGCAGCATTTTGATCAACACCGCGCGTGGCGCCGTGGTCGACGAGGACGCGATGCTGGACGCGCTGCGCTCGGGCCACATCGCCCACGCCGGCCTCGACGTCTTCACCATCGAGCCGCTGCCGGCCGGGCATCCGCTGACAAAGCTTCCGAACGTGACGTTGTCGGCGCATTCGGCGTTCCGCACGCCCGAGGCGAGCGACAACCTCATTGGCGCGGCGCTCGATCACTGCCGCCGCATCATCGCCACCGGCAAGTGAAGATGAAACCGATGCACCAGGTTCGACGCAGGTTCACCTCCCCCCAGCGGGGAGAGGTCGGATTGCTATGGCGCGCAGCTATCCGAACTCTCCCTACGGGAGAGGTGAACGAGACTCCGCCTGAGACTTGAAGGAAGCCCGATGTCTGATATCACCCGCATCGACCAGAACGCCCGCCGCAGCCGCGCTTCCGTGTTCGGCGATCTCGTCTTCCTCGCAGGCCAGGTCGCGGATACCAAGACCGCCGACATCACCCAGCAGACAAAGGAAGCGCTGGCCAAGGTCGACGACATGCTGGCGCGCGCCGGCACCGACAAGTCGCGCCTGCTGAGCGTGCAGGTCTGGCTCAAGACGATGGACGATTTCGACGCCATGAACGCGGTCCATGACGCCTGGGTCGTGCCGGGCAACG
Source organism: Bradyrhizobium sp. SMVTL-02 (assembly GCF_051853005.1). Taxonomy (NCBI): domain Bacteria; kingdom Pseudomonadati; phylum Pseudomonadota; class Alphaproteobacteria; order Hyphomicrobiales; family Nitrobacteraceae; genus Bradyrhizobium; species Bradyrhizobium sp. SMVTL-02. The sequence goes on along the minus strand of NZ_CP182469.1, from coordinate 6,334,606 downwards.
CACCGACGCGCGCCTGCGGCAAGGTCGAGCTCGCCGATCCCGCCTATCGCATCGAGGTGATCGCGATTGCCGCGCGCGGCTGACATGCGTGCCGATGCCGGCTGCACTGTTTGCATCGGCCTTGCACCTTATGTCCGCCTGTCCTACGCCACCCCGGAACAAAACTTGCGCGAGGCCTTGAAGCGCATCGCCAAAGCCTGCAGGGAGCCGTCATGACCGTTCGCAACACCCGCACCGGGGGCCAGATCCTGATCGATCAGCTCGTCGCCCAAGGCGTCGAGCGCGTCACCTGCGTGCCGGGCGAGAGCTATCTCGCGGCACTCGACGCGCTGCATGACAGCCCGATCGACGTCGTGATCTGCCGCGCCGAGGGCGGCGCGGCGATGATGGCGGAGGCCTATGGCAAGCTCACGGGCCGGCCCGGCGTCTGCTTCGTCACCCGCGGACCCGGCGCCACCAATGCCAGCCACGGCGTTCACATCGCGATGCAGGACTCGACGCCGATGATCCTGTTCGTCGGCCAGGTCGACACCGGCATGCGCGAGCGCGAGGCGTTCCAGGAGCTCGACTACAAGGCGGTGTTCGGCTCCATGGCGAAATGGGCGGTCGAGATCGATCGTCCCGACCGCATTCCGGAACTGGTCGCGCGCGCCTTCCGCGTCGCCATGCAGGGCCGTCCCGGTCCCGTCGTGATCGCACTGCCGGAGAACATGCTGACCGAGACCGCTGCCGTTGCCGACGCGATGCGCATCGAGCCGGCGGTGAGCTGGCCGGCACCATCCGACATCGAGCGCGTCGGCGCGATGCTCGCGAGCGCCAAGGCGCCGCTCGTCATCCTCGGCGGCTCGCGCTGGACCGACGAGGCCACCAAGAGCATCGCGCGCTTTGCCGAACGCTTCGATCTGCCGGTCGCGACCTCGTTCCGCCGGGCCTCGCTGATCGACGCCGATCATTCGCACTATGCCGGCGATCTCGGCATCGGGCCGAGCCCGGGCCTCAAGGCGCGCGTCGACGATGCGGATGTCATCCTGCTCATCGGCGGCCGCATGTCGGAGATGCCGTCCTCGTCCTACACGCTGCTCGACATTCCATCGCCGAAGCAGAAGCTGATCCATGTCCATCCGGGCTCGGAAGAGCTCGGCCGGGTCTATCAGCCGGCGCTGGCGATCCAGGCGACGCCCGCCGCCTTCGCGGCCGCCGTCGCGACGCTCAAGCCTCCCGGTGCCGTTGCCTGGAAGGGCGAGGCAGCAAAGGCGCATGCCGATTACCTCGCCTGGACCGACAAGGCGCGCGAGCTGCCGGGCACGTTCCAGTATGGCCAGGTCATGACCTGGCTGCGTGACCGCCTGCCGAAGGACGCCATCGTCTGCAACGGCGCCGGCAATTATGCCGGCTGGATCCATCGCCATCACCGCTTCCACAGCTTTGCGTCGCAGCTCGCGCCGACCTCGGGCTCGATGGGCTATGGCGTGCCGGCAGGCGTGCTGGCCAAGCGGCAATATCCGGATCGCGTCGTCGTCGCCTTTGCCGGCGACGGCTGTTTCCTGATGAACGGCCAGGAATTCGCGACCGCCGTGCAATACGACGCGCCGCTGGTCGTCATCGTCGTCGACAATTCGCAATACGGCACCATCCGCATGCACCAGGAGCGCGACTATCCCGGCCGCGTCGTCGGCACCCAGCTCAAGAACCCGGACTTTGCGATGTACGCCAAGGCGTTCGGCGGCCATGGCGAGCGCGTCGAGCGCACCGAAGAGTTCGCGCCGGCCTTCGAGCGCGCGCTGGCCTCGGGCAAGCCGTCGATCCTCCACTGCATCATCGATCCGCGCGCGATCTCGGTCGGCAAGGATTTCACGCCAGCGGTGAAGGCGTAAGCGATGCCCGAAGGCCGCCACGTCGCCATCATCGGAGCCGGCGCGGTCGGCGTGATCAGCGCCATCGAGGCGCTGCGGGAGGGGCATCGCGTCACGCTGATCGATCCGGGCGAGCCAGGCGGCGAACAGGCGGCGAGCTATGGCAATGCCGGCTGGCTGTCCTCGCATTCGGTAATCCCGCCGGCCGAGCCCGGCGTCTGGAAGAAGGTGCCGGGCTATCTGATGGACCCGCTCGGCCCGCTCGCGATCCGCTGGTCTTATCTGCCTAAGGCCTTGCCGTGGCTGATCAAGTATCTGCTCTCGGGCTGGACCGCGGCGCGCGTGGAGAAGACGGCCTTTGCGCTGCGCGATCTCCTCAAGGACGCGCCGCTGCTGCATCGAAAGCTCGCGGAAGAAGCGGGCGTGCCTGAGTTGATCGAGCGCAACGGTGTGATGCATGTGTTCCCGTCGCGCGGCAATTTCGACAGCGATCTCGGCTGGCGCCTGCGCAGGAAGGTCGGCGCCGAGTGGCTGGAACTCAATGCCGACGAGATTCGGCAGCGCGAGCCGGAGCTGCATCCGCGCTACACCTTTGGTGTCGTGGTGGAGGAGGCCGGCCGCTGCCGCGATCCCGGCGCTTACGTTGCGGCCCTCGCCAATCATGCGCTGGCGAACGGGGCGAAGCACGTGCGAGCCAAGGCGACCGGCCTAAAACTGTCCGGCAACAAGCTCGTGGCCGTGCTCACCGAAACCGGTGAGATCGCTTGCGATGCTGCTGTGGTCGCAGCTGGTGCTAGATCGAAGCAGCTCACCGCATCGGTCGGCGATCCCCTGCCGCTCGAGACCGAGCGCGGCTATCACGTCATGATCGAGAATCCGGAATCAGGTCCGCGCAGCTCGATGATGGCGTCCGACGCCAAGATGGTGGTGAATTGGACCAACAAGGGCCTGCGCGCCGCCGGCACGGTCGAGATCGCCGGCCTAGAGGCCGCGCCGAACTGGAAACGCGCCGAGATCCTGCGCAACCACCTGCTCGGCATGTTCCCGAAACTGCCCAAGGACATTCCGGCCTCGCGCATCAAGACCTGGTTCGGCCATCGTCCGAGCATGCCTGATGGACTTCCCTGCATCGGCCATGCGCGCGCCTCGCGCGACATCGTCTATGCCTTCGGCCACGGTCATGTCGGCCTGGTCGGCTCGGCCCGCACCGGCCGTCTCGTCGCCCAGCTCCTGAGCGGCAAGCCGCCCGAAATCCCGCTCGCGCCGTTCTCTCCTGATCGTTTCCTCTGAGATCGCACCCATGACCTATCCTGCCAACTCGCCTTCTCGTATTGCCCGCGGCGGCAAGGCCATCTACGGCGCGCCGCTCGGCATCTTGATGCTGGAGGCGCGCTTTCCCCGCATTCCCGGCGATATGGGCAATGGCACGACCTGGCCGTTCCCGGTGCTCTATCGCGTCGTGAGCGGCGCCTCGCCGGAGAAGGTTGTGCTGAAGGGCGCGGCCGGCCTCTTGCCCGACTTCATCGATGCCGCGAAGGATCTGGTGCGGCTGGGGGCGGAGGCCATCACCACCAATTGCGGCTTCCTCTCGCTGTTCCAGAAGGAGATCGCCGCCGCCGTCGGCGTGCCCGTCGCGACCTCGTCACTGATGCAGGTGCCGTGGGTGCAAGCGACGCTGCCTCCCGGCAAACGCGTCGGCCTCGTCACGGTCTCGGGCTCGACCCTGACGCCGGCCCATCTCGAGGGCGCCGGCGTGCCGCTCGATACGCCGCTGGTTGGCACCGAGCACGGCAAGGAATTTTTCCGCGTCCTGATCAAGGCCGAGAAGGACGACATGGACGTCGCGCAGGCCGAGCGCGACGTGGTCGAGGCCGGCAAGGAGCTTGTCGCGAAAAACCCTGACGTCGGCGCCATCGTGCTCGAATGCACCAACATGCCGCCTTACGCGGCGGCCTTGCAGGCCGAGGTCGGCTTGCCGGTCTACGACATCTATTCCATGATCACATGGTTTCATGCTGGACTGCGCCCGCGCGTGTTCGCCTGATTCCGGCGGTCGCAAAGCTCTGAACAAGCTCGGCCAGACCGTGGTTTACATTGCCATCGGCCAAGCCGCCCCGGTATATTGAGCTGTGTTCGGGCATGAATGCAGCTGATGATGAGCAACGTGGAACTGGCTTCCGACAGTATTGTCGATCGCGTCTATGAGCAGCTCAAGGCGATGGCCGTGAGCTACGAGTTCAAGCCGGGCGAGCGGCTCAACGAAGGCGAGCTGGCCAAGCGCCTCGGCGTCAGCCGCACGCCGCTGCGCGAGGCGCTCAACCGCCTCAACACCGAAGGTTTCCTGCGCTTCACGCCGGGCAAGGGCTTCTTCTGCCGCGAGCTCGACGCGCACGAGATCTTCGACCTCTACGAGCTGCGCAAGTCGATCGAGGTCGCCGCAATCCGCCTCGCCATCAGGCGCGCCAGGGACGAGGACATCGACGCGCTGCTGAAATTCCTCGAAGCCACCGGCCCCGATCCCGGCGAGCGCACCTCGGTGGAGCTGGTCGAGCTGGACGAGACCTTTCACGAGCGGCTGATGGGCATGTCGAACAATGCCGAGATGCTGCGCGTGCTGCGCAACGTCAACGCCCGCATCCGCTTCGTGCGCTGGATCGACATGGACCGCATCAACCGCTCCAACACGCAGGCCGAGCACCGCGCCGTGGTCGAGGGCCTGAAGGCGCGCAATGAGGAGACCTGCGTGTCGGTGCTGGAAAAGCACATCGACCGCCGCCTCGACCGCATCACCGCCGCGATCAAGGAAGGCTACGCGCAGATCTACATGCCGGCGGCGGCGCGAACGGCGGCGAATTGACGCTCTCTTCTTCCTCTCCCCTTGTGGGAGAAGGTGGCGCGAAGCGCCGGATGAGGGGCCTCCGTCCGCGTGCAAAGATGCCTATGAAATGCGCCGAGACAGACCCTCACCCAGGTGAGCCCGCACCGTGGTGAGGGAATTCGGCCGGCTCGACATCAGGGTCAACAACGCCGGCGTCGCTCGCAACCGGGACATCCTTGAGATTACCGAAGCGGAATTCGACAGTATTCCAGCGGCAGGCGTTGGAGAGCTCGCTCTCGCCACATTCGCCGCGGCGTACTGGATGCCCCGCCTGCGCGGGGGATGACAGCGGTGTTTGTATTGGGCTGCGAACTCACTCCGCGGCGACCGTCATCCCGTAGCCCAGCCGCTTCGAAATACCGCCGGCGCAGTCGCGCAGCGCATGTGCGATCGGGCTGTCCCAGCGCACATCGAAAGTGCCTTCCGGCCCCATCGCGGTGATGACCAGCGCGACGTGGCCGGAATGGTCGAACACCGGCGCCGAGAACGCGTTGACGCCGGGCAGGGGATCGCCGAGCGCACGGGCGAGGCCGTGCTTGCGGACCTCGGCGAGCATGTCGGCGACCTTCGGGCCCTTTATCGCCCGCTTCGGATTGTAGCCGACGCCATGGCGGTCAAGGCCGCTTTCGAGTGCGGCATTGATGGTCTTCTCGGGCAGGAAGGCCGCGAAGGCGCGCCCCGTGGCGGTCTCCAGCAGCGCCATCACTGAGCCCGCACGCATCACGATGTGTACGGGCTGGCCCGGCTCTTCGAGCTGCACGACGGTCGGGCCATGCGTGCCCCACACCGCGAGCGACACGGCGTGGCCGATCTGGCTCGCGAGGCCAGCGATCTTCGGTCCCGCGATACGCACGCCGGAGAGACGGCGCAGGCTGATCAGGCCGAGCTCCAGCGCGAGTGCGCCGATCTCGTAGCGGCCGGTGATCTCGTCCTGCTCGATCAGGCCGATGCGGGAGAAGCTGGCGAGATAGGGATGCGCCTTGGCCGGCGTCATGCCGGCCTCGCGCGCGAGATCGCGCAGCATCATCGGCTCGCCGCTGCGGGCAAGCGCGCGGAGCAATTCTCCGCCGACCTCGATCGACTGGATGCCGCGGCTTTCTCTCTTCATGCGCCTCCGATGCGCTTGGCTTACGCCGCGTTGCGCCTCGCGGCGCTGTCGGCGAGATGACGGCCCGCAATGTAGCCGAAGGTCAGCGCCGGCCCAAGCGTGATGCCTGCACCGGGATAATTGCCGCCCATGATGCTCGCCATGTCGTTGCCGGCGGCATAGAGCCCGGGAATCACCCGGCCTTCGCCGTCGAGCGCCCGCGCGTTCTCGTCGGTGACGATGCCGGCATAGGTGCCGAGATCGCCGACCACCATCTTGATGGCGTAGAACGGGCCGTTCTCGATCGGCGCGATGCAGGGGTTCGGGCCATGCAGCGCATCGCCCTGGTAGCGGTTATAGGCTTTCGAACCTTTGCCGAAGGCGGCGTCCTGGCCCTGCGGCGCGGTCGCGTTGAACTGCTTGACCGTCTCGACGAATGCCTTTGCGTCGATGCCGGCTTTCGCCGCCAGCGCCTCGAGCGTGTCGCCACGCAAGAGGTAGCCGGTACCGAGGTGATGACCCAGCGGCATCGGGAAGGGCGGCACGCAGCCGAGGCCGTACTTGCGCAGCGTCCGGTGATCGCAAACGAGATACGCTGCGATCTCCTCGCCGGGCCTGGCGGCCTTGATCATGGCCTGGACGAAGTCGTGATAGGAATTGCCCTCGTTTGCAAAGCGCCTGCCGTCGCGCATCACCGCGATCACGCCGGGCTTGGCGCGGTCGATGAAGTGCGGCATCACGCCCTTCGAGCCGTCCTTGCGCGTGGTCAGCGACACCGGCACCCACGCCGCCGCATTCGGCAGGCGATCCTCGATGCGTCCGCCGGCGCTTTCCGCAAGGCGCAGGCCGTCGCCGGTGTTGCCGGTCGGTCCCGGCGAAAAGTGCTCGTTGCCGGTCGGTGCGTGCGGGAACATCTTCCTGCGACGTTCGACATCATGCGGGAATCCGCCGCAGGCGAGCACGACGCCTTGTCGCGCGCGGACGCGCACATTGCGCCCTTCGCGCGAGACGATGGCGCCGGTGACAGTGCCGCTCTCGACCGTCAGCTCGCGAACCGGCGAGGACAGCCACATCGGAATCTTGAGATCGAGCGCGGACTTCGCGAGACGCCCGGCCAGCGCATTGCCGTTGGTCAAGGTCATGCCGCGGCCGTAGCGCAGCACGTCCATCAAGTGACGCGACAGGCGCTTGACGACGTAAACCGCCGACGTCAGCGACTTCGTCACCCGCATGAAGTGGATGATCTCCTTGCCGCTTCCGAGCATCATGCCGAACACGGTGAGCTCGGGCAGGGGCATGCCGAGCGTCTTGATCTGCTCGCCAAGCTCGCGGCCGTCGAACGGGCGCGTCACCATGGAGCGGCCGCCCTGCGCGCCGCCGGGCGCTTCGGCATGATAGTCCGGGAACACCAGCGGCATGTCGAAGCGCAGTGCCGTCCTGGTGGTGAAGAAATCCACCGCCTCGGGGCCGGCGCTGAGGAAGGCGTCGACCCGCGCGGCGTCGTAGTTGTTGCCCGCCTCGTGCCGCAAGTAAGTGCGCGCCTGCTCCGGCGTTTCTTCGATGCCATAGGCCTTCGCCAGCGAGGTGCCGGGAATCCACAGCCAGCCGCCGGAGCGGGCGGTGGTGCCGCCGAAGCGCGGCTCCTTCTCGACGATCAGGACGTCGAGGCCGCGATAGCGCGCGGTGATCGCGGCCGACATGCCGGAGCAACCCGATCCGGCCACGAGCACGTCGCACTCGTAGGTCTCAATCGTGCTGTGCTCGTTGCCCGTCATCGTTCACCTCACTTCTTCAGGAGTGGACATTTGGACTCGGAGACCGGGCGGAAGGCGTCCTCGCCCTTCACGGTCTTGACGATATCCAGATAATCCCACGGCTCCTTCGACTGCTCGGGCGTCTTCACCTTGGCCAGATACATGTCGCGAATGACGCGGCCGTCCTCGCGCAACTTGCCGCCGTGGACGAAGATATCCTCGATCGGCAGCTCGCGCATCTTGGCCATCACCTTGGCCGGATCGTCGGTGCCAGCCGCCTTGATGCCCTTCAGATAATGCAGCACCGAGCCATAGACGCCGGTCTGGATCATGGTCGGCATCACCTTGGTGCGCTCGTAGAACTTCTTCGACCAGGCGCGCGTCGCCTCGTCCATGTTCCAGTAGGAGGCCGTGGTCATGTAGGTGCCCTGCGCGGCCTTGAGGCCGATCGCATGCACGTCGGTGTCGAACATCAACAGGCCCACCAGCTTCTGGCCGCCCTGGACGAGGCCGAACTCGCCGGATTGCTTGATGGCGTTGTCGGTGTCCTGGCCGGCATTGGCGAAAGCAACGACGTCGGATTTCGAGCTCTGGGCCTGCAGCGCGAAGGAGGAGAAGTCGGCGGTGTTGGTCGGATGCTTGACGCCGCCGAGCACGTTGCCGCCCATCTCGTTGATGAAGCGCGTGGCGTCCTTCTCGAGCTGCTGGCCGAAGGCGTAGTCCGCCGTGATGAAGTACCAGGACTTGCCGCCTTCCTTGATCACGGCGGAAGCCGTCACCTTCGACAGCGCATAGGTATCGTACGTGAAGTGCACGGTGTTCGGGCTGCACAGCTCGTCGGTCAGCGAGCTCGCGCCGGGGCCGGAAAGCAGGGCGATCTTGTTGCGCTCGCGCACCATGTTGTGCACGGCGATCGCGATGCCGGAATTGGGGATGTCGACGACCGCGTCGACCTTGCCGTTGTCGAACCAGCCTCGCACGATCTGCACGCCGACATCGGTCTTCATCTGGTGATCGGCGCTGATGATCTCGATGGGCTTGCCGAGCACCGTCGGTCCGAATTCCTCCACCGCCATCTTCGCGGCCTCGACCGATCCCGGTCCGCTGTTGTCGCGGCCCCAGCTCGACAGATCCGTCAGTACGCCGATCCGCACGGCATCGTCGGAGACTTGAGCGGCGGCAATTGTGGTCATGGCGGCCGAAGTCATGGCCGCGAGCATGGCGCGGGCCAGAAACCCTCTCATCGTCGTTCCCTCGCTTTTATGGGCCGCTAGGTGCGGCGGGCTGTTCGGACATAAGTTAGATATTAGCAAACGAGTTTGTCAATAGCGAATGAGGCCAGATGGACGAGTTCCGTGATCGCCGAGGCGCCGTCGCGCAGAGTCGCAAACAACTGCCTCAACGCCGTCATTGCGAGCGAAGCGAAGCAATCCAGACTTTCTCCGCAGAGGCAGATTGGATTGCTTCGTCGCAAGGGCTCCTCGCGATGACGGTGTTGATAGAGCAGCGCGCGAAGTTCGCGTCGTTGTCCTGTGAGAGCTTCCACGTCCGCAGGTTGCAAGCCTCATCCTTCTTGGCCATGATGCCGCCTGGAATCTTGGGGCATGGCATGACGGCAGCAACGGGCGTCTCCGCGGCGACGGAGAGATCGACGACGGCGCATGTGGTGTGGGCGAGCGCGCTCGGCACCGCGATCGAGTGGTACGATTTCCTGATCTACGGCACGGCCGCCGCGCTGGTCTTCAACAAGCTGTTCTTTCCGAGCTTCGATCCGTTCGTCGGCACGCTGGTCGCGTTCTCGACCTATGCGGTCGGTTTCGTGGCACGGCCGATCGGCGGCGCGATCATCGGGCATTACGGCGACCGGCTCGGCCGCAAGACCATGCTGGTTGCAACCATGATCGCGATGGGGCTCGGCACCTTCCTGATCGGCTGCCTGCCGAGCTACAGCCAGATCGGCGCCTGGGCGCCGATCCTGCTGATCGCCTTGCGCTTCGTCCAGGGCATCGGGCTCGGCGGCGAATGGAGCGGGGCGGTCGTCATGGTGATCGAGCATGCCGGTAACCGCCGCGGCTTCTACGGCAGCCTGGTGCAGATCGGCTTTCCCGTCGGCGTCGCCGCCTCCACCGGCATCTTTGCGCTGATGACGCAGCTACCCGAGGCCGACTTCCTGAGCTGGGGCTGGCGCGTGCCGTTCTGGCTCAGCATTCTGCTGGTCGGTGTCGGCTTCATCGTGCGGCTCAAGCTTGCGGAGACGCCGCACTTCAAGGACGTGGTGGAGCGCAAGGAAGTGCTGGCGCAGCCGGTGCTGGAGGTGCTGCGGCGCGACTGGCGCAGCTTTCTGCTGGCGATCGGCATCACGGTCTCGGAGGTGGGCCTTGCTTATCTCCTCACCGTCTTCACGGTGGTTTATGCCACCACGAAACTCGGCCTGCCGCGCCAGGTGATCCTGAACGCGGTGGTCTATGCCGCGATCGTCGAGTTCGCGACGCTGCCGCTCGCCGGCTGGCTGTCCGACATCTTCGGCCGCAGGGCGCTGTACCTCGCCGGCGGCGTGTTCTCGGTGGCGCTGGCGTTTCCGCTGTTCTGGTTCCTCGACACCAGGGAGCCGGCGCTGATCACGCTCGCGCTCGTCGTCACGATGACGCTGACCCATGCGCTGCTGTTCGGGCCGAAGGCCGCCTTCATGCCGGAACTGTTCCGCACCCAGGTACGCTACAGCGGCGCATCGCTCGGCGCCAACGTCGCGGCCGCGCTGAGCGGCGGCTTCTCGCCGTTGATCGCAACCGCGCTGCTGGCATGGGCCGGATCGTACTGGGCGGTGTCGGTCTACATCATCGCGCTCTCGATCATCACGATCATCGCGACCTTGCTGGCGCCGGAGACGGCGCGCGACGGCCTGAAATAGCGGGGGTTGCTTCAGCCGCAGGCAGCGGCGTCCGGCATCACCAGGAAGGTGATGCTGGCCGGCGGCAGCTGGAGCCGGCCTGCCGGCGCGTTACGCGCCACGAGGCGCGGCAGATCGTCGTCGGCGGCCAATTGCAGGGGCTTGCCATTCAGCCGGACGGTCGCGCTTTGCAGGCGATCGGCTTGCAGCGTGTAGCGCTCGGCAGGGCCCGCCAAGGTCACGACATGCGGTGCGTTTCGCGAATTGTTGATGAGGAGCACGGTGACTGTGCCTTTTGTCGCGGGGTGACAATGCGCATAGGTGCGCAGGCCGGGCATCGAGGTCGTTGCTGCCTCGAGAACGGTCGTGCCCATCAGGCGCCGCCACAGCAGGGCGGCCCAATAGTTGGGCCGTGGACGAAACGACCGCTCGTCGAGCAGGCCGTAGTCGCTGGCCGCGAGCGTGTTGTGCATCACCACCTGCACGCCGGCTTTTGCCAGGCGGCCGAGCTGGTCGAGATAGCGGAAAGTGTCGAGGAAGGTCGCATCCCAAGGATTGCCGCCGCAGGCGGCATCCGCCGTCTCCGTCAGCCAGATCGGCTTGCCCGGCTCGAACGCGTCGCGCACCGCGCGATAGATGGCGAGTGCCGCACCGGTGCGGGCCAGCCAGCCGTCCGACAGCGCTTGCATCGGATCGTCATGGACGCCGCAGCGGGGCGAGAGTGTGTTGTAGTGATGATAGGAGAAGCGATCGAGGCCTGGTCCCATTGCTGCGAGCAGATCGCGCGTGCGGATGCCGCCCATTGCCGGAGACGGAGAATCGCCGACGGAGCCTGGGCCGAGGATCAACGTCTCCGGGGACGAACGCCGCATCCAGTCGCGGAAGATCCTGAAGTCGCGGCCATACGCGTCCGCGTCATATCCCGGCGGCGCGCCGTTGTTCGCCAGCGTCGGCTCGTTCATGAACTCGGCGGCGGCGATGCGGCCGCCGAATGCGCGCGTGGCATCGATGAGGCGCTGCGCCTGGTCCGGCATCCACACGCCATTTGTGTCGCGGCTGCCGGGACTGACGGCAAAGGACGTCACGATCTCCGCATCGGCCGCCCGGGCGAAATCGACGACGCCGCGCCATTGCGCGCGGCCGAGCGCGGTGTTGAAGCCAGGAGGCGCTGCGGACGGCGCGGTCTCGGTGTCCGCGACATAGGTCGCGTTTGCCCAGGTGCCGCTGATGCGGATATAGGCCGGCGACAGCGCCGCCGCGAGCTTGCGCAGGCGAGGGGTGGCGAGATCGATCGGAGGCCTGTCGCTGTAGCGATCGCGCTGCATTCCGCCTTGCGCGTAAGGTCTCCAGAAGCGCCCGCCCGTCACCTCCACCATCTCGACATTGTAGGACTGGAAGCGCGCGTCGATCGTGCCGATCGCCGTCATGCGCGGCGGCGCGATCGCGGCTTCGCTCGCCCGCGCTGCGCGACCTGTCGCTGCGACGAGCACTGCGACACCGATCATGCTGACGATGCGGACGTTGCCGCATCGTCCAAACGCCAGCCTTGTATGCACGTCCTGACACCTTCTTATGCGCGCGGCCAAAACCAAATGCAGCGGTCTGATCCATTGGCCGCGTTTATATCGCGGTGACTGCCTTCGAGGCGCGCCAGATCGGCGTCGGCATAATCGACGGCCGCGCATCTCGGCTGGTCGCCCTTCACCTGGCCGATCAATCTCGCCGGGCTTCCGGCCGCGACGCTGCCATGCGGCTTCGACCGCGACGGCATGCCGATCGGCCTGCACATCGTCGCGCCATGGCTGGACGAGCCCGCGATCTTCCGCATCGCGGCAGCGTTCGAGCAGGCGCAGCCCTGGGCGAAGTTCCGGCCGTCGATGGCCTTGATCGAGCACGGGCAAAAGCTTAGGGGGCCGGAACCGGACGGCCTCGTCCCGCGGCGAAATTTTTTTTCGGGCCGCCCCCTTGAAATCGATATCGGTTGTTCTAAGTCGTTTTTCGCCGCGAGAGCGGTGTGCCGGGCGCCAGATCGGGTCCGGCGCGGGCGCCGGACTGGTCGTCGGATCTGTCTGATACCCTGTCCGCGCTCCTTCGTATCCATCTTGCTCTTTGGAGGACTTGGTTATGAGGACCAGTTTCGACTTCGCGCCCCTGTGGCGCTCCACCATCGGCTTCGATCATCTGGCCGACCTCGTCGACAGCACGCTGCGCCAGGCGACCGAGGACAACTATCCCCCCTACAACATCGAGCGTTCCGGCGAGGACCACTACCGCATCAGCCTTGCGGTGGCGGGCTTCGGCGCCAGCGACATCACGGTGACGGCCGAGCAGAACGCGCTCACCATCGAGGGCCGGAAGCCCGAGACTGCTGCGCATGAATATCTGTACCAGGGCATCGCCGCGCGTCCGTTCCGGCGCGTGTTCAATCTCGCCGACTATGTCCAGGTGAAGCAGGCCTCGTTCCAGGACGGGCTGCTGATCATCGATCTGGTCCGCGAGGTCCCGGAAGCCATGAAGCCGCGCCGGATCGCAATCACGAACGGCGCTCCTGCGGCATCGCAGATCGAGCAGAAGAAAGCGGCCTGAGCGCTCGATCGATCCAATGCGGAACGCGGCGCGCGGATGCGCGGGCCGCGCTCCCGATGCATGTAGGAGGGAATCATGGCTTTTCGTGATCTCATTCCCTGGTCGAGAAACCAGGATCTTGCGCCGGCGCGCGAGAATTTTGATCCGTTCCTGACGCTTCACCGCGAGATGAACCGTCTGTTCGACGATGTCTTCCGCGGCTTCGGCGGGACCAGCCTGTCGCCGCTGATGGAGGGCCGTTTCGGCTGGCCGAAGGTCGAGCTCAGCGAGACCGACAAGACGCTGACCGTCTCGGCGGAGCTTCCCGGCCTGACGGAGAAGGACGTGCAGGTCGAGATCGCCAATGGCGTCCTGACCGTCCGCGGTGAGAAGAAGGCGGAGCGCAACGGCGAAGGCAGGTACTTCACCGAGCGCTACTACGGCGCCTTCGAGCGGCAGATCCCGCTGGAGGGCGTTGAAGAGGACAAGGCCGAGGCGTCGTTCGCCAACGGCGTGCTGACGGTGTCGCTGCCGAAATCCGAAAAGGCGCGCGAGGGCGTCAAGCGCATCGCGATCAACACCCATTAGCGTCGAGCGCGACGGCGGCGAATGCCGCCGCCGTCTCATCGTCAACAAGCCCGTCCCTTGGAAAGGAGCATGAGGGGAGGTACCATCAATGACCAATGTGAATGCCAATGCCGTTACTCTCGATCCACTGTTTCATCCCGCCGCCCACTACGACTCGCCTGCCGACGTCCTGAATGCGACAGAACTCTCTGCGCCGGAGAAGCGGATTATTCTGTCGTCCTGGGCGTCCGACATGTACGCGGTCGAGTCTTATCCAGCCTTGCGCGAAATCCCCGGCATGAGCCACACGGTTCGGCTCGCCGATATCTTGGCCTCCTTGCGCAAGCTCGACGGCGACAATGACAATGACGACCCGCCGCGGGGTGGCGGCGTCCCGATGCGGCTGCGGCGGCCCTGGGCCGCCGCAGAGGGGCGAGGTGCATGATGTTCACGCAGACCGTCTTGGGGCTCGTGCTGCTCGGTCAGGCCGCGGCGGCCTGCACCGTTCCGTTCCTGGCCCTGCAGGGCCGGATCGTCGCGGCACGCGACGTAGAGTGAAGCCCCGACTTGTCCGATTTCCCATCCAAGACATAGCGGCAGGTAACGAACATGAATGCTGTGCGTCTGCTCTTGCTGGCGCTGCTGCTGCTGACCCTCCCGGCATCACAGCCTGCCGCAGGCCAAATCCCCGATCTGAAGACCGGCGGCTCGGTGGCGACCCTGGCGCCGCTGGTGCGCCAGGTGACGCCGGCGGTGGTCAACATCTCCGTGCACGGCCGCGTGCGTGAGGACAATCCACTCTATCGCGATCCGCTCTTCCGCGAATTCTTCGACGTTCCCCGGCAGATCGAGAAGGAGGTCAACGCGACCGGCTCCGGCGTGATTGTCGATGCCCAGCGCGGCTACGTGCTGACCAACAATCACGTGGTCGAAGGCACCGCCGCCGTTCAGATCACGACCAAGGACGGCCGGCAGTTTTCCGCCAAGGTGGTCGGGCGTGATCCGCCGACCGATGTTGCCGTGCTCCAGATCCAGAACCCGGCCGGCCTCAGGGCGCTTCCCTTCGGCGACAGCGACGCGCTCGAAGTCGGCGATTTCGTGCTTGCGATCGGAAATCCCTTCGGCCTCGGCCAGACCGTGACATCGGGCCTCGTCAGTGCGCTCGGCCGCACCGGCATCGGCAAGCAGGGTTATGAGGATTTCATCCAGACGGATGCCGCGATCAATCCCGGCAATTCCGGCGGCGCGCTGGTCAGCCTGCGCGGCGAGCTGATCGGCATCAACTCGGCCATCATCTCGCCCGCTGGCGGGAACGTCGGCATCGGCTTTGCTATTCCGGTCAACATGGCGCGCAAGGTGATGGAGCAGATCATCGTGAGCGGCCGCGTCGAGCGGGGCCGTGTCGGCATCTCGCTGAAGGACCCGCATCCGTCGGTCAACAAGGGGTTGATCCAGGGCGCCCTCGTCGCCGATGTCGCCGCGGATTCGCCCGCAGAAAGGGCGGGCTTGCGCAAGGGCGATGTCGTCACCGGAGCCGACGACCGCCCGATCCGCACCGCCGCCCAGCTCCGCAACACGATTGGTCTTGCCCGGGTCGGCGAGGATGTGAGGCTCTCGGTCCTGCGCAACGGTGCGCCGCTCAGCGTCAGCGTGAGAATCGCGCCCGCGAGTGAATCCAGCAGTGCGCTTGCGGGCCCGAATCGCCTGGTCCGCTAAACCGCACGCAGGGGCTGCCGAAACATCGGTGGTTCAGTCGCCTGCGAAGGTTATGGCCGCGTGGCTTTCCGGCTCACGCCGCGCGGTCGTCCAACTCGCCCTGCAAGTCCCTGATCAATCGCCGCTCGCGCTCGATGCGCTGGCGGTAGAACTCGCGCTCGTGCTCGGTCCTGGCGCTTGCAAGGAGCAGTTCGTAGTGACCGATCACCTTCTCGCTGCCCCGAATGAGCAGCTCCCGGTAGCCGTTCATTGCCCCGCCCTGATCTCGGCCGGCGTATTCGCGCAGCCGAAGGAAACCGGGAAGGTCGCCGCGGTCAGGCTATCGAGCGCGCTGCGTTCTTCTGCGACACGTCTTTCGATGAACTGGCGCTCAAGCTCCGACAGCCTGGTCTTCAGGAGACGCCGGTAGCGCTGGATGTTGTTACGGTGTGCACGAATGCGGGCCAAATTCTCATCGAGCATCGTCGTCTCTCCAGACGGTCGCGTTGAGTCCTTCGATTTTTGAGGCCGAGAAAGAGCTTCTCGGTGCGAAAAAATATGCAGCCGGAATTCCGTGTCAAGAGGATTGCGGCGCGTCGTCGACCACCTGTCGCAGGAGTCACGACAGCTCGATCGGTGCGCCGCGGGCGAAATCGCGGCGCTTGCGCAGCGAGCTGACAAGGAGCCATGCGCGTATCTATGCAGCAGACTCTATATTCACCAAAACTTCTCCGGCCATGATTTCTGGATCGCCAAGATCGAGGTCATGCAAGCTTGCTTGAATGAACCCCATCACTTTGGCGTTCGCCGCATTCGCGCTTTCGCGGTCCTCAAATATGGTCACCGCGACACCAACGCCTTCGCCCCCGTCCAACACATAATATGACTTGAAGCCGGGCGACTCCCTCAGGATCTGACCGACGCCGCTCTTCGCGCGGCGGGCAGCATCCGCGACCGAACGAACCTTGGTGTACTTTCGAATGAGTATGAACATCAGGCCACCCTTGCGTCTCGGTTCCTGCTCGACACATCAAAGCATACCGGGCCGGTGCCGGACTAGGCCGTACTTATGAAATGGATCAAAAACGAAGCAATGTCGGACCCGCCGCGCGATGGCTGGACGCAGTCGGGCTTCGGATATTTTTGACCACCTCCGCGATACACGCCAGGAAAGCTCAATCGGGGCGCCGCGGCCGCTGAGGCTCTTTCTTCACCTCTCCCTGCGCTTGTCCGCCGAAGCTAAAGCGAACCGGATGGGGGAGAGGGCGGATCGCCCCCGGCGATGCGAAACATCCTCCGGCGCGATCCGGATGAGGGGGTACAGGTCTATCGACGATCTCGCGTGTGGAGAGAGGCTTACTCCCGGCCCTCACGGCGTGAGCGAAGCTCCGCGGCCCCACAAGCTGTGCGAGGTAACTCACTGCCGGCGTCGCGCCGTGGTTGCGCTGATCGCTTCGGCTGCGGCCCTCGAATTGCCGGAGTTCCATCGGCGATTGCCCCGTGTTGGGCAACGGACAAACGTCCTCTGGCCATATTTGAGTAAGAGTGATCTCCCCTCGAGGGAGGCGCTCCGATGAAGAAAGCTCTGATCACTGCCGTCGTTCTGTTAGCTGGCGTGCCTGCGGGCGCCGCCGCACAGGAGCGTGCCGGCGCTGCGGCAATCGGAGCCGTGTCAGGCGCCGTGGTGCTGGGGCCGATCGGCGCCGTCGCCGGCGCGCTGGTCGGTTACACCGCCGGACCTGCAATTGCCCGGTCATGGGGCGCGAGAGATTCGCGCTCGGCACGACATCGGCAGCCGCCGCGTCGCGAAGCCAATGGCGCAGCCGGCGCTCCGCCGCGCACGCGCCAGGCGATGAACGCCAGCGGTCAGACGCGAGCCGCCAGCAATTCGCCGGTGCAAGCCGCGCCCGTGGTGCAGCCCGTTCAAGCAGCTCCTGAGGCTCCTGCTGCGCCTGCCGAGACCACGCCGCCGCCCGTTCAGGGGTTCGATTAGGGCCAGGCCCGCCTTCACCTCTCCCGGCTTGCAGCTTGGCGAACGATCATGGCGGGCTTTGCGTTCCGGTCTAGGGCTCGCCGAGGATCTTCTTGGCGGCGCGAAGATGCGGCTTGTCGATCATCTGGCCGTCGAGCCGCAGCGTGCCCGAATTGGGATTGCTCGCGAACGCCGCGATGACCTTCTCAGCCCATGTGCGTTCGGCGTCCGTCGGCGCGAACGCCGCATTGACCACGTCGACATGCTTGGGATGGATCAGCGCCTTCGCCGAAAAACCGTCGCGCCGCGCCGCACGCGTCTCGGCTTCGAGGCCCGCGAGATTGTCGATGTCGGTATAGACCGTGTCGATCGGCGCAACCTCGGCCGCAGCCGCCGCCATCAGGCAGAGATCGCGGGCGAGGCGATAGGGGCTGTGGAACACGCCACCGCTCGCCTTCTCGATGGCGCCGAGCGAGGCGGAGAGATCTTCTGCGCCCCACATCAGGCCGGCGAGGCGAGGCGAGCAGCCCTTGTAGCTGCCGAGCCCGAAGATCGAACTCGCGGTCTCCGTCGCGACGCAGACGATGCGGGTGGCGCCGATCGTGATACCGGCTGCCGCTTCGAGCGCTTCGAGCCAGGTTGCGACCTGCCACACGTCGTCACCGCCTTGCGATTTCGGCAGCACGACGCCGTCGGGCCTGCCCGGCATCACCGCGGCGAGATCGGCCAGCGTCATGCCGGTGTCGAGCGCGTTGACGCGGACATAGAGCTGGTGCGGACCAGGACGGCTCTTCAGCATCGCCAGCGTCAGCCCGCGCGCCTCCGGCTTCTTCTCGGTGACGACGGAGTCCTCGAGGTCGATGATCAGTGCGTCGGCCTTGCCTTCGCTCGCCTTCTCGAATTTGCGCGGGGAGTCGCCCGGCACGAACAGCATCGAGCGCATCAGACCGGCCTCCTGTGCATCATCGCCATGCGGCGGCATTTTCCGACGATCTCGTCGTTCTGGTTCAGGGCGTGGTGCTCGAACTCGACGATGCCCGCCCTCGGGCGCGATTTGGATTCCCTCACCGAAAGCACTTTCGTCGTCGCCCGCAAGGTGTCGCCATGGAAGACCGGTTTCGGAAAGGTCACGTCGGTCATGCCGAGATTGGCGACGGTTGTCCCCAAGGTCGTATCATAGACCGTCATGCCGATCATGATGCCGAGGGTGTAAAGGCTGTTGAAAATGCGCTGGCCGAACTCGGTCTTTTCGGCGAAATGCGCATCGATGTGCAGCGGCTGCGGGTTGAGCGTCAGCAGGCTGAACATGGTGTTGTCCATTTCCGTGACCGTCCGGGTCAGCGGATGCCTGAACTCCTGGCCGACGGAAAAGTCCTCGAAATAAAGTCCGGCCATCGCGGTTTCCTCCCTGCGAAATAACGGCGCGCTCGCACGTCGCGCCGCATGACCCCATGCATGGTAGACACACTTCGCGGGCAAATTCACGTATCTGCATGCGGTTTTTCGGGCTAAAGAACGCAACGCGAAGGCACGTCCGGGCGCAGCAAGCGGCCACGGCTTTTGCGTGGGGAACGCGGAAAGAGACGGGAGATGGCGCGGTCGCGGCTCCCGAGGAGGAGATCACGACCATGGATTTCGCGCTCACCGATCAGCAGGAAGCCATTCGCGACGCCATCGCCAAGATCTGCGAAGGCTTTCCCGACGCCTATTGGCTGAAGAAGGACCACGACGGCGGCTTCCCGCACGACTTCCACAAGGCGCTGGCGGATGCGGGCTGGCTCGGCATCTGCGTGCCGGAAGAGTATGGCGGCTCCGGGCTCGGCATCACCGAAGCGGCGATCATGATGCGCACCATCGCCGAGTCGGGTGCCGGCATGTCCGGTGCCTCCGCGGTGCACATCAACGTGTTCGGACTGAACCCCGTCGTCGTGTTCGGCACCGAGGAGCAGCGCAGGCGCATGCTGCCGCCGATGGTCGAGGGCCGCGAGAAGGCGTGCTTCGCGGTCACGGAGCCGAACACCGGCCTCAACACCACGCAGCTCAAGACCCGCGCGGTCGCCAAGAACGACCGCTACATCGTCAATGGCCAGAAAGTGTGGATCTCGACCGCGCAGGTCGCGCACAAGATCCTGCTGCTGGCGCGCACCACGCCGCTGGAGGAGGTGCGCTCACCCACCCACGGCCTCAGCCTGTTCTACACCGATTTCGACCGCAACAGGATCAAGGTCCACGAGATCGAGAAGATGGGCCGCAAGATCGTCGATTCCAACGAGCTGTTCTTCGAGGACTTCGAAATCCCGATGGAAGATCGCATCGGCGAGGAGGGCAAAGGCTTCGAGTACATCCTCGAAGGCATGAATCCGGAGCGCATTCTCATCGCGGCCGAGGCGGTCGGTCTCGGCAAGCTCGCGCTGTCGCGCGCGACCGAATACGCCAAGACGCGCGTCGTGTTCAATCGGCCGATCGGCAAGAACCAGGGCATCCAGCATCCGCTCGCGGTGAATTGGGTCGAGCTCGAGGCGGCATGGCTGATGGTGATGTCGGCCGCCTGGCAATACGATAAGGGCATGCCCTGCGGCGCCGCCGCCAATGCGGCGAAGTATCTGGCGGGCGAAGCGGGTTTCTCGGCCTGCGAGCAGGCGGTGATGACCCATGGCGGCTTCGGCTACGCCAAGGAATTCCACGTCGAGCGTTATTTGCGCGAGGTGCTGATCCCGCGCATCGCGCCGGTCAGCCCGCAGCTTGCGCTCAGCTTCATCGCGGAAAAGGTGCTGGGGCTGGCGAAGTCGTACTGAACGACTCTGGTGGCCCAAGCCAAATAGGCGCGCCTATTCAGCGGCGATCCGCTCCATCGCCATGGCGCGAAGCCTGGCGCGCTGGATCTTTACACCGTTGGCACTGTCGGTGACGGGGAAGGCGTCCACCACATAGATCCGCGCCGGCACCTTGTAGCCCGCGAGCCGCTCGCGCAGACGCGCGGTCAGCGTCTCATGCGTTGGCGGCTCCGCTGTCGGGATCACGAAGGCGACGCAGCGCGCCTGGCCCTCGAGGTCGACCGCGACGACCTGGGCGTCGGCCACGCCCGCACAGGATTTGAGCTCGTCCTCGATCTCCTCGGGCGCCACCAGGAAGCCGCCGAGGCGCATCGCATCGCCGGCGCGGGTCTCGTAGACGAAGGATCCGTCGCCGCGCAGCCGGCCGATGTCGCCGGTCCGGAAGAAGCCGTCGGCGGTGATCGCATCGCGTGTCGCATCCGGGTTGTTGAAGTAGCCGAGGAAACGCGAGGGCGCGCTGATCTCGATCTCGCCGGAGACGCCGTGGGCCGCGAGTTCGCCGGTGTCCGTGTCGCGGACGCGGACCTTGGCATGCGAAGACATCGGCCAGCCGCCGCCCTCGATGCGGTCGGCAAAGGCGTCGCTGGCGCGGCCAATCGAGAACAGCGCCTGCACCTCGCTCGAGCCGTAGAGGCCGCACAGCGGCAGGCCGCGAGCCTCGGCCTCTGCGGCGAGTTCGCGCCAGCCGGGCTGGAACGCGGCGAAGCCGCAGACCTGGAGATGCGGAAACGGCCGCGGCGCATCGGTGAGGGCGAGGATGCGCCGGAACATCTCGTCCGAGCCGAACGAGTGGGTGATCTCCTGCTCACTCAGGATTTTGAGGGCCGGCGCGGCCTCGAAAGCGTCGAGCACATGAACTGTCGCACCCGCCGCAATGAAGCCGAGCAGGCTTGTCATGCCGAAGGTGCCGCAGAACGGCAGCATCGCCAGTAGCGAATGACGCTGCGGCGAAAGCTCGAGCGCCGTCGCGACAGAGGCGGCGTGGCTCGCGAGCGTCCGCTGCGAATGCGCCACGAGCTTCGGCCCCTTGGTCGTGCCCGACGTCGTGTAGAGCAGTACGGGCAGGTCGACGTCATCCTCGGACGGCGGAGCCGGCGGGTAGGGCTTCTCGAACGCATCGAACCGCACGCAGGGCCAGTGCGCCGGCATCGCATCCGCGCCGACCACCGCCAGACTTTGCAGCGCCGGCACCTCGCCCTTGGCAACATCAGCGAGAATGGCGGCAAAATCGATCGACCGGAATGCGGCCTCGACCAGCATCAGTCTGGCGCCCGACACCTTGAGCAGATGCGCGACTTCCGCGCTGCGGTAGCGAGTGTTGACGGCGGCGACGACGGCGCCGAGGCGGGCAGCCGCGAACAGCAGCGCGATCCACTCGATCCGGTTGACCAGCCAGACCGCGACGACGTCGCCCTTGCCGATGCCCTGCGCGGCCAGCCAGGCCGCGGTCTGCTCGATCTTCTGTGAGAAATCCGCGCGCGAGACCGGCAGGCCGTCGAACACGAAGGCGGGATCGGCGGCCGCCTCGATCCGGACCAGCGATTGCAGCGAAGAGTCGTCGGCGCCCATGGCAACCGGAGTAACCCGATCGGGCAAACCTGTCTACTTGATGCCTGTCTACTTGGTGCCGAACATCCGGTCGCCGGCATCGCCCAGCCCCGGCACGATATAGCCGTGGTCGTTGAGACGCTCGTCGATCGCGGCCGTCCAGACCGGCACGTCAGGATGCTCGCTCTGGAACCGGGCGATGCCCTCGGGCGCGGCCAGCAGGCACACGAAGCGGATATCGCGGGCACCGCGGTCCTTGAGCAGGGACGCGCCGGCGCAGGCCGAATTGCCGGTTGCCAGCATCGGGTCCATCAGGATCACGGTGCGGTCGGACAGGTCCTGCGGCGCCTTGAAGTAATACTCCACGGCCTGCAAGGTCTCGGGGTCGCGGTAGAGCCCGATATGGGCGATGCGCGCCGAGGGCATCAGCGCCAGCATGCCGTCGAGGAAGCCGACGCCGGCGCGCAGGATCGGCGCCAGCGTGAGCTTCTTGCCGGCGATCTTCGGCGCCCGCATCGCCGCGATCGGCGTCTCGATCTCGACCAGCTCCAGCGGAAGGTCGCGCGTCACCTCGTAGCCGAGCAGCATCCCGATCTCGTTCAGGATCTCGCGAAAGCTCTTGGTCGAGCGGTCCTTCTCCCGCATCAGGGAGAGCTTGTGCTGGACCAGGGGGTGGGCGACGACATTGACGCTGCTTGTGCTCATGAAACCGCTCTACACGGTTCCGTGAAATTGCGCCAGATCGGCGGGCCTTTTTCCGCGGGATAGGCGGCCTCAGGCCGGCACGCGACCGCGCCTCCGTTGCTTGCCTCATAGGCAGCCATGGTCAATTCACGGTCGATCGCGGCTCGCATGGCATCCCTGGTCCCTGACGCAGGCGCTGCTTTCACGGCGACGGGTTGGCGGGCTGATCGAGGCGGAAGCGAAACGGTGGGGGTTATACCCCGAGCCCGCGCGCCATGAGCGTGATCACGATCATCAGGATCGCGCCCCAGACCAGGCTCAGCGTCATGGTCAAGATCGTCGTGGTGACCGCGTGCTCGAGATTTCCCTTGAGGAACTGCACGCTACTTGTCCGACGCAGCTGGCGCGCCGATGCGCATGCCAAGCAGCAATGCGCCCATCAACGCAACCAGGATGGCGATCTTGAGCTCGATCATGTCGAATGCCCAGTGATCATGCGCGCGAGGAGCCGCTTGGCTGCCTCGGCCAGCGCGATGTTGGCGTCGGGGCGGCGACGCGAGGCCTGAAGGGCAATTGCGGCCATGGCGGCCTCTTCACACATTTGCAAGGTCATGGGGCCTCCCCGCGGCTCAGCCGTGCATGGGCCAGACATAGATTGCGGTTCTCAGCGCGATCAGCGCGGTGAGCACGCTCCCCATCGAGAGCAGCGTCAGTGCGCCGAGGGCGAAATCTCTGAGCTCAGTCTTGCGCGCTTCGGAGATGCGCGCCGAGCGTTCAGGTCCGAAGGGGCGGTCAAGGCCATGGGTCAGGATCGACATTTTCTCAGTCCTTATCCGGCGCGGCGAGACGGCCGCTCCGATCTGTCTCGTATGATGGCCATCGCTGCGTAGGATTGCGAGGTGACTGCCACAGCTGCGGTATAGGAAAGTCATAAGGGCGCGGGCGGCCGCGCCGTCAGTCCTCTGAAAAGGTTCGGGTCACGTCTCGGTTGCGGCTTGGATCGTGCCGGCTTCGAACGCGCGAGCCCGACGGCGGCGGCGAAGGCGAGTTGCAGCCGCGGCTCCTCGATCTGCTTGCAGAAACAGTCCAGGGTCACTTCCGCGTCCTGCCGCTGGCCGCAGATCGCCGCGCAGAGATGGGACGTACGCCGGAAGAAGTGCAGCGAGTCCTCGCCGCTGCGCCGGCCGCCGAGACGATCGAGCTCGGCGGCGAGCGCGGCAACATTCCCCCGGTCGGACTCGCTTCGCGTCACGGCGAAGCGCAGCACCGCGAGCTGCCAGGCGCAGAGCAGCCTGCGATGGTCTTCGACCGATGGCGGCATGCGAGATCCGACGACTGCGCGAGGGTTCAGGCGCCGACGCCGTCGATCAGCTCCTCCTCGGCGATCGCAGCGAAGGCGCGCACCACCTCCCTCTGCGCGGCGGCGC
This sequence comes from Bradyrhizobium sp. SMVTL-02, assembly GCF_051853005.1. Classification (NCBI taxonomy): domain Bacteria; kingdom Pseudomonadati; phylum Pseudomonadota; class Alphaproteobacteria; order Hyphomicrobiales; family Nitrobacteraceae; genus Bradyrhizobium; species Bradyrhizobium sp. SMVTL-02. The sequence continues at coordinate 6,310,855 of NZ_CP182469.1, read as the reverse complement.
CCAGCGGCACGATTGGAAGCCTCGTCGCCGGCGACATCAGCCCCAGCACACTCAAGGCGCTCTTGAGCGCGGCAGGGCTATCCTTGCAGAGACAGGTGATGAGAGGCATGAGGCGCCTGTGCAGGTAACGCGCCGATTGCAGGCGGCCTTGCCTGACCTGCGAGAAGATCATGCGGCAGAGGTCGGGGGCGATGTTGGCGACTTCCGAGATCGCGCCGTCGCCACCACTCGCGATAGTGCCGAAGGCGGTGACGTCGTCGCCGGAGAGCAGGCGGAAGCCGGCCGGCAGCAGCCGGCTCAAGCGCATCGGGCGGGCGATGTCGGCGCTGGCGTCGCACAGGCCCACGAACTGGCGGAATTCGACGAGCCGCAGAAGAGTTTCGTCGGCAAGCGGACGCAGCGTCCGCGAGGGAACGTCGTGCAGGATCACGGGCAGGCCGATCGCGCCGGCAATGGCGCGGAAATGCGCGAGCATGCCCTCCTGCATCGGCTTGTTGTAGGCGGGCACCACCGCCATGACGGCGTCGGCGCCGGCGGCTTCCGCGCGCCGCGCAAGCTCGATGGCGTGGCCGGTGGCATTCGTCACCGCGCCGGCGATGATCCGCACGCGGCCGCGGGCGACGTCCACCGCGGTGCGGATGACGAGCTCCTGCTCGGCGGGCGAGAGCGTCGGCGCCTCCCCGGCGGTCTCGCAAACCACGATTGCGGGCACGCCGGCTGCGACCTGGCGCTCGCAGAGCGCGGCGAACGCCTTGAGATCGATCGCGTCAGCCGCGTCGAACGGCGTCGGCAGGTCCGGAATGAAGCCGGTGAACCAGGCTGAGGGAGGGATGAACATGGTCTTTCGCCTGTTGCCGCCGGCTCAGGCGGCGCGCTGCGAGACGATGATGTCGGGGCGCCTGCCCATGTCGAGCTCGATCTCGCGCGGCAGCTCGACGATGGTCTCCGGATGTTGCCCGTTCTCGAACAGCGCGTATTTGACGGCCTGGGCGCGGCTGACGAACAGGCCGCCATAGAGGCCGTTCTGCTCCTGCGCGACCCATTGTCCCTGGCGGTTGCGGCCGACGAAGACGATGGTCGAGGGGGAGCTGCACGAGAGAGGTTCGACGAGCTTCATTGACGTATTCCTTCCGATTGACAGCGGTGGCGGGCGGCGAGCCCGCAACCGTCCGATCAATATCTGTTGAGGCGAATATGATTTCGAGTGAGGCGCTGCGGCGATCTCATAGGAAGCTCATAAAGCTTCCCGTTCAGCTCTGTTCGTCGACAAGCTGAACCAGCGCGAACAGCGCGCCGAATGCCGCGCATTCGTCCCAATGATTGAGGACGGCACCAAGCAGCTCCTCACGCCTGAGAACCGCGACGGCGGCGCAGAGGATGATCGACATCCAGAGCAGGGTGGCGAGGCCGCGGACGAAGCCGATGCTGCCGAACGCTGCAAAGGCTCCGAGCACGACGACGCGCACGGCAAAGCGCGCGATCACCCGCGCCGGGCTCAAAGCCTGCGATGTGTTCGACGATTGCGGCAAGGCGCGAACCTGTCCGGCCGGCTTAGCTGAAGTTCTCGCAGGCAACCGGCTCGTAGAGCAAATCCGGGGCAGGGCGCACAGAGGGAACGCTCGGTCGCGATCTCTCCGTGGCCAACGCCTGCACCTCGATGAACGCCGACAGCAAAGCGAGGGGGAGGTCGGCATGGTGCGCCTCGACCGCCGCGTCCAGCCAGTCCGGCAATTCGCGTTCCCGCGAGAGCGCGCAGTGCCATTCGCCCTCGTCATAGGCGATGCGGCGAACCTGCCACAGCGGCAGCTCGAGCGCTGTCAGCGCCAATGCGGCGTCGGTCCAGGCCTCCGCATCGATCAGGCGCATGACGCGCGCAGTGCGCTCGCTCTGGCCGAGCGAGGGGTAGCGCCGGCAGCCATGCATGATGTCGAGCATCAACGGCCGCGTCATTGCCTGCGCGTGACGAAGGCGCGCGCTGAGCGATGCTGGATCGTTGTGACGGAGAGCGGCGGTCATGTCAGGCCTCCTGGAGTTGGCGTCGGTCAGTCGGCCGGCCTCACCAAGATGGCTGGAAGGGTGTTTGAAAACGAGATGGGGATCGGGCGAGAGATATAGGGATTCCATAAATGCACCGTCTCGAGGGGCCGATCTTTATGGGATTCCTATAATGTCGCCATAGGGCTCATCTCGAAAACCTATGCGCGCGATGGCACCTCAGCGCAGTGAAAGTTCCGGTCGATGGCCGGTGACATGCATTGCATTGGCGCGGAGCGATCGGCCGGACTCCAGAAGCAGTTATGCCGGATATCGTTGCGCAACGAGGAGAACTCGCCATGATGGACATTTTGATGCTGGGGCTGGGCTTCGTCTTCTTCGCGCTCGCGATCGGCTACACCTACGCCTGCGAACGGCTGTGACGGAGCGGACCATGATCTTCGATTATGCGCTCGCCGGCGCCGTCTCGTTCGGCCTCCTTGTCTACCTCACCTACGCGCTGCTGCGGCCCGAGCGGTTCTGACCCGTGCTGCTGCTTCTCGAATTGCTGCTGGCCGATGCCGTGCTCGTCGCCGGCCTGCTTGCGCTGCTCCTGCCGCTGTTGCGCCGGACACAATGCCTGAAGGGTTAATGCCATGACTGTGATCGGTTGGCTCCAGATCATTCTATACTGTGCCATCATCATCGCGCTGACAAAGCCGCTCGGCGGCTACATGACGCGTGTCTTCAACGGCGAGCGGACATTCCTGTCGCCGGTGCTGCGTCCGATCGAGATCGGCGTCTACCGGATCTCGGGCGTCGACGAGAAGCGCGAGCAGCACTGGCTGACCTATACGGTCGCCATGCTGCTATTCCATGTCGGCGGCTTTCTGATCATTTACGGGTTGATGCGCCTGCAGGCGATGCTGCCGTTCAACCCGGCCGGCCAGTCCGCGGTCGCGGAGGACCTATCCTTCAACACCGCGATCTCCTTCATCACCAACACCAACTGGCAGAACTACGGCGGCGAAAGCACGCTGTCCTATCTCGTGCAGATGGTCGGGCTCACGCATCAGAACTTCCTGTCGGCGGCGACCGGCATCGCGCTCGCGGTCGCCCTGATCCGCGGCTTCTCGCGCGCTTCGGTGCGCACGGTCGGCAATTTCTGGGTCGACGTCACCCGCACTACGCTCTACGTACTGCTGCCGATCTGCGTGGTCTACACGCTGTTCCTGGTCTCCCAAGGCATGCCGCAGACACTCGGCGACTATGTCGAAGCCACAACGCTCGAAGGCGCCAAGCAGACCATCGCGGTCGGCCCGGTCGCCTCGCAGGTTGCGATCAAGATGTTAGGGACCAATGGCGGCGGCTTCTTCAACGCCAACGCCGCGCATCCCTTCGAGAACCCGACCGCGCTGTCGAATTTCATCCAGATGTTGTCGATCTTTACGATCGGCGCCGCACTCACCAACGTGTTCGGCCGCATGGTCGGCAACCAGCGCCAGGGCTGGGCCATCCTCGCCGTGATGGGCGTGCTGTTCGTCGCGGGCGTCGCCGTCACCTATTGGGCGGAAGCGAACGGCACCTCGACGCTCCACGCTCTGGGCCTGACCGGCGGCAACATGGAAGGCAAGGAGGTCCGTTTCGGCATCGTGGCGTCCTCGCTGTTCGCCGTGATCACGACGGCGGCGTCCTGCGGTGCGGTCAACGCCATGCATGACAGCTTCACCGCGCTCGGCGGCATGATCCCGCTGATCAACATGCAGCTCGGGGAGATCATCATCGGCGGCGTCGGCGCCGGTCTCTACGGCATGCTGCTGTTCGTCGTGCTCGCGATCTTCGTCGCCGGCCTGATGGTCGGTCGCACGCCGGAATATGTCGGCAAGAAGATCGAGGCGCGCGAGGTCAAGATGGCGATGCTCGCGATCCTGGTGCTGCCGCTGATGTATCTCGGCTGGACCGCGGTCGGCGTGGTCTATCCGGCGGCGGTGGCCTCGATGGCGAATGCCGGCCCGCACGGCTTCACCGAGGTGCTCTACGCCTTCACCTCGGCGACCGGCAACAACGGCTCGGCTTTCGCAGGCCTCACCGGCAACACCTTGTTCTACAACCTCACGCTCGCATCCGCGATGTTCGTCGGCCGCTTCTTCATGATCGTTCCGGCGATGGCTATTGCGGGCTCGCTCGCGGCCAAGAAGTCGATTCCGCCGTCGGCCGGCACGTTCCCGACCACCGGCGGGCTGTTCGTGGGCCTCGTCGTCGGCGTGATCCTGATCATCGGCGGCCTCACCTTCTTCCCTGCGCTCGCGCTCGGCCCGATTGTCGAGCACCTCGCGATGAACGCCGGCCAAGTGTTCTGAATCTGATTGTTTGGAGTGACCTCCATGGAAACGATGAAACTGCAAAAACGCGCTCCGATGTCGGCGATGCTCGATCCCAGGATCGTGTTCCCCGCGATCCGCGCGTCCTTCACCAAGCTCGACCCGCGGCTGATGGTGAAGAACCCCGTGATGTTCGTGGTCGAGATCGTCGCCGCGCTCACCACCGTGATCTTCCTGCGCGACCTCGTCACGGGTGGAGTGGGTCTCGGCTTCACTTTCCAGATCATCCTCTGGCTCTGGTTCACGGTGCTGTTCGCCAATTTCGCTGAGGCGGTGGCCGAAGGCCGCGGCAAGGCCCAGGCTGAATCGCTGCGCAAGACGCGCACCGAGAGCCAGGCCAAGCTCCTGACCGGCGCCGGCCAGGGCTTCAAGCTGGTCCCGGGCACCAGCCTGAAGGTCGGCGATGTCGTGCTGGTCGAGGCTGGAGATACCATTCCCTCCGACGGCGAGGTGATCGAGGGCGTCGCCTCCGTCAACGAGGCCGCCATCACCGGTGAATCCGCGCCGGTCATCCGTGAATCCGGCGGCGACCGCTCGGCCGTGACAGGCGGCACGCAGGTGCTGTCCGACTGGATCCGCGTCCGCATCACCGCGGCGCAAGGCTCGACCTTCATCGACCGCATGATCAAGCTGGTCGAAGGCGCCGAGCGGCAGAAGACGCCGAACGAGATCGCACTCAACATCCTGCTCGCCGGCCTCACCATCATCTTCGTGTTCGCCACCGTCACCATTCCGAGCTACGCGGCCTATGCCGGCGGCTCGATCTCGGTGATCGTGCTGGTCGCGCTGTTCGTGACGCTGATCCCGACCACCATCGGCGCGCTGCTGTCGGCGATCGGCATCGCCGGCATGGACCGCCTGGTGCGCTTCAACGTGCTGGCGATGTCGGGCCGCGCGGTCGAAGCCGCCGGCGACGTCGACACGCTGCTGCTCGACAAGACCGGCACCATCACGCTCGGCAATCGGCAGGCGACGGCGTTCCGTCCCGTGCGCGGCGTCACCGAGCAGGAGCTGGCGGATGCCGCCCAGCTCGCCTCGCTCGCCGACGAGACCCCGGAAGGCCGCTCCATCGTCGTGCTGGCGAAGGAAAAATACGGCATTCGTGGCCGCGACATGGCCGAGCTCGGCGCAACCTTCGTTCCGTTCACGGCGCAGACCCGCACGAGCGGCGTCGATGCCGGCGGTTCGTCGGTACGCAAGGGCGCGGTCGATGCAATCCTGAACTACATCGGTGGCGGAGCAGCGCAGGCCGTTGCAACGGGTAATGCCGTTCGCGCCATTCAGCCTTCGCTAAACTCGGACACCGCGCGGGAGATCCAGACGATTTCCGACGAGATCGCCAAGGCCGGCGGCACGCCGCTTGCCGTTGCCAAGGATGGCCGCCTGCTCGGCGTCATCCAGCTCAAGGACATCGTCAAGGGCGGCATTCGTGAGCGCTTCGCCGAGCTGCGCCGCATGGGCATCCGCACCATCATGATCACCGGCGACAACCCGATGACGGCGGCCGCGATTGCGGCCGAGGCCGGTGTCGACGACTTCCTGGCGCAGGCCACCCCTGAGGACAAGCTCAAGCTGATCCGCGACGAGCAGGCCAAGGGCAAGCTGGTCGCGATGTGCGGCGACGGCACCAATGACGCCCCCGCGCTCGCCCAGGCCGATGTCGGCGTCGCCATGAACACCGGCACGCAAGCCGCCCGCGAGGCTGGCAACATGGTCGATCTCGACTCCAACCCGACCAAGCTGATCGAGGTGGTCGAGATCGGCAAGCAGCTCCTCATGACGCGCGGTGCGCTGACCACGTTCTCGATCGCCAATGACGTCGCCAAGTACTTTGCGATCATTCCGGCGATGTTCCTGGCGTTCTACCCGCAGCTCAACGTGCTCAACGTCATGAACCTGTCGAGCCCGCAGAGCGCCATCCTGTCGGCGATCATCTTCAACGCACTCATCATCATCGCGCTGATCCCGCTCGCACTGAAGGGCGTCGCCTATCGCGCCGTCGGCGCGGGCGCGCTGCTCCGCCGCAACCTCTTGATCTACGGCCTCGGCGGCATCGTCATTCCCTTCATAGGCATCAAGGCGATCGATCTCGTCGTGACCGCCTTGCACCTGGCTTGAACCCGTCATTGCGAGGAGCGGAGCGACGAAGCAATCCAGACTGCCTCTGCGTCAAAGACCCTGGATTGCTTGTGCGCCAGGCAAGCTGGCGTGGTCCAACCGGTGGAAGTCCGGTCCGGGTAAGCGGTAGCGAGCGCCCGGTAGTGAGTGTTGCGTGGCCGTCGGCAACGGCGGCTGCGAAGCGTACACAACGATGCTGTGGGGTGGGCTATTGAGCCGCGAAAGACAGAAACTCGCAGAGGCCGAGCCGGTAAGCAACGTCGAAGGCAACATGTGCGGCGCCGTTATGCGAGGCGCTGACGCTCTGCCGTGGTCGAAGACCCCATCACGCAGCAAAGGACCGCGTCGGAACCTGGGAGGTCCCGCATCTGACCGATGGCAACATGCCCCCAAGGTCCGCATCGGGAAGGCGAGGAGCCAAAGCCGATGACGAACGGATGCGGGAAGTCGGAGGCGGCCGTAGTAGCGTCGAAGCCTGCGAACGAAGCGGAGCGATCCGCGGAGGAGTTGGTGGAGCGAAGGGCCGCGACCAAGGGGAATGCGGACCAGCAAAGCACGCCCCGGACGCCGAGCCGGACAAGCGTGACACAGGCGTTGGAACGCATACGGCGAACTGCAAGGGAAAGGAAGAAGGAGAGGTTCACTGCGCTGCTTCACCACATCACGCCTGAACTGCTCGAGGCGGAGTTCTTCGCGCTGAAGAAGCATGCCGCGCCGGGTGTGGACGGAATGATGTGGCGGGACTACGAGCAAGACCTCAAGGCCAATCTTGAGGACCTGCATGCTCGTGTTCACCGGGGAGCGTACCGGCCGCAGCCGTCGCGGCGGGTCCATATCCCGAAGCAGGATGGGCGGCAGCGACCGCTGGCGATTGCGTCCCTTGAGGACAAGATCGTTCAGCGGGCAACCGCTACGGTGCTCAACGCGATCTACGAGGAGGACTTCCTCGGGTTCTCGTATGGGTTCCGGCCCGGGCGCAGCGCGCACGATGCGATGGATGCGCTGCTGGTCGGAATCGAGAGCCGGCGGGTGAACTTCATTGTTGACGCCGATATCCGCTCGTTCTTCGACATGGTGGACCAGGAATGGCTCATCCGCTTCGTCGAACATCGGACCGGCGACCAGCGTATCATCCGTCTGATCCGCAAATGGCTCAAGGCGGGTGTTCTCGAAGAAGGAACGGTCAGGGTCAGCGAACAGGGGACGGCACAAGGGGCGGTGATCTCGCCGCTGCTTGCCAACATCTACCTGCACTATGCCCTCGATCTGTGGGCCGAACGCTTCAGACGGCGCGAGGCCGCGGGTGACATGATCATCGTGCGCTACGCTGACGACTTCATCGTCGGCTTCGAGCATGAGAATGAGGCCCGGCACTTCCTCGAAGAATTGCGCAAACGGCTGCAGGAGTTCGCGCTGTCACTGCACCCTGAGAAAACCCGGCTGATCGAGTTCGGACGTCATGCGGAGGACAACCGCAGGCGGCGCGGGCTCGGCAAGCCGGAGACCTTCAACTTCCTCGGCTTCACCTTCATCTGCAGCCGATCCAAGCAAGGCAAGTTCCAGATCAGGCGCAAGTCTCGCAAAGACCGCATGCGGGCGAAACTGCAAGCCGTGAAGCAGGGAATGCGACGGCGTATGCACCAGTCGGTGCTCGAACAGGGCAAATGGCTGCGGCAGGTCGTTACCGGGTACTTCAACTACCACGCGGTACCGACCAACAGCCGAGCGCTCAGCGCCTTCCGCTACTTCGTCACCGAACAATGGAGGCGGATGCTTCGGCGCCGCAGCCAGATTGACGGGACCACGTGGCAGCGGGTCGCGCGGCTTGCCTCCGACTTGCTCCCCAAGCCACAAATCCTCCATCCTTGGCCCCGAACACGCTTCACCGCTACTCACCCGAGGTGGGAGCCGTATGCGGGAAAGCCGCACGTACGGATCTGTGCGGGGGGCGCCCAGCAATGAGCGTCCCTACCGCGACCGCTTCGCTCGCAATGACGAAATAATTGGAGACCCAACATGCTCAGAGAAATCCGTCCAGCCATCGTCCTCCTGCTGGTGCTCACCGCCATCACGGGCCTCGCCTATCCGCTCGCGATGACCGGCATTGCCGGCGCGATCTTCCCCGCCCAGGCGCAAGGCAGCCTGATCCAGAAGGACGGCAAGGTGATCGGCTCCGCCCTGATCGGGCAGGAGTTCAAGGACGACAAATACTTCCACGGCCGTCCCTCGGCGACGCTGGCGCCGGACCCGAATGATTCGACCAGGACGGTTTCATCGCCCTACAACGCCGCCAATTCGGGCGGCTCCAACCTCGGCCCGACCAGCAAGGCGCTGGCTGACCGGCTGAAGGAGGATGTGGACAAGCTCAAGGGCGAAAATCCGAATGCTTCCGTGCCGGTCGACCTGGTCACCACCTCGGCCAGCGGCCTCGATCCGGATATTTCGCCGGAGGCGGCACAATTCCAGGTGCCGCGGGTCGCGAAGGCGCGGAATCTGCCGGAGGATGCAGTGAAGCAGCTCGTGTCTGACAACGTTCAGGGCCGTCTGTTCGGCTTGCTCGGCGAACCCCGCGTTAACGTGTTGGCGCTGAACCTCGCGCTCGATCGCGCGTCGGCGAAGTAGCGGTCTATGCTCTTGGCATCGGGATGATTATATTGCCGTGATGGTCCGAGAGCGCCGCGATCCCGAACAACGTCCGTCTCCCGAGGCGCTGCTGGAAGCTGCGCGCCGGGAGGAAGGCGCGAGCGGCAAGCTGAAGATCTTCGTCGGCGCCGCGCCCGGCGTCGGCAAGACCTACGAGATGCTGCAGAGCGCCCACGCCAGGCACAAGGCCGGCATCGATGTGGTGGTCGGCTTCGTCGAGACCCACGGCCGCGCCGAGACCGAGGCGCTGCTGCGGGGGCTGGAAGTGATCCCGCGCAAGCGGCTGGATTACCGCGGCCAGACCGTCGAGGAGATGGACCTCGATGCCGTGATCGCGCGGCGGCCGCAAATCGCACTGGTCGACGAGCTCGCGCACACCAATGCGGCGGGCAGCCGCCATCCCAAGCGTTATCTCGACGTCGAGGAGCTGCTGTCCCACGGCATTGACGTCTACACCGCCGTCAACATCCAGCACATCGAGAGCCTGAACGACGTCGTCGCCCAGATCACCCATGTCCGTGTGCGTGAGACCGTGCCGGACTCGATCTTCGACCGCGCCGACGCCATCGAGCTGATCGACCTCACGCCCGACGATCTGATCCAGCGTCTTAAGGAGGGCAAGGTTTATGTCCCCAAGCAGGCCGAGCGGGCTCTGGAGCATTATTTCTCGCCCGGCAATCTGACCGCGCTGCGCGAGCTCGCGTTGCGGCGGACCGCCGAACGGGTCGACGAGCAGCTGCTCAACCACATGCAGGCGAATGCGATCGCCGGCCCCTGGGCCGCCGGCGAGCGCATCCTCGTCTGCGTCAGCGAGGATCCACGCGCGGCTGGCCTCGTGCGCTACACCAGGCGGCTGGCTGATCGGCTGCATGCGCCTTTTACCGCGATCTCGATCGAAACCCGGCGCTCGCTGCAGTTGTCCGACGAGGAGCGCGATCGCCTTGCCGATACGCTGCGGCTCGCCGAATCGCTCGGCGGCGAAGCCCTGACCATTCCAGCCGTCGGCCGCCGCATCGCCGACGACCTCGTCAACTTCGCGCAAGCCAACAATGTCACCCAGATCGTGATCGGCAAGTCAACCCGCTCGCGCTGGTTCGAGATGACGCGCGGGTCTGTCGTGCATGATCTGGTGCGCCGCGCGGGCAATATCAGCGTCCACGTCATTCCGGGCGATGAGCTCGCCGGAGAGGCGCCCAAGACGGCGGTGCAGACCGCGGCGCGATCCGAGCCGTTCGATGCACGTCCCTATCTCAAGGCGCTCGGGATCACGACGCTTGGCCTTGCGGCAGCGATGCTGATCAAGCCGTATTTCGGCGTCGAGAACGTCGACCTGATGTTCCTCACCGCGGTGGTGGCCGTTGCCGTGCGCTACGGGCTGTGGCCGTCGCTGCTGGCGAGCATCGCGGCGTCGCTGGCCTACAACTTCTTCTTCCTGCCGCCGGTCTACACGTTCACCATCACCGATCCGACCAATGTTGCGGCGTTCTTCTTCTTCATGCTGATTGCGTTCGTGGTGTCGAACGTCGCGGGACGCGTGCGCACGCAAGCCGATACCGCGATCGGCCGCATCAGGACCACCGAACAGCTCTATGCCTTTAGCCGCAAGCTCGCCGGTACCGCCACCCTCGACGACGTGTTGTGGGCGAGCGCCTACCAGATCGCGCTGATGCTGAAGGTCCGTGTGGTGCTGCTGCTGCCGGAGGACGGCCTGCTCACGGTCAAATCCGGCTATCCGCCGGAGGACCAGCTCGACCAGGCCGACCTCGCCGCCGCCAACTGGGCCTGGAGCAACGATCGCTCGGCCGGCCGCGGCTCGGACACGCTGCCCGGCGCAAAACGGTTGTTCCTGCCGATGCGCACCGGGCGCGGCCCGATCGGCGTCATCGGCATCGACAACGACCGCACCGGCCCGCTGCTGACGCCGGACCAGCGCCGCCTGCTGGACGCGCTGGTGGACCAGGGCGCGCTCGCGATCGAGCGCGTGCTGCTGGTCGAGGACATGGATCGCGTCAAGCGCACCGTCGAATCCGAGCGGCTGCGCTCGGCGCTCTTGACCTCGATCTCGCATGATTTGAAAACGCCGCTCGCCTCCGTGCTGGGCGCGGCCTCGACCATGCGCGATCTCGCCGGAGCCTTGTCCGACACCGAGAAGCGCGATCTGCTCGCCACCGTGATCGACGAGTCCGAGCGGCTCAACCGCTTCATTGCCAACCTCCTCGACATGACCAAGCTCGAGTCCGGCGCCATCGTGCCCAACACCGCATTGCACGACCTCGGCGAGATCATCGGCAGCGCGCTGCGCCGTGCCAGCAAGATCCTGACCGCGCACAAGGTCGAGCTGGTGCTGGCCGCCGATCTGCCGATGCTGCAGCTGGACGCCGTGCTGTTCGAGCAGGTGCTGTTCAACCTGCTCGACAATGCGGCGAAATATTCGTCGCCCGACACCACCGTCTCGATCCGGAGCCGGCGCGAGCGCGATCAGGTAGTGCTGGAGGTTGTCGACGAAGGTGACGGCATTCCGCCTGACGAGCTCGAAAGCGTGTTCGACAAGTTCTATCGGGTGCAGAAGGGCGACCATGTCCGTCCCGGCACTGGCCTCGGGCTCGCGATCTCTCGCGGCTTCGTCGAGGCCATGCGCGGCACGATTTCGGCCGCCAACCGCAACGACCGGAGCGGCGCGATCCTCACTATCCGTCTGCCGGTTCCGGCGCAGACCCACGCATTGGATACCGCCGCATGAGTGCCGCCGCGATCAAGGTCCTGGTCATCGACGACGAGCCGCCGATCCGCAAATTGCTGCGGATGGGGCTGACCACGCAGGGCTATGAGATCCTGGAAGCACCGAACGGCAAGACCGCGCTCGAGAAGCTCGCTGAAGGGCCAGCGCTGATCATTCTCGATCTCGGCCTGCCCGACATCCAGGGCCATGAGCTGCTCCGCACCATCCGGGCCCGCAACGAGGCCGTGCCGATCGTGGTGCTGTCGAGCCGGGGCGACCAGGCCGGCAAAGTGCAGGCGCTCGATCTCGGCGCCGACGACTACCTGACCAAGCCGTTCGGCATGGACGAGCTGCTGGCGCGCCTGCGCGCCGCGCTGCGGCACCAGCTCCAGGTCCAGGGCGAGAGGCCGGTGTTCCGCACCGGCGACCTCTCGGTCGATCTCGTGCGTCGCATCGTCAAGGTCGGCGAGCGCGACGTGAAGCTGTCGCCGAAGGAATATGACCTGCTGCGCGTGCTGGTGCAGCACGCCGGCAAGGTGCTGACACACAGATTCCTGCTCAAGGAGCTCTGGGACGAGCTGACCGATGCGCAATATTTGCGCGTCTATGTCCGCCAGCTCCGGCAGAAGATCGAAGCCGATCCGGAGCGTCCGCAATATGTCCTGACCGAGACGGGGATCGGCTACCGGCTGAAGGCGGGGGATTAGGCTCGTTCGTCCCCACGACTGGAGCTGTGGCCGGAGGTCGTACCCACATCGTCATTGCGAGCGCAGCGAAGCAATCCAGAGGCTCTCCGTGGAAGGATCCTGGATTTGCTTCGCGGCGCTCGCAATGACGCAGGAAATCACCCCGCCTTCCGATGCCTCGCGGCTGCCCGGTGCGTCTTCCGCGCACTGCGCGGCCGCCCCGTCGCGCGGCGCGCATGCGACTTCGCCGACGTTTTCCCGCCGCGCCCCTTCAGGCTCTGCTTCAAGGCATCCATCAGGCTGACGACGTTGCTCGGACGCTCCTCGGGCTCCGGCAATTCGATCTTCTTGCCGCTGGCCTTGCGTTTCACCAGCGCCTTCAGCGCGTTCTCATACTCGTCCTTGAATTCGCCGGGATCGAAATGCGCGGCCTTGGTGTGCAGGATGTGACCGGCGAGCTCGACCATGTCCTTGGTGATCTTCGGGCTCATGATGTCGTCGAAGAACTGGTCCTCGTCGCGCAGCTCGTAAGGAAATCGCAGCGTGGTGCCGAGCAGGCCCTTGCCGAGCGGCTTGATCGCGATGATGTGCTCGCGGTTGGTGAGCACGATCTTGGCCAGCGCCACGCGATCCTGGTCCTTCATGGCATCGCGGATCACCGCGAACGCGTCGACCGCGGCCTTGCCGTCGGGCGCGATGTAATAGGGATGGTTGAGATAGCGCTGGTCGATCTCCTCGCTCGGCACAAAGCTCTCGATGTCGATGGTGTGGTTGCTCTCGATCTGCACCGCCTCCAGTTCCTCGGGTTCGATCTCGACATATTTGCCCTTGCGCAGCTCGTAGCCGCGCCCCTTCTGATCGCTCTCGACGACGTCGCCGGTCTCGGCATCGACCATCTGTTGCTTGAGACGATTGCCGGTCTCGCGGTTGATCATGTGAAACCGGGTCTTCTCGGCGGCCGTCGTCGCGGGATAGAGCACGACGGGGCAACTGACCAGCGACAGCTTCAGCGTTCCCTTCCAATAGGCGCGGGGGGCCATTCCATTCTCCAACGTTTTCAAGACGTTTTGGAACTCCAACCTCGCGATGGGGTTTTGGTTCCGGGTGGGGCTTTTGTCGTGATAGGCTCGAAAGCCAGAAGCGAAGCGGGACCGGTCGTGCTGCAAAAACTCTCCACTTACCGACAGAAGCGTGACTTCGAGAAGACGCCCGAGCCATCCGGCAAGAGCGCGGTGGCGCCATCGCAACAGCGCCGCTTCGTGATCCAGAAGCATGACGCGACGCGCCTGCACTACGATCTCCGGCTCGAATTCGACGGCGTGTTCAAGTCCTGGGCCGTGACGAAAGGGCCCTCGCTCGACCCGCGCGACAAGCGCCTCGCGGTCGAGGTCGAGGACCACCCGCTCGATTATGGCGATTTCGAAGGCACGATCCCGGAAGGTCAGTATGGCGGCGGCACGGTGATGCTGTGGGACCGTGGCACCTGGGAGGCGGAAAATCCGGAAGCCGGCTATCGAAAGGGCGACCTCAAGTTCACCCTTCATGGCGACAAGCTGCATGGCAGCTGGGTCCTGGTGCGCATGCGCAACCGCGGCGGCGAAAAGCGCACCAACTGGCTCCTGATCAAGCACCGCGACGAATATGCCCGCGAGGGTGCGGACAACGACATTCTCGAGGAGGACAAGTCGGTCGCCTCAGGCCGCGCGATGGAGCAGATCGCCGAGGGCAAGGGCCGCGCGCCAAAGCCGTTCATGCTGGCGAAGGGCACCAAAGGCAAGGCCGACGCGGTGTGGCAGTCCAATCGAACCGAGGAGACGAAAGGCAGGACCGTCCAGCCGGCGCCGCGCACGGCGTTGAAGGCCAGGAAGGCGGGAAGGAAGACGACGACGGCGACGAATGCCAGGAAGGTCTCGGCGATGCCTGATTTCGTCGCGCCGCAGCTCTGCACGTCGGTCGAGCGGCCGCCGGCCGGTGCGGGCTGGTGTCACGAGATCAAGTTCGATGGTTACCGCGTGCAGCTCCGGGTCGAGGACGGCGAGGCCACGTTGAAGACGCGGAAGGGGCTGGACTGGACCGACAAGTTCTCGGCGATCGCGAAGGAGGCGGCTTCGCTGCCGGACGTCATGATCGACGGCGAGATCGTCGCGCTCGATCACAATGGTGCGCCGAACTTCTCCTCGCTCCAGGCTGCGCTGTCCGACGGCAAGACCGAGGACCTCATCTTCTTCGCCTTCGACCTCCTCTTCGCGGAAAATCAGGACTGCCGCCGGCTGCCGCTCGGCGAGCGCAAGGCGCGGCTCAAGGAGCTGCTGGAGTCGCGCAAGCGCAAGTCGGCGCAGATCCGCTATGTCGAGCATTTCGAGAGCGGCGGCGACGCCGTGCTGCAATCTGCCTGCAAGCTTGAGCTGGAAGGCGTGGTGTCGAAGAAGCTCGATGCGCCCTATCGCTCCGGCCGCACCGAGAGTTGGACCAAGGCCAAATGCCGCGCCGGCCATGAGGTGGTGATCGGGGGCTACAAGACCACCAACGGCAAATTCCGCTCGCTGATGGCGGGCGTGCATCGCGGCGATCATCTCGCCTTCGTCGGCATGGTCGGCACCGGCTTTGGCGCCGACAAGGTCAAGCGCATCATGCCGTCGCTGAAGGCGATGGAGAGCAAGGAGAGTCCCTTTGGCGGCAAGAATGCGCCGAAGAAGACGCGCGACGTGCACTGGCTGAAGCCCGAACTCGTCGCCGAGATCGAATTCGCCGGCTTCACCGCCGACGGCAACATCCGCCAGGCAGCGTTCAAGGGCTTGCGGCAGGACAAGCCCGCCGACGAGGTCGAGGCCGAGACGCCCGTCGACACCGCGCTCGCCGAACCCTCGCCGAGGAAGCGCGCCGCGAAGACCGTGAAGCGATCCAGGGACACCGGCTCCGCCGAAGTGATGGGCGTCGTCATCTCCAAACCGGACAAGGAGCTGTGGCCTGATGACGGCGATGGCAACCCGGTCACCAAGCATGACCTCGCACGCTATCTCGAGGCGGTCGGCGAATGGATGATCGTGCACCTCAAGGGGCGGCCATGCTCGCTGATCCGCGCCCCTGACGGCATCAAGGGCGAATGCTTCTTCCAGCGTCATGCCATGCAGGGAACGTCCAATCTTCTGGAGCTCGCGCGGGTCTCCGGCGACCGCAAGCCATATCTTCAGATCGATCGGATCGAGGGGCTCGCTGCGGTGGCGCAGATCGGCGGCGTCGAGCTGCATCCCTGGAATTGCGCGCCCTATGCCTACGATACGCCGGGGCGGCTGGTGTTCGATCTCGATCCGGCGCCGGATGTGGACTTTGCCGAGGTCGTCGAGGCGGCCAAGGAGATGCGGCAGCGGCTTGCCGATGTCGGTATGGAAAGCTTTTGCAAGACCACCGGGGGCAAGGGCCTGCACGTGGTGGTGCCGCTGCTGTACGGCGCGCGCGACAAGGTGAGCTGGAAGGAGGCCAAGGCGTTTGCGCAAGGAATCTGCCAGTGGATGGCCGACGACGATCCCGAACGCTATCTGCTCAACATGTCGAAGAAGCTGCGCAAGGGGAAGATCTTTCTGGACTATCTGCGCAACGACCGCATGTCGACGGCCGTGGCGCCGCTGTCGCCTCGCGCGCGTGACGGCGCGACCGTGTCGATGCCCGTGACGTGGGCGCAGGTGAAGAGCGATCTCGATCCGAAGAAATACACGCTGCGGACCGTGCCTGGCTTGTTAGGGCGGTCCAAGGCCTGGGAGGGCTATGACGATGCGGCGGTGTCGATCAAGGCCGCGATCAAGAAGCTGGCGGGGAAGAAATAGGGTGGGTTACGCTCGCGGACTGCGCTTCGCGCGACCGCTTGCCAACCCACCCTACGACGTCTGCAACTAGATTCGTCCCATCAGCAGCAGGATCAGCAGGATGACGATGACGAGCCCGAGGCCGCCGCCGCCGTAGTAGCCGGTGCCGTAGAACGGGCCGCCGCCAATGCCGCTGAAGCCGCCGAGCAGGGCGATGACCAGAATGATCAGAATGATCGTGCCGATTGACATGCGAGTCTCCTCCAGCCCTTGTGGAAAGGGTCGTTTGCACCTGTCCCGTGTGCGGGGGCAACTTGCCGCAGGTTTTAAAGTTCCGGTTTTGAAACGGGGCGAGACGTGCAAGTTGCATGGAACCTTTATGGTCGCAGCCGGCATCACTAAGTGAGGATCAACCAGCACGGGGCAGGACCATGTCAGCACCGCTTGTCGTTTCCATTCCGCATCGTCTCGGCCGCGAGGAGGCGGTACGCCGGCTCAAGGCCGGGCTTGGCCGCGCGGCCGCCAGCCTTCCCGTGATGCAGGTCGAGGAGGAGCGCTGGAGCGGCGACAGCATGAATTTCCGCATCCGCGCGCTCGGGCAGATCGCGACCGGTCAGGTCGACGTCGCCGACGATCACGTCAAGGTTCAGGTGGTCTTGCCGTGGCTGTTGCAGCGCTTTGCCGAGATGGCGCAGGCAACGATCAGGAAGCGCGGGCAGTTGCTGCTGACCAAGGACGACGGAAAGTGAGTTTCAGGCGCTCACGCGCTGCCGCGCAGGCCTGATGGCGCTTGCCGCACGGGCCGGAATGACAGCCGCCGGAAGACCCCGGAAGGCCCGAGCGATCGGCAGTGCATTGCCCGCAAGTCCCGCCGCGGCATAGCCCGTGATATCGACCGTCGCGTCGAACCTTTCGATTGCCGGCCATTCCCGGCCCGCTTGCGTGAACGGCGCAAACTGGCGTCCGACCACGACGATCGCGGCGGCGCGGCCGCGGCGACGGGCGAAGGCGATGACGTGCCCGGCGTGCGTGCCGCGCACCTCCAGCTTCTGGTAGTCGCCTCGTGCGAAAACGTCGGCGAGCTCGTTGCGTAGCTTGAAGAGGTGCCGCGTCCAGGCAAGCTTGAGCCGGCCGTCCGGCCAGGTCTTGAGCAGTCCGGTCCAGTCCGGCGCGTCGAGCACCGTCAGCGCGGCGTGGCGTGCGGAAAAATCCACGGGGCGGCGATTGTCGGGATCGACCAGCGACAGGTCCCAGAATTCGCTGCCCTGGTAGAAGTCGGGCACGCCCGGCAGCGTCGCCTTGAGGGTGAGCTGGCTCAGCGAGTTCAGCGCGCCGAGCAGCGCGACGCGGTGCGCCAGCGCTTGCAATGCCTCCAGGAATTCGCCAGACAGCGCGGGATCTAGGATCTTTCCGATGAAGCTCTTGATGCCGCTCTCATAGGCCTCGTGCGGGTTGAGCCAGCTCGTCTCCTCCTTGCCCTCGCGCGCGGCCTTGAGCGCATAGGCCTGGATGCGCTCGACGAAGCTTGCATCAGGCGGTTCCCGCGGCGGCCATGCGCCGAGCAGGGTCTGGTACAGCATGTATTCGAACGTTGCCGAGGGCGCCCGCAGATGGCCGTGGAGCGCAAGATGCGGCGCATTCAACACCTTCCAGCGCGATACCGCGCTGGTCCATTCGCCGGGAATTTCGCTCAGCGCCGCGATCCGGGCGCGGGCGTCCTCGCCGCGCTTGGTGTCGTGGGTGGCGGTCGCCGTCATGCCTTGCGGCCACTCCCTGGCCCGCGCCCGCATCGCCTCGTGGAAGGCGGGAACGGTGAGGCCGGTGCTCGCGGGATCGCCGCCGACCTCGTTCAGCGCCAGCAGGCGGTGGAACTGGTAGAATGCGGTGTCCTCCAGCGACTTCGCCATCATCGGCCCGGTGAACTGCTGCACCTTGAGCGCGAAGCGGCGCACCCGCGGGGTGCTGTGAGGGGGCCGGCCCGGCTTCAGCAGATCCATGGTCAGGGCATCGCGCAGGAAGTCGAAGATGCCTTCGTCCGCGGCGAACCATTCGGCGCGGGCGCGCGCGATGGTGTCGTCGATCAGCTTGCGGTCATGCGCGGTCGCGCCGGCGGTGGTCAGATAGGTGCGATAGACCGGGAAATGCAGCACATAGAGCTCGAGCGCCTGCCGCAGGCTGTCGGCCGAGAAGTCGCGCGTCGAATAATGTCCGTTGGCGATGCGCGCGAGCAGGCGCGTCAGCACGGTGAACTCGCTGGTCAGCAGCGTCTCCAGCACGCGCCGCTTGGCATCCTTGACGTAAGGCGCAAGGCGCGGCGGCCGGTTGCTGATCTGCCGCCACGTCTCGTCCAGCGCCTCCAGCCCCTTGGCGTCGACCAGCACTTGCGTGATGACGTTCATCCACTCGTAGCCGGTGGTGCCCTGGACGCCGGCGAAATGCGGCAGACGCTCGTGCTCGCAGAGGATCTTTTCGATCACAGTATAGAACGGTTCTGTCTTGCCCTGCGCATCGCGCACCAGCCGGCGGAGCCGCTGGCAATATTGCGCGGGATCGCGCAGCCCGTCGATGTGATCGAGACGGATGCCCTGCAATTTGCCGTCGGCGACCAGCTGCTTCACCAGCCGATGCGTTGCGGCGAAGGTGTCGGGGTCCTCGACTCGCAGGCCGGCGAGCCCGTTGACGTCGAAGAAGCGGCGATAGTTGATGTCGCTGGAGGCAAGCCGCCAGTGTCCGAGCTTGTAGTGCTGGCGCTCGAGCAGATGGTGCAGCGCCAGCGTCTGCGCGGGACGGTCCTTGGCGGCACGATAGGCGGCAAGACCGCGATTGATGATGTCGGCGGCGCCCGCGATCTCCTTGAGCTCCGACTTGAAACCCGGCGCCTCCTTGCGATTGGGGCGGCGTAATCCCGTGTAGCGCGCCGCAAGCGCGAGCAGGTGCTTGCCTGCGTCTGTCTCGGCGGCGTCCGCCTCCTTCACGATCACGCGCAGGATTTCGCCATAACGCTCCGGCGCAATCGGCAGGCGATGCTCGAAATACCAGGCGGAAAGACTGCCCTCATCGGCATCGTAGCGCAGCTCGATCTCGCCGTGCTCCAGCGCCTCGCCATAGGAGGAGCCGAGGATCGGCAGCAGCACGCCGCCGCGGGCGCGATGGGGCAAGAGGTCCCAGTCGATATCGAAGGCGACCGCGTGCGGCGAGGCCTGGCCCCATTCGAGCACGTCGAGCCACCAGGGATTGTCGGCGAAGTGCACGCCGACATGGTTGGGTACGAAGTCGATGATGAGGCCGAGATCGTGCTTGGCCAGGGCTTCGCTCAGTCGCGCAAAGCCGGCTTCGCCGCCGAGCTCCGGATTGAGCTGGCCATGGTCAACGGTATCGTAGCCATGGGTCGACCCCTTGCGCGCCTTCATCACCGGCGAGGCATAGAGATGCGTAATCCCGAGCGCCTTCAGGTACGGAATGACTTCGGCGGCCTTGTCGAAGCCGAAATCCGCGGTGAGCTGAAGCCGGTAGGTCGCAACGGGAATGGCGGGAGGCATGTCAACCTCCGAGGCGCCAGACCACCGACCAGGGCGGAATGAGATCGCCGATCACGCCGCCCCAGATCGGCGTGCCCGTGCTGGCATTGGGGGTGATCTCGTGGTCCGACAGATTGGCGGCGAGGTGCAGCGTCGTGCCGTCGCCCATGCGCCAATGTGCGCTGAGCAGACCATTGTCGGCCGCCTCGGCATCACCGAAGCTTGCGCCCTTCAGCCGCGGTACGATCTCCTTGTGGCGGAGCGCGAGCAGGTCACGCACCAACGCGAGCCGCGCATTCTGCTCCGGCGTGCGGCCGGTCCAGTCGAGCACCGCCGATTGCAGTGTTGCCGGATCGAGCGGGTCGGGCACCTCGTCGCCGTATTTCTCATAGGCCCAGGCATATTCCTGCTTGCGGCCCTTGCGGACGGCATCGGCCAATCCGCCCTGGAAATCGCAGAAGAACGGGAAGGGGACCCTCGAGCCCCATTCCTCGCCCTGAAACAGCATCGGCACCATCGGCGCGAGCAGGGTCACGGCGAGCGCCGCCTCGATCTGCTGCGGCGATGCCAGGCTCTCGAGCCGGTCGCCCAGCGGGCGATTGCCGATCTGGTCGTGGTTCTGCAGGAAGTTGACGAAGGTTGCGGGCGGCAACTGGCCGCTCGGCTCGCCGCGTGGCTTCTTGCCCCAGAACTCCGAGATCTCGCCCTGGTAGACGAAGCCCGAGGCCAGCGCGCGGGCGAGGTCCATGCGCGGCGTCTGGTAGTCGGCGTAATAGCCGGCGAGCTCGCCGGTCAGCATCACGTGCCAGACGTGGTGATAATCGTCGTTCCACTGTCCCCGATATTTCCCGTTCGGCGGCTCCTGTGCGGCGTCGAGCAGGCTGGCGCGGTTGTCGCCGTTCTCCAGCACGAGATGGATGTGCCGGCCCGTGGCCTTGGCGAGCTCGCCGGCGGCGACGCTGAGGTCCTGCAGCATCGATTGCTCGCCCGGGACGGCCATGATGTGGTTGGCGGCATCGAGCCTCAGTCCGTCGAAGCGATAGTCGGTCAGCCAGGACAGCGCGTTCTCGACCGCAAAGGCGCGCACCTGCGGCACGCGGTAGTCGATCGTGCTGCCCCAGGGCGTATGCGCATCGGTGAAGAAGCTCGGTGCATAGCGGCCGAGATAATTCCCCTCGGGGCCGAAATGATTGTAGACGACGTCGAGGAACACCATCAGCCCGCGCAGATGGGCCTCGTCGATCAGCGTCTTCAGATCTTCGGGACGGCCATAGGCGCTGTCGGGCGCATACCACAGCACGCCGTCATAACCCCAGCCGCGGCGTCCCGCGAAATCGGCCAGCGGCATCAATTCCAGCGCAGTGATGCCGGTCGCGGCGAGATGATCGAGCTTGTCGATCATGGCGCGGTAGGTGCCTTCGCGCGTGAAGGTGCCGACATGGGTCTCGATAAGTACCGTCTCTTCCCAGGGCCGGCCGCGCCAATCCTGTGCGCGCCAGGCGAAGGCGTCGTGATCGATCACCTCGCTCGGGCCGAACACGTCTTCAGGCTGGAAGGCCGAGGCCGGATCGGGCACGTCGATCTCGTCGTCGATCCTGAATTTGTAGGGGCTGCCAGCGGGGAGACCGGCAATATCGGCCACATACCAGCCATCCTGGCGGCGCTGCATCGCGTGTCTGCGGTCGAGCAGGAGATCGACGCGGCGCGCAGCGGGCGCCCACAACCGGAACGACACGCCGTCTTTCGTTGGCCGCGCCCCGAAGGATGGCCTCATGACGCCCCCGCGAAGGCGAGCACGGAGCGCGGCGGCGCCTTGCTGTCGCTTCCGGACGGGAAGTCGATGGTGTTCAGCTTGGCATCGGTCGTGTTCAGGATCTGCTGCCAGCTCTTGTATTCGGACATTTTGGGCAATTTGAATGCGATCTCTTCGGGGGCGGCGTTCAGGACGATAAAGATCGCGGCGCTGCCGGGTTCCATCGGCCCCATCACATAGGAGAGAAACCGCCCATCCGGGAATGTCCAGTCGCTCTCCGTCATCTCGTTACCTTCAGGCGTCAGCCAAAGTGCGCCGTAGGAGACACCGTCCTTGGGACGGCCGTCGAGCCAGCGATGGCTGCGAAGCTGCGAGAAGCGGCGGCGGATGTCGGCGAGGCCTGAGACGAAGTCGACCATGTCCTCATCATCTTTGCCGAGATTGTCCCAGCCGACCCAGCCGACCTCGTTGTCCTGGCAATACGCGTTGTTGTTGCCGGACTGCGAATTGCCGACCTCGTCGCCCGCCAGGATCAGCGGGACGCCCTGCGCCAACATCAGGCAGGCCAGCACGTTCCTGCGAAGCTGCCGGCGCAGCTCCAGGATTTTCGGATCGTCGGTCGGGCCCTCGACTCCGCAATTGTTGCTGTGGTTGTCGTTGGAGCCGTCGCGATTGTCCTCGCCATTGGCTTCGTTGTGCTTCTCGTTGTAGCTGAAGAGGTCGGCGAGCGTGAAGCCGTCATGCACGGTGATGTGGTTGATGCTGGCGCGCGGCCGCCGTCCGTCGTGGTTGAACAGGTCGGAGGACGCCGTCATGCGGCTGGAGATATCGCCGATCAGGCTGCCTTCGCCACTCCAGTAGCGGCGCATGGCGCTGCGATAGCGGTCGTTCCATTCCGACCATTGCGAGGGGAATGCGCCGACCTGGTAGCCGCCGAGGCCCAGGTCCCAGGGTTCGGCGACGAGCTTGACGGTCGCCAGCACCGGATCCTGGCGAACTGCAGTCAAGAACGAGCTGCCGCGATCAAAACCGTTCGGCCCGCGCGCGAGCGTAGTGGCGAGATCGAAGCGGAAGCCGTCGACATGGCAGACCTCGACCCAGTAGCGCAGGGAGTCCATCACCATCTGCAGCACGCGCGGATGGGTGAGGTTCACGGACGAGCCGCAGCCGGTGAAGTCGTCATAGTAGCGCGGGTTCTCGCGGTTGAGCCAGTAATAGGAGGCATTGTCGATGCCGCGATAGCACAGCGTCGGGCCGAGGTGGTTGCCTTCGGCGGTGTGGTTGTAGACGACGTCGAGCATCACCTCGATGCCGGCATCGTGCAGGCGCGCGACCGTGGTGCGGAAGGAATCGAGCGCATTGTCCTGGGCGTAGCGCGGCTCCGGCGCGAAGAAGGACAGCGTGTTGTAGCCCCAGTAATTGGCGAGTTTCTTTTCGACCAGGATGCGATCGTCGACGAAGCTGTGGATCGGCAGCAGCTCGATCGTGGTGACGCCTAGCTTCTTCAGGTGCTCGATCATCGCCGGCGAGGACAGGCCGCCATAGGTGCCGCGGAGGTTCGGCGGCACGTCGTCCCGCTTCTGCGTCAGGCCCTTGACGTGGGCCTCGTAGATGATGGTGTCCTCCCAGGGGATGTTCGGCCGGATCTCGCGGCGGCCCCAGTTGAAGGTCTCGTCGACCACGACGGCCTTGGGCATGCCGCGTGCATTGTCGCGCCGGTCGAACGACAGATCCTCGCGCGGCGAGCCGGTGCGGTAGGCGAAATGCGCATCGCTCCAGACCAGCCGTCCGGCGAGCCGCTTCGCATAGGGGTCGAGCAGCAGCTTGTTGGCGTTGAAGCGGTGGCCGTGCTCGGGCTCGTAGGGACCGTGCACCCGGTAGCCGTAGAGCTGCCCGGGCGAGACATCGTTGAGATAGCCGTGCCAGACGTCCTCGGTCCTTTCAGGCAGTTCGACGCGCTCGAGCTCGCGGCGGCCTTGCGCGTCGAACAGGCAAAGCTCGACCTTCTGCGCGTTGGCGGAGAACAGCGCAAAATTGGTGCCACGTCCGTCCCAGCTTGCGCCGAGGCGTGCGGGCGATCCGGCGGTCAGGCGCATATGTCAGCTTTCCGGAACGAGGAAGATCGCGGCGAGCGGCGGAATGGTGAGGCGGAGCTCGGGCGTCTTGCCGTCAACGGTCTGGACCTCGCCGATGTTCCCGACATTGCTGCCGCCGTAATGGGCGGAGTCGGAATTGAACACCTCTTTCCACTTGCCGGCCAGGGGCACGGGAACGCGATAGTTGGGGTAGACATTGGGGGAGAAGTTGACGATCACGAGGCACCGCGCGTGCTCGTCAAAGCCCTTGCGCAGCCAGGCGAACACGTTGCGGTTGGCATCGTCCGTGATCAGCCATTCGAAGCCGGCCTGGTCGCAGTCCATCTGATGCAGCGCCGGCACCGCGCGGTAGAGCCGGTTGAGGTCGCGGATCAGCGCCTGGAGGCCGGAATGGCCCTTGTATTCGAGCAGGTGCCAGTCGAGCGACTGGTCGTGATTCCATTCGCTGCTCTGCCCGATCTCGGCGCCCATGAACAGCAGCTTCTTGCCGGGGTGGCCGAACATGAAGCTGTAATAGGCCCGCAAATTCGCAAAGCGCTGCCATTCGTCGCCGGGCATGCGCCCCAGGATCGAACGTTTGCCGTGCACGACCTCGTCGTGCGAGAGCGGCAGGATGAAGTTTTCCGAGAACGCGTAGTGCAGGCCGAACAGGATCTCGCCGTGATGATGCTTGCGGTAGATCGGATCCTTGCTGATGTAGTTCAGCGTG
Organism: Bradyrhizobium sp. SMVTL-02; assembly: GCF_051853005.1. NCBI lineage: Bacteria > Pseudomonadati > Pseudomonadota > Alphaproteobacteria > Hyphomicrobiales > Nitrobacteraceae > Bradyrhizobium > Bradyrhizobium sp. SMVTL-02. Next base: position 6,286,458 of record NZ_CP182469.1, on the reverse strand, counting down.
TCGTGCATCCAGCCCATGTTCCACTTGTAGCCGAAGCCGAGCCCGCCGAATTCGACCGGACGCGAGACTTGCGGCCATGCGGTGGATTCTTCCGCGGCCGTGGTCGCCTGCGGGAAGCGGGCAAAGACCTCCGTGTTGAAACGGCGCAGGAAGTTGATCGCCTCGATGTTCTCGCGGCCGCCATACTGGTTCGGAATCCACGCCCCGGCAGGCCGGCTGTAGTCGAGATAGAGCATCGAGGCCACCGCATCGACGCGCAGGCCGTCGATACCGTAGCGCTCCATCCAGAACAGCGCGTTCGACACCAGGAAGTTCGTCACTTCGGTGCGCCCGTAATTGTAGATCAGCGTGCCCCAGTCGAGGTGGCGGCCCTGGAGCGGGTTGGCGTGCTCATAGAGCGCCGTGCCGTCAAAGCTGCCGAGCCCGTGCGGATCGTCGGGAAAATGGCCGGGCACCCAGTCGAGCAGCACGCCGATGCCTTCGCGGTGGCAGGCATCGACGAGGGCGGCGAAATCCTCGGGGCTTCCGAACCGGCTGGTCGGCGCATAGAGCCCGGTCGGCTGATAGCCCCACGAGCCGTCGAACGGATGCTCGCTCACCGGCAGGAATTCGAGATGCGTGAATCCCATGTCGCGGGCATAGGCCGGCAGCTGCTCGGCCAGCTCGCGATAGGTGAGCCATTCATTGTTGCCCTTGCGCCGCCACGAGCCGAGATGGACCTCGTAGATCGACATCGGCGCCGACAGTGCGTTGATGCCGTCGGGCGCAGGACGCGGCCGCGGCAGATGCGCCTCGTCGAACACGATCGAGGCCGTCTTCGGCCGTACTTCGGTTGCAAAGGCCAGCGGATCGGATTTCAGCGGGAGCAGATGGCCGTGCGGGCCGATGATCTCGAACTTGTAATGATCGCCGATCTTCGCATGCGGGATGAAGAGCTCCCAATACCCGCTGCCGCGCACCCGCATCGGATGACGCCGCCCGTCCCAGAAGTTGAAGTCGCCGACCACGGATACGCGCCGCGCATTTGGCGCCAGCACGACGAAGCCGATGCCGTCGACGCCGTCGAGCCGCATCGGGTGCGCCCCGAGCTTGTCGTAGAGGCGCTGGTGGGTGCCTTCGCCGAGCAGATAGAGGTCGAAATCGGTCAGGATCGGCGGGAAGCGGTAGGCATCCTCGAATTCGACGACGTTGTTGCCGAATGTCGCGCGTAGCTGGTAGTGCTTCGAGCCGTTGGGCAGAGCTCCGATGAACAGGCCGGAGTCATGAACGCGGTCGAGCGGTGCGACCTCGCCATGCTCGCCGACCGCCTCGACATTGGAGGCCTCGGGCACGAAGGCGCGCACCACGCTCTTGCCGCCCTCGGGATGCAGCCCGAGATAGTGGAAGGGGTCGGAGTGGCGGCCCTCGATGATCGCGTAGGCTTCGGCTGGCAGTTTAGGCATGGGCTTCGCTCCCGGCACTGGACAGAATGCGAAGCAGTCCGGTCAGCGGCGCATGGAGCCCCTCGGGCCGGTGGGACAGTTCGTACTCTACGTCGTCGAACGCTTGATCAAGCAGGAAAAACCTTAACAGGCCTTGCGCTGCCCGCGGATCTTTCGGCCATAGCCGCCGGTCGGTCATGGCCTCGCGATAGGCGTGCAGGAACGTCGCGGTGGCGCGTTCGCGCCATTCACCGAGCGCGGCTGCAAGCCGGTCCTGTTCGTCGGTCCCGCCGCCCGCGAGCACCCGGTTGAGGGCGACGTTAACCGAAAGATCAATCGAGCGGATCAGGCCGGCGACGTCGCGTGCGGCCGGCAGCTTGCGCCGCTTGTCGGCCAGCGGCCGGCGCGGATTGCCGTCGAAGTCGATGATGAAGATGTCGTCCTTCACGATCAGAGTTTGCCCCAGGCGGAAGTCGCCATGATGACGGATGTTCAACCCGCCGATGGCGGAAGGCAATAGTGCATTGAGGTGGTCCGGCAGGGCCGCGCGCGCTGCGCCGAGCTGGTCGATCAGCGGCCGGTCCGTCTCCCGCAGGCTGTCGCGGCTCTCAGCAAGGCGTTCGAACACCCGCTCGGCGCGCGCCTTGAGGTCGGAGATCCAGCGCCTGGCGTGTTCGGAGCCGATCGGCTCTGGAGCGAGGTTGTCCGGCTTTGCCGCGGCCAGGGCGACATGCAGCTCGGCGAGCCGCCGGCCGATCTGCGCGATGAAGTGCAGGTAGGGCGCCTGCTCCTGGGTCTCGCGCGGCCTTTCGCCCGCGGACAAGAGCCGCTGTTCGTCGATATAGCGATCGAGATAACCGGTGGTCACGGCCCAGCCGTCGCCCTGGTTCTCGACAAAGGCATGCAGCACGCCGAGCGCGCTGCGGTGATCGCCCTCGACCAGCTCGACGCTGCCGAGCAACGCCGGCGTATTGGCGAAGCGGACCACTTCCGTGAGGTAGTGGCCGATCTCGATCTCGGGACTGGTGCCGGTTTCAAGCTGCCGATGGATCTTGACGACATACTGGTTGTCCACGAGCGCGGTGCTGTTGGACTGCTCGATCGCGCGGATGCGTTCAGGCTCCTTGATGGTGTAGTCGGCGAACCGGCTGGTCGCCTTGAACTCCAGCCGCAGATTGTTCTCGTCTACCACCAGGTTTTGCGACAGACCCCGCAGGAACAGGCCGATGAAGATCGGCTCGGTCGCGACGTCGAGCAGCGTGCCCTCGCGCGCACCCTGGCGCACGGCGGCGAGCGCCTTCGGGTTGAAGCGTTCGCGGTCGAAGCGTACCCATTCGATCTGCAGCGGCAGCACGTAGCGCGTCGTGACGTCGTCCCGCGTGGTCTCGAAGAACGCGATCCAGGGCCTGTTGTCGCCGATATCGCTGAAAGGCACGGCCGAGGTCAGCGCTGTCTGGATGTGCTTGGGATTGTGCTCCGGATACCAGCGTGTCCTTGCCAAGAATCCCGGCAGCACGTCGCGCTCGAACACGCCGCGCTCGCGTGCCAGCGACACCCAGTTCGAATTGACCGGCACGACCAGGGTCTCGAACTCCGGCACCGCGCGCGGCGTCACCGGCTCGGACTTGTCGCGCTCGGTGAGGTGGAACCAGTAGAAACCGTAGGGTCCCAGCGTGATCATGTAGGGCAATTCGCCGATCGCCGGGAATCGGGTCCGGCCGAGCATCTCCTGCGGGATGCGGTCCTTCCAGGGCGACAGATCGAGCTCGGTCGCCTGCGCGGCGCGCGAGAGATTGGCGACGCAGAGGATGACTTCGTCGCGATACTGCCGGACATAGGCCAGCACGGCGCGATTGGCCGGGCGGATGAAGGTCATGGAGCCGCGGCCGAAGGCCAGCGTCGACTTGCGCACCGAGATCAGCCGCTTGGTGGCGCTGAGCAGCGAGGACAGGCTGCGCGACTGCGCCTCGACGTTCACTGATTCATAGCCGTAGACGGGATCCATGATCAGCGGCGCGTAGAGCCGGGCGGGGTCGCAGCGCGAGAAGCCGCCGTTGCGGTCCGGGCTCCATTGCATCGGCGTGCGCACGCCGTTGCGGTCGCCGAGATAGATGTTGTCGCCCATCCCGATCTCGTCGCCGTAGTAGATGATCGGCGTGCCCGGGAAGGACAGCAGCAGCGAGTTCATCAGCTCGATCTTGCGGCGGTCGTTGTCCATCAGCGGCGCGAGCCGCCGCCGGATGCCGACATTGATGCGGGCGCGCGGATCGTTGGCGTAGGTGGTCCAGAGATAGTCGCGCTCGACGTCGGTGACCATCTCCAGCGTCAGCTCGTCATGATTGCGCAGGAACAGCGCCCATTGGCAGCTCGCCGGGATGTCCGGCGTCTGGCGCAGGATGTCGGTGATCGGGAAGCGGTCCTCCTGCGCGATCGCCATGTAGATGCGCGGCATCAGCGGGAAGTGATAGGCCATGTGGCATTCGTCGCCGCGGCCGAAATATTCCTGCACGTCCTCCGGCCATTGATTGGCTTCGGCGAGCAGCAGCTTGCCCTTGGAGTACGCATCCAATTCCTGGCGCAGGCGCTTGATGATGGCATGCGTCTCGGGAAGGTTCTCGTTCGAGGTGCCCTCGCGCTCGCAGAGATAGGGAATTGCGTCCAGCCGGAAGCCGTCGACGCCGGCGTCGAGCCAGCGCTTCATCACCTGGATGATGGCGCTGACCACGCGCGGATTGTCGAAATTGAGGTCGGGCTGATGCGAGAAGAAGCGGTGCCAGTAGAAGGCGCCGGCCTCCGGATCCCAGGTCCAGTTCGACTTCTCGGTGTCGGTGAAGATGATGCGGGTGCCCTGGTATTTCTGGTCGGTGTCGCTCCAGACATACCAGTTGCGGGCGCTCGAGCCCGGATGGCTGCGGCGCGCACGCTTGAACCATTTGTGCTGATCGGAGGTGTGGTTGACGACCAGCTCGGTGATGACCCGCAGACCGCGCTTCTGCGCCTCCTGGATGAAGCGCTTGAAGTCCTTCATCGTCCCGAAATCGGGATTGACCGCGCCGTAGTCGGCGATGTCGTAGCCGTCGTCGCGGCCAGGCGAGGGATAGAACGGCAGCAGCCACAACGCGGTGACGCCGAGCTCCTGGAGATAGGGCAACTTCTCGGTCAGGCCGGCGAAGTCGCCGATGCCGTCATTGTTGCTGTCGGCAAAGGCCTTGACGTGGAGCTGGTAGATGATCGCGTCCTTGTACCAGAGCTCATCCACGACCTCGGCAGCCTCAGCCTTCTTGGTGTCGACGGAAGACAGAACATTCATGGCGTGACCCCTTACGCCAGGCAGCGGAACAAAAGCGCCGGATCGCGGTCGGGATCGATACGCAACCTGATCCCGCCCCACATGATGCGCGACTGTTCGCCGGTGAGGAGGTTTTCGAGTGCCGTCACATGGTGTCGTTCTCCGCCGGCGTCAACGGTGACGTCGCCGAGCGGCAGCCAGAATTCGCGCGCATGGCGCGAGAGCGCAATCACGACCACGACGGTGTTGGCTGAATCGGCCGCCTTCTTGGCGAAGGCGATCGTCTCGCCGTCCTCGATATTGAGGAAGCGCAAGTTCTCCGTCTGCTGGAGTGCCGCATTGTCGTTGCGGATGCGGTTGAGCGCTGCGATGGACGGCTTGATGTTGCCGGGCGCGTCCCAGTTGCGCTGCTTGATCCGGTATTTTTCGGAATCGAGATATTCCTCGCGGCCGGGAACCGCCTCGTGCTCCAGCAGCTCGAATCCGCTGTAGATGCCGTAATTGCCCGACAACGTCGCGGCCAGCGCGAGCCGCGATTTGAACATCCAGGGCTCGCCACTCTGCAGATGATAAGGCAAGAGGTCTGCGGTGTTGACGAACAGGTTCGCCCGATGGAGGTCCCGCTCGGGATAACCGGTCAGCTCGCCGAGATACTGTTCCAACTCTCCCTTCGTCGTGCGCCAGGGGAAATAGCTGAAGGACTGCGCGAAGCCGAGCTTGGCGAGGCCCTTCATCAGCTTCGGCCGCGCAAATGTCTTGGAGAACAGGATCACCTCGGGATGCCGGCGGCGGATGTCGCCGATCAGCCACTCCCAGAACGGAAGCGGTGCGGTGTCGTGATTGTCGATCGCGAAGATGGTGACACCATGGTCGATCCAGAACAGCATGGCGTCGCGAAAGGCGTTCCACAGCCCGGCGCGATCGACGGAGCCGAAATCGGGGATGACGATGTCCGAATAGGGGCGGTCCGCGGTCCGCACCGAGCGGTCCGGCCGCCATTTGAACCATTCCGGATGCTGCGTCAGCCAGGGATGGTCCGGCGAGCACTGCACTGCGAAGTCGAGCGCGAGCTCGAGCCCGTACTCGAGGCATGTGGCGACCAGCGCGCGAAAGTCCTCGATCGTGCCGAGCTCGGGATGCAGCGCATCGTGCCCGCCCTCGGCGGTGCCGATCGCATAGGGCGAGCCGGGATCGCCCTCGCTCGCCACCGGCGCGTCGTTACGGCCCTTGCGGCGAGTGCGTCCAACGGGGTGGATCGGCGTGAAGTAGAGCACGTCAAAGCCCATGGCGGCGATATCGGGGACGCGCGCAATGCAGTCGCGCAGTGTGCCGTGCTGGCCCGGGACCTCGCTCTGGCTGCGCGGCATCATCTGGTACCAGGCGCCGAAGCGTGCCTTGTTGCGGTCGACGATCAGCGGGAAGAGCGGCGAGCGCGTCAGGTCGGGCCGCGACTGGCTCTCGGCCATGGCTTCACCAAGCTCGGCCGCCAGCAGCGGGGTGACGTCGCCGCTCTGGAGGTAGTCTTCGCATCGCCTGATGATGATCGCTGCGGCGTCCTGACGCGCGACATGCGCCTTGGTCAGGAGGCCGGCCCCCTCGATCGCATCGAGGCTGACATCGGCCCCTGTACGCCGCTTGCGCGCGATCGCGTGCGACCAGGTCGCGAACTCGTCGGTCCAGGCTTCGATCGCATAGACATATTGGCCGGGCTCAGCGGGCGTGAACGCGCCGGACCAGCGGTCATTGCCGTGATGGGTCATAGGGTCGCTCTGCCATTCGCGGTCCTGCTCGCGGCGCCAGATCAGCGCAGCGGCGATCACCGCGTCGCCGTCGCGGTAGATGTCGGCCCAGACCTCGACCCGCTCGCCCGCGATCCGCTTCACGGCGAAGCGGCCGCCGTCGACCAGGGGATAGACGTCTTCAATGAGGAAAGCGCTGCCGGCTGCGGCACTCTCGACAGTTTGAATTGTCTTGTTCACGGTGATGCCATTGACAAGAAAGCAGGAGCCCGTTTCCCTTGTCGGGAACCCACGCTTGGTACCACTATAGAAAGCCGCTTGTGTGTCATTGGTTCCCTGCGGAACGGCAAGCGCAGTTTGCGAGTTACCCCTGACTAACCTCTTCCGTGACCTCGTTAAAATCCCTGCCCCCGGCCAAATCATGGCCTGCAAGCTGCGTGCCGTATGGATCTTTTAGCTCAAGCCCGGATCAAGGGCGTTCAGTCCGAATTCGTCGACGCCCTCGGCAAGCTGCGGGTCACCGCGCCCGAGGCGCTCAAATCCATCCTCGACGCGCTGCCGGAGAAGCGGGTCTACCGTTTCGTCAGCGGGCCTGTCGTGGTGCGCGCCCTGGGGCATCCGCGCACTGAACTAGCGGCAACCGGGACGCCGCCCTTGCAATGGAAGATCGTCGGCAACGGCAATGTGATCGCGCAAGGTGAAGCGCGCGAGCCGGTCATTGCCTGGCCAGCCGCCCTGCCGCTCGGCTATCACCGCCTGATGCTGACCGATGCCGGAGGCGTGAGCGAAGATGTGCCGATGATCGTGGCGCCCGAGCGCGCCTTCGGCGGCGATTTCGATCGCGGCTGGCTGCTCGCCGTGCAGCTCTACAGCGTCCGCTCGGACCGCAATTGGGGCATCGGCGATTTCACCGACCTCGCCGGTCTCCTCCGGCTGGCCAAGCAACTCGGTGCCGACGGTGTCGGCCTCAATCCGCTGCACGTGTTGTTCGACGATCAGCCCGCCGATTGCAGCCCCTATTCGCCGAATAGCCGGCTGTTTCTCAATCCGCTCTATATCGACGTCGAGGCGATCCCGGAATTTTCCGCCGATCTCGTCCCCGATGTGGCCGCGACCGCCGCGCGGCTGCGCGAAGGCGACCGCGTGCCCTATGCCGACATGGCGGCGCTGAAATGGCTGGCTTTGCGCGCGGCCTTCAACAGCTTCGTGACCGGCGCGAGCGCGGCGCGCCGCAAGGACTTTGATGCCTTCCGCGCCGCTCGCGCGCCGCTGTTGTCCCGCTTTGCCTGTTTCGAGGTGCTGCGCCATCGCTTCAACCGGCCATGGTGGGAATGGCCGACCGAATGGCAACGGCCGGACGAAGCCAAATGCGCCGAGCTGCGCAACGGGCCTGATAAGCGCGCGGTCGAGTTCGTCGAATTCGTGCAATGGACGGCCGACAGCCAGTTGCATGCCGCCAAGGAGCTGGCCGGCCAGCTCGGCATGCGCGTCGGTCTCTATCTCGACGTCGCCGTCGGCGTGCAGTCCAACGGCTTCGATGCCTGGAACGAGCAGACCGCGATTTCCCGCCACCTCGCGGTCGGCGCGCCGCCCGACGTGCTCAACACTGTCGGCCAGGACTGGGGCCTTGCCGGCTTCAACGCCGGCGGCCTGGAGGCGCAATCCTTCGTGCCGTTCGCCGACATGCTGGCGGCCTCGATGCGCCATGCCGGCGCCATCAGGCTCGATCACGTGCTCGGCTTGAAGCGGCTCTATCTGGTGCCGCGCGGCTTCAAGCCGGACAACGGCGCCTACGTGCAGATGCCCTTCGAGGCGCTGCTCGCCGCGGTGGTGCGCGAGAGCGCGGCCCACAAATGCATCGTGATCGGTGAGGACCTCGGCACTGTGCCGGAAGGCTTTCGCGAGACCATGCAGGATTTCGGCATCTGGTCCTATCTCGTCATGATGTTCGAGCGCGACGAGACCGGCCGCTTTCGCAACGTCGAGCATTACCGGCCCAATGCGCTCGTCGCGCTGAACACGCATGATTTGTCGACCTATGCGGGCTGGCGCTCCTTCGGTGACCTCAAGATGAAGCGCTCGCTCGGGCTCGATCCCGGGGAGAACGACCAGGCCCGCTGGGATGCGCTGGGCAGGCTCGACGAGATCTTGCGGCAGAACGGCATCAATGCCAACGACCTCTATTCGGTGCTCGCCTTCCTGTCGCGCACGCCCTCGCGCCTGCTCGCGGTGTCCATGGAAGATCTGCTCGGCGTGGTCGACCAGCCCAACATTCCGGGCACGATCGACGAGCATCCGAACTGGCGCCAGCGCCTTCCCGTCGCGCTCGACAGGATCGCCTCGAAGATCGATCTCACGGCCTTGCGAGCGGCGACGCGGGAACGTTCGCTGACCGGCGGGGGTTGATCGGGCGGGGATTTTTCAGGCTCGCACGACATTGACGCAAAGGATCGAGGACTATGCGCTGATCGGCGATTGCGAGACCGCGGCGCTGGTCGGGCGCAACGGCTCGATCGACTGGCTGTGCTGGCCCGCCTTCGATTCCGACGCCTGCTTTGCCGCGATCCTCGGCAACCACAGGAATGGCCGCTGGCTGATCGCGCCAAGCGAGGACGTCACCGCGATCTCGCGCCGCTATCTCGGCAATACCCTCATCCTTGAAACTCGCTTTGAGACGAAGAGCGGCACCGTCGCGTTGATCGACTTCATGCCGCCGCGCGGCAGGGCGTCCGACATCGTGCGTCTGGTTCGCGGCATCAGCGGCAGCGTGAAGATGCGGATGGAGCTCGTCATCCGCTTCGGTTTCGGCGTGGACATTCCCTGGGTGCGGCGCATCGACCACGCCCTGCTGGCGGTCGCAGGGCAAGACATGACGGTGCTCCGTACGCCGGTCGAGACCCGCGGCGAGGATCTGACCACGGTGTCGGACTTCGAGGTGAGGGCAGGCGAGACCATTCCCTTCGTGATGACCTACGGCCCCTCGCATCTTGAGCCGCCCGGGCCGATCGATCCTGAGGTCGCGCTCAAGGAGACCGAGAATTTCTGGCAGGACTGGTGCCGCCGTTACACCCGCGACGGCGATTACCACGATCTCATCCTGCGCTCGCTGATCACGCTGAAGGCGCTGACCTTCGGCCCCACCGGCGGCATCGTCGCGGCGCCCACCACCTCGCTGCCGGAAAAGCTCGGCGGCAGCAGGAATTGGGACTACCGCTTCTGCTGGCTGCGCGATGCCACCTTCACGCTGCTGGCGCTGATGAACTCGGGCTACACCGAGGAGGCCTCGGCCTGGCACAATTGGCTGCTGCGTGCGGCCGCCGGCTCGCCGTCCAACATGCAAATCATGTACGGCATCTGGGGCCAGCGCCGGCTGCTCGAATGGGAGGCGGGCTGGCTTGACGGCTACGAGGGCGCGCGGCCGGTGCGTGTCGGCAACGCCGCGCATGCGCAGCTCCAGCTCGACGTCTACGGCGAACTGATCGACGCCTTCCACCAGTCGCGCATGGCGAGACTGAAGCTCGACGAGGAAAGCTGGGCGCTGGAATGCGCGGTGCTCAACCATCTCGCCGAGGTCTGGGATCGGCCCGATCACGGCATCTGGGAGCGGCGTGGGCAGCCCCGGCACTACGTGTTCTCAAAGGTGATGACCTGGGTCGCCTTCGACCGCGGCATCAAGAGCGCCGAGACCTTTGGCTTCAAGGCGCCGCTGCTGCATTGGCGTGCGTTGCGCGAAGCCATTCATCGCGACGTTTGCAACAACGGTTTTGACGCGGAGGAGAACGCCTTCATCGAGTCCTACGGCTCGAAACTGCTCGATGCCAGCGTGCTGCTGCTGCCGGCGGTCGGCTTTCTGCCGGCGGAGGACCCGCGCATCCGTGGCACCATCGCCGCCGTCGAGACATGCTTGATGCGCGACGGTTTCGTGCTGCGGCACGATCCGCGCGAGCTGGCTGCAGGACAGCCGCCGCTCGAGGGCGCGTTCCTGGCGTGCAGCCTGTGGCTGGCTGACGCCCATGTGCTGTCAGGCAATCTCGACAAGGCGCAGGAATTGTTCGATCGCGTGGTCGGGGTCGCGAACGATGTCGGGCTCCTCGCCGAAGAATACGACTCCGCGGCCCGCCGCCAGAGCGGCAACTTCCCGCAGGCGCTGACCCACATCGCGCTGATCAACACCGCGCACAATCTGTCGGCGGCAAGACGGAAGAGTGAGAAGCCGGCGATGCAGCGGTCGCAGTAGATCGGCGCGGCAGGTTCTTCACCTCTCCCCGCTGGGGAGAGGTAGACATCCGGCGGCAGGCGATAGGCGAGGCGATCAAGCCCTAACCCACCCCGTTCCGCTTCAGGATCATCTCCATCGCCTCGGCAAAACCGTCCTGCTCGTTGCTCCCGGTGACATGGGTCGCCTCGTCCTTGACGTCGTCGGCGGCGTTGCCCATGGCAATCGAGGTGCCGCTGACGCGGAACATCGCGAGGTCGTTCTGCATGTCGCCGATGGTGGCGACCGCGTCGGTCGAGATGCCCAGGCGCTTGGCCATAAACTCGACGAACGTGCCCTTGTTGAAACCGGGCGGCGTGACGTCGAGATAGTAGGTCTGCGAGCGCACCGCGGTGGCCTCGCTGCCGACCGCCTCCTGCATCGCCTTCTCGCAAGCGGCGAGCCTGGCCGCGTCGGCGCTGGCGCCGACGATCTTGCAGGCGCTCGCAAGATACGGCGAGAAATCCGTCACGATGGTCGGGTCGGAGCGGATCGTGTGCCGCTCATGCGCGACGTATTGACCGTTTGGATTATCGATCAGCCATTCGTCGGTGGTGAACAGCCAGATGTCGGCGCCGTAGTCGCGGAGGATCTTCAAGGAACGCTCGGCCGCAGCCGGCGGAATCAGGTGCTGCTCGACCGGCCGCATCTCGGGATCGACGATCGAGGAGCCGTTGAACGGGCCGACCGGCAGCCACAGCGCCAGCGGCTCGATCAGGAAGCGCATGCCGATCGCGGGCCGGCTGGAGGTGATGGTGAAGCCGATGCCGGCCTGGTGCAGCCGGTGCACTGTGCTCCGCGCACGCTCGGTCAGGGTCTTGTCCTTGGTCAGCAGCGTGCCGTCGACGTCGGAGACCACGAGTGAGATGGGAGTCATGGCAGAACCTTGGATATTGCCCCGCCTAGTTTCAATTGCCGCACGACGCCGTCCACGATCGCCTCGACGGTCTCGTCGATCGACACGGTGATGACGTGCTCGCCTGGCTCCGGCGGCTCCAGCGTGTCGAACTGGCTGGTCAGCAGCCCGGGCGGCATGAAATGGCCCTTGCGCTGCGCGAGCCGCTGGGCGATCAGCTCTTTCGTCCCCTTCAGGAACACGAAGCGGACATCACTGCGCCCGCGCAGCAGCACGTCACGATAGGCGTGCTTCAGCGCCGAGCAGGCGATGATGACATGCTCGCCGCGTCCGCACACCCGCTCGATCTCGTCGGCGATGGCGTTGAGCCAGGGCCAGCGGTCCTCGTCGGTGAGGGGATGGCCGGCCCGCATTTTCTCGACATTGCTGGCGGGATGGAAGCTGTCGCCGTCCTCGAAGCGCCAGCCGAGCCGCTCACCGAGTGCCCCTGCAACCGTGCTCTTGCCCGAACCCGACACGCCCATCACGATCAACGCACAAGGTGCTTCAACGCGGCCCACGAATTTCCTCCGGAAGCGCGGCCCCGTCGACCAGCCAGACGGTCTCACCATTCGAGCGCGCGCGTAAGGCCGGCAGATTCTCGCCATTGAGGAGGCGCGTCAAGATCGCCTGCTTGTCGTGCCCGGCAATCTCGAACAGCATTTCGCGGCAGGAGGCCAGGGCGGGCAGGGTGAGCGAGACCCGCGGCACGAAGGGCGCGACATTGGCCTTGGGGACGCCGATGACCCAGCGCCTGACCTCCTCGATCTCGGGATAGCCGGGAAACAGCGAGGCGGTGTGGCCGTCTGGGCCTGCGCCCATCAGGACGAGGTCGAACAGCGGCCGCGCCGGATCGAGTTGGTCTGCGCCGTAGAAGGCCTGCAGCTCGCGTGCATAGGCCTCGGCGCTGCGATCCGGATCTCCGGTCGCCGTCGGGATCGGATGGACATGGCCGGCAGGCGCATTGCGATCGAGAAATGCCGCCCGCGCCACCGCCATGTTGTTGAGAGGATCGCTTTCAGGCACGAACCGCTCGTCGCCGATGAACCAGTGCACGCGGTCCCACGGGATTTTTCCACGCCAGGAATCGCTGCCGAGCAATTGATAGAGCTTCTTCGGGCTCGAGCCGCCGGTCAGGCAGATCGCGATACGCCCGGGATTGGCGCCGATCCGCGCCATCACCCGGTCGGCCGCGGCCTGCGCCAGCGCCTCGGCATCGGCCGCGACGATCAGCTTCGGTTGTCCGGCCGCAATCACGAAAATTTCCGCCAGCTTCGCCCGTCGCGCCGGAGCAGCTCGTCGGCGCAGGCGGGGCCGTCGCTGCCGGCTTCATAGGTCTCGATGCCGTTGTTGCCCGCGCTCTTCCAGGCATCCAGGAACGGTTGCACCGCCTGCCATCCGGCCTCGATGCCGTCGGCGCGCTGGAACAGGATGTTGTCGCCGATCATGCAGTCGTAGATCAGCGTCTCGTAGCCGGTGGAGGGATCGGCCTGGAAATAGTCGCCATAGCGGAACTTCATCTCGACGCCATCGATGGTGATGCTCGGCCCCGGGATCTTGGCGTTGAACTGCAGCTCGATGGTCTCGGTCGGCGCGATGCCGATGGTGAGGAAATTCTGCGACAGGCGGTCGACGTCCGTACCCGAAAACATCGACAGCGGCGCCTGCTTGAACTTGATCGCAACCTCGGTGCGCTTGTGACCCAGCGCCTTGCCGGTGCGCAAGTAGAAGGGGACGCCGGCCCAGCGCCAATTGTCGATCATCAGCTTCAGCGCGACAAACGTCTCGGTGGTGCTGTCGGGCTTGACGTCCTCGGTCTTGCGATAGTCCGTGATCTCGTCGTCACCGATGCGGCCGGCGAGGTATTGCGCACGCACCGAATTTCTCAGCGCCTCTTCCCGGCTCGGCTGCTGGATCGAGGTCAGCACGTCGGCCTTCTCGGAGCGCACCGAATGTGCGTCGAACCGCGCGGGCGGCTCCATGGCAACCAGCGACATCAGCTGGAACAGGTGGTTCGGCACCATGTCGCGCAGCGCGCCGGTGGCGTCGTAGAAGCCGCCGCGATGGCCGACGCCGAGCTTCTCCTCCACCGTGATCTGGATGTGGTCGATGTGGTTGCGATTCCAGATCGGCTCGAACATGCCGTTGGCAAAGCGCAGCACCAGGATGTTCTGCACGGTCTCCTTGCCGAGATAATGATCGATCCGGTAGATCTGGTGCTCGTCCATGATCTTCAGCAGCTCGGCGTTCAGAGCCTTGGCTGAGGCGAGATCGGTGCCGAACGGCTTTTCGATCACGAGACGTCGCCAGGCGCCGTTCTCCTTCATCATGCCGGTGCGGCCGAGCTCGCGCGCGGTCGGCGCGAACGCGGCGGGCGGCGTTGCCAGATAGAACAGCCGGTTGCCGCCGGTCTCCTGCGCGCATTCCAGCGAATCCAGATGCTCGCGCAGGCGATCGAAGGAGGACGGATCCTTCGGATCGGCCTCGACGAAGGTCAGGCATTCCAGCAGCCTCGTGGCGACGTCGTCGTCCACGGGACGGGTCGCGAATTGCCGCAGTCCCTTCATCAGGCCGTCGCGCAGCTCGTCATCCGACTGGCCCCTGCGCGCCACGCCGACGACGCAGAATTTTTCCGGCAGCAGGTGCTCGGCCGCCAGATTGTAGAGCGAGGGCATCACAAGACGATGGGTGAGGTCGCCGGTGACACCGAAGATGACGAAGGCGCAATTTTCCGGCTTGCGCTTGGCTTGCGGATCTTTGGTCACGAATTGTCGGCCTTCGCTTGTCTACTTGTTACTTTGGTTTCGAAGCGCCCGGCTGCTTCGGCTCCTTGTGGCCGCCGAAACCCGCGCGCATCGCGGACAGAATTTTTTCGGCAAAGGTGTGTTCGTTGCGGGAACGGAAACGTGCGTAGAGCGCGGCGGTCAAGACTTCGGCCGGCACGGCCTCGTCGATCGCGGCATTTACGGTCCAGCGTCCTTCGCCGGAATCCTGCACGAAGCCGGAATATTCCGCGAGTTGCGGGCTGTCGGCGAGCGCGGTCGAGGTGAGGTCGAGCAGCCAGGACGGAATCACGCTGCCGCGCCGCCACACTTCGGCGATGTCGGCGAGATCGAAATCGTAGCGGTGATCCGCCGGCAGCGCCTCGATGTTGGCATTCTTGAGAATGTCGAAACCTTCGGCATAGGCCTGCATCAGGCCGTATTCGATGCCGTTGTGGATCATCTTGACGAAGTGCCCGGCGCCGATGGGGCCGGCATGGATGTAGCCCTGCTCGATGCGGGGATCGCGGCCCTCGCGTCCTTCGGTGCGCGGAATGTCGCCGGCGCCGGGCGCGAGCGCGGCAAAGATCGGATCGAGCCGGTCGACCACGGCCTTCTCGCCGCCGATCATCATGCAATAGCCGCGGTCGAGACCCCAGACGCCGCCCGATGTGCCGACATCGACATAGTGAATGCCGCGCGCCTTCAGCGCCTTGCCGCGGCGAACGTCGTCCTGCCAGAAGGTGTTGCCTCCGTCGATGATGACATCGCCTTCCTGCATCACCTTTGCGATCGTATCGATCGTCGTCTCGGTGATGTGTCCTGCCGGCAGCATCACCCAGGCCGTGCGCGGCCGCTCCAGCTTCGAGATGAATTCCTCGAGTGTCGCCGAGCCGACTGCGCCGTCCGCGGCAAGGCCGGCGACGGCCTTGGCGTCCTTGTCGTAGACCACGGTCGAATGTCCCTGGCGCATCAGGCGGCGAACGATGTTGCCGCCCATCCGGCCGAGGCCGATCATGCCGAGTTGCATGTGAGAGATTCCCTTAATTCAGTGCGTCGTTGAGCGCGGCATTGAGCGTCGCGAGACCCTTCTGGAGCCCGCCCTTCAGGTGAACACGCAGCGCGCGCCGGCCACGCTCGGTAAGCACGTCGAAATCGCCGCGCGCCTGCGCCGCCTTGATCACGCCGAAGCTCGCCTTCTGGCCCGGCACGGCCAGGTCCTTGGCGTCGTCGGCGGTGATCTGGAGGAACACGCCGCTGTCGGGACCGCCCTTGTAGGCCTGGCCTGTCGAGTGCAGGAAGCGCGGTCCGAACTCGGCACAGGTCGCGACATGCCGCTTCTCGCGCACCTCTAGCCGCATCGCCTGGAGGGCATCGATGGTGGCCTTGTCGCGCGCGATGTAGCCGAGCAGGGCGACATAGTCGCCCTCGCTGGAGCGCGACAGATGGGCCTTCAGCCAGGATGTGAGGTCGCCATTGGCGCCGGCGGCGCGCAGCGCGGTGGCGTTGGCCTCGTCGGTGTAGAGATCGGCCTCGTCCGTGCTGACCACCGGCTGCTCCGCGGGCAGCGCGCCGGTCTTCTCGAACGACGCGGTGAGCTCGCGGGTCTTGATCTTGGCGGCTTCCACGTCGGGCTGGTCGAACGGGTTGATGCCGAGGATCGAGCCCGCCACGGCCGTGGCCATCTCGAAGCGGAAGAACTCCTGGCCGAGGTGCTCGATCGACTTCATGACGATGCGCACCACGGGATGGCCGGCCGCTTCGATCGCGGCAAGCTTGGAGTCGTGTGCGGCGTCTGCTTCGCCGTCGACGCGGATGTCGATGAAGAAGCGATCGTTGCCATAGACCGAAGGATCGCCCAGCGGCTCGCCGTCGATCGGGATCAGGCCCTTGCCCTCCTTGCCGGTGGATTCCGCGATCAGCTGCTCGGCCCAGGCGCCGAAATCGGCGATCTTCTTCGACGACAGGATCGTCACCTTGTCGCGGCCTTCGAGCGCGGCCAATCCCATGGCAAGGCCGAGCTGCGTGCCCGGGTTTTCGGACGGCGGCACGTCCGGCCCGCAGGAGCGGGCCATGGACAGCGCATGCTTGATGAAGGTCTTGAGGTCGATGCCGGCGGTTGCCGCCGGCACCAGCCCGAACGGCGACAGCACCGAATAGCGTCCGCCGATCGAGGGCTCGCCATGGAAGATGCGTGCGTAGTTCAGCTGCTTGGCAGCCTTCTCCAGCGACGAGCCGGGGTCGGTCACCGCGATGAAGCGATGGCCGGTCTTCACCTTTGGCCCGACCGCCTTCGCCACGCGCTCGTGGAAATAGTCCTTCATCGCGTTCGGCTCGGTGGTGCCGCCGGACTTGCTGGAGACGATGAAGACCGTGTTGGCGATGTCGATCTTGTCTTCCATCGCCCGCACCTGCGCGGGGTCGGTGGAGTCGAGCACATGCAGCTTGGGGAAGCCCACCTTTTTCCCGAACGTCGCGGCCAGCACCTCGGGTCCGAGGCTCGATCCGCCCATGCCGAGCACGACGGCGTCGGAGAATTTCTGGCCCTTCACGCGGCCTGCATAATCTTCATAGTCGGCGATGTCGGCCTTGGAAGCGCTGTCGAGCCAGCCGAGCCATTTGTCCTCGTCGGTGCCGGTCCAGACCGATTTGTCGCGCTGCCAGAGCCTGCGGATCTTGGCCGAGGCACGCCATTCCTCGGTGCTCTTGGCCACGGCCTTGCCGAGGCCGTCGCCGAGCGAAAGCTGCTGCCGGTCGAGCGCCGGCCCGAGCACGGTGGCCCGCTTGTGCGCGACGGCGCCATAGAGCTTGTCGGCCGCGTCCGCGAACAGCTTGACGCCGTCCCTGACCAGTTCCTCGGTGATCGCATCCAGCGAGATGCCGGAACGCTCCAGCTCCTCCAGCACGCGCCTTGCGTCCTCGACATTCTCCTCCAGGCTGTCGCGCGGCTTGCCGTGATCGCGGAACGCATCCAGCGTTGCCGGCGGCACGGTGTTGATGGTGTCGGGGCCGATCAGCTCCTCGACATAAAGGACGTCGCTGTAGTCCTTGTTCTTGGTGCCGGTCGACGCCCACAGCATGCGCTGCGGCTTTGCCCCCTTGGCGGCGAGCTTCTCCCAGCGCGGACCCGAGAACAGGCGCTTGTAGTCCTGATAGGCGAGCTTGGCGTTGGCGATCGCGACCTTGCCCTTCAGCGCGGCGAGCCGCTCCTTCTCGGACGGATCGTTGGCGCGCGCGATCTTCTCGTCGAGCTGCTTGTCGACCACGGAGTCGATGCGGCTGACGAAGAAGCTTGCCACGCTGGCCACGTGCGACGGATCGCCGCCGCCGGCGACGTATTTCTCCAGACCCGACAGATAGGCCTCCGCCACCTCGAGATAGACGGCCTTGGAGAACAGCAGCGTGATGTTGATGCTGATGCCGTCGCCGATCAGCGTCTCGATCGCCGGCAGGCCCTCGGTCGTCGCCGGCACCTTCACCATCAGGTTCTTGCGACCGACGTCCTTCCACAGCCGCCGTGCTTCAGTGACGGTGCCGGCCGTGTCCATCGCCAGATATGGTGACACTTCCAGGCTGACATAGCCGTCGCCGCCCTTGAGGCGGTCGTAGACCGGGCGCAGCACGTCGGCGGCATTCTGGATGTCCTCGACCGCGACGGCCTCGAACAGGTCGGCCACGGTCCGGTCGCCGCGCTTCAGCGCCTTGCCGATCGGGGCGTCATATTCGTCCGAACTGCCGATCGCCTTCTCGAAGATCGACGGATTCGAAGTGACGCCCTTGACGCCATCGGTGTCGATCAGCCGCTTCAGGTCGCCATTGGCGATGAAGCCGCGAGCCAGGAAGTCCAGCCAGACGGCCTGTCCGTGCTTTTCCAGTTCTTTGACGGGATTCATGATGCTTATTTATCTCCAAGCCTGCGGGCGAGGGGTTTCCGCGCCGGTCCTGACGCGGTATCCTCTAGCTTACATGCAACCGGGAGGGAACCAATCAAGGATCTGAGCGTCATACCTCTCGGTGTAACTCCGTCGCGATCATGATGATCCCGGCGGCAGTGGCTATGTTGCGTAAAAAGTCGTTGGCCGGCAAAGGTGCGGCCGAGGTCTCGTTGCGTAACGGCTGTCGGCCGCTGCACAGCGTGTCGTCAGCAGGTTCCGGTTCGCCGGCTGGTGACCCGGTCGCGAATGGCCATGCTGGGGGAAGGCATGCAAGCACATCCTGACGGCCCTCCGCCCGCCGTCTCCGACAGCCCGCAATCGGTCGCGCCGACCGTGCGCGTCGATGCGCCCCACGATCTCGAGATCAACCGATGCACCACACGCTTGCGACTGCTGGTCGCGGCGGCTTTTGCGATGATGCTGTTCAGCACCAGCCTTGCCTTCTGGTGGGACAGCCTCGGCGACTACGACACGACGGTCGGTTATGCCGGCGTTGCGGTGTTCGGCCTGATCACCGGCTGGCTGATCTGGCGGCTCCCCGGCCAACGTGGCCCGGTGGTGATCGTCACCCCCTACGGCATCCGCGATCTCCGCATCGGCAATGAATTTCTGCTGTGGGAATCGATCGCGGAGATTTCGACCGAGGAGCGCCGCGGGCGCAGGATGATCTGGCTGACGCCGACGCCGGCGTTGCAGCGGCAGCTCTCCTCTGTTCGCGGCAGGCGGCCGGCGACATCGCGCGGCGCGCAGGACCATCGAATCGCCATTTCCGCCGAGGGACTGGCGACCGATTTTGAGACATTGCTGCGCGCTTGCCGTGAGTGCCATGCCGCCAGCGATGCATGCACCGCATTGCGGCGAGACCGCGATCAAGGCACGCAAGGCTCGGGTGCACAAGGCTCGGGTGCACAAGGCTTGGCCGTACCGGCGTCATAAAGCTGCCGCCGGCAGACGGCTATGTTGCACCGCCGGATGAGCCGATCCCCGGTAAGGCCCGGATGTGGCGGCCGAGTGACATTTTCTGGAAATGAGCGAAGATATGCATAGATTCGCATAAATAACAGGCAGGTGCCTGTTCGTAACTCACCCGGTTGCCTACGTTGTGCGTTGCGTCCAGTCGGCTCCCGGGTGTCCAATGATCGTCATGTGCTCACGCTGATTCGAAACGGCCTGAGGAACGGTCCGGCAACTGCTTTCGTTTCAGCTTGTAGCGGAACTCACGCGGAGAGGGATCATGTACAACGATTCTCTATTCAACGCTTTCGCTCGGTCGTTCGAGGCGAGAAGCCAGCACGACATGTCGATGGCGGAATATCTGGAATCGTGTCGAAGCGATCCCATGAAATACGCAAACGCGGCCGAGCGACTGCTAGCAGCGATCGGCGATCCGCAGACGATTGACACGGCCAAGGACCCACGCCTTGGCCGTATTTTTTTGAACCGCACCATCCGCACCTATCCGGCCTTCGCCGGCTTCTACGGCATGGAAGAAACCATCGAGCGTATCGTCGGTTTCTTCCGGCACGCGGCGCAGGGCCTCGAAGAGCGCAAGCAGATCCTCTATCTGCTCGGTCCGGTCGGCGGCGGCAAATCCTCGCTCGCCGAGCGGCTCAAGTCGCTGATGGAAGTGCAGCCGATCTACGTGCTCAAGGCCGGCGATGAACTCTCGCCGGTGTTCGAAAGCCCGCTCAGCCTGTTCGATCCCGATCACCTCGGGCCGATGCTGGAAGAGAAATACGGCATTCCGCGCCGGCGTCTCACTGGCCTGATGAGCCCATGGTGCTACAAGCGGCTGGAAGCCTTTGGCGGCGATATCTCGCAATTCCGCGTCGCCAAGATCCAGCCGTCGCGGCTGCGCCAGATCGCAGTCTCCAAGACCGAGCCGGGCGACGAGAACAACCAGGACATCTCGTCGCTGGTCGGCAAGGTCGACATCCGCAAGCTCGAGACCTACGCGCAGAACGATCCCGACGCCTACAGCTATTCGGGCGGCCTCAATCGCGCCAACCAGGGCATCCTTGAATTCGTCGAGATGTTCAAGGCGCCGATCAAGATGCTGCACCCGCTGCTCACCGCGACGCAGGAGGGCAACTACATCGGCACCGAGAACATCGGCGCGATCCCGTTCACCGGCGTGATCCTCGCGCACTCCAACGAGGCGGAGTGGGCGAGCTTCAAGGCCAACAAGAACAACGAAGCCTTCATCGACCGCATCTGCGTGATCAAGGTGCCTTACTGCCTGCGGGTCACCGAAGAGCAGAAGATCTACGAGAAGCTGATCCAGGGCTCCGAACTCGCGTCCGCGCCGTGCGCGCCCTCGACGCTGGAGACGCTGGCGCGGTTCTCGGTGATGTCGCGCCTGCGCAAGCACGAGAATTCCACGGTGTTCGCCAAGATGCGGGTTTACGACGGCGAAAGCCTGAAGGAATCCGATCCCAAGGCGCGCAGCGTCCAGGAGTACCGCGATGCCGCCGGCGTCGACGAGGGCATGGACGGCGTCTCCACGCGCTTTGCCTTCAAGATCCTGGCTGCGACCTTCAACCACGATCCGCAGGAGGTCGCCGCCGACGCCGTGCATCTTATGTACGCGCTGGAGCAGTCGATCCGCAGGGAGCAACTGCCCGAGGAAGTCGAGAAGCGCTACCTCGAATTCATCAAGGCCGAGCTGGCGCCGCGCTACGCCGAGTTCATCGGTAACGAGATCCAGAAGGCTTATCTCGAATCCTACTCGGATTATGGCCAGAACCTGTTCGACCGCTACGTCGACTACGCCGACGCCTGGATCGAGGATCAGGACTTCAAGGATCCCGACACGGGCCAGCTTCTGGATCGCGAGCTTTTGAACCAGGAACTGACCAAAATCGAGAAGCCGGCGGGCATCGCCAACCCCAAGGACTTCCGCAACGAGGTCGTCAAATTCTCGTTACGGTCGCGGGCCCAGAACGGCGGCAAGAATCCGACCTGGACCTCCTACGAGAAGATTCGCGACGTGATCGAAAAGCGGATATTCTCCCAGGTCGAGGATCTGCTTCCGGTCATCTCCTTCGGGTCGAAGAAGGACGGCGAGACGGAGAAGAAGCACGGCGAATTCGTGGCACGCATGGTGGAGCGCGGCTACACCGAGCGTCAGGTTCGCCGGCTCGTCGAATGGTACATGCGCGTGAAGCAGGCCGGTTGAGGCGGATGGAAAGTGGCCATTCACATCATTGACAGGCGCCTGAATCCAGGCGGCAAGAGTCTTGAGAACCGGCAGCGGTTCTTGCGTCGGGCCAAATCCCTGGTGCAGGGCGCCGTCAAGAAGACCTCGCAGGAACGCGACATCAAGGACGTCCTGGAGGGGGGTGAGGTCACGATCCCGCTCGACGGGATGCATGAGCCGCGTTTCCGCCGTGAGGGTGGAACGCGGGATATGGTGCTGCCCGGGAACAAGAAGTTCATCGAGGGCGACTATCTGCAGCGCTCCGGTCAGGGCGGCGCCAAGGACTCCGGTCCCGGCGAAGGCGACAGCGAGGACGCCTTCCGCTTCGTGCTCAGCCGAGACGAATTCGTCGATCTCTTCCTCGACGACCTCGAACTGCCGGATCTCGCCAAGCGCAAGATCGCTCAGACCGAGAGCGAGGGCATCCAGCGCGCCGGCTACACCACGTCGGGCTCGCCCGCCAACATCTCGGTGAGCCGCACGGTGAAGCTCGCGCTTGCGCGGCGTATCGCGCTCAAGCGCCCCCGGAAGGAGGAGATCGACGAGTTGGAAGCCGCGATTGCCGGCTGCACGGACGAGGAAGAGCGGGCTGAGCTGGTCGCCGAGCTTGAAAAGCTGCAGGCGAGGTCCAAGCGCATTCCCTTCATCGATCCGCTCGACATCCGCTACCGCCGCTTCGAGACGGTGCCGAAGCCGGTCGCGCAGGCCGTGATGTTCTGCCTGATGGACGTCTCCGGCTCGATGTCCGAGCACATGAAGGATCTGGCAAAACGCTTCTACATGCTGCTCTACGTGTTCCTGAAGCGCCGCTACAAGCATGTCGAGATCGTCTTCATCCGCCACACCGACCGCGCCGAGGAGGTCGACGAGCAGACCTTCTTCTACGGCCCGGCCTCGGGCGGCACGCTGGTCTCCAGCGCGCTGCAGGCGATGCACGAGATCGTGCGCGAGCGTTTCAATCCCTCGGACTGGAACATCTACGCCGCGCAGGCCTCCGACGGCGACAATTCCTATTCCGACGGCGAGCTCACTGGGCTCCTGCTGACCGACAAGATCCTGCCGGTCTGCCAGTTCTTCGCCTACCTCGAGGTCGGGGAATCCGGCGGCAGCGCCTTCGATCTGTCCGACTCCTCGCTCTGGACTCTCTACGAGCGCCTGCGCAACAGCGGCGCACCGCTCTCGATGCGCAAGGTCTCCGAGCGTAGCGAGATCTTCCCGGTATTCCACGACCTGTTCCAGCGCCGCGAAACTGCTCAGGAGAAAGCCACTCCATGACGGAACGTTTGTTCGAAGGCGCGGATTGGGATTTTCGCACCTTGCAGCGTATCACCGATGCCTGCGAAGAGGTGGCGTTGAAGGATCTCGGGCTCGACGTCTATCCGAACCAGATCGAGGTCATCACCGCCGAGCAGATGCTGGATGCCTACTCGTCGGTCGGCATGCCCTTGTTCTACAAGCACTGGTCCTTCGGCAAGCATTTCGCCTTCCACGAGGCCTCCTACCGCAAGGGCCTGATGGGGCTTGCCTATGAGATCGTGATCAACTCCTCGCCCTGCATCTCCTATCTCATGGAGGAGAACACGGCGACGATGCAGACGCTGGTGATCGCGCACGCCGCATTCGGCCACAACCACTTCTTCAAGAACAACTACCTGTTCAAGCAGTGGACCGATGCCGAAGGCATCCTGGACTATCTCGATTTCGCCAAGAACTACGTCATGCAATGCGAGGAGCGCTACGGCCGCACCGAGGTCGAGCGCACGCTCGACGCCGCGCATGCGCTGATGTCGCACGGCATCGACCGCTATCCCGGCAAGAAGAAGCTGGATCTGCGCGCCGAGGAGAAGCGGGCAGGGCGCAGGCGCCAGCACGAGGAAGAGGTCTTCAACGATCTCTGGCGCACCGTGCCGGCCGGCAAGAGCAAGAGCCGTTCGACGCTCAGCATCGAGCGGCGCCGCAAGCTGCTCGGCCTGCCGCAGGAGAACCTGCTCTATTTCCTGGAGAAGAGCGCGCCGCGCCTGGCGCCCTGGCAGCGCGAGCTCTTGCGCATCGTCCGCCACATCGCCCAATATTTCTATCCGCAGAGCCAGACCAAGGTGATGAACGAGGGGACGGCGACCTACGTCCACTATCGCATCATGACCCAGCTGCATCAGCAGGGCCGCATCAGCGACGGCAACTTCCTCGAATTCCTGGGCTCGCACACCAACGTGGTGTTCCAGCCCGAATTCGACGATCCGCGCTTCTCGGGCTTCAACCCCTATGCGCTCGGCTTCGCCGTGATGCAGGACATCGAGCGCATCGTCACCAGTCCGGAAGACGAGGACCGCGAGTGGTTTCCCGACATCGCCGGCAAGAACGACGTCATGGGCGTGCTGCGGGACGTCTGGGCCAATTACCGCGATGAGAGCTTCATCGGCCAGTTCCTGAGCCCCAGGCTGATGCGGCACTTCCGCATGTTCCATCTCCACGACGACCCCGAGGAGCGCGCCGGCATCCGCGTCGACGCCATCCACGACGAGCGCGGCTTCCGCCGCGTCCGGCGGGAATTGGCCCGGCAGCATGATGTCGGCTACATCGACGCCAATATCGAGGTGGTCGACGTCGATCTCTCCGGCGACCGCCGCCTGATCCTGCATCACCACGTCATCAAGGGCTCCCAGCTCAACGAGACCGACACCAAGCGCGTGCTCCAGCACCTGGCCGATCTCTGGACCTATGACGTCGCGCTGATCGAAGTCGATGCCAACGACAAGGTCCTGCGCGAGTACGTCGTGAGCCCGCGTCCGATCCCGGCGGCGGTGGCCTGACGGCGGAACAATACAGCGAGATGCGCGTCGATGTGCCCTCTCTCCTTGCGGGAGAGGGCAGCGACGCCGGCAGATACAAACTCACTGGAGTGAGGGGAATCTCTCCGCACTTTCCCGTGCCGATGCAGACCCCTCATCCGGTGCTTCGCGCCACCTTCTCCAAGAGGAGAAGGAAGGCATTCGAGCTGCATAACGGTTGCTCTACGCCCGCCGCTCCTTGGCCGGCTTCTTCCTGGACGCATTCAGCGCCACCGCCGCCCGGATCAGCGCCTTCAACGCCTTTTCGTTGATCTTCTCGCCCTCGCGAATATCGATCGCGCGGCGCACATTGCCCTCGAGGCTTGAATTGAACAGGCCCGGGATCATCCAGCGCCGCGCCCTTGGCGAAAGTCAGCTTCACCACGTCCTTGTAGGTCTCACCGGTACAGATGATGCCGTCGTGCTCCCACACGGGAACGCCGCGCCATTTCCATTCCTCGGCGACGTCAGGGTCCGCTTCCCTGATCAGGCCGCGGACCCGCGCCAGCATCTCGCCGCGCCAGTCGCCGAGCTCCCTGATCCTGCCGTCGATCAGTTTTGATGGTGACGCGCTGCTCGCGTCATTCGCGCTCTTCTTTGCGGTCACGGCCTTCTTCATGATCACGCCTCTTGCCGCGCGCCGTCGCGGCGGCCAAGATACGGCAGCGCGAACAGATAGAGCCCGGTCGCGAGCAGCGGGAGCAGCGGAACGAGCGCGAGCAGGCCGATCCCTATGGCCTGCACCTGGATCGTCATGGCGACGACGTTGGCGATGATTGCGACCGTGAATGCCATCGACAGCCAGCGATGGATCTGCCGAATCCACATGTTCGTGCTCATTGGGATCTCCTTTGGAAAATCTATGGAAGACGCCGGCGAGCTAGTCAGCCCGCGCCAGCAGCTCGTCGAGCTTGTTGAAGAACTGCTTCCAGCCGGCATGCGCGCCGCCATAGGCCTGCTTCTGCGTCGCCCTGAAGCCTGCCTGCTCGACGCGTAGATGTGTGCCCGCGCCGGTCGGCGTCAGCGTGAAGGTCACGACGCTTCTGAGGTCGAACGCCGCGTCCTCGTGCGAGAAATTCCAGGTATAGGCGAGCGTCTTCTGCGGCTCTATGGTGAGCACCTCGCAGTCCAGCACGCCGCCCCATTCGCCGCGCAGGTTGAAGCGATGGCCGATCTTGGGCTTGAAGTCGTTCTTCATCAGCCACTCCTCGATCAGGTGCGGCTGCGTCAGCGCGCGCCACAGCCGCTCCGGCGGAAAGGCAAATTCGCGCTCGATGACGACGGATCTGGTCTCGGTCATTGGTCCATCCTCTTCAGGAGATCATCGAGTGCATCGAGCCGGTTCTGCCAGAAGCCGGTCATCTGGCTGGTCCAGTCGACCAGCGGATCGAGCGCGCCGGGGTGCGCGCTGTAATGGGTCTGGCGTCCCTCATGGCGGTCGCGCACGAGGCCCGCCTGCTTCAGCGCGCCGAGATGTTTCGACACCGCCGGCTGGGAAACGCCGGATCGCAGCGTCAGGGCCCCGACCGTCTGCTCGCCCTCTCGGCACAGCCGCTCGAAGATCGCCCGCCGGGTCGGATCGGCCAGAGTCCTGAACAGGAGGTCGTGGGCGGCGGACATCGAGAATCCATAACTCGAAGGTTATGGGTTTAATTCATAACCGTTGGGTTATGGGTAAGTCAAGTGGGACCGGAGATGGGTCGGGAAGGGCGTCCACGCGCTCCGCCTTACCTCTCCCGCTTGCGGGGGAGGTCGGCGCAAAGCGCCGGGTGGGGTTCTCTCCTCCCAGTTGCTGGTAACTGATCAGCGCAGGCTGGCGTTGATCTTGTCCAGCACCGCCGAGCCCGGGCACAGGGTGTCCGCTTCCAGCGTGTTGAGCGGGGTCTCGACCGTATTGAGGTGCTCGTGCAGGTCATCGGCGTCGGGGTCGACATAGAGCAGGCCGGTGACGATCTGGCCCTTGGCGGCGTGCTTCGCGAGGAAGGTCTGAGCCCCTAACCGGTCATGCGGATCGTAGTCGGCATCGATCTTGCGCAGCGCGATCTTGCTGCCGTCATGCTGCTCGACCACTTGCACCGTGCCTGGCGCGTAGTCCACCGCGATCGGATCGCGGCCGACCAGCACGTCGAGCCGGTTCACGGCATCATTGTGCTCTCGCACATAGTCGAAGCTCTTGGTCGAGCCGGCGTGGTTGTTGAAGGCGATGCAGGGGCTGATGACGTCGATGAAGGACGCGCCCTTGTGGCCGATCGCGGCCGCGATCAGCGGCACCAGCTGGGCCTTGTCGCCGGAGAACGAGCGCGCCACGAAGGTTGCGCCGAGTTGCAGCGCGATCGCGACGAGGTCGATGGCGTTGTCGGTGTTGGTGACGCCCTTCTTGCTCTTCGAGCCGCGGTCGGCGGTGGCCGAGAACTGGCCCTTGGTCAGGCCGTAGACGCCGTTGTTCTCGACGATATAGGTCATGTTGACGCCGCGCCGGATCGAATGCGCGAACTGGCCGAAGCCGATCGAGGCGGAATCGCCGTCGCCGGAGACCCCGAGATAGATCAGGTCGCGGTTGGCGAGGTTGGCGCCGGTCAGCACGCTGGGCATGCGGCCGTGCACGGAGTTGAAGCCGTGCGAATTGCCGAGGAAATAGTCCGGCGTCTTCGACGAGCAGCCGATGCCGGAGATTTTTGCCACCCGATGCGGCTCGATCGAGAGCTCGTAGCAGGCCTCGATGATCGAGGCTGTGATCGAATCGTGGCCGCAGCCGGCGCACAGCGTCGAGATCTTGCCCTCGTAGTCGCGATGCGTGTAGCCGAGCGTGTTCTTCTTCAGGCCGGGGTGATGGAATTTCGGCTTTGCGATGTAGGTCATGACCGTTTCTCTCTGCTCCCTTGCCGCAATCCGACGTCTCTTTGCACGCGGCCGGGCTGTCGCAACCACACTCGGTCATTGCGAGCGCAGCGAAGCAATCCAGAGTCTTTCCACGGAGGCAGTCTGGATTGCTTCGCTGCGCTCGCAATGACGATGTGGATCCAGTTTGCCATCATGACACGGCCTTGCGGAGGGGGGTCACCTTGAGGTGATCCTGGTGGTCGCCAATGGCTTTTGCGATGAAACGGGCGGTGATCGGCGTGCCGTCGTAATGCACGATCGGAACGAGCCGGACGGGGTCGATGCCATTCTCGTTCACGATGAGCTGGCGCAGCTGACTGTCGCGGTTCTGCTCGACGACATAAACGAAGTCGTGCTCGGCGAGGAAGCTCGCCACGCTCGAATGGAACGGGAACGCGCGGATGCGCAGGCGATCGAGCTGATGCCCGCGCGCCTCCAGTAGGCCGATCGCCTCGTCCATCGCCGGCGAGGTCGAACCGAAATAGATCACGCCATATTTGGTCGGCCGTTCCGCATTGGCCTGCAGCGGCCGCGGCACCAGGTCCTGCGCGGTCTCGAACTTGCGCACCAGCCGCTGCATGTTGTCCGCGTACACCGTGCCTTCCTCCGAGTAACGCGCATAACGGTCGCGCGAGGTGCCCCGGGTGAAATAGGAGCCCTTGGTCGGATGGGTGCCGGGATAGGTGCGATAGGGAATGCCGTCGCCGTCGACGTCGAGATAGCGGCCGAAGTCGCGGCCTTCCTCGAGCATCTCCGCGGTCATGATCTTGCCGCGGTCGTATTGCCTTGCGTCATCCCACTTCAGCGGCCGGCAGAGCCGATGATTCATGCCGATGTCGAGGTCGAGCATCAGGAAGATCGTGGTCTGGAGACGCTCGGCGAGATCGAAGGAAGCCGCCGCGAACTCGAACGCTTCGGCCGGGTCTTCCGGGAACAGCAGCACATGCTTGGTGTCGCCATGCGAAGCATAGGCGCAGGCGATGATGTCGCATTGCTGGGTGCGGGTCGGCATGCCCGTGGAGGGGCCGGCGCGCTGGATGTTCATGATCACCGCGGGAATCTCGGCGAAGTAGGAGAGGCCGATGAACTCCGTCATCAGCGAGATGCCGGGGCCCGAGGTCGCGGTGAAGGCGCGGGCGCCGTTCCAGGAGGCGCCGATGACGATGCCGATCGAGGCCAGCTCGTCCTCGCCCTGCACGATCGCGTATTTCGCCTTGCCGGTCTCCGGATCGTGCCGGTACTTCTTGCAGTGGGCCGTGAAGGCCTCCGCCACCGACGATGACGGTGTGATCGGATACCAGGCGCACACGGTGGCGCCGCCATAGACGGCGCCGAGCGCGGCGGCGCTGTTGCCCTCGATGAAGATGCGGTCGCCGACCTTGTCGGACTTCTTCACCCTGAGCCCGATCGGGCATTTCAGATTCTGCAGCGCCCAGTCGCGGCCGAGATGCAGCGCGTGGACGTTGGAGGAGAGCAGCTTCTCCTTGCCCTTGTACTGCTCGCCGATCAGCTGCTCGATCAGCTTCGGGTCCATGTCGAGCAGCGCCGAGAGGCTGCCCAGATAGATGATGTTCTTGAACAGCTGGCGCTGGCGCGGATCGGTGTAGGTCGAGTTGGTGATCGCGGTGAGCGGCACGCCGATCACGGTGATGTCGTCGCGGAATTTCGTCGACGGCATCGGCTTGGTGGAATCGTAGAACAGGTAGCCGCCCGGCTCGATGCCGGCGACGTCCTTGTCCCAGGTCTGCGGATTCATCGCCACCATCAGGTCGACGCCGCCGCGGGCGCCGAGATGACCCGCTTCCGTCACCCGCACCTCGTACCAGGTCGGCAGGCCCTGGATGTTGGAGGGGAAGATGTTGCGCGGGGACACCGGCACGCCGTGGCGCAGGATGGCGCGCGCGAACATCTCGTTGGCGCTGGCCGAGCCCGAGCCGTTGACGTTGGCGAAGCGGACGACGAAGTCGTTTACGCTGCTGATCGGCTTTTTGTCGGACATGTCGAACCTGCGTGAGTCATATCGATGAAATATTTCTGCATGTCCCAGGCTCCGGTGGGACAGCGCTCGGCGCACAGCCCGCAATGCAGGCAGACATCCTCGTCCTTCACCATCACCCGCCCGGTTTTGAGGTCGCTGGAGACGTAGAGGTCCTGCTCCGGGTGCGGCGAGGGCGCTTTCAGGCGCTGGCGCAGATCGTCTTCCTCACCATTGTTGGTGAAGGTGATGCAGTCCATCGGGCAGATGTCGGCGCAGGCATCGCACTCGATGCAGAGCGAGGTCGAGAACACCGTCTGGACGTCGCAGTTCAGGCAGCGATGCGCCTCGCCGAGCGCCAGCTTGACGTCGTAGCCGAGTTCGACTTCGGCGCGGATGTCCTTCAGCGCGACGACCTTGTCGCGATGTGGCACCTTGAAGCGCTTGTCGTTGGAAATGTCGTTGTCATAGCTCCATTCGTGGATGCCCATCTTCTGCGAGGAGATTTGCACCTCTGGCAGCGGACGTTCGGTGATGTCTTCGCCCGAGAGCATCTTGTGGATCGACAGCGCGGCGTCATGGCCGTGTGCGACCGCCCAGATGATGTTCTTCGGCCCGAATGCGGCGTCGCCGCCGAAGAAAACCTTTGGATTGGTCGAAGCGAACGTCCTCGGGTCGACCTTGGGCATGTGCCATTTGTCGAATTCGATGCCGCAATCCTGCTCGATCCAGGGGAAGGCATTCTCCTGGCCGACCGCGACCAGCACGTCGTCGCAGGGAATGGTCTGATCGGGATCGCCCGAAGGCACCAGATTACGGCGGCCTTTGGCGTCGTATTCGGCTTTGACGTGCTCGAAAGTGACGCCGATCAGCTTGCCGGCGACATGCTTGAATGCCACCGGCACCATGTAGTTGAGGATCGGGATGTCCTCGTGGATCGCGTCTTCCTTCTCCCAGGGCGAGGCCTTCATTTCGTCGAAGCCGGAACGCACGACCACCGTGACTTTCTCGCCGCCGAGCCGGCGCGCGGTTCGGCAGCAATCCATCGCGGTGTTGCCGCCGCCGAGCACGATGACGCGCTTTCCGATCTTGTCGACATGGCCGAACGACACGTTGGCCAGCCATTCGATGCCGATATGGATGTTCGCGGCGGCCTCTTTCCGGCCGGGAATTTCGAGCTCGCGGCCGCGCGGCGCGCCGGAGCCGACGAAGATCGCGTCGTATTTCTCTGCCAGCAGCGACTTCATGCTTTCGATGCGATGGCCGCCCTTGAAGTCGACACCAAGGTTGAGGATGTAGCCGGTCTCCTCGTCGATCACAGAATTGGGCAGGCGGAATTTCGGGATCTGCGAGCGCATCATGCCGCCGGCTTCGGGATCGCCGTCGAACACGGTGCAATGGTAGCCGAGCGGCGCGAGATCGCGTGCAACGGTCAACGACGCCGGACCGCCGCCTACAAGGGCAACACGCTTGCCGTTCTTCGGCGAGGGGCGCGGCAGACGCTGCTTGATGTCGTCCTTGAAGTCGGCAGCGACGCGCTTGAGGCGGCAGATCGCCACCGGATTTTCCTCTACGCGTCCGCGGCGGCACGCCGGCTCGCAGGGACGATCGCAGGTGCGTCCCAGAATTCCGGGAAACACGTTCGATTTCCAATTGATCATGTAGGCGTCGCTGTAGCGGCCTTGTGCGATCAGTCGGATGTATTCGGGAACCGGGGTGTGCGCAGGACAGGCCCACTGGCAATCGACCACTTTGTGAAAGTAGTCGGGGGCCGCGATATCGGTCGGTTTCATTCCTACCCTGTCCGCGCAGGCTCAAAGACCCGGCGGCCTCTTCTGAGCTTGTCGGACGCTTATTGTGCGTCGATCTGGTTTCTGAATGACGTCATTGGGTTAGCTTATTAGAACCAGTCCGAAGCACAACGGCAAATTTGGGTGATGACCTGCTTTCATGGGAGCTGCGCGTGCACAGCATTAACGCGCCGCGCGACGTGTGGGTGCGGTGCAATATGTTGCGATGCAGATGGCTGCTTCAGCGCGCGATGTCGCTCTTTGCGAGGTCCCACATCAGACAGTAGGTGCCGACCGAGACGGGAAGTAGGAACGGCGCCGCTGCGGGACCGGTGAAGCGCTCGGCGATGACTGCCGAGACCGCACCGACATGCGTGCCGTCGATCAGGACGAACCAGTCGCGTGCACCTTCGTGGCGCACGGCCGGAATCTCAGGCGTTGCGCCCGACAATTCCGGCTCGCTCTCGAGCAGATGCATCGAGATGATGCCGGCGTGATTTTCCGGCGCCAGCCTTTCTTGCAGTGCGTCACGCCATACTGCGGCATTCTCGGGCGTCGGCCGCAGCCGCACCACCCCGAGCGCCGCCCCGCGCCCGGTGCCGTTGCTGATTGTGATGCGGGCCACGACGCGCAGCATGTCCTTGAAACGCGCCATGGTCTGCCGCGACCAGTCGGTCGGGTTGGCGAGCCGCGCCTTGTAGTCGGGGCTGTCGAGCACGTCGAGCGTCGCTGTCGAATAGAGGCAGAGATACTTTGGATTGGCGGCATGCGCGACATAGCGCCGCGCTTCCAGGAAACCCTCGATCGCGACCCGCTCTTCCAGATGCTCGCGATCGTACCAGCGATTGAGCTCGGCTTCATCGGCGGCGTCGATGTTCATCGACGTCAGCAGCATGCCTTTCCCGGCGAGCGGCATTGTTCTTGTTGTCCTGTTATCGCGCCTCAGCGCGCGGCCTTCGAAGCAAGATCCGCGATCGACTTCATGACCGCGTCCCTCACGCCGCCATCATAGAGCGAATGGCCGGCTTCTTCCACGATCCGAATCTCGGAACCGGGCCAGACTTTCGCAAGGGCATGCGATGTCTCAGGCGGGCACAACAGGTCATAGCGGCCCTGGACGATGATGCCGGGAATGCCTTCGAGCCTGCCCGCATTCTGCAGCAGCTGCTCTGCGGTCATGAAGCCGTCGTTGACGAAATAATGCGCTTCCATGAACGGTGTCGCGGGCAATGTGCGCCAGACGTTCAGCGAGGCGAGGTCGAGCCGCGTCCTCGCGGGCTTGTGCTCGGACAAGATGCGCTCGGTGTCGTGCCAGGCCTTCGCCGCCGGGCCGTGCACGGCCGGGTCGGCATCGAGGATGCGGCGCCAACAGGCGTCTACCGGCTGGTCCCGCTCCTCTGGTGGCAGAACGCTGAGAAAGTCCTCGTAAAGCGCGGGATAGAATTGCGACAGGCGCGTCGTGAAGGCCGTCACGACCTCGGCCCGCGTGCCCAGGAAGGTTGCACGGAGCGCGATGCCCGACACGCGCTCGGGATGCGCTTCTGCATACGCCAGCGCCAGCGTCGCGCCCCAGGAGCCGCCGACCACCATCCAGCGCTCGAAGCCGAACTTCTCGCGGATCTTCTCCATGTCGGCAATCAGATGCGCCGTGGTGTTGTGCTCGCGTGATCCCTTGGGACGGCTGCGGCCGCAGCCGCGCTGGTCGAACAGCACCGCGCAGAACCGGTCGGGGTCGAACAGCCGGCGATGATCGGGCTGGCAGCCGCTGCCGGGCCCGCCATGCAGATAGACCGCAGGGATTCCGTCCGCGCGGCCGATGCTCTCGACATAGAGCTCATGGCCCCCGCCGACGTCGAGCATGTCGGAGGTCAGCGGCGCAAAGGGATCGGCACGCCTGACCGCTGTGCCTGCGTCGGCGTCAGGCGTCATTCTCGGATTCCAGGGTGCCGCCGGCAAAGTTGCGATACAGGAAGCGGTTGGTCTCGCCCTCGGCCTCGCGCTCGGCCTGCTTGAAGATGGTCTCGTGCAGCGGCGACAGCGCGCAGGCCGGATCGGTGTTGGTGGCATCGCCGGTCAGCGCGAAGGCCTGGCAGCGGCAGCCGCCGAAATCGATCTCGCGGAATTCGCAAGACTTGCACGGCTCCTTCATCCAGCCGGTGCCGCGATAGCGGTTGAAGGCGTCCGAGTTCTGCCAGATCCAGGCGATCGAATGGTTGGAGCGGACGGATTCGAAATCGAGCCCCGTGATGCTCTCGGCGGCGTGGCACGGCAGCACCTTGCCGGCGGGCGAGATGTTGAAGAACTGCCGGCCCCAGCCGCCCATGCATTTCTTCGGCCGCAGCGCGTAATAGTCGGGCACGACGTAGTCGATGGTCAGCCGGCCCATCAGCCGTTCGCGCGCTTCCTCGACGAGGCGGGTGCACTCATCGAGTTGCGCCACGGTCGGCATCAAGGCGGCGCGGTTCTTCAGCGCCCAGCCGTAATATTGCACATTGGCGACCTCGAGCCGGTCGGCATCGAGATCCAGCGCCATCTGGATGATCTCGGGAAGCTGGTGCAGGTTCTGCCGATGCATCACCGCGTTCACGGTGAGCGGCAGGTCGAGCTCGCGCGTCCATTTCGCGACCTCGAGCTTCTTGCGATGGCCGTTCTTGTAGCCGGCGACACGATCGGCGAGGCCTTCCTCGACGCCCTGGAAAGAGATCTGGACGTGGCAGAGCCCGGCGTCGGCGAGATCGCTGAGCTTCTCGCGTGTCAGCAACACGGCCGAGGTGATGAGATTGGTGTAGAGGCCGGCGTCGCTCGCATGCTTGACCAGCTCGACGAGGTCCTTGCGTGCGGTGGGCTCGCCACCGGAGAAATGCACCTGCAGCACGCCGATCTCGGCGAGCTCGCTCAGCACCTTCTTCCATTCCTCCGTGGTCAGCTCCTTGCCCGAACGGTCGAGCTCGACCGGGTTGGAGCAGTAGGGGCATTGCAGCGGGCAGCGATGGGTGATCTCCAGCAGCACGGCGAGCGGAATGCCGAAAGTCTCCGCCGTCGAGCGCTGCTTCTCCAGCACGGCGAGGCCGTCGCTGGTCCCGGGCGGGATGTTGCCGAGCACGTCGCTCATGACGTCTTCTCCCGGGCCTCGGTGAGGAAGCCCTTGTCGGCGAGATCCTGCAGCATGACGATGACGTCGGCCAGGATCGCCTCGCGCGGTGCGGCGTACTTCGCCGCCAGTTGATCCGCGACGTCGCCGACATTGCGCTCGCCATTGCAGAGCTGCAAGACCTCGACCGCGATCTCGTCGGGCGCCAGCACGCGTTCGGGCGCGAGAATGACCCAGACCTTCCGCGTCTCGTCATATTTCAGCCTGGCATGCCGCGGCAGCAACGGGCGGCTTGCCTCGCTGACGCTGATGTTTCGCGGCCCGGCCATAACTCTAATCCCTCAGCTCGCTTCGGGCACGAACGCGCCCGGCGGAATGTGGCCCTCGACATAGGCGTGCTGGAGCGCATCTAACTGCACCCACAGCACGTTGGTCTTGAAGATCAGCGCGTTGCACACGAGCGCGCGCTGCTCCGGCGTCGTGGCGTGCGCCTTGACGTAGTCGAGCGCGAAATTGGCGTCGCGCGGCGCCTGGGTCAGCCGCCGCTTGAAGTAGCTCATGATATCAGGATTGACGAAGTCGTAATGCGCCAGCATGCCGGAGATGCGCTCTTCATGCAGGTTCGGCGCGAACAGCTCGGTGAGCGACGAGGCGATCGCCTCCAGTGGGCTTTTTTCGCGGCAGTAGTGCACGTAGGCTTCCACCGCGAAACGCGTCGCGGGCAGGATGCCTTCGGTGGATTCCACGTACGCGGTGTCGAGGCCGAGCCCTTCGGTCAGCTTCAGCCAGCGCTCGATGCCGCCCTCGGAGCCGACGTCGCCGTCATGGTCCTCGATGCGGTGGCGCCATTCCACGCGCGTGGCGCGGTCGCGGAAGCGCGAGATCACCACCGCGTCCTTGATCGGGATCGTGCTCTGGTAATAGTAGCGGTTGAGGGCCCAGGCCTGCACCTGGCCCTTATTCAGCTTGCCGCCGTGCAACAGCTTATGGAACGGATGCAGGCTGTGATAGCGCGTAGCTCCGATGTGGCGCAGCATCGCCTCCAGTTCCTCGGCGCTCGCGAGCCTGATGTCCTTGCCGATCGAGAGCGCGGTCATTCCAGTTATTGACGCGGCATTCACAGCACGATCTCCGTTCCATCCCCAGGTATCTGCCAGCCCGCCTGTTCGACCGCTTCTCGCTCGCTTGAGCCGGGCAGCAGCGCCGGGTTCGAGTTATTGATATGCAGAAATATCTTCCGGTCGATATCGAGATCGGCGAGCCGCGCGATCGCACCGTCCGCGCCGGACATCGCGACATGGCCCATGCTCTTGCCGGTCTTGTGGCCGAGCCCGGCCTTGATCATCTCGTCGTCCTGCCAGACCGTGCCGTCGAAGAACACCAGAGCGGCGCCATCGATCTCGGCCCTCAGCGCGTCGGTGACCTCGGCGCAGGCGGCAATGAAGTAGAAGCACTTGCCGGTGGCCTTGTCGGTGATCTTCAGCCCCAGCGTATCGCCGTCGCCGGTCTCGCCGCCGGGATGGGCCTTGCCTTCGAGATACCAGGCCGATTTGCCGGGCACGGCGAAGGGCAGCACCTCGAGCCCTGTGCGGGCGCCGTCAGGCAGCCGCGGCTCGAACGGCTCGCCTATTCCGATCGCTTGGCGCTTGACGTTCTTCTCGTTCAGCACGTTGAAGATACTGTTGCTCTTCAGGATCGCCAGCACCTTCTCATGGGCATAGACCGTGAAGGGCGAGCCTT
Organism: Bradyrhizobium sp. SMVTL-02; assembly: GCF_051853005.1. NCBI lineage: Bacteria > Pseudomonadati > Pseudomonadota > Alphaproteobacteria > Hyphomicrobiales > Nitrobacteraceae > Bradyrhizobium > Bradyrhizobium sp. SMVTL-02. Next base: position 6,250,659 of record NZ_CP182469.1, on the reverse strand, counting down.
CGCGCATCGACAGCAGGCCGGCCACGGCATCGACTTCGCCGTTGGTCAGGATCACGCCCGCAACCGGCGTATGGCGCAGCGCGCCGGCCTTCGGATGCAGCTGCGGCGTGGCGTTCAATTGCTGGCGGAGATCGGGCGAGGCGTTGATCAGGAACCAGTGCTCGCCGTCGCCACTGAAGGCAACCGAGGCCTGGGTTCGTTGGAGCCCTTGTCCATTCGCACGGGCCGCGCGGCAGCCCTCGCAACCGCAATTCCATTGCGGCACTCCGCCGCCGGCCCCTGCGCCCAGGACGACGACGCGAAGCATGATCCGTCTCCTGGAGGCAACGTCGCGAGGTGGAACTCAGGCCGACACCAAATCTACCTTCCGGCAACGCGTCGTGACCGAAAGTGCTCGACCGCAAGAACCACCTGCGCAGAACGCGTACACACCATCCGCTTACTTGCGGGTGGCGCTCACATACATGTTGATTTCCATGCCGCAGGGCACTTCGACGATCTTCGGGGCTTTCCAGGCCATTTGGCTCTCCATTTTCGCGAATTCGGACGTATCCGCCCGCAGATAAATTAATGCGGGCCGAAAAGTTCGCCAGTGAAATTTTCCCGACCTAGGTAGTAGACCGGCGGGATTGTTGCGTTGCAAAGAGAGCGTATTGCGGCCGTAAAGATGAGCGAATGACATCCGCAAAATAGCCGATAGGTCGTGATCCCTGTCGGGATAACCCAGTTGTGAGTATGGAACGGCTTTCAATCGGCTACAGGCGACCCCATTGGATCAGGCATGCCCAGATATTTCTTCAACACCCGTATCGGCGACGAATTGATCGTGGATCCTGACGGCGAGGACCTGCGCAATCCCGATCGCGCCTGGGAGGTCGCCCGCCAGATGATCCTGGAGGTCCTGAAATCGGAAGGAACCCAGCCGGCGCTGCTGGAGGCGGTCATCGAGGTCACCGATTCCGACGGCGATATCGTGCTGGAGTTTCCCTTCACCGAGGCGCTGCTGGACATGCCGGACCCGTCGGTGACGCGGCATTAGAGGCCCATGCTCGGGTAAGGAGCGCGCCACTCTCTCCACCGTCATTGCGAGCGTAGCGAAGCAATCCGGAATCCCTCCGCGGAGGCAGTCTGGATTGTTTTCGTCGCAAAGGCTCCTCGCAATGGCGGCGAATGAGGCACCATCCGGCACCAACCCCCCTTTGCCCCTGCGAAATCCGCATGGCTTTGCCGCGTTCCCGGCGCTAAAAGACGCGGGTCATACGGAGCAAGCCATGCAAGATCTCTGGCGCCTGTCGGCCGCCGACCTCGCCACCCTCGTCAGGTCCAAAAAAGTGTCCGCCCGGGAGGCCGCCAAGGCCGGCCTCGACCGCCTGGACGCGGTCAACCCGGCCCTCAATGCCGTGATCGACCACCGGCCGGAGGACGTGCTCAAGCAGGCTGACGCCGTCGACGCCGTCATTGCCAGGGGCGAGGACCCCGGTGTGCTGGCCGGCGTGCCCGTCACCATCAAGGCCAATGTCGACCAGGAGGGCTTTGCCACCACCAACGGCCTCAAGCTGCAGCGCGACCTGATCGCGCGCGAGGACAATCCGGTCGTCGGCAATTTCCGCAAAGCCGGCGCCGTCCTGCTCGGCCGCACCAACTGCCCGGCCTTCTCCTATCGCTGGTTCACCACCAACCTGGTCCATGGCGACACCAAGAACCCGCGCGACGCCTCGCTGACCCCGGGCGGCTCCTCCGGCGGCGCCGGCTCGGCGGTCGCGGCCGGCATCGGCCACATCGCCCATGGCACCGACATTGCCGGGTCGATCCGCTATCCCGCCTATGCCTGCGGCGTGCACGGCCTGCGCCCGACGCTGGGCCGCATTCCCGCCTTCAATCCGGCGCTGCCTGAGCGCCCGATCGGGCCTCAGATCATGGCGGTCTCGGGCCCGCTGGCCCGCACCGTGAATGATCTGCGCATCTCGCTCGAAGCGATGTCGGCCCGCGACATCCGCGATCCCTGGTATGTCCCTGCGCCGCTCGAAGGTCCGGCGCGGCCGAAACGCGCTGCGCTTTGCCTCAACCCGAACGGCCTTGCCACGACACCGGAGGTGAAGGCGGCGGTCAGCGATGCCGGCAAGCGCCTGGAGCGCGCGGGCTGGACCGTCGACGTGATCGGGGACACCCCGCCGATGCGTGAAGCGGTCGAGTGGCAGATCAAGCTGTGGCTCGGCGACGGCTATGAGGCGCAGCTCGAGATGGCCGAGCGCGAGGGCGATCCCGGCGCGCTGGCCTGCCTGCGCGGCAACCGCGGCAGGGTGACGCCGATGGACCAGGCCAATTACGCCAAGGCGCTGACCCGAAGAGCCACGCTGACGCGCGACTGGATGCTGTTCTTCGAAAAATACGCCGTGCTGCTGACGCCGGTCTCCGGCGAATTGCCGTTCCCCGATCATCTCGACCGCAAGGACGAGGCGTCCTTCAAGCGCGTCTGGGAAGCGCAGCTGCCGCAGATCGCGATTCCCTTCATGGGCCTGCCGGGCCTCGTGGTCTCCACCGGCCTCGTCGGCAAGGCGCCGGTCGGCGTGCACATCGTCTCCGGTCGCTATCGCGAGGACCTCTGCCTGCGCGCGGGCGAGGCGATCGAGGCCGGCGGCGTGCCGCCGTCGCCGATCGACCCCGTGGCTTAAGCGATGGCCGTGATCTACGACTTCAAGGCCAACTCGCTTGCGGGCGAGGAGGTGCCCATGCGCCGATTCGAGGGACAGGTGCTCCTGATCGTCAACACCGCGAGCAAATGCGGCTTCACGCCGCAATATCGCGGCCTCGAGGATCTCTATCGCGATCTGTCGCCGCGCGGCTTCTCCGTGCTCGGCTTTCCCTGCAATCAGTTCGGCGCGCAGGAGCCGGGGCAGGCGAGCGAGATCCGGGAATTCTGCTCGACCCGTTACGACGTCACTTTTCCCCTGTTCGAGAAGATCGACGTCAACGGGCCGAAGGCGCATCCGTTGTATGAGTATCTGAAACGTCAGCAATCCGGCCTGTTGGGCGCCTCCATCAAATGGAATTTCACCAAATTCCTGGTGGACCGGGCCGGCAAGGTGATCGCGCGCTACGCGCCGACCGCAAAGCCGGAAGGATTGCGGCAGCAAATCGAAACACTGTTGTGAGCGAGACAATCATGAGCGACGAATTTCCCGACCGCCTGTCGGTCGACCCGAACAGCCCCTACTACAACGCGGACATCCTGTCGCGCGACGTCGGCATCCGCTTCAAAGGCATCGAGAAGACCAATGTCGAGGAGTACTGCATCAGCGAAGGCTGGGTCCGCGTCACCGCCGGCAACGCCAAGGACCGCTACGGCAACCCGCTGACCATCAAGGTGCACGGTCCGGTCGAGCCGTATTTTCGCGACAAGAAATAGTTCGAGCAGAGCGCCGCTCTCCCCTCGTCATTGCGAGAAGCGCAATCTGTCTCCTCGCAATGACGGTGGAGAGAGCGGAAGTCATCCGTGGTCGTCCGAGCCCGCGGCGGGCGGTCGTTGTTTCGCGAGCCGCCGCCCCGCACGCCGTCATTGCGAGCGCAGCGAAGCAATCCAGAATCTTTCCGCGGAAGCAGTCTGGATTGCCTCGTCGCAAGGGCTCCTCGCAATGACGGTGGAGAGAGCGGAAGTCATCCGTGGATCCGAGCCTGCGGCGGGCGGTCGTTGGGTTACGCGAGCCGTTGCCTCAAACTCCGTCATTGCGAGCGCAGCGAAGCAATCCAGAATCTTTCCGCGGCGGCAGTCTGGATTGCCTCGTCGCAAGGGCTCCTCGCAATGACGGGGAGAGAGCGGAAGTGTTCCGTGGTCGTCCGAGCCCGCCGCGGGCGGTCGTTGTTTCGCGAGCCGTTGCCTCAAACTCCGTCATTGCGAGCGCAGCGAAGCAATCCAGAATCTTTCCGCGGCGGCAGTCTGGATTGCTTCGTCGCAAGGGCTCCTCGCAATGACGAAGTAGCAAAGAACCTCGCAATCATCTCCTGTGCTATTATAATGGCAGTTCTCAGCCGAGTACTATCATGAAGCAGCCCTGCGTGTACATGTTCGCCAATCGCCGCAATGGGACGATCTACACGGGCGTCACCTCCAATCCGCCGCGCCGCGCGTTCGAGCATCGCGAGGGATTGGTCAAGGGCTTTTCGTCGAAGTACGGCTGCAAGCTCCTCGTCTGGTACGAGTTGCACGCCACCATGCCCGATGCGATTGCGCGCGAGAAGCAAATCAAGGGCGGCAGTCGGGCAAGGAAACTCGCGCTGATCGAGAGCCTCAATCCCGACTGGAAAGATTTGTACCAGACGCTGATCTGACCGGCAGTAGCAAGTCGCGAGCCGCCGCCCCGCACGCCGTCATTGCGAGCGCAGCGAAGCAATCCAGAATCTCTCTGCGGCGGCAGTCTGGATTGCTTCGTCGCAAGGGCTCCTCGCAATGACGGGGGAGAGAGCGGAAGTCATCCGTGGTCGTCCGAGCCCGCGGCGGGCGGTCGTTGTTTCGCGAGCCGCCGCCCCGCACGCCGTCATTGCGAGCGCAGCGAAGCAATCCAGAATCTTTCCGCGGAAGCAGTCTGGATTGCCTCGTCGCAAGGGCTCCTCGCAATGACGGTGGAGAGAGCGGAAGTCATCCGTGGATCCGAGCCTGCGGCGGGCGGTCGTTGGGTTACGCGAGCCGTTGCCTCAAACTCCGTCATTGCGAGCGCAGCGAAGCAATCCAGAATCTTTCCGCGGCGGCAGTCTGGATTGCCTCGTCGCAAGGGCTCCTCGCAATGACGGGGGAGAGAGCGGAAGTGTTCCGTGGTCGTCCGAGCCCGCGGCGGGCGGTCGTTGGGTTGCGCGAGCCGCCGCCCCGCACGCCGTCATTGCGAGCGCAGCGAAGCAATCCAGATCTCTCCGCGGCGGCAGTCTGGATTGCTTCGTCGCAAGGGCTCATCGCAATGACGGCGTGGCAAGCGTCCGCCCCTTACGAGAGCCGCATATCCAGCAGACGCCGTCCTTCGCCCTTGAGCAGCTTCTTCACCGCGCTGGAGGCCACCACCTCGCCGTCGTTGGCGTAGGCCTCGTGGTTCTTTTCGATGTCGTCGAGGCGGTAGAGGTAGTTGACCATCACGCCGGCGGACTCGCGCACGCCCTTCGGCGAGAGGTCGCCCAGCCAGTTGATGCGCTCCAGACGCGCGCCGTTGCCGAGATGGAAGCGGGCGACGGAATCGATCAGCCGGCCCTTCGGCGTGCGCGCCTTCAGGAAATAATAGGCCGCGAGCGGCTCCAGCACGCCGCGGAGCAGCGTCGTGGTCTCGGGGCTCTCGAACCATTTGGGATCGTCGAGGCGCTTCAGCACCTCGCGGTCCTCGTCCGACAGCGGCAGGTCCTTGTCCTGCTTCACCCATGGCATGAAGCCCGGCACCGGCGACAGCGTCACGAAGGTGTCGAGCTTCGGCAGCTCGCGGCGCAGCTCCTCCACCACCTGCTTGATCAGGAAGCTGCCGAAGGAGATGCCGCCAAGGCCGCGCTGGGTGTTGGAGATCGAGTAGAATACGGCGGTGCGCGCCTTCTCGATGGGAAGGTGCTGGCGATCGACGGCAAGCAGCGGCGCGATCGCGCCGGGGATGGTTTCGGTCAGCGCCACCTCGACGAAGATCAAGGGCTCGTCGACCATCGCCGGATGGAAGAAGGCGTAGCAGCGGCGGTCCACCGGATCGATGCGGCGGCGCAGATCGTCCCAGTCGCTGATCTCGTGCACGGCTTCGTAACGGATGATCTTTTCGAGGATGTTGGCCGGGGTCGACCAGTCGATCCTGCGCAGCACGAGAAACCCCCTGTTGAACCACGAAGAGAGGAGATGCGAGACGTCGCGATCGAGCGCGGCGAGATCGGTGTGCCCGTTCATCATGCCGAGCAGGTCGGCGCGCATGGCGACGAGATCGCCGGTGCCGCCGGGCGCGCGGTTGAGGCGGCGGATCAGCTCCTGCCGCCGCGGCTCCGAGGCGAAATGCAGCGAGCTGGCGTCCTCGTCCGTCGGCTTGGCGCGCCACTTCTCGATCGCCGCGGACAGCCGTTCCCGGTCCGGCCCGAAATCGCGCACCAGTGCCTCGAAGAAGGCGCGGCGTCCCGCCGCATCCAGAGCCCGGTAGAGGTCGAGCACCTCGCGTGCCATTGCCGTGCCGGAGGCCTCGCCCCGGCCCGACAGCAGCGCGCCGCAGAGCTCGATCAGCCCGTCGGCATCCTGTTTGGTGTCAGCACCATCGCCGCGGCGAAGCAGCGTGCGGCCACGCTCGGAGATGGTGGCGAGCAGGTCGGAGAAGAAGGCGTTGGCCATCTGGGCTTTTCGAATCCGGTTTGTGCGGTGCGCGAAGCTTACACGGGATTTAGCCGAAAGCCGATCACAATCAAGCAGGCGGATTTGGCAACTTTAGTTGGGCCGTGCGTTTGGAGAATGCTGTCATCCCGGCGAGGGCGGGCATCCGGTGACATTTGGAGAAGGGGGAAGCTGCCTCAAACACCGTCATTGCGAGCGCAGCGAAGCAATCCAGACTGTCGCCGCGGCAGGATTCTGGATTGCTTCGCTGCGTCCGCAATGACGGAGAATGTGGCGGCATTTCGCGCAACGTCCACGCCGAGGTCCGTCGCGGGCCAAGGCGCCTGGGAATATGCCAGCGCTCTTTCCCCGTCATTGCGAGGAGCCCTTGCGACGAAGCAATCCAGACTGCCACCTCGGAAACAATTCTGGATTGCTTCGCGGCGCTCGCAATGACGGTTCGGGAGGGCACGGCCACCTCACCCCTTCCCCGCAAACTCCGTCGGCGTCCGCCCCGTCACCTGGCGGAACGCCGCCGAGAATGCCGGCACGCTGGCATAGCCGAGCTGGGTAGCGAGCTGCTTCACCGCTACGCTCGCATCGGTCGATATCCGCTGGATCGCCGCCGCAATCCTGGCGCGCTGGCACCAGCTCTTGAAGCTCAGCTGCGTCTCGCTCGAGAACAACCGGGACAGCGTGCGCGCGGAGGTTCCGACCTCGCGCGCCAGGGTGTCGATGTCGTGCAGGCCGGTGGGATCGTCGAGCACGATCATCGCGGCGCGGCGGCAGCGCGGCTCGCGCGGCAGCGGCACGAAGGTCGCGGAATCCTCGGCCTGGTGCAGTTCCAGCATCACCAGGCGGACCAGCAGCTCGGTGCGCTCTTCCGTGTTGCGTGCGTCGAACAGCGCCAGGATGGCCTGGTTGAGCAGCGGCGATACCCGCACCACGAATTCCCTGGTCAATCCCTCGTAGCGCTTTTCGCGCTTGAGCCAGGACAGGTCGAAATACAGCGTGCGCATCTCGATGTCGGCCAGCAGGTCGATGGCATGCTCCATCCCGGCCGGCACCCAGACGGCGCGGTCCGGCGGCACCAGCCAGCGTCCGCCGGGTGTCGTCACCTGCATGGTGCCGCGTGCCGCATAGATCAGCTGCGCCTCGCGATGCATGTGCAGGTCGATCCGCATGCCCTTGGGATAGTCGCGGGCGACCAGGTGCACGCCCGCGGGCGAGCGGTGGTTGCTCCGGACCTCGCGCAGGATTGGCGTTTCCGAGATTGGCGTTTCCAAGACATTCATTGGCAGCATCCCGTCATGGGTCCGACATATAACTCATTTCGGAGCAGGAGAGGATTCGTAATGAACAGCCCAAGCCGGGTCATCGGTTTCGTCAATGCAGGCCATTTCATCGACCATTATTCGATGCTGATCTTCGCCGCCGCCGTGATCATCATGGGGCCGGCGCTCGGCATGGCCTATTCGGAGCTGCTGCCTTACGCGACGCCCGGCTTCATCGCCTTCGGTGCCGGCTCGCTGCTCACCGGCTGGCTCGGCGACCGCTGGAGCCGCCGCCACATGATGCTGATCTTCTTCGTCGGCATCGGGGCCTCCATGATCTCGGTCGGCTTCGTCCAGACACAGGTCGAGCTCGGCGCCGCGCTGCTCGCGATCGGCATCTTCGCCTCGATCTACCATCCCGTTGATCGTGTCCTACGCCGACAGGCTCGGCCGCGAGATGGGCATCAACGGCGTCTAGGGCAATCTCGGCGTGGCCTCCTCGGCGCTGGTGACCGGTGTGATCGGCCAGTATCTCGGCTGGCGCTTTGCCTTCATCATCCCGGGCGTCGTGACGATCCTGGTCGGCATCGCGTTTGCGATGAGCGTCGTGCACGAGGACCGCAAGGGCTCGAAGCAGGCGGCGGCCCAGGCGCGGGTGGCCAAACAGGACATGTGGCGCGTGATCCTGGCGCTGCTGATCGTGGTCATCGCGATCTCCACGACCTTCAACGCCGTCACCGTGGCGCTGCCGAAGCTGTTTGCCGAACGTCTCGCCGATCTCACCAAAAGCCCGGCGCTGCTCGGGGGCATCGCGGCCTGCGTCTACGTGTTCGGCGCGATGACGCAGTACACGATCGGCCGGCTGCTCGACCGCTACTCGCTGAAGACCGTGGCGCTGCCGCTGTCCTTCATGCTGGCGCCGTTCCTCTATCTCGCCGCCAGCCTGAACAATCTGCCGCTGATCCTGGTCTCGATCGGCATCGTCATGGGCGCATTCGGTCAGGTCACGGTGAACGACGCCATGGTCGGCAAATACACCACGGAAGAGTGGCGCTCGCGCGCCTATGCCGTGCGCTATTTCGTCGGCTTCACCGCCGCCGGGGCGTCCGTCGGGCTCGTCGCCTGGCTCTACGAGCAGGGCGGCTTCGTCACCATGCTGCACGCCTTCGCCGCACTCTGCCTGCTCGCAATCGCCGCCGCGCTGATCCTGCCGCGCGAGATCCGGACGCCGCAGGCGGCGTGAGGAAGTGAGGCAGGCGGCTCGCGCCACACCGTCACTGCGAGCGCAGTTGCGCAACTCTCTCCACCCGTCATTGCGAGGAGCCCTTGCGACGAAGCAATCCAGGATCTTTCCGCGGAGGCATTCTGGATTGCTTCGCTGCGCTCGCAATGACCGAGGACGTGGCGGCCCTTCCGCAACTCTCTCCAGGCGTCTTTGCGAGGAGCCCCTTGCGACGAAGCAATCCAGGATCTTTCCGCGGAGGCATTCTGGATTGCTTGTGCGCCAGGCAAGCTGGCGTGGTCCAACCGGTGGAAGTCCGGTCCGGGTAAGCGGTAGCGAGCGCCCGGTAGTGAGTGTTGCGTGGCCGTCGGCAACGGCGGCTGCGAAGCGTACACAACGATGCTGTGGGGTGGGCTATTGAGCCGCGAAAGACAGAAACTCGCAGAGGCCGAGCCGGTAAGCAACGTCGAAGGCAACATGTGCGGCGCCGTTATGCGAGGCGCTGACGCTCTGCCGTGGTCGAAGACCCCATCACGCAGCAAAGGACCGCGTCGGAACCTGGGAGGTCCCGCATCTGACCGATGGCAACATGCCCCCAAGGTCCGCATCGGGAAGGCGAGGAGCCAAAGCCGATGACGAACGGATGCGGGAAGTCGGACGCGGCCGTAGTAGCGTCGAAGCCTGCGAACGAAGCGGAGCGATCCGCGGAGGAGTTGGTGGAGCGAAGGGCCGCGACCAAGGGGAATGCGGACCAGCAAAGCACGCCCCGGACGCCGAGCCGGACAAGCGTGACACAGGCGTTGGAACGCATACGGCGAACTGCAAGGGAAAGGAAGAAGGAGAGGTTCACTGCGCTGCTTCACCACATCACGCCTGAACTGCTCGAGGCGGAGTTCTTCGCGCTGAAGAAGCATGCCGCGCCGGGTGTGGACGGAATGATGTGGCGGAACTACGAGCAAGACCTCAAGGCCAATCTTGAGGACCTGCATGCTCGTGTTCACCGGGGAGCGTACCGGCCGCAGCCGTCGCGGCGGGTCCATATCCCGAAGCAGGATGGGCGGCAGCGACCGCTGGCGATTGCGTCCCTCGAGGACAAGATCGTTCAGCGGGCAACCGCTACGGTGCTCAACGCGATCTACGAGGAGGACTTCCTCGGGTTCTCGTATGGGTTCCGGCCCGGGCGCAGCGCGCACGATGCGATGGATGCGCTGCTGGTCGGAATCGAGAGCCGGCGGGTGAACTTCATTGTTGACGCCGATATCCGCTCGTTCTTCGACATGGTGGACCAGGAATGGCTCATCCGCTTCGTCGAACATCGGACCGGCGACCAGCGTATCATCCGTCTGATCCGCAAATGGCTCAAGGCGGGTGTTCTCGAAGAAGGAACGGTCAGGGTCAGCGAACAGGGGACGGCACAAGGGGCGGTGATCTCGCCGCTGCTTGCCAACATCTACCTGCACTATGCCCTCGATCTGTGGGCCGAACGCTTCAGACGGCGCGAGGCCGCGGGTGACATGATCATCGTGCGCTACGCTGACGACTTCATCGTCGGCTTCGAGCATGAGAATGAGGCCCGGCACTTCCTCGAAGAATTGCGCAAACGGCTGCAGGAGTTCGCGCTGTCACTGCACCCTGAGAAAACCCGGCTGATCGAGTTCGGACGTCATGCGGAGGACAACCGCAGGCGGCGCGGGCTCGGCAAGCCGGAGACCTTCAACTTCCTCGGCTTCACCTTCATCTGCAGCCGATCCAAGCAAGGCAAGTTCCAGATCAGGCGCAAGTCTCGCAAAGACCGCATGCGGGCGAAACTGCAAGCCGTGAAGCAGGGAATGCGACGGCGTATGCACCAGTCGGTGCTCGAACAGGGCAAATGGCTGCGGCAGGTCGTTACCGGGTACTTCAACTACCACGCGGTACCGACCAACAGCCGAGCGCTCAGCGCCTTCCGCTACTTCGTCACCGAACAATGGAGGCGGATGCTTCGGCGCCGCAGCCAGATTGACGGGACCACGTGGCAGCGGGTCGCGCGGCTTGCCTCCGACTTGCTCCCCAAGCCACAAATCCTCCATCCTTGGCCCCGAACACGCTTCACCGCTACTCACCCGAGGTGGGAGCCGTATGCGGGAAAGCCGCACGTACGGATCTGTGCGGGGGGCGCCCAGCAATGAGCGTCCCTACCGCGACCGCTGCGCTCGCAATGACCGAGGACGTGGCGGCCCTTCCGCAACTCTCTCCAGGCGTCTTTGCGAGGAGCCCTTGCGACGAAGCAATCCAGGATCTTTCCGCGGGGGGATTCTGGATTGCTTCGCTGCGCTCGCAATGACGGGGGACGTGGCGGCCCTTCCGCAACTCTCTCCAGGCGTCTTTGCGAGGAGCCCTTGCGACGAAGCAATCCAGAATCTTTCCGCGGGGGCATTCTGGATTGCTTCGCTGCGCTCGCAATGACCGAGGACGTGGCGGCCCTTCCGCAACTCTCTCCAGGCGTCTTTGCGAGGAGCCCTTGCGACGAAGCAATCCAGGATCTTTCCGCGGGGGGATTCTGGATTGCTTCGCTGCGCTCGCAATGACGGGGGACGTGGCGGCCCTTCCGCAACTCTCTCCAGGCGTCTTTGCGAGGAGCCCTTGCGACGAAGCAATCCAGGATCTTTCCGCGGAGGCATTCTGGATTGCTTCGCTGCGCTCGCAATGACCGAGGACGTGGCGGCCCTTCCGCAACTCTCTCCAGGCGTCTTTGCGAGGAGCCCTTGCGACGAAGCAATCCAGGATCTTTCCGCGGAGAGATTCTGGATTGCTTCGCTGCGCTCGCAATGACGGGGGACGTGGCGGCCCTTCCGCAACTCTCTCCAGGCGTCTTTTCGAGGAGCCCCTTGCGACGAAGCAATCCAGGATCTTTCCGCGGAGGCATTCTGGATTGCTTCGCTGCGCTCGCAATGACGGGGGACGTGGCGGCCCTTCCGCAACTCTCTCCAGGCGTCTTTGCGAGGAGCCCTTGCGACGAAGCAATCCAGGATCTTTCCGCGGGGGGATTCTGGATTGCTTCGCTGCGCTCGCAATGACGGGGGACGTGGCGGCCCTTCCGCAACTCTCTCCACCCGTCATTGCGAGGAGCCCTTGCGACGAAGCAATCCAGGATCTTTCCGCGGGGGGATTCTGGATTGCTTCGCTGCGCTCGCAATGACGGGGGACGTGGCGGCCCTTCCGCAACTCTCTCCAGGCGTCTTTGCGAGGAGCCCCTTGCGACGAAGCAATCCAGGATCTTTCCGCGGGGGGATTCTGGATTGCTTGTGCGCCAGGCAAGCTGGCGTGGTCCAACCGGTGGAAGTCCGGTCCGGGTAAGCGGTAGCGAGCGCCCGGTAGTGAGTGTTGCGTGGCCGTCGGCAACGGCGGCTGCGAAGCGTACACAACGATGCTGTGGGGTGGGCTATTGAGCCGCGAAAGACAGAAACTCGCAGAGGCCGAGCCGGTAAGCAACGTCGAAGGCAACATGTGCGGCGCCGTTATGCGAGGCGCTGACGCTCTGCCGTGGTCGAAGACCCCATCACGCAGCAAAGGACCGCGTCGGAACCTGGGAGGTCCCGCATCTGACCGATGGCAACATGCCCCCAAGGTCCGCATCGGGAAGGCGAGGAGCCAAAGCCGATGACGAACGGATGCGGGAAGTCGGACGCGGCCGTAGTAGCGTCGAAGCCTGCGAACGAAGCGGAGCGATCCGCGGAGGAGTTGGTGGAGCGAAGGGCCGCGACCAAGGGGAATGCGGACCAGCAAAGCACGCCCCGGACGCCGAGCCGGACAAGCGTGACACAGGCGTTGGAACGCATACGGCGAACTGCAAGGGAAAGGAAGAAGGAGAGGTTCACTGCGCTGCTTCACCACATCACGCCTGAACTGCTCGAGGCGGAGTTCTTCGCGCTGAAGAAGCATGCCGCGCCGGGTGTGGACGGAATGATGTGGCGGAACTACGAGCAAGACCTCAAGGCCAATCTTGAGGACCTGCATGCTCGTGTTCACCGGGGAGCGTACCGGCCGCAGCCGTCGCGGCGGGTCCATATCCCGAAGCAGGATGGGCGGCAGCGACCGCTGGCGATTGCGTCCCTCGAGGACAAGATCGTTCAGCGGGCAACCGCTACGGTGCTCAACGCGATCTACGAGGAGGACTTCCTCGGGTTCTCGTATGGGTTCCGGCCCGGGCGCAGCGCGCACGATGCGATGGATGCGCTGCTGGTCGGAATCGAGAGCCGGCGGGTGAACTTCATTGTTGACGCCGATATCCGCTCGTTCTTCGACATGGTGGACCAGGAATGGCTCATCCGCTTCGTCGAACATCGGACCGGCGACCAGCGTATCATCCGTCTGATCCGCAAATGGCTCAAGGCGGGTGTTCTCGAAGAAGGAACGGTCAGGGTCAGCGAACAGGGGACGGCACAAGGGGCGGTGATCTCGCCGCTGCTTGCCAACATCTACCTGCACTATGCCCTCGATCTGTGGGCCGAACGCTTCAGACGGCGCGAGGCCGCGGGTGACATGATCATCGTGCGCTACGCTGACGACTTCATCGTCGGCTTCGAGCATGAGAATGAGGCCCGGCACTTCCTCGAAGAATTGCGCAAACGGCTGCAGGAGTTCGCGCTGTCACTGCACCCTGAGAAAACCCGGCTGATCGAGTTCGGACGTCATGCGGAGGACAACCGCAGGCGGCGCGGGCTCGGCAAGCCGGAGACCTTCAACTTCCTCGGCTTCACCTTCATCTGCAGCCGATCCAAGCAAGGCAAGTTCCAGATCAGGCGCAAGTCTCGCAAAGACCGCATGCGGGCGAAACTGCAAGCCGTGAAGCAGGGAATGCGACGGCGTATGCACCAGTCGGTGCTCGAACAGGGCAAATGGCTGCGGCAGGTCGTTACCGGGTACTTCAACTACCACGCGGTACCGACCAACAGCCGAGCGCTCAGCGCCTTCCGCTACTTCGTCACCGAACAATGGAGGCGGATGCTTCGGCGCCGCAGCCAGATTGACGGGACCACGTGGCAGCGGGTCGCGCGGCTTGCCTCCGACTTGCTCCCCAAGCCACAAATCCTCCATCCTTGGCCCCGAACACGCTTCACCGCTACTCACCCGAGGTGGGAGCCGTATGCGGGAAAGCCGCACGTACGGATCTGTGCGGGGGGCGCCCAGCAATGAGCGTCCCTACCGCGACCGCTGCGCCCGCAATGACGATGTGGATGCTCGGCGCCTAAGGTTTCACCTCGGCAGCGGCCTGCGGCTTCGGCGCCTTCTTCGCCGCGCGCCAGTTCTCGAAGCGCTGCACCACCACGAAGAACGCCGGCACGAACAGCACCGCGAGACAGGTCGATGCCAGCATGCCCGAGAACACCGTGATGCCGATCGATTTGCGGGCGCTGGCGCCGGCGCCGGTCGCGAGCACCAGCGGCACGACGCCGAGGATGAAGGCGAACGACGTCATCAGGATCGGGCGGAAGCGGGCGCGCGCCGCCTCGATCGCCGATTCCAGGAGCGGCTTGCCGTCGCGGACGTGCAGCTCGAGCCCGACCTCGACGATCAGGATGGCGTTCTTCGCCGACAGCGCGATCAGCAGGATCAGGCCGATCTGGCAGTAGAGGTTGTTGTCGATCTTCAGGCCATTGAGGATCAGCATCGGCCCGATCAGCGACAGCGGCACGGCGAGGATCACGGAGATCGGCGCGTACCAGCTCTCGTACTGGCCGGCGAGCACGAGATAGACCAGCAGCATGGCAAGCCCGAACACCCAGTAGATCTGGTTGGACACCGCCTTCTCCTGGTACGACATCGCGGTCCACTCATAGCCGGTGCCCGGCGGCAGCGTCTTGTCCGCGATCTCCTCCATCAGCTTCAGCGACTGGCCGGAGGAGTAGCCCTGCGCCGGCAGGCCGATGATGGTCGAGGAGGGATAGAGATTGTAGAGGCTGATCAGCGATGGTCCCGTCGCAGGCGTGATCGTGGCGACGGTGCCGATCGGAATCATGTCGCCGTTCGAGTTGCGCACCTGCATGTTGGCGATGTCGCGCTCGGTGACGCGGAAGGCGGGATCGGCCTGCGTGTAGACCTGGAACACGCGGCCGAACTTGTTGAACTGGTTGACATAGGACGAGCCGAGATAGGTCGACAGCGCCGAGAACACCTGGTCGGTGGTGACGTGCAGCGTCTGGGTCTTGATGCGGTCGATCTCGACGTTGAACTGCGGCACCGAGGAACGGAACGAGGACTGCACGCGCTGCAGCGCGGTCTGGCTCTGGCCGTTACTGACCATCGCGCCGGTGATCGCCTGCAGCTTGGCGAAATCGCTGTTGCCGTCGCGCAGCTCGACCTGCATCGAGAAGCCGGCGGCGTTGCCGATGCCCTGGATCGGCGGCGGCGGCAGCACGATGGTGCGCGCCTCCATGATCACGGCGAGCTTGTCGTTGAGGCCAAAGACCAGCGAGCGCAAATCCTCGCCGGGGCCTTTGCGCGCATCCCAGTCCTTCAGGATGATGTAGGCAACGCCGGCATTGGCAAGGCTGGCGCTGCTGTCGAGCGCGGAGATGCCGGCGATGGTGATGACCTGCGCCACGCCCGGCGCGTCCTTGACGATCTCGCTGGCACGGTCGAGCACCTTCTGGGTCCGCTCCAGCGAGGCGCCGTCGGGCAGCTGGATGGCGGCGATCAGGTAGCCCTGGTCCTCGATCGGCAGGAAGCCGGTCGGCACCCGCGACAGGCCGTAGCCGCCGATCCCGATCAGCACCAGCGCGACCGCGACCGACACCGTGGCGTGCCTGACCAGGAAGGTGATCAGCCGCGTATAGCCCCGCTCGACCCGGTTATAGACGTTGTTGAAGCCGCGATAGAAGAAGTTGCGCTGCTCCGGCGGCACCGCCGGCCGCAGCCACAGCGCGCATTGCGTCGGCTTCAAGGTCGCCGCGTTGATGGCGGACAGCAGTGCGGTCGCCGCGATCACCAGCGCGAACTGCGAATAGATGCGGCCGGTCAGGCCGGCGAGGAACGAGGCCGGCAAAAACACCGAGATCAGCACCAGGGTGATGCCGACGATCGGCGCGAACAGCTGGTCCATCGCCCTGATCGCGGCGTCGTGGCCGTTCATGCCCTGCTCGATGTTGTGCGCGGCGCCTTCCACCACGACGATGGCATCGTCGACGACGATGCCGATCGCGAGCACGATCGCGAACAGCGTCGACATGTTGATGGTGAAGCCGAGCGCTGCCATCGCGGCAAAGGCGCCGATGATGGTGACCGGCACGGTCGTCGCAGGCACCAGCATCGCGCGCCAGTCCTGCAGGAAAACGAGGATCACGACCAGCACCAGGAGGCCGGCCTCGATCAGGGTCATGTAGACCTCGTGCACCGAGGCCTCGACGAATTTGGTGGTGTCGAACGGCGTGTCGTACTTGATGCCTTCCGGGAAGCGCTTGGCGAGCTCCGCCATCTTCTTCTCGACCGCCTGCTCGACCTGGAGCGCGTTGGCGCCGGGCGACTGGAACACGCCGATGCCGGTGGCGGGCTGCTTGTTGAGCGAGAAGATCTGGCTGTAGGTCTGCGCGCCGAGCTCGACCCAGCCGACGTCGCGCACCCGCGTGACGTCGCCGCTGGTCCCCGTCTTGACGATGATGTTCTCGAACTGGGTGGCGTCGTCGAGCCGTCCGTTGACGTTGAGCGTGTACTGGAACGCCTGGCCCGGCGGCGTCGGCGGCGCGCCGACCTGGCCGGCGGAGACCTGCTGACTCTGCTGCTGGATTGCGTTGATGACGTCCTGCGGCACGAGGCCACGGACCTGCAGCTTGTTCGGATCGAGCCAGACCCGCATCGAATACTGGCCGGCACCGAACACAGTGACGTTGCCGACGCCGGGCAGGCGCGAGAGCTCGTCGCGGATGTTGATGGTGGCGTAGTTGCTCAGGTAGAGACTGTCGTACTTCGCATCCGGGGAGGTCAGCGTCACGAACAGCAGGATCGAGGTCGATTTCTTCTGGACGGTGACGCCCTGGTTCTGCACCGATTGCGGCAGCTGCGACAACGCGCTGGAGACGCGGTTCTGGACCAGCACCTGCGCGAAGTTCAGGTCGGTGCCGATCTTGAAGGTCACGGTCAGCGTGTAGGTACCGTCGGAGCCGCTGTAGGACTGCATGTAGAGCATGTCCTCGACGCCGTTGACCTGTTGCTCGATCGGCAAGGCGACCGTGTCGATCACGGTCTTGGCGCTGGCGCCGGGATAGCGCGTGGTGACCTGTACCGTGGGCGGCACCACGTCGGGATACTGCGCGATCGCAAGATTGAACAGCGCGACGCCGCCGATCAGGATCATCAAGAGCGCGATGACGTTCGAGAGGACCGGCCGCTCGATGAAGAATTTTGAGATCATGGCCGGCGGCTCCTACCTGGTGGAGGCCTGGGACTGTTCGATCTTCGTCACCTGCGGGTCGATCTTCTGGCCCGGGATCACGCGCAGAAGGCCCGCGATCACGACGCGGTCGTCAGGCTTCAGCCCGCTCTCGATCACGCGCAGGCCGTTGTCGGTCGGCCCGATCTGCACCTGGCGCTGCTCGACGACGTTGTCGTTGTTGACGACGAGGAGATAGCGGCCGCCTTGGTCGCTGCCGAGCGCGGTGTCGGGCACGAGCAGGGCGCTCTTCTCCTGGTCGAAGGGCGCGCGGACGCGGACGAAATAGCCGGGCAGCAGCGCCCGCTTGTCATTGGGTATGACGCCGCGCACCGCGAGCGTGCCCGTCGATGTGTTCAGGGTCGGCGAGACGTAGTCGAGGTGGCCTTCATGCGGATATCCGGTCTCGGTCTGGAGGCCCACCTGGACCGGCAACTGTTTGAGTTCGGCGACGGTCAGCCCGCGGCGGATCGCTTCGGCGCGAATGCGAAGGACGTCCTGCTCGTTGACCGTGAAGTTCACCCAGATCGGATCCATGGCGACGATGGTCGCGAGCTGGGTCGGGGAGGAGACGCCGACGAGCTCGCCGACCGAAACCAGATGCGCGCTGACGATGCCGTCGAACGGCGCGGTCACGTTGGTGTAGCCGTAATTGACCTCGGCGAGCCTGGTATTGACCTGGGCCTGCTGGAGGTTGGCCTGAGCGTTGTCGCGGGTCGATGTCGACGTGTCCAGGGTGGACTGCGAGACCGCCTGGCGCTGCACGAGCTCGACCTGCCGCTTGTAATCGGCTTCGGCCTGCTTGAGCGTGGCTTGTGCGCCGACCTCCGCGGCCTTCGCCTGCTCGACCTTGAGCTTGTACGTCTCCGGCTCGATCGTGAACAGCTGGGTGCCCTGCTTGACGAAGCTGCCGTCCTGATAGTCGATCGATTGCAGGAAACCCTGCACGCGCGCGACCAGATCGACGCTCTTGATCGGGGCGGTGTTGCCGGTGGCCTCGACATAACGCGTCACCGGACGCTGCACCGGCGTTGCCACATCCACCTTCGGCGGCGGCGGGGCGACATAGGCGTTCTTGTCCTCGCAGCCGGCGAGCGCGACCACGGCGCTTGCGGCGGCGAGCGCCCGTCCGACATGTCCCCACGCGCCATTGCGATGGGCGAGCGATGCGGGATTCGCTGAGGTCATTCGGTGGCCCCCGATCTCTGTCTGTCGGTGCCGGAGGCTACCAATAAACGCCCGGCCGTGGAACACCATAGCCATGGCAGTCACGGACCTTGCACTGCAACCCGCGCCGCGGCCCTTGGCAGGTTCGTCATCACAAACCGCTTTTCACCGCGCGCACGATCGACCAGAATTGCGTCAGACGCCGTGCCAGAGGCGGAGCAGTTGAAAGAAGAAAAAGAGAAAAGGTGAGGAGAACATGACATGCCCCCAATGCTCCACGCGGTGCTTGCCGGTCTCGCTCTCGCAGTGGCGGTCGCCATGCCGGCGCTAGCCGAAGGCCTGAAGGACGAGATCGCGCCGACCGGCAAGCTCCGGGTTGCGATCGCGATCAGCCCGGCAGGCGGCGCGTTCTGGTCGACCAGGACGGAAGCCGGCTTTGCCGGCGTGCCGGTCGACCTCGGCAAGGAGATGGCTGCACAGCTCGGTGTGCCCGTGGAATATGTCGTGCACCAGAATTCCGGACAGATCACCGACGCGGCCGGCAAGGGTACCTGGGACGTCACATGGCTGCCCAAGGATCCCGAGCGCGAGACCAGGATGCTGTTCGGCCCGATTTACGAGGTCGCGGACGCCACCTACATCGTCAGGCCGGGATCGAGCATCACCAATTTCGCCACGCTGGACCAACCTGGCATCAAGGTCGCGGCCGTCAACGCCACCACCACCATGCGCGGGGCCGTCACGCATCTGAGGAATGCGACGGTGACCGGCTATCAGACATATGATGAAATCTTCGGCCTGCTGAAGAGCGGCGAGATCGACGCCTTCGCGCTGTCGCGCGACCAGCTCAACAAGATGGCGCAAAAGATTCCGGGGACGAGGGTGCTCGACGAGACCTTCAAGAAGACTGTAACGGCCGTCGCCGTTCCGCTCGGCCACAACCAGGCCCTGACCTTCGTGTCCAAATTCATGAACGAAGCGGTGACGAACGGCACCTTGCGCAAGGCCTATGACAACAACGGCCTCAAGGACTCGCCGATCCGCACCGAATAGGGCACCCGGCGCAGCGAGGCTGCGCCGCCCACGAACCTCACGGCTCCGCGGTGCGAATGCCCGCGGGGCTCACCTGCAGCTTGAGCGTCGACGTCCTGGTCAGCGCCTTGCCGTCGAAGGCGAACGCGATCAGCTCGTTCTCGACCATGCACTGCGCCACGACATGCCTGGAGTCCTTCGACCACACCATGCCCTGGCACCAATGGCCGATCCTGGCCTCCGCCACCGGTGTAAGGTCAGTGCCCGAGATCCGGTAGACCTTGAGCAGGCCGAAATCGTTGAAGAACGGCGCGGCGGGCGGCTTGTTCGAGCCGTTCATGACGGTCACCGCGACATGGCTGCCGTCCGGTGACATCTTCACCGCTTCGGGTGTCTGACCGACGGTCACAGTCGAGACGACGCGGATCGGCTTTGCGGTCATGTCGATCAGGCTGATCGTGTCGTTGTCGCCGCTGCCGGCGCCGACATTGCCGACGACGGCGGCGGCGCTACCGGTGAGATCGATGTCGTAGGGGCGAATGCCCGCGGAGAGGTCGCGCCTGGCGTACTCCACCTTGGTGCCGTCCACGGTCAGAAGCGAGATCTTGTTGTCCCCGTCGCGCGTGACCAGCGCGGTCGCGCCGTCGTGCGAGAACACGGCATGGCTCGGTCCTGACTTGGCGTCACCGAGCTGGATCTTCCCCGCCGGCGCCAGCGCGTTGCCGCTGATCGCAAAGACCGAGACCGTGCCCTCGCTGCGGTTCGCAACCAGCGCCAGCGTGCCCGCGCGATTGATCGAGACACCGGCCGCGCCCGCGCCGGCCTGGTGGGTCGCGAGCACTTTTGGCGGCGAGGACTTCAGGTCGATGACCGAAAGCTTGTCGTCCGGCACCGTCTTGGTGGGGTCCGCCGGATCGATCTTCATCGCGCCCGTCACCAGCGCAAACGAACCATCCGGGGCGATCGCCACGCTCGGCGGCGGGCCGACGACGCTGGCAGGTGCGGGGACCTCGCCCAGCAGTTTCAGGGCGCCGTCGGTGAAGTCGATGACGCTGACCGTATCCGGCAGTGGCTGCCTGCGCACCACGGCGCTGCCGTTCTCCAGCACCATCTTGCCGTCATTGGCGCTGACGACGATCTCGGCATGAGTGGTGAAACTGGCAAGGCTGGCCAGGGACGTTGCGACCAGAGCTGACGCGGCATGGCGCGCGCGTATGCGAGAAGTGGTTCTCATGTTTCCCCCTGGGATTTGTTCTTGTCCGGCAAAGCTAGATGCAATCGGGCGCTGGATGCAACAACTTGACTGCGATCATTTTTGCCTGGCCGGGTTCCTCAGCGTGGCTTGATCTCCGCATATTTCGCCATCGCCTTCTCGAACTTCCGATTGAACAGCCACATCGCCGCCAGGATCTCGCGGAAGCTGGCTGAGGTTCTCGCCCGGTCGGCCTGTCCGAAGGCGAAAATGCTGTTGTTGCGCAAATGCTTCATGACCATAGGGCTGGACACCCGATAGTTCAGGAGGTCGCCGGACTTCAGCGCGGACCTCGTCGGAGTCGGCACGATCTGGATCAGCTCGAACAGCTTCATCTGGTCGATCGGGTCGGGGAGCGTCTTCACGATTGCCGGGATCTCCCGGAAGACGTCCGCATGTGCGTTCATCAGGCCGTCGCGCACATTGGTCCAGTGATTGAAGCGGTGATCGGTGCCGCGGGCGCGCGCCTCTTCCTTGTCGTCACGCGCGTTCAGCTCGGGATCGATCGTAGCGATCTCGCTCTTGATCGCTTCCCATTTCCTGCGGCCGTTGCGGTCCTCGGAGGGGCCAGTCTGGAAGCTGCCCATATAGGTGTTCGAGCGCGCGTTGCGGACATTCTGCTTGCCATTGGTCTCGGCAAAGAACAGTCCCAGGCTGATGCGTCCCGCAGCTTCGGCGTGAACAGGCGCAAGCCCCTTGGCGCGCGCGATCGCAACGGCAAGATCGACGACATCCTTGAAAGGCGTCGCCGAGTTCTGCGCGCTGGCAGGCGGCGCCTCCATGATGTCGAACAGCCGCGCATATTCGTCGATCAGGGGCTCGATGGCGGCGTCGAAATAGGCCGGGGGGATCTCGAACTTGTTAGGCTTGCCGATCCGCGACGGCATGGCGTCCGTAAGGTCCTTGTAGCTGCTGATGACGGCGACGCGCGCGAGATACAGCGCCTGACCCGGCAGGTTCGGCAGCGCCTCCTTCGCCTCGATCTGGCGCCGCCGCTCCGCGAGGATCGACTTGAACTCGTCGAGCGCGCGGTCATAGGCGGCGGGCGCCTCGGATTGCCTTGGCGTCGGTGCGCCGCTCTGTGCAACGGCGGGCGCCGCGACGAAGCAGGCAACCATCGCAAGGGCGGCGGCGGCAAGTCGTCTCGATCCCATGGCTGGTTCCCGTCGATTCGATGACCAGGGAGATCGTAAGCATCAGATACGAGACGCCGCAATTCTCCTCTCACGCCGCCCGGTAGTCCGGCGCCGTCGCCAGGAACTTGGCATAGGCATCCGCGTCCGGCGGCTGGAAGCGTCCTTTGAGCCCGCCGCGCTTCTGCTCTTTCGCGCCGATATCGGCCATCAGCTCGTCGAAATGGCGGTAGTGATAGGGCGCGACGCAGAGGCCGCCATAGACGCCTGCCGCCGGCCGCTCGACGCGCTTGAAATGCAGCATCATCTCGATGTTGTGGCGCATCGCCTGCGCCGTCGGCTGGTTGGCGAGCTGGCCGTCGGCGTAGCGCACCAGCCAGTTGGCCGCGAGGTCGGCGCAGAGCACGGTGCAGAACGAGGAGTTGAAGCCGACGAAGCCCATCTCCGGCAAATCGGGGTTGGCGATCAGGCGATAGAGCCGGTACTGGCCGTCGGCATCGACCAGCTTCTGCCTGTAAGCCTCGGGCAGGAACGGCACGCCGAGCTTGTAGCCGATCGCTAGTACCGCGACATCGGCACTGACGCGCTCGCCGCCGCTCATCACGATGCTGTCGCCTTCGTAATGGTCGAACGTGCCGAACACCGCCTTGATGCAGCCGTCGGCCACCATCGGATAGAAGCCCGGCGTTGCGATCGGCACCGAGCAGTTGACGCCGTCCTCGATCCGCTCCGTCGGCACCATCTTGCATTGCTTGAGCTTGAGCTGTGCTTTGAGCAGGCTCTCCAGCCCGCGCCAATTGGCCCAGACCAGCGGCGCGGCGATGCGATGCGCAAGTCGTGCCATCGCGCTCGCCCCCCAACCCGGAAACATCTCCTCCTGCGCGCGGATGTAGAGGATGCGTTTGAAGTTCACGAGCCCGCCGATGAAATAGGGGATGCGCCAGACCGGCTCGCGCATCACGATCGTGACCTCGCGCGCGCCTGACCTCACTGCGTTCACCGCGATGTCGGTCGCCGATTTCGAGCCGCCGAGCACGACGACGCGGCGGCCTTTCGCCAGCGTGGGGTCGCCGTATTTCGACGAGTGCAGGATCTGTCCGCCCTGCGCCAGGAAGCCGTCTTCGCCGGGACAATGCAGCTCGCGCGGCTCGTTGAATTGCCCGGTGCAGACCGCGACGAAATCGAAATCTTCGTTCGTCGTGCCGTCCCGGCTCGTCAGGGTGAGGGTCCAGCCCGGTCGGCCGTCGGCGCGGCGCCCCATGCCGGCGACTTCGGTGTTGAGGCGAAGCATGCGGTCGAGGCCAAAACTCCTGGCATACTCGACGAGATAGGCGTGGACCTGCGGCCCGGTCGGCCATTCCGGATAGGCGTCCGGCATGGCGCGATCGGTGTAACGGTAGAGTTCCTTCGGGCTCTGGGTCTGCACCTCAGGGTAGGAGCGCGCCGGCTCCCAGACGCCGCCGAGATCGCCGCTGCGCTCGACGATGGTGACGCGGTGGCCGCGGGCGGCGAAGGCCTTTGCGGCGGCAAGGCCTGAGACGCCGGCGCCGATCACGCACACATGCTTGGGACTGATCATGGGATTGCTCGATGTGTTTCGCGCACGCGGCCACGTTCGGCCGCAAGGCGCGGCCGGCAGGACCTGCAAGCAGATGAAAGTGGACGAAGCCGCGACGGCTAGTCGTTGGCCTCGGGCGGCAGGAAGTCGACCTCGTGCAGCGCCGAGATGCGCACGACTTCGGCAGGATCGGTCAGATTGTGCAGCTGGTTGAACAGCGCCTCCAGCTTCTGCATCGGCGACACCCAGAACAGCGCGCGGCACGGCTTGTCGGACTTGTTGAAATAGCCGTGCGGGATGCCGCGCGGCATGCGCACGATGTCGCCGGCGTGGGCCTTGACCCAGACCCCGTCGAGCTTGAGGTCGAGTGTGCCTTCCTGCACCAGGATGAACTCGTCCTGGGTGGGATGGATGTGCACCGGCACGAACTGGCCGGGATCACTGTTGGTCTCGAACGCGAAGGTGGAATCGGTGACGGCCTTGGGGAAGTAGACCTGGCCAAGGATGTTCCAGCTCTTGCCGCCATAGCCCGTGCCGGTGGCGGTAATGCCCTTTTCGAGTGCAGTCATGGCTCGCTCCTCATGGATTCCGGCGGGGAGGAGCTTCGGCCAGCGACGGGCCGCCTGTCTATCCGCTAAACGAATCCGGAGGCAGCTATTGCCATGCAGCAGGCCAATTGTGCGGGCGGCCCTTTCCGCGTTGGGGAAACTATTATAGGCTTAAAGCAATTCCGTGACGCGAAGCGTGGTCGACGATGTCCGCAGCCGTGCTGGAAATGAGCGCAAGGGCGTCTGCAGCCGAACGGCTTGTGGATTTCGCCCGCGTCACCACCGACGATGTGGATGAAGCGGCCGAGCAGATCGGGCGCATCTTCTGCCGGCACGATCTCACGCCGTCGCGGCCGCTCGCCTCCGGCTTCTCCGCCCGGCACAATTGCGCGGCCTTCGATGGCTTTTCCATCAACTACGTCGCTTATGGCGGGTCGGTCAGTATCGATCCCGGCTGCCTCGAACGCTTCTTCCTGGTGCAGGTCCCGCTCACGGGCTCGGCGCGCATTCGTGCCGGCGTGGGCGACTTCGATGCCAGCCCGGGCCGGACGGCGTCGCTTCTCTCGCCGACCATCCCGACCCGGATGATATGGAGCGAGTGCGCGCAGGCGATCCTGTTGCTCGACCGTCGTTTGGTCGAGCAGCGCGCCGCGGCGCTGTCGGGCAGGGCGGCTGGCGCGGTCGAGTTCGATGCTGCGATCGACCTGGACACACCGTCCGGGCGCTGCCTGCAGGCCAGTCTTGCCGAGCTGATGCTGACTGCCGAGCGTCTCGGGCCGTCCGGCAGGCTGTCGCCGGTTGCGATGGCCGACTGCCGCGAGGCGCTGCTCGATCGGCTCCTCAACGGGCAGAGGCATGGCCTGTCGGATGCGATCCGGACGTTCTCAGGCCAAGCCGAGCGTCTGCCGCGCGCGCTTCGCGCCGCGCGCGACCATCTTGCTGGCAATGCCCGCGAGCCGCTCGACCTCGTGCAGCTTGCCCGCGCCTCCGGCATCGGCATCCGCGCGCTCCAGCTCGGCTTCCGCCGTCACTTCGGCGTGTCGATCTCACAAATGCTGCTCGACATGCGCCTTGCCGGCCTGCACGCGCGCCTCGCGCAAGCCGCGCCCGATACCTCGATCACTGAGATCGCCTTCGATCTCGGCTTCACGCACCTCGGTCGCATGGCCGGTGCCTACCGCGAAAAATTCGGCGAGACGCCGTCGGCGACGCTGCGGCGGAGGATGAGCTAGGCCCGGCTACTTTCGCGATCGCGCGGTGCCGCCGTCTTCAGCCGCCTGCCGGCGCAAAAAGGCCTCGACGTCCGCCTGCACCGAATAGGGCGTCGGGATCGCGTCGCCCGCGGAATCGACGGCGGTGTCGAGCGAGCGGCGCAGCATGCGGGCGAGCTCGGCCCTCCGGTACGGCTTCGTCAGCAGCGGTGCGCCCATCGTGGCGCGGGCCTGCGTGTGCGAGTCATGGGCGTAGCCCGAGGTGAACAGCACCCTCAGCGACGGCCGCGCGGCCACCATCTGCTTGGCGAGCTCGCGCCCGTTGATGCCGCCGGCCATCACGATGTCGGTGAACAGCAGGTCGAACGCCTTGCCCTCCGCGGCGACGGCGAGCGCTTCGGTGGCGTTGGCGGCGGGGATGACCTTGTAGCCGAGGCTCTCGAGCTGCACCGTGACGTAGTGGCGGACGTCGCGGTCGTCCTCGACGCAGAGGATGGTTTCGTGTCCTCCCACGATCTTGCGCTCGTCGTAGCCGGCCGGGCGAAGCGTGCTGGTCTCGGCCTTCGGCAGGCAGATCGTGAATGTCGTGCCGCGGCCTTCCTCGGAGGCGACCTTGATGCCGCCGCCCGACTGCTTGACGAAGCCGAACACCATGCTGAGCCCAAGCCCCGTGCCCTTGCCGACCTCCTTGGTCGAGAAGAACGGATCGAAGATGCGTTCGAGAATGGCCCGCGGAATGCCCGTTCCGTTGTCGGCGATCTCGATCTGGACATAGTCGCCGGCATAGCCGGCGCCGACCGCGAAGGCCTCGCGCACGCCGAACACCACGTTGCGCGCCGTCAGCGTCAGCCTGCCGCCGCCCAGCATGGCGTCGCGGGCGTTGATGGCGAGGTTGAGCAGCGCCGAGCTCAATTGACCGCGATCGGCGAAAGCCAGCCAGACATTGGTGTCCAGCTTCGTCACGATCTCGATCTTCTTGTCGAAGGTCGCCAGCAGCAGCTTGGACAGCTCCTCGAGCAGCTCGTTGACGTCGATCTCGGCCGGCTGGAGCGCCTGCTTTCGGGCAAAGGACAACAGGCTCGATGTCAGCGTGGCGCCGCGATCGGCGGCCTCGCTGATCAGCTTGGTGATGGTCGCAAGCGGCGGGTTGTCCTTCACGGCATCGGCGAGGATCTCGATCGTGCCGGTGATCACCGTGAGCATGTTGTTGAATTCGTGCGCGATGCCGCCGGTGAGCTGTCCGACCGCCTCCATCTTCTGGGCCTGGATCAGCTGCTCCTCGGCGGCCCGTTTCTGCGTGACGTCCTTGACGAAGGTGTTGATGATCTGGCGTCCGCCGAGACGCAGCGCCGTGCTGGATGCCTCGATCAGGATCGCGTCGCCGTTCCTGTGCAGCAGGCTCGTCTCGAAGCGGATGCCGATCGGCGCATGCGCCAGTTCGGGCAGCAACCGCATCATGCGTTGCCGGAAGCCGTCGCGGAGCGGCTCGGCGACGAGGAGGTCGACGACGTCCCCGCCGAGCGCTTCCTGTCGCGACCAACCGGTCAGGGCCTCGGCCTGAAAGCTCCACTCCAGGACGATGCCGCGCTCATCGGTCTGGATGAAGGCGTCGAGCGCAGTCTTGATGATGGCTTGCGTCATCTGCGCACTCTCGGCGATGGCTTTGGTCTGATCCGCCAGGGCTGCGGCAGTCTGCGTGTGCTGCGTCGTCTCGATCGAACGCACGCACAGTCGCGCGATCAGCGCAGCAATGGAGGCACTTGCGAAGAGGGCAATGATCTCGGGCGTGCCGAAGCCGCTAGCTTTTCCGGTCACGGCATAGGAGGCGAGGAGGGCTGCGGCGGTCACGACGACCTGCACGGCCATCGCGAGTGTCAGAAGCCCCCTGAGTTTCATGTCTCACACCAAAGACGTCAGCCGCGGACCGCCCGCCGCGTCGTCAACGAGCCCCGCCTCATGTGAGCTACAGACTGCCCAACTCTCCGTCGAGGGTCAATTTGCGCCCCCGGGGGCGCCGGGAACAGTGCGCCTGCCTCAACCTGCCGGCGAATCGGTTTGAAGCAGCGTCGTCACCCAGATTGCGCGCGCCACCTGATGGGTCGGGTTGTCGAACATGTGCGGCACGGTGCTCGGGAAGCGGAAACTGTCGCCGACCTCGAGCAGATGGGCCTGGTTGTCGAGCCACAGCCGCAGGCTGCCCGACAGGATGTAGCCGGCCTTCTCCCCGGTGTGCTGCAGGAAGTCGGTGCCCGAGGACGCCCCGGGATTGAGCGTGAGTTCGTAGAGCTCGAGCTGGCCCTTGCCGTCCGGGGTGAGCGCTTCCTTGACGACGCCGCTGGCGGTGAGCCGCAGCAGGCGCCTGGCGTTCTTGCGCACGATGTAGCGCTGCACGTCGCCGGGATCGCTGGCCTCGAAGAAGTAGGAGATCGGCACGTCGAGCGCGATGCTGAGCAGGCGCAGGGTGCGGATCGACGGCATGGCGCGCGCGCGTTCGAGCTGGCTGATCATGCCGTTGGAGAGGCCAGTCTTATTGGCGACGTCCTGGATCGAGAGCCCGGCGCGCTGGCGCAGCAGCCGCACGGTCTCGCCGAGGCGTTGGTCGACCGCGTCGTCGCCCTCCACTGCCGGAGCGTCCTTGCTGCCGTTCGTATCGCCGCGACCGCCCATGTCGCTCTCCCATGCATCGTCTCACCTCGCGATCGCATCGATCCGAGGTTCAGTCACAGTGAAAAGGTCGCGCATCCTAGCAATGTGATTGACAGCTGTATTTAGTCATGATGAACTTTTGATTGAAAAATTTAGAAGCACTAAAGCCCACTCCTTGTCCCTTGCCGGGGTCTCGGGGGCGCGGGAGACGGTGCCGCGTGCGACAAGGAGAGTGGGTCATGGCAGACGACACCGGCAAGTTCGGCGTTGGGGCAGTGCATCTCGGTGTTCCGAATCGCCGTCAGTTCTTCCAGCTGGGCGCCGGTGCCGCGGCGGGATGGAGTCTCGCACGCAGCGCTTTCGCGCAGACCGAGCGCCCGACCAGCCCGCCGGACAAACCACGCGGCCAGGTGATCGCGGCGCTGTCGCAAGAGCCGACCGTCTTCCATCCCTTGATGCCGGGCATCGAGGTCGATCAGGGCATCTGGTGGCAGGTGTTTTCGCCCCTCTGGTACATCGATCCCGACGGCAATTTCGTTCCCGACCTCGCCCGCGAAGTCCCGACCCTCGAGAATGGCGGCCTGTCGGCCGACGGCCTGACCTGGAAGATCAAGCTCCGCAGCGACGTGAAGTGGCACGACGGCACGCCGTTCACGGCGGAGGACGTCAAATTCTCCATCGAGCTGATCAACAATCCCGCTTTCCGCGCGCGGAGCCGGGTCGGCCATAGCCTGGTCAAGGACATCACCGTCGTGGCGCCCGACGAGATCCATTGGCGGATGGAAGCGCCCTATTCGCCCTACATGTCGATCCTGGCGTCGTTCACCTTCATCGTGCCCAAGCACATCCTCGAGAAGGCGTCCGATCCGAACGCTTCGCCATTCCACAACGCGCCGGTTGGGACCGGCCCGTTCCGCTGGGGTGAGCGCGTGCCCGGCGATCATATCCAGTTGAATGCCCACACCGGCTATCACGGCAAGGGGCCGTACGTCGAACGCGTGGTCTTCAAGTACATTCCCGATCTCACCGTGCTCTACACCCAGTTCCGCACCGGACAGATCGACTATACGGGCCTTGCGGGCATCCTGCCGAACTTCGTGCAGGAGGCGAAGACGCTCAAAGGCCGCAAGATCTTCGTCTCCTCGACCTCCTCGGTGGAGCATATCGCGCCCAATTTGGAGTTCGGTCCCTTCGCCGATCGCGCCGTGCGCGAGGCGCTCTATCTCGGCATCAACAAGCAGGCGATCATCGATGCGCTCTATTACGGCCTGCCGACGCAGACCGAGAGTTTTGTGCCGCAGCAGGCGTGGTCGTTCCAGCAAGGGCTGCCGCAGCACAAATACGATCCTGCCAAGGCCAACGCGCTGCTCGACGCCGCCGGCTGGTTGCGCGGCTCCAGCGGCATTCGCGAGAAGGGCGGCGTCAAGCTCGAATTCACCAACTCGACGACCGCGGGCAGTGCCGTGCGCGAGCAGTGCCAGCAACTCCTGATCCAGGACTGGCGGGCGATCGGCGCCACGATGCGCGTCAACAACATGCCGGCGGCCGTGATCTGGGGCGACTTCTGGCAGCAATCGAAGTTCAATTCGGTGATCGTCGGCGTGAACTTCATGCTGGGCTCTGACCCCGACGTGACGCCGCGGTTCGGCTCCGGTGCCATTCCCGCCAAGGGCGGCCGCGGCTACAACACCTATCAATACCAGAACGCGGAGGCCGACCGGCTGCTCTCCGAAGGCGCCAAGCAATTCGACCTGGCGCAGCGCAAGGCGACCTATGGCGAGCTGCAAAAGCTCATCCGCAACGACCTTGCGATCCTGCCGCTGTTCCAGAGCTTCATCGCCGAGGGCATCAAAGAGGGGCTGCAAGGCTTCCGTCCCAACATCAACATGTCGATCAACAGCTGGAACATGCGCGAATGGTATTGGGCCTGATGTCTCAGGCCGGCTGGATCGCCTGAGATGGCCCGCTATGTCGCCAATCGCCTGGCGCAGGCGATCATGCTGCTCGTGATCGTTTCGGCGATCGGCTTTGCCATTCTGCATCTCGCACCGGGCGGCCCGCTCTCGCAGTTTGCCGTCTCCGGCCAGATGACGCAGGAGGACCTCGACCGCGTCACGAAGCAGCTTGGCCTCGACCGTCCGCTGCCGATCCAGTACCTCGACTGGTTCGGCCGCATGCTGAAAGGCGATTGGGGCAAGTCCTATCGCGACGGCGAGGCCGTGCTGGCGGTGATCTCCTCGCATCTCGGCGCGACGCTGGAGCTGATGGCGACGGCAACCATCATCGCGGTGCTGCTCGGCTGCTGGATCGGCATCCTTGGCGCGCTGCGCCGCTACTCGGTGTTCGATACGCTCGCCACCGTCGGCGCCATGATCGCGCTGTCGATTCCGACCTTCTGGTTCGGCCTCGTCACCATCTACGTGTTCTCGGTGAAGCTCGGCTGGCTCCCGGCCGGCAACCGGCAGACCATCGGCGACGGCTCCTTCCTCGACCTGCTGCATCATCTGATTGCGCCGGCCATGGTGCTGGCGCTGGTCGAGACCGCGATGTGGGGGCGCTTCATGCGCTCCTCGATGCTCGAGGTCATCAACCAGGACTACATCCGCACCGCGCGCGCTAAGGGCATGCCGGAATGGCGCATCCTCACCGTGCACGCGTTGCGCAACGCGCTGCTGCCGATCATCACGGTGGCCGGCCTGCAGTTCCCGACACTGCTGGGCGGTGCGCTGGTGGCCGAGACCGTGTTCACCTGGCCCGGCATGGGGCGTCTCTTCCTCGATTCCATCGGCTACCGCGACTATCCCGTGGTGATGGGCATCCTGATGTTTTCGGCGACCATGGTGCTGATCGGCTCGCTGCTGGCCGACATCCTCTATGCCGTCGTCGATCCGCGTATCCGGGTGGGCTAGCCGATGGCGACTGCGACTCTCTCCACTGTCCAGCGCACGCCCGGTCAGGCCGCGTGGCGGCGCTTCTGCCGCCACCGTCTTGCGCTTGCGGGTGCGCTGATCATTCTCGTCCTCCTTCTCGGCTCGGCATTGGGGCCCTATCTCCTGCCGTTCGACGACACCTATATCGACATCATGAAGCGGTTCGCGCCGCCGCTGTCGGGCGCGCATATCCTCGGCACCGACGAGCTCGGCCGCGACGTGCTGGCGCGGTTGATGATGGGCGGGCGCGTCTCGCTCTCGATCGGCATCGTCGCCATGGTGATGGCGATGGCGATCGGCATCGTGGTTGGCGCCTTCGCCGGCTTCCATGGGGGCGCCGTCGGTGCGGTCCTGATGCGGCTCGTCGACGCCGTGCTGTGCTTTCCGACGATATTCCTGCTGCTTGCGCTCGCGGCGCTCACCGAGCCCGGCCTCGTCACCACCACCGTGCTGATCGCGGCCACCGCCTGGATGGCCGTTGCCCGCGTCGTCGAAGCCCAGGTGCGGTCGCTGCGCGAACGTGAATTCGCGGTCGCCGCGCTGGCCTTCGGGTCGTCGAACCTGCGGATCATGTTTCGCGAGCTCGTGCCCAATGCGATCGCGCCGATCGTGGTGGCCGCGACGCTGAACGTCGCCAAGGCGATCCTGCTCGAATCCTATGTCAGCTACCTCGGTTTCGGCATCCAGCCGCCGGCCGCGAGCTGGGGCAACATGCTCAACAACGCGCAGATCTATCTTACCAGCGCGCCGTGGCTCGCGATCGTGCCGGGTGTCGCGATCACGCTCGCGGTGACCAGCTTCAACTTTCTCGGCGACGGGCTGCGCGATGCGCTCGATCCACGAATGAACGTCCCATGACGAGCAAGAGCTCGACCGAACTGAATGCCAGGAGTTCCCCATGTCCCCGCCGCTCAACCGTATAAACAGCGACGAACGCCTGCCGGCGCAGGCCGACGTCGTCGTCATCGGCGGCGGCGTCATCGGGGTGTCCGCGGCCTATCATCTCGCGAAGAAGGGCCATTCCGTCGCCCTCGTCGAGAAAGGCCATCTCGGCGGCGAGCAGTCGAGCCGCAACTGGGGCTGGTGCCGCCAGCAGGGCCGCGCCCGCGAGGAGATTCCGCTCGCGCGCGAGGCGCTGCGGCTGTGGGAGGACATGCAGAACGATGCCGGCGTCGACGCCGGCTTCCGCCGCACCGGCGTCTTGTTCCTCACCAAGAGCAAGGACGAGCTCGCCGGCTGGGAGCGGTGGGCCGCGATCGCGCGCGAGCAGCAGGTGCACTCCACAGTGCTGACGCCGGCCGAAGTCGCCGAGCGCTTGCCGGGCAATGCCGACAAATGGGTGGGCGGTCTGCACACGCCGAGCGATGGCCGCGCCGAGCCGTCAATGGCCGTACCCGCGCTCGCCACCGCCGCGCGCAAGCAGGGTGTGACCATTCACCAGGGCTGCGCCGCGCGCGGGCTGGAGACGACAGGCGGTAGGGTCAGTGCCGTGGTCACCGAGAAGGGCACCATTCGCACCCAATCCGTGCTGCTGGCGGGCGGCGCATGGTCGTCGCTGTTCTGCCGGCGCCACGGCATCGAGCTGCCGATCGGTCTCGTCAACGCGACCGCCTGCCGGACCACGCCGGCGCCGGAGATCACCTCGGGCGCGCTCGGCACCGACTTCTACTGTATCCGCCGCCGGCTCGACGGCGGCTTCACGCTGGCGCTGCGCAACCGCGGCACGGTCGAGCTGTCGCCCGACCTGTTCCGCTACGCACGGACCTTCTGGCCGACCTACCAGCATCGCAAGAACGGATTGAAGCTGTCGTTCGGCAAGTCGTTCTTCGACCAGCTCATGCGCGGCACGAGCTGGAGCTTCGACAAGCCGTCGCCGTTCGAGGCCGAGCGCGTGCGCGATCCCGCGCCCGACATGTCGCTGGTCAATGCGGCGCTCGCTTCGCTGATCAAGTCGAACCCGGAGCTGAAGGACATCGAGATCGCGGAAGCCTGGGGCGGCACGATCGACTGTACGCCGGATACGATTCCGGTGATCTCGCCGGTCGATGCGCTGCCGGGCTTCTTCCTGGCCACCGGCTTCTCCGGCCACGGCTTTGGCATCGGCCCTGCAGCCGGCAAGCTCGCCGCCGATATCGTGACCGGCTCGATGCCGCTGGTCGATCCCGCCGCCTATAGCCACAAGCGCATGATCGACGGCCGCCGGCTCGCGCCGGTCAGCCCGTTCTGAGGATGCCCGTGACATGACGGTTCTCTACAAGGCCAACATGGTGCGCGGCGCGGAGTGGGCCCGCTTCTTCGCGGAGCGCGCCCCCGACATGCCGTTCCGGCTCTGGCCCGACATCGGCGATCCGGCGGAGGTGCGCTATCTCGTGACCTGGGTGCCGCCGGACGATATCGCGGCGACGTTCCCCAATCTCGAGCTGGTTTTCTCGGTCGGTGCCGGCGTCGACCAGTTCGACATCACCAAGTTGCCGCCGCATGTTCCGCTGGTCCGCATGATGGAGCCCGGCATCACCGATCGCATGGTCGAATATGCCTGCCTGTCGGTGCTGGCGCTGCATCGCGATCTCGTGCAGTTCATCGCCCAGCAGCGCGATCAGGTCTGGCGCGAGCTTCCGGCGACGTACACGAGCGAGCGGCGTGTCGGCATAATGGGACTCGGCCTGCTCGGTCAGGCGGTGCTCGAACGGATCAAATTGTTCGGCTTCTCGCTTTCCGGCTGGAACCGCTCGCCGCGGGAGATCGACGGCGTCACTTGTTATGCGGGCGCGGACGCCTTGCCGGAGTTCCTGGGGCAAGCCGACATTCTGGTCTGCCTGCTGCCGCTGACCTCGGAGACGCGCGGCATCCTCAACGCAAAGCTGTTCGCGCGCTTGCCGCGCGGTGCGCGGCTGCTCAATGTGGGGCGGGGCGGGCATCTGGTCGAGGCGGACCTCCTCGCGGCGCTGGACAGCGGTGTGCTGTCGGCTGCAGTGCTTGACGTCGCCGAGCCCGAGCCGGTGCCGGCGGGCCATCCGTTCTGGACTCATCCGCGCATTCTCCTGACGCCGCACATCGCCAGCACGACAAAGCCGGAAACGGCGGTCGACTACGTGCTCGATACCATCGCGCGACACCGCCGCGGCGAGTCGTTGCCGGGGCTGGTCGATCGCAGCCGTGGATACTGAGGGCTCGATGGTCATGAGAGCATCGGTGCAGCCACGCGCTCAGCACACCTCTCCCGCAAGCGGGAGAGGTCGCGCCGAAGGCGCGGGTGAGGGCTCTCTCCTCTTGGGGGTTCTCGATTGTCGAAGCACCCTCTCCCCAACCCTCCCCCGCGAGCGGGGAGGGAGCACACCTTCTCCGCGGCAGGCTAGGGTTTTCGCATGAGCATCGGCGCAAACGCATCCGACCAGATTGCTGCCGAAGCACAGGCGCCGGTGCTGCCGGTGCTGTCGGTCGCCGGGCTGACCACGTCCTTCATGCTCGAGCGGCAATGGGTCCCCGTCGTCCGCAACGTCTCGTTCGACATCGCGCCACGAGAAACCGTGGCGATCGTCGGCGAGTCCGGCTCGGGCAAGAGCGTCACCGCGCTCTCGATCATGCGGCTCGTTCCGAAAGAGATCGGCCGCGTCGAGGGAAGCGTCGGGCTCGCCGGGCGCGATCTCCTGACGCTGCCGGAAGCAAGCATGAAGGACGTCCGCGGCAACGACGTTGCCATGATCTTCCAGGAGCCGATGACGAGCCTCAATCCCGTGCTCACGATCGGCTTCCAGATCGCGGAGGCGCTGATCCAGCATCGCGGCCTGTCGCGGGCGGCGGCGGAGGCGGAGACTATCCGTCTGCTCGATCGCGTCCGCATCCCCGCGGCGAAATCGCGCTTCCACGAGCATCCGCACCGCTTCTCCGGCGGCATGCGCCAGCGCGTGATGATCGCGATGGCGCTCGCCTGCAAGCCGAAGCTTCTGATCGCCGACGAGCCGACCACGGCGCTCGATGTCACCATCCAGGCGCAGATCCTCGAACTGCTGAAGGAGCTTCAGCAGGAGGAGGAGATGTCGATCCTCTTCATCACCCACGACATGGGTGTGGTCGCCGAGATCGCTGATCGCACCGTGGTGATGTATGGCGGGCAGGCGGTGGAGACGGACGCCACCTCGCGCATCTTCGCCGCGCCCTCGCATCCCTATACGCGCGCGCTGCTTGCTGCCGTGCCGCGGCTCGGTTCGATGGACGGACGGCCGCGGCCGATGCGTTTCCCAATCGTCGACAAGGTGACCGGCACCTCGGACGAGCCGATGGAGACCCCCGATACGGTCTCGATCGCCGAGCGGCCGCTGCTGGAAGTCTCAGGCCTCACCACGCGCTTTCCGATCCGCTCGGGACTGTTCGGAAAGGTCTCCGGCCGCGTGCACGCCGTCGAGAACGTCTCCTTCAACCTGCGCGCCGGCGAGACGCTGGCGCTGGTCGGCGAGTCCGGTTGCGGAAAGTCGACCACGGGCCGCTCCATCCTCAAGTTGACGGAGCCCGACAGCGGCACCGTCCTGATCGACGGCCAGGACGTGCTGGCGATGAGCGGTCGCACCTTGCGGGACTTCCGCAAGCATATGCAGATCGTGTTTCAGGATCCGTTCGCGAGCCTCAATCCGCGCATGTCGGTGGGCGCGGCGATCGCCGCGCCGCTGCTCGCCAACGGGCTCGCCACTGCCGCGCAGGCCCGGGACAAGGTCGCCGACCTGCTCGTGCGTGTCGGACTTGCGGCCGACATGGCCACGCGTTTCCCTCATGAATTCTCCGGCGGCCAGCGCCAGCGCATCTGCATCGCGCGCGCGCTCGCGCTCGGGCCGAAGCTGATCGTCGCCGACGAAGCGGTGTCCGCGCTCGACGTTTCGGTCAAGGCGCAGGTCGTCAATCTGATGCTCGACCTTCAGGCCAGCATGGGCCTTGCCTATCTCTTCATCTCCCACGACATCGCGGTGGTCGAGCGGATGAGCCACCGGGTCGCGGTGATGTATCTCGGCGAGATCGTCGAGATCGGCCCGCGCGCTGCCGTGTTCGGCAATGCGCAGCATCCTTACACGAAAAAGCTGATGGCCGCCGTGCCGGTGCCCGATCCGTCGCGTCGCGGCACGAAGCGTGAAGCCTCCAACGACGAGATCAGAAGCCCGGTGCGCGCACCGGATTACCAGCCGCCGGTGCGGCAATATCGGGAAGTCTCGCCTGGCCACGTGGTGCAGGTGTGGGGTGAGGAGTGGTCGGTCTGACCGCGAGTTCCACGCGTCCTCCGGAAATCGTGACCGCATGGAGCGACAGGAAGCGCCGGTCTGTGAACCGCTTCATAGTCGGTCCCTTACAATTTGAACTAACACTTGTCGCAAGAAATTGCCGCACCCGGATTTAATTGACGACGCGGGTGAGTTGCAATGACTGCGCAGCCGCGTGCTCGCAGCTTTGGATTGGCTCCTCGTCTTGCTCACGAGCAAGCCAGCCCCATCACTCAGCACAGATCTTTCAGAAATTGGAATCAAGGGCATCGAGAAACGCGTCCCGGCAGCTTCTATTTGGGGTCGGCAAGAGGCTGCCAATTACTCAGAAGGAGCCCCCAATGAAGATAAGTAGCGCAATTTCCAGCGCCTTTTCCCTAAGAAGGCACGTCGGCGGTCTTCGGATCGCCCGCTCGAGTCTGATCAAGTCGGCCCATGTTCTCGAAAGAATCGGGCTGGCGGCCGTTGGAGCCTCTTGCGGCCTCTATGTGGGTGCAGCCCTGCTGCGTCAGAAGGGCGAACTGTTCGAAAGCGGCTGGATCGTGCTCCTGACAATGCTCTACGGCGCTCTCAGTTATTATGTCGGAATTGACTTGTCCGGAAATGTCGCACGCAAGCCGACATCGAGCATCTCGGAAGAATGGAACGGCTCCGAGCCGGCTGAGATCATGAGTGCCGCCGGAACGTTCGGCGCGGCGGTTGCCGCAACTCTGTCGGTCAGCATCCTTGTCCTTGATCAAAATCTGCCGAACGGCCTGATAGGCTTTGTCGCCGGCTGCTGGGTGGTTGGTTCTTCGCTTCAAGTTGCGGCGGGCACGATGGCTCGCAGCCACGACGCGCCCACGAACGAGGGATGAAGGAGGTCCGCTCACGAAAGTCCGCTCGGAATTGTATGTGAACGATAGCCGCAGCCTCGGTTCGGCTTCGAGCCCGGAACGAGTCGTGAGGCTCTTCGCAACCTCTGCCGAGCAACGCGGCGCGTCAGCGATTTTGGTAGCGCAGCCGTTCGCATCGAGCACTGTCCTGGTCGAAACCGTACCGGTACCGAGTAACCTAAATTCTCGCACAACAAACAAGACGTGCCATCACGGCGGCGTTGGGATATTGTTCCCGCGCCGTGGTCCAAAATTCTGCTAACCGCCAGCCACACGATCGGTGGAGCCAATGCAGATTGCGGAGTGGCTCGAGAAATTGGGGCTTGGGCAATACGCAGAGCGTTTTGCCCAAAATGGGATCGATGTGGGCGTCCTCCCCGAGCTGATGGACGAAGACTTTGAAAAGCTCGGAGTCCTGCTCGGTCATCGCCGCAAGATGCTGCGTGCCATTGCCGAGCTCGATCCAGCCGCGTTGATCGCATCGCCGGCTCCTCGTCATGACGCCGAGCGGCGCCACCTCACCGTGATGTTTTGCGATCTGGTCGGCTCGACTGCGCTCTCCGCGCGCCTCGATCCCGAGGATATGTGGGAAGTGATCCGGGCCTACCGCGCCGCATGCGCGCGCGTCATTGCTGCTTATGACGGCAGGATAGCCAGGTTCGTCGGTGACGGGATACTCGTCTATTTTGGCTATCCGCGCGCCCACGAAGACGATGCGGAGCGCGCAGTGCGAGCGGGCCTCGACGTCATCTCCGCGGTTTGCCAGCTCAGGACAGGCGCGGGCGAAAAGGTTGAGCTGCGGATCGCAATTGCGACCGGGCTTGTGGTGGTTGGCGACCTCATCAGCGGAGATGCGTCGGAGGAGCACGCAACCGTCGGCGATACGCCAAACCTCGCTGCGCGGCTTCAGAGCCTTGCGGAACCGGGAGTGGTCGTCGTTGCATCGTCGACGCGCCGGCTGCTTGGGGATCTCTTCACCTTCCGCAATCTCGGCCGCCGCGAAGTCAAGGGGATAGGCGAACCCATCGCGGTGTGGGCGGTGGAAGGAGCGACCGCATCCGAGAGCCGCTTCGAGGCGGTCCGCGCCGCGCGCTCGATCGGCTTTGTCGGCCGCAAGGACGAGATCGAATTCATTCTCTCGCGCCAGCGGGAGGCATGGCGGGGCCAGGGCCAGATTGTATTGATTTCCGGCGAAGCGGGCATCGGCAAGTCGCGCATTGTCGCAACGCTGTCCGAAAGTCCCTCGTTGGGGGTGCACCGTCGGGTGCGGTATCAGTGTTCGCCTTACCATACCAACACTGCGCTGCATCCCTTTGTCGCGCAGCTCGAGCGCGCCGCCGGAATCCGCCCGCAGGACACGCCAGAACAAAAGCTCGACAGGCTCGAGGCAATGCTGGCGCTTGGAACCCAGCAGGTCGCCCGGGCAACGCCGCTCATTGCGGCTCTGCTCTCGATTCCAACCGGCGACCATTGCCCGCCCCTTGGCTTGAGCCCGGCGCAGCAGCGGCGACAGACATTTGCCGCCCTTCTCGATCAGCTCGAGGGGTTGGCGCGAGATCAGCCTCTGCTGATCATCTGCGAGGATTTGCATTGGGCAGATGCCACCACACTCGAACTGTTCGATCTCGCGGTCGATCGGATCAGGGCATTGCCGATCCTCGTGCTCATGACATCCCGGCCGGAGTTCGAGCCTTCCTGGTCGGGCCTTGCCAATGTCGGACTGTTGCGACTCGACCGGCTCGATCGGCAGGACACACGCGCGCTGGTCGAACAGGTGGTCGTCGGTCGCCAGCTGCCGCGCGAGATGATGAAGCAGATCATCGACAAGACCGATGGCGTGCCGCTGTTCGTCGAGGAGTTGACCAAGATGGTGCTGGAGTCCGGCCTGCTCGTCGAGGATGCCGGGCGCTATCGCCTGAGTAGTCCGCTCCCGCCGCTTGCCATTCCCGCGACGCTGCAGGACTCGCTGATGGCGCGGCTCGACCGGCTCGCTCCGGTCAAGGAGGTGGCGCAGATAGGCGCCGCCATCGGGCGCGACTTCTCTTACGCGCTGCTGAAATACGTGGCGGGACGCGATGATCTGACGCTGACCAATGCGCTGGCACAGCTTGAAGAGGCCGAACTGCTGTTGCGTCGCGGGGCTCCGCCGGAAGCGAACTATAGTTTCAAGCACGCCCTCGTTCAGGAAGCGGCCTACGAGAGCCTGCTCAAGAGCAAACGGCAGCTGCTTCACACGCGAATTGGCGATGTGCTGCGCGAGAAGTTTCCAGTCGTCGCCGAGACCGAGCCGGAGGTTCTCGCGCACCACTTCACCGAAGCGGGGCTGAGCGAGGTCGCCCTCGAATGGTGGCGCAAGGCGGGCCAGCAGGCGCTGAAACGCTCTGCCTATTCCGAGGCGATCGCACATCTCGGCAAGGCCATTGCGACCGCCGACGAGTTGCCTGACGATCCCCGCCGGATGATCAGCAGGCTGCATCTTCAAATCTCATATGGCCGTGCCTTGCGGGGCAGCCTCGGGCACAGCGCGCCTGAAACGGTCGCGGCGTGGACGCGTGCGCGCCAGTTCGCAGCCGACATCGATGATCCCGTTGAACTTGCGCCGATCCATTCGGGGCTCTTCAATGCCTGCCTGACACACGGCGAACTCGCTCCGATGCGGGAGCTGGCGGATGCCATCAGGAGCGCCGCGCACCGACGACCGGACTCGCCGGTGGCCGCCGTCGTCGCCCATTGGACCGGCGGCGTCACCTGCTGGTTTTCCGGCGATTACGTGAGCGCGCGAACGCATCTCGAGCAGGCGCTGGCGATCTATGGTGCCGAACCGGATCCTGCGACGTTCAGGGCTTCGGCGCTGGATCTGCCGTTCGTGATCATGAGATTCCTTGCCCTGGTCCTCTGGCCGCTCGGTATCATCGCTCGCGCGCGCAAGCTCGCTGCCGAAGCGGTGGGGTCTTCGGGAGAAAAGCGGGCGCTGTCCCAGGCCAATGCGCTGGTTCATCGCGCCGTGTTCGACGGGGTATGCGGGGGCATGTTGCAGCAAACGGAGACGATCCTGGCGCTCGGTCTCGCGCGCGACCACACCATGCCGCTGTACGTTGCCGCGGGCACCTACCTGAATGGCCTGGCCAAGTGGCGTGCCGGCGATCGGATGGCCGGGCTGGCGGACATGCGTCAGGGCTGGACCTTGCTGCACGAGAACGATTGCTACCTCTGCGAACCGTTTTGGGGGATGCATGTCGCGGTGGCGAATGCAGAGGTCGGCCAGGTCGAGACCGGGCTGGAAATCCTGAACGAACTGATCGCCCGGTCCGGACAGTCCGGTCAGCATTGGCTCGATGCCGAACTGCATCGTGTCCGCGGCAAACTTTTGTCGCGCCATGGTTCGTCGAGCGGTGCCGAAGACGATCTCAGGCGAGCGCTGGACATCGCGCGACGCCAGCAGACGAAGACCTTCGAGCTGCGTAGCGCGCTTGAGCTTGCACGCCTGTGCAAGTCAAACGGCCGAGCGGGTGCGATGTCTGAACTGCTCGCTCCCATCATCGCCGAATTCGAGGCGGAGCGAGATCTTCCGGAGCTCCTGGAAGCGAAAGAGTTGCTCGCGCAAGAGCACGAGGCGCGTGCCGTTTCCCTTGGCCGGTCGTCGTTTGGACAGAGATGACCGTCACGAATTCACGTGCACGAAATCCCGCAGCAGCGGATAGATCTCGTTGTTCCAGCGCTTGCCCGAGAACACGCCGTAATGGCCGACGCCGGCCTGCATGTGGTGGACGCGGCGATAGGCGCGCACGCCGGTGCAGAGGTCCTGCGCCGCGAGCGTCTGGCCGATCGAGCAGATGTCGTCCTTCTCGCCCTCGACCGTCATCAGCCCCATGCGGCTGACGGCCCTGGTGTTCACGGGACGGCCGCGATGCATCAGCTTGCCTTGCGGCAGGAGGTGCTCCTGGAACACGTCGCGAACGGTCTCGATGTAGAACTCCGCAGGCAAATCATCACGGCGAAATATTCGTCGTAGAAGGTCTTGATGGTTGCCGCCTTCTCCTTCTCGCCCTTGGCGATGTGGTTGGCGAGGTCGAGATGCTGCTTGATGTGACGCTCGAGATTCATCGAGACGAACGCGGTGAGCTGCACGAAGCCGGGATAGACCTTGCGCAGCGCGCCGCGGCACTGCACCGGAACATAGTTGATCAGGTTGCGCTCGAACCACTCGATCGGCTTGCTCTTGGCGAACTCGTTGACCTTGGTCGGCTGTATCCGGGTGTCGATCGGACCTGCCATCAGCGTCAGCGTCGCCGGTCGGGACGGATGATTGTCCTCGCACATGATCGCGGCGGCCGCGAGCGCCGAGACCGAGGGCTGGCAGATCGCGACCATGTGTGGGCGCGGCCCGAGCTGTCCCAGGAAGTCGATGAGATGCTCGGTGTAGTCGTCGAGCCCGAAGCGGCCTTCGCTGCGCGGAATGTCGCGCGGATTGTGCCAGTCGGTGATGTAGACGTCGTGGTCCTGGAGCAGCGTCTGCACGGTGCCGCGCAGGAGCGTCGCGAAATGGCCGGACATCGGCGCCACCAGCAGCATGCGCGGCTGCTCGCCCACGTCGTCTTTCTTGAAGTGCAGCAGC
Organism: Bradyrhizobium sp. SMVTL-02; assembly: GCF_051853005.1. Lineage (NCBI taxonomy): Bacteria > Pseudomonadati > Pseudomonadota > Alphaproteobacteria > Hyphomicrobiales > Nitrobacteraceae > Bradyrhizobium > Bradyrhizobium sp. SMVTL-02. The sequence continues at coordinate 6,209,245 of NZ_CP182469.1, read as the reverse complement.
GAGCCGAACGGCGTCGCGTAGGCGATCTCCTCGCGGACGGCGACCTCGCGGTTGCCGACCATCACGCCGTCGATGCCGTAGGCCGGGCGGTCATAGGTGAGGGTGGAGCGCGAGATCAGCTCCAGCGCCGCCGAGAGCCGGCCGACCACCTGGTGCGACATGCCCTGGGGCGCCAGATTGAGGAATTTCAGCGCGGACGAGGCGCCCGCCCGCCACGGCGCCGTCAGATCCATATGGTTCTGAAAGGCTTGATAATACATCGACATCATACTGAAACGCCCACCCTGTCCCGCTGTCGTCATGCAATATCGAAGCCAGACGGGAGCAGGGCCGCCCGCAAAATTGGCACATCGCTTGCTCCGGAAGTGGAGTGAGGACACCGGGAAGCTCAGCGAATGAGCAGTCCGCGGCCGAGCGGGGTGCGGGTCAAAGGCGTGAGGGAAGGGGCCATATGGCGAAAGCGACACTGACCATCAGCAGCAAGAACTACTCGTCCTGGTCGCTGCGTGGCTGGCTGCTGACGAAATTTTCCGGGCTCGACTTCGAGGAAGTTGTGACCGCGCCGGACGATGCGTCGGCGCGCGCGGAGATCCTGCTGCTCTCGTCGTCGATCCTGGTGCCGTGCCTGCGGCACGAGGGCGCGGTGGTCTGGGATACGCTGGCGATCGCCGAATATCTCAACGAGGTCATGCCCGATGCCGGGTTGTTGCCGGATGATCGTCTTCAGCGCGCCCATTGCCGCTCGATTTGCGGTGAAATCCATTCCGGCTTCACCACGCTGCGCGCCTCGCTGCCGGTCAACCTGAAGGGGCACTTCCCCGGCTTCAAGATCTGGTCGCGCGCGCAGGCCGACATCGACCGCGTCTGGTTCATCTGGCGCGACTGTCTGGAGAAGTCGGGCGGCCCGTTCCTGTTCGGCGCGCGGCGCACCATGGCGGATGCGATGTACGCGCCAGTGGTGACGCGCTTCGTCACCTATGACGTCAAGCTCGAGCCGCGCCTCAGGGCCTATGCCGATACCATCATGGCCATGCCCGAGATGAAGGAATGGATCGCGGCGGCGAAGGAGGAGCCGGCCGAGATCGAGGAGCTCGAGGTCGAATATTAGGCAGGGGCGGCGTCGCCCTGCCTGTTTTGGGAGCGCGGCCTTGCGGCGCCGCCCCCCGGCAGCCATGTCATTGAAGCCGTTAACTTTTGGCGCCCGTCCCGCGACGAGGCGGCCCCTCATCGTGCGCAGATATTGTGTGGCCCCGCGGGCCGGTGGCGACATCTAGCCGTGAACAGCTGCGTACGGGGCCGGTCCGCTGATTCGGACGTGATTCGTTCGAGCCGCGTTCCGTTGGTTAAGGCGGAGCGCGGCCCCGTCGCATTTTGGAACACAAGCCGCAGTCAGGCGACGCCGGAGTGCTTCACCCGCGGCAGGCGCCACCCAATGACCGTCGCCTCGACCGCGATGCCGGCCTCGTGGTTCTGCCAGCGTCCTCCGACATAGCGGCAGGCGAACGGGAGTTGGTACGTTCCGCTGTGATCCTCGCACAGCACTTCGACAGGCAGGCCGGGTGGCGGTTCGCCGGCGCCGTCAAATTCCGCCAGACGTCTATCGCGCGTTGCCATTGTAAAAATCTCCCCTAATCAAAGCCGCGAAAGAGCGCCCCCTTCCTCCGCGCGCGGTCCAATGCTCCCTGTCCCAGGGAACAAGCCAAGCTCAACCCGAGAATGCGGTACGAGTGTGGTAGCCTTCGGCCGCTGCGCGCAATCGGCGCACATTGCTGTGATCATTTGGCGAGGAACCCCGCATGCCGCTTCGAAGCGCCGGCATTCTTTTCCCGATGTTGCTGCTCGCGACGCTGGCGGTTGCGCCGCTCCGCGGGCAGGACGTGCCCGGCATCGAGATCTGCACCGTCGAGAAGACCATGGAGCGCCGCACCGGCTGTCTGCAGAGCAATATCGACTTCCTCCAGAAGACGATCACCAAGCTCAACCTCGACCACCAGCAGAAGCTGGATGCGGCGGGTCGCCAGATCGACGCGCTGAAGACGAGCCTCGCCGGCCTGCAGAAAACGATCGGCGATCTCCAGGCTGCGCAGGCGAAGACCGCCGAAGACCTGAAGAAGAAGCAGGACGTGCCGCCGAAGGACGCGGCGAAATAAGCGTGGCGGTCACGCCACCCGATAGCGCTCCATCACACCGCGATCGGGCTCATAGCCGAGCCCGAGTCCCGAGGGCACCGCGACATGGCCAGTGGCATCGACATCGGCGCGGCCGCCCCACAGGCAGGCTTCGCGCTTGAGGTAGAACATCTCGACCAGCCCGTCCTCGCGTGTCGCGAGCAGGTGCAGCGTCGCCAGCAGGCCGGGGCCGAAATACGGGGAATGCGGAACGATCTTGACGCCGAGCCGATCGGCCAGCGCCGCGATCTTCAAAAATTCCGTGATGCCGCCGACCTTGATCACCGACGGCTGGGCGTGGCTGACCGCGCCCGCCTCCATCATCTGGCGGAATTGATATTCTGTGCAGGCATTCTCGCCGGCGGCGATGCCGAGCCCGCCCTTTCTGCGGACCTCGGCCAGCGTGGCAAAATCCTCCGGCGGCCAGACCGGCTCCTCCAGGAACATCGGCCGGGCGTCGCGGCAGGCTTTCGCGAATGCGATCGCCTGTTCGCCCGACAGCGGGCAGTTCATGTCGACCATCAGCGGAATGGCGGGGCCGATCGCCTCGCGCGCGGCGAACACCGCCGGCGTCGTGGTCTCATGCAGCTTGATCGCGCCGTGGCCGAGCGCGAGCGCCTTCCGGCATTCGCCGGCGATGTTGTGGGGCGAGCCGATCCGCAGCAGGCTGGCATAGGCGGGAATGGCGGGGCGCCTGATCTCGCCGAGCAGGCGGTGCAGCGGCACACCCTTGATCTTGGCTGCGAGGTCCCACAAGGCGATATCGAGGCCGGAGATCGCGAACATGGTGATGCCGTAGCGGCCGAACAGATGCAGGTTGCGCTGGATCTGCTCCATCGCCGCGGGAATGCCAGCCGCATCAGGAACCTCCAGGCCGACGGCCTGCGGCGCGATCATCTCCTCGACGGCGCTGCGCGTGGTGCGCGGGCAGACATAGGCGAAGGCATCGCCCCAGCCGGTCAGCCCGGCATCGGTCGTGACCTCAACGATCACCATGTCGAGGGCGGTGATGGCGGAGGCGCCCTGGCGGAAGCTCGCGACACCGGCGTCATAGGGAACACGGATATGGTGCGCCCGCACATCGGTGATCGTCATGGCGCGGTTCCTCCTGCTTTCTCGTGAGCGGTTCTCCGAATGCGAATGTAGACACGAACGCCCGCACGTTGCCAGCGGCTGTTCCGGCGTTATCCTCGATAAGGACCGCAACGCCGATCAAGCGAAGCCGGCGGGCTTCGGCGCATCATGGTCTTTGCTTCGCGAACGAGGTCCGACCGTCATGAATCCAGCCCAGCGCGCGCTCTGGTACATCGAGAGCCACCTGGCCGAGCCGATGACGCTTGACGACATCGCTGCGGTATCAGGCGTGTCGCGGTTCCACCTGGTGCGTGCGTTTGCCGCGGCTACCGGCCTGTCGGCGATGCGCTACGTGCGCGCCCGGCGGCTGAGCGAGGCGGCGCGCAGCCTTGCGAATGGCGCACCCGACATCCTCAGCATCGCGCTGGAGGCGGATTACGGCTCGCACGAGGCATTCACCCGCGCGTTCCGCGAGCACTTCGGCACCACGCCCGAAGCGGTGCGGACCGCGACATGCGTCAGCCACCTCAAACTTCAGGCGCCGATCCTCATGGACTCCACCATGCTCGACCATCTCGAAGCCCGGCGTTTTGCGACCGCGAAAGCGTTCCTCGTCGCCGGCCCCACCGAGCGCATCTCCTGCGACAGCGGCGCCATGATCCCGGGCCTGTGGCACCGCTTCCATCAGGAGGTCGCCGATATTCCGGCGCGCGTCGGCAATGTCGCCTATGGCGTCTGCTGCAACGGCGATGATGCCGGCAATTTCGACTACATCGCCGGCGTCGAGGTCGCCGACTTCTCCGACCTGCCGCGCCGCTTCGGTCGCATCCGCATCCCCGAGCAGCGCTATGCGGTGTTCACCCACACCGAGCACGTCGCCTCGATCCGCCGCACCGTGAATACGATCTGGAATCAATGGCTGCCGGCCTCGGGTCTGAAGGCCGCCGACGCGCCGAATTTCGAGCGCTACGACGAGAAATTCGATCCTGTCACCGGCAATGGCGGCTTCGAGATTTGGATACCAGTGAAAGAGTAGCGCAAGGCTGGCATACCGTCCCGCTTGCTTGGCAAGCCCTGGTGACTTTGTCATAACCGCAGGCAAATCTTGCGTGTGGGGCCCGTGCCGGACATCCCGTGCAAGCCATAACAAGCAGCCGGGAGGGTCCCACATGTCCAACGTCCGCGTTCTCGCCACCGACCTCGAATTTCCCGAAGGGCCGGTCGTGATGCCGGACGGCTCGGTGGTGCTGGTGGAGATCCGCGGCCAGCGCCTGACCCGCGTCTACCCCGACGGCCGCAAGGAGATCGTTGCCAAGGTCCCGGGCGGCCCGAACGGCGCGGCGCTTGGCCCCGACGGCAAGATCTACATCTGTAACAATGGCGGCTTCTCCTGGATTCCGACCGGCAAGATGATCATGCCCGGCCCGCAGCCGGGGGACTATCTCGGCGGCTCGATCCAGCGCGTCGACCTGCAATCCGGCAGGGTCGAGACCGTCGTGACCAAATGCGGCGAGCACGATCTGCGCGGGCCGAACGATCTCGTGTTCGACCGGCAGGGCGGCCTCTGGTTCTCCGATCTCGGCAAGCGCCGCGCGCGCGAGATGGATGTCGGCGGCATGTATTACCTCAAGCCCGGCATGTCCGAGATCGTCGAGATCGTGCACGGCGTGCTGCCGGCCAACGGTATCGGATTGTCGCCGGACGAGAGCACCGTCTATATCGCGGAGACGCCGACCGGCCGGCTGTGGGCCTACGAGCTCTCCGCGCCCGGCACGCTGAAACCGCGCGAGGCGATCTATCGCGGTGAGCGGGGCAAGCCGATCTGCGGCCTCGGCGGCTACCAGATGTTCGACTCGCTCGCGGTCGAAGCGAACGGCAATGTCTGCGTCGCCACCCTCGTCTCCGGCTGCATTTCGGTGATTGCGCCCGACGGCACGCTGGTCGAGCAGGTCCCGACCGGCGACCGCGTCACCACCAACATCGCCTTCGGCGGCCCCGGGCTGAAGACCGCCTACATCACGCTGTCGGGCAAGGGCGAGCTGATCGCCATGGACTGGCCGCGCGGCGGTTTGCCTCTCAATTTCCTAAACAAATGAACGGTGCTAGTTACCGTCATTGCGAGCGAAGCGAAGCAATCCAGGAATGCGTCCGCAGAGGCAGTCTGGATTGCTTCGTCGCTTCGCTCCTCGCAATGACAACGGAGAGAGATTTCAATGCCCTGGCCTGATCCCATCACCCTGCGTGGACAGCACGCCCGTCTCGAGCCGCTGTCGCATCAGCATCGCGGGGGGCTGGTCGAGGCCGTCAAGGACGGCGATCTGTCAAAGCTCTGGTACACCGCGATCCCGCTGCCGGAGAACATGGGCAAGGAGATCGACCGCCGCCTCGGCTTGCAGGCCGCCGGCTCGATGCTGCCCTTCACCGTGTTCGACGCCGGCGGCAACATCGTCGGCATGACCACCTACATGAACATCGATGCCACCAACCGCCGCGTCGAGATCGGCTCGACCTGGTACGGCAAGAGCGCGCAGCGCGGTCCGCTCAACACGCAGTGCAAGCTGCTCCTGCTTCGGCACGCCTTCGAGACGCTGAACTGCATCGCGGTCGAGTTCCGCACGCATTTCTTCAACCACCAGAGCCGCCGCGCCATCGAGCGTCTCGGCGCCAAGCAGGACGGCATCCTGCGCAGCCACCAGATTGCGCCGAACGGCACGCTGCGCGACACTGTCGTCTACAGCATCACCGCCGCCGAATGGCCGACGGTGCAGGCGCATCTGGAATTTCAACTCAACGACAAGCCGCGCTAATATCTAATATGATGTGCACCGAATTGGCCGCGCGCTCGATCACCTCTCCCTCCGGGAGAGGTGATCGAGCGCCTGCTTCTGGCGCCGCTTCAATCATGACTCATTTCGCTTTAGAGGCGCAGGGACCATGGATAGATTTGATTATGTGATCGTCGGCGCGGGCTCCGCCGGTTGCGTGCTCACCAGCCGGCTGAGCGAAGACCCTGATATCAGCGTCTGCGTGCTCGAGGCGGGGCCGAGCGACTGGCACCCCTACATTCATCTGCCGGCGGGTTTCATCAAGACCTTCCACATGAAGAGCATCAACTGGGCCTACCAGCAGGAGCCGGGCCCCTACACCGGCGGCCGCAGCATCTACGCGCCGCGCGGCAAGACGCTCGGCGGCTCGTCCTCGATCAACGGCCACATCTACAACCGCGGCCAGCGCATGGACTTCGACACCTGGGCGCAGATGGGCAATCGCGGCTGGGGCTATGCCGACGTGCTGCCCTACTTCCGCCGGCTGGAGAAGCGGATCGGCGAAGGCGAGGACACTTATCGCGGGCGCGACGGCAACCTCATCGTCACCACCATGAACTGGCGCGATCCGCTCTGCGAGGCCTTCATGGAAGGCGCGGTCTCGCTCGGCATCCCCCGCAACCCCGATTACAACGGCAAGACCCAGGAAGGCGTCTCCTATTGCCAGCGCACCATCAACAACGGCTTGCGCGTCTCCGGCGCTACCGCATTCCTCAAGCCGGCGATGAAGCGGCCGAACGTGCATGTGCACACCCATGCGCACGCAACCGAGATCATTTTTGAAGGCAAGCGCGCCGTCGGCGTGCGCTACAGCAAGGGCGGCCGAGGCGGCCAGTCCGTGGAAGTGCGCGCCAACAAGGAAGTGATCCTCTCCGGCGGCAGCTATAATTCGCCGCAGCTGTTGCAGCTCTCCGGCATCGGCTCGCCGGATCTCTTGCAGCAGCACGGCATTACGGTGCGTCACGCGCTGCCGGTCGGCGAGGGCCTGCAGGACCATTACGCCCCGCGCACGGTGGCGCGGGTCAAGGACATCAAGACCATCAACGAGCTCCGCCGCGGCTGGCGGCTCTGGGTCGAGGCGATGAAATGGGCCACCGCGCGCCGCGGCCTGCTGTCGCTGTCGCCGACCATGGTCTATTGCTTCTGGCACTCCGGCGAGAGCGCCGAGAGTTCCGATCTCCAGCTGACCTTCACGCCCGCGAGTTACAAGGAAGGCGTGCAGGGCCAACTCGAGGACGAACCCGGCATGACCGTGGCCTCCTGGCAGCAGCGCCCGGAGAGCCGCGGCTATGTCCGCATCCGCTCCTCCGATCCCTTCGCGCCGCCGATCATCCAGACCAATTATCTCGCTGCCGAGCTCGACCGCCGCGTCATCGTCGGCGGCATGAAGCTCGCGCGGCGGCTTTTGAAGTCGGCGCCGCTGTCGCCCTATTACGCCTACGAGGATTTCCCCGGCCCCAACGTCAACACCGACGACGAATTCTTAGCAGCCGCCACCGAGCGCGGCACCACCACGTTCCACCCCGGCTGCACCTGCCGCATGGGCCCCGCGGACTCGACCTGGGCCGTCGTCGACGACCAGCTCCGCGTCCACGGCCTGGAGGGCTTGCGCGTCATCGACGCCTCGGTGATGCCGCGCATGATCTCGGCGAATTTGAATGCGTCAACGATGATGATCGCCGACCGCGCTTCGGACCTCATCCGCGGCAAGCAGCCGATGGAAGCCGCGCGCATCCCGGATGCGGCGGTGGCGTGAGCAGCGCAACTGCGTTGGGTGGGTTACGCGAAGCGCAGTCCGCTGCCGTAACCCACCACTTCTGCCGATGCCGAAACGAAGGAGGTGGATTACGCTGACGCTAACCCACCTACGAGCTTTGCTGTGTCGCCGCCCGTCAACCCCTGCCATTAAAAATATTCCACTTTACCGAAATTCGGAATTGCGGCATAAGTCGCAACAGCCCGGCCCGACGAAGAGGGGCGATTCGCGAGTCGTTCGAAACGCGGGCCGGGTTGCGGTGGACGCGGCAGCGTCGGCACGAGAGGGTGTGGGCAGGGCGGGTAGTCCCTGTGAGCCCGGAACCGCGTGCGGACGAACGGCGCTGAACGCGTACGGCAAAACCGTGTGGTCCTGGCCGTCGTTGCTACGGTCAAGCCTCTCGCGGAGATGTGCGCGAGCCCAACCGGGTAGACGGCATCGTCAATTCGCAGGGGCGAGGGAGGCCAGAACGAACTCGGCTCCCGGGAGAGCGCGGCATAAGCCGTCCGACCACTGCGCAGGGAAGGCCGAGTGATTGGCTACACCTGTATGCTGCTGTGCGGTTTCTCTGCGCCTCATTCGCGCAGCAGACCGCGGGTGCCAGTCGGCACCCGGCCTTCCCTGCGCCCTCTATCTTTTTTGGGGCGATGGAATGAAGCAAAGCTCGGGCGAGATGAGCCGCGAGGATGCGAGCGTGTGTCTGCAATTTGAATTGTCAGTCGGAGAACGACGCCATTGCCCCTTGCTCCGTCGTTGCGAGCGCAGCGAAGCAATCCAGAATCCCTCGGCGGAAAGACTCCGGATTGCTTCGCTGCGCTCGCAATGACGGTGTGGAGAGAGCGCGCCCCAATCCATCTCCGTCATCCTGAGGCGGCCGCTTCTTCAGCGGCCCTCGAAGGGCGACGGCCCGGCTGCGTCTCGGCCATTCATCCTTCGAGGCTCGCCCATGGGGCACCTTGCGTCCCATGCCTCGCACCTCAGGATGACGGGAGCAGCAGTGAGCCTACACTTCCCGTCGGCTCAAGAACGCCAGCCGCTCGAACAGATGCACGTCCTGCTCGTTCTTGAGCAGCGCGCCGTGCAGCGGCGGGATCAGTTTTCGCGGGTCGCGTTCGCGCAGCTGCTCGACGCTCATGTCCTCGTTGAGCAGCAGCTTGAGCCAGTCGAGCAGTTCGGAGGTCGAGGGCTTCTTCTTCAGGCCGGGCACCTCGCGCACCTCGAAGAAGATGCGCAAGGCTTCCTCGACGAGGCGCTTCTTGATGCCGGGGAAGTGGACGTCGACGATGCGGCCCATCGTGTCGGCGTCGGGAAACTTGATGTAGTGGAAGAAGCAGCGGCGGAGAAAAGCGTCAGGCAGCTCCTTCTCGTTATTGGAGGTGATCATCATGATCGGGCGCTGCTTCGCCTTGATCGTCTCGCCGGTCTCGTAGACATGGAATTCCATGCGGTCGAGCTCGAGCAGCAGGTCGTTCGGGAATTCGATGTCGGCCTTGTCGATCTCGTCGATCAGCAGCACCGGGCGCTGCTCGGCGGTGAACGCCTCCCACAGCTTGCCGCGCTTGATGTAGTTCCTGATGTCGGACACGCGCGCGTCGCCGAGCTGGCTGTCGCGCAGGCGCGACACCGCGTCGTATTCGTAGAGGCCCTGCTGCGCCTTGGTGGTGGACTTGATGTGCCAGGTCAAAAGGGGCGCGTTCAGCGCCTTCGCCACTTCCTCCGCCAGCACCGTCTTGCCGGTACCGGGCTCGCCCTTCACCAGGAGCGGGCGCTCGAGCACGATCGAGGCATTGACGGCGACCTTGAGATCGTCGGTCGCAACATAGTCCTTGGTGCCGGTAAATTTCATCGCACGTCCTTGTTGGTCGTCGTCGCGAGGCTGTTGCCTTGGTCACGACAAGCGAACGGCCGCTCGCGGCGGCCGTTCCTGGTTCGGTCAGGCTTTCAAACCCGTTTTATCAGCGAAAGGATCACCAGCACAATCACCGCGCCGATCGTGGCGTCAACGATGGCGCCGACCGTGCCGGTGGCCAGCCCGATGTGCAGCTGGGGCAGCACCCAGCTCGCCACCAGCGCGCCGATGATGCCGACAACGATGTTGCCGACCAGCCCAAATCCCGCCCCGTGGACAATCTTGCCGGCAAGCCAGCCGGCGATCGCGCCGATGATGAGCGCCGCGAGAATTCCCATTGCAAACGTCCCCAAAACAACCCCTTGAGGCGGTCAATTCTAGAGCAAAATGCCTCCCGGTCCAGCGCCCAAGGACGACCTGCGCCCCTTGACGTCCGCCCCCCGACGGGCAATCTGTCACCCATGTTCCTGCAATTCTTCACCTCTCTGCGCGACGCGCAGGTCCCCGTGACGCTGCGCGAATACCTCACGCTGATGGAGGCGCTCGACGCCGACCTTGCGGACTACACGGTCGAGAACTTCTACTATCTGTCGCGCGCCTCGCTGGTGAAGGACGAGCGCAATCTCGACAAGTTCGACCGCGTCTTCGGCACGGTGTTCAAGGGACTGGAAAGCCTGCTCGACGCGATGGAGAAGGCGGAGATCCCCGAGGAGTGGCTGAAGAAGCTCGCCGAAAAGTATCTCACCGAGGAAGAGAAGAAGCAGATCGAGGCCATGGGCTGGGACAAGCTCATGGAGACCCTGAAGAAGCGCCTCGAGGAGCAGAAGGGCCGCCACCAGGGCGGTTCGAAATGGATCGGCACGGCGGGCACCTCGCCGTTCGGCGCCCACGGCTACAATCCCGAAGGCGTGCGCATCGGCCAGGAGAAGAACCGCAACAACCGCGCCGTGAAGGTGTGGGACAAGCGCGAGTTCAAGGATCTCGACGGCAATGTCGAGCTCGGCATCCGCAACATCAAGGTGGCGCTGCGGCGCCTGCGCAAGTTCGCGCGCACCGGCGCGCCCGACGAGCTCGATCTCGACACCACCATCCGCGAGACCGCCAATCACGGCTATCTCGACGTGCACATGCGCCCCGAGCGGCGCAATGCGGTGAAGCTGCTGGTGTTCTTCGACATCGGCGGCTCCATGGACGCGCATATCGAGCAGGTCGAGGAGCTGTTCTCGGCGGCGAAGAGCGAGTTCAAGCACATGGAGTATTTCTACTTCCACAACTGCCTCTATGAAGGCGTGTGGAAGCAGAACAAGCGCCGCTTCACCGACCGCACGCCGACCTGGGACGTGCTGCATAAATATCCGCACGACTACAAGGTCGTGTTCGTCGGCGACGCCTCGATGTCGCCTTACGAGATCATGGTGCCCGGCGGCTCGGTCGAGCACGTCAACGAGGAGCCCGGCTCGGTCTGGCTCGACCGCATCATCCGCACCTATCCGCATGCGGTGTGGCTGAACCCGGTGCAGCAGAAGCACTGGGACTATTCGGAATCGACCACCATCATCAAACGCATTTTTGCCAACCGCATGTACCCGATCACGATCGAAGGTCTCGAAAGTGCGATGAAGGAATTGACGCACTGATGCATGATTGAGTCCGGCTCCATCGGCGACGGGACTGCGCCGCTTGCGGGGGAGGGCTGGGGAGAGGGTCTCTCCACCAGCGAGGCTCCCCAAGAGGAGAGAGCCCTCACCCGCCGCGCTCGGACGATGCTTCGCATCGCCCGGGGGGGCGACGACGTAACAAGAGGGAGAACCATATGCCCCAGACCATCACCCGCGGCATCAAGGCGTTGATCGACGAGGCCAATGCGGAGATCGAGACGCTCACCGCGAAGGATGCCATCGAGATCTCCAGGAACGGCGATGTCGTCATCGTCGACATTCGCGATCCCCGCGAGATCGAGCGCGACGGCCGCATCCCGGGAGCCTTCGCCTGCACCCGCGGCATGCTGGAATTCTGGATCGATCCGCAGAGCCCGTACGCCAAGCCGATCTTCCAGGAGGACAAGAAGTTCGTGTTCCACTGCGCCGGCGGCCTGCGCTCCGCGCTCGCCGCCAAGACCGCGCAGGATATGGGCTTAAAGCCCGTCGCCCACATCGCCGGCGGCTACGCCGCCTGGCGTGACGCCGGTGGTCCGACGGAGAAGTGGGAGCCGAAGAAGAAGGGGTGAGGGCCCCGCTCTCCCCACTTGTCATTCCGGGGCGCGCGAAGCGCGAACCCGGAATCCATTCATCCACCAACTCAGCCGCACGATGGATTCCGGGCTCGCCCTCCGGGCGCCCCGGAATGACCACAAGGAAGCATCGATGACCACCGACCCCCTCGTCTCCACCGAATGGCTCGCCGCCCACATGGGCGACGCCAACGTCAAGATCCTCGACGCCAGCTTCAAGCTGCCGGGCGTGCTGCCGCTGCCGAAGGACGACTACCTCACCGCTCATCTTCCCGGCGCCGTGTTCTTCGACGTCGATGCGGTGTCGGATCATTCCAACCCGCTGCCACACATGTTTCCGAGCGCCGAGCAGTTCGGCCGCGACGTCGGCAATCTTGGCATCTCCGACGCCGACACCGTCGTGCTCTACGATGCCGGCGGCTGGGTCGCCGCTCCTCGCGCGTGGTGGATGTTCCTGTCCTATGGCCACGCCAATGTGCGCATCCTCAATGGCGGCTTGAAGAAGTGGCGTGCCGAGGGGCGCGCCGTCGAGAGCGGCGAGGTGAAGCCGAAGCCGCAAACCTTCAAAGCGAGCTACGATCCGAAGCGCGTGCGCAGCATGCAGCAGTTGATCGCCAATGTAGAAAGCCGTGCCGAGCAGGTGATCGACGCGCGCGCCGCCGATCGTTTCGAGGGCCGCGCGCCCGAGTCGCGGCCCGGCATCCGTTCCGGCCACATCCCCGGCGCCCGCAACGTGCCCTACAATCTGCTGTTCGATGCCGCGTCCGGCGAGATGAAGCCGCTCGAAGAGCTCCGCGCCGCCTTCACCGGCGCCGGCGTCAAGCTTGATGCGCCGATCGTGACGAGCTGCGGCTCCGGTGTGTCCGCGGGCGTGCTCACGCTCGCGCTGTATCGGCTCGGGATTACCGGCACCGCGCTCTACGACGGCTCCTGGTCGGAATGGGGCCAGGCCGGCGGCCCGCCGATCGCGACCGGGCCGGCGTAGGCCACTTCGCTATGGCCGGTTGAAGGTGCGCTCCCTCGCCCCGCTCTTGCGGGGACGCGACGCGCTTCGCTCGCGCTGAGAGGGTTGGGGGAGGGGGCTGTACCCCCGTCACCCGGATCGCGCCGGACGATGCTTCGCATCGCCGGCGGCGATCCGAGAGGTGAAGATCAGCGCGCCCTCGTGGCCGGCGTCGTCGCAAATACCTGCTGTTGGCCGAATGGATCGAACTGCTGCCTCAACTGCTGAGGTGGAGGACGCCGCTCCACGCGGTGCCGCTTCTTCGGCTTGGGCTTGGTCGCCTTGCTCTCCGGCTTGCCGGCGCCGGCCTTCACGTCGGCCTTCGCATCGGCCTTGCGCTTCGCCGGTGGATCCTTCGCGGCTGTTGTGGCGGGATCGTTCAATGCGGCCAGTTTGGCCGGCGCGGTGTCGAGTGCCGGGGAGGCCGGAGCGGCACCGGGATCAGCCGGTGTCGGCACGCTGGCGGTTGCGGCGGGTTCCGTCTCGGGAATCGATGCCGCGGCATCGGCGGCAGTGAGCGTGTCTGTTGCGGCGGCGGCTTCCGCCGTGGTCTCGGCCTTGGACGGCTCGGTGGCCGGGGTGTCAGCTGCGGGCGCGGCGACCTGCGGCGCGGCATCGGCCTCGCTGGCCACCGCGGCCGTCCGTTCGGGCTCCTGGATCGGCAGTCCGATGGTCGGCACCTGGTCGCGCAGCGTCGGCGCGGGCTCGGCCGGCTCCGCGCGCAAGGCCGCGAGCACCGGCTGGGCGGGCTCGGAGGCTTGCGCGAACACTTGCTCCTGCGGGCCGTTCCGCCAGGACGGGTTGTTGACATATTGCTCATGGGTCGCCCGCAGCAGCGCGGCAGCCCCTAGGCCGAACACCAGGATGGAGGTTGACAGCACGATCGCGGCAAGCAGGAAGCGAAAGCCGGGAAGCATCGGACGGGTTACGAATTTCCGCCCCGGCGGGTGGCGACCGGGACCCAAGAGCCATCTGAACGCGGTGACGGTACTGCTTGCCGCGTTCGCCACGCGGGGATCGGAGCTCAAGGCGGTGGCGAATCAGGCTGATTCGAACATACCGCAACGATTCAGAGGCGTTCCGTAAAAAACGGGGCCGGAAACTGCGGCGTCTCGGACATAAGTGGATTTCCGCCCCCTGATGTAACGGGGCAACGGTCGTCTTGCGGATCACAAATCGGCAGATCGGGCGCAAATCGGCCTGATATGTCTTGAATGTGCCGCTATCTTCGGTCATCTGGCCGTTAACGGTCCTGATGGGGCCCCGGGGCTATACAAGAGCGATGATGATCAAACATTTTCTGACGATATGCGCTGCCGCAACAGTCGCTGCGGCGGGAACCTCGCTCGTGCAGGCTCAAAGCTATCCGGTCCAGCAGGTGCCGGGCTATGGCCCGCCGGCCGAATATCGCCCCGGCGACCGCATGCCGAATTTCGACGCGCTGGACGACGAAGACGACGCGATTCCGCAGGCCTCGCTGCCGCCGCCCGGCCCTGGCGGTCCGATCACCTCGCCCAACGACCCGCGCTACGGCCGCCCAGCCGGCCCGCCGGTCTATTCCGCCGCCCCGCCGCAGGGGCCGGTGATGTCGCCGGATGATCCGCGCTACGGCCGTCCGGCCGGCGCTCCGCCGGTCTATTCGTCGGCTCCGCCGCAGGGCCCCGTGATGTCGCCCGACGATCCCCGCTATGGCCGCCCAGCCGGCCCGCCGCCGGTGATCTATGCCGACCGCCCGGCCCAGGCGCCTGCCAATGACGGCTTGCGTCCGCCGGAAGCCGTTGGTGGTCCCGCCGCGACCGGAACGGTCCAGGCCGCCCAGCCGCCCGTCGGCGCCGACGGCCGGCCGATGACACTGGCCTCGCTGCCGCCCGAGGAGCAGCCCGATGCTGCGCCGGTGCAGCTGCCGCCGAACTTGCGCCGCCAGGAGGTCTCGTTCCAGACCAAGGAGCCGGCCGGCACGCTCGTGGTCGATACCCCCAATACCTACCTGTATTACGTGCTCGGCAATGGCCGCGCGATCCGCTACGGCGTCCGCGTCGGCCGCGACGGCTTCACCTGGACCGGCGTGCAGAAGATCACCCGCAAGGCGGAGTGGCCGGATTGGCATCCGCCGACCGAGATGATCGAGCGCCAGCCCTATCTGCCGCGCTTCATGGCCGGCGGCCCCGGCAATCCGCTCGGTGCCCGCGCGATGTATCTCGGCTCGACCGTCTACCGCATCCACGGTACCAACCAGCCCTCGACGATCGGCAAGTTCGTCTCCTCGGGCTGTATCGGCATGCTGAACGAGGACGTCTCGGACCTGTTCGATCGCGTCAAGGTCGGCACCCGCGTGGTGGTGTTGCCGGGCGGTCCGGCGCCGGGAACGGCGACCGCGTCTGCAGCGCCCGCGCCGGCCCCGATGTCGGCCCAGGCCGGCCCGGTCCCCGGCACGCAGCCGACGGTCGTGCCGCCGCTGCCCGCGCCGGTCACCGTGCGCTAATCGCTTCCGCGAGTATTCAGATTGCAAGGGCGTGCCGTCGGCACGCCCTTTTTGTTTCAGGCCAGCTTGCGCGGCAGTTCGCTGCCCTTGGTGAAGGCGTCGATCGCCTCGACCATCTGGCCGTAATGGATGCGCAAGCCGTCCTTGGTCGCGTAGCCGAGATGCGGCGTCAGCACGAGGTTGTCGAGCTTACGGAAGGGATGATCGACGGGCAGCGGCTCGACCGAGAACACGTCGATGCCGGCGCCGGCGATCTTGCGCTGCTGCAAGGCCTCCAGCAGTGCCTGCTCGTCCACGATCGGCCCGCGCGCGGTGTTGACGAGGAAGGCCGTCGGCTTCATCCGCGCGAGGTCGGCGCGGCTCACCAGGCCACGCGAGCGATCGCTCAGCACGACGTGGATTGTGACGATGTCGGCCTTGGCGAACAACTCCTCCTTGGTGGCGTAGCCGACGCCGGCCGCCGCGCACTTCTCCGGCGTCAGGTTCGGGCTCCAGGCGATCACGTTCATGCCGAACGCCTTGGCAATGCCCGCCATCTTGCTGCCGAGCTTGCCGAGCCCGACGATGCCAAGCGTCAGTCCCTCGATCTCGACGCCGGGAAAGGTCTGCCAGGGTTCGCCCACATGCATGCGCGCGTTCTCCCGGCCGATGCCGCGGGTCAGCTCCAGGATCAGGCCCATGGTCAGCGGCGCCGTCGGATCGCGCGAATATTGCGTGCCGCCAATCGCAACGCCCTTCGCCTTTGCCGCCTCCATGTCGATCGAGGCGTTGCGCATGCCCGACGTCAGCAGCAGCTTCAGCTTCGGCAGGCTGTCGAACTGGCTCTTGGGGAACGCCGTCCGCTCGCGCATTGCGCAGATGATTTCGAAATCGGCCAGCGCGCTCGCCGCGGCCTGCTCCGAGGCGAAGGGATGGTTGAACACGGTGACGTCGATGCGGTCGGACAATTTCGGCCAGTCGGCGACGTCGAGGGCAAGGTTGAAATAGTCGTCGAGAATCGCGCAGCGCAGCCGGCTCATCAGCATTCATCCATGGCGAGAGGTGACGGCGCTGGGCGAGGGCGCCGTTGTCGGGACACCGGTCCATGGTTGCGCGCAATCAGCCTCGTGCGCAAGCAGCCTGCGTCTTCAAAAATCCGATAGGGGGGCCTCGCTCAGAGGTCGCGGGGCCTCAGCCGGATCGGCGCATCGAGGCCGTGCTTGGCGCGCCAGGCGGGGCCGGGGCCGCGCATGTAGTGCAGTTCGGGCCGGTAGGGGTTGAAGGCGGTGGTGAAGAAGCGCTTCCAGAAGGCCTTGATCTCCGCGACGAAGCCGGAGACGTGGCCGGCTTCTGCCGGAACGGGATGGGAATGGGTCTCGGTCAGAGCCATGATGCGGCCTCGCTGTGCTCCCCGTTCGTTCTGAGCGGGCGGCGCTGTTTCCGCGCGAAACCGAGCTTTGGCCTGCTTTATTAAAAAATGGTTTCAATTGTCCGGATCTACCTCGGGATGGTGTCCATCCCGTATTCATCCGTGGTGAACGGAGGGAAAACGTTGCCCTTTGCGGGCGGGATCGTTACATCGGCGGCAAGCAAATTTCCTCAAATCGAAGGTTTCACGGGACCGATGGCGCGCCAGTTCATCTATTTCATGCAGGGCCTGACCAAGAGCTACCCGACCCGGAAGGTGCTCGATAACATCCATCTGAGCTTCTACCCGGACGCCAAGATCGGCGTGCTCGGCGTCAACGGCTCCGGCAAGTCGACGCTGCTCAAGATCATGGCGGGGCTCGACAAGGAATATACCGGCGAGGCCTGGGTCGCCGAGGGCGCCCGCGTCGGCTATCTCGAGCAGGAGCCGCAGCTCGATCCCAAGCTCACGGTCCGCGAGAACGTCATGCAGGGCGTCGCCAAACAGAAGGCGATCCTCGACCGCTACAACGAACTCGCCGTCAACTATTCGGACGAGACCGCCGACGAGATGACCAAGCTGCAGGATGAGATCGAGGCCCAGGGCCTCTGGGATCTCGACAGCAAGGTCGACCAGGCCATGGACGCGCTGCGCTGTCCGCCCGACGATGCCGACGTCACAAAACTCTCGGGCGGTGAACGCCGCCGCGTCGCGCTGTGCCGGCTGCTGCTCGACCAGCCCGAACTGCTGCTGCTGGACGAGCCGACCAACCATCTCGACGCCGAGTCGGTGTCGTGGCTGGAAGGCCACCTGCGCAACTATCCTGGCGCGATCCTGATCGTCACCCACGATCGCTACTTCCTCGACAACGTCACGGGGTGGATCCTCGAACTCGATCGCGGCCGCGGCATCCCCTACGAGGGCAATTACTCGTCCTGGCTGGTGCAGAAGCAGAAGCGGCTCGAGCAGGAAGGCCGCGAGGACGCCGCGCACCAGAAGACGCTCGCCCGCGAGCAGGAGTGGGTTGCGTCCTCGCCCAAGGCGCGCCAGGCCAAGTCGAAGGCCCGCTACCAGCGCTATGAGGAACTGCTCAAGCAGGCCAGCGAGAAGCAGACCCAGACCGCGCAGATCATCATCCCGGTCGCGGAGCGGCTCGGCGCCAACGTGGTCGACTTCGAAGGTCTCAGCAAAGGTTATGGCGATCGCCTCCTGATCGACGATCTCACCTTCAAGCTGCCTCCCGGCGGCATCGTCGGCGTGATCGGTGCCAACGGCGCCGGCAAGACCACGCTGTTCAAGATGATCACGAAGCAGGAACAGCCGGACAAGGGCACGATCACGATCGGCGAGACCGTGCATCTCGGCTATGTCGACCAGTCGCGGGACGCGCTCGACGGCAAGAAGACCGTCTGGGAGGAGATATCCGGCGGCAACGAGCTGATCCTGCTCGGCAAGAAGGAAGTGAACTCGCGCGGCTATTGCTCGTCGTTCAACTTCAAGGGCGCCGACCAGCAGAAGAAGGTCGGCGCGCTCTCGGGCGGTGAACGCAACCGCGTTCACCTGGCCAAGATGCTGAAGTCCGGCGCCAACGTCCTGCTGCTCGACGAGCCGACCAACGACCTCGACGTCGACACGCTGCGCGCGCTGGAAGAGGCGCTGGAGGATTTTGCCGGCTGCGCCGTCATCATCAGCCACGATCGCTGGTTCCTCGACCGTATCGCGACCCACATCCTGGCCTTCGAGGGCGACAGCCATGTCGAATGGTTCGAGGGCAACTTCCAGGACTATGAGAAGGACAAGATGCGCCGGCTCGGTCAGGACAGCATCATTCCGCACCGCGTGAAGTACAAGAAGCTGACGCGGTGATTTCGGCATGATGTGGCGGGCGCTCATCGCTGCGGTGATCGTGATCACCTGCGGCTGGTCGTCCGCCCGCGCCGCCGACGCGGCCTTCACGCAGTTCATCGCCTCGCTCTGGCCGGAGGCGCAGGCCGCCGGCGTCTCGCGCGCGACGTTCGACGAGCAGACGCGCGGGCTCGAGCCCGACTACAAGCTGCCTGACCTGATCCTGCCGGGACGGCCCGCGACCGGCGCGCCGTCGCAGGCCGAGTTCGTGCAGGTGCCGGCGGACTACGTCAAGGAAGCATCGATCGCGCGGCTGGCCGGCGAGGGCCAGCGGCTCTTGCAAAAATATCGTCCAGCGCTGAACGAGATCGAGAAAAGCTCCGGCGTGCCCGCGACCGTCATGCTGGCGATCTGGGGGCGAGAGACTGATTACGGCCGCTACACGCTGCCCTATGATCTGGTTCGCGTGCTGGCGACGCAGGCCTATGTCGGCCGGCGCAAGGATACCTATCGCAACGAGTTCATCCTGGCCCTGAAGATCCTCGGCGCAGGCGTGGTGACGCGCAAGGACATGCGTTCGTCCTGGGCGGGCGCGACCGGGCTCACGCAATTCCTGCCGTCCGAATATTACAAGCACGGCGTCGATTTCGACCGCGACGGCCGCATCGACATCTGGCATTCGGTGCCGGACGCGCTGGCCTCGGCCGCGCAGCAGCTCGTCAACAAGGGCTGGCAGAGCGGCGTGCGCTGGGCCTACGAGGTGCAGGCGCCAGCGACAGTCGATTGCACCACCGGTGTGCCGGAGGTGACGAAGCCGATCGGCCAGTGGCTACGCGAAGGCTTTGTGCCGGTGCGCGGGCAGAAGCTGAGCGCTGCCGAGCAGGCGCAGCCGGCCTCGCTGCTGCAACCGGAAGGAGTCTATGGTCCGTCGTTCCTCACGACGAAGAACTACTTCGTCATCAAGGAATACAACTTCTCCGACCTCTACGTGCTGTTCGTCGGCCATCTCAGCGACCGCATGACGAGCCCGCTGCCGTTTGCAACGCCCTGGTCGGCCTCGAAGCAATTGCGCACCAAGGATGTCGAGACCATGCAGCGCGGGCTCACCCGCGTCGGGCTCTACAAGGACAAGATCGACGGCAAGGCCGGCATGCAGACCCGTGCCGCGCTCGGCGCCTATCAGAAGTCGGCGGGACTGAAGGTCGATTGCTGGCCGAGCGAAGAGGTGCTGCGCTCGATCCAGGCGGCGCGCTAAAGCGCGATGAGCATGATCTTTCCGGAAAACCGCTTCGCACTTTTCCGGATCATGCTTTAGCGGGTGACCCAAGAAAAAAGCCCGGTCGATGCTCTCGGCCGGGCTTCTTGATCGCGGCGCGTATGCGCCAGGGCAATCAATCAGGCGATCAGATCAGTAGCAGACGCGAACCGGGCGGCTGACCCAGCCGTAGCCGTCCCAATAGCGCTCACGACGCCAGTAGCAGGGCGCGGGCGGCGGCGGCTCGGCGACGTAAACGGGACCGCCATAGGCGGGGCGGCTCGACGCGATGGCGCCGCCGACGATGGCGCCGCCGATCAGGCCGGCTGCGATGCCGGCGCCGACGCCGTCACCCGCTTTGGCGGGCGGAGTGGCGGTCACCAGCGAACCGGCAACCGTCGCAACCGTGAGGGCGGCAACGAAAGTCTTCTTCATGCTCTTGGCTCTCCTGGGAGATGGGTTCCTCTAGTTAGAGGCGCCCGGGGTTCAAAGGTTCACGCACACTCTGATGGAATTGACCGTTGGCTAGGAAGCGCGCAAATGGTCAATCCATGGTAAACGCACACGGAGCTGTGACGAGAAAAAGCGGTCTTTTTCAGGCCCCAGGATGAACGGCATACCCGTAGTGAACCGGTTCAGGCAAGCGCTGCAAAGGAGCCGGCTCAAGGGTCTCAGCCGCAAACCCGGACGCGGCGGGCGCGCCAGGCATAGCCGTCCCAGAAGCGCTGCTTCTGCCAGACGCAGCCGCCGTAATAGTCGTCGGCGACATAGCCGGGGCCCGGCGCATAGTAGCGCGGCGCGTAGTAGCCTGGTTCATAATAGCCCGGCCCTGATCCGTAATAATACGGAGAGGCCAGCGCACCGCCGACGATGGCGCCGCCGATGATCCCCGCCGCCACGCCGGCAGCGACGCCACGCTGGGCATGGGCCGGGGTTCCGGCCGTCAGGGCCAATGTGGCGAGGGCAGCGACTGCCAGGAGCGACTTCTTCATCAATGGAACCTTTGCACAAGCACGGGGGAACTGTTTGGGACCAGAGTTCCATACTTCGCTTGAATGATCAATGAACGGCACCTTTGCCGGGGGCGACCAATTGATATGGACTACAGCTCCGTCAGGAGACGATGATGGGCAACGCGATGATCAATGCATTGATTGCGGCCGGGGTGATCTTCGCCATCGGTTACGGCTGGATCACCCATCTGCAAAATCGCGGTCAGCGCCGCTCGCGCGCAGGGGCCGGCGGTCATGGCGGAGCTGGTGGCGACAGCTATTCGGGGACCAGTGACGGCTTCTCGCTGGGCAGCTGGTTCTCCAGCGACAGTTCGGGCCGCGCGACCGACAGCGGCAGCTGTTCGAGCGGTGACAGCGGCAGCAGTGGTGGAGATTGCGGGGGTGGCGGCGACGGTGGGGGAGGCGGTGGCGGCGACTAGGCGTGCAACCTTGATCCACCGCAATACCCTACATTAGAGCCGTTCTAGGCTGTTTCCGGGCCAGTTTGGAATAGCTTCAAATACCGGTTTTTCCCTTTGCATCCGGCGGGCCCGTTAAATATCGATGATGGCGCATCACCGAAGGGCCCGCCGCTTCCATGATCGTTTGTTCCTGTAACGTATTGAGCGATGATGATATCCGCGCCGCCGTCGCCGAGTCGGACGACGCCGTGCGTCATGCCAAGCAGGTCTATGGATGCCTCGGCTGCAACGCCGAATGCGGCCGCTGCGCGCGGACCATCAAGACGATCATCGACGAAGCGCTTGGCCCCTGCGCCAAGAAGTGCTGTGCCGGCTGCCCGCATACTTACACCGGGGCCGCCAATGACGAGACGGCCGAGCTCGCCGAATTCGCCCTCGCGGCCTGCTGAAATCTTCTGCACTGTCGACTGAGCTTTTCCCCGGCGGCGTCTCCGTGGCCGGTTGCGCTGGTCTTTGAACTGACTTAGAAGCATTCTAAATACGGTTAGGGCCGTTTTGGAATGCAAGAGCTGGAGTGAACCATGCAGGGCGACGCAAAAGTCATCGACTATCTCAACAAGGCACTGCGTCACGAGCTGACTGCGATCAACCAGTACTGGCTGCACTACCGCTTCCTCGACAATTGGGGCCTCCTCGACATGGCCAAGGTCTGGCGCAAGGAGTCCATCGAGGAGATGGAGCACGCCGACAAGCTCACCGCGCGCATCCTGTTCTTCGACGGCTTCCCGAACATGCAGGTGCTCGATCCCCTGCGCGTCGGCCAGAACGTCAAGGAGATCATCGAGTGCGACCTCGCCGCCGAGATGAGCGCGCGCGCGCTCTATCAGGAAGCGGCCACCTATTGCCACAGCGTCAAGGACTACGTGACGCGTGACCTGTTCGAGAAGCTGATGAGCGACGAGGAGCATCACATCGACTTCCTCGAGACCCAGCTCGACCTGATCGGCCGCATCGGCCTCGAGCTCTACACCCAGAAGCACGTCGGCGGGCTCGAGGGCGAGGGGCATTAACCTCCGACGCCAGTCGCATAGTCGGTGTTGTCCCGGCGTCGTCGGCATCTGCGGTTGTCCGGGACGACACCGCATCTGAAACAGCTACAGCTGCGCCTTGTAGCGCTCTTCCGTCATCGCCTGGCTCTCCGGCTCGCCGAGACCGGTCTGCTCGTGAATGACCTCGGTGATGCTCGGCATCACCGCGCGCTGCACCTTGTCCGCCGACCATAGCTTCGAGCGCATCAGCGCCTTGCCGCAGTGGAAATAGACTTCATTGACGGCGACATTCAGCACCGCGCGGGGAGCTTTGCCGAATTCCACCATGGAGGCGAGCAGATCCGGATCGACCGAGAGCGTGCCGCGTCCGCCGACGCGCAGCGTCTCGTCGATCCCGGGGACGAAGAACAACAGGTGCACGAAGCCCGAGCCTTCGACGACGTTGCGAAAACTGTCGAGCCGGTTGTTGCCGGAGCGGTCCGGCATCAGCAACTGGTTGGGACCGGCGACGCGGACGAAGCCGATGCCACCACCGCGCGGCGAGGCGTCGACGCTTCCGTCTGTGCCCGACGTTGCGAGCACGCAGAACGGCGACATCTCGATGAACTTCTTCGCATGCGCATCGATCGCGGGACGTGCCTTCGCGATCACCCGCGGGGTCGGCTTGGGATAGATGGTGGCGAGGTCTTCGGCGCAAAGATCGGTCAACGGCGTGCCTCCCTGTCGGCTCGGCGTCAAACTACCTGATCGCACCGCCGCCAGCCAATGCAATCCGTCCAGGCGCGTTACACGGCATCCGCCGGCACGAAACAGCTGATGATAATGGCACCGCGATGGTGGACGTACCACACCACGGCCTGACCGACCGGATTGCCCTGATCGCGGATGACGGCGCGCTCGGGCACCGCCATCCACTCGCCCTCGATCGGCACCCAATAGGTGCCGCCGCGCACGTCGTACTCGGTGCGATGGCCGTCGGAAATGTCGCAGCAGGGCACGCCGTTCGGCGCGATCACGCTTTTGAACCAGGCGCGGATGTCAGGGGGGACGTGATCATATTGCCCGTTGTCGAACGCGAAGGCGGCGCTCGTCAGCGCCGTCGCTCCGGCCAGCCAGACGCACAGCGCAAGCCTGTGCATGCGAACTTCCTCCTCGGGCATCGTTCATTGGCGCGCGACTGTCCCGCGCGTCGATTCGTATGGTTGATGCGATTAAGCCCGAGCTGCCGGCGCATTGCATGCTCAAATAATATGCGGCGCGAAAGGCGTCGCATATTATGCATCGCGATATGAGGATCTGCGCCCCGTCGTCTTACATCGTCCGCTCCGGCGCCGTTTGCAGCAATTGCCTGATTTCCTCGCTGTAGAACTTTGCGTTGCCGGTCGTGCCGTGGCCGCGCGTCTCGGTGCTGGCGGGGATCAGGTAGAGGCGGCCGTTCTTGACCCGCTTCATCGCGGCGTCCGTGATGCCGGTCTCGGGCGGATTGCGCTCGTCGTCGGCGGAATTGATCAGCAGCAGCGAGGCTTCGATGGCTTCGAGCTTCTCGCTCGCATTGTAGTCGTGCGAAGATTCCCACTGGTAGAGGAAGTCGTTGGCGTCGGCCGTGATCGGCGACGCCAGCCGCTCGTCGACGATCTTGTCGGCCTTGGCCGCGGTCGGCGCCTGTTGCTGATAGGCCAGCGTGCCGCCGATGCTGGCGATGCCGTAAGCGGTGACGGCGAACTTCATCATGCGCGGCTGGCTGGTGTAGTTGCCGCCGTTGTAGTCGGGATCGTTGCGGATGGTGTCGAGCATGATCCGCCGCAGCATCCAGTTGCGCGATGCCATCTCGGTCGGCTGCGAGGCCATCGGGATCAGCGCGTCCATCGCCTTCGGATATTTCTCGCCCCACAGCCACGTGTGCATGCCGCCCATTGAATTGCCGATGACGAGCCGCAGATGCTTGACGCCGAGGCCCTCCGTCACCAAGCGGTATTGTGCCTCGACCATGTCGTCGTAATCGTATTTCGGGAAGCTCGTCTTCATGCCGTCGGATGGCTTGGACGATTTGCCATGGCCGATGCTGTCGGGAATGATGATGTAATATTTGGACGCATCGAGCGGCTGCCCCGCGCCGAACAGCTCGCCGGCAAAGGACGGCGTCAGCATGCTCGCGCCCGAGCCGCCCGTTCCGTGCAGTACCAGCACGGGCTGGCCGGTCGGCTCGCCCACGGTGGTGAAGTGCAGCTTCAACTCCGGCATGGTCTCGCCGGTGTGGAACTTGAAGTCCCTGGCGATCCAGTCGCCCTGCTTGGGCGCGGGATAATCGGCAGCCATCGCCCATGTCGAAAAGGACAGCAGAACGCCTGCCATCGCGGCGCAAGAAGCTTTCATGTCTCTCTCCCCGTGCGGCTCATGGTCGTCGGCCGCCTTGCGACGGAACTTAGCAGAAGTGCGGGGAAGGATGTAGGATTTCAGCTCCGTCGATCGTCCTATGGAAACCCCGGAGAGACGCTGCATGTGCCGCAACATCAAGACGCTGTTCAACTTCGAGCCGCCGGCGACGGAGGATGAGATCCATGCCTCGGCGTTGCAGTTCGTGCGCAAACTGTCCGGCTTCAACAAGCCGTCGCAGGCCAATGAGGCCGCCTTCGACCGCGCCGTCGCAGAGGTTTCGGACGTCGCGCGAAAGCTCCTGACATCGCTGCATACCCATGCCCCGGCGCGCGACCGCGAGGTCGAGGCGGAGAAGGCGAAGGAGCGTTCGCGGTTGCGGTTCGGCTAGTGGCTCCAGGGTCCCTTCCGTGATCTGGCTCACGGTACGGGTCGCCTCGACTTGCAATGATGCCTGCCGGGGTTTTGACAGCCCGGAGTACGACCATGAGCCGCCCCCTTCTTCCCCTCAAGGCAGGTGCCATCATCTTCACGCTGCTGTGGACCGCGTGGATGATGTGGTGGAGCGGCTCCTTCTCGAGCGCGACCGTCGTGATCCTGGCCCTGTGCGGCGCTGCGGTCGGCTATCTCTGGTACCGCGCCATGCGCTGGCAGTTCGAGCGCATGGACATGCTGCCGCGCCGGGATGACTCCTCCAGGGCTTCTTGATCGGCATGTATCCCACGCGCGCTACGCTGCGTCTGGGCGCGAGCACGTCGTCAGCTCTTGTGGCCGGAAGCAAGCTAATTACCGGCGTTTGACGACAGCAGCAATTCCACCCGCGCACCATGCTGCGCTTGATCAACATCAAGCGACGGGACGCGCCGTCGTGTCATCGAGTTGTGAGGGCGATGATCGTCGCGAGGAGCGATCGATGCGCGCAGCATGGAGAAGTTCTGCCTGTCCTTGCCGTGTCCATCGTCATCGCCCGCCTGCTCGTGCCTGATATCGTGCCGGTTGCCTTCGCCGAGGAGCCGCAGCCGTCATGGGCTGTCATGACGGCTTTCGTCCTTCGCGCCATCGAGCTGAGATGGCGGCGGTCGCGGTCATCGCGCTTGCGATGCCGGTCGGCATGGGTGCGCAGCGCGGGCTGCGCCGCCCGTCTGGCGGCACGGCCGCGCAAGTCGACTGATCATCCGCACGCAGTCGCGCACTAGTCCTGACAGGCCGGCACCTCGATGCCGGAGGCGGCATAGAGCCTGATCTTGTTGCGCAGCGTGCGCACCGACAGGCCGAGCACGCGCGATGCGCGTGTGCGGTTGCCGTCGCAGCGGGCGAGCGTCTGGAGCACGAGCTCGCGTTCGACCTCGTCGACGGTTGCGCCGATCAGCAGTGGAACGATCTGGTTCGGAGCGAGGAATTGTGCGTCCTGCGGCGC
Source organism: Bradyrhizobium sp. SMVTL-02 (assembly GCF_051853005.1). Classification (NCBI taxonomy): domain Bacteria; kingdom Pseudomonadati; phylum Pseudomonadota; class Alphaproteobacteria; order Hyphomicrobiales; family Nitrobacteraceae; genus Bradyrhizobium; species Bradyrhizobium sp. SMVTL-02. Next base: position 6,183,118 of record NZ_CP182469.1, on the reverse strand, counting down.
CGCGACATGAACAGTGGTCATCAACATACCCCCGATCAACGCCCGCTTCCTTCGTCGGAAGCGGATCGAGAACAAACGACCCCCAGGCCGTAGATCTACGGTGGGCGGGTTTGGTTAATGAAAGGTTAATCGCGGACGATCGCACCAAATTGACCTCAGGAATGCCGCGAAGCGGCCGCGTTTGGCAGAAGATGCATGGCGATGCGGACCTATCTCGATCCGCTTTTTCGACCATCATGCCTCGCGCAGCGCGCTATACCACCAATCGAGTGGGGCGCTTCGCTCACACCGTCCGGTAGCCGCCGTCCACCATCACGATCGTTCCGGTGACGTAGGCCGACATGTCCGAGGCGAGGAAGATCGCGGGGCCCACGATGTCCTCGGGCTTGCCGGTGCGCGCCAGCGGGGTGTGGTCGACGAAAGCCTGCACCAGCGCCGGATTGGTCGCGCGCACTTGGGCGTTGATGTTGGTTTCGATGAAGCCCGGCCCGATCGCGTTGACGCGCACGCCCTCCTTGCCGAGCTCGACCGCGAGCGCCTTGGTGAAGCCGAGCACGCCGTGCTTGGAGGTCGTATACGCCGCCGAGCTCGGCGTGCGCAGATGCACGAAGGACTGGATCGAGCCGATATTGACGATGCGGCCTTTGCTCGCGCGCAAGGGCGCGAGGAAGGCCTGCGTCATGTTGAAGACGCCGTTGAGGTTGAGCGAGATGATGTCGTTCCAGTCCTTGGCCACCGTCTCGGTTTCGGCCGTGAAGGCGTTGCGGCGGGTGATGCCGGCATTGTTGACGAGGATCGAGACCTGCCCGACCTTGCCCGCGACCTGTTTTGCCAGCGCAAAGCAATCATCACGTCGGGTCACGTCGAGCGCGAAGCTGTCGGCGTTTCCGCCCGATCTTTGGATCTCCTGCGCGGCTTCCGCGACCGTGTCCCCGTTCACGTCGAGCAGCACCACTTGCGCGCCCTCGCGGGCGTAGCCGGCTGCGATCGCCCGGCCGATGCCGGAGCCGGCGCCCGTGATGACGGCGATGTGGTTTGCGAGCAATGCCATGACATTTTCCTCCCGATTTCGTTTCTAAGTTTCATGAAAGGCTAACCCGAAATTAAGGGGTCGGAAACGGCGGCCTTGGCATACTGATCTTCATTGCTAAACGTTGCGCGCATGATGGAACGGCTTGAATCCTGGAAACTCGCGCTCGAACGCCTGCGGTCGGCACAGCCGGCCGACTGGGCCGAGGCCGGCCGGGTCGTGGCCGAAATCGGGCGGATGAGCACGGATGGCACGCTGCGGCAGGCGGCCGAGCAGGCGCTGCCGGTGCTGCGCCAGGCTCTGGTCAATGATGATCACAGCGTCACGCTGGCGGCCCAGCGCCGCCTCGGTGTGGTGCTCGAGGTTCTCCATGGTCTCGCCGCGCCGCGGTTCGGCCGCCGCAACGCGATGCCGAAGAAGCTTTCCAGCGAGGATCGCGCGCGCAAGATGCTGGGCCTGCCGCTCGCGGTGCAGCTCACCTGCGACGACATCAACCAGGCCTACCGCCGCGCCGCCAAGGGCATGCATCCCGACCAGGGCGGCACCGCGCAAGCCTTCATCGACCTCGCTGCCGCGCGCGACGTCCTGATCCATCCCGGCGCGCACAAGGACGCGTGAGGCCGCGTCCCGCCAGGGCGACGCGCCCTTTTCAATCCGATCTGTCGCGTCAAGCCTAGAGCGTGCCCGGCAAGCCACACGTGCTCATTTCGCCAGCGACGCGACCGCCTCGATTTCGATCAGCATCTTCGGATCGGGTAGCGCCTGCACCACGCATGTGGTGCGCGCGGGGTAAGGCGGCGGGCCGAACGCGCCGGCATAGAGCGCGTTCATGGCGGCAACGTCCGAGGCGCGGGTCAAGAGCACGTTGACCTTGGCGAGGTCGCGGATACCAGCTCCGGCCTCGTCCAGCACGCGCCTGATGTTGACGACGACATTGGCGAACTGCGCCTCGAAGCCATCAGGCAGCGCGCCGTGGGCATCGAAGCCGGGAATGCCCGAGACGAACAGCAAGTCGCCGACGCGCGTCGCAAAGGACAGCGGCGGCGCCTTGACGTGCGGCGGGGCTGCGAAATGCTGGATCGGCATGGGATCACCTCTCGGGGCGTGTCGGGAGCAGGAGCGTAGCGGGATGCGGGGGAGTTGCAATCGGGTGGGCAAAAACAAAAATGCGAAAACAAGCCCATGCACAGTAGAGGTCAGGCCGAAAACATCGGGCTCTTTTGAGATTCGGCAAGTCCGAAACAATCGCTTGCTCCGTCGGGCAAAACAGGGGCAGAATGGCACGATGGAGACGGTTGTCTGCGAGCGCAGTGGTCCGCCTCTCCCCGCATGCAGCCGCTGGCAGGCGAGGCCGGAATGCATCCACCCCGTATTGCGAGCGCAGCGAAGCAATCCAGCGTCTTTCCGTGGAGGGACTCTGGGTTGCTTCGCTGCGCTCGCAATGACGGAGAATGAGGCACCTTCCACGAGTCTAGCCGCCACCGTACTTGCGGAAACGCCCTGCCATCATGTTGCCGCCGCGATCGATCGGATAGATTGGCCGCGTCTGATTCGTTTCCCTCCAAAAAATAGCCCCGGAGCCTTACATGAAGATCGCTAGCACCCTTCGCGCCGCGTTGGTCGCCGTTGCCGCGCTCGCCGGCCCTTCGACCTCGGCGCTGGCCGACGGCGGCACCGTGGTGCTGACGATCTACAAGGCGGGCTGGATCATCGGCGGCTCCGGCGGGAGCGGCGTGCTGAACTTCCACGGCCGCTCCTACGGGCTCTCGACCGGCGGGCTCGACTACGGCCTCGTGTTCGGGGGATCCAAGACCGTGCTGCGCGGCCGCGTCTCCAACATCAACCGTCCCTCCGACGTCGCCGGCGTCTATGGCGCGGCCGGAGCGGGCCTTGCGGTCGGCCGCGGCGCCCGCGCCATCGTGCTCACCAACCAGAAGGGCGCGGTGCTGGAGCTGACCGGCACGCAGGTCGGCCTGATGGCAAATGCGGATCTCAGTGGTCTTGCGATCACGATGCGGTAGGCAGCTTTCGCCTCACTTCGTAGCTCGCATGAGCGCCAGCGACATGCGGGCAAGTCTCAGTCCCGGATGTCGCTTTTGCTCATCCGGGCTACGCTCCCGTCACCGCCGCATGAATCCGCTTGCAATGCGCGACGAGGTTTGCGTGCGCATCGACGAAGGCCTTCAGCGGCGTCGGGATCGGAAAATAATAGATGTTGGCGACGAAGCCGTAGATCCCGGCATCACAGCTGGTCGGCGCGGCGCCGTGCACGAAGCCCTTGGCCGGCACGATCTCCGCCAGCACCTGCAGGTCGGCGAGCCCCCGCGCATAGGCCTGTTCGGGCGCGTAGCGGCCGATGCCCTGGTAGTGATAGCGCTGCGCGTTGTACGCCTTCGCCTTCTCGAACCCCTCGGCACTCACTTGCGGATGCTGCGCGATGAAACCGTCGCGGAACGCGGGATAGAAGCGCTCGTCCTTCCAGCGCGAATACGACATCACCCAGTAGAGATCGTCGAGCATGCGCGTGACGAGATGATTGGTGCGCCGCTGCTCGCTTGAGAGCGCGGCATCGATGGTCAGGCGATACTTGCTGGTCGCATGCGCGATGATGGTCTCGCTGTCGCCGATGGTCTCGCCGTCGTCGACGGTGTAAGGCAACTGCCCGCGCGGCGCCGCGGAGGCATCGAAGATGTGCTCGTGCACGAACGGCACGCCCGCGAGCTTCAGGAAGGCGTAGACCTTGAGGCCGTAGCCGTTGTTGTCGGCAACGCCGAACAGTTCCGGGTAGGAATAGAGCGTCAGCATGGGGCGGCTCCTCCGTTGGCGGGGCCAGCATGCAGGGGTGTGGTGGTGGACGCAATGGGGCGCCGCCTTCTTGCTCGTGAACGCAATCCTGCGCGGCCGGTAGTGGGAGATCAAGATGGCGGTCAACAAGGAGGAGTTCGATGACGCGGCGTTGCCCTTGCTCTATCTGACACTGCACAATGGTTACCGGGCATGGAAGGGATTCGACTGGGAGGTGCTCGGCCGGCTTCATCACAAGGGAATGATTGATGATCCCGTCGGCAAGGTGAAGTCCGTGGTGTTCACGGAGGAGGGGCTCGAACGCGCGAAGAGGCTGTTCAAGGAGTTGTTCGAGGAATGATACCTAGTGGCAAGGCCGGGCATGGGCCCGGCCTTGCTTGCAATGAGATCTCTGGAGCCGGCCCCTCACAGCACCTTGTTGCTCTCCTTCACCTTCTCCGCATCCAGATAAACGCTTGAGCCCATCTCCTTGAACTTCGCGCTCATCCTGGCCATGCCGTCCTCGGCGGTGCCGCTGATCGACATGCCCACGCTGTTCGGATCATTCAGCGTCGCCGCGTAATCCCGCACGTCCTGCGTGATCTTCATCGAGCAGAACTTCGGGCCGCACATCGAGCAGAAATGGGCGACCTTGTGGGCTTCCTTCGGCAGGGTCTCGTCGTGGAAGTTCTTCGCCGTGTCCGGATCGAGGCCGAGGTTGAACTGGTCGGTCCAGCGGAATTCGAAACGGGCACGGGAGAGGGCGTCGTCGCGCAATTGCGCGGCGGGGTGGCCCTTGGCGAGGTCGGCGGCGTGGGCGGCGATCTTGTAGGTGATGACGCCGGTCTTGACGTCGTTGCGGTCGGGTAGCCCAAGATGCTCCTTCGGCGTGACGTAGCAGAGCATGGCGCAACCGAACCAGCCGATCATGGCGGCGCCGATGCCCGACGTGATGTGGTCGTAGCCCGGCGCGATGTCGGTGGTCAGCGGTCCAAGCGTGTAGAACGGGGCTTCGCCACACTCCTTGAGCTGCTTGTCCATGTTGATCTTGATCTTGTGCATCGGCACGTGGCCGGGGCCTTCGATCATGACCTGGCAGCCCTTGTCCCACGCGATTTTTGTCAGTTCGCCGAGCGTTTCGAGCTCGGCAAACTGTGCGCGGTCGTTCGCGTCGGCGATCGACCCCGGACGCAGGCCGTCGCCGAGCGAGAACGAGACGTCATACTTGCGCATGAGGTCGCAGATCTCGTCGAAATGCGTATAGAGGAAGCTTTCCTTGTGATGCGCGAGGCACCACTTCGCCATGATCGAGCCGCCGCGCGAGACGATGCCGGTGACGCGGTTGGCGGTGAGGTGGATGTATTGCAGGCGCACGCCGGCGTGGATGGTGAAATAGTCGACGCCCTGCTCGCACTGCTCGATCAGCGTGTCCTTGTAGAGCTCCCAGGTCAGCTTGACCGGATCCCCGTTGCACTTCTCCAGCGCCTGGTAGATCGGCACGGTGCCGATCGGAACCGGCGAGTTGCGCAGGATCCACTCACGCGTGGTGTGGATGTTGCGGCCGGTCGACAGGTCCATCACGGTGTCGGCGCCCCAGCGGATCGCCCACACCATCTTCTCGACCTCTTCCTCGACCGACGAGGTCACCGCCGAGTTGCCGATATTGGCGTTGATCTTGGTCAGGAAGTTGCGGCCGATGATCATCGGCTCGAGCTCGGAGTGGTTGATGTTGGAGGGGATGATGGCGCGGCCGCGCGCGATCTCGTCGCGCACGAACTCCGGGGTGATGAAGGCGGGGACCGATGCGCCGAAGCTCTCGCCGTCAGCGAGCGCTGCTTCCGCGCGCTCGAGCTGCTGCTTGCGGCCGAGGTTTTCGCGGGCGGCGACGTAGATCATCTCCTTGGTGATGATGCCGGCGCGGGCGAATTCGAGCTGCGTCACCTTGTGGCCGTCGAGGCCGCGTAAAGGCTTGTGATAGGCCGAGAAGGCGCGCGCGGCCTTGTCGGTCGAGACGCTGCCATTGTCTTCCGGCTTGATCTGCCGGCCCTCATATTCCTCGACGCCGCCGCGCTCCAGCACCCATTGCTTGCGGTTGCGGGCAAGGCCGGCGTTGACGTCGATGGTGACGGACGGATCGGTATAGGGACCCGAGGTGTCGTAGACCGGCAGGTTCGGCTCGCCGGCGCCTTCGGACAGGATGATCTCGCGCAAGGGGACGCGGATGTCTGGCGCGGCATCGGGCGTCGCGAAGATTTTTCGCGAGGAGGGCAGCGGGCCGGTGGTGACGGCGGGGACGGTCTTTTCGGGGTTGGAGCGGATGTTCATGGGATCCTCCGGTTAATTCTGTGGTGCGTACGTTTGAGCGACGGCGGTGAATTCTTGCTCCGTCATTGCGAGGAGCTCTTGCGACGAAGCAATCCAGACTGCCTCTCCGGAGAGATTCTGGATTGCTTCGCTTCGCTCGCAATGAGGAGCGGGGAGGGTTTCGGTCATGCCGCCTCCTTCGACTCGCCGAGCCACTGCCGCACGCGTGCGTCGGGGTCGGCATTCTGGGTGACGTCGCTGACGACGGCGATGGAATCCGCGCCCGCCGCAAAGATCTCCGCTGCGTGCTCGAACTTGATGCCGCCGATCGCGACCAGCGGGATGTTGCCGATGCGCTTCTTCCATTCCGTGATCTTCGCGATGCCCTGCGGCTCGAAGCGCATCGATTTGAGCGTGGTGAAGAAGATCGGGCCTAGCGCGACGTAGTCGGGCTTGGCCGCGAGCGCGGTTTCAAGCTCGGCATCGTCATGGGTGGAGATGCCGAGCGACAGGCCGGCCTCGCGGATGGCCTTGAGGTCGGCATCCGCCAGATCCTCCTGGCCGAGATGCAGATATTTCGCGCCGGCGACGATCGCCGCGCGCCAGTAGTCGTTCACGACCAGCTTGGCCTGCGTGCCTTTGGTGATCGCCAAAGCGTCGGCGACGATCTGCAGCGCGTCGGCGTCGTGCAGCTCCTTCGCACGGAGCTGAATGGTGCCGACGCCGAGCTTTGTCAGTCGCTCGACCCAGTTGAGGCTGTCGACGACGGGATAGAAGCGATCAGGATACGGCATGCCAGAACGGGGTCCCAACGACAGGGGTGGAGGGGGAGGCGAAGTCGCGGGCGTTCATGAGCCCGGCTTCGTATGCGGTGCGGCCGGCCTCACAGCCGAGGCGGAAGGCATTGGCCATCGCGACGGGATCGGCGGCCTTGGCGATCGCCGTGTTGAGCAGCACGGCGTCGTAGCCGAGCTCGAGCGCCTGCGCGGCGTGGCTGGGCGCGCCCAAGCCGGCGTCGACCACCAGCGTGACGTCCGGCAGGCGCTCGCGCAGGAGCTTCAGGGCGTCGCGGTTCGTGATGCCCTTGGCGCTGCCGATGGGGGCGGCCCATGGCATCACCACCTTGCAGCCGGCGTCGACCAGGCGGTTGGCGACCGAGAGGTCCTCGGTGCAATAGGGGAACACCTCGAAGCCGTCCTTGATCAGGATGCTTGCTGCTTCGACGAGACCGACGACGTCGGGCTGCAGCGTGTCGTTGTCGGCGATGACCTCGAGCTTGATCCAGCTCGTGCCGAACAATTCGCGCGCGAGCTTTGCGGTGGTCACCGCCTCGCGCACGGTGCGGCAGCCGGCGGTGTTCGGCAGCACGGTGACGTCGAGCTCGCGGATCAGCTTCCAGAACGCGTCGCCAGTCTTGCCGCCGGCGGCCTCTCGCCGCAGCGACACCGTGACGATGTTCGAGCCGGAGGCGCGGATCGCCTCCTGCATGATCGCGGGCGAAGGATAGAGCGCGCTGCCGATGAGCAGGCGCGAGGCGAAGGTCTTGCCGTAGAAGGTCACCATGTGTGAGGCGTCTCCTCGCATTCAGTGTGCTCCCTCGCCCCGCTTGCGGGGAGAAGGTTGGGGTGAGGGGGAGCCTCCGCGGGGACGGTGAGAGTTGGACTCGCGGAGAGTCCCCCTCACCCGGAATTTGCTTTGCAAATTCCGGCCTCTCCCCGCAGGCGGCGAGAGGCGAAGGAAGGCGACAGCTTCATTCATCATCATCACCCTCCCTGCCGCGGGGTGATGATCTCGATCTCGTCGCCGGCCTTCAGGCTCGTTTCGGCCCAGCGGCTTTTCGGCACGACGTCGTAGTTCAGCGCGATGGCGAAATGGGTGCCCTCGTAGTCGAGCTCGGAGAGCAGCGCGCCGACGCTGGCCGCGTTCACCTCGCGTTGTTCGCCGTTGATGATCACGCGCATTGCATCACCTCATTGTCGATCTGGCCGCGCTGGACATAGGCAAGCGTCAGCTCGGCGAGCGCCGGCGCGATCAGGAAGCCGTGGCGGTAGAGGCCGTTGACGGCGATGGTCTCGCCACGGATGCCGATGCGCGGCAGATTGTCGGGGTAGGCGGGACGAAGGCCCGAGCCGAACTCGACGATGCGGGCTTCGCCGAAGGCGGGATGCACCGCGTAGGCCGCGCCCAGCAGCTCCAGCGCCGAGCGGACGCTGACGCCGGTGTCCTCGGCCTCGATCGAGGTCGCGCCCAGCATGAACAGGTTCTGCTCGCGCGGGATCACGTAGAGTGGCCAGCGCGGATGGATCAGCCGCACGGGGCGTGCGAGCTGCACCTCGTTGGTCTCGATCAGGATCATCTCGCCCTTGACGCCGCGCAAGCCGGGCTGCTCCTCGCGTGCACCGAGGCCGCGGCAGTCGATCACGATGCTTTTAGGATCAAGGTTTGCGAGATCTTTTGCGGAAACGTCGCTGTCGAACTTGATGGTGCCGCCGGCAGCCTTGATGCGCTCGTGCAGCTTCGGCAGCACGCGGCGAGGCTCGACATGGCCCTCGGCCGGGAAGAACAGCGCATCGCGGAAGCGGCCCTCCAGCGAGGGCTCGAGCTCGGCGAGAGCGGCGGCATCGAGCCGGCGATGGCCTTCGGTCATGCGGGCAAAGCGCTCGAAATCGTTGCGCTCGCGCGGATGGGCGACGACGAGGGAGCCGTTGAAGGGGGTGTCCGGCAATTCGCGCCGCCAGATGTCGAGGGAGCGCAGGCCCAGGCGGGAGATGATGGGTTCGGCGACCTCGGCCTCGCAATAGGGCGCCAGCATGCCGCCGGCCCAGTGGCTGGTGGAACAGGTCACGGCGGCATCACCGCGCTCGTGCAGCGTCACGGTGTGGCCGGCCTGCGCGAACAACAAGGCTTGCCAGGCGCCGGCAATGCCTGCGCCGATGATGGATACCGGTGAATCCGGCCGCTTGATGGTCTGCAACATCCCTGTCCCTTCGCCGGCATGACCCGGATCAGGTTCAAAGGGTCACCGCGGACTTGGGCAGCCGATCTTGGGCGGCCTTGCCCATTTAGCGGTATCTCAGCTCCTCCTCGGAGCACCCCTCGGAACGCCTCTAATGTATGCCAGGGAGGCGGGGTGGTCAACGCTTGGCCCGGAACCCCACGGCCTGCGCCCGCGCGTTGCGCACGCCTGGCGCCAGCTTCCTGTGCGGCACTGTGCCGAACATCGGCTGCGGATTGCCGTTCGGCTCGAGCCAGGTCTCGCCCGCATTGGCGACCTGCATGGCTTCCTGGCGCTGGCGCTTTGCAGCGTAGTAATAGCCGCCCGCGAAATAACGCACAGCTCGCGCGTGGTCGCCATTGGCGGCGCGATAGGCGCCGGCGAGGTACTTCACCGCATAAGTGAGATTGGTGTTGGGATCGCGCAGGCCGGCGGCATCGCCGGTGTAACCGACGCCGCGGGCGGTCGCGAGCTTGATCTGCATCAGCCCGATGGTGCCGCCACGTCCGACGAGGCCGGGCTGATAGCGGCTTTCGCGCATGATGACGCGATGCACCAGCGCCTCCGGCACGCCATTGGCGCGGGCATGCATCGCGACCATCTCGGCATATTCGGCTTCGCCGGCATTCGCCGCCTGCGTCATCATCAGCCCTGCTGCAGCAAGCACGGCAATACGCAAAATTTTCATCGAAATATTTCCTCGGCAGAACGGGCCCGCCCCCGCGCGTTAGGCCGTGGGAACAAGGCGATGATGTGGCGAAATGTCACCAGCGGGGATTTTCGCCGGCCTGTCGCTTTTACGACTCAAACCTGGGTTAAGCTTCGAGCTGGCGGAGCGCCTTGCGCGACAGCAGGTCTGTCCATTCGCGCATCCGCCCAAAATGTGCGATTCAAAGCCAGCATTTGGGAGGACGTCCATGACCCGAGCAGACATCGGCGACATCCCCATGCAGAACCCGTGCGCACAATGTGGCACGCCGATCCCGTTCCCGGACTGGATCGAGCCGGGTGAGGGGCGCGTTTCCTATCTCTGGAAGTGCCAGGCCTGCGGCTACCGCTTCGAGGCGATCGCGATCTTCGATGAGCACGCGATCGAGCATCCGCCGCTCGCGGCGTAAATTGCCTCGATCGCGCGCGCGATCGAGGGGCCGAGGCTGAAGCCAGTGGACTCGCCCATGGTGCGCGCGTCGTCGCCGCGCACGAACGGCTCCAGCATCTCCTGCTTGCGCATCCGAAATGCCGGGCCGTCATCCTCGACGTCGATGACGAGCCTGGTGCCGGATATGTCGAGGCGGATCGTGACCTCGGCGCCGAAGCGCACCGCGCTCTCGACCAGATTGGTGACGCGGGCGCATGATCGCCGGGGGGAACAGTGCGCCGCAAAATGTTCCTGGGTGACTCAGGAACATTCGCCGAGCACGTTCACCTCGCGTATCGCGCGACGAAATTGCCCCGCGCTCGGAACTGCTGATGTTCGGCGCTGTTTTCTCCGCACAAGGTTTCTTGTTTGAAGGAGAGGACAACATGCTGATGAAATCGATCGCTGCCGGCCTCGCCGGCACCGCACTGCTTGCAACCGTTGCGTTCGCGCAAAACCCGACGGCTACCGCCGACAAGGCGGCCAGCGCGACAACGACGACCACCGCGGCGTCCGGTGAATGGCGTGTCTCGAAAATGTCGGGCCTGAAGGTCTACAACGATGCCAACGAAAACATCGGCTCGATCAACGACCTGCTGATGGACAAGAGCGGCGCCGTCAAGATCGCCGTGATCGGCGTCGGCGGCTTCCTCGGCATGGGCGAGCATCTGGTCGCCGTTCCCTACGAGAAGCTGAAGTTCGTCAACGAGGCCGTGGCCTATACCGGCGCCAGCACGAACCCGGGCGCCAAGCCCGCCGCGACGACGACGACGGGCGCTGCGACCGGCACCGACAGGCCTGCGGCGACCACGACGTCGTCCACGTCGAAGTGGTATCCGGACCACGCCGTGTTCAATGCGAGCAAGGACGAGCTGAAGAACATGCCCGAGTTCAAGTACTCGGAGTAATGCGGCTCTGATCGGCTGAGCGAGGCGCGCCTGGTTTTCACCCGGCGCGCCGTCGCGTCTTCGTCATTGCGAGGAGCTCTTGCAACGACGCAATCCAGACTGTCGCCGTGGAGGGATTCTGGATTGCTTCGCGCGCTCGCAACGGAGACTAGTGCGTCACCAGCGGGCAGCCGCCCTTGTCGAGCGGACGGAAGGCCTCGTCGCCGGGCACGGTGGCGATCAGCTTGTAGAGGTCCCACTCGCCCTTGGACTCCTCGGGCTTCTTGACCTCGAACAGATACATGTCGTGGACCATGCGGCCGTCGATGCGGATCTTGCCGTTCTTCGCAAAGAAGTCGTTGACCGGCGTCTTGCGCATCTGCTCCATCACCTTCGGCGCCTGGTCGGTGTTGATGGCCTCGATCGCCTTCAGATAGTGCATGGTGGCCGAATAGAGGCCGGCCTGGATCATGGTCGGCATGTGGCCTGCCTTCTCGTTGAAGCGCTTGGAGAAGGCGCGCGTCTCGTCGTTCATGTCCCAGTAGAAGGCGTCGGTGACGATCAGGCCCTGCGTCGCCTTGATGCCGAGCGAATGGGTGTCGGTGATCTCCTGCAAGAGCGCGATCATTTTCTGGCCGCCCTGGGTCAGGCCAAACTCGGCCGCCTGCTTCAGCGCGTTGGTGGTGTCGCCGCCGGCGTTGGCCAGCGCGACCACCTTGGCCTTGGAGGCCTGGGCCTGCAGCAGGAACGAGGAGAAATCGGACGAGTTGAGGGGATGGCGGACCTCGCCGAGCACCTTGCCGCCGCTTTCCTTGACGACGTTCGCGGCGTCGCGCTGCAGCGCCATGCCGAAGGCGTAGTCGGCGGTGACGAAGAACCAGGTGTCCTCGCCGCGCTTGACCATCGCCTTGCCGGCGACGTTGGACAGCGCGTAGGTGTCGTAGGTCCAGTGCACGGTATTGGGTGAGCAGGCGACGCCGGTGATGTCGGAGGAGCCGCCGCCCGAATTGATGTTGATCTTGTTCTTCTCGCGCGTCAGCGCCGAGATCGGCAGCGCCACCGACGATGTCGGCACGTCGAAGATCGCGTCGACCTTGTCGTTGTCGTACCAGTTGCGGGCGATGTTGACGCCGACGTCGGGCTTGTTCTGGTGATCGGCGGCGACCACCTGAACGGGCTTGCCCGCGACCTTGGCGCCGTAATCGGCCACCGCCATCTCGACGGCGGCGAGCGAGCCCTTGCCGGTCGCATCCGCATAGAGGCTCGACATGTCAGTGAGCACGCCGATCTTGACGACATCGTCGGAAATCTGTGCCTGCGCGGCACCTGACGTGGCGGCGAGCGCGATGCCGGCCGCGACGGCAGCGATGAGTTTTTGCATGTTGTTTTCTCCCTGGGTTTTGTTGTTCGGGCGTTGTTTGCGGGGACCGTTGTAGCGGCTATCGGCCGCGGCAGCTAAGCGGCGCGCGGCATAGCGGAATGCAAAATCGGAAGGGGCGGGCGGTGTTCCCTTCGCCTCTCCCCGCAGGCGGGGAGAGGGAAGTCATCAGCCCCCGCCCGCCTTGAGCCGTTCGTTGCGCCTGCGCAAGGCTTCCAGCGTCGCGAGGAGGATGACCGACACGGTCGTCAGGATCACCGCCGCTGCCGTGATCGTCGGGCTGATGTTCTCGCGGATGCCGCTGAACATCTCGCGGGGCAAAGTGCGCTGCTCCGGACCTGCCATGAACAGCACGATCACCACCTCGTCGAAGCTGGTCGCGAAGGCGAACAGCGCGCCCGAGGCGAGGCCCGGAAGGATCAGCGGCAGGATCACGCGGCGGAACGCCTGCAGCGGCGAGGCGCCGAGCGAGGCGGCGGCGCGCGCCAGATTGGTGTCGAAGCTCTGCAGCGTCGCGCCGACCGTGATCACCACGAAGGGCGTCGCCAGCGCGGTGTGGGCCAGGATCAGGCCGAGATAGCTGCCGGTAAGGCCGATCGGCGCGAAGAAGAAATACAGGCCGACCGCAGTGATGACGCCGGGCACGACGACCGGCGACAGCACGAAAGCCAGCACGAGCGGCTTGAACCGGCTCTTCCACTGCGCGAGCCCCAGCGCGGCCAGCGTGCCCAGGACCATGGACAGCAGGGTCGAGGCGATGCCGATGATCATGCTGTTCTTCAGCGAATTGATCCAGCGCGGCGAAGTGAAGAAGTCGTCGTACCAGCGCAAGGAAAGACCCGGCAGCGGATAGGTCAGGTAGGAGCCCGAGCTGAAGGACAGCGGCATGATCGCAAGGATCGGCGCGATCAGGAAGACGAACACCAGCGTCGAGAGAACGATGGTCGCGCTCCAGGCGATGCGCTGGCTGGGCGTGCGGAGAGAAGAATTGTCGCTCAATTCTTCATGCCTCCCGTGACCTGCTGCCCCTGCACCAGCTTGCCGTAGACGAGGGCAAGCAGAACGGTGGCCAGCAGCAGCACCGCACCGAGCGCCGAAGCAAGGCCCCAATTGGCCGTCTCGGTGGTGTAGAGCGCGATGAAATAGCTGATCATCTGGTCGGCGGCGCCGCCGACGAGCGCCGGTGTGATGTAGTAGCCGAGCGCCAGGATGAAAACGAGCAGGCTTCCCGCCCCGATGCCGGGCAGCGTCTGCGGCAGGTAGATGCGCAGGAAGGCGGCGAGAGGCGGGGCACCGAGCGAGGCCGCGGCGCGCATATAGGCGGGCGAGATCGCCTGCATGCTGCTGTACAGCGGCAGGATCATGAACGGCAGCAGAACGTGGGTCATGGCCACGCAGACACCGAAGCGGTTGTAGATCAGGCGCAACGGCTCGTCGATGATGCCGAGCCAGTGCAGGCTGTCGTTCACGACGCCCTTGCTCTGCAAGAGGACGATCCAGGCGCAGGTGCGGACCAGAAGCGACGTCCAGAACGGTAGCAGTACGAAGATCATCAAGAGGTTCGACCGGCCCGGCGGCAGCGTCGCCAGGAGGTAAGCCACCGGAAAACCGAGGATCAGGCAGAGGGCCGTGACACCGAGGCTGATGAGGAAGGTGCGGACGAAAATATCGCGATAGATGGCCTGGTCCGGCGGAGCCGCGACGATCGCGCCGTCCGCGTTCCGCGTCAGGTCGAGCGCTGCCAGAAGATAGAAGCCGGTCACCGGGCCGCTGGCGTCCTTGATCGTCGTCCAGGTCGTGCGTTCGCGCCAGGCCGGATTGATCTTGCCCAGCGTCTCCTTGGCCGTCCCAGGCTCCGGCGCCGACTTCAGATTGCGCGCCGTGCTGGTGAGGATCGTGCGAAAACCGTTCAGCGCGTAATTGAGCCGTTTGGCCGCAATCGCAATGGTGCCCGCGGTGCGCGCCGCCAGGATGTCGCTGACCAGCGCCGCATAGGCCTTTTCATCCGGCAGGTCCCTACCGTCCCAGTCGGCGAGAGCGGCGATGGTTTGCGGCAGGACCTGGCGCACCTCGCGGTCATCGACCGCGCGCCACAGCATGCCGGCGATGGGGCCTGCGAAGGTGAAGAGCAGGAAGACGAGCAGCGGCATGACCAGCGCCAATGCCTTGACCTGGCGCATCCGCTCCGCCCGCCTCAATCGGCGCTTGAGCGGTACCTCGGCCTCACTCAGGGACGCCATTGTCATGGCGCGAACCTCTTTGACCGGACGTACCTCGGCATTTCGGCGCGGGCAATGGTATAGCGACCTGAGCGCGCGCCTCGCCCTTCGAGACGACCGCTTCGCGGTCTCCTCAGGATGAGGCTCCTCGACATCAGTGTCTGTAAAGTCGCTGCCACAGACTCAGACCTCATCCTGAGGGCCCGCCACAGGCGGGCGCGCTGCGGGGAGCTATCAGCCACCTTTCTTTCCGCCTGCGCCGCACCGCGGTGCTGTCGCGCGCTATTTCGCGGCCCATTTGTTGAAGCGCTCGGTCAGGCGATCGATGTTCTCGAGCCAGAAGGCCACGTTGATCTCGACCGCGTTCTTGATGTTGTCGGGCGCCGTCGGCAGATCCTTCAGAACGGCGGGCGCGAGCAGAGCGGCTGCGTCCTTGTTCGAGGTGCCATAGGCAATGTTCTCCGACAGTTTGGACTGGTTCTCCGCCTTGCCTGCGAAGTCGAGGAACTTGTAGGCCGCATCCTTGTTCGGGCTGCCCTTCAGGATGACCCAGCTGTCGAGGGTGAAGAGCGCGCCATCCCACACCATGCCGAAGTTCTTCTTCTCGTTCTTGTTCGCGGTATCGATGCGGCCATTGTAGACCGAGGTCATCGCCACCTCGCCGGAGGCGAGCAATTGCGGCGGCTGGGCGCCGGCCTTCCACCACACGATGTCGCCCTTGATGGTGTCGAGCTTCCTGAACGCGCGATCGACGCCCTCGTCGGTCGCCAGCACCTTGTAGACGTCCTTCGGCGCGACGCCGTCGGCCATCAGCGCGATCTCCAGCGTGGTCTTCGGGCCCTGACGCAGCGCGCGCTTGCCGGGAATCTTCTTGGTGTCGAAGAAGTCGGCCCAGCCGCTTGGTGCTTCCTTCAGCTTGTCCCTGTCGTAGCCGAGAACGAAATCGTAGAGGATGGCGCCGACGCCGCAAGGATTGACCGACGGCGGGATATAGGCGGCCTCACCGCCGATCCTGGAATAGTCGAGCTTCTCGAACAGGCCTTCCTCACAGCCGACCGCCAGTTCGTCGCTCTCGACCTGGACGACGTCCCAGGTTGCGGCGCCTCCCTGCACCTTGGCGCGCAACACGCCGACGCCGCCGTCCCAGGATTCGTCGTTCATGGCAACGCCGGACGCCTTCTTGAACGGCTCGAAATAGACCTTCTTCTGGGCATCCTGATAGGCGCCGCCCCACGACACGACGGTGAGGTCACGCGCCTCTGCGACCGTGGCCAGCGCAGCGCCGGCGCCCAGTGCCGCGGCGAAACCCAGAGCGATCTTGCCAATCTTGCGCTTCAGCATGGTCCTTGTTCCTTCTACCTGTGCGTTACGTTGAAGTTGATCGATGCAGGTCTGGATCAGACGGGATCGAGGGCCAGGCAATCCTCGGGCCGAAAGGTGACGAACACGCCTTCGCCAGGTGTGAGACTGTGATGCGCTCCCGGTTGAAGCTTGACCATGAAGTCGGCATTCCCCGAGACATCCAGCACGGCCAGCGCGTGATCGCCGAGATAGATGGTGTTCTGCACTTTCGCCGGCAGCCGGTTCGGTCCTTCGCTGGAGCTGCCATCCGGGGCAATGGCGACACGCTCCGGCCGCACCGACAGCGAGGTCAATGCGCCCGCGCCAGAGACATTGACCGCCCGTGCGGTCACGGCGCCGCCGCCGGCCAGCGCGACGCGGCAATAGTCCTTGTCGATGGTCTCGACGGTGCCGGCCAGCACATTGTTCTCGCCGATGAAGTGGGCAACGAAACTGTTCACCGGATGCTCGTACAGCGCATCGGGCCTGTCGATCTGCTGCACGATGCCGTCGTTGAAGACGGCGATGCGGTCCGACATGGTCAGCGCCTCGCTCTGGTCGTGGGTGACGTAGACGATGGTGATGCCCATCGTCTCGTGCAGCTGCTTGATCTCCAGCTGCATCTGCTCCCGCAGACGCTTGTCCAGGGCGCCGAGGGGCTCGTCCATCAGCACGAGCTGCGGATTGAAGACCAGCGCGCGGGCCAGCGCGACGCGCTGCTGCTGACCGCCGGACAGCTGCCCGGGCCGCCGCTGCGCCATTGTTTCCATCTTGATCATGCGCAGCGCCGCGCTGACGCGCTCCTGCGCTTCCGCCTTGCTCATCTTGCGAACGGAGAGCGGGAAGGCGATGTTCTCCGCGATCGTCAGGTGCGGAAACAGGGCGTAGTTCTGGAACACCATGCCGATGTCGCGCCTGTGCGGCGGCACGTTCTTGATCGGCCGGTCCCCGAGGTAGATCTCGCCATGGGTCGGAACCTCGAAGCCGGCCAGCATCATCAGCGTGGTCGTCTTGCCCGAGCCCGACGGGCCGAGCAGGGTGATGAACTCGCCCTTCCGGATGTCGAGATCGAGGTTCTTCACCACGAGGTGCTCGCCATCGTAGGTTTTCTGAATGCCGGAAAAGCGTACCAGCGCCGGCGCAGGCGTGACCATGCCGGCTTCCATGTTGTCCTCGCGTTGTCCCCTACAATGCCGCGTGAGACTAGCATCCTGCGGCGAGAATGCCAGCGGCGCAAGCGGCGAGGACGGCCCGGTAAGTGGGCAGCGCATCGCATACGACTCGTGGTGGAGGCCTGCGCGCGCCTTGTCCTTCGAGACGGCGCTTACGCGCCCTCGGCATGAGGCTAATCGGGGTCGGTGCTCGTTGAGACTGCTGCCGCGCGCTCCGTCCTCATCCGAGGTGGCCGCAAAAAGGGGGACGTCTCCAAGGATGGCCGCAGGGAGAAGCTCTCAAATGCGATAGCCTTGCGGTGGGCGCGCTACATCCCCGACAGCTTGGTCACCGACACGTTGAGCGTTCCGCCGGCTTCCGCGACCACGCGCAGCGTCCTGGAGTCGAAGGCAATGTCGGCGAGCGTCAGGCTGTCGATCCTGGCGTCGACCTTGAGGCCGTCCTCGCTCTTCTGGTAATCGGCGATCGCGGCTGCGATCTTCTCGCGAGCATTGGCGGCGATCGGCTTCAGGTCGAGCGTCGCCTTCTGCACCAGCACCTGCTGCATCTGCGGCACGACCGCGCGCGCCGCCGCGCCGAGCAGTCCGAAGGCCGCCTCGGACTCGACCGCGAGCTGAATGTCGGCGAGCCGCAGCGTCTGCTGCGCCTGGTCGAGCATCGGCCGGCCCCAGATGTGGACGGTCGCCTCCGCCCCGAGACCAAGCCAGCTCTTCTTTTCCTTGGCGCGCAGCAGGAGCGAGATCAGCAGCCGGTCGCCCGACGGGATCACGTCGACGGTCTTGACGGTGACGTCGACCGGGCCCGAACCGTCCTCGGGATAGGTGTGGCCGACCATCTGCGCGGCGACGAGCTTGTTGATCTCGGTGAAGGGCACGTCGATCGGCACGCCGATGCTCACGCCGGTGCCGGTCGGCGGCACGATCGAGATCTTGTCGGGGAACGGGCACTCCGGCTTGGTCTGCGTCGAGGTCACGCGCGTCTCGGCCTCGAGGCCGAGCAGCAGCGTCACCGCCTGCGCATCCACCCGCGGCTGCGCCGCGATGGCGCGGACCGGCTTCATCTCCAGCCAGAGCGGCGGCAGCGCCGCCGAGGCGCCCGAGCCTTGCAGTGGGATCGAGCGGCAGGCCTTGGACCATTGCAGCTTGGCGTTGTCGCGCAGCGAGGGATCGTTGCGGATGCGCTCGGAGACGAGGTTGATCTGCTCGCTGACGTTCTTGTCGATCAGCGGCTTCACCTGCGCCGGCACGTTGACCTTGGCGCCGGAGACATTGAGGTTGGTGTCGCCGAGATTGACCTGGGCGCCGAGATTGGGTTCGAGATGCCAGTTCGCCGCGAGCTTCGGACGCGAGGTGACGATGACGTTGCCCTTGATCTCGGCACTGGCGTTCAAATTCTTGATGTTGATCGCGCCGATGCGCTTCGCCGCATCAGCGCCGAGGACGCTGCCGAGCGCGTCACCGAGCGCGCCGGTGGCCTTCGCCGACAAGGAGCCCGTCACGTTCAGCTTGCCGGTGAGCGGCGTCGAGATCGTCAGCACGTCCTTGTCACCGGCGGCGGCCATCGGGCCGCGCGCGGCGGTCCAGCCGATATCGGCGTTCTCAAGGATCTGCGGGATCGGATTGTCCGCCTTGCCCGCGAAATTGCGCGGCGCGGCCTTCTCGGCTTGCTCGCGGATCGCCGACAGCGCGATGGCGACCGGCGCGACTACGATCGAGCTCTTCGAGGCCGGCGGCAGCGGCGGCAGTTGTGCCACCGGCGGCGCGGAATTCGTCGCGCGCGGCGACAGCAAGTCGATCGCCTTCAGGCTGATGAAGAACGACGCCGCGAGCACCGCGACGGCGATCAGGATAGTCTTCAAATTCAACGTCAGTCGCATCAATCCCCCAAGCCGCCCCGGCGGGATTTTACAGGGCGGGCGAGGAGGCCGCTAGAGCGCACCGGTGGGGTGGAATTGGGGCGAACAGGTTAACGGTCGCTAACGCGCCGTTGCCGCCTGTCGCGCACCTAGCCGCGCTTCGGACGGCGGACCGCTCTCACATTGCCGCGATCTCCGCCACCGCAGTAGAAACGGTCGCCGCCGTCGGACTCCAGACCCGAGACCATGGTGCCTGCGGGCAGGTCGAGCTGCTCCAGCACCTTGCCCGTGCCAGGGTCGACGCGCCTGATATCGCTGTCCTCGCCTTCCCAGGTGCCGTGCCAGAGCTCGCCGTCGACCCAGGTGACGCCGGTGACGAAGCGCTTGCTCTCGATGGTGCGGAGAACCTTCCCGGTGGCCGGATCGATCTGATGGATCTTCCGCTCGCGATATTGACCGACCCACAGCGAGCCCTCCGCCCAGGCGAGGCCGGAATCGCCTCCGCCTCCGGGCGCGGGGATGGTGGAAATCACCTTGCCGGTGGCCGCATCGATCTTCTGGATGCGGTCTTCGGCGATCTGGAACAGGTGCCGACCGTCGAATGCCGTGCCCGCATGCGCGGCGACGTCGATGGACCGCGCGATCCTGCCGCTCGCGGGATCGACCGCGTTCAGCTTGTCGCCGGATGCGAACCAGACATGGGTGCCGTCATAGGTGACGCCATGCACGGCTTCGACCCCGTCAAAAGGTCCGTATTCCCTGACGATCTCGGCGGCTGAACGCTTCATTTGCCTGGTCCCTGTGAGATGACGCAGCTTACGTCTTCAAGAGCGGCGTGGGGAGTAACAAGCCTGTCGGGAAACCCGGGACCGGCGGGGTCATCCAGCGGCGCGCACGCCCGTGCCCGAAGCTCTGGATCTTGTTCGACCGCGCCAGCTCCTCGAGCGCTCGCTGGACGGTGCGCGGACTGATTCCAAGTGCAAGGGCTAGCGCGGAGCTCGACCACGGCTCGCCGTCGGTGAGAAAGGCAAGCAGGGCGGCGTGCTTCTCCTCATTGGGGCGCGCCAGCACGAGGACATCGCGCGTCTTGCGCGGCGCCAGCACGAAACCCTGCCTGGTCGCGCCGACATCGGCCAGCGGCTTGAGCTGGGTGCGGAGTCGCCCGATCTCGACGCGCAATCGCGCGCGGTGCGACTCATCGACATGTCTTGCCTGAAACGCAGCGGCAATCAACCTCTCGCGCGAGACATCCGCCGGCCATGCCTGCGCCAGAATACGGGCGAGCGCGAACAGCACCGGCCGCGTTCCGAGCGACACGACGACGCCTTGCCTGCGCACGACATGATGGAAGGTGTCCACGACCAGCGCCGTCGAGCTCGCCAGCCGTTCGACCTCTCCGAGCAGTAACGGGTGTTCCTCGCCGCGCGCGATCAGGCGCGCCGCCGGCGTGTCGAGGACCAGCTTTGCATTGTCGACCTCGGCCATGAGCGCCGCAATTTTTGCTTGCCGCGCTGCCCTGGCTGCCCGCTCGAGCGCCGCGCGGGCATCCCCTGTTTTCAGCCGCCTGATCGCGATGCCGGCAACCACGAGCTCGCGCACGACTTGCGATGCCGGCGGGAGTGCGGAGATGCCGAGGGCGGCCAAGGTGCGCTCGGCCTCGTCGAGCCGCCCGAGGAGAAGAAGACGGCGCGCTTCGATGTGGCCCGCATGGGCCGCATTGGCGAGATCGCCGTGCATCTCGAGTGTCGCGCGTGCTGCCGCGAGCGTTTTCACCGGCCAGCCCAGGTCGCGTGAGACCAGCGCGATCTCGGCTTCGGCCACCACGCATCTTGCCCGCGCCACAGCCTCGCGCGGACCGAAGGCGCGCGCAGCGCTGCGCAGCAGCGTCTTGGCCTTGGCGAGATCGCCGAGCTGCGCCATCGCGATGCCGCGCAGCGCCAGCGACGGTGCATCGTTGCGCAGCGCCACGCGGTTCAGCGCGCCGAGCGGATCGCCGGCCTCCAGCGCCCGCGCAGCGGCCGTGATCAGCGACTCCATGTCAATCCCGCCACACTTGTTACTCCCACCGCGCGACCGCTTGGTGCCAGAAATCGTCGGCAGGACGTCAAGCTTTGGAGAGTCATGATGACGACATCAGCAGAAAAGGCCGGAACCAACGGACAGACCACCATGCAGGCCCCGCCGGTGGTGTCGCCGCAGGACTGGGAGGCCGCCCGGCAGCAACTGCTCGTGAAGGAAAAGGCGCATACTCGTGCCCGCGACGCCCTGGCCGCCGAGCGCCGGCGCATGCCATGGATGGAGGTTGCCAAAACCTATGCGTTCGAAGGGCCCGGCGGCAAGGTCAGTCTCGCTGATCTGTTCCAGGGCCGGCGGCAGCTGATCGTCTACCGCGCCTTCTTCGAGCCGGGCGTGTTCGGCTGGCCCGATCACGCCTGCCGCGGCTGCTCCATGGTGGCCGATCAGGTCGCCCATGTGTCGCATTTGAACGCCCGCGACACCACGCTGGTGTTCGCCTCGCGCGCGCCGCAGGCCGACATCGCCAGGCTGAAGAAGCGGATGGGCTGGACCATGCCCTGGGTCACCATCACCGACAGCTTTGATGCCGATTTCGGGGTGGACGAGTGGCACGGCACCAACGTGTTCTACCGCGACGGCGATCGCATCTTTCGCACCTATTTCGTCAAGAGCCGCGGCGACGAGCAGATGGGCGGCACCTGGAACTATCTCGACATCACCCCGCTCGGACGCCAGGAGGTCTGGGAGGATTCGCCGCAGGGTTATCCGCAGACGCCGACCTACAAATGGTGGAACTGGCACGACAGCTACGAGGAAGGCGCCGCGCCGGACAAGAAATGGGTCGAGATCTCGGACGCCGGCGAGAAGGCGTTTCGCAAGGAGGCCGCGGAAGGCCGTGACTAGTCCCGCGAGCGCAACGGCTGACGCCAGCCGCGATGGCGTGACGGCCGCGCGCCGCCTCGCCGGATGGCTGGCCCTGGCGGCGACGCCCACCTTCGCGGTCATGGCCGTGCTGACCGCCGCGCCCGGCGGCGGCCCGGCGGACATGCTGTGCGGCGCCGGGCAGGGCTCCCTGCTCGGCGGCATGGTGCCGATGTATCTCTTGATGAGCGCGTTTCATTCTGCCGCGTGGCTGAGGTTGATCGCGGAGCGGTGGGGCCGATGAGCGACTTCCGCCGTTGTGCACGCCTCGTCCTTCGAGACGCGCGCAAGGGCGCGCTCCTTCAGGATGAGGCTAACTGGCAGCCGTGGTTTGATGCAAGTGACTGCGGATATATTGCGGGCGCGAATCCACCCTCATCCTGAGGGCCCCCCCGCAGGCGGGCGTCTCGAAGGATGTGCCACAATCGCCGACGCAAACGAAGGCGGCCCCGGCGTCTTCACTGCGAGGCAGCCTGAAGATACGCAACGATCTTCCCCGCTTCCTCTGCCGAGACGCCGCCATAGGGCTGCATCTTGTTGCCGGACACGACCTCGTCGGGCTTCTCCATGAAGTGGATGAGCTTGTCCTGGTCCCAGACGAAGCCGGCGTCTTTCATCGACGACGAATAATTGTAGTCCGGCAGCGAGCCGGCCTTGCGGCCCACGATCTTGTTGAGGTTGGGACCGAGGCGGTTGTCGCCTTGCTTCACGGAGTGGCAGGTGCGGCACGCATTGTTGAAGGCCTGCTGAGCTGCGTCATCGCTCGCCAGCTGTTGTGCGAGCGAGGAGGGCGCGGAGAGGAGCAGCGTCAACGCTCCGGCGGCGGTGATCACGCGCAGCCATGTACTTGGCGATGTCTGCTGGCGTGGTTGCATCGGCGGCTCCATCGGGGACCGCCCACCGCAGCGGGCGCGTGACGGAATGTCGAGGGCAAACGAAAACGGCCCGGGTGGGTTCCTGGGCCGTTCGCGTCACAATGTCCTGACGTGTCAGCGCGCCGGCGCGCCGAGGTCCGCGCGGCGTTCCGTCATCGGCAGCACGATCACCTTGGTGCCGACGTTGACGCGGGAATAGAGGTCGGTGACGTCGTTATTGGTCATGCGGATGCAGCCTGACGAGACGTGCTTGCCGATGGTCTCGGGCGCGTTGGTGCCGTGGATGCGGTAGATGGTGCCGCCGAGATACATGGCGCGGGCCCCTAACGGGTTGCCGGGGCCGCCGGCCATGTGGCGCGGCAGATAGGGCTGGCGGGCAATCATCTCCGGCGGCGGGGTCCAGTCCGGCCACTCGGCCTTCCTGCTCACCGACTGGATGCCGGACCAGGTGAAGCCGTCGCGGCCGACGCCGATGCCGTAGCGCACCGCCTGGCCGTTGCCGAGTACGTAATAGAGATAGGTGTTGGGCGTATCGATGATGATGGTGCCCGGCGCCTCGCGCGTTGCGTAGGAAACCGTCTGGCGGCGGAAGCGGGCCGGCATCTCGACGGTGTCCTGATCTTCCGACGGTGCGACCCGAGAGGGCGCCGCCTGGTAGGGCTGATAGGGCTGGATCGGCTGCGGTGCGGCCATCGGCGGCAGCGGCTGGAAGAAGGGGAAGAGCTGCACCGGCGCGGCCTTGGCCGGACCGGAGAACGCGATTGTCGAGATCGCGACTGCGCCGAAGGCAACGGCGCGCGAATACGTCTTGAACGTGTCCAGATTGAACATTGGTCGCCCCTGTTTGCGCGGGTGTTTGGTCACCCCGGCACCGTTGCGGTGCTCCGTTGCGTAAATCACTAAGGGAAACAAGTTTCGGGACGTTTGCGCGGAAAAGCGAAAACGGTTTCATCGCTGCAAGGATTGTTTCATGACAGTTTCGTGGCTGCAGGGCTCCGTTAACGAACAAAACAGCGGGCCGACACTTCCATGACGTCACACGCCTGAAATATCCGTGGTTGATGGTCGAAAGCCGAGAATCATCAAACTCTCGGGATTTCCCCATGCGGGTATTAATCGCGACTGACGCCTGGCATCCGCAGGTCAACGGTGTGGTCCGCACCCTGACCTCGCTTGCGAATGCGGCCAAGGCCCTCGATGTCGAGATCGACTTCCTGACGCCGGACGGCTTTCCGTCCTGGCCGCTGCCGACCTATCCCGGCCTGCGCTTCGCGCTGCCGAGCCGCAAAGAGCTTGCGCGGCGGATCGAGACGTGCGCGCCGGAAGCGCTGCACATAGCGACCGAAGGCCCGATCGGCTGGGCCGCACGGGCCTATTGCCGCCGCAACGGCCTTGCCTTCACCACCTCGTACACGACGCGTTTTCCGGAATACGTCTCGGTGCGGACCGGCATCCCTGATGCCGTCGGCTATGCCGTGCTGCGCCACTTCCACGATGCTGCCGCCATGACCATGGTGGCGACGCCCTCGCTGCGGCAGGAACTGTCCGAGCGGGGCTTCAAGCGGCTCGGCTTCTGGACGCGCGGCGTCAACACCGAGCTGTTCCATCCCGACGCGCCGGCCAGGCTCGATCTGCCGGGCCCGATCTTCATGACCATGGGCCGCGTCGCGGTGGAGAAGAATATCGAAGCGTTCCTCTCGCTCGACCTGCCCGGGACGAAGGTCGTTGTCGGCGACGGCCCGCAGAGGGCGGCGCTGGAGAGGAAGTATCCTGATGCCGTGTTCCTCGGTGAGAAGAAGGGCGCGGATCTCACTGCGCATCTCGCCGCCGCGGACGTGTTCGTGTTTCCGAGTCTGACCGACACCTTTGGCGTGGTGCAGCTCGAGGCGCTCGCCTGCGGCACGCCGGTTGCGGCGTTTCCGGTCACGGGCCCGAAGGACGTCATCGCCGATCACCCGATCGGCGCGATCGACCACGATTTGCGTACTGCGTGCCTGCGGGCACTCACCATGTCGCGCGAGACCTGCCGCAACTTCGCGCTGGAGCGTTCCTGGGAAAACAGCGCGCGGCAGTTCGTCGGCAATCTCACCTCACTTCAGCCCAGCCGCGTCCTGCGCGCCTCGCCTCGCATGGCGCGCCGGCCGGTGCGCGGTTGACCTTTCATTGGACCCACAGCGAGAACCTCATCGATGGCCAAGATCATGAACCTTGACGGCACCCAGCAGCTCGACCTCACCCGCGGCACGGTCGAGCAGGCCTATGATCGCTGGGCGCCGGTCTACGATCTCGTGTTCGGCGGCGTGTTCGCCAAGGGCCGGGCGGCGGCGATCGCGGCCACCAACAAGATCGGCGGCCGCGTGCTCGAGGTCGGCGTCGGCACCGGCATCTCGCTGCCGCTCTATGCGCCGCACCTGCGCATCTTCGGCACCGACATTTCGGAAGCGATGCTCGACAAGGCGCGCCAGCGCGTCGCCGAGGGCAAGCTGCAGAACGTCGAGGGCCTCGCCGTGATGGACGCCGAGAAGCTCGAATTCCCCGACAATTCGTTCGACGTGGTGATGGCGCAGTACGTCGTCACCGCCGTGCCGAACCCGGAGAAGGCGCTCGACGAATTCGCCCGCGTGCTGCGTCCGGGCGGCGAGCTGATCATCCTGACCCGCGTCAGTGCGGATGCCGGCATGCGCCGCTTCATCGAGCAGAAGCTGCAGCCGGTGGTGCGTCCGCTCGGCTTCCGCACCGCCGAGTTCGCCTGGTCGCGCTATGCCAAGTGGCTGGCCGGTGCGAGCGGCATCGAGCTCGCCGAGCGCCGCCTGATCCCGCCGCTGGGACACTTCTCGCTGGTGCGCTTCCGCAAGGTCGACATCGCCAAGGCGGCCTGACTGTCGCCCCTCGGTGAGGAGGCGCGCAAGCGCCGTCTCGAACCATGAAGGCCCGTGCCGTTGCACCTCGGCCTTCATCCTTCGAGACGCGCGTTCCGCGCTCCTCAGGATGAGGAGCTGGAGTAATGCGTGCGTCATCGCGCCGCTGCACATCGTCACATGACAAAATGATGATGTCACACGGCCTACATCGAATCCCTGTAAATCCTGAACCCGAAAGCATTTTGGGGGAGAGCATGATCAAGAATTACCTCGAGCACCTGCGGATCCAGCGCTGGGACGACCATCGCTACTATCACCACAGCCGCATCAATCAGAGCCTGCACTTCGTCAGCGCGCTGAGCTTCCTCTTCGCGTATGTCTGGCTGTTCATCGATCCCGTGGTCTCCGCGCTGGTCGGCTGGCTGGTCTCGATGACCTCGCGCCAGGCCGGTCACTTCTTCTTCGAGCCGCACACCTACGACCACATCAACCAGGCCACGCACGAGTACAAGGAAGAGATCAAGGTCGGCTACAACCTGCAGCGCAAGGTGGTGCTGATGGCGATCTGGGCGCTGTCGCCGCTGGTGCTGGTCGTCGATCCCACGCTGTTCGGCCTGTTCACGCCCTGGGCCGGCGCGACCGACTTCATGCGTCAGGTCGCCAAGATCTGGCTCGTGGTCGGCGGCGGCGGTCTTCTGTTCCGCACCGTGCACCTGTTCTTCATCCGCGACGTCGAGACTGGCCTCGTCTGGATGACCAAGATCCTGACCGATCCGTTCCACGACCTGATGCTTTATCGCGGCGCTCCGCTCGCTTTGATGCGCGGCGAGCTGATGGACCCCGGCCTGCACCTCAACCCCGAGCACACGCTGGGCCTCATCAGCGAGCCCGTCCTCGAAGAGCAGCACGCCTGAGCGCGCTGGCCTCACACGACACTCCGATGTCTGATGGTTACGTCATGCCCGGGCTTGTCCCGGGCATCCACGTCTTGGGGGTTGCGAACGCGGCGCCTCGTTCACCTCTCCCGGCGTGCGGGGAGAGGTCGAATTTGCGCGCAGCGCGAATTCGGGTGAGGGGGGCTCTCCGCGGGGGCGTTGCTAACGGGGTGTCCAGTAACTCTCACCGTGTGTGCGGAGAGTCCCCCTCACCCCGACCCTCTCCCCGCAAGCGGGGCGAGCGAGAAGGGCGAGCGGTGATCGGGGCCAAGTGTGAGAAAGCCTCAGCGCCCAAAGCGCTTGGTCAGCATCTCCTTCAAGATCTGCCGCTTGATCTGCTTGTTGGTCAGCACGCCGTCGTGCCACCAGAAGCCGTCGGCCTTCATCTTCCCGGCGGCGCGGACGAAGCGTTCCGCGACCTCGGCGAAGTCGGCGTCGGTGTAGTTCAGGCTGAAGATCAGCCGTCCCGTGCCGACCCAGCTCAGCGCCAGGCCTTCGGCGCGCAGGTAATATTGCAGCATCCAGTTGTAGCGGGAGGGCGTGGTGTATTTCACCGTCCAGATCGACGAGAGGTTGGCGAACCGCACCGGCAGGTCGGCGGCCTCCATCATCTCGTTGAGTTTCCTGACGCGGCCGTTCCAGGTTTCCTCCAGCCCGTCATAGACAGCGCGGAAGTTCGGGCTGGCGAGCCGGCTCAGGAACTCGTCCATCGCCGTCATGACGTAGGGATGCGAGTTGAAAGTGCCGCGGGCGAAGCAGATGTCGGCGGGATGATCGTCGCGGAAGCGGCGCATCAAATCCTTCCTGCCGCAGACCACGCCGACCGGCAGGCCGCCGGCGAGGCTCTTGCCGTAGGTCACCATGTCGGCCTTGACGCCGAAATATTCCTGGGCGCCGCCGGCCGCGAGGCGGAAGCCGACGAAGACCTCGTCGAAGATCAGCACGATGCCGCGCTGGTCGCAGACCTCGCGCAGTTTCTTCAGCCATTCCGTGTAGGCGTCGCGGTCAAAGTTGCCGCCGCGGGAGGAATCGACCAGCGAGGAATCGCCGGGCGCGTTGGCGTTCGGATGCAGGCCCTGCAGCGGATTGACCAGCACGCAGGCGATGTCCTTGCGCGTCTTCAGCACATGCAGCGTCTTCTCCGACATCTCGGCGAGGGTGTAGGTCTCGTGCGCGGGAATCGGATTGCCGGCGCCGGGCTGCACGTCGCCCCACCAGCCGTGATAGGCGCCGGCGAAACGGACGAGATGCGTGCGCCTGGTGTGATAGCGCGCCAGCCGCACCGCCTGCATCACGGCTTCGGTGCCGGACATGTGGAACGAGACCTCGTCGAGGCCCGAGATCTGGCAGAGCCGCTGCACGTTCTCGAGAATGACGGGGTGATAGGGGCCGAGCACCGGACCCAGCGCATGCGCGCGCTTCTCGGAGCCCTCGATGCATTCCTTGTAGAAGTCGTTGCCGAAGATGTTGACGCCGTAGGACCCCGTGAGGTCGTAGGAGGCGTTGCCATCGACATCGGTGACGGTGACGCCGCTGGACGATTCCATGAAGGTCGAGGTGCCCAGATGCTCGCGGACGAGTCGCGAGAACTGGAACGGCACGCGGTAGCTCTCGGTGAAGTTGAGGTCGGAGATCGTCTCCGCCGCTTCCTTCGTCATCGCGCGGCCCTTGGGGTAGCGCTCGGCGTAGAGAGCTGCGAGGCGGAAGAAGGCTTCCTTGCGCTGCTTCACCACGTTCCCCGGCGCGCCGTCGCAGCCGAAATACTGATCACCGCTAAACTCGTAGAACGGGAGCAGCCGCGCCACACGGCGCGACATCTTGGAGTGCCCGGCGAGCGAGCGGTGCTTGGCGCGGGACAACTCGACCCGCGCCTTGATCTTCGGGAGGACGGCGGCAGCAGACGCTGCGGCGGCCACGGACATCGAGAGAATCGGGAGTGTCGTTTCCATGACAACAAGCGCTAATACTGCGAGCTGACAGATTCATGACAGTCAAAGCCCTCATCGCCTCTTTCACCCAGCAGGAAGACCTCAACTTCCTGTTGACCAACCGCATCCCCCGCGCGGCGCTGACCCGCTTCATGGGCTGGTTCTCCAAGATCGAGAATCCCCTGGTGCGGGACTTCTCGATCGCGCTGTGGAGGCTGTTCTCCGACCTCGACCTGTCGGAGGCGCGCAAGCCCCACTTCAAGAGCCTGCACGACTGTTTCACGCGGGAGCTCATGCCGGGCCTGCGTCCCTTTGATGCCGATCCATCCATCGTCGCCAGCCCCTCGGACGGCATCGTGGGCGCGCACGGGAAGATCGCCGACACCGAACTGTTCCAGGTCAAGGGCGCGCCCTATTCGCTATTGGACTTGCTGGGTGATTCCGCGCTGGTCGAGCAGCACCGCAACGGCTCCTTCGTCACGCTGCGGCTGACCTCGAGCATGTATCACCGCTTCCACGCGCCCTATGACGCGCATATCGAACGCGTCACGCTGATCCATGGCGATGTCTGGAACGTCAACCCGATTGCCTTGAAGAGGGTCGAGCGTCTGTTCTGCAAGAACGAGCGCGCGGTGATCCGCACGCATCTGTCGACCGGCGAGGCCGTGACGCTGGTGCCGGTGGCCGCGATCCTGGTCGCGAGCATCCGGCTGCACTTCCTCGACATGGTGCTGAACGCGCAGACGCGCGGGCCGGTCAATTTCCCTTGCGACGTCAAGGTGAGCAAGGGCGAGGAACTCGGCTGGTTCGAGCATGGCTCGACCATCATCATCCTCGCGCCCGGCGATTTTACCTTCTGCGATGGCATCGCCGAGGGCACGCGGATCCGCGCGGGCGAGGCGCTGCTCGGGAGGAAGTAGCCTTCAATCCGCCGTCCCCGCTTCCTATATCGTCTTTCGGAGACGATTCGACGATACGGATTGAGCGATGGCGCGGACGCCGGTGATGGCGGCGGGTGGTATTGTGCTGCGGCGGGGAGCGGTGCCGCTGATCGCAGTCGTGCGTCAGCGCAAGCGCAATGAATGGGTCCTGCCCAAAGGCAAGCTCGACGACGGCGAAACGCCGAAGGAAGCCGCGCATCGCGAAGTGCTGGAGGAGACCGGCCACGACGTCGCCATCCACGAATTCCTGGGCACGCTGGTCTACCAGTCCGGCGGCCGCTCAAAAGTCGTGCATTTCTGGCGCATGGAGGCCGGCGGCGGTCCGGTCCGCAAGCTGATGAACGACATCAAGGCGGTCGACTGGCTGACGCTGGACCACGCGATCGCCCGCCTGTCGCGTGAATACGAGCGCGCTTTCCTGACGCAGATCGGCCCGATCGCGCTTGCGGCGGCGGGAGTGGTGCCATCGCCGGCACCCGAGCCGCCGCTTGCGGCGGACGATATCGATGCCGCCTTGCAGACGTTGACACCGGCGGAAGCCGCATCGGTCGAGGAGCTGCGGCACGGCCTGTTGCAGAAGGTGAAGGCCTGGCTGCGCGGCGAGGCGTGAGGCCTTTTCACACCAGGTAGCTTGCGGTGAGCCGGTCCCCGCGAGTTGCCATGTCCGCAGGAGCTTCAGCTCCCTCAAGCCGTCATTGCGAGCAAAGCGAAGCAATCCAGATCCCCTCCGCGGAAAGATTCTGGACTGCTTCGCTGCGCTCGCAATGACGGAGAGGAGACAGAGAAGCGCTTCACTCGCACCATCGTTGCGGAGGCAGCCGCCGCGCTGAACTGTTGCCGATGTCGCCGGTTGCTCAAAGGTCACCGCCGCTCCTTCTCCTTCGAAGCGGGCGACGGTTTGCGCGTGGCTGCGGGTCGCTGTGCGGCGGGAAGGCCCTGCTGGAATCCGCCTTGGCGCCGGATGCCGCCGGGCTGCTGAGCCGCAGGGGGCGGGCCGGGCTGCACGCCGGTGTGCGGCTGTTGCGGCTGCGGGCCGGGTTGCGGCGTTGCGCCCGGCTCTGGCGGCACGACTCCTCCAGGCTGAATTCGGCCGTCGCGCTTTGGCTGCGTTTGCGGCGTGCCGTTGGGCGCTCTGCCCTGTCCAGGGCGCGGTGCACCCGGACGTCCAGTCCCCTGCGGCTGGCCCTGTTGCTGCTGCCCCTGGCCCGCGCGCTGGCCACCCGGCTGCACGGCGCCGCCTTGTCCCTGCCGCTGCGGTGGTTGCGCCCCTTGCCGGCCCGGCGCGCCAGGCTGCTGCTGGCCGGGACGGTTGTTCTGGCCCGGCTGGCCGTTGGGCCGCTGCGGCTGTTGGCCCGGCGCGGTCGTCGGCCGCAATTGTTGCTGCTGCTGCGGTTGCGCCGGCCGCGGAAGGCGGCTGATCGCGGCCGGATTGGCGCGGCGGAAGTCGCGCTGCTCGGTCACGATCTGCCGGCCCGTGGTCTGGGCCAGATGCACCTGGCTGACGAAGCCGCGATCGCGTGCGATCTGCTGCGCTGGAATCGTGATCGGCACGGCCGCAAAGCGCATGCCGGCGCCGGCTGCGCCTGGACGAATGGCAAAGCCGCTCGCGGCCTGCGTCAGCGCGCCGAGCCGCGCGCCGCTCGAGCGGTCGTTGACCTCGATGTGGCCGACCCGGCCGTCGGCGTCGGGATAGAGTTTGATGTTGACGTGGTTCGCAGCGCTGGCTGCAGCGTTCTCGGGCACGTCGACCACGCCGGTGGTGCCGCGGATGCCGAGCGTCGCGGTCGGCGTCGCGATCTTCATGTCACCGCTCTTCGCCACAGCCGCGGCGACGAAGGCGACGGTCCCCTTGCCGATGTCGAAGATCGCCGAATTCTGCTTGCCGCCCTCCTCATAGACGTAATTGTCGATGGTGATCTTCGCGCTGGCGGAGAGGTTGAACGTGGTCGCATCGTTGAAGGTGATGCCGAGCGCGGAGTTCGACGAGGTCTGCACGATGTCGTTGAGATAGATGTCGTCGCGCACCCGCAGCGGATAGGAATTCCTGTCGCGGATCACGGTCGCGATCCCCGCGACCGTGGCAACGTTGCCGATCGGCTCGACGGCAGTGGCTTGTGCGTCCCCGGCCGGTGTTGGTGAAGCTGACGGCGCCGGTGAAGGAGCAGGCGTCGGCTGGGCCTGCGGCGGTGCTTGCGCAAGCTCGATCGTGTCGGACGCACATGCGGAGTTTGCGCCGGCCAGCGGCAAAGCCAGCAGCGGGACAGCAAACACGAAGCGGCGCCAAGCCACCATCAAAGCCACGAATGAAGTCCCGGTGAGAACGCGAGGCGAGGTCCGCCGATATCAGCCACATCAGGCTGAATGGCAGATGAACATCTATCGCATGCGGCCGGCGAAGGTTCAAACGCCACGTCCCGGTGTCCGAGACGTGGCGCCATCATAAGAACGAGAAGGCTTGTCAGTCGCGATGCGTTCGGTGTCAGCTCACCCGCTTCCAGGTCTGGCCGCCGCAAAACATGCCGCCGAAGGCGCAGCCCTGCACACGCAACGCATTCGGGCCCTTCATGGCGATCGTGGAGTCGTAGTTGCGGCCGGAGTCGGGATCGTGGATGCGGCCGCTCCACTTGGCGCCGTCGGGCTTCATGTTGATCAGGATGCGCTCGTTGGTCTTCTCGGCATAGCCGCAGAGATTGGCGCCGCACTGCTCGACGCGGACATTGCCCTTGTTCTGTTCGGTCGCCCAGACGCCGATCGGCGAGTTCGGGGCCGCCACGGGCGCGGCGGCAGCCGGAGCCGGAGCAGGAGCGGGCACATAAGCGGGAGCGGGCGGGGCCGCGACCGCAGCGGGAGCTGCGACAGGCACAGGCTGCGCCGTCGTATCGATGGACGGCGCGGTGGCAACGGTCGGCGTCGGTGCGGCGGGAGCAACAACGGGGGCGGCCGGAGCGGTCGCCTGAACCGGCGCCTGCTGCACGGTCTGCTGCTGCACCAAAGCCGGTGCAGGCTGCGCGGCCGGGGCCGGAGCCGGCGTGGTGTCGACGTCATCGTCCTTGGAGCCGCCGGGGCCGTTGAGATTGATGTTGTTCAGCTTGATCGGCTTGTCCGACAGGCCCGGGGCGACGATGGTCACGCAGTTGAGCGAGGCGCAGTTGCGCGGCGTCTCGATGCGGATGTGCTGGCCCTGGATCTGGAACGAGATCGAACTGCCGGCGTGCGCGGCGGCGGTCGAAGCCAGGAAGAGCGCGGCGGCGATGGTGAGCTTGTTCATGACAACCTCCGAAATGGCGCGGTCCCGAGATGGACTGAAGTCGCTGGTGGATAAAGCGTGGTTCGACAATATGTCGGGCGTCCCGGACGTTCTGTGACGGACGTCACAACGGCTCGCGCGCGCTTGGGTGAGGCGGCGCACATTCAGCCCCGGCTCGTCCGGCGTAACCTCGCCGCGACACGACAGGATGGCGCCGATGCAGCAGCTTGCGACTTCGCTTGGTTTATTGATCGCATTCACGGCGATTGCGCCTGCGGCCCAGGCCGGTTCCTACGCCTTCTCCATCGGCGGCCACCGGTTCCATGTCGAGGCGCCCAGGAATTGCCGATCCGCCTCCTGTGTCTCGATTTTCAGTCGCAGCGTTCGGGCGACGGAAGAGGTCAACACGAGACCGGCTCCGCCGCCTGCGCCCCCGCCGATTGTCCAGGCGCCCCCGCCGGTCACCCCGGCCGCTCCGGTCCGGCCGCAGCCAGCTGTGGTCGCACGATCACCCGCATCGACGATGCCTGTCCTTGCCTCGACGACGTCGCAGCCCGTTGTGCCGCCTGCGCCGCGACTCGAGGCAGCAAGAGTTGAGGCAGCGAGTCCCAATCCGCCACGGGTTGATCTGCAGCCGCCGGATCCGCCGAAGATCGTCGCGCTCGATCCGCCGCGCCTCGAGCCGCCGGTGGTTATCCCGAGGCCAGAGAGCATCCAGGGCACGGCGATCGCACATGGCAGCGACGACGAGGCGACCTATTTGCCGCTCGGCGAATGGGAGAGCACCGGCGCCAAGAGCACGGTCAGCATCGAGCGCTGCGGCCCCGCGCTGTGCGGCTTTGCGCGCACCGAGACATCGAGCCGCGGCGAAAGCGTGCTCGTCAACATGAAGCCGAAGACGCACAATGTATGGACGGGCAGCATCTACAGCCGCTCCAGCGGCAACACCTATTATGCGAGGATGACGCTGAAGAGCTCCGGCAGGCTTTACGTCGAGGCCTGCGCACTCGGCCGCTTCTGGTGCACCGGCAACGACTGGACACGCGTCGAGGAGCGGCAGGAGAGGATTGTCACGACCTCGCAGCAGTGGGGTGGCGCAAGGTCGTAGCGATGGGTGCTTCTGCGCAGGCGGTCGTCTCGAAGGACGAGCGTGCGTTCAGGCGTCGCCAAGCGCTAAGCGGCCGCAATGTGGTTGATCGATGCCCTCTAGATCATGCCGAGCACGATGGCGCCGACGAAGGCGATGGCGAGGTACGCGGTGATAACGCTCAGTCTCCCGGCGAACGTCATGAGGTCGCTTCCTCCGTGCGCGCCGTTTGGCGCACAGACGTTATGGTTAACGGAAAGTCTCTTTTCGAAAAAGTGAGCCTTGCTGTCGCTCGCGTCGGCAGCAATCGGCGGCGATCCCCCCGGCATGGTTAAAGAACACTGAAATCAACGTGTTGAAGAGTCTTTAAGTAAATTCACCGAACGTGCGTGCATGACGCGCGGAGTTCGTTTGTATCTCGTCGGCTCCATCGTCCTTGTTTCGCTAGCGGGTTGCGGACGCGGCTTCTTCCAGGCCGAACGTGAACCATGGCGGGCCGAGGCGGAAGCCGCATGCCTGAAATCGGGCGCGGTCAAGGAGAGTGCGGACATCGTCCGCATCGACCCGATCTCGGGGCCCGGCATGTGCGGCGCCGAGTATCCGCTGAAGGTTGCTGCCATTGGCGAAGCTTCCAGCACCTATGGGTTCGCCGACGAGGTGCTGCGCCCGCCCGGCAGCATCGGCAACCAGCCGCGCTGGCCGGTGCAGCCGCAGCCGAACTATCCGCAGAGCCAGAATTATCCGGCATCGTCCTATCCGCAGCGGTCGAACTATCCCGAGAGCGCGGTGCGTCAGCCCACGGGCTATGGTGCGCCGTCCGGGCCGATGTCGCTCAACGCGCCCGGCGTCGAACCGCAGGAGGACGAGATCGATCTGCCGCCCGAGGGCACCGATGCCGCGGGCGCGGCGCGCTATATGAATGCGCCGAGCTATCCGGCGCGATCGGCAGCGCCTTATTCGCAGCCGCCGGCGCAGCAGCCGCCGCCGCGCCTTGGTCCCGCGCAGGGCAATCCCGTCACCGCCGTCGGCCCCGTCGCGATCAAGCCGACCGCGACGCTGGCCTGCCCGATCGTGTCCGAGCTCGACCGCTGGCTCGCCGACACCGTGCAGCCCTCGGCGATGCGATGGTTCGGCACTCGCGTGGCCGAGATCAAGCAGATCTCCGCCTATTCCTGCCGCGGCATGAACGGCAATCCACATGCCCACATCTCCGAGCACGCCTTCGGCAACGCGCTCGACATCTCCGCCTTCATGCTCGCCGACGGCCGTCGCGTCACGGTGAAGGACGGCTGGCGCGGCATGCCGGAAGAGCAGGGCTTTTTGCGCGACGTGCAATCTGGTGCCTGCGCGCATTTCACCACGGTGCTGGCGCCGGGCTCGAACGTCTATCACTACGACCACATCCACGTCGATCTGATGCGCCGCGCCAGCCGCCGCCTGATCTGCCAGCCTGCCGCGGTGTCGGGTGAAGAGGTCGCCGGCCGCGCCCAGCAGCGCAACCCTTACGCCGGCCGGCGCGATCCCTATGTCACCGGCTCGCTCGGAACGCGCAAGAGCATGCGCAAGCAGGAAGAGGACGACTACGCTGACGATTGAGAAAGGCGAACGTCGTGAGCGAGACGACAGTGGAGAGGGGCGGCGGAATTAGCAGCTCACTTCGCGCCGGGCTTCGACGCTGCAGGGGCCAGCCCCATGCAGCGCTGCACCTCGGCCGGGACGTTGTAGGTGCGCATGATGTGGCGGCTGTCGCGGAGGCCCGTCGCCTCACGTTGCACCACGAACATCCAGAGCGCCTCGCCGGCTTCCACTACCAGCTTGCGCCTCGCCTGCTGCATCGAGGCCGGTGTGTCCGTGGCCGCACGAGCGGCGTCGAACTCGCGCAAGCGCGCCAGCGCCTGTTCGAGCGTGCGGCCCATCCGTCCAAGCGCCGAAGCTTGTTCCTGGACGATCTCGTAATGGAGGATATCGACAGGCGGGCGAAGATCACGGGACATGGTCTGAATATAACCGCCAGACCGCCCCGCGCAACGCGCGCTACTTCGCCCGGTAGGCCGCCAGGAACATCCGCGTCGCGCTGTCGACCACCTCGGTCATGCGCTCTTCGGAGGGCGCGGGCGCGGCCTGGAAGACGAAGGGGAGGAACAGCGAGGCCTTGCACAGCTCCATGAACTGCGACGCCGCAAGCTCGCAATCGTCGATCTTGAGATCGCCGGAACCGACATGGATCTTGAGATAATCGGAGAGGCGGTTGATGGTCTTGTCCAGCACACGCGCATAGTAGCGGCGGCCGACATCGGGCATGCGCTCGGCGATCGCCATCACGGTGCGGATCGCTGATCCGCCGCCGGGCCGGCACAGCAGATGGATATAGGCCCGGCCGAACTCGTTCAGCGTGGTCTCGGCGTCGCGTGCGGGATCGAAATTGAACACGACCTGGCCGTGCTGGAGCGCTTCCTGCTCGAGTATGGCTTCGAACAGCGCGCATTTGTCGGCGAAGTAGACGTAGAGCGTGCCCTTGGACACCTGCGCGGCGCGCGCGATCTCGCCCATGCTGGCGCCGTCGAAGCCGAGATCCATGAACACCTTTCGGGCGCCATCGAGAATCTGGCGGCGCTTGGAGCTGTCCTCCTCCTGGATGACGTGCAGATGTTCGCCGGCAGCTACAACCATTGGTTCAGGGTCTCGGAAGGTTTCTGGACGAGGTGCCAACCTATGCAACGGAAATAAAGGATTCGGGCCAGAAGGGTCCCGGGCCGGGACATTATATATATTGACCGAACGGTTCGGTCAATGATATCTGAGATGAACGAGGGAACAGGCCGCGACGCGGCGGTCCCTGGTCGCGCTATTTTTGGGGAGGCCTTGATGGCCGTATCGAGAGACCGGGCTGCGCGCGTCATTCGCCAGGAAAAGGTGGAGACGATGGCGGCGACTGATGAGGCTGGGACCGGGGCGCCTGCGGCCCTTGCCGAGCAGTTGCGCTCCCACGTGGCCGAGGAAACCAAGCGCCGCGGCGAGGCGCCGGAGAAGCCCGTGACCGACAAGCCGGCCGGGCCTGCCCCGGACGCGCCCGCCGCCGGCGGCGCGCCGAAATCCGGCAAGCGCAAATTCGTCTTGATGGGCGCCGGCCTCGTGCTGGCGCTCGCGGCCGCGAGCTATGCCGGCTATTACACGCTGGTCGGCCGCTTCTATATCTCGACCGACGACGCCTATGTCCGCGCCAACAACACCATGCTGGGCGCGCGCGTGGCCGGCCACATCTCCTCGATCCTTGCCGGCGACAACACCATCGTGCGCGCCGGCGACATCATTCTCCGCATCGACGACGGCGACTACAAGATCGCGGTCGATGCCGCAGCGACGAAGATAGCGACCCAGCAGGCCACCATCGATCGCATCGGCCGCCAGGTCGCAGCCCTCGACAGCCAGGTCGCGCAGGCCAAGGCGCAGCTCGTCTCCGCGGAAGCCGGCCTCAAGCGCGCCGACCTCGATTACGAGCGCCAACAGGCGCTGAGCAGCAAGGGCTTTGCCTCGCGCGCCACCTTCGAGAGCTCGGAAGCCGGACGCGACCAGGGCGCCGCCGCGGTCAAGGCTGCGCAGGCCGCCTATGACGTCGCGGTCAGCAATGTCGATGTCGCCAAGGCGCAGCAGGCCGAAGCGCAGGCGCAGCTCGCCGAGCTGAAGACCTCGCTCGCCAGGGCCGAGCGCGATCTCGCCTTCACCGCGGTGCGAGCGCCGGTCAATGGCACATTCTCCAACCGCCTGGTCAATGCCGGCGACTTCGTCGCGGTCGGCCAGCGGCTCGGCAACGTCGTGCCGCTCGACGAGGTCTACATCGACGCCAACTTCAAGGAGACGCAGCTCAAGCGCATCCGTCCCGGCCAGCCGGTGACGATCAAGGTCGATGCCTATGGCATGCGCAAGTTCTCCGGCGTGGTCGACAGCATCGCGGCGGGCGCAGGCTCGGTGTTCACGCTGCTGCCGCCAGACAACGCCACTGGCAATTTCACCAAGATCGTGCAGCGGGTACCGGTCCGCATCCGCGTGCCGAAATCGGTCGCGAAGCAGAACCTGCTGCGTGCCGGCATGTCGGTCTACGCCACAGTCGACACCAACGAGGGTGCGGCCGACGCCGACAGCGAGGTCGATCTCGACGATCCCACCATGATCCATCCGCAGTAGGTGCGCGGTGACATGAGACGCGCTGCAGCCCTGAACGCAGGTGCGCTCCCTCTCCCGCTTGCGGGAGAGGGTCGGGGAGAGGGTGTCTCCGCAACGGGACAATCCCCCACAGGAGAGAACCCTCACCCGCACCCTCGGCAAAGCCGAGGGTCCACCTCGGCGTTCTCGGACGACGGCCGCCGAAGGCGGCCTATGCTCTCCCGCAAGCGGGAGAGGTGTCCGCAACTCGCAGCCTGCTCCGGTCCGAGTTGACACGCCATGGCCAACGCCACCACCGCTTCACCCACCATGATGGCGACCCCGGCTTCGGAGCGCATCGCGCCGAAGCGGCTGTTCGCGTTCATCATCATGGTGTTCGGGATGTTCATGTCGATCCTGGACATCCAGATCGTCTCGGCTTCATTAAGCGAAATCCAGGCCGGCCTGTCGGCGAGCTCCAGCGAGGTCTCCTGGGTCCAGACCGCCTATCTGATTGCCGAGGTGATCGCGATCCCGCTCTCGGGCTTCCTGTCGCGCGCCTTCGGCACGCGGCTCTTGTTCGCGATCTCGGCGGCGGGCTTCACCTTCTCGAGCCTGCTCTGCGGCTTCGCCACCACCATCGAGGAGATGATCCTCTGGCGCGCGCTGCAGGGCTTTCTCGGCGCCGGCATGATCCCGACCGTCTTCGCCTCGGCCTACACCGTCTTTCCGCGCACGAAATTCCATATCGTCGGTCCCATCATCGGGCTTGTCGCGACCTTGGCTCCCACGATCGGGCCGACCGTCGGCGGCTACATCACCGATGCGATGTCGTGGAACTGGCTGTTCTTCATCAACGTCGTGCCCGGCATCGGCATCACGCTCGGTGTGCTGGCGCTGGTCGATTTCGACGAACCGCATTTCGAATTGCTCGACCGCTTCGACTGGTGGGGCCTGCTGTTCATGGCCGGCTTCCTCGGCACGCTGGAATATGTGCTGGAGGAAGGCCCGCAATATGAATGGATGCAGGATACCTCGGTGGCGATCTGCGCCTGGATCTGCGCCATCTCGGCGATCGCCTTCTTCTGGCGCGTCTTCACGGCGGCCGAGCCGATCGTCAACTTGCGCACCTTCTCCAACCGCAATTTCGCGATCGGCTGCCTCCTGCAGTTCTGCATCGGCATCGGCCTCTATGGCCTGACCTATATCTATCCGCGCTATCTCGCCGAGGTGCGCGGCTACAGCGCGCTGATGATCGGCGAGACCATGTTCGTCTCGGGCATCACCATGTTCCTGGTCGCGCCCTTGGTCGGCCGGCTCATGGTCAAGATCGACATGCGCTACATGATTGCCTTCGGCCTCATCGTGTTCGCGATCGGCTCGTACCAGATGACCTGGATCACGCGCGACTACGATTTCTACGAGCTGCTGGTGCCGCAGATCCTGCGCGGCATCGGCATGATGTTCGCGATGGTGCCGACCAACAACATCGCACTCGGCACGCTGGCGCCAGACCGCGTCAAGAACGCCAGCGGCCTGTTCAACCTGATGCGCAATCTCGGCGGCGCGGTCGGACTTGCGGTCATCAATACCGTGCTCAACGACCGCACCGACCTGCACATCACGCGCCTGCAGGAGCGCGTGACCTGGGGCAACGCCACCGCGACCGAGACCCTGACCATGCTCCAGCAGAAGTTCCAGGGGCTCGGCGATTCCACGCTGATGGCGATGAAGCAGCTCAGCCAGATCGTGCACCGCCAGGCCGTGGTGATGAGCTTTGGCGATGCCTTCTTCGTGCTGACGGTGTTCTATCTCGGTCTCAGCCTCCTGGTCACATTGCTGAACAAGCCGGCCGCGCTGGCCGGCGGCGGCGACGCGCATTAGGCGAGCCACAACGGGTGTCGTCGCCCGGCTTGACCGGGCGACCCAGTATTCCAGAGGCGGCATTGGCAAGCTCGCTCTCACCACATCCGCCGCGGCGTACTGGATGCCCCGGTCCCGTCTCCGCCAACGCTACGCCGGGCCACAAGGGTGCTCGGCCCGCCGGAGCTTTAGCGAAGGCGGCAAGCCGGGCATGACAGCGAGCTTGAGGTGATGCCCCGCACCAAATTGCAACACTCATCCGTGATCTCGCGCGGGCCCCGTTGCAAATCGCCCACGGCACATCTATAAAGCGCACCTCATTCATTCGAACCGGGGAGAGATTTGCATGATTTCGTCGCATTCGCAGATCGTACGCCCCCGCTCGATGATCTCCTGGCTCGGTATGTACGCGGCCTGCTAGAGGCCTCTTCCGCCAGCTTCGATTGGGTTTTGCCTCCCGATCGCTCCGCTTCCCAAGTCAAAACCAGTCTCAAGTGACGCCGTCCGGGCCCTCGCGGCCGATTTGCGTCCATCGATGGAGCCGGCCCGCGCGAAGCGGCCGGATGATGTCATGACCGCTCTGTCAAAGAAGCCCGCGGCGATACGCGTGGTGCTACCCTTCGTGTTCAGGCACTGGCTGAAGCAACCGGCGCGAACCCTCGCCATCGTCACCGGCCTGCTGGGGGCGACGGCCGCCGACCTGTTCATGCCGGTGTTCTCGGGCCATCTGGTCGATGCGCTGACGCGCGGGCCGTCAGATGCCGATGCGCGCCACGCCGCATTGGTTGCGTTCGCCGCCATCGTGGCGCTGGGCGCGGCCTCGATGGTCCTGCGGCTCGCAGGGCTGCAGGCGATCGTGCCTTTCACGCTCAAGCTCATGTCCGAGATCGCGCAGGACGCCTTCACGCGCGTGCAGCGCTTCTCGACCGACTGGCACGCCAATTCCTTTGCCGGCTCGACCGTGCGCAAGATCACGCGCGGCATGTGGGCGCTCGACCTCCTCAACGACACCATCCTGCTGGCACTGCTGCCGTCGCTGGTCGTGCTGATCGGGTCGATGATTCTGCTCGGCGTGCACTGGGCCTCGCTCGGCGCGGTGATCGCGCTCGGCGCGCTTGTCTATGTCACGATGACGGTGCTGTTCTCGACGCGCTACATCGCGCCGGCCGCGCGCGTCTCCAATGCCTGGGACACCAAGGTCGGCGGTACGCTGGCGGACGCGCTGACCTGCAACGCGGTGGTGAAATCCTTCGGCGCGGAGGCGCGGGAAGATGCGCGGCTCGCCCGCGTCGTCAACCGCTGGCGCGTGCGGGTGCGGCGGACCTGGTTCCGCTACAACTACACGGCCATGGCGCAGCTCGCGCTGCTGCTGGCCTTGCGCGCCTCGGTGGTCGGCGGCTCGGTGCTGCTGTGGATCTCGGGGCACGCCTCGCCCGGCGACGTCACCTATGTGCTGACGAGCTACTACGTCATCCACGCCTATTTGCGCGACGTGGGCATGCACATCAACAATCTGCAGCGCGCGGTGAACGACATGGACGAGCTGGTGGCGATCCATGACGAGCCGATCGGGATCGTCGATGCCGCGGGCGCCCGTCCGATCGCGATCGAGGGCGGCGAGATCGTGTTCGACGACGTCACGTTCCATTATGGCGGCCATCGCGCGCCGCTGTACGACGGACTGTCGCTGACGATCCGCGCCGGCGAACGCGTCGGCCTGGTCGGCCGCTCCGGCTCCGGCAAGACGACCTTCGTCAAGCTGGTGCAGCGTCTGTACGACGTCACCGGCGGTCGCGTGCTGATCGACGGGCAGGACATCGCGCTGGCGACGCAGCAATCGCTGCGCAGCCAGATCGCGATCGTGCAGCAGGAGCCGATCCTGTTTCACCGCTCGCTCGCCGAGAACATCGCCTATGGCCGGCCCGGCGCCAGCCTCGAGGCGATCGAGCAGGCGGCGCGCCTCGCCAATGCGCACGACTTCATCCTGCGTCTGCCCAAGGGGTACGGCACCCTTGTCGGCGAGCGCGGCGTGAAATTGTCCGGCGGCGAACGGCAGCGCGTGGCGCTGGCGCGCGCCTTCCTGGCGGATGCGCCGGTGCTGATCCTGGACGAGGCGACGTCGAGCCTCGATTCGGAATCGGAGGCGCTGATCCAGCAGGCGATGGAACGGCTGATGAAAGGCCGTACCTCGATCGTGATCGCGCACCGGCTGTCGACCGTGAAGAGCCTCGATCGCATCCTGGTGTTCGACCGCGGCGAGATCGTCGAGCAGGGCACGC
Organism: Bradyrhizobium sp. SMVTL-02; assembly: GCF_051853005.1. Classification (NCBI taxonomy): domain Bacteria; kingdom Pseudomonadati; phylum Pseudomonadota; class Alphaproteobacteria; order Hyphomicrobiales; family Nitrobacteraceae; genus Bradyrhizobium; species Bradyrhizobium sp. SMVTL-02. The sequence continues at coordinate 6,140,921 of NZ_CP182469.1, read as the reverse complement.
ATGCTCTGCTCGCGGGCAAGCCGGGGGGCATCTATCGCGGCCTGTTCGAGCGCCAGGTTGTGGAGCTCGGACAGATCGCGGCAGCGGAGTGAGCCACGCGCCGGCGGGGCGAATGTCCCGCTGTCACGAGGCCTGAGGATGGAATGAGATGAAAGACCTGACACACGGCTCCATCGTGCGACACGTCCTGGCCATGGCCCCGCCAATCATGGTCGGCATGATCTCGATCATGATCTGCCAGCTGGTCGATCTCTATTTCGTCTCGAGCCTGGGCGAGGCTGCGATCGCGGGCGTGGCCGCGGCCGGCAACGCCGGCTTTCTCGTCAATGCCCTGATGCAGGTGCTCGGCGTCGGTACAGTAGCCTTGATGGCGCATGCCGTGGGCCGCAAGGACCGTGACGATGCTAATCTGGTGTTCAACCAGTCGGCCGTCCTTTCGGTGCTGTTCGGGCTGCTGACACTGGTGGCGGGTTTCGCGCTGTCGCGTCCCTACATGCGCGCGGTTGCGGCCGACGAGGCAACAGTCAAAGCCGGCACCATCTACCTGCTCTGGTTCACGCCGGCACTGGCGCTGCAATTCGCGACGCAAGTGATGGCGTCCGCGTTGCGGGCGACCGGCATCGTGCGGCCGAGCATGCTGGTGCAGGCGCTCGCGGTGGGCATCAACATCGCGCTGGCGCCGATCCTGATCTCGGGCTGGGGCACCGGGCATCCGCTCGGTGTCGCCGGGGCCGGCCTTGCAAGCTCGATTGCCGTTTTCATCGGCGTGCTGATGCTGCTCGCGTATTTCCTGAAGCTGGAGCGTTACGTCGCCTTTCATCCCGCGCAATGGCGGCCCCAGCTTCGGCAGTGGAAGAGAATCCTCAATGTCGGCCTGCCCGCTGGCGGTGAGTTCGTTATGGTCTTCATTATCATGGCTGTGGGCTATTATGTGCTCAGCGTTTTCGGCCCGGCGGCGCAGGCCGGATTTGGTATCGGCACGCGTCTCCTCGGCCTAATCCAGATGCCTGCGCTCGCCGTCGCGCTGGCTGCGGGGCCCATCGCCGGCCAGAACTTCGGCGCCGGCAATGGCGCGCGCGTGCGGGAGACCTTTGTCAAGGCGGCGCTCGTCGCGACCGCGGTGATGACTGTCCTCCTGACGTTCGCGCAGCTCGCGCCAGGTCTGTTGCTTGCCGGGTTCTCGAATGATCGAGAGACGATGGCAGTTGCGTCGCTCTTTCTGCGCATCGTCTCGTTCAACATGGTGGCGCAGGGGCTGATCTTCACCACCTCCAGCATGTTCCAGGGGCTGGGCAACACCAAGCCCGTGCTGGTGACCTCGGCAATGCGGGTCCTCACCTATTCCCTGCCGTCGATCTGGCTCTCGACGTGGCCGGGCTTTCGGATGGAGCATGTCTGGTATTTGTCGATCGCGACAACGACGCTTCAGGCCGCGCTGAGCGTGTTGTTGCTACACCGCGAGTTCGGCAAGCGCCTGGCTCCGCTGCGGCACGCTGAGGTTCCCGTGCAGATGGAGGCTGAGCCTGAAGCGCCTCACGCGCGCGCACCGGCATAGCGACGGCTGATTGTTGTGTTCGCGTGCGCGTCAGTGTGCGCCAACACTATTCCAAACGAGTGTGAGGCCCGACATAAACAGCAGTCCGAGCACGACATCGCCAAAATGCTTGTCGTTCAGCGCGTGGTAGACGCGCGCGCCGGCCCAGGCTCCGATCAGCGTGCCCGGAAAGGCGACAGCAGCGAGCCAGACCACCTTGAACGCCACGAGGCCCGACGCCGTCTGCAACACCAGCGCGGTGGCGAGCACCGTGAAGTTGAAGAGCTGGAAGATGCCGCGCCGCTCGTGCTTGTTCCAGCCGCGGATGTTCGCCCACAGGATCGGCAGCGGCCCGGACAGTCCGGCCAGCCCGCCCAGAATGCCGCCGGCAAAACCGATCGCCCCGTCGGCGATGCGGCCGCCGAACTTGAAGGCGAGCGGCCTCTTGTTCAGGTAGAGCGCGCTCGAAAAGACCAGGATCAGCACGCCGACGCTGAGCTTGAAAACTTTGGGATCCGCGGAGGCGACCATCATGGTTCCTAGCGGCACGCCGATCAGTCCGCCGATCAGGAACGGCCACACCAGCGAGAGATCAAAACTCTTCCACATCGACGGCAGCGTCGAGGTCTGCGCGATCACCGAGCAGATCAGCACCAGCGGCACCGCGAGCGAGGGCGGCAGGACGTAGAGCCAGATCCCGAGCGCCATCAGCGCGGTGCCGAATCCGGCAAGGCCCGAGACGAAGCCGCCGGCCAGCGCGCCGAACAGCAGCAGCGCGTAAGTGGACGTTTCCACCTTTGTCATTTCCTGTCGTTAGCGGCGATCTCGAACGGTTGATCGTCATCCGGCGCATAGCACAGATGCGGCCCGGAAGGTCAATTGCAAAACCGCACGCAAGCGTGATCCTCAGGGGCGGGCATTCGCCGAAGCGGCGCCTACATCACGCCTGTCTTTAATCCTGGGGGCCTGCCGGGCGTCACGCCGCATCGTCCCTGATGAGATGATGGAGCATGATCATGACCCGCCTGAGCATTGCCGTTGCGGCCGCATTGTTATCGGCCGCCGCTCTGACGCCGACATTGGCGCAGGCGCAGTTTTCCGAGCCTGCGGCCTATCAGGCCGCGCATCCCGACCGCGATGTGCTCAATGGCGGCCAGCTCACGCCCGCGGGGCGCGCGGCCCGTGGCGAGGCAGTGATCCCGAGGGAGGCCTATGCGGCCTATCCGTCAGCCGTTGCGCCGGTCGTGCGCCCGCGCCATCGCCGCCATCATCAATAGATTGTCGTTAGACGATCTGCCTGGTGTCGGCGGGCTTGTGCAGCGCGCCGACCAGGATGCGTAGCGCTTCCGTCAACTCCGCCCTGTTGCGTGCCGCGCCCAGCGAGACGCGCGCCGCGTGCGGCGGTGCTCCGTCCACGGCGAAGGCATCGCCGGCGACGATCGCGAGGCCATTGCGCAGCAGATACGCTGCGACATCGGGCCGGTTCTCCGGCAATCGTAGCCACAGATGGTGGGCGGCGGGTTTGGCCCGGAACTCAAATCCCTTCAGTGCCCGCTGCGCGAGTTGCTGGCGGCCGACCGCCTCGTTGCGAATGGCGGTGATGATGCGATCGGCAATGCCGCTCTCGATCCAGTGCGTCACCAGCGCGACCATCAGCGGCGCCGGCATCTGCACCGTCGCTTGCAGGGAGGCGCGCATCTCCTGCTGCGCAGCGTTGTCGGGCGTCATCAGATAGGCGACACGCAGCGCCGGCGCGATGCATTTTGACAGCGTGGTCGCGAGATGGGTCCGTTCCGGAATGAGGTTCGCGATCGGCGAAGCCGCGCGATCGAGCAGCCCGTAGGCGTCGTCCTCGATCAGGATCGTGTCGGCATCGCGGATGATCCTGGCGATGGCGCTGCGCCGCTCGGGAAGAAGCGTCGCGGTGGTCGGATTGTGCAGCGTCGGAATGAGGTAGACGGCCTTCGGCCTGTGCGTGCGGCAGGCCTCTGCAAGCGCATCAGGCAGGATGCCGCCATCATCCATGGCGACGCCGACGACCTTGACGCCGAGCCGCGCAGCGGCGGCCTTGATGCCGGGGAAGGTGAGCGCTTCCGTCAGCACGATGTCTCCGGGCCGTGCAAGGTGTGCGAGCAGGTTGAACAGGATGGTCTGCGCGCCCGGAAAGATCACCAGCCTGTCGGCATGCGCATGCGGGACGCGTGCACGCATCCAGCGTGCCGCGACCTCGCGCTCATGCGCGCTGCCGCCGGGCGGTTGATAGTTCAGGAAGGCGGTCAGGCCCGATTGCCCACGGAGGACGTCCAGCCCTGCGATGATCCGTTCGTCGAGCTGTGCCTCGAGCGGATGCGGCGGCACGTTCATCGAGAGGTCGATCGCCACCGGATGCGGCAGGTCGACCGCGCGCCGCGCGCTGGTCTCCGAAACGAACGAACCCTGCCCGACCCGGGCCTCCATGATGCCGCGGCGCCGCGCCTCGGTGTAGGCGCGCGTCACGGTGGTGAGGTCGATGCCGAGGGCCTTGGCAAGCGCGCGTTGCGTCGGCAGCTGCTGGCCGCGCACCAGCCTTCCTGCGGCGATGTCGGCCTCCATGGCGTCGACGATGCGCTGGTACCGCGGTCCGCTCAGCTCCGAGATTGTAGGGGTCCAATCCATGCAATTTAGGCCCATATTCTTTGAATGTATGGATACAGTATATTATTGTATGGATCAGCAAAACGGAAGAGGTGCGGTCGTGGCAACCGGTTCAGTCTCTCTCACGAAGGCAATGTGGCGCGGCTTCTTGGGCAGGTGCCCGAACTGCGGCGAAGGGCATATGTTCGGTCGATTCCTGAAGGTGGCCGAGGCTTGCGATCATTGCGGCGAAGAGTTGTTCCACCAGCGCGCGGATGATTTTCCCGCCTATCTGGTGATGGTTGTGGTCGGCCACCTCGTCGTGCCTGCGATCCTCGCAATCGAGACCGCCTACGCGCCGCCGATCTGGCTGCAATTGGCCGTGTGGCTGCCCGTGACGCTGTTCTCGTCGCTCGCGCTGCTGCAGCCGACCAAAGGCGCCATCGTCGGGTTGCAATGGCAGCTCGGCATGCACGGATTCGAGGCGAGCAAGCTGCGGCGCGAGGCCGGGGCGCTCGTCCTCGCAAAAGTGAATACGCGTGCCGCCTGAAGCCGCCGCAGCGTTTACATCGCGCGCGAGGCCGCTACACAGGCCGTCATTCCAGGGCGTGCGCAGCACGGAATCCATTTCTCCTCCGTCTCCGCGGCCCGATGGATTCGGGCTCTCGCTTCGCGAGCCCCGGAACGACAGCCGGGCCGAAATGGTGAGGGGCCCGATGCGCTAGCATCGAACCCCTCGTTGCTTCCTTGGCAAAGATGCGTTTTCTTCACGCGAACCGAAAACACTTCGCTCGAAAACGCTTTAGAATATCAGCCGGCCTGTAAGCCGGGTTCTGTAGGGCACCGCCCGCTTGCGCGAACGATACGTGACGGCCATTCCTCTGGGACCATGTTTGCACATGGCCTCGAGCAACCTACCCGGACGGCGGGCCTGACATCGCCCCGCGGCGTTATCGCTTTCGCGAACAGCCCGCTACGCCGTCCCTATTCGGTTTTGCTCCCGGTGGGGTTTACCATGCCGGCCCCGTTGCCGGCGCCGCGGTGCGCTCTTACCGCACCTTTTCACCCTTACCTGCCTACGCAGCTTGCGCTGCTACGGCACGGCAGGCCCGCGGGCTTGTCGCGCCGAAGCCCAAAGGGCGAAGGCGGGCGGTTCGTTCTCTGTGGCACTTTCCCTGGGGTCACCCCCGCCGGACGTTATCCGGCACCGCATGTCAAGGGAGCCCGGACTTTCCTCCCCGGCGGCCTTTCGGCGCCTGCCGGAGCGGCCGTCCGGCCGACTGACTGATAACGCATGGAGCATTTGTGACGGTTCCGTCAAGCCGGGATCGCCGCGCACGCGTTCTCGAAAATAATTTATCCTGAAGACGTCGTTTGGAGCGCGCCCCGTTCGACTGGAAGTCGGCGACGCAGCCGAACAACAGGAGTGAAGCGATGCAGTATCTGCTGATGATCTACCAGAACGAGGCCGAGTACGCGAAGAACGACGCGGCGACCAGCCAGAAGATGCTGGCCGAATATCAGGCCTTCACCCAAAGCATCATCCAGAGTGGCAATTTCAAGGCCGGTGACCGCCTGCGGCCGACCACGACCGCGACGACCGTCCGCGTGCGCGACGGCAAGACGCTGACGACCGACGGTCCGTTTGCGGAAACGCGCGAGCAGCTCGGCGGCTACTATCTGATCGAGGCGAAGGACCTCGATGCGGCGATCGAGATCGCGGCGCGGATTCCCAGCGCGCGCATCGGCTCGATCGAGGTGCGGCCGATCTGGGTGTACGACAAGTGAAGGCGAAGCCGCGCATCGACGCATGACTCCGAGCGAGATCGAAATCATCTTCCGGGACGAGGCGGGGCGGGCGCTGGCAACGCTGATCCGCCTCGTCGGCGATTTCGATCTTGCCGAGGACGCGCTGCAGGACGCGTTTGCGGTGGCGCTGGAGCGCTGGTCGGCGTGCGAGATCCCTGACAATCCCCGCGCTTGGCTGGTCAATGTCGCCCGCAACAAGGCGATCGATCGCATCCGCCGCCGGGCTGTCTTCCGCGGCAAGCAGCCGGCGCTGGTGCATGAGCTCGAGCTGAACGCGCTGGGCCCGGACGAGCCGCCGGCAACGCTCGACGACGACATGCTGCGCCTGATCTTCACCTGCTGCCATCCCGCCTTCGCACCCGAGGTCCAGGTCGCGCTGACGCTGCGCACCGTCTGTGGGCTCTCGACGGCGCAGGTCGCGCGCGCCTTCCTCGTCGGCGAGGAGGCGATGGCGCAGCGCCTGGTCCGCGCCAAGCAGAAGATCAGGCTCGCCGGCATTCCCTACGAGGTGCCCGAGCGTGAGGCGCTGGCGCCGCGGCTCGATGGCGTGCTCGCCGTGATCTATCTCGTCTTCACTGAAGGCTATGTCGCAACTTCAGGCGCGGATCTGATGCGGCCGGATCTCGCCGTCGAAGCCATCCGGCTCGGCCGCCTGCTCGACCGGCTGATGCCCGGTCGCGGCGGCGTGAAGGGCCTGCTCGCCCTGATGCTGCTGCATGATGCGCGCCGCGCCGGGCGCGAGACGTCGGCCGGCGACATCGTGCTGCTCGAAGAGCAGGATCGCACGCTCTGGGATCGCGCGCAGATCGAGGAAGGGTTGAGTCTGGTCGATGAGGCGCTGCGCATGCCCGGCCGGCCGCAAGCCTATGCGGTGCAGGCCGCGATCGCGGCGCTGCATGCGCGCGCGCCGAGTTTCGAGTCGACCGACTGGCCGCAGATTGCCGGGCTGTACGAGGTGCTGCTGCGCATCAATCCGTCGCCGGTGATCGAGCTGAACCACGCCGCGGCCGTGTCCATGGTCGACGGTCCTGAGCGTGCGCTCGATCTCGTCGATGCGATCACGGCGCGCGGCGGACTCAATGGGTATGAGCTGCTGCCCGCGGTGCGCGCGGATCTGTTGCGGCGGTTAGGGCGGACAGAGGAGGCGATGGCCGCGTATGTCGCGGCTACGGCTGCGACGCAGCTGGAGCCGTTGCGGAGGCTCTACGCGCGGCGAATGAGGGAGATGGGGTAGCTGTCGCCACACACTCCGTCATTGCGAGCGCAGCGAAGCAATCCAGACTGCCTCTGCAGAGACAGTCTGGATTGCTTCGTCGCAAGAGCTCCTCGCAATGACGGAGGATGTGGCAGACACGCCGTCACTTCGACGCGATTGTCGTCCCGTCCTGCGGCAGGCTCGCCAGCAGCGCCTGCAAGGTCGACAGCGTGGAATGATCCGCAACACCGTCGAGCCGCGCCGGACGGAAATGGCGCTGGAAGGCGGTGACGACCTCCATGGTCGCGGCGTCGTATTTGCCGTTGAGGGGAACGCCATAGCCGTACTTTGCGAGCGCCTGCTGCATGCTCAGCACCGCATCGCTGATGGTGCCGAGCATCAGGGTCTCGCCGCGCATGACCGGTGCGGGCGTGACCCAGTGACCGACGCCGGAATTGGCCAGCGAATGCCACGGAAACTTTTCGCCGGGATCCTTCTTGCGCGCGGGGGCGACGTCGGAATGGCCGAGCACCCGGTGCGCCGGTACCTTGCGGCGAAGCATGATGCCACGGCACAGCGCGATCACGGCCGCGATCTGGCGCAGCGGAAACTCCGGATAGCCCCAGTCGTGACCGCGATTGACGATCTCGATGCCGATCGAGCAGGAATTGACGTCGTCCTCGCCGGCCCAGGACGAGACGCCGGCGTGCCAGGCGCGCTTGGCCTCGGGTACGCATTGCACGATGCGGCCGTCCTCCAGCACGACATAATGCGCCGACACTTCCGTGCCCGCCGTGCACAGCCGCGCCAGCGCGCCTTCGACGTCGGGCATGCCGGTGTAGTGCAGCACGATCATGTCCGGCTGCCGACCCTCGTTGCGCTCGCCATAATTCGGCGAGGGGATGATGTCGGAGACGATCGAGGAATCCGGCTCGAACGTGCGCATGTTGGCCGCGGCCTTGGGAACCGGGAGGACGCGCTGACGCTTCGAATCAGATCCAGACGGCGAACCGGGCGACATAAGCAGCTCAAGTCGGAACAGGAGAGTGGGCGGGGCCCGTCTCTTTACTATTCCTTTACCCTCCGCCGAGCGCAATCGCGCGACGCGGTTAACGGATGCATTTTGAACAGGGTGTGTGGATGAGGCATCACCACCGCCTCGCCATTTCGACTTGTCACGAGCCGATCAACGCTTTCTTAACGCTAAGGGCCGTTACTGAGGGATGAAAGAGCCGACCCGCGTCCGGAGGCGGCCAAAGCGTATTTGGCTCGAAATCCCATGGCTGCCCGACAAATTCCGCTGGGAACTCTGGGTTTGTCGCTTGGGACCACCGGGCTCGTTAACCATGTTGGACTGGGGCCTGGTCGTGGAACCGCCGCGACGCGGAATCATTCGAGGCGTTATGGGCTGGTTCGCCACCGATCTGTCACGGTCGTTCGGCAGGTGCGGCGCATGAGTTCCGCTCCTCACATTCCCGTGCTTGGCCGCGAAGCGATCGAACATCTCGCGCCGCGCGCAGGCGGCATCTATGTCGACGCCACCTTCGGCGCCGGGGGCTACAGCCGCGCCATCCTCGACATCCCGGGAACCCGGCTGATCGCGATCGATCGTGATCGCACCGCGATCGCAGGCGGCGCCGAGCTTGTCGCGCGCGCCGCGGGACGGCTGACGCTGGTCGAGGACCGCTTCTCCAACCTCGCCGAAGTTTGTGCCGCGCAAGGCGTCGATGGCGTGGACGGCGTCGTGATGGATGTCGGGGTGTCCTCGATGCAGCTCGATCAGGCCGGCCGCGGCTTCTCGTTCCGTCTCGACGGTCCGCTCGACATGCGCATGGCGCAGACGGGTCCGACCGCGGCCGACGTGGTCGCGCGTGCCTCCGAAGGCGACCTCGCCGACATCATCTATCAGCTGGGTGAGGAGCGGCAGTCGCGCCGCATCGCCCGTGCCATCGTCGCCGACCGGCAGGAGACCCCGTTCACGACCACGCGCGCGCTCGCCGATCTCATCGGCAGGATCGTGCGTTCCAAGCCCGGCGACATCCATCCCGCGACGCGGACGTTCCAGGCCCTGCGCATCTTCGTCAACGAGGAGCTGGACGAGCTTCGGGCCGCGCTCGCCGCCGCGGAGCGCGTGCTCAAGCCCGGCGGCCGTCTCGTCGTCGTTTCGTTCCATTCGCTGGAAGACCGCATCGTCAAGAATTTGCTCGGCGAACGCTCGAAGAGCGGCGGCGGCTCGCGGCATCTGCCCGAGCTGGCGCAAGCTGCGCCGAGCTTCCAGTTGCTGACCCGACGCCCCGTGGTTGCGGGCGAAGAAGAAGTGGCGAACAATCCGCGCGCGCGTTCCGCAAAGCTGCGTGCCGCGGAGCGCACGAATGCGCCCGCGCATGATGAGGGCGAGCAATCGTCCTGGCCAAGACTCTCCGACGTGATGAGAGGAGGCTAGAGCATGCGCATCATCCACCTCCTCGTCATCGGCGCGCTGATCTTCGCGGCGGCCTATGTCTACCGGATCAAGATGGACTCCACCGCGCGCACCGAGAAAGTGCTGCGGCTGCATGCGGAGATCCGCGAGCAGCGCGACGCGATCGCTTCGCTCCGCTCCGAATGGGCCAAGCTCGATGCGCCGCAGCGCCTGCAAGGGCTCGCCGAGCGCCATCTGCCGCTCAAGCCGGTCAACGGCACGCAATATGACTCGCTGAAGAACCTGCCCGAGCGTCCGCCGCGGATGTTCAGGCCCGGCGAGCCCGACCCGATCGGGGCCATGCTCAACACCATCGAAGCTGCGAGCGATCCTGACACCGTGACGGGCTCCGTGCCTCAGTCCGAGGGCAAGCAATGAGACCGGCAACGCCTGCGAAACCGACCGAACCGTGGCGGCAGCGGCTGATCCGCAGCCTGCTCTACGGGCGCAACGTGGATCGCGCCGCCAAGGCGCGGGCGCGAGTCGGCCTTGCGATGCTCGCCTTCGCCTCGGTCTACGTCCTGATCGGCGGCCGGCTCGTGATGTTCGCGATCGGTGCCGACGCGCACAGCGCGCGCCGCGCGGCGTCGCAGGAGGTGGTCGCGACCGCGCGGCCCGACATCGTCGACCGCAACGGCGCGATCCTCGCCACCGACGTCAAGGCCTCGAGCCTGTTCGGCGAGCCGCGCCGCATCATCGACAAGGACGAGGCGATCGAGCTTCTGACTGCGACCGTGCCCGACCTCGACGAGGCCGAGGTGCGCGAGCGCCTGAAGACGCGCAAGGGCTTCGTCTGGCTGAAGCGCGAGGTCACGGCAAAGCAGCAGCAGGACATCCACAAGCTCGGCATTCCCGGCATCGGCTTCCTGCGCGAGAACAAGCGCGTCTATCCGACCGGCAACGAGGTCGCCCACCTCATCGGTCTCGTCAACATCGACAACCAGGGCATCGCCGGCATGGAGAAGTGGCTCGACAATCAGGGCCTCGCCGATCTCCACCGCGCGGGATTTGCCACCGACCGGCTGCAGAAGCCGATCGAGCTCTCGATCGATCTGCGCGTCGAGCACGCGCTGCGCGACGAACTGCTCAAGGCCAAGGACAAGTTCCACGCCAAGGCCGCCTCCGGCATCGTCTCCAACGTCAAGACCGGCGAGATCGTGGCGATGGTCTCGCTGCCGGACTTCGATCCCAACAACCCGAAGGAAGCGCACGATCCCGACCGCATCAACCGCCTCACCACAGGCGTCTACGAGATGGGCTCGACCTTCAAGGCGTTCACGCTGGCGATGGCGCTCGACTCCGGCAAGATCAATTTGAACTCGTCGTGGGATGCACGCGGAAACCTGCACTACGGCAAGTTCACCATCCATGACAGCCACCCGCTCGGGCGCTTCATCAACACCAAGGAAGTGTTCACCTACTCGTCGAACATCGGCGCCGCGCGGATCGCGCTCGGCCAGGGCGTCGAGGCGCACAAGGCGTTCCTCGCCAAGATGGGCCAGCTGACGCGGCTGCGCACCGAGCTGCCGGAGAGCGCGGCGCCGCTGATCCCGCGCCGCTGGGGCGAACTGAACACGGTGACCATCGCGTTCGGCCAGGGCATGTCGGTCGCGCCGCTGCAGGCCGTGATGGGCATCAACGCGCTGGTGAACGGGGGCTATCTGATTCCGCCGACCTTCATGAAGCGCAGCCCGGAGGAAGCGGCTGCGATGGCCAGGCGCGTCATCAAGCAAGAGACCAGCGACAAGATGCGGTTCCTGATGCGGCTCAATGCCGAGGTCGGGTCGGCGCGGCAGGCCGACGTGAAGGGCTATTATGTGGGCGGCAAAACCGGCACATCCGAGAAGGTCATCAACGGCCGATACGCCAAGAAGCGCGTGCTGAACTCCTTCACCGCGATCATGCCCTGCGACGATCCGAAATACCAGGTTCTGGTGATGCTCGATGAGCCGCAGGCGCTGCCCGAGACCCACGGTTTCATCACGTCGGGTTGGAACGCCGTGCCGACCGGCGGCAAGGTGATCGAGCGGATCGCCCCACTTTTGGGCCTCGAGCCGCGGTTCGACCTTTCGCCTGCGGAGCGCCTTATTCTTGCGGCATCCAGGACAACCCAGTAATCAACCGGGTGGGCCGCTGCCGCTGCGATTCGGCTTTCCGGCACGGCATGTCGACTGGAAGACCATGAAGCTGCGCGAACTTCTCAGCAATGATGCCGCGATCGAGCCCGCTGTCGCGGCGCTCGAGGTGACCGGCGTTGCGCTCGACAGCCGCGCGGTCAAGCCCGGCGACCTCTTCTTCGCGCTCGCGGGCAGCAAGACCGATGGCGCCCGCTTCATCGATGCCGCAATTGGCGCAGGTGCGGTCGCGGTGGTCGGCGAGCACGCGCCTGATACCTGCAAGGTGCCATTCGTCGCCCTCGCCAATCCGCGCCGTGGGCTTGCGCTGGCGGCCGCAAAGTTGTTCCCGGCGCAGCCTGCGACCATTGCCGCGGTGACCGGCACCAGCGGCAAGACCTCGGTCGCGGCGTTCACCCGTCAGATCTGGGAGCGGCTCGGGCAAGCCTCGGCCAGCATCGGAACCATTGGTCTCGTCTCCCCGAAACGCACCGTCTATGGCTCGCTGACGACGCCGGATCCGATCGCGCTGCACCGGCAGTTAGATGAGATCGCGCGCGAAGGCGTCACGCATCTCGCCTTCGAGGCGTCCTCGCACGGGCTCGACCAATATCGCCTCGACGGCGTGCGCGTCTCCGCCGGCGGCTTCACCAATCTCTCGCGCGACCACATGGATTATCATCCGACCGTCGCGCATTACCTCGCCGCAAAGCTCCGCCTGTTCCGCGAACTGGTGCCGCCTGATGGTGCTGCCGTGATCTCGGCGGATCATGGTTGTTCGGCGGAGGCGATCGATGCCGCGACCTCGCGCGGGCTGCGCGTGATGGCGGTCGGGCGCAACGGCGATGGGACAGGCGAGGGCATTCGTCTCACCGCGGCCGTGGTCGAGGGGTTCTCGCAAAAGCTGACGGTCGAGCATCGCGGCAAGGGATACGCGATCCGGCTGCCGCTGGTCGGTGAGTTCCAGATCGAGAACGCGTTGGTCTCGGCCGGTCTGGCCATCGGCACCGGCAGCGATGCCGCAAACGTGTTTGCCAGCCTCGAGCATCTGGAAGGCGCCAAGGGCCGGCTCGAGCGCGTCGGCGAGCGCAACGGCGCGCCGATCTTCGTCGACTATGCGCACAAGCCCGATGCGCTGGCGAAGGCGCTGCAGGCGCTGCGGCCCTATGCGAAGCGCAGGCTGGTCGTCGTGTTCGGCGCCGGCGGCGACCGCGATGTCGGCAAGCGTCCGATCATGGGCGAGATCGCGGCGGAGAACGCCGACGGCGTCATCATCACCGACGACAATCCGCGCAGCGAGAAGCCGGAAGCGATCCGCGCCGCGATCCTTGCCACAGCGAAGGGCGCGCGCGAGATCGGCGACCGCGCCGAGGCCATTCGCGTCGCGATCGAGGAGCTGGAAGAGGGCGATGCGTTGCTCATCGCCGGCAAGGGACACGAGACCGGACAGATCGTCGGCAGCGAAGTGCTGCCCTTCAGTGATCACGAGGCGGTCGCCGCCGCACTAGCGTCGAGGGTTGCATGAGCGCGCCAATATGGACGGTTGCCGAGGTCGCGCGTGCGCTGGGCGCCGCCGGATCGTTTCCGGACACGCCGATCGACTTCGTCACCCAGGACAGCCGGCTGGTGAAGCCGGGCAGCCTCTTCGTCGCCCTCAGCGGCACGCCGAGCGGCGGCTTCATCTCGGCCTTCGCCAGCGCGCGCGACGGCTGGGAGTTCGCCGACAAGGCGGAAGCCGCAGGCGCGGTCGCGATGATCGTGCCGCACGAGCTCGCGGGCATCCGCATTCCCCAGATCGTCGTGAAGGACACGCTGATCGACGGTCTCTGGGGCCTCGCGCGCGCCGCACGCGTGCGCTTTAAGGGGCCGGTGATCGGCCTCACCGGCAGCGCCGGCAAGACCAGCACCAAGGAATTCCTGGCGGCCTATCCGAACGCCTATGCCAGCCCGTCCAGCTTCAACAATTTCTGGGGCGTGCCGCTGACGCTGTGCAATGCGAAGGCAGACGCCAGCCTGTGGGTCGTCGAGATGGGCATGAACCAGCCAGGTGAAATCGCGCGGCTCAGCGAACTCACGCGGCCGACGGTCGCGCTGGTCGTCAACGTTCAGCCGGTGCATCTGGAAAAGCTCGGCTCGCTCGAAGCCATCAGGCGCGAGAAGGTGTCGATCGCCCTCGGCCTGCCCGAGGACGGCGTGCTGGTGCTGCCCGCAGGGATCAAGGCGTCGGAATGGAAGGGCAAGGTGGTGCGCTTCGGCGAGCATTCCGAGGTGCACGAGGTCGCGCACGCGCCGCACGGCGAGAGCTGGCAGGTCGTGGCCATGATCGGCAAGAAGGAGATCGCCTTCAGCCTGACGCCGGGCGCGCCGCACCGCGTCCAGAATGCGCTTGCCGCGCTCGCCTCGATCCGTGCCGCCAACCTCGATCCGGCGACGCTCGCGATCAAGCTCGACCGCGTCGGCATCATGACCGGCCGCGGCGTCGAGCAGGCGGTCGGCGGCATCACCGTGATCGACGACAGTTTCAACGGCAACCCGGCCAGCGTCGCCGCGGCACTGCAGAGCCTTCACGCGCGCCACATGACCGGCGGTCGCCGCATCGCGGTGCTCGGCGACATGCTGGAACTGGGCGATGACGCACCAAGCTACCACACCGGCCTCACCAGGTATCTCGAAGGCATCGACGGCGTCTATTGCGTCGGCCCCCTGATGCGCCACCTCTATGACGCGCTGCCATCGGGAAAGGGCCTCGGCTGGCACGACGATCCCGCCACGCTGAAGCCGGATGAGGTCGCAAGCCTGCTGCAGGCAGGCGATGTCGTGGTTGTCAAGGGCAGCAAGAAGATGTTCTGGGTCAACAAGTTTGTGCCGGGCCTAGTGGCCGCCTTGCAGGCAAAGGCGTAAACTGCTTGGAAGGCGCAGTTCCCAATTCCCTCGTTTGCGGCACCGTTGTCCCGGAGGTCGCCCGACCCATGATGAAGCGAATTCGCTTGAGGCACGTCGGGGTCAGGAACAAGGCCGCGTGCGAAAGACGCCATAGGACCGTCTGAATGTTTTACTGGCTGATCGAGCTCTCCAATACATTTCCGAGCCTGGGTGCGTTTCGCACCCTCCTGAACGTTTTCCGCTATATCACCTTTCGCACGGGCGGTGCGGTCGTCACCGGCGCGCTGTTCGTGTTCCTGTTCGGGCCGTGGATCATCGACCACTTGCGCATCCGCCAGGGCAAGGGCCAGCCGATCCGCACCGACGGACCGCAATCGCATCTCAGCAAGAAGGGCACGCCCACCATGGGCGGCCTGATGATCCTCTCGGGCCTGACGGTCGGCACCGTGTTGTGGGCCAATCCGCTCAACCCTTACGTCTGGATCGTGCTCGCCGTGACACTCGGCTTCGGCTTCGTCGGCTTCTATGACGATTACCTCAAGGTGACCAAGCAGACCACGACCGGGTTCGGCGGCAAGCTGCGCCTGCTGATCGAGGCGGCGATCGCGCTGGTCGCCTGCTACGCGCTGGTGCGGCTGAACCGCGATCCCGCGTCGACCGCGCTGACGATTCCGTTCCTGAAGGACACGGTGCTGCATTTCGGCTGGTTCTTCGTCATCTTCGGTGCCTTCGTCATCGTCGGCGCCGGCAACGCGGTGAACCTCACCGATGGTCTCGACGGACTCGCCATCGTGCCCGTGATGATCGCGACCGCGAGCTTTGCGATGATCGCCTATCTCGCCGGCAACGCCGTGTTCGCCGATTATCTGCAGATCAAATATGTCGCCGGCACCGGCGAGCTCGCGGTGCTCTGTGGTGCGCTGCTGGGGGCCGGCCTCGGCTTCCTCTGGTTCAACGCGCCGCCGGCCTCGATCTTCATGGGCGACACCGGCTCGCTCGCGCTCGGCGGCATGCTGGGTGCGATCGCGGTCGCGGTGAAGCACGAGATCGTGCTTGCGGTGATCGGCGGCCTGTTCGTGCTGGAGGCGGTCTCCGTCATCGTGCAGGTGGTGTCGTTCAAGCTGACGGGCAAGCGCATCTTCCGCATGGCGCCGATCCATCATCATTTCGAGCAGCTCGGCTGGACCGAGCCGCAGATCGTGATCCGGTTCTGGATCATCTCGGTGATGCTGGCGCTCGCCGGCCTCTCGACGCTGAAGCTGCGCTGACGGTACCACGATGATCCCCGTCACATCCTTCGCCGGCAAGACGGTCGCCGTGTTCGGCCTCGGCGGCTCGGGGCTCGCCTCCTGCCATGCTTTGAAAGCGGGCGGTTCCGAGGTGATCGCCGCCGACGACAATGCCGAGAATGTCGCCAAGGCCGCGCAGGCCGGTTTCATCACCGCGGACTTGCGCAACGTCTCCTGGACGAATTTCGCGGCCCTCGTGCTCGCGCCCGGCGTGCCGCTCACCCATCCGGTGCCGCACTGGAGCGTGCTGAAGGCGCGCGAGGCCGGCGTCGAGGTCATTGGCGACATCGAGCTGTTCTGCCGGGAGCGCCGGCGTCACGCGCCGGATGCGCCGTTCGTCGCCATCACCGGCACCAACGGCAAGTCGACCACGACCGCGCTGATCGCACATCTGACCAAGGTCGCAGGATATGACACCCAGATGGGCGGCAATATCGGGACCGCGATCCTGTCGCTGGAGCCGCCGCGCATGGGCCGAGTCCACGTCATCGAGATGTCGTCCTACCAGATCGACCTCACGCCTTCACTCGATCCCTCCGTCGGCATCCTGCTCAATGTCAGCGAGGACCATATCGATCGTCACGGCACGCTCGCGCATTATGCCGCGGTGAAGGAACGTCTCGTTGCCGGCGTGCAAGCCGGCGGTACCTCGATCGTCGGTGTCGACGACGGCTTTTGCCGCGATGTCGCCGACCGGCTCGATCGCGCCGGCAAGAACGTGGTGCGCATCTCCGTCAAGAATCCGCTCGCGAGCGGCATTTATGTCGAGCACGGCAACATCGTGCGCGCCTCGGGCGGCGCCCGCAGCGAGATCGCCGCGCTCGGCGGCATCGGCTCGCTGCGCGGCCTGCACAATGCGCAGAACGCGGCTTGCGCGGCAGCTGCCGCGCTCGCGATGGGCATCAGCCTCGAGGTCCTGCAAAACGGCCTGCGCAGCTTTCCCGGCCTTGCGCACCGCATGGAGCAGGTCGGCCGCCGCGGCAACGTGCTGTTCGTCAACGATTCCAAGGGCACCAACGCGGACGCCACCGCGCACGCGCTGTCGTCGTTCGCCGATATCTTCTGGATCGCCGGTGGCAAGCCGAAGGCGGGTGGCATCACTGGCCTGACCGGCTTCTTCCCGCGCATCCGAAAAGCCTATCTGATCGGCGAAGCCGCGCAGGAGTTTTCGGCAACGCTCGGCTCAGTCCCGCACGAAATCAGCGAGACCCTGGACGTCGCAGTCGAGCACGCCGCGCGCGATGCGGAAGCCTCAGGACTTGCCGATGCCGTCGTGCTGCTGTCGCCGGCCTGCGCCTCCTTCGACCAGTACCGCAACTTCGAGATCCGCGGTGCCAAGTTCCGCGAAGTCGTGCAGGCGCTGCCGGGTGTGAAGCCGGTGGTGTGAGACGTGTCGGCGCGTCGTTCTCCGCTGTCACCGCCCGGCTTGATCGGGCGGCCCAGAATTCCAGAGACCGAGCTTGAGCCGATGGGCCGCGGCGTACTGGATGCCCGGGTCAAGCCGGGGCATGACGAGCATGTGAGGTGGGTAGCTCGCTCCCATCTCCAAACATCCGCAGTTCCTTAACCCTCCGGTAACCAACCTCGGCGACCAATGGGCGGACCTCTGTCCGAAGGCGGCCGCCCATGCTCTCCCGTGAAGAACGCACCCCCTTTTCCGAGTGGTGGTGGACCGTCGACAAGCCGCTGATGGGCGCCATCCTGGCGCTGATGCTGACCGGCGTGATCCTGTCGCTGGCGGCGAGCCCGCCGGTTGCGACCCGCATCGGGCTCGATCCCTTCCACTTCTTCAGCCGCCACGTGATGTTCCTCCTGCCGTCCTGCCTGGTGCTGCTCGGGGTGTCCTTCCTGTCGCCGCGGTCGATCCGCCGGAGCGCGCTGATCATCTTCGCCATCAGCATCATCCTGATCGTGGTGACGCTCGCGATCGGCCCCGAGGTGAAGGGCTCGCGGCGCTGGATCACGCTGCTCGGCGTCAACATCCAGGCCTCCGAAATCGCAAAGCCGTCCTTCGTCGTCATCGCCGCCTGGCTGTTCGCGGAATCGACCAAGCGGCCGGAGATGCCGGCGACCTCGATGGCGCTGGTGCTGCTGCTGATGCTGGTCTCGCTGCTGGTGATGGAGCCGGATTTCGGCCAGACCATGCTGATCCTGATGGTGTGGGGTTCGCTGTTCTTCATCGCGGGCATGCGCATGATCTGGGTGTTTGGTCTTGCCGGCGCCGCCGCCGCCGGCCTGTTCAGCGCCTATCTGTTCGTCCCGCACGTTGCAGGGCGCATCAAGCGCTTCATGAACCCGGCTTCGGGCGATACCTTCCAGGTCGATACCGCCATGGAGGCCTTCTACAACGGCGGCTGGCTCGGCCTCGGGCCGGGCGAGGGCATTGCCAAGCGCAGCCTGCCGGACAGCCATACGGACTTCGTGTTCGCGGTCGCGGCCGAGGAGTTCGGCATCGTCCTGTGCCTTGCCATGCTGGCGCTGTTCGCCTTCGTCGTCATCCGCACGCTCTCCCGCGCCTATGCCAATGAGGACATGTTCTCCCGCTTCGCGGCGTCCGGCCTTGCGATCCTGTTCGGCGTGCAGGCGGCGATCAACATGTCGGTCAACCTGCAGCTCATCCCCGCCAAGGGCATGACGCTGCCGTTCATCTCCTATGGCGGCTCCTCGATCGTGTCGCTCGCCTATGGCGTCGGCATGATGCTGGCGCTGACGCGGCTGCGCCCGCGCACCGAGGTCGAGGCCAGCGGCCACGCCGAGGCGATGCGCAGTTACGCGTAAGCCGTCATTGCGAGCGCAGCGAAGCAATCCAGGCTGTTCCCGCGGAGGGATTCTGGCTTGCTTCGCTGCGCTCGCAATGACGGCAAAGGCCTTGTAAAAGGGCATTTATGGACACTTCCCCCCTGATTCTTCTCGCCGCGGGTGGCACCGGCGGCCATCTGTTTCCGGCCGAGGCGCTCGGCGTCGAGCTGATCCGGCGCGGCTTTCGCGTCCGCCTCGTCACCGACGAGCGCGCGCTGCGCTACAGCGGACTGTTCAGCAAGGACATGATCGACGTCGTCAGAAGCGAGACCGCGCGCGGCCGCAATCCGTTCCAGCTCGCCTATGCCGGCCTCACCCTCGCCGTCGGCACGCTCTCTGCCTACGGCCTGATCAAGCGATTGAAGCCGGCCGCCGTCGTCGGCTTCGGCGGCTATCCGACGCTGCCGCCGCTGGTCGCGGCAAAATTCGCCGGCGTGCCCGGCATCATCCACGACGCCAATGCGGTGCTCGGTCGTGCCAACCGGTTCCTGTCGGGCCGGGTCCGTGCGATCGCGACGTCCTTGCCTGGCGTGCTGGATCGCGATCCGGCGCTGTCGGCCAAGACGACGACGGTCGGCACGCCGATGCGGCCCGCGATCCTCGCGGCGGCTGCCGTGCAATACACGGCGCCCGAAACCAACGGGCCGCTGCGCCTGCTCGTCGTCGGCGGCAGCCAGGGCGCGCGCATCATGGCTGACATCGTCCCGGGCGCGATCGAGCAGCTCGAGCCTGCGCTGTGGAGCCGTCTCATCCTCACCCAGCAGGTGCGCGAAGAGGACATGGCGCGTGTCCGCGCCGTGTACGACAAGCTCAAGATCAAGTTCGAGCTCGCGCCGTTCTTCGCCGACTTGCCCGCGCGGCTCGCCTCCAACCATCTGATCGTGTCGCGCTCCGGCGCCGGCACCGTCGCCGAGCTTGCCGCCATCGGCCGGCCCTCGATCCTGGTGCCGCTGCCGGGCTCGATCGACCAGGACCAGTTCGCCAATGCCGGCGTGCTGGCCAAGGTCGACGGCGCCATCCGCATCCCGCAGACCGAGTTCACCTCCGACCGCCTCGCCGCCGAAATCTCCGGCTTCGCCGCCGAACCCGCGCGCCTTGCCGCCATGGCCGCGGCCGCGAAGGGGGCAGGGCGGCTCGATGCCGCCGAGCGGCTGGCCGATCTGGTGGTCAAGGTCGCGGGAATCTGACGCGAAAAAGCCCTTGTCATGGCCTTCCAAAGCGGGGCATCCAGTAGGAAGGGCGCGCGGCTGATTTGGCCGTGACCTTCGCCAGATGCCGCCTTTCCGGCGGCAAGGTCAGGGAACAGAGCATGAGACTGCCGCGCGAGATCGGACCCATCCACTTCGTCGGGATCGGCGGCATCGGCATGAGCGGCATCGCCGAGGTGCTGGTCAATCTCGGCTATGCCGTGCAGGGCTCGGACGCGTCCGACAATTACAATCTCGACCGCCTGCGCAAGAAGGGCGCGAAAGTCTCGGTCGGCCACAAGGCCGAGAATGTCGACGGCGCCGAGGTCGTCGTCGTCTCCACCGCGATCAAGCGCGACAACCCGGAACTGGTGGCGGCGCGCGAGCGCCGCATTCCCGTGGTGCGCCGCGCCGAAATGCTTGCCGAGCTGATGCGGCTGAAGAGCTGCGTCGCGATCGCCGGCACCCATGGCAAGACCACGACGACCACGATGGTCGCAACGCTGCTCGATGCCGGCGGGCTCGATCCCACCGTGATCAATGGCGGCATCATCAACGCCTATGGCTCCAATGCGCGTCTGGGGGCTGGGGATTGGATGGTAGTCGAAGCCGACGAGAGCGACGGCACGTTCCTGAAGCTGCCGACCGATGTCGCGATCGTCACCAATGTCGATCCCGAGCATCTCGATCACTTCAAGACCTTCGATGCCGTGCAGGACGCGTTCCGGCATTTCGTCGAGAACCTGCCGTTCTACGGCTTTGCCGTGATGTGCATCGACCATCCCGTGGTGCAGAGCCTCGTCGGCAAGATCGAGGATCGCCGCATCATCACCTATGGCGAGAATCCGCAGGCCGATGCGCGGCTCGTCGATCTCACCGCGGGCGGTGGCGGCTCGAAGTTCAGGGTCGTGATCCGTGACCGCAAGACCGGCGCCACCCATGAGATCGCCGACCTCGCGCTGCCGATGCCGGGTCGGCACAACGCCTCGAATGCGACGGCTGCAATTGCGGTCGCTCACGCGCTCGGCGTTTCCGACGACAAGATCCGAAGCGCGATCGCAGGCTTCGGCGGCGTCAAGCGCCGCTTCACCAAGACCGGCGAGTGGAACGGCGTCACCGTGATCGACGATTACGGCCATCATCCCGTGGAGATTGCAGCGGTGCTGAAGGCGGCGCGCGATTCCTACACCGGCAAGGTGATCGCCGTGGTGCAGCCGCATCGCTACACGCGCCTGCAATCGCTGTTCGAGGAATTCTGCACCTGCTTCAACGACGCCGATGCGGTCGTCGTCGCCGACGTCTATGCCGCGGGCGAAGCGCCGATCGACGGCATCGACCGCGATCATTTCGTCGCCGGCCTGCGCGCGCATGGTCATCGCGAGGTGATCCCGCTGCCGGCGGCCCCGGAGCTCGCGGGCATCGTCAAGGGATTGGCGAAATCCGGCGATCTCGTCGTGTGTCTTGGTGCCGGCAACATCACGCAATGGGCGTATGCGCTGCCCGGCGAATTGAAGGCGCTGGGGTGAATCTGATGAAAGACTCGCAGCCAGCCGCACGGCAAACTGCGCTCCCTCCCCCCTCGTGGCGGAGGGCGGGGGAGAGGGGTAGCCACAAACTCCAATCTCGCTTGGGGCTACCCCCCTCCCTGATCCCCCACAACGGGGGAGGGAACGGAGAGAGCGTGCTCTCCTCACTTGAGGACGAGGCATGAGCTTCCCGGACATCACCCCCGCTCTCAAAGCCACGATGCCTGACCTGCGTGGCCGGCTGCTGGCCAACCAGTCGCTGGCCGAGCTCACCTGGTTTCGCGTCGGCGGCCCCGCGCAGGTGCTGTTCACACCGGCGGACGAGGACGATCTCGCCTACTTCCTCGCGCATCTTGGCTCCGACATTCCCGTCTATGTCATCGGCGTCGGCTCCAATCTCATCGTGCGCGATGGCGGCATTGCCGGCGTGGTGATCCGTCTTGCCCCGCGCGCCTTCGGCGAGGCGACCGCGAGCGGTGATATCGTCACCGCAGGCACGGCCGCGCTGGACAAGCGCGTGGCGGAGGTGGCGGCGAGCGCCAATATCGGCGGGCTCGAATTCTTTTTCGGCATTCCCGGCACGATCGGTGGCGCGCTGCGCATGAATGCGGGCGCCAATGGCGGCGAGACCAAGGACGTGCTGATCGAGGCGAGGGGCGTCGATCGTGACGGCACCAAGCACGTCTTCTCCAATGCCGACATGAAGTTCGTGTACCGCAACAGTGGCGTCGATCCCTCCATCATCTTCACCTCCGCGCGCTTTCGCGGCGAGATCAAGGATGCAGAGGCGATCCGCGCGCGCATGGCGGAGGTGCAAAGCCATCGCGAGAGCGCGCAGCCGATCCGCGAGAAGACCGGCGGCTCCACCTTCAAGAATCCACCGGGCCATTCCGCCTGGAAGCTCGTCGACGCCGCCGGCTGCCGCGGCTTGCGCGTCGGCGGCGCGCAGGTGTCCGAGATGCACTGCAACTTCCTGATCAACACCGGCGATGCCACTGCCCAGGACATCGAGACGCTCGGCGAGACCGTGCGCGAACGCGTGAAGGCGAATTCCGGAATTGAGCTGCACTGGGAAATCAAGCGGATCGGGATTTCCGGTTAACCTGGACGAGCGACGAGAGAACATGCGCATCACCATCCTCTTCGGCGGCTCGAACCGCGAGCGTCTGGTTTCGGTCGCCTCGGCGCAGGCGCTGCATCAGGCGCTGCCCGAGGCCGATCTCTGGTGGTGGGACGTCGAGGACAAGGTGCATGTGGTGCAGTCGAAGCAGCTGCTCGAGCATGCGCGTCCGTTCGAGGACGAGTTCAAGCCGGGTACATCGGGCATTCCGCTCGCGCAGGCGCTCGACCGGGCCAAGGCGGAAGATCGCGTGCTCGTGCTCGGCCTGCATGGCGGGCGCGCGGAGAACGGCGAATTGCAGGTGATGTGCGAGGCGCGCGGCGTGCCGTTTACCGGCTCGGGCTCGGCCTCCTCCCATCTCGCCTTCGACAAGATCGCGGCCAAGCGTTTCGCCGCGCTCGGCGGCGTCACGCCGCCGGCCAACGTGGCGCTCCACGACATCGACGAGGCCTTCGCCGAATATGGCAGGCTGATCGCAAAACCGGCGCGCGACGGATCGAGCTATGGCCTGATTTTCGTCAATGCGAAGCAGGACCTCGTCGCGGTCCGCAACGCGGCGAAGCAGGAAGAGTACGTGATCGAGCCCTACATCGCCGGCGTCGAGGCAACCTGTGGCGTGCTGGAGCGCACCGATGGCTCGATCATCGCGCTGCCGCCGATCGAGATCATTCCGGGCGAGGGCAGCTTCGATTATGCGGCAAAATATCTTTTGAAGTCGACCCAGGAGATCTGTCCCGGCCGCTTTTCGCCGGAGATCACCGCGGCGCTGAGGGAGCAGGCGATGCTGGCGCACCGGGCGATGTCCTGCACCGGCTATTCCCGCTCGGACTTCATCGTCTCGGAGAGAGGCCTCGTCTACCTCGAGACCAACACGCTGCCCGGGCTGACCAAGTCCTCGCTCTACCCCAAGGCGCTGAAAGCCGAGGGCATCGAATTCGTCGACTTCCTGCACGGGCTGGTCGAGCTCGCCGGGCGGGCCGTGCGGAAATAGTTAGGACTGGTTAACGGCCGAGCGGGCGAAACGGCCCGGTTTCGGGTCCAAATCCGGTAAAATGCCGGACATCGCGGCATAAATGCCTCACATGGCTGGGCAAAAAGCGTCCCGTGTTAACGAATTTTACCTTTTGTTTACCAGGACATCCGAAGGTTAACGCTGGCGGCGCATATGGCGCTTTGGCTGCCGGCGCGTGAGCTGTGGCGGGTGATGTCACCCCCGAGCGAACGCTTTGAAGGGGGAAGGCTTCTTCTGCTGAAGACCAGCACCCGGCCCGGCACCGAGACGTCATGTTCGCCAGGATCCGCGCAATGTCGCGGGCAAACTGTTGACGAGCTCGTGCAATGGATGGAGCAGGAAGCCTCACCCGGTCGCTTTTCAGATCGCTGAGGCCCCAAGCTGACCTCAAGGCGGCCGCTATCGGAGCGGTCGTGCTTCTGCGCGAGTGGGTGCAAGAGAAGCGCGAGGAGAAGCGCGCGGCCGCCAGGATCAGGACCAAAGCCAGGGCCAAAGCCGTCGTCGAGCGCGAGCCGCCGCCGCGCGTGGTCGCCCTGGTCGAGCGCTATGCGCCGCGCCGGGTCGGAATCACCATGACCGTGCTGCTGCTGCTCGGAAGCTGCGGCTTCGGCATCGTCAAGGGCGGCCATCTCCAGGATTTCCTCACCGCGGTCAGCGATGCCCGCAACGCCATGGCCAATTCCGCCGGCTTCCGCATCACCTCCGTGGTGATCAACGGCCGCAAGCAGCTCACCCAGGACGAGATCCTCGCGATCGGCGGCGTCAGCGGCCGCTCCTCGCTGCTGTTCCTCGACGCCGACGTCGTGCGCGAGAAGCTCAAGGCCAATCCCTGGATCGCGGATGCGACCGTGCTGAAGCTCTATCCGGGCCGGCTGATGATCGACATCACCGAGCGCCAGGCCTTCGCGCTGTGGCAGGAGGCGGGTCGCCTCTCCGTCATCGCCGACGACGGCGCTGTGCTCGAGCCCTACGTCTCGCGCCGCTTCCTGTCGCTGCCGCTCGTGGTCGGCAAGGGCGCCGACACCCAGGCCCGCGATTTCCTGGCGCTGCTGGCGCGCTATCCGCAGGTCAATGCGGTGACCAAGGCCGCCGTCTATGTCGGCGAGCGGCGCTGGAACCTGAGGCTGAAGGACGGCCTCGACATTCGCCTGCCCGAGCAGGACGTCGGCAACGCGCTTTCGATGCTGTCCAGGCTCGACAAGGAAGACAAGCTGTTCTCCCGCGACATCGTCGCCGTCGACATGCGCCTGCCCGATCGGCTGGTGGTGCAGCTGTCCGACGACGCCGCCAAGGCGCGCGAAGAGCAGTTCAAGGACAAGAAGAAAAAGAAGGCCGGGGACGCCGCATGACCGGTCTCGATCGCACCCAGACCCCCAAGACGCGCCCGATGCCGCACAAGCGCGGCGGCCTCGTCGCCTGTCTTGATATCGGCACCAGCAAGATCGCCTGCATGATCGCGCGGCTGAAGCCGTCGGCGCCGAGCGAAGCCTTGCGCGGCCGCACCCACGCGGTGGAGCTGATCGGCTACAGCCAGATCCAGGCGCGCGGCATGAAGGCCGGCGCGGTGATCGATCTCGGTGAATGCGAGCAGGCGGTGCGCCAGGCCGTCGCGCTGGCGGAGAAGATGGCCAAGGTGCGGGTCGAGTCCGTGCTGCTCTCGGTGTCGGGCGGCCGGCTCTCCGGCCAGCTGGTCGAAGCCGCCGCCGACATCCGCGGCGGCGCCGTGACGCCGGCCGACGTCAGCCGCGTCACCTCCACCGGCATGCGCCACGCCACCGGCGAAGGCCGCACCGTGCTGCACGCGCTGCCGGTCGGCTACACGCTCGACGGCGTCAAGGGCATCCGCGATCCCCGCGGCATGGTTGCGCACCAGTTCGGCGTCGACATGAACGTCGTCACCTGCGACGCCACCGTGGCGCGGAACCTGATGCTCGCGGTGGAGCGCTGCCACATCAATGTCGAAGCCATGGCGGCGAGCTCCTATGTCGCCGGCTTGTCGGTGCTGACCGACGACGAGGCCGATCTCGGCGCGGCCGTCGTCGAGATGGGCGCGGGCACCACGACGATCGCGGTCTATTCCGGCGGCCGCTTCGTGCATGCGGCGGGTTTTGCGGTCGGCGGGCAACACATCACGATGGATCTCGCGCGCGGACTCTCGGCGACCATTGCCGACGCCGAGCGAATCAAGACTTTATACGGGACGGTCATCACCGGCGGATCGGACTCGCGTGAGCTGATGTCTGTACCGACAGCCGGTGACGAGCAGGATCTGCCGCAGATCGTCTCCCGCGCCACTATCGCCAACATCGTCAAGCACCGTGCCGAGGAAATCTTCGAAATGGTCCGGGACCGGCTGAAGGATTCGCCCTTCGCGTCAGAGCCCAACGGCCGCGTCGTGCTGTCGGGCGGCGCCTCGCAACTGACCGGTCTCGTCGAACTCGGAACGCAAATTCTCGGCCGGCCCGTGCGGGTTGGACGTCCCCTCGGTTTCGGCCGGCTGCCCAACGAGGCGAAGAACGCCGCGTTCGCGGTGCCGACCGGACTGCTCGTCTACCCGCAATATGTTCACCAGGAACATGTCGAACCGCGGCATACGCGGCAGCAGATCAGAACAGGGACCGGCGGTTATTTCGGAAGGGTTGGACGATGGCTACGCGAGGGCTTTTGATGACTCCTTTCCGCAATTTCCCATTTTCACCAACTCCCGCGGCCGCCGGCCGGGGCGAACCCACACGCGCGTGATCGAGAGGCAACCATGACCATCAGCATCAACGTTCCTGATATTCACGAACTGAAGCCCCGGATCACCGTGTTCGGCGTCGGCGGCGCCGGCGGCAACGCCGTCAACAACATGATCACGGCGGGCCTCCAGGGCGTCGACTTCGTGGTCGCCAACACCGACGCACAGGCGCTGACGATGTCGAAGGCACAGCGCATCGTGCAGATGGGCACGGCGGTCACGCAAGGGTTGGGCGCAGGTTCGCAGCCGAACGTCGGCGCCGCGGCGGCAGAAGAGGTGATCGACGAACTGCGCGACCATCTCTCGGGCGCCAACATGGTGTTCGTCACCGCCGGCATGGGCGGCGGCACCGGCACCGGCGCTGCCCCGGTCATCGCCAAGACCGCGCGCGACATGGGCATCCTCACCGTCGGCGTCGTGACCAAGCCGTTCCACTTCGAAGGCGGCCGCCGCATGCGCACCGCTGAAGCCGGCATCGCCGAGCTGCACAAGGTGGTCGATACGCTCCTGATCATCCCGAACCAGAACCTGTTCCGGGTCGCCAACGAGAAGACCACTTTCGCCGATGCCTTCGCGATGGCCGACCAGGTGCTTTATTCGGGCGTCGCCTGCATCACCGACCTGATGGTCAAGGAAGGCCTGATCAACCTCGACTTCGCCGACGTCCGCGCCGTCATGCGCGAGATGGGCAAGGCGATGATGGGCACTGGCGAGGCCTCCGGCGACAAGCGCGCGCTGACCGCCGCGGAAGCTGCAATCGCCAACCCGCTGATCGACGACTCGTCGATGAAGGGCGCCAAGGGCCTCCTCATCTCCATCACCGGCGGCAAGGACCTCACCCTGTTCGAGGTCGACGAGGCTGCGACCCGCATCCGCGAGGAAGTCGACCAGGACGCCAACATCATCGTCGGCGCCACCTTCGACGAAGCCCTCGATGGCCTGATCCGCGTCTCGGTCGTCGCCACCGGCATCGAGCAGGCCGCGATCGCCCGCAACAGCCAGGCGACCTCCGCGCCGGTCGCGAACGCCGCGCCCCAGGTGCAGCAGGCTCCTGCAGCTCCAGCCGCCGCTGCCGAAAGCCGTCTGGCGGACCTCACCGCGCGCCTGCGCGCCGACAACCAGCGCCTGGCCGAGCGCGCCCAGAAGCTGGAAGCCCAGATCCCGGCTGGCGCGCCAGCGCCGGTTACGGCCGCTCCGGTCGCGCCGCGGCCGAACGTCGAGCGCGCGGCGCTCGCCGCCATCGCGGCCGCCGTTGCCGAAGTCCCTCAGGCGCCCGCGCCGCAGACCTATGGCGACGTCACCGTGCGGCCGATCGCGCAGAAGCCGACCCTGTTCCCGGAGCCTGATATGGGTGCCGTCGCAATGCAGGAGCCCATGACGCCGGAAAACTTCATCCCGCCACAGGCTGAGCGCCCGCCGGTCCGTGCGCCCAGGATGCCGCGAATCGAGGAGCTGCCGATGCCCGCCCAGGCCGAGATTCGCCAGGCCCGCGGCGAGGTGGAGGAAGAGGCCCCGCAGAAGACCCGCCTGTCGCTGCTGCAGCGCCTCGCCAATGTCGGCCTTGGCCGCCGCGAGGAGGAGAGCGAGCCGCCGGTGGCCACCCGCACCGCCAGCGCGGCCATGCCGCCACTGCCCGAGCGCCGGCCGCAGAAGACCGTGGCGCAGCAGATCGCGGCCAGCGAGCCGGTATCGGAGTATGCCCGCCGTCCCGCGCCGCAGGGCCTCGACATGCATGGCCGCCCCGCACCTGTTGCACCGGCGCCACAGGGTGACGACCATCTTGACATCCCGGCCTTCCTGCGGCGGCAGGCGACCTGAGGATTGTTACAACAAGGCAGACGAAAAAAGGTCCCGGCGACACGCTTGCCGGGACCTTTCCTTTTCTCCCGGGAGCACACGGCTGTCAACTGCCCTGGGTACCGGACCTTGTCGTCTTCGAGGTCGGAAGAATGTGCCGCCTCATCATGGCCCTCGCCAGTGGATCTCCCCATGTGATTCCCGCGGTCTGAAGCCGCCCAAGAAGTTACGGGATAATCCAGCCAGCGTCCTTCCAGGACGATCTACAGAGATATTGGCTTAGCTAGCTAGGCTCAGGTAGCCGGCGCAGCTGCGAACTCCGTGCCATCCAGCCAGATACGATGCAGGATGATGGAGAGTTTGCGCGCCACGGCGACCTTCGCCTTTCGCGACCCGATCCGAGCCATCAATTGCTGCCCCCAACGGCGGAGTGCACTATCTTTGCGCACGCGCGTCATGAGCGCGTTGGCCGCCTCGAACAGAAGGCTTCGGGCCATGCGGTCGCCTGACTTGGATATCCGGCCAGAGATATCGACCTCGCCGGATTGATAGCGCCGAGGTGTCAGGCCGAGAAACGCTCCGACATCGGTGGATCGGGAGAAGCGGTTAGGATCGTCGATGGCCGTCGTGAACGTCAATGCAGTAATCGCGCCTACACCGGGGATCGTTATCATGCGCTGGCAGGCCTCATGGGAGCGCGCGAGACGTAGAAGTTGCGAATCGAGCCTCTGCCTGCGCTCTCCCGCAACACGCCAAGCCTCAAGCAGCGCGTCAATGGCGCTTCGGATCAAGGGGTCCGCCGGACATCGCGTGAGCACTGCGCGCTCGAACGTTCCGCCCTTACCGGCTGCGAGCACCACGCCGAAGGTCTTCAGTAGACCACGAATTTGATTGTAAAGCGTCGTACGAATCGCAACGAGTTCGCTTCTGGCTGAGAGCAGGGCTCGGATACGACAGCTCTGCAGGCTCTTGATGGCGACGGGCCGGTACCAACCGGAGCGCACCACTTGCGCGATCCCAAATGCATCGTTCACGTCCGTCTTGTTAACTTGTAGCGAGAGCGCCGCCGCGACATGGCGCGCGTGGATGCAGTCGATTGGAACGTCGACAGCGCGCAGCCCATGCCAAAGCCAGATCGCCAGCGGCCCGGTTTCCATGCCGACCCGAACTGCGTCTGGAGCGTGCTCGCGCAGCGCCATTGCGATGCACTCCGGTTCCGAGGAGCATTTGCCCCGCCAAGTGCGCCGACCGTCACCGTCGATGACACAAATCTCCGTTTCCTTTTGCGATACGTCCAAACCAACATAAAGCGTCATCACATGCTCCTCTTTTGCACTGAGGAGAACATTCTGCCTCAGTCTCGCGCGTGCGATTAGGCCACGTGATTCACTAAAACCGCCGGCAGCGGCCCAAAACCCCGGGGCAATTTGGTTAAGCCTTGGCGCGAATACGGCAGGTTTGGGGTAACAATCGGTAAAAAACCGTGAGTTGGCGCTGTTTCAGGCAGCAACTATGGTTTGCCGTGACTTGGGGATACGGATTCGCACGACGGTCTCAGCCGATCGGTCGGGTCGAGTATAAGTCGCAACGGGTCGTAGTGGGGCGGGTTCCTGATGAAATTTAGCCGGCAAACAACGCTTCGTGCGCAAGCCACCGTGGCCGGCGTCGGCGTTCACTCCGGTCTTCCCGTCACTCTCACACTTGGGCCTGCACCGATCGATGCGGGTTTTGTTTTTGTCCGTACCGGCCTCGAGGGAAGCGACCGCGAAGTTCAGGCGACCGCCGAGCAGGTGATCGCGACCGACCTTGCCACCGTCCTCGGCGATCGTAACGGCCCGCTGGTTTCCACCGCCGAGCATGTGCTTGCTGCACTGCGGGGCATGGGTGTGGACAACGCCACGATCGAGCTCGACGGGCCCGAAGTACCGATCATGGACGGCAGCGCCGCAGCGTTCATTGCCGCCATCGACCAGGCCGGCATCGTCACCCAGTCCGCACAGCGCCGCTTCATCCAGGTCTTGAAGCCGGTCTCGGTCAAGATCGGCGACTCCTTCGGCGAAATCCGGCCCTATGCCAACGGGTTCCGCGCCGAGATCGAGATCGACTTCACCAATCCCGTCATTGGTCAGCAAAGCTACGCCCTCGACCTCAATCCGGAGCGCTTCCGCCGCGAAATCGGCCGTGCCCGGACCTTCGGCCTGATGTGCGATGTGGCCCGGCTCTGGAGCGCGGGCTATGCCCTCGGCGCTTCCTTCGACAACACCGTCGTGTTCGACGAGGAGCGGCTGCTCAACACCGAGGGCCTGCGCTACGCCGACGAATGTGCCCGTCACAAGGTGCTGGACGTGATCGGCGACCTCGCGCTGGCCGGGCTGCCGCTGCTCGGCGCCTACCGTTCGGTCCGCGGCGGCCACAAGCTTAACCACGCCGTCCTGACCGCGCTGCTTGCCGAGCGTACTGCCTGGCGTGTGGTCGTGGGTGAGGCGGTGCGTCGCAGCACCCGTCCGGTGGGCGAGGTCGGTCGCGGCATTGTCGGCGGCCGGATTGCGGCCGCCTACGGGCCGGACGTGTCCTGAAGGGATCTGCTGTCGCTGGCCTTTGACGGCGACTTGCCCCGGGAAGCTCCTGGTAACCATGATCGGCTAGCATCGCGGCACGTTCGCCTTAATCCGGGCGAAATGCCTGCCTATCCGGTTGGTTAGGGATCGTTTTTGGATATATCGGCGTGGTCGCGTGGCAGGCACCACGGCACCATTTCGCGCTCATGACGGGTTCATGGGCTGGCGGGCACCGCATCACAGGGCGTCAGGGCAAAACTCATGTCGGCACAGCGTATGAGGCGCGGACCTCTTTGGATTTCGCCTAAGGCCTCGATCGCGGCCCGTGGGCTGCTCCAGGCCGCCAGCTTCCTCCTGCTCGCGCTGCCGCTGGCCGGCTGCGGCACCGGCGAGCTCTGGGACAAGTTCACCGCCAAGGACGACACCTTCGTCGAGGAGCCTGCCGACAAGCTCTACAATGAGGGCCTGTACCTCATGAACGAGAAGAAGGACATGAAGGCGGCGAACAAGAAGTTCGAGGAGGTCGACCGCCAGCATCCTTATTCCGACTGGGCCCGCAAATCGCTGCTGATGTCGGCCTACGCCGCCTACCAGGGCGGCGACTATGACGGCTGCATCGGCGCTGCCACCCGCTACGTCACGCTGCATCCCGGTAGCCCGGATGCGGCCTATGCGCAGTACCTGATTGCCGCCTCGCACTACGATCAGATCCCGGACATCAGCCGCGACCAGTCCCGCACCGAGAAGGCGATCGCCTCGCTGGAAGAGGTGGTGCGCAAATATCCGACGTCCGAATATGCGACTTCGGCCAAGGCCAAGATCGAGGGCGCCCGCGACCAGCTCGCCGGCAAGGAAATGAACGTCGGCCGCTACTACGCGCAGAAGCGCGACTACACCGCCGCGATCAACCGCTACAAGGCCGTCGTCACCCAGTACCAGACCACGCGCCATGTCGAGGAGGCGCTCTACCGGCTGACCGAAGCCTATATGGCGATCGGCATCGTCGGCGAGGCACAGACCGCGGCCGCCGTGCTCGGCCACAATTTTCCTGACAGCCGCTGGTACAAGGACGCCTATAATCTTGTAAAATCGGGTGGTCTCGAGCCGAGCGAGAATCAGGGGTCCTGGATCAGCAAGACCTTCAAGAAGATGGGCCTCGGCTAGGAAATTTTGGGGTTCCATGTTGGCGCGTCTGTCGATCCGTGACATCGTCCTGATCGAACGGCTCGATATCGAATTCGCCACCGGCCTTGCGGTTTTGACCGGCGAGACCGGGGCGGGCAAATCCATCCTGCTCGATGCCTTTGCGCTGGCGCTCGGCGGCCGCGGCGACGCCGGCCTGGTGCGCCACGGCGCGGAGCAGGGGCAGGTCACCGCCGTGTTCGATATCCCGAAGAATCACCCCGCGACGAAGATCCTGGCCGAGAACGGTCTCGACGACACCGGCGAGATGATTCTGCGCCGGGTCCAGCTCGCCGACGGCCGCACCCGCGCCTTCATCAATGACCAGTCGATCAGCGTGCAGACGCTGAAGGCGGTCGGCGCCGCGCTGGTCGAGATCCACGGCCAGCATGACGAGCGCGCGCTGGTCGATGCCGCCACGCACCGCCGCCTGCTCGATGCCTTCGCGGGCCTCGAGAAGGACGTCACGGCCGTCGAAGAGCTGTGGGACGCCCGCCGTACCGCCAACACCGCGCTGGAAGAGCACCGCGCCGGCATGGAGCGCGCCGCGCGCGAGGCCGATTATCTGCGCCACGCCTCCGACGAGCTGAAGCAGCTCGCGCCGAGGGAGGGCGAGGAGACCTCGCTGGCCCACCGCCGCACCGCGATGATGCAGGGCGAGAAAATCGCCTCCGATCTGCGCGAGGCGCAGGAGGCGGTCGGCGGCAACCATTCACCGGTCGCAGCGCTCTCCGCGGCGGTGCGCCGGCTGGAGCGCCGCGGCGTCAATTCGCCGGCGCTGGTCGAGCCCGCGGTGAAGGCGATCGACGCCGCGATCAACGCGCTGGAGGAAGCCGACCAGCACCTGCTGGCCGCGCTGGCCGCGACCGATTTCGACCCGGCCGAGCTCGAACGCATCGAGGAGCGGCTGTTCGCGCTGCGCGCCGCCTCGCGCAAATATTCGACCCCGGTCGACCAGCTCGCGGCGCTTGCCGCCAAATACGCCGCCGACGTCGTGCTGATCGACGCCGGCGCCTCGCAGCTGAAGAAGCTGGAGCAGGCCGCGATCGAGGCCGACAGCCGCTATGCCGCCGCCGCCAAGAAGCTGTCGCTGGCGCGGCAGAAATCGGCTGAAAAGCTCAACAAGGCCGTGAACGCCGAGCTCGCCCCACTCAAGCTCGAGCGCGCCAGATTCATGACCCAGGTCACGACCGACGAGGCCGCGCCGGGCCCGCAGGGCTTCGACCGCGTCGAGTTCTGGGTGCAGACCAATCCGGGCACCAAGCCGGGTCCGATGATGAAGGTCGCCTCCGGCGGCGAGCTGTCGCGCTTCCTGCTGGCGCTCAAGGTCGTGCTGTCCGACCGCGGCTCGGCACCGACACTGGTGTTCGACGAGATCGATACCGGTGTGGGCGGCGCGGTTGCGGACGCCATCGGCGGGCGCCTGGCGCGGCTTGCCTGCAAGGTGCAGGTGATGGCCGTGACCCACGCCCCGCAGGTTGCCGCCCGGGCCGACCAGCACCTGCTCATCTCCAAGGACGCCCTCGACAAGGGCAAGCGCGTCGCCACCCGCGTCAATGCGCTCGCCGCCGACCATCGCCGCGAGGAGATCGCCCGCATGCTCGCCGGCGCCGAGATCACCGCCGAGGCGAGGGCGGCCGCGGAGAGGTTGCTGAAGGCGGCGAGTTAGGCTTCGTCTCCCGGACGAGCGCAGCGCGCGCCGGACCCAGACGCCTTTACCATGCTATCCGCTCCGTCGTATCCAAGCACCATGGCAAGAGCAGCAAAATCGAAACCGCTCCGCGACGTCGCCGATCTCACCAAAGCGCAGGCCAAGGTCGAGCATATGCGGTTGTCGCTCGAGATCGAGGGGCACAACGAGCGCTACTATCAGGAGGACGCGCCCACCGTCACCGATGCCGAGTACGACGCTCTGCGTCAGCGCCTCAACGCGATCGAAAAACGCTTTCCTGAATTCGTCAGCGCAGAATCGCCGTCGCAGAAGGTCGGCGCGGCACCGTCCGGGCGCTTCAGGAAGGTGCGGCACTCGGTGCCCATGCTGTCGCTCGACAACGCCTTTGCGGAAGAGGACGTGCGCGACTTCGTCGGCCGCATCGTGCGCTTCCTGAAGCTCGACGACGACAGGATCAATTTCTCCGCCGAGCCGAAGATCGACGGCCTGTCGATGTCGCTACGCTATGAGGGCGGCGAGCTCGTCACCGCGGCGACGCGGGGTGACGGTTCGGTGGGCGAGGACGTCACCGCCAACATCCGCACCCTCGAAGACGTGCCGCAAAAGTTGAAAGGCCGCAACGTCCCCGACATCTGCGAGGTGCGCGGCGAGGTCTATATGACCAAGAAGGCCTTCCTCGCGCTCAACGAGCGGCAGAAGGCGGCTGGCGACACCACCTTCGCCAATCCGCGCAACTCGGCAGCGGGTTCGCTGCGGCAGAAGGATCCGACCATCACGGCTTCGCGTCCCCTCGGCTTCTTCGCCTATGCCTGGGGCCAGATGAGCGCGATGCCGGAGAATACGCAGAGCGGCATGATCGGCTGGTTCGAGCGCTGCGGCTTCAAGACCAATCCGCTGACCAAGCTGTGCCACTCCGTGGAAGAGCTGCTCGCCTTCCATCATGCGATCGAGGAGCAGCGCGCCGAGCTCGACTACGACATCGACGGCGTCGTCTACAAGGTCGACCGCATCGATTGGCAGGAGCGGCTCGGCTTCGTCTCGCGCACGCCGCGCTGGGGCATCGCGCATAAATTCCCGGCCGAGCGTGCCATGACGGTGCTGCGCGACATCGAGATCCAGGTCGGCCGCACCGGCTCGTTCACGCCGGTCGGCAAGCTCGAGCCGGTCGGTGTCGGCGGCGTGATCGTGCAGAATGTCACGCTGCACAACGAGGATTACATCAAGGGCATCGGCAACAAGGGCGAGGTGCTGCGCGAGGGCCGCGACATCAGGATCGGCGACACCGTCGTGATCCAGCGCGCCGGCGACGTCATCCCGCAGGTGGTCGACGTCGTCCTCGACAAGCGGCCGAAGAACGCCAGGGAATTCCAGTTCCCGAAGAAGTGCCCCTGCCCGCTGCACACCGATGTCACGCGCGAGGAGACCGCGACGGGCGAGGAGGGCTCGCGCGCACGCTGCACCGGCGAGTTCGCCTGTCCCTATCAGAAGATCGAGCACCTCAAGCTGTTCGTCTCGCGGCGCGCCTTCGACATCGACGGCCTTGGCGAGAAGCAGCTGCAGTATTTCTTCGACGAAGGATGGGTCAGGGAGCCCGCCGACATCTTCACGCTGGAAAAGCGCAATTCAAAACTCAAGCTCGAGGAGATCGAGGGCTACGGCGCGACCTCGGTGCGCAACCTGTTCGGCGCGATCGAGAGCCGGCGAAAAATCGCGCTGGAGCGTTTCATCTATGCGCTCGGCATGCGCCATGTCGGGGAGACCACGGCGCTGGCGCTGGCGCGCGGCTACGGCTCGTGGGAGGCTTTCCACGATGCCTGCCTCAAGGTCGCCAAGGGCGACGAGGAGGCGATGGCGGATATGGATGCGCTTGACCAGATCGGCGACACCGTGATCAAGAGCATCGCCGATTACTTCGGCGAAAGCCATAATCGCGGCATCGTCGAGCGTCTGACCAGGGAGGTCGAGATCGTCGACGCCGAGAAGCCGAAGAGCAACTCGCCCGTCGCCGGCAAGACCGTGGTGTTCACGGGCTCGCTGGAGAAGATGACGCGGGACGAAGCGAAGGCGACCGCGGAACGGCTGGGTGCGAAAGTGTCGGGCTCGGTGTCGAAGAAGACCGACCTCGTCGTCGCCGGCCCGGGTGCCGGCTCGAAGCTCGCGGACGCCAACAAGCACGGCGTCAAGGTGCTGACCGAAGACGAGTGGCTGAACCTGATCGGGGAGTGAGCGTTTCTTCCGTCATTGCGAGCGCAGCGAAGCAATCCAGGATCTTTCCGCGGTGACAGTCCGGATTGCTTCGCTACGCTCGCAATGACGGGGAGAGGTGGCCGCCCCCTCTACATCATCCCCGTCTCTTCCTCCTCCGCCTGCTCGATCAGCTCTTCGCTCACCACCACCTCGCGGCGCGGGACGACGAAGATCATCACACCGGCGCAGAGTAGCGAGATCGCCAGCACCGCGGCGGTCAACGGCAGCGTCGTCGTCGAGTGGCCGCCGAGATAGGCGCCGAATTGCGACATCAGCGCGCCGAGGCCCTGTTGCAGAAAGCCCATCGCGCCTGACGCCGTGCCGGCGGCCTCGGGGCGGACGCTGATGGCGCCGGCCGCGGAATTTGCCATCACGATGGCGTTGCCGGCCATCACGATCATCTGGGTGCCGAACAGCCAGGGTGGGGCCGCGTTCAGTCCCGTCAAGCTCCAGAGCAGGTTCAAGATGCTGCCGCCGAGCTGCAGCGCCAGCCCGAACCAGATCAGCTTCTCCAGCGAGTGCCGCGGCGCGAAGCGCACGCAGAGCAGATTGCCGACGAGAAAGGCGAGGCTGCTGGTGGCGAACCACGCACCATATTCGACGGTGGTTCGGCCCATCTGCGTGACCACGATGTACGGACCGCCGCCGGCGAAGGTGAAGATGATCTGCGAGGCGAGCACCTGGCACAGCACGTAGCCGACGAAGGCGCGGTTCCTGATCAGGCTGCCGACATCGCCGCGAAAGCCGCCGCCGGCTGCACGGTCGCGGCGCGTCTCCGGCAACGCGAGCGCGATGCCGATCGCGACCGCAAGAGAGCCTGCGGTGATCGCGTAGAAGATCGCGCGCCAGCCGAACGCGGTCTCGATCAGGCCGCCGGTCAGTGGCGAGAGCATCTGCGCGATCATCATGACGGCGATGACGAGGCTGATCATCGCGCCGACGCGCTCGCGCTCGTAGAGATCGCGGATGATGGCGCGGCTCACCACCATGCCGGTAGCCCCGCCAAGCGCCTGGAAGAAACGTGCGGCGATCAACTGCGGCAGGCTGCCGGCGAAGACACAGCCGATGCTTGCCGCGACCATCAGCGCGAGCCCTGCCAGCAGCACCGGGCGCCGCCCGAACTTGTCGGACAGCGGGCCCATGATGAGTTGCGAGCAGGCGATGCCGACCATGTACAGCGACACCGTCATCTGCGCGACCGAGATATCGCGGCCGAAATTCGTCGCCAGCACGGGGAGCGCTGGAACCAGCATGTAAAGCGAGATCGGCGCAACCCCCGTCATGCAGACGAGCAACAGCAACATCACGCGCGAGCTCGCGATGTTTTTCGTTGCCGCCTCCGGCGGCCTGCTGATCATGCCGTGCATAGATGTCCGTCTCGTCGAAATCACTGTAGCGTGCTCGCGCAACACGGATACCGGCGTTTCGGAATGCGGCTATTCGGATTTTGGGACTGTATAGAACAGTGCGCCGGAAGCCGTCGTTTTACGGGAAGCTGCTCAAGGAACGTGCCAAGCCGGCCACGATCGCGGGCAAAGGCGGCGGAGCTTTGCGCTAGTGGCGTAGTGCCATGCGCTATGTCAGCTCCGCCGTTGCCTGATCGAGCCAGGCCTTCGTCGCCTCGTCCAGCGCCGGCCGCACCTCGGCCCTCACGCGCGCGTGGTAGGCATTGAGCCAGTCGAGCTCATCCCTGCTCAGCATCGCGACATCGATCAGCCGGCGGTCGACCGGCGCCAAGGTCAGCGTCTCGAACGCATTCATCGGCTTCTCGGCACCCTTGATGTCAGCTTCGACCACCAGCTCGAGGTTCTCGATGCGGATGCCGAAACCGTCGGTCTTGTAGTAGCCGGGCTCGTTGGAGAGGATCATGCCGCGCTTCAGTGGCGTGGTGCCGAGCTTCGAGATCCGCGCCGGCCCCTCATGCACCGAAAGATAGCTGCCGACGCCGTGGCCGGTGCCGTGCTCGAAGTCGACGCCGGCGGCCCAGAGATATTGCCGCGCCAGCGTGTCGAGCTGTGCGCCGGTGGTGCCGTCGGGGAAGATCGCGCGCGCGATCGCGATGTGGCCGCGCAGCACGCGGGTGAAGCGGTCGCGCATCTCGGCAGTCGGCTCGCCGATCGCCATGGTGCGGGTGACGTCGGTGGTGCCGTCTTCATATTGCGCGCCGGAATCGATCAGCAGCAGATCGCCGGGCGCGATCCGCCGGTTGCTCTTGCGGGTGACGCGGTAGTGCACGATGGCGCCGTTCGGCCCCGTTCCGGAAATGGTCGGGAACGAGACGTCCTTGAGCGCGCCGGTGTCGCGGCGGAAGGTCTCCAGCGCTTCGACCGCGTCGATCTCGGTCAGCTTGCCACTTGGTGCTTCGCGATCGATCCATGCGAGGAAGCGCGCCAGCGCCACGGCGTCCCGCACATGGGCCGTCTTGGTGCCCTTGATCTCGGTCGCGTTCTTGACCGCCTTGAGCAATGCAATCGGATCGTTGCCGCGCACCGGCTTGCCGCCGGCGCCGGCGATCAGCCGGCTCAGCGCGTCGGCCGCGGTGGCGTTGTCGAGCGCGATCGCGGCGCCGCTCTTGGCCAGCGCCATCAGCGTCGGCGCCATCGCATCGGGCTCGCGCACGTCGGCGGACTGTTCGAGATGGTCGCGCGAGAGGTTGGAGAGTTTTCGGTGGTCGATGAAGATGGTGGGGCGGCCGTCCTTGGGCACCAGCGCGTAGGAGAGCGGCAGCGGCGTATGCGCGACGTCGGCGCCGCGGATGTTGAAGGTCCAGGCCACGGCATGGCTGTCCGACAGCACCAGCGCATCCGCGCCGAGCTTGGCGATCTCGGCCCTGATCTGCGTCAGCTTCTCGCCTTCGGTGACGCCAGCATGCTGCAGGCTGTGCACGGCCACGGGAGCGAGCGGGGGCTGGGGCCGGTCCTGCCAGATCGCATCGACCGGATTGCCCTCGACCGGCACGAGCTCGGCGCCGGCCTTGGCGCAGGCGACGGACAGGCGCTCGGCTGCCGAAAAAGTGTGCAGCCACGGATCAAATCCGAGGCGATCGCCCGCTTTCAGATGGGCCGACACCCAGCTTTCCGGAGGCGGATCGATCAGCGATTCCACCGCCCAGGCCTTGCCATCGACCTGCTTGGCTGCCTGCAGCGTGTAGCGGCCATCGACGAACAAGGCGGCCTCGCGGGTCAGCACCACCGCGAATCCGGCCGAGCCGGTGAAGCCGGTCAACCAGGCCAGCCGCTCTTCCGAGGGCGCCACATATTCGTTCTGCTGCTGGTCGGCGCGTGGAATGACGAAACCGGTCAGCTTGCGGCGGGCGAGTTCTTCGCGGAGTGCGGCAAGGCGCGCGGTCAGCGCAACGCCGGCCTCGGGCTCCTCGAATGTCTGGAAGTGCGCTTCGAACATGCGGATCACTCTAGGATCATGGGCATCGGTCCGCAATCTAGACGCATTTTCATCGCATCTGGCATGGACTGTGCTTGAAAATGTTCCATTCGGTTGAGTGGAGTAAAGGATGCGGCAGTTGCGCTTCGTCCGGATGACAGGGAAATTCGAGCAAGTGGTTCATCTCAACGGCGAGGGGACACACGATGCCAGCGTTCACGTTTGAGAAGATCTCGCCGCCGGTGCGCCGCGCCCCGGCCGCCGCAACGGGACCGAAGAAGCCGCGCGGCCTCATCAGCCAGATGATCGACCGTTTTGCCGAGCGCCGCGCAAGGCGCGCCCTGCGGGGCAAGCGCGCCGCGCGCCGGGACGACAAGCCGGCGGAGTAGGGTGCTGTTTGTTCACCTCGGCCCGCTTGCGGTGAGAGGTCGGATTGCACTTGGCGATGCGGAGCATCGTCCAGCGCGATCCGGATGAGGGGGACTCTCCGCGAGTCCAGTTCTCACCGTCCCGGCGAAGACTCTCCCTCTCCCCGCAAGCGGGGCGAGGGAGCGCACCGGCGCCGCGGGCGCGCTTTATTCCACCTTCCTCAGCAACAGACTGCTCCACCCCTCGATCCTCAGATGCCGCAGTGGCACAAGGCCGCGCGCGCGGTAGGCGGCGATCACGGCGGGGGCCTGGTGGGTCAACAGGCCGGAGAGGATGACGCGGGCGCCGGGCGCGAGGTGCCGCGCCATCGGGCTCGCCAGCTGCCGCAGCGGGTTGGCGAGGATGTTCGCCAGCACCAGGTCGAACGGGCCTGCGCGGGCAAAATCCGGCGCGGCGAAGCCGGTGGCGCGGATCACCCGGACGTGGTGACCGACTTCATTCAGCGTCGCGTTCTCGGCCGCCACCCGCACGGAAGGCGGGTCGATGTCGGAGGCCAGCACCGCCCGGTGCAGCGCCTTGGCCGCCGCGATGGCCAGCACGCCGGTGCCGGTGCCGAGGTCGAGCAAATTGCGCGGAAGGGAACTCTTCAGGACGTGGTCAAGCAGGAGTAAACAGCCGCGCGTGGTCCCATGGTGGCCGGTGCCGAAGGCGAGCGCCGCCTCGATCTCGATCTTGAGCTTGTTCGGCGCGACGCGGTCGCGGACGTGGCTGCCGTGCACGACGAAACGCCCGGCCGGCACCGGGACCAGATCCTCCAGGCTCGCCTTGACCCAGTCCTTGGCCTCGACAATATCGAACACCAGCGTGCCGGCAATCTCATTTCCTGCTGAAGTTGCAATGAGTTCGCGCAGCCATGCCTGGTCCGGCGGCTCGGCGAAATGCAGCGTGACGTCCCACTGGCCGTCCGGCCGTTCGAAGGCGGCGACCGCCGCGTCGCCCTCGAAAAACACCTCGGTGAGTACATCGACGACGCGCCGTGCGGCAGCCTCGGTGCCGATCGAGAAACTGGCGCGGTGCGTGGGGGAAGGCATGCTCTGTGGTTGTATCGGGCTCAATTTTGGGAACCTTCGCGAGCAATTTTCCGCACAACTTGAAGCTCGGAATTAACTGGACCGAAGGTTGCAGCCCGTAGATTTGCGGCTGTTGGGGCTGACCAACTCAGCCTGTGATTGAATTGGAGGCGTATCTTGAAGCGCATGGTTTTGAAGTTCTGGTCCGATGAATCCGGTGCGACCGCAATTGAATACGGCCTCATCGCGGCCGGTATCGCTCTGGCGATCATCACCGTGGTGAACAGCCTGGGCAGCACGATGAACGACAAGTTCGGTTCGATTAGCACCTCCTTGAAGTAATTTCCGCCTCCGATTTCCAGCGGGGGCTACTTTCTTGAGGATGTCCAGACAAGCGCCCGCGCGGGGAATTGCCCTCGGCGGGCGAGGTCGTTTTGGGGGAGGTGTCCACAGCCCGTCAGCCCTTTATCAGGGCATCGTCCACCGGCTCATCCCCCAGCTGTCCCGCGGTTATCCACCGCCTTCTCCCCAGCATCTCCGGATCAGGTTCCCTGCCTGTCCACGGACATCTCGACAGCCCATCCACAGCCCTATCACCGGCTTCCGAACAGCGCGCGGTGGTCCCGCAGGATCACGCGCGCGGCGTTGTGGCCGGGGGCGCCGGTGACGCCGCCGCCGGGGTGGGCGCCGGAGCCGCAGTGATAGAGGCCCTTGAGAGGCCCGCGATAATCGGCATGGCCCAGCATCGGCCGCGCCGAGAACAGCTGGTTCAGCGTCAGCGCGCCGTGGAAAATGTCGCCGCCGAGCAGACCGAACTGCCGTTCGAGGTCGAGCGGGGACAGGATCTGGCGGCCGAGCACGCTCGCCGCAAAGCCCGGCGCGCACGCATCCACCGTCGCGATCATGAGATCGGCGACCTCGTCGCGATGGTCGTCCCAGGATTTTCCAGCGGGAAGCTCCGGCGCAACGTGCTGGCAGAACAGGCTTGCGACATGCTTGTCGGCGGGCGCCAGCGTATCGTCGAGCGTCGAGGGGATCAGCATCTCGACGACAGGCTGTCGGCTCCAGCCCTGCGCGCGCGCATCGAGATAGGCGCGATCCATGTAGGCAAGGCTTGGCGCCAGGATGATGCCGGAGGTGAGGTGGTCCCCCTCGCCCGGTAGCGCCGTGAAGGAGGGCAGGCGGTCCAGCGCCACGTTCATGCGGAAGGTGCCGGAGCCGTTCTTCCAGTGCCTGATGCGGGCGAGGAAGTCCTGCGGCAGCGCATCGGCCGCGATCAGCCGCGTATACAGCAGCTTTGGATTGACGTTGGCCGCGACATATTTCGCGCGGATCGTCTCGCCGTTCTCCAGCACCACGCCGACCGCGCGGTCGCGCTCGACGATCACCTCGCGCACGCCGGCATCGGTGTCGATCGCGACGCCGTGATCCCTGGCGGAGCGCGCCATCGCTTGCGTGATCGCGCCCATGCCGCCGATGGCGTGGCCCCAGACGCCCTTCTTGCCGTTCACCTCGCCGAAGGCGTGATGCAGCATCACATAGGCGGATCCTGCCGCGTAGGGGCTGGCGTAGTTGCCGACGATGGCATCAAAGCCGAACAGCGCCTTCACCAGATCATGCTCGAAACGCTCGTCCAGCATCTCGCCCGCCGAGCGGGTGAAGAGATCGAGCAGGCTGCGGCTCTGTTCCAGCGTCAGGCCGCGCAGGATGTTGGCGCTCTGCAATGCGTTCACGGCCTCGCGGATCGCGTTCGTGCCGAAGCCGTCGAGCAGGTTCGGCGGTGCGCGCAGTACGAATTGCCTGAGCACGTCGGCGATGTCTTCCAGCTCGCGCGAGAAGCCGTCGAGCGCCTCCGCGTCACGCGCGCTGAGCCGCGCGACTGACGCTTTGGTCCGCCCCTCGCCGGTGAGAAGATAGCTGCCGTCGGGCGCGGGCAGGAAGTTCTGCGCGCGGCGCTCGACCACGCGCAGGCCCTGCTCGGCGAGCTTGAGGTCGCCGATCACCTGCGGATTGAGCAGGCTCACGGTGTAGGCCGCGACCGAATTGCGAAAGCCGGGGTGAAACTCCGCCGTGACCGCGGCTCCGCCGACCACCTTGCGTCGTTCGACCACGCGCACGCGCAGGCCCGCGATCGCGAGATAGGCCGCGCAGGTGAGGCCGTTATGGCCAGCGCCGATGATGACGACGTCGGTTTCGCTCATGAAAGATTCAAAATGTTCCCCGGCCATTCCGGGATGGGTCGGAACGACCGGACCCGGAGTGACATCTCTATATCAAGCATTCGTCGCTGCAACATCACGAGCCCCTTTATTGCCCGTTCAGGCGCAGTGTGCTCCATTGCGCGCGTCCGGCGCCCGCCGGGGGACTTATCCGACGCGTTTTCTCGCGCGAACCGGTGCCCACTTCGCTGGAAAACGCTTTTGCCGGAGCTTTCATGGATTCGACCGTGCAACCCGCCGCCACGGAGCAGCCTTCGTCGTCGCGCAACCGGCTGCTGCTGACGGTCTACACCGCTGCGATCTTCGTCAGCGCGCTGCTGCTGTTCTCGGTGCAGCCGCTGTTCACGAAGATGGTGCTGCCGCGGCTCGGCGGCTCGCCGGCGGTATGGTCGGTGGCCATGGTGTTCTTCCAGTCGCTGCTGCTGGCGGGCTATGCCTATGCGCATCTCTTGATGCAGGCGAGGAACCGGATCGTTCCGGTCACGGTGCATCTGGTGCTGCTGATCGCGGCCTTCGCCACGCTGCCGCTCGGCATCGCGTCGGCGTATGGCGAGCCGCCGGCTTCGGGCTACGCGTTCTGGCTGCTCGGCCTGTTCGTGGTCTCGATCGGGCTGCCGTTCTTCGCGCTCGCCGCCAACAATCCGCTGCTGCAGGCCTGGTTCGTCCGCACCGGCCATCCGGCCGGCCATGATCCCTATTTCCTCTATGCTTCCTCCAACATCGGCAGCTTCCTGGCCCTGTTGTCCTATCCCTTCCTGCTGGAGCCGATGTTCACGCTGCACACCCAGAACCGGTTCTGGACGGTTGGCTATGGGCTCCTGATCCTCCTGATTAGCGGTTGCGGCGTGCTGCTGCTGCGCTCGCCGAAGCTCGCCGTGACTGATGCGCGAACCGAGGACGTCAACGCGCCGGCGCCGCGGCTTCCGAGGCGGCTGCGCTGGATCTTCCTCGCCGCGGTGCCGTCAGGCCTGCTCATCGCTGTGACGGCGCACATCTCGACCGACGTCGCGGCGGCGCCACTGCTCTGGGTGCTGCCGCTGTCGCTGTACCTGCTGACCTGGGTGATCGTGTTCCAGTCGCGGCCGCTGCTGCCGCACAAATGGATGCTGATGCTGCAGCCGGTCGCGATCGCCGGCGTCGTCGTCCTCTTGGCTTTCGGCGGCGAGCAGAATCTGCTGCTGACGCTCGGCGGTCATCAATTGTGCTTCTTCGTCATCGCCATGGCGTGTCACGGCGAATTGGCGCGAACCCGGCCGGCCGCCAGATATCTCACCGGCTTCTATGTGGCGCTGTCGTTCGGCGGCATGGTCGGCGGTCTCTTTGCCGGCCTGGTCGCGCCCTTCACCTTCTCGTGGATCGCGGAATATCCGATCCTGATCGCGCTCGCCGCGCTGTGCCGCCCGTCCGCGAACGAGCGTCTCGCCGGCATCGTCAGATGGTACTGGCTGGCAATCGCCGCGCTCGCGGTGGCGCTGATCGCGCCGTCCTATACGACCGGCAATCTCTCGACCTGGTTCGAGGATCACCGTGTCTGGGTCGCAGGTGCCGTCGGCGCGCTCGCCGCGGTGTTGACGCTGGCGCTCAATGCCGGGCGCTGGAAGATCTTCGCCACCGTCGCGCTGGCGCTGGCCTTGATCCGGATCTATCCGGCGGACGAGGGCCGCGTCACCACGGTGCGCAGCTTCTTCGGCGTGCACAAGATCGTGGAGACGCCCGGCGGCTATTTCCACGTGCTGATGCACGGCACCACCATCCACGGCGCCGAGCGCATCCGCAACAATGACGGCACGCCGGTCACCGGCCGGCCCGAGCCGATCACCTATTATCACAAGGACGGCGGCATCGGTCAGGCCGTCGCCGCGATCCGCGAGCGCAAGGGCGCGCCGCTCAAGGTCGCCGCGATCGGCGTCGGCTCGGGCACGCTCGCCTGCGCCGCCGAGCCGGGCGAGGACTGGACATTTTTCGAGATCGACCAGTCCATGGTGGACGCGGCGCGTGACCCCAGGAATTTCCGCTACATCTCGAGCTGCCTGCCGGGCCTGAAGCCTGTCATCGGCGACGCCCGCCTCACCTTCGCCAAGGAGCCGGACGGCGCCTACGATCTCATCATCGTCGATGCCTATTCGTCCGATGCGA
Organism: Bradyrhizobium sp. SMVTL-02; assembly: GCF_051853005.1. Lineage (NCBI taxonomy): Bacteria > Pseudomonadati > Pseudomonadota > Alphaproteobacteria > Hyphomicrobiales > Nitrobacteraceae > Bradyrhizobium > Bradyrhizobium sp. SMVTL-02. The sequence goes on along the minus strand of NZ_CP182469.1, from coordinate 6,096,008 downwards.
TCCCGATCCATCTCGCCACCGAAGAGGCGATGAAGATCTACAAGGACAAGCTCGCGCCGCACGGCGCCGTGGTGATGCACGTCTCCAACCGCCACCTCGATCTCGAGACCGTCGTGGTCGGCATCGCCGACGCCAATGACTTGAAGAGCTGGGTCTTCAACGAGGATTCGGGGCGCGATTCCGACTACATCTTCTCGACCGACGTCGTCATCTCCGCGCGCGAGGAGGAAGATGTCGGCAAGCTCGCCGCCTCCAAATCGTGGGAGCAGACCGAAGCCGACGACCGGGTGCGGGTGTGGACCGACGATTACTCGACCATCCTGGGCGCGCTGTACCGGCGTTTGAGGGACGGGGAGTAGGACCCCGGGCCTACGGTTCCACAGGCGTCCCCGCCGGCAGCGCAATTCCCTTCTCGCTGGCGACCTGTCGCAGCAGGTCCGGATTGTCCGAGATGATCCCGTCGACGCCAGTATCGATCATCCGCGCCATGTCTTCGCGCTTGTTGACCGTCCAGACCACGAGGCGCAAGCCGAGCGCGTGGGCTTCGGAGACCAGCGCCGCGGTCACGTCGCCGAAATAGGGCGACCAGATCGCGCCACCCGCAGCCTTGATGGTTTGCGGCAACGAGCCGCCGTGATCGGCCGGGCTGAAACCCGCGGTCCAGCTGGTGGCCTTGTCGAGCGCCACCGTTGGAGCCGAGCCGCGCTGGAGCGTCAGGTACACGGTTGGAATCTTCGGCGCTCGCTGCTGGACGAGCTGCAGGGTCCGCCAGTCGAACGACTGGATCATGACGCGGTCGGTGAACCGTTCGGCCTCGATCAGCCCGAGCAGTTTTGTGACGAAAGCTTGCGGATCGAGGGACTCATCCGGATGGTTCGGATCGATCTTGGTCTCGATATTGAAGCGCACATTGGTGTTGCCGGACTTGCGCACCAGCGCGAACAATTGCTTCAGCGTGGGGATGCGCGTCCCCGGCACGGCGCGCTGCTCGGGGAATTGCCTGGCATAGGCACTGTCCGGGCGGATCTGACCGACGTCATAACTCCTGACCTCTTCGAGCCGCAGCTTGACGAAGGGCGTGCCGGGGGCGGCCACATAGGCGCCGCTCGCATCTCGTGCGAGATCCGGATTGAGCCCGCGTTCATGCGAGATGACGACCTCGCCATCGGCGGTGACGCCGACGTCGAGCTCCAGCGTGTCGACGCCCGTCGACAGCGCGTTGGCAAACGCGGGCAGGGTGTTCTCCGGCAGCAGCGCCCGCCCGCCGCGATGCGCCTCGAGATCAAAGGCCATAGCTCGTCCTGCAGCAAGAACCGCGAGCACGGTCAGGATGGTCGTGGCACGTGACGGCATGGTGCCCCGACTGTTAAGGGCGCTCGGTGGCGGCCGCGTCAGTTCTGATAGTAATAATTGCGCGGCTGATAATACTGGCGAGGCTGCTGCTGCTGCTGCTGATAATAGTAGCCCTGCTGGCCATAGCCCTGGTCGTAGGTCGGCTGCGGCAGTTGCTGATAGGCCTGCGTGCCATAGGGGCGCGTGATCGGGCGCGGCGCCGGATAGCGCGCGCCGGTGTCGCTGCCGTCCGCCGGATAGATGTAATTGTCGTCCTGCGGCATGTAGCGGCGGGCGGGTTGCTGCGGCGGCGTCAGGTTCACGGGATCACCCGTGGTCGCATACTGCTCTTCGGCAGGCTGCTGCGGAGCGCGGGCGGCCACGGCAGTGTTGCTGCGGCCGCGCGGATTGCGAGCGAGTGCCACCTGCGCCGAGCCGGTCAGCGTCACCGTCGTGTTGAGCACGCCTTGCTGCTGCACCAGCGCATAGAGCGTCGATGCGTTCTGTCGCGACAGCCGCACGCAGCCATGCGAGGCCGGTGAGCCGAGCCGGCCGACCGAGTCCGTGCCGTGAATGGCGTGCCCGACCTTGGTGAAGAAGATCGCGTGCGGCATCGGCGCGTCGTCGAATTCCTTGGAAAAGTGATCCTCTTCCATGCGGAAGGCACGGAAGGCGCCGTTCGGCGTCTCGCGCGAGGGGATGCCCGTCGACACCGGCCAGTGATAGCGCGCGACGCCGTCGACGGCGACGGTCATCTGCTGATTGTCCTTGTCGACGGTGATCTCGACCTTGGCCTGCGCGGTGCCCGCGCTCAAAAGCATCAGGGAGGTGAAAGCAATAAAAAACGAACGCATCTGGAAACGCATCTGGGTTCTGGCCTCCGGCCTGTTCACGCCAGAGCATGATCCGGAAAAAGTGTGTAGCGGTTTTCCGAAAAGATCATGCTCGAACAATAACACCGCGGCTCTCCGTCCCCCGGCATGCAATATGCCTGCAATCCGGCTTTCGTTCCACCGGGCCCGTCCGCCCATCGTTAACGTGATGCCTGATGTAAGCAAGGCCGCTTTGTGCCGGCGCAGCTGGCGGCGATGCTGACATTTTCGCGAGCGGACACGCGTTCATGTCGCCGACAATTCGTCACAAAGGCGCAACCATTTGGCCGCTCGGCGCGTTGATGATGGCCTGCCATTGGCGGCTTTCGCCGCCGCTTGCTCCGTACTTCCCTGGGACTGAAGATGAACAAAGCCCGTGTTACCGCCGCCGTCCTGCCGGCAGGCTTGCCTGTCCGCCTGCTGTTCGCAGCCGCCGCCGTCCTGCTCGCACTGCTGGCTCTGCCGCACGCCAGCCATGCCCAGGGCATCGTGCGCGGCGCGCAGGAAGGGGCCTATGAAGGTAACCGGATCGCCGGTCCGGTGGGGGGCGTAGTCGGTGGCGCGGTCGGCGCCGGTGTCGGCGGCGCCGTGGGTGCGGTGGAGGGCGTGTTCGGCATTCCTCACCGCCACTATCGTCACCGCTGCCACGGGTACTACGACGGCTATCACCGCTTTCATTGCTACCGGTGAGTCCACGGCCGTCATTCCGGGGCGCCCGAAGGGCGAACCCGGAATCCATCGAGCGGCAGCGCCGGTGGCTGAATGGATTCCGGGTTCGCGCCACGCGCGCCCCGGAATGATGGCTAGTTCTTCAGCCGATATCCGGTGCGGAAAATCCACCAGATCACGCCGAGGCATATCGTCAGGAATGCCACCGTCATGCCGATGCTGACGGATACGCTGACGTCGGCGATCTCGTAGAAGCTCCAGCGGAAGCCGGAGATCAGATAGACGACCGGGTTGAGCAGCGCGACCGTGCGCCAGCCCGCCGGCAGCATGTCGATGGAGTAGAAGCTGCCGCCCAGGAAGGTCAGCGGCGTCACCACCAGCATCGGGATCATCTGCAGCTTCTCGAAGCCGTCGGCCCAGATGCCGATGATGAAGCCGAACAGGCTGAAGGTCACCGCGGTCAGCACCAGGAAGGCCAGCATCCAGATGGGATGGTGGATATGCAGCGGCACGAACAGGCCGGCTGTCCCCAGGATGATAAGGCCCAGAATGATCGACTTGGTCGCGGCCGCGCCGACATAGCCGAGCACGATCTCGAAATAGGAAATCGGCGCCGACAGGATCTCGTAGATCGTGCCGGTGAATTTCGGGAAGTAGATGCCAAAGGACGCGTTAGCGATGCTCTGCGTCAGCACCGAGAGCATGATCAGGCCCGGCACGATGAAGGTGCCGTAGCTGACGCCCTCGACCTGGCTGATGCGCGAGCCGATCGCGGCGCCGAACACCACGAAATAGAGCGAGGTCGAAACCACCGGCGAGACGATGCTTTGCAGCAGCGTGCGCCAGGTGCGCGCCATTTCGAACAGGTAGATGGCGCGGACGGCGCGGTGATTCATGACGTCCTCACGAGGTCGACGAAGATGTCCTCGAGCGACGATTGCGTCGTGTCGAGATCGTTGAAACGGATGCCTGCGGTGCGCAGGTCGCTGAGCAGGCTGGTGATGCCCGTGCGCTCGCCCTTGGTGTCGTAGTCGTAGACCAGCGTCGCGCCGCCATCGCAGAGCTCGAGCTCGTAATGGGCGAGGCTCTCCGGCAGCGAGGTGACCTTGCCCTGCAAGTGGACGGTCAGCCGCTTCTTGCCGAGCTTCTGCATCAAGGTCGCCTTGTCCTCGACCAGCACGATCTCGCCCTTGTTGATGACGCCGATGCGGTCGGCCATCTCCTCGGCTTCCTCGATGTAGTGCGTGGTGAGGATGATGGTGACGCCGGACTGCTGCAGCGTGCGCACGACTTCCCACATGCCCTTGCGCAGCTCGACGTCGACGCCGGCGGTCGGCTCGTCCAGGAACAGGACCTGCGGCTCGTGCGACAGCGCTTTCGCGATCATCACGCGGCGCTTCATGCCGCCGGAGAGCGTGATGATCTTGTTGTCCTTCTTGTCCCAGAGCGAGAGGTCCTTCAGCACCTTCTCGATGTGCGCAGGGTTCTTCGGCTCGCCGAACAGGCCGCGGGAGAAGCTCACGGTCGCCCACACGCTCTCGAAGGCATCGGTGTGCAATTCCTGCGGCACCAGGCCGATCAGCGAGCGCGCCTTGCGGTACGAGGTCTGGATGTCTTCGCCGCCGACGAGGACGCGACCCTCGCTCGGGTTGGCGATGCCGCAGATGATCGAGATCAGCGTGGTCTTGCCGGCGCCGTTCGGCCCGAGCAGCGCAAAGATCTCGCCGCGCTTGATGTCGAGATTGACGTTCTTGAGCGCCTTGAAGCCGGACCCATAGGTCTTCGACAGATTGGCGACGGAAATGATGGAGGACATGATGGCCGCAAGGCTTGGGGGCAAAAGGCTGGGGGAGGGAGGCTGGATCTGCCGGGAAGGGCGGGTCAGCGGTGCCCTGAAATAGGAATGCCCTTGCCCGGTCGCAATTGGTCGGAGAAAAATCGTCTCGAAACCGGCTCTTCAGGGGCGGGTTCCGGGCAAGTGTTGCACAACCGCCACGGCTTGCTGCTAAGATTGTCGCTTACGCGGCTCTTTGTTGCGTCTGTGAGCAGGCCGTGGCTACGATTCCGGCCAATCGCCAAGCGTATTGTCCCCAGGGAAAACATCGATGAGACCGAACGGCCGTCACACCGCCGGCGCCAGCCAATTGCCCGCCCTCCGTGTGTGGGCGATTTGCCTGCTTCTGCTGTCAGCTGTTGCCATCAGCCCGACCACCGCGAGGGCGGCCCCGGGCCAGGCCCAGGTCGCGACCACGCACGTCTACCTGCTGCGCGGCGTGCTCAACATCTTCTCGCTCGGCCTCGACACGATCGGTGCCCGCCTCCAGGCGGAGGGCATCCCGGTGACCGTCGCCAACTTCGTGTCCTGGTCCTCGCTCGCCGATGAAGCCGCGACCGCCTACAAGGCCGGCCGCATCAAGACCATCATCCTGGTCGGCCATTCCTCCGGCGCGACCGCACTGCCTGACATGATTGCGAAGCTCAACCAGCTCGGCGTGCCCGTAAAGCTCGCGATCGGCCTCGATTCCGTGTTCAAGACCAGGCTATCGACGGGCGCCGAGCGCTACATCAACATCTATATCGGCGATGGTCCCGGCGAGCCGGTGCGGGCCGCGGCGGACCTGCGCGGCAAGCTCGACAATGTCGACGTACGCGGCACCGGCGTCGGCCACATCTCGATCGACAAGAGCGAGGCGATCCAGCGCCGCGTCATCGCCGAGATCGAGGCCGCGGTCATGCGCTCGCGCGCTCCGGCTGCCCCCGTCGCCGAGCCCGGCGCGCCGCGGCAGGCGCGGTCGGCGGCGGCGACGGCTCCGGCGAGGAACTGAGCGCACGTGGTGTAGCCTGAAGACGATATGAGCTTTGGTTGACTCGATGCGCCAAGGATTCACCTCTCCCCTAGGGTGAGGTGGATCCCGGCCGCCAATCGAGTTCATCACGCCAAAGCCGCAGTCACACGCACCGGCACGCTCTCCAGCCTGCGCAGCGAATTGTTGAGCCTGCGCTTCGGCTCGGCCGTCAGCGGCTGAGCGGGCACTGGCCTTCGTTCTGGGCGCGGAACGCGTCCTCGCCCTTGATGGTGGTGACGACCTTCAAGAGATCCCAGGCCGACGTCGATTCCTCCGGGGCCTTCACCTGGAGCAGGTAGAGCGGGTGGATCTTGCGGCCGTCCTTGCGGATGTAGCCCTTGCCGAACAGCGGATCGTCGGTCGGCGTTTCCTTCATCGCGGCGACGACGGCCTTGCCGTCCCGGGCGCTGCCGACCTGGTCGACCGCCTTGAGGTAGTGGATGACAGAGGCATAGACGCCGGCCTGCATGTCGTTCGGATAGGCCTTTGACGGAATGCGCTCGGCGAACCGTTTGGCGAACGCCCGCGTGCCGTCATTGAGATCCCAGTAGAACGGATTCATGATCTGCGCGCCTTGCGCAAATTTCAGCCCAAGCGCGGGAAGGCCGTTCATGCCCAGGATCAATCCGACCAGCTTGTGATCCCTGGTCAGCCCGAACTCGGCGGCTTGCTTCATCGAGGTGATGGTGTCGTCGCCGGCATTGGCGAAGCCGACGACGTTCGCGCCAGATGCCTGGGCCTGGAGCAGGAAGGAGGCGTAGTCGGCCGTTCCCAGCGGATGCCGCACGCTGCCGAGCACCTCGCCGCCGGACGCCTTCACGGCCTCCGCGGCCTGCTTCTCCAGATCATGGCCAAAGGCATAGTCGGCGGTGATGAAGAACCACTTCTTGCCGCCCTGCTGCACGATCGCCTTGCCGAGGCCGCGGCCATAGGCATAGGTGTCGTAGGTCCAGTGCACCGTGTTCGGCGTGCACTTCTCGCCGGTCAGCAGCACCGTGCCGGCGCCCGATCCGACGAAGACCTTGTTCTTCTCGGCGCTCATGCCGGCCACCGCGAGCGCAATCGACGAGTTCGGAATGTCGAAGATCGCATCGACGCTCTCGTTCTCGTACCAGCGCCGGGCGATGCCGATCCCGATATCGGTCTTGTTCTGATGGTCGGCCGCGACGACCTCGACCGGCTTGCCGGCAGCCTTCCCGCCGTAATCCTCGACCGCCATCCTGGCGGCGACGACCGAGCCGATGCCCTGATAGCTCGCGAACGGACCGGATTGGTCGTTGAGGATGCCGATCTTCACAGCGTCCTGGGCGAACGCCGGTGCGGTGGTCAGCATTGCCGCCAGCATGCACAATCTATGCAGGAATTTGCTGTTCATTGTGTCCCTCCCATGGGCGGTCTTGGTGCCGCTTCATAATAGTTATATTTTATAGCTATTTTCGAGAGTGTCAATTTGGCCCGCTTTGGATGCATATCATGAGCCCGAAGACCCCGAAATCCGGCGCCAAATCTGCCGAACTGCAGGAGGAAGCGCTGGACCTGAATGCGCTTCAGCGCACACCCGGCTTCATGCTGCGCCTCGCGCAGCTGAAGTTCTTCGAAGGCTTCTATGAGGAATTCGCCGCACTGGGGCTGACGCCGGCAACCTACGCGATCTTCGCCGTCATTCGCGACAATCCCGGCGTGCCGCCGAGCAGCCTCGCCAGCCTGCTCCGGCTGCGCTTGCCGAACCTGATCAAGATCCTGAACGAGCTCGAATCGTCCGGCTTCATCAAGCGCAACCGCTCGAGGTCCGATCGCCGTGCGGTCGAGCTCATCCTGACGCCAAAGGGGGCAAAGCTCATCGCCGAGGGGGCGAGGCTGACGGAGCCCTATAACCGCAAGATGCTGGCGCCGCTGAGCGAGGCCGAGCAGCGCACGCTGCTCGACCTCTTGAACCGCATGCTGCCGCTTTAGGCCGGCGCGCCATGCGGCAATCGAAGATCGCCACAGCTCATCTCACCCCAGAAACGCACGAATGCTCTCCGCGATCTCCCGGGCGTGCGTTTCCAGCACGAAATGGCCGGTGTCGAAGAACTGCACGATTGCATTGGGATTGTCGCGCTTGAACGCTGCGGCACCGGGCGGAATGAAGAACGGATCGTTCTTCCCCCAGACCGCCAGGAAGGGCGGCTTGTGCTTGCGGAAATTTTCCTGGAATGACGGATAGAGCGCGACGTCGCTCTTGTAGTCGCAACTGCCATTTTAATGGTTACTATCGATCAGCCGTTATTCGTCGGCCAAGGACTGCGCTCATGGACCGCCCGCCATGTTCATCGCCGACCCACTCGGCCTCGATTTTCTCAACTCGGTTGCAACACCGGTCGATACAGCGGTCGACTGGATCGGCGATGGCGATGGCTTGGTCGACTGGCTGTCGCAGGCGAAATTGGTGCCGGCGGAGGAGCTGGACGCGTTGATGGGGCGCGCCAAGCCGGGCGAGCTCGACAAGGTCGCCCATCAGGCCCGCGCGTTGCGCGAGTGGTTCAGGGGCTTTGTTCTGGAGCATGCCGGCAGGCCGCTGACCGCGAAGGCGCTGCACGAGCTTGGCCCGTTGAACAGCATCCTGGAGCGCGATGAGGCGTTCCTGCAAATCGCGCCTCGCCACGATGAGGAAGGCCTTGCACGGCAGAGGATGCGGCGCTGGCAATCAGCCGAAGCTCTTCTGCTGCCCGTCGGCGAGGCGATGGCGAAGTTCGTCTGCGAGGAAGACTGTCCGACGTCAAGGCGTGCGAGGGCCATAACTGCACGAATGCTGTTCGCCGACCACACCCGCAGTCGCGCAAGGCGGTGCGGCAACCGCGCCAAGCAGGCCGCGCATCGCAGCCGGCTCAAGGGCCGGCAATGACGGGTCGGGGGCGAGCTCATCCGGCAGGTCACGGAGCTTTGACCCGCGACGGTGCGTCGCGCCACGGTTCCCGCGCCCCAAAATCCACCAAATCGGTCGTCACTAAGCCGGTTTGGGAGACGCCCTTTGCCTCCCGTCGCGGGACTGCTGGATTGATGATTGATTTGAGGCGGTTAGTCGTGCTGGCAGCGGTGGCGTTGCTCGCCTTGGGCAACGGCATAGCCGTGGCTTCACCCGCCAAGTCGAAGCGCCCGGCCGCGACAGTCACATCGACGCCTCCCGTTCCGCCCGCCGAGCCGCTGCCGCCGCCGAAAGTCTACCTGTTCCGCGGTGCCATGGGGCCGATCTTCTCGACCGGCATGGACCGGCTCAGCGAGAAACTGACGCAGGCTGGCTTCTCGGCCGACGTTTATGAATTCACGGTCTGCCGGCTGATCGGCAACCGCGCCATCGCCAGCTACAAGGAGAGCCCCGCGCCGATCGTGCTGATCGGCCATTCCATGGGCGGGCTATGCTCGGTCATCATCTCCGAGATGGCAGCCAAGGAGAACATCCCGATCAGCCTGGTGATCGCCATCGATCCCGCGCATGCGACCGGCGACGTGCCGCTCAATGTCGAGCGCTTCATCAACATCTTCATGTCCGACAGCGTGCTCGGCGGCGGCGACGTCGTGGCGGTGCCTGGCTATCGCGGCCATTATGCGAGCTACGATCTGAAAGAGAACAGCCGCGTCTCGCACATCAACATCGAGAAGTCCGACGAGATCCATCGCCAGATCGTCGAGATGGTGACGCAGCTGCCGCGCATTCCGCCGCAGACCCAGGCCGGTGCCGTGCCGCTGCGCTATCTCGTGCCCGCCGATACGCTGGTCGAATTGTGGGACAGCGGCGTGCGGGTGCCGGTGCGTCGCGGCGACACCATGGAGAGCATCGCCGCGGCCAATCGCGTGCCGCTGTGGACGCTCGCGCAGAGCAACTCGCTGGCGGAGAACGCGCAGCTCACCCCGGGCCAGACCATCATCGTCCCGCGGCATCTGACGCCACCGGCGCCTGCCGCCGCGATGGCGACGCCGCCGCCCGCCGCGCGGAAGTAAGGAACAGCGGTTTCAGCAGATCGAGCTCACACCAGCAGATCGTGCTGCCCATGAGACCCGCCTGAGCCGCCCACGCCGTGAGCGCCATCGTCCAGCTGCGGAACGTCGTCCGGTGCCGTGGCGTGACCATGTCCGTTGTTGTGTGCCGCGCGTTCATGACGATCGAGCGGCACTGCGAGATCGTCCACAAAAGCGATGCTGGAGTTCTCCATCGCCGGGGTCAGGAATTTGAAGGAATCGCCCGGCGCGGACGGATCGGCCTGCACGTTTCCGTGCGGGCCGTGCGTGTCGTCTGGCGCAGAATGAGGTTGTTCATTGGACTTGTCGGCGGCCTCTATCGACGCTTGGCTGTGTTTGCTTGCTTGAGATTGGCTCCAATCAGGGGTGCCGCCGTTTCCGAGACCTTTCTCCGAGGCGATATCGAGAAGCGCACTGGCGGTATCGGCAAGGCTTGCATGGCCATGGGCCTCGCCGCTCTCTGGATGCTGGTCGCTGGCAACGAGCGCATCCGGCACGCTGAAAGTGACGGCACGATCTTGCTCCGTCGTACCGGTTGCGGCGTTTCCGTTTGGACTGTCGTCGGTCCGGGGTGGTTCGAAGACAAATTTGACGGGCTCCATCGACAGCGAATGGACTGCCGGTTGTGACGGGCCGGGGAGTGTTGCAGTCTCGTCCGGGGTGGAAGCGGTGATCTCGTGGCTGCTGAGATCCCGATTGGTATCGAAGGGAAAGCTCACATCGATCGCGGTCGTGCTGCCGTCCAACGAAATGGAGCCGCTGCTGTTCGTCGCCTCGGTGGAGGCATCGGAGGTACTCGATGTCATGACCGCCGCATCGCCCAGCGTGGCGGCGCCCGGATCGAGTGTATCGCTCGCCGCCAGCACCGGTGCCGCGGCTTGATCCACGATGAAGTCCGAGGAGACGATGGCCGCGATCCCCTGCAGATGAACCTCCAGCATGCCGGAATCGCCGATCTGAAGGGCTTGGTCCGTCGGATTGGCATATGAGATCGTTTCATTGCCTGAGCTGTCGTAGACCCAGGCTATGGTATGCGCGGGCACAGATGCGCTTGCCGAACTCAATGCCAGGATCACGAATCCGAGCGCGCCGAGCGCCGTCAAATCGATCTTGTCGCATCCTGAATTGAAATCATTGATCGTGTCGAAATGACCTGCTTTGGAATCCATTGTCGACAAATAGACGAAGACATCGTCGCCATTGCCTCCGGTGAGCCTGTCCGGGCCGATCCCGCCGGTGATGGCGTCGTTCCCGCAACCGCCGTCGATATTGTCCCGTCCCGAGCCACCGTAGATGACGTCATCCCCGTTGTTGCCCTTGATCGTATCGTTGCCCGAGCCGCCGAAGATGGTGTCGTTCACGCCGGCCCCGTTAACGGTGTCGTTGCCGGCGCCGCCATAGACGATCCGAGGAGTATCACCGCAAACGGTGATACAGTCGCCTGCAGGAGTTCCGTAGACGAACGGAGGGGCTGATACGACGGCAGCCCCCGCGGCCAGGTCGTCGAAATCGTTGGGATCGGCCTCGCTGGCGCCACGGATGCAGATCGTCACGTGTTGCCTGGTGCCATCGATGGTCGTGACCGTGAAGTGATCGGTGAGCGTGTCGCCGACATTGAGCGCGTCCACCACGCAATTGTGGTTGTCGAGCGTATAGGTCCACACGCCCGCGGCAGTCATCGTGAACGTGCCGTAGCCGCAGTCGCTTGCAGTGGGTGAGGTCACAGCAGTGAAAGTGTTGGACGGATTGTCGACGTCGGTGTCGGCGAGCGCGCCGGTCGCGACCGGCGTGCCGGGCGAGATGCCGCCCGCCTCGACCACCGAGCCTGTCGTGACACCAGAAACGATGGCGGCGTCATTCGCGCCTTTGATCGTGATGGTCACGACCTGCGGCGTGCCGTCGATGGTCGTCACGGTAAACTCGTCGGTCAGGGTATCGCAGACATTGAGAGCCTGTACTGTGCTGTTGCCATTGTCGAGCGTGTAGGTCCACGTACCCGACGCCGTCATGGTGAAGCTACCGAAGCCGCCCGCGCTCGTCGTCGGACAGCTCACCGCGATGAAGGTGTTGGGCGTGTTGTCGGGATCGGTGTCGGTCAGCGTGCCTGTCGCCGCAGGCGTACCGTGCGCCCCATTGGCTACACATCCGGCCTCGACCACCAAGCCGGTCGCGACGCCGGAGATGACGGCCGGGTCGTTGCTGCCGTTGATGGTGATCGTCACCACCTGAGGGGTGCCGTCGATGGTCGTTACCGTGAAGCTGTCGGTCAGCACGCCGCCAATGTTCAGCGCCTGCACGGCCGGGTTGGCATTGTCGAGCATATAAGTCCACACGCCGGCTGACGTCATCGTAAAGCTGCCATAGCCGCCCGAGCTTGCCGTCGGCGAGCCGATCGCCACGAACGTGTTGGAGGGATTGTCGACGTCCGCGTCGACGAGCGTGCCCGCGATCGGCGCGCCCGGCAACAGGCAGCTGGCCTCCACGACTGAACCGGTCACGGCCCCGGAAATGACTGCGGCGTCGTTGCTGCCGTGGATCGTGATCGTTACGACCTGGGGGGTGCCGTCGATGCTGGTCACCGTCAAGGTATCGGTCAGAGTATCGCCGACATTGAGGGCCTGTACCGCACTATTGGTGTTGTCCACCGTGTAGGTCCACACACCGGTTGCCGTCATCGTGAAGGTGCCGTAGCCGGCCGTGCTTCTGGTGGGCGAATCGACCGCCTTGAAGGTGTTGGACGGGTTGTCGACGTCGGTGTCTGTAAGCGTGCCGGTTGCGGTTGGGATGTTCGGAGCAGCGTTGGCGACGCCGCCCGCCTCTCCAACCGAGCCACCGGTGTTGCCCGAGATGGTGGCGGCGTCGTTGGCGCCGTTGATGTTGATCGTGAAGGGCTCACTCAGCGACAACGAGCCGTCCGAGACCGTGATGAGGAAGGCTGTGGTCGTCGGCGACGACAGGGCATTGATTGCATCGCTGTTCGGAACGAAGGTGTAGGCGCCGCTTGTGCTGTTGAGGTACAGGGTGCCATAGGGGCCGGTCTCCGAAAGATTGTACGTCACTCCGTTCAGTGTCGTGCTGCCGGATGTCCCTCCGCTCAGGCCGAAGGTCACGGCGCCGCCGCCAGAGCTGCTGGCAGTGAAAGTGCCGCTCGTCGCGCTGAACTCGTCGAAAGCGATCGTGTCGATTTCGACCGGCCCGGCCGGCAAGGTAAGCGACGGTGGCAGCCGTTCGATCGAGGGCAGGTTGATCGGAAGAAGCGGTGGAAGCGGGCTTTGCGGCGCAGCCGTGTTGTCCGCCGGCGTAAAATTGATGTGCTCGAAGGAAAGCGAATTGGCAAAAGGTGGCGTGCTGGAACCTGTCGCTCCTTCCGTGAGATTGGCGAGCACGTCCTGTTGAGCTGCGTGCAGCTCCTCCATTCGAGACGCGCTATTGGCAACCTGGTTGACGCTGACGGAGGAGCCGATCCTGCTCAGGACAACGGTCTCGCCGGGATCTTCAACGATGATGTGTCGCGGCATCGGCTCCTTGGTGATGAGCTCGAAGACGCCGTGCCGCAGGTCCTTGTAGTTGATCTTGTCGTCATCCAGGAATGCGGCGTCCGGATCCGCGGCGTTTGCGTCGGTCATCATCGAGAAGGTCAACGCCGCAAGCGTCAACACGCCGAAACCGCTCGAATTGGAGCGCCCGCGAATGCTTCCAAGCGGCGTGTCGAACGTCAGGGCGGCGCCGTTCTCCAATCGGCCGGCAGCGAAGGAAAAGCTTCCTCTGGTGACCGCAAGCACGATCGAATGCACGGCACCGCCGGGATCGCGAACATATTCGCTTAGCTCGATGCGAGTGCCGCTGCAGACGTTGAAAACGGTGCCATCGATCAGCAGAATTCCGATCCGCCCGCCGGTGGTCGTCTCGACTATGTCACCGTGACAGACAGGGGCGCCAACGCTGACTTGAGCTGCAGTGCCGGCGTCACGCCTGAGAGTGGCGTAACCAATCGCCGTCTGAACCACGCCGATGATCTGGTGAGGGAGAGTCGCACCGGCCTTATCCCTGGGTTCAACGCCGGACGCGACTGACATGGTCTTGGCCTCGCCTGTCGGATCGAGCTCACACCAGGAGATCGTGCTGCCCATGAGGCCCGCCTGAGCCGCCCACGCCGTGAGCGCCATCGTCCAGCTGCGGACCCTCGTCCGGTGCCGTGGCGTGACCATGTCCGTTGTCATGTGCTGCGCGTTCATGACGATCGAGCGGCACTGCGAGATCGTCCACAAAAGCGATGCTGGAGTTCTCCATCGCCGGGGTCAGGAATTTGAAGGAATCGCCCGGCCCCGGCGGATGGGCCTTCTCGTCTCCGTGCGGGCCGTGCGTGTCGTCTGGCGCAGAATGAGGTTGTCCATTGGACTTGTCGGGGCTCTCTATCGAGGCATGACTGTGTTTGCTTTCCTGGGATTGATCCGAATGAGGGTTGCCGCCGTTTCCGAGACCTTTCTCCGAGGCGACATCGAGAAGCGCACTGGCGGTATCGGCAAGGCTTGCATGGCCATGCGCCTCGGCAGCCTTGCCGCTCTCTGGATGCTGGTCGCTGGCAACGAGCGCATCCGGCACGCTGAAAGTGACGGCATGATCTTGCTCCGTCGTACCGGTTGCGGTGTTTCCGTTTGGATGGATGCCGTCGTCGGTCCGGGGTGGTTCGAAGACAAATTTGACGGGCTCCATCGACAGCGAATGGACTGCCGGTTGTGACGGGCCGGGGAGTGTTGCAGTCTCGTCCGGGGTGGAAGCGGCGATCTCGTGGCTGCTGAGATCCCGATTGGTATCGAAGGGAAAGCTCACATCGATTGCGGTCGTGCTGCCGTCCAACGAAATGGAGCCGCTGCTGTTCGTCGCCTCGGTGGAGGCATCGGAGGTAGTCGATGTCATGACCGCCGCATCGCCCAGCGTGGCGGCGGCCGGATCGATTGTATCGCTCGCCGCCAGCACCGGTGCCGCGGCTTGATCCACGATGAAGTCCGAGGAATCGATGGTCGCGACACCCTGGAGATGAACTTCCAGCAGGCTGGAATCGCCGATCTCCAGGGTCTGATCGGTTGGATTGACATACACGATGGTTTCGTTTGCCGAGCTGTCGTAGAGCCAGGCGATGGTGTGGGGCGGCACCGGCGAGCTTGTCGAGCTCAACGCCAGGATCACGAATCCGAGCGCGCCGAGCGCCGTCAAATCGATCTTGTCGGCTCCCGATCCGAAATCGGTGATCGTATCGAACTGGCCGGCTCTGGAGTCGACCGCCGACAGATAGACGAAGACGTCATTGCCGTTGCTGCCCGTGAGCTTGTCCGCACCGAACCCGCCGATGATGGTGTCGTTGTCATTGCTGCCGCCGATCGTGTCTTGCCCGGAGCCGCCGTAAATGAGGTCGGCCCCGTTGTTGCCCTTGATCGTGTCGTTACCGGATCCGCCGTAGATGGTGTCGTTCACGCCGGTCCCGTTGAGGGTGTCGTCACCGGCGCCGCCGTAGACGATCTGGGAAACGCTGCCGCCACCGGCGACGCTGTCGTGTCCAGGCGTGCCGAAGACGAACGGGGGATCGGAGACGACGGTTGATCCCGTCGCCAGATTGTCGAAGTCGTTGGGGTCGGCGTCGCTGGCGCCATGGATGGCGATCGTCACCTGTTGCGTGGTGCCGTCGATTGACGTCACCGTGAAATGGTCGGTGAGCGTGTCGCCGACATCCAGCGCGTCGACCACTGCGTTGTTGTTGTCGAGCGTATAGGTCCACAGCCCGGACGCGGTCATCGTGAAAGTGCCGTAGCCGCCGTCGCTGGCCCTGGGCGAGGTCACCGCCGTGAAGGTGTTGGCGGGATTGTCCAGGTCGGTATCGGTGAGCGTGCCGGTCGCGACTGGCGTGCCGGAAGCGATGCCGCCGGCCTCGAGCACCGAACCCGTCGTCGTTCCGGAAATGGAAGCGGCGTCATTGGTGCCGTTGATCGTGATCGTCACCAGCTGCGGCGTGCCGTCGACCGTGGTCACGGTGAACTGATCGTTCAGCGTAGCGCCGACATTGAGCGCCTGCACTGCGCCGTTGCTGTTGTCGAGCGTGTAGGTCCACGTGCCAAGCGCGGTCATCGTGAAGGTGCCGAAGCCGCCGGCGCTCGTCTTTGGCGTGGTCACCGGGGTAAAGGTATTGGCCGCATTGTCAGGGTCGAGATCGGTCAATGTCCCGGTCGCGGTCGGCGTGCCGGGCGTACCATTGGCCACACCTCCGGCCTCTACGACCGCGCCGCGCGTCGTCCCGGAAATGATTGCCCCATCGTTGCTGCCGTTGATCGTGATCGTCACCGTCTGTGGGGTGCCGTCGGCCGAGGTCACCGTGAAACTGTCTGTCAGCGTGGCACCGTTGTTGAGCGCCTGGACCGCGGTATTGTTGTTGTCGAGCGTAAAGGTCCATAATCCAGCCGCGGTGATGGTGAAGCTGCCATAGCTGTGCGCGCTTGCAGTCGGCGTATCGACCGCCACGAACGTGTTGGCGGGATTGTCGACGTCCGCTGCGAGAAGCGTGCCCGTCGCGACCGGGGTGCCAGGCGAAGTGCCGCCCGCCTCGACGACGGAACCGATCGCAGTCCCCGAGATGATTGCGGCGTCATTCGTGCCGTTGATGGTGATCGTCACCAGCTGCGGGGTGCCGTCG
The DNA here is from genome assembly GCF_051853005.1 of Bradyrhizobium sp. SMVTL-02. Lineage (NCBI taxonomy): Bacteria > Pseudomonadati > Pseudomonadota > Alphaproteobacteria > Hyphomicrobiales > Nitrobacteraceae > Bradyrhizobium > Bradyrhizobium sp. SMVTL-02. The sequence goes on along the minus strand of NZ_CP182469.1, from coordinate 6,079,611 downwards.
ATCGTGGTCACGGTGAACCGATCGATCAGCGTATCGCCGACGTTCAGCGACTGCACTGTACCGTTGCCATTGTCGAGCGTGTAGGTCCACACGCCGCCGGCTGTCATCGTGAACGTACCGTAGCCGCCCGCGCTCCTGGTCGGCGAGCTGACTTCCGTGAAGGTGTTGGGCGGATTGTCGACGTCGGCGTCTGTCAGCGTGCCGGTTGCGCTCGGTGTGCCGGGCGCCGAATTGGCGACGCCGCCCGCCTCCACCACTGTGCCGGCGGCGTTGCCGGAGATAATGGCCGTATCGTTGACGCCGAGAATGTTGACGACGAATGTTCGGCTCGTCGAGAACCCGGTGTCCGAGACCGTGATGACGAAACTCGTGGTCGTCGGCGACGACAGGGCATTGATGGCTTGCGCATTCGGAACAAAAGTGTAGGCGCCGGATGCGCTGTTCAGATACAGGGTGCCATACGGCCCGGTCTGCGAGAGATCGTAGGTTTCCCCATTAACGACCGTGGTGCCGGCCGTCCCGCCGCTGAGGCCGAAGGTGAGGGCGCCATTGAGCGGGCTGCTGGCGGTGAAAGTGCCGGTTGTCGCGGTGAACGTGTCGTTGAATGCGATGGTGTCGATCTCGGTGGGTCCGCCCGGCACGTTCAGTGATGGCGGCGGGCGTACGATCAAGGGGATGTCGGCCGGCGGCAGTGGCGGAAGCAGGTTTAGCGGCGCCGGCGCGTTGTCCGGGTTGAAGTTGATGTGCTGCAGCGAGGGGGCGATGACGCCGGGCGGCGTACTGGATCCAGTTGGGCCTCGCGTGAGATTGGCGAGCACGTCCTGTTGAGCTGCGTGCAGCTCCTCCATGCGAGCAGCGCTGTTGGTAACCTGATTCACACTGACGGAGGAGCCGATCCTGTGCAGGATGACGGTTTCGCCTGGATCGTCGACGATAATGTGCCGAGGCACCCGCTCCTTGGTGATGAGCTCGAAGGCGCCGTGCTGCAGGTCCTTGTAACTGAGCGTATCGCTGTCGAGATAGGTGGCGTCGGGGTCCGAGCCCTGCGCCTCTTTCACCATCGCGAAAGTCAGCGCCGCCATGGTCAGGATGCCGAAGCCGGTCGCATGGGAGCGGCCGCGAACGCTGCCAAGAGGTGTATCGACCGTCAGGGTGCCGCTGTTTGCCAGCCGTCCGGCCGCGAATGCAAAGCTTCCGCTGCTGACCGCAACGATGGTCGAACGCGAGGCGCAGTCGGATTCGGAGGCGAACTCGCGCAGTTCGACGCGAGCTCCGCTGCCGACGCTGAATATGGTGTCGTCGAGAAGCCGAATCCCGATCTGCGCATGCGCAGCCGTCTCTATTACGTCATGGCGGCAGACAAGGTCGCCGATGCTGACCTGCGTGGCCGGACCGTCATCGCGCGTGAGGGTAACGTATCCCAACGTGCTTTGAACGATGCCGATGATCTGGAGGGGAAAGGTCTTGGTGCCCCCGTTCTGGGGGCCAACGCCGAACGCAACTGACATGGCCGTGGCCTCGCGCGCCGAACAATTCGGGCTCGGCGCGGTGCCGCGGCTTCTTGTCGGTATTGCTACGCCGCGGGCGCAATTTTTGGCGTTAGCAACCCCAGGCCTGCACGCCGAAAACGTCTGGTTTGAAATGCGAACTTTATTGGTATAGGCAACGTGATGGCAGGTTCAGCGGAGATGCTTCCCCGCAACAGCAATTTGCGCTCTCAAGAAGTTGACGCTTGAGCTATGCGAAATCTAGCCCACTTTCGCTGGCCAGGCAAACGGCTTGAGCCTAAGATCATGCACGGAAGAATTGCTTTTTTGGAGGACCGGTCCGTTAGGATCGATCCAGGTTGTAGATACTCACAATGCACGAATTGCGAGCTTGGTCGAAGCTCACATAGCTCCCATCAGGCGCCACGCAGATCTTCTCGGAAAGGGGCGGGTCATGTGCAGGCATACGATTGCGGTTTTTGTGACTGGCTTCATTTGGGCCGCGGCGTGTGTTCTCGCTGCGCCAGCGCAGGCTCAAGTCAATCCCGCAACACGCGGCCCTGAGAACGTTGTGCCGAAACCCATCGGCAAGGTCGTCGCCGTTGCAGGTTCGGTCTCGATCGAGCACGCAGGTGCGGTCGTCGTCCAGGCGAAGCTCGGCGATCCGGCTGCGCAAACCAAGGTCGGCGATGTCGTGTATCTGAGCGACGTCGTGCGAACCGGGGCGGACAGCCGGGTCAGCATCAATTTCAGCGATGGCTCGTCGTTCAATCTGTCGAGCAACGCCCGCATGACCCTCGACGAGTACGTGTACGAGCCGGCGGGCAAATCCAACGCAACGTTCTTCAATCTGGCCAGGGGAACGGCGACTTTCGTCGCCGGCCAGATCGCGAAGAGCGGCGACATGAAAGTCGATACGCCCGTTGCAACGATGGGAATCCGGGGCACCACGCCGCATATCGAAATCGCGGATGACGGCGCGGTCAAGTTCTCGACTCTCATCGAAGAGGGCAAGAGCAAATTGGTGAAGAAGCGCACGACTGCCGCGGCGCCGGAGCAGGGGAGTGGTCCCAGGCCGAACATCTGCAGGGGATGCTGAAGCGGCACGGACATGACGATCAGGGCCGCCATCATCGCCAGCGTCGCGGCCGTTCTCGTGCTGCTGTCGATCGGCTCGCCCGCGGTCGCGCAGCAGCCGCAGAAGAAAAGTCACCTCCAGAACATTGAGCAGTGCAACGGTGCGGACACTATTCCGGCCCAGGTTCGGATCGCCGGCTGTACGGCGCTCATCAATTCGGGTGATGCCAGGCCGGAGGCGCTGGCTCTGGCTTACAACAATCGCGGCAACGCCTATGCCGCAGCGGCGGAATACGACCGTGCGATCAGCGATTTCGATCGGGCGATCGAGCTCGCTTCAGGCTATGTCAAGCCGGTGAACAATCGCGGCGTCGCCTATTTGCGGAAGGGGGCATATGAGGACGCGGTCAAGTCCTTCGACGAGGCGATCAGGCTCAACCCGGCCTATGGCAGCGCTTTTGCCAACCGTGCCGAAGCCCGTCTGAAGTTGAACCAGTATGATCGAGCCGCGCTCGATTTCGACGAGGCCATCCGGCTCGATCCGAACTTGACGTGGGCATGGAGCGGGCGCTGCTGGACCCGGGCGATCATCGGCGATCTGCAGGCCGGGCTCGTCGACTGCGACAGGGTGATTCGGTCGGGATCGAGCGATGCCGCGACATACGATTCACGCGCGCTGATCCATCTGAAGATGGGCCAGTTCGCCGCGGCCATCGACGACTACAATTCCGCGTTGCGCCTGGCGCCGAACCTGGCAAGCGCGCTCTATGGACGCGGACTTGCCAGGCTCAGGCAGGGTGACGGCGCCGGCGGCAACCGCGACGTCTCGGCTGCAAAGCTCATCGACCTCAAGATCGCCGACGCGTTCGCCCGCTACGGCGTCAAGTGACGGTAGGATCGGCGGCCGAAGCTCGCGTTATCTGCGAGACGTTCGAGCCGTGGAGCTGTTCGAGCAGGCCGGCCTGACGCCGCGCATCGTGCAGGTTGCCGACGAGCAGCAGACCATCATCAACTTGGTGGCAACGAAGCTCGGGGTTGCGATCGTGCCGCGCTGGACCACGCGGATGGCCGTCTCAGGCGTGCGCTTCGTGCCGCTGCGGCCGAAGCAGAACGGCCCGGTCGGCCGGCTGCCGCTCGCCTGGCTGCGCGGTTCGCGCGATCCGGCCCGCGATGCCATGCTGGCCGTTCTTGAGGGCCGCCTGCGCAGCTATGCGCGGGACGCTTGAGAGGCTATGACATCAGCCTGGACAGAAGGTGTGATGCGATGACGGATCAGAAGGTTTCGGGCGAATTGCGGGTGGCCATTGCAGGGCTGGGCTCGATTGGCACCAAGATTGCAGCCGCCCTCGATCAAGGCATCGAGGGACTGGCGCTGTCAGCCGTCGCGGTGCGCGATCCGGCCAAGCATCAGGCCTTCATCAACGGCCTGCGTCGTCCGCCGAAAGTCCTGCCGATCGACCAACTCGGTGACGCTGCCGACATCGTGGTCGAATGCGCGCCGAGCAGCCAATTGCGTGCGATCGTCGAGCCCGCGGTGAAGCGCGGCAGGGCCGCGGTCGTCGTCAGCGTCGGCGGGCTGCTCGACAATTTCGATCTGGTCGATCTCGCCCGCGCCAATGGCGGCCGCATCATCGTGCCGACCGGTGCGCTGATCGGGCTTGATGCCGTCAACGCCGCCGCGATCGGCACCATCCATTCGGTGAAGATGGTGACGCGCAAGCCGATCGACGGGCTGAAGGGCGCGCCCTTCATCGTCCAGAACAACATCGATATCGACAATCTGCGCGAGCCGCTGAAACTGTTCGAGGGCAGCGCGCGCGAGGCAGCAAGAGGCTTTCCGGCGAACGTCAACGTCGCCGTCGCGCTGTCGCTGGCGGGCATCGGTCCCGATCGCACCCAGATGCAGGTCTGGGCCGACCCCACGATGACGCGCAACGTTCACCGCGTCGAGGTCGAGGCCGATTCGGCACGCTTCTCGATGTCGATCGAGAACATCCCGTCCGAAAATCCCAAGACCGGCCTGATCACCGCACTGTCCGTGATCGCGCTGCTGCGCAAGCAGCGCGCCACGCTGTGTGTGGGGACGTAGTTGGCGTGAGACTTCGTTAGTCCGAACACCGGTGCGCTCCCTCCCCGGCTTGCGGGGGAGGGCTTGGGAGAGGGTGTTTCCGCAGCGGGACACTCCCCCAGAGGAGAGAGCCCTCACCCGGCGCTCGGGACGATGCTTCGCATCGCCCGGAACGCGCCGACCTCTACCGCAAGCGGGAGAGGTGCAGGGAGCCGCGGCTCCTATCTCGACTATCGCGTCTTACGCCCCCGTGACGCGCCAGATCACGTTGCCGACGTCGTCGGCCATCAGCAGCGACTTCTTGTCGGGGCCGATCACGACGCCGACTGGGCGGCCGTAGGATTCCTTCTCGTCCGGGGACAGGAAGCCCGACAGGATGTCGCGACCGGGGCCGGAGGGCTTGCCGTTCTCGAACGGGATGAACACCAGCTTGTAGCCGGACAGCTTGCTGCGATTCCACGAGCCGTGCTGGCCGATCACCATGCCGTCGGGGAAGCCGGGCAATGTCCCTGCGGGCATCCAGCACAGGCCGAGCGAAGCGGTGTGGCCGCCGAGCGCATAGTCCGGTTGAATCGCCTTGGCGACCATCGCCGGATCCTGCGGCACGCGATCGTCCACCGTCTTGCCCCAGTAGCAATAGGGCCAGCCGTAGAAGCCGCCGTCGCGCACCGAGGTGAGATAGTCCGGCGGCGTCTCGTCGCCGAGCCCGTCGCGCTCGTTGACGACGGTCCAGAGCACGCCGGTCGTCGGCTCCCAGGCGAGGCCGACCGGATTGCGCAGGCCGGCCGCGAAGATGCGATGCGTGCCGGCGGCGAGATCGAGCTCGTAGATCGCGGCGCGGCCTTCCTCGACCTCCATGCCCATCTCGGCGATGTTGCTGAGCGAGCCGACGCCGGCATAGAGCTTCTTGCCGTCGGGGCTTGCGAGCAGGCTGCGTGTCCAGTGTCCGGCCGGCTTGAAGGTGGTCAGCCGCTTGCCCGGCGCCGTGATGCGGTCGGCATTGGCGACATAAGGAAAGGCCATCACACCGTCGGTGTTGCCGACGTAGAAGGTGTCACCGACCAGAGCCATGCCGAACGGCTGGTTGAGGTTCTCCATGAAGGCGCCGCGAACTTCGGCAACGCCGTCGCCGTCCTTGTCGCGCAGCAGCGTGATGCGGTTGGCGGAGAACCCGAGCGCCGCGGCGCGCCGCATCGTCGCCTGCATCGCGTAGTGAAACACGCTGCGCGGAGCGCCTGCGATCTGCGTCGCCTCCGCGATCAGCACGTCGCCATTGGGCAGCACCTCGATCCAGCGCGGATGGTCGAGGCCGGTCGCAAAGGCATTGACCTTGAGTCCGGGTGCAACCGTCGGCTTCTGGCCCTCGCGCCAGCCGCGCGCGGTCGGCATCTTCAGCGTCGGGATCGCGCCTTGCGGCTTGGCTTCGGGAATGGCGGGCGCCTGGCCCCAGGCGGGCGGCGGCTCGGTGCCGGTCATCTTGCGCCATTGCAGCGCGACGCCGCCGACGAACGCGACGAACTGCGCGAAGATACTGGAAAAGCTCATGAGAAGCCCCTGTCGAACTCTGAGGCACAGTCCACGGCGGATCGCCCGAAACCCCGCGCGGGCTCAGGCCTGATCGTCGACCTCTCCGGATCCACGATAGAATGTCGTCGTGCCTCGTTGCGCGCGCATCCAACTGGCTGGCGGTAAAAAGGTCAACCGTCGCTGAACTGGACGGACGTCTATTCCCGCGGAATGGCAGATGACCAAATTTGCATGGACCGACATCAGCGGCCGATTTGCCGTTCCAGCCGCCGCGCCGCGCGGAAATCGTCGAGATGATGGACGTTCGGAGTCAGCGCAGCTTCCTTGGATAGCAGGTGATAGACCCGCGCCACGGTGCGCTGCTTCTGCTTGGGCCGTCCCGGCGGCATCGCCCGCGCCTTGCGGGCGGCGGCGATGGCGTGTGCACGAAAATAATCGTAGGCATCAGACATGGCTCGATGCTCTGCGGCTGGTGCAGGTGTCGGGAGATAACAAGCGGGGGAAGGGGCGGTTCCTGATGACGCCAGCGTTCCGACTCTACCCCCGTCATCCTGAGGTGCGAACCGGCGCAACGCGTCACGGCCCGGCTGGATCTAGGCCGTGCATCCTTCGAGGCTTCGGCTTGCGATGCATTCGGCCTCGCAGGCCTCGCACCTCGGGATGACGGGACTGAGCAGTAGCGTCGCGGGGAGAAAGCAGTAGGCGGAGTCCGCCTTCACCGCGGCGAGGTGAACGGAATGATCATAGGCACGCGGCGGCAATACGCGCCGTAGGCGTCCTCGCCGAGCTCTTTCGACAGGAACACCTCTTCCATCCGGCCTTTCTGCCACATGCCGAGCGAGATCAGGATCGCGCCGAGGATGGCCGTCACCGTGCCGACCGCGATGCCGGTCGCGAGCATGCCGGCGATCAGGCCGGTGTAGATCGGATGGCGCACGATGCCGTAGGGGCCGGTGTCGATGACGCGGTGGTCTTCCTTGTGGGTGATGGTGTTGGACCAGAATTTTCCGAGATGCAGCCGTCCCCACCAGGTGAAGGAGATGCCGGCGAGCACGATCAGCGCCGTGATGTAGACAGCGATGTTGCTGAACACCCAGAGCGGCTTCTCGTTCAGCACTTCCGCGGTCCACGGCGTGAACAGGATGCCGCCGACCAGGATCGGGATGCGATAGCGCCCGGATTCCAGCGTCATGACCTGCTTCTGGGTGCGGCCCTGCCAGAACGAGGCGCCGACCCAGCTGGCGAGCCAGGCGAGCCAGATCAGGGCGAGCAGTTGCGTCGGCCAGGTCGTGGTCCAGCCACCCCAGGCGACAGAGAGAAGCTTGCTGAAATCGAAGGACATGAAGGTTCTTTGCGTTAGGCGGCGGCGTCAGCCCGCGCGCGAGGACAGCGCGTGATGCTCGATGGCGCCGGAAGGCTGCTGGCCGTTGCGGGCGAGCAGATGGGTGATGGTTTCGCGCAGGACCGGTTCGATCGGGCGCGGCGAATAGCCGAGCTCGGTGCGTGCCTTGCCGATCGAGAGGTCGCTCGCGGCCAGCGCGATGCGCACGCCCTCGGCGGTGCCGTTGGGCGGGCGGCGCGTGAAATTGTCGGACAAATATTCGAGCATGATGCCGGAGAGTTCGGCGATCTTGCCGGGCACGACGACCGGGAACTGGCGGCGACCGCTCATCGCCGACATCATCCGCAGGATGTTGCCCAGCGGCACGCAGTCGCCGCCGAGGATGTAGCGCTGGCCGATGCGGCCGCGCTCCATGGTCAGCACTAGTCCCATGGCGACGTCGCGGACGTCGACCAGATTGACCAGGAAGTTGAGATGCGGCTGCACCTTCTTCTGCAGGAAGTACCAGAGCATCGCGGTCGGCGGCGTCAGATTGTGGTCGGCGGCACCGATCGGCATGGTCGGCGTGCCGATCACCAGCGGAAAGCCCTCGGCCGCGGCCTTGGCGGCATGATGCTCGGCCAGCGACTTCGAGCGCGTATAGGCGCCCGGCATCGCCTCGGCCGGCTGCAGCGCCTCTTCGGCCGGAACGCCGTTGAGGTCGGTATAGCGGAACAGGATCGATTCCGTCGAGCAGTGCAGGAAGCGCGACACGCCGCGCTTCCTCGCGGCCGCCAGCACGACCTCGGTGCCGCGGCAATTCACGTCGTGGAAGTCCTGCTTGTTCGCGACCCACATGCCGGGCAGGCCGGCGAGGTGATAGACCTGATCGACGCCGGACAGCGCGGTATCGACCGCGGCGCCGTCCAGCACCGAGCCATGAACATAGTCGACGTCAGAGTTCGGCGCGGCCGGCGGACGAACATCGAGAACGCGCACCCGCTGCCCACGGGCGCGGAGCGCTTCTACGAGATGATGTCCGATGAAACCGCTGCCACCGGTAACCAGTACGAGAGCCATGAAGAAAGGTTTGCTGTTTCGCTTCTGGAGCTATCGGGTTGAAAGGGAATTGGCCGGAAGAGGCGCCAGAATCGCGGCAAGGTCGCGACGGAAGCCCAGTGCAATGAATAATTTTGCCATGACGAACATCGGTCCCAGCAAGAGATGCGAGGGAAACGTGAACAGCGAGGCCTCGCGCCCCTCAAAAACCTTGTGCCCGATGGCCTGCGCGGCGAAGCCGAGCGCGACCAGGGCAGCGAAAATGCCCCACATCGCGACAGTGCTGACTCCGTTCGCAATGGTCGACGCGATCGAGAACAGCACGATGGAGACGGCCAGAATGCCGGCCCCGAGCGCCAGATCGAGCAGCAGCCAGTAGATCAGGACCGGCAGGGCCAGGATCACCGCCAGGCTGACCTCGGACCCGAACAGCGGGACCTTCACCAGCGTCAGCGGCATCACCGCGCCCGTGAACAGCAGGAGGATGCCCACCACATGCATCGCCGTGTTCCGGGGATCGCGATGGTACTCGACATAAACGGCAAGTTGGCGTTGAAAAAAGCCACCCATCTTGGTCTCATGCAGCACGGGGTCTGGGGAAGGACGAGCAAAGGCTATAGCACCGGATAGAGCGGTGCACAAACCGGCACTATTGTCGCGCAAGACCATATCGTCGCGCTGTGGGACAGACCACAAAAGGGTCAGCACTTCAAAGGGTTCCGTGGGACGCTTGGGAGCGTCTGCTTACCGCTTCTTGGCGGGCTTTTTCGCCGCAGGCGCAGGTGCCGCGGCCGGATGCGCGGGCGCGTCCTCGGGCACCTTGGCGTAGGTCAGGATCTGCAACTGACCGTTGACGGCCGAGGTCGGCTTGGCCCGGTCGAGAAACTGCTCCTCGCCGAGGCCGATCGGATGCAGCCGCTTGGTCGAGATCTTGAACGTGTTGACCAGCACGTCGCGGATCGCGTCTGCCCGGCGCTGGCTCAGGATCGCGTTGGCCTCCCGCGTCTTCGAATTGGATTCGACATGGCCGACGATCAGGAAGGTGTAGGGCAGCAGAGAGGCGTGAACCAGGGCGTCGGCGATGCGGCCGACGGTCTGGTAGGACGCCGGCTGGATGATCGGCGTGTCGGCGTCGAACTGGATCTGCGCGTTGAAGGCGGGCAGGCTCGCGAGGTCAGGCGCGATCAGCGGGCGGTTCACCGGGCCGGGATCGTTTTTGATCCTGGTCTTGGCGCGCTCCATCACCTGCTGCTTCAGCGCGGGAAGGTCGACCTCGGCGGCCTGTTCGAAATGGTTGAGCTTGCCGACGATCTCGTCGCGGGTCGGCGCAGCCGTCTGCGCGCGCGCGGCGCCCGCGAGCAGGGCGAGACCGAACGCAACGCTTAGTCCGACGGTCGAGAGCCCCTTCGCGCGCATCAGCGATACCCCGCGTCGTCAACGGCCTTCAGGCAGTTGTTGCTGATGCCCTTGGGCGCCGAGACCAGGCAGGGGATCGACTTGCTGGTCTCCTTGGTCGAGCCGCCGCAGACCTTGACGATCTCGCGCTGGCAGGCCTGCGCCACGGTGACGCGCGCGGCGACGCGCTTCTGGATGGCGTCGAACACGCGGAGATAGTCGCTCTGGCACTGCGGCGAGAGCACGTCGCGGTTGCGCGACAGGCACTCCTTGAGCCGGGTCGAGTCCGGATTGACGCCGCGGCAATTGGCGACGATTTCCGCGCCGCAACTCGCCGCCAGCTTCCCGATCGAATCGCCAAAGCTCATGGTCTCGGCCGCCGCAAGCGACGGCATAACCAATGCCAGCACGATCAATGTGATGGAGCCCCGGACCATGGGTTTATCTGATACGGGGAAGTTCGCGGTGGTCAAGGGCTGTTCGGGGGAGAACCGTCGAGAGTCCGGCAAGTGCGGCGAACAGTCCTCACTCGGCGTCCGTGGCGGGAGGCCATTCGATCACGACGGCCGTGTGGTTCCTGAGGTCCTCGGCAAACTCTGGGTCGGCCTCGAGCTCGGCCAGCGTCCTCGGCGGGGGAAGCCGGCGGCCCTCGTCGCTGAGGTCGTGCGCGTAGAATGCGAGTGCCTCGGGTGCATTCTCCAGGGCCTCGTCCACGTCGTCGCCGTCGGAGATGCAGCCCGGCAGGTCCGGAAACCACAGGCTGACGGCGTCGGGATCTGCGTCCTCGATGATGGCAACATATTGAGCCATGTCGGGCCTCACGCCCGCTGCACGAAGCTGTCCACGACCTTCTTCTCGCCGGCCTTGTCGAAGGCGATGGTGAGCTTGTTGCCGTCGATCTTGGTGACGCGGCCGTAGCCGAATTTCTGGTGGAAGACGCGGTCTTCGAGCGAGAATTCGGAGGTCGTTCCTGTGGATTTGGCGACCAGCTCGCCCTCGATCGTCAGTGGTCCGCGCCGGCGCGAGGAGAAGCTGCCGAAATCCGGTCCGGATGACGAGGACGACGAGAACGTCGTGGCTTCTTCCTCGAAGCCGCCGCTTCGGCCACCGCTATTGCGGCCACCACCTCGGTTGCGGTTGGCCTGGGCGCGCTGCCAGCCCGGCGTCGTGTAGCTGGAGCCGAACGCCTCCATGTCGTCGAAGCGCGAGGCGCCGTAGCCGCCGGTGCCGCCCCAGGCCGAGCCGCCCTTGGACTCCGTGATCTCGACATTGGCCGCAGGCAATTCGTCGAGGAAGCGCGACGGGATCGTGGTCGACCATGTCCCATGGATGCGCCGGTTGGTCGCGAAATAGATCATGGCGCGGCGGCGCGCGCGGGTCAGGCCGACATGGCCGAGCCGGCGCTCTTCCTCGAGGCCGGCGCGGCCCTGTTCGTCCAGCGTGCGCTGGCTCGGGAACAGGCCTTCCTCCCAGCCCGGCAGGAACACGTTGTCGAATTCGAGCCCCTTGGCCGAATGCAGCGTCATCAGCGAGACCTTATCTTCATCGGTCTCACCATCGCGGTCCATCATCAGCGCGATGTGCTCCAGATAGCCTTGCAGGTTCTCGAACTCGTCCATCGAGCGCACAAGTTCCTTCAGGTTCTCCAGCCGGCTCGCGGCGTCAGCCGAGCGGTCCTTCTGCCACATCTCGGTATAGCCGCTCTCGTCGAGCACGATCTGGGCGAGATCGGTGTGGGCGGTGACCTCGCGCTGGGCGCGCCAGCGGTCGAACTGGGCGACGAGATCGCGCAAGGACCCGCGCGCCTTCGGCTTCAGCTCGTCGGTCTCGACCACGGCGCGCGCCGCCTCGAACAGGGGAATGCGGCGCTTGCGGGCGTGGTCATGCAGCATCTGGATGGTGGCATCGCCGAGGCCGCGCTTCGGCGTGTTGACGATGCGCTCGAAGGCGAGATCGTCCGCGGGCGAATTGATGACGCGCAGATAGGCCAGCGCGTCGCGGATCTCGGCGCGCTCGTAGAAGCGTGGGCCGCCGATGACGCGATAGGGCAGGCCGAGCGTGACGAAACGGTCTTCGAACTCGCGCATCTGGTGGGAGGCGCGCACCAGAATGGCGATCTCGTTGAGCTTCTCGCCCTGGCGCTGCAGCTGCTCGATCTCCTCGCCGATGCCGCGGGCTTCCTCTTCCGAATCCCACGAGCCCGTGACGGTGACTTTCTCGCCGTCCTGGTCCTCGGTGCGCAGCGTCTTGCCGAGCCGGCCTTCATTGTGCGCGATCAGATGCGAGGCGGCGGCGAGGATGTGGCCGGTGGAGCGATAGTTCCGCTCGAGGCGGATCACCTTGGCGCCGGGGAAATCGTGCTCGAAGCGGAGGATGTTGTCGACCTCGGCGCCGCGCCAGCCATAGATCGACTGATCGTCGTCGCCGACGCAGCAGATGTTTTTGGTTTTCTCCCTCTCCCCGTCCTTCACGGGGAGAGGGTCGGGGTGAGGGGCTGTCTCCATGAGCTCGGTGCTCGGAGAGTCCCCCTCACCCGCCGCACTCTGGCGCGCAATTGCGCTGCCGAGTGCGTCGGCCTCTCCCCGCACGCGGGGAGAGGCGAACGAAGGCGCCTGCGACAGCAGCCGCAGCCACAGATATTGCGCGACGTTCGTGTCCTGGTACTCGTCAACCAGGATGAACTTGAAGCGCTGCTGGTACTGCCGGAGGATATCCGGGTGCTCGCGGAAGATGCGGATGTTCTCGAGCAGCAGATCGCCGAAATCGGCGGCGTTCAAAATCTTCAGCCGCTCCTGATAACTCGCATAGAGCTTGCCGCCCTTGCCGTTGCCGAACATCGCGGCTTCGCCCGAGGGCACCTGCGAGGGCATCAGGCCGCGATTCTTCCAGCCGTCGATCAGGCCGGCCAGCATGCGCGCCGGCCAGCGCTTGTCGTCGATGTTCTCGGCCTGCAGCAACTGCTTCAAGAGCCGCACCTGGTCGTCGACATCGAGCACGGTGAAGTTCGACTTGAGCTGCGCCAGCTCGGCATGGAAACGCAGGATGCGGCCGCCGATGGAGTGGAAGGTGCCGAGCCACGGCATGCCTTCCACGGCGTGGCCGAGCATCTGGCCGAGCCGGTGCTTCATCTCGCGCGCGGCCTTGTTGGTGAAGGTCACCGACAGGATCTCGGCGGGGCGGGCGCGGCCCTGGCTCAGGATATGGGCGATGCGCGTGGTCAGCACGCGCGTCTTGCCGGTGCCGGCGCCGGCCAGCACCAGGACCGGGCCGTCCAGCGTCTCCACCGCCTCGCGTTGCTCGGGATTGAGCCCGGACAAATATTTCGGGCCCACCGAGGCGCGCGCACGCGCGGCGATGCCGCCGGCTGCGGGCTGGTGGTCGGAAACGCTGGTGATCTTGCTCGGCTCGGTCATGCGAATCATTTGGCCCCACGATGGCACCGCGGGGTGACGGGAGGGAGCCTTCTTAACAGGGATTGGCCCCTATATGGGGCGGCGAGGTGGGTTTTCCACGTGCGCGGCGGCCCGATTTGTTCCAGCGCGAGGTGCGAATTTCGCCGTTGTACGTGCCGGAACCATCGTTCCCGCGTCGAGATTGTCTGGGCAGGTGGCGCGGCCAGCCGTGCCGAGAGACATCAAGACGAGGGTTTGACCATGCTAGGCTGGGTTGTGACGTTTCTGGTTATCGCACTGATCGCCGGCATCCTGGGCTTCGGCGGCATCGCCGGCGCTTCGATCGAGATCGCCAAGATCATCTTCTTCATCGCGGTCGTCCTGTTCCTGGTCTCGGCCGTGGTCGGCTTGGCGCGCGGCCGCAACAGGATATAGGTGCTTCCCTACGGCCCCCTACGGCCGGCGCGCGATCAAGCCGCTGCTGCTCGATCGCGCTGAACTTACCGCTTCGAGGGCATCGCCACGCTGCGGCCGATGCCCTGGGGGCGCGTCAGGGCGCTGTGAGACTTGGCGACCCCGGCAATGCGCTGCTGGATGTCGGGCGGAAACGGCGCGACGCGCCGCGCCTTCATGTCCATGTGCAGCGACATGTTCTCGGAGGTCGCCGACAGCCAGCCCTCGGTGCCGTGCATCATCTCCTCGAAGGTGTGCAGCCGCTTGTCGTCGGCGTCCAGCAGCCACACCAGGATCTGCACGGGGTCGCCGAGATGGATCTCGCGCAAATAGCGCACATGGCATTCGGCGGTGAAGGTCGAGCCGTGGCGCTCTTTCTTGTAGACCGGGCCAATCCCGAGCTCGAGCCAGAACTCGTCGATCGCCCGGTCGAACATCACGTTGTAATAGGCCATGTTGAGATGGCCGTTGTAGTCGATCCATTGCGGCTCGACCTGCATGATCGAAGAGCGGAACGGCTCTGCGCTCGGCGCTGTGGCGGCGGTCTCCGGCATGTGTCCTTCCCAAGCTATGCGTCCGGTCCCTTGACTTGACCGGTTATATGTCCTTTGCCACGGTCTCTTCTCGTCGGGAGGAATTTCCGTGGGTACGACCATCACCAATGGTCCGCCGCGGCCGGAGCCGAAAGCCCTCGCGAGCGCGCTGGAACAGCTTGCCGCACGCTTCGGCAATCGCCTCATCACCTCGCAGGCCGTCCGCGAGCAGCACGGCCATACCACCACGTGGATCGTCAATCAGCCGCCGGACGGCGTGGTGATGGCGCAGGAGACCGCCGACATCCAGGACGTGGTGCGGATCTGCGCGAAGAACCGCGTGCCCGTGATCGCCTTCGGCACCGGCACCTCGCTGGAGGGCCAGGTCAACGCGCCTGCCGGCGGCATCTCGATCGATTTGCGCGACATGAACAAGGTGCTCGCGGTGCATGCCGAGGACCTCGACTGCGTGATCCAGCCCGGCGTCACCCGCAAGGCGCTGAACGAGCATCTGCGCGACCAGGGCCTGTTCTTCCCGATCGATCCCGGCGCGGATGCCTCCCTCGGCGGCATGGCCTCGACCCGCGCCTCGGGCACCAACGCGGTGCGCTACGGGACCATGCGCGACAGCGTGCTGGCGCTGAAGGTGGTGCGCGGCGACGGCGAGATCATCACGACGGGTACGCGCGCGAAGAAATCATCCGCGGGTTACGACCTCACGCATCTGTTCGTCGGCGCCGAGGGCACGCTCGGCATCATCTCGGAATTGACCATCCGCCTGCGCGGCATTCCCGATACGATTGCGGCCGGTGCGGTGTCGTTCGAGACGGTACACGGGGCGTGTCAGGCCGTGATCCTGGCGATCCAGACCGGCATTCCAGTGGCGCGCATCGAGTTGCTCAATGCCGCGCAGGTGAAGGCCTGCAACGCATACTCCAAGCTGACGCTGCCGGAGACGCCGCTGCTCTTGATGGAGTTCCACGGCAGCGAGATCGAGGTCGCCGAGCAGTCCAAGGCGTTCGGCGAGATCGCAAAGGACTGCGGCGGCGGCGAATTCTCCTGGACCACCAAGCCGGAGGATCGCACCAAGCTGTGGCAGGCGCGGCACGACGCCTATTGGTCGGTGAAGGCGCTGCGTCCCGGCGACAGCATCGGCGTGGTTGCAACCGACGTCTGCGTGCCGATCTCGCGACTTGCCGACTGCGTCAGCGAGACCGAGGAGGATCTCAAGCGTCTCAATTTGTTGTCGCCGATCGTCGGCCATGTCGGTGACGGCAATTTCCACTGCTCGCTGGTCTGCGATACCAACGACGCCGACGAGATGGCGCGCGGCGAGGAGTTCATGCACCGCCTGGTCGAGCGCGCGCAGGCGATGGACGGCACCTGCACCGGCGAGCACGGCATCGGCCAGGGCAAGCAGAAATACCTCAAGGCCGAGCTCGGTCCCGAGGCGCTGGAGGCGATGCGGGCACTGAAGAAGGCACTCGATCCGCTCAACATCTTCAACCCCGGCAAGATCGTGCCGGAGGCGTAACGCAATCCGGGAACTTTCGGCAGTCCCACCGGTTCCAATTCCCGACAATTTCCGATGCCTCAATGGCGCGGCTTTGCGGGAGGATGCGATGTTGCGACCGGTCATTGGAATTGCCGTGATGGCGCTTGCCTGCCTGCTGACGGGCACGGCTTTGGGCAAAGGCGGCGGCGGTCACGGCGGTGGCCACGGCGGTGGCCATGGTGGCGGCCATGGCGGTGGCCATCACGGCGGTGGCCATGGCGGAGGCCATCACGGCGGCGGCCATTTCCATGGCCACGGTTTCGGGCACGCGCACGGCGGCGGTCATCATCGCGCGATGCGGTTTGCAACGGGCGCCCGACACGGTTCGAATTTCGGTCAGATCCGCAACGCGTCCGTGCGCCCCGCGAACTTCCGCAACGCGCTCAATTTGCATTCCAGCGCCTTCCAGAACGGTCGTCTCATCAGCAACCCGGCAGCGCGCGCCCAGATCACGGCTGCGGCCGCGCTTGCGGGCTGGCATGGCGCCAGCAGCGGATGGTGGCAGCATCCAGGCGGCGGCTACGGCTGGGTCGGACCGCTGTTCTGGCCGTTCGCCTACAACGACTTCTACGACTACACCATCTGGGGCGACGGTCTCGGCTTCTGGGGCTACGGCTATCCGGACATCTATGCCGGCCTCTTCGGGCCCTATGGCTATGACGGCCTCTCGGCCTATCTGCCGCAGCGCCCGCAGGGACGGCGGCAAGCGCGCGGCGTTGCGCTGGATCAGCTGTGCGGCAGCGACCGCCGCGAGATCGTCGGTCTGCCGATCGACCAGATCGCCGCGGTGGTGCAGCCGACCGAGGCGCAAGGCGCCAGTCTCGATGCGCTCGGCAGTGCCTCGATCGACGCTGCCGCGCTGATCCGCGCGTCCTGTCCGTCGCAGGTCGCAGCGACGGCACCCGGCCGGCTGGCGGCGATGCAGCAGCGTGTCGAGGCCATGGTGAAGGCCGTCGATCTCGTTCAGCCCGCCCTCGACGGCTTCTATGGCTCGCTCACCGACGAACAGAAGGCGCGGTTCAATGCGCTGGCCGAAGATCAGCGTCGCACAACGGCGTCCAACGGCAGCGGGGGATCGCTGGTCCAGACCTGCGGTGCGTCTGCCGCGCTCGATTGGCCCGGCACCGACATCGAGGCGAGGCTTCACCCCAACGACACCCAGCGCGCCGCGCTGCAGGTGCTCCAGGATACCAGTGCCAAGGTCAGTGCATCGCTGAAGGCGGCCTGCCAGCCCAGCGAGGTGATGACGCCGCCGGCGCGATTGGCCGCGGTCCGCAAGCGGCTCGATGTGATGCTCGACGGCGTCAAGTCGGTGCGCGCAGCGCTGGAGGATTTCTACGCCACGCTGAATGACGAGCAGAAGGCGCAGTTCGAGGCCATCGGCCCACGGCGGACGTCCTGAATGCGTATGGAGCGTGACGGAAGAATCGCCTCGCCGATCTCGGCGGGGCTCTCTATGCTGGGGAGAGGCGGCAGCGCGGCGAGATGACGGCGCGAAGAGCGCGGACGGTGGAGCGATGAGTTGGTTCGCGCGCAAGACGCGGCGGGAGATCTGGGACGAAGCCATCGAGGGGCCGCTCGGCGACATCGAGGCCGCGGCGCGCATTCGTGCGATCTGCGAGGCGGCGGCCGCGAGCGCCGCGGGGGCCGCACGCAACGACAAGCGCGAAAGCGCGCGCTACGAGCGCGCCGCCAAGGTCGCGATGGAGATCGCGATGAAGATATCGGATGGACTGATGCGCGACGATGCGGTCCGTCGCATCGTCGATCTCTGCATGGAGGCGGGCGATCTCAAGACCGCGCAGATCCTGTTTCGCGCGATCCATGCCAGCTGGATGCGCGAGAGGGTGCAGCAGGACCATCCCGAGCTGGCGCAGTAAGGACGACTATTTCGCCAGCTTGCGCACGGCCTCGTCCACGCTGTGGAAGACGCGCTCGCGGGGCAGGGCTTCGTACAATCTGAAGCGCTCGAACGCGTCCTGTGCGCGCACCGATTCCAGCCGGGCCAGTGCGACGGTGACGCCCTGCTCGTTGCACGCCTTGAAGATGTCGAGCAGGATCTGCGCCGCGGTGAAGTCGATCTCGACCATGCCGCTCGCTTCCAACACCAGGAGTTGCGGCCTCGCCGTGCCGAGCACCTTCGCGACGTCGCTGCGGAAACCCGGTGCGTTCAGGAACGAGAGCGGCGCCTGCAGCCCGATCACGGCAACGCCGTCGATCCGCTCGCCGCCGATGTGCGGATGGGCCGGCCACCAGATCGTGGTGCCCGGCACGCGCTCGAACTCGACCAGCCGCGCCCGCGTCGTGCTCCAGATGCCGTGCAGCAGCGACAGCACGATGCCGAGGAACGCGCCCTGCTGGATCGGGAGCACGATGATCAGTGCCGCCGTGGCGAGGATCAGGAGGAATTCGCTTCGGGATTGCCGGTAGACCGTCACGATCTGCTTCGTGCGGACGATGCGCAGCGCGACGAACAGCAAAATGCCGCCGAGCGCCGCGTCCGGAACGTGCCGCAGCAGCCCGGTGCCGAATGCGAGCAGCGCCAGCACGATCGCCGCCGCTGCAAGCCCCGCGAGCTGCGATTGTCCGCCGGTCTCGGCGACGATCCCCGTGCGCGGCGGGCTGGCATTGACCGGAAACGCGCCGAACAGGCCGGACAGCACGCTGCCGGCGCCGGCGCCGAGGAAGTCGCGATCGACGTCGGCAGGCTTGTCGGGATCGGACGGGAACGAGCGCGTGGTCGCGGCGGTCTGCACCATCACCACGACCGTGATCACGAAGGCGAGCGGCACCAGATGCACCCAATGCTCCAGCGCAAGCTCGGGCAGGGTGAGCCGCGGCAGCGTCCCCGGCACCGCGCCGACCACGCTCACGCCCTTGCTCTCGAGACCGAGCGCGATCACGGCCAGCGTCGCGACGACGAGCCCGATCAGCGCGCCCGGAATTTTCGCGCTGATCTTCTCGGAGACGAAGACCGTTGCGAGCACACCGAGGCCGATGCACAGCGTGAAGGGATTGCTGCGGTTAAGTTCGCCTGCGAGCACGCCGATGCGATCGAGCGTCGGCCCGCTCGGCGACCTCAGCCCCAGCACGCCGGGCAATTGCGACACGATGATGTGGACGGAGATGCCGGCGAGGAAGCCGACCATCACCGGCACCGACAGCAGGTTGGCGATGCCCCCGAGGCGAAAGGCGCCGCCGGCAAGCATCATCGCGCCGACCATCAGCGACAGTGCGATCGCAAACCCCTGATATTGCGGCGAGCCGACAGTGGCGAGCGCCGCAAGCCCGCCGGCGAAGATTGGAGTGATCGTGGAATCGGCGCCGCAGGACAGGAAGCGGTTGCCGCCGAGCAGCGCGAAGCCGAGCGAGCCGGCCATGAACGCGAAGAAGCCGATCTGCGGCTCAAAGCCGCCGAGCCGCGCCGTGGCCATCTGCTCCGGGATCGCTATCGCCGCCAGCGTCAGCCCCGCGATCAGATCGCCCGGCAGCGAATAGGAGGCGAGCGAGCGGAGCAGCGGCCATGCGTGCTCTTTTGCGCTCTTGGCGTCGGCGTCGTGCGGCATCGAGGTCCCCGGAAAGCCTGTGTCGATCGATTAGACTACAGCATTTCCGGATTGGAAGGCGGCAGACGCAATCTCTCGACATCCGACGTCGTTGCGAGCGAAGCGAAGCAATCCAGATTCCACCGCGGCGGCAATCTGGATTGCTTCGCTGCGCTCGCAATGACGGAGGGCATGTTTGCCCTCCGAATCTCGCGACGTCCTCTCAATACCTGCCGCGGTTGTAGTCGCCGTGTCCCATCCCTCCGCCGCCGCCACCCAGGCCCATGCCGAGGCCAATCCGATGCCGATGCCTTGCATCACGGCGGCGGGCGGCGGGCCGCGATCCGGCGGCGGTGCGCGCTCGTAGACCACGTTCTCAGGCGGCGGACGGCGCGGCTTCGGCGGCGTTTCGACCACCTTGCGCTTCGGCGGGGTGTCGTCGACGCGCTTCTTGATCACGGGCGCCACGGCCGGGTTGACCGGAGAGGCCGGAGGCGTGGGCGTCGAGCACGGGCAGGTCGGCGCCATCGCGACGGCGATCGGAGCAGGCGTCGACGCCGCGGCCACGGGCAGGGCATAGTTGCGGTTCTGCACGCGGAGCAGCAGCCTGCGCGCGGTTGCCGCGAGATCGCTATTGTCCCAGTTCGCCAGATACGCCTCGAACGAGGCGCGGGTGTTGATCGCGACCGCGCGCTCCCAGGCCAGCATCTGGCGCCGGCGCTCCACGACCGTGCGCAGGCGCGGCGTGCGGGCGTCCTGCGCGTACAGCTCGATGTAGGCCTGATACGCCTCTACGGTGTCGTCCGCGATCACGAGCTCATAGGCGGCCTTCGGCTCCTTGCCCTGCAGATCCCGGCGCCAGTCCGCGACGCTGCGCGAGCCGCTGGCGAGCGCCATGGCGGATGCGCCCGGGAGAGCTGGCTGACCGCTGCTGTCGCCGCCGAAGAACTTGAAGTCGGTCGTCAGCGACGAGCTTTCCCAGGGGATCTGCCGTCCGTCGGTCGATTGCGCCACCGCGATGCGGATGCGCTTGAACACCTCCTCGATCGGCAGATTGGGCTGCTTGGCGATGGTCAGCGCAGCCGTGGTGTAGGGGCTGTCGATGCCGTTGCCGTCCTCCGCCTCGGCGCCGGGCGAGGTCGAATAGGAAATGAAGGAGCCGGGCGCGCCGGCCTTGGTGTCGACGATCGCAAGCCCGTGGCCGGCGCCGCTGAGCGCGGGGAACGGATTGTTGCGGCAGGCATCAAGCATGAAGATGCGCGCCCGCGTCGGCAGCGCACCGAGCGTGTTGAGCATGTCGTTCAGCCGCACGCCCTGGAGCGGAATGTCGGCCTCGCGCTTCGGATCGAGGTCGACGGGCACCAGATAGTTCTCGCCGTCGATCTGCAGGCCATGGCCGGCATAGAACACCAGCGCGACGGTGTCGGCGCCGCTGGCGCTGACCCTGCCGGCGAAGTCCGAGATCGTCGCGCGCATCTCGTTCTGATCGAGATTGGCTGCCGATGTGACGGTGAAGCCGGCATTGCCGAGCAGCTCGGTCATGCCCTTGGCATCGTTGGCGGCGTTGGGCAGTTCCGGCACGGTGCGATAGGCGGACTGGCCGATTACCAGCGCGAGCCGTGCTTCGGCCGCGGCACCGGCCGGCATTGTCAGTTGTGTGAGAGCAAGAAGGCCGGACGCAAGCAGCAAATTGGAAAGGACTGGACGGCGCATGATGTCACCTCCATCGGCAATGCGCGCGATGATGACACCTTTTCTACGTCCCGGCCATGACACTGTCTGTGCGCCGGCTCACGCTTGGCGTGCGACAGATCGGGCAGGATGTCTGCCCGGCCGGCGCGTCCGGCCGTAGCGCCTCACGGCAGTCCGCGGTCCCAGGGCGTCACGGGCGCAAAGCGCGCGGCGAGAAAGTCGATGAAGGCGCGCACCTTGGCCGGCGGTCGGCGGTCGGGCAGGTAGACCGCATGCACCGCCGAGGTTTGGATCTCCGGCTGGTCGAGCGGCAGCGCGACCAGTGCGCGCGAGCGCAGATCATCGGCGATGATGAAGGTGGGTTGTCGTGCAAGGCCGAGGCCGGCCAGCGTCGCCGCGCGCAGCGCATCGCCGTTGTTGGCACGCAAGGTGCCGCTGACCTGGACGCGGATCTCGCCCTCGGCGCCGAACAGCCATTCCGCCGCGCTCGCCTGCTGCGAGAGCGTGTAGCCGAGGCAATTATGCCCGGCGAGGTCGGCGACGGTGCGCGGCGTGCCGTGGCTGGCAAGATAGGAAGGTGCGGCACAGACCACGAGGCGGTTCGGCGCGAGCTTTCGGGCCACCATGCTGGAGTCGCGCAAGCTGCCGATGCGGATCGCGAGGTCCCAGCCTTCCTCGGCGAGGTCGACGAGGCGATCGTTGAGACCGAGCTCGACGGTGACCTCGGGATGGGCTGCCGAGAACTCTGCGATCGCAGGCGCAATCTGTCTTGTGCCGAACACGACCGGGACATTGACGCGCAGCAGCCCCCGCGGCTCGACGCGTTCGAGCGCGATCGCGGCGTCGGCGGCCTCCATGTCGGCGAGGATGCGCTCGGCGGCTTCCAGATAGCTCCGTCCGGCCTCGGTGATGGAGAGCCGCCGCGTGGTGCGATGGAACAGCTTTGTGCCGAGCCGGGTCTCCAGCGAAGCGACATGCTTGGTGACCATGGTCTGCGATAGTCCCATCGCCCGGGCCGCGCCGGAGAGGCTGCCGGTGGCGGCCACCTTCGCGAAGACTTCCAGGCTGGTCAGGCGGTCGAGCAAGAGCTACTCACTCCATTGGTGTGAAGTATATTTCGAAAATAGCAGATTATCATCGATTTGAGAATAGATCATGGTGCGCCGCAAAGGAGACCGCCATGATCGATTCCCGTACCGCCCCTTATGCCGCACTGGTGCTGCGCGTGACCCTGGGCGCGCTGTTCCTCGCCCATGCCAGCCTGAAGCTGTTCGTGTTCACCCCGGCTGGCACCGCAAAGTTCTTCGGCAGCCTCGGCTTCCCGCCCGAGCTCGCCTATCTCATCATGACCGTGGAAGTTCTCGGCGGCGTCGCCCTCATCCTCGGCGTCTGGACCCGCTACGCTGCGCTGGCCGGCATTCCGATCCTGCTCGGCGCGATCTTCACGGTGCATGGCGCGGCCGGCTTCTTCTTCACCAATCCGAAGGGCGGCTGGGAATTCCCCGCCTTCTGGGCGATCGCGCTCGCGGCGCAGGCCCTGCTCGGCGACGGCGCCCACGCGCTGCGTCCCTCGCGTGATGTCCACGCTGCGGGCGGCCAGCTCAGCGCCGCGCATTCGCGCTGACGTTTAGCTTAGACCTCGCGAGCCGCGGGACCACGATCCCGCGGCTTTCGTTCGTGTGCTTCGTACAATCCAATCGATATGCGTTCGGCATTGATCCATACCTGAATTGGATCGATCCCTCGCAATCCTGCATGGCAGGAGTTGTCGCTGCCGTGCGGCATGCGCGAAAACACCGATAAACAAAGGCGTTCCGTCGCGGCTTCCGCACAGCGCCTGTCGCTCGTGCCATCGCGACGCCGCCGCCGCATCCCTTGCCTGTGCCGTCGCTTTGGCCATACAGTCGAGCCAACACGCCGCGACAATGATCGCGGCTGCAAAAAGAATAATTGGGGAGAGACCGCACCATGACCATCGTGCCCGTGAACCGTCGCGCGTTCATCAAGTCATCGGCGGCGGTCACCGCCGGCCTCGTTCTCTCTCCCGCGATCATCGGCCGCGCCGAGGCTGCGACGATGAAGCTGAAATGCTCCTCCTCGCTGCCGAACGATCCCAAATACGCCAACGGCCGCGTCTTTTACGACAACCTCGTCAAGAACCTGAAGGGCAATGGGCTGGGCGAGCAGGTCGAGGTCGCGTTTTTTCCGGACAACCAGCTCGGCCAGGAGATCGACGTCATCAATTCGGTGAAGCTCGGCGTCATCGACCTCATGGTGTCGGGCTCGTCGATCTCGGCCAATCTGGTACCGCTGGTCGGCACCTTCGATCTCGGCTTCCTGTTCTCGAGTTTCCCGCAGCAGACCAAGGCGTTCGATGCCGGCGCCGCCAAGCCGATCGAGGATGCCCTGCTCAAGGGTGGCAACATCCGCATCATCGCCTGGGCCTACAATTTCGGCTCGCGCAGCGTGCTGGCGAAG
Organism: Bradyrhizobium sp. SMVTL-02; assembly: GCF_051853005.1. Classification (NCBI taxonomy): domain Bacteria; kingdom Pseudomonadati; phylum Pseudomonadota; class Alphaproteobacteria; order Hyphomicrobiales; family Nitrobacteraceae; genus Bradyrhizobium; species Bradyrhizobium sp. SMVTL-02. The sequence goes on along the minus strand of NZ_CP182469.1, from coordinate 6,056,029 downwards.
AAGCCGGTGAAGACTCCGGAGGATCTCGCCGGCCTCAAGATCCGCACCCTGCCCAACCCCGTCATCACCGAATGTTTGCGCCTGATGGGGGCGGCTGCGACGCCGCTGGCGTTCGGCGAGATCTATACGGCCTTGCAGGCCGGCGTGCTCGATGGCCTCGAGCACGATCCGCCGACGATCCTCGCCAGCAAGTTCTTCGAGACGTCGAAATTCTACGGGCTGACGCAGCACAATTTCTCGCCGCTCGCGATCTATTTCAGCGACATGACCTACAACCGCATGGATCCGAAGCTGCGCGAGGGTTTTCTCGATGCCGCGAAGAAGGCCGCGGTCGACACACGTGCTCATGGGCTCGCAGTCGAGAAGGAGGCGCTGGCGGCGCTCGGCGAGAAGGGCGTGACGGTGGCCGAATGCGACCGCGAAGCCTTCAAGAAGCGCGTCGCGCCGCAGATCGAGAACTTCATCAAGGCGCGGCCGGAATCCAAGCCGGTCATCGACATGATCCGCGCGACGCAAGCCTGATGGCCAAGTCCGAAATGGCGATGACAGGGGCCGTGCCGCTCTCGGGCGGCCGCCACGGCAGCATGACGCTTCTGCTTCGCCTCAGCGACGCGATCGCGGCCATCCTGCTGGCCGCCGATCTCGTGGTGGTCTGCGCTTCCGTGCTGCTGCGCTTCTTCTTCAACGCGCCGGTCGAATGGTCCGACGACGTCGCCCGCGGATTGATGGTCGGCTCGGCCTTCTTCGGCGCGGCGAGCGCGCTCGCGCGCGGCGAGAATGTCGGCGTCTCCTTCTTCCGCGACCTGTTGCCGGTGCGGCTGCGCACGCTGGTCGATGCCGCCAGCGCGCTGCTGATCGTGCTGATCTCCGGCTATGTCGCCTACAATGCCATCAAGCTGGGCTCGCTCACCGCCGGCCAGACCACCGGCTCCGGGCTGCCGCTGGAATTGACCTTCTACCCGATGGGCATCGGTGCGTTGTTCATGGCGGTGTTCGCGATCGACCATCTCTGCGCGCGGCCGCTGCCTGATATCGTCAGGGGGCTGGTCGCAATCATCGCGGTGACCGGCCTTTATCTCGCCTGGGATTATCTGTCGCCGTCCTCGGTGCCGTCGGCAGGCACCTTGATGCTGATCGGCTTCTTTGCAACGCTGTTCGGCGGCTTGCCGATCGGCTTTGCGCTGGCGCTCGCCGCGCTGATCTTCATCTGGGTCGAGGGCGCGCTGCCCGGCGTGATCTTCGCCCAGCAGATGGCACGCGGCATCGACAATTTCGTGCTGCTAGCGATCCCGTTCTTCATCCTCGTCGGCTACCTCATGGAAGCCAACGGCATGTCGGTACGCCTGATCGAGCTGCTGCAGCGCGCGGTGGGCCGCATGCGCGGCGGCCTCAACGTCGTGATGGTCGCCTCGATGGTGCTGTTCTCGGGGATATCAGGCTCGAAGATGGCGGATGTCGCCGCGGTCGGCTCGGTGTTGATCCCGGCTGCGCGCCGCTCCAGGCAGAATCCGGGGGGCGCGGTGGCGCTGCTGGCGGCCTCCGCGGTCATGGCGGAAACCATTCCGCCCTGCATCAACCTGATCATCCTCGGCTTCGTCGCCAACCTGTCGATCGGCGGCCTGTTCATGGCCGGGCTGCTGCCGGCCGCGCTGATGGCGCTGGTGCTGATCGCGGTCTCCATCATCTTCGGCAAGCCGCCGGCGGAAGCCGAGGAAGTCGCGCCGCAGGCGCCGGTGTCCGGGCTCTGGAGCGGCGCGATCGCCGCGTTCGGCCTGATCTTCATGATCTTCTTCGGCTTCAAGAGCGGCTTTGCCACGGCCACCGAAATCTCCGCCTTTGCCGTGGCCTATGCGCTGGTCGTCGGGAGCCTGGTGTTTCGCGAGCTCGACTTCAGGACGGCCGCGCACAGCTTCGTCCAGGCTGCAACGCGCGCGGGCCTCGTGCTGTTCATCGTCGCCGCCGCGCAGTCGCTCGCGTTCACGCTGACGCTGCAGCAGGTGCCGCACGCGGTCGGCGACTTCATGCTGGGGCTGTCGAAGACCTCGGGCGTCTGGCTGTTCATCCTGCTCGCGATCGTCGTGCTGATCGTGATGGGCTCGGTGCTGGAAGGCGCGGCCGCGCTGATCATTTTCGGGCCGCTGCTCTTGCCGGTCGCGGTGCAGCTCGGCGTCGATCCCCTGCATTTCGGCGTCGTGCTCGTCATCGCGATGGGCATCGGCCTGTTCGCGCCGCCGCTCGGGCTCGGGCTCTACGGCGCCTGCCTGATCGGCAACGTGCCGATCGAGCAGACGGTGAAGCCGATCATGGGCTATCTGGGCCTGCTGTTCCTCTGCCTGCTCGTCATCGCCTTCGTGCCATGGCTCTCGACCGCGCTGCCGCGGGCATTCGGCTACTGAAGGAGTCTTGTCGTGAAGGTTCTGCTCGCGCACACGCCGGGGATGCGGCGCAATTACTATGGCGATCGCAGCCTGAACGGCCTGCGCGCGGCCGCCGAGGTGATCCTGCACGACAGCGATGAGACTTTGGATGCAGCCGGCCTCGTGCGCGCCGCCAAGGACGTCGACATCATCGTCGCCGATCGCATGACGGAGGGGCGCGGTGAGATCTTTGCGCAGTTGCCGCGTCTGCGTGCGTTCGTCCGCTGCGCCGTCGACATCCGCAACGTCAACGTGGACGCAGCCTCGGAGGCCGGCGTGCTCGTGACCCGCGCGGGGCCCGGCTTCGTGCAGGCCGTCGCCGAGCTCGCGCTCGGCTTCATGGTCGATCTCTCGCGCGGCGTGTCGCGGACGACCGCGGACTATCAGGCCGGCCGCAAGCCGGAAGCACGGATGGGCCGCCAGCTCGCCGGCAGCAAGGTTGGCATCATCGGCTATGGCAGCATCGGGCGCTATCTCGCCGAGATCGCAAAGGCGCTGCGCATGGGGGTGCTGGTCTCCGATCCCTTCGCAACCGTCACCGTTGCCGCAATCCGGCAAGTCGGTCTCGGCGAGCTTCTCGCCGCATCGGACTATGTCGTCTGCCTCGCCATCGCCAACGAGCAGACCGAGAACCTGATCGGGGAGGCCGCGCTGGCGCGCATGCAGAAGCATGCCGTCTTCATCAATCTCTCCCGCGGCAATCTCGTCGACGAGGCGGCGCTGGCACGCGCGCTGCGCGAGAACCGCATCGCAGGTGCTGCGATGGACGTCGGTCGTGCACCGGACCAGATGCCGACGCCCGAGCTTGCGAAGCTGCCGAACGTCATCGCGACCCCGCATGTCGGCGGTTTGACGCCGCAGGCGATCGAGTACCAGTCGCTGGAAACCGTGCGGCAGGTGGAGGCGATCGTGCGGGGCGAGGTGCCGCAAGGCGCCGTCAACGCCGAGCGGTGGAGTAGGCGGCCCTGAAAGCTCGCCCTGCCTCGAACCTCGTTCCGACCCGCGACGTCAAAGTTCCCTGCCCGTTGTGAAAAGGTTCATTGAGCAGGATTGAGCAGATGAAGGTTCTGATCACTGCGGTATGCGCCGTCCTGATCGGCGTGTCTCTGAGCGCCTGCCTCACATCATCCCGACACCAAGCCGCCTTACGGCCAGTCGAACGGCAGGAAATCCGATCGTTAGGAAGCAAGACGGTCGCGGCGGATGCTCCTGTTGCCGAGGTGATGGCGCTCGTCCATATTCATTCCACGGCGCCACGGTTGTCGGTGCAACGTGCGAGTGGCAATGCAGCGAGCAGTTCTGTTCGACCTTGACGACACGCTTCTCGATCGTTCTGCCGCCATTCCAGCGTTCGTCATCTCCCAGGCTCGTCGACTTCTGGAGATGCAAGTGCCCGATGCTGTACGGTTTGCGGAGCGCTTCGTCGAGCTCGAGGAGCGCGGCCGGGTCTGGAAGGATCAGGTTTACAGGGAGTTGGGCCGAGAGTTTCCGCCAGCACGGCACGCTGACGAGCGCCTTTTGAAGGTATCTGCGGTCGTTTCCAAAGGCCTGCCGCTTGCGACAGGGCGCGGCCGAACTGTTGCGCCAGCTCCGGGGCAATGGCATCAAAGTCGGGATCGTCACCAATGGCCGCTCGGACATGCAGCTTGCCGTTGTCAGCGCCTGGGACTTGGGGATCTCATGGACGCGGTCGTCATCTCTCATCCTGAGGAGCCCGCCCAAAGCGGGCGTCTCGAAGGATGGGCCGCGGGAGAGCGCTCCCAAATGCGATTGCGCTCCCGCTCTAGGGGCATCTCGCGAAAATCGCTTGACCCAGACGGCCCCGGATGGTCGGTAGCACCGTCTAGGGATGAAATAAAAACACCATGCGGCTTCCGTTCTTCTACGGCTGGGTCGTGGTCGCGGTGACGTTCGTCACCATGGCCATCGGCGTCAACGCGCGCACCGCTTTCTCTCTGTTCTTTCCGCCGATCATCTCCGAATTCGGCTGGGAGCGCGGCATCACCGCGGGCGCCTTCTCGTTCGGCTTCGTCGCCTCCGGCGTCGCGAGCCCGCTGATCGGCCGTCTGATGGATCGCGCCGGTCCCCGCGCGGTGATGGAGCTCGGCGTGGTGCTGATGGGCGGCGGCTTGCTGCTCGCACCGCTCACCAGCCAGCCCTGGCATCTCTATCTCACCATCGGCGTCATGGTCGGCGCCGGCAGCGTCTGTCTCGGCTATTCCGGCCAGTCGCTGTTCCTGCCGAACTGGTTCATCCGCAAGCGCGGATTTGCCATCGGCATCGCCTTTGCCGGTGTCGGCATCGGCTCGGTGACGCTGCTGCCATGGGTGCAGCACATGATCGAGCAGGCCGGCTGGCGCACCGCCTGCACGGCGATGGGCCTGCTCGTCCTGATCGCGCTGGCGCCGATCAACCTGCTGCTGCACAAGCGCCCCGAGGATATCGGTCTGCAGGCGGACGGCGATGCCGCACCTGGCGCCGGCGCCGCAAAGCCGATCTCGAACGTGGTCGATCCGGTCTGGGTCAATACCGAATGGACGCTGAAGCGCGCGGTGGCGACCGCGCGGTTCTGGTGGATTGCCGTCGGCTATTTCTCCGGCCTGTACATCTGGTACGCGGTGCAGGTGCACCAGACCAAATTCCTGCTCGATATCGGCTTCAGCCCCGGTGTCGCGGTGTGGGCGCTCGGCATCGTCAGCCTGCTCGGCATTCCCGGCCAGATCGTGCTCGGCCACGTCTCTGATCGAATCGGCCGTGAGTGGGTCTGGGCGATCAGCTGCGCAGGCTTTGCGATCTGTTTCGCGGCGCTGATCGCGCTCAAGTTCCAGCCGTCGCTGTGGCTGGTCTACGTCATGGTGTTCACGCAGGGCGCGCTCGGCTACGGCCTCACCTCGATCATGGGCGCGGTGGTGTTCGAGATCTTTCAGGGCAGGCACCAGGGCAGCATCTTCGGCACCATCATGCTGGCGGCGTTGGCGGGCGGTGCGGCCGGTCCCTGGCTCACCGGCCTGCTCTATGATCGCACCGGCGACTACACGCTCGCCTTTGCCATCGCAATGGTCGTGAGCGGCTTGTCGGCGCTGTCGGTGTGGCGGGCCTCGCCGGGCAAGGTGCGCGCCGTGGCCGGGCGGCTGCACAGGCTTGCACCGGCGTGCGAATAGGTTCCGGACGCATCAAGATCCTTCGGCGGCTCGTCGTGCGCGACCTAATGGAACCCGAGGACCAAAAGGAACGGCTGGGACGGAACTTGCCCCATACGGTGTTACCCATACCTGATTTGCAGTTGTCTAATCCGCGCCTCGCCTGCATCTAGATCGCATTGAGCGCACGAGGAAATTTCCCCCGTGGCAAACGGTTTTGTCGTTGAGCGTGAGGATGCTTTGTCAGTGGACTGGATCTTGGTGCGGGTCGCGAAGACAGATCAGAGCAAATGCTAAGACCTCTGTTTCGCGTCGCTCGGAGTGGTGAAAGCGGATATTTCGTGGGCCACCCGCAGTGAGACAAGTTGGCGGAATTGGTAATCGCCTCCTGGCAGCACTACCGTCTGCCGATTTCGATCTGCTGGCGCCCGAGCTGGAGACTGTCGCGCTGCTCGAGGACGCGTCGATTTCGCACGACGGTGATCCGGTCGACTATGTCTTGTTTCCTCATAGCGGTGCGGTCTCGCTGATGGTCGACTTGGCGGACGGCCAGACCGTTGCCAGCGCCCTGATCGGTCGCGAGGGGGCAATAGGTACTCTCTCCGTGTTTGGACCGTCATCCTCGGGTCTTACCGCCATCGTTCGTGCGGCGGGGACCGCCTCGCGAATCCCGGCGCGGCGATTTCACGCGGCGTTTCACCGAAGCTCCGCGATCCGGCACGCGATCCAGATTCACATCAAGGCGATGCTGGTACAGCTTCAGCGCGGCGGAGCCTGCAATGCGCTACATCCGGTGCAAGCCCGGATGGCACGCTGGCTGCTGCACATTTGCGACCGCATCGACGACGATGTCCTGCCTCTCACTCAGGAGGCGCTGTCGCAAATGCTCGGTGTGCGCCGAACGACCGTGACGCTCCTGATGCGCAATCTGCGTGCATCCGGCGCGATCAGATCTGATCGACGAGGCCGCATCGAGATCGACCGAGCAAGACTCGCGGCCGCAGCGTGCGAATGTCATGGCACGATGCATCGCGAGGTCGAGCAGATCTTCTCGACGAAATACGGCGCGACCTCGCGCATCGACTACGCCGACCCACATAGCGGGTGAATTGCCATTGTCGCGAGCGACCAGCGTCACCCGGATCAGCCCCACGCTGAGCGGCGGATGGATTTGTCGCTGATGTCGACCCGAAAAACCGTGAACCGCCGCGTCAGGCTCATACCGCCATTCCCGGCTCGTCCTTTGCTCCGAGCACGCCGAGCCGCTCGGCGATCCTGACGAGTTCGACCACCGACTGGACCTGAAGCTTGTCCATGATCGCGCTTCGATGCGCCTTGATGGTCCGCTCTGTGCTGCCGAGCTCGCGCGCGGCATGCTTGCTCGTCTTGCCCTGGACGATGATCTCGAAGACCTGCCGCTGGCGCGGGGTGAGCGTCGCAAGCCGGCCCCGTAGCGCTTCCAGCTCGCCGTCGAGCTCGCGCGCGTTGCGATGCCGCGCGATCGCGCGTGCGATGGCTTTCAGGAGATCAACCGGGCCAACAGGCTTGATCAAGAAGTCGTCCGCGCCCGCCTTGATCGCCTTCACGGTGATGCTGACGTCCTGATATGCGCTCAGGAAGATGATGGGCAGTGTCGAGCCGCGCTCGGTCAGGCGGCTCTGCAACTCGATCCCGCTCATGCCCGGCATCCTGACATCCAGCAGAATGCAGCCCTTGTTTTCGTCGGGCTGCTGCTCCAGCAGTTGCTGCGCCGATGCATAGGTGGCGACGCGGTAACCGCTTGCCTCTAGAACTTGTTGGATGGCCGAAAGGTACGATGCGTCGTCATCCACGACATGGACGATGCCGGGCAATGAATTCTCCTGAACGAAAAGTAGCCGCGTGCTTGCTTTTCTTGCTGTTGGTGCAGCGCCTTCTCGGTCAGTGCCGGATCACGTCGCTCTCGAGTGGCAGTTACGTCCGGCAATCGCGGGGTGCAAATCAAATCTGTGACAGCATGCGGCGGCGGACGTGGAGTGTGTCCTTTTGATCGCAAATGGGGATCGACGCGAGACAGGACCGAACGAGCGCGCCACTGTCCGAATACCTGGCGTTTCGACATAACCTCGTTCTGCCCGCTGCTGGTCATCGCCTTCAATGCCGCAGGCCGCAGCGAAAGAGCCCCGCCGGGAGGCGGGGCTCGAAAGCGTGGTCAGCCGCTCTACTTCTGGCTTGGCTGACTCGACGTCGAAGGCGGCGGCGCACTGTTCTGGTTGGTCTGTCCAGTCTGCGTGTTCTGGTTGGTGCTGGGCTGACTGGGGGACGGCGCGTTGCTTTGTGCCGGAGCCTGGCCGGTGGTCTGGCCTGACGGCGGTTGCGTGCTGGCCTGGCCCGTGGTGCCCGGTTGGTTCTGCGGAGCCTGACCAGTTGTGGCCGGTTGGTTCTGCTGAGCCTGGCCGGTTGTGGACGGCTGGTTCTGCGGGGCTTGACCGGTGGTCTGGTTCTGCTGCGCCGGCACGCTGCTCTGGCCGGTGCTTTGCCCGGTCGTGTTCTGCGGCGCCGTCTGGCTGTTCTGGCCCTGGCCAACCGTCGTCGACTGGCCCTGCGTGGCGCGGATCTGGTTGGAGACGCCGAGCGCAGCAACGGTGCGGGTATCGATCGTGCCACTGGCCTCGAAGCCCTCCTGTCTCTGGAAGGTCATCAATGCCCTGCGTGTCCCCGGCCCCATGACGCCGTCGGCTTCGCCGGACAGCATGCCGCGTTCGATCAGGACCCGCTGAACAACGCGGATCTCGTCCGGGCTGAGATTCAGCGCAGCGACGCTGCCGCCACCTCCGCTGGAGCCACCACTCCGGGCATAGTGCGTCCGCGGCCCCGCGGGAATGACGTCGACGATCCTGCGGCTGCGGTCGGTGACGACGATCTCGTCGTCGACTACGAAGAAGCTGTCGTCGCGGTAGTCGGGATAGACGTCGATCAGCGCGGGATAATCCGCGACCGAAACCACGGCGATGCCCTGCGGCACCACCACGCCGGCACTGATCCCGAAGTTGATGGAATTGGTGTTGACGCGCACGCTGTCCACGTTGCGTGAGCTCAGCACCGATTGCTGCAGCGTCGCCTGCTGCTGCGGATTGAGTTGCACGCGGCCGGACATGCTCTGGGTGCCCGCGCCCTGGGTCTGAGCCTGAGCGTTGGCCTGACCTTGCGCGTTGGTGCCGGTCGTCATGCCCTGACCCTGCTGGGCACTCTGGTTCTGGACGTTACCCTGGGCGCTGGCGCCAGTGTTCGCGCCGGTCGTTGTCGTGCTCGGGCTCTGCGCGTGATTGTCTTGTGCGTTCTTGTCTTGCGCGGTGTTCTTGTCTGGCGCGGTGCCCTGGGTGTTCGCGCCGGTGGTCGTCGTGCTCTGACCCTGCGCGTTCTTGCCCTGGGCATTCTTGCCTTGTGCATTCCTATCCTGGGCATTGTCCCTGGTATTGGCGCCCGGGGTGCTCTTGTTCGGGTCAGTGCTCTTGTTCTGGTCGGTGCCCTGCGACTGATGCGTACGGTCGCGGTCGCTGCGGCTCTGTCCGACGGTCTGCTCCTTCTGTCCGCTCTTGTCGCTCTCGGACTTGGACTGACGCGCCTGGTCCCTGTCGCCACGGCTCTCGCCGATCGTCTGGTCCTTGCCTTGCTTGTTCGGCTGCGATTGCGACTGACGCGAATCCTCGCGGTCGCGACCCTGACCGGTGGTCTGCTTGTCGCCCTTGTCCGCGGCCCGCCGGCTGTCTTGCGCCGCAGAGGAACCTTCAGCCCGGCCGCCCGTGCGGCCCTGCGTCATTCCTTCGCCGCGGGAGGCAGCACCTGCGCCCTGCGATGTGGCGCCGCCGGATCCGTGTTCCGCAGCACCTCCGCTGGCACCGCTACCGCTGCTCATGCCGCTTCCGCCGGCACCTTCACGCATGCCTTGCGCCGATGCGAGGCTGACGCCGGCGAGCAGGATTGCCGTGGTCAGCAAAAACTTGTTCTTCCTCGTGTTCATCTGAAGCTCCTTGGTTTGCTTTCGTTGCGACGGCTCAGGTTCCGTCCTGATGCGACCGCACGCGTTGAATTCTCAGGTCGAAGCCCAAGGCTTCGAGTGGTCATCATTCCAACGGGCTCAGCGATCCGTGCCGGGCCTGTCTTTGGCGCTTCACATCACCAGTGATGGTGCCAACGATGGTGATAGAAGTGCCGGCGCGGCAACGGTCCGCCGTAATAGGCGTAGGCCGGACGCACGACGCGGCGATAGCGGTACCCGTCATAGGCGGGGGCATAACCAGTGCTGTAGTAGGTCCTGGTGTAGCCGCCCCAGGGATACGGTTCGTAGCCGCCGTAATACGCCGGCGCGTAGCCGCCGCCGTAATAGCCGTAGCCCGGGCCGTAATAGCCGTAACCCGGCCCATACGCGTAAGCGGAAGAGGCGAGGCCGCCGATCACGGCGCCTGCGATCAATCCACCTGCCAGCGCCGGACCGAAGCCGCCACGCCAATGGGCTTCCGCGGGCGTCGGTGCTGCCACCGCGCTCAGGCCGAGCGTGCCGACGGTTGCCAGAACTAGCGCGGTCTTCATCTGCTGTCCTCCTCTGGTGATGTGATGCCGACCCAACATCAACGACGGGCAAAAGTTGCAACCGTGCATTCGGGAGCGACAAAGAGTCATGAAGATAAACGAGCGTTCACCTCCATCATCTCGCATCTCCTGATGGCGGTCGCCTCAGGACTGATCGCGATGGTTGAACGGCGACCCAGGTTGTTCCGCGGACGTTTGTCGATCGCGTCGCGTCGTTCGCGGCCGAGCCTGCGGCGGTTTGGCACATGCGTAGCCGCCCTAGTCCGACGCCAACCCCGTCCTTCGCCGCAGATCCGTAATGGCGCGCAAGAAGCTGTCGGCCGGTGTCGTCTCGGGATCGATCAGCCGGTGCAGGCGGAAGCCGTCTTCCAGGGCCAGCACGATGGAGGCCATCCAGGGCGGGTTCACCGTGTCGCCCTTCGCGTTGCCCTTCAATGTCGCCTCGACGATGTCGGCGACCAGCTTGCGCCGTGCGCGCAGGCGTTTTGCGAGTTCGGGGCGGCGCTTCTCGGCGCGCGCGACGTAGAGGATCATCTCCATGTGAAGGAGAGGCGCGCGGCCGAGCGGGTCCTGCTTGCTGCGATCCATCGCCTTCAGGGCCGCGATGAAATCGTCGAGATTGTCGTGCTGGGCGAGGATGTCCATGTTGCGCCGGATCGATTGCTCGACATGGTCCTCGAGCATCGCGATGATCAGCTCGTCCTTGCTCTTGAAGTTGGAATAGAACGCGCCGCGGGTGAAGCCCGCGGCCGCCGCGATCGCCTCGATGCTGGCGCCGCCGATGCCGTCCTCCTCGAACACGTGCGCGGCCGCCTCGAACAACTTGTCGCGCGTGTCGTCCCTGGTCGGCCTGGTTCTCACCCTTGACATCGGCGCAGCTTAGGGCAGAATGCAACTCGATACAAGAATGTATCGAGTTGCAGAAGTTCAGCAGTTTGGGGATGGTAACGCCGGGCAGGGTGCCTTGCGTATGCGTGTCATGCGGCAACCGATTGAGGTCACCATGAACCAGCAAGTGCAACCCGCAGGCGGTGATCCGCTGTTCGATCCGCTGTCGCCGGACTTCATCCGCGATCCCTATCCGCATTACGACCGGCTGCGCGCGATCGATCCGATTCACGTGACGCCGTTCGGCCAGTTCGTCGCCAGCCGCCACGCCGACGTCAGCCTCGTGATGCGCGACAAGCGCTTCGGCAAGGATTTCGTCGAGCGGTCCAAACGCCGTTACAGCGAAAAGATCATGGACGAGCCGGTGTTCCGCAGCATGAGCCACTGGATGCTGCAGTCCGATCCACCGGATCACACGCGCCTGCGCGGCCTCGTCGTAAAAGCCTTCACCGCGCGCCGGGTCGAGGACATGCGGCCGCGCATCCAGGAGATCGTCGACCAGGCCATCGATGCCGTGATCGCGCGCGGCCACATGGACCTGATCGAGGATTTCGCCTTCCGCCTGCCCGTTACCATCATCTGCGACATGCTCGGCATCCCCGAGGACCATCGCGAGGTCTTCTACAAGAGCTCGCGCGACGGCGGCCGGCTGCTCGATCCCGTGCCGCTCTCGAAGGAGGAGATCGCCAAGGGCAACGCCGGCAACATGATGGCGCAGATGTACTTCCAGCAGCTGTTCGAGCTGCGCCGCAAAAATCCCGGCGACGACCTCATCACGCAGCTGGTGCAGGCCGAGGAGGACGGCAACAAGCTCACCAATGAGGAGCTGACGGCCAACATCATCCTGCTGTTCGGCGCCGGTCACGAGACCACCGTCAATCTGATCGGCAATGGCCTGCTGGCGCTTCACCGCAATCCGGACCAGCTCGCGCTGCTGAAGGCGCGGCCGGAGCTGATGGTGGGCGCGATCGAGGAATTTCTGCGCTACGACTCCTCGGTGCAGATGACCGGACGTGTCACGCTCGAGGACATCGAGGATCTCGGCGGCAGGCGGATCCCCAAGGGCGAGACCGTGCTCTGCCTGCTCGGCTCGGCCAACCGCGATCCCGCCGTGTACCCTGATCGCCCCGACCGGCTCGACGTTACCCGGCAGAACGTGAAGCCGCTGTCCTTCGGCGGCGGCATCCATTTCTGCCTCGGGGCCCAACTGGCGCGCATCGAGGCCGAGATCGCCATCGCCACGCTCTTGCGGCGGCTGCCTGATTTGCGCATCGACGACGTCGAGAACCCGAAATGGCGGCCGACCTTCGTGCTGCGCGGCCTGACGCAGCTCCCAGCGAGCTGGTGAAGCCGGCGCGTTAACCTCCGCGCGCAACAGGCGCTGTGACTTCGCCACACTTCCCTCTATATAAGGGGCAGTTCCGGCGCGCCTGAAGCCTCAAGGCCAAGGTTTGCAGGGCCAAGATGTGGCCCGGGTGCCGGTTTGGCCGAGGGGAGACCCGTGCAGACGACGCTGCTCGGATTGGCGATTGCCTTCATCTTAGCGCTTCTGGCCGCGCTGATCGGGCCTTACTTCATCGACTGGAACCAGTTCAGGCCCCGGTTCGAGGCGGAGGCCGGCCGGATTATCGGCGTGCCGGTGCGGGTGGCGGGCGAGCTGGACGCGCGGCTCCTGCCGGCGCCGACCCTGCGGCTGCGTTCCGTGACCTTCGGCGGCAACAACGATCTCGGCCGGCTGCGCGCCGACAAGCTCGACGTCGAGTTCAGCCTTGGCTCCCTCATGCGCGGCGAATGGCGCGCTACCGAGCTGACCGTCGGCGGCATGGCGGCCGATCTCGGGCTCGATGCGCGCGGGCGGGTCGATTTGCCGTCCACCGCGAGCGGCAGCTTCAACCTGGCCTCGCTCGCGATCGAGCGGCTGAACCTCACCGGCCGGATCGCGCTGCACGACGCCGCCAGCCGCTCGACGCTGGAGCTGACCGACATCGCATTCGCCGGCGACGTCCGCTCGCTCGCCGGCTCGGTGCGCGGCGACGGCAGCTTCAAGCTGTCGGGCACGCGCTATCCGTTCCGCGTTTCCTCGGGCCCGAGCGCCGACGGCAGCGCCACGCGCCTGCATCTCAACATCGATCCCGGCGAGCGCGCGATGCTGGCCGATCTCGAAGGCGTGCTCGCCTTCGACAACCGCCAGCCGAAGTTCGACGGCGCGCTGACGCTCGCCGTGCCAGCGGCGAAGAAGCCGGGCGAGGCGGGGCCGACGCCCTGGAAGCTCACCGCAAAACTCAAGGCCGATCCGGCCGGCGCCAGGTTCGACCAGATCGATGCGAGCTTCGGCGCCGAGGACAATGCGTTGAAAGCGGGCGGTGTCGGCGAGCTCAGGTTCGGCGCCTCGCCTTTGCTGCGCGCGGTTCTGTCGGCACGACAAGTCGATGCCGACAAGCTCGCGGGCAGGGACGATGCCGAGCCGCTGCGCATCCTGCCGGCGCTGCGCGCAGGCCTCGCCGCGATCCCGCAGGCGCCGATCCCGGCGCAGATCGAGTTCAACTCCGACCAGATCATGCTCGGTGGCCGCCCGCTCCAGAATATCGCGGCCGAGCTTGCGACCGACGGCCGTTCCTGGACCTTCCGGCGGCTCGAGCTGCGCGCGCCCGGCATGACGCAGCTCTCGCTCAACGGCGCGACGCCCGGCGCCGACAGCTTCAGCGGCCGCCTCAACGTCGAGTCGTCCGACCCCGACACGCTGGTGGCCTGGCTCCAGGGCCGCAGCGAGATCAACCGCCGCACCACCCGGCCGCTGCGCCTTGCCGGCGACGTGACGATCGCCGCCAACCATCTCGCCGTCGACAGGCTGAAGGCCGACATCGAGGGCGGCGCGGTCGAGGGACGGATTGCCTTCGTCCAGACCGGCGCGAGCAAGGGCTCGCGGATCGACGCCGAGCTGAGAGCCGACCGGCTCGATCTCGACGCCGCCGCGAGTTTCGTCCGCGCGCTCGCGGGGCCGCAAGGCGAATGGCCGGAGGAAGCCAAGCTGTCGCTCGATGTCGGCCGCGCCATCTCCGCCGGCCAGGAGCTGCGGCCGTTCGCGGCGAAGCTGGGCTACGGGCCGAACGCGTTGTCGCTGGAGCAGTTGCGGTTCGGCCAGGCCAGCGGCGTGACCACGGAAGCGAGCGGCAGCTTCGACCGCACCAGGGCCACCGGCAAGCTCGCGCTGAAATCCTCAGGCAGCTCGCTGCACGAACTCACCGCACTGCTCGAGCCGTTCGCGCCGTCGGTGCGAGCGCGCTTCGACGCGCTGCCGTCGCTGCCGGGCGCAGCTCGCCTGAAGCTCGACCTCAGCCTCGAGAAGAACGCCGAGCATGCCGATCGCAGCGCCGCCCGGGCCGTGCTCGATCTCGACGCGCCGCAGCTCAAGGCCAGTGCGACGCTGGTCGGGCAGACACCGGTGGCGGCCGTCAACGGCATCGATCTCGACAAATTGCAGAGCAGTGACTTCACGCTGGAGTCGAAAGCCTCGACGCCGCAGGCCGGCGCGCTGCTGGCGCTGCTCGGGCTCGATCGCGTGGTGGCCGCGGGCGAGGGTGCTTCGCAGTTCGAGGGCCGCTTGAGCGGTGCCTGGCGGCGGCCGCTGCAATTGAACGCGAAAATCAGCGGCGGCGGGCTCGACGCGGATGCGCAAGGGACCGTCGAGCTGTCGGAGCCGAAAGCCGGCGTCAATCTGCGCGTGCGCAACGTCAACCTTGCGCCGCTGTTCGGGACCGGCACGGCGGACAAGTCGGTGCAGAGCGTCAACCTGTCTTCCCGCCTCACACTCTCCGGCAACAGCCTGACCTTCAACGATCTCGACGGCAGCGCGGCCGGCTCGCACCTGCGCGGCCGTCTCGCGGTCACGCTCGATCCAGAGAAGAGCGTCGACGGCGAGGTCGGCCTCGATACGCTCGACCTTGGGCCAGCGCTCGCGAGGGCGATCGGCGCGGCGGGACGGGATGCGAGCGAGCCGCTGAGTGCGGGGCTGCTCGGCGGCTGGCGCGGCCGCATCGCGTTCCAGGCGCTGCGCGGCACGATGCCCGGCGGCATCGAGCTGCGCCCGTTCGGCGGCATGATCCGCAGCGACGGCCAGTCGCTTGCGCTCGATGGCCTCAAGGGCGTCCTCGGCGGCGGCGAGATGTCGGCAAGTTTCGACGCGCGCAACGGCGCCAATGGCTTGGCGCTGAACGCGCGCATCGAGCTCAGCAATGTCGATGCGACCGTGCTGCGCTACCGCGACCTCGCGCTGCCGAAGGGCCGTGCCTCGGTACAGATGGCGCTGACCACCCAGGGCCGCAGCGTCGCGGCGCTGACCGGCGCGCTCGCCGGCAACGGCACCGTGACGCTCGAATCCGCCGAGATCAGCGGCCTCAACCCGCGCGCCTTCGAGATCGCCATTCGCGCCAGTGACGGCGGCCAGGTCAGCGACGACAACCGCCTGCGGCAACTGGTCGAGCCGGCGCTGTCGGCAGGCCCCATCGCGGTCGCCTCGGCGCAGATCCCCTTCACCATCCGCGACGGACGGCTGCGCGTGGGCGCAACGCCGCTGGAGGCCAAGAATGCCCGCGCCATCGTCTCGGGCGGCTACGACATTCCCGCCGACCAGGCCGACATCCGCGCCAGCCTGACACCGATCATGACCGGGCTTTCCGGCGCGCCGCCCGAGATCCAGCTGTTTGCGGCCGGTCCCCCCGACAAGCTCACTCGCACCGTCGATCTTGCGCCGCTATCGTCATGGCTTGCGGTGCGCACGATCGACCGCGAGACGCGCCGGCTCGATGCGATCGAGCGCGGCGAGCCGCCGCCGGCCACCGCCGCGCTGCCGACGCTGGTCTCGCCTGAGCCCGCGCCCGAGCCGGCCCTGACGGAGGTACCGGTGCCCGGCCGCGATCCGCGCCGGACGCCGACGCCAAAGGCGAAGGCCGCGCCGACGCCGAAGGCGCCGCATGCCGCGCCCGCAGCGCCAAGCCCTCCACTCACGAGCGCTCCACTCACGAGCCCGCCGCTCGCAAGCCAGCAGGTCGCGCCCTTGCCGCCGCCGATCGAGGTGCGGCCGGCGCCGGGTCCTGCGCCCGCAAAACCCAGGCCGAAGCCGCCGCTGGTGCTGACGCCGCAGAATCCGTGAACCTGGTTTATGTGGATTGAGCCGCGAGCTTTCTTAACCTCTCCCGCTTGCGGGTGAGGTCGCGCCGGAGGCGCGGGTGAGGGCTTTCTCCTCTAGGCAGGGCTATCGCTTATGATTCGTTGCGGCGGCCTGCGCGCACGCCTCGTCGTTCGAGACGGCGCTTATGCGCCTCCTGAGGATGAGGCAATCAGCATCAGTGCCCGTTGAAACTGCCGCCGCGCACTCCGTCCTCATCCTGGGGAGCCCGCCTGAAGGATGGCCGCGGGAAAAGTTTTCAAATGCGATAGCACTGCTCCTCTAGGGGATAGTCCCGTTGCGGAGACACCCTCTCCCCAACCCTCTGCCGCAAGCGGGAGAGGGGGCGCACCGCCCGCGCAGCCACTTGCATGCCGGTTAACCCATTCCCTCGCATTTGAATGAATTTTAGTCGGCAAAACTGATTTGCCGATTTTACCGAATTCTCGCGTTTCATCTCTAGCGTCGGTCCCAGAGGAATTCGGCGTCGCGCCAGTTGAGGCGAACGGTTCGCCGAAGAACGACCAAGAACTGGGGTATCGAGATGAACGGGGCGAAATCGCTTCTACAGGATCTGGACGACGCGATCGCGCGTGGCACCGACGAAAGCCGGGCACGCGCATTGTGGCACGCGACCGACATTCTGATCACCGGCCGCTACAGCGACGACGAGATCAGCATGTTCGGCGAGGTGATCGGCCGGCTCGCCGACGAGATCGAGGTCGCCGCCCGCGTGCAGCTCTCGGAGCTGATGTCGGCCTGCGACCACGCTCCGCTCAACGTCATCGAGAAGCTCGCGCTGGACGACGAGATCGAGGTTGCCGGTCCCGTACTGCGCGACTCCAATCGAATCGACGAGAAGATGCTGGTCGCGAGTGCCCTGACCAAGGGCCAGGCGCATCTGCTCGCGATCTCGCAGCGCCAGTCGATCGGCGAGGCCGTGACCGACGTGCTGGTCAAGCGCGGCAACCAGGAGGTCGTGACCTCGGTTGCGAAGAACGCGGGCGCGCGCTTCTCCGGTTCTGGCCTGTTGCACATGGTCCGCCGCGCCGAGGGCGATTCGATCCTTGCCGAGCAGCTTGGCCTGCGCAAGGACGTGCCGCGCCACATCTTCCAGCAGCTGATCGCGAAGGCGTCGGAAGACGTCCGCCGCCGCCTCGAGACCGAGCGTCCCGAGATGATGCCGCAGATCCAGAGCTCGGTGACCGAGGTCACCGGCGATCTGCAATCCAAGTTCGGTCCGTCCTCGCGCAGCTATTTCGTCGCCAAGCGCGTGGTGACGACGCAGTACCGGCAGGGCAACCTCAATGAGGACTCGATCGCGAACTATGCGCGCCAGCACCGCTTCGACGAGGTGCAGATCGGCCTGTCACTGCTGTCGGCGCTGCCGGTCGACGTCATCGAACGCGCGCTGATGGACCGCAACCGCGAGATGCTGCTCGTGCTGTGCAAGGCGCTCGACTTCTCCTGGGACACGACCATGTCGTTGCTCTTCCTCGGCGCCAAGGATCATCTGATCACCGCGCGCGACCTCCAGGACAATGAGCGCGAATACGGCCGGCTCAAGATCGAGACGTCGCGCAGCATCCTGAAATTCTACCAGTCGCGCAAGAACAGCGCGGGTGCCGATTCCGCCGCGGGCCGTCAGCCCGAGCTCCAGGTTCACTGAACAGTTGTACTGAGCAGGAATTCGAGAGGGGAGTATTGCAGATGTTGCCTCAATTCGGCACCGCAGTTCGCAAGAACAAGAACCTCAACAATGCTGTCGCCACCGATCTCGGCGGCGGAGCACCCGACAAGGCCTCGGTGGACGCAGCCTGGCTCGTGCTCGAAGCCGCCAACGACCTCGGCGACGACGCCGCGATCGAGGCCTGCCGCCGCGTCATCGACGCCGAGCTGAACGGCACCGCCGCCCGCAGCTCCGACGTCGATCTCGTGGTGGGATATTTCAGGTAGGCTGCAGCTCTGGGCCGCGCCTTCATTGCGTCCACGCAAATACAAAAAGGCCCCGCCGAAGCGGGGCCTCCTTGTTCGATCATGCTGGTTCGCACTAATCGTCCCAGTGATGGTAACGACGGATCACGACGCCTCGGTCGTAGTCGCGATCGTGATTGTACCAGCCACGGTGCCAGCCACGGTCATGCTCGTAGATGCGCGCGCGGCGGCCGTCATAGTAATCCCTGTCGCCGCCGATATAGACGCCGAAGCCGGCCGCGTTGGCGATTGTGGGGGTACCGATTGCAAGCGTCGCTAGCGCTGCAAGAGCGTAAGTCAGCTTCTTCATCTGTTCCTCCTTGGCTTGCGTTCGTCGCGAGTCAACGACCGTCGCCTCCGCCTGTTGCAGGAACAGCGACGAAACTTTCTTGAATGACTGTTCAGGTCCGGCGTCGTCGCACCAGAATGGAACTGCTATCCCCTGGGTTTATTTGTTCCGACCGTCGCAGTGGAAAATGCAGGTTTACGATAGCCAGCGCACACTCGAACCGCTGGCTGGCGCAATGGTCCCGAATTGGTAAGTCACCTCTGTTCGAAGGCGAGGCTTACTTCCAAGACAACGCAGCCCGCGCGAGACGAAGACCTCTGCGACGGAGGCCGAGGCCAAGCTGTTCGCGCGCGCAAAGCTCGATGAACGCTTCGCTCTCTTCGCGGGCACGATCAATCCCGCCTTCCGAGGCGGCTCATTCCGGCGTCCGGATCGCAGCTTGGCTCGTCGAGCAACAGCAAGGCGGCTCAGGCCGCCTCCTTTGATCTGTTTGATGTCTGGATGCGATCGTGCGGCCCTCAATAGCAGGGCGGGTAGGGGTAGTATCCGCAGGCCCGGCGATAGCCATAGGCACCATAGGCTGCGGCTCCTGCCGCTGCTGCACCGTAATACGCCCGCCGATGGACCCTGCGGTTGACGCCGGCAACGCTCATCGGTGTAAGGGGACGCCCGACCCGGGCCTCGGCCGTGTCAGTGGACACTGACAACGCATCCACCGGCGAGTAGCGGAGCGACAAGGGCGTTGCCGTGAACAGCGCGGCGACTACGAACAGTCCAAGCAGCTTGGCATATTTGGTCATGTATTCTCTCCCTTTGCACGACGAGAAAACGTGACATGCCGATGAGTCCCACCATTGACGGAAATCAAAGGTCGAACTCCGAGTGGAGCGCAAGCAACGCGCCGCGGTGACGCTCTCGGCAAGAACGTCTTGCCTATCGGGCAGCCGGTACCTGCCAGGCTGCGCATGACCGAAGCTTGCACCCAATCGCATAAACCGCGCCTCACGAGATGAAGCGTGTGCAGCGTCGATGATTTTCGCGATGATGCCATCATGCCAGTGTTTTGCCCGACGGCGCAACCGGCGATGGGGTGCAGCCCCAGCCCCGATGGAGGGCAACGCAATCCGGGTCCGGTGGTGCTTTGGGCGAGATTCCCGGATTTCACAGCGCTCCATCCGGGCTACGGGCTGGCACTCGCGTAAGCCATTGATTTCACAGTCCCCGCCTACTGTGCATGGGGTTGTTTTCGCAGTTTCGTTTGGAAGGTCTGCTAGCCTGCGCCGAGTGCCACCGCGACGTTGTAGGTCACGAGGCTCGCCGCATAGGCCAGCACCAGCATGTAGGTGAAGGTGACGGCCATCCATCCCCAGCTCCCGGTCTCGCGCCGGATCACGGCGAGGGTCGAGGCGCATTGCGGGGCGAAGATGTACCAGGCCAGCATCGACAGCGCGGTGGCGAGCGACCATTTCGTCGCCAGCACCTGGCCGATCTGCTCGGCGGCTTCCTTGCCGCCTTCGATGGCGTAGACGGTGCCGAGCGCCGCGACCGCGACCTCGCGGGCGGCCATGCCCGGGATCAGCGCGACCGCGATCTGCCAGTTGAAGCCGACGGGCGCGAGCAGGGGCTCGAGCGCCTTGCCGATCATGGCGGCGAGGCTGAAGTCGATGGCGGGCTCGGTGCTGCCCGCCGGCGGCTGCGGGAACGAGGCCAGGAACCAGATCAGCACCATCATCGAGAAGATCGTGGTACCCGCGCGCTGCAGGAACATTTTTGCGCGGGTGTAGATACCGATCGCGATCGATTTCAGCCGGGGCATCTTGTAGTCCGGCAGCTCCAGCATGAAGGGGGCCGGCGCGTAGTCGCGGATCATGAAGAACTTGATCACGAACGAGACGGCAAGCGCGCTGACGATGCCGGTGGTGTAGAGGCCGAACATCACGAGGCCCTGGAGGTTGATGAAGCCCCAGACGTCCCTGGCCGGTATGAAGGCGGAGATGATCAGCGTGTAGACCGGAATGCGCGCCGAGCAGGTCATCAGCGGCGCGATCAGGATCGTGGTCAGCCGGTCGCGCTTGTTGTCGATCACGCGTGTCGCCATGATGCCGGGAATGGCGCAGGCAAAGCTCGACAGCAGCGGAATGAAGGCGCGGCCGTGCAGCCCGGCGCCGCCCATGATGCGGTCCATCAGGAACGCCGCGCGCGCCATGTAGCCGAAATCTTCCAAGAGCAGGATGAACAAGAAGATGAGGATGATCTGCGGCAGGAACACGATGACGCTGCCGACGCCGGAGATCACGCCGTCCTGAAGGAAGCTCTGCAGCAGGCCGTCGGGCAGGGTGGCTTTCACGAACTCGCCGAGGGCGTCGAAGCCCGACTTGAGCAGATCCATCGCCGGCTGCGCCCAGGCGAACACCGCCTGGAACATCACGAACAGGATCAGCGCCAGCACGATCAGACCGCCGACGGGATGCAGCACCACGGCGTCGATCCGCGCGGTCCAGGTGTCGGGCCGGCTTGGCAGGCTGACGCAGTCGGCGATGATGCGGTCCGCCTCGCGCTGGGTGGCACGCAGCTCGGAGACGCTGAGCGCGCGCCAGCTGTTCTCCTGCGGCTCACTAGCGAGCTTGGCCGAGATCTCGTCGGTCAGCGCCAGCAGGTCGGCCGTGCCGCCCTTGCGCACCGCGATCGAGGTCACCACGGGCACGCCGAGCTCCCTCGCGAGCCGCTCGACATCGACAGTGATGCCGCGGCGGGACGCGATGTCGAACATGTTGAGCACGAGGATCATCGGCCGTCCGGTGCGCTTCAGCTCCAGCAGCAGGCGGATGGTCAGGCGCAGATTGGTGGAATCGGCGACGCAGAGCACGAGATCGGGCACGGTCTCGCCGGAGGCCTTGCCGAGCACGAAGTCGCGGGTGATCTCCTCGTCCGGGCTGCGGCCGCGCAGCGAATAGGTGCCGGGCAGGTCGACCACGGAGACCTGGCGGCCGAGCGGGGTGACGAAGAAGCCTTCCTTGCGCTCGACAGTGACGCCGGGATAGTTCGCGACCTTCTGCCGGCTGCCGGTCAGGGCATTGAACAGCGAGGTCTTGCCGCTGTTGGGCGTGCCGACCAGGGCGAGATGCAGCAGGGGTGCTTCCATGGGATCAAAGGCCTGGGGGCAGTTATCCGGTCGCCGACTAGGCGACGATGATGGCCATGGCTTCGCGCCGGCGGACCGCGATCGTAATGCTGTCGACCCTGACCGCGATCGGGTCGCGCCCGACCAGCCCTTCGTGCAGGACCTCGACCCGGGCGCCCTCGACGAAGCCAAGCTCGATCAGCCGGCTTTCGAGCTCGATGTCCGAAAGCGCAGAACCCGTGTCCTTGGTGGAAAGGTGCTGGATGACGCCGGTATAGCCGCGCAGGGCCAGACCCAGCGGCATATGCGGGCGCGTATCATCATGGTCGGTCATGCCCTGTATTTTCAACGCAGGGCATTGAGGTCAAGCGCGCACGGCGACCGAAACTGCACCTTAGAGTAATTTTAAAGTGCAGGGGGCGGAGCCGCGCCGGAAACACGCCCCGGCGGCTACTGTGCCGGGACCTTGTCCGGCTGGGCGGCCATGGCCCGGCTCTTGAAGTAGTCGAGCACGAACAGGCGAATCGCCGAGGACAGATTGCCCTGCTGGCGGTTGCCGTCGATCTCGCCGACGAGCTCGGACAGCGTCATGTTACGCAGGCCCGAGATCTCCTTCATACCGTTCCAGAACGCCTCTTCCAGGCTGACGCTGGTCTTGTGGCCGGCGACCACGATCGATCGCTTCACGACGGGCGACTTCATGGCTGCTCCTCGCGATCGATCCGATGCTGGTCCAGGTGCGCCTTCGCCTTGTCCGCGCGCGTCTCCTCCGCCGACCGCGCCGCCTTGGTGCGGCCGAACTTCGCCCGGTTGGCGTCCGCCTGCTTCGCCGAGGCTTCCCGCTCGGCGCGCTTCCTGAAACGATTCAGGTTGATGACGTTCCCCATGCCGCGTCTCCATCATCCGATCCTCTGCAGGCAGGATGAAATATTCAGAAACAGGGTGGCGCATTGCGCCCCACAAGACTTGATCGCCATTCGCTGGTCCTCGTCAATCGGCCCTTCGGGCCATCAAACGATGAATTTCGCCCCTCAAGGGCGGTGGGGCTGCGTAACACGGCGCCCCACCGGAACATTGACGGTAATCAAGTCCCGACCCCAAAAATGCATATTTCTGACCGTCCGGCGTCCGTATCATTACGGAGGACTATCGGAATTCGGAAATCTAGCCCGGGCTGGTCATCTTCTCCGGGCGCACCAGGCGGTCGAATTCGTCGGCCGAGACGAAACCGAGCCGCAGCGCCTCCTCCTTCAGCGTGGTGCCGTTGGCGTGCGCGGTTTTGGCCACCTTGGCGGCGTTGTCGTAGCCGATCTTCGGGGCCAGCGCCGTCACCAGCATCAGCGAACGCTCCATCAGCTCCCTGATGCGCTTTTCGTCGGCGCGGATGCCGCTGACGCAATGTTCGGTGAAGGACCGCGCGGCATCCGCCATCAGGCGGATCGAGTGCAGCATGTTGTAGGCCAGCACCGGCTTGTAGACGTTGAGCTCGAAATGGCCCTGGCTGCCGGCGACCGTGATGGCGGTGTGATTGCCGAACACCTGGCAGCACACCATGGTCATCGCCTCGCACTGCGTCGGATTGACCTTGCCCGGCATGATCGAGGAGCCCGGCTCGTTCTCCGGCAGGATCAGCTCGCCCAGCCCCGAGCGCGGGCCGGAGCCGAGCAGGCGGACGTCGTTGGCGATCTTGAACAGGCCGGTCGCGACCGAATTGATGGCGCCGTGCGCCAGCACATAGGCATCGTTCGAGGCCAGCGCCTCGAATTTGTTGGCGGCGCTGGTGAAGGGCAGCTTCGTAATCCCGGCAACGTGCTTTGCGAACAGCTTTGCGAAGCGCGGCTTCGAGTTGAGGCCGGTACCGACCGCAGTGCCGCCCTGCGCCAGCGGATAGAGATCCTTCACCGCGACCTTGAGCCGCGCGATGCCGCTCTCGACCTGCGCGGCATAGCCGGAGAATTCCTGGCCGAGCGTCAGCGGTGTCGCATCCTGGGTATGGGTGCGGCCGATCTTCACGATCTTCGAGAACTCCTTCTCCTTCTTGCGCAGCGCGCGAAGCAGCTCGCCGAGGGCCGGGACGAGATCGGCATTGATGCGGCTTGCGGCTGCGATGTGCATCGCGGTCGGGAAGGAGTCGTTCGACGACTGGCTCATGTTGACGTGGTCGTTGGGATGCACCGGCTTCTTGGCGCCGAGCTCGCCGCCGAGCAGCTCATTGGCGCGGTTGGCGATCACCTCGTTGAGGTTCATGTTGCTCTGCGTGCCCGAGCCGGTCTGCCACACGACAAGCGGGAAATGGTCGTCCAGCTTGCCGTCGATCACCTCGCGCGCGGCGCGGATGATGGCGTTGGCGCGGCGCTGATCGAGCAGCCCGAGCTCAAGGTTGGACTGCGCGGCAGCGAGCTTGACCATGCCGAGCGCATGCACGAGCGCGATCGGCATGCGGTCCCTGCCGATGCGGAAATTCTGGCGCGACCGCTCGGTCTGCGCCCCCCAATAGCGATCGGCGGGCACTTCGATGGGACCGAAGCTGTCAGTCTCGATGCGGGTTGCGGGGTGGGCGGTCTTCGCGCGGGAAGCTTTGGCCATGAGCACATCCATTCTGCCGCGCGAGATGCCGCGCGGCTTCTTCATGTGCTCTTCTATATAGCGAGTTTGGCCGGGCGCGACGGGGGCGGGCCCAACCTGGATCATTTCTTGCGGAAACGATCGAG
The DNA here is from genome assembly GCF_051853005.1 of Bradyrhizobium sp. SMVTL-02. Taxonomy (NCBI): domain Bacteria; kingdom Pseudomonadati; phylum Pseudomonadota; class Alphaproteobacteria; order Hyphomicrobiales; family Nitrobacteraceae; genus Bradyrhizobium; species Bradyrhizobium sp. SMVTL-02. The sequence continues at coordinate 6,031,756 of NZ_CP182469.1, read as the reverse complement.
CCGCACGACCTCGGCGCCGCCCTGGCTCGGCGGCGTCGGCTCTTCCGTGGCCTCTGCCGTTTCAGCAGCCGGCGCCGGCACGGCGACAGCCGATGGAGCGGGCGTTGCCGGCAAATTCTCCGGCGCGACCTCGGCGACATCGGAGGTGTCGAACTGGAGTCCGAATTTCACGGACGGATCGAGGAAGCTCTTGATGGCGCTGAACGGCACCACCAGCCGTTCCGGAATGCCGCCGAAGGACAGGCCGACCTCGAAGCGGTCTTCGTGCACGGTCAGGTCCCAGAACTGGTGCTGGAGGATGATCGTCATCTCTTCAGGATATTGCGCCAGCAGCCGCGACGACAGTTTCACGCCCTCGGCTTTCGACACGAAGGTGATGAAGAAATGGTGCTCGCCGGGCAGGCCATGGGCCGCGGCGTCGGTCAGCACCTTCCGCAGCACGCCGCGCAGCGCGTCGCGGGCCAGCACATCGTATCGGATATGATCGGTCGCCATGGTGGTCCTGTCGCATTCCAGGAGTTGGGCCCTGCCGGCCCGACTCGCCAAGCCGCATAGTATCGCGCCTGACGGGTCAGCAGGAGTCCCCCGCAGGGGAGGAAATGAGAGGTAAGTGGAGGCTTCTGTTGCCAGGTGCCTCCGAACCCCGCCTAGCGGAGCTTAACCCGCTAGGACTTTAGAGTGGTTTTTCAAACTGCGTTACGCAGCCTGAGCAACCGGAGCAAAGTTGTCGTTGGCAACTATTGCAGTAGCCCGATAACGGCGGAACAATACCGGGAAAAAGTACGCCCTTTACGCCCTCGTCGATCCTATTTCGCCCCCGCCAAAGCCCGCTTTCAGGGCCTGCCCGATGTGGGCTTTGGTGGAGGCGCCGGGTACCGCCCCCGGGTCCGAATGGTTTATTGCGACGACCGTTTATTTCCATAGCCGGCGAACCGGCACCCCCAATATAGGGGGCAAAGGTTTCAAAAAACAGAGGTTTCGAGCAGCGATCCGCGGTTCCCTTTGGATAGGTTCCGGTTCGCCGGCGGTCGGATCTTGGCCGCGCAGCGGCTACCGTTCTAAGCTCCTGAGATGTCCACCGATTCAGTACCGGCCGCCCAAGAGCCGGATCGCGCCGCACTGAGCGGGCCTCCGCCTAGCCTCGGTGCGCTGTTCACGGCCTTCGCCCGGATGTCGCTGGCCGGTTTCGGCGGGGTCCTGGTGTTTGCGCGGCGGGCGATCGTCGAGCAGCACCGCTGGATGACGGCGGACGAGTTCAACGAGACCTTCGCGCTCTGCCACTTCCTGCCCGGGCCCAACATCGTCAATCTGTCGATGGTGTTTGGTGCGCGGCTGCGGGGGGATCGCCGGAGGTGTCGCCGCCTTTGCCGGGCTGCTGCTGCCGCCGACGCTGGTCATGATCGTGCTCGCGATCGCCTATGCCCGGTTCGGCGACCTCGAGGTGCTGCGTCGCATCCTCGCAGGCATCTCCTGCGCCGCAGTCGGCCTGTTGATCGCAGTGGTCTTCCGCATGATGACGCCGCTCCTGAAGCGTATGGAGGCGGTCGCGCTGATCCTGATGCTCGGCGTCTTCCTCGCCATCGGCGTGGTCCGCCTGCCGCTGCAGGCTGTGCTGCTGGTCGCAATCCCCGTGAGCATCGGCGCCACCTCCCTCCTGCGGCGGAAGGTAGCAGCGTGAACGCCGAGAGCCCGGTGTGGACGCTGATCTCGACCTTCGGCCTGATGTCGTTGTTCGCGGTTGGCGGCGCCGCCGCGGCGGTGCCCGAGATGCATCGCATCGCGGTCGACGTGCATCACTGGATGACCGACAAACAGTTCGCCGATGCCTATGCGATCGCGCAGCTCTCGCCAGGTCCGAACGTGCTAATCGTGACGTTAATCGGCTATGCGGTTGCCGGCATCCCCGGGGCGCTCGCGGCCACGCTGGCGATGTGCCTGCCGACCGCGCTCGTTGCCTATCATGTCAGCCGTCTCCTCAATCGGCCCAGACAGTCGCGCTGGCCGGCCCTGATCCAGGCTGCGCTGGTTCCGCTCTCGATCGGATTGATGGCGGCGAGTGCCCTGATCCTGGCGCAGTCGACTGACCGGACGATTGCTGCAGTGCTCCTGACCGCGATGGTTGCGGTGATCGCATCGGTCTCGCGCATCCATCCGCTCTGGCTCTTGCTCGCCGGCGGCCTGTTGGGTTTTGCTGGCATTGTGTGATGAAAATCGCTAGGCAGGGCTGCGGCCCGGGGATCCCTTTCCAGCCGATTTAGAATAACAGTGCTCGTGACTTACGGGTCGCGGAGGAGACATGCATGGCCGAGACGATGGGCCACTCAGCGACAGCCACCCGAAACACCAGGATGGTGATCGGTTTCTGCCTGCTGGCGATAGCGCCGCAGATCTTCGAATTCATCTGGTCGATCGGGACCCTCTTCGGCTGGGGCGCGGGGCGCGGCCCGGCGACCGTCCTGATCAGCCACGCCACCGCGCTGGTCGCGGGTGCTCCCGCAGCGCTGATCGGAGCGGCCGGCGGTGAGAGCAAGAAGGCGTCCTCCGATGTGCTGCTGGCGCTGATCTATTCCTATCCGATCCTCGCGGTGGCGATCGTCACGCTGTTCATGACCATCCGGTCGGCACAGGACTATGTCGGCGGCGTCATTCTGATGGCGGTCGCGCTGTTCGCGCTGTGGGCGTCGACCGATCTGCAGGGCATGCGCGGCTTCTCCTTCGGCGCGGGCACCGCGCCGCGGATGTTCGGCGGGCTTCTGGTCGCCCTGTCCGCCGCCATCGCCCTGAGCGGCCTTTTGGCCGACGGGCCGTCGATGGCGCATTATTCCTGGCGCGGCCCGCTGTTCGTGATGGTCGCAATCCTGTTCTTCGCGCTGGCGATCCGGCCGCTCGGCCTCGTGGTCACTGCCTTCGCGAGCTTCATGATCGCAGCGACAGGGTCGCATGAGACGCGCTGGCTGGAGGCCGCCATCGTCGGAGCCTGCCTGACGCTCGGCTGTGCGATCCTGTTCCCCTACGTGCTCGGGTTGCCGATGCCGATGTTTCCGCGTTTCCTGATCCAGTGAGGGCGTGATGGATATCTTTGCCAACCTCGCTCACGGCTTTGCCGTCGCGCTCTCTCCCATCAACCTGCTGATGTGCCTGATCGGTGCCCTCGTCGGCACGCTGGTCGGTGTTCTCCCCGGTATCGGCACCATTGCGACGGTCGCAATGCTGCTGCCGATCACCTTCGGCCTCCCGCCGGTCGGCGCGCTGATCATGCTCGCCGGCATCTATTACGGCGCGCAATATGGCGGCTCGACCACGTCGATCCTGGTCAACATTCCCGGCGAGGCGACATCGGTCGTCACCGCCATCGATGGCCACCAGATGGCCAAGCAGGGCCGCGCCGGCCCGGCGCTGGCGATCGCGGCGATCGGTTCGTTCTTCGCCGGCTGCGTCGCGACCGTTTTGATTGCCGTGCTCGGCGCGCCGCTGACAAAGCTCGCGCTGGCGTTCGGCCCGGCGGAGTATTTCTCGCTCATGGTGCTCGGCCTGATCTTCGCGGTGGTGCTGGCCAAGGGCTCGGTGCTGAAGGCGATCGCTATGATCGTGTTCGGCCTGTTGCTCTCGATGGTCGGCTCCGACATCGAGACCGGTGCCTCGCGCATGGCCTTCAACATTCCGGAACTCGCCGACGGTCTTGGCTTTGCAACGGTGGCGATGGGGGTGTTCGGCTTCGCCGAGATCATCCGCAATCTCGACGCCGGCGCCGAGATGAACCGCGACCTCGTGCAGCAGAAGATCACCGGCCTGATGCCGACCAGGAAGGACCTGGTCGACTCGACGCCGCCGATCCTGCGCGGCACCGTGCTCGGCTCGATCCTCGGCATTCTGCCGGGCGGCGGCGCCGTCATCGCCTCGTTTGCGGCCTACACGCTCGAGAAGAAGCTCGCGAAGGATCCGAAGCGGTTCGGCCGCGGTGCGATCGAGGGCGTGGCGGCGCCGGAAAGCGCCAACAACGCCGCGGCGCAGACCTCCTTCATCCCGCTGCTCACCCTCGGCATCCCGCCGAACGCGGTGATGGCGCTGATGGTCGGCGCGATGACCATTCACGGCATCGTGCCGGGTCCGCAGGTGATGCAGAAGCAGCCGGATCTCGTCTGGGGCATGATCGCCTCGATGTGGATCGGCAACCTCATGCTGATCATCATCAACCTGCCGCTGGTCGGAATCTGGGTCCGCCTGTTGCGCGTGCCCTACCGGCTGATGTTCCCCTCGATCGTGATCTTCTGCGCGATCGGCATCTACTCGGTGAACAACGCGCCCGTCGACGTCATCCTCGCCGGCGTGTTCGGGCTCGTCGGCTACTGGTTGATCAAGCACGATTTCGAGCCGGCGCCGCTGCTGCTCGGCATGGTGCTGGGACCATTGATGGAGGAGAACCTGCGCCGTGCGCTGCTGATCTCGCGCGGCGACTGGAGCGTGTTCCTGACGCGTCCGCTGTCGGCGGTGCTGCTGGCCGTCGCAGCGAGCCTGCTGATCCTCACGGTGCTGCCGGTGCTGCGTGCAAAGCGCGACGAGGTGTTTACCGAGTCCGAGAATTGATCGCTGCGCCCTGCGTCCGCGCGCCGCATTCGGAAGTCGAATCGACGTATGTAATGTCTTCGTGACATGAAAATGCCGGCCCTCGTGGCCGGCATTTTGTTTGTGTTCCGGGGAAACGACATGACCTCTCTTCGCGCGCTTGCTACGGGCGCATGTGCTGCCGCGCTCGCATCGCTGTGCGCCATTGTCGCACCTGCGAAGGCGCAAAACTATCCGACGCGCAGCATCACCATGATCGTGCCGTTCGCCGCCGGCGGGCCGACCGATGTCATCTCGCGCATCGTCACCGCACACATGGCGCAGACGCTCGGCCAAAGCATCATCATCGAGAACGTGGTCGGCGCCGGCGGCACCACCGCCACCACGCGCGCCGCGCGTGCCGCCAATGACGGTTATACGCTCATCACCGGGCATATGGGCACGCATGCGGCGTCCGTGCCGCTCTATCCGAAGCTCGCCTATCATCCCGAAAAGGATTTCGAGCCGATCGCGCTGCTCGCGGGCACACCGATCCTGATCCTCGCGCGCAAGGACCTTCCGCCGAAGGATCTCAAGGATTTCGTGGCTTACGTGAAGGCCAATGCCGAGAAGGTGAACGCCGCGCATGCCGGCGTCGGCTCGGTCTCGCACGTCTCCTGCGAGCTCCTGCACTCCATCCTCGGCGTCAAGCCCGTTGGCGTGCCCTTCAACGGCACCGGCCCCGCGATGAATGCGCTGGTGGCGGGCCAGGTCGATTACATGTGCGACCAGATCGTCAATGCCGTGCCGCAGATCAACGCCGGTACCATCAAGGCCTATGCGATCGCAACGCTTGAGCGCAATCCGTCGCTGCCGGACGTGCCGACCACGACGGAAGCGGGGCTGCCTGCGTTCCAGGCCCAGGCCTGGAACGCGATGTTCGCGCCCAAGGGAACTTCGCCCGCGATCATCGCAAGCCTGAACGCCGCAGCCATCAAGGCGCTCGACGACGAAACCGTGAAGAAGCGCCTGCTCGAGCTCGGCAGCGTCATCCCGGCGCCCAATGACCGGACGCCGGAGGCGCTGGCGACCCTCGTCAAAAACGAAATCGCCAAATGGAGCCCGGTGCTCAAGCCGGCAACTTAGCCAGCACTTTCAGGTCGATAGGGAGGGCCGGGACGCTGAGTTCCGCCCCTTGTCGTTTGCCGCGGGAACGCTCACCTTTTCCTTGTATAATCTGTGGGACCAGCGAATCGCCGCTGTCGCAGCGCGGGGGTGGCGGTTAAGTTCGCCGCTTCCCCAAAGGCTCTATCGCACATGCACCAATATCAGGACCTGCTCGAGCGGATTCTTTCAGACGGCGCCGAAAAGACCGACCGGACCGGCACCGGCACGCTGTCGGTGTTCGGCCACCAGATGCGCTTCAACCTGTCGGCCGGCTTCCCGATGCTGACCACCAAGCGCCTGCCGCTGAAGGCCATCGTGCACGAGCTGTTGTGGTTCCTGAAGGGCGACACCAACATCAAATATCTGCGCGACAACGGCGTCACCATCTGGGACGAATGGGCGGACGCCAATGGCGATCTCGGCCCGGTGTACGGCCATCAGTGGCGGTCCTGGCCCACCGCCGACGGGCGCAGCATCGACCAGATCGCCAATGTCGTCGACATGATCAAGCGCACCCCGGATTCCCGCCGGCTGATCGTCACCGCCTGGAATCCGGCGGATGTCGAGAAGATGGCGCTGCCGCCCTGCCACCTGCTGTTCCAGTTCTACGTCGCGAACGGCAAGCTGTCGTGCCAGCTCTATCAGCGCTCGGCCGACGTCTTCCTCGGCGTGCCCTTCAACATCGCCTCCTACGCGCTGCTCACCATGATGGTCGCGCAGGTCACCGGCCTGAAGCCCGGCGACTTCGTGCACTCGCTCGGCGATACCCATCTCTACTCCAACCATCTCGAGCAGGCGCGGCTTCAGCTCACGCGAGCACCGCGCGCGCTGCCGGTGATGCGGATCAATCCTGACGTGAAGGATATCTTCTCCTTCCGCTACGAGGATTTCGAACTGGTGGGGTACGATCCGCATCCGCACATCAAGGCGGAAGTCGCGGTCTAACGCATGATCCGGAAAAGTGTGCAGCGGTTTTCCGATATGATCATGCGGGCTCTTTAAAGCGATGTCGGTCAACATCCGCCGCGCGCGCTCCGGCGAAGCCGGGCTCGTTCTTGCTTTCATCCGCGAGCTTGCCGAGTACGAAAAGCTGTCGCACGAGCTCGACGCGACCGAGGCTGACATCGCGGAGGCGCTGTTCGGCGAGAGGCCGCAACTCTATTGCGCGATCGCCGAGTGGAACGGCGAGCCGGTCGGCTTTGCGGTGTGGTTCGCCAATTTTTCCACCTTCAGCGGCCGCCACGGCATCTATCTCGAAGATCTCTATGTGCGGCCGTCGCATCGCGGCAAGGGCCTCGGAAAGGCGTTGCTGGTCTATCTGGCGAAGGAATGCGTCGACAACGGCTGGTCGCGGCTGCAATGGGCCGTGCTCGACTGGAACGCGCCGTCGATCGCATTCTACAAGTCGCTGGGCGCCGTGATGATGGACGACTGGACACTGTGCCGCGTCACCGGTCCTGCGCTGACGCGGCTCGCCGGGAGCAATTCCTGATGGAGATCGTCTTCGTCGTTGCGATTGCGGAAAACGGCGTCATCGGCGCCGGCAACGCGATCCCGTGGCGCTTGAAGTCCGACATGGCGCGCTTCAAGGCGCTCACGATCGGCAAGCCCATAATCATGGGCCGCAAGACCTTCGAATCCCTGCCTCGTCCGCTTCCCGGGCGTACCAACATCGTCATCACGCGCGATGCGGCTTATCGCGCCGCAGGAGCCGTCGTCACGACCTCGGCTGCGGATGCGGAGGCGGTCGCGCGCGGTGATGCCCTGCGGCGTTCGGTCACCGAGATCGCGGTGATCGGCGGCGCCGAGATCTATCGGCAATGGCTCGATCGTGCCGGTCGCCTCGAAATCACCGAAGTGCATGCGCGGCCCGACGGCGACACCCGTTTCGACATCGACAAGGCAGAATGGGACGAGATGGCGCGCGTCCGTCATCCTGCCGGCCCCGACGACAGCGCCGACTTCTCCTATGTGACATATCGTCGGCGGTCGCCCCGTTAACCGCATTCGGCAATGTTAACATTGACTTTTCTGCCTTCGGGCTTAGCTCGAAAGGCGGCCAAGGCCGCGTTGTAAGGGACCTGCCTGTCCCCTATAAAGCCGGACCGGACAAAGCGGGCAGGGGCATCTCACCCTGCCGAGGAGAGCGTCGAATGCCGTGGAAGAATCAGGGCGGTGGCCCATGGGGCTCGGGTCCGAAAGGACCATGGGGCACAGGCCCGCAACCGGTCGGGCCGAGGCCGCCGGATCTGGAAGATCTTCTGCGGCGCGGCCAGGACCGCCTTCAGCAGATCATGCCGGGCGGCTATTTCTCCGGCGTCGGCATCACGCTGATCATCCTGCTCATCATCGCGTTCTGGCTGCTGTCGGGCTTCTTCCGCGTGCAGTCCGAAGAGCGCGGTGTCGTGCTGCGCTTCGGCAAGCATGTCCGCACCGTGGACCCCGGCCTGAATTATCATCTGCCCTATCCGATCGAGACCGTGCTGCTGCCGAAGGCGCTGCGCGTCAACACCATCTCCATCGGCATGACCTTGATCGACGATCCGGCGCGGCGCGGCCGCTCCATCCGCGACGTGCCGGAGGAGAGCCTGATGCTCACCGGTGACGAGAACATCGTCGATGTCGACTTCACCGTGCTGTGGCGCATCAAGCCGGACCCGGGCGGCGTCGGCGACTTCCTCTTCAACATCCAGAACCCCGAAGGCACCGTGAAGGCGGTGGCCGAGAGCGCGATGCGCGAGGTGATCGGCCGCTCGCAGATCCAGCCGATCCTGACCGGCGCTCGCACCACGATCGAGCAGGGCGTGCAGGAGCTGATCCAGAAGACGCTCGACAGCTACGGCGCCGGCATTCTCGTCACCCAGGTGCAGATGCAGAAGGTCGACCCGCCGGCGCAGGTGATCGACGCCTTCCGTGACGTGCAGGCGGCGCGTGCCAATCTCGAGCAGCTGCAGAACGAAGCACAGACCTACGCCAACCAGGTCGTGCCGCAGGCGCGCGGACGTGCGGCGCAGATCCTGCAGGCCGCCGAAGGCTACAAGGAGCAGGCGGTCGCCGAGGCCAAGGGCCAGAGCGCGCGCTTCCTCAAAGTTTACGAGGAATACAAGAAGGCGCCCGACGTGACGCGTGAACGGATCTATCTCGAGACGATGGAGCGCGTGCTCGGCGGCGCGGACAAGCTCGTCTATGACGGCGGCCCCTCCGGCCAGGGCGTCGTGCCCTATCTGCCTCTCAATGAATTGACGACCAGGCGGCCGCCTGCCGCCGGCCAGCAGTCGAGCGGAGGCAACCGATGAGGTCTCCGGTCACAGGCATCGTCACGCTGCTCGGACTCCTGGTCGTCGTGGTCGTCGGCTACATGTCGCTGTTCACGGTACAGCAGACCGAACAGACCATCGTGCTCCAGTTCGGCAAGCCCGTCGACGTCGTCACCGATCCCGGCCTGCACTTCAAGGCGCCGTGGAATTCGGTGATCAACATCGACAAGCGGATTCTCGATCTGGAGAACCCGTCGCAGGAAGCGATCGCGTCCGACCAGAAGCGGCTCGTCGTCGACGCCTTCGCGCGCTACCGCATCAAGGACGCGCTGCGCTTCTATCAGAGCGTCGGCTCGATCCAGGCCGCCAACATCCAGCTCACCACGCTCCTGAATGCGGCGCTGCGCCGCGTGCTCGGCGAGGTCACCTTCATCAACGTGGTGCGCGACGACCGCGAGAAGCTGATGCTGCGCATCCGCGACCAGCTCGATCGCGAGGCCGACGGCTACGGCATCCAGGTCGTCGACGTCCGGATCCGGCGCGCCGACCTGCCGGAGCAGAACAGCCAGGCGGTCTATCTGCGCATGAAGACCGAGCGCGAGCGCGAGGCGGCCGAGTTCCGCGCGCAGGGCGGCCAGAAGGCTCAGGAGATCCGCTCGAAGGCCGACCGCGAGGCGACCGTGATCGAGGCCGAAGCGAGGTCGCAGGCCGAGCAGACGCGCGGCGTCGGCGATGCCGAGCGCAACCGCCTGTTCGCCGAAGCCTACGGCAAGGATGCCGACTTCTTCGCCTTCTATCGGTCGATGACGGCCTATGAGAACGGGCTGAAGTCGAACGATACCCGCTTCCTGCTGCGGCCGGATTCGGATTTCTTCCGGTATTTCGGTAGCCCGGCCGGCAAGACGGCCGACGCGCCGCCGGCGAAGCCCTAAGCTAGACAGGGGCGGCCGTTCTGGCCGCCCTTCGTTCCGACAAGAACAGCATCACGGGAGGTTCCAATCCGATGAGGTCCATTGCGTTCGCCGACTTCCTCATCGGCTTAGGCATCCTGTTCGTGCTGGAAGGCTTGATGTTTGCGGCAAGTCCAAACTGGATGCGCAAGGCCATGAAGAGTGCGATGGCCACTCCGGACCACGTCCTGCGGGCGGTGGGGATCGGTTCGGCCGTCGCCGGCCTGATTCTGATCTGGGTTATGCGTCGCCCGATTTAGCCGCAAAGCCAACGCCAAAGTGAAGGCGAGAAGCCGGTTTTCGCCATATTATGCGGGTGGTTGACACCCGTTAAGGTCCGCGCTTGCGCCATGCCCCCGTTCGAGCGCAGTCTGGCGCCGAATCCTTATTCTCTGGAGATCACAATGACCGCTGCCATCATTGCCCCAACCCGCTTGCGCCATGGTGTGCGAATTGGGCTGGCCGCGCTCGCCGTCAGTGCTTTCTGCGCGCTCGGCACCCCGGCTCAGGCGCGCGGACCGGAGGGCATCGCCGACGTCGCCGAGAAGGTGATCGACGCCGTGGTCAACATCTCGACCTCGCAGACCGTCGAGGCCAAGAGCGGCGCCAACACCATGCCGCAACTGCCGCCCGGCTCGCCCTTCGAGGAATTCTTCGACGACTTTTTCAAGAACCGCCGCGGCCCCGGTGGCGGCAGCAAGGGCGGCGACAATGGCAGCGGCCCGCCGCGCAAGACCAATTCGCTCGGAAGCGGCTTCATCATCGACACGTCGGGCGTCGTCGTTACCAACAACCACGTCATTGCGGATGCCGACGAGATCAACGTCATCCTCAACGACGGCACCAAGATCAAGGCGGAGCTGGTCGGTGTCGACAAGAAGACCGACCTCGCGGTGCTGAAGTTCAAGCCGACCAAGCCGCTGGTCGCGGTGAAGTTCGGCGACAGCGACAAGCTGCGCCTCGGTGACTGGGTGGTCGCGATCGGCAACCCGTTCAGCCTCGGCGGCACGGTGACGGCTGGCATCGTCTCGGCCAAGAACCGCGACATTTCTTCCGGTCCCTATGACAGCTACATCCAGACCGACGCGGCCATCAACCGCGGCAATTCCGGCGGTCCGCTGTTCAACCTCGAAGGCGATGTCATCGGCGTCAACACCCTGATCATCTCGCCCTCCGGCGGCTCGATCGGCATCGGCTTCGCCGTGCCGTCGAAGACGGTCGCGGGCGTCGTCGACCAGCTCCGCCAGTTCGGCGAGCTGCGCCGCGGCTGGCTGGGTGTGCGCATCCAGGGCGTCACCGACGAGATCGCCGAGAGCCTCAACATCAAGCCGCCGCGCGGCGCGCTGGTTGCCGGCGTCGATGACAAGGGCCCGGCCAAGCCCGCCGGCATCGAGCCCGGCGACGTCGTCGTCAAGTTCGACGGCAAGGACGTCAAGGACCCGAAGGACCTGTCCCGCGTCGTCGCCGATACCGCGGTCGGCAAGGAAGTCGACGTCGTCATCATCCGCAAGGGCCTGGAAGAGACCAAGAAGGTCACGCTCGGCCGCCTGCAGGATCCCGAGAAGGTGCAGGCCGCGGTGAAGACCGACGAGCCGGCGCCCGAGAAGCCGGTGACGCAGAAGGCGCTCGGTCTCGATCTCGCGGCGCTGAACAAGGACCTGCGCACGCGCTACAAGATCAAGGAGAGCGTCAAGGGCGTGGTCGTCACCAATGTCGAGGCCAATTCGGATGCCGCCGAAAAGCGCCTCTCGGCCGGTGACGTCATCGTCGAGGTCGCCCAGGAAGCGGTCTCCAGCGGTGCCGATATCCAGAAGCGCGTCGACCAGCTCAAGAAGGACGGCAAGAAGTCGGTGCTGCTGCTGGTCTCGAACGCCGACGGCGAGCTGCGCTTCGTGGCGCTGAGCGTGCAGTAGTCGAGGCACGGTCCCGCAGGGTGGGCAAAGCGAAGCGTGCCCGCCTTCCACCGTTGCAGCAAGGGTGGCGGGCACGGCGCAAGCGCGCCTTTTCCTACCCGACGGCTGCCGAGCGGGTGGCGAGAGAAGACGGGAGAGGCTACTTCTCGACGAACTCGTCGCGCCGATACCCCTGCGCATAGAGCAGCGCGGTGAGATCGCCGTGGTCGATCCGCGCCGCTGCGGCCGCTGCCACCGCCGGCTTGGCGTGATAGGCCACGCCCAGCCCGGCCGCCTGGATCATCGCCAGATCATTGGCGCCATCGCCGACCACGACCGAGTCGACGTCGTCGAGACCGAAGGACTCCATCAAATCAACCAGCGTCGCCAGCTTCGCGGCGCGGCCCAAAATCGGCTCCTTGACCTCACCGGTGAACTTGCCGTCGCGCACGACCAACTCGTTGGCGCGGTTCTCCTGGAAGCCGATCTTGGCGGCGACGGCGCTCGTGAACAGCGTGAAGCCGCCGGAGACGAGGCAGGTATAGGCGCCGTGCGCGCGCATGGTCGCCACCACCTCAGGGCCGCCCGGCGTCAGCGTGATGCGCTTGTCCAGCACCTCGTCGACGACACTGGCGGGAAGGCCCTTCAGCAGTGCGACGCGCTCGCGCAACGCCGGCTCGAACTCGATCTCGCCGCGCATCGCGCGCTCGGTGATGGCGGCCACATGGGCCTTCATCCCGACGAGGTCGGCGAGCTCGTCGATGCATTCCTGGCCGATCATGGTGGAATCCATGTCGGCGAGAAAAAGCTTCTTGCGCCGGAAGCGCGCAGGCTGCACGACGATGTCGATCGGCAGGTCGCCGCGAAGCTCGCGCAACCGCTGCTCGATGGCGTGGCGGTCGCCTTCGAGGTTACTGTCGGCGCCGAAGGGGATGTCGACGGCAACCCCGTCGAACAGCCAGTGCGCGGGAGCTGCCTGAGGCAGGACGGCGCGAGCGCCGTCGACGATGGTAGAGTCGAGCGCGGGGTTGTCAGGGTGGCAGATCAGCGTGGCGACGAGCGACATTTGAGGTTTTCGTGAGTGAGGGGCATTCGAGCAAGGCCGTGCTTATCGCAGGCCCGACCGCCAGCGGCAAGTCAGCGCTGGCGCTCGAGCTTGCGCTCAGCGCCGGCGGCACTGTCATCAATGCCGATTCCATGCAGGTCTATCGCGACCTCCGCATCATCACGGCACGTCCGACCCATGGCGATGAGGCGCGCGTTCCGCACCGCCTCTACGGCCATGTCGATGCGGCCGTGAATTTCTCGGCCGGGGGCTGGGTCGTGGATGCTGCGAAGGCGCTCGAGGAGGCGCGGGCCGAAGGCCGGTTGCCGATCTTCATCGGCGGCACCGGGCTCTATTTCAAGGCGCTGACGACCGGCCTCTCCGTGGTGCCGCCAATCCCCGCCGAGGTGCGCGAGGACGTGCGGGGGCGGCTGGAGCGGAACGGCGTCGAGGCGCTGCATGGGGAACTCGCCGCCCGCGATCCGCGCGCCGCCGGGCGATTGAACCTGCGCGACCGCACCCGGATCGCGCGCGCACTCGAGGTGGTCGAAGCGACCGGGCGCTCGCTGCTCGACTGGCATCAGGAGGGCCAGCCGCCGCTGTTGCCCAGGCACAGTTTTCGCGCGGTATTCCTCGCTCCCGAGCGCGACGACCTCTATGCCCGCATCGACGCCCGATTTGATGCCATGCTGGGCGGTGGCGCCTTGCGGGAAGTGGAGCGGCTCGCCGCCCGCGGTCTTGATCCGCTGCTGCCGGCGATGAAGGCCCACGGCGTTCCGGCGCTGATCCGGCATCTGCGCGGAGAACTCAGCCTGGAGGAGGCCGCCACGACCGGCCGTGCCGACACCCGCCACTACGCCAAGCGCCAGTTCACCTGGTTCCGGCATCAATTGCCGGAATTCGAATGGGTCAAGCCGGAGGAGGCGAGGGGATGGCTCGCGGCGGCGGTGAGCGCGGAGCGGGAGCGGGACTGACGCGCATTTGTGCCGGGTTCCCGAATTTACCTCTCGCCGAAGCCCGGGAACGCCGCTACACTGCCAAAATCGCGCGGGAACGGCCGCATTGCCTTGACATCCAAGCTTTGGCCGCTATGTTTCGCGCAACCTTTGGGAAGCCGGGCGCACGCCATGCGTAATATTATTACCAAATTCCTCATCGCCGTCGTACCCAGGCACACCGCCGGGGATGGCTAGCTGCCATCCACAAGACAGGCGGTGTGCATGGGCCCTCTTCGGGGCCTTTTTTATTTCCCGAACCAGACTGAACAAAGCCGCTGACAACAGCGCATCCGGAGCAAGCCAATGAGCGACAAGAGCCACGATCCGAACCAGATGACCGGCGCCGCGATGATCGTCCGCGCGCTCATCGATCATGGCGTGACCGACATTTTCGGCTATCCCGGCGGCGCGGTGCTTCCGATCTATGACGAGATCTTCCAGCAGAGCGAGGTCCAGCACATCCTGGTCCGCCACGAGCAGGGCGCGGGCCACGCCGCCGAGGGCTATGCGCGCTCGACCGGCAAGCCCGGCGTTGCGCTGGTGACCTCCGGTCCCGGCGCCACCAACATGGTGACGCCGCTGACCGACGCCCTGATGGACTCGATCCCGTTGGTCTGCATCTCCGGCCAGGTGCCGACGCATCTGATCGGCAATGACGCCTTCCAGGAATGCGACACGGTCGGCATCACGCGTCCCTGCACCAAGCACAACTGGCTGGTGCGCGACGTCAACGACCTCGCCAAGATCCTGCATGAGGCCTTCTACGTTGCGACCTCGGGCCGTCCCGGCCCGGTGCTGGTCGACGTGCCCAAGGACGTGCAGTTCGCAACCGGCACCTATCATCCGCCGCGCAAGTCCGACGTGCACCGGTCCTACGCGCCGCGCGTCAAGGGCGATGCGACGCAGATCCGCAAGGCGGTCTCTTTGCTCGCGAACGCCAAGCGTCCCGTGATCTACAGCGGCGGCGGCGTGATCAATTCCGGCCCCGAAGCGCCCAGGTTGCTGCGCGAGCTCGTCGAGGTCACCGGTTTTCCGATCACCTCGACTCTGATGGGCCTCGGCGCCTATCCGGCCTCGGGCAAGAACTGGCTCGGCATGCTCGGCATGCACGGCACCTACGAGGCCAACATGACGATGCATGACTGCGACGTCATGCTGTGCGTCGGCGCGCGCTTCGACGACCGTATCACCGGCCGCGTCGATGCGTTCTCGCCGGGCTCGAAGAAGATCCACATCGACATCGATCCGTCCTCGATCAACAAGAACATCCGCGTCGACGTGCCGATCATCGGCGACTGCGGCAACGTCCTCGGCGACATCCTCCAGGTGTTCAAGGCGGAGGCGAAGAGGCCGGACATCAGGTCGTGGTGGCAGCAGATCGCGCAGTGGCGCGCCCGCAACTCGCTCTATTACAAGAAAAGCAATGACGTCATCCTGCCGCAGCACGCGATCCAGAGCCTGTTCGAGGCGACGCGCGGCAAGGATACCTACATCACGACAGAGGTCGGCCAGCACCAGATGTGGGCCGCGCAGTTCTACGGCTTCGAGGAGCCGCATCGCTGGATGACCTCGGGCGGTCTCGGCACCATGGGCTACGGCC
The DNA here is from genome assembly GCF_051853005.1 of Bradyrhizobium sp. SMVTL-02. NCBI lineage: Bacteria > Pseudomonadati > Pseudomonadota > Alphaproteobacteria > Hyphomicrobiales > Nitrobacteraceae > Bradyrhizobium > Bradyrhizobium sp. SMVTL-02. Next base: position 6,016,305 of record NZ_CP182469.1, on the reverse strand, counting down.
TGCCGGCCGCGGTCGGCGTGCAGGTGGCGCACCCGGACAGCCTCGTCATCGACATCGCGGGCGACGCCTCTGTGCAGATGACGATGCAGGAGATGTCGACGGCGGTTCAGTACGAGCTGCCGATCAAGATCTTCATCCTCAACAACCAGTACATGGGCATGGTGCGCCAGTGGCAGCAACTGCTGCATGGCAACCGCTTGTCGCATTCCTACTCCGAGGCGCTGCCGGATTTCGTGAAGCTCGCGGAAGCCTATGGTGCCGTCGGCCTCCAGGTGCACAAGCCGGGCGATCTCGATGGCGCGATCCAGGAGATGATTTCGGTCAAGCGTCCGGTACTGTTCGACTGCCGCGTCGCCGCGCTCGAAAACTGCTTCCCGATGATCCCCTCCGGCAAGGCGCACAACGAGATGCTGCTGCCGGAGCAGGCCAACGAGGAAGCCACGGCCAAGGCGTTCGCCGCCGGCAAGGCTCTGGTGTAAGCGCGATGATGCAGCAGCGACGAGCGGCCTTCCTTCGCCTCTCCCCGCTTGCGGGGAGAGGCCGGATTGCGCGTAAGCGCAATCCGGGCGAGGGGGAGTCTCCGCGAGTCCAGCTGGCACCGTCCCCGTGGAGACTCCCCCTCACCCCCACCCTCTCAGCGCGAGCGAAGCTCGTCGCGGCCCCGCAAGCGGGGCGAGGGAGCAGACCGACCGTGGGGCTACAATGTTCGACCTGACGGAGCTCGAGCGCGCACATGCGATCGTGGGGCAGGCGGTGCCGGCAACGCCGGCGCGCGGCTGGCCGCTACTCGCTGAACGGCTCGGCACCGAGGTCGTGGTCAAGCATGAGAACCACACGCCGATCGGCGCCTTCAAGGTGCGCGGCGGCCTCGTCTATCTCGAACGACTGAAGCGCGAGCGGCCGAATACGCCGGGCATCATCTCCGCGACGCGCGGTAACCATGGTCAGAGCCTCGCCTTTGCCGCAAGCCGCCACGGCGTGCCGGCGGTGATCTATGTGCCGCGCGGCAACTCGGTCGAGAAGAACCGCGCGATGAAGGCCTTTGGTGCCGAGCTCGTCGAACACGGCGAGGACTTTCAGGCGGCACGCGAGGAAGCCGAGCGCCGCGCGCAGTTCGCCGGGCTTCACATGGTGCCGTCGTTCCATCCTGACCTCGTGCTGGGTGTCGCGACCTACGCACTGGAGCTGTTCAGGTCCGCACCCGATCTCGACGTGCTCTACGTGCCGATCGGGCAGGGCTCCGGGATCTGCGGCTGCATCATGGCGCGCGACCTGCTCGGCATGAAGACCGAGATCGTCGGCGTGCAGTCGACGGAAGCGCCGTCCTATGCGCTGTCGTTCGCGGCCGGCAAGATCGTGACGACCGAGACCAGCAACACGCGCGCCGACGGCATGGCAACGCGCATCCCCGACGAGGACGCGTTCGCGCTGATCCGAAAGGGGGCTGCGCGGATCGTGCAGGTCACCGACGACGAGGTCGCCGCCGCGATCCGCGCCTATTGGACCGACACCCACAATCTCGCCGAAGGTGCCGGCGCAGCCGCGCTGGCCGCGGCGCTGCAGGAAAAGAGCAAGCTGAAGGGCAAGCGCGTCGGTCTCGTGCTGTCCGGCGGCAATATCGATTTCGATCTGTTCCGCCTTTGGGTCGGGACGGACGCGCCGGCATTGGCGTGACGGAGAGACAAGAGGGGACGACCATGAACCAGCCCGCATCCGCCTATTTCATCGAAGACCGCCACGATCCCAACGAGACGCATACGCTCGCGGTGCTCGTGCAGAACGAGCCGGGCGTGCTCGCGCGCGTCATCGGCCTGTTCTCTGGTCGCGGCTACAACATCGAGAGCCTCACGGTCTCGGAGACCGAGGCTCAGAAACATCTGTCGCGCATCACCATCGTCACGACGGGCACGCCGATGGTGATCGCGCAGATCAAGAACCAGCTCGACCGCATGATTCCGGTCTACCAGGTCGTCGACATGACCCAGACCAAGCGCTCGATCGAGCGCGAGCTCGCGATGGTGAAGGTGCGCGGGCAGGGCGAGCATCGGGTCGAGGCGCTCAGGCTCGCGGACGCGTTCCGCGCCAGGGTGATCGACGCCACCACCGAGAGCTTCGTGTTCGAGATCACAGGCAATACGGACAAGATCAACCAGTTTATCGACCTGATGCGCCCGCTCGGCCTCGTCGAGGTCTCGCGCACGGGTGTTGCCGCGATCGGTCGCGGGCCTGAGGGGATGTGAACCATGCTGGCGCGCGACTGGTATTACAACGAGCGGAACCGGATGGGGATCGAGCCCGCGGTGGCGTCGATCTACGACAACCATGACGATGCCGATCTGCGTGCGCGCGCCGCGCTGAAAACGCTCGGGGTCCAGCGCGGATGGCGCATCGCCGATATCGGCTGCGGCAATGGCGTGCTTGCCACCGAGGCGGCGCTGATGGGCGCCGAGGTCGACGCCATCGATATCTCGCCGGCGATGCTGGCGCTCGCCGAGATCTACGCACGCGATCGCAAGGCGCCGGTGCGCACCCAGTCCGCCGGCCTGCTCAGCTTCGCTTATCGACCCGAGTCCTATGACCTCATCGTCAGTGAATTCACGCTGCATCACCTGCCGGATTTCTGGAAGGCGGTGGCGATGTCGCGGATCTTTCGCGCGCTGAAGCCGGGAGCGAGCTTTTACCTGCGCGACATCGTCTACGCGTCGATGCCTGACGCCGTCGAGCGCGACGTCGAGCAATGGGCCGACTTTCAGATCAAAAACCACGATTTCTCGCGCGAGGGCGTGGTGGCGCACATGCGCGACGAGTATTCCACCTTCGGCTGGGTGATGGAGCGGATGCTGACCGACGTCGGCTTCACGCTGGTCTCGGCCGACTACCACGCGCCGATGCACGGCACGTATCTGCTGCGGAAACCGAAAGCCGGCGAGCAAGGCTAGACCGAAACAAACAGGGCTGCACGACAAGGCAGAACCGTAAAGAACAATGAAGCCGGCCGACATCCTCATCGCCGTCATGGTGGCGATCATCTGGGGGCTTGCCTTCCTGGCGAGCCGGATCGCGCTCGACGAGCTGTCGCCGGAGTTGATGACGGCGTTGCGCTTTACGATCGCCGCGGTGCCGTGCCTGTTTGTCCGCAGGCCGAAGGTCGCCTGGTCGCTGCTGATCGCGATCAGCTTCACGCTGTTCCTCGGTCAGTTCCTGTCGCAGGCCTACGGCATCGCCCACGGCGTGCCGGTGGGCCTGACGAGCGTCGTCGTGCAGAGCCAGGCGCTGTTCACGATCGGCTTTGCCGTGCTCGCGTTCGGGGAGCGGCCGACGCCGATGCAGACGCTGGGCATCGTCGTGGCTGCGGTCGGCCTGCTGATGATCTGCGGCACCGTCGGCTATGATTTCAGCGTTCCCGCCTTTGCGGTGCTGATGATCTCGCCGGTCAGCTTTGCCGTCGGCAATCTGCTGCTGCGCCGCGCCCGCGGCGTGCCGATGTTCGACCTGTTCGCCTGGTTGTGCCTCGCCTCGGCCGTGCCTTTGTTCGCGCTGGCGCTGATCGCCAACGGGCCGGCCTCGACCTGGACGTCGCTGACGCACATGTCGCTGAGATCGGCGCTCTGCATGCTGATGCTCGGCGGCATTTCCACCAGCATTGCCTATTGGCTGTGGGGCCGTCTCTTGCGCGACCATCCGGCGGCGCAGGTGGTGCCCTTCGCGCTGCTGGTGCCCTTCGTCGGCTCCGCCGCCTCCAGCATCGTGTTCGGCGAACGGTTCGGCCCGCTGCGCCTCGCCGGCATGCTGACCGTGATCGGCGGTATCGCCGTGATGGTGCTGGCGAAGCGCCCGCAAGTCCTGCCGAAGACGGCGTGAGGTGAACATGGCCTACTCGCTGTTCTATGCCTTCCTTGCCTTCATGGTGGTGATGTACTTCACGCCCGGGCCGAACAACATCATGCTGCTGTCCTCCGGCCTGACCTACGGCTTCCGCCGCACCATCCCGCACATCGTCGGCATCGTCATCGGCTTTGCCTTCATGGTGGCCACCGTGGGCCTCGGGCTTGGCACAGTGTTCCTGGCCTATCCGATCCTCCAGGGCATTCTGAAATACGCCGGTGCGGTCTACCTGATCTATCTTGCCGCGGTGATCGGCATGTCCGGTCCGACCAGGCCGGGCGAGGAAGACGGTCGCGGTCCGATGACGTTTTGGGGGGCGGCCATGTTCCAGTGGATCAACGCCAAGGGCTGGGTGATCGTGATCGGCACCATCACCGCTTACGCGGCGATTGCCCACTTTCCCATCAACATCGTGATCCAGACCCTGATCAGCCTGCTCGTCGGCACCGTCTCGACCGTGGTCTGGGCGCTGTTCGGCACTGCATTGCGGCCGATCCTGACCTCCGAGCGACTGGTCCGCGCCTTCAATATCCTGATGGCGATCCTGCTGCTGGCCTCCCTCTACCCCGTTTTCATGGATGCATGATGTCGCGGATTTCCATGCAGAAACGGGTTTCCCTCAGGGCTGAAAATGCTCTAGACAGCCCCCGAAATCCGCAAATTTCACCCTTCGGACACTGACCATCGGCCGATTTCGGCCCTGAACGAGGAAACGACCTATGCGTGTTTATTACGATCGCGACGCCGACCTGAACCTGATCAAGGGCAAGAAGGTCGCCATCGTCGGGTACGGCAGCCAGGGCCACGCCCATGCGCTCAACCTGAAGGATTCCGGCGTCAAGGAAGTCGCCATTGCGCTGCGCAAGGGCTCGGCCTCGGCCAAGAAGGCGGAAGCTGCCGGCTTCAAGGTGCTGGAAGTTGCGGAAGCCGCCAAATGGGCCGACCTCGTCATGATGCTGACCCCGGACGAACTCCAGGGCGACATCTATCGCGAGCACCTGCACGACAACATGAAGAAGGGCGCCGCCCTCGTGTTCGCGCACGGGCTCAACGTCCACTTCAACCTGCTCGATCCGCGCGCCGACCTCGACGTGCTGATGATCGCGCCGAAGGGCCCCGGCCACACCGTGCGCTCGGAGTATCAGCGCGGCGGCGGCGTGCCCTGCCTGATCGCTATCGCCAAGGACGTCTCGGGCAACGCCCATGACCTCGGCCTCTCCTACGCCTCCGCCATCGGCGGCGGCCGTGCCGGCATCATCGAGACCACCTTCAAGGAAGAGTGCGAGACCGACCTGTTCGGCGAGCAGGTGGTGCTCTGCGGCGGCCTGGTCGAGCTGATCAAGGGCGGTTACGAGACCCTGGTCGAAGCCGGCTATGCGCCCGAGATGGCCTATTTCGAGTGCCTGCACGAGGTGAAGCTGATCGTCGACCTGATCTATGAAGGCGGCATCGCCAACATGAACTACTCGATCTCCAACACCGCCGAGTACGGCGAGTACGTCACCGGTCCGCGCATCATCACCGACGAGACCAAGAAGGAGATGCGCAAGGTCCTCGCCGACATCCAGGGCGGCAAGTTCGCCCGCGACTGGATGCTCGAGAACAAGGTCAACCAGACCTCGTTCAAGGCCACCCGGGCCAAGCTCGCCGCGCACCCGATCGAGGAGGTCGGCGCGAAGCTGCGCGACATGATGCCCTGGATCAAGAAGGGCGCGCTGGTCGACAAGTCGAAGAACTGACGGCTACGCCGTCATTCCGGGTTCGCGTTAACGCTCGCCCCGGAATGACGAGCGAAGCACAAGCTTCACTCGCCAAACCAAATCTTAAACCGTCGCGGCCATGGTGGAGCGAGATCGCGGACTGCGGTCTCGCTCTTTCCTTCTCGCGCGAAGCATTGTTGCTTCATTCAAATTCTTCGCGAGTTGGCGCGGTCATAGAGCGCCAAGAACTGACGCTTAAACCACATTCTTGGCATCGCGTCGTTTTCAGAGCTTTTTCAGAAGCCCGATTTCATCAAAAGCGATGCGTCTTCAAGGCTAAGGATCCTGCTCTTTATTTCGGCCGCGCCGCGCAGGGCCTGCTGCGGTCGACCGACCTCAAGCGCATCCAGATTGCCGGCTGCGCCCTGGTCTACGGTTTCGCCCGGATGAACCTCGGCGGCCGTTTCCTCGCTGGGGCGTCGGGGAGAGCGAGGTCGAGCGGTGGGCGGACGGGGTGATCGACCTTTTCCTCGCGGGGATCGTTAAGGGCTGAGGCACAAGGCGCGCGGCGCTTCGCCACCCACCGCCATTAAGCGAAGGTCGGGCCGCGGCGCACGTTGCCTGTCATTGACCATTCCGTTACAGTTTTATGACACGGTGCAGGTTTCCGGCTGCGCCGGACGCCCTAGCCGTCTCGAGGACCGGCCAGACGGCTTCGCATACCCGCGCCGGACCAGAGTTGCGTGCCGTCGATGGCGTCCGCGCCGAATCCAGGTCCTTCTGCCACGACCGCCGTACTGGCGAGCGTCGCCGCGCTCGGCATCTGGCGGCTGCTCGCCGTTGCAGCGCCGCATCTGGCTGCGCTGGCGCTGATGTACGAGACGGAGACCGATTTCGGCTCGCGCCTGTCCTTCGCTCTTGCCTGGGGCATCCTGAACTTCTTCTGGATCACGCTGTTGCGGCGCCCGGCGCTGTCGGGCGCGCTGTCCCTGACCATGGTCGTCCTGCTGGTGCTGCTCTCGCGGCTCAAGCACGACGTCGTCCAGATGACCGTCAACTTCATCGACCTGATGATGATCGACCGCGACACCGTCGCGTTCCTGTTCACGATCTTCCCGAATTTGCGCTGGTCGGTGATCCTGGCCGGCCTCGTCACGCTGCCGCTGATGTATGCGCTGTGGTGGCTCGATCCGTTCCGCATCCGCCGCCTGCCGGCGCTCGCCTGCAAGCTCGCCTGTCTCGCCGCGCTGGTCGGCTATTCGCTTTATCGTCCGGATGAGGCCTGGCGCGGCTATTACGACGACGGCTATCTCTCGAAATTCTTCCGCTCCGGCGTCAGTTCGGTCTCCGACTTCATCCAGTATGGTCTCATGGAGTCTGCGGCCGCGACCAACGAGCGGCTCGACATGCCGCTGGTCGATGCCTGCCATCCCGCCGGCCGCCGGCCGAACATCATCATGATCCACGATGAATCCAGCTTCGACATCCGCGCCGCGCAGGGCATCAAGGTGCCGCCGCGCTACGGCGATCATTTCAAATCGTGGGACGGCAAGCAGCGCACGTTCCTCGCCGAGAGCAATGGCGGGCCGAGCTGGTTCACCGAATACAACGTGCTCGCAGGGCTCTCCTCGCGCTCGTTCGGCCGCTTCGCCTATTTCGTGACGCGCATTGCCTCGAACCGCGTCGAGCGCGGCCTGCCGCTGGCGCTGCGCCGCTGCGGCTACGACACGCTGTCTCTCTATCCCGCCCATGGCGGCTTCATGGGCGCGCGCAGCTTCCAGATGACGACCGGCATCGAGCGCTTTCTCGATTCGAAGGATCTCGGTGCCAAGGACGTCGAGCCCGACAGCTTCTTCTACGAAAAGGCGCTCCAGCTGATGGGACAGCAGCCGCCGAACAAGCCGCTGTTCACCTTCATCTATCTCGGCGCCAATCATTTCCCCTGGGAAACGCGCTTCCGCCCGGACCTGCTGCCGAACTGGCGCGCGACGGGCAATGCGGCGTCGATCGACGAATATCTGCGCCGACAGGAGATGAGCGCCGAGCAGTACAAGGCGTTCGTTGCCGGCCTGAAGAAGACCTTTCCCGGCGAGCCCTTCCTGATCGTGCGCTATGGCGATCATCAGCCTGAATTTGCGCCGAACCTGCTCGAGCCCGGGCTCGACGAGGGCGCGATCGGCAAGAAGCTCGACGCCTACGATCCGCGGCTCTACGCGACCTATTACGCCATCGACGCCGTCAATTTCGAGCCGGTCAGGAGCGAGGCAGTAATGGACACGATCGACGGCCCCTATCTGCCGCTGGTGATCCAGGAAGCCGCCGGCATTCCGCTCGACCCGTCCTTTGCCGAGCAGAAGACGATCATGCTCCGCTGCAAGGGTCTTTTCTACGGCTGCAAGGACGGCGCGGAAGCGCGGCGGCTGAACCGGCTGCTGATCAATGCGGGGATGATCCGGGGGCTGTAGCCTCTCGCTCGGGTCGCGGACCGTCAACCTGCCGCGAACCTACTGCTTGATCTTTCCCAACAGCCACTTCGCCACCACATCAGGCGAGGAGTTGGCGTCATTGCCGCTGGCGCGCAAGTTCGCCTCGCGCATGGTGGCGATGTCGATCTTGCCGAGCAGCGGCTTGAGCGCCGCCTGCAATCGCTCATCGCCTGCGCGCTTCGGGGCGAGCAGCAGGATGGCATCGTAGGGCGGGATCGCGTGTTTGGGGTCGTCGAGCGTTATGAGATCGTATTTCGCGATCAGGCCGTCGCTGGTGTAGCCGGCGATGACGTCGACTTCGCCGCTGGCGACCGCCGCATACATGAAGTCCGGCTGCATCTGGCGCTGAGCGCCGAACTGCAGCCCATACGCCTTCTGCAGCGCCGCCCATTCGGGGCGTGAGAAGAATTCGTAGTCCCCGGCAATCGACAGCGTCGCGGCATGTGAGGCGAGGTCGGCGATGTCGCGGATACCGAGCGCCTCGGCTTGCTTCCTCGGCATCACCAGCGCATAGGCATTCTCGAAGCCGAGCTCGCCGAGCAGGGTGATGTTGTCCTTGGCGAGCGCCGTCTTCAATTCCGCCACCAGTTCTGCGCGGGGCTTGATGTCGTTGCGATGCAGCTGGTTGGCCCAGAGCGTGCCGGAATAATCGACATAGAGATCGATGTCGCCCGCCTTCAGCGCCTCGAAGATCACGCTGGAGCCGAGGCCCGACCGCGCCGTGGCCGAGAGGTCTGCCGCCTGGAGGCGGTCTCTCAGCAACGCCGAGAGCACATATTGCTCGGCGAAGGTTTTTGCGCCGACCACATAGCCTTGCGACGAGCGTCCGATGGTAGGCACCAGCGTCGCGGCGACCAGTGCCGCGAGCCCGACCGCGCCGAGCCCGCTGCGCAAGCGGCTGCGGCGTCGCAGGCCGCTCTCGATCAGGCCGAGCAGCTGATCGACGGCGAGCGCGAGCAGGGCCGAGGCGACGCAGCCGAAGAGCACGAACACCCAGTTCTGGGTCTGCAGGCCGGCAAAGATGTAGTTGCCGAGGCTGGTCTGCCCGATCGGCGTCGAGAGCGTCGCGGTGCCGATCACCCACACAGCCGCGGTGCGGACGCCCGCCATCATCACCGGCAGTGCCAGCGGCAGTTCGACCATCGCAAGCGACTGCCGTGCGGTCATGCCGACGCCCTTGGCAGCCTCGATCAGCGCCGGATCGATGCCGTTGAGGCCGGTGATGCCGTTGCGCAGCACCGGCAGCATCGAATAGAGCGCCAGTGCCAGCATCGCCGGCAGGAAGCCGAAGGCGGAAAAGGAAATGCCGAACCAGGCCAGCGTGACCGAAGCCGCAAGGAGCAGCAGCGGATAGAACAGCGCGAGCAGCGCCAGTCCCGGCACGGTCTGCACGATGCTGGCGAGCGCGAGCAGGATGCCGCGCGGCGCCGGACGGTTGCGTGTCAGGATCGCCAGCGGCAGGCTGACGGCGAGGCCAAGCGCGAGCGCGGCAAGGCTCACCCGCACATGGTTGCCGAGATAATCGGGCAGATGCGACAGCGCCTCGCCCCAGCGCGGATCGGAGAGGACGCTCATGCCGCACCGCTTTTCGGCAGTAGGGCATTCAGCCGCTCGACCTGGCGCCGCGGCGTGCGCAGCAGCTCGAGCACGTAATCGTCGCGGCTGCTCGAGAGCTCCGCCGGCGTGCCCTGCGCCAGCAATTTTCCGCCGCGCATCACCGCGATGCGATCGGCGAGCAGGATCGCCTCGGTCATGTCATGCGTGATCATCACGGTGGTAAGGCTGAGCCTGCGGTGCAGCGCGCGAAAGTCGTCACCGAGCGCATCGCGGGTGAGGGGATCGAGCGCGCCGAACGGCTCGTCCATCAGCACGATGCGAGGGCTTGCTGCGAGCGCCCGCGCCACACCGACGCGCTGGCGCTGGCCGCCGGAGAGTGCCTCGGGCAGACGATCCCGATGCGATGCGCGGTCGAGCTGCACGAGCTCCAGCAACTCGTCGACGCGCCCAGCGATCGCCGCTGCTGGTTCGCCCAGCAGCCTTGGCGTGATCCCGATATTGTCGGCGACGCTTAAGTGCGGAAACAGCCCGCCGCTCTGGAAGACGTAGCCGATCCGGCGCCGCAGCGCGACCGGATCGACATTCCGCACGTTCTCGCCCTCAACCATGATCGTGCCGCCATCGGCCTCGATCAGGCGGTTCGCGAGCCGCAGCAGCGTGGTCTTGCCCGATCCCGACCCGCCGACGACGGCCAGAAACTCGCCCTCGGCAACGTCGAGCGACACGCCGTCGACGGCTGTGACGGAGCCGAAGCTCTTGCTGACCGTTTGGTAGCTGATCGCCAACTTGGAAGGCATCGCGGCTCGGCTCGCTTTTCTCTTGCCCTCCCCTGGAAGGGGAGGGCCGATCGCGCGCAGCGCGAGCGGGGTGGGGTGATCTGTCCACGCGGGCACCGCCTCTGTGGAGAGACTGTCACCGCACCCGGTCTCACATTTCGCTGCGCTCGTGTGAGCCGACCCTCCTCCTCCAGGGGAGGGTAAGAGCACGGCCAAGCCCATGCGTAGCACGCTTGGCGGCTTGATTGAACTTGACCGCGCGAGAGGCTAAGGCATCGGCCTGAGTTCGGAGGAAACACATGACAACGCCCACGGCAGTGGCACTGGAAGATGCCAAGGTCGCGTTCCGCCTGGGAGACGGCCGGGTCTATACGGCGGTGGAGAAGGCGCATCTGACGGTCGCGCAGGGCGAGTTCGTCGCCATCGTCGGCCCGACCGGCTGCGGGAAATCGACGCTGCTCAATGTCGCCGCGGGCCTGCTCAAGCCGGCCGCCGGCAGCGTCAGGATCTTCGACCAGCCGCTCGCGGGGCTGAACCGGGAGGCCGGCTACCTGTTCCAGGCCGACGCGCTGTTCCCCTGGAAGACCGCGCTCGACAATGTCGCGATCGGGCTCGAGATCAAGGGCACACCGCGCACTGGAGCGCTGCCGCAGGCCCGGAAATGGCTGACCTCGGTGGGCCTCGGGGCCTTCGCGAACCGCTATCCGCACATGCTCTCCGGCGGCCAGCGCAAGCGCGTGGCGCTGGCGCAGGTGCTGATTCGCGATCCAAAAATCCTGCTGATGGACGAGCCGTTCGGACCGCTCGATGCGCAGACGCGCCAGGTCATGGGCAACCTGCTGCTCGACCTGTGGAATGCCGACCGCAAGGCCGTGCTGTTCGTCACCCACGATCTGGAAGAGGCGATCGCGCTCGCCGACCGCGTGGTGATCATGTCGGCGGGGCCATCCTCGCGCATCATCGGCGACTGGCGCGTCAGCCTGCCGCGCCCGCGCGACATCTTCGAGGTGCGCCTCGACAAGGAGTTCCACGCGCTCCATCGCGAGATCTGGAGCGTGCTGAAGGACGAGGTGATGAAGGGATACGCGCAGTCCACCCATGCGGCGGAGGCGGTCTGATGTCGCGCCCGACGCTGTTTGCGCTGCAGGTCCTGGTCGCGGTCGTGTGCATCGTGTTGTGGCAGGTGCTGTCGACCGTCCCCGTCTTCGGCAAGATCCTGCTGCCGCCGTTCTTCTTCTCCAATCCGTTCGACGTGTTCAGCCAGATCGTGAAGTGGTTCGCGTCCGGCGTGATCTGGAAGCATCTGGGCATCACGCTGGCGGAATCGATCCTCGCCTTCGTGATCGGATCGCTCGGCGGCGTCCTCGTCGGCTTCTGGTTCGCGCGCCAGCCGCTGGTCGCCGCGGTGTTCGACCCCTACGTCAAGATGGTCAACGCACTGCCGCGCGTGGTGCTGGCGCCGATCTTCGCGCTGTGGCTCGGGCTCGGCATCTGGTCCAAGGTCGCGCTCGGCGTGACCCTGGTGTTCTTCATCGTGTTCTTCAACGTCTACCAGGGCGTCAAGGAAGTGAGCCGCACGGTGCTCGACAACGGCCGCATGCTCGGCATGAGCGAGCGGCAGCTGATGCAGCACGTCTATTGGCCGTCGGCGCTGTCGTGGATGTTCTCCTCGCTGCACACCTCGGTCGGCTTCGCCGTGGTCGGCGCGGTCGTCGGCGAATATCTGGGATCGGCGGCGGGGCTCGGCTATCTGATCCAGCAGGCCGAAGGCGTGTTCGACGTCGCCGGCGTGTTCGCCGGCATGTTCGTGCTGTCGGCCTTCGTCATCCTGATCGATTACGGCGTCACGCTGGTCGAGCGGCGTCTCCTGGTGTGGCGGCCGACCGCGTCGGATGGGCGCGGGTAGATCAGACTCTGATTGCGAGCCAAATGCTAGGTACGCTCCCTCCCCGCTTGCGGGGGAGGGCTGGGGAGAGGGTGTTTCCCCAATGGGACAATCTCCCAGAGGACAGAACCCTCACCCGCGCCTTCGGCCCGACCTTTCCCGCAAGCGGGAGAGGTGAAAGAGCTCAATCCAGCAGCTTGGTGTCGTCGGGCGCCTGCGGCGGCGTCTTGATGGCGATTGCCTTGACCTGGCCGCTGATCGGCTTGGTGCCGCCATGCGCCGTGCCCTTCGGAATGATGACGAGGTCGCCCGGCTTGACCGTGACCTCCTTGTCGCCGAGCCAGATCGTCCCGGTCCCGTCGAGGATGTACTGGATCTCGTTGGTGTTGGGATGCATGTGCTTGGGCACGTTGCCGACCTGGATCGAGATGGTGGCGCCGTCGGCGCTTGCGAACATCTTGGACCGGAAGCCGACATTGTTGGCAGGGCCGAGCGCATCGCCCTCCATCTCGCCGGTGTGGATGAGCTGTGCGGTGATGTTCTCGGCGGCCAGCGCCGGCCGAAGCAGCTGGTTCGCGCCGCACCCGGCGGCAAAGGCGGCGGCGAGCGACAGCCCGACAACAAGGCGATTCATGGATCATTCTCCCCATCATGAATTGTTCTTGTTCAGCCATGCTATTGCGCCGAAAGGCCGATGGCCAGCCCACTTAGGCAGTGCTTCTCAAGCCAGTCCCGCTGCTCTATGGTGCCGCGGGCCGAACGGAGGAAACCAATGAAGAACACGATTGCAAGGCTCGCCGGCGCGCTGCTCGTGCTGACGCTCACCACCTCGCTTGCCGCAGCCCAAAGCAAGGTCACCGTCGCGGTCGGCGGCGGCTCTTGCCTGTGCTACCTGCCGACGGTGCTGGCCAAGCAACTCGGCGAGTACGAGAAGGCCGGCCTCAATGTCGAGCTGGTCGACCTCAAGGGCGGCTCGGATGCGCTCAAGGCCGTGCTCGGCGGCAGCGCCGACGTCGTCTCCGGCTATTTTGACCATTGCGTCAACCTCGCGGCCAAGAAGCAGGAGCTGCAGTCCTTCGTGGTCTATGACCGCTATCCCGGCCTCGTGCTGGTGGTCGCGCCCTCGCGCACCAACGACATCAAGTCGGTCAAGGATCTCGCCGGCAAGAAGGTCGGCGTCAGCGCGCCAGGCTCCTCCACCGACTTCTTCCTCAAATACATGCTGAAGAAGAACGGGCTCGATCCCACCAGTGCCGCCGTGATCGGCGTCGGCCTTGGCGCCACCGCGGTCGCCGCGATGGAGCAGGGGCAGATCGACGCGGCCGTGATGCTCGATCCCTCCGTGACCGTGCTCCAGGGCAGCCACAAGGATCTGCGCATCCTCAGCGACACCCGCACCCAGAAGGATACGCTCGAGACGTTTGGCGGCGAGTATCCCGGTGGCGCGCTGTACTCGACGGTGGCGTGGGTCAACGGCCACGAGAAGGAGACGCAGGCGCTGACCAATGCGATCCTGGCGACGCTCGCCTGGATCCATTCGCATTCGCCCGAGGAGATCATGGCGAAGATGCCGGAGGAGATGGTCGGCAAGAACAAGGACCTCTATCTCGCCGCATTGAAGAACACGATTCCCATGTTCTCCGAGACCGGCAAGATGGACCCGAAGGGAGCCGACGCGGTGCTTGCGGTGTTCAGCGTCGGCTCGCCCGAGGTGGCGAACGCCAAGATCGACGTCAGCAAGACCTTCACCAACAGATTCGTCGACCAGGCCAAGAAGACCACGGGCAGCGCCAAATAGCCGACGCGAAGGCGTGGTAGCAGGCGTCATGACGTCACCACCGGTCATTCATCGCGTCACGACGCTTGATCTTGCGGTGCGGCCGATCGTCTGGCCGTTCGCGGAGGAACGGCGCGCCGAGATCGCGGCGCATTTCGCCGAGAAGCAGCGGGAGCGGCCGAAGATCTGGAACGGCCGCGTCCTGCTCGGGCGCGATGCCGTGTTCAGCGACGGTCATCTTGCCGCGACCTATTTCGAGACCGATTTCGCAAGCTTCCTCGCCTGGCGCGACTGGGGCTTTCCCGACAAGGCCGTGTTCAACGGCTTTGGCATGGGCGCGCTGCGCGCGTCCGACGGGGCCTTCATCATGGGCGAGATGGCGCCCCACACCGCCAATGCGGGCCGCATCTATTTCCCCTCGGGCACGCCGGATCTCGACGATGTCAGGGAGGGCGCGCTCGACATTCCCGGCAGCGTCGCCCGCGAGCTCGCCGAGGAGACCGGCCTGATCGCGGCCGACTATCGGGCCGAGCCGGATTGGCATTGCGTGGTCACCGGCCCCGCGATTGCAATGCTGCAGATCCTCAACCTGAATATGCCGGGAGATGTCGCCCGCGCCCGGATCGAGGCCAACCTCGCGCGCGAGACCGAGCCGGAACTGTCGGCCATTCATCTCGTGCGCGGGATGAGCGATCTCACGCCGGCCATGCCGCGATTTGTCACGGCCTTCGTCGAGCAGCAGTTCGCCTCGCGCTGAGCGCGAGGCTTGACATCGCCGCGCGCAGCCCATGTGATGGGTAAAAAAGCAAAAGCAACAAGAATGCAATGCACAATCGTCCAGGGAGGTTTAGATGCGCCTGCGCATGGCTGCCCGCTTGGTACGTGGGCTGGTGGTCGCGATATCAGCGACGGGCTTGGTGGCTACGGCCGAGGCCCAGGACGAGAAGATCAAGATCGGCGTCGTTTTCGACCTGACCGGGCCTCTCGCGGGGGGCGGCTCCGAGCTCAACTATGTCGGCACCAAGATCATCCTCGACCATTTCGCCAAGTCCGGCGTCGAGGGCTACAAGATCGAGGCGGTCTACGCCGACGCACAGAGCAAGCCCGACATCGCCATCAATGAATCCGTCCGCCTGCTGGAGCAGGAGAAGGTCGACATGGTGCTCGGCTTCTTCTCCTCGGCGCAATGCGTGCCGGTTGCCGCGCGCGTCGAGCAGCTCAAGAAGTTCATGTGGATGACGACCTGCATCTCGTCGGCCGTGTTCAACGAGAAGGGCTACAAATACGTCTTCCGCCCGCAGGCGAGCGGCGACCAGTTCGGCATGATGACGATGGATTTCATCGCGCAGAATGCCAGCGCCAAGCTCGGCAAGGAGCCGAAGGACCTGCGCGTTGCCATCATCCACGAGGACGGCGCCTATGGCGTCGACGTCTCCAAGGGCAACGAGGCCGGCGCGAAGAAGGCCGGCTTCAATGTCGTGCTCAAGGAAGGCTATTCGGCCACCGCGCCGGATCTATCGGCGCTCGTCACCAAGCTGAAGCGTGCGAAGCCCGATGTGATCTTCCACACCGGCTACAACCCGGACATCACGCTGCTACTGCGGCAGGCTCGCGAGCAGGGCCTGAAATTCGCTGCGCTGATGGGGCATGGCGCCGGCTACGGTGTCTATGAGAAGCTCAAGGAGGGCATGGGTGCGGACGCGACCTACATCTTCAACGCCGATCCGATCTCGATCTGGCTCTCCAACCAGAAGACCATGGATCCGAAACTTCCGGCCGTCATCAAGATGGTCGGCGAGGAGTTCGACAAGCTGAAGCCGGGCGTTGCGATCCGCTCGGCCCATGTCGGTATCGGCGCCTCGAATACCTACGTGTTCATGAGCGACGTGCTGCCGCGCGCCATCAAGAAGTATGGCGGGGTCGATCCCGACGCGCTGCGCAAGGCCGCACTCGATACCGACATTCCCGAGGGCGGCACCATGCTTGGCTTCGGCGTCAAGTTCTACGGCGATGGCACGCCGATGGCGGGCCAGAACGAGCGCTCGTTCCCGGTCGTGATCCAGTATCTCGACGACAAGTCCCATGTGGTGTGGCCCAAGAGCCAGGCGCAGCGCGAAGCCGTGCTGCCGCTGCCCAAGGGCACCACCTACAGCAACCAATAGCGGAGCGCTCCGGTGTTGGAAGTCAGCGGGCTGGTGAAGCGGTTTGGCGGCTTCACCGCCGTGAACAACGTGTCGTTCAGGCTCGACCAGGGCGAGATCCTCGGCCTGATCGGTCCCAACGGGTCGGGCAAGAGCACGATCTTCAACATGCTCTCCGGCACGCTGGCCCCGACCTCGGGCTCGATCCTGTTTGCCGGCCACGAGATCGCAGGCCTTGCGCCGCACCGGATCATAAATCGCGGCATCGGGCGGACCTTCCAGATTCCGCGGCCGTTCCGCCGCCTCTCCATTTTCGAGAACGTCGCGCTCGCTGGCTTCTACGGCCAGGGACGCCACAGCCGCATCAAGGCCGAGGAGGCGGCCGAGCGCGCGCTGGCGATGGTCGGCCTGCCGACCGATCGCCATGCCAGCGTCGATGGCCTCGGCGCTGCGGGGCTGAAGAAGCTCGAGCTTGCGAAGGCGCTCGCCACCGCGCCAAAGCTGTTGCTCGCCGACGAGAGCCTCGGCGGCCTCGACGAGGCCGAGATGGACCAGGCCGCCGACATGCTGCGCAACATCCGCGACGAGCTCGGCATCACCATCATCTGGGTCGAGCACATCATGGGCGTCCTGATGCGCGTCGTGGATCGCGTCATGGTGCTCGATCATGGCGAGAAGATCTCGGAAGGCCTGCCGAGCGCGGTCGCCGGCGATCCGCGCGTCATCGAGGTCTATCTCGGCACCGACGCCGAGACCACGCAGGCCGCGGCCGCCGAAGCGCGCCGCCGCGCGGGAGGGCAATGATGCTGGAGCTTCGCGGCGTCAATGCCGGCTACGGCACCTTCCAGGCGCTGTTCGACCTCAATCTCGACGTGAAGGCCGGCGAAGCCGTCGGCGTCATCGGCCCCAACGGCGCCGGCAAGACCACCCTGATGCGGGTCATTTCCGGGCTGATCCGTCCCTCGCGCGGGTCGATCAAGATGGAGGGCGTCGACGTCATCGCGACGCCGGCGCACAAGATCGTCAGCCTCGGCATTGCGCATGTGCCGGAGAACCGGCGGCTCTTTCCCCAGCTCACGGTCGACGACAACCTCAAGATGGGCGCCTTCATGAAGGAGGCGCGAGGGCACTACGCCGAGCAGCTGGAGATCGTGTTCGACCTGTTCCCGCGCCTGAAGGAGCGCCGCCACCAGATGGCCGGAACGATGTCCGGCGGCGAGCAGCAGATGTGCGCGATCGGCCGCGCGATGATGTCCAATCCGAAGCTGCTGCTGCTCGATGAGCCGTCGGCAGGACTGGCGCCGGTCGTGGTGCAGCAGGTGTTCGAGCTGGTGAAGCGGATCCGCGCCAGCGGGCTGACCGTGCTGATCGTCGAGCAGAACGTGCAGCAGGTCCTGAAGGTGGTCGATCGTGCCTATCTGATCGAGGCGGGCACGATCCGCGCGTCCGGCACCTCGGCCGAGATGCTGGCGAGCGACACGGTCAAGGAAGCGTATCTCGGGGTGTGATGGGCATGCAGGCGTTCCTGGACATTTTCGACATCTACCTGCTGGAGGCCGTGATCAACGGCATCCTGCTCGGCGGCGTGCTGGCGCTGCTCGCGCTCGGGCTCAATTTGATCTTCGGCGTCATCGACGTGACCTGGATCTGCTACGCCGAGCTGGTGATGATCGGCATGTATGCCATGTATTTCATGGTGCAGTATTACGGCGTCAGCTATTTCGTTGCCGCCCCGCTCACCGTCCTGCTGGTCGCCGTGCTTGGCGCGGCGCTGCACTACCTCGTCATCGCGCGACTGCTGACAGCACCTCCGATCAACCAGCTGCTCGCGACAGGTGGCGTGCTGTTCGTGCTGCAGAGCTTTGCCACCGTCGCCTTCGGCATCGACTTCCGCAATCTCGGCATCCGCCTGCCGGTGCTCGCCTTCGGCGACATGAATTTCAGCTACGCGCGGCTGCTGTCCTTCGTCGCCGCGCTGGTCGGCATGGTCGCCGTCTATCTCTTCATGACGCGCACCTTCACCGGTACCGCGATCCGCGCGATCTCTCAGGACCGGCAGATCATGGCATTGATGGGCGTCGACACCAGGCGCATCTATCTCATCACCTCCGCGCTCGGTGGCGCGCTCGCCGGCCTCGCGGCGTGCCTGCTGGTGCTGCAATACGACGTGCATCCCTTCGTCGGCCTCTCCTTCGGGCCGATCACCTTCCTGATCTGCGTGCTCGGGGGGCTCGGCAACTTCATCGGCGGCTTCATCGCCTCTTTCCTGTTCGCGGAGATCATCTCGCTCGGCGGCCTGTTCTCCGACCTCGAATGGGGCTACGTGCTCGCCTTCGCCTTCTTCATCGTCATGATGTTCATCCGGCCCGCGGGCCTGCTTGCGAGGCGCCGATGATGGGGCAGGGGCGGCTTGCGGCATGGGGGGCAGGGCTGGCGGCGCTGGTCGCGCTGCCCTTCGTCTATCGCGATCCCTATCATCTGCACATCCTGGTGCTGATCCTGATCTGGTCGTTCGCCTATACATCGTGGTCAATGATGGGGCGGTTCGGCCTGGTCTCACTCGGGCATGGCGGCTTCATGGGCATTGGCGCCTACGTCACCGCGCTGTTGTGGAATCACCTCGGACTGTCGCCCTGGATCGGCATTCCCATCAGCATGGCGGCGGCCGGCGCGCTGGCGATGATCGTCGGCTATCCCTGCTTCCGCTTCCGCATCACCGGGCATTATTTCGTGCTGGTGACGCTGGCGCTGTCAGGCATCGTGCTCCAGGTGATCACGGCAACGCGCGACTATACGGGCGGCTCGCTCGGCTACACCCCGAACCGCGCGTCCGGCAACAGGCTGCTGGCGCTGCAATTCGACGACAAGACAACCTGGTATCTGATCGCGCTCGCGGTGTGGCTGTTCGGCATCGTGGTCTGGCACTGGGTCGACCGCAGCATGGCCCGCTATGCGCTGGAGGCGATTTCTGAGGACGAGGACGCCGCGGCCGCGGCCGGCGTCGACGTCACCGCCGAGAAGCTGAAGATCACGCTGCTCAGCGCGCTGATGACGGCGCTCGCCGGCGCGATCTACTGCCAGTACCAGATGTTCATCACCCCCGACACGGTCAGCGGCATCGCGGTGTCGCTGCAGATGGTGTTCGCGGCGATCGTCGGCGGTCTGTTCGTCTCGCTCGGCCCGACCGTCGGCGCCATCATCACCATCCTCCTGGCCGAGACCCTGCGCATCGGCTTCGGCACCAAGGCGGTCGGCTGGGACAACCTCGTCTACGGCGTGCTGCTCGTGCTCTTCATCATATTCCTTCCCAAGGGCATCCTTGGTAGCTTGCTCGACCGACTGAAGCCGCAACGCAAGGTGCCCCGCGCTCATGAGCAAGAAGCCGTCCAAATCCCTCGCCCAGGAACTTGACCGCTACATCACGCCATTTCGCTACGATGGCTCGGGCAAGTTTCACCTCAAGGACCACAAGACCAACGAGAAGGGCGATCTCGACAAGGAGAATGCGCAGGCGATTCTCGACGCCAACAAGAAGCAGCTGATCGAGTTCCAGGAGAAGCTCTACGCCCAGGACCGCTGGTCGCTGCTCATCGTGTTCCAGGCCATGGACGCGGCCGGCAAGGACAGTGCGATCAAGGCGATCTTCGAGGGCATCAATCCGCAGGGCTGCGAAGTCAGGGCCTTCAAGGCGCCGGGCAGCAAGGAGCTCGACCACGACTTCCTCTGGCGCCACGTCATCGCACTGCCCGAGCGCGGCCATATCGGCATCTTCAACCGTTCCCACTACGAAGAGTGCCTCGTCACGCGGGTGCACCCGGAGATCCTCGCCAAGGAGAAGCTGCCGCCAAAGCTCGTCACCAAGAACATCTGGAAGGAGCGGTTCGAGGACATCTCGGCCTTCGAGCGCTATCTCTGCCGCAACGGCACCGTGGTGCTGAAGTTCTTCCTCAACGTCTCCAAGGACGAGCAGCGCGAGCGCTTTCTCGACCGCCTAGAGGATCCGGCCAAGCAGTGGAAGTTCTCCATGGACGACATCAAGGAGCGCGCGCTGTGGCCGCGCTACCAGGCGGTCTACCAGGACATCGTCCGGCACACCTCCACGCCGCAGGCGCCCTGGTACGTGGTGCCCGCCGATCACAAATGGTTCGCCCGCGTCGTGATCGGCTCGGTGATCAATGCCGCGCTGGAAAAGCTCGACCTGCGCTTCCCCCGTGCCGACAAGGCTTCGCTGGAAGAGTTCGAGCAGGTGCGCAAGGCGCTGGAGAAAGAGGGGACGGGAGGCAAGAAGAAAGCAAAGTGACAGCCCACACGACCACGAATTGCAAGAACGTCAACTTCGCGCTCCAGGGCGGCGGCGCGCACGGCGCCTTCGTCTGGGGCGTGCTCGACCAGGTGCTCGAGGACGGCAGGCTCGCGATCGAGGCGATCAGCGCCACCAGTGCCGGTGCCATGAATGCGGTCGCGATGGCCTCCGGCATGGCGCACGGAGGCGCGGAGGCGGCGCGGGAGAGCCTGCATGCATTCTGGTACGAAGTGTCGCGCATGGACATGGCGTACGATTTGATGTCGCCACTGAACCAGTGGATCCAGGCCCTGAAGCTGCCGCCGGAATATCATCCGGTCCACGCCGTCATCCACACGCTGACGCACACGCTGCCGCCGAACCTGCTCAATCCCTTTCATTTCAATCCGCTCCGCGCGCTGCTGCAGCGCGTGGTCGATTTCGACCAGCTCAATTCCTCGCCCGAGGCGCCGCAGTTGTTTCTCAACGCCACCAACGTCCGCAGCGGCAAGATCAAGGTGTTCCAGAGTCCGCATCTCACGGCGGAAACCGTGCTCGCCTCGGCCTGCCTGCCGCCCTATTTCCAGGCGGTCGAGATCGACGGCGAGCATTATTGGGATGGCGGCTATCTCGGCAATCCCGCGATCTTTCCGTTGATCTACCGCAAGGGCAGTCACGACGTCATCATCGTGCAGGTCACGGCGATCCGGCGCAACGAGCTGCCGACCAGTGCGGCCGATGTCCTGCACCGCATCAACGAGATCAGCTTCAATTCGTCCCTGATGCGCGAGATGCGCGCGATCGCCTTCGCCACGCGGCTGATCGACGACGGCGAGCTCGACAGCGACAGGCATAGCCGCATGTACATGCATTGGATCGGCAACGACCTGTTGATGTCGCAACTCGGCACGGCCACGCAATTCCATCCCGAATGGAGCCTATTGTGTCGCCTGCGCGACGAAGGCCGCGACGCGGCGCGAAGCTGGCTGGCGCGAAACTTCGACCAGATCGGAAAGTCCTCGACGGTCGACCTGGCAGACATGTTTCTTTAGGCCGCTGAGCCGGCAATGGACAAAAGCACGAAAACAACCCCATGCACAGTAGGCGGTGCCAGCGGAATGAATGGCTTGGCGGGGTGTTGTTCGGATTTCAAGAAGTCCGTTTGACCCGTCGGGCAAAACAGGGGTATGATGCCATCATCGCCGGGGACCGGGCAGGGTGGGCAAAGCCGAAGTTCGTCGCGTCCTGGCAAGCCGACTCTCAGTATCCGCGTCCCCACCAGTAGCAGAAGCGCTCGACATTGGCCGGAAGGCTCGCCTCGTAATTCGCCCACTTCTCGTATTTCGGCAGCTTCACCTCCTTCATCGCGGCGTCGAAGCACTTGCCGGCGTCCGCCGCCTTCTTCACCTCGGCGGAGAGGTCCTCCATGTAGGCGATGTCGTCGTCGACGTCCTTCTTGGTGCCGAAGCGCCCGCCGGCATAGGGATGGCCGGGAATCATGCGCTCCCAGTCGAGCGAGGCCAGCTTCTTCAGCGAGGCGATGTACTCCAGCGGCGAGGCATTGTCGGGGATGTTGCGGAACTGGACGCTCTCGATCGGCGCGAAGTCGACCACGAAGACGATCTTCTCCTTGGGCAGCCGCATCACCAGCGAGTTGTCGGAATGATTGCGGCCGACATAGTTCAGCTCCAGCGTGGTGCCGCCGAGCGTGATGCTCTTCTTGTCGTCCACCACCTGATCCGGCATCACGACGTCGGGGAGCAGGGACTTCTGCTTCTTCAGCTCGAGCAGGCGTTCCCTGGCTCGCCGGTGCGCGATGAAGGTGGCGCCGAGATCCTTGAAGGGCTGGCCGCCGGCGAGGTGGTCGTAATGATGGTGGCTGTAGATGACGTATTTGATCGGCTTGTCGGTGACGGCCTTGATCGCGTCGATATAGGGCTTCGCGGGCCGCAGATACGAGATCGGATCGGTCGCGATCACGGCCCTGCGGCGTCACCACGAACATCGACTGATGTCCGCCGTAGCGGAAGACGTAGACGTTGTCGGTGCCGTCGACCTTCGTGGTCGAGGTCTGCGGTGGAGTCTGCGCGGAAGCCGATCCGGTCACGAGAGAGAACGGGGATGCAAAGCAATACTTTCATTTCTGGGCTTCTGAAACGACGGAGAGGCGGGAATGGAATACTCCTTCGACACCAACGCTGCGTCGAGGGATTTATTCCGCTGTTTCGCCGGCCAATCTGTGCCGGAACAATGTGGAACGCTGCAGCAAATGTGATTTGAGAGCCATTGATCCCGCTTGACAGTTTTATGTCGCAGGAGGAGCATGGCCACGGTCGCGGAATACGCGACGCGTAACGTCCACCTCAGAGCAAGGGGAGGTCTATGACACCACCTCCGCAAATCCAGCCGCGTTAATTGCGATGGAGCTCGTTCGGACTATCGCATAGCGGTGCAAACCGCGAACGGCACGCCGGGTCAAGGTTTAGCGGGCTGCATCAGTGAGGCATAGCCCCTACCTTCCCGGCGCTGTAATTTGCATCACATCGATCGTTTGATGGCAGCTCCAAGGCCGCCTCGACGAATGCATTTCCATCTTCTGTTCACTCTCCTCCTCCTCCTCGCCGTCATTCCGGGCCGAACCCCGGAATGACGGGCGAGCCCTTCGCGCGCGCAGCGTTTGAATGGGGTTTCTCCTGGCCGAGACGGCGCCTGCTCTGATCCTGCATTGCGGCAAATGCCAAGAGAATGTCGCCTCAAAGGCCAATTTCCGACACAGGGTCGCGGCGAATAGCTGTCATCCGACATGACGCAAGTGCTTCGGCGGGGACGGTCCTGTCGCCGCAGGCGCATTCATTTTTCAGGGAATCCGCGTGTCGCCTAAGCTTGTCCCGGCGCTTCTCGCAGCGCTCTTCCTTGTCATCTCGTCTTTCTCCCCGGCTCGCGCCGCGCCGCCCGCGCCGGAAGCCAAGGGTGCGGCCGCGCTGTCGCCCGACGAGGCGAAGCGCGCGCTGGAGACCCTTCAGGACGACAAGAAGCGCGCACAGATGATCGACACGCTGCGCGCGATCGCCAATGCGTCCGGTCCGCAGCAGGCTGAGCCCGAACCGAAATCGCCGATCCCGCTTGCGGCCGACGGCCTCGGTGCGCAGCTCATGCTCACGGTGTCCGAGCAGATCGGCGAGATCTCGAGCGAGATCGCCCGCATGGCGCGGACGATCACGCATTTCCCGGCCTTCTATTACTGGATCATGCGCACCGCGAACGATCCGGCGGCCTACAACCTCCTGTTCGAGATCGCCTGGAAGCTGGCGCTCGTGCTCGGCTGCGCCCTCGCGGCCGAATGGGTGATCTTCCGCCTGATCCGCCGCCCGGTCGTATTCCTGGAAGGACGCGTGCCGCAGACCGCCCGCCTGCCGGCGCAGGCGCTGCCGATCGCCGATCCGCCATCGTCGGTCGCCGACGTGACGCCGGCCCCTGAGTTGCAGAAGCGACGTCACAGCCTGGCGCGGATCTGGCAGGTCATGCTGCGGCTGCCCTTCGTGCTCAGCCGTTTCGTGCTCGAGCTGCTTCCCGTGTTGGTATTCGTCTGCATCGCCACCGCGCTGCTGGGAACGGAGATCGGCGAGCCCACGACCGTCCGCCTCGTGATCCTGGCGGTCGTCAACGCCTACGCGTTCTCGCGCGGGCTGATCTGCCTGGTCCGGGCGCTGGCGGGGCCGTTCGGCCTGTTTCCGGTGCGGGCCGAGACGGCGGCCTATATCGAGATCTGGGCACGCCGCATCGTCGGTGTCGGCGTCACCGGCATCGCCTTCGCCAATGTGGCGCTGCTGCTCGGCCTGCATCGCGCCGGTTACGCCGCGCTGCTGCGCATGGTGATGCTGGTCGTGCACCTCTTCATCGTCGTCATCATTCTGCAATGTCGTCGCCAGGTCGCTGCAGCCATCCGCGCGCCGGCCGACCGGCAGGGCATCGCGGCCGGCATGCGCAATCGCATTGCCGGCGGCTGGCACTATCTCGCCATCGCGCTCGATCTGGCGCTATGGGCGGTGTGGGCGCTCAACATCCGCAACGGCTACTCGCTGCTGCTGCAGTATTTCGTCGGCACCATCGTGGTGGCGCTGATCACGCGCGTCGCCATCATGCTGACGCTGGGGCTGATCGACCGCGGCTTCCGCATCAAGCCGGAGATCCTGCAGCGCTTTCCGGGATTGGAGACCCGCGCCAACCGCTATCTGCCGCTGCTGCGCAAGGTCGTCTCGGGCGTAATCGCCTTCATCGGCTTCGTGGCCGTGCTCGAGGTCTGGGGCGTGGACGCCATCGTCTGGTTCTACGGCGGCCAGGTCGGCGGCCGGCTGATCTCGGCGGTGGTGACGATCGGCATTGCCGTGTTCATCGCCGCTGCGATCTGGGAAATCAGCAATGCGCTGCTCGATCGCCAGATCAATGCGCTGTCGCGCGACGGGCATTACGCCCGCGCGGCGCGCCTGCGCACCTTCCAGCCGATGCTGCGCACTGCGCTGCTCTGTGTGATCGCGACTGTGGTCGGCCTCACCGCGCTGAGCGAGATCGGCGTCAATGTCGCCCCGCTGCTGGCGGGCGCCGGCATCGTCGGCATCGCCATAGGCTTCGGTTCGCAGAAGCTGGTCCAGGACCTCATCACCGGCCTGTTCCTGCTGCTGGAGAACACGGTGCAGGTCGGCGACACCGTCAGCGTGTCCGGCCTTTCGGGCGTCGTCGAGAACGTTTCGATCCGCACCATCAGGCTTCGCGCCGGCGACGGCGCGGTGCACATCGTGCCGTTCAGCGCGGTCACCACCATCACCAATGCCAGCCGAGGCGCCGGCAACGCCTCCGTCAGCGTCAACGTCGCCTACAAGGAGGACACCGACCGCGCCGGCCAGATCCTCAAGGACATCGTCGAGGAGATGCGGCGCGAAGCGGACTTCCGCGCGCTGATCCGCGGCGATCTCGAGCTGTGGGGCGTCGACAAGGTCGACGGCGCGATGGTCTCGATCGTCGGCCAGATCCGCTGCACCGAGGCCGGCCGCTGGCCGGTGCAGCGCGAATTCAACCGCCGCATGAAGCTGCGCTTCCAGCAGCACGGCATCGAGGTTGCCTCCGCGACCCAGACCATTCTGATGCATGTCGCGCCGCCGGCAGAGGGGGCCGTCAACCTGACGCCGCGGCGGGCGATCGGATAGCGGCTCCGCAAAATTCCAGCTTGCCTGCCCTCGTCCGGCAGCGCGCGGCGGGTGAGGGCTCTCGCCACGCAGAGATGCCCTCCACAATTCAACGATCCCAACCCGGAGACACCCCCACACCAGCCTCCTCCGCAAGCGTAGGGCTATCGCATTTGGCTCTTTGCGCGAGCTGAGCGCGCGCCTCGTCCTTCGAGACGACCGCTTCGCGGTCTCCTCAGGATGAGGCTAAGTGGCATCAGAGCCCGTTGAATTGGCGAAACGTACTCGGTCCTCATCCTGAGGGGCCCGCCAACGGCGGGCGTCTCGAAGGATGGCCACAGGCGATATCACTCCCATATGCGATTCCCTGCCCGCAAGCGGGAGAGGGAGCCCAGAGCGATGCCGCAGCATCGTGCACGCCATATGCGATTCCCCTACCCATAGGCGAAAATCTCGCTGCGGTGCGAGATCACAATCGATGCTGCGATGGCAACGTCCTTGATCTCGGGGGACCGCTGGCCGACAATGGTTGCCCCTTCAATAAGAAACTCCCTGGGGGATTTCGTGAATAGACCTGCTCGGGTCAGCGCCCATTCGACATCATCCGACACCGCACACGGCATGACGCTGCTGCGCGATCCCTTGCTCAACAAGGGCACCGCCTTCACGGAAGCGGAGCGCGAGGCGCTCGGCCTGCGCGGCCTGCTGCCGCCCTGCGTGCTGACGATAGAGACGCAAGCTGAGCGCGTGCTCACCAATCTGCGCACGCTGCCGACCGATCTCGAAAAATACGTCGCGCTGAACGCGCTGCACGACCGCAACGAGGCGCTGTTCTTCCGTGTCGTCGTCGACAACATCGACGAGATCCAGCCGATCATCTACACGCCGACCGTCGGGCTCGCCTGCCAGAAATACGGCCTGATCTTCCAGCGACCGCGCGGCATGTTCATCTCCTCGCGCGATCGCGGCCAGATCGCCGAGATCCTGAAGAACTGGCCCTATCCGGCCAAGCTGATCGTCGTCACCGACGGCGAGCGCATTTTGGGACTTGGCGATCTCGGCGCCAACGGCATGGGCATTCCGGTCGGCAAGCTGTCGCTCTATTCGGCCTGCGCCGGCGTCCATCCCGAGCAGTGCCTGCCTATCCTGCTCGACGTCGGCACCAACAACGAAGAACTCCTGAACGATCCCTATTATATCGGCCTGCGCGAACGCAGGCTCACGGGCGAAGCTTACGACAGCTTCGTCGAGGAGTTCATGACTGCCGCGCGAAAGACCTTCCCTGGCGTGCTGATCCAGTTCGAGGATTTCGCCAACCATTCGGCCTTCAAGCTGCTGCACAAATATCGCGACGAGGCCTGCGTCTTCAACGACGACATCCAGGGTACTGCTGCGGTGGCGCTCGCCGGCCTGTTCTCTGCCCTGCGTGTTTCCGGCGGCAAGCTGAAGGATCAGAAGATCCTGTTCCTTGGCGCGGGCGAGGCGGCGACCGGCATCGCCGATCTCGTGGTCTCCGCCATGATGGCGGAGGGCGCCACGGAAGCCGAAGCGCTCCGGCGCAACTGGCTGGTGGATTCCCGTGGCCTCGTCGTCAGCGGCCGTGAAGGTCTCTCCGGTCACAAGCTGCGCTACGCTCACACCGGCCAAGCGCCGATTGCCGACTTCCTCACCGCGATCAAAACGCTGAAGCCGACGGCGATCATCGGCGTGGCCGCGGTCGGCGGCGCCTTCACGCCCGAGGTGCTGAAGGCGATGGCCGAGCTCAACGAGCAGCCGATCGTGTTCGCGCTCTCCAATCCGACCTCGAAGGCGGAATGCTCGGCGGAGGACGCCTATCGCTATACCGAGGGCCGCGGGCTGTTCGCCTGCGGCAGCCCCTACGATCCGGTCACGCTCAGCGGGCGCACCTTCGTGCCGCGCCAGGGCAACAACTCCTACATCTTCCCCGGCGTCGGCCTCGGCGTCATCGCCAGCGGCTCCAGGCTGGTGACGGACGAGATGTTCATGGCGGCCGCCCATACGCTCGCCGATTGCGTCGGCAAGGAGGACCTCGCCCAGGGCAGCCTCTATCCGGCGCTGCCCCGCATCCGCGAGGTCTCGGTCCGCATCGCCGCTGCCGTCGCAGACGTTGCCTATCAGCGTGGCTTGGCGGACGGACCCGCGCCGAACGACGTGAAGGCCCTGGTCCAGTCGGAGATGTATGAGCCAAAGTACTGAGGCTGACAATTTCAGCTGAGTTGGCCGAGATAGCCCCTCACCCCACCCTCTCGTCGCGAGCGAAGCTCGTCGCGGCGCCCGTAAGGACGGGAGAGGGAGTGAAACCAGCCTGCCCCCTTAACCTCTCCCCTCTTCTGCGGGGAGAGGTCGGATCGCTCCGGCGATGCGAAGCATCGTCCGGCGCAATCCGGGTGAGGGCAGGGCACCCTGCTAGCCGCGTCGAAAGTCCATCCGACTCCGGGGCGACGTCGAGATCGGCCAGGCCCCGCCGAACGCGTGTGTTTGCGCACCGTATCGTGCAGATGGTCCGCTGATCTGTCCCAATTCGGGACATCCACTGTGATGGAATCGTCACAGCCGGCGCGAAACGATGGCGGGCCGCAAGGCCGCTTTTGTTCCGACAAGGTTCTGCCCCGATTGCCCACCGAAACTTGCGGTTGTTCGGAGGGCGCATCATGTCTCGCATTGCACGTGCCGAAACTGCCCGAATGTCGCTGGCAACCTCGAGCCGCTTGCTGCTCGCTGTCCTGGGTGCCGCATCTCTCGCCGCCTGCGCGCAGTCGCCGGTCGGCCGCCAGAAAGCCGATCTCGCCGGCACGACCCGGCAGGCCGCAATCGAGCGGCCGCACCGCGTGGCGGCGCTGCACCCGCGGCCGATCAGCCGGGCGCGCGTCCCCGGTGGTGAGGCAAGGCGAACCGCATCGCATGGCCTCGCCAGCTTCTACTCGGACACTGAAACCGCGAGCGGCGAGAAGTTCGACAAGAACGAATTGACCGCGGCGCATCCCACGCTGCCGTTCGGCACCAAGCTGCGCGTCACCGACGTGTCCTCCGGCCGCTTCGTGACCGTCCGGGTCAACGATCGCGGCCCCTTCGTTCGCGGGCGTGTGGTCGACATCTCGCCGTCCGCGGCCGAAGCGCTCGGCATGGTCGACAAAGGCCTTGCCAATGTCCGCCTCGACGTCGTGCGATGAAGCGCGGTTCGTCGAGGTGAGGCGCCGCGCTCAACCGGGTGTTAGGCGTCGCGCTTAACCGGCTGTTAGGCGCTTCTCAAGCACCATGGTTGCCCAAACAAATCGGGGCTTTTGTGGAGGCGGACGCTTGAACACGATCCAGTATCTCGAAGATCAGGCCGCACGTGCCGAGCGGCTCGCCAAGAGGATCACGGATACGCTGACGATCGAAAAGCTTCTGACCTTCGCCGGCGAACGCCGCCGCGAGATCGAGGCCATCACCGGCAAGTATCGGCGCGCATAAGACTCCCGTAACCCATGCTGTAGGCGCATTCGTCCTTCCCGCGAAGCGGGGAACTTCCGCTCGACTCCTGCGTCATTTGGGCGTGAGAGAGGAGGAGGACATCATGGGATTTGGACGAGGTGCATTGCTTTGGTTGCTTGGCGTGCCGCTGCCGATCATTCTGCTGCTGGCATTGTTCTGGCACCACTGAGGTTGCCACACGAAAAGCGCCGCGGACGCGGCGCTTTTTTATTGCCTGGGATTTGAAACGCTTGAGGCGCGATGCGCCCTCAGCTATGGCTCTCGACGAAGTCGCTGAGATAGTCGGGCAGCTCTATGCCATAGATGTCGCAGCGTGCCTTTATCGCCCCGGCGACGTCGCTTGAGATGTCCTTCATCCAGTGTTCGAGCGTATTGAACGAGATCACCTTGACGGGATCGTTGAAGCAGCCGGCGACGAACTCGCCGATGGTGGTTTCGAGATCGCTGCGCTCGATGCGGACTTCAGTCGCAAGGTCGAGACGGTCGACGACGACGAAGAGAGTTTGGTCCGCGCCATAGGGCACGACGGGAGATGCAACGCCAGCTTCAAGCATGTGAGGCGCTCACGATTTGACTTCCGATCCCCGATAACGGGAAAAACCGGAAGAAGGTTCCTGCGCACGTGCTTGTGAAGGCCGTCAGAGAAATTCCCGCAAGCGCGACAGCTCGATGACGTGCTCGGGTGAGAGAACGGCGGTCACCAGCGGCGGCTGCGGCGCCGTGCGAATCTCATAGAGGTGCCGGGTTGCCGCCGGCTTCTGCATGAAGGCCGAGATGCATTCGTCGAGCGTCCCCTCGCTCACCTGATAGGGCTCGCGGTCCGGGCGGCGCTGGTTGGCCAGCGACGGCCATTTATGCAGGGCCGCAAGCGCGCCGAAATCGACTTTTGACTCCGCAACAACGTCCCCCATCGTCCCCCTCACGCAAAAAGAACCCCAGCGCGCGGGTTTGCGCGCCGGGGCCTACGCCTATCGCTGCATCTCAAAGCCACGGCCACCTAACGCAGCAGCCGGGAAAAGGTTCCGGGCTGCTCCGGCCCGCCTCAGCTCGCAGCTGCCGCGATCTTGTGCGCCGGGCTCGCATGACCCTGGCTGTTCTCATCGCCGCGACTGACCTCCGGCGGAAGCCCGGCAAAGCGCCGCAGGGCTTCGGCCATCTGCACCCGGCCTGGGGCGCCCGTGATCACCACGTCGACCATCGTGAAAGACGAGTGGAAATGGCCGCGCGCCTTGAGTTGCTCGACCGGGACGCCGGCAGCCTGCATCGCCTCGGCATAGGCGATGCCTTCGTCGCGCAGCGGATCGAACTCGCAGGTGACGACGAAGGCCGGCGGCAGGCCCGCGACCTTGCCGCGCAGCGGCGAGACGCGCGGATCGGTGCGGTCGGCCGGTGAGCAGTAGAGGTCCCAGAACCAGTACATCAGCGAGCGCGTCAGGAAATAGCCGGTCGCATTGTCGTTGTAGGAAGGGCGATCGAAGCTGCAGTCGGTGACCGGACAGATCAGCAACTGGCCCGCAATCTCGGGTCCGCCGCGATCACGCGCAAGCTGGCAGGTGACGGCGGCGATGTTGCCGCCCGCGCTCCAGCCAGCGACCAGCACCGGCCCCGGCCTGCCACCGAGTTCGGTTGCGTGCTCGGCGATCCAGCGCGTTGCCGCATAGCCGTCTTCGGCCGCCGCCGGGAAGCGATGCTCCGGCGCGTGGCGATAGCCGACGCTGACGAACATCATGCCGGTCCTGCGCACCATGTCGCGGCAGAACGGCTCGTCCGACTGCTCGTCGCCGAGCACCCAGCCGCCGCCGTGGAAATAGACCACGACCGGGTGCGGCCCCGCGGTCGCGGGCTTGAAGACGCGGTAGGGCAGCGGGCGGTCGCCACCGGGCAGGGTGCCGTCGACGATCTCGCCGATCGGCCGTCCGGCGGGACGGCCCTTGTTGAACTCGTTGACGAAGGCGCGCGCGCCTGCTGCGCCCATCGACTCGATCGGCGGCAGGTTGAGCGTTGCCAGCAGGTTCAGCACCAGCCGCACATCCGGCTGCAGCCGCACCACCTCGCCGTCATTGCATTGCGCGGCGCCATTGGGGCCGGTGAGCTTGAAGCCGAGCATGCCGCGGCTGACGACCTCGTCGCAGATGCTGCGATAGGGGCCGACGCCGCCGGTATAGGGCATCAGGCCCTGCACCTTGCCGGGCACGTTGGCGCCCGTGTACCAGGTGTTGGCGAGCCGGTGCAGCGTCAGCATCGAGCAGTCGGCCATGTGCCGGTCCCAGCCGGCCTGCGCCGTCTCGGTCGGCTCCATCGTGGTGAAGCCGGCATCGCGCAACGCGGCAAGGCGATCGACGACCCAGTCGACATGCTGCTCGATCGATACCGCCATGTTCGACAGCACCGACGGGCTGCCGGGGCCGGTGATCATGAAGAAGTTCGGGAAGCCTTCCACCGTGAGCCCGAGATAGGTCTGCGGCCCCTGCGCCCAGACATCGCTGAGCGACTTGCCGGCGCGCCCGGTGATCGGATGCACGGCGCGGATCGCTCCGGTCATGGCGTCGAAGCCGGTCGCGAACACGATGACGTCGAGCTCGAAGCTGCGGCCGTTCGTGGAGATGCCGCTCGCGGTGATCGCCTTGATCGGCTCCTGGCGCAGATTGACCAGCGTGACGTTCGGCCGGTTGTAGGTGGCGTAGTAATTGGTGTCGAGACAGGGCCGCTTGGCGCCGAAGGGATGGTCATGCGGCGTGAGTGCCGCGGCGGTCTCGGGATCCCTCACGGCGGCGCGGATCTTCTCGCGGATCAGGTCCTGGACGATCTTGTTGCCGTCGACATCGACGGCCTGGTCGGCCCAGAGCTGCGTCAGGATGTGGACGAGGTCGCCGGCGGCCCAGGCGCGTTCGAACCGCTCACGACGCTCGGCGTCGCTCAATTGCCAGCTCACGACGGTCTGCTGCGGATAGGGCACGCCGGCCATCGACTGCCGCGCCTGCTCGCGATAGGCCGCGCGGTTGCCCTGCAGCAGGCTCATGCGGTCGTCTGGAGCGGGGCCATTGTGCGCCGGCAGCGCGAAATTCGGCGTACGCTGGAACACGGTGAGATGCGCGGCCTGTTCGGCGATCAGCGGGATCGACTGGATCGCCGACGATCCCGTGCCGATCACGGCGACGCGCTTGCCGGCGAGATTGACGCCGTCATGCGGCCAGCGCCCGGTGAAATAGACCTCGCCCTCGAAGTCCTTGACGCCGTCGATCTCCGGCGGCTTGGGCGCGGACAGGCAGCCGGTGGCCATGATGTAATGGCGGCAGGAAACAGGCGCGCCATTGTCGGTGGTGAGCTGCCAGCGCTCGGTGGCCTCGTCCCATCTGGCTTCGGTGACCCTGGTCTTGAAGCGGATGTCGCGGCGGAGATCATATCGGTCCGCGACGAAGCCGAGGTAGCGCAGGATCTCGGGCTGGGTCGCGTATTTCTCCGACCAGGTCCAGGCCGCCTCGAGTTCGGGATCGAAGGTGTAGCTGTAGTCGAGGGTCTGGATATCGCAGCGCGCGCCGGGATAGCGGTTCCAGTACCAGGTTCCCCCGACATCGCCGGCCTCTTCGAGGCCAACCGCCGTGAATCCGGCCTTGCGCAGGCGGTGGAGAAGATAGAGGCCGGCAAATCCGGCGCCGACCACGGCGACGTCGACTTGCTGGGCTGTTCCATTCGCCGCTTTGGACTCACGCGCAGCAACCATTGCTTCCGGCATGGCATTTCCTCCCGCGTTTTGTTTTGCCGGCAGGCTAGTCCTGCAGGCTCGGCTTGTCATCAGAGCAAGTGCAATCGTCGGTAGTCGATTTCGATGGTGCCGTGGCCGCGCGAACGTTGGCCCCATTGCACGCATCGCGATGCACAATGGCCGTGATTGTCCGGGCTAATCATGCCCGATCCGTCTGTGTATGCTTGCGGCTACAAGCCACGCGTGCCGGCCGGGCGTCATGACAGAGTTGAGTGAACGGACCAAAGCCAACATGGACGTCGTCCTGGAGCAGACGTGTCGCCAATTGCCGCATGGCGGCGATCACGACAGCCGCAGGTTCATCGCCGAGCGCCTGATCGAGGCGGCGCAGGCGGGACACTCCACGCTCGGTGAACTCGGCATCATCGCGCGCCGCGCGCTGGCGGAGATCATTGCCAAGGGCGGTTAGCTGTGGCGCAGCTTTTCGCTGCCGCGACGCTGCGCTCCCTCGCCCCGTTCTTGCGGGGCCGCGACGAGCTTCGCTCGCGCTGAGTGGGTTGGGGCGAGGGGCCTCGCTCCACACGTACATCTGCCGAGATACCTGTACCCCCTCTCCCGGAGTGCATCTTCGATGCAATCCGACCTATCCCCGCAAGCGGGGAGAGGTTAGAGGCGGCTTGCCTGTTCGCGTATCGCAGACGTAACCTTCCAGGAGACCTTCCGCGCATCGAGATCCTCCAAGATGCGGTCCCTGCTTGCGCTCGTTACGGCTTCCGCATGCCTTTGCCTTGCCGGCCCGGCCGCAGCCCAGCCGGTCGGACAGTTTCCGTTTGCGCTGACGCGCGAAGGCCAGATGCTCGGCGGCGTCGAAGGCGAGGTGGCTTTCTTCAAGGGACTGGCTTATGCGGCCCCGCCGGTCGGGCCGCTGCGCTGGCGTCCGCCAGAGGCGACCGTGGAAAGCTCGGAGATGCGCACGGCCTATGAGTACGCTGCGCCGTGCCTTCAACCGTCGCTGCCAAGCGCGCGCGAGGATTGCCTCACGCTCAACGTATTCCGTCCGTTCGGCGTCGACGGCCCGCTGCCGGTGATGGTGTTCATCCATGACGGCGGCTTCGTCGGCGGCACCGCGAACGATCCGCTGTTCGACGGTGCCAGGCTCGCGCAGGCCAGTCTCATCGTGGTCACCGTGAATTATCGTCTCGGCGTGCTCGGCTGGCTCACGCATCCCGCGCTGTCGCAAGGCGGCTCGGGAAACTACGGTCTGATGGACCAGGTCGCGGCGCTGCGCTGGGTGCACGACAATATCGCGGCGTTCGGCGGCGATCCCGGCAACGTCACGCTGTTCGGCAGTGGCGCGGGTGCGACATCGATCGCGTTGTTGATGCTGTGCGGCGAGACGCGCGAGCTGTTTCAGAAAGCCATCCTGCAATCGCCGCCCGGCCGCGTGCGCCTGCGCTCCCGGCAGGAGGCAGAGGCGTTCGGCCTGCAGTTCGTCGCGACGCTCGGGCAGGATGACACCGATCCGCGCACGATCCCGACGGTGCGGCTGCTTGCGGCCGAACGGAAGCTGCTGGCGAAATCCCCGCGCGGCTTCGCGCCGGCGATCGACGGGAGTCTCGTGACGGAAGACATTGCCGCCGGCTTTGCGGCCGGACATGAGAAGCGGATTCCCATGATCATCGGCTCCAACGATGACGAGACGGGATTCGACAGTGAACCCGAGATCGCGGAGGCGCTTGCATCGTCAGGTGCGACATCCGAACAATTGCGCAAGCTCTATCCCGACCTCGCCAGGCCTTCGGACCTTGCAGCCCAAGTCTACAGCGACAAGGTGTTCTCCGAGCCGGTGCGGCTGCTGGCCCGCCTGCATGCTGCGACGGGCGCGCCAACCTTCCGTTATCGCTTCGCCTATGTGCCGGAGGCGCGACGCGCCAATCCGGAAGGTGGTCACGGACGCGAGCTGCAATTCATCTTCGGTGCCGAAGGCGTGCCCGGGGCCGGTATCCTGTCGCGGCGCGATCGCGAGGTCGCAAGCCGCATGCGCGGCTACTGGATCAATTTTGCAAAAGGCGGCGATCCCAACGGCCCGGACCTGCCGCATTGGGACGCGGCCGCAGACCGCGACCGCCTATTGTTGATCGCGAACGATCGCATCGCGAGCGGAGACGACCCCTTTGCGGAGCGCCTCGACCGGTTCGCAGATGAGAGCAGGAAATGAGTTGGACTTAGGCCGCGAGCTCGACGCGCGGCGCCGGGCTCAGCCGGTCTTCCTCGAGATAGTCCATCGCGCCGTCCTTCTCGACCGCGTAGAATTGCTGGCCTTCCCGCGACTTGAAGGCGGCGCGAACGACGCCGCGGCGGCCCTTGTCACTGTTGACGACGTCCCCCAGCGCAAACTTCCTCATCTCAGTCCTCGTCTTCTGACCGGCTCCTTCGGCCACGGCGGGGATTTTGGAAGGCAAATCGTTAACGGCTTGCTAACCATACGGGTTTGCCTATGCTCGCCGCCGGTCGCCTGCGGCCGCTACGCACCTATGTTGTCTTTGAGCCGAGCCTTTACCCATGACGCGATTTCCGACCCTCTTCCTGTCGCACGGCGGCGGCCCGTGGCCCTTCATGGAGGACCGGCGGGTGCAATACGCCAAAACCGCCGAGGAGTTTGGCCGGCTGCCGCAGCTTCTCCCGGCGAAGCCGAAGGCCGTGCTCGTCATCACCGGGCATTGGGAGGCCGACGCCTTCACCGTCTCGACCTCGGCGCATCCGCCGATGGTGTACGACTATTACGGTTTCCCCGAGCATACCTATCATCTCAAATATCCGGCGCCTGGCAAGCCGGAGCTTGCCGCCGAGGTAAGGGCGCTGCTCAAGCACGCGGGCCTCGATTGCCGCGAAGATCCCAATCAGGGCTTTGACCACGGCACCTTCGTGCCGCTCGGCCTGATGTATCCGAACGCCGACATGCCGATCGTGCTCTTGTCGCTGAAGTCGAGCTACGATGCGGCCGAGCACATCAAGGTCGGGGAGGCGATCACTTCGCTCCGCGACGAAGGCATTTTGATCGTCGGCAGCGGGCTCACCTATCACAACATGCGCGGCTTCAACCGGCCGGAGTCGAAGCCGGTCTCGTATGATTTCGAGGCCTATCTGAACGAGGCGATCAGCAATCCGGATGCGGCGCGCCGCAACGCCATGCTGGTCGAGTGGGAGAACGCGCCGAGCGCACGCCTGGCGCATCCGCGCGAGGACCATCTGCTGCCGCTGATGGTCGCCGCCGGTGCCGCCGGCAAGGATGTCGGCAAGCGCGTCTTCGTCGACGAGGTCGCGGGCGTCGCGATGGCGTCGTATGTGTTTGGATGAGTTCGTGGAGCGGCATTGCGCCTTGACCCTCTCCCCTTGTGGGAGAGGGTGGATCGCCGCCAAGCGGCGAGACGGGTGAGGGGTCTCTCTCCGCCCCGGGAATCTCGCACAGTGAATTTGTGGAGCGAACCCCTCATCCGACGCTTCGCCCCACCTTCTCCCGCAACGGGAGAATGAAGAGCGGAGCGTCGCTCACCCGTATCGCAGCTTCATCACCAGGATGCCGCCGGCGAGGAGCATGGTGACGGCGTTCGAGGCGATCAGCGGGCCATCGCCCGAGAGCAGGCCGTAGATGAGCCAGAGCGCGAGGCCCAGCACCATCACCAGGAACATGCCGAGCGAGATGTCGCCGGTGGAGCGGGTCTTCCACACCTTGATCGCTTGCGGCGCGTAGGCCACGGTGGTGCAGGTGGCGGCGGCAAAGCCGATCAGCTTGATCATGAGGGGTTCCATGCCGGTTCTATAGCATGGATTCGACGTCGGTCATCCTCTCGCGGGGGCGCCGCATAAGGCTTCCTGGCGGCAGCTTGTGCGCGCCGCGTCCTTCGAGGCGACCGGGTTT
This sequence comes from Bradyrhizobium sp. SMVTL-02, assembly GCF_051853005.1. Taxonomy (NCBI): domain Bacteria; kingdom Pseudomonadati; phylum Pseudomonadota; class Alphaproteobacteria; order Hyphomicrobiales; family Nitrobacteraceae; genus Bradyrhizobium; species Bradyrhizobium sp. SMVTL-02. The sequence continues at coordinate 5,979,519 of NZ_CP182469.1, read as the reverse complement.
CGCGGTCTCCTCATCAGGATGAGGTTGAGCAGCATCGGTGTCCGTCGAAAGTGCCGCTACGCACTCCGCCCTCATCCTGAGGAGCCCGCTACAGCGGGCGTCTCGAAGGAGGGGCCGCAGGGAGGCTTTTCACATACGAGAGCCTTGCGCCCTCAAGCGCGGGCCGCGATCAGGTTGCGATACAGCGCGGCATAGTCGCCGGCGCGGTTGCGCCAGGAGACGTCGGTCGCAAGGCCGCTTCGTTGCAGCCGCCGCCAGGTCAGCTTGTCGTGGAAGACGGTGTTGGCCTTGCGCAGCGAACCGGCGAAGGCATCCGCCGTCACCGGGCCGAACTTGAAGCCGGTCGCGTCGCGCCCCGATACGTCGGCGTCGCCGATATCGACGATGGTATCCTCGAGGCCGCCGACGCGCGACACGATGGGCACCGCGCCGTAGCGCAGCGCGCAGAGCTGGGTCAGGCCGCACGGCTCGAACCGCGACGGCACCAGAATCGCGTCCGAGCCGGCCTGGATCAGATGCGCCAAGATCTCGTCATAGCCGATCACGACGCCGATCCGGCCGGGATTGGCGCGCCCGGCAGCCTGATAACGGTCCTGGAGATCGCGGTCGCCGTTGCCGAGCAGCGCGAGCTGCATGCCTTCGCGCAAAATAGTCGGAATGGCCTCGAGCAGAAGATCGAGCCCCTTCTGCCAGGACAGCCGGCTGATGACGCCGAGCAGCAGTGCTTCGTCGGAGCAATCGAGATTGAACTGCTGCTGCAGCACCGCCTTGTTAGCGGCGCGGAACGTCAGGTTCTGCGCGCCGAAGCGATAGGCGATGTGGGGATCGGTTTGCGGATTCCACACCTCGGTGTCAATGCCGTTGAGGATGCCGCTCAGGGCGCCCGCGCGGGCACGCAACACGCCGCCGAGCCCCATGCCGCCTTCGTCGCTCTGGATCTCATGGGCGTAGGTCGGCGACACCGTGGTGATGCGATCGGCGAATTGCAGGCCGGCCTTGAGGAAGCTGATGCCGCCGAAATATTCGAGGCCGTCGACGTCGAAGGAGCTCCACGGCAGGCCGATCGCGCCGATCAGCTCGCGCGCGAACTTGCCCTGATAGGCCATGTTGTGGATCGTCATCACGGTGCCGGGCTGCGGGCGATTGTCGTAGTGCAGATAGGCTGGCGCGAGCCCGGCCTGCCAGTCATGGGCGTGCACGACGTCAGGCACGAACGCCGGCACGAGTCCGTGGCCGATATCGGCCGCGACGCGCGCCAGCGCCGCAAAACGCACGCCATTGTCCGGCCAGTCGACGCCCTCGGCGGTGACGTAAGGATTGCCCGGTCGCGCATAGAGATGCGGCACGTCGAGCACGAACAGGTCGAGCCCGTCACGGGAGCCGGCGAGCAGGCGGCCCGGTCCGCCGAAATAATCCGGCCAGCGCCGGATTTCCTCCGCATCGGACACCAGCCGCATCACGTCGGGATAGCCCGGCATCAGCGTGCGCATCTCGACGCCATGCGCCTTCAATGCAATCGGCAGCGCGCCGGCGACGTCCGCAAGGCCGCCGGTCTTGACGATGGGGTAGACTTCAGAGGCGACCGCGAGGACGCGAACAGGCGTCATGTATTGAGCCTGTCGATCATCGGCTGGGTGATCAGCGAGACGCCCTGCTCGGTGGTCCGGAAGCGCTTGGCGTCGAACTCGGGATCGTCCCCGACGACGAGGCCCTCGGGTATCTCGACCCCGCGGTCGATCACGACGTTCTTCAGCCGCGCGCCACGCCCGACATTCACATAAGGCATGATCACGGCGTTCTCGACATTGGCATAGGAGTTGATGCGCACGCCGGTGAACAGCAGCGAGCGGCGCAGCGAGGCGCCGGAGATGATGCAGCCGCCGGAGACCAGCGAGCTCACGGCCTGGCCGCGCCGGCTTTCCTCGTCATGGACGAATTTCGCCGGTGGGGTGATCTCGGCATAGGACCAGATCGGCCAGGCGCGGTCGAACAGGTCGAGCTCGGGCACGACGTCGGTGAGGTCGATGTTGGCGGCCCAATAGGCATCGACCGTGCCGACGTCGCGCCAGTAGGCGCGCTCGTCGCTGCCGGAGCGGACGCATGACGTCGAGAACTGGTGCGCGATGGCGCGGCCGTTCTTGACGATATAGGGAATGATGTCCTTGCCGAAATCGTGGTTCGAGTTCGGGTCCTCGGCGTCGCGCTTGAGCTCGTCGAACAGGAATTTCGCATTGAAGACATAGATGCCCATGCTGGCGAGCGAGACGTCCGGCTTGCCCGGCATCGGCGGCGGATCCTTCGGTTTCTCCAGGAACTGCTGGATCCACCCGTTCTCGTCGATATGCATGATGCCGAAGCCCGAGGATTCGGTGCGTGGCATCTCCAGGCAGCCGACGGTGACGTCGGCGCCGCTCTCGACGTGCTGGCGCAGCATCACCTCGTAATCCATCTTGTAGATGTGGTCGCCGGCCAGCACGACGATGAAGCGGCACGCGTGCGACTCGATGATGTCGATGTTCTGGTAGATCGCATCCGCCGTGCCGACATACCACATGTTCTCGGACACGCGCTGGCTCGCGGGAAGGATGTCGAAGCTCTCATTGCGCTCGGGGCGGAAGAAATTCCAGCCCATCTGGAGATGGCGGATCAGGCTGTGCGCCTTGTACTGGGTGGCGACCGCGATGCGGCGGATGCCGGAATTCACCGCGTTCGACAGCGCGAAATCGATGATGCGGGACTTGCCGCCGAAATAGACCGCGGGCTTGGCGCGCCGGTCTGTCAGCTCCAGCAGCCGGCTGCCACGTCCACCAGCCAGGACGAACGCCAGCGCCTGACGCGCGAGCGGCTCATTACCCACGGCACTCATGCCATCCTCCCCACACCTCAGGCGCGTCGCGATGCGTCCCGGCCGCGCACCATTGGAACCGATAGTAACGGTAGGAATAGTAAATCAGGAAGATGGTTGTTGGTTGCGAACGCGCGGGAAGCTTAATGCTTTGCCCTGGTCGCCGGGACCCGGCGCCGTCGTGTCGGTGCCATATCGGCGATCCCCGACCAAAATTGAGGCATGCACCCGCTCTCTTGTGCGCCGCACGCCAAATCGAGGCTTTGACTTGGCGCAACGTTGCCCGATCATAGGCCTGCGATCCTTTTTCCAAGCGAAACGTCAGACAGGGAGCAAGACGATGAGGATCTGGAAAACGGCAATTGCCTGTTCACTGGCGAGCGCGGTCATGGTCGGCCAAATCGGGCAGGCCGCAGCAGCCCCGCTGCCGACCAATGTCGCGGCCATGAAAGCGGCAGTCGGCGATGATGTCACGCAGGTCTATTGGCGCGGGCGCGGCTGGGGCGGCGGTTGGGGCGGCGGCTGGGGCTGGGGTGTCGGCGCCCTCGCGGCCGGCGCAATCATCGGCGGCGCCATCGCCAGCAGCGCGCCTTACGGCTACGGCTATTATGGCGGACCGTATTACGGCGGCTATGGATATCCGGGCTACGCCTACGGCTACGCGCCGGCCTATTACGGCTACGGACCGTATGCCTATCCGCGATACTATGGCTACCGCCGCTACTATCGGCCCTACTACGGCTATTATCGGCCGTACGCTCGTCCGTACTACCGCGCCTATTGGTGACCCTAGCGCGGCTAGAGCGAGAGCCACACGATCAGGCTCATGCAGGCGAAATGCATGAGCACGATCGCGGCGAGATGCAGCGGGCCTGCCTTGGGGCGAGGCCTGCGCATCCTGCCGCCTCCGTTTAGTTCGATCCCGCGGCCGCGGCGGTGAAGCTACGGTCCACGGCTTTGCTGACGTCGAGCTGCTTCGGCAGGATGCCGTAGCGCGTCGAGCGATCCGAGGCGGCCTGGATCTCCTTCACCACGTTCTCGTCGATCACGATCGGGCTGGTGCGCTGCGCGGTGTAGGCCGACAGCAGCACGTCCTCCGGCAATTTTGTCAGCTCGGCCGTGTTCTTCGCGTATTCCCCGAGATGGTCCAGCGACCACAGCCGCGCCTTGTTCAGCCGCTGCACCAGGTCCTGCACCGCTGCGCGCTTGGTGGCGATGGCGTTGTCCGAGGCGACGATGAAGGTGATGGTCGGCGTCAGGCCTTCGCCGTCGGCGATCACGCGCGCCTTGTCCTTCAAGGTCGCGAACGAGACATAGGGCTCCCAGACCGCCCAGGCGTCGATCGAGCCCGCGACCAGCGCGATCTTGGCATCCACGGGGCCGAGCGGCGCGAAGGTCGCATCCTCCAGCCTGATCTGCGCCTTCTCCAGCGTCGCATCGATCAGGAACTGGCCCCAGCCGCCACGCGTGCCGGCGAGGCGCTTACCCCTAAGATCGGCCGCCGACTTGATCGGCGAATCCTGGCGCACCAGGATCGCCTGTGTCTTCGCGTCCGAACGCGTGCCACCGATCGCCTTGATCGGCGCGCCCGCCGCATAGACCGAGAGGAAGGAGAGGTCGCCGGTGTAGCCGACGTCGAGCGCGCCGGCATTGAGCGCCTCGAGGATCGGCGCCGCCGCGGGGAATTCCGACCATTCGATCTTGTAGGGCAGGTCCTTTGCGTAGCCGGAGATTTCGAGCAGCGAACGGTTGCCGCCCTTCTGGTCGCCGACGCGCAGCACGACGGTCTCGGCCGCGAGGGATGCAACGGCCGTCGACAGGGTGATGGCGGCGGCCAGCAGCGAGGTGGCGAGCCGGCGGGTGATGGAATGGTCGTGGGAGTTGATGCTCATTGGATCCGTCTTGTTGCGTCGCTCACGAGGCGTGAGCGGACGATGCAGCGAGACGATCGAGTCTATGGCCGCGCAGTCCGCAGTCAATGAAATGGCCAACCGTATTGCGCTCGCGATCGGCAAGGACGTTTCAACGAAGTGCTGCTTTCGAGAACGTGCGGCGTGCGCAGCGGAAGACGCGCACGGATGAAGCCGGCAACGGAGTCGCCGCGCAGTTTGCAAGGCGATGCGGCAGCGAAAATCCTTCATCGTTCCCGCACGCCCCGATGGAGAGAATGACTTCGCTTCGCCTCACATTCGAAATTCCATTTCATTGACGATGCGGCGACTGGGCCGCATGATTTGCGCATCGCATCAACGCGACGCGAAAAGCGCCAGCGAAGAATATTCTCTCGACGCAGCTCCGTACGGAACATGCGCAACGCTATGCGCTGCGCGGACGGCGGAGCCGTGCCAACTCAGGAGCGGGGCTGATGGACAAGAATGACACGCGCGGCGGATCGCGCCTCGACCGACGTCATCTGCTGCAGGCGGGCCTAGCTGCGGCGTTCGCCGCGCCGCTTGGCGCCTTTGGCGCAGCTCAGGCCTTCGCACCGCGTGCCATCGCGCCCGGCGTCGACTTCTCGGAGTTTCCGCTGTGTCGCACGGCTTCCGATGCGCCCGCGCTCACGGGCGCGCCGCGCAAGCTGAAACTGTCGTGGAATGCGGGCGCGGTTTGTCTTGCGCCGGTGCCGGTCGCGATCGAGCACGGCTTCTTCCAGAAGCACAATCTCGACGTCGAGCTCGTCAATTATTCCGGCTCGACCGACCAGCTGCTCGAGGCGATCGCGACGGGCAAGAGCGATGCCGGCCTCGGCATGGCGCTGCGCTGGCTGAAGCCGCTGGAGCAGGGCTTTGACGTCAAGATCGCCGCGGGCACCCACGGCGGCTGCATGCGCGTGCTGTCGCGCACCAACTCCGGTGTAGCCAAGCTCGCCGATCTCAAGGGCAAGATCGTCGCGGTCGGCGATCTCGCCGGTCCCGACAAGAACTTCTTCTCGATCCAATTGGCAAAACTCGGCATCGATCCGGTGAAGGACGTCGACTGGCGCGCCTATCCCGGCAACCTGCTCAACGTCGCCGTGGAGAAGGGCGAGGTGCAGGCCTTCCTGTCCTCCGATCCGCTCGCCTATCTCTGGCTCAAGGACACGCAATACAAGGAAGTCGCCTCGAACCTCGATGGCGAGTACCGCGAGAAGAGCTGCTGCATCCTCGGCCTGCGCGGCAGCCTGGTGCGTGAGGAGCCGCAGGTCGCGCGCGCCATCACCGAGGCGCTGCTCGACGCCGCGATGTTCACCTCGCAAAATTCGGCGGTGGCGGCGAAATCGTTCCAGCCCTACGCGCCGAAGGCGGCGACGCTCGCCGACATCGAGGGCATGGTGCGCTACCACACCCACCATCATCATCCCGTCGGCGACGTGCTCAAGCGCGAACTGAAGGCCTATGCCGACGATCTCAAGAGCGTGCAGGTCTTCAAGCAGAGCACCGACACCGCCAAATTCGCGGAGCGCATCTATGTCGACGTATTCGCTGTCTGACGGCCTTGCCTCCGGCGCGCCGCGCGCCTCGCGTGCGCCGCTGCTGGCGACCTGGATCCGGGAGTCCGGCGTCGGCGTGCTCGCCAGCATCGCCTGGATCGCCTTCGGCCTGTCCTGCCTGTGGTGGGAGGACGTGGGCGACTGGTCGCGGACGCATTCGCTCGGCATCGCCGCCTTCATTATCGCGGCGATCGCGCTGTTCGGAACCGCCGGCGCGGATTATCTCGGCTCCGCCGGCAAGGCCTTGCATAAGCGCGCGCCGTGGCTGGTCGCGATTGGCGCTTTCCTGACGGTGTGGGAAGTGGCGACTGCGAAATTCGCCTGGCTGCCGCTGCCGTTCTTTCCGCCGCCGCAGGCGATCATCGAGGTCTATACCGACGATCTGCCAAAACTGCTCGACAGCGTCTTCGCCTCGATCAAGCTCCAGCTCGGCGGTTATCTGATCGGCGCGACGGTCGGCTTTGTGACCGGCGTCTCGATCGGCTGGTCGCGCGCGGTCGGCTATTGGGTGCATCCGGTGCTGCGCTTCATCGGACCGCTGCCGGCAACGGCCTGGCTGCCGATTGCCTTCTTCACCTTCCCATCGAGCTGGAGCGCCTCGACCTTCCTGATCGCGCTGGCGACCGGCTTTCCCGTCACGGTGCTGACCTGGTCCGGTGTCGCGAGTGTCAGCAACGCCTATTACGACGTCGCGCGCACGCTGGGTGCAAAGCCGTCCTTCCTGGTGCTGAAAGTCGCAATCCCCGCGGCGCTGCCGCATGTCTTCGTCGGCCTGTTCATGGGGCTCGGCTCCTCCTTCGCCGTGCTCGTCGTCGCGGAGATGATCGGCGTCAAGGCCGGGCTCGGCTGGTACCTGCAATGGGCGCAGGGCTGGGCCGCCTACGCCAACATGTACGCGGCGCTGATCGTGATGTCGCTGCTCTGCTCCGGGGCGATCACGCTGCTGTTTTCGATCCGCGATCGCCTGCTGGTCTGGCAGAAGGGTACCGTCAAATGGTAGAGGCAGCTTTCGCCGAGGCGATCACGCGTCCACCCGCCGGCGCCGCGCTCGACATCGAGCAGGTCAGCCACGCCTTCGACATCGACGGCGCCGAGCTGCCTGTTCTCAGCGACGTCAGCATCTCGGTCGAGCCCGGCGAATTCGTCGCGCTGCTCGGCCCGTCCGGCTGTGGCAAGTCGACCTTGCTGCGCCTCGTTGCTGGCCTCGACAAGCCCAAGGCGGGCAGGCTGCGGGAGGATGAGGAGCGCATCAGACATCCGCATCCCTCCCGCGTCGTCGTGTTCCAGGATCCGACGCTGTTTCCCTGGCGGTCGGTCTGGGACAACGTCGCCCTCGGCCTCGAGGCCCAGGGCATCCTCAAGAGCCAGCGTCACCGCGTCGACGCCGCGCTCGATCTCGTCGGGCTGTCGTCGTTCCGCAGCGCCTATCCGCATCAGCTCTCCGGCGGCATGGCGCAGCGCGTCGCGCTGGCGCGCGCATTGGTCAACGATCCCAAGATCCTGATCCTCGACGAGCCGCTGGGAAAACTGGATTCCCTGACCCGCATCACCATGCAGGCCGAGCTCGTGTCGCTCTGGCAGCGCAAAGGCTTTACCACGCTGCTGGTGACGCATGATGCAGAGGAAGCGCTGGTTCTCGCCAACCGCGTGATCGTGTTCAGCGACCGGCCCGCGCGCGTGAAGGCCGACATCCGTATCGACCGCCCCTATCCGCGCCATCGCGGCGACCCGTATCTTGCCGATCTGCGCCGCCAGATCCTTGGCCTGTTGGGGCTGGACGCCACATGGTAACGTCTGCAGCCAAGGGCCGCACGGCTCACCGCGAACCCGACTATATCGCCCGTGCCGAGGCGCTGGCCGAAACCTTTGCCACGCGCGCGGCCGAGCACGACCGCTCGGGCAGTTTCCCCTTCCAGAATTTCCGCGAACTGTCCGAGGCCGGCCTGCTGTCGCTGACGGTGCCCGCGGCCCATGGCGGCGCCGGCGCGGGTGCGCGCTACGCCGCCCGCGTCATCGGTATCCTCGGCAAGGCCGATCCGTCGACCGCGCTCGTGCTGTCGATGCATTACATCAATCATCTGGTTATGGCGCGCAGCCCGACCTGGCCGGCGCGGCTGTCGCGCAAGCTCGCGCGCGAAAGCGTCGAAGGCCTTGCGCTGGTCAATGCGCTTCGGGTCGAGCCGGAGCTCGGCTCGCCCGCGCGCGGCGGCCTCCCGGCAACGATCGCCCGGCGCACCGAAACTGGCTGGCGTCTCACCGGCCACAAGATCTATTCGACGGGCTCGCCGATTCTGAAATGGTATCTGGTGTGGGCGCGAACCGACGAGGCCGAGCCGCGCGTCGGTCAGTTCCTGGTGCCGGCCGGCCTGCCGGGCACGCGCATCGTCGAGACCTGGGACCACCACGGCCTGCGCGCCAGCGGCAGCCATGACGTGATCTTCGACGACGTCGTGATTCCGCTGGATTCCGAGGTCGATGTGCGCAAGCCCGCGGACTGGCGCGCGCCCGACGTCACGCAGGCGACCGTCCACACGATCCTGGTCGCCGCGATCTATGACGGCGTCGCCCGCGCGGCGCGCGACTGGCTGGTGACCTTCCTGAAGACACGGGTGCCCGGCAGCCTCGGCGCGCCGCTGGCGACCTTGCCGCGGGCGCAGGAAATCCTCGGCGGCATCGAGGCGCGGCTCGCGGTCAACGCACGCTTGATCGACAGTTTTGCTTCCGATTTCGACGACGGCTTGCGGCTCGGCGCGATCGAGTCCAACATCATCAAACTGACGGTGACGAATAACGCCGTGGCCGCAGTGGAGGACGCCTTGTCGCTGACCAGCAATCACGGTCTGTCGCGCAAAAATCCGCTGGAGCGGCATTACCGCGACGTGCTCTGCGGTCGCGTTCACACTCCCCAGGACGACTCTACGAAAATCTCCGCAGGGCGCGCAGCGCTTGACGTCTGACCCCATCACTTACAAGGAGTTCCCCGATGTCGGTCGAGTTCATCGGCTTTATCGCCAACAGCAATGCTTCCGAGACCATCGTGCGCCAGGGACCGGTGCTCGATCCGAACTATATCGAGACGGTCGCGAAGGCGCATGAACTCGCCGGCTTCGACCGCGCGTTGCTTGCGTTCCATTCGACCACGCCGGATGCGCTGCAGGTCGCCCAGCACGTGCTGACCATCACCAAAAAGCTCAAGGTGATGATCGCCCAGCGCCCGGGCTTCACCGCGCCGACGCTGCTTGCGCGCCAACTCGCCACGCTCGACCAGCTCTATGGCGGCCGCGTCTCGCTGCACGTCATCACCGGCGGCAACGCCATCGAACTCCGGCAGGACGGCAACACGCTCGACGACAAGGACGAGCGCTATGCCCGCACCAGCGAGTTCCTCGACGTGGTGCGGCTGGAATGGACCAGCGAGAAGCCGTTCAACTACAGCGGCAGATATTACACCGTCGAGAACGGCTTCTCCCAGGTGAAACCGCTGCAAAAGGGCGGCATCTATACCTTCGTCGGCGGCGGCTCGGATGCGGCGATCGAGGTCTCGGGCAAGCATGCCGACACCTTTGCGCTGTGGGGCGAATCCTATGCTCAGGTGCGCGACGTCACTGCGCGCGTGCGTGCGGCGGCGGCCAAGCATGGGCGGCCGAGCCCGCGCTTCAGTCTGTCGGTGCGGCCGATCCTCGCCGATACCGAGGAGAAAGCCTGGCAGAAGGCGGAGCACATTCTCGAACGCGCCACCGCGCTTCAGGATCAGACCGGTTACCGCCGACCCAATCACGCCACTGACGGCGCAAAGCGGCTATTGTCGCTGGCCGACCAGGGCAGCCGCATCGACAAGCGGCTCTGGACGGAGATCGCAAAGCTCACCGGCGCCAACAGCAACACCACGGCGCTGGTCGGCACGCCCGCGCAGGTCGCCGAAGTCTTCGGTGACTATTACGACCTCGGCGTCAGCCACTTCCTGATCCGTGGCTTCGATCCGCTTCCTGACGCCATCGACTACGGCCGCGAGCTGATCCCGCTGACGCGCGAGCTGGTTGCCAAGCGTCAGGCGGTTCGCGGCGAGGCGGCGGAATGATCCGCCTCATGCTGGCCGGTGCGCTGCTGTTCGGTTCGCTTGAACTGGCGGCGGCGCAAACGACCTTGCGGGTCGGAGACCAGAAGGGCAATTCGCAGGCCGTGATGGAAGCCGCCGGCGCGCTCAAGGATGTCCCCTATAAGATCGAGTGGAGGGAATTTCCGGCAGCCGCGCCGCTCTTGGAAGCGCTCAGTGCCGGCGCGATCGAGACCGGCCTCGTTGGGGATGCGCCCTTCACGTTTGCCGCTGCCTCCGGCGCATCGGTGAAGGCGATCGCCGCGATCCGGCAGACGCGCGAGGGGCTCGCCATCCTTGTGCCCGAGACTTCGCCGATCAAGAGCTTTGCCGATTTGCGCGGCAAGAAGATCGCGACCGGCCGCGGCTCGATCGGCCATCAGTTGATCCTCGCCGCGCTGGAGAAGAACGGCTGGAGTGCGAGCGACGTGCAGATCGCATTCCTGGCGCCGTCGGACGCGAAGATCGCCTACACGCAAGGCTCGGTCGACGCGTGGTCGACGTGGGAGCCCTATGTCAGCCAGGAGGAGGTGCTATTCAAGTCGCGCCGCATCATCACCTCCGAAGGCCTGACACCGGGCCTGAGCTTCCAGGTGGCGCGCCCCGACGCGATCAGGGACAAGCGCGCCGAGCTGACGGACTTCGTCCGCCGCCTCACCGCGGCGCGCGCGTGGTCGCTGAACAATGTCGACAGCTATGCCGCGACCTGGGGCAGGCTGATGAACATCCCCACAGCCGTGCCGCAGAACTGGCTCTCGCGCGCCAAGATCCGCATCGCGCCGATCGACGACGGCGTGGTCGCGGACGAGCAGAGCACGATCGATCTGTATTTCCGCTGGGGGCTGATCAAGCAGAAGCTCGATGCAGCCGAGATCGTCGACCGCTCGTTTGCGGACGCGATCGCGAAGACGGGGTTGTAGCGCGCGCTTGCGTCGGGCGGACGCGGTTCTTCCCCTCTCCCCTTGTGGGTCCTTGGGAGAGGGTGGCTCGCCGCGAAGCGGCGAGACGGGTGAGGGCTCTCCGCGATCACATCTCTGGCATTTCGAACGCGGGGATAGATGCCCCTCATCCGGCGCTACGCGCCACCTTCTCCCACAAGGGGAGAAGGAGACCACCGCTCACCTGCGTCCCTCGAAGGATTTCTTCTGCGCTCCCCTCCAGCAACAACACCCTCATTGCTATTTGCACCGCAGCTCTTGCGGCACGGTGCACCCCCGCAAAAATCAATTCGACGACCACATCGGGAGACCGGCCATGGGCCTGCAAGAAACAAAAATCGAATCGCTTCCCTTCGTCACTGCCGAACTCAACTATCTCGCGCCGACATCGGCCAAGCCGCGCACCTATGCCTTCGATCCGCCGCCCGGCGAGCCCAAGAGCACGTCACTGCCGGAGCCGCACCAGGTCCCGATCTTCGATGCACGCCTGATCGCTCAGAACTTCTCGCTGGATCGCGAGGGCTTTGCGCTGGTGCGTCACCCGACGCAGGTGAAGGACTTTTACAACGAGGAGGAAATCCGCAGCGTCTACTATCCCGCGGTCGAGGCGTTTCTGCGTGCGACGCTGAAGGCCGATCGCGTCGTCATCTTCGACCACACGGTACGCAAGCGTGTCGATGGTGCGCCGGATATCCGTGGCGGCGGTCCGCGTCAGCCGGCGACGCGCGTCCACGTCGATCAGACCGTCACCTCCGGCGCCAACCGCGTGCGCGAGCATCTGCCTGACGAGGCCGAGGAGTTGCTGAAGGGGCGCGTGCAGGTGATCAATCTGTGGCGGCCGATCCGCGGCCCATTGCGCGATTCACCGCTCGCGATGGCGGACGGCACGACGGTTAAGCCCGATGATCTCGTCGCATCCGACCTGATCTATCCCAACCGCCGCGGCGAGACTTATTCGGTGAAATACAATCCCAGCCACCGCTGGTTCTATTTCCCCGAGATGACGCCGGACGAGGCGTTGCTGCTGAAGTGCTACGATTCCGCAACCGACGGCCGCACCCGTTTCGGGCCGCATACCGCCTTCGTCGATCCGACCACGCCGGTCGATGCGGCGCCCCGCGAAAGCATCGAAGTCCGCACGCTGGTGTTCCACCGGCAGTAACAAAGTGTGATGGCCCTGCCGGCACTTCCGGCAGGGTTCCCGGAACCTGAGGAAACTAGCGACGTTTGCAGCGCCGGGCAGGCAACCCGGGAGCGGTGCCGTGCACGCGCAGACGACTCTATTGCTTGGTCTCGTGACTTTATCTCTTGCCTTGATATCCGTTGCAAAAGCCGAAAGCGGCCTTGCCTCCTATTACGGGTATGGAAAGGTCGGCAAAGGCGGCGAAATGACTTGCGCCCACCGCACGCGCCCGTTCGGCAGCGTGCTCAGGGTGTCTTACAGCGGGCGCACGATCCAGTGCCGCGTCAATGATCGCGGCCCCTTCATCCGCGGCCGCATCGTCGATCTCTCGGTCCCTGCCGCTCGTGCGCTCGGCATGATGAGCGCGGGCGTGGTGCGCGTCTCGGTGGATTAGGCCCCCGGGCGCGCTATAGTGCCGCCCGAAGCAAGGGGGCGCTATGGCCAGGATAAGGGTGGGACTCGTCGGCTGCGGCTTCGTGTCGGAGCTGCACGTGTATGCGTTCCGGCGCGTCTATGGCGTGGACGTCGAGGTTGCGGCGGTCGCCGCGCGCGGCGACAAGGTCGTCGCCTTTGCCCGGCATCACAATATCCCGCGGGTCTATCGGAGCTTCGCCGAGCTGATCGCGGACGGCGAGCTCGACGTCATCGACATCTGCACCCCGCCGAACCTCCATGCGGAGATTATCGTCGCCAGCATGCAGGCCGGCAAGCACGTGATCTGCGAAAAGCCCTTCGCCGGCTATTTCGGGCGCGATGGCGACACGCAGCCGATCGGCAAGCACGTGCCGAAGGCGCTGATGTATGAGCGCGTGATCGAAGAGATGGACAGGACGCGCGCCGCGATCGAGCGGACCGGAAAGCTTTTCATGTATGCCGAGGACTGGATCTACGCGCCGGCGGTGACCAAGACCGCGGAGATCATCACGGCGACCAAGGACAAGATCCTGTTCATGAAGGGCGAGGAGAGCCATTCCGGCTCGCACGCCGCGCACGCGGCGCAATGGGCGATGACCGGCGGCGGCTCGCTGATCCGCATGGGCTGCCATCCGCTCTCGGCCGTGCTGTATCTGAAACAGGTGGAAGCCAGGGCGCGCGGCGAGAGCATCCATGTCGCCAGCGTCACCGGTGATGTCGGCAACGTCACCGCCGTGCTGAAGCCGGAGGAGCGCAGCTACATCAAGGCCAATCCCGTCGACGTCGAGGACTGGGGCACGCTCACCGCGACTTTCTCCGACGGCACCAAGGCCACCGTGTTCTCCGGCGACATGATCATGGGCGGCGTGCGCAATTTGATCGAAACCTACACGAGCGGTGGCTCGCTGTTCGCCAACATCACGCCGAACAATCATCTGACGAGCTACCAGACCAGCGAGGAGAAGCTCGCGAGCGTCTACATCACCGAAAAGGTCGACCGCAAGACCGGCTGGCAATATGTCTGCCTCGAGGAGGAGTGGACGCGCGGCTATCTGCAGGAGATCCAGGACTTCATGGAATGCGCCGCCACAGAGCGCCAGCCGCTGTCGGACCTCGCGCTGGCCTACGAGACGATCAAGGTGAACTATGCTGGTTACTGGGCGGCGGAGGAGGGGAGAAGGGTGGTGTTGTGAAAGTAACTTGTCTCCGCAGGCACGCTGTCTTCCCTTCTCCCATTGCGGGAGAAGGTGGTGCGGAGCGCCGGATGAGGGGTCTCGCTCCACTCGCTTCATCAGCAAGAAATTCACGTGCGGAGAGAGACCCCTCGCCCGGCTCGCCGCTACGCGGCGAGCCACCCTCTCCCACAAGGGGAGAGGGTGCACCGCTCGTGTAGCGAGACCTCCCTACGCCCCGTAGGTCGAGCCCTTCGGCAGCGGGAAGACCGGGTCCTGCGTCCGGATGTTGGTCGGCCACACCACCGAGATGTGCTCGCCGGCGTTCTGCATCACCACCGGTGTCGAGCGCTCGTTCTGGCCGGACAGCGGCGTGCCCGGCGGGAAGAATTTTACGCCATAGCCCTGGATGGTGCCGCCGGCCGGGATATCGACGTCGAGCGCCGCTTTCCGGATCGCCTCGGGCTCGAAGCTGCCGTATTTCTCCTTGGCGACCGGCAGCACGTCGTTGAGCAGCACCCAGGTCTGGTTGAAGCCCATCGAGCAATGCGGCGGCACGTCGGTGGCGCCGGTCTTGGCTTTGTAGCGCGTCACCATCGCGTTGATCAGATCGCCGATTCCCGGCGCGAGCTTGGCCGGATCGAGCAGCTGCGCCGGCACCGGATCGATGTTGCAGAAATTGTCGATGTCGGCGCCGAAGGTGGCGCGCAGCTTGTCGAGCTGGCTGTAGCCGGCGCCTGCCCCGAACAGCATCTTGAACCGCAATCCGCTTTCGCGCGCCTGGCGCAGGAACAGGGTGATGTCGGGGTTGTAGCCGGCATGGGAGATCACGTCGGCCTTGGCACGCTTGATCTTCGTCACCAGCACCGAGAGGTCGGGCGCTGAGGCCGAATAGCCCTCGCGCAGAACCACCTGGACGCCGGCCTGCTTGGCATAGGCCTCGTCGGCGGCGGCGACGCCGACGCCATAGGGGCCGTCCTCGTGGATCAGCGCGACCTTCACCTCGCCCGGCTCCATGCCGAGCTTGGACTTGGCATGCTCGGTGAGGAAGGCGGCGAAGGCCTGGCCGTATTGATCCGAATGGATCTGCGCGCGAAACACGTATTGCAGGTTCTTGTCCTTGAACACGGCGGTTGAGACCGCGGTCGTGATCCAGAGGATCTTCTTCTGCTGCTCGACCTTGGCCGCGAGCGGCACCGCATGCGAGCTCGCATAGACGCCGTTGAGGATGTCGATCTTCTCCTGACTGATCAGGCGCTCGGCCTCGTTGATCGCGACGTCGGGTTTGCTCTGGGAATCCGCAGCGACGGGAGCAACCTTGTACTTGCCGCCGACGCCGCCTTTCTCGTTGACGAGATCGATCGCGATCTGCGCGCCGATCGACGAGGCGACCGACCCGCCGGCGGCGAAGGGGCCGGTGAGGTCGTAGATCAGGCCGATGCGCAATGTCTCGGCTTGCGCCTGGGCCCTGGTCCAATCGAGGCTGAGTGTAGCGGCGGCAGCCGCCGTACCCTTCAGCAGCTGCCTGCGTGAAGTCGGCATCCTATCCTCCCTCAAAAAGTCTTATGATTGGTTGTCGTTTTTTGCGAAGTATTGGGAGTGCAGTAGCGGAAAGTCAACATCGCCCAAGGTCGATAGGCGCCGGCGGCAGACCCATCGCGTCGGCAAAAACCAAGGAAAACGTCCGTCCTCTCCCCGCGGAGCGATGGACCTGACCTCGGCGCGGGTCGGCTGCGAGCGATTGGCGAGCCGCGGCGTCGTCGAGCGCTTCAGCGTGCTTGCAGCAGCGATGGATCGAGCGCCGCCAGCCGGGCGGGATCGAAGGGCGACAAGTCAACCTCGCGCGTTGCACCTTCGGCGATGGGCTCGGCCATCGCTTCGCCGGTGGCGACTGTTTCGGTTCGAGCGGAAACAACCTAGCTCGCGTAGCCCCGCTCCAGCGATTGCCGCTGCCGGTGTCGGTCCAGCGCCAGATCGACGAGGCGGGTCAGCAGCTCGCCATACGGCACGCCCGAGGCTTCCATCATCTTCGGATACATGCTGATCGAGGTGAAGCCGGGCAGGGTGTTGATCTCGTTGAAATAGAACTCACCAGTTTTGCGGTCGAGGAAGAAGTCGACGCGCGCGAAGCCGCTGCATTCGAGTGCCGCGAACACCCGCGTCGCCAGCGACCGCACGCGTTCCATCTGCGCGGCATCCAGCCTGGCTGGAAGGTCGACCCGGGCGCCGTCAGGGTCGAGATACTTGGCCTCGTAGGAATAGAACTCATGATGCGCATTGGGATTCAGCTCGCTGGCGAGGCTGGCGAACAGCGTCTCGCCTTCGAGCACCGCGACCTCGATCTCGCGCGCGTCGATGCCCTGTTCGACCAGCACCTTGACGTCGTAGCGGAACGCATCGTCGAGGGCGGCTGCGAGCGCATCCCAATCCTTCACCTTGTGAATGCCGACACTGGAGCCCATGTTGCACGGCTTGACGAAGACCGGCAGACTCAGGCCCTCGCTCACCTTCGCAAGCGACGACGATCGGTCCTGAACGAAGGTCGTGCGGGTGAGCACGCGATAGGGCGCAACCGGAATGTCGGCGAATTCGGCGAGTCGCTTGGCGACATCCTTGTCCATGCTGACGGCGGAGGCGAGCACCCCCGAACCGACATAGGCGACGTCGGCCAGTTCCAGCAGGCCCTGCACGGTGCCATCCTCGCAAAGCGGCCCGTGGATCACTGGAAAGACGACGTCGATATGGATCGGGTCCATCGTCCCCGCGGTTACAGGCACGAGGGCGACGCGTCCGTCAGGTTCTCTGGCGAGCCGTATCTCGGGCGCTTCGGGCAGGATCGGCAAGGACGTCGTCTGCGCCAGATCGAGCGAGCCAAGATCGTTCCATTGCCACCGACCTTCCTTGTCGATGGAGACCGGGATCACCTCGAAGCGGGTGCGGTCGAGATGCCTGAATACGGAGGCCGCCGATTTCAGCGAGACCTCATGCTCGCCGGACCGGCCGCCATAGAGAACAACGACCCGAATTTTCTCTGCCATGGCTCAATTATGACGTGCTCTGTCCGAAAGTCACCTCTGTTGCCCGGCTGGCGCATCGATCGAAATAGTTCGGCGCCGGCGAGGCCCGCCGGCGCCGTGTCGTATCAAGGCTCGCTGCGTTTCAGCCCGGCCCCGCGCCCTGCGTCGCCGTATACACCGCATAGAGCGACTGGCTCGCGGCCATGAACAGGCGGTTGCGCTTGGGACCGCCGAAGCAGACGTTGCCGCAGACTTCGGGCAGACGGATGCGGCCGAGCAGCTTGCCTTCCGGCGACCACACCGTCACGCCGCTGTAGCCGACGGCGCGGCCGGCATTGCTGGAGGACCAGACATTGCCGTTGACGTCGCAGCGCAGGCCGTCGGGCCCGCACTTCACGCCGTCGATCACGCAATCGCTGAACTTCTTGAGATTGGAGAGCTTGTTGTCCGTGCCGACGTCGAAGACGAAAATTTCGCCGTTGCCGCCGGGGCCGGTATCGCCCGGTCCCTTGCCGGTCGAGGCGATGTAGAGCTTCTTGTAGTCGGGCGAGAAGCACAGGCCGTTCGGATCGGGCACCTGGTCCTCGGTGACGACGAGATCGATGCGGCCGGAGGGATCGATGCGATAGCAGTTGGTCGGCAGCTCGCGCTTGCCCGGCACGAAGCCGGCCGGCTGTCCGATCCGCGGATTGAGCTTGCCGCTCGCGTTGCTCGGGCCGCCCGCGACGTCAGGCTCGCCTTCATAGAGCTGGCCGCCATAGGGCGGATCGGTGAACCAGTAGCTGCCGTCGGGATGCGCGGCAATGTCGTTCGGCGAGTTCAGCCGCTTGCCCTGATAGGAATCCGCCAGCACCGTGGCGGTGCCGTCATGCTCGTAGCGCGTCACCCGGCGCGTCAGGTGCTCGCAGGAGAGCTGGCGGCCCTGGAAGTCGAAGGAGTTGCCGTTGGAATTGTTGGAGGGCGAGCGGAAGACGCTGACGCGGCCGTCGTCCTCGGTCCAGCGCATTTGCCTGTTGTTGGGAATGTCGCTCCAGAGCAGATAACGCCCCTGTGCGCTCCATGCCGGACCCTCCGCCCACAACAGGCCGGTGTAGAGACGCTTGATCGCGGTGTTGGGCTGCGCGAGATCGTTGAAGGACGGATCGACCGCGATGATGTCGGGGTCCCAGAAATAGGTGGTCGGCGCGCCGCCCGGGCCGAAATCGCGCGGCGGTGTGGTGATCGTCGTCGGCGGTGCGGCAGGCCCGGTCTGGGCCAGCGCGGGGCCAGCCATTGTGGCGGCGGCGCCGAGCGCCAGTCCCCGGACAAGTGTTCGTCGTGAAAGCGCAGCATCCTGCGCACGCTGCTCCTGCTCAGGAGCCTCCTGGCGTGTCATCGCGTCCTCCCGGTCATGTTCGGCTGGCCGGTTGATCCGGCCGAGCGAGGCGAAGGTTAATCCGGTCCGCGTTCGGTTGCGAGGGGCAGCTTCGCAGCCTCAGCGCGATGCCGCGGGGTCGCCGCAACATTGCCGCATTGCGGCTGTGCGAAGCTGCACGGCGACAATTCGCCTCGGCCGCCGGCGGTCAAGCGGGGCCGATTTCGGGGTGTGTCAAGCCTTGACCTCGTGCCCGATGCTGGCAGAACGATGCGCGGGGCAAATACCGGGAGTCTCTGTGCTAGCCGTCGTTGCACTGGTCATTGCACTCGCCGTCGCGTTCGCCGCTGGCTATTTCACCCGCGATCTCGCCTCCCGCAAACGTCGGGCGGAGGCGCGGCGCTGGCGGGAATACAGCGAGCCGGGCTGGCTGCGCGCTGCCGCGCCCGCCAACACCAACGAAGCCGCGAATTCCAACGCAGTTGCAAAGCTAGCCACCGGCGAGCTCGGCCAGATGCTGGACCGCTGGGAGAGCAGGGCGCGCGCCCGCCGCGCGGGCTAGTCTGTCGCAGCTTCCTTATTTCGGAAGGAGCGAAGCACAATAAGGGCCTTTGTATCGCGAGGACGAGCAGCAATCGCGAACCAGGTCAGCCGTCCTGACCATCTTTTGGCGTTGCAGTTGCGGCCATTTCTCGTCTAGAAACAGACCCATCGAGCCTCCCGGCAACCAACCGTCAACGGTTTTGACCGAGGATTTTGGGGCTCAAAAGGGTCCGGCAATGCTGATTCGCGGCCAAATCGACGGGATTTCGACGGAGGTGGCTCTGGCCGCCGCCACGATCCCGGCCGCGCTGCCCACCCTCCTTCTCGGCGGGCTTCTTCTTAGCTGCCCCTGAGGGCCGGCTGGGCGCTGCGCGCCTGGGCACTCAGGGGGTTGCTCGAGATCACCGGACACCTCAGGCGCCCAGAAGACTGACGGCGCAAAAGCTCAAAAGGAAACTTGCAATGGCCCCCGCGAACAAGTCCGATAAGGACCGCGTCATTATTTTCGACACCACGCTGCGCGACGGCGAGCAGTGCCCCGGCGCCACCATGACCTTCGAGGAGAAGCTCGAGGTCGCGGAGCTGCTGGATGACATGGGCGTCGATGTCATCGAGGCCGGCTTCCCCATCACCTCCGAAGGCGACTTCCAGGCCGTCAGCGAGATCGCCCGCCGCTCCAAGAACTCCGTCATCGCCGGCCTGTCGCGCGCGCATCCCGCCGACATCGACCGCTGCGCCGAGGCGGTGAAATTCGCCAAGCGCGGCCGCGTCCACACCGTGATCGCGACCTCGCCGCTGCATATGCGGGTGAAGCTGAACAAGACCCCGGAGCAGGTGATCGAGACGTCGGTTGCGATGGTCGCGCGAGCCCGCAACCAGATCGACGACGTCGAATGGTCGGCCGAGGACGGCACGCGCAGCGAGATGGATTTTCTCTGCCGTATCGTCGAGGCCGTGATCAAGGCCGGCGCCACCACGGTGAACATCCCCGACACCGTCGGCTACACGGTGCCGGAGGAATACGCCCACTTCATGAAGACGCTGATCGAGCGCGTGCCGAACTCGGACAAGGCGGTGTTCTCGGTCCACTGCCATAACGATCTCGGCATGGCGGTAGCGAACTCGCTGGCCGGCATCGTCGGCGGCGCGCGTCAGGTCGAGTGCACCATCAACGGCATCGGCGAGCGCGCCGGCAACGCTGCGCTCGAAGAGATCGTGATGGCGATCAACGTCCGCAACGACAAATTCCCGTACTGGAACAAGATCGACACCACGCAGCTGACCCGCGCGTCGAAGGTAGTGTCGGCGGCGACCTCGTTTCCCGTCCAGTACAACAAGGCGATCGTCGGGCGGAACGCCTTCGCACATGAGAGCGGCATCCATCAGGACGGCGTGCTGAAGGACGCTTCGACCTACGAGATCATGCGGCCCGAGATGGTCGGCCTGAAACAGTCCTCGCTGGTGCTCGGCAAGCATTCCGGCCGCCACGCCTTCGTGCACAAGCTGGAGGAGATGGGCTACAAGCTCGGCCCGAACCAGCTGGAAGATGCGTTCACGCGGATGAAGGCGCTCGCCGACCGCAAGAAGGACATCTACGACGAGGACATCGAGGCGCTGGTCGACGAGGAGATGGCGGCCTCGCACGACCGCATCAAGCTGACCTCGCTGACCGTGATCGCCGGCACCCATGGCCCGCAGCGGGCGACCATGAAGCTCGACGTCGACGGCCAGATCAAGATCGAGGAGGCCGAGGGCAACGGTCCGGTGGATGCCGTGTTCAACTGCATCAAGCGCCTGGTGCCGCACGAGGCCAAGCTCGAGCTGTACCAGGTCCACGCCGTGACCGAAGGCACCGACGCGCAGGCGGAGGTGTCGGTGCGGCTGTCGCAGGACGGCCGCTCGATGACGGCGCGCGCGGCCGATCCCGACACGCTGGTGGCCTCGGCCAAGGCCTATCTCGGCGCGCTCAACAAGATCGTCATGAAGCGCCAACGCGATACGGTGACGACGGCAGCGGCGGGCTGACGCTGCCTGTCCTTGCCTCTCCCGCTTGCGGGAGAGGCCGACGCCGGAAGGGCGGGGGGTGAAGGTTCTCTCCTCGTAGGGATAGCCCGATTGTGGAGGCCCCCTCTCGCGCAAGCGGGAGAGGGGGCGCAGCGGCGTTCATGATGAATGGCTGCCCTGCTAACGGCCAATAGCACCTGTCCCTGCTTCCCTTTAAAGCTGCCTTCCAAGAAATTGAGGCTTGGCCCCTGCGGTCCGAGTCCCGCAAAACCTACTGGAGGAAGCATGAGGAAACTCATTTGGGCTGCGGCATCGATTGCGGCTTTGGCACTGACGGGGCCCGCCTCGGCGCAGTCGCCGATCATCATCAAGTTCAGCCACGTCGTCGCTACCGACACGCCCAAGGGCAAGGCGTCGGAGAAGTTCAAGGAGCTCGCCGAGAAGTACACCGGCGGCAAGGTCAAGGTCGAGGTCTACCCGAACTCGACGCTCTACAAGGACAAGGAAGAGCTCGAGGCGCTTCAGCTCGGCAGCGTGCAGATGCTGGCGCCATCCAACTCCAAGTTCGGCCCGCTCGGCATCCGCGAGTTCGAGGTGTTCGACCTGCCCTACCTCCTTCCGGATTTGAAGACGCTGCGGAAGGTGACGGAAGGCCCGCTCGGCGCGCGCCTGCTCAAGCTGCTCGAGCCCAAGGGCATCACCGGCCTTGCCTATTGGGACAACGGCTTCAAGCAGATGAGCGCGAACAAGAAGCTGATTGCGCCCGCCGACTATCAGGGCGTCAAGTTCCGCATCCAGTCCTCGCGGGTGCTGCAGGCCCAGTTCAAGGCGCTCGGCTCGCTGCCGCAGGTGATGGCTTTCGGCGAGGTCTACCAGGCGCTGCAGACCGGCGTGGTGGACGGGCAGGAGAACACCTGGTCGAACATCTACACCCAGAAGATGCACGAGGTGCAGAAGTACATCACCGAGACCAATCACGGTTACATCGGCTACGTCGTGATCGTGAACAAGAAGTTCTGGGATGACCTGCCGGCCGACATCCGCGACCAGCTGTCGAAGGCGATGAAGGAAGCCACCGACTTCAACAACGCGCAGTCGCAGAAGGAGAACGACGACGCGCTCGCCGAGATCAGGAAGAGCGGCAAGAGCGAGATCATCAGGCTCACGGGCGAGCAGGACGAGGCGATGCGCAAGGCCATGGAGCCGGTCTACAAGGACGCCGCGGGCCGCGTCGGCCAGCCGCTGATCGACGAGTTCCTGAAGGAAGCCAAGAGCACGACGAACTGACGCGCTTGGCGCGCGGATAAATGGTGTATGAAGAGGGCTTCCGTGTCGGCCCGGAAGCCCTTTCTGTTGCAAATCATTTCAGTATGCATCTGAACGGACATTCACGGCAGTTACATCTCTGCAAGAACCGCTTTCCTGTCCAAGTTGTAAGTTGCGCGTCAGCCTCCTCGCGCTCATCCTTGCGGGCATCCTTCCAGAGGAGGTCCGTCATGAAGAAGTTCACTATTGCCGCCATCGCCGCGCTCAGCATCGCCGGCTCGGGCGCGGTCTATGCCCAATATCATCACCCGTGGATGGAGCACTTCCGCCACATCCGCATGAATCCGGAGGACCGCGCCGCCTTCGTCGACGCGCGGATCGCCGCCGTTCATGCCGGGCTGAAGCTCAACGCCGATCAGGAGAAGCTGTGGCCGCCGGTCGAAGCCGCCGTCCGCGACTTCGCCAAGCTGCGCATCGATCGCGCCAATGCGCGCATGAATGCCGGTCCCGGTGACGCCGACAAGCCGGACGATCCGATCGCCCGCCTGCGCCAGCGCGCCGAGGACATGGGCGCCAGTTCCGCCGCCCTGAAGAAGATCGCCGATGCCGCCGATCCACTCTACAAAACCCTGGACGAGGGCCAGAAGCGGCGCCTTGCCGTGCTGACCCGCCACCGCGGCCCGTCGGCGGCGGCGAGGACGGACCGCCCCGCCGCTTCATGGAGCGCGGCATGGACCGGATGATGGAGAGGGGCATGGAGCACTTCCACCGCGACCGTTTCGACCGCGACGCCGGCCCGGACCGGGACGGCGAGGGCCGGCTCTGAGCCGGTACGGGATTTCACGGGGATTAACCTTGGCGAAGCCGCTGGAATCCAGCGGCTTTTCGCTTTTTGGGGCTGTGGAAGAACCTTGGAAAACATGCGCCACGTCGCTTGCCATCCCCGGATCGCTTTGCTAAACGACCGGCCTCGCAAGGCTTTGACCGGCCTTTCGGGCGCATAGCTCAGTTGGTAGAGCAGCTGACTCTTAATCAGCGGGTCCCAGGTTCGAGCCCTGGTGCGCCCACCATTAAAATCAAGCACTTATAGAAGATTGTTAATTCGTCATTCCGACAGGCTGAGTCAGCGGCTGTAAAAGAAAACAATCCTTATGGCTCACGAGGTTCGATGCGCGCGTGATCGGGAAGGTAACGGTGAATCGTGGGTTTGATTCCGAACCTCCCCCGCCATTCCCACGACTTGCTAGGCCAAGCGACGAACTCGCGGTTGGTTCGCTCGAGCCAGCCGGCCGCACACTGATGGTTAGCGACAAGAAAGGTGCGCGAGACTCGGCGCCGCGAACTAGATCGTGCCATGGCCGCGGCGCGCTACGACGGAGGTCGAGCGGGGCTCGTAGGCTCAGCGTCAGCGGCGCTAGTCTAATCCGTTCAAATCAGATTTGCGAGCGACGGTAACCTGACGAGACTTCCGCCATTTGCGCTAGCAGGTGATCGCGCCCGGCCGCATAGCCGGTGACGTGGAGCGTGGTGGCCATCCCGGCCAGTCGGCGCACGGCCGCAAGGAGCGCGCGTGCCTCGACCAGCGCTGCCGTTCGGCTTTCGCCCGGCATGATCAACCGGTGCAGGGTCTGCTCGGCGGCGGTACTCGTCAGGCCAGCGCGTTGCCGGGCCACATCAACCGCCGTCCTGTCCTGACTGGGCGAGATGACGGCTGCCGCAAACTGGAGATTGGCCTCAACCGCTTCGGCGAGCTGTGCTGCAAAGCGATTGAAACGGCGTTCCGGCCAAAGCACCATGCAGCCCAAAAGCGCCAGGACACTGCCAAACACATTGTCCATCGCTCGCGCTGTCGCGGCTAGCTGCCCCAGGCCCGGCGTTACCAGCTCCGCGACCAGGATAAACAGCGGCGTCAGGAAAAGTACAAAGAGCGTGTAGTTCACGGATCGCAGCGCCAAGGCAGCGGCGGCGAGCGGCAAGACGGCGGCGACCAGTTCCCATGGCTCGGTTAGAAGTAAACCAGCCGCGGCCGCGGCCAGCCCGCCCGCCAGGCTGCCCAGCACGCGCTCGATCATGCGCGGCCCGGAGATCTGCGCGTCTGGATGCGTGACCACCACGGCCGCCATCGTCGCCCATTGCACCTCCGGCAACGCAATCACGTGGCCGAGCGCATAGGTAATCAGAACCACGGTGGCGCGGCGAAGCGCGTTTGCGGCGACCTCTCGGCCGGAAGCCGATCCGGAACCGGCAGGCAGCACGGACGCGATCGACGCTGGAACGACGCCCGCAACCGCGGGCTTGATGAGATCGTCGATACAGGCCGCCACAGCCTCGATCGCGCGCGCCGTGATCTCGTCTTCGTACAGCGCATGAGCTCGAATGCGCGCGGCCGTTCCGTGGAGTGCAACTGCATCGGCACGTCCCCTGCGCACCTGACGGGCTGCTGCAGCGAGTGCCGCCTCGATGTCGGCGAGAACGCAAACCCAGTCCCGAGACCAGCTCCGCCGCCCCTGCGGATCATTGCTGAGCGCGATCAGGCCCGCGAAGATCCCGTCGCAAGAAGTGAGCAGCTTTCTCAGCTCAAGCGCGCTGCTGTCATCTTTTCCAGCGGCCGCGTGCTCAATCGCGGCACGTGCACGCTGGATCGCGTCCCGGACCGACCTGCGATGCTCGGCATCAAGGCGCAAGCGGCTTTGCTCCGCATCGGGTCGTCCATCTCCGGAGGCCGCGATTTCAGCTGTCATATCCCGCAATTCGGTTAGGACGCCGGCAATGCCCCGGCGCGCCGCATCATGGGGGTTGGTGGGCCGCAATCCCAAGGCGAGGATGATGGTCAGCACGCCACCCCCGAGAAACAGGAGACACACGAGTGGGGCTTCTGCGAACTGCACCGGCTGCTCGATCGCGACCACCGCGACGACGCCGACGAGTGTGCCGACGGTCGCGAGGCGAGGCTTGCGCAGGCCGCCCAAGGTGGAAACGGCGATCATGCCGAACACCGCCGCGCCGGCAACTGGCGCGCCGAGTGCGGCGATCACAGAAACCGCCCCGGCGGTCGCGCTGCCGCATAGAACGAAGACGCTCATCACCCATAGCCGTGCATGCCGTGTCCCCCCAGGGTCCGCAAGGCACGTCCAGAAGGCGGCGAATGCGCTCCAGGCGAGCTCGGGCTGGCGAAACACGAGTGCGGCGCAGACCATCAGCGCCACGGCCGACGCGCCCTTGAACCCGTCGCCGATGCCGATTTGCTCTGGGTGGACGCTGAATGCGCGCGTGTGCAGCCACCGCTTGGCGCGGCCCACCCGTGTTGGGCGGCGCATCGAAAGGGCAGGGGGTCGAGAGGGTAGGCACATCAGTGTCTCGGTTTTCTGACGCTCACTTGATAGGCTCGCGCCACCCATCGTCAAAACGACATTTCCGACTGCATTCTATTCTGATATGGAATAGCAAATGGATTTCCGGACCTTGCGAGCATTTGTCGAAGTGGTGCGCCAGGGCGGCTTCTCGCAGGCCGGCAAGACGGTCTTCGCTACGCAATCGACGGTGAGCAAGGCCGTGAAGCAGCTGGAAGACGAGATCGGCGCACGGCTGCTTGAGCGCACTGGCCACAAGACCAAGCTCACCGATGTGGGCGAGGTCGTCTATCCGCGCGCGGTCCAGCTCCTTGCCGACCGCAGTGACCTTTTGGCCGCGCTCGAGGAGTTGCGTGGGCTGAAGCGCGGCACCTTACGGATCGGGTTGCCGCCGGTGGCGAGCAGCAGCATCTTCGCGCCCTTGCTGGCTCGTTTCCGGCGACGCTATCCGGGCATTGACGTGCGCTTGACCGAGCACGGCGGCGACGAACTCATCGAGATGGTTCACTCGGGCGATCTCGACCTCGCCGCTGCGCTCATGCCCGACACGGAAGCACTGGAATGGCAGGATGTGGAACGCGAGCCCCTCGTCGCTGTGCTGGCCTTGGGCCACCCACTCGCGCGCGCCAGCTCGACTGATATTGCGGCGCTGCGGGACCTGCCCTTCCTTCTCTTTGCAGAAGGGTATGCGATCAACCGCTTGATCACCAACGCATGCCGCCGCCACAGCTTCGAGCCCGCCGTCGCGGCGCGAAGTAGCCAGGTCGACTTCCTTGTCGAACTGGCCGCGTCAGGTCTCGGCGTCGCTTTCCTGCCCCGCATTCTTGCCGATCGTGCTTGTGGGCAGCGGGTCAAGGCCCTGCTCCTTACGGAACCGGATACCGAGTGGCGATTGACGATGATCTGGCGTCGCGGCGCCTACCTCTCCCACGCCGCGCGTGCCTGGCTGGAGATGACCGGGAAGAAGAAAACTGCCGAGTGACGATTGCTATTCCTTTGCCGACTAAGTCCTAGTCCAACGTTTCATTTTAAGAATGCGAGTTTCTCCGTTATTGAGGCTGCCAACGCCAGCCGAAACAAACGTGAGAAACGATATGATCATCTCGGCACCAACAGATTATCGCGAGGCAGCGCGTCGCGCGCTGCCGCGCTTCCTGTTCGATTACATCGACGGCGGCGCCGGCACCGAGTTCACCATGAGGACCAACGTCGAGGCGCTGCAGCAGATCGCGCTCCGCCAGTTCGTGCTCCGGGGCGTCGGCGCCCCGAAGCTCGACACGGAGATCCTTGGCACGAGATGGGCGATGCCCATCGCGCTCGGGCCGGTCGGCGCAACCGGCATGTATGCGCGGCGCGGCGAGGTCCAGGCGGCGCGGGCCGCGACGACGACCGGCATCCCCTACACTCTTTCCACCGTATCCGTCTGCCCGATCGAGGAGGTCGCCGAAGGTGCGGATGGCGAGCTCTGGTCGCAACTCTACGTGCTGAAGGACCGCGGCTATATGCGCAACGCGCTGGAGCGCTCATGGGCGGTCGGCATGAAGACGCTCGTCTTTACCGTCGACATGCCGACCCCCGGCTCGCGCTACCGCGATCGCCATTCGGGCATGTCTGGCCCGCGCGCGAGGCTGCGACAATATATGCAGACCATCACCCACCCACGCTGGGCCTTGGCGGTGGGATTGCTAGGCCGGCCGCTCTCGTTCGGAAACATCGAGGCGTATACCCGCCGTCACATGAGCATGACGGACTACACGACTTTCCTCGACGCCAACTTCGATCCGTCGATCGGCTGGCAAGATCTCGAATGGCTGCGCGACAGCTGGAAGGGCAAGCTCATCATCAAGGGGCTACTCGACCCGCAGGACGCACGCGACGCGGTTCGTCTCGGCGCCGACGGGATCGTGGTGTCAAACCATGGCGGCCGGCAATTGGACGGCGCCATGCCAACGGTGAGCGCGCTGCCCACCATCGTCGACGCGGTGGGCGACAAGCTGACCGTGCTAGCCGATTCCGGAATTCGCTCCGGCCTTGACGTCGTGCGCATGCTTGCGCTGGGCGCCAAGGGCGTCCTGCTCGGCCGCGCCTACATCTACGCGCTCGCCGCTGGCGGCCAGCAAGGCGTGTCGCATCTACTGCAACTTCTTGCCGCCGACATGAAGGTGACGATGACCCTGATCGGCGCGAAATCGCCGGCCGAGATCACAAGTGCCAGCCTCGAGACGGCAGCGAGGCAACTCGAGTCTCAACAGCTGTCCAGACCCGGTTTGTTGCCGAAAGCGGCTGCGTGACGACTGATTGCCGTTTGCTCCGTCGGGCGCGAGGATGCATGCGTCGGAGCAGATGGATCGAGACGCACGTAGGCGCCGCACGCGACGCGCGCTCAAAGCGGATTTTGTTTTTGCCAACCTTCTGGCAGTAAATCTCAAAGCCGTCAAAGGCCATCCGGTTCGGCACTGCTGACGATACTCGCCCGCGCTTCTGCTGATGTGCTCCCTGCACCTCGGGCTTTTGGTTCTTGAAGAAAGGTGAGACGATGGATGCGACGTTCGTTTCAGCAGCCGCGGCCTTAGGCGGGGCCTCGATCGGCGGAGCGATGTCCTTTCTCGGCTCCTGGATTGTTCAGCGGCGCGAGGTTCGCGCCCGATGGCTGGTCCAGGACAGGCTGCGCCGCCAGGACCTCTACAAGGAATTCATTGAAATCGCCTCCAAGTGCTTCGCGGATGCGCTCCAGCACGATAAACCCGATGTCGGCTCACTGACCGTTCTATACGAGAAGATAAGCCGCATGCGTGTTATGTCCTCGCCTGAAGTTCTTTCGGCTGCCGAACATGTGCTTGCTCGGGTCATAGATACGCTTTTCGAGCCGGCGGTTGCGGTTACGAATGTAAAGGTTCGGGAGCTGTTCGAGTCAAAAAAGGGCGATATTCTTCGCAACTTCAGCGAAGCATGTCGCGACGAATTCGAGGCGCTCCGGAGTCAGCAACTTCGCACGTGCTCGGACCGGCGATCGCGCGCTTTCTGAACGATCCGGCGATTGTTGAACTGATGCTCAACCCTGATGGCCGGCTGTGGGTCGGCCGACTAGCGAATCCTCTGACGGACACAGGACAAATGATGTCCGCTCCCGATGGAGTGCGCATCTATCGCGCCATTCCGACAAGAGCGAAACCAATTGCAGGTTCAATGCTGGTTAAACCGTACACTTGTCGGAATGGTCGTTGATTCTGCTGGCAATTCATGCGCCTCTTAATCAGCGGGTCCCAGGTTCGAGCCCTGGTGCGCCCACCATTAAAATCAAGCACTTACGGCTGATGGCGCGAGCCATTCCGACAAACCGGGGCATCGGCTGTACAGCGCCGCGCGGCAATCACCCGCGAACGGACATCGTTCCGGTTCGGCGCGAATCCCCCGACCAAATCGCTTCGATCACTCAGGTCCTCGACTAAGCGAGCCAGCGCTTGCGACGCTTGTAGTGCTTCACATCGCGGAATGATTTTCGCTTGTCACCAGCGACGCCAAGGTAGAACTCCTTGACGTCCTCATTTGCAGCGAGCGTCCGTCCCTCGCCGTCCATCACCACGCGACCATTTTCGAGGATATAGCCGTGGCTCGCGTATTTTAGCGCCATATGGGTGTTCTGCTCGGCGAGAAGAAAGGAGACGCCTTCCTTAATGTTGAGATCCTTCACGATCTCGAAGATTTCTTCGACGATCTGCGGCGCGAGGCCCATCGAGGGCTCATCGAGCAGGATCATCTTGGGGCGCGACATCAGCGCACGTCCGATCACGCACATCTGCTGTTCGCCGCCCGACGTATAGCCGGCGATCGAACCTCGCCGCTCCCTGAGACGGGGGAAATAGGCATAGACTCGCTCCAGATCCTGCGTGATCGCCAACTTGCCGTCTCTGCGCGTGAAAGCGCCGGTCAGGAGATTTTCTTCGACCGTAAGATGAGGGAAGGCACGCCGCCCCTCCATCACCTGAATGCAGCCGCGCCGCACCAGATCGTTTGGCGACAGGGACTGGACCTCGACGCCGTCGAACAAGATCGAGCCCTTGGTGACCTCGCCGCGCTCTGCATGCAGCAGATTGGAAATCGCCTTCAGCGCCGTGGTCTTGCCGGCACCATTGGCGCCGAGAAGCGCGACAATGCCGCCCCGAGGGACCGCCAGCGATACGCCCTTCAACACGAGGATGATGTGATCGTAGACAACCTCGATATTGTTGACGGACAGAACCGGAGCTGCCTCTTCCGTCGCCGTGGCAACGACCTTGGAAATTGACACGCGCAAACCTTTCCAAGCAGGGTGGCCGGAATCCGGGAGCCAAAGCCTGCTCCCGGATCGCTCACATGCCTCAGCTTTCCTTCGCGCAATCGCGCGGCGGGATCTTCTTGTCCGCGGCATACTTCGCGGAAACGTCGGCGACGAGCGGGTCGATGAGCGATTCGTCAGCCGTGTACCAGTCGGAGATCACCTTCCAGGTCTTGCCATCCCACTGCTGTACGCGCCCGTCACGCGTGCCCTCGTGGTCGGAGCAGGAGATCCTGATCGGCTTCAACATTCCCTCAAAGCCGAGCTCTTTGATGCGTGCATCAGAGAGATTGAGATTCTCGAGGCCCCAACGGACCTGCTCACCCTTCAGCGGCTTGTGGCCGAACTTCTCCTGCGCCTTGCGGATCGCCTCCACGCCGAGCATGGCATTAACCACGCCACGGTTGTAGAGAACTTCGCCGACCTTGCCAGGTTCTGTTGAACCCTTACCCTTGGCGTAGACGTATTTCGCTATGTCAGCGTGCACGGGAAACTTACCTGCGCCATGCTGCAGCATCAGCGACTTGTAGCCTGTGGCCTGATCGCCTGCGGGCGTGACATCCGGCTCTGCACCCGACCACCAGACACCGATCATCTTGTCGCGCGGATAAGCAACGGCCGCCGCTTCCTTGACTGCCGTGCTGTTCATGACGCCCCAGCCCCAGACCAGGACATAGTCCGGCCGGTTCTGGCGGATCGCCAGCCATTGCGATTTCTGTTCGACGCCGGGGTGCGTCACGGGGATCGGAGTAAACTCAAAACCGTACTTCTTTGCCAACACGTGCAGCATCGGGATCGGCTCCTTGCCGTACGGGCTGTCGTGATACAGCAGCGAGATCTTCTTGCCTTTGAGCTTATCGAACCCACCGAGCTCATTGGCGACGTGCTGGATCGCGATATCGGCCGCGGACCAGTAGGTGCCGAGCAATGGGAAGTTGTACGCGAACACCGCACCGTTCTTTGAGTCGGCACGGCCGTACCCCATCGTGATGATCGGGATCTTGTCCGCCTCCGTCTTTTCGGTGAGGGCGAAGGTGATGCCGGTCGACAGCGGATTGATGAAGGCCGCGCCGGTCGGCCCCTTGCCCTTGAGACGCTCATAACACTCGACGCCCTTGTCGGTGGCGTAACCGGTCTCGCATTCCTCGACCAGGAGTTTGACGCCGTTGATGCCGCCGTCGCGCTCGTTGATCAGGGTGTAGTAGTCGGCAACGCCGTTCGCATATGGGGCGCCATTCACAGCGTACGGTCCTGTCCGGTAGGACAGAATCGGGACGAACTGCTCGTTTTGCGCTGCAGCCGGTGCGGTGAACGCCGCGCCCGACAGGGCGGCCACCACCAGTATCAATACATTCCGTGCAGTACTTGCCATCTTGATATCCTCCTCCTTTGAGCCCCTCTTTTTCCGTCCGGGGGATTTGTTTCCTGCCTCTTCAGCCAGCGTCGCCATCTGCGTGGCGATCCAGGCGCGATCGCTCCTTCAATAGGGAAACGGCCAAAGTCTCAGCTTCTCCTTGCCAATCGTTATCAGCCGGGCGAAGCCCTGGGGCTCTTTGATGAGAAGATAGCAGATCAGCGATCCGAAGATGATGAACTCGAGATGAGTGATCGTTTGCGTCGACAGTGGCACGCCGAGCTCGGTTGGAATCAGATTTAGCATGATCGGCACGATGAGGATGAAGGCCGCCCCGACGAACGAACCCATTATCGATCCGAGCCCGCCGATGATGACCATGAACAGAAGCTGCAGTGAACGGTCGATCGAGAACGCAAGCGGCTCCCATGAGCCCAGGTAGACGAACGCCCAAAGCGCCCCCGCCACGCCGACGATGTACGAAGAGACGGCGAAAGCCGTGAGCTTTGCATAGAGCGGCCGGATACCGATTAGCTCGGCGGCGATATCCATGTCGCGGATCGCCATCCATTGTCTGCCAAGATTTCCGCGAACGAGATTCTTCGCCAAAACCGCTATCACGGTCACGAAGAGCAGGCACAGCAGATAGCGCTCGACCGGCGTGCGAACGACCAGACCGAAGAAATCCAGCTCCGGCGCATTGACTGATCCCGACGGGGCGTAGTTGGTGAACCACGGGATCCGGAGGAAAGCCCAATCGAAGAAGAACTGCGCCGCGAGCGTTGCTACTGCCAGGTAGAGGCCCTTGATCCGCAGACTGGGAATGCCGAACAGGATTCCGACCCCCGCCGCGATGAGCCCGCCAAGCAGAATGGATGCCAGCACGGGCAACGGCGGGATCGAGATCGCGAACCCAAACCAGGCAAGCGGGATATGAACACCTACTGCCAGCTTGTAGGCGGAATAGGCGCCGATGGCCATGAATGCGCCGCTGCCCAGCGAGATTTGGCCGCAATACCCGACGAGAACGTTCGTGCCGATCGCCGCGAGCGACAGGATTAGGAAGGGCAGCAAGATGGCCCACAGCAGATAGTCGCTGCCGAACGGCCAGATATGGAGGGTCGCCAACAACGGCACGCCAATGAACGCGAGACCAAGCAAGATCGCCAGCGCAATACGGTCCTGACGGATCGGGAAGATCGCCATGTCCTCTGCGTAGGTCGTCTTGAACTGGCCAGCCTCGCGATAAAGCACAACGAACTCCTCATCTCAGACGCGTTCGATGATCCTCTCGCCGAATAGCCCTTGCGGCCGCACGAGCAGCACCGTTAACGCCAGCACGTAGGCAAACCAATATTCGATGCCGCCGCCGATGGACGGCCCCAAATACACCTCGGCAATCTTCTCACCCGCCCCTACAATGAGCCCGCCGATGATGGCTCCCGGAATGGAGGTGAGGCCCCCGATGATCAGAACCGGCAGAGCCTTAAGCGCGAGGAAGGTGATGGAGAACTGCACGCCGAGTTTGGTACCCCACACGGTCGCCGCGACCAGCGCAACGAGACCGGCAACGAGCCAGACCACGAACCAGATCCAACTGATCGGAATACCGACTGAATGCGCGGCCAAATGGTCGTCGGCCACCGCTCTGAGTGCGCGACCGGTCTTGGTGCGCTGGAAGAAGATCGCGAGGCCGGCGACCAGGATGCCGGCGATCAACGCGCCCCAGACATCCAGCTTGTTGATCAGAATTCCACCCGGGAAGAGATCCTCGAGCACAAACCAGGCGTCCGTCGGGAACAGCCGCAACGGGTAGACATCCGACCCGAAGATCATCTCCGACGCGCCCTCGATGACGAATGTCACGCCGATCGTGGACATGAACAGCGTGAGCCCGTCCTGGTTGACGAGAGGTCCGATCACGAACCGCTCGATCAGCCAAGCCGTTGCCGCCATGATCACTGCGGCACAGCCGATGCCGAGGACGATCGCAGCCCAAAGAGGAAAGCCGCTGGCAACCAGGAGATCGAGGGTGCGAACCAGTGCGAGCCCTGCCAGCAATACCATTGCGCCCTGCGCATAATTGAACACACCGGATGCCTTGAAGATCAGCACAAAGCCGAGCGCGACCAGCGAATAGAGCACGCCGGACAACAATCCGCCGATCAGAACTTCCAGAAATTGGCCCAATGCGATCACGAACGCTCCTCAATGTGCAACGCCAAGATAGGCTTCGATGACGGCTTGGCTGTTTTTTACCTCGTCGGGCGTGCCGTCGGCGATCTTGACGCCGTGATCGAGCACCGCCACCCGATCCGAGAGATCCATAACCACGGCCATATCGTGTTCGATCAGCGCGATCGTCGTGCCGTATTGGTTGTTCACGTCGACGATGAACCGCGACATGTCCTCCTTTTCCTCAAGGTTCATGCCCGCCATCGGCTCATCGAGGAGAAGAAGGTCGGGCTCCATCGCGAGAGCGCGACCAAGTTCGACGCGTTTCTGCAGGCCGTATGGCAAACGCGCAACCGGCACCCTGCGGATCGCCTCGATCTCCAGGAAGTCGATGATCTGCTCGACCCGGTGCCGATGCTCGAGTTCCTCTGCCCGCGCAGGACCGTAGCGCAGCATTTGCCAGAACAGGCCCCGGCGCACCTTTAGCGTGCGGCCGGCCATGATGTTGTCGAGCGCGCTCATTCCCTTGAACAGGGCGACATTTTGAAAGGTGCGCGCGATGCCGCCGCGGGCTGCCTCGAAGGGTTGCATTTCGGCCCGGGTGCGCCCCTTGAAGGTGATGGCGCCATGATGAGGATGATAGAAGCCGTTGATGACGTTGAGCATCGAGGTCTTGCCGGCGCCGTTGGGGCCGATGATCGCGCGAATTTCGCCCTTTCTGATGTTGAACGAAACGTCTGTCAGCGCTTTAACGCCGCCGAAGGCCAGCGATACGCCTTCGACCTGCAGCAGGATTTCGTTGGTATCCGGCGCTCTCATGCGGCCTTCCCCAGAGAATCCGCAGAACCAATTGCTTGCGTGTCGCGAATCTTGACCCGCGCCGCGATCGTGCCCTTGCGGCCATCCTCAAAAGTGACCTCAATGGAAATGTCGGCTTCGTGCGAGCCGTTGTAGAGCGCCGTGACCAGCGGTGCATAGCGTTCGGCAATGAACCGGCGGCGCACCTTCTGCGTACGGGTCAATTCGCCGTCGTCGGCGTCGAGCTCCTTGTGCAAAATAAGAAAGCGGCGGATCTGCGCCCCCGCCAGCACCTTTTCCCTGGCAAGAGATCGGTTCACCTCGGCGATATCTTTCGCCACCATATCATAGACCAGCGGATGCGCGGCGAGCTCCTGATAGGAACCGTAGGCGATGTTGTTGCGTTCGGCCCAATTCGCCACAGCGGTCGGGTCGATATTGAGCATGGCGCAAACGAACTCCCTGGAGTCGCCGAAAGTGACCGCTTCCTTGATGTTAGGAAAGAACTTCAACTTGTTCTCAAGATACTTCGGCGCAAACATCGTGCCGTCGGCCAGCCGGCCGACGTCCTTCGCACGATCGGTGATCTTCAGATGTCCGGTTTTCTCGTCGAAGAAGCCCGCATCGCCGGTCTTCACGTAACCGTCGGAAGTCATGACCTCCGCGGTCTTCGCTGGATCCTTGAAATATCCAATGAACATGCCGGGCGAGCGGAACTGCACTTCGCCCGATTCCGTAATCCGGATGTCGACGTTCGGCGCTGCCGGACCAACCGTATCGGAGTAAATCTCACCATCCGGCTGGCACGTCACATAGAGGAACGCCTCGGTCTGCCCGTAGAGTTGCTTCAGGTTCAGGCCGATCGAGCGGTAGAACGCGAACAGATCCGGACCGATGGCTTCGCCGGCAGTATAGGCGACGCGAACGCGGGACAGGCCAAGGACGTTCTTGAGCGGCTCGTAGACCAGCAAGCGCCCAAGCGCGTAGAGCAGCCGGCCTGACAGCGGCACCGGATTCCCGCTCACGATCTGTTCGCCATATCGGCGCGCAATGCCGAGAAAGTAGTTGAACATCCGCCGCTTGATGGGCGCAGCGTCCTCCATGCGGATCATGACCCGCGTCAGCATGGCCTCGAAACCGCGCGGCGGGGCGAAGTAGAAGGTCGGCCCGATCTCACGCCTATCCTGCTCGATCGTTTCGCCGCTCTCGGGACACGCCATGCAGAAACCAGCGACAAGGCCTTGCACATAGTTGAGGTAATGATCGCCAACCCAGGCCAGCGGCAGATAGGCGAACACTACGTCGTGGTCGGTCAGTCTGTCGAACCTGGTGGTATCTGTCGCCGCATCAATGCAGCCTCGCGTCGACAATACAACGCCCTTCGATGTGCCGGTCGTTCCAGAAGTATAGAGGATGACCGCAATGTCAGAGTCGTCGCCTTGGCGGATGAATTCATCAATCTGGCCACCAAGCGCTGCGTCGGCCGCAAGCGCTGCGCAGCCGTCTTCGACAACGTTGTGAATTGCGATCAATCGGCTGTGATCGTAGTCGTCAAGGCCGCGCGGCTCGTCATAGAAGATCTTCCGCAGAGCCGGCACTCGGTCGGATACCGAGAGGATCTTATCGACCTGCTCCTGATCTTGTGCTGCCGCAAACATTGCCTCGGCGTGAGCGAGAACAAAAGCAAGTTCGTCAGCCACCGCATCCGAATAAACCGGAACCGGAATCGCTCGCAGCGCCTGCGCTGCCATGATGGTCCAGTAGAGTTTCGGCCGATTGGAGCCAACGAC
Organism: Bradyrhizobium sp. SMVTL-02; assembly: GCF_051853005.1. NCBI lineage: Bacteria > Pseudomonadati > Pseudomonadota > Alphaproteobacteria > Hyphomicrobiales > Nitrobacteraceae > Bradyrhizobium > Bradyrhizobium sp. SMVTL-02. Next base: position 5,943,439 of record NZ_CP182469.1, on the reverse strand, counting down.
AGCGACCTTGTCTCCTTGCCGCACGCCAAGTCGATACAGGCCCGCGGCGTAAGCACGTACGATTGCGGCCACCTCGGCCCAGGTCCAGGTCTGCCAGATGCCAAGATCCTTGTGCCGAAACGCCGGACGCGTGCCGAACCGTGCTGCATTTCGCAGGAGCAATTTGGGGAACGTATCGAACGATCCACCACAGGCCATGTCGGTCTCGATCCAAAAAACCGGCGCGTTGGTTCGCGCCTGCTTATGGTGATTCCGCGCCCTTTTCGGGAAGCAGCCATGCGAATGTCCGCATGTTCCAACATTACAACGGATCAAAAGTCCTACAAGCCCTCGTTTGCCGCGCCAGGTCGTCATGGCGGCAGACGCGGTGGCATTGGGATGCCGGTCGCTAATACCGATGCGGTTCAGACGCCCAAACTCAAACGTCCAGATTTATGTTGCGCTGCGATGGAGCCCGCTCTTCGCGCCTCTTAATCAGCGGGTCCCAGGTTCAGCCCTGGTCGCCCACCACCCTTAAACGATTGGCCCGCAGGGGCTTTTTTAAATTTGGCGGCAGCGCAAAGCGGGTCTCGTGCGACGCTTTTGATGGTCCTACGGCACGGCGTGCAACGCGTCGGATAAGCGTGTCATCAGGTGCGGGCGATCGTCGATGGCTGAGCCTGCGCGTTCACGGATGCGCCAGTGCCGAAGCGCTCGGGTCGTTGTACGAATGAGTTGAAACACAGAACGCGTGGTTGGCGGCGCGGAGCGCAGGCAATATCGCTGGTCGCAAGGGACGCCATCGCGTCGATCGGATTCACTTCTTCAGCTTAAGGCGTGACCGGCTAATCCGTAGACCCACGGCTCGTTTTCCTTTCGGTTCAGGAATTGACGTCCTTTGGACATGGTTGTGACTGTGTCGTTCATGGCGAGGCGGCTCTGTTGAAGAAACTCGGCAAACAGGCCCGTCTGCTCCCGCGTATCGATGCGGACGAATTTTCCCGCGAGGTCCCTTTGATGCACGGCCGTAAGATGGATCGCGTCACAATCGTTGCTGGTGACGATGGGGCCGATCACATGACCGCGCCCAAATTCGCGCTTCATCGAATAACCGACGGTCTCTCCGCCGCGGCGCAGGACGCAAATTGACGCGCCTTCGCAAAGCAATGCCAGCAGCCTCTGACGGTTGGTGCCGAACGCGCGTTCATCCAGTGCTGCGATCTCTTCGATATTCTCGCTGGACAGCGAGCTCAATTCGCCGTCCAGAGCCGGCACCGGCGGGGGCGGCGACACGAACTCGCCCTGCCACTGATACACGGTGGCTTCCTTCGTGAAGCCCAGCGAAAGATACATGTGATATGCGGCATCGGTCGAGTTGAGGCTCAAATTGCGGTCGCCGCACCGCTCGAACACCTGTTCCATGAGCCAGCGGCCAGTACCCTGAGCCTGGGTTCGGGGCGATGTGATCACCAGGCCGATGGTTGCGAATTCGCGGCCATGTGGGAACCACATCGCGCTGCCGAAGACGCGTCCAATGCCATCAACGGCTACGATGCCGTGACCTGCGCGGCGTAGGAAATCCCAATCCTTGGGCCGATGGGGCCAGCCAACCCCGGTCGAGAGGGCGTGGAGCAGCGTCACATCAATGTCGTTGATGTCTTTCGCGGTCAGTTCAAAGGACTTCACGCGTACCGTTCGTCCCATCTCGACTCGTCCATTCCTTCGGGGGATGCCAATCTCTCGCACATCGCGCCTTTTTCCTCCCACCACGATAGGGCAGCAGGCGTATTTCGCCGCACTATCGCACGGAATCCCAGCAGGTTTCCCCTGTTTGGGCCTTCATTTCGAAATCTTCGGCCTGTCTTGCAGTTTGATTCGGCAGGGAAAGCTCCGGCTCGCAGCTACCCTCTCGAATGTTCGGCAAGCTGCGCAGGAAAGATTGGGCGGCGGGAATGCTCAAGAAGATCTTGCGAGGCTAGTCGCTTTTCCGGGCGTCGTCGACGCGCCAAGCCAGGCAGAGGCGTGCACCGATGGCATTTCCTGGCTTTGTTGGGATCTGGCGCACGATCGAGACCGTGCGAAAGATCTACGTCTGCCATTATGACTGAGGCGAGGCCGAGGGCAGAGCCGGCGCTGGAATATTCGACTTACGAGGCACCATCTGACGAGATTCAGAGCGGCCAGGCACTTCGTGATCAACGAAAAATGCGGCGTGCGGGCGTGTACTGCTCGCATGAGACGGCTTCGTCCCGCCACTCGCAAATCCAGGCAGTGACGGCGGAGTCGAGCCCGAGGCAAGGAGCAAGGCCATGATTGCATTGAAGGAGAAGGATCTGTTTCGGCAGCAAGCGCTGATCGGCGGTACCTGGCGGGATGCGAGCACGAAGGCGGTTGTTGATGTCATCGATCCCGCGAGCCAGAGCGTGCTTGGTACCATCCCCCACATGGGTCGAGACGAGACCAGGGCAGCAATCGAGGCCGCCGCCGCTGCGTTCAAGCACTGGAAGGCAAAGACTCATGCAGAGCGTGCCGTACTGCTCGAGCGCTGGTATGAGCTCATGCGGCATCATGAGCAAGATTTGGCGCTTCTACTGACGCTGGAACAGGGCAAGCCGCTTGCTGAATCGCTCGGCGAAATCCGTTATGGGGCGTCCTTCGTCAAATGGTTTGCAGAAGAGGCACGGCGGATCAACGGATCGACGATCCCGTCACCGACCGTCGACCGCCGTATCCTGGTGCTGAAAGAGCCGGCGGGCGTCTGCGGGATCATCACGCCCTGGAATTTCCCGAACGCGATGATTACCCGCAAAGTGGCACCCGCGCTGGCTGCCGGCTGCACTGTGGTCATCAAGCCCTCCGAATTCACGCCCTTTTCGGCCCTCGCCATCGCTGTTTTGGCCGAGCGGGCGGGAATTCCCGCGGGCGTGATCAACATCGTGACGGGCATGCCGGCGGACATTGGAAAGGAGCTGATGGCCAACGAAACCGTTCGCAAGATCTCGTTTACCGGATCGACCCGCGTCGGCGCCTTGTTGATGAAAGGTGCTGCTGACAACATCAAGCGGCTGAGCCTCGAGCTCGGCGGCAACGCGCCGTTCATCGTTTTTGACGATGCCGATATCGACCGGGCGGTCGAGGGGGCGATTGCGTCAAAATTCCGCAATGGCGGGCAGACATGCGTCTGCTGCAATCGCATTCTCGTTCAATCCGGCATTTACGACGCCTTCGCCCAGAAGCTTGCCGGCCGGGTCGCGAAAATGAAGGTCGGTCCCGGCACGGAGGACGGCGTGGCGATAGGGCCGATGATCAATGGCGCCGCGATCGAGAAGATCAAGCGGCACGTCGTGGACGCCCTGGACAAGGGCGCAAAGATCATCGCGGAGAGTGACGCGGTGCCGGAAGGTCGGCAATATGCCCGACCTCTCGTGCTCGGCGGCGCGACGACCGAGATGCTCCTGGCTTCAGAGGAGACCTTCGGGCCGGTCGCACCGCTCTTTCGGTTCGAGACCGAGGACGAGGCGATTGCGATAGCAAATGGCACGCCCTTCGGCCTTGCCGCCTATTTCTTCACTGAGAGCCTGAGGCGCTCCTGGCGCGTTGCCGAGGCGCTCGAGTTCGGCATGGTCGGCCTGAACACCGGCCTGATCTCGACCGAGGTGGCGCCTTTCGGCGGCATCAAGCAGTCGGGCCTCGGACGCGAGGGATCCCAGCTCGGGATAGAAGAATATCTCGAGACGAAGGCGCTCCACGTGGGCGGGCTGGACTGAGCGGTCCATCGGATCGGCATCGGAAGCAAGAGAGGGGGCGGTCGAACCGCCCCCTCTTTCCTTCACATCACACCAATCCATCGAAGCTTCGAAGAAATGAAGCGCAGCGAGAGGACCAGAACCAATCGCTCTCACGCGGTTTTGCGCATCGGCTCCAGGCCGACCGCCGCGGCGAGCCCGTCGATGCCAGCGACCTCGGTGTATTCATAGAAGGGGTTCGCGGGCTCGTGACCGCGGTTCACCCAGACCTTGCTCTTGATGCCGAGGTCGTAGGCGGTCATCAGGTCGTAGCGGAAGGAAGAGGAGACGTGGGTGATATCGTCCGGGCCGCAGCCCAGCTTGTCCAGCATATACTCGAAGCCCTTCATCTGCGGCTTGTAGGCGCCGGTCTCCTCCGCCGTGATGACCATGTGGAAGGGAGCGCCAAGCTTCTCCACATTCGACATGATGAGGTTCTTCATTGAGTTCGACAGGATGACCAGCGGAATCTCCCTGGCGACCTTGGCCAGGCCTGCCGGAACGTCGGGATGTGGACCCCAAGTGTGGATCTCCTCATTGATGCGCTGGGCATGCTCCGGCCGAAATACGATACCGTTTCGTTTGCATGCGCGCTCCAGCGCATTGTGCACGACCTCGAAGTACGGCTTCCACGCGCCGAGAACCTCGTCCAGGCGATAGGCAGAAAAGTCCTTGATGAGCTTTGCCATAGCCGTTGGCGAAAGCTCGGCGCCATAAACTCTCCTCGCCGCGCCCGCCATGTCGAAATTCGTCAGCGTGCCGTAGCAGTCGAAGGTGACGTATTTGGGTCTGAACGTCGCCATGGCTCGAATCCTTCTTCAATCCTCTCGCACCGCTTCCCGGCACGACAAGCATCATAACGGGCAGCCGACCAGAGAAAGCACCGCTATCGCGGCGGTCGGGAGCAGATTGTGTCGTATCGGATCGGAGCTATGGCAGAGAGTTGCGCAAACAAGTCGAGCGCCGGCGCCGCCCAATGCCGGCACAAGATGCCGCGTCAATCGTCAATGAAAGTCAAAACGCCTTCCGCCGGTGTCCTGCCTGGGAGCAAGTGCCGTCTTCGGCAGCTTACATTGAGCCCGAAAGCATCGGGGTGGTCGCCCAAGCATTGCGGTTGATCTGGAGGACGACATGTTGAGCAACTCGCTGATTGAACTCGATCGGGCGCATCTCGTTCACCCGGTCTCATCCTATCGCAGCCACGAGACGGCAGGCGTCCGTGTGCTGAAGTCAGCGAAGGGCGCGACGCTGACCGATGTCTCGGGACGTCAATTGCTCGACGGTTTTGCGGGTCTGTGGTGTGTCAATGCCGGCTACGGACAGGACAGCATCGTCGAAGCGGCCACGAGGCAGTTGCGCGAACTTCCCTATGCGACGGGTTATTTCGGGTTGGGCTCCGACCCGGCCATCCGGCTGGCCGCCAGGCTGGCTGAATTGGCGCCTGGTGACCTGAACCATGTTTATTTCACGTTAGGTGGCTCCGACGCGATCGACAGCACGATCCGGTTCATTTCGTACTACCATCATGCCAGGGGGACGCCACAGCAGGACCGGTTCATTTCGGTCGAGTATGGCTACCATGGATCGTCGACTGCAGGGGCCGGCTTGACCGCGCTGCCGGCCTTTCATGCGGGCTTCGGAGTGCCATACAACTGGCAGCACAAAATACCGTCGCATTACGCCTATCGCAATCCGGTCGGTTCCCACCCCCAGGCTATCATCGCGGCGTCGGTCGCCGCTCTGCGGGCCAAGATCGCCGAGCTCGGCGCCGAACGCGTCGCGGCCTTCTATGTCGAGCCGGTACAGGGATCGGGAGGCGTCCTCGTGCCGCCGCCATGCTGGCTGAAGGCCATGCACGCTGTTTGCAAGGAGCACGACATTCTGTTCGTTGTCGATGAGGTCATCACCGGCTTTGGCCGTGTCGGTCCGCTGTTCGCCTGTGAAGAGGATGACGTCGTGCCGGATCTCATGACCACGGCAAAGGGCTTGACGTCGGGCTATGTGCCGATGGGGGCCGTTCTGATGTCCGACCGCGTCTACAACACGATTGCCGATGGTGCCGGCGAGTCTGCCGTCGGCCACGGCTACACCTATTCCGCACATCCCGTCAGCGCAGCCGTCGGGCTTGCATGCCTTGATCTTTACGAAAACGGTTTACTGGAAAACGGTCGGAAGGCGGGACACCGCCTGATGGAAGGTCTTCGCGCGCTGGCCGATCATCCGCTTGTCGGCGATGTCCGCGGTCGCGGCATGCTGGCTGCAATCGAGCTCGTCACTGATAAGGAGCGCAGGACGCCCCTGCCGGCGGAAGCCGATCCAGCACGCCGTATTTTCGACCGCGCATGGGACAACGGCCTCGTCATCCGCGCCTTTGCCCAGGGCGTGCTGGGCTACGCGCCGCCGCTCTGCTGCACGGATGCGGATATCGACGGCATCATCGAACGGACGAGGACCACGCTCGACCAGACGCTGCAAGACAGGGACGTCCGCGCAGCGATGAGAGGATAATTGACGCGCCTGTCTGTCAGTTATTGAATATGCTTTCGAGCGGCAGATGGGATTTCACGATCGGGGACTTCAGCACCACGAAACTGAAATACTTGTCGATGCCGATATCCATCTCGACCAGCCGTTCCATGACGGCCTGGTATTCGCTGATCCCAGCCGTGATGAACTTGACGAGATAGTCGTACCCGCCCGAAACAAGGTGGCATTCGACGACGGAATCGATCTTTTCAATGGTCGTGAGGAAGCGGGCGAAATCGATCTGCCGGTGATTCTTCAGGGTGATTTCAGCGAAGACGGTTAGCGTTTGTCCGAGCTTGGCAACATCGATCTGGGCGGAATAGCCGGTGATGAAGCCCTCCGTCTGGAGCCTTTTGACGCGCATCAGGCACGGGCTCGGAGAAAGGTTGATCAGCTCTGCGAGCTCGACGTTGGAAATCCGGCCGTTCTTCTGCAGTTCGCATAAAATCCTGATGTCGATCTTATCGAGCTTCATAGCAATGCCATCAGATCCGGGCGATTACGGCGTCAATGCTTCGAGACTTCATCGTCATATGCATCTCATAGCATCAACCAGCATCTTTTCCCACCGGGGGCGGGAACTGCAATTAGAACTCGCTGACCTTGCCCCAGGCGCTCATTGTCAGCCGCTCCGGCCTGTAGGGGCGCGGGTCGACGATCGGCGGACTACCCGTGATGATGTCAGCGATCATATGACCCGCGCCTGGGCCAATTCCAAAACCGTGGCCGCTGAATCCCGCCGCAAGGATGAACCCTGGAATCGACTCAACTTCACCGATTGCTGGAATGCCGTCCGGCGTGCTGTCGATGTAGCCGGCCCAAACATTTGAGATTTCGACTTGCTCAAGTTCCGGCACGAGCTTGCAAGCTCGTCGATGCGTCGCGCGAATCTGCCTCATGTCAGGACGAGGATCTAGCGTCCGGTTCAGCTCCATCGGGGTCACCTCATCGAGCCCCCATTTCCCCAGGGTTTCATGGCCCTGTCGCAGGCCCTCGAAAGCCCCAGGGCTGAGACTTCGCCAGCGGCGGGCGAACATGGGCAGGAATTCGCGGCCGAACCTGAACTGCTGCGGCGTCGGATCGACTCGCGCGCGCCCGCTGATAGCGAGCGTGTATCCGCCATTGCCGCGCCGCGTGAGCGAGACGAGCCCGGTGTAAAGGGCATCGGGCAGGCCGGCGGCGCCAGGGGCCAGAGCGAGAATGGACTGGCGTACCGATGCCTGAGGGAAGCGAATTCCCAGCTGGTTGCAGAACGACGAAGCCCATGCACCTCCTGCCATGACCGCCGTCTTCGTCCGGATCGTGCCCGCCTCGGTCACCACTCCGCTGACCCGGCCGGCGCTGAGTTCTATGCCGCGAGCCGCGCAAAGCTGGTGCACGGTGCCACCCGCCGCCATGATCCCGCGCGCGGCGACGGGCACGGCCTTTGAAGTATCTGCCGTCCCGTCAGTCGGCGAGAAGACGCCGCCTTTCCACTTGCGACCGGTCGCCTTGCCTCGGTCGTTCGCTTCTTCCGCACTCAGCATGTGCGTCTTGACGCCCACGGTCCTGGCGAGGTCTCGCCACTTTGCCCAGCCCGCCAGCTCATTCTCGTCGTTCGACAGATACAAAAGCCCGCAGCGGCGAAAACCCGTATCTTCACCGGTCTCTCCAGCAACCCTTTCCCAGAGATCCAGGCTCCTGGTCGCAAGCGGTAGCTCGCGCGCATCGCGGTTCTGTTGGCGGCACCATCCCCAGTTGCGGCTGGACTGCTCGGCGGCGACGCGGCCCTTTTCAAGCAACGCAACCTTGAGGCCGCGACGAGCGAGATAGTAGCTTGTGAACACGCCCACGACGCCGCCGCCGATGACCACGACGTCTGCCTCACGAGGTAGGGATGGACTGGATTCGATATGCAGGAGCGGCGCGCTCATCGGACAGGAATCTCCGGTGGTTGCCGTAACGTAACCGAGGAATTTCGGCAGCTCCCCGCGGACTTTCGTCGTGTGGCCGAACATCCTGCGGTTTACCGCCTTCGACACAGGCTATTATTGCGAAAATACTTTGCCTGCACCGCATTTGCAGGCGCCGAGACCGACGGACGCGCTCCCGCAATCCCTTGCGCTCTCTCCTGGCTGGGCGCCGCCGCGGGCCTCGCGGCGCAGACTGAAATGCCAAATCGGACTTCGTTTTCAGAAGTTCATGCTGCTTCGATGCCGGCTTTCGGCGACTCCGGGGTGATCGACATCGTCAAGATCGGCAGAACCAGCCGATCGATGGCCGAAGTCCAAAGAGGCAACTTGCATGAGCCTTATCCAGGGGCGGGCCTTCGCGGAAAGCGATCAAGCCATGACGGGGGTGACATCCGAGCTTCGCTTCGATCGAGGTGGCCGATCAGGCCGGTGGCGCGCTCTGAGCATCAGCTGCTGCTTCTTGCGCGAACAGGCCTGAATCATGTCGCAGCCTCCAACGAAGGAATGGCAAGTTGAGCGCCGAATTATTGACCTGTCCAAGAAGCGTATCGACGCAAAGGGCCGAAGGCGCGGCCGGCAGCAGGGTGACCGTGCTCGGTTGAGAGGGGAGGATGTTCCTATGGCCTCTGGCATCGACGTGGCAACTCCCACGGATGTGGCGCTCTCGGTGCGCGAACTGACCGTAAGTCTGCCGATGGGAATGGAGCGGGCCTACGCCGTCGAGAACGTCTCCTTCGATCTGAAACGTGGACAGATTCTCTGTATCATCGGGGAATCCGGATCGGGCAAGTCGGTCACCGCCAACGCGATCATGGGGCTTTTGCCGAAGGCGATCCGGGTCTCCTCGGGTGCGATCCACCTGGACGGGATGAACATCGTAGGTTTCTCGCCCGACAAGCTCCGCAGCCTGCGCGGCCGCGTCGTTTCAATGATCTTTCAAGACCCTCTCTCGGCGCTCAACCCGCTGATGACCGTGGGCGCGCAGATCGAGGAGGTGATGGCTGCGCACGACGTTGGAACGCCGGCCTCCCGTCGCAGCAGGGCGATTGACCTGTTGATCGAAGTGGGTCTGCCCGATCCGCAGCTGATGTATCACCAATATCCATTCCGGCTTTCGGGCGGACAGCGGCAGCGCGTGATGATCGCCATGGCTCTGGCTCTAGAGCCCGCGATCCTGATCGCGGACGAGCCGACCACCGCCCTGGACGTGACGACCCAGGCGCAGATCCTCAAGTTGATCCGCGACATTCAGCGCCGGAAGGGGATGAGCGTCATGTTCATCACCCATGACTTCGGCGTCGTGGCCGAGATCGCCGACTACGTTGTGGTGATGGAGAAAGGCCATTGCGTGGAGCAGGGCGGTGCCGAGCAGGTGCTGAAGTCGCCCAGCCATCTCTATACGCGCCGCCTGATCGCAGCCGTCCCGCACCTGACCGGCAAAAACCGTGTGGCCCTGGAAGCTGCTGACCCACTCGCCATTCTCAAGGTCGAATGCCTCGCAAAAACCTATCGCAGCGGCAGCGCGCTTTTCCGCACGCAGCGCATCGTGCCTGCGGTCAATGGGGTCAGCTTCGACCTCACGTCGGGCCGCACGCTCGGCGTCGTCGGGGAGAGCGGTTCGGGCAAGTCGTCGCTCGGTCGGCTGCTGATCAAGCTCATGGAGTGCGACAGCGGCTCGATTCTGTTCGAAGGGCGCGACATCGCCGGGCTTTCCGAGGCCGAGTTTCGATCGCTGCGGCCCAAGATCCAGATGATCTTCCAGGATCCCTTTGCCTCGCTGAATCCGCGATCGACGGTCGGACATATTCTCACGGTCGGTCCAGTCGCACATGGGGTGCCCTACGGCGAGGCTTGTGGGCGGGCGCGGGAGCTTCTGTCCCACGTCGGCCTCGATTCAGGAGCCTTCGATCGCTATCCCCACGAGTTCTCCGGCGGGCAGCGCCAGCGCATCGGGATCGCGCGGGCGCTGATGTTGAAGCCAAAGCTGCTGATTGCCGACGAGGCGGTCTCTGCGCTCGACGTCTCGATCCAGGCCCAAATCCTCAAGCTGCTGGATCAAATTCAGCGCGAGACGGGCGTCTCGATGATCTTCATCACCCATGATCTGCGCGTCGCAAGCCAGATCTGCGATGAAATTGCCGTCATGCATCGAGGACAGATCGTTGAACGCGGACCGCCGTCTCAGATCTTCCTCGACCCGAAATCCAGCTACACGCGCGAACTGGTGGCAGCGATCCCCGGAGAGCAGCCCGGGGAAATGCCCCAAGATGAAAGCCGCGCCGGACACCACAGGCAAGGAGAGAAGTTATGACCGAGCGTTCTGCGACGACATCGAACTACTCGCGGCGCGATGCCCTGCGCATGGTGGCAATTGGCGGAAGTGCCGGCCTCTTCGCGCCCAATCTCCTGGGCAAGCCGGCCTTGGCGCGCACCTCTTCGGCAAAGCCAACCGGCCGCGTGATCGTCGGACTTGGACAGGAGCCGACCGTCTTCAATCCGCTGATGGTCCACATCGAAGTCGACGATGGCGTGCATTTCTCGGTTTTTGACGCGCTCTTCCGCATCGATCCTCAGGGCGTCATTCAGCCCAACCTTGCATTGGAAGTGCCGAACCAGAAGAACGGCGGTATTTCGGAAGACGGTCTCAAATGGCGCATTCGGTTGCGTGACGATGTCCGCTGGCACGACGGCAAGCCTTTCAGCGCCGAGGACGTGAAGTTCACGCTCGAACTGATCACGAACCCCAACTTCCGGAGTTGGCGCACGTCCGGCCATGCTCTCGTGCGCGACATCACGGTGGTCTCCCCCACGGAGATCTCGTGGCGAATGGAAGAGGCCTTTGCGCCGTATTTGTCGTTCCTGACCGAAACCTTCATCGTGCCCAAGCACATCCTGGAGAAAGAGGCCAATCCGAACAACGCCGCCTTCAACCAGGCGCCGGTCGGCACCGGCCCGTTCAAGTGGGGCAAGCGGGTTGCTGGTGATCATCTCGAACTCGTGGCCAACACCGAATACTTCGGTGAAGGCCCTCATATCGAGCGGCTGGTCTTCAAATACATTCCCGATCTGACCGTCCTCTACACCCAGTTCAGGAGCGGCGACATCGATCTCGTGGGTCAGCCCTACATCACGCCCGATCACTATGGCGAAGCCAAGACCCTGCCGAACCGCGTGGTGACGCTGGTCCCCAGGGCCTCGTTCGAATCCTTCTACCTGAACCTCGAGCGCCCGCAGTTCAAGGAACTTGCGGTCCGCGAGGCGCTTTATGCGGCGATCGACAAGGAGGCGATCATCCAGGGGCTCTACTACGGCGTGCCGACGCCGACGGAGACCTTTATGCCGCGGCAGTCCTTCTTCTTCAACGCCAATCTGCCGCTGCACCAATTCGACCTGAATCGCGCGCGCAAGATCCTCGATCAGGCCGGCTGGGCGACCGGAGGCGACGGCATTCGCACCAAGAATGGCGTCCGTCTGTCCTTTACCAATTCGACAACGTCCGGCGATCCCCTCCGCGAACAGGTGCAGCAATTCCTTCAGCAGACCTTTGCTCAGCTGGGCGTCGAGATGAAGATATCGAACTTGCCCGCCGCCGTGATGTGGGGCGAGTTCTGGATGCAATCGCAATTCGATTCCGTGATCGTCGGCAGCTCGTACCTGATCGGCGCCGATCCGGATGTCACCAATCGCCTTCACTCGCGTTCGATCGGAGTGAAGGGCGGTCGCGGCTCGAACAATGCGCAGTATGCAAATCCGGAGGTCGACGCCCTGCTCGACAAGGGCGCGCGCACCTTCGATCCTGAAGCCCGGCGCGCGATCTACTCTCGCGTCCAGGAACTTGTTCGTGGCGACCTGCCCTTCCTTCCGTTGTACCAGAGCAATGCGGTCGAAGGTCTCAAGAAAGGGATCAACGGCTTCGTGCCGAACGGCAATACGCGCACGGAATCCTGGAATGCGCTGGCCTGGTACTGGGCGAGCTGATGTCCGTCCGCCGGACCTGGAAGGACGGCGAACGCCATAGTCACGCTACCGGAGGTCTCGGATGTCTGCCTTCCTGCTCAATCGCCTCTCGCAGAGCATCGTGCTGCTGGTGATCGTCTCGATCATCGGCTTCACGGTTCTCAACCTCATGCCGGGCGGTCATCTCGCGCAATTCGGTCTCGATCCCGGCATGACGCAGAAGGACGTCGAGCGACTTGCAGCGCAGCTGGGGCTAAACCGGCCGCTTTGGATTCAGTATCTGGACTGGGCCTGGCGACTGATCCGGGGCGACTGGGGACACTCTTTCCGCGATGGCTCTGCGGTGCTGGCGGTGATTGGCCGACATCTGTCGGCGACGCTTCTGCTGATGGGCACATCCACTGCATTGGCAATCGCGGCCGGCACTTGGATCGGCGTCCGCGGTGCCACGCACCGCTATTCCCTGTTCGACTATTGCGCGACTGTCGGTGCCATGGTCGCACTGTCGGTGCCGACCTTCTGGTCCGGCCTCATCGGCATCTACACCTTCACGCTGAAGCTCGGCTGGGTTCCTGCAGGCAACATGTACACGATCGGCGATGGCTCGGTGCTGGATTATCTGCACCATCTGATCCTGCCGAGCCTGGTGCTGTCACTGGTTCATGTCGCGATCTGGAGCCGCTACATGCGAACGGCGACGCTCGACGCGCTGAGCCAGGACTTCATCAAGACCGCCCGCGCCAAGGGTGTGAGCGAGCGACGCATCCTGCTGAAGCATGTCGTCGGCAATGCGCTGTTGCCGATGATCACCCTGGCCGGGATGCAGTTGCCCAGCATTCTGACCGGCGCATTGGTGACGGAGACGGTCTTCACCTGGCCGGGAATGGGGCGGCTGTTTCTCGACAGCCTCGGCTACAGTGACTATCCGATGGTGATGGGGCTGTTGATCTTCTCGGCCATCCTGGTCGTGCTGGGCAATCTGATCGCAGACATCGTCATCGCCACCGTCGACCCGCGCATTCGCCTGGGCTGAGCCCGCCGGCTCACCTATGTTACCAGGAGGCAGCAGATATGACCGCCATCGTCGTGCACGCAGCTCCAACTCGCTGGTGGCACAGCCGTGCGGTGGCGCGCTTCATGCGCCATCATCTGGCACTTGCCGGGATCGCGATGATCACCGTGCTTGTGCTGGCGTGCGCCATCGGCCCCTATGCGTTGCCGTACGACGCGCTCCAGATCGATCTGCGCGCCCGCTTTGCGCCACCTCTCAGCGGTCACCACTATTTCGGCACCGACCCTCTCGGACGTGACTTGGCCGCACGGCTATTGATGGCAGGGCGCGTGTCGCTGCTGGTGGGATTCTCCGCGATGCTGCTGTCGACGCTGATCGGCACCCTGGTCGGCGTGACGGCGGGCTATCGCGGCGGCTGGGTCGGGGCAGCGCTGATGCGCACTGTGGACGGCTTCCTTTCGTACCCCTCCATCTTCCTCGTGCTGGCGCTGGCCGCAGTGCTGCGGCCGAGCCCGGTGATGATCACCGTCATCATTGCCGTCACGAGCTGGATGGAGACCGCCAGAATCCTCGAGGCCGAGGTCCGCTCGCTGCGCGAGCGCGAGTTTGTCCAGGCTGCACGCATGGTGGGGCTGAGCCGCCGGCACATCGTGTTCCGCGAGATCCTGCCCAATGCCATGGGCCCAATCATCGTCGCCGCAAGCCTGGCGGTCGCCCGCGCGATTCTTCTGGAAGCCTATATCAGCTTCCTCGGCTACGGCATCCAGCCGCCGTTGCCGAGCTGGGGCAACATGCTCAACGGCGCCCAGCAATATCTGGCGAGCGCTCCATGGCTCGCCATCATTCCCGGCGCCGCGATTACGATTGCGGTGACGAGCTTCAATTTCATCGGCGATGGCCTGCGAGATGCCCTCGACGTTCGGAACGACCACATCTGATCAGTCCGAGCCAAGCCTCGGCTGAACGCGACGAGACATAGGAGAAGCTAAGGCCATGCATGATCATGACGCGCCGCCTGGCGGTCGCCGAGTTCAGGACCGGATTCGAGATCATGCGGGCGGGCACCTGCGGCAAGATCGTGCTGGACTGGAAGGCTGAGTGAGCCTGCTCTGAGGGCCCGCTCGAAGCGGTTTGTTGGGCGGCGGCTCCTGACAGCAGATTGGCCGCTCCCGGGCACCTTCAATGGAATTCTATGCCGAACTTTGCTGCGGTCCGATCGCGTAATGCTGTCGGGCGCAACGTACGCTGCAGGTGCGGGGATCGTCAGATGGCTGCGCCCCGCCACTGGCAATCAGGCCGGCACCGCGACCAAGAGACGACCCATGATGACGAGCGCGGCTTACCGAACCGGCGAACGCAACAATGAGGCCGCGGTGCTGCTTCCATTCGCCAGAGCGCACCTGGAGGGCGCCCTGAAGCTCTCGCAGGAGATGGGTTGGCCCTACCGGATCGAGGATTGGGACGTCGCGCTGCAGTTGGGCCATGGCTTCGTTCTACAGCGCGCCGGAGTGGTGATCGGGACAGCGGCGTGGTGGCCATATGGCGCGACCCATGCTTCCGCCGGGATGATCATCGTCGCGAAGGCGGCTCAGGGCCGCGGCTATGGGGCGCGGCTCATGGATGCGTTGCTGGCGTCGGCACTTCCGCGGACCATCGCACTGAATTCGACGGCCGAAGGCATCGCCCTTTACGGGCGCCGCGGCTTCGTGCCGATCGGGGTCATCCACCAGCATCAGGGAATTCCGAGCGAAGCCCGCGAGGCGCCGCGCTCGGGCCGCGTCGGGTCAATGGCTGCATCGGATTTCGAGGCAATGGTGCGGCTCGATCGCGAGGCCACCGGTTGGGAAAGGCACCGGATGCTGGATCGGCTCGTCCAGAGCGGGGATGGCTATGTCCTGCACCGTGACGGCATGCCCCGCGGTTACGCCATCTCCCGGCTTTTCGGCCGCGGGCATGTCATCGGCCCAGTCGTTGCCGAAAGCCCGGCCGACGCGCGCGCGCTGATCGAGGCTGCGCTCGTACGCCTCGGGCCTCGCTTCGTTCGCATCGACACCTCCGCCACGTCGCAGCTCGGAGCGTGGCTCGAACGCATCGGTCTGCACCAGGTCAGCCACGCCACCACCATGATCTTGGGCGCGCCGACACCATCGACCGGGCCGGCGCGCAGCTTCGCGATCGCCAACCAGTCGTTCGGCTAGGAGGCATCGAAGTGCTGCGGCAGGATATTCACGGACCGGATACCCAGAAGGGCGAAAGCGCCGGAACGGCGAGCACGTTGGCAACACCGGCCCTCCTGCTCGCGGGAGGCCGGCTGGATCGCAATCTCGACCGTCTGTGGGTTGACCAGGGCTATGGTCTGGTCTGCGATCTCTCCGGCAGGGTTTATCCGGACTTGATCGTCGCGCAGGCAAGCCAGGAGCACGGCATCCTCGCGATGAGATCGGGATCGACGCAAGCTTTGCCGCATCTTTCGATCGGCGCGAAAGTCAGGATCCAGCCTAATCAGGCCTGCGCGACGGCATCGCAACACGATCTGTACAACGTCGTCTGCGCCGGCAGCGACGTAATCGAAGCGCAATGGCCGCGGATGCGCGGCTGTTAGTTCAACCGATGTGGGTTGCCGCGATGTGCGAAGCCCAGCGGTCATGAGTGGAGCTCTTGGAGCCGGGTATGAAGCTTGCGTCCTATTGGCTGGATACATCGGGGCCGTTCACGGCGGCCGCGGCAGGGCCGCTGCAGGGAAGCTGCGACGTCGCAGTGATTGGGGGCGGCCTGACCGGCTCCTCCGCCGCGCTGGCGCTCGCCAAGAAGGGCGCGCGCGTGGTGCTGCTCGAAGCCGAGACGATCGGGCACGCGGCGTCCGGCCGCAACGGCGGGATGTGCAACAACGGGTTCGCCCAGGACTACGGCACGCTCTCGGCCAGGCTCGGTAAGGACACTGCCGACCGGCTCTACCGGGCCTTCGACGCCGGCGTCGACACGGTCGAACGTCTTGTGACCGAAGAGAAGATCGACTGCAGCTTCGCGCGCGTCGGCAAGATCAAGCTCGCGGCGAGGCCGGAGCATTATGACAAGCTGGCGCGCAGCCAGGAATTGCTCGCCGCCAATGTTGATCCGGATACGGAGATGGTGAGCCGTGCTGGCCTCGCCGGCGAAGTGGGCTCGCAGCGTTATTATGGCGGGCTCATCTACCGCAAGAGCGCCGGCATGCATGTCGGGCGCTTCGTTCGCGGCCTCGCGGAAGCCGCGGCGCGGCGCGGCGTCGAGATCCACGAGCATACGCCGATGATGGGCCTGCGGCCGATCGCCGGAGGCGGACACGAGATCGAGACATCCAAAGGTCGGCTACGGGCCTCGCAGGTTCTGCTTGCGAGCGGCATCTCGCAAACCGGACCGCTGGGTTGGATTCGACGCCGGATCGTTCCAGTCGGTGCTTTCCTGATCGTCACCGAGCCCCTGCCGCTCGCGACGCTCGATCGACTTCTGCCAAGCCGCCGAATGGCGGTGGATACGAAGAATCTGGTCAACTACTTCCGAACGACGCCCGACAACCGGCTGCTGTTCGGCGGACGCGCGCGCTTCGCCATCTCCAATCCGACATCAGACGAGAAGAGCGGCGCCATCCTGCAGGCGGCGCTGCACGACGTGTTTCCCGAGCTTCGCCGCGTGCGCGTCGATTACTGCTGGGGCGGAATGGTCGACATGACGCGCGACCGGCTGCCGCGCGCCGGCGAACGCAACGGTATCTACTATTCCATGGGCTATAGCGGCCACGGCACCCAGATGTCGACCCTGATGGGGACGATCATGGCTGAGGTCATGGACGGCCGCGCCGATCTCAATCCGTGGAAGGACTTCGCCTGGCCCGCCATTCCCGGCCATCTCGGTCCGCCCTGGTTCCTTCCGCTGGTCGGCGCCTACTATCGCATCAAGGATCGCTTCCAATGACCTCGCCCGTTCGATACCTGGCGGAAGCCGGCTTCCTCGGCAAATTCTACATCGATGGAGAATGGCGCAAGCCGGTCGGCTCGGCCACGGCGAGCGTCGTCAATCCGGCGACCGAGCAGCGGATCGCAGACGTCGCTCTCGGCAATGACGAGGATGTCGACAGTGCGGTCGCAGCTGCGAGAAAAGCCTTCGGCAGCTGGTCCCTTACGCCATCTGCTGAGAGGGCGGCGCTGCTCGACAGGGTTCACGGTTTGCTCCTGGAGCGGCTGGAACTGTTCGCACAGGCCCTCACGTGCGAGATGGGAGCCGCCATCACCTACGCGCGCCGCGCCCAGGTGCCGCTGGCCGCCGAACATATCCGTGTCGCCCGGGACAATCTCGCGACTTATCCCTTCATCACCGCGCGCGGCCGCACCGCGATCCTACGCGAGGCAATCGGCGTCTGCGGCCTCATCACCCCCTGGAACTGGCCTCTCTACCAGATCACCGCCAAAGTGGGCCCCGCGATAGCAGCCGGCTGCACGGTGGTGTTGAAGCCGAGTGAATTGTCGCCGCTGAGCGCCTTGCTGTTCGCCGAGCTGATGGACGCTGCCGGCTGCCCGCCCGGCGTGTTCAATCTCGTCAACGGGACCGGCGCGATCGTCGGCGCCGCTCTGGCGTCGCATCCAGAGGTCGACATGATCTCGATCACCGGCTCGACGCGCGCCGGCGTTCTCGTCGCGCAAGCGGCGGCGCCCACCGTCAAGCGCGTTGCCCAGGAGCTCGGCGGCAAGTCGCCGAACATCATCTTGCCGGACACCGATCTCGGCCGTGCTGTTCCGCTCGGCGTCGGCGCCGCCTTCCGCAATCTCGGCCAATCCTGCAGCGCGCCGACGCGCATGCTCGTGCCCCGCTCACGGATGGGGGAGGTCGAGATCCTGGCGGCCGCCGCCGCTTCTGAGCTGGTGGTCGGCAATCCGCTTGCGGAAAACACGACCCATGGTCCGATTGCGAACCATCCACAGTTCGAGCGGGTTCAGGCCATGATCCGCGTGGGCCTGGAGGAACGCGCCAAGCTCGTCATCGGCGGGCCCGGGCGGCCGACCGACCTTCGGATCGGCTTCTATGCGCGGCCGACCATCTTCTCGAACGTCCGTCGCGACATGAGGATCGCGCAGGAGGAAATCTTCGGCCCGGTGCTGTCGATCATTCCCTACGACACCGCGGACGAGGCGATTGCCATCGCCAACGACACCGTCTACGGCCTCGGCGCCCATGTGCAGGGCACTGATATTGAGACGGTGCGCGCAGTCGCCCGTCAGATAAGGTCGGGTCAAGTTCATCTCAACCATCCCGACTGGGACCCCAACGCACCCTTTGGCGGATACAAGCGCTCCGGCAACGGCCGCGAATATGGCATCGAGGGCATGGAGGAGTATCTCGAGACCAAGGCTGCCCTTGGATTTTATCGCTGAAAGCTGCGGAAACATCTGCTTAGCACCGCCCGAAACTGTCGATGCGGTCTGCGCCGTGATCGGCCGGTCAGATTTCGCACTGTCGTTGTTACCAAGAGGCATCGGGATTCGTAGCTGCGGATCAAAGAAGCTCATTCGTCGCAGATACGTCGGGTCATTTGCTCGGCCTGCAACCCTGCAGGTTCCTTCTGAATTGTGCGACGCCAGGAACCTTTACAGGTCGGGTCCCATTGTTTCGAAGTTGATATCCCCCAGCCGGACCGATTTAGTCGTGAGTCTGCTCGATTTTCTTCTCGGCCGGCGCCTGGCCAATAGGGAGTTCAAGGAACGCAAGATCGGAGCGTTCGAGGGGCTTCCCGCAATGGGGCTGGACGGACTCGGCTCGTCCGCTTATGGGCCCGAGGCGGCTCTCACAATTCTCACGCCGCTCGGAGCGGCAGCGACGTTCTACGTTGGTTGGGTCATGGCACCGATCGTGGTGCTTCTCGGGATATTGTTCGCCTCCTACTGGCAGACCATTCGGGCGTACCCCAACAACGGTGGTGCCTACATCGTTGCAAAAGACAACCTCGGCACCAATGCCGGCTTGCTCGCGGCTGCCGCGCTGATGATCGACTACGTTCTGAACGTCGCGGTGGGCATCGCAGCTGGCGTGGGCGCGTTGGTCTCGGCCGTGCCGGTCCTGCACCCTTACATTCTTCCGTTGTGCCTCGCGATTTTGGCTTTGGTGACGGTCGTAAACCTTCGCGGCACGCTCGATGCCGGCAGGGTGTTCGCGTTGCCGACCTACGTCTTTGTAGCGAGTTTCGGCATCATCCTGGCGATCGGTATGTACAATGTGGTTACGTCCGGCGGATCGCCCCAGCCGGTGGTGCCGCCCCCGCCCATTGGGAAAGCCATCGAGGGTGCCAGCCTCTGGTTGCTGTTGCGCGCGTTCGCCAGCGGTTGCACGGCGATGACGGGCGTCGAGGCCGTTTCCAATGGCATGACCGCGTTTCGCGAGCCTACCGTGAAATACGGTCATCGGACCCTAACTGCCATCGTCGTGATCCTCGGTATCCTGTTGATCGGGATCAGTCTCCTGACCCGCGCTTACGGAATCGGTGCGATGAATCAGGAACAGGAAGGTTATCGCAGCGTGCTGTCGCAGCTTGCGGCCGCCGTCGTGGGAGACGGGCTTGTGTACTACGTCGCGATCGGCTCTCTCCTGTGTGTACTGGCTCTTTCGGCGAATACCAGCTTCGTCGACTTCCCCCGCCTTTGCCACGTGGTCGCCGAGGACGGCTTTCTGCCAAAATCATTTGCAGTCGCAGGCCGTCGCTTGGTTTTCGACATCGGCATTCTCTACCTCGGGTTCACATCGGGGATTCTCTTGATCGTCTTTGGCGGCATAACGGACCGTCTGATCCCGCTATTTGCCATCGGTGCATTTCTCACGTTCACGATCTCCCAAACGGGGATGGCCTGGCACTGGCGACACGCCATCGATCAACCAGGAGAGCCGAAGCCGCGACAATTGAAAGCCCATCTTCTGGTCAATGCGGCAGGCGCAGGAACGACGGCTATCGCTCTCATCATTATTGTCACGGCCAAGTTCACCGAGGGAGCCTGGATAACGCTGTTGGTGCTGCCAATCGTCATCATCCTGCTCAAGGTGATAAGGGCATATTATGACGAACTGGCCACGCAGCTCCGCGATTCAACGCCATTGGATCTCAGTGGATTGAGCCCGCCCATCGTTGTCGTGGCTTTCGAAGGCTGGAATAAGTTGAGCGACAATGCATTGAAGTTTGCGTTGAGCATTTCACCCCAGGTCGTTGGCGTTCACCTGATGCAGCTGTCAGGCCCTGATACCACGGAAGAGCAGCGCATGCTCAGGGAGAAGTGGTGGGCGGACGTTGAAGTCCCCGCACGGAAAGTCGGGCTCGCGCCTCCGCGTCTCGTCCTACTCCATGCCCAATACCGCACCATCCAGTTTCCCATATTGAGAGCGATTGACGAAATCAGGAGCCAATTCCCGGGCAAGCCCATCGCGGTGCTCATTCCCGAGGTCGTCAAGCGGCGCTGGTACCAGCATTTCCTGCATACCCATCGCGCGCTCCGGCTACGCCGGCAGCTGATCGCGCTTGGACAACCCGACTTAACGGTGATCAACGTTCCGTGGCGCCTGGATCTGAACAAGAATGTGCGCAACGTACCTGCCAGCGCCCGCCGGAATAGACAGCCTGCCTGAGTCGGAGTCTGGGGAGGCGGCGGGGACTTGCGGCCTATGGCAAAGACTACGAAAGACCGCGACCGGGCAACACCACATTGATCTGGGCGCCGATGCTCTACCTCCGGGTTCTGCAACTGTAACCCGGGCTTACTCCATTTGCGCCTAGCTGGAATGTTGCTCCCGGCAGATTGAACGCCAGGACAGTGTGCTCCGGTAAGTCTTGTGCCTCGCAGAGCAGACGCGGGATAACCGCCTCAAGGGAAATTCTTGTTCCTAACGCAGTGTCCAAACCCTCTGCGGGTGCTCGGAGGAGCAGCGACCCCGCCAATGCTGTTACACATGGCGAGGCCGCCTGCGCTCCGGGTCGGCCGGAGGGGCTGGATCCCGGAGGCCGACAGATTTTACGTCTCCCAGATTTAGGATGGCGATTGCTAGAAAGAGGCACTCATTCGGAGGGCCTAATCTGTCTCTGCGCGTGTCCTACAATGCAGCGACCCCACCTGGCACGGGGAGGCTCGGCGGGGTCGCCTGCTCTCTCGGGCGTCCCGGGGCTGGTGCGGCGCGAGCCCGAGAGGCGCATGAAGTCTACGCCTGCCACTTGCGGAAAAACAGGCCGGAATTCGACAGGGGCTGCGGGCTACTCTGTGGCCTCTTGGACGGTCCGGATCAGTGCCGCTCGACGGGGGAGGTCGTCGTAGATCCTGGCGATTCTCCGCAGCGTTTTCCTGACCTGCTCGTGCTCGCAATAGTCCGCCTTTGCGCGGAACTCTTCTGCGCGCAACTCCCAATGTTTTGGCGGGGATCAGTCCCGCGCGGCCCTGTCGCTGCGCGCGGGTTCGTCGTAGCCCTTGCGATGGCTGTAGAACATCAATGCGATCAGGCCGCAGCCCGACACCAGGATGAGGACAGCGGCCCCGGCCAGGATGACATTGCCGTAGACCGGCATCGCCGGCGTCGAGCGCCAGACCGATACGCAAAACCAGGTTGCCATGACGAGAAGCGCGGCCAGCACGGCGGCGAGGGCCCATTGGTAGTTGTTGCGCACGATTCCCTCCATCACCTTGGCAAGGGCTCGGCACGTCCTAGCGCCAGCGCCATCCGCAATGACGACGACCGCGATGCCACCAGCAAACCCAGCGGCGACGACGACGACGCGGCGGCGGGGGACCCCAACCGGGACGCGGTGGCGGGGCGCCCCAGCCCGGGCTGCCCCAGCCCGGACTGGGTCCCGGTCCCCACTGCGCCGGCATGACAGGGAGCGCTGCCTCGCCGGCCCGTCCGGGATCGGGGTCGACCGGCATCGCCTCGGCGACGCCGATAAGGCGAACGCCGGCGGTGCCGATTGCGGACGCGGCAATGGCATTCGTTGCAAGGCCGAGGAAGGCACGGCGGTTGGGAGCAATCATTGTGCTTCTCTCCTTTATGATTCGGCCGTCCGCAGCGATTGCAGTGCGCAGAGCAACCATGCGAGACCATGCGAGATCAGGTCGACACCGAGCAGGACGCCAACCGCCCAGACGCTGATGTCGGGGAAGCCGAACAGGATGAGCACGCCGGCGATGACGGCAAAGATGCCGGAGATCAGCATCATCCAGCCGTTCTGATGCCAGTAGGCAAAACTCAGCACGCACCGAATGACGCCGGACGCGAACAGCACCGCGCCGAGGAAATAGGTCAGGATCAGCGCGCCGGAGGCCGGTTGGGTCAGCAGGATGAGGCCGAAGACGAGGTAGAGCGCGCCGAGAACGATCCGCCACAGGAAGCCGCCCCATTCCTTGGTCCAGAACGCATGCGCGATCTCGAATCCGCCGGCGGCGATCGCGGTCAGTCCGATGAACTTGACGCTGACGATGGTGGCA
Organism: Bradyrhizobium sp. SMVTL-02; assembly: GCF_051853005.1. Lineage (NCBI taxonomy): Bacteria > Pseudomonadati > Pseudomonadota > Alphaproteobacteria > Hyphomicrobiales > Nitrobacteraceae > Bradyrhizobium > Bradyrhizobium sp. SMVTL-02. Next base: position 5,920,752 of record NZ_CP182469.1, on the reverse strand, counting down.
AAGGCGAGGTCGCCGAGCGCAAAGAAGCCGGCCGCGATCAAGACGGCGCCGAGGAGAGCGCAGGCCCAAAGTGGCGGAGGACCCAGCGCTGCGATGCCGGACCGGCTGTCATAGGCTGTCATGCGATCCTCTCCGACAACGATGGTTCCATCGACGGACGGTGAATCCTAGCGGCGAACCCGCCATGCGGACATCAGACGAAACCCTGAGCCATCGGGCGGGAATGTTCGCGTCCCCTTCGGTCTGCATCAGCGCCAGCATCCACCAGGCGGGATGCGGATTATTGCGCGCCCCGCGGTCCCAACGTCAGATGAGTCACGCCGGCAGCGAGATTGAGGCCGATCGAACGTTCAATCGAGATCGGCTGCAGCATCAGGCTCCTCCGTGAGCCGCCGATGAGGACGTTGGCGCCGAGACCCGGACCCAATGCAAAATTGCCGCTCGCCCCGACATAGCTGCCGCGGAGCGTGCCGGGGCCAATGCGCGAATTCCGGGCGAAGACCGCCCATGACAACGTGCCGGCGCTGGTCACGCCGAGGTCAAGGCCGACGCGCCTGATCCGTCCCTCATAGATATACTGCCGGGGCGACCGCAGCCCGGTGAAGACGCAACGCATCGCCTGTGTCGATCCCAGCACCAGCCCGACGCGAGGCTCGGAGAAGCACAGCAGCCTGCCAATCCTGAATCTCTCGGCGCGCGCGGACGTGGTGGTGGCGGAAAGAGCAGCCAAGGCGCAGATGGCCGCAAGATTTCGCAATGTTCGCATTCAAGCCTCCGTCAGGTGTTGGGCTTTCCTCGTGCGGCGCGAGAGGCGGCTGTCCTGGCGCAGCCAGAACGAGATCGCGAGGCCGATCAGCAGCACGGCGCCGAGCAGGAAGAAGAAGATGGACTGCTTCAGCCAGGATATCGCCGGGACGGCGGCGCCCATCGCAAGCCCGAGAAAGGCAATCTGCAACGACAGCAGGCTGACGCCCGCAAGGAACGTTCCGAGCGCAAGCAGCGTCAGCAGCACGAGACCGGTCGCCGGCATCGGAAGCATCTGCTGAACCCCGGAGACCAGCATGATGTTCATCGTGATCAGGACCGCGATCCAGTGCAGCGCCTGGGTCCACACCAGGCGGATCTGGCTTTCCCTGCCTTCAGTCTCGGGCCATTTGGTAATGACGCAGACCACGCCGATGGCGAGCGCCAGGAACTCCCAATAGCCGACCAGGGGCTGGTGCGAGATGTTCGTGTAGGCGACGCCTGCGATGGCGAGCAGCAGCGCGACGACATACGGAAGCTGCTGCCAGAGAAATTGACCGGCCCCTGCGCGCGTCAGGGGAGGCTCGGGAACATCGCGTTGCTGTGCATCGATTTCGCTCATGGCGGCTCACTCACGAATTTCGGTTGCCGGCTCACGGCCGTCGCCGAGATAGTCCTCGACATAGAACCGGATCACCGCGACCCGTCCGACGGCGACGAGCGGCATCGCCAGCGCGATACCCATGATGCCGAACAGGGCGCCGAGCAGGACGATCGCAACCAGCGTCCAAGCCGGCGGTGTCTCGACCGCCCGGCGCTGGATCAGGGGGCCGATCACGTAGCCTTCGATCGACTGGATGATGGTGTAGACGGCGACGGCCCAGATCAGCAGCGAGGCGCCGAGCGGCATGGCCACGAGCGCGATCGGGACCGCGGCGACGATCGGCCCGAGATAAGGGATGAAATTCGACAAGCCCGCCTGCAGCCCCAGCAGGAACGGCCCCGGCAGGCCGATGAAATAGAGCGCCGGCCAGACGCAGAGCGTCATCAGGATGATGCGGATCAACTGGCCGACGAACCACAGCCGCATGACGTTGCCGATCTCGTCCATCACGGTGCGCATGCGGGCGCGGTAGGATGGCCTGACCAGCACGACCAGGCTGTCGCGGTGGCTGGTGGGATCGAAGGCAAAGAGGATCCCCAGGAACACGACCACGAGCACGCCGGTCAGAAGGCTCGAGGCGCCCCCCAGCAGGAATTGCGCGTGGCTGAGAAACCGTCCCTGGTCGGCGAACAGCCATTGGGCGAAGTCGCGCCCCCATTCCGGGCCGAGCAGGTCCACGCCGTAGGACAGCAGGTGCTCTTGCAGAATATCGACCTGGGCATCCATGACCTTCAGCAGCAGGCGCGTCTGCTCCGGCAGCTTGCCGGCGCCCCAGACCAGCCCGAAGCCCGACAAGGCCGAGAGCAGCATGAGAACCAATGTCAGACGCCAGATGCGGCTGAGCGGAAGGACCGGCGCCAGAGCCCGCGCCGCGGCATCCAGAAAAGCTGCGAACAGCACCCCCGCGAAGACGATGAGGAGGCTGGACACCGTTTGCCACACCAGGAACAGGACAACGGTTATAGCAAGCAAGGTGAGGCCGACCCCCAGGAGGCCCGGCCCTCCGGCTTGCCCGGACTCGTCGACGGGGCTCGCGTGCAGAACGACCCCGTGGGCTCGCTCTGGTCCGATCCTGGAATCGCTCATTGACCGGTCCGCCGTCATGTGGCCGTGTCTCAGGTGCGAACGCGGCGGCTGCCGTAATGCGGATGCTTGCCGCCGCGATGACGCCAATAGCGGTGCTTGACCGGATTCGTATTGGTGTTGGGCCGTGCATCGCCTGGCGTGGCCACACCGGTTTGCTTCGGTGCCGCGACGGTGCCGTCCGTCGGCTGGGCCATGGAAATGGCCGATGGTGCGACGACGGCCACCACTGCGCTCAGGATCGACGCTCGACACACGGTCCAGATGTTCATACTCGCCTCCGGTCAGCGACAATCGGTCAGATCGAGATGGCTCCGACAGCCAGCCCATAGATTCCGGCACCCGCGGCGATGGCGATCGCCGCGAACAGGACGGACTCAACCGGCCTGAACAGCCTCTCCTTGCGCTCACGCTTGGCGATCAGGAACAGCAGCGTTCCCGGCGCGTAGAGGATTGCGGACAGCAGTAGAAATTTCGGTCCGCCGGCGTAGATCATGGCGGCCGCGTAGAGCGTCGCGACGGCTGCGATGATCCCGTCGGTGGTGCGGGCGCGCTCGCCGGCATCATAGGCCTCGCCGGTCGACGCGAGCTTCAGGCCGTACGCGGCGACGAGAAAATACGGGATCAGAGTCATCGCGCTCGTCATCTTCAGGGCGAGCGTGAAGGCATATTCTGCGAACCAGCTGACGAAGAGAAAACTCTGTATCACGCAATTGGTGAGCCAGAGTGCCCCGACCGGAACCCTGTGCGCGTTCTCGCGCGCGAGAAAGGCCGGCATGGTGCGCTGGTTCGCCGCCGAGTGCAGGATCTCGGCTGCAAGCAGCGACCACGACAGGTAGTTGCCGAGGATCGAGATCAGCAAGGCGATGCTGACGAACACGCCGCCCCAGCGGCCGACCATCGCTTCCATCACGCCCGCCATCGACGGTGTCGGCAGCTCCGAAAGCTCGCCCCGCGGCAGGATGCCGTAGGACAGGAGCGTCACGAGCACGAGAAGACAGAGCACCGTCAGAAAGCCTGTCACCGTTGCGATGCCGATGTCGGAACGCGTCCTGGCGTAGCGCGAATACACGCTCGCACCCTCGATGCCGACGAACACGAACACCGTGAGCAGCATCGTGCCGCGGACCTGGGACAGCACGTCGCGGGCGTCCGGCCGCTCCGCACCCCAGAAATTTCCCGAGAACACGTCGCCGTTAAGGGCGATCGCGGCCACGACGATGAACAGCAGGATCGGAATGATTTTTGCGAAGGTCGTGGCGGTGTTGAGCGCGGCAGCGCCCTTGATGCCGCGCAGCACCAGGACATGGACGCTCCACAGCAGCAGGGACGCCGAGGCGATCGCGATCGGCGTCGTGCCGTCGCCGAAGACCGGGAAGAACTGCCCGAGCGTGGCCTTGATCAGGATGAGACAGGCGACGTCGGCGAGGCAGCAGCCTATCCAGTAGCCCGCGGCGGACGCAAAGCCGATATAGTCACCGAAGCCGTCCTTGGCGTAGGCGTAGATGCCGGCATCGAGCTCCGGCTTGCGCCGGGACAGCGATTGGAACACGAAGGCCAGCGTCAACATGCCGGTGCCGGCAATCACCCAGGCGATGATCGCGCCGAGGGCGCCGGTGGTGCGTCCGAATTGGGCGGGCAAAGCGAAGATGCCGGACCCGACCATCGACCCGATCACAAGCGCAATCAAGGCGTTGCGCGAGAGTTTCTGATCGGCCTCGTTCACCGCCATGACGGATGGCCTTCCAATCCGAGACGGCCGCAGTTGCAGCAGCCGCCTCAAGCGCGGACCTTAGAGGGCCGCACCCCGTGCGCCCATCAGGGATTCTCTGTAGGGAGCAGCGCAGGAAATCGGCGGACGCGGAGCGTCAGGTGCGGTCGTCAGGTCCTGGAAGGCAACCCGGCCGGGTCGTCCTCGCTCGCGGAGCAGGAGAGGGTCTCCGTGGCCCGGGCAACCAGCACGACACTGCCACGGAAGAATTCGCCGGCCTTGGCAAGCTCGGCGGCAAGGCGGCTGGCATGCAGGACGGCTGCGTCCTGTCCGGCATACTCGCATCCGATCCCATCGGTCGAGACACCATACTTGTCGGCGATATGGAAGAAAAAGCGCATGCCCCCGATTAGGCCGGACCGCGGCGAGCCTCCAGTGACAACGGTGTAAGGTGCCTCGGCCAAAAGACCTAGAGGCCTAAAAACGGTTCCCGACTTGCGGATTGGTCATGAAACGCGGCTGCCGTGGGCGCTCCGGCATTGGGAGCCGGTGGTTTTCACCGATGGCCCTCGGGGGATTGTCCGATGTTGGTCAGCGGGTTCGGAGGCTAGCGTGACCTCATTCGGCGAGCGCCAGAGGAGGCAAGCGATGTCGAACTATGATCAAAACCTGACCGCCACGGATTCCCCCGGCGGCCTGACCGCGGTGGATACCGGACTGCGCGATTACATGCTGCGGATTTACGGCTACATGGCCGCCGGTGTCGGCTTGACCGCGGTCGTCGCCTGGGTGACGTATCAGGCCATCGGACCCGAGTTGCTCGAGAGTCCCCTGATGTGGGTCTTCATCCTGGCGCCGCTGGCCCTGGTGTTCTTCATCGGCTCGCGCATCAACACGCTGTCGGTGTCCGCGGCGCGGATCTTGTTCTTCGTCTATTCGGCCCTGGTCGGCGTATCGCTATCGATATTGCTGCACATCTATACGAGTTCGTCGATCACCCGCGTCTTCTTCATCGCGGCCGCGATGTTCGGCGCGCTTAGTATTCTCGGCTACACGACCCGGCGCAACCTGTCGGGGTTGGGCACCTTCCTGTTCATGGGCCTGATCGGAATCATCATCGCGAGCCTGATCAACCTGTTCCTGGGGTCGACCGCGCTCGACTGGCTGATCTCGATCGTCGGCGTCGGCGTGTTTGCCGGCCTGACGGCCTACGATACGCAGCGGATCAAGGGGATGTACGACATCTCGGATGACCACACCGCCGCGGGCCGCAAGTCGGTCGTCGCCGCGCTGTCGCTCTATCTCAATTTCCTCAACCTGTTCATGATGCTGCTGCGACTTGCCGGCGGCCGCCGTTGAGACGCGAGAGGACGGCGGCTCAGGCCGCCGGCCGCTCCACGCTACTTGCGAGCGCGTCGCGCAACGCCGCTTCCTTGGTCTCATCGAGCGAGGTCTTGAGCACGACGCCGCCGGCGTCCTTGATCTCCTTGATCACCTTGTCCGCGGTCATGTGCTTGATCAGGACGAACAAGGCGGCATTGCCGGGCTGGAGATTGGCTGACAGGTTCTTCATGAAGGAATCGTCGATGCCGAAGTCGGACAGCGCACCGCCCAGCGCGCCTGATGCGGCGCCTACGGCCACCCCGAGGATCGGATTGAGAAACAGGACTCCGATGAGGAGGCCCCAGAAGCTCCCGGTCATCGCGCCCATGGCGGTGGTGTTGACGAGCTGATTGAGCTTGATGCCGCCCGAAGCCGTCTTCACGGCGATCACGGCGTCGCTGATCGTGATCAGATATTCCTTCTGCAGCTTGAGTAGCCGCTGACGCACTTCTTCGGCTTTTGCCTCGGACGGATACACGATCGCGACCAGATCGGACATGAAGACCTCCCGTTGGATCGAAAATGCGGACCAAAATGTTGGTGCGGACCGTATCCCGAGGGCGACACCTCCGGGATCAGAGGAAACCCTGCCTCAGGCGGATGAATGTCCTGATAGATGCACCCGCTTTGGAGTTTGGGCGGCGCGAGACAACCGGGAAATCGCCTAGCGACGCCCGACCGGCGAGGCCTGAGGACGGGCCCGAGTCTGCCGCTACTACCCCCAACGATGATTTCGAACGCAGGTGCCGTGTCGTCCGCTGATGGATGCGCGGCATTGTTGGCGCGTCGAGTACATGCAGTTGGTCATTCCCTTGATCTTCGTGCACCACGCCAGATCTTGCGCGCGTCCTGGCGCAGCCGCTCCCATGACGCCAAGGGCCATGGTGATCGCGGCCGCCAGCAAAGCCAGCTTTTTCATGGAGAGTCCTCCTGTCCTGGAGTCAAACGTCCGGAGCCCGCGTAACCCGCTCCGTCGTGCGCCGGCGATCTTGGCGAACGCTGGTCGTGCCACCATGATGGCCGGTGCAGGTGTTATGCGCCGCGTGTGACGCTCTCGCTATCGGGTGATTGCCTGACGCGGGAGAGGGAATCATCCAGTCATCGTCGGATCAAGTCTTGGGCAGGAATCCTGGGAGAATCTTGGGCACGAATCTTAGGCAAGACGCGTCGATCACGATTGTATCCGCGGGCGCTCAGTAGATTTACCGATACAAGGACGATGGCTCCTCGGCAAAATCAGGTCCGGCGAAGTCGATCGGTGATCATCTCATGCCGACGCTCAGGACGATGGCTATTGCCGGCGCGATGTCGCTGCTGCTGGCGGCCTGCGAAAGGGAAGCGGCCAGCGACGTCGCGCCGGCGCCGCGCCCGGTTCGCACGACGACGATCGGGAAGCGGGAGTCGCCGATGCCGTTCGTCTTCACCGGACACATCGAAGCCGAGGACGAGATCAGTGTCGCGTTCCGAATTTCCGGGCGGCTGCTCGCGAACAACACCAGGCTCGGCGAGCGCGTCGAGGCCGGCCAGCTTCTGGCGCAACTGGAATCACAGAACGAAGTGAACGCGCTGCGTCAGGCGCAAGCGGCTCTCGCCGCCGCGCAAGGGCAGCTCACCCAGGCACGCAATCATTTCGAACGCCAGCAGACATTGCTCGCGCAGGGATGGACCACGCGCGCCAATTTCGAAGCGGCAACGCAGGCGCAACAGACGGCCCAGTCCCAGGTCGACGCGGCCGAGGCGCAGTTGAGCGCCGCCCACGACCAGGTCAACTTCACCGAGGTGCGCGCCGATGCGCCGGGCAAGATCATCGAGACCGGGCCGGCCGCCGGCGAGGTGATCCAGGCCGGACAGACCATTGCGCGGATTGCGCGGCAGGATGGCCGCGATGCTGTCTTCGAGGTCCCCGCCCAGCTGGTGCGAGCGGCTCCCGCCAATCTGCAAGTGACAGTCACCCTGACGGACGATCCGGCAGTAACCGCGCAAGGGCGCATCCGGCAGGTTGCCGCACAGGCGAACCCGGTCACGCGCACCTTCGAGGTGAGGGTGGGACTTGGCGATCCGCCCGCGGCGATGCGACTGGGCGCCACGGTGATCGGTCGCGCCGAGGCGAGCGCCGGACCGATGATCGATATTCCCGCAACTGCGCTGACCAGGATGAACCAACAGCCGGCCGTCTGGATCCTCGACCCCCTGAGCAAAACGGTCTCCATCCGGAATGTCGACGTGCTGCGGTTCGATCAGGCACAGGTGATCATCTCGCAAGGGCTCGATGCTGGCGAGATCGTCGTGACCGCGGGCGTTCAGGCACTTCATCCGGGCCAGAAGGTGCGCGTGCTCGGGTCCGAGCCATGACCGGTTTCAACCTCTCGGAGTGGGCGCTCGAGCGCCGCTCGCTCGTCATCTATCTCATGCTCGTCGCCGTGCTCGCCGGCGGACTGTCCTATGTCCGCCTCGGCCGGAACGAGGACCCTGCGTTCACCATCCGGACCATGGTCGTTCAGGCGGCGTGGCCGGGGGCGACGGCGGCCGAGACGATGAAGCAGGTGACGGAACGGCTCGAACGCCAACTGCAGGAGACGCCGCATCTGGACTTCCTGCGCAGCTTCACCCGGCCCGGTCTCACCACGATCTTCGTGAATTTGAAGGGGAGCGCCAACGCGAGGGACGTCTCCGATACCTGGTATCAGGTGCGGAAAAGCATCGGGGATATCCGCCATACGCTTCCCGGGGGAATCGTCGGGCCGGCGTTCGACGACGATTTCGGCGACACCTTCGGTATCGTCTACGGCTTCACCAGCGACGGGTTTACCGAGCGCGAGCTGCGTGACCGGGTCGAGGCGATCCGATCGGGCCTCCTGGGCGTGCCAGACGTTGCGAAGATCGAGCTGCTGGGCGCGCAGGACGAAGTGATCTTCGTTGAGTTCTCCAAGAAGGAGCTCGCGAATCTCGGGGTTGATCGGACTGCGCTGATCGCCGCTCTCCAGGCTCAGAATGTCGTGATGCCGACCGGGACGATCCAGACCGGCTCCGAGCGAATTTCGCTTCGGGTGTCGGGAAGCTTCCAGTCCGAGCAGGACATCGCCGGCATCAACTTCGCGGCCGGTGGCCGCATGCTCCGCCTGAGCGATCTTGCGGCGGTGCGGCGCGGCTATGCCGATCCGCCGCAGCCGCTGTTCCGGGTCAACGGCCATCCGGCAATCGGGCTCGCGATCGCCATGCGCGACGGCGGCGATATCCTCGCCCTCGGCAGGAACGTCAAAGCTGCGATGGCGGCCATCACCGCCGACCTGCCGATCGGAATCGAGCCGAGCCTGGTTGCCGATCAGGCGGTCGTGGTGGACAAGGCGATCGGCGAGTTCATGACGTCGCTGGTACAGGCGATCGCCATCATTCTCGCGGTGAGCTTCGTCAGCCTCGGCCTCCGTCCCGGCCTCGTCATCGCACTGGCAATCCCGCTCACGCTTGCCATCGTGTTTCCGAGCATGGAGCTTCTCCGCATCGACATGCAGCGCATTTCGCTCGGCGCTCTCATCATCGCACTCGCGCTGCTGGTCGACGACGCCATGACGACGACAGATGCCACACTCAACCGGTTGGCGCTGGGCGACAGCAAGATTGCCGCCGCGAGCTATGCCTTCCGCACCCATGCGCTGGCTATGCTGGCCGGTACGCTGGTGACCATCGCCGGCTTCATTCCGGTCGGCTTTGCCGCCAGCTCCGCCGGCGAATACACGTTCTCGCTGTTCGCAGTCGTCGCGATCGCCCTGCTGGCATCGTGGTTCGTCGCGGTCATCTTCGCGCCGCTGCTGGGCTTCGCCATCCTTGTCCCGCCCAAGCAGGCGGGCGCTCCGGCTCCCGGGGCGGTGTTCCGGCTGTATCGGCGCATTCTGGTGCTGGCGATCCGCGCCAAATGGCTGACGCTGAGCGGGACGGCAGCGCTCTTCGTCGCGTCCATGCTCGCGCTCCCGCTGATACCGCAACAGTTCTTCCCCCAGTCCGACCGGCCGGAGCTGCTCGTCGATGTCAGCCTGCCGCAGAACGCGTCGATCTTCGCCAGCGAAGCCGCTGCCGGGCGCCTGGACGCGGCGCTGACCGGTGATCCCGACGTCGCGCATTGGAGCACCAATGTCGGCCGCGGTGCGATCCGCTTCTATCTGCCGCTCAGCGTCGAGCTGCCGAACGAGTTCTTTACCCAGGCCGTGGTCGTGGCCCAAAACGTTGCGGCGCGCGAGCGCTTGCATGCCAAGCTGGAGCGGTTTCTGGCGAATGAGTTTCCGAACGCGATCTCGTCGGTTTCGCCGCTCGGCCTCGGTCCTCCCGTCGGATGGCCGCTGCAATATCGCGTCAGCGGCGCCGATGTCGAGCGGGTGCGCGACATCGCTCTCGAAGTGGCGCGGATCCTCGCGTCCGATCCGAGCGCAAGAAGCACGAACTTCGACTGGATGGAGCCGGATCGCCAGGTGCGCATCCGCGTCAATCAGGATGAGGCACGGCTTCTCGGTCTGAGCTCGCAGGCGATCGCCACGGTCCTGAACACTGTGATCTCCGGTACCCCGGTTACACAGGTTCGAGACGATATCTATCTGGTCAACGTGGTCGTCCGCGCGACAGACGAGCAGCGGGCGTCGCTGGCGAGCCTGCGAACGCTGCAGGTGCCGATCCCCGGCGGCCGGACCGTTCCGCTGAGCCAGTTTGCCTCCTTCGAGTACGATCAGGAATTCCCCTTGATCTGGCGCCGCGACCGCGTGCCCACCCTGACGGTGCGGGCTGCCATTCCCGACGGGGTACTGCCGGAGAGGGTCGTCAATGCCTTGGCTCCCGCCATCGCCAAGCTGAGGACGACTCTGCCGCCGTCCTACGATGTCGTTGTCGGCGGCACCGTGGAGGAGAGCCGGAAGTCCCAGGCGTCCGTCATGGCCGTCGTGCCGGTGATGCTGTTCGTCATGTTCACGGTCCTGATGGTCCAGGTGCAGAGCTTCCCGCGGCTGTTGATGGTCGTCAGCGTTGCCCCGCTTGGTCTGATTGGCGTGGTCGCGGCGCTGCTCCTGTCAGGACGGCCGCTGGGTTTCGTCGCCATTCTCGGCGTCCTGGCGCTGCTCGGCATGATCAGCAAGAATGCGGTGATCCTGATTGGGCAGATCGAGGCCGAACGCGCGCAGGGAAAGGACCCCTGGGAGGCCGCCGTCGATGCCGGCAGCTCCCGCTTTCGTCCGATCATGCTGACGGCGGTCTCCACCGTCCTCGGCATGATTCCGATTGCGCCGACTGTCTTCTGGGGGCCGATGGCCTTCGCGATCATGGGCGGACTGCTCGTCGCAACCGTGCTCACGCTCGTGTTTCTGCCGACCTTGTATGTGACCTGGTCGGGCGGAAAGGAGCCGGTCGCGGCTCCCAATGCGGCGAGCGCGGCCTGAGCGTCGTGCCGTGAGGGGAATCCCGGACTCCGACTAGGTAATCACCTGATATGCCACCTTCATGCGCGGGCGCATGGTTCGGCCTCGGAATGAGCAGGCGATCGGTCACGGCATCGGTCATCGTTCGCGGTTCGAGGTCTCCCCATGACTGCGACGCCAACGGCCCAAAAGCTTTCGTTGTTCGCGCTGACGGCGATGGTCGTCGGCTCCATGGTCGGTTCAGGCATCTTCTCGCTGCCGCGGACGTTCGGCATCGCCACCGGCCCGTTCGGCGCCATCCTCGCCTGGTGCATCGCAGGCGGCGGCATGTACACGATGGCGCGCGTGTTTCAGTCCATGGCCGAGCGAAAGCCGGATCTCGATGCCGGCGTCTACGCCTACGCCAAGGCAGGTTTCGGCGATTATCCCGGCTTCCTGTCGGCGCTCGGCTATTGGACCGGCAGCTGCATCGGCAACGTGTCCTACTGGGTCCTGATCAAGTCGACGCTCGGCGCGTTCTTTCCCGTCTTCGGCGACGGCAATACGGTCACCGCGATCATCGTCGCCTCGATCGGGATCTGGCTGTTCCACTTCATGATCCTGCGTGGCGTGCAACAGGCCGCCGCGATCAACACCATCGTCACCATCGCCAAACTCGTCCCGATCCTGATCTTCATCGTCATCCTGGCGTTTGCCTTCAAGGCCGATCTATTCCAAGCCAATTTCTGGGGCGGCGAGGGCATGCCGGATAAAAGTCTGTTCGATCAGATCCGCGCGACCATGCTGGTCACGGTATTCGTCTTTCTCGGGATCGAGGGAGCCAGCGTCTATTCCCGCTACGCCAGGGAACGGTCCGACGTCGGCGCCGCGACGATCATGGGCTTCGCGGTCGTCACGAGCCTCATGGTGCTCGTGACGATGCTGCCCTATGCCGTGCTGCCGCGCGCCGAGATCGCCGACGCGCGGCAGCCGTCGATGGCGACGGTGCTGGAGGCGGTGGTCGGGCACTGGGGCGCCGTCTTCGTCAGCATCGGACTTCTGGTCTCGGTGCTCGGGGCCTATCTCGCCTGGTCGCTGATCTGCGCCGAGGTGCTCTCCGCCGCCGGCCGAACCAGGGATATGCCGCGCGTGTTCGGCACCGAAAACGCCAACAAGGTGCCCGCCGCAGCGCTCTGGCTCACCAATATCGTCGTGCAGCTGTTCGTGATCAGCACCTATTGGTCGCGGGATGCCTTCGCGTTGATGCTCAATTTGACGAGCGTCATGAACCTCATTCCGTTTTTCCTGGTCGCCGCCTACGGGCTCCTGCTGGTCAGGCGCGGCGAGACCTACGAAAAGAGCCCGGGCGAACGGCGACGCGACCTGATCTTCACCGGCATCGCCGTGGTCTACACGCTTTTCCTGATCTATGCCGCCGGAATGAAATATCTGCTCCTGTCGGCGATCCTCTACGCTCCTGGCACGGCGCTGTATTTCTGGGCGCGCCTCCAGCAGAAGGCGAAGATCTTCACGCCGATCGATTGGGTCATCTTCATCGCAGCCGTGATCGGCGCCGCGGTCGGGATTCATGGTCTGGCCACCGGCTACATCACCATCTAGGCGAGGCATTTCCCATGGCGACAGCACAGGCGTCGGATGCAAGGACCCCGTTCGGTGTTCATTCGGAAGTCGGTCAGCTGCGCAAGGTGATGGTCTGCTCGCCGGGCCGCGCGCATCAGCGCCTCACGCCCACCAACTGCGATACTTTGCTGTTCGACGACGTGCTGTGGGTCGACAATGCCAAGCGCGATCATTTCGACTTCGTGCAGAAAATGCGCGACCGCGGCATCGACGTCGTCGAAATGCACAATCTGCTCACGGACACCGTGGCCATTCCGGAAGCAAGGAAGTGGATTCTCGACAACCAGGTCCTTCCCAATCAGGTCGGGCTCGGGTTGATCGACGAGCTGCGCGGCTATCTGGAAAGCCTCAGGCCTCGCGAGCTGGCCGAGACCCTGATCGGCGGACTGTCCACCCGCGATTTTCCCGAGGCCGATGGCGGCGAGATGCTCCGGCTGATCCGGGAAGCGGCGGGCATGACCGAATATCTGCTGCCGCCGCTGCCAAACACGCTGTACACCCGCGATACCACGTGCTGGATCTATGGCGGCGTGACGCTGAACTCGCTGTTCTGGCCGGCGCGTCATGAAGAGCCGATTCTCGCCGCTGCCATCTACAAATTCCACCCGGATTTCGCCGGCAAGGTCAATGTCTGGTGGGGAGATCCGACGCAGGATCACGGTCTCGCCACGCTGGAAGGCGGTGACGTGATGCCGATCGGCAAGGGCAACGTTCTGATCGGGCTCAGCGAGCGGACCTCGCGGCAGGCGATCAGCCAGCTTGCTGCGGCGCTGTTCAAGAAGAAGGCGGCCGAGAGGGTGATCGTGGCCGCCATGCCCAAGCTCCGCGCGGCGATGCATCTCGATACCGTGTTCACCTTCGCCGATCGCGATTGCGTGCTGCTCTACCCCGATATCGTCAACAACATTACCGCATTCTCCTATCGGCCGGCTGATAATCCGGCCGGCCTCGAATTGCGCAAGGACGAGAAGCCCTTCGTCGACGTCGTCGCAGAAGCGCTCGGCCTGAAGAAGCTGCGCGTCGTGGAGACCGGCGGGAACGCCTATCTGCGCGAGCGAACCCAGTGGGACAGCGGCGCCAATCTCGTCTGCGCATCCCCCGGCGTCGTGTTCGCCTATGACCGCAACACCTACACCAACACGCTGCTGCGCAAGGAGGGGATCGAGGTGATCACCATCGTCGGCGCGGAGCTCGGGCGAGGCCGCGGCGGTGGTCATTGCATGACGTGTCCGATCATCAGGGACGCGGTTGAATACTAGGCGAGCGCAATCTGTGGCCTGCGCCAAGGCCGCTCCGTTCGCAACAACCACTGATTTAAAATTGTGACATTAACACGCCACAATCATTGCGCAGCGTGACGCGAAACCGGGCTGCCTAGCAGCATCGGAGGTGGATGCCATGCTAAGGTCTGGATTTCTTCTGCCGATCGTCGGCTTGCCCGTCCTCGGCCTGCTCAGTGCTGGCACGGCCGGTGCGGCGGATCTCGATCTCAACGAGTTCAAGACCGGCCCGATTGCCGCTGTACCCTACTACTCCGCACCGTCCTGGAGTGTCGTCGGTTCCATCTCTCCGACCTTCACCGACAACGCGCTTTTCACCCGCGACAACCGCAAGTCGGACATCTACTACGAGCCCGACGTCAGTGTCAGGCTCGACGGCAACCTCACCAACGATCTGTCCTATCGGCTCTACGCGCGGACGCAGTACGAGGCCTTCTCGCGTGAGAAGGACGGCAACTTCGCCGTGGCGCGCGTGGGCGCGCGTCTGACCGAGAACTGGAACGGCTGGCGCTTCTCTGCCATCTATGAACACCGCTATGATTTCGACGGGGTCTATCGCGATCTCGCATTCACGTCCGATGATGTGACGGGCTCGGTGGCGCGCGACTTCCGCATCGACAACGCGATTTTCTCGCCGCTGCTGCTGCTGACCTATCGATTCTCGGATCTCGCGGAAGCGCGCCGCTGGCGCTTTGACGCCGTGCTCGGTATCGAGGTCAAGCTCGATCCCAGTTGGTCGATCGTAAGCACGCCGCTGTTCGAGGCCTACTGGTTCACCGATGGGCTCAACAGCGGCCGTCAGGATCAGCTTTATTCGGTCGATGTGGGCTTGAAGTATAATTTCGCCAGTAATGTGTCGCTCACGACCACCGTGTTATACGAGGCGCGAACGTCGAACGTTCCGCTGCGGCGGTACAGGGACGTTCGCATCGGCCCTCGCCTGGATTTCGCCTTTTGAGTGAGACCTGAAAGATGCCCGCAAGACGCCTGCTGACGCTGACCTGCATCGTCGCCGGAAGCCTCGCGGCATCCATGGCGCTCGCCGATCCGCGCGATGCGGTGGATCGAGGCCAGCGTCTCGATACCGATGCGCTTCGGGATGATGCCGCGATACACCGTTTGCAGCAGCCGTCGCATCCTCTCGCTATTGCGCCGCCTCGCCCCGCACCAGCGGCGAAGGCAGCGAGGAAAAAGAAGTCAGATGCGAGCAGCAGCCGTTAGGCTGGTTCCGAGTCGCGTCGGCAATGGTAGTGGTGAATTGCATAAGTGTGCTGCCGTGTATGGGGCAGCCACGTTGCCGCAACGATCTCGCGGCCACCCGCACTTTGACTTTGATTCTCTGTTGCATCGGATTTGACGTTGCGGCGTGGCACAAACTGCATACTGCCCGCCGCGGAAACATGCCTCACGAATTCGAGATTTCAATCTGTAAACAATACTACCTGATGGTGTGGCCGCGCGGCGGGGTGTATGATTGGTCAACCCCAATGGCTTGCGTCTTCCGGATCCGGTGGCGGATGTCTCGCCGGTGGGGCGGGGAGGGGACCTGCGATATCGTCGCCAATATCGGGCGTCGCCGGAATACAGTGAGTGCGTACCGTGAAGCCACATGGCTGCCCCGACAGTGAGTCGGACCGAACCGGTCTGAAGAACTGGTTGCGCCTAGGTTCGCAACAATCGGTCGACGAGCTCTATTGGACGTCTTCGGCGGATCTGCTCTTCGCCGCGCGCCCGTTGTTCCGTGGACACTTCGCCTACGAGGGAATCAATCCGGCATTCGAGTCTCAGCTCGGCGTATCGTCGGAAGACGTCAGCGACATGGACGTGTTCGATTGCATGAGTGCGAACGACGCAAGGTCCGTCTGCGAGGCGCTTCAGGCGGGCATCGCGGAGGGAACGGAGGTCAGGATCCGCCAGCGGCTCGCGCTCGGCGGGGCGCCGCGGGCGATGCAAACGACGGTGACGCCGATCGTGGACGGCGGGGTGGTCCGGTTGATCGGCAGCCACCGCGAACTGCGCAACGGTCCTTTCGAGCACGCCGCCGCATGCGGCGACGGGCTCGATATCGACATCGGCCTGCTCGCCATTCAGGAAGGCATCCAGCAACGGATCGCCTCCGATCTGCACGATTCGACCTGTCAGCATCTGATTGCTGCCAGCCTCGGCGTGATGCGGATGCGCAACAATCTGGGCGACGCCGCTCCGGCGGAGCGGCTCTGCGACGATATCGACGCGTCGATCGATGAAGCCCTCCGGGAGCTCCGCGCCTTTGCCTATCTCCTGCATCCGCGGAATCTGGCGGTGGAGGGATTGAAGGCGACGATCGAGCGATACGCGGAAGGATTTGCGGCGCGCACCTCGTTGCGCGTGACCGTGAACATCGTTCCGGACGTCGATCGGCTGCCGTATGAAACGAAACGTTCGCTGCTGCGCGTCGTTCAGGAGGGGCTCACGAACGTCTACCGCCATGCGAAGGCGACGGAGGTGGCCATCGTCATCGACCTTGCCGACAGCCGTTTCGTGCTGACGATCAGCGATAATGGACGCGGTCTTCCCGATGCAGTCGGGCGCGGCCACACTGCCGTATCGATCGGGGTCGGCATTCCGGCGATGCGGGTGAGGCTGCATGAGATCGGAGGTACGCTGGACATCCGGTCCAGCCGGACCGCGCCACTGTCCGGAACCGTCCTGTGCGCGACGTTTCCGCGTCGCCTCGCGGCGAACAGACGGAACCGGCGAAAAGCCACGACCATCATGAGGGCCCACGCAGGCACACGATCAGCGAAAGAACACTAGCCCGCGGCGGAAGGCCGGATGGGCGGCCGAACCGCCGTGAAGGATTGGGAGCGTGCTGCCATGAAACGAATTCTCATAGCCGACGATCACGAAGCGGTGCGGTCCGGCTTGCGAGCGGTGCTCGAACGGCGGGCGGATTGGGAGGTGGTGGCCGAGGTCACCGATGGCGGCCGGGCGGTCGCTGCGGCAATCGAGAGCCATCCCCATGTCGCCATCCTCGATTTCTCGATGCCCCGTATGACCGGCGTGGAGGCGGCGCGGCGGATCAAGGACTATCCGTTGCAGACCGAGGTCCTGATCTTCACCGTGCACAATTCGGGCCTGATCGCGCAGCAGGCGTTCGAGGCCGGCGCGCGTGCGTTCCTGGTGAAGTCGGACGCCAACAAGCTGCTGCTTGCGGCGGTCGAGGCGTTGCTGCTGCATCGCCCGTTCTGCACCACCAGCTGCGTGACGGAATTCGGCCGCGGCTCGGGCGGTAGCGGCGAGCGGCATCACGAATTGACGGCGCGCGAGCAGCTCGTGGTCAAGCTGGTTGCGGAAGGCTACAGCAACAAGGGGATCAGCGCGATCCTCGATCTCAGCGTCAAGACAACGGAGGCGCATCGGGCGGCTGCGATGCGCAAGCTCGAGGTGAACTCGACGGCGGGCCTCGTCCGATACGCGGTCCGGACGGGGCTGGTCGAGGCCTGAACGGTGAGTCGGCGAGCCGGTCTTCGGCGTCAGTACCTTCGCCGGGACATCTCAGGGTTTTGTTGGATAACGTTGGCCGCAGGGCGCCGTATGATCGTTCGACGCTACGGCCGGTCACTGCCGTTGTCCGCCCGGCCGGACAGGAGCCGGCAAACGGGAACGATGTCGTGAAACGCATCTTGATTGCGGATGATCATGAAATCGTACGTTCCGGCCTTCGCGCGATCGTTGGAACGCGGTCCGACTGGATCGTGAGCGGTGAGGCCACCAACGGCGAGCAGGCTGTTGCGCTGGCGCTCGAAACCCGACCGGACATCGTGATTGTCGATTACTCCATGCCGATCATGAACGGCCTGGAGGTCAGCCGTCGCCTCAGGACGCTGCATGTGCGAACCGAGGTGCTGATCCTGACCATGCACGAAAGCGAGGAACTCCTGACGGAGGCCATCCTGGCCGGCATTCGCGGCTTCCTGTTCAAGTCCGACGCCCGCAAGCACCTGATTTCCGCCATCGAGGCCTTGCTCGACGGTAGGCCCTACTTCACCAGCGTCCTCCTGGAGAAGCTGCTGCACGACTACCAGGCGAACAAGCAGAATCGGGCCGACATGCTGCTGACGTCACGCGAGCAGAGCGTGGTCCAGCTGATCGCGGAAGGGAATACCAACAGGTCGATCAGCGCGATCCTGAATCTGAGCGTGAAGACCGTCGAGACCCATCGCGCTTCGGCCATGCGCAAGCTCAGAATGTCGTCCACCGCCGAGCTGGTGCGCTATGCCGTCCGCAAGAAGCTGGTCTCGCCCTGAACGGATGCTGATGCCCGGGCCGGTGCGGCTTCAGCCCGTATGATGACCTTGTCTAGAAGTCCGAGACTTTGCCGACCGCAAGTGGTCACGCAAGAAGCTTCCGGTGCCGAAGGCAGTGGCGATTTGGTGGATTGTTTCGCCAGGTGGCTGTTCCGAAACGTAATCTGCGGCTGGCCGCGCCGCTCCGGAAGACTGGCAGTTTCTGCGCGAGGTCGGCCACGGCATCGTCGTTCACGATGAGATCGGGCGGGTGCCGACGCTCCAGGCACTCAATTGACGTTGTCGCCGAGCATGTTGTGCAAACCCGTGGCGACCGCGGCGAGGCCGCTCGCGCCTTGCATCAACGCGATCTCGCCCTGCTGCGCGTGGCGGATCGCATGAGCCATGACGCGAAGGCGCGGATCGCCGCGGCTATGCCACATCTGGTCGGCCATTTTGACCGCACCCTTGTGATGCCTGCTCATGGCTTCGACGAACGTCCTGTCGAATTCGCCGGGCGGCGCCGTCTTCACCTGTCGCATCTCCGCCGGTGTCAGGAAGCCGGGCATCGCAGCACGCTCCTGCGCGTCGCAATCCGGCATCTCCGCGTCGAACCAGCTCAGCCACCAGTTCTCGAAGATCCGGTTTTCGCCGGTCTGGCTTGCCACCATCAGCATCGCGAGCTTGCGCAAATGCGGGTCGTTGGCGCGTTCGGCGGCAAGCCGCGCCAGTTCGATGCCTTGGGCGTGATGCGTGGTCATGTGGCGGATATAGGTCTGGTCGGCGTCCCTGTCGCGACCGAGCCACGGCAGCTCGTAGCCATGGTCGCCGAACAGCGCGACCGTTCCGAGCACAGCGATCACGACGAGCGCCCCGGCGATCCAGGCATTGGTGAAGCGCAAGTCTTGCTTCGGCACGTTGCCGCGTGCCCAGCGCAGCCGAGCGAACAGAGGATACATCACCGCTGACGAGCCATGGACAAGCAGCCCGATCCAGTACGGCTGCTGCAGCGTGAACAGCGGCTGCCAGAACGGAAACAGCGGCACCAGCACGAACCACTCCATGCCTGAGGAGAACACTGCCCAGGGCATCGCGAGCAGCAGGATGGTCAGCGGCCGCAGGTTCGCCGTCCAGCGGCCGAGCACGCCGAAGAAAAGCAGCGCCCACGAGAAGTCCGCCCATTGGTGAAAGGCGATCCCGGCGAGGATCGCGTTCCACGACGGTTCGGCAGTGATCGCCCAGTCGCCCGCGGGAATTGCGGCAACCGTCATCCAATCGACCGTCGCCTCACGGCCGATCCGCGCCGCGGACAGTTGGCTGACGATGGTCGAAAACGTGCTGCTGATGAGGCCGAGCTCGATCGCGGCGATCCAGCGCGAACGGCGTTCGGACGTCACGCGCGCCGCTGCGTTTGACTCGGTCGGCCCGGCTGGAGCGGCGGGCGGCGCGGTCGCACTCACGTTAGTTTGTTGAGCTTCTTGAACGGATTGAGTTCGCTGGGCTTGTCTTGTTCTTCGCGGCCACGCTGCGCTTGCGTCTTGCCGTCCTCATGCAGATCCTGATCTCCGATCAGCTCACCTACGGCCTGCTTGGCTTTGCCGACGATCCGCTGCTGCAAACCCTTCGTCTTGCCCATGGCTGGTCTCCGAGCTCACGCCGCGACCCCGGCGCCTGAAAGGGGGGAGCGCCGGGGCTGCGGTTTCGTCCAGTCTGCCTCCAGCAGCAGGGGGGAGTGCCGGAAGCGTTGGTCAGACTCTCTGGCGCTCCAATAGTTCCTCGCTAGGCTACCTGACCTCAAGTGCGATAACGACGCCTTCATTGGCCCGGAGCAGGATCGAGGCATCGGGCAATGGCTCAGAGGGCCGGTCCAGATGTGTCGATAGCAGCAGGCGGCCACGACCGCGCCAGTGCCATTTTCGCGGTTCGGCGGCGATGTTGAGCACGATCAGGGCCTCGTTCCGGCCCTCCGTGCGTTTGTAGGCCAGCACGTCGTTGTGAGATCGCAACGGCGCGTAGCCGCCTTGACGCAGGCACGCATGCGCGCGACGAAGCGCGATCAGCGCGCGAAACAGCGCCAGGATCGATCGCTCGTCACTTTGCTGCTCTGTCACGCTGGTCCCGCCATCAGCCTCCAACGGAAGCCATGGACTGCCTTTCGTGAAACCGCCGTGCGGGCTGGCGTCCCACCGCATCGGCGCGCGCTCGGGATCTCGGCACAGTCCATATCCCGGCACCAGCTTCTCGAAGGGATCGCGGATGCGATCGGGCGGAATTGTCACGCGCTTGCGGCCGATCTCGTCCCCCATATAGAAGAACGGCGTCCCTCGCAGCGTCATCAGCAGCATGGCCAGCACGCGCATCTGCGCCGCGCCGACCTTGCTGGCGATCCGCTGCTTGTCGTGGCCGCCGACGACCCAGACCGGCCAGGCGTGCTCCGGCAGCGCGTTGAAATAGGCATCGATCGCCGCCTGCAGCGGCAGCGCGTTCCATGGCGTATCGAGAAGCACGAAGTTGAGCGGCAGATGCAGCCGCGGCCGCTCCGTGCCGTAGAAATGCCCGATGCGGTCGGTCTTGCCCTGGACTTCGCCGCAGAGCAGCCGGGCCGGATAGCTGTCGATCACCTCCCGGATGAACTCGATGCAACTCATCGTCTCCGGCCGGTCGTCGGTGAAGACGGGCGTGTGACGCTGCGGCGGCGGCTTGCCCGCAGCGCCCGGGTTCGGCGGGTTGTCGCGCAGGAGCGCGTCCTTGATCAGGACCGCGCTGGCATCGACGCGAAAGCCGTCGACGCCGCGATCGAGCCAGAAGCGCATGACCTCGCTGATCGCGGCACGCACCTGCGGATTGCGCCAGTTGAGATCGGGCTGCTCGACCAGGAAAGAATGATAATAGTACTGCCGCCGCGCTTCGCACCATTCCCATGCGCTGCCGCCGAAGCGGCTCAGCCAGTTGTTGGGCGGGCCGCCGTTCTCGGCCGCATCGGCCCAGATGTACCAATCGGCTTTCGCGCTGTTGGGCGAGCTGCTGCTCTCGACGAACCATTTGTGGTCGTTTGCGGTGTGATTGGGGACGAGATCGAGGATGAGGCGAATGCCTTCGGCATGCAGGGCTTTGACGAGACGGTCGAACTCGTCGAGGCTGCCGAAGGCAGGTTCGATGGCGCAATAGTCGGATATGTCGTAACCGAGATCGCGGAAGGGACTCCTGTAGATTGGTGTGAGCCAGACCGCATCGACGCCCAGCCACTTCAGGTAGTCGATGCGCGAGATCAGGCCAGCGAGGTCGCCCTTGCCGTCGCCGTTCGAGTCCTGGAAGGAGATCGGCGCGATCTCGTAGATGACCGCGGATTGCCACCACGCGCTTTCGTCAGGGGACTCGTCACTCATTGCCTTGCTTCACCCGCATGGCTCGCGTTTCATCGACCTCAGCTCTGTCGCGCGGCGGCATGCGATGCGATCTGTCTGGCCTTGCTTCGGGCACTCTCGATGCCCCTGGGAAAACCGCTCCTGTTCGGATAGAGCCTGCGCCGAGCATCACGCGGCGGCCGTCGCGGTCTGGTATCCTGCGCGGCGCGGTAGTCGAGCACGGCGATGCCGCCCACCATCAGCAGCGCCAGCGCGATATTGCCCTTTTTGGGATTGTCGGAGGTCAGACCGGAGATCAGCGCGGCGGCATCGAGGCCGTCGCCGCCGACGCGAGCCCAGAGGCCGGCGTTCTTGTCCACTGACAGCGACATGATCCCCGCGAGGATTTCGCGCACGCCGAAAGCGCGGACCAACGTCTCGTGACCTTCCATGCCGAGCGTTTCCGTGACGCGCCTCGGCGCGAAGAACTCGACGACGCCGAGGCCGATGCTGAACCAGCCGAGCGCGCGGGCAAGCTGGTCTTCCGGCCGCTTCAGGCTCGGCCCGCCCCTGACGATTTTCGGATCGCCCTTGGTGCGCACGATGTTGGAGAAATGAAACATTGGCTTCGCTCCTTCAGGGCTTCAACACGACCTTGACGCAGGAATCCCGCTTGTCGCGAAACACCTGGTACATCTCCGGGCCCTGCTCGAGCGGGACGGTGTGGGTGATGACGAAGGATGGGTCGATCTCGCCCTCCTCGATGCGGCGGAGCAGGTCGTCGGTCCAACGGTTGACGTGAGTCTGGCCCGTCCGCATCGTCAGTCCCTTGTTCATGAATGCTCCCATCGGGAGCATGTCCGAGAAGCCGCTATAGACGCCAGGCACCGAGATGATGCCGCCTGGCCGGCAGACATAGATCATCTCGCGCAGCACATGCGGCCGATCGCTCTCCGCCATCACCATCTGCTTGGCGCGGTCGAGCAGCGTATCGGGCAGTGAGGCCATCACATGCGATTCCATGCCGACGCAGTCGATGCATTTTTCGGGGCCCCTGCCGTCGGTGAGGTCCCTTAGCCGCTCCAGAACGCTTTCGTTTTCGAAGTTGATCGTGGTGGCACCGCCGGCCTCGGCCATGCTGAGCCGCTCGGGCAGGCAATCGATCGCGATCACCTGGTTGGCCCCGAGCAGGATGGGGCTGCGGACCGCCATTTGTCCCACCGGACCGCAGCCCCAGATCGCGACTGTATCCGTCGGCTCGATGTCGCATTGTGCGGCGGCCTGCCAACCGGTCGGGAAGATGTCGCTGAGAAACAGCAGCTGTTCGTCCGGGATGCCGGCGGGCACCTTGATATGGGTGGCATCGGCATAGGGCACGCGCAGATATTCAGCCTGGCCGCCCGGGTAGCCGCCGGTGAGATGGGTGTAGCCGAACAGGCCCGCGGTCGTGTGTCCGAACACCTTGTCGGCCAGATGGCGCTTGCGGTTGGTGGTCTCGCAGATGGAAAAATTGCCGCGCTTGCACTGGTCGCATTCGCCGCAGATGATCGTGAAAGGGACGACGATGCGGTCGCCCTTCTTCAGCTTGCCGTCGACGCCGGAGCCGACGTCGACCACTTCGCCCATGGTCTCGTGGCCCATGATGTCGCCGGGCAGCATGCCCGGGATGAAGTTGTGGAAGAGGTGCAGGTCGGAGCCGCAGATGGCGCAACTCGTGACCCTGATGATGGCGTCGCGCGGGTCCTGGATCTCCGGGTCCGTGACGGCGTCGCACCTTACGTCCTCCTTGCCATGCCAGACCAGCGCCTTCATCTTCCGTCCTCCGGGCTCACCCACGAGGCATCTAAGTCGAGGAATGCGCGATGGTTGCTATGTCGTACGCGAAATCTTTCACCTGGTTGACATGTGCTGCAACTGCAGTGAGGAGGCCATGCGCGGCCCGGACATCCATTCCGCTCGTCGAGGTCCAGGCCGCGCTGGACGCCTTCGCGTTGTCCCTGGCGAACAGTCCCATGTCCGCCAATTCCTCCGTTTCCAAATGACGGGTTGGAACACGGGCAGGGCGGCTGCAGTTCCTATCCTCAGGCACGAGAGGGAGGGTCGACATGGCCGACGAACGCTTTGCTTATCTGCTGGGCCAGGCTGCCATGGAGGTGTGGGGTGATATGCCACGGGATGTCCAGGAGGCGCTGTTCGAGACGGCGATGAAGGGCCATGCCTCGGAGCGTGAAGCGCTCGCGCGACTGCTGCACGAGCGTCATCCGCGCACAGCGCATCCTGCCAAGCCCGCTTGAGAGAAGGGGCGGCTACGTTTGGATGACCAAGCGTGTTGCGAGTATCGACCATGGAGCCGATGGAAGCCGAATCCGTCACCGAGCTTCCCCAGGGGGAGCAATGGCAATACGAGCCGAAATGGGACGGCTTCCGTTGCCTGCTCAGTCGCGACGGTCGAGGCGTTCGCATGCAGTCCAAGGGCGGACGCGACCTCGTCCGCTATTTTCCGGAAGTCGCGTCCGCCGCATCGGCACTATCCGCTGAGTCCTTCATGCTCGACGGCGAGCTGATCATCCGGCTCGACGAGGGTTACTCGTTCGACGCCCTGCTTCAGCGCATCCATCCCGCGGCCAGCCGGGTCAAGCGCCTCGCGCAGGAAACGCCTGCGCGCTTCATTGCCTTCGATCTGCTGCGATCGGCGGACGTGGATGTCGGAGCGCTGCCGCTGGCGAAACGGCGGCCCGCACTTGAGAAATTCGCGCGGCGCTACTTCCGGGGCAACGACGTTTTCGAGCTGTCGCCGGCGAACCGCAATTATGCAGAGGCGAAACGGTGGCTCCAGCATGTCGATGACGGCCATGACGGCGTCGTTGCAAAGCGGCTGGACCTCGCCTACCGCAGCGGCACGCGCGACGGGATGCAGAAGATCAAGCTGCTGCGATCGGCCGATTGCGTGGTCGGCGGCTTCCGATATGGCGAGAAGAGGCAGGGCAAACGGAAGGTGCTCGGCTCGCTGCTGCTTGGGCTGTACGATGACGCCGGCCGCCTGCACCACGTCGGCTTCACTTCGGCGATCAAGGCGTCCGACAGGCCTGGCCTCACGGATAAATTCGAGAAGATCGTCAGCAAGAGCAGTTTTACCGGCAAGGCCCCGGGCGGGCCCAGTCGATGGTCGACCAAACGATCTGCCGAGTGGCAGCCCGTGCGTCCGGTTCACGTCGTCGAAGTCTGCTACGACCATGTGTCCGGCGACCGGTTTCGTCACGGCACGACGATCCTGCGCTGGCGCCCGGACAAGAAGCCTTCGCAATGCCGCATGGATCAGCTTCGGCAGAAATCAGCGAAGCGACAGAAGACGGAAGCCGCGAAGCCGGATCGACGATCGCGGCTCGCGCCCGCACCTGGAACGTGGGCTGCGGACCGACGTTGAGTGGGCAGATATCGGGAGGAGGAGGCGGATGGAGAAACCGACGGAAGATCGGATCCGGACTCGCGCGCATCAGCTCTGGGAACTGGCAGGCAAGCCGGACGGGCGGGAAGACGAGTTCTGGCGCGAAGCGGAACGCGAGTTGTCGAGCGATCCCGCCATCAACGCCGACGAAGCCTCCAGGAGGTTCACGGAATAGCGCAATCCAGGCGCAGCTGGCGCTCCCGTCGCGTTAGGAACGGCCGAGGTCTTTCGCGATTAGACCGGCAAGTTGCGCGAGAATGGAGAGCGAAGATGGACAGGCAATTTGCGATTGTCACCGGTGCGTCGACTGGGATCGGCCTTGAGCTTGCGCGCATTTGCGCGCGCGAGGGATGCGATCTGCTGATTGCCGCGGACGAGCCGGAGATCGAGACGGCGGCCGCACGCCTGCGCAACGAGCCGGGTGCGGGTACCATCGAGGCTCTCCATGTCGATCTCGCCACTCAGGAAGGTATCGAGGCGCTCTACGCCGCCGCTAACGGCCGTCCGATCGACTTGCTCATGGCGAATGCCGGGCGAGGCCTTGGACACGCGTTTCTCGATCAGGAGCTCGCGCGAATCCGCGATGTCATCGATACGAACATCACGGGAACCACATGCCTGCTCCACCGAGTCGGAAACGACATGCGGCGCCGCAATCACGGCCGCATCCTGATCACGGGTTCGATCGCCGGCTTCACGCCCGGCAGCTTCCAGGCGGTCTACAACGCGTCGAAATCCTATCTCAATTCGCTGTCCTTCGCGCTTCGCGAAGAGCTCCGCGATACCGCGATCACGGTGACCTGCCTCATGCCCGGCGCGACCGAGACCGCGTTTTTCGAGCGCGCCGATATGCTCGACACCAAGGTTGGCTCTGAAGCGAAGGACGATCCCGCCATGGTGGCGCGGCAGGGCTTCGACGCCATGATGAGAGGCGAGGGCGATGTCGTCACAGGTCTGAAGAACAAGATCCAGTCTGCGATGGCAAACATCACGCCCGCGGAGAGGCTGGCCAAGCAGCATCGCAAGATGGCGGAACCCGGCTCCGCCAGGCACTAGCCGGTGAAAGCGAGGAAGGAGATTGTCATGTTTCACAAGTCAATGTTGGCCGGCGCGCTGCTCGTGCTCAGTTCGACGTTCGCGCTCGGCGGGCCCTGCAATACGGCCAGCCGCGATGCCGGCTCCGGGCCAGTCACGACAGGTAAAGCCGGTGAGACGACGGGAGCTGCTTCATCGAATGCCAAGGAGCATCCGCCGACCTCAGCCATGAACAAGGCGACCGAGGGGACCGCGGCCTCGTCGCAGGATGCCCAGCGTCAGATGCAGAGCCAGCCGACGGCTGCCGAGCAATCGACCAAGTCCACCGCTGCCGACGCGAGCAAGTCGACCGCTGCCGACGATGGTTGCTGACTGGGTTCGCCCGTCGTCGTGTCCGATTCAGAAGGGCGCCCCGTTGCCGGGGCGCCCTTGTTGCGATCGTCCTTCAATTCGCTCTACGGCATGGACTGCGGCGTCTTCGCCGGGTGGCGTGACCAGCGGTTCGAATGCGTCATCCAGGCAGAGAGTGGTTCGCCGTCCCTGTGCCGTCCGCCGGCCGCGGCGCCAGCCCAGGCGGCAACGGCTCCGAACAGCAGTGCGGCGGCCGCCGAGAAAGCCAGAATGATGCTCGCCGCGCGCGCCTTGGAGATGGCGTTCTTGGCGTTCGCAATCGTCGCATCGACCCGCTTCTCCGAATCCGGCCCGGTCAGGCCGGTCAGCGCGGTGACCTGTTGGACGAGGTAGGCGCGATCGTCGGTCGCAACGCCGCTGTGGCTGGACGACGTCATCAGGATGCGCGCGGCTTCGGCTCGTTCTGCGCTCAGATCAACGTTCGGCGGCCGGCGCGGCGCACGAAACAGGCGGTCGAGCTCGAAACTGAGAACCGTAGGTTCGGAAGCCGAAGGCGCCTGCATCGTCGAGGACGGCTTGCTGGCCGCCCATGCGACCATGGCGGTCAGGACGGCGCCGATCACGACGGCGAGCGCCCAAGAGGCGACACCATGCATCCCGTCGCGGGTTGCGACGTCGTCGTCCAAGGACGCATCGGGTGATCGGATCCGCCCGGCAAAATAGCCGCCGCAACCGAAGCTGATCAGGGCTTGAAGGATCAGATAGATGCCCGAGAGCAGCCAGAGCGCAAACGACGTGTCCCGCCAGGTCGGAGCCGTCGAGGCGACGCCAAGCCCGAGAGCGGTCGCAAACGAGATCAGGATAAGCGAAAGCGCCGATGCCGCCAGAGCGCCGGCAATGACAGGCGTCCATTGCAAGCTCCACGGCTCCAGTCGGCCTTGCTCGCGCATCGCCGCGTTTTCGCCTCTCACCAACGTTTCCATGATGATCACCGCAAGCCGAATAGCGACAGGATGAACATGATGATCACGATCAGCCCAACGAGATAGATAATCCCATCCATGTGAAATCCTCCGAATTGTGCGGTACCAATTCGGTGTCGTCGGGGAGGTTCCTAATCGGGCCGGTTGGGCGTTATAGGAAGGCTTCCCGCACCACCCCCGTGGCGGACCGTCGTTTCATGGAGCGGTCAGCGGTCCACCTTCGCGCCGGTCGGCGCGGCTGCTCAATGGTCGCGCCGTGCACCTGCGCAGGCGGCGCCGTCGCCTCGATCGCCGTAAAGGTCTTCTGAATCCGGTAGGCGTGCTTTGCCTGCGCTGGAACAAGCCAGGAATCGCCGGATTTCAGATTAATCGTTCGGCCTTCAAGCGTGAGTTCGGCCTGCCCCGCAATGACATAGCCAGCGGTCTCGTATTCGCGTTGCGTCATGGCGCCCTGTTGGCGCCTCGTTCTGCCACAAGCGCATTGAAACGCGCTTTCCGGAGACCAGGTACGTCTGTCCCATCTCCCCGACCGGGGACTCGCGGGCCGAAACTTTCTTGATCGTGGTTTCACCCATGCTGACCTCCACCGTCGTTCTGTCCGGTTAAGAAGCCTGGCTCCTCCTTGTTCCTCGGGGATCCGCCTTGGAACCAGCGTTCTTGTTTCAGGTTTCTTGGGCAGGCCTGCAGTGGCCGCAAATAACTCCGCGACGCCGCTCGCGCCCTCTGGCGCCGGCGCTTGCACGCGGATCGGTCGGGCTTGTGAGTACGGGTCATCCAGGCGGACGGTGGAAGATAATGAGGGACAGCAAGTCGGAGGTCGCGGAGATTCGCGGCGCCGTTCATCTCTGCATCGACATGCAGAACATCTTTGCTCCCGGCGGACTTTGGGAGACTCCGTGGATGGAGCGGGTCCTGCCAACGATCGTCACGATCGTGTCGCGCTACGAGGCCCGAACCGTGTTTTCACGCTTCGTCACGCCACAACACCCGGAGGAACGTCCCGGGCAATGGCGCAGCTATTTCCGGCGTTGGGAGCAGGCCACCCGCAACCATCTTCCGGCATCGGCGCTCGACCTCGTGCCGGCACTGGCACGCCACGTTCCGCCGGCTCGCGTCATCGACAAGCCGGCCTATTCGGCGTTCAGCAATCCAGCGCTGGCGACCTCGTTGATTGAAAAAGGAATCGGGACGGTGGTCATCACCGGCGCCGAAACCGATGTTTGCGTCCTGTCGACGGTCCTGAGTGCGGTCGATCTCGGCTTCAGGGTCGTCATCGTGCAGGACGCTCTGTGCAGCTCATCCGACGTCGGCCATGACGCGCTCATGACGATGTATCGCACGCGTTTCCATGGCCAGGTCGACCTGGTGACCGCGGAGGAGCTCGCGGAATTCTGGCGTGAATAGCAGTGCGGTCCTGAGCGCGGCCTATAGCAGCGACCGAAGCTTCAGGGCATCGCTTGGTGCCGCGCTTTTCTGGTCGTTGTCAAAATAGACATAGACGTCGCAGCCCTGGCGCTTCCAGGACTTGATGCGCTTGGCCCACTCCGCAAGCACGGGCCGCCGGTAATGGCCGTAATAGCGTCCGCTCGGGCCGTGGCCCCGCACGTAGACGAAATCCGCTGTCCGTCGCCATGGCGCGGGTGCGTCGTGATGGTCCGACAGGCATAGCGAGATGTTCTCGTCGGCCAGCATTCGCAGGATACGAGGCTGATACCAGCTCGGATGACGAAACTCGAAGCTGTAGCGGCGCTTTCGGGAGAGCAGCTTGAAGAAAGAGGCAAGGCGGTCGGCGTTTGCTTCAAACTGGGGCGGAAGCTGAAACAGGATCGGCCCCGCCGCCGGACCGAGCAAGGAAATGCGATCCTCCAGCAGCTCAAGGCTGTTCGTGGAGTTGTCGGACAAGCGTTTCCAGTGCGTGATGAACTTGGAGGCTTTCCACGCGAATACGAAATCCCCGTTCACCTGCGACCGCCACGTCTTGACGGCTTCCGGCGTTGGCGTGCGATAGAAGACGCCATTGAGCTCGGTCGTCTCGAATTGATTGGCGTAATAGCCGAGTTGCTGTTTCAGGGGTAAATCGCTTGGGAAGAATGGACCTCGCCACGAGGCGTAGTGCCAACCCGAAGTTCCAACAAGTACGCGAGCCATCTGTCGCCACTCTCCCTCGTCGGGAAACGCCTGGCGGCCCTATATGTTGCTTTCACGAAACGCTCTTGGCTTCGGCCTGACATCTTTGGAACCGCGCGCAGCACTCTCCGGTTGAACGGATTGCACCGATGTCCAGAGGATACAGCATGACGGATCCGGATATTCGCAAGGGGATGCCGACCGTCAAACTGTCGCGCGAGGAGTTCGAGCGCCGCTACAGGGACCAGTTTGTTGATCCCGCTTTTGCGCCCCTGCAGCATGAGCTGGATGCTGTGATCGGCGCGGCCTGGGATGCCTATAGTCATTCGCGCAAAGCGCCGGTCACCCGAAAGGCAGGGGCGGGCTTCTCCGATCCCGACTACGATCTCGCAGTTGACTGGCTGAATGCCCGGTCTGCGGTCCTCGAGGCCCAGCGGCGGCATGATGACGCCGCTGAGCCTCCCCGCGTCCTCATCATCAACGGGTCAGCGCGGAGCGAGCACACCTGTCCTGGAGAGATGTCCAAGACCTGGCGCATGGTCAAGATGGCCGAGCCCGTCTTCATCGAGATGGGCTTTGCCGTGGATATCCTCGATCTCTCCCGCCTGACCTCGGAGTTCGGCAAGAACATCCATCCCTGCAAAGCGTGCGTGTCCACCGCCATGCCGCTCTGCCATTGGCCTTGCAGCTGCTATCCGAACTACTCGCTGGGCCAGACCAGCGACTGGATGAACGAGATCTATCCGCTCTGGGTCGCTGCCCACGGCATCCTGATCTTGACGCCCGTGAACTGGTACCATGTCCCGGCCGGGCTCAAGGCGATGATGGACCGCCTCGTATGCGCCGACGGGGGAAATCCCGATCCGACCTCGACGCACGGCAAGAAGGCGGATGAGGCCAAGGCGATCGAGCTGAAAGGCTGGCCCTATCCGCGTCATCTCGCCGGTCGCCATTTTGGCCTCGTGGTCCACGGCGACAGCGTCGGCGCCGAGGGTGTGCGCAGGACCCTGTCCGACTGGCTGACGGACATGCACCTGATCTCGGCGGGCCGCTTCGGCGAGCTCGACGGCTACGTCGGTTATATGGAGACATATGCCACGTCGCATCAGGAGCTGGACGAAGACCAGGAGTTTCAGAAGGAGGTGCTGAACGCGGCACGTGCGCTGGGAAATGCGGTTCGGCTTGCGAGGGGCGGGCGCCTGGATGAACCGGGCGCAGGATTGGAAGAGCCTAACCCGAAGTGACGCGAGCGCGTTCGCTGCGAGCTCTGTTCAATCGAGCGCGGAAATCACGCCGTCGATGAGATTGCGGGCCGGCGAATGGTCGCTCGTGGGCGCGGCGGTACGCTTGACCTCGACCAGGGACGCGTCGATGCGCCTGATCCGTTCGCGCATCTCGCGGGCGAGCTGCACGGCGACGTCTTCCCCGGTCGCCTGAAAGCGGACGCGTTCGCCGGGGCGGAGCTCAGCCAGTCGCGGCAGGCATGTTCCTCGAAAACCGTCTTCCGCCCATGCAAGCGGCACGCCGAATTTGTCGTGACGCACACCGCGTATCACGGGTATATCAAACCTGCACGCCAAATGAGGACGATGATGACTCTGATCGACATGAACTGCGACATGGGCGAAGGTTTCGGCGTCTACACGCTCGGCGATGACGCCGAGATGCTGCGGACCGTCACCTCTGCCAACATCGCCTGCGGCT
This sequence comes from Bradyrhizobium sp. SMVTL-02, assembly GCF_051853005.1. Taxonomy (NCBI): domain Bacteria; kingdom Pseudomonadati; phylum Pseudomonadota; class Alphaproteobacteria; order Hyphomicrobiales; family Nitrobacteraceae; genus Bradyrhizobium; species Bradyrhizobium sp. SMVTL-02. The sequence goes on along the minus strand of NZ_CP182469.1, from coordinate 5,889,617 downwards.
TTCATGCCGGCGATCCGCTCGTCATGCATCGCACCTTGAGCGAGGCGAAGGCCAATGGCGTGCAGGCCGGTGCGCATCCCGGCTTTCTCGATCTCTGGGGGTTTGGCCGCAGGCCCATCCAGGGCGAGCGGCCCGCCGACATCGAGAAGATCGTGCTCTACCAGGTGGGCGCGCTGATGGCGCTGGCCTCCGATGCCGGTCACACCGTTCGCCACGTCAAGACCCACGGTGCGCTCGGCAACATCGCGGCGGAGGATCGTGACCTCGCCGAAGCCGTGGCGCGTGCGATCCGCACCATCGACAGGAACCTGATCTTCGTGGTGATGCCTGGCCAGGAGACGGAACGGGCCGGCGAGAAATTCGGCCTGCCGCTGGTGCGCGAGATTTATGCGGATCGCGCCTATGCCGACAACGGCAATCTGGTATCGCGCCGTCTGGCCGGGTCGGTCATTCACGATGCCGAGGTCGCGTCCGAACGGGTCATTCGTATGGTCGAGGACAGCGCGATCACGTGCCTGTCGGGAGCGCAGTTGCCGACCCGCATCGACAGCGTCTGTGTCCACGGCGATACGCCTGGCGCGGTCGCGATGGCACAGCGCCTGAAGGCGCGCCTTGCCGCAGCGGGAGTGACGCTGGCGCCAATGGCTGAGGTCATCGGCGCCTGAGCGCCCTCGGTCTGGCCTCCGCCCGCTGGGACAGGCCTAGACGTGGATCGCGTGGCCGAGTGCCTTGAAGGCCGCTTCCTGGATCGCTTCGCCCAGCGTGGGATGCGCGTGGATCGTGCCGGCGATGTCCTGCAAGACCGCGCCCATCTCGATCGCCATGCCAAACGCGGCAGAGAGCTCCGAGACGCCCTGTCCGACGGCCTGGATGCCGAGGATGCGTTGATTGTCGGCCCTGGCAACCACGCGCACAAAGCCGGGCTCGCCATGGCGTGTCATCGCGCGGCCGTTGGCAGCAAAGGGAAACTGCCCAAGATTGATGTCGATGCCGGCCTGGCGAGCCTCTTCCGGTGACAGGCCCGCCGCGACGATCTCGGGATCGGTGAAGCAGATCGCCGGGATGCACTGCTTGTCCCACGCGCGCGGCATGCCGGCGGCGATTTCCGCCACCATCTCACCTTGCGCCATGGCGCGATGGGCCAGCATCGGCTCTCCCGTGACATCGCCGATCGCGTAGATGCCGCGCATCGAGGTTTCGCAGTGCTGGCCGATGCGGATGAAGCGACCGTCCATGTCGAGGACGAGTTGCTCCAGCCCTAATGCGGCAGTGACCGGCGCCCGGCCGACCGTGACGAGAATCTTGTCAGCCGCCAGGCTGCGCTCGCGCCCATCGGCCGTCTCGATGCGCAATCCGTCGCCCTGGGCGGTCAGGCCGAGCGCCCTGGCGTCGGTCAGCACCTCGACGCCGAGTGCGGCGAGGCGTCTCGTGATCGGAGCGGTCAATTCCGCATCGTAGAGCGGCAGGATGTTGTCCTGCGCCTCCACCAAGGACACCCTGCTTCCCAGCTTGGCGAAAGCGGTCCCAAGCTCGAGCCCGATATAACCGCCGCCGACGACAACAAGGGATTTTGGCACCTCTGCGAGCGACAGCGCACCGGTCGAGGAGATGACCTTGCCGCCGAACGGCAGGGACGGCAACTCCACGGACGCCGAGCCGGTCGCGATCACGACCGTCTCGGCCTTGATCGTCTTCGGGCCGGTCTCGGTCTCGACAACGACCGTCTTGCCGTCGCGAAAGCGAGCATGGCCCTGCACGATCTTGACCTTGGCCTTGCGGAGCAGCGCGGCGACGCCGTTGTTCAGCCGTTGGACGATACCGTCCTTCCAGGCGATCGCCTGCTTGAAGTCCAGCGCGGGCGCTGCCGCCGTCAGGCCGAACGGCGTCTTGCCGCTCGCGGCCTCGGTCAACTTCTCGAATTCCTCGGCAACGTGAATCATCGCCTTCGAGGGAATGCAGCCGACGTTGAGGCAGCTTCCGCCCAGCTTGCCGCGTTCGACGAGGACGGTGTCGAGGCCGAGCTGGCCGGCGCGGATCGCGCACACATAGCCGCCGGGGCCGCCACCGATTACGACGAGCTGACAGGTGATCTCGGCCATTGCTTCTTCCGCCTCAGGGGTCGACGAAGATCGTCGCCGGATTCTCCAGCAGCTCCTTGAGCCTCTGCACGAAGACGGCGGCGTCCCATCCGTCGATGACGCGGTGATCGAAGCTGGAGGAGAGGTTCATCATCTTGCAGGGCATGAACTGCGTGCCGTCCCAGACCGGGCGCACCGCGATCTTGTTGACGCCGACGATGGCGACCTCGGGATGGTTGATCACCGGCGTGGTCGCAAGGCCGCCGAGCGCGCCGAGCGAGGTGATGGTGATGGTCGAGCCGGTCAGTTCCTCGCGCGTCGCGGTGCCCTCGCGGGCGCGTTGCGCGAGACGGTTCAACTCGATGCTGCAGTCCCGCAGGTCGCGCGCTTCCACATGCTTCACCACGGGTACGACGAGACCCAGCGGAGTCTGCGTCGCGATGCCGATATGGATGCCGGCATGCTGATGCACGATACCGGCCTCGTCGTCATAGAGCGCGTTGAGCGCGGGCTGCTCGGCAAGCGCCTTGGCCATGGCGCGCATCAGGAACGGCAGTAGCGTCAGCTTGGGATGCTCCGGCGTGGGTTTCCTGTTCAGCGACGCGCGAAAATCCTCCAGCGGCGAGACGTTCACTTCCTCGATGATGGTGATGTGCGGGATGCGCGATTTCGACAGCGCCATCTTCTCGGCAATGCGGCGGCGCAAGCCTACCACCTTGACGTCGGTGACGGCGGTCTTTGGGCTCATGCCGCGACCATGGAGCGGTGCCGGTCCACGCGCCAAAAAGGCGTCGATGTCCTCGTGGGTGATGCGCCCGGCGGGACCCGTGCCGTGGACCTGACGCAGGTCGATACCGGCTTCGCGCGCCTTCAGGCGTATCGCAGGCGAGGCCAGCGGCTTCTCGCCCGGCGCGCGGCGGACCGCGGATGTGATCGCCGGCCGGGTCTCAATCGCCGCGGAGTGAGCGCGGGCGGGGGGCGCCGGCTTGGCAACCGGGGATTCGGCCTTCGTCGCGACCAATGGCGTCGCGGCATCTTTCTTTGGTGCCTCGTCTGCCGGCTCCGCGGCGTCATCGCCGGCGACCTTGAGCCTCACCAGCGTCGAGCCGATCGCGACCGCTTCACCGATCTGGGCGCCGACCCAGCTGACCTCGCCCGCGAGCGGCGAGGGAATTTCCACCGAAGCCTTGTCGGTCATGACGGTGGCAAGCAAATCGTCCTCGCGGACGAGATCGCCCACCTTGACGTGCCATTCGACCAGCTCTGCTTCGGCAATGCCTTCGCCGATATCCGGAAGCTTGACGCTGCGCTCGCCCATCAGCGTGCCTCCACGATCTCGCGCAGCGCCTGCCCGAGCCTCGCAGGGCCGGGGAAATAGTCCCATTCCTGCGCATGCGGGTAGGGGGTGTCCCAGCCCGTGACGCGCATCACCGGCGCTTCGAGATGATAGAAACAGTGCTCCTGCACCAGCGCCGTCAGTTCCGCGCCGAAGCCGGAGGTCAGGGTGGCTTCGTGCAGCACGATGCAGCGGCCAGTCCTGGCGACGGAAGCCACGATCGTCTCGAGATCGAGCGGAAGCAGGGTGCGCAGGTCGATCACCTCGGCGTCGACGCCCGTCTCCTCGGCGGCCGCGAGGGCAACGTGAACCATGGTGCCGTAGGCAAGGACGGTGACGGCCTCGCCGGCGCGTCGCGTCACGGCCTTGCCAAGGGGCGTGGTGTAGTGTCCCTCCGGCACGTCGGAGAGCTCATGCCTGGCCCATGCGGTGACCGGGCGATCGTGATGACCGTCGAACGGGCCGTTGTAGAGCCTCTTCGGCTCCAGAAAGATGACCGGGTCCGGATCCTCGATGGCCGCGATCAGGAGGCCCTTCGCATCATGGGGATTGGACGGCACCACGGTCTTCAGTCCCGCGACATGCGTGAACAGCGCCTCGGGGCTCTGGCTGTGGGTTTGCCCGCCGAAAATGCCACCGCCGGTCGGCATGCGGATGACCAGCGGGCAGGTGAAGTCGCCGGCCGAACGATAGCGCAGGCGAGCTGCCTCCGAGACGATCTGGTCGTAGGCCGGATACATGTAGTCGGCGAACTGAATCTCGACGCAGGGGCGCAGCCCGTAGGCGGCCATGCCGATCGCGGTGCCGACGATGCCGCATTCGCTGATCGGCGCGTCGAAGCAGCGCGAGACGCCGTATTTCTGCTGCAGGCCCTGCGTACAGCGGAACACGCCGCCGAAAAAACCGACGTCCTCGCCATAGACCACGACGTCGTCGTTGCGAGCCATCGAGACGTCGAGCGCCGAGCGGATTGCCTCGATCATCGTCATGCGCGGCATGGCTCAGACCCCGATCTGCTGGCGCTGGCGCCGCAGGTGCGGCGGCAGTTCGGCATAGACGTCCTCGAAGATGTCACGGGCCGAGGGCTTGCCGCCGGAATGCAGGGTGCCGAAGGCCTCGGCTTCCTTCTGAGCGGCGATGACGGTGGCAAGAATCTCGGCTTCTGTCTGCTTGTGGCGTTCCTCCGACCAGGCCCCGGATGCGATGAGATGCTGCTTGAGCCGGATCACGGGATCACCCAGCGGCCACTCCTCGGATTCGTGCTTCGGCCGGTAGGCGGAAGGATCATCCGAGGTTGAATGCGCGCCGGCGCGGTAGGTGACGTATTCGATCAGCGTCGGCCCGAGGTTGAGCCGCGCCCGCTCGATTGCCCATTTTGCGACGGCATAGGTCGCGAGATAGTCGTTGCCGTCGACTCTGAGCGCGGGGATGCCGAAGCCGAGGCCGCGCGCCGCGAAGGTGCCCGAGCCACCACGCGCGATGCCCTGGAAGGTCGAGATGGCCCACTGGTTGTTGACCACGTTGAGGACGACCGGCGCCTTGTAGGTCGAGGCGAACACAAGCGCCGCATGAAAATCCGACTCAGCCGTCGAGCCGTCGCCGATCCAGGCGGCGGCAATGCGGTTGTCGCGCTTGATCGCCGATGCCATGGCCCAGCCGACCGCCTGGACGAACTGCGTGGCGAGGTTGCCCGAAATCGAAAAGAAGCCGTGCTTTTTCGAAGAGTACATCACGGGCAATTGCCGGCCCTTTAGCGGATCGTGCTCATTGGAATAGATCTGGCACATCATGTCGACGAGCGGATAGTCATGCGCGATCAGCAGGCCGGCCTGGCGGTAGGTCGGGAAGTTCATGTCCTCGGGGCCGAGCGCGATGCGGAAGGCGCAACTCACGGCTTCCTCGCCGGTGTGCTGCATGTAGAAGGATGTCTTGCCCTGCCGTTGCGCCATCTGCATGCGCGCGTCGAACGTGCGCAGCGTCATCATGTGGCGCAGGCCGGCGACGAGCTCGTCCTGGGAGAGGTCCGGCACCCACGGCCCGATCGCCCGGCCCTCGTGATTGAGCACGCGGATGATCGAGTAGGCGAGATCGCGAATCTCCTCGGACGGCACGTCGACCGGCGGGCGCCGGACCGAACCTGCCTTCGGAATCGAGACGCCGGAGAAATCCGGCTTGCCCCCGGGACGGCTTGCAGGCTCCGGAACGTGAAAGCGAAGCGGCGTGGGGCTGGTCATGGGAGCATCCGCTCGTTTGCCGGTTCTGGAGAGACGGCGTCTGGCCGACCGGCGTCCTCGCGCGCGAGCTCCACGACGTGAAGGCCGGTGATCGCGGCATGCCGTGACAACCGTTCCGTGAGGTCGGCGCAGTCGGCCGACGGCTGGACTTCAAGAACCATCCGTATCGTTCGGTTCCCGTCCGCCTGCGTGGTCATCGAGACCTGATCGAGGCCAAAGCCGAACCGGCCTGCGTCGAGGACAAGCCGAACGATACCGTCAAAGGGGTCGGACGTCGTGGCCCTCACGCTGACGCAGCGGCGCTGTTGAGGTTGCATGTCACGTTCTCTCGCGGCACAATGATAATCTCTTCATTCACGAAGATTTCCTAAAAATTCGACGGACTGGTCAAAGTTTCGGGATATTTTCCCGCAAGACAGCCGAGATACAGAAGGATTATCTGATGCCTGCCAGGCGGGGCCCCGTCGAGGAGCTCGATCAGCTGGATCGCCGCATTCTCTCGGCTCTGAGCGAGAATGGCCGCCTGACGACGAGCGCTCTTGCGGAGCAGGTCGGGCTCTCGAGTTCGCCGTGCTGGACCAGGGTGAAGCGCCTCGAGGAAAATGGCGCGATCGAGAAATACGTCGCGGTGCTCAATCACGCCAATCTTGGCTACAACAACATCGCCTTCGTGGAGATCACCCTGGACAAGCATGACGAGAAGGTGCTCGAGCGCTTCGGCACCGCACTGTCGCGAATTCCGGAGGTGATGGAAGCCTATCTGGTGACCGGCGAATACGATTATCTCATCAAGGTCGTCGTGCAGGACACCGATCACTACGAGCGCTTCCTGCGACAGGCGTTGTACAGGATACCGGGCATCCGGCAGTCGCGAACGACGTTCGGCCTGCGCACGCTGAAGCGCCAGATCTCGATCGATCCTTCCAAGGCCGTCCAGCCCTGACATTCGGATCGACGCCTTCTCCCGCGTTCAAGCGAAAGCCCGAGGATCGTCAGAATGCAGTCCTCGCCGTCGTTGCGGACCCTGCCCGAGGCGAAGAATAACCGCTATGAAAGCGCGAAATCAAACGGCGGCGGGGTGTCCGTCCTCGCCTCCGTCGAGACAGGAGTACTGCGATGACGAAAGCTGAGATCCGATTTCCGATCGACGGCCGAACCCGAAAGATGTTCGTCGATGGCGCCTGGGTGGAGGCACGTTCGGGCAAGGTCTTCGAGACGCGCAATCCAGCGACCGGCGAAGTCATCGGTCGAGTCCCGCGCAGTGAGGCGGCCGACATCAACGACGCGGTCGCCGCGGCCCGTCGCGCCTTCGTGGGACCGTGGAGCCGTTTCAAGCCGTTCGAGCGGCAGGCGCTGCTGCTGCGTATCGCCGACCTGTTCGAGAAGCACTGGGAGGAGATCAGCCAGTCCGATACCGCCGACATGGGAATGCCGATCGTCCGGACGCGGGCGAACAAGCTCCGCGTGATCGGCATGCTGCGCTACTACGCCGGCATGGCGACCGCGCTCCACGGTCAGACGGTGGACAATTCGCTTCCGGGCGATATCGTCTCATTCACGCGGAAGGAGCCCATCGGCGTGGTTGGCGCTATCATTCCTTGGAATGCGCCGACGGCAGCATCGGTCTGGAAGATCGGACCTGCGCTCGCGACCGGCTGCACGATCGTGCTGAAGCCGTCGGAAGAGGCGCCGCTGACACCTCTGCTGATCGCGGACCTGATGAACGAGGCCGGCGTGCCGCCCGGCGTCGTCAACGTGGTAACTGGAACCGGATCCGAGGCCGGTGCGCCGCTGGCCGAACATCTCGGCGTCGACAAGATCGTCTTCACCGGGTCCACTGCGACCGGCCAGGCGATCATCCGCGCGTCGGCCGGCAACCTCAAGCGGGTGTCTCTCGAGCTTGGCGGCAAGTCGCCGGTCATCGTCTGCGCCGATGCCGACCTCGACAAGGCCGTGCCGATCGCAGCGATGGCTGCGTTCGCCAATTCGGGCCAGATCTGTATCGCCGGCTCACGCCTGTTCGTGGAGCGCAAGATCCATGATGAACTGGTCGAGCGCCTCGGCAAGTTCGCCTCGGCGCTGAAGATCGGCGATGGCGCGGATCCGGCGACGGAGATCGGGCCTCTCGTTTCCCAGCGACAGCTCGACAAGGTCGAGGGCTTCCTGCAAAGCGGGCGCGAGGAGGGCGCGAAGGTGGTGGCCGGCGGCCGTCGAGCGAAGGAGGGCAGTCTCGCCAGGGGCAACTTCGTCGAGCCAACCGTGTTCGCCGGTGTCTCCGACGACATGCAGATCGCACGGGAGGAGATCTTCGGCCCGGTGATTTCCGCCTTGCCGTTCGACACTCTCGACGAGGCCGTGGAACGAGCCAATGCGACGCCGTACGGGCTCGCGGCAGGTGTGTTCACGCGCGACGTGAGCAAGGCGCACGTGATCTCGCGCAGCCTCCGTGCAGGGTCGGTATGGGTGAACACCTATCACGCAATCGATCCCGCCATGCCGTTCGGCGGTTACAAGATGAGCGGTTATGGCCGCGAGGGCGGCACCGAGCAGCTCGACGAATACCTGCAAACGAAGGGTGTGTGGATCAAGCTGGACTGATGCGCCGCTATCCTCGGGCAGCGATGGCGGTCATCTCGAGCTTCACGCCCGGACCGAGATCGGCCACGCCGATTGCCGCGCGCGCCGGCAGATCCGCTTCTGCGAAATGCGCCTTCCAGGCCGCATTGAACTCGGCCTTCTCCTTCAGGTTGGTCATGTAGATGGTCACCTGAAGGACGTTGGCGAGGTCGGATCCGAGCGTCTTCAACAGGCCTGCCAGCTGTCCGAGGACGTCGTTGGCCTGGCCCGACATGTCGAGGCTGGTGTCCTCGGGGACGATTCCACCGATGTAGAGCACACCGTTGTGCTCGACCACTTCGTGGAGGAGTCCTTCATAGGGCAAGACGCGCTGGATCATGATGAGGCCGATGTTTGCTTGAGGGGATGGGCGGCGTATCGCACATTTCCATGTCGGTGTCGCTGCTGGAGATTTCGCGTGCTTGCAAATGGTTCGACCGAAGGCGCTCAGATAAGGCACTGAAAACAAAAGAATAAATTTCCGGTGGAATCGTCGTCGATCGCTCGCCGAATGTTCACCACATGTCGTTGCGCACGAGAGCCCAGCATTTCCGCCGACCCTGAGCCCGACGACATCGGCGGGTGGATCGGTATACTGCCACCGGAATTGACTCGGGGCGGCTGAACCGTGCCATGCCTCGGAACCAGGATCAGATGATGGACGATACGATTGGCCACCCCGACCCCGGCCTCGACCTCTCGGACGGCTTCAAGCCGCACACCTCCCATTGGGGTGTATTCTCGGTGCGCAACGGCGCGACCGGGCTCGAGGTCAGGGCCTATGCGGGCGACCCCGATCCGAACCGCATCATCGACAATTTCCCCGGCGCGCTCCGCCATCAGGCGCGCATCGCGCAGCCGGCGATCCGCCGCGGCTGGCTCGAGCGTGGCCCCGGCCCGGATGATCGCCGCGGCCGCGACGAATTCGTGTCGGTGAGCTGGGAGAAGGCGCTCGATCTTCTCGGCGACGAGCTCGGCCGCATCCGCGACACGCGCGGGCCCGGCGCCGTGTTCGGCGGCTCCTATGGCTGGTCGAGCGCAGGCCGCTTCCATCACGCCCAGAGCCAGGTGCATCGCTTCCTCAACATCGCCATGGGCGGTTATGTGCGTTCGGTGAACACTTATTCTTCCGGCGCGTCCTCGGTGCTGCTGCCGCAGATCCTCTGCGGCTACGAGGACATCACCAAGCGCAACGTCACCTGGGAGCAGATCGCGACCGAGACCGACGTCGTGCTGGCCTTCGGCGGCATGGCGCTGAAGAACTCCATGGTGGCCGGCGGCTCGATCAGCAAGCATGTCGAGCGCGGCGCGATGGCGGCGGCGCGCCGGCGCGGCTGCGAGTTCATCCTGGTCAGCCCGCTGCGCGACGATCTGCCCGTAGAGGCCGGTGCCGAATGGATGAGTTGTGTGCCCGGCACCGACACCGCCTTGATGCTCGGCATCGTCCATACGCTGGTCAGCGAGATCCTCCACGACCAGGCCTTCCTCGATCGCTACACCGAGGGCTGGGCCGTCTTCCTGCGCTATCTCACCGGCGAGAGCGACGGGCAGGCGAAGCACGCCGAATGGGCCGCCGCGATCTCGGGCGTCGATGCGAGCACGATCCGCAACTTGGCGCGCCGCCTCGCCGGAAAGCGCGCGCTGATCACCGTCTCACACTCGCTCCAGCGCGCCGAGCATGGCGAGCAGCCGGTGTGGATGGGCATGGTGCTGGCGGCAGCGCTCGGCCAGATCGGTCTTCCCGGCGGCGGCTACGCCTATTCGCTCGGGGCGATCGGCTATTACGGCCGCCGCGTCAACGACGTGCCGGGGCCGACGCTCGGGCAGGGACGTAACGGTGTCGCCGATTTCATTCCGGTGGCGCGCATCGCCGACATGCTGCTCAACCCCGGCACGACCTATCGCTACAACGGCGAGACCCGCACCTATCCGGACATCCGCCTCGTCTATTGGGCCGGCGGCAATCCCTTCCACCACCACCAGGACATCAACCGTCTGCGCAAGGCGTTTGCGAAAGCAGACACCTTCGTCGTGCACGAGCTCGCCTGGACCGCCACCGCCCGCCACGCCGATATCGTGCTGCCCGCGACGATGACGCTGGAGCGCGAGGATATCGGCTATTCCACCAACGATCCTCTCATGGTCGCGATGCACCAGATCGCCGAGCCGTTCGGCCTTGCGCGCGACGATTACGACATCTTCGCCGATCTCGCCGAGCGCCTCGGTGCGCGCGAACCCTTCACCGAGGGCCGCACATCTCGGCAGTGGCTGGAACATCTCTACGAGCCGACCCGCGCCTCGCTCGCCAAGCGTGGTTTGGAGGCGCCTGAGTTCGACGAGTTCTGGCGCCGCGGCAGCCTGGTCGTGCCGCAGCAGCCGGACGACGGCGGCCGGCTGCGCCGTTTCCGCGAGGATCCCCTCAATCATGCGCTACCGACGCCGAGCGGCTGCATCGAAATCTTCTCCACCAAGATTGCCGCCCATGGCGATGCCGATTGTCCCGGCCATCCGGTCTGGCTGGAGAAGACCGACACGCCCAAGCCCGGCACACCGTGCTTCCTGGTGGCCAACCAGCCGGCGACGCGCCTGCACAGCCAGCTCGATTTCGGTGGACATTCGCTCGCCGCAAAGCATCGCGGCCGCGAGGTCGCGCGCATGAACCCGGTTGATGCCGACCCGCGCGGCATCAAGGACGGCGACATCATCCGCCTGTTCAACGAGCGCGGCTCGTGCCTTGCCGCCGTCCACGTCACCGACGGCATTGCAGCCGGGGTCGTGCAACTGCCGACCGGCGCCTGGTACGACCCGATGGACCCCGAAGACGACGCGCCGCTCTGCGTCCATGGCAATCCCAACGTGTTGACGCGCGACATCGGTACCTCGTCCTTCGCGCAGGGCTGCACCGGGCAGCTGACGACGGTCGAGGTCGAGAGGTTCACCGGCAACCTGCCGCCGATCCGGGCGTTCGATCCGGTGTAGGGATTGGCTCGTCATCCTCCGCCATTGCGAGCGCAGCGAAGCAATCCAGAATCCCTCCGCGGTTGCTTCGCTGCGCTCGCAATGACGGTGTGGAAATAGCATCGGTCCCACTTCCGTCCTCCGTGCGAATTCGAAATCGTCGCGCGGATGACGGAAGAACCACACCCGCGGCGCTGCTAAGGGTTCGTCTCCTCACCGATGGATCAACGAACATGACCAAAGCAGACCTTCAAGGCCCGACCGATCTCGGCGCCAACGCGAGCCGCGACATTCCCGCCGCGCTACGCGCCTTGCTCGCCGACGTCTTCGCGCTCTATCTGAAGACCAAGAACTTTCACTGGCACATGTCGGGCAGCCATTTTCGCGACTATCACCTGCTGCTGGACGAGCAGGCCGACCAGATCTTTGCGATGACCGACGACATCGCGGAACGCGCCCGCAAGATCGGCGGCACGACGCTGCGCTCGATCGGACAGATCGCGCGCGAGCAGCGCATCCTCGACAACGATGCGGACTATGTCGATCCCCTGGACATGCTGGCGGAGTTGCGCAGCGACAACCAGCAGCTCACGCGCGAGATGCGGCGCGTCCACGAGCTCTGCGACGAATATGGCGATGTCGCAACGGCAAGCCTGATCGAGAACTGGATCGACGAGGCAGAGCGGCGGGTCTGGTTCCTGTACGAGTCGGGCCGCACCGGCGCGCATGGGTGATTCCCGACGCCGAGAAAAAACAAGAAAAAAGGGGCCGTCCCGTGTGGGAGCAGGGACGGCCCCAACTGGCTCACAGACCCGGGAGGAAGAGGGTGCGAGCCGGCGCAAGCGGCAGGGCGCCTGCGCCAAAGGCAGGGAACGACGGGCTACGCAGCCGCGCTGGCGATCCAGCCTCCGTCCGTAGCGGGCCGGTGCCGCGGCATCGCCTCGATCTCACGCCGAGCGCTTTTGCTGGTGAGGCGCCAACGTGCCGGGGACTGGCCGCTGATCCGCTTGAAGACGGTCGAAAAATGCGCCTGCGTGGAGAAGCCGACGGCAAGCGCGATCTCGGCCAGTGGCCGCCCGGTCGTCGCCAGCAGCGTCTTGGCGTGCTCGATCCGGTGATTGAGCAGATATTCGCGCGGGCGATAGCCGGTCGCGGCGCGGAATTGCGCCGCAAAGTGCATCCTGGACAGGCCGGCGACGCTGGCGAGCTCGGACAGGCTGATGCTGCGGTCGAAATGATCGGCGATATGCCGCTCGACTCGTCGCAGCCGCCATTTCGGCAGCGCATTGACCCGCGCGCGTGGCGGCTCGAGCCGCGTGAGATGCATCGCAAGGGTCTGGCCGACACAGCGCGCGAATTGACGGTCTGCGGCATCGCCATGCTCGATCAGCGCCTTGGCGAGCTCGGCGGCGAGCGGATCGCGTAGCAGAACGAGGTCGCCAAGCCCGTCGGTCGCGGGCGATTGCGCCGGAAATTGGTCAGCCGGGAGGTGGAAGTGCAGGAAGGCGCAGGGCGCCTGGAATTGTGCACGGAGCGGCTTCGACGGCGCGCTGACATACAGCGTGCCTGCGGGCATGACGCCGTCGAAAATGATCTGGCGGTCGCGCGTCAATTTCGCTCGCGTGGTCTTCAGTGCAATGCCGACGAAATACCGATCCTCAGGCGTCGTTGCCTCGTGCGACGAGCTGTCTCTCACATCCTCCCATCGCGAAATCGCGATGTCCTCGATCGCCGCATTCGTACCGCGCTCGAGCCTGCGCCATCCGCTTTCTCTGGGAATCGGCTGTGCCGCCTGATGCACCTGATGGTCCCGGGGGCCAGCCTGAAGATCAGTCCAGGCATGTGCCGCCTGCAAGTCGGTAAACATCGCTCATTCTCTCCGCATCGCGGTCGCTGGGGGCGACCGGCAAACTCTCAAGCCCGGTCACCAGGCTTTCGAGAAGGCTTTCCATGGTCGGAGGATAGGCGTGGGCCCGACAAGAAGCCCGTTAGGGGTGATTAGGATGTGTTAGATTTTGTGCGAGTGCACAGGATGCGGCAGCTCGTCGCAGTTGATCCGACTTCGTCAAGCTTTTCAACTGCTTGCTTCAGCCGGCGTGGCGCGGGAGAGTTCGATCGCGTTGCGCGCGCATGGTCAACGCTGTGATAGCTGATGGAGCGACGGCTCGATCGCAGATCGCCTGCCGAGGCCTGCGCGCTCGTTGGCGCCTCACCGCTGCTACTCGAATACGGCATCGAAAATCTCCACATCCATCAGCACGGGCCTGGCGATCACGGTTCCGTCAGGCTGCAGCGCCTGCGCGCGCCGCAGCGTCGGCACCACGATGCCGCCGAAACTGTCATGGGCCCAGGAGTAGTGCGCGACCTTCGTTCCGAACAGATCGTGATCCGTCCGTCGTTGCAGCGCGTTCGCGTCGAAATAGAAGATCTGATCGGGCGCGAGCGTGATCAGGCTCGGGGGAAATTGCGCGCGCAGCCGCCGCCAGGTTTCGGTGTTCTCGTGCCACGGCGGCAGTTCCTCCAGCACGACACCGGGGTGGGCGAGCAGGAACGGATTAGTCAGATAATTCCAGATCGCGACGCCGCAGAAGAACACGAGGTGAAGCTCGTCCGCGAGTGCAGCAGAGCCGGTCCCGGGGAACGCCAGGCTCGGATTGCGCCAGGTCCGCAGCACCTCGCCATCGGGGCTTTCGATCGTGATCGCATTCGGTTGAAAGGAGGCCGAATATTCCCCGCCGGTGATGCCGGTGAAACGAACGGATTGCGTCCGGGTCGAGCCTTCCGCAATCACATCCTTGAATTCCCTGGCATGTCCGGCGCTTGCGAACAGCGTTCCGCCGACGGACAAATGGAGCGTGAACCGGTTCAAGCTGTTCCAGCGGGCCAAACCGCCGCTGGCATCGATCACGTCGTCCAGAAGAGCCATGTCCCGCAATATCCGCAGTGAGTGCCACCACCATGGCGGGGCGCTTGCGGCTTGGCGTGTTAGAAGTTGTTAGGAGTTGCGAGCAGGGATTTGGGCGGTATCCCGTTGAACACGCTGTCAATTCAGCGCGCCCAGCAGTCCCGTTGCGGTCACCAGATCACGAGTCGCGAGGCCCTCCTGGTAGCGCGCCACAAGCGGGGCGAGCAGGTCGCGAGCGTCGCGGGCTTTTCCGGCCCGGTGCCAGATGCGGCTGAGGCTGATCGCTCCGCGAAGCTCCCAGCCGAGAGCGCATTGCCGGCGTGACAGATCGATCGCTTTGCGCAAGCAGGTTTCGGCCTCGGCTGGGTTGCCCGAGCGGGCCAGGATGTCGCCCTTGACCCTGAGCATTTCCGGCATGTCGAAGGATTCGCCATGATCGGGAATCTGGGCGATGGCCTCGTTGATCGTGCGCAAGGCCTCGCCGGTCTGGTCGTGCGCCGCGAGACCCTCGGCGAGCGCCGTCGCAAACACCGTCGTCATGATCCGGTGCCGCGTCGCATAGAGGGTGGCCTGGCTGCGGCGAAGATGTTCGATGCCGGCGGCAAGGTCGCCGCGGCGCAGCATCAGTTCGCCCTTCTGGCCGATCCCGACCGCGTGATAGGGGCCGAGGAAGTGCCGCGCCGAATGATCGATCAGCCGTTCGATCAGGATTTCGGCATTGGCCCAGTCGCCGACCCAGAGAAAGACGTAGATGGTCCAGATCAGGGAAATGCCGAGCGTCAGCGGCTGTTCGAGCAGCTCGGCCTCGCGCACCGTGTATCTGGCCGCCTCGATGGCGCGATCGGGCCGGCCGATGAGCCAGAGCCCCCTCGCCAGCGCCACCAGTGCGACGATGCGGTCGTCATAGCCGAGATGTCCGATATTCAGCCGCTGCGAGCCGGGATTGTGCAACATCGCGCTCTCGCAGAACCGCACCGCCTTGTCCTGATTGCCGATCAGATGATGTGCGACGCCGAGCATCCATTCCACGTTCAGTGCGGCAGCTGGATCGTTCAGCTTGCGCGCAACACTCTCGCCATCGACGCCGGTCCCGAGCGCGCCGTGGAAATCTCCGACCCTGGTCAGGTAGATATGCAGGCCGCGTAGCAGCCAGAGCTGCCAGTGCAAATCCTCGAGCTCGCGGGCGAGTTGAAGGCTGCGCGTGAACGCGGCTCGGACTTCCTCCGTGTTGCCTTGCGTGAACATCACGGAGACGCCGAGCGCGGCTTGCAGCGTCATCTCCTGGCGGCGGTCCAATGTGCCCGTATCGGAAGCGGCCAGCGCCTGCTGCGTCCAGCGAAGACACTCCGTCAGCAAGGTCAGCTCGAGGAAGAACTGCGCGGCCGAGGCTGCCAGCTCCACGCCGAGCGTCCGGTCGCCGCTGTCCGAAAAGCTCCAGGTTAGCGCGGCCCGGACATTGGGCAAATGGTCAGCATAGGGCAGGAAGCCGCCCGCGCTCTGCAGCCCGGAGGATTTGAGTGCGATGTCGCGCAGCAAATCGCGGAAATATTCGGCATGTGCACGCGCGACGCGGTCCGCTTCCCCGTTCTCGACGAGCTTGTCGCCGGCGAAGGTGCGGGTGGTATCGAGCAGACGATAGCGCAGCCGCCGCTCGGCAGGGGAGGTTGCGATCAGGGATTTGGACAGGAGGTTCGAGATCGCCTCGACCGCCTCGGATTCGCCGATGCCCTGGCTGGATGCGACCGCCAGCGCGGCCTCCAGCGTGAACGGCCCGACGAACACCGAGAATCCGCGCAGCGTCGCGCTCTCGGCTGCGGGGAGCAAATCGTAGCTCCAGGCGAGCGCGGCGCTCAGGGTCTGGTGCCGTGGAATGGCGGTGCGGCGTCCCCGCCACAGCAGCGAGAAGCGGCTGTCGAGTTGCGAGGCGGTCCCGGCGATGCCGTAGGCGTTGACGCGTCCGGCCGCGAGCTCGATCGCGAGCGCAATGCCGTCCAGCCGCCGGCAGATTTCCGCGACGAGCGGCGCGTCCTGCTCGCTGAGCTCGAAATCGCCGAGGCTTTCGGTAATGCGTTCCACGAAGAGCTGGCTTGCTGGATAAGCAAGGATGTCGGCAATGCCGAGCCCGTCGCGCTCGGGCGGGCAATCCAGCGGAAACAGCCGATGCACGCGCTCGCCTTCGCTGCGAAAGGATTCCCGGCTGGTGGCGAGAACGTGCAGCTCGCTCGCCTCCTGGACGAGGCGCTCGGCCAGGGGCGCGAGGTCGTCGAGGATGTGCTCGCAGCTGTCGAACACCAGCAGCGTGCGGCGGCTGCGCAGGAAGCTCAGCAAGCCCGGCGTCGGGTTGTCGGAATTGACCGTCAAGCCGAGGGTGGCCGCGATCGTTCCGGGAATGAGCCGCGCATCCGTCAGCGCGCCGAAATCGACGAAGCACACCTGGCCTTCGAACGTCTCGCGCTCGCGATGCGCGACGGCGACTGCGACCGAGGTCTTGCCGATCCCGCCGGGGCCAACGATGGTGACGAAGCGATGCAGGGCGAGCTCGGCGCAAATCTTCTCGACCGCGTCGTCCCGTCCGATCATCCGCGCAAGCGGCGAGGGCAGCGCGTGCGGCGAAGTGACAGGCGTGCCGGTTCGGCTCTCCGCTACAGCAGGACGGAGCAGCGGGGCGGTGAAGCAATAGCCGCGGCCGGGCACGTTGACGACGTAGCGCGAGCCTTCTCCGGCGTCTCCCAGCGCCTTGCGCAGCGTCGTGATGTGGAAGCGCAGGCTGCCCTCGTCGACGTTCACGTCGGACCACACGCGCTTGATCAACTCCCGCTTGTCCACGACCTCGCCGGCGCGCTCGGCGAGAAAAATCAGAATGTCGAGCGCGCGACCGCCGAGATGAAGCGGGGCGCCGTCCTTCTCCAGAAGCCGCGATTTTGCAAACAGCCGGAATGGTCCGAAGAAGATTGCCGAATCCTGGTCGTTAGTGTCCGACACGAGCCAATGGTCCAATGAAGGGATGCTGTCTGCAACTTTGGTCTAGCAGAACGACATCGCGAGTAAACCGGTCGAAAGTGGCGAAATCGCGTGGCGATCGCCGGAGCGCCCGGGGAATGACACCCGCAAATTCTGCATAAACGCGAGCGGCTTACGACGCGGGCCGCGACAATTCGTCAGTGTGCTTGACCGTCGCGACGGCGGTCTCCGCTGCCGGATTGTGACGCCGCCGATCATAACAGAATCTTGCAAAGTCTAACGAGCAAATCGCAGGCGGCGCATTCAGTATAGCTTTCGAGTGAGGTCTCATTGCAGCGGGAGCCTGTCATGTCCACCATCGGCTCGATGCCGAACGGGAGTGCCGTTCGATCTCAATTCGCCGCAGGTCTCGACGATCAGTCGCGCGATTGGGAGCTCGTGCTGCGCGAGTCCCACCATCGCATGAAGAACACGCTGACGCTGCTGGGTGCGTCAGTCCGCCGCGACCTCGCACGGACCGGCACGAGGGACGTCTCGCTGGCGGTGGACCGGTTCGAGCGGCGCGTCGTTGCCTTTGGCAGGCTCTATCAGCTGCTGTGCTGCAACGACGATCCGTCGACGGTCTCCGTCGGGCCTTTCTTCGAAAATCTGTGCGGGGCGCTTTCCGAGGCGGTGCTGGAGCCGGCGGGCATCCGCTGCGAAGCCGCAATCGAAGGCGGCGTGCTGCCGGCCTCACGCTGTCATCGGCTCGCGCATGCTGACGGAGCTGGTCACGAACGCGGCAAAGCACGCCTTCCCGAACAAGAACGGCGGGCTGATCCGCATCGACGTCGCGCGCCGCGGCGGCGCCTGGGTCTGCACGGTGGCCGACAACGGCATTGGTGCGATCGGTCCGCTCCGGGGCACCGGCAGCCGCATTCTCGAAGGGCTCGCCCGCAGCATCCATGCGCGGCTGCATGGTGAAGCCGGGCAGGGCGGCACGCGGGTGACCATCGTGATGCCAACCGCCGCCTGAAGGATTGCCTCAACTCACACCACGGGAGCTCGACATGGCCACACTCGAAATCGACCGCAATGCCGCGGCCAAGCCGTCGGCATCACGCAGCGTTGACATGAAGCTCGAAGTCGTCGTCATTCCGGTGTCCGACGTCGACCGCGCGAAGGCATTCTATGCGCGGCTCGGCTGGCGACTGGATGCCGATTTCGCCTCACTCGACGACTGGCGCGTGATCCAGTTCACGCCGCCGGGCTCGGCCTGCTCCGTGATCTTCGGCAGGAACGTCACGCCGGCCGCCCCTGGCTCGGCGCGAGGTCTGTATCTGATCGTCTCCGATCTCGCGGCCGCGCGAAAGGATCTGCTCGAGCGTGGCATTGCCGTCAGCGAGCCCTTCCACGGTGCCGGTGATGTTCATGCCGGGCCCGATGAGCCGTATCTGTTCGGCAGAGTTCGCGTCAGCGGCGCTGACCCGAAGCGCGGCAGCTACAGCTCATTCGCCTCGTTCAGTGATCCCGACGGCAATGGTTGGCTGTTCCAGGAGGTCACGACACGGTTGCCCGGACGCATCGCGGCAGACGACACGACATTCGCATCGCAAACTGATCTCGCCGCGGCGCTGCGCCGCGCCTCGGTGGCACATGGCGAGCACGAGAAGCGTACCGGCGGTCACGACGACAACTGGGCGGATTGGTATGCCGACTACATCGTGCGCGAGCAGGCCGGCCAGGAACTGCCAACCTGAAGCGAGCTGGCGCCAGGCGGTCACGCTGATGTCGCCTTCGGCCGGTACGGAGCGCCGGTGTCAACAACAAGCGAGGAGAAGTGAGATGATCCGCAAGGCAACGGCAGTCTGGAAGGGCACCGGTCGCGATGGCACAGGCCAGCTGTCGAGCGAATCCGGCGTGCTTGCCGGGACTCCCTATTCGTTCAAGACCCGCTTCGAGAACGAGAAGGGCACCAATCCCGAAGAGTTGATCGCAGCAGCCCATGCCGGCTGCTTCACCATGGCGCTCGCCTTCGGCCTGCAGATGGCGGGTTTCACGCCGGACGAACTCTCGACGGAAGCCGCCGTCACGCTCGAGCCCGAGGGCAAGGGCTTCAAGATCAGCAAGTCGGCGCTCACCTTGCGCGCAAAAGTGCCGAACCTCGACGATGCCGCCTTTGCCCGAATCGCCGGTGAGGCCGAGAAGAATTGCCCGGTGTCGAAGGTGCTCAACGCCGCGATCACGCTCGACGCCAAACTGGGCTAGAGGCGAGTTTTCAATTTGGGTCCGTCCGGTTCTAGGAACCGGGTGGACAGGCGTGAGATGCGTGGCTTTCGGCCGGGCGTCCGAGAGCCTATGATGCGGCAGGCGCAGAACCGACAGAGCGATCAATTGGGAGCATCAGATGACGACTGAGCGCGCAGTTTTGGCCGGAGGCTGCTTCTGGGGCATGCAGGATCTCATCCGCAAGCAGCCGGGCGTGATCTCCACCCGGGTCGGCTACACCGGTGGCACGGTCAAGAACGCCACCTATCGCAATCATGAAGGCCACGCCGAAGCGATCGAGATCATCTTTGATCCGGCGAAGACCAGCTTCCGGACCATGCTGGAGTTCTTCTTCCAGATCCACGATCCCACCACGCTCAACCGTCAGGGCAATGATCTCGGCACGAGCTACCGTTCCGCGATCTTCTATACCAGCGGCGAGCAGAAGCGGATTGCCGAAGACACCATCGCCGACCTCGATGCGTCCGGCCTGTGGCCCGGCAAGGTGGTGACCGAGGTCGCGCCCGCAGCCGAGTTCTGGGAAGCTGAACCCGAGCATCAGGACTATCTCGAGCGATATCCCGACGGCTACACCTGTCACTTCATCCGGCCCGACTGGAAGCTGCCGCGTCGCGCGGCTGCCGTGGGAAGGTAGAGCGTCTCAGCGCAACTGCGCGATCAGTTCGCGCGCGCTGCGCATGTCGGCGATCTCGGCACCCTCCGTCAATGATCCGGCGGCGTTCTCCAGAACGGCCAGAGCGTCCGTGTTCCGGCCGGTCGCGCCCATCAGCCGCGCGAGGCTGGTCGCGCAGCGCAGCTCCCAGAAACGTGCGCCCTGCTGGACTGCGATGCCCATGGCCTCGCGAAAATGCGCTTCCGCGTCGCCCGAATGCTTTGCGCTCCGGTGCATCAGTTCTCCCTTGATGCGGGTCAGCTCCGGCAGATACCAGAGCTCCTGCCGGTCGTGGCAGCGGGTCAAGACGTCCTCGATCACGTCGAGGCCGCGGTCGACCTGGTCGGCCCCGCCAAAGCACGCCGCAAGCTCGCCAAGTAGTGGAAGGAAGCGCGGCAGGAAGCGCGCATCGCCGGCGCGGTTGAGCTCCTCGCGCAGCAGCGGCAGGCCGCTCGCGACGTTGCCGCGCCTGGCGATCACCGCCGCATTGAAGGCCCGCGCCCACAATCCCCACAGCCGGATCGCGTGCCGCTCGGTGTGATCGAGCAGCTCGGTGCCGTGGCGTTCCGCAGCGTCGAAATCGCCGGCCCAGAAGGCGATCGGGCAGGCGGCCTGTCCCAGCACGCTGCAGAAGGTCAGGGCGTGACCGTTGGCGCGGCCCTCCTCGATGTTTCTGGCGGCGAGCGCCTGCGCCTGGTCGGCAAGGCCCTGCAGCCACAGGATGCGCGCGCGGAAATATTGCGTGGATATTCTCAGATCGAGCGGGAAGATCTTGGGCTTCTCCGCCAGCACATGCAGCGACGCGTGCACCCGGTCGATGCGCAGCCGCGCGTCGTTCTGTTCGCCGAGATAATGTAGCGCGACGGCCGTCAGCCGGTCGCCCAGCATCACGTCGGTCCTGTCGGGAGAGTTCGCCGCCGCGTCCGCAAAGCGATCGGCGAATGCACGGGCCTTGCCGAACTGTCCGTTGTTGAACTGATCGATGCACAGGCCCCAGAGAGCGCGCAGCCGGAAATCCTTGTCGTCGAGCCTGTCGGCGAGCTCGAGCGTCGTCTCCAGGATCGGGCGCGCCTCGCGCGCGCGGCCCTCGCCATACATCAGCGACCAGCCGAGTGCCGACAGGAGCTGCATGCGGATACGGTCTTCGCCGGCGTCGCCGAGCGCCGCGAGTGCGGTCTTGCTTCGTTCGCGGCATTCGGCGAACAGGGAAAGCCGCACCCACAGCGTGACCGCGGCCGCCGTCAGCGCGATTCCCAGCTCGGTGTCGCCCTCGGGCGCGAAAGCCCAGTCGAGCGCTGTGCGCACATTATCCAGCTCCGCACCATAGATGCCGAGCCATTCGGGCAGCGGTGTCGATGTGTCGGCCTCCGCATGCGCGAAGAGATCGCGAAAATACTCGGCATGGCGGCGTGCGAACTGCCTGGTTTCGCCGAGCGCGCTGAGCTTTCCGTGCGCGTAGGCCCGCGTGGTGTCGAGCAGGCGATAGCGCAACGTCCGCGCACCGCACGGCGAGATCAGCGACTTGGTGACCAGGCTGTCGATGGCCTCCAGCGTTTCCGATGCGCTGAGGCCGTCACCGGATGCAATCGCGGCAGCCGCCTCCGGCGCGAAAGGCCCGGCGAATACGGAGAGCCGGCGCAGGGTCGCGCTCTCGGCCTCAGGCAGCAGGTCGTAGCTCCAGTCGAGCGCGGCGGCGAGCGTCTGGTGCCGCGGCACGGCCGTGCGCCGGCCGCGCCATTGCAGCGAGAAGCGGCTGTCGAGCAGCGAGGCGGTGCCGGCGATGCCGTAGGCATTGACCCGCCCCGCCGCGAGCTCGATCGCGAGCGCAATGCCGTCGAGGCGCCGGCAGATGCTCGCGACCAGAGGCGCTTCCTCCGCACCGAGCTGGAACGGGCCGGAGCTCTGCGCGATGCGCTCGACGAAGAGCTGGGCGGCGGGATAGGCGAGGACCTCGGCGACAGCGAGCCCTTCGCGCTCGGGCGGACAATCCAGCGGGAACAGCCGGAAGATGCGCTCGCCTTCGCTGCGGAACGATTCGCGGGTGGTTGCGAGAACGCGAAGCTGCGGCGCCTCGCGCACGATGTGCTCGACCAGCGGGGCCAGATTGTCCAGCACGTGCTCGCAGCTGTCGAGGATCAGCAGGGCCGGCCCAACCTTGAGGAACGTCAGCAGGGCCGGCGTCGGATCCTCCGCGCTGATGGTCAGGCCGAGCGCGGAGGCAATGGTGGTTGCGACGTGGGTGGCATCCCGGAGCGGGCCGAAATCGACGAAGAAGACGCGCCCGGGCAAATCGGGCGAGCGGCGGTGCCCGACGGCGATGGCGACGGCGGTCTTGCCGATGCCGCCCGGGCCGACCAGCGTCATGAAGCGATGGAGCGAGAGTCCGTTCGATATCTTTTCGACGACCTCCTCCCGTCCGACCATCTTCGAGATCGGCGCGGGAAGCGCGCGGGGAGGCAGGATGTCGATGGTCGGCTGCGCGGCGGGCGCGGCCGGCGGGGCGAGCGAGGCGACGAAACAATAGCCGCGGCCGGGCACATTGACGACGTAGCGTGCCGACTTGCCGGTATCGCCGAGCGCTTTGCGCAGCGCTGCGACATGGAAGCGCAGGCTGCCCTCGTCGACATTGACGTCGGCCCAGATGCGCTTGACGAGCTCTCTCTTGTCGACGACTTCACCAGGCCGCTCGGCCAGGAAAATGAGGATGTCGAGCGCGCGGCCGCCCACATGGAGCGGCACGCCCTCCTTCTCCAAGAGCCGGGACCTGGGAAACAGTCGAAATGGCCCAAATGAAATGGACGAGTCTTCGCTACGATCTGGCACGCGCCATTGCCCCCGCGACGGGAGTCAGAAGGTATTTCTTCGTGGTCTATCAGAACGGACCGTACAGTAAACTGGCCGAAAGCAGTGGGCAGGGCCGGCAGCCCTGCATGGGCCGCGTGGGTCGGCCGTCTTCCGAAATATTGTTTTAAAAGTAGCGGGTTAGAGCACACGACATGGCGGTGACGCCACCGCCTAGTCCAGACGGAGCATTGACCTCGGTCGCCGGTTGCTGCGATGGGATCCGGTATCCGGTCTCGTCTCGGTCCGTAACCAACCGCTTCCGGAATTCGGGCATGTCTTCCTTCTCGCGGCGACAGATCGTCCATGCATTGTCGGGCGCAGCCGCGCTTGCGGCGATTCCGCGCATCGGGCACGGCGCCGGTTATCCCTCCCGTCCCATTCGCCTGGTCATTCCCTATGGAGCAGGCGGATCCGGCGACCAGATCGGGCGTCCCTGGGCGGAGAAGATGTCGTCGCTGCTTGGACCCGTCTTCATCGAAAACATCACCGGTGCGGGCGGCGCGATCGGGACAGGAGCGGTCGCGCGCGAGAAGCCCGACGGTTACTCGCTGCTGCTCGGAAACGACAGCACGCAGGCGGCCATTCCGCTGCTAGCGAAAAATCCATCCTATGCGATGGACGATTTCCGCGCCATCTGCCGCCTCATCACCAGCGCGCTGGTTTTCGTCGTCCATCCGGCGGTGCCCGTCACAAATCTGCGGGAGCTGATTGCCTACGCGAAGGCCAATCCGGGAAAGCTGTCCTACGGGACACCTGGTAACGGCAGCGGAAATCATCTCGTCGGTGAAGCCTTCAAGCTGCAGGCGGGCGGGCTCGACATCGTCCATGTCCCGTATCGGGGCATCGCGCAGGCCAGCAACGACCTCCTCGCCGGCCAGATCCCCCTCATCATTGCCGTGATGTCGGCGCAATTGCAGCAGTGGCGGGAGGCCGGCAAGATCCGGATGATCGCGGTCGCCACCGCGAAGCGGCTGAGCGTGGCTCCCGATATCCCGACCGCCATCGAATCCGGCATGCCTGAACTCCGCTATGACGGCTGGTTCGGCCTGTTCGCACCCCGGCAGACCGAGGATGCGATCATCGACCGGATCGCGCAGGCGTCGCGCATGGCGATGGCGGACGAGGCGATGCAGGCCAATTACCGTGCCGAGGGTATGGAGCCGGACAGCGATTCGAAGCCGGCCGAATTCCAGCGCCTCGTCGAGGCGACGTCGGCGAGCCTGGCGGGCATGATCAAATCGATCGGGCTGGAGAGGTTTTGAGATCACAGCATGATCGGGACCCGGAGGACAGGGTTAGCGAAAAGTGTGAAGCGGTTTTCCGAAAGGATCACGCTCAAGCAATAACCTAGAGGGCGATGACGATTCATCCCAATCTCATCGCGCTTTGGTCACGCCGCGGGTGACGATGCTGGCCGGTCGTATCTGCCGTCCCCGGTGTGCCTCCTCGCCGCACGTGGCGCGCGTCACGGCCGACGCGCGCCAAGTGCGTCGCGAGGGTCGAGCTCGACCCGAACCGGCCTCGGCGCAAGGGGCGTCGCGTGGTCCTCGATACCGGAATGATTGTCAAGACCTGCGCCTCGTTGAGCATGCGACGTGCGCGGATCACCTTGTCCCGCTGGCATGGAAAGGCGCCAAGATCGGCGTGAGGGATGCCGCGAGCGCCGCGAAGAGTCGTGAGTGCATGATCCCCAGGAGCACGAAGCCCACCGGCTGTGGGCGGTCAAGCAGCAGAGCAAGGAAGCCCCGCCGTCGAAGGATCAGCGCGATTTTCGCTTGCGGCGTGTTTGTTCGCGGCTGAGCCGTTTGGCGTTGGCCGCCACCTTCCTTCGATACTGCGCAACAATCTTGTCTGCGGAGGCTCCGGCCATCAGGCTTGTACCGGCCTTCGCCGCAGCAAACATCTTTTCAGTGACCATGCGCTGGGCTTCGCGTTGCGCCGCTTTGCCGCCTCGCATCAGCTTCGTGATCCGCAGTCCGATTACGCGGTTGGTTTCCAGTCCCAGCAACATCCAGTTCCACATGACGTTTGGCCCTCAACTGGCATTCAGTCGCATCTGCTGACTGTAGCACAGGTTCGGGTTTTTCCGCGATGCGCCAAACAGCCTGAGCTATTGCCGAATAGCGATGTGAAATCCGGGATGTCTGTCATCGCTACGGGTATGGCAGCTATACAAAACAGATTTCCAAGAGAGAACATCGCAAGCAAGCAGAGCGTTTTGTTCCTTCGGGACCATTTTCTCGGGCAGATGGAGAAGTCGGAACGTCAAGCGAAACGCGAAGAAAACGCCGCCCAGAAACGAAACCGGGCGGCGCTTCAAAATAACTTTCCGACCGGATCAAAGTCGGTGCCTTGAGCTTCCCCTTCATAACCCGGTCAAACTCACCTCCGAAGGCGTGTCTGTGATTTGAACTAGAATGCGACGTTTGCGCCGTTGTCGTGCATTTGTGAAAATCTGACGAGCCTCGCGTACGCCCGCGTGGACAGACATTGGCGGATGTCGGATAATGCGCCGCAGAATTGCAGGACGCTGTGGCCTGCGCTTGGACTGCCACAGAAGGACTAGCCGATGACACAGGCAGGCGCCTACGGAAAGAGGCTCGGGCAATTCCTGCGCTTGAAGGACGCGCCGCCCGTGCTGGTCGCTCGCTCGCTGCGTAGTGCCGAGCTCGCGGTCACCGAGACCCGAAACGACCATCCGGAGCGCGGCCTGTCCGGCTCTCTGGCCGCGGAGGATGCCTTCCTGGTCAGCCTGAAGCTGCACGATTACCCGGATTGCGAGCTCTGGGAGCGCGGCAAATCCGTCGCGAAGGCAGACGTTCGCGCCGGTACGACCTACCTCTATGACCTCAAGCGCGATCCGCGCTACGTGATCGACAAGCCGTTCCATTCGCTGTTCTTCTATATTCCACGCTCGGCGCTCGACAGCATCGCCGATCAGAGTCATGTACCGCGGGTCGATGATCTCGACTGCGAGGTCGGTGTCGGGCATGATGACGGAATCATCCGCCACATCGGCGCGTCACTGCAGGAAGGGCTGCGCAGGCCGGACGAGGCCAATCAGCTCTTCATCGACCACATGATGCTCGGGCTCACCGCCCACGTCGCCCGGGCCTATGGCGGGCTGCAGCGTAAGTCCGCGCCCGCGCGCGGCGGTCTTGCGCCCTGGCAGGCGAAGCGCGCGTGCGAGTGGCTGGAGTCGGACCTCGGCGGCAAGCTCTCGCTGCAGGAGGTTGCGGCCGAGCTCGATCTCTCGGTCAGCCATTTCTCGCGCGCATTTCGAATCTCGGTCGGCATGCCGCCGCACCAATGGCTGCTGCATCAGCGCGTCAAGGCAGCCAAGCAGTTGATGGGCGTCCGCGACCTGCCGCTGTCGGAGATCGCGATCTCGGCCGGCTTCGCCAACCAGAGCCACTTCACACGCGTGTTCTCCTCGATCGCCGGCGTTAGTCCCGCAGCGTGGCGCCGCGAGGCGCCCGGCACTTCCGGCAGCGAGGCATGAAGCCGACGCCTCCGTCCCCAGCGGCGTTTCGCGAGAGAGATGGTGTAGGCGGCGCGCCGCGCCGCAAAGATCTCGTCGGGCGGGGGACCGATGCCATCGGAGAGATTGGCTGGGTTGAAGATGGAGCCGTCGCAGGCCTGGTTGGGCTCGAAGCCGGTGATCACGATCGTGCCGAGGCGCACTAACTCGCGATCATCTTCATCGGGCCAGCGCATGGTGACGTCCAGGGTGGGATCGCCGGGCCGATCTAGCAGCGCCATCACGTTGAAGCGGACAGTGCCTGCGGCGATCCGCTTGCCGAGATCGTCGTGCAGGAAGTCGGCCGGCTTTGCCTTGGCTTCGTCCTCGCTCAGCGTGATCTCGCCGCCGGCCGGAACGACCTTGAGCTTGATGAAGCGCGTCTCGCCGTGCTCGTTCGTGGCCGGAAAGGCGTGTACGCCCCAATAAGTCGTGCCGGCAAAACTTCCGGGTAGCGCACGCGCGGCGATATAGTTCGCCTGGTTGAGCGTCTCAGGGTTGGCCGCCGAGAAAGCCTTCACCTTCGCCATATCAGGGTGCCATCCGGCCCCGGGATGCGCGCTTTGAGGAAAGCCAGCATCTGATCGAGCGTTCGCGCAAAATGCACGGGCGCGCTCTTGGCGAGGATATCCGAGCGGTGATCGTAGGCGCCGAGCTTGAAGCTGAAGCCGCGCAGCACGAGATTGTTGGTGTCGGCGACGGCGGGATTGCCGCCGCCGACCGAGAAGCGTGCCAGCACGCGCGATGGTTTCGTGCCGTTGGCGAAGCTGGCGCGGACCTTTGGCGGGGTGCCGGCGACGGCTTTGAGGGCGTCGACGATGGATGCGGGCGTTGCGGCGGGGACATTGGACATGTGAGCCTTCTCGCGTTGGGCGGGCAGGCTAGGTGGTGCGCGAAACGGTGTCTTGCCCAAACCGATCGTGCCTTGCACGATCCCGCTCAAAGCGCGTGCAAGGTGGAACGAATGTGATCGGTTGCCGTTCTGTCGGCGCGATGCGGAGGACTGTCTCCGGCTAGCCGCTCAAGATGCGCCGGCAGGCATCGACGAAGACCTGCGCGCCGGTGATGATATCAGCATCGGCCGTGTTCTCGGTCCAGTGATGACTGATGCCGCCGATCGACGGCACGAACAGCATGCCGGCCGGCATGACGGTCGCGAGCATCTGCGCATCGTGGCCGGCGCCGCTGGGCATGCGGATGGATCGGCCGCCGGCAACGGCCTTGCTCGCAGCTTCGATCGCGTCCTGAATACCTGCGTTCATCATGGCAGGTGCGCCGGTGCGGATTTTCTCCACGTTGACAGTGCAGGGGCCCTTGGCACTGGCCTCGTCCGCCATCGAGCGCAGCAACTGCTCCAGCCGTTCGATGACCGCCGGATTATCGTCGCGGATCTGGAACAGCATTTCGGCACCGCCCGGAATGATACTCGGCGCGCCCGGCTCGAGCGTGATGCGGCCGGTCGTCCAGACCGTGCGCGGACCGCAGCTATCAGGAAAACGTTCGTCGATCGCGACGCAGAACTTCGCCAGCGCGAGACCGGCGTCCTTCCGAACGGCCATGCGGGTGGTGCCGGCGTGGTTCTGCTCGCCGCTGAAATTGATTCGGTATTGCCAGATGCCGACGATCGAGGTCACGACGCCAATCGCAAGATGGCCGCTTTCGAGCGTGTCGCCTTGCTCGATATGCGCCTCCAGATACCCGACGTGCCGGCGCGGCTCGACGGCGACACGCGCGCGCCCCGACAGACCCATCTCGGCGAGGGCATCGCGCATGGCGCGCCCGCTGGTGCGATCGCGCGCGGCGTCGATTTCAGCCTCCGTCACTTGTCCCACATAGGAGCGCGAGCCGAGGAAGCTGCCAAAATGTCCTTCCTCGTCGCACCAGGCCGCGACTTCGACGGCGCCCTTCACGGAGGGATCGGCATTGAGCACGCGGGCGGCTTCGAGCGCATAGATCACGCCGAGCGGGCCATCGAGCCAGCCGGCGTAGTTCTGGCTCTCCAGATGCGAGCCCGCCAGCAGCTTCGGCCCGGGCTTCGTGCTGGTACCATAGACGTTGCCGATGCCGTCGATCGTTGCGGACAGGTCAGCGTCGGGCAGTTTTCGTACCAGCCAATCCAGCGATTGCCTGTGCGGCTCGGAAAAGGTCGGCTTGTGCACGCCGGTCTTGTAGGCGCCGATGGCGCGCAGCGCATTGAGGTCGGCCAGGACGCGATTCCCGTCGGCGCGGGGCTGAGTATCAGGCATGTTCGGCAACCTTCAACGCCTCGGTGCGGATCTCCTCGACCAGCCGCTCCTTGAGCTGCACGAATTCGGGCGTGGTCTTGATCTTGTACGAGCGCGGATGCGGCAGGTCCACGGTAATCTCGGCCTTGATGCGGCCGGGACGTGCGCTCATGACGATGACGCGGCTGCCGAGGAAGATCGCCTCTTCGATGTCGTGGGTCACGAACAGCACCGTCTTCTGGTCGCGCTCCCAGATCCCGAGCAGCATCTCCTGCATCAGGGCGCGGGTCTGATTGTCCAGCGCGCCGAAGGGCTCGTCAAGCAGCAGGATTTTCGGATCATTGGCGAGCGCGCGTGCGATCGCCGTGCGCTGCTGCATGCCACCGGAGAGCTGCTTGGGCCAATGGTTCTCGAAGCCGGACAATCCGACCTGGCGGATGAAGGCATCTGCGATCTTGTTTCGCTCCGCCTCGGATGCGCCGCGCTCGCGCAGGCCAAAGGCGATGTTCTCGCGCACGGTCAGCCAGGGAAACAGCGTGTAGGACTGGAACACCATGCCGCGGTCGGCGCCGGGGCCGGTCACCTCGCGCCCGTCGAGCGTGACGCGTCCGCCGGTTGGACGGTCGAGGCCCGCAACGATGCGCAGCAGCGTGGACTTGCCGCAGCCTGACGGGCCGAGGATGGTGACGAAGTCGTTGTTGCCGATGGTGAGGTCGGTCGGCTCCAGCGCCCTGGTCGGCGCGTTGCCGTGGCGTGCGGGGAAGGTGCGCGAGACCTGTTCGATCTTGAGAAGGGTCATGCGAGCTTCCACGGAAACAGCCAGGCGTTGAACGCCTTGAACAGGAAGTCGGAGACGAGGCCGATAAGTCCGATCACGATGATGCCGAAGATGATCTGGCCCGTGTTGAGCAGGGCCTGGCTGTCGGTGATCATGTGGCCGATGCCCGAGGACGAGCCGATCAGCTCGGCGACGATGACATAGGTCCACGCCCAGCCCAGCACCAACCGGAGGATCTCCGCAATCTCGGGAGCGGAGGAGGGCAGCAACACGCGGCGGATGATGCCGCGGTCCTTGGCGCCCAGCGTGTAGGCCGCCTCGACCAGGTCGCGCCGCGTGGCGCCGACGGTCACCGCAACCATCAGGATGACCTGGAACACCGAGCCGATGAAGATGACGAGCAGCTTCTGCAACTCGCCGATGCCGGCCCACAGGATCAGAAGCGGGATGAAGGCGGAGGCGGGCAGATAGCGCGCAAAGGACACGAAAGGTTCGAGGAACGCTTCGACCGGCTTGTAGGCCCCCATCAGCACGCCGAGCGGCACTGCGATGATCGCCGCGAGCGCAAAGCCGCCGACGACGCGCCAGATCGTCATGCCGATGTCGAACAGGAAGCCCTGCCTGGCGAGCAAGTCATAACCTTCCTGCACCATGGTCAGCGGGTTGGCGAGAAAGGTCTTCGACACATGGCCGCCGAAGGTCGCCCAGGACCAGAGGGCAACGAACAGCACGAAGAACGCGAGGCCAAAGGCCAAGCGCTGCCTCGATGTCACGGGATCCAGGGGACGCATCAAACTGTCTATCCAGGTGGTCGATCAGGGCCGGTCCCGCCTCGAGGCGGGACCGGCAGCTCGTTGAAGCTTACTTG
This sequence comes from Bradyrhizobium sp. SMVTL-02, assembly GCF_051853005.1. Lineage (NCBI taxonomy): Bacteria > Pseudomonadati > Pseudomonadota > Alphaproteobacteria > Hyphomicrobiales > Nitrobacteraceae > Bradyrhizobium > Bradyrhizobium sp. SMVTL-02. The sequence goes on along the minus strand of NZ_CP182469.1, from coordinate 5,859,374 downwards.
ATGAAGCTGGCGTCGTAGAGGTCTTCGACCTTCGGCGCGGACTTGATGATGCCGATCTCGAGCAGGAGCTCGGCGGCCTCCTTGTTGAAGGTCAGGAAATCGCCGGCGAAGAACTTTTGGTTCGCGGCCTTGTCCTGCCAGCGCAGGTACTTTGCCGAGTTGCCGAACTGCTCGCCGTTCTGCTTCACGTCCGCGCCCATGATCTCATAGGCCTTGGCCTGATCCTTGGCGATCACGTCGAGCGCCTCGAAATAACTGTCGGCGAGCGCCTGCGCGGCCTTCGGATTCTCGCTCAGGAACTTCGGCGTGCAGCCAAACGTGTCCATCACGATCGGGTAGTCCAGCGTGGTCGCGATGATCTTGCCCTTGTCGGGCGCGGCGCGCACGGTCGACAGATAGGGCTCATAGGTCATCGCGGCGTCGTTCTGGCCGGAGACGAAGGCTTGCGCTGCGGCAGCCGGCTCGAGGTTGACGACGGTCACGTCCTTCGTGGAGAGGCCGTTCTTCTTGAGCATCCAGGCCAAGGCGAAATAGGGCGACGTGCCGGGCGCGGACGCCGCGACCGTCTTGCCCTTGAGGTCCTTGATCGCGGCGATGTCGTTGCGCACGGCCATGCCGTCGGCGCCATAGCTCTTGTCGAGCTGGAAGATCTGCTTGGTGGCGACGCCATTGGCGTTCCAGGAGATCCAGGTCTCGACCGTGGTGGCCGCGCACTGGATGTCGCCGGACGCGATCGCAAGGTGGCGGTCCTTCTGCGGGATCTTCTTGATCGTGACGTCGAGGCCGTTCTTCTTGAAGATGCCGGCTTCCTTGGCCAGCGTCAGCGGCGCGAAGCCGGTCCACCCGGAGATGCCGACGCCGACCTTGACCTCGTCGGCGAGCACCGGCGTGGCTGCCGCAAGTGCAATGATTGTCGTAAAAATTGTCGAACTACGCATGATTGTCGTCCTCTTGCCGATCGATGGATTGACGTCCTGTTGATCCCTATTGGTCTATGTAGACCGTTGTCGGAAGCATTGCACGAATTGTGCCGACATTCTCCTCTCAGCCTCCCTTGAATCGTGCGACGAGGCGGTGAGTGTCACCGGGATAAAGCAGCCGCACGGCGGTGATGGTGCGGGCGCTGCGCCAGGTGTAGCGGTCGATCACGAGGCAGGGCGCGCCGACGGCGATGTCGAGCGCTTCCGCCGTGCGATCGTCCGCAACGATCGCGCTGATCGTATGCTCGGCCTCGGTCCATGGGACATGGTGAAGCAGCCAGGAGCCGGGCGGCTCGCGGGAGAAATCAGCGGTCGCGGCATTCGGTACGGATGAGAGGTCGATCAGCCTGTCCTCGACCGCGAACGGTACCTTGTCGGCGCTATGGCGGCAGGTGATCGCGACCACCTTGCCGGCCTTCTTGACGCCGAGACGGTCGCGGTCGGCAGCGGTCGCCGCGCGCAGCTTGCGGCCGATCAGCTCGTAGCCGTAAGCGCGGCCGAGCGCGGTGATCTCGGCGCGGATGTCGGCGATCTTGAGCACCGCCGACTGATGCTGCGGCCGGCGCACGAACGAGCCGGCGCGCCGCCGCCGCTCGATAAGGCCCGCCTGGGCGAGTTCCGACAGCGCTTTGTTGACGGTCATGCGCGAGCAGCCGTAGCGCGCGACCAGCTCGTGCTCGAAGGGAATGCGATGCCCGGGCGGCCATCCGCCGGTCAGGATGCGCTTTTCGATATCGGCGCGGATGCGCTTGTAGAGCGTCGGCTTGTCCGCCGCTTCTGTAGCGAGGCTCATGCGACGAGCCTCCGCACCGCTGCCTTGAAGCGTTCGTGCGCGGCCTGGCGCAGCCTGTGCCGCCCGCCTTCGACCACCTTGTTGCCGCCCGCCCAGACGCAATCGATCGCAGCGCCGCCCGCGGCAAAGATCCAGCCGTCGATGACAGCGTCATGCGTACGCCCTGCAAGCGAGGGATGCGCGGCGTCGAGCGTGACGATGTCGGCGCGCGCTCCGGGCGCGAGGCCGACGGTCTGCTGCGCCAGCGCCCGCGCGCCGCCGGCAAGCGCATCGTCGAACAGTGAGCGTCCGGTCGAGCGGCCCGCGCCGCCGGAGAGGACGTTGCGCTGGCGGTGCTTGAGCCGCTGGCCGTATTCAAGCTGGCGCAATTCGTCGGCTGCGCCGATCAGCACGTTGGAATCGGTGCCGACACCGAAGAGGCCGCCAGCGTCTAGAAACTCGCGCGCCAAAAAGATGCCGTCGCCGAGGCTCGCTTCCGTGATCGGACAGAGGCCGGCGACCGCGCCGGTCTTCGCGAATGCCGTCACTTCCTCATCCGTCATGTGGGTCGCGTGAATGAGACACCAGCGCTGATCGATAGGGGCGTGTTCCAGCAGCCATTGCACCGGGCGACGGCCTGACCAGGCAAGGCAATCCTCGACTTCCTTGACCTGCTCGGCGGCGTGAATGTGCACCGGCCCGCCGTTCGCAAGCGGAATGATCGAGGTCAGCTCGTCCGGTGCCACCGCCCGCAAGCTGTGTGGCGCGATGCCGATATTGGCGCCCGGCAAATTTCCGATGGCGTTGCGTGAGGCAGCCACCAGCGCGGCGAATTGATCGACCGTGCAGATGAAGCGGCGCTGGCCGGCATGCGGCGCCGCGCCTCCAAAAGAGCCATGCGCATAAAAACTCGGCAGCAGCGTCAACGCAATGCCGGAGGCCTCGGCGGCCTGCGCGATCTTCGCGGCCATCTCGGCGATATCGGCATAGGGCGAACCGTCGCGGTCGTGATGCAGATAGTGGAATTCGCCGACGCGGGTAAAACCCTGCTCCAGCATCTCGACATAGAGCAGCGTCGCAACGGCCGCGACGTCGTCGGGCGTCATTGCCAGCGCAAAGCGATACATCGTCTCGCGCCAGGTCCAGAAAGTGTCGGTACTGTCACCGCGCAGCTCGGCAAGCCCCGCCATGCCGCGCTGGAAGGCGTGGCTGTGCAGGCTCGCAAGTCCCGGAAGCCCGATCGCGTGGCGCTCGTCGCCAGCAGCTGGCGCCACGCCGGCTGTCACCGCCGCGATCGACCGGGCGGCGACGACCACCTGCACGTCATTGGCCCAGCCCGAGGGCAGGAGCGCGGAGGCAAAATGCAGTCGGGACATGATGACACGCCGGCTGGACAGAACCGGCTTACGATTATATGTCTAGACATATAAGTCAAGCATCCCCACGCCGAATGGATACCCGCATGGCAGAGCGCTTCGACCGGATCTGGCACAATGCCCGCCTCGCCACGATGCGGGCCGATCGGCCCGATCTCGGCGAGATGGAGCATGGTGTCGTTGCCGCGCGCGGCGGCCACATCGCCTATGCGGGCTCGAAGGCGGATTTCCCTGTTGATGCGGAGGCGATCGATCGGATCGATTGCGAAGGGCGCTGGATCACGCCGGGTCTCGTCGACTGCCACACCCATCTCGTCTATGGCGGCAACCGCGCGCATGAATTCGAGCTGCGCCTCAAGGGGGCAAGCTATGAGGAGATCGCACGCGCCGGCGGCGGCATCGTCTCGACGGTGGCGGCGACGCGCGAAGCGAGCGAAGCCGAACTCGTCTCAAGCGCGCTGTCGCGGCTCGATACGTTGATCAGCGAGGGCGCAACCACGGTCGAGATCAAATCCGGCTACGGCCTCGATGTTGAAACCGAGATGCGGCAACTCTCCGCAGCGCGCAGCCTCGGCGGTCAGCGGCCGGTCGCGATCCGCACCTCCTTCCTCGGGGCGCATGCGCTGCCGTTGGAAGCCGATGGCGACAAGGATCGTTACATCGATCTCGTCTGCAAGGAGATGCTTCCGGCTGTCGCAAAAGCCGGCCTTGCCGATGCGGTCGACGCCTTCATGGAAGGGATCGCGTTCTCGGCCGAACAGACCGCGCGGGTGTTCGAGGCCGCGAGAGGGTTTGGGTTGCCGGTGAAGCTGCATGCCGATCAGCTGTCGAACCTCGGTGGTGCCGCGCTCGCTGCAAAATTCTCGGCGCTGTCCGCCGATCACCTCGAGCATACGGACGAGGCCGGGGCGGCTGCGATGGCGAAGGCGGGCACGGCAGCTGTGCTGCTGCCCGGCGCCTTCTACTTCATTCGCGAGACGCAGAAGCCCCCGGTCGAGGCATTCCGCAAGCACGGCGTTCCGATGGCGCTCGCGACCGACTGCAATCCCGGCAGCTCACCGCTGACATCGCTGCTGCTCGCGATGAACATGGGGGCAACGCTGTTCCGGATGAAGGTGGCCGAGTGCCTCGCCGGCGTCACCCGTGAAGGCGCGCGTGCGCTCGGCGTGCTGGATCAGACCGGCACGCTGGAAGCGGGGAAGTGGTGCGATCTCGCGATCTGGGACATCGAGCGGCCCGCCGAGCTAGTCTACCGCATCGGCTTCAATCCGCTGCATCGGCGGGTATGGAGGGCGCAGTGACGGAGCAGGGCGCGCCGATCGTCGTCAAGCCGGGCGCAGTGAGCCTCGACGATCTCGTGCGCGTGCTCGCAGGCGCCCCTGTCGTCCTCGATCCGTCGTTCTGGCCGCGTGTCGAGGCGGCTGCGCGGATCGTTGCGCGGGCCGCGCAGGCCGACGCCCCCGTCTATGGCATCAACACCGGCTTCGGGAAGCTCGCCTCGAAGCGCATTCCGCCGGACCAGACCGCGCTGCTGCAGCGCAATCTCATCGTCTCGCATTGCTGCGGCGTCGGCCCGGCGACGCCGGCGCCGATCGTTCGCCTGATGATCGCGTTGAAGATCGTCTCGCTCGGGCGCGGTGCCTCCGGAGTGCGGCGCGAGGTGATCGAGCAATTGCAGGCCATGTTGGCGCAGGGCGTCTATCCGCTGGTGCCGCAGCAGGGCTCGGTCGGTGCCTCCGGCGATCTTGCGCCGCTTGCGCATATGACCGCGGTGATGATCGGCGAGGGACAGGCGATCGTCGACGGCAAAATCGTATCGGGCAGCGAGGCGCTCGCTGCCGCCGGTCTCGCGCCGCTGACCCTGGGGCCCAAGGAAGGCCTCGCGCTGATCAACGGCACGCAGTTCTCGACCGCCTACGCCATATCGGGCGTGCTGCGTGCATTTCGCCTCGCTCGCGCCGCGCTCGTCACCGGTGCGCTGTCGGTCGATGCGGCGATGGCCTCGACGGCGCCGTTCCGCCCCGAGATCCAGGCGCTGCGTGGCCATGCCGGGCAGATCGCCGCGGCCGCGACGCTGACGGCGCTGCTCGACGGCAGCGACATCCGACTGTCGCATCTCGAAGGCGACGAACGCGTGCAGGATCCCTATTGCCTGCGCTGTCAGCCGCAGGTCGCGGGCGCAGCGCTCGACCTGCTCACGCAGGCCGCGCGCATGCTGACCGTCGAGGCCAATGCCGTCACCGACAATCCGCTGGTGCTGGTCGAGACCGGCGAGATCGTCTCCGGCGGCAATTTCCACGCCGAGCCGGTCGCCTTCGCTGCCGATGCGATCGCGCTGGCGCTGTCGGAGGTCGGCGCGATCAGCGAGAGGCGGATCGCGACGCTGGTCGATCCTGCGCTGAATTTCGGCCTGCCGCCGTTCCTCACCCCCGATCCCGGCCTCAATTCCGGCTTCATGATTGCCGAGGTGGCGGCGGCCGCGCTCTATGCCGAGAACAAGCAGCGCGCAGCTGCCTGCTCAATCGATTCTACGCCGACCAGCGCCAATCAGGAAGACCATGTCTCGATGGCCGCGCATGCCGCGCGGCGCTTGTCCGATATGGCCGACAATCTCGCCGCGATTCTCGGCATCGAGCTTCTGGTCGCAGCCCAAGGCATCACCCTGCGCGCGCCGCATGCGACCAGCGCGCCGCTGGTCGCAGTCATCGCCGCGTTGCGCGAGCAGGTGCCGGCGCTCGGCGCCGATCGCTACATGGCGGGCGATCTCGCCAAGGCCGCCGCCCTGATCGAAGCCGATGTGCTGCCGGCCGTGGCGATTGCTTCGCTTCCAACCGACCCGTTTCCGCGACTTGACTGAGAGGTCCACATGAACCGCCGACTGGACAATGACCGCACCATTCGTGCTCCCCGCGGCAGCGAGATCAGCGCCAGGAGCTGGCTGACGGAAGCCCCGCTGCGTATGCTGATGAACAATCTCGATCCTGACGTCGCGGAGCGCCCGAGCGAGCTTGTGGTCTATGGCGGTATCGGCCGCGCCGCGCGCGACTGGGAGAGCTTTGACCGGATCACGGCTGCCTTGCGCCAGCTCGAGGGCGACCAGACGCTGCTGGTGCAGTCCGGCAAGCCGGTGGGCGTGTTCCGCACCCATCCCGATGCGCCGCGCGTCCTGATCGCGAACTCCAACATCGTGCCGCATTGGGCGACGCTCGATCATTTCAACGAGCTCGATCGCCAGGGCCTGATGATGTACGGCCAGATGACGGCGGGCTCGTGGATCTATATCGGCAGCCAGGGCATCGTGCAGGGCACCTACGAGACATTTGTCGAAGTCGGCCGTCGCCATTATGGCGGCAGCCTCGCCGGCAAATGGATTCTCACCGCCGGCCTCGGCGGCATGGGCGGCGCGCAGCCGCTGGCGGCGACCATGGCCGGCGCGTCGATGCTCGCCGTCGAATGCCAGCCGAGCCGCCTCGAGATGCGGTTGCGCACCGGCTATCTCGACCGGCAGGCCGCAACGCTCGATGACGCGTTGGCGATCATGGCGGACTCCGCAAAGACGAAGAAGGCGGTCTCGGTCGGCCTGCTCGGCAATGCTGCGGAAATTTTTCCGGAGCTGGTGCGCCGCGGCGTCAAGCCCGACATTGTCACGGACCAGACCAGCGCGCATGATCCGATCAACGGGTACCTGCCGAAGGACTGGACGCTTGCCGAATGGGAAGCCAAGCGCGCCTCGGATCCGAAGTCGGTCGAGCGTGCGTCGAAAATGTCGATGGTCGAGCACGTCCAGGCCATGCTGGATTTCCATGCACAGGGCATTCCGACGCTCGACTACGGCAACAACATCCGCCAGATGGCGCAGGACATGGGCCTGAAGAACGCGTTCGATTTCCCCGGCTTCGTTCCCGCCTATATCCGTCCCCTGTTCTGTCGTGGCGTCGGGCCGTTCCGCTGGGCCGCGCTGTCGGGCGATGCCGAGGACATCTTCAAGACCGACGCCAAGGTGAAAGAGCTGATGCCCGACGACAAGCATCTGCACAACTGGCTCGACATGGCCAAGGAGCGCATCAAGTTCCAGGGCCTCCCGGCGCGGATCTGCTGGGTCGGTCTCGGCGATCGCCATCGCCTCGGCCTTGCGTTCAACGAGATGGTGGCGCGTGGCGAGTTGAGGGCGCCGATCGTGATCGGCCGCGATCATCTCGACAGCGGTTCGGTGGCGAGCCCCAACCGCGAGACCGAGGCGATGAAAGACGGGTCGGACGCCGTGTCGGATTGGCCCTTGCTCAACGCGCTGCTCAATTGCGCCAGCGGCGCGACCTGGGTCTCGCTGCACCATGGCGGCGGCGTCGGCATCGGCTATTCGCAGCATGCCGGCATGGTGATCGTCGCGGACGGCACGCTGGAAGCGGCGAGGCGCATTGAGCGCGTGCTTTGGAACGATCCCGCCAGCGGCGTCATGCGCCATGCCGACGCGGGTTACGACATTGCGATCGAATGCGCCCGTGAGAAGGGGCTCGATCTGCCGAGCCTGTCGAAGTAGCCGCGCCTCAGGCCACGATCTTGGCGCCGGCGCCACCGAGTCGCTGGCCTTCGTTCCGAGGCGGCGCAGGCTGTCGAACTGGGCGCGCGTCTCGACGCCCTCGACGACGCAGGGTCGATCTTGATCTTGTCGAGCGGTAGCCGGTGCCGAAATCGTCCAGCGAAATGCCGCTGACGTTTGAGGGCAACTGCCTTGTGTCCGCAACAACTCATGGGCCGCGCGGGAATATCGGCGCGTTTGGTGTCAGCGGAGCGAGAGCCTATCGGCCGATCGTCACGCCGGCGGTCGAGCGCATGGCGTCCCGCAGGCTCGTCGCCTTCATGTCGTCGAGGACTTCTCGCGTCAGCACGGTGGTCTCGCCAGGCGTATTGAGGATCGTCTCGCCACGCGAGGACGAGAGCCGGTCGGCCTTGTAGGGCGTTGCGGGATCGACGGCGGATGCCGCTGTCGGCGCGTGACGCGGCCGCTTGCTGGACGCTGCAAAAGCTCCTTGCGAGAAGCAGAGGGCCGCGATGACGATCAATCGCAACGATGTCGCGGGCATGCGATCTCCCATAGCGGGGACGTCAGCCTAGCATATGGGGCGCATCGTTCGCAGAGAAAAGGATCAGGCGAGAGCGGCCTGGCGTTCCCGCACGGGTTCACGGACCCGGTCCGGAACCCGCGGCTCGGCGAGGCGGGTGAAGCTGCGATGGCCGGCGTGCGCGGGCGCCTCGACGATGACGCCCTCGCACACGATCTGTCCGCCGAGTATTTTGAATTCCAGCTTGTCATAGCGCGGCATGGTCTCGCCGGCCGCGGGCGGCAGCAACTCGATGCTGCCCTGGATGTTCAGCGTGGCATCGCCGGCGCCGTGAAGCCGCGGATTCCACATCCGGATCCCGGTCTCGGCCCAGCGCTGTCGGATCAGCGCGGCACGATCGGCTGGTTCGGCAGGCTTGGCGCGAACTTTCGGGGCGCTGCGGGCCTCGGGCGCTGGAGACGCGAGGACCGGCTCCGGCGCGATGTCCGTGACGACGTTGGGCGTGTCGTCGGAAGAACTCTCAGTGGTGGCTGCGACGACGATCGGCGCAGGATCGTTCGCCGGGATCATCTCGATCTCGATCTCGACGCTGAAGGTCGCCGCGCTGTCGATGTAGCTCTCGAAGACGTCCTCCACCGGGACTTCGCTGCCGCCAAGCGCGACGCCGGGGGCGCCTGCAACGGCGGGCTCGACGTCAGCGGGAATGCCCGGGGCGTGATCGCCGTTGAGGCTGAGGGCGTCAACCGGCGCGATCCCGACGTCCAGGGAGACGACCTCGGTCTCCTCCGGGACGACGGGCTCGATGTCGGCCGGAAACTGGGGGGACGGATCGCTGCTGATAGCAATGGGCTCGGCGTCGGCCGATTCATTTTCGGCTTCGACAGATGCGGCCGCGGCCGTCTCGCCGGGCGCAACGTCACCCGAAGCTGTCGCCGGCGGATCGTTGTCGATGATGAACTCGGGAATATCTGTCGGTCCGGGCGCGACGTCGACCGGCGAGATTGCAGCCTCCGCCGCGACGACCGGTTCGCCTTCCCTCGGCGTCTCCCGGGATGAATCCTCGGTGACACTCACATCAGCCGGCGCGGCCGACGGGCCCTCCGCGAGGACAGAGATCGCGGTTTCGTCCGCGGCTGCGTCACCGGGCAGCGGATCGGTGCTGATGCTGATGTTCGGAGCGGGCGCAGTTTCTGCCGCGTCGACGACGAGAGCTGACGAGTCGTTCGCGGTGATCGGGGTGGCGTCGATGCCGCCGCCGTGCGGCGCGGGCCGAAGCCGGGTCAACGCCCATTTCACCGCAGGAATACGGTGCAGCAACGATATCAGTCTCGAAAGCACTGGGAGTTGTCCAAGAGGTACTCTGCGTGAGGCAATCGCTGATTCGTCAGCAATGTGAAAAACTGCCCCGGCCGTCACACCGATGTCAATGTAGGTGGGACTAATTGCAGAACATACGCGCGTCGTCGCGCGTGATCGACGGCTAGCCTCTGATTCGACTCTGCGGCGTAGCGCTCTACAGCCGAGGGATTTTGCCTTGTCGTGGAAGGGACGCCCGCTCCCTCCCACGATAGCGGCTACTTTCCGGAGCCTGCGCCACCGCCGGCCTGCGTGGAGGGGCCGTTCCAAGCTCGGGCGTGGCGCGCCGGAGCAATGTGAGTTGCGCCGAACGTGGGGGTTCCCTGTGGTGCGCTCTCGAGGTTAGGCTGGAACTCTCCGGGCACCTGGCGTGAGAACGTGGCATGAAAAGGATAGTCGCCATTGGAGCAGTTCTGCTCTGGTCCACCATCACCTTTGCGCAGAATCGCACCATCACGGTGGCTTCGACGACGTCGACGGAACAGTCGGGTTTGTTCGGCCATCTGCTGCCGCTGTTCTCGAAGGCCGAGGGTATTGACGTGAAGGTCGTTGCCGTCGGCACCGGCCAGGCGTTGGACATCGGGCGGCGCGGTGACGCCGACGTGGTGCTTGTCCATGACAGATCCGCCGAAGACAAGTTCATGTCCGAAGGGCAGGGCGTGAAGCGCTTCGACGTGATGTACAACGACTTCGTCATCATCGGCCCGAAAAGCGATCCGGCGCAGATTTCCGGCAGCAAGGACGTCACCGATGCGCTGCGCAGGATCGCGGCGGCAAAGGCGCCGTTCGTCTCGCGCGGCGACAAATCCGGCACCCACGCAGCCGAGCTCAGATTGTGGAAAGAGGCGGGCGTCGACGTCGGTGCCGGCAAGGACAGCTGGTATCGCGAGATCGGCCAGGGCATGGGTCCTGCGCTGAACATGGCGTCATCCTCGAACGCCTATCTGCTGTCGGATCGCGGCACCTGGCTGTCGTTCAGGAATCGCGGTGAGCTCGCCGTTCTCAACGAGGGCGACAAGCGGCTCTTCAACCAGTACGGCGTCATGCTGGTCAATCCGGCCAAGCATCCGAACGTGAAGGCGCAGGATGGGCAGGCCTTCATCGACTGGCTGGTGTCTCCGAAGGGACAGCAGGCGATTGCCGGCTACAAGCTCGGCGGCGAGCAGCTATTTTTCCCCAACGCGGCCAACTAGCAAAAACGCGACGGTCGACACCGCCACGCTGAGTGCGAGCAGGATCAGCCCGAGACCCAGCGCCAGCGGCAGGTCTCCCTTGCTTGTCTCGAGCGCGATCGCGGTGGTCATCGTTCGCGTGAAGCCGCGGATGTTGCCGCCGACGATGATGATGGCGCCGACCTCCGCGATGGCGCGTCCGAAGGCGGCGAGGAAGGCCGTCAGCAGCGAGGTCCGTCCCAGCGCGAACAGCAGCGCCATGCTGCGCAAGGCCGACAGACCGTCGATCCGCGCCAGATCGCCATACTCCGCCCAGAGCAGGCTCGCCGGGCGGTGCACCAGCGCCACCACGATCGGCGTGGCGAGCAGCGTCTGCGCGATGACCATGGCGGTGGGTGTGAACAATAGACCGGCCGCTGCGAGCGGGCCGGACCGCGACAGCAGCAGATAGAGCGCGAGCCCGACCACGACCGGCGGCAGGCCGAGCAGCGCATTGGTCAGCACGATGATGACCTGCCGTCCGTGGAAACGGCTGATCGCAAGCAGGGCGCCAAAAGGTGCGCCGATCAGGAGAGCGACGAGGCTGGCGGTCAGGCTGACGCGGACAGACAATGCGACGATGCCCAGCAGCTCGGCGTCGGCATGGCCGATCAGAGCGAAGGCGGCGCCGGCGGATTGCGCGAAGTCGTTCATCCGCGCCTGAACTTCGGGTTTCGGCCGTATGCCTCCGGGCCATCGATGTCGAGGTCGCAAAAGCGCGTCACGGGCTGGTCCCCTGCAAGTGCGTCACTGAATTATATCAACCCGCGCAGCTCGTCGATCAGGCGGCCGCACTGCTCATCCGGTCCGACAGTGATGCGCAGGAAGTCCTCGATGCGCGGCTTCTTGAAGTGCCGGACCAGCACGCCGCGCTGACGAAGTGCGGCCGCGAGATCGGTGCCGCTCCGGCTGAGATGACGTGCGAACACGAAGTTCGCAAGCGAGGGCAATACCTCGAAGCCGAGTTGCCCGAGATCGCGCGTCAGCACGTCGCGTCTCTTGATGATACGGGCGCGGGCCTCGAGGAACCACGCCTCGTCCTCGATCGCAGCGATGGCGCCGGCGATGGCGAGGCAGTCGACGGGATAGGAGTTGAAGCTGTCCTTCACCCGCTCCAGCGCCTCGATCAGCGGCCGCTGGCCGATGGCAAATCCGACCCGCAAGCCCGCGAGCGAGCGCGATTTCGAGAAGGTCTGGATGACGAGCAGATTGTCGTGGCGCGCAACGAGCGGCACGGCGCTCTCGGCGCCGAAATCGACATAGGCCTCGTCCACCACTACCAGCCGGTTCGGATTGTCCGCAAGCAAGGCGGCGATCGCCTCGCGCGGAAGCGCGATGCCGGTGGGCGCATTCGGATTGCAGAGCAGGATCGCGCTCGATGACCGACTGTAGTCGGTGGTCTCGATTCTCATCGCGGCATCGAGCGGCACTTCCTCACGCGCAATGCCATAGAGGCGGCAATAGACCGGGTAGAAGCTGTAGGTGACATCAGGGAACAGAAGCGGCGCATCGTGCTTCAGGAGCGCCTGGAAGGTGTGGGCCAGAACCTCGTCCGACCCGTTGCCGACGAACACCTGTTCGGGCGCAACGTCGCTATGGGCCGCGATGGCCTCGCGCAGGCGCGTGGCGTGCGGATCGGGATAGAGGCGCAGCCGCTCGGCGGCCGATGCGATCGCCGCCAGCACGCGCGGCGAGGGCGGATAGGGATTCTCGTTGGTGTTGAGCTTGACGATTCCGTCCTGCTTCGGCTGCTCGCCCGGCACGTAGGGCGAAAGCGAGTGGACGACGGGACTCCAGAAGCGGCTCATGATCTCCAATCCGGGTTGATCCGGCACAGTAGGGGATGCGGGGCGTCGGCGGAAGGGCACTTGCGATCGGCATCCTCGGCAGATCCGCGCGAGCCTCATGGCCGGTGACGTTCCCCTGCGCGCGGCCTTCATGCTAGCCTCATCGCGCAAACGCAAGACCTGAAAAACAACAAGGAAGGCCGGCGCGGCCCAAGGCTGCGCACAAGAGCCGCAAAGAGAGGAACACATGCCGGGTGCAGCCCTTGTCAGAACTCCCTCCATTCCGACCGCGCCCGTGACGCCAGCCGTTCTCGACCGATTGCGAGCGATCGTCGGCGACAAGGGCCTGATCCTGGACGAGCACGACAAACGGCCGTTCGTGACCGACTGGCGCGGTGAGCTCGCAGGGCAGGCTGCAGCGGTCGTGCGACCGGCCAGCACCACGGAGGTCTCCGCGGTCGTCAAGCTCTGCCACGACAACGGTATCGCCATCGTGCCGCAGGGTGGCAACACGGGCCTGATGGGCGGTGCCACGCCGTGGCCTGCGCACCGCGGCATCCTGCTCTCTCTCGGCCGCATGAACCACGTGCTGCATGTCGATCCCGTCGGCTACACCATGACCGTGGAGGCGGGGTGCATCCTCCAGTCGCTTCAGGAGACGGCTGCGCGCCATGACCGCTTCTTTCCACTCAGCCTGGGTGCGCAGGGCTCGTGCATGATCGGAGGGAATCTCTCCACCAATGCGGGCGGCGTGCAGGTGCTGCGCTACGGCAATGCGCGCAATCTGGTGCTGGGCCTCGAGGTCGTCCTGGCCAATGGCGATGTCTGGGACGGGCTGCGTGCGCTCAAGAAGGACAACACCGGCTACGATCTCAAGCATCTGTTCATGGGCGCTGAAGGCACGCTGGGCATCATCACCAAGGCAGTGCTGAAGCTGTGGCCCGCGCCGAAAGACGTCTGCACGGCATGGCTCGCGATCCGCGATCCCAGCGCTGCGATCGAGCTCCTGTCGGAGGCGCATGCCGCCTCCGACGACAATGTCGGCTCCTGCGAGCTGATGAGCCGCGCTTGCATCGACATGGTGCTGCGGCATATTCCCGGTACCCAGGATCCTCTCAAGGCGGAGACCGACTGGTATCTCCTGCTCGAATGGTCGTCGGCACGCGCGCGGCAGGACGGCGGCGCGGGCATGTCGGACAGGATGGAGCAGTTCCTGGCCGATCAGCTCGAAGCAGGCCGCCTGCTCGATGCGGTGATCGCGCAAACCGAGACGCAGTCACGCAACATGTGGCGCATCCGCGAGGGCGTGGCCGAGGCCTCGCGCGCGGAAGGACCGGGCCTGAGCTACGACGTGTCGGTCGCGATCTCCCGGATTCCCGAATTCATCGACAAGGGCCTGAAGTCCGCGCTCGACATCCTGCCGACGATCCGCCCTTATCCGCTCGGCCACATCGGCGACGGCAATGTGCACTTCTCCTTCATGGGTCCGAAGGGCATGGATCGCACCACGCTCGGGCAGTATTCCCCGGCGATCACACGGGCCGTCAATGATCTCATCACGTCGATGGGCGGCTCGATCTCGGCCGAACACGGCATCGGCATCGAGAAGCTCGACGAGCTCGAGCACTATCGCTCCAGGACCGAGCTCGACATCATGCGCACGATCAAGCGGGCGCTCGACCCCAACAACATCATGAATCCGGGCAAGGTGCTGCATCTCGGGTGAGATGAGGACCGGCGTCACAGGCCGGCCGCCGCCCGGCGGCCATTGGACGCGGATGTGGTGCAAACCCGGGCAAAAGCAGGCTCCAGCGGTGCAAGATCGTGCCTTTTCGCCCCGTGCGAACGGCTTTATTCCCCCCGTGGATGCGCTAAGGAAGGGCAGGATCAGGTCGCAGGCGCCTCTTGGCGGTGCTAGACCCTGATGCAGGAACAATGGGGCCCGGGGCGGCAGCCGGACGGCCCACAAGGATGAAGGATACGAGGCAATGATCCAGAGCATTGGCATCATCGGGGCAGGCACCATGGGGAACGGCATCGCGCAGGTCTGCGCGGCGGCGGGACTTTCGGTCGTGATGGTCGATATTTCCGATGCGGCGGTGAACCGCGGCCTGTCGACCGTTGGCGGCAGCCTCGAGCGTCTGGTCAAGAAGGAGAAGATGTCGGCGGCCGACCGCGACGCGACGCTCAAGCGCATCACCGGCACGACCGACCGGGCGAAGCTGTCGGATTGCGACCTCGTCATCGAGGCCGCCACCGAGAACGAGGAGCTCAAGGTCAAGATCCTGAAGGACCTCTGCGCCACGCTGCCGCCGCGCACGCTGGTTGCGACCAACACCTCGTCGATCTCGATCACCAAGCTCGCCGCGGCGACCGACCGTCCCGACCGTTTCATCGGCATGCATTTCTTCAACCCGGTGCCGGTGATGGCGCTGCTGGAACTCATCCGCGGCCTGCAGACCTCCGACGACACCCATGCCAAGGCGCTCGATTTCGCCCAGCGTGTCGGCAAGGTGGCGATCACGGCCAAGAACAGCCCGGGCTTCGCCGTCAACCGCATCCTCTGCCCGATGATCAACGAAGCGATCTTCGCGCTCCAGGAAGGCATCGCGACGGCCGAAGAGATCGACGCCGGCATGAAGCTCGGCTGCAACCATCCGATCGGACCTCTGGCTCTCGCCGATCTCGTCGGTCTCGACACCATGCTCTCGGTCATGGAGGTCTTTTACAAAGGCTTCAACGATCCTAAATATCGGCCAGCGCCGCTGCTGAAAGAGATGGTCGATGCCGGCCATCTCGGCCGCAAGACGGGGCAGGGTTTTTACACTTACAACGCCTGATTCAAGTGTCGGCGGCGGGCGTCGAGCGTCCGCCGCCGGAGCCCGCATTTGCGCTGCGACAAAGACGGACGTAGCGATTGGCCCGACAATGTCGAGCGGGCGACCTCGCGGGAACAACGGAACGGATACCAAAGGATGTCGGATCGACCGAAGGCCGGGCGGGAAGCTGCGTCCGCGCGGCGGAACCTGTTGACCCAGGATGCGATCGAGCGCACCGGGATCACTGAAGAGATGATCGGGGAACTCGTCACCCGCTTTTACGGGCGCGCGCGCGAGGACGCGCTGCTGGGGCCGGTGTTCGCGATCGTGCAAAATTGGGACGAGCATCTCGCAAAGCTCGAGGATTTCTGGTCGTCGGTGGTGCTGATGAGCGGCCGCTACCATGGCTCGCCGATGCGCTCGCACCTGCCGCTGAGCTTGGTCGGCGATCATTTCGATCGCTGGCTCGATCTGTTCGAACAGACCGCACGCGAAGTCTTCCCACCTCCGGCAGCCGGGCTCCTTATCGACAAGGCGCGTCGCATCGCCGACAGTTTTGAGATGGCGTCGGCAACTGTCGCGGGCCGCATCGCTTCGCCGCGTCACGTGCTCAGATCGTGAAATACAAAATTCCTGCCGGCGAAAGTTACAGTCCGCATCGCGTGGTGGCGCGCTGCACCAATTCCAGCAGCATCGATCTGATCTGCAAAATCATCATGCCGTTCGCGCAATGCGATGTAGAAGCTGCGAAAACGCGCTTGCCGGTGTTCATTCACGTTCAATCAATGCGAGCAAAGCCATATTGATGCATTGCGGCGCCAAGTCCCCGCCTTGTTTTTGGCAGACTTCCGGCGCCTGCTACCGGCATGGCTGGCGCATTGTTCAACACCACATCTTCACCGTCCGAGAGTGCTGCGGAACCTGAGGTCGTCGCGGGCACGGAGCAGACGCGGCGAACACTGCTGCTCGGTGCACTCGCGACTACCGCATGCCTCGGCTGTTCCAAGGAGTCGCGCGCCGGCGAAGATCCGCTCGGCTCCGACGAACGGCCGCAGAAGGGCGACGTGCTCGTCTTCTCCGAAGGCGACCAGGAAGGAAAGCCGGTCATCTTGGCCGACCTGCAAGCAGGCGGGCCGCCGGTGCACGCCTGGCCGAAGGATCCCAAGACATCGGTGGTGCGCAGCGCGTCCCGGCTCAACGAGATCCTCATCATCCGCCTCGATCCCGCCGAGCTCGACGAAAAGACCCGCGAGCGTGCCGTCGACGGCATCCTCGCTTATTCGGCTATCTGCTCGCATGCTGGCTGTCCCGTCACCGCCTGGGTGAAGAGCGATGTCGGCGACAAGGAGGTGTTCAAGTGCATGTGCCACAACTCCGAATACGATCCTCGCGCGGGTGCGAAGGTCGTGTTCGGGCCGGCGCCGCGGCGGCTGGCAGCGCTGCCGCTGGCGCTCGCTGACGGCTCGCTCAGCGTCGCTGGCAACTTCATCGGAAAGGTAGGTGGCGCGCAGCCGGGATAATGGACCGTGCGGGGTATGCCCCCGTCACGAGAGGCCGCAATCCGCCCAGGGGCGGACGACGGGACGAACGACAGAATTCAAAACAAGAATTCAGACGGATGAAAAAGGGAAACGTCCATGAACACGTCCAAGCAAACGTCGATCACCAGAAAGCAATGGTACCTGTCCGGCTTTGTCGCCTTCACCTGTTTTGCCGCGACCGCTGCGACGGCCGGTCCGATCGAGAATTATTCGCCGGTGACCGCGCAGCGGCTGGAAAATCCGGAACCCGGCAACTGGATGCTCTACCGCCGGACCTATGACGGGCAGGGCTACAGCCCGCTCGACCAGATCAACGCCTCGAACGTGAAGAATCTCACGCCGGTCTGGACCTTTGCCACTGGCGTGGTCGAAGGCCACGAGGCGCCGCCGATCGTCAACAACGGCGTGATGTTCGTGGCGACCCCGATGGGGCAGGTCATCGCATTGAACGCGAAGACCGGCGACGAATATTGGCGCTACAAGCGGCAGCTTCCCGACGATCTGTTCCAGCTGCATCCGACCAGCCGCGGCGTCGGCCTCTGGGAGGACAAGCTCTATCTCGCCACCACCGACGATCACGTCGTCGCGCTCGATGCCAAGACGGGCAAGGTGGTGTGGGACACCAAGGTGCAGGACTACAAGAAGGGCCAGTACATGACCCTGATGCCGCTGATCGTCGACGGCAAGGTTATCGTCGGCGGCTCCGGCGGCGAGTTCGGTGTGCGCGGCTATGTCGCCGCCTATGACGCCAAGGACGGCAAGGAGCTGTGGCGGACTTACACCATTCCCGGTGAAGGCGAGCCCGGTCACGACACCTGGCAGGGCGACGACTGGAAGAACGGCGGCGGCTCGGCCTGGATGACCGGCAATTACGACAAGGACACCAAGACGATCTATTGGGGCGTTGGCAATGCGGCGCCGTGGCCCGGCGAGACTCATCCGGGCGACAATCTCTACACCTCCTCGGTGCTGGTACTCGATCCGAACAACGGCAAGATCAAGACCTATCACCAGTATCACCAGAACGATTCCTGGGATTGGGACGAGGTCGAGGCGCCGATGCTGATCGACCTGCAACGCGATGGCCGCAACATCAAGAGCCTGGTCCATCCGGGGCGCGACGCGATCTTCTGGGTGCTCGAGCGCACGCCGACCAAGATCAATTACGTTGCCGGCTGGCCGTTCGTCTCCACCGACGTGTGGAAGGGCATCGATGCCGAGACCGGCAAGCCGATCGTCGATCCCGCGCACAAGCCAGGGATCGGCAAGCGCGTCGAGTTCTGCCCATCGCTGTGGGGCGGCAAGGATTGGCCGTCGGCGGCATACAGCGAAAGGACCAAGCTGGTCTACGTGCCCGCCAACGAGAACTTCTGCGGCGGCTTCACCGGCGAGAAGGTTGCGCTCAAGCCGGGTGAGCTCTGGCTCGGTACCAAGCCCGAGGACATCGGGCTGAAGACAAAGCCTGGCGCTGATCATTTCGGCGAGCTGCAGGCGTGGGATCCCGTCACCGGCAAGAAGGTGTGGCAGCACAACTTCCCGAAGTCGCAGCTGTTCGGATCGGTCACGGCAACCGCGGGCGATCTCGTCTTCGCCGGCGGTACCAACGACCGCAACTTCCGTGCCTTCAACGCCAAGACCGGAGAGCTGTTGTGGGAGCAGAAGACCAACTCCGGCATCATGGGCATGCCGGTGTCCTATGAGATCGACGGCACCCAGTACATCGCGATCCAGTCGGGATGGGGCGTGGACGCGCAGCGCATCCAGGATGCGCTGGTGACCAACAACATCGGCATAGAGGCCAATGTGCCGCAGGGCGGCGTGATCTGGGTGTTCGCGCTGAAGAAATAGCTCCGCGGGCGGATCGACGAAGGCGGAGCAGCAGGGGGGTGGCGAATGCGGCGGACGGCAACGTCCGCCGCATTCTTGCGTGGTGGTCATCGTGCTTTCCTGCCCTTCGCCCCTTGTGGGACAAGGCGGCATAGGCGGCCTTCGGCCGCCGTACTTGAGAACGCCGAAGTCAAGCTTCGGCTTTGGCGCCGGATGAGGGGGTCTATCCGCGCACACTCATCGCGACTTGGGCTCGCGGAGACAAACCCCTCACCCAAGCGAGTGCGGATCTCTCAGCGTCGCTGCCCTCTCCCGCAAGCAAGGGGAGAGGGCGCATCAATGCCCACCGCAAATCGTTACTTCCCCTCGCGCTCCACCTTGTCCTTCTCCTTCTGGTTCATCTCCCGAACCTTCGGATCCGGATTGTGCTGCCCGGTGGTCTGGGTCGTCGACGCCGGCGGGGCGTTGGCGTTGGGCAGCGAGTTCTGGTCCGGCGCGGTGGGGCGCGTGGCCGTGGCCGGGGGCGTGGTGTTGGTCTGGGCGAATGCGCCCGCGGTCGTCAAAAGAAAGGCGCCCGACAGCGAGACTGCGAGCGCCTTTGAGATGTTGATCATCGATCTGCTCCTGTCAGATCGATGGAAACGGCGTGAGGCCGCCTCCGTTCCTTCACGCCTCCAACTGCTTGCCGATGGGCAAGCTTCGGATGCGTTTTCCGGTCGCCGCGAAGATGGCATTGATCAGCGCCGGTGCGAACGGGGGGACGCCGGGCTCGCCGACGCCGCTCGGCGGCGTGTCCGGGCCGGGCGGCACGATATAGACGTTGGTCACGACAGGAGAGTCGTCCATCCTGACGACCTGGAAGTCGTCAAAGTTCTTCTGCTGCACCTTGCCGTCCTTGAACGTGATCTCGCCGTATTTGGCGATGCTCAGGCCCATGATCGCCGCGCCCTCGATCTGCGAGGCGATGCGTTCCGGGTTGACATAGGTGCCGCAGTCGATCGCGGTGTCGACCCGCGGCACTGTCAGCTTGCCTTTCTCATCGACGGCGACCTCGACGATGGTCGCGATGTAGCTGACGAAGCTGCGGTGCACGGCGATGCCGAGGCCGTGCCCCTTCGGCACCTGTCGTCCCCATTCGCCCTTCTCGGCGACCAGCTCGACCACCTTGCGCAGGCGCGCGGTGTCGATCGGGTAACTGTCGAAGGGCTCGCCGTAGTTCCAGAGGTCCTTCACCGCCGGCTTGACGATGCGCGGACTTCCGATCAGCGCGAGTAGCGTCTCCTTCTGGTCGCGGCCCGTGGCCTGCGCGATCTCGCCGACCATCGACTGGACCGCGAAGGCGCGCGGGATGTTCGAGACCGAGCGGAACCAGCCGATGCGGGTGTGCGCGGCCGCCTCCGGATTCTCGCAAGAGATGTTGGCGATCTCGAACGGCATGTCGACGAGGCCCATGCCGATTTCGAAAGGCGCCTGATGCACCGTGCCGGCCGCAAAGGTCGAGGCGATGCTGGGGGCGACGCTACGGTGGCGCCAGGCGACCACCTTGCCGCTCTTGTCGAGACCCGCCTCGATGCGCTCGACCGAGACGGTGTGCAGGAAGCCATTGTGGATGTCGTCCTCCCGCGTCCACTGCACCTTCACCGGCGCGCCGAGCTCCTTCGACAGGAGGGCGGCTTCGAGCGCAAAGTCGCATTTCGACTTGCGGCCGAAACCGCCGCCGAGCAGCGTCACGTGGACGGTGACGTTCGCTTCCGGAATGTCGAGCGTCTTGGCGACATCCTCGCGCGTCCCGCCCGGGCTCTGCACCGGCGCCCAGATCTCGGCCTTGTCGCCCTTGACGTCGGCCACCGCCACCGGCGGCTCCATGCTGACATGGGCGAGGTGCGGGATGTAGTACTCGCCGACGATCACCTTGTCGGCGCCCTTCAGGGCGGCGTCCGCATCGCCCTCCTGGCGCAGGACCAGGCCGGGCTTGCGCGAGGCCTCCTCGAGCTCCTTGCGATACGCGGCCGACTCGTACTTGCCGTTGGGGCCATCGTCCCAGGTCAGCTTCAGCGCGTCGCGCCCCTTGATCGCCGCGCCGGTGTTGCGCGCGATCACGGCGACGCCGCCGAGCGGCTGGAATTTCGACGGCCACGGCCAGCCGCGCACCTGCATCACCTTTTCGACGCCGGGCACCTTCAGCGCCTCGTCCGGCTCGAACTTGACCAGCTTGCCGCCGGTCACCGGCGGCCGCGCGATGACGGCGTACTTCATGCCGGGCAAGCGGACGTCGGCGCCGTATTGCGCTTTTCCGGTGGTGATGTCGTGCAGATCGACGATGCCGACCTGGCCCTTGCCGAGATAGCGGAAATCCCGGGGGTCCTTCAGCTTGAGGCCCTCGATGCTCGGCACCGATTCCTTGGCGGCGTCGGCAGCAAGCTCGCCGAAACCGAGCTTGCGACCGCTGGCGCTGTGGACGACCTCGTGATTGACGGCCTTGACCTCGGTCGCCGGCACGCCCCAGCGCTTCGCTGCGGCCTGCTCGAGCATGGTGCGGGCGGAGGCGCCGATCTGGCGCATCGGAATCAGATAGTGCCGTGTGCTGCGCGAGCCGTCGGTATCCTGGTTGCCGAATTTGACCTCGTCGCCATGGGCCTGCTGCACCTTGACCCTGGACCAGTCGGCTTCCATTTCCTCGGCCACGATCAGCGGCAGGCTGGTGCGCACGCCGGTGCCCATTTCGGAGCGGTGCCCGACGATGGTGACGATGCCATCAGACGCGACCGAAACGAACACGCGCGGATCGACCACGACGCCGTGCGGCATCTTTCCGGCGCCTGTCTCATAAGCGAGCGCCTGGCGTGACATCACGGGGGCGGCAAGCACGAAGCCACCGGTGACGCCGAGCCCCTTCAGGATGCTGCGGCGCGAGATCTTTTCGACCCTGATATGCTTTTCGAAGCCGCGAAGCTTGCGGGGATTGTCGATGAAATTCATGTCACACTCCCGTCGATGCGAGATGGACCGCGTTCTCGATGCGCTGGTAGCAGCCGCAGCGGCAGATGTTGCCGGCCATCGCCTCGCGGATCTGATCGTGCGACGGCTTTGGATTGTCCATCAGCAGCGCCGCGGCCTGCATGATCTGGCCGGTCTGGCAGAAGCCGCATTGGGGCACATTGACCTGGCGCCAGGCCTTTTGCACCGGGTGATCGCCGCTCGGGTGCAGCCCCTCGATCGTCGTGACCTCGCGTCCGGCGACGTCGTTCACCGACGTGATGCAGGCGCGCACGGCCTGCTTGTCGATGATGACGGTGCAGGCGCCGCACAGGGCCTGGCCGCAGCCGAACTTGGTGCCGGTCAGCCCGGCCTCGTCGCGCAAAAACCAGAGTAGCGGAAGATCCGGGTCGCCGTCCCAGCTCTGTTCCTGGCCATTGATCTTCAATTTGATCATGATCGTCCCTCGCTCTTCATAAGCATGCAAATTCAAATCCGCCGATGTCGGCGGGCCGTGGTCCGTGCGTCGCATCCCTGCCGTTGTCCCGCACGGGCAAATCCCGGAGGGAGGCAGGAAGGCCGATAGCGATGTCTGGATGTACTCGATACCTCCCGTCTTGTTCTTGATTGTTTTGAGCTTCGTGCGGCATCGTGACGGTGCGAGCGTAGCAGAGATCGCGCCGACCCGGCGTTCACAGCCGAGTGTTCTCACCGGGAAAAGATTGCATCGATGGTTTGTCAAAAGCAGGGCGCGACATCACGCCACGCGCACTGTGCGCCCGCAGATGGGCAACGAAGAACAAGGCTTCGTCCGCCGGGAAAACCGCGCGGACGAAGCAGGATGCCTCGGTCGAGGGAGGGAGAACGCAGGGACCGCGAACCTCAAGCAGGAAGTGGGCGGCCCTGCGCAGTCATTCAGAGACCAGGACTGAGGGAGCCGACAGTTCTCGCCAATCCATCGACGGCGAGGAGGCGGCTTCGCCGCAATCGTCCGGGCGCCAGCCCGTCCGGTTCGCTGGGAGTGGAGGAGGGGGAACCAGCGATCGGCGTGGCGATAGCGCGGGCCGCCGGCTCAGGCGGCCTGCTCAGTTCAAGCTGCCTTGTTCAAGCGGCCTTGTTCAAGCGGCCTTGGCTTTGGCCACATGGGTCGCGATCGCGTCCATCAGCGCCGGCGACAGGCAGTCATAGGGCTCAAGGCCGATTTCCTTCAGCCGCGAACGGATGCCGGCCATCTGCTCCGGCTTCACGCCGGATTCGATCACCGAGGAGACGAAGGCGGCGAATTGCGGCGCCTGCCAGCCCTGCTCCTGGAACAGTTCGGGATGAATGAAGTCGAGACCGTAGAACGGATGGTTCTTGTTCTCGATGCGGCCGTACATGTGCGTGCCGCAGGCCTTGCAGGCATGGCGCTGGATCACCGCCGAGGGGTCGACGATCTGGAGCTTGTCGCCGTTCTCGAGCACGGTGACGTTCTGGCGCGGCACCACGGCGACGACGGAGAACGTCGCACCTTGCGGCTTCCAGCACTTGGTGCAGCCGCAGGCGTGGTTGTGGGCGACGTCGCCCTTGATGCCGACCTTGACCGGATGGTCGCTGCATTTGCAGACCAGAGTGCCGCCGGCAAAGCTGCCGCTACCCTGCTTGACGCCGTTGTCGATCGATGGATGGAGTGCAACAGTCATGGTCGATCCTCCTGGGTGTGATGACTTTGGGCTAGTATACGACGACTGAACGGATGGATTTGCCCTCATGCATGAGGTCAAAGCCCTTGTTGATCTCTTCGAGCTTGAGCACGTGGGTGATCATCGGATCGATCTGGATCTTTCCGTTCATGTACCAGTCGACGATCTTCGGCACGTCGGTGCGGCCGCGCGCGCCGCCGAACGCCGTGCCGCGCCAGTTGCGCCCGGTGACGAGCTGGAACGGGCGCGTGGCGATCTCCTTGCCGGCCTCGGCGACGCCGATGATGATCGAGGTGCCCCAGCCGCGATGGCAGGCTTCCAGCGCCTGGCGCATCACGGTGGTGTTGCCGGTGCAGTCGAAGGTGTAGTCGGCGCCGCCGTCGGTGAGGCCGACCAGATGCTGGACGATGTCGCCGGTGACCTTCTTGGGGTTCACGAAGTGGGTCATGCCGAACCGGCGGCCCCAATCTTCCTTGGAGTCGTTGATGTCGACGCCGATGATCTTGTCGGCGCCGGCCATCTTGGCGCCCTGGATGACGTTCAATCCGATGCCGCCGAGGCCGAACACGACCACGTTGGCGCCCGGCTCGACCTTGGCGGTGTTGACGACTGCGCCGACGCCGGTGGTGACGCCACACCCGATGTAGCAGCTCTTGTCGAACGGCGCGTCCTCGCGGATCTTGGCGATCGCGATCTCCGGCAGCACGGTGAAGTTCGAGAACGTCGAGCAGCCCATGTAATGGTAGATCGGCTTGCCCCTGTACGAGAAGCGGCTGGTGCCGTCCGGCATCACGCCTTTGCCCTGCGTCGCGCGGATGGCGGTGCAGAGATTGGTCTTCCGACTCAGGCAGCTTTTGCACTGCCGGCATTCCGGCGTGTAGAGCGGGATGACGTGGTCGCCCGACTTCACCGAGGTCACGCCGGGGCCGATCTCGCGAACGATCCCGGCGCCCTCATGGCCCAGGATCGACGGGAAGATTCCCTCGCTGTCGAAGCCGTCGAGCGTGTAGGCGTCGGTGTGGCAGATGCCCGTTGCCTTGATCTCGACCAGGACCTCGCCGGCCTTGGGCCCTTCCAGGTCAACTTCGACGATCTCGAGTGGCTTCTTGGCTTCGAAAGCGACGGCGGCACGTGTCTTCATCGGTAGCTCCTCAAATTCTCACAAGACGCCAGGACGTAGTCTCGGCAGTCCTCGTAAGGTTCATTTCTTGCCCATGCAGGCGTCTTCGGCCTTGGTGTAGGCCTCCGTCTTCTCTTCCTTCTTGGAGGGACGCTGCCGGCCCCAGGCTTCGCTGGAGCGCGCGCGCAGATAGACGTAGAGATCGTCCATGTAGCAGGCGACGTTCGGGTTGTCGCCAAAGGCCGGCATGACGTTTTCCTGCGCCGTCGAGATGTTCTTGCGGCCGGAGGCGACCACGCCGAGGAAGTCGCCGTAGCTCATGGCCTTGACCGAATCCTTCAATGCCGGTGCGTAGGTGGATCCCATGCCGTCGGGGCCATGGCAGACGTGGCAGTCGGAGTGATAGCGGCGGTAGCCGGAATAGGTGAACCAGTCCACTGTGCCGTCGGCCGAAATCTTGTAGGTCGGGTTTCCTTCCTTATCGAGCCATTTCCCGTCGTCTTCCCTCTTCAGGGCGGCCGGGTCGCCCGGCCCCTCCGCGGTCGCAATTCCTCCCGACCCAACGAAGACCATCGCAGCAACGACAAAGCAGATTTTACGCAAGAGATTTTTCCTCGGAAGGCGTTCGGTGGAGACGAACCGGCGCGTGGAGCGATCCACGCGCCGGAGCGATGCCGAGAGGGCTAGTTGGGCAGCGAGAACACGGTCAGCGTACCGCCGAGTGCGGTGTAGTTGCTGAGGGCCGCGTAGCCGCCGACTGCGCCGAGGCCGGCGGTCGGATCAGTCAGGCCCGCGGCCAGACCAATGCCGGCCCAGCCACCGACGCCGGAGAGCACTGCGACATACTGCTTGCCGCCGTTCTCATAGGTCGTGACGTTGCCGATGATGCCGGAAGGAGTCTTGAACTTGTAGAGCTCCTTGCCCGACTTGGCGTCGACCGCCTTCAGGTAGCCTTCGAGCGTGCCGTAGAACACCACGCCGCCGGCGGTTGCGAGCGCACCCGACCAGACCGAGAACTGCTCCTTGTTCGACCAGACGATCTTGCCGGTCTTGCCGTCCCAGGCGATGAAATTGCCCATGTGGCTTTCACCCTGCGGCGGATACATCGAGAGCGTCGCACCCACATAGGGCTGGCCCGCGGTGTAGCTCACCTTGAACGGCTCGTAGTCCATGCAGACGTGGTTGGTCGGAACGTAGAACAGCTGCGTGTCCGGCGAGTAGGCTGCCGGCTGCTCGTCCTTGGTGCCGAGCGCGGCCGGGCAAATGCCCTTCACGTTGTGGTCTTCACCGGCCTTGTCGGTCGAAGCTGCGTCGAGCACCTTCGGACGGCCATAGGTCGGCGAGTTCTTGTCCATGTCGACGCCGGAGGTCCAGTTCACCTTCGGATCGTACTTTTCGGCGACCAGCAACTCTCCGCTCTCGCGGTCCATGGTGTAGGCGAGACCGTTGCGGTCGAAATGGGTCAGGAGCTTGCGCGCCTGGCCGTTGATCTGCTGGTCCGAGAGGATCATCTCGTTGACGCCGTCATAGTCCCACTCGTCGTGGGGCGTCATCTGATAGACCCACTTGGCTTCACCAGTGTCCGCGTTGCGCGCGAAGATGGTCATCGACCATTTGTTGTCGCCCGGACGCTGCTTCGGATTCCAGGTCGAGGGATTGCCCGATCCGTAATAGACGAGGTTCAGAGCGGGATCGTAGGACATCCAGCCCCAGGTGCAGCCGCCGCCGATCTTCCACTGATCGCCCTGCCAGGTCTTCAGCGACGAGTCGGCGCCGACCGGCTTGCCGAGCGAGGTCGTCGCAGCCGTGAACTTGATCTGGTCGTCCGGACCTTCGGAGAAGGCGCGCCAGACCTGCTTGCCGCTCTTGAGGTCATAGGCGGTGACGTGGCACTGCACGCCGAACTCGCCGCCGGAGATGCCGACCAGGACCTTGTCCTTGACGACGAGCGCCGCCGAGGTGCCGGTCTCACCCTTTGCAGGGTTGCCGTTGGTCGAGCTCCAGGCCACCTGGCCGGTCTTGGCGTCGAGCGCGACGAGGTTGGTGTCGGCCTGATGCAGGATGATCTTGCCATCGCCATAGGCCAGGCCGCGGTTGACCGTGTCGCAGCACATCACCGGGATGACGTTCGGATCCTGCTTCGGCTCGTACTTCCAGATGATTTTGTTCTCGTTCGAAAGGTCAACAGCGTAGACCTTGTTCGGGAACGGCGTGTGGACGTACATGACGTTGCCGATGATCAGCGGGCCGCCTTCATGGCCGCGCAGCACGCCGGTCGAGAAGGTCCAGGCGACCTGGAGCTTGCCCACGTTTTGTGCGTTGATCTGGTTCAGCTTGGAATAACGAGTGTTGGCGTAGTCGCCCGCCGGCATGACCCAGTCTTTAGGGTTCTGCGACATCTTGATCAGCTCGTCATTGGCTGAAGCGCTGCCGACGGCGAGAGCCGCCGCGGAGCCAAGATAGGTCGCCAGTAGCACCTTGCGCATAGTGATTTCCTCCGTTGGTCTCGTTTATTGTTTCCGAAGCATTGCTCAATCACCGGGCTTCTCGTCCGGCGTCTGCTCGTGCAGGGCGGTCACTTTGGGACCAGAAACGATGCTGTGGTGTTTCCTCCTCCTGATGAGAGCCACGGGTCCACGTGCAGGAGCGGCCCGTTCTTATTGTTCCTGCCGCAATCCCTAACCACTTCGCCATCGGGAAACTTGCCCAAGAGAGAAGGCGGTTTGCTCGACAGCGCACGGAGATGAAGATTTTGATTTTGCAGTAGCGAATTCAGCGGCTTCGGTAAGCCTTTTGCACCGCGTTCAACGCTCAGGTTCCCCTTGACGGCGCTGCAACTAAGGCGGAGGATTAAGCTTCAAGAGTGGCAATGAAACGATGGCGCTCGTTGCAGAAGACCGCTCAACTTCGAGGTAAACGTCACGCAATCACGGCTGAGGGCTCCGGTGGCGCTGGTCGCGATTCGCGTCGAATCTCCAGATCAAACCAGTGGCTGGATTAATGTCCGACACCATTCACACGCTCTCGACGACCGGAATGACGCCGAAGCGGCAGATCCAGAGTTGGATCGACGGGCTGACGAGCCTGTGCGGATATTTCGACGTCGATCCGCTGGAGGCGTCCTCGCTCGAAGGCCGCATCGACTACACCACGGTCTCGCGCCTGAAGCTCTGCCAGATCGAGGTCAGTCAGCACCGCATTGCGCACACGATGGCGCGAGCCAAGGCCAATGAACACCCGTACATCAAGATCCACTTCCAGACCTATGGCGTGTCCTATTTCGAACAGGAAGGCCGCCACATCGAAATCAATCCGGGCGACATCATCGCCTATGACGTCTCCTGCCCGCATTCGATCATCAGCCCCGCCTTCACGCGTCACGACGTGGTGATCGTGCCGAAGGCGCTGCTGCGCGACCGCGGCTTCCCGTCGCAGCGGATGCCCGCGTGCAAGCTGTCGGCGAAGACGGGGACGGGGCGCATCGCCCACGATTTCGTTCATGCGGCTTTCGACGAGGCGGCAAAACTGTCGGCGAACAGCGCGGTCGGCGTCGCCGATTCGCTGATCGACCTGTTGCTGCTGCCGCTACGCGAAGCCGACACGATGTTCGACCGTGTCGGGCCCGAGGCGATGTATGTCCGCGCGCAGTTCTTCATCCGCGAGCACCTGCGCGATCCGGATTTGTGCATCGACCAGATCTCCGCCGAGCTCGGCTGCTCCAAGCGCTATCTGCACATGCTGTTCTCCGAGCGCGGCACCACGGTGAGCGACTATATCTGGCAGGCCCGGCTGCAGAACTGCCGCCAGGAGCTCGAGGCCCACGCCGGCAAGACCATCACCGACGTCGCTTTCTCCTGGGGCTTCTCCAGCTCATCGCATTTCAGCCGCGTGTTCCGGAAATATTTCGGCGTGGTGCCGTCCTCGATCCACAAGGCCCAGCAGGGCACGGCGATCTCGGGCGAACATTAAAGCGCGATGAGATTGGGATGACTCGTCATCGCGCTGTAGGTTGTTGTTTGCGAAAACCGCTTCGCACTTTTCCGCATCATGCTTCAGGCGCACGCCGGAGCTCTCCCGACGCGGTTACGCGGCCCTCGCGACATAGGGAATGCTGGCCACGAGAGCGACGAGCAGCACCGCATTGCCCAGCATTCCGCTCCAATGCAGCCGGCGCAACCGACGCGGCGCCTCGGCATCGCCGGCGTCCCGCGCACTGAGCTGGTCGTCCATCCGTTGCATGAACCAGGGACGTCCCCCGATCGCCAGGGCCGCGATGATGCCGACGCCCATCGCGGCGAGCAGGCGGCCGTCGAGGAGGAGAGCCACCGTTCCGACGACACCGGCAACGCGCATCACCAGGAAATGGGCATTGAACATTCCGCGCAGCAACTGGGCGACGGGCTGGATATCGAGCTTCACCAGCAGGAAGGCGGGCGATGCCAGCGTGAAATAACCCATCGGAAAGAGCAGGATGATCATAACGCCAACGGCGACTGCATCCGGTGTCATGCGATCGGCCCTTCTTGACCGCCCTTGCGAGGCTTCCGGCGGCGACGCACAATCATAGTGAGAAAATGCGTTCCCGACACTAGGCTTTGGTCGGAAGGCGAGGCGGGCCGAGCGCTTCGAGCGGGTGGCTCGAGATTCAGGCCGGCTCGAGGCCGAGCGACTGCGCGCTCTCGATCCAGATCGGCAGCTCGCGTTGGTACAGCGCATTGCTCTCCCTGAAACCGATCGCGGGTTCGAGCACGAAGGTCGCGAGAACCTCCTTCACCTTCGGATCGTTGTTGGCGGCGACGCAGAGCTCGGCGAGACGGTCGACCACCGGCTGCGGTGTTGCCTTCGGCACGGCCCAGCCCGAGAAACCGCTCACCGTGAAGAACTTCGAGGTCGCACCCTGTTCGGGCAGCGTCTTCACGTTCGGGATCGCGTCGACCTTCTTCGAATGCACCGCGAACACGGTGCCGCGGTCGCTTTGCAGAACCGACTGCGCGGCCGTGTAGCTGCCCATGGCGGCATCGAGCGTGCCCTCCAGCATGCCCGTCCACATCGGCGCCTCGCCGCGATAGTGCACCGGCTCGATGGTGAGGCCGTACTGCTTGTTGAGCTCGTTGATCGTCATGTGCGGGGCCGAGCCCGCGCTGTAGGTGCCGAAATTCACTTTGCCGCTCTTGCGCGCGAAGGCGACGAAATCCTCCAGCGTCTTGACGCCGGTCTTGGGGTTCGCCACCAGCAGCAGGCCGGCGCCCGGAATGACGCTGACGAGCGTCAGATCCTTGTCCATGTCGTAGCCCGGGTTCTTCATCACCACCCGGTTCATGATGTAGGTGGTCGAGATCGAGCACAGGACGGTGTGGCCGTCGGGCTCCGCGCGAGCAACTTCGGCCGTGCCGATCGCGCCGGAAGCACCCGGCTTGTTCTCGACAACGACGGTCTTGCCGACCTGCTTGGAGATGAATTCGCCATAGGCGCGTGCGAGCAGGTCGGTCTGTCCGCCGGCGGGATAGCTGCAGATCATGCGGATCTGGCGCGATGGCCAAGTGCCTTGCGATGTGCCCTGCGCCGGGGCGCTGCGCGAGACAAAGGGCATCGCGAGTGCGCCGCTGCCGGCGGCGACGAAGTGGCGGCGATCGAGTTTAGCGGACATGATTCTCTCCCTGATTTTTGCCCAAGGTACCGCATCGGGCTGGCGCCGGCATGGGCGGGGGGCGAGACAGATTGGCGCATTCGAGAAGGCGGCTGTGCTCATTTGCACGTCACCCGGACGATCGCACCTTTCGCACGACCCGCAGCCAGACGATTTCGGTCAGCGCCACTGCAATCAGGCCGAACGTGCCGCCAATCAGGACGTTGACGATGCGCTCCTCGGCGATGCCGCTGGCGCCGCCGGCAAAGGACGCAGCCGGCGCAATGAAGAAGCAGCGCAGGCCGAAGCCGACGATATAGCGGGAGAACGAGATCAGCGTGAGGGTGGCCGCGAGCACCGCGACCGCATAGCCGACCCGGCTCTGCGGCAGCGCCATGCCGGCGAGCAAGCCGAGCGGCACGCCGACGAGAGCGCCGATCGCCCGCTGCTTCAGCTTGCGGGCCGCCACGAGGCGAGTCGATGCCGTCGGGCTGCCGCAAGAGGTACGCTCCCGCTCCTCTGCACTCCCGTCATTTGCGAGCGTAGCGAAGCAATCCAGAATCTTTCCGTCGAGGGACTCTGGAATTGCTCCGCTGCGCTCGCAATGACGGTGTTGATGCAGCTACTCGCAAAAACCAAGTCTTGTGTTCTGGATGCAGCCAGGCACGAAAGCCCTTACCGTCACCGTTGAATGATCTTCATCCAGACATCGCCGAGGATCGCCGGCTCGCGTGGCGGCAGATAGGTCAGGCCGGCCTGCTTGCCGAACTCTGCGATCTTGCCTTCCTGGGCGAGCTCCGTCAGCGCCTTGTTGACCGCCTCGATCAGCGCGGGATCGCTGGCGAGCCCGACATAGCCGCGATTGGCGCCGATCGGGTAATAGTAGCCGGACGCGGTGATCGCCGTATCAGGATATGCAGCGCGGTAGGCGTCGAAGCGGGCAAGGTCGATCAGCGTTGCGTCATGGTCGCCGCGCTGGAGCGCGCCGAGGAGGTCGTCGCGGCCGGGGACGAGATGAGTGATGCCGTCGATCAGGCGTCCCTTGTCGAAGGTCATCAGGATGGCATCGCCGAGCGAGCCGCTCTCGATCACGAGACGAAGCCCGGCGAGGTCGCCGATGTCGGCGATCTTGCGTCCTTTCGCCTTCGGCCCGAGCACGACCGTCATCGGTGAATAGATGTAGGGCTGGCTCGGCGCAAGCACGCCAAGCGCGACGCGGCGGCGCCGGTCGTCGCGCGTGGCCCCGGCGAAATCCGGCAGGCGTGCCGTCTTCATGCCCGGCTTGACGAGGGAATCCTGCGTCAGCGCATAGCCGCCAACCAGCGCGCAGCGCCCGTCGGAGAGCAGCGCATTGGCCTCGAGCTGCGGGCTGGAATCCTCGTCCAGCTTGCTCTCGAACCACTGGATCTTCAGCGGCCGTCCCATCCGCTCCGCGATCGCCTGCGCCAGCAGCACGTCGAAGCCGGCGTCGGGCTCGCCCTTGTGATGCAGCGAGAGCGGCGGCCGGTCCTCGTCGAGACAGATTTTCAGCGGATCGTCGGCCGCATGCGCGGTGGCCGCCGCGAGCAGCGCAGCAACGCCCCACACCGCGAGCCAGCCTCTCATGGCTTCCTCCGGCTCGAGATGAAGGCCCAGAGATCGCCGATCTCCTCGTCGCTCAGGATATCGCCCCAGGGCGGCATCTTGTTGTTCTTGCCGTTCTTCACGGTGGTGACGAAGCGCGTCTTGTCGTCGGGGAAGGCGCGCAGGTCCGGCGTGATGGTGCCGGAGTTCATCATGTTCGGGCCGTGGCAGTGCGAGCATTTCGACGCATAGGTCGACTTGCCATGGTCAATCTGCGCCTGAAGCGGATTACCGGTTGCATCG
Source organism: Bradyrhizobium sp. SMVTL-02 (assembly GCF_051853005.1). Taxonomy (NCBI): domain Bacteria; kingdom Pseudomonadati; phylum Pseudomonadota; class Alphaproteobacteria; order Hyphomicrobiales; family Nitrobacteraceae; genus Bradyrhizobium; species Bradyrhizobium sp. SMVTL-02. The sequence continues at coordinate 5,827,375 of NZ_CP182469.1, read as the reverse complement.
TCCGCGGCACGAACGGTCGCCGCCAGCGCGACCGTCAGCGCCGCGACGGTGGCGATCATAGCCACCGTGTTGTGAGCTGCGTCTTTCAGCATCGTGCCGTGGTTACTGCTTGACAGCAAAAACCCACAGCGAGCCGCCGGGGGGCACCTTGGCAAGCCGCTCGTCGCCGGAGAACAACGAGTAGACGCCGCCATAGCCGCTCGTGACCGCGACATACTGCACGCCGTCCTGCTGCCAGGTCACCGGTTGTCCCTCGATGCCGGAGCCGGTCTGGAACTGCCAGAGCTTCTTGCCGCTGTCGGCGTCGAAGGCCTCGAACTCGCCGGTCAGCGCGCCCGTGAACACCACGCCGCCCGCGGTCGACAGCACGCCGGAGAAGCGCGGAATATCGGCGGGGGCTTCCCACTTGGCCTTGCCGGTCATGGGATCGATCGCCTTGAGATGACCCCGCGGGCCGTCACCCCATTCCCAGAGGTCGGTGAGGTCCATGCCGAGATACCATTCACCCTGCTTGAAGGTGACGGGCTCGGTCTTGTACCGGCCCCCGAAGGCGAGGGTGTTGGCATAGGCGAGGCCGGTCTGCGGGTTGAACGACATCGGCTCCCAGTTCTTGCCGCCGAGGATCGACGGATAGACCGTCACCTTCTTGCCCTCGCGCGCGTCCTTGGAAACGTCGGTCTCGATCGGGCGGCCCGTCTTCATGTCGATGCCGGTCGCCCAGTTGACCTTCACGTAGGGGTTGGCCGCGAGCAGCTTTCCGTTGGTGCGGTCGAGCACGTAGAAGAAGCCGTTGCGATTGGCATCCATCAGCACCTTGGTCGGCTTGCCCTCGACGTTCATGTCGGCGAGCACCATCTCGGCCACCGAGTCATAGTCGAACGGATTGTTCGGCGAGAACTGGTGGTGCCACTTGATCTTGCCGGTCTTGGGATCCATCGCCAGCACGGCGCAGGTGTAGAGATTGTCGCCGGGACGCACCGCCGAATTGAATGGGCCGGGATTGCCGATGCCCCAATACACAGTGTTCAGCTCGGGATCGTAGGACCCGGTGATCCAGGTCGAGCCGCCGCCGAGCTTCCAGGTGTCGCCCTTCCAGGTGTCGCCGCCAGGCTCGTCCGGCGAGGGGATCGAATGGGTGCGCCAGAGATGCTTGCCCGTCGCCGGATCCCAACCGTCGATGAAGCCGCGGGTGCCGAACTCGGCGCCGGAGATGCCGGTGATGACGACACCGTCGGCGACCAGCGGGGCCACCGTCATCGAATAGCCTTCCTTGATGTCGGCCGCCTTCTGCCGCCACAGCTCCTTGCCGTCCTTGGCGTCGAGCGCGATCACGTTGGCATCCAACGTGGTGCGGAATACCTTGCCGTCGTAGAGCGCAGCGCCGCGGTTGATGATGCCGCAGCAGACGATGCGCGGCGTCTCGGCGGGATACTCGACCTTGGATTTCCATATCTGCTTGCCGGTCTTGGCATCGACCGCCATGGTCGCGTTGTGCGAGGTCACGTAGATCACGCCCTGGTAGACCAGCGGCTGCGATTCCTCGCTGCGATCGTCGTTGAAGGAGTAGTTCCAGACCGGGACGAGGTTCTTGACGGTGTCCTTGTTGATCTGGTTCAGGGTCGAGAAGCGCTGCAGATTGTAGCCCATCCCGTAGTTGAGAACGTTCGATGTATCGGTCGCGCCCTTGACCAGCTGCTCGTTGGTCTGTGCGTACGCACAATTCGATGCAAGCATGACGAGGCCCGCGGCCATCGCGAAGCGTTTCATCCGTTCCTCCCAATATGCGCGCCTTTTGACGCCGCGACGGCAACACTCCGCCCGAATGCAAAACGCGTCAATACGAAAGTCTTAATCGCGGTGGCGATATGTTGAGCGCCAGATGCCAGTTGCCTGACGGAAACCTTACAACCGACTCTTACTTGTGCGCAGGCGCTGGAAAAATTCCGCGACATGATGCATTGCCTGGGCACAGTTGCGGGCCATTGGGTTCCCTGAGGTTGCGGCGCGCAGGTTGCAATTCTGCTTGAACCTGGGCTCGCCTTGCGGATTTATGCTGCTTGATCCCGCTCGAATCGGGGCTGTTGGTCTGGGAGGTCTTGATGATATCGCGTCGCTCTGTTGCACTTGCGTTCACGCTTGCAGTTCTGTCCGGACCGGCCTGGTCGGCATCCGCCGTCAAGATGTTCGATACCGACAATGACGGCACGCTCGATCTGGCCGAGGTGAAGAAGGCCGCAAGCGCGTTGTTCGCCAAGCTCGATCCCGATCACGACGGTACGCTGGACGCGCGTGAATTGCGCGGACGGTTGACGGCGAAGGAGCTCGCCGCCGCTGATCCCGATCGTGACGGCACGCTCACGCTCGACGAATATCTGTCCGTGGTGGAGCAGCGCTTCAACGCGGCCGATCCAGACAAGGACGGAACGCTCGATGCAAAGGAGCTCAACTCGCGCGCCGGCCGGGCGCTGCTGCGATTGCTGCGGTAGCGCTTGACTGGGAGCGAAGGCGATTTGCACGAGAGCGAAATTCGCAAGCAATATTCGACAGTTCGCTGTATCGGCGGTTCGATTCCAGCTTGCGCTGTGCATGACGCAGCCCTAGGTTTTGCCCCGCGCGATGTCGCGCTCAATACCTTGGGAGACCCCGAATGGCCTGGAAAGCTCCGAAGATCGTGGAAGTGCCGGTCGGCATGGAAATCAACATGTACGCCTGCGCTGCGCGCAAGTAAGACTGACGAACCTGCCGCGGCTTCGGTGGCGAATGCCGTCGGAGCCGTGGTAGTGTTCGCCGGATGCGCATTGGAGCCCACACAATTTGGATGGCGGTCGCGTGCACCGTCACTGTCGCGCCGGCTTGCGCAGGCGCCGAAGAGGGTTTTGATACCGAGCACATCTTCGGCTTCATGATCGGCACCGACGTCGGCAACGTCGGTGAACGCGAATTCCAGACCCAGACGACGGGTCGCTTCGGCAGGGGCGGCGGCACCTATCGTGGCCTCGCGCAGGAGGTCGAGATCGAAGTGGTGCCGCTGCCGAACTTCCGGATCGAGCTCGGCGGCACGGCCAGTCTGCACGACATCACCGGCGTCCCCGACATCGACGACCGCCGCCAGTTCAATTTCCAGGGCGCCTCGCTCGACCTGCGCTACCGCCTGCTTGATCGCGAGCGTGCCCCGTTCGGTCTCACCATCGCCGCCGAGCTCCATGGCGACCGCATCGACGAGACCAGCGGCGCCAAGGGGCGGATGTACGGCACCGACTTCACGCTCGCCTTCGACCGCGAGCTCGTTCCGAACTTCGTCATCGGCGCGCTCAATTTGATCTATCAGCCGGAATGGGCGCGCTTCGAGGTGGCGGGGACGTCCGAGAAGAGTTCGACCATCGGCGCGGCGTTTGCCGCCCTGGCGCGGGTGCGGCCCAACGTGCTGCTCGGCGGCGAGATGCGCTATTTCCGGCAATATGAGGGCATCGGCCTCGGCGAGTTCTCAGGCCAGGCCCTGTTTGTCGGGCCTACGGCCTATTTCCAGCTATCGGAGAAGTCGCGCCTGACCCTGAGCTGGAGCATGCAGGCCTGGGGGCGCCCGGCCGGCTCAGGCGGCAATCTCGACCTCGTCAATTTCGAACGCCATCAGGCGCGATTGGTCTTCGGGGTCAATTTTTAGGGCGCTTTTCGCCGCTCCGCGCTTGCGGCAGGGCAATCGCATTTGAAAACTTTTCCCGCGGCCATCCTTCGAGACGCCCGCTTCAGGCGGGCTCCTCAGGATGAGGACGGAGTGCGCGGCAGCAGTTTCACGGGCACTGATGCTGATTAGCCTCATCCTGAGGAGGCGCATAAGCGCCGTCTCGAAGGACGAGGCGTGCGCGCAGGCCGCCGCAACGAGTCATATGCGATAGCCCTGCCGCTCGCGGGGAGAGGCCGGAGTTTGCGCAGCAAATTCTGGGTGAGGGGACTCTCCACGAGTCTCACTTTCACCGCCCCTGCGGAGACACTCCCGCACCCTGACCCTCTCCCCGCCAGCGTGGACGGGAAACAGGTCCTCATCCCTCACATCCGTTTGAAACTACCAGCTCCTTGGAACGTAACCTATCGTGCTATTCTCCATTGCGACTTGCGTGGGATTGCGGCATGAACCCGATCGACCTGGTGGTGACCGTGTGTGCGGTGCTCTCGCCTGCGACCTGCGAGGAGCAGCATCTGGTGTTCAACTATGCGGGCTCGCCCCGCCAATGCGTGATGGCCGCGCCGCCCTACATCGCGCAATGGATCGGTGATCATCCGAAATGGCAGGTGGTGCGCTGGCGCTGCGAATATCCGCACCCGAACGACAAGGCGTAAGCCGGCGCACTACTCAAAGATCCTCATGGCGAGCAGCGCGAAGCGCGTCTCGAACCATGCAGGCCCGGCTCTCGCTCGCAGCAATCCGTCGAGACGCCTGCTTCGCGGGCTCCTCGGGGGAGGTGCTTGTGGGGCGCTACTTCGTGCAGTCCTTCAGATCCTTGTCGGCGATCGAGAACACCGCGTCCGCCCTGATCTCGATGCCGCGGACGATGCACTGCCGTGCATTGGGGTAGCTGACCTTGGCGTCGTAGCGGCCGGGCTCGACGCCGGTGATGCGCAGCCGCTCGTCGTGGTCGACCTCCTTGTCCTTGTCGTTCAGGCATTGGTTCGGTCCCCAGTCGGTCTTGCCGGCCGGCGAGAGCTGGAATCCGGAGATCGTCTCCGTCGTCAGATTCCAGAGCCGGATGCCCTTGCCCTTGGCCTGCGCGGCCGCCTCGCCGGCAAGCGTCAACAACGCGATCAAAGCCAGAATCCAACGCATCAGCCGATCCTCCCATAGGCGCGCCGTCATTCCCTGATCAGGCGCTCGCGGTTCTTTGCCTTGTCGAAATTCTTGGCGCGGTCAAGGCCGTTCAGGGCGATCAGCTTCGCCGAGACGAGATCGGCGCCATTGAAATCGGTGTCGATGACGGTGGCGCCGGTCAGATCTGCTCCGCCGAGCTGGGCGTTCTTCAGTGATGCGCCGCTCAGGTCGGCGCCCCTGAGGACTGCGAATTCGAGATCGACGCGCGACAAATCGGCGTTGCGCGCGTTCAGCCGTTCCAGGTTGGCGGATCTCAGCACCGCGCGCATCAGCCCCATCGACTGGTTGCGCATATCGGCGCCAAGATGCGCGTCCGCGATCGAGGCACCGACCAGGCTGGCGCCGGTGAGGTCGGCAGCGATGCGCGCTTCCGACAGGTTCGCGCCATCGAGACGCGCGCGGGCCATTTGCGAGGCGAACAGATTGGCGCCCTTCAGGCTTGCGCCGGTCAGATCGGCATCCAGCAACCACGCCTGATCGAGGATTGCGCGGTCAAGCCTGGCGTCTCGGAGTATTGTCTTGTTGAGCCGCGCGGCGCGGAGAACCGCGCTGGATAGGTCCAGCCCCGAGAGATCGAGACCCGACAGGCGTTTGCCAGTGAAATCGGCAGGTTGCGCTGGGCTCGCTTTGGCCAGCACGGCCTCGATCTCCGGCCTCGTCATTTCGGCCGAGACCATCGCCGGGGAGGTAAGGTCGACGCCACGCATCATGTCCTGCGCGCCCGCCGTCATCGCAAAAAGTGCGAGGCCAAGCGCCGCAAGACCATGCGTTGCGAGGGTGACCGTTCGCGTCATCGTCAACTCCGCCGCCTGCCTGTCTAGCACGCCCGCCAGGCGACCGGCTATGAGACATCCCGCTCGGTGCGGTCGCCGTGAATTCGTTGGGCGAGGCCGGTCTTGATCGCCGCGATCTCGGCTTCGCCGCGCGTGCCGCGGGGAATGCCGATAGGCACCTCGGCCACGATCCGCGCCGGCCGCGGCGACAGGAAGAACAGCCGGTCGCCCAGGCGCACTGCATCATCCAGGCTGTGTGTCACCAAAAGCGTCATCACCGGGCGGCTCGCCACCAGCGTCGCGATCTCCTCACGGAGGCGGCCTGCGAGGGCGTCGTCGAGCGAGGCCAGAGGCTCGTCGAGCACCAGGAGATCGGGCTCGACAGCGAAGGCACGGGCGAGCGCAACGCGGCGGGCAAGCCCCAGCGACAATTCGCCAGGGAAATGGCTGCGATGGGCTTCCAATTCCAAAATCCTGAACAGCTCGGACAGCTTGGCCTCGGTAACTTCAGGCGCGGCGAGCCGCACATTCTGCTCGACGGAGCGCCACGGCAGCAGCCGCGGCTCCTGGAACACCATGCCGATGCGCGCCTCCGGCGGCCGCGCGATGCGGCCTGCAAAGTCGTGGTCCAATCCCAGGATGATGCGCAGCATCGTGCTCTTGCCGCAGCCCGACGGGCCGATCAGCACGCCGACCTCGCCGGATTGGAGCGCGAACTTGACCGGCGCCAGCACCTCGTGCGTTCCGCCCGCGGCACTCCTGAAGGTCTTGCCGGTGATATCGACCTCAAGCCGCACGGGGCCGCCACACGTTTGCGCGGGCTTCGAACGGCTGCACCAGCAAGGTCTCGATGACGAGCACGACGGCGGCGAATGTCAGCGAATAGGCCAGCAGCCGCGGCGTGTCGAACAGCTGGAAGGCAACGCCGATCTCGAAGCCGACGCCGTTCGGCCGTCCCAGCAGTTCGGCGACCAGCACGATCTTCCACACCAGCGACAGGCCGGAGCGGGCCGAGGCCGCGATATAGGGGGCCAGCTGCGGCAGCACGACGTGGCGGAACGCGCGCCAGCGCGGCATCGCGAACACGCTCGCCATCTCGTCTAGCGAACGGTCGAGCGCGCGCGTACCCTCGCGCAGGGTGACGATGGCCGTCGGCAGCTTGTTGATGGCAATCGCGGCAATGGCCGCGGCTTCGGTGAGCCCGGCCCAGATATAGGCGAGCACGATCACGACCAGCGCCGGTAGATTGAGCAGCAGGATCAGCCAGGGATCGCCGAGCCGGTCGGCAAGCTTCACTCGGCCCATCAAATAGCCGATGGCGCTGCCGAGCGACATCGCCAAGATAAAGGCGAGCGCGACGCGGGCCAGCGTCGCCCCGAGATGCAGGAACAGCGCGCCGCTCGATGCTTCCGCGACCATCACCTGAAGCACGGCCGGGGGGGAGGGCAGCTTCGCGCCGCCGACGAGGAGTGCGGTAATCCACCAGGTCACGAGAAACAGGGCGAACGACAGAAGGCGCAGCACCTCAGTCTCCGGGGATCGCGTGATAGAAGGTGCCGGGATCGAGCTCGGCCGCGGGGCCGACGAGATCCCGGCCGCCGGTCTCGGCCAGCACGCGGTAGAGCACGCGCGCGTCCTTCTCCTCGTCGTCGATGCTCCGGCGCGGAATGCCGTCGCGGTAGCGGTCGCGGTAGGTCTTGAGCAGGGCCGGATCGGACGTGCCGGTGAGCGGCGCGACCTTGTCCCAGGCGGTATCGGATGTGACCAGCAGCTGCTTGGCCTTGCGGGTCATCGCGATGAAGCGGGCGACGGCATCCTTATGGCTCGCCGCCCAGCTCTCGTCGAAGACGTAGCCGACCGCGGAAACAGCTCCCTTGGCGCCGAGGTTCGGCAAAATCTCCTCGATGCTGGCGAGGCGCCGAAAACCCTTGGCCTCGAGCTGGGCACAGAAATTCCAGAAGTTGAGGCTCGCATCCATTTCGCCGTCGAGCGCCTTGGCCGCGATCAGCGGCGGGGCGCCGTAGACGATGGTCGCGTCCGACTTCAGGTCGATGCCGTCGTGCTTCATCCGCGCCTGCAACAGCAGCCAGCTCTTGTCGATCGCCCCGCCGGCGACCGCAAGTTTGCGGCCCTTGAGGTCGGCGAGCGTCTGAAGTGGCGAGGACGCAGGCACCATCACGGCGCCGAGCGCGCTGGAATAGGGATAGAAGGTGAGCTTGGCGCCCATCGCGCGTTCGCGCGACACCCACAGCCAGTCCGACAGTATGATGTCCGCGCTGCCTGCACGCATCGCGATCTTGCCGGCTTCGGTGCTCGCGAGCTCTGTGACCTCCAGTGACAGATCGGCCTCCTTGTCGAGGCCGGTGCCGCGGATCGCGGCCAGCTCCCAAGAGAATGTTCCGGTCTTCTGCACCGCAATGCGGATGGTATCCGCCGCGTGAGCCGGTGCACCCAGCGTCAGTGCCAGCGTCACCGCAAGCGCCGATATTCGTCCCAAAACTCTCGTCACCTTGTGAGCCGCTTCCTCTGACAGAGTGCTTTTCAGGACAATAGGCATAGCATAGCTTTGGTCGCAACCTGCGAGAGGACGCGCATGAAACTGGCCGGGCAGCTACGACCGATTGTCGCCGCATGGGCGGTATTGGCGGCGACCGCATGCGTGGCGCGGGCCGGGGAGGCCAATGACTATCCGACCGCAGCACGCGCGGAATATGTCTATGGCTGCATGAAGGCCAATGGCGAGACACGGTCGGCGATCGAGCAATGTTCCTGCTCGATCGACGTGGTCGCCTCGATCGTGCCCTACGAGCGCTATGTGACCGCGGAGACCGCGCTCAGCATGTCCCAGGTCCGCGGTAATCTCGGCGTGCAGTTCCGGACCTCGGAGCAGGCGAATTCGGCGGTGAATGATCTGCGCCGGGCGCAGGCGGAAGCCGAGGTGAGGTGTTTCTAGCTATTGCGGCACAGACGGCGCCCTCTTCCTTCTCCCCTTGTCTTGTGGGAGAACGTGGCGCGAAGCGCCGGATGAGGGGTATGTCTCCTCATACTCAGATACTCAGGCGTCTAACAGTATCAACTGCGGAGAAATACCCCTCACCCGTCTCGCCGCTACGCGGCGATCCACCCTCTCCCGCAAGGGGAGAGGGGAGTCAGTGGTAGCCTGGAGAAACTACGTCCCCGGCTTCTCCACGTCCCATTCATTCCGGAACACGTGCCCGTCCGTATCCTTTGCCTCCGCGCGAAAACGCTTGGCGCCGTTGGAGACGTAGGTGAAGCGCAGATTGGGATCTTCCGAGATCGAGATGCCGGCTTCCATGGACAGCACGGGGCTGTCGTCCTGCGTCAGCTTCAGCTGGTTGATGAAGAAGGCGGGAATATAGAGCTGCGTGACCTGGTCCATCTGCAGCCCGGAATTGTTGGGATGGCCGATCATGATCTGAGCCTCGCGGACGCGGCTCGCAGGACCGTCCTCACGGGCGAATTGCCGGTAGCGCATCTGGCCGAGCCGGTTCCTTGCTTCCTCGATGTTCTTTCCCGCCGGTGCGGAGCAACCGCCGGAGGCCTTCACATAGACTTTCGAGACGTAGAGCTGGCCGTCGCTCAGCTCGGCCACCGCATGGACATCGGTGTAGTTGTTGACGCGCACGCGGGTCGAGATTTCCGTGACATTGGCATCTGCCCCGAGCTCGAACTTCGCCGCCATCGGCGCGGGATTGCGGTCGATCACCAGCGTGATGAAGCGGATGCGGCGGCTATCAGCCGGCGACAGCTTGCTGCGCAGAGTCACCGGCACGATCGCCGCGTCCTCGGCGCGATACGGCATCTCGATGCCGATGATGTCGGCACCGTCGTTCATCGGACGGTTGCTGAAGATGTCCTGCACCAGGCTCGGCCAGGGATCGTAGGCCTCTTCCGCCTGCGCCGGCACGGCGAAGGCGATGCCGAGGAGCAGGGCGATCAGGGGCAGGCGGCGTGTGCATCCCGTCATGGTCATGATCCTGCGCGCGAAGCAGAATTCGGCCTGAGCGTAGCGCGCCCGCTACTCCCATTCAATTTCCGAAAATGCTGCAGTTGCGTTGCGGGCGTTGTAGTCGTCGAACAATTGCCAGTGCGGCCGCCCCCCGGCGGCCGCCTCGTCCGCGGCGACGCGGATCGGCTGGCCCTTCTTGTTCAGGGCGCGGACGTCAGACAGCAGCGTTGACAAGTAACGCCGCTCTTCAGTCAGCGCGGCAGGCCAAGCGCTCACAGGGCCGTGACCGGGAACGACGCGCAGCGCGGGGATGGCCTCCAAATCCTTCAGCGACGTCAGCCAGCCGCGGATGCTGCCGTCCATCACCGGGATGTGGCGGAGAAAGACGAGATCGCCGGCGAACAGGGTCTTTGTGCTCTCGTCGAACACGGTCAGATCATTGTCGCTGTGCCCGACTGGCCATGCGCGCAAGGTCAGGCGGCGCGAGCCGAGGTCGAGCGTCAATGTGTCCGTCACGAGCAGGGTGGGCGGCACGATCTTCACGGAATCGATCAGCTCGCCGCCCATGATGCGTCTGAAATTGTCGAGATAGAACGGCCCGCGGCTCGCCAGCGCCTGCGGCAGCTTGCTGTGCCCGGCGAAGCTGGTTCCCTCCGCCACGAAGGCGGCGTTGCCGAAGACATGATCGGGATGGCCGTGGGTGTTGACGACGTAGCGGATTGGCTTGGTGGTGCGTGCCTTCACCGCCGCCAGCAGCGCCTCGCCCTCGCGAAAACTGCCGCCGGTGTCGACCACGGCCACCGCATCTTCGCCGACGATAAAGCCGACATTGGCGATGTCGCCAGCGTTCTCGCGGCTCATCAGGGCGATGGTCCCGGAGTGTACGAAGATTCCCGGCGCCACTTCGCTCACAGGCAATTCGGCCGCGCCGGCGCGTGCTAGCGTCGCTGTTCCGAGGGACAAGGCTGCGATCACGAGGGCAATGCGAGACACTTTTCCGCCTCAGTTCCAAGGGTTTTCCGCATTGCGCTGCAACAAAGCAAGGCCAGCACAAAGCTTGGCAAGACATGGTGCGTCATGCGTTGCATGGATAACATTCAAACAAAACGAGGAGGAAGCGCGATGACGAAGGCCGGACGACATCGTCGCTGGTTGTTTTCACTATGGGTCCTGGTTGCATGCCGCGCACTCGGCGATGTCGCCGTTGCGCAGACGAGTGAGACCGGCGATCTCTCGTTCGAACTGGTCGATCCAAAGGTGCTGCGCGTCTGCGCCGACCCGCGCAATCTGCCGTTCTCGAACGAGAAGGGCGAGGGCTTCGAGAACAAGCTCGCCGAATTCCTGGCGGACAAGCTGCAGAAGAAGCTCGACTACGTGTTCTTCCCGCAGGCTACCGGCTTCGTGCGGATGACGCTGGGCGCGCATCGCTGCGACGTCATCATGGGCTTCCCGCAAGGCGACGACCTCGTGCAGGGCACCAATCCCTATTACCGCACGACCTATGCGCTGGTCGCCAAGACCGGAAGCGGTCTCGAGGACGTCGACACGCTCGAGGACGCGCGCCTCAAGGGCAAGCATGTCGGTATCGTCGCCGGAACACCGCCTGCAACCAACATGGCGCTTGCAGGCCTGATGGGGGACGCAAAGCCCTATCCGCTGATGATCGATACGCGGTTCGACAATTCGGCGCAGGCGATGATCGACGACCTCGCCGCCGGCAAGATCGATGCCGGCGTGCTGTGGGGGCCGATGGCCGGCTATTACGCCAAGAAGGCCGGCTCTTCGCTCCATGTCACGCCGCTGGTGAAGGAAACGACGGGGCCGAAGCTGGTCTATCGCATCGGCATGGGCGTGCGGCCCGCCGACCAGAACTGGAAGCGGCAGCTCAACAGGCTGATCCAGGAGAACCAGGGCGAGATCAACAAGATCCTGCTCGATTTCGGCGTGCCGCTGCTGGACGAGAGCGACCGGCCGCTCGGCGCGGAGACCGCCAAGAAGATGCCATGAGACGGTCTGTCGCCACTGTGCTGGTTGCCGCCATTCTGGCGGCGCCGGCTTTGGCCCAGCAGGAGCCGTTCGAGCCCGAGGACTACCGCACCGACAATTACCGCGCGCCGGTGCCGGCGACGCTGGCGAACGCGCGCGTCCTCGCGACGGCGGAAGCCGAAGCGATCTGGCGCGCCAGGAGCGGCGCGTTTGTCGACGTGATGCCGCGTCCGCCGAAGCCGAAGAACCTGCCCGAAGGCACGGTGTGGCGAGACGCCCCGCGCAAGAACATCCCGGGCAGCATCTGGCTGCCCGATACCGGCTACGGCAATTTGCCGCCGGCGATGGACGATTATCTCCAGCGCGGCCTCGCGCGTGCCTCGCGCGGCGACAAGGCCGCGCTGCTGGTGATCTATTGCCTCGCCGACTGCTGGATGTCGTGGAATGCGGCCAAGCGCGCGCAGGCCTACGGCTACTCCAACATCGCCTGGTACCCTGAAGGCACCGACGGCTGGGAGCGCGCGAACCTCCCCACGGAAGATGCACGGCCGGAGCCGCGCCCGGAGCAGTAGGCGTCTGAATTGGCTCCGCAATGACGGTGCTGGAGAGGGACGCAATTCTCTCCTCGTCATTGCGACCGCAGCGATCCAGAGTCCCTCCGGAAAGATTCTGGATTGCTTCGCTGCGCTCGCAATGACGGTGTGGATGGAGTGTCGCTAAATCGATCGGACGAACTCGCCGAGACTCCCCCTCACCCGGATTGCATCTTCGATGCAATCCGGCCTCTCCCCGCGAGCGGGGGAGGCGAAAATACCAGCGCTACTGCTTCTGCAGCTTCGTCAGCGTCCCCGTACCGTTGGTCTCCGTGGCGGAGTACGTCACCCTGTCGCCGGCATGGACCGCGTCCAGCATCGCGGCGTCCTTGGTCTTGTACTCCTGGAGCGCGCCAGCGCCGCCGGCACTGCCGCCGACCGTGCCTTTCTGGGTCTGCTGGATCGAAATCGTGCCGTTGAGCCGATCGATCCGCGTGACCATTCCGGTCATGTCGTCAGCGAGAGCGCTGGAGGCGAGCACGCTGATGACCGCAGCGCCCGCGAAAATGAATTTTGTTGTTCCCATCGAGGTCTCCTGACGTCTGGAGTTGACTTCGACAAGCCATCATAAATCGATTTGGTTCCGGTAGATAGCGCGGCAAAAGGTTAACGCTTCCGAGGCCATCGCGGGAACTTTTCGTGAGCCGTCAGCGTAGCTGACGCTATTCCATTTCCTGCTGAATCACACGGCCGAGCGCAAACAGGCGCTGGTCGATCGAGGTTGGAACCTCGCAGACGAAGCGCACCACCTTGTGACGGTCCTCGAAGATGCGGGTCTTCCAGATCAGCTCGTTGCTGAGCGACTCGATCTTGGCCTCGTCGCGCGGAGACGCGCTCTGCAGGGCCTGGAGCTGAAGCGTTTCCTCGCGGATCTTGTCGGCGGCGTCGCGCTGCTTGCGGCTGACGCGCTCGAGCCCGAGCATGACCTGGGAGCGCTGGACGTTGAGCGTGTCGAACAGGCCGGCGAACAGCAGCTTGGCGTTTGCAGTCTTATCGGCGGCGGAACCTGCGAGAAACTCCTTCACCATCTTTTCCGCCTCGTCCAGCGGCGTCTTGCGCGCGGCCAGCTTTGAGACCAGGGTGCTGACCTTGGCGTCGTCCTTCCACTTCGTCTCGGCGTCACCGAGCGCAGGACCGGCCCAGACGGCGGCAAGCGAGATCTCCGGCACTTTTGCCTGTGTGCAGGGCCAGTCCGGGAAGCGCGGATCGGCCGCGCGCGCGGCCGTGCTCGCAGCAGCGAGCACTAGGACAGCCGTCGCCAGAACCCGAACCTTCATCCTTCGCCTCCCGCAGGCGCCCGTCGCGCCAGCCCGCGCGAGGGATCATAGGCCAGAATTGCGCCGGTCATGAAGACGATTGTGCAGGCCGCGACCACTGCCAGCGAGACCCAGTTGATCTGTCCGTATAGCGCGAAGCGGATCAGCTCGACCGCATGGGTGAACGGATTGGCCGCGCAGAGATAATAGAGATAGGGGCTGCCCTCCTGCACCCGCCAGAGCGGATAGAGCGCGGAAGAGGCGAAGAACATGGGGAAGATCACGAAGTTCATGACGCCGGCGAAGTTTTCCAACTGCTTGATGCCCGAGGAGATCAGCATGCCGAGCGAGCCCAGCATCAGCCCGGACAGGATCAGCGCCGGCAGCACCGTGAGATAGCCCGATGGCGGCGGGGTGATGTCCCAGAACCAGGCGATCAGCAGGAAAGCATAGACCTGGAGCAGCGACACTGCGGTGCCCGCGAGCAGCTTGCAGAAGAGCAGGAAGCCGCGCGGCAGCGGGCTCACCAGCAGCGTGCGCATGTTGCCCATCTCGCGGTCATAGACCATCGACAGCGAGGACTGCATGCCGTTGAAGAGCTGGATCATCGCCATCAGCCCGGGCGCGATATAGACCTCGTAGAGAATGTAGGTCTCGTAGGGCGGGATGATGGAGATGCCGAGCACCTGGCGGAAGCCGGCGGCGAAGATGAACAGCCACACCAAAGGCCGCACCAGCGCCGAGACGAAGCGCTCGCGCTGATGCAGGAAGCGCAGGCCCTCGCGCCAGACGATGCCGGTGAGGCAGGTCATGTACTCCGCGGTCGAGAAACCGCGCGGCGCATCGCGCGTGGTGATGCTGCTCATGAGCCGCCTCCCGGCATGGTTTGCGCGCCGGTCAGGCGCATGAAGGCGGTGTTGACGTCCTGCGCGCCGGCCTCCGTAATCACGCGGCTCATCGGTCCCCGCGCCAGCACCTTGCCCTGGTGCAGCACCACGAGATCGTCGCCGGGCAGGATCTCGTCGAATAGGTGCGTGGCCCAGAGCACGCCGATGCCTTGCTCGGTCACGAGCTGACGGACATGGCTGATGATGTCGGCGCGCGCCTTGACATCCAGGCCGACGGTCGGCTCGTCCAGCAGCAACAGACGCGGCCGGTGCAGCAGCGCGCGGGCGATCTCCAGCCGGCGCATCTGGCCGCCGGAGAGGTCGCGGACCTTGCTGCCGGCGCGCTCGGAAAGCCCGATGCGGCCGAGCAGATCGGCACTGCGCGCGGCGGCTTCGCGGCGGCTGATGCCGTGCAGCGCGGCGTGATAGAGCAGGTTCTGCGTCAGCGACAGGTCGAGATCGAGCGTGCGCGGCTGGAACACGACGCCAAGCAGCCGCAGCGCCTCGCCAGGACTCTTGCTGACGTCATGCCCGAAAATGCCGACTTGGCCGGACTGGATGCCGAACAGCCGCGTGATCAGCGAGAACAGCGTGCTTTTGCCTGCGCCGTTGAGCCCGAGCAGCGCAGTGAAGCTCGCGGGCTGCACGTTGAAGGAGACGTCCATCAGCGCGCGGCGCGGGCCGTAGGAATGACTGACACCATCGATCGCGAGCGCCGGCACCGCGGCCGGATCGGGCTTCGGCGTGTCGCGCGGTTCGGTGATGGGAGCGGGGCTGGTCATGGCGTGATCGTGATGCCCCAGGGCAGTTCGCCCACCTGGATGGTCTTGATCACCTTTTGCGCGGCAACATCGATGACGGACACGTCGTTCGACACGCCGTTGGTGGTGAGCAGGTATTTTTCGTCCGGCGTGAATGCCATGTGCCAGACGCGCTGTCCGACCAGCAGGTATTTCGTCACCTTGCGCGAGGCGACATCGACCACGGCGACGCGGTTGGCGGGGCCGAGCGCGACGAAGGCGGTCTTGTCGTCTTTGGTCATGCCGATGCCGACCGGCTGGATCGCCTCCTTCCGCAAGCCCGGAATCTCGAACGTGACCTTGCCGATCACCTCGTGCTTGCCGGGGTCGATCACCGATACGGTGCCGCCGATCTCCGAGGACACCCAGACTTCGGAAGAGTCATGCTTGAATTCGGCAAAGCGCGGGCGCGCATCGACCAGCACATTGGCGACGATCTGGCGCGAACTGGTGTCGATGAAGTGCGCCATGTTGGTGGTCTCGGACGTGTTGATCAGCATCTTGCCGTCGGGGCTGATGGTCATGCCTTCTGGCTCGACGCCGACCTGGATGTCGCCGAGGCGGGCGCGCTTCTCAAGGTCGATCACCGTCACCGTGTTGTCGTTCTCGTTGGCGACATAGAGAATTTTTCCCGCCGCATCTTGGGCAAACAGCTCGGGGTCGGGGCCGGAGGGCAGGCTGTCGACCACGCTTTGCGTCTTGGCGTCGATCAGCTGGATGGTGTCGTCGTCGCCGACCGCGACCATGACGAACTTGCCGTCGCGCGTGAACTCGATGCCGCGCGGGCGCTGGCCGACCTTGATGGTCTTGGTCACGGTCCAGCTGTCGGTATCGATCACCGAGACCGTGTTGCTCTTCTCGTTCGAGACATAAGCGATGAACGCATGCGCGGGCGCTGTCGCAAACGCTAGACCCGCCAGCAACGCTGCTCCCAGCTTACGCGACATCTGTCCGCGAGCTCGTTTCACCTCCCGCGCCTGCGGGGGAGGTCGCATCGCATCGTAAGATGCGATGCGGGAGAGGGCTCTTTCCTCGTGGGGAGTCTTCGTCGTGGAGACACCCTCTCCCCAACCCTCCCCCGCGAGCGGGGGAGGGGGCCCAGTGTCGTCGCGGTACCAGCTTGAACTCATCGCACAATGCTCACTTCAGCTTGCATTTGCTCTCCGGGCGGTCGTAGCCGAGCGTGTCGAGTTCGGAGACCTGGTGCAGGAAGCCTTCCTGCGGCGACACCGACACCACCATGCGGCCGTCGACCAGCAGGATCGGCTGGCGCAGCTGCAGGTTCCAGTCGCGCAAGGTGAGCCGCGTGCCCTTGAAGGCGGCCACCGAGAAGTCCGGGCCCTTGATGAAGCCGGTGACCTTGCTGACGTCGCCGGAATTGGTGCGCGAGGTGGCTTCGCCGATCATGCGCACCGCGGTCCAGGCCTGCATGTCGAGCGCGGTCATGCGCCGCGAATTCAGCTTGATGAAGCGGTTCTGCATCTGGATCGCGCCCCACTGGTCCTGCGACGCGTCCCAGCTGCGGGGCACGAGGCCGGCCGAGCCCGCGACGGGCCGCGGGTCCCAGGTGCGATAGGGCAGGTAGGCGCCGAACACCTCGCTCTCGTCGGCGGCGACCAGCACGTCGTGGGCGGGCGCCTGCTGCGTGAATACCGGCATCTGCCGCTGGATCTGCGTGACGCCGGAGTCGGTGCGCCGCGCGCCGCCTTTGTCCTCGAAGGTGCGCTCCTGCACGATCTTGGCGCCGAACCGCGTCGCGGTGCGCCGGAGCGCATCGGCGAACAGCTTGTCGTCCTCATGCGAGCCGACCACCAGCAGCCAGCGCGACCACTTCTTCCACACCAGATATTGCCCCAGCGCATCGGCCAGCATCGCTCGAGTCGGCGCGGTGTGGATCACATTTGCGCGGCAATCGGCCTCGCGCAGCCGCTCGTCGATCGCGCCGGCATTGAACAGCAACGTGCCGCGGTCGCGCAGGGCGTCGGCAACCTTCAAGAGCGCATCGGCCGGCAGATCGGCGATGATGAAACCGTTCTTCTCGGCGAGCGCGGTTGCGGCCTGCACCGCGTCTTCGCCTTCCTTGATGCGGCGCTCCTCCAGCGTAAACCGCTGGCCCGTGAATTTTCCGGTGGTGTTGTTGTCTTCGATGGCGAGGCGGGCGCCGGCGACGCCGTCGTTCTCGGCGGGCTGCTCGACCAGCGACAGCGTCGATCTGGTGCCGGCGACGCCGAGATAGCCGACGCCGATCGTGACAGGGTCGGCCGCGAGCGCGCTCGTCGCGGCAAGACTCCAGCCGATCAGGCCGACCAACCATCGGATCATATTTCCTCCAGGCATTCTCCCCGGCTTGACCGCCGGTGGAGAATTGTTTCTGCTTCAAACATGACCGATTTGTCAGGGCATGCAACCCCGCATTTCGTCCTTGCGCGCCTGAGGGCGGGAATCACGATCATGCGAGCATTATTGACGATCGCAGCTTTGGCGTTGACGGGATCGACCGCGTTGGCCGATCCGCCGAAGCTCGCCGTGTTTGATTTCGAGCTGATCGACACCAGCCTGCCCGGCGAGTTCTACGGCTCCAAGCCCGAGGAGGCGCGGCTCCAGCGCATCAGCGAGCAACTGCGCAAGGAATTGGCAGAGTCGGGCAAGTTCCAGGTGCTCGACATCGCGCCGGTCAGGGATGCCGCCCGTCGCGCGAACCTGCAGGCCTGTGGCGGCTGCGACCTCAAGCTCGCCGGGCAGCTGGGCGCCGAGCTCGAGATCACCGGCATGGTGCAGAAGGTCTCGAACCTGATCATCAATTTGAACATCTATCTGCGCGACGTGAAGACCGGCAACATGATCACCGCCGCAAGCGCCGACATGCGCGGCAACACCGACGAATCCTGGACGCGCACGATGAGCTACCTGATCCGCAACCGCCTGCTGGCGCCGAATTACGGCAAGCCGTGAGTAGGGCGGGAGAAGGGAAGGAAGATCACGCCGTCAATCTCGCCGCGTGCCAGTGCAGATGATCGCTCATGAAGGTCGAGATGAAATAATAGCTGTGGTCATAACCTGGCTGGCGCCGCAGCGTCAGCGGGATGTTGGCCTCGCTGCAGGCCGCGTCGAGCAGCTCGGGCTTGAGCTGCTCCTTCAGGAAATTGTCGGCATCGCCGTAGTCGACCAGGAAGCCGGAAAATTTCGCACCGTCCTCGATCAACGCCACCGCGTCGTGGTTGCGCCAGGTGTCCTTGTTCGGTCCGAGATAGCCGGTCAGGGCCTTGATGCCCCAGGGCACCTGCGATGGTGCGACGATCGGCGCGAATGCGCTGGCTGCGCGGTAGCGGTGCGGGTTGCGCAGCGCCACCGTCAGCGCGCCGTGGCCGCCCATCGAGTGTCCCATCACCGACTGCCGCTTGGCATCGACGGGAAAATTTCCCGCCACGAGCTTGGGCAACTCGTCCGTGACATAGCTCCACATGCGATAGTTGCGCGCGAACGGTTCCTGCGTCGCGTCGACATAGAAGCCGGCGCCGAGACCGAAATCATAGGCATTGTTGGCATCACCGGGCACGTCGGGCCCGCGCGGCGAGGTGTCGGGCGCGACGAAGATCAGGCCGAGCTCGGCGCAGGCCTTGCGGAATTCGCCCTTCTCGGTGACGTTGGCATGCGTGCAAGTGAGGCCGGAGAGGTACCAGACCACGGGCAGCTTGGCGCCGGCGGCATGCGGCGGAACATAAACCGAGAACACCATGTCGGTTCCGGTCGCCTGGCTGGCATGGCGATAGACGCCCTGCACGCCGCCGTAGGACTTGTTGGTCGAGACGGTCTGAATCGTCATGCCCTAAGCTCCAGTGGCATCCAACCACATCAACATTGCAACGCTTGTGTGACCGAAGTTGCGGCGGCGCGTGTCGTCAGGCGACGCCGCTGTCGATCGCCAGCCGGACCAGCTCGACCGAGGTCTTCACGCCGAGCTTCTGTCGCATGATCGAGGAGGTGTTGGCCACCGTCTTGTAGGACGACTGCACCAGCCAGGCGATCTCGGACAGGCTCTTGCCGGCGCTGAGCAGCCGCAAGATTTCCATCTCGCGTGCGTTCAGCTTCGACAGCGGGCTTTGCGCCAGCGTCGGCCCTGCGAAGGCGATGCTGCGCGCTATCGCGGTGGGCAGATAGGTGCCGCCGCCGCCGACCGCACGGATCGCCTCGACCAGATCGTCGGGGTCGCCGGTCTTGGAGACGTAGCCCTTGGCGCCGCATTCGATCGCGCGCGCGGCGAAAGCCGGGTCGTCGTTCATGCTGAACATGATGATGCGGGCCTCGGGCGCGCGCTCGAGGATGCGGCGTGCGAACTCGAAGCCGGACACCGTCGGCAGGTTGATGTCGATGATGCAGAGGTCGGGGCGCTCGACGATGAAGACGCTCTCGCCGTCTTCGGCGTCGGCGGCCTCCAGGATCTCGATCTCGCCCTCGTCGGCCAGCACGGCACGGCAGCCGGAGGCGACAATGGGATGATCGTCGACGATCAGAATGCGCATAGGCGTTTCCCCGTAACAGCGACGGCCTGTTGTCGCGCCGCATGATTCGAACAGGAGCGCCGCGCGCCCTCATGTCGCCTCATGCAACCCGGCCGGGATTGCTGTACGCTTTCGATTAGATATCGGGCGCTTCGTCCCTGTCAACGTCGTCAGACAGGCGCGGGCGAACCTTTCGCGAGGCACGGGCGGCATCAATGTGGCAGAATCTATCCTTGCGCGGGCGCATCAACCTGTTGCTGGCGCTGCTGCTGGCGCTGGGCCTCGCCGTGAATATCGGCCGCCAGGTCGCGGAGGCGGGGCCGCGCGTGCAGGCCGAGGACCAGAGCGTGATCCGCCTCGCGCGTGAATTCATCGAGATGATCGTGGCCGATCTCAACGAGGCGCCCGATCCGGATGCGCGGCTGAACCAGATCGCCCGCGATCTCAGCCGCCTGCGCCATGTCAGCATCGCGCTTCACGACTCCGACGGGAACCCGTTGACGCCGCCGCGGCCTGACGCCGAGGACGACACGCGCGCCCCACCGGCGTGGTTCGTCAACCTGGTTCATCCCGAGCAGACCGCGGTGAACGTGCCGGTGTCGATCCGCGGCAGCCCGGGCTCGCTGCGGATCACCTCGCATCCCGATGACGAGATCGCCGAGATTTGGGACGGCATCGTGACCCAGCTCGAGGTCGGCTCGGTGGTCGCGCTCGCGCTGTTTTTCCTGATGATGAATGTGGTCGGCCGGGCGCTGGCACCGCTCCAGTCGCTGACGCAGGTGATGGGGAAGCTCGAAGGTGGGGACTACGAGGCGCGTGTCGCGCCGGGCGGCGCGCCGGAGCTCGCCGCGATCTGCACCCGGCTCAACCATCTTGCCGCGACGCTCGGCGAGGCGGTCGAGGACAAGCGGCGCCTCGCCGAGCGCGCGGTGTCGCTGCAGGACGTCGAGCGCAAGGAGATCGCGCGCGAATTGCATGACGAATTCGGGCCGTATCTGTTCTCGCTGCGCGCCCATGCCAGCGCGCTGGCAAAGCTCGCGGACGGCAAGGCGCCGAGTGCAGAGGCGGTGCGCAAGCATGGCAGCGCCCTCCTGGAGCAGATCAACGCGCTCCAGCAATTCACCCGCCGCGTGCTGGAGCGCCTGCGGCCCGTCGGCCTTGCCGAACTCGGCCTCGGCCAGGCGCTGGAATCACTGTCCCGGCTGTGGCGGGAGTCGCATCCCGACGTCACCATCGAGACCACGATCTCGCCGCGGCTGGGGACGACCGGCGAGACCGCGGACCTCACCATCTACCGCGTGGTGCAGGAGGCGCTCACCAACGTGTTCCGCCATGCCGGCGCCACCGCGGTCAAGGTCGTCATCGAGCCGGCGGAGCAACTGACGCGCGGTGGCCGCCTCTGCGCCCGCGTGCGGGTCAGCGACAACGGCCGCGGCATGCAGCCGGGCCAGAAGCTCGGCTTCGGCCTCGTCGGCATGCGCGAGCGGATTCTGGCGCTCGGCGGCACGCTCGACGTTGTCTCCGGCGACGGCGGCCTGACCATCGAGGCGCTGGTGCCGACGGCGGCGGCCTGATGGCGCGACACGATCGGGAAAAATTCCCGATTAGGTCGGGAAAACGTGTGCGGATATTATCCGACCTTTTGTGGCTGGCGCGTGAGTTCCTGCCGATTACACTCGTCGGCACCAACCGGCGAAAAGTCAGAACAGCCGGTGGTCACCGGTGGGGTGGGAAGGCGGGAATGGGCAAGCGTCTTAGGGGTAAGCGTCGTTTGTTGATGGTCTCGGTGTCGACGGGGCTGGTCTTTGCCAGCCCTGCCGGGGCCGCGCCGGAGGAGGAAACCAACGTCCAGAACCTGCCGCCGGTCGAGGTGACGGCGCCGTCGCCCTCGACTGCGAGGCGCACGACGCCATCCCGGCCGGTCGCGCGCACGGGAGCCTCGTCGTCGAACCGCCCCAAGCCACGCATCTATGTCTACCCGACCTCGCCAGGCACCGGCAGGGGTCTCGACGTCGACAAGGTCGCCTCGGCAATTAACGCGGTCGATGCCAACCAGATCAGGCGCACCGGCTCGCTCAACGTCACCGACGCGCTGCGCGACAACATCGCCGGCGTCAACATCACCGAGGTCACCGGCAATCCGTTTCAGCCGGATGTCGAGTTCCGTGGCTTCGTCGCCTCGCCCGTGACGGGCACGCCACAGGGACTTGCCGTGTACCAGAACGGCGTGCGCATCAACGAAGCCTTTTCGGATGCCGTCAACTGGGACCTGATCCCGACCGCTGCGATCAGGTCCGTGACGCTCGTTACCAACAACCCGGCTTTCGGGCTCAATGCGCTCGGCGGCGCGGTCAACCTGCAGATGAAGGACGGCTTCACCTATCAGGGTGCCGAGCTCGATCTGATGGGCGGCTCGTTCGGTCGCGTCCAGGGTTCGGCGCAATGGGGCAAGCAGGTCGACAAGAACTACGGCGTCTATGCCGCGCTCGAAGGCCTGCGCGACAACGGTTTCCGCAACTTCTCGCAATCGACCGTGCGGCGCTTCTACGGTGACGTCGGCTACAAGGAAGGCGACAGCGAATTCCACGTCAACATGGGCGTTGCCAAGAACGATTTCGGCGCCAGCGCCACCGTTCCGGCCGAGCTGCTCGACAAATATTGGGGCGCGACCTACACGACGCCGCAGACCACGAGCAACCGCGTCGGCTATCTCAATTTCACCGGCAAGGTCGATGCGACGCCGACCTGGACGCTGGAAGGCACCGCGCATCTGCGCAGATACGAGCAGAAGCTGGTCGATGGCAATCCGACCGACGTGCAGGAATGCGGTGCTGATCCGACGCTGCTCTGCTTCGGCAATGACACCACGCCCGCGAATGGCCCGGGCGGCGTGCAGCTCGCCAATCCTTTTGCGCCGGGAACGATCCTGGGCGAGATCGACCGCAGCTCGATACGGTCGACCACCTTCGGCGTGTCGGGGCAGGCCACCAACACCGACCAACTGTTCGGGCACGACAACCGGTTCGTGATGGGCGCAAGCTACGACGCCAGTGTGACGCGCTACAACGCGACCGCCGAGATCGGCACGATCGCAGAAAACTACGTCGTCAGCGGCAGCGGCCTGTTTCTCGGGCCGACCGGCGTGCCTGACACCGTCGCAGGTCCGGTCTCGCTGCGGACCGTCAATCAATATAACGGCCTCTACGCGATGGACACGTTCAACGTCACGGATGCCTTCGCCGTCACCGGCGGCGGCCGCTTCAACGTGGCGCGCATCACGCTGGAGGATCAGCTCGGCACCAGCCTCAACGGCGACCACACCTTCACCCGCTTCAATCCGGTGATCGGCGGCACCTATAAGATCACGCCCGAGCTGACGGCCTATGCCGGCTATTCCGAGACCAACCGCGTGCCGACGCCGCTCGAGCTCGGCTGCGCCGACCCGGTCCGGCCCTGCCTGCTGGCGGCGTTTCTGGTTTCGGACCCGCCGCTGAAGCAGGTCGTGTCCAAGAACGTGGAGGCCGGCTTTCGCGGCACCAAGGAGCTGAACATCGGCTCTCTTGGATGGAAGATCGGTGCGTTCCGCGCCACCAACTATGACGACATTGCCGCCGTTCCCGCGGTCGGACGCACCGGCTTCGGCTATTTCACCAATGTCGGCCGTACCAGGCGCCAGGGGCTCGAGGCCGAGGTCAATATCAAATCGCCCACGCTCCAGTTCCAGGCGAGCTACGCCTTCGTCGACGCACGCTATCTCGACGCTTTCGAGCTCGGCTCCGAAAGCCCGTTCAGGGATCCCGTGACCGAGACCATTCAGGTCCTGCCCGGCGACCAGATCCCCGCGATTCCCCGCCACCGGGTCAAGATCGGTATCGACTACAACGTCACCGACGTCTGGAAAGTCGGCGGCAACGCGCTGTTCGTTTCCAGCCAGTATTTCGTCGGCGACGAGTCCAATCAGTATTCGAAGCTGCCGTCCTATACCGTGTTCAACCTCCACACCTCGTATCAGGTGACGAAGAACATCCAGCTCTATGGCAAGCTCGACAACATCTTCGACAAGCGCTACGCCACCTACGGGCGGTTCTTCGACCGTGAAGCCTTGCCCGACTTCGCCAATGGCGGCGCCGAGTTCACGGACCCGCGCTCGCTGAGCCCGGCCCGGCCGCGCGCGTTCTACGCGGGGTTGCGGGTGACATTCTAGGCGCGCCGAGGTCCGGCCGTCCGCGTCACGGGCGAAGTGGGGGGTTAGAGCAGACATTGGTCCGCTCCTTGCGCAGACAGCTTGCTTCAAATATCCCGCCTCCGGCATCATGGATCCGGAGGCTTGCTTTGTCGTGTCATTGAAAAATCCGGACGCCGTCGCCGCTATCGTTGCAGCGCTCCGACACGTTTACGGTGACGAGGTTGCGCGCCTCATGCTCGTCGAGGGCATGAGCCTCGCCAACCTGATCGATACGATGTTTTCCGCACCCCTGACGCACCGCGAGGCGATCAGGGCCATCACCGACGGACTGGACGACTTCGTCATTTCACCGGACCTCGGCCGCATGTGGCACCTAAGGTACATCTATGCCGACGAGCCCGGCTCCCTCCATGTCGTGGACATGGAGATCGCCACGCCGAGCGGTACGTTGGTGAGCAAGGACGTCTGGCTTCGGCTGTCGTCCTAGAGAAGCGGCACGTCGTTTCGCTGCCGCATCTCCCGTCGTGAGGGATGGGATCGGCCATGTTCTACTTCAGGCCGATTGACTCAATGTTCATGATTTGTTCTTATGCTGCGCGTCCAGCCAAGGAGCGAGCCATGGACAACCGCATCAATGAAATCCGTAAAATCATCAGGGCGTTACGTGTGAGCATGCGTGAGGCCGAGGCCATCATGCATGAGCAAATCAACCGGAACGAAGACTGCACCTTCGTGGCCGAGGAGGTCATGAAGATGCGCGCCGTGATGAGCGGGCTCGTCCAGGAGCGGGCTGCTCTCGGGGACACCGACCCGATCGTCGTCGCCAGCCTCTTCGTTCCCCGCCGGCGGCCGGCGCCACGGCGCCTTGTTCCGCCGAGCCTTGTACCGCCAAGAGAGGTCGCGCGGGCATGAAAGGTGAGAGGCCGACCTACTTCTCCGATATGCAGGAGCCCCCGGAGTTCCTGAAAGCTCTCGAGCATGCGCGGCGCCTGTCCTGCCTCGAAGGCTGGTGCCGCATGCACATCGAGGCGATCCAGGTCGCGATCGATCAATACGCTGAAGCAGCTCTCGGCAATCGGGAGTTCTTCCTCAACAAGCCGCACAGCATCGGCGAGAGGCGCAGGAGCGGCGAGGTGCCGTAGGATGGGAGGCGTCCTGCGCCGAATGCCGGCGCTGCAGCTTTTACTGATCGGAAACCATGTCAAATGATCCGAAAACTTTAACGAAACTGTTCGGCTGCCTCCGCGTCAGTTCGGCGGAGGGTCCGTCCGATGACAGAGCACCAGTTGAAAGAGCGGCAATTCCAGATCGCGCGTTACCGTCGCCTGGAGCGGGAAGTGACCGACCCGCTTGCCGCGTGTCTGCTTCACAGCATCATTGAGGAGCTTGAAGAGGAGCTGCACAGGGACGTCCCGGATTGTCACGGGCCGCGTGATTAACGCTTTCTTAGCGCTGCTCATGCGGATTATTCGTGGGGGACTACGAGGGGAGACTGCTCCCATGCTGAAGGACGGTACCTACGCGGCTTGGTACAAGACGCCAATCGATCAAGGCACCGGAATCGTCCATGTTGCAGACGGCCAGATCTGGGGCCGCGACAGCCTGATGACCTATCACGGCTCCTGCAAGGTCGATGGAGACCGTTTCACCGCCACACTGTCGACGAAGCGTCATACCGACGGACGCGCGACGGTCTTCGGTATTGAGGACGAGCTGACGCTGGACATCGAGGGAAGCTGCCCCGGCAAGATCGCGACCTACACGGCGACGGCACAACAAGTGCCAGGAATGGTTCTCCATGGTACGCTCATTTTGACCGAGCCGCCGGCGGCGTCCGCGCAAGCCGAGCGGGTGCCGGCGTTCAACCCCGACAAGCTTCCAAAGCTTCCGAAGCTGCCCAGGCGCCCGCGCTGACGGCGGGAGCCATTTCCGGCGCCTCGCATCCACCTGCCGCGCCCCCGAGCTGCGCAATTCTGCAGATTCAGCACCCGTACTGCCGCTTCTCAAACGGCCCGCGACCCGCCATTGTGCCACTGCTAAAGCATCACCCCGGAGCAGCATCGCATGTCGGACAAGGTCTCGCGTCGCCAGTTTGCCGCGCTGGCGGGATTGTCCGCGGCAGCCATCGCAAATCCTCTGGAAGGCGCCGATGCGAAGCCGGCGGCAGCAGCCTCGCGCGACAGCGGCTTTCCGGCAGGCTTTCTCTGGGGCACGGCGACCTCGTCCTATCAGATCGAGGGCGCGGTCGACGAGGGCGGGCGAGGGATCTCGATCTGGGACAAGTTCGTGCGCATTCCCGGCAAGATCGAGGACGGCTCGACCGGCGACCGCGCCAACGAGCACTACCATCGCTACAAGGAGGATATCGCGCTCATCAAGGAACTCGGCTGCAAGGCCTATCGCTTCTCGGTCGCCTGGCCGCGGGTGTTCCCTGATGGGGACGGCAAGCCGAACGCTGGCGGGCTCGACTTCTACAATCGGCTCATCGACGAGCTGCTCAGGAACGGCATCGAGCCGTGGGCGACGCTCTATCATTGGGATCTGCCGCAATCGCTGCAGGACCGCTTCGGCGGCTGGCGCTCGACCGAGACCTGCAAGATATTTGGCGACTATGCGGCCTATGTCGCCGAGCGCCTGACCGACCGCGTCAAGAACGTGTTCACGCTGAACGAGAGCGGCCGCTTCGTGCAGTTCGGCTACGGCCTCGGCATCGACGCGCCCGGCATGACGCTGCCGCAAAGAGAGGTCAACCAGATCAGGCACAACAGCGCGCTCGCGCACGGGCTTGCGGTTCAGGCGGTGCGGGCCCATGGCCGCCACGGCACCAGGGTGGGTCCTGCCGAGAACATCGACGTCTGCGTTCCCGCGATCGACACGCCCGAGCATGTCCAGGCCGCCGAGATCGCCCTGCGCGAGATGAATGCCGGCTATCTCAACGTCATCATGGAAGGCCGCTATACCGACGCGTTCCTGAAATATGCCGGCGCCGATGCGCCGAAGTATACCGAGGCCGAGCTGAAGATCATCTCCTCGCCGGTCGATTTCCTCGGTCTCAACATCTACGCGCCCCAGAACTATGTGGTTCCGTCAGAGGAGGGCGCGGGCTTCATGCCGCTGCCGATCCCGAAATCGTTCCCGCACATGAGTTCGAACTGGCTCCGCGTCGCGCCGGAGACGATCTACTGGGTGCCGAAGCTTGCGGCAAAGATCTGGAAGACGGATGCGATCTACATCACCGAGAATGGCACCTCCGGCGACGATGTGGTTTCGCCCGACGGCAAGATCTACGACACCGACCGCATCATGTATCTGCGCAACTATCTCGCCCAGCTGCAGCGCGCCACCGCCGAGGGCGTGCCGGTGCGCGGCTATTTCCTCTGGAGCCTGATGGACAATTTCGAATGGGTGTTCGGCCTCAGCAAGCGCTTCGGCCTCTATCACGTCAACTTCGACACCCAGGTGCGAACCGCAAAGCTCAGCGCGAGTTTCTACCGCAACGTCATCGCGAAGAACGCCGCGGGGGTTTGATCACTTCGCCTCTCCCCGCGCGCGGGCAGAGGCCGGATTTTACGCGCAGCGGAAAATCCGGGTGAGGGGGAGCCTCCGCGAGTCCGTCTGTTACCGTTTTTTGCCGAGGCAGCTCCTCACCCCAACCCTCTCCCCCTAAGAACAGGGAGAGGAGTGCAGCAGCGCGCATTGACTCCATTCGGCGCCTGATTCACAACGCCTCTCAACACCAACAACAAGAGGACAACGCCAATGGCTGACGCGCTGATCATCGATGCCTGCCGCACCCCGCGAGGCGTCGGCAAGGCCGGCAAGGGAGCTCTGTCGGGCATTCATCCGCAGCAGCTGGGAGCAACCGTGCTGCGTGCGCTCGCCGATCGCACCGGCATCAATACCGCCGACGTCGACGACATCGTCTGGGGCTGCAGCGCGCAGGTTGCGACCCAAAGCGGCGATCTCGGCCGCATGTCGGCGCTCGATGCCGGCTATGACGTGCGCGCCAGCGCGGTGACGCTGGACCGCTTCTGCGGCAGCGGCATCACCAGCGTCAACATGGCGGCGAGCTCGATCATGGCGGGCGCCGAAGACCTCGTCATCGCCGGCGGCTGCGAGATGATGTCGATGGAAGGGCGGCGCGGCGGCGGGCCGATGATGATGGACTCCGGCAATCTGCGCCTGCGGGCACGGCATCCGCAGTCGCATCAGGGCGTCTGCGCCGATGCGATCGCGACTCTCGAAAGGATCACGCGCCAGGATGTCGACGCCCTCGGGCTCGAGAGCCAGAAGCGCGCCGCGCATGCCATGGCGAACGGCCATTTCAAGAAGAGCCTCGTACCCGTGCATCGCGAGGACGGGAGCCTCGCGCTCGACCACGAAGAATATCCGCGGCCGCAGACCACGATGGAGGGTCTCAGCAGCCTGAAGCCGGCCTTCCCCGCCATCGCCGATTACGCGCTCGACGACAAGGGCACGACCTATCGCGGCCTCATCCTGCAGAAATATCCGGACCTGAAGATCGACTTCGTGCATCACGCCGGAAACTCGTCCGGCGTCGTCGACGGCGCCGCCGCGATCCTCCTGGCTTCGCCCGCCTATGCCAAGGCGCATGGCCTTAAAGCCCGCGCCCGTGTCGTCGCCATGGCGAACATGGGGGACTCGCCGACCCTGATGCTGAACGCACCGGTGCCGGCGACGCGCAAGGTGCTGGCGAAGGCGGGGCTCACCATCGACGACATCGACCTGTTCGAGATCAACGAGGCCTTTGCGGTGGTCGCGGAAAAATACATCCGCGACCTCAAGCTCGACCGCGCCAAGGTCAACGTCAATGGCGGCTCGATCGCGCTCGGCCATCCCATCGGCGCGACCGGCTCGATCCTGATCGGCACCGTGCTCGACGAGCTCGAGCGGCGCGACATGAAGCGCGGTCTCGTCACGATGTGTGCCGCCGGCGGCATGGCGCCCGCCATCATCATCGAGCGCGTTTAGCCTGTTCACCTCGCCCCGCTTGCGTGGGGAGGTCGGATTCATGCGGGCGAGGGGGACTCTCCGCGCACTGAACTCTCACCGTCTTTGCTGAAGCAGCCCCTCACGCCGACCCTCTCCCCGCAAGAACGGGGAGAAGGAGAGCACCTGCAAAAGCGGCTGCAGTGCGATCCAACCCTTATTTTTCAGGGTGAATCGCGCGCCCTCGTTCGCTCGTAGCTTGTCGAAAGGCGCGAATCAGCTTTAGCAAGGTTGCGTGCGGGCCTTTGAAACAAGGTAAAACCCGCTGTCAGAGGCTTCTTCCGCTCCGGAAATAGCTAAAAAGCAGGGTTTTTTGCCACAGGGGGCCAAAAAAGCCCGTAAAATCGCGACAAAACTGTGCAGAGGGCTATAGGCCTTCGCCGCTTGGTCTAATATGCAACCGGCAACGAATCAGAGGAGACACGATGCCAGCCCAAATGTCGAAATCGCAGTTGATCGAAAAGATTGCGACCGCCACCGAGCTTTCCAAGCGCGACGTCAAGAGTGTCATGGAGACGCTGACCGACGTCGGCCACAAGGAGCTCAAGAAGAACGGCCTGTTCCTGGTGCCGGGTTTCGCCAAGTTCGTGGTCATCAAGAAGCCCGCGACCAAGGCGCGCAAGGGCACCAACCCGTTCACGGGTGAGGAGATGATGTTCAAGGCCAAGCCGGCCCGGAAGATCGTCCGCGCCCGCCCGGTCAAGGCTGCCAAGGACGCCGTGGCCTGATACCGCAAAGGCCCCCTCGCACCGAGGGGGCCTTTTGTTTGGGGCAGCGCGGGGGCCTGAGACGGAGGGGCTCAACCCTTGCGGCGCTTCACCCGGACCGGGACCGGCTCAAGCCGCGGCTCGGGCCCTGCAAGCGCATCGCGAACCCGGTCGATGGCGCGATCGAGCAGCTGGCGCAGCCGCTGCGTCCTGCGCGATCTCTTCGCTTTTTCCAGCAGTTTCTTCATCGCATCACTCCGCCGCTTCGACGTTCGCATCGACTTGGGCCGCCGCCGGCTCGAGCGCTGCGGCGATGGCCTCGTCGACGCGCTCCAGCCAGATGAATTCGAGGGTGTCCCGCGCGCTCTTCGGGATGTCGTCATAATCCCGCTTGTTGCGCGCCGGCAGCATCACCCGCTTCAGCCCGGCGGCGGCCGCAGCCACCACCTTCTCCTTGATGCCGCCGACCGGCAGCACCAGACCGCGCAGCGAGATCTCGCCCGTCATCGCGGTGTCGCTGCGCACCGTGCGATTGGTGAGCAGCGACGTCAGCGCCGTGAACATCGCCACACCCGCGCTCGGTCCGTCCTTCGGGGTCGCCCCCGCGGGGACGTGAACGTGGATGTCGCTCTTCTCGAACACGGACGGATCGATGCCGAGCTGCGAGGCCCGGCTCTTCACCAGCGTCAGCGCCGCCTGCACGCTCTCGCGCATGACCTCGCCGAGTTGGCCGGTCAGGATCATGCCGCCGCGGCCGGGCACGCGCGAAGCCTCGATGAACAGGATGTCGCCGCCGACCGGCGTCCAGGCAAGGCCGGTGGCCACGCCCGGAATGCTGGTGCGCTGCGCGATCTCGCCCTCGAAGCGCGGCTGGCCGAGCACGGTGGCGATGTCCTTCGTCGTCACCGCGACCTTGGCAGCCGTGCCTTCGGCGACCTGCACCGCGGCATGGCGGAACACCTTGCCGATCTCGCGCTCCAGGTTACGGACGCCGGCTTCGCGGGTGTAGCCCTTGATGATCAGCTTCAGCGCCTCCGGCTCGATCTCGGCCTGCTCGGCCGAGAGACCGTTGGCCTCGAGCTGCCGCCGCACCAGGTAGCGCCGCGCGATCTCCAGCTTCTCGTCCTCGGTGTAACCGGCGAGGCTGATCAGCTCCATGCGGTCCAGCAGCGGACCCGGAATCTGGTCCAGCATGTTGGCGGTCGCGATGAACACCACGCGCGACAGGTCGAAGGGCACGCCCAGGTAATTGTCCCGGAACGTCCCGTTCTGCTCGGGGTCGAGCACCTCCAGCATGGCTGCGGAGGGATCGCCCTGCACGCCGCGGCCCATCTTGTCGATCTCATCCAGCATCATGACGCAGTTGCGGCTGCCCGCCTTCTTGATGCCTTGGATGATGTTGCCGGGCAGGGCACCGATATAGGTGCGCCGGTGACCGCGGATCTCGGCCTCGTCATGCACGCCCCCTAAGCTGACGCGCACGAAGGGGCGATCCATCGCGCGGGCGATGGACTGGCCGAGCGAGGTCTTGCCGACGCCGGGCGGGCCGACGAAGCACAGGATCGGGGCCTTGCCCTGCGGGGCGAGCTTGCGCACCGCCAGATATTCGATGATCCGGCTCTTGATCTTCTCCAGGCCGAAATGATCGGCATCCAGGATGCGACGCGCCTCCTTGATGTCGATCGGCTTCTCCGCCGGCAGCGCCCAAGGCAGCTCGATCAGCCAGTCGAGGTAGGTGCGGACCATGCCGGCTTCGGCGGCCGCCTCGGGCATACGCTCGTAGCGGCGCAGCTCCTTCTTGGCATGCGCCTCCGCTTCCGGAGGCATGTTCGCCTTGGCGATGGCAGCCGTCAGCTCGGTGACCTCGGCGGCCTTGCCGTCGCCTTCGCCGAGCTGGCGCTGGATGGTCGCCAACTGCTCGCGCAGGATCGCCTCGCGCTGTCGCTCGTCGAACGTGGCCTTGGTCTTCTGGCCGATCTCGTTGCTGATGCGCAGCACCTCCAGCCGCTCGGCCAGGTGCTTCGACACCTTCTCGACGCGCAAGGCGAGGTCGATGGTCTCCAAGACCTCCTGCTTGTCCTGAGGCTTGATATCCATGAACGAGGTCGCCAGGTCGGCCAGCGCGCCGGGCGCGGTGGTGCCCTGGAACATCGCGACCAGCTCGGGCGGCGCCTGCGGCAGCAGCTCGATCGCCTCGATCGCCTGGCGCTGCAGGTTCAGCGCGCGCGCCTCGATCTCGGGCGAGTTCGTGGTCGGCTCCGGAATCTGCTGGATGCGCGCGGCCGGGAACGGCGTCCCCGGCAGGAAGTCGAGGATGCGGGCGCGCTGCACGCCCTGGCAGACGATGTGATGCGTGCCGTCGGGCGCGGTGATGTAGCGCACGATGTTGGCGATAGTGGCAACCCGGTAGAGGTCGTCCGGCCCGGGGTCCTCGATCTGCGGGCTGCGCTGCAGGACGATGCCGACCGGCCGCTGCTCGCGCAGCGCCTGCTGCGCGGCGGCGATCGACTTCGCCCGGCCGATCGCGATCGGCGCGATGGCGCCGGGAAACAGCACCATCTCGCGCACGGGGATGATGATCAGTGCGTCCTCGGGGATCTTCACGTCGGAGCCGTTTTGGGAATTGGTCTGTGCGTTATTCATCGGTTCGGTGGCCATGATCGACCTCAGGATTTGGCGAGGCGCAGTGCGACGCAGCCGTCCATCACGAAGCGGCTGATGGCGTAGCGGCCGAGGGGCAATGCAATGCGGCGCTCAAAACGCCCCTGCGGCAGCTCGAGCCGGTGGATGCGGGCCTTGCGAAGCTCCGGCGGCAGCGTGCGCTGGCCGGAAATCACGAGCACGCCGTCATGGATGACCGTCTCGACATTGTCCGGAGTGACGCCGGGAAGCGCGACCAGGATCAAAAGCTCATGCTCGGTCTCGAGCACGTCGATCGGCGGCTCCCAGCAGGCTTCCTGGCGGCCGAACTGGTGCCGCAGCCGCTCGGCACGCGTCAGCGAGTCCAGGGCTTCGGACAGCATCCAGTCGAGGGGATTTTTGGGTTGCATGATGCGGACCTGGGGGCTGGGAAAGCCTGCATATGGGGCCGGTTCCGGGGAAGTCCAGTGCAGTGCTGCTGACGTGCCATGCGCCATCGTGCGATCCCACAAGCAAACGCCGCGGCAAGGCCGCGGCGTTCTGTCATGAGAGCGGACAGCATCAGGCCGCGGCGCGATACTCGTCTTCCGCTTCGAGGTTGATGACGGAGGTGGCGAGCTCGGTCAGCGTGCGATCGGTCGCCTCTTCCTCGTCCAGCGTCTCCTGGAGCAGCCTTGCTGCGTCCTGCATGCCGAGCTCCTCGGCCCAGGTGCGCAGCGTGCCGTAGCGGGAGATTTCGTAATGCTCGACCGACTGGGCGGACGCGAGCAGTCCGGCGTCGAGGGCGGGGGCTCCCTTGAATTCCTTCATGATCTCGGCGCCCTCGTCCGCGATGCCGTTGATGGCCTCGCAGGGCTTGCCGCGCGCGGGTTTGCCCAGCATCCGGAAGATCTGGTCGAGGCGCTTGACCTGACCCTGGGTCTCGCGCAGATGCTTGTTGAAGGCAGCCGCGAGGTCCTTGGACTGCGCGGCCTTGGCCATCTTCGGCAAGGTCTTGATGATCTTGTTCTCGGCGAAATAGATGTCCTTCAGCGTTTCCAGAAACAGATCGCTGAGCATCTTCGGCGCCTGACGCGGCCGGCGCGCCGCGGTCTTCTTGCTTGTTCGTTTCTTCGCTCGTTTAGCCATACGTCCTCCTCTTGAGGTGACACGGGAAGGCGTCTCCTTCCTTGATCCTCAGGCGGTCAAAGACTTTGGGAGATCGAAAGTTCCAAACTGCAACCGGCACTGGCGGCGATCGCTCAGGTCGGCCGCTTGTAGGGATCTTCCTGCCGTTGTCGTGCCTCGGTGTCGCGGTCGAGCCGCGCGCGTTCGCCGCGCCGCAGGCGTCCGGCCTTCATCACGCCATAGACGAGAACCGCACCGAGCAGGAAGGCTCCGATGAACCAGAGCCAAAGCAGATTGGCCGAGAGCTGGCCAAGGAGCATTCCGATTCCACTGTCGCTCATTGTCGTCTCCGGTGATTTCCAGACTGTTTGCGCTGGGCTAAGTCAGCCCGGCAGCCATCGTTCCAGCGTCGAGGACCGGGCCGGAGCATGCCTGCGACGTCGCCGTGTTTCCCCTGGCCATCCCGATGAGGCCGGTCCCGGCGCGATCGCGACCACGCTGCTGCTGTCGGGCGACGCCGGCTACGGCACGCGATTTGCGATCATCATCGCGATCGTGCTCGCGGTTTGCCTGCTCTGCATGCCCTGCTTTTTCTCTCCGCAAGCCTGATCGCCCGTACCCTCGGGCGCACCGGAAAACGCGCTGCTCTCGCGTGTGCTCGGCGTGCTGCTCGCGGCCTATTCGGTGCAGTTCATGATCAACGGCATCGCGGCCGTCCGGACGAACCTCGCCCAGGCCTGCGACAATCTGTTAATTTGTTGATTTTATGGTCTATTTCGCGAAGGAGCGGGCGCGCCGTCCGGATGCCGACGGGCCGGCCGCTTTCGCTTGCGCTGCCATGTTGCTTTGACGTACTTCCCCTCCTACCAGCACCAGGAAAATCGGATGTCGATGCCAGCGGACGAGCTCGCCAAGAGACAGGCCATCATCGACGCCTGCCGCCGCATGAACGCGCTCGGCATCAACCAGGGCACGTCAGGCAATATCAGTGTCCGGCATGCGGACGGGCTTCTGGTCACGCCGACCAGCGTGCCCTATGACGCCATGACGCCGGACCAGATCGTGTTCATGGCAATGGACGGCTCGCATGCGCGCCATCAGAAGGCGTCCAGCGAATGGCGCTTCCATCGCGACATCCTGATGTCGCGGCCCGACGTCAACGCCGTCGTCCACGCCCATCCGACCTATTGCACCATCCTGGCGATCATGGGCATGGAGATCCCGCCCGTACACTACATGATCGCGGCTGCTGGCGGCGACAGCATCCGCTGCGCTCCCTATGCGACCTTCGGAACGGAGGAACTGTCCGACCACGCGGTGCGGGCGCTGGAGGGGCGGCTTGCCTGCCTGCTCGACCATCACGGCATGATCGCGATCGGCAAGACGCTGGACAAGGCGATGTGGCTCGCTGTCGAAGTCGAGACGCTGGCGCGGCAATATCACGGCTGTCTTCAGATCGGACAACCGCCGCTGCTTTCCAGTGACGAGATCGAACGGGTCCGCCAGCGCATGGCCGGCTACGGCCTGTCGGAAGGGTAGGGCGGGCAGACGGTGTTCGTACGGATCAGGCATCTCGTCGATCGCAAGGGAACGAACCGCACCATGGTTCGGCTGCGCGCTCTGTTGCGCAGCAACGAGTTCTACCTGATCCCGCTGGCGCTCGTGATCGGCACGCTTGCCGGCGCCATCGTGACGCTGATGGCCGAGATCGCGCAGATCGCCCATGTGGTGATCTACGGCATCCCCGTCGACGTTCGCCTGTCGGCCAATGCGCGCGTGAGCCCCTGGGCCGCGCTGCTCGCGCCTGCGCTCGGCGGACTTGCGCTCGGAATCATGGAATGGTCGCGGCGGCGCATGAAGATCTCCAACGCGGTCGACCCGATCGAGGCGAATGCGCTGCGCGGCGGCAATCTCTCGATGCGCGACAGCGTGGTGGTGTCGAGCCAGACGCTGATCTCCAATGGCTGCGGCGCGTCGGTCGGCCTCGAGGCCGGTTATACCCAGATTGGCTCCGGCATCGCCTCCCTGCTCGGCAAGTTCTTCAATCTGCGCCGCAACGATCTGCGGCTGATGGTCGGCTGCGGTGCGGCCGCTGCGATCGCGGCCGCGTTCGGGGCGCCGATCACCGGCGCCTTCTACGCCTGCGAGCTGATCGTCGGCGTCTATTCCGTCGGCAGCGCTGCCCCGATCCTGGCGGCCTCGCTCGCCGGCGCACTGACCGCGCAATGGCTCGGCGGCGCACCGTATTCATTGGAGATACCCAAGGTCAGCGCCGTCGGCGTCGAGCAATATCTGGCGTTGATCGGGCTTGCGCTCATCACCAGCGGCGTCGGGATCGCCGTGATGCGTTCCTCGCCGGTGTTCGAGCGCCTGTTCGCCTGGCTGCCGGTCTGGCTCCGTCCGGTGCTGGGCGGCCTCATCGTCGGCGGCTTTGCGATCGTCACGCCGCAGGTGCTGGCGGCCGGCCACGGCGCCATGGTGCTCGATCTGTTTCACGACATGACGATCGGCCTGATCGCGCTGATCATCGCCCTGAAGGTAACGGCCTGCCTGATCTCGCTCGCCTCGGGCTTCCGCGGCGGCCTGTTCTTCGCCTCGCTGTTCGTCGGCAGTCTGATCGGGAAGTTCTTCGCCGAGTTGTTGGAACTGATCAGCCCGAACTTCGTGATCGATCCGCTGGTGGCGATGCTGACGGGCATGGCGACACTGGGTGTTGCCATCGTCGGCGGCCCCCTGACGATGTCGTTCCTCGTGCTCGAGATGACCCGCAATGTCGACGTCACCGCCGTGGTGCTGGCCGGCTGCATCGTCACCTCGATCTGCGTGCGCTTCATGTTCGGCCACTCCTTCTCGACCTGGCGCCTGCATCTGCGCGGCGAGACCATCCGCAGCGCCAACGACGTCGGCTGGCTGCGCAACCTCACCGTCGAGCGCCTGATGCGGTCCGACGTCGGCAAGGTACCGTCGACCACGACGATCGCGGCTGTACGCCGGGAATTCGCGCTGGGGTCGCGGCCTGGCATAGTCATCGTCAACAACGCGGACGAATATGTCGGCCTCGTCCTGCTGCCCGACTTGTATTCCAGCGATCTTGACACCATCGCAGACGACATCCAGGTGATCGAGCTCGCCCGCCTGATCGACATCGTGCTGATCCCGGAAATGAACGTGAAGTCGGCGATGGCGGTGTTCGACGAGGCCGAAGCGGAGATGCTGGCGGTGGTCGATTCCACCGACAGCCGCAAGGTGGTCGGCTTCCTCACCGAGACCTTCGCCCGCCGCCGCTATGTCGAGGAGATCGACAAGGCCACGCGCGGCGTGCTGGGCGCGCTGTCGTAAGACGTTGAGGGGGACGGCGTGCGTGCGCCGGCGATCATGTGGTCGTCATTTTCGCGAGCCGGGCTTGCGGTGGACGCGGCAGCGTCGGGCGCGAAAGCTTGAGGACAGGGGGGATTGCTCTCCGTGAGCCCGAGGCCTCGTGCGGACGAACGGCGCTGACAGGTTCGTCTCGTCTGTAAGTTTCCGGCTCTGTCGACGGGGCTGGGAATACTGCGACGAAATGGCGGGCCGTGCGTACGGCAAAACCGTGTGGTCCTTTCCGCCAGCGATTTTTTCGGCTTGTTGAAGTCGCCGGAAGCGCTTGAGGATAAAAGCATATTCTTGTTGCTGCCGGACAGGGTGAGAGCCCGGCCGAACCTGCCGGGCCCTAATAGGCCCTAGTTTCACATGGCGCTGGCGCGGCCCGATCCCGTCACCTGTCGTCCGGTTGCGCTGTGCGGGCTTCCTGTGGCCTTGCGCCTGCCGTCTGCCAGGTCGTGCTGTTGCTGATGCGGAGCGCGAGAAGAGCGCCTGTGTCAGTGGGTCAGGTTGAGCGTCTTATCGGCGCAGACGTTGATGCCGGAAGCATCCGCCGACTGGCCGTCGTCGAACGTTTTAGACATCCCACTAAACGGCGCGCTGTGCGGCCTTCCTGCCGCCTCGCGACAGTCCTCCCATCACGCGCGGCTCGTGGTATGTTATGGATACGGATCACGCCCACGAGCCGGGGCAGCCATGGCCGAATATCCTGCGAGGCGGATCGACTACCGGGAGCAAGGATCGGGGCCGACAATTCTTTTCGTGCCCGGCTCATGGAGTACGGGAGCACTGTGGCGTAGCGTGATCGCCCCGTTGGGAGATCGCTTTCGGGCGGTGACAACGAGCCTGCTCGGCTATGGCGACACCGATGAGAGCCGGACGCCGGACGACCTTTCGATTGAACGGGAGATCGACGTCATCGAGGCGGTCATCCAGCGCACCAACAGCGCCGTCCACCTTGTGGGTCATTCGTGGGGTGCCACGGTATGCTTGGCGACCGTCCTCCGTGACCGGACCAAGGTCGCAAGCATGACCTTGATCGAGGCGACCCCGTTCAATCTGCTTCGCCACTCCGGCGATCTTGAGCTGTACGAGCAAGTGCACGCGGTGGCCGACGCTTATGTCCGCGCGTGTGACGACGGAAAGCTGCTGGCTGCGCGGAGCATCATCGACTTCTACGGCGGCGACGGCAGCTTTGATAGTTTCCCGGCCCGGACCCAGGACTACATTGTTGCCACTACGCCGACGAACCTTCTCGACTGGTCGTCGGCGTGGGATTTCGATGCGCCGCTTGCCGCCTATGCGGGCATCACTGCGCCAAGCCTCTTCGTGCGAGGCGAGCGCGGCCACCCAGTCGTTAAGCGCGTCGCCGAGGTGCTGACTAACGTAGTCTCCAGATCGTCGCTGGTGACCGTTCCAGGGGCCAGTCATTTCATGCCCGCGACCCATGCGTCGGATGTCGCGAGGCTCATCCGTGCGCACGTCGCGACGGTCGAGACGATGCGCTAAGCGTCGCTAACACTAGCCCGCTGGGGCTTTTCTCGTGCCTATCGGTCGTCGGGCGCCGGCGCTTGACGCGATGTCGCGGTGACGATGGCGCGCGCTTGCGGAAACGCTCGCCAGGGGCGATGCGCGGCCGGGGCGCGGACGCACCAAGAACGGAACGGCTCCGCCGCTGCGCTGGCTAGGCATGTGCGTCGGGGCCGCCTCCGCTCCGCCGGCCGTCCCGCGCATTCAGCATCCCGAGAGCGTGGCGACCATCCGCGCTGCGCTATGGAGTTTCGTCGCTTTGCGAGTGAGCGGCGAGTGCCTTCCGCGCCTCTTGTTCGATAACTTTCACCGCTGCGTCGACGACCCGCTCGTGGTTGTCGTTGAGAGATTTGTCGCTCATCCAAATATACAGGTAGACCGCCAAAGCGTCCTGCAGGGTCATTGGCAGTTCCTCCTCGCAACAGTCCATAAGCGTTCGGAATGATCCTGCTTTCCGTACACCTACGCAATCGGTTGCAGCCCTTAAGTCGAGGTTAAGCTTGATAGCAGCAATGCGATTCAAATCTGTGCGGCCTGAGGAAAAGTCCCGCTATCTCCATCAGGGAAGACCGAGCCGAAGTGTCAGACTAGTGCAGCTTCTGGTAGGAGGTTTCGCGGAAATCATTCTCATGCAACGCATTGACTGGCTCAGTTGTTCGTTCGGAACGCGGCCCAATCTGACCAGTTTGCAATCTGCACCGTTGTTGTAGGACGAGGCCTCAGGCAATGCCCCGAGCTAAAGCGCATGCCGCCGCCATCCTGCGGGAATATCACAAAGCCGAGGCGGAATTGATCGGCAAGGCAGTCGTGCTCACGGACGGCAAGGCGGGGACCGTCGAGGAATTACACTTGGACGAGGCGCATGGTTTGCGTCTTTCCATAACTGGCCATCCCGGCAAATGGCCTGTCTCGACAATCAAGCTGGCGGAGAAGTGACGGGCCTACCGATGGGGCCTCATGGACCTCCGCCGCTGCTGGCGTCCATAAGGGCAATCATCAAGATCGCTGCCAATGGTGAGGCCAGAATGCCCCGGGCTTATAGCCATTCGTTCAGGTCTGATTTAGTTCCAGAAGGATCAGATCGCGGTGCGCGACAAATTGCGCCTGAGTGCTGAGGCGCGTCTCCAAGACTGCGCGGGGCCAAGCTCGCGTCAGGCCTGTGATCTTCAAGTTCCTCGATACGCTGCTCTTGCTCGAAGACGTTCTGTTCGCCGCGCAACACGTGACGTTCGGCTTGTTCCAGATGATGCAGTTGGCGGGACCGATCCATGGTGGCTCCTCGCCGAGTGGCCGCATCAGGCTGGCCCACGAGCGGGCGCCCGCGATTTGGCTCTGGCAAGTTGCCATGCCGCTGCCTGGCCCGCCATACGGAGACGCGCACAGCCTCGATGAGGCCAAGGGCCGTTTCAAGATGGCGTGGGAGGCTTTTAGGCGCAGCAGAGTGCGGAGGAACTGGTGCGAGCCTATGAGGCCATAGGCCAAGCGAACCGACTGGGTCGATATGGGCGTGAACTCAGCTAGCAAAGACCCGCCCTCGCACTCCGGGAAGCGTACAGGAGGGTAATCCAACAGGCGGTCGCACTACTTCGCTTCTGATTTCATGGGAGTAATGACTTCGCCGACGCGGCCACAATGGTCACAAGTGAATACGTGCTCGATTGTCTTTTCTGCCGCGCGAAGCATCGACCGCGACCATGACATCGCAACATTACACTCCGAGCAAATCGGGGCGCTGAGTTGATCGATCGACCGCCTGAGTATTTCCATCTGAGGACCCGCGATTCCTCCGCCGGAACATTTTCGGCGCGCCACGAACATACGGTAACCGTGATGTTCCGCCCCTGAACAGAGCATTCAGCCGCCGTTCATAGGAACTCCGGTCGCAAAAAGAGCGAGAATTAGCGGGGCCAAATGCAGCCAAACGGGGCGTCCGTCCCGCGCCGCCTCGGCTTTCCCAAAGTACCTTTGCAATCGATGGGCCTTGGCGGGCCTCGCGCGGGTCAGTCGACCCACGCCGCACCATCAGTTTCGCTCGACATAGGAGAGCACGCGCTGCCGATCCCAGCCGAGCTGCGAGATGGGTGCCGTAGGACTGCTCGTGCGGAAACAGGACGGAACCGCTGTTTGGGCGGCCCAAGAATGTGTTGGGCGCCGGCTTGAACTTGCCTGCCGGAGAGATCGCAAAATCTGGAGGGTTGATCGGCCCGTGCCGTCGCTGATCTCTTCCACGCCCCAGACACAGGCCCGAACGCCGTCTATGGGGAACGTCGCAGTTGCCAGATCGTTGGAGCCCTAGGTCACAAGGGTTGCTGCGCATGGACCTGCGAGAGGCGAACAGTCGTATCGCTCGGGCAGAAATGGCTGTCATGCTGCAGATCGTCGAGATCGACAAACTCCGCGTGGCGGGACGGGACACCATCATTGCTGAGCGTGCGTTGCTCGCTTTTGTCCAAAGCCTTGAGGGCATGCGCGAGCGTAGAGAGCTGATCGCGCAAAGCAGCCGCTGCGTACGTGACGCCGTTGGCTTCTGTTTCAATTGGGAACCCTTCAACAAAAGGTTTATGAGTTGCCAATCACCGGCTGAGGCTCTGCCGGAGGCGTCGGTGCTGAGAGACCGGTTGCGCTCCCGCCTGCACGAACGGGGAGCTGCTCCATTCCCGGAAACGAGAATACCAGATCAGAGAACCGACGCCCACGACGGCGATCCCGCGCCGAGTTATGCAACCCCGTGTAACCACCGAAACGCTCGCCAGCGCTTCGAGCGCTCCCGGGCCGATACTTCGCCCTCACAGTTGAGCATGATTGGAGGCGCGGCGCCTTCCAGTTCGGCTACTCGATTGACAAGCTTTTGGAGATGAACCGGAGTTTAGGTGAATTTGCGTAGGCGCTCCTAATCGGGCGAACGCCCTGGCAAGCAACCTTCGCCTGTGTGGAGGCGTTGCCCAGCATCACCGGCAAAACGGACTTTCCGTAGGCGCCGGTGGCTGAGAGAGCGATCGCGCGTCCACCTGCATAGGGAGCAACGCCATGCTGAGAAGACTTCGGTTCAAGAATACCACTTTGGAAGAACTGCTCGTTGAGGACACGCGCCGCCGTGAACCCCAAGACATGTCGCCCGGCACGCAGCGGCTTATCAAGCCAAGCTCGGCGAGCTAGGACCGCTTCTCACCTGAGGGGTCGCTGCTTTCGCCCGGCCTACAGCCGCTGAAGTCAGAATTAGGCCGCTCCAACACACACCGGGCAGACAAACGGCAACTCTTGGAGCAGGCCGACAACGGCCACTTGGACACGGGACGATCGTTTTCAGCTGCGCGACGCAAGCCTGTCACACCCATCGGACGTCTCCGTTTGGCCCCAGCAGCAGCGGTCTGATATTCAGCTCGAAATGGGGACGAGCTATTACCAGTTCGGGTGTTCCCTAGAGCAAGGTGAAGGAACCCTTAGTAACCGGCAGAGTAGTCCGCAGCAATGCAGTCGTGATAAGCCGCGCGGCTGTGAACACCGCGCACGGCGGGTCGTTCATGTGATCCGAGGTTATTGCGTTGACTAGGAATATCGCCACATGTGGAACTGGATGATGCTCGGGCTGGAAAGCAACCGCGTGATCGGCGGATCGCGAAGCTGATGCGCGGCGGCAAAGCCGCTCAACGTGAAGCCCAACTGATGGTGAGTGAAAAAATCCTTGCGGCGGCGAACGCCGGTACAAGCCTGATGGCTGGCGCATCCGCAGACAAGATTGTTGCGCAGTATCGGAAGAAGGTGGCGGCCAACGCCAAACGGCTCAGCCGCAAACAAACACGCCGCAAGCGAAAATCGCGCTGATCCTTCGGCAGGGCTTACTTGCTCTGCTGCTTGATGGCCCACAGCCGGTAGGCATCGTCCTTGTAGGGATCATCTTCGGTTGGCGGCAGCAATCGTCGGTCGGCATGTTAGCTTGGAGGCGATTACTCCGGGTGAGCCGGGCCGGGCGGTCGTATCCAAGTGGGTTCTCTTGTGGCGACGTGACGACTAGCCTCGCAGGCGCACGTTCTCTAGGAACCTCTCTGCTACGCTTTCGTTGTGCCGTCTTAAGAACGGCAAAGGAATACGATCATGGACCGGGAACATGTAAAGGGCGCCGCCGACAAGGCAAAAGGCGCGATCAAAGAGGGTGCTGGCAAGCTTACTGGAGACAAGGACCTCGAAGCCGAAGGCAAGATGGATAAGGCTAAGGGATCAGCCCACAAGGCTGCAGGAGATGTGAAGGACGCAGGGCGGGACGCCGCTGACGCCCTCAAGAAATAAGAAGAAGAAGAAAAGTCTGGAACTAGCCGCCTCGGGGCGGCCTTTTCTTTTTTGTCATGAAAGCGAACAGTCCGTAATTGCGAAGGTAGTGCTAGATCAGAACTGATCCTGCACGCGTCGATGTGGCGGATGCTTCGCGTTCTTCACCCACTCCAAGGCTACTAGGGCGAACGGCTCAGGCTGAACGGGAATTTCCCTGCGGATGATGCTTGAAGAAGAGATCAAGCTTCACAGGTTCGCCGGTATGTCGCCAGAACAATCTTTTGCCCATGCTGCCTGCCACCGCCAGGCGATGGTGGCCCCCGAGCAGAATATGATCTTCCGTTGCTATGGCGATGACCTCGCCGGTTTCATCAACGATGACTTTCATGCGGCGCCTCCAATGCAGCGCGCGTCCGTCAGCGCAGCGCGATGATGCGCAAAAAGTAAACCTAATGTCGGTCCCCGCGTTCCAACCGTGAAGGTCGCGGCTTCCGTGAGCCCCTCGCGCGCCGCCTTTCTGTGCGAATTGGAGCAAAACGAAAGCCCGAAATCAAAAACTGCAAATATCCTCACCGAATTCAACAAGGCCCAAAGTGACCTTAACGGAAGGCCGTCATCTTGACCGACGGAAAGGCCGGGACTGTAGAGGAAGTTTGGCTTGATGAACTCCACGGACTGCGAATTTCCATCAAAGGTCACGAGGGCAAGTGGCCGGTATCAACAATCAAGTTCGCACAGAAGGATTGACCACATTTTCCTGAAGCCATGCCAGATGATCCTGAGGAGCCTGACGTGTGGGTGCGCGCCCGTGGGACGAGGCCAAGGCGTTGCAGCGGCCGATATCGGATGACGCGCTGAAGATCGTAATACGCGGCGCCGACAAGGAGGATAAGGCTGCCGCGTAGCCCCTTTGTCCGTTCTCCTCAGGCGCGTAAGGATCAATTTTTTCGAGGCCTTGCCCTCAAACTCCGGCAGCCGCTCGCCAAGCTGTCGAGAAATCCAAGGCCCTTATTAGGCGGAAACTGTCCATCCAGACGACTTGCATTTGGTTACAGACGTCCGGGACCTTCCTGTTGGCCCTTTGCTTGCCCGGCTTGGAGATTTCATTTGTTACTATGCATCGGTCATTTGGCGCTCT
Source organism: Bradyrhizobium sp. SMVTL-02 (assembly GCF_051853005.1). Classification (NCBI taxonomy): domain Bacteria; kingdom Pseudomonadati; phylum Pseudomonadota; class Alphaproteobacteria; order Hyphomicrobiales; family Nitrobacteraceae; genus Bradyrhizobium; species Bradyrhizobium sp. SMVTL-02. The sequence goes on along the minus strand of NZ_CP182469.1, from coordinate 5,783,809 downwards.
TAATCCATAGGCGATCAGGAACGGATCACGACCAATGATCTCAACCTCTTGATCAGTCAAATCGGGTGCATATCCCTCGTTGATAGCTCTCCGAACGAGATCAATGTCCACCTCCTCATCGAGGCATAGCGCTTCGAGATTGTCGCGATCTGAGAGCCAGTCGGCCAGATCGTCAGTACCTTCCCGAATTTCCTCCACCATTTCCAAAGGCATTTTCAGTTTGCCTTCGGACCCTTGATAGAGAAGCCACTCCCAAAACTCAGGCACCCGGTCCAACGGATAGTAGAGCCGATTGGCCGTTATGAGGATGTTGGCGTCGAGCAAATGTAACAATTGTTAGCCCTGCACCGACGTTAATTTGCGGGTCTTTCAGCGCCGACAACGCCGAAGACATTTGAAGGTTTGACACCGAGAACTTTGCCAGCCTTAGAGGGCGACATGGTTCTTTCTGCCAGCATTCGACCGGCAAGAGTAACGAGCGCCTCGCCGAGACGATGACGCCTTACGACGTAATAATTTGGACCACCTTCGCGATCTCGATTTCTCTCACGGTCGGCGGCGCGAGCAGCTTTCCATTGACTGCGGTAAACTGCGGTCAGCCTACTCCACAAGTCGCGCTCGATAATTCCTTCCCTCAGAAGCTTATAGGCGACCATCGAACGACTGATGTTTCGTCGTTCTGCAAAGTCATTTATGCGCGCGACAACGGTATCGAAGCTCGCGCCCCGAAGATCAGCCAGTGCGCTCAATTCCGACGACGGCAGAAAAAATCGACCAGCCACATCGTTGCAAAATTGCTCGACAACGATTTCAGCATTTGCGCCACTAATACCTGTCGCGCCGAGCCAGATATGGCAGAGCTCGTGAAGCAATGTGAATGCCCATGCTGTTACGGCATCCTGATCGTTGATAATGATGAACGGGGCGACATCATCAGCGAGCGCGAAGCCGCGAAATGTCTCGACGTCCAGATTTGTATGGTGGCTGCCAAGATTGCCGATCAGCAAAACGTAGATGCCAGCCCTTTCGGCTCTCTCGCGCAGGTAGGCGAAGCCGCCAGATTGTCTATTCGTCCCGCGATACCGCTCCAAATCTAGGTCTAACGTCTCCTTGATCGACCTTAGGACGGCCTCAACACCCTGTCGCATTGTCATGGATGCGACGAATGGAAGTCGGACAGCTTCGTCCTCATCTTCCAGTGCTGCACGAACGATTTGTTGACGCGCGCGAACGTCACGGATCAAGGCATCGACCAAGGCATCCTGCGTTGTAGAGTGCTCGGGAGGCAGGGTCCGGTAATCCTCCCCTCGTTCCCCCAACTTGGGGCGCTCGGACATATAGAAAGTGAGCAACGGACGGCGATATTGTTTGGTCATACGGACCAAGAGTGGACGCGACGGCTCGCGTTCTCCCGCTTCATAAGCGGCGAGCCGGTCAGCTGCGGTCGCACCACGCGCGTCGCCGATATCGAGCTTGGCAGCCGCATCCTCGATAGAGAGACCTGCGGTCTCGCGCGCCCATTTCAGAATGTCCGGGTTTACGCTTGGCATTACTAAGATATAGCCGAAAATTGGCGCAGGTCAGCCCCTGCCGTAACCGTTTCGTACTTGAAAAGACCAAGGATTGGCTAACGGGCATGTGCAATTGGGCCCCGACCAAAGGGCAAGCCATGGCGGCCTGAGCTTGGCTCACGGGAGTGGGCGAGGACTGGCGGGTTCGCGTAACCGCCGATCCGAAAACCCGGCGGAAACCGCCACCTTTTCCACGGTGAGCCGGTATACGGGAAGGTCCCGCCGAAGAGAGCGAAGCGGCAGCTTAGGAGCATCGCTCCGGTCCCGTCTCCTGGGCGGCTTGCTGACGCAAAGCCTGAGCCCCGGAAGCCGCCGCGACGGAAGCCTCCGGTTTCGCCGCATTCCGGTGCAGAGAACCTCTCATCGAGCAAAGGTCCGTAGTTCGATGCCGAGCACCGCGAGCGGAGTTGCGTCGGGCCGTTGCTCGATGGCGTCGCCTTGCGCCTGTGGGTGCCAGATGAGCGCAGCTTCCTCCCGCTCGATGCGCAGCCGGTCGCGCCCGATCTCACTTTTTTGCCGTTTCGCCGCGCTCGGCGTCGTGAGCATTGGCGTCCGCGTAACCGGGCAATTCATCGCCCCAGCAATGCAGCAGTAGCTAGTAGGCAGAGTAGGGTAGGTTGTCGCTGTGTCCGAGCCCGGCAAGCATGTCATGTGGGACGGCGTGAACGGTCGATGCAAACTTACGCAATGCGAGATTGGCACAAATCTGCGGGCAGCTTGGTAATGTCCGCCTGGAACACTTCGTGGGTGTCAATCGCGTTAGTGTCTCCAAAGGTCGCCACGATCTAGGGCCGTGAGGGCACAGCACTCTGCTTGCGTTCGGACATTCAGCTCACGATTTGATGCCTTGCCGCCGACGCCCCTTGCCCCGCGCCCGGTGCGCGTCGAATTCATCGACCGCGTTCTGCCACGCAACGATCTGGTCCTCGTACCAGACGCGCCGGTTCGGGCTGATGTAGGTGGACTTCGGAAACTTGCCCGCTTTCTCCATGCGGTAGAGCGTGGTGCGGCTGACGGGGACGATCGCCAGCACCTGAGTCTCGTTGAGCATGCGGCGAGGACGAGAATTGGCCGCTGCTACGTCCTCCGTCTCGGCTTCGCGTTGATCGGTTGCTATCATCGCAATCTCAAGGTGGTTCCGCCGGTTGTCGCGCCCGCTGTACCTGCCGCACCGAAGGTTTCGTGGATCCCTCCCGAGGCGAGTAACGCTGTTAACGATATTTCCCCTTTAACTGGAAAGTCTGTTAGCAAATGCGAAGCGCGAGCTCGTTCTGCGTATAGAATGGCGCATTTGCTGCCAACGAAAACCGGCGGAGCATTTTCGTGCTGCAGACTAGCGTTCCAATCGGTTAGCCCGAATGACCAAGCACAGGCCGCCCCGGAGTAAGGCAGGACCTCAGCAGCAGCACCTCGAGAAGCTGTTGGAGGCGATGGGCATCGGCGATTCCGCGGACCACCTGGACCACTTCGATCGATACGCAACCACTCGAAATCTTGAGGAAATCGAGCGTCATTATTCGCGCCAGCTGGCAATGAGCCCGCCGGATCGCAAGCTCGTGAAACAATATCGCGAGGCGATCACAAAGGTGCTGAACCTTTCAAACAAAATCGGACCAGAATTCTTTACTGGCGAAATCGAAAAGGCGGGATGGGCTCGGCGGAACCCGCACGCGGATGACATGACGCTGCTCATGTTAGTGGAGGAGCATGGCGACAAGCGGGATGAAGTGGTCACCGTGCTGACGGAGCGCCGCCGGGACGTCGACCATTGGCTCAAGGTCGGCAGCGCCACCTACCGGAAACGAGTTGTGACGAAACTGGCGGTGGAACCGTTTGTGCGCCTGCTTATTGAACGGGGCACGATTTCAAGCAGCACGCCACTGCCGCGTTCACAGCTCGCGCACCTGGTTGAAGCGCTATTCGACTGGCTCGGCGTCGAACAATCGTATCGACTTACCCCCGCCGCAATCGCCGCGATTGCCAAGAGATTGGCGAAGGCCCACCCGCGATAGTCGGCGGACAAAAAATCGACCGCCGCTTTTCGTGTGCTTTAGCGCGACTCAGCCTGAGAATGAAAAAACCCCACCGCAATAATGCGGCGGGGTTTTTCAAAACTGGGATCGCATCCCAGTCTTGGCTCGGTCTCGGTTGCACGAGGATGATGCCATGACTGGCGCGACCCCGCAAGAGCGGAGAGTCTCAAGCCATGGGTTTCACTGTCGTCCAGCGCGGCCGCAAGCCGAAGCCGCCGATCCCCCTGCATCGGTGCGTGTACCCCGCGATCCGGCACATCGAGCAATTCACGCTGACCGCGCTGACCTGTCCGCCGACCGATTGCTGGTCGCAGTACTTCCTCACCAATCTCATCCGGGCGATGCGCAATGCGGCCGATGAGTTGGAGCGTGCTCTCGAGCTGCGCATTGCCGAAGATCGCGCGGCTCACCAGGAGAAGCTCGCCGCGATCCGCGAACGCGAAACCGACGCGCGTTTGCACAAGTAGTCGCGGGGCGACAATGAGCACTCCCGACTCTGTTTCGAAGTCAGCTGACGAAGACATCACGCAGAGCGATGACGACGTCGCCGGTCAGGTCGACCTGACAGGCGCACAACTGACCTTGATCACGAAACTGGACGAGCCGTCGCTGATGTCGAAGCGGCTGTCGTTGAACGACGACGGCTCGCTGAACAGCGACGGCTCGAAATGCTGGATGAGCAAGGGCATTGCTGCGCGCGCATTCGCTGCTACGGCGGCTATGCTCGCTCGCATCATCGTCGCTTGTCGTCCCAACCAAGCGATCGCGCTCGGCTCGATCGCGGAGAACATCTCCACTCCCGTTCACATCGTCACGAAAGACCGCATCGACCAGAGCCCCGGTAGCATTGCCCGGACCCGCGACTTCATCGACTATCGGTCGGGCGTGCCGTCCTGGCTCCTGATTGATTTCGATTCCAAGGGCATGCCTGCGCAAATCAAAGCGAAGATCGAATCCAGCGGCGGCATGTGGGAGTGTCTGCTCAAAGTCGCTCCTGGTCTCGCGCGCGCCGCGCGCGTCAGCCGCTCCAGCACGAGCGCTGGATTGTCTCGTGGCGACACCGGTGACCTGATCCCCGGGTCGGACGGCGAACATCACTACTTGCTCGTCGCTGACGGCGGCGACATCGAGCGCTTCCTGCGCGATTTGCACGATAAATGCTGGTTGAATGGATTCGGCTGGCACATGATCAGTCGCGCGGGCACCTTGCTCGAGCGGAGCATCGTGGATCGCATGGTGGGCTTTGGCGAGCGCTTGTGCTTCGAGGGTGCTCCCTTGATCGTCCCGCCGCTCGTCCAGAGCGCTTCGAAGCGAGAGCCTCGCGTCTTTGACGGCCAGACGATTGATACCAGCCGCGTCGTGCCGCCGCTGACCGAGTACGATCGGCACCGCATCAGCCTGGCCAAGGCTGACAGCAAGCGAGCTTTGAGCAAAGCCGCCGCCGAGATCGCGAACAAGCACGACCAAGATCTCGCCAAGGCAGTCGCAGCTCGGTCAGGCACGCCGATCGCGACCGCGTTGCGTTTGATCAAAGCGCGGCACCAGGGTGTGCTCTATCCGGACATTGAGTTGGAGTTCGATCGCCTTGGTAGCGTCACCGTCGGCGCCGTGTTGGCAACGCCGGAGCATTACGTGAATGAAACGCTTGCCGATCCGCTGGAGGGCGTGTCGTACGGCCGCGGCAAAGCCATGGTCATGCGAGGACGCGAGGGCGATCTCGTGATTCACTCATTTGCGCATGGTCGTTCGTTTTATTTCCTGCGCTACGACCTGGCATCAGCAAAGGCGATCGTCACCGCCGGACCCGCCGCCGGCATGGTAGATCACGCGATGGCGATTCTTGCTCAAGCCAGCCTCGAGCTGGACGAGCTCGACGACTTTGCTAAGTCGGTAGCAAAGGCCGCTGGCGCGAGCGTGCGTACAATCAAGGCAAGAATGAAGAGCGAACTCGCTGAACGAAAGAGCCAGGCGCGAGAAAGGTTTTTTGCGGAGGCGACGACCGATGCCCGTATCGTTCGTCCGCTTCCGTACGCAAATGAGGAATTGCTGCCGACGGTCACCTTCATCGACGATGTTCTCGCAAAAGACGACAGCCCCGAGCCCCCGATGCGCAACGCAAACGGTGTTCCTGTTCGGATCGACGAAAAGGAGCCATGGGCTCTCCATCTTTTGACGTCCGGTTCGGCAAACGCGACCGCTCGCCCCGATGAGCTGACGAAGGCGCCGACCCAGCCGGTGATCACCGAGTTGACGGCGAGCAGCCTGCAGATGCTGATCGAGAAGTATCTCCGCTGGGAGAAGGTCTGCGAAAATGGACCTAACTATTTCGCGGCAACGCCATTGCCGTTCATCAAAGCGTTCTTTGACTATGCAGACAGCGAGATGCCCGTTGTTCGCGGGATCAATCAGGCGCCGCTCGTAACTGCAACGGGACGAGTGATCGACGGCGAGGGACTCGATCGGACTCTCGGTGTCGTGCATCGCATCGATCCCGCCCTGCGTGCGTGCTTGCCTGCCGGCAAGCCGACGGACAACGAGGCGCGCGTGGCGCTGGAATTTCTGATGCGTGAATGGCTCGTTGATGTGGCTCTCGACGATGTTGGCAAATGCATCGTCATTGTTCTCGCGATCACCCTGTTGCAGCGCGCGCTGCTTCCCGAGCGTCCGGCGTTCTTCGTCACTGCGGGCCAGCGCGGTGGCGGCAAGACGACCTTGATTCAGATGATTGTCGCAGCAATTCTCGGCCGACCTGCTGCGGCGGCGGCGTGGTCGGATAATGCGGAGGAGAGAAAAAAGTCGTTGTTCTCGTATTTGCGTCAAGCTGTCGGTGTGTTGATCTGGGATAACATCAGTCGCGGATCCACGATCAGCTGTCCCCATATCGAGGCGGCGCTCACTGCGCCCGAGATCTCGGATCGCGTGCTGGGCGTTTCCGAGTTCGAGATCGTTCCGGCGTCGACCATCCAGGTCTTCACCGGCAATTCAATCGCGCCTCGTGGCGACATGGCGAGCCGGTCGTTCATTCTGTCGCTGAACGTCGATCGGCCCGATCCCGAGAATCGTGATTTCAAGCACAGCGATCCCGTGGGCTGGACGCAGGCGAACCGCACGCGCGTTCTTCGTGCGCTCTATTTGATTCTGGTTGCCGGCATTCAGAACCGACCGAGTGATCAACAGGCGAAAACCCGGTTCAAGAGCTGGTGGAACCTGGCCGGATGGCCGGTTGAATACGCGGCAGCCTTGGTCGGCATTGACTTCGATTGCGGCAAACTCCTCCTGGCCGGCGAGGCCCAGGACGAGGAAGCGAGCACGACGTCGCGCGTCCTGACCGCCCTTTGGATGCGGTTTGGTGAGGAGCAGTTCACTGCGCGGTCAGTGGCGTCGCTGCTCTCGGACTACAACCTCGCTACCGACGAGGATGCCGCGGAGCTTGCGGACGGATTGGCGGAGTTGGCGCAGAAAGCGGTCGATAAGGCGACCGCGCAGGGTATTGGCAAGCTCTTCCAGAAGCATTTGACCGGCCGGCCAACGTGGATCGAAGGCCGCGTCGCGTTCCTGCGCCGCGTGCCTGGTCATCAGCAGAATCTGTACCGGATTGAGATCCGTGGGGCGGCTGACGATCGGCGGTCGCCTGCGATGTCCGGCGATTGTGACGATGATCCTTTTTCGGATCCGAAATGACGAGTGATGCCGCCTTCGAGATCTGACGAAGGGGAAAGAGGGGAAAGAGGGGAAAGTTTACAGCCTCGTCGCAGGAAATGCGCGAATTTTGGGAGTGAGTTCTCCCTGATTTCGAGAAATTATCGGAGCCGCGGGTTCTAACATTCCCCACATTCCCCCTTTCCCAGCTGAGAAGCGATTAGCGAACCAGTACGGCGGATTCCCCGCTGTGTTTGGCAAGGCGATGGAACGCGACATGTCCGGTCAAGCAGGTCCCATGAGCAATATTCAGATGTTGACCGAGACGTCGGTCTGGGTCCTTCCCAGACCCCGGCACATGCGGGTCGCACTTGCGCCCCCGGTCGCCCCAGGGATAGAATTTTACAAGAGGCCACAACAACAGCATAAAATTCCATAAGGACCACCACAGCAGGCGGGAAAGGGATGAACAATCTATTTTCTATCAACCGCGCGGCCGATCTCCTTGAAAAGGACAGGGCGACGCTGGTGCGCGCGCTGCGGCATCTGCCGCCCGAAGGCTACACCAAGCATGGTCACCCGCGCTGGAGCATGCAGACGATCCGCAATGCCCTTGCGATGAAGCCTCAAGCGAGGCGCGAAACCGGCAAATTTCGTGATCGGTACAGCCTCCGCTCGACGAAGCTCGACCGCATGCGCCTTGAATACGAGAAAGGCTTAGCGCTCATCGGCGCCGAGCCGTCGCTCGACAAGCGCCGCGACATGGCGCTCGCGCTCGCACCGCTGCTCGAACAATACCAAGCGGCATATCTCGGAATTGCCCGGTCGCTGCATATCGCCGATGATGACGTGCTCACCGTCCGGAGCGATTTGATCTGGAGCGAAATGATGGACGAGGTCAGCGCGGCGGCCGAGTGGCCGCGCGAGGAGGGCTTCTTTGAAAGGATGTACGAGGTCATTTGGCCTCATGCCGATGACGAGGAGGTGCTGTGATGACCGAAGCCGACGAGTGGAAGTGCTGACCGAGGCTGAAACCCTAGCGCTGATCTTGCGCGCTATGCGTGAGGGGATGCGGCGTGCTGTCTGGCGGCTGTTGGGGCAGACACTGCACTGATAATCCTGAGGTGTTCAACCGCTCACTTCGCGGTCAATAAGGTGATGCGCCGATTGTCCGGTTGCGGTTGCCCGTGCGCGCCAGCCCTGTTCGAACGCAGCCAAACTGAAGAGTCGGCTATCAGGCGGGTGCCGCAGGGTCGTCCCATGCAATCAGCGGCTTCCTAACGTTCTCCCCGACCTCGGGGTGCACATCGTGGCCCGCTGCCCGCAGATCACGGAGCAGCTCGCCGGCATCGGATGGACTTCGCGAAAGTTCGTAATGATCGATGACGTTTTCGCAGGTGTCGCTGGACCGCCCAACAACTCTCCGCCATAATAAAACGGCTTCGAGAAAGTCCCGTAAAATAAGGCCTTTCTGCACCCCAGGAGCTTCTAGTGTGGCCCCTGGGTGTAGCCCCCAAGGGTAGCCGGTATTCTGCCGCACTACGGGAGTGAGGGGCAAGCTCCCGTGGGCGCCGACGCCATCAGGGCCGCGGATCGGCTCAATCTTGCAATCTCAAACTTGTTGTCCCGCGGCTTCGAGGATCAGGCCCGTGATTTCCTCTGGGCGCGAAATCAGTGACAGGTGGCTGGCCTTCACCTCGATCGTCTTAGCGCCCATTCGCTTCGCCATGAAGCGTTCGAGATCCGGATTGATCGTCCGGTCTTCGGTCGAAACCGCATAGAAACTTGGTTTCGTTCGCCACGCCGCCTGCGTGGTCTTGCAGGTGAGCAGTGCCTTCTGGAACGGCTGCTGGACCGCATAGAGCGCCTTCGCTCTTGCCGCCGGCAGGTCGCCCGCGAAATCCCGCAAGAAAGTCTCTTCGCCGAGGCGAGCTTCATCACCGTCAAACACGATGCCGGCCGTCGCTGGCGGTGTCGGATAGGTGTTGGCGAGCGCGGTGTAGTCCTCACCGGCGTCCGGCGCGCGCGCCGCCACGTAGACCAGCGCTGAAACGCTTGGATGCACGCCGGCCTCGGTGACAATCATCCCCGAGAAAGAATGACCGACCAGGACCGTCGGGCCATCCTGCCGCGCCAGCACCCGCTCCGCCGAAGCTACTGCTTCGGGCAACGTCGTCAGCGGATTTTGCACGGAAGTCACGTTGAGCCCTGCTGCCTGAAGGCGGGCAATCACCTCCAGCCAGCACGAGCCGTCGGCGAACAGGTGTCGTTTACCATCGCTCCGCGTCGATCAACAAAGACCTTCCTCGTGGTGGAGCAGTGGAAATACACCTGGGTCATGATAAGTCTCCTAACGATGTCGCGGGACTGACAGCGTCATTTGAAAAGGGTTATGACGGGTTGGGTACGCAGCCGGGTCGTGCCGAATCTCCATTGAACAATTCGGAAAAGCTCTTCTCAAGATTTGCGCGCGCTTTCTGAAACAACGTTTGGCTCTCACCAACCTTGTCGTCTCGGACCGTTACCGTCGCAGTCAAGCCGGACACCAGCGGCACTCCCGTGGGCACCTTGTCGATCGCAATGCGAACCGGCACGCGCTGCGCCAAACGCACCCAAGTGTAGACCGGGTTGACACTAGGTAACCCCTGCGTAGCGGCAGCAGCGTTGGATACGCTGACCCCTCGCGTTAATGTCGCGACGTGACCAATAATTGGTCCCGAGTAGCCCATCAGCTTTGCCTCGACGCGGTCACCCTCGCATAGTCGGGCCAGCTTCGTTTCCTCGAAATAGCCGTCAATCCAGAAGCTATCCGTGTCGATGATCGAGATGTTGCTCGTCCCAAGTTGTGCGTAGTCACCCACTCGAAGCAAGAGATTGGTAACGTATCCATTAACCGGGCTGCGCACCTCCGTGCGCTGCAGGTTCATTTCAGCCTGGTTCACTTGCTCTTGACCCTCGTCAACAATGGCCTTGGCCTGAACGGCGGCTCCCTCATAGGCTTGCCTGTCCTCGACGCTCTCCGCCAGGTCGGTCAGCTTACGCCGCCGTTCGGCCTGCGATTCCTTTACGTCATGATCCGCCATCTTCTGCAACAGGGACGCCTTCTTGGAACGTAGTGCGATCTCAAAGTCGAAGGGATCGATGACATACAAGATGTCCCCCTTGTGGACGAATTGATTGTCGACGACTCGTAGCTCTCTGATCTGACCGGAAATCTGCGGCGCAACGTTTGCGACTTGAACTCGCACGGTCCCGTTGCGAGTCCAGGGCGTCGCGTTATACAGATCCCAGCTAACGACACCGGTCAGCACCGCAACAACAGCGATGCCGATAGTGGCCAACTTGCGCACGAGAAATTGGAGGCGTCGTTTTGAATCGCTCCTGCGCGTCCAAGTTGTTTTGCTCGAGGCAGGAGCGGCGTGCTTCGGCTCGGGAGTTGCTTCTGCCATTCGCCCCTCGACGTCGCCAAACTCGACTGCTCTGGGTCCTGACCCCCAAAATGTAGAGGAGCACGGAGCGTTTGGCTTCTCCTCGTCATGCCGAGCAGTTTCGTCACGAACGATCGTATCCATGGCGCCCTCCCCTAGAACAACAACATCAACAGGCCCAGAGTCGCCACATAAAGGCTGAGGTCTGCAATCGCAGCGTTACTAAACATCCTGGAAAAGCCGACGGCATGCAGAACCGGTCGAAGCACGATGATGACGACAAGAGCTGCAATGAGATAAGTTACAAACGGCGCGACAAGGACACCGCCGACGATCAACTCCGGAAAGGTGCGTGCCATCAGGTTGCTCCCTGGGAGAGGCGGGCATCGCTAAAGTGGTCCATGATGTCGCTCGTTTGGGCGAGATAGACTGCGGCCTCGATCGATTTCTGGTGTGAGGCATATTCGTACAGCCGGTGCGCAATCGCGCGAAGATCGGCCGTATTACCGGCCTCGAGCGCGTCGCGTGCTTGATTGGCAAGCAAAGCGGGCGGCCCGTCGCAGAGTTGCGTTAGTTTCGCATGGCAAAGTCGGACCATCGCGGATTGATCGAAGCACGAAAGCAGTTCTGCGAGAGAGCGACTATCCTGTTCTCCACCGGCAGAAAGAAACTGTCCGATGCGCGATGCCTCACGAAATGTCGCCTCCTCCAAAGGCTCTGCAGTCTCGAAAGTCAGTTCGCGCAGGTCGTCGCGAGCCTCTGCAAGCAGGCGCATTCTTTGCTTGCTGTCCGCTTCAGGGGGGATCAACATTTGCGCTAACAGCAGGACTGTTGCAGCCGAGGTAAGGAATAGAGACGTGAAAAGGAAAGCCTGCGGGTCGTAGCTCTGGGGATTGGTGGGCGCCAGGACGATTGGGATAGCAACAAGATTGATGCGACCGAGTGCCACCCAAACAGAATTTTGTGATGTGGTGAGAAGAGCCGCGCCGATGGAAAAGGGAGCTAATGCGATCGCGAGTCTGGGAAAGTCATCGGCCCCATCGAGCACAATGAACTCGAGTATGCCGGTCAGGATAACTACGATCGGTGCAGCGACAAGGGCCGCCGTGGTGAATTGTTTTGAATTCGGTGTTGTGGCGCCCAATCCGGCGATCACCGCGACAAGTGCCAGCGAAACGCTTGCTGCAGGCCAACCGGCCCCGACATAGAACGTGGCGGCCAGGGCAAACCATATGGCGGCACGCAAACCACTTTCGGCTGCAGTTTGATAGGAACGGTAGAGGGGCGCGCGCCACAATTGTGACGGTAATCTAATTGATCTCAGAGCTAGGATGTCCTCGCGAGCGAGTTCGTCTCGCCGAGTTAGCTCTCGAACATGCCAAGCCGTGGTGCGAGTCGCGGCTTTATTTGCGGGACTTCGTGGGTCGACGAGCCACGCCGGCAGTTGTATGTGCAACTTGCCGCGGTCAATCCAATTGTCCCGTGTGCTTGTCTGCTCGCAAGCAGAAACATCGGAATGTGTGGGAGGGGTGCTCAATATTCGAGCCATCTGCAATTCAGCGACCAATCTGACAGCGGCGCTCCGGGCGGCGCCGCTTCTCACAATGCCGCTGCTCGATTCGAGTGCAATGCTGTCAATCTGAGGACGAAGCGCCATGATTTCCCGTACAAGGGCTAGGAAGGTCTCCGTGTTCCTCCTGTCGTCCCGCAAGCGAGCGCTTGCATAGTCGCGCACACGGCGATGAATTGCCGTCAGCTGCGCCGCGAGCCAGGGATGACGGTCTGGTGCGGACATCAGTGCATTTACGACCGCTATTGACATAATACCCACCGCAATCGCTGCACCGCGCGCCATGCCAGCGTCAAACACGTGCTGCGGGTTATCGATTTGCTCTGTTGCTATGATTGCAAGTGTGTAGCCGGATAGCACGGCCGCATAGGCGCGATAGCCGTCCAACAGCTTCGCCGCGAAGACACAAAGACCAAGCCACACCGACGTCGCCGCGAGCATCAGGTCTCTCGACTGCGGAAAAAGCCCGGTGACTACGATCGAGGCGATCACCCCCAGGATCGTGGCTACCGATCGAAAGACAGCCTTATCCAGTGCCTGACCGCGGGTTGGCTCGGCAAGAATGGCCACGGTTACGGCCGCGGTGGACGGTGCTTCGAGTTCCAACCAGAAGGCCACGAACAGCGCGAGAATTGTAGCCAGCCAAACGCGAACGGCGAAAGCCAACGAGCCGATAGGGGTCATCGCCACGTTAGACGACCGCGGTGCTATTGCTGTCACCATGAGAAATGCCCGCCGATTCCGTGATGTTGCGCCACGCGCATTCAGTACTCGCGCTCAGATGCTCTGATCGGCGCAACGAATGAGTAGCCACGACCGCGAATGTTGATGATGAAGCGATTCGTCTCGTGCCCGTCTCGAATTGCACGACGCAGCGCCGACATGTGGACCGTAAGATTGTTAGGAGCGACGAAGACATTCGGCCAAACTCGAGCGATTAGTTCTTGCTTGCTGACCAACTCACCGCGACGTTCAAGCAAAACGATCAGGATCTCCAAGGCACGGCTCCCGAGAGAAACCGGTTCATCGCCGTCCAGCAGAAGGAACTGGGTTGGGAACAGGCGAAACGGGCCAAATGAAAATTGTGCTGGTGGGACGCCGGCTGTATCCGGGCCCTCGACAGCACGCCTTGGAAGAAGGGCTGGGTCAGAACGACACAGCATCAAGCGGTCGAAAGCCGCGGTCGATCGTAAGGTTCGCATTGTTGACTCGTTCGCGGTAGTCATCTTCGTGGGTCTCCGCAGTCGGATTACTCATATCGTGGTCAAGTTGACCGTGATTTCGATGTTGCCGCGCGTCGCCTTGGAGTAGGGGCAAAGCAGCTCCGCCTGTCTTATGAGATCTTGTGCGACGACGCGGCTGACCCCAGAAATGCTGATGTTGAAGCGTGCGCTCAAGAAATAGTCAGTGCTGTCTGCAAGATGCAGATTGATTTCAGCCTCGATCGCAACGTCGCCCACGCTGACCTTGCTCAGGCGTGCAGCCTGAACGATTGCGCTAGAAAAGCAGGCGGACCAGCCGGCGCCGAAGAGCTGTTCCGGATTGGTGCCCATGCGGATCGAACCGGGCTTCGCTAGCTTGACGTCAAGATTGCCGTCATGGCTGCGGGCGAAGCCATGGTCGCGTCCGCCAGTGGTCCGGGTCCTGGCGGTGTAAATAACTCTTACCTCTCCGGGTTCGCCCTTGGTTGCCATAGGCCGCTTCTCGCTCGTTCGCCATCGCAGTAAGTTCGGCGCTGGCAACGTCGAGCTTTCTGCACGACAACAGACCTACGCCCGTCCGTCACCGATGGCTCGTTATGCGTTGTGAGATGTTGAATGGAGTTGTGAGGGTGGCCGCGCTTTTGGACGTGTCGGGACGCGCTGCATGATTGAGGGGCCACCGGCGCGGTGCGCCATGAGTTAACCGCCGCGTCACGCTGTGATTAGCCGCCGTACCGGAGCGGAATATATGGCGGGGTTCCGGAGCGGTGCCAAACGCGCTGGCGAGCTGCTATTTCCTTTAGTCCTGGTCCAACTCCGCTAACAATTGTGCGGCAGTCCGCTGATCTGCGGTCTCTCGCGATTGGGTGAACTGACCAAGGATCGGCTGTAGCAGTTTTCGACCGTCCGCCCGCCTGCCGCAGTTGACCAGGAGCCTGGCCAGGTCGATAGCAGTGCGCAACTCCCACGCTCGTGCGCCTTGGCGGCGGCTCAACGCGAGGGATTGCATGAAGCAGGCTTCCGCTTGGTTAACTCCGCGTTCTGGCAAGGCGAGAAGGGCACAGCCCCTCATTCGCAGCGCTTCCGGCAACAGGTAGAGTTCTCCGTTCTCATCGATGCGGCTTATCGTTTCGTCGATTATAGCGAGACCTTCGTCGGCCCGGCCTATAGCAATAAGACCTTGCGCAAGAGAAATGTTAAATTCCACCTTGCGCTGTCCAAGAGCCATGTTGAGCTTCTTATCGTGCGTGTGGAGGTGTTTCAGACACTCCTGAAGAGTTTGAACCCCGGCCTTTGGATCTCCGCTGTTGATTGCGAGAGTGCCCTTATAGGATCGTCCGACGTGCACATTGGGACCCAAGGAATGAGATTCGGCGTGTGGGATCAACCAATCCACGTGCTCTTCAGCGCTTTGTAAGTCGCCGGCCCAAATAAGTACGCCCGAAACCCAACTCAAAGCGACGGCAAGCGTTGCAGGATTACTGCTTAGCTTGGCGTCACTGATTGTTTGACGTGCCCGTTCGACCGCCTGTGCGGCAAAACCTTGCGCCCATAGAGTCCGCATCAGAACGACACCGGTCAATATCCGTTCATCGATCCCGAGAAATATTCGATGGGTACTCGACCAATGATTTAGCGCAGCCTCAAGCTCCGGACGGGCGTCGGTATAGTCGCCGACGAAGTGAAGTGCTCTTCCTAACGCCGATTGAGCAAGGGCAGTGGCGTCCGGCTCGTCGATGGTTCCGGCAATCGCGCGGGCGCGTTTTGCGTAGTCCAGCGCGGTTCTGAATTCAGCCTGACGCACAAAAAATAGCGAAAGCATCCACAGCATCATGACCTGGCCGAGAACATTGCCGCATGCCTCGGCGATCACTAAACTCCTGCTCAAGGCCGCGAGCGCCGCTTCGCTAGGCCCGTCAATGTGCATCGATGCAACTCCCAAGCTTGCCTGCAGTTGCATCTCTTCCGCTCCGCCGCGGCTCGTGTCGTCCAATTCTGCGATCGCCCGTTCAGACCACCGACGACATTCAGGTAAGAGCGACATTGTCAGGAAAACGGGTGCAGCCGTCGCGGCAAGCTTAGTCCCAAGCCGCACGGAGCCTTGGTCACCAAAACACCATTCCAGCGCACTGCGGGTATTGTTTAGCGCGGCAAAATAGGGCGACTTTTCTGGGCCGGTAGATAATGTCGGCCAATCGCTGCCGGACTGTTCGAGCCATCGCTGATAATACTTCGCGTGGCGGGCGGCCAGTTCGGTCGCCTCGGCGCCGGTAGTTGCGAGGTTGAGAGCATAAGCTCGCGTCGTGTCAAGAAGCCGATAACGCATCATGGCGCCCAGAGGACGTGTTGCGACCATCGATTTAGCGACCAGACTGTCGATAGCGCCGAGGGCCTGCGACTGATCGATGTCGATGTCGGTGACAACCGACAAAGCGGCGTTGAGAGTAAAATGGCCGACGAATACGGCAAGCCGGCGTAGCACAGTGCGTTCCAATTCGGACAGGAGTTGATAGCTCCAGTCGAGCGTCGCCTGAAGTGTCCTCTGGCGCGGCGTCGTGCTGCGGTGTCCAAGCAACGGCAGAGTAAGGTGTCGGTCGAGAAGGTTCTCGGTTTGATGGAGGCCGTAGGCCTCAACGCGCCTGGCTGCCAACTCAATTGCAAGCGCCACACCATCGAGCTTGCGGCAGATGCGCACGACAACGGCGATTTCAGCGTCGTTGAGGTTCATTTGAGCGCCACTCGCCGCCGCGCGTTCAATAAACAGACGCGGTGCGGGATAATCTTGAGCCGCAGTGCTCTCTATCTCGGCCTCCTCCGGCGGATAGGAGAGCGTATCCAGTCGATAGACGTGCTCGCCCTCAACCTGAAGAACTTCGCGGCTTGTTGCTAGAATGTAAACGGAAGGCGCCTCCGCGTAAATTTGCGATGTTAGTCCTGCAATCGCATCGACGAGATGCTCGCAGGTGTCGAGAATGAGGAGCATCCGCTTGCTGCGCAGATAGGCGATCAAGGCCGGTGTTGCATTCTCTGACTGAACCGACAATCCCAGCATCGAAGCGATCGCCGTAGCGACCAGCCCGGGATCGCTCAATACGCTCAGGTCGACGATGAGGACCGCGCCCTTGAACGCTTCGATCAGGTGGTGGCCGACCGCTATCGCCACGGTGGTCTTCCCCACGCCACCAATGCCGACGATGCTCACAAATCGGTCGGTGATCAAATGGTCCGATATGCGCTGGATGTCCTCATCACGTCCGACCATATGTGCCAGGCGGCTGGGCAGGTTGGCATGCGAAGAATCCGTCGCGACAGATGGCGAGTCAACTTCATAGCACAAGCGCGTAACCGGGGCCACGAAACAGTAGCCACGTCCGGCGAGCGTTGCGATGTAGCGAGCGCCGTCTTTTCCGTCGCCGAGGGCCCTGCGTAGGTTCGTCATGTGAAAGCGCAGGCTGTATTCTTCGACCGCGATGTCGGGCCAGACAAGCGACAACAACTCCTTCTTGCCAATGGTTTCGTTGGGCCTTGAGACCAGAGCAATCAGGATATCGAGGGCGCGCGCGCCCACCTCGACGATAGCGTTTTCTCAAACCCGCATCTAAATAAGGGCTCCGCCTTTTCCGCGGAGGAACGACGCGCTCTCGGGCTTGAGGGCCTACTGCCTCCCGTGCCTTCGACGCTAGATCACCAGGTCTCCCGCATTCACGCGCAACTCGCGACCCTGGACAACGATCTACAGAAATACCTGCTGCTGTCCGATTTGCAGGCCCGAAACGAAACCCTCTATTATGCGGTCCTGATGTCAGACCCGGCCGGGTTCATGCCGCTGGTCTACACGCCGACGGTCGGTGAGGCGTGCCAAAAGTTCGACCATATCTTCCATGCCGCCAGAGGCGTGTACCTGCCGATTTCGGCCAAGGGACAAGTCAAGCGATGGCTGTCCCACTGGCCTGAGAAGAATGTGCGCTTCATCGTCGTTACCGACGGCGAGCGGATTCTCGGCCTCGGAGATCTTGGCGCCGGCGGTATGGGCATCCCCATCGGAAAGCTTGCGCTTTATACCGCCTGTGCGGGTGTGCCGCCTGAGCTTTGCCTTCCGGTCACGATCGATGTCGGGACGAACAATGCGGCGCTGCTGGACGATCCGCTTTATCTCGGTTTGCGCCATCAGCGCGTTCGCGGCGAACAGTACGATGACTTCATCGACGAGTTCGTTACGGCCGTGGAGGAGCTCTACCCGAAGAGCTGCATTCAGTGGGAAGACTTCGCCAACTTCAACGCCGTTCCCATTCTGGCCAAATACCGCGACCGCGTCTGTACCTACAATGACGATATCCAGGGTACGGCGTCGGTGGCGCTGGCCGGCATCTATGGGGCCCTCCGGATCAGTGGTCAGAAGCTCGCCGATCAGAGGTTCCTGTTTCTGGGCGCAGGCTCAGCTGCGACCGGGATTGCCGAATTGATCTCGCAGGCCATGGTCATGGAGGGGCTTACGATCGATCAGGCCAGAAGCCGGAACAACCTTTTCGACATCAATGGTCTGCTGACCTCGTCAAGCAAGATGATGGAGTTTCAGAAACCCTTCGCTGTCGAACACGAGCCGATCAGTGATTTCGCGGTGGCAATCAGGGCTATGAGGCCGACCGGCATCATTGGCGTGAGCACGGTACCAAAGCTGTTCAATCAGAGAGTGATCGAGGCCATCTCTGAGATCAACGACAGG
This sequence comes from Bradyrhizobium sp. SMVTL-02, assembly GCF_051853005.1. Taxonomy (NCBI): domain Bacteria; kingdom Pseudomonadati; phylum Pseudomonadota; class Alphaproteobacteria; order Hyphomicrobiales; family Nitrobacteraceae; genus Bradyrhizobium; species Bradyrhizobium sp. SMVTL-02. The sequence goes on along the minus strand of NZ_CP182469.1, from coordinate 5,765,643 downwards.
CCGATCATTTTTCCCTACTCCAATCCGACATCTCGCTCGGAGTGCACCGCCGAGGAGGCTTACACGTGGTCGAACGGCCGCGCGATCTTCGCAAGCGGCAGTCCGTTTCCGCCATTGAGCGTCGACGGCAAATCCTTCGTTCCTGGTCAAGGTAACAACGTCTACATCTTCCCGCCGATGGGCATGGCGGTCTACGCGACCGAGGCGAAGCGGGTCACAGATCAAATGTTCATCGTCGCCGCAAAGGCCGTTGCCGAACAGGTCGGCCAGGACAGTCTCGATGTCGGTCTGATCTATCCACCGCAAAGCAAGATCCTGAAAACGTCGCTGCACGTCGCCACCCGGATCGCCGAGCACATCTTCGAACGCGGGCTCGCTCGCGTGCCGCGACCGGACGATCTCTCCCGTCTGATAGCGGAGAAAGTGTACGTCCCGGCCTATGGACGCAATCCTTCCGTCCGACGCTACTCGAGCGCCGCTGCCGCGGGTTGATCAAGAGAAGAAGACAGGGTGGAGGTCAAAGCTCCAACCCCGTGGTCCCGGACGGCGTGCGGAAATACAGCCACGAGCAAGGAAACACCAATGACCCAGTTCAGGAAAGAAACCGATAGCCTCGGTGTTGTGCAAGTGCCCGCCGACAAGCTGTGGGGCGCCCAGACGCAGCGATCGCTGGAGCATTTCAGCATCGGCAAGGACTTGATCCCCCGCGAGATGATCACGGGTTACGCGACCCTGAAGAGGGCGGCCGCAACCGCCAACCATGCCAGCGGACGGCTGGATCAAGCCAGATACAAGCTGATCGTCCAGACCTGCGACGAAATCCTCGCCGGCAAGCATCACGACATGTTCCTTCTACACGTCTGGATGACCGGTAGTGGCACGCAGTTCAACATGAATGTCAACGAAGTGATCTCGAATCGCTGCTGCCAGCTTGCCGGCACGGCGCTCGGCAGCCACGCGCCTGTTCATCCCAACGATCACGTCAATATGGCGCAATCGTCGAACGATTCCTTTCCCTCGACTATGAACATCGCGGCCGCCGTGAACGTTAAGCAGCGCCTGGTCCCCGCGGTCACCGCATTGCGCGATGCCGTTGCTGCCAAGGCGAAGGAATGGGACAAGGTCGTCAAGATCGGCCGCACGCACATGCAGGATGCGACGCCGCTGACGTTGGGCCAGGAATGGTCGGGCTATGCTGGCATGCTGACGGATGATCTCGTTCGGATCGAAGCGTCGTTGCCGGCTGTGTATCAACTCGCGCTCGGCGGCACGGCGGTCGGCACCGGCATCAATTCCGCCCCCGGCTTTGCCGAGTCGGCAGCGGCCGAAATCGCCAAACTCACGGGTCTCCCGTTCGTAACCGCGCCGAACAAGTTCACGGTGCAAGGCGCCCACGACGCGCTGGTGCAATTGTCGGGAACGCTGCGCACCCTTGCGGTTTCGCTCTACAAGATCGCCAACGACATCCGCCTGTTGTCGTGCGGACCTCGCGCCGGATTTGCCGAGCTGAATATCCCGGAGAACGAGCCAGGTTCTTCCATCATGCCGGGCAAGGTCAACCCCACGCAGTGCGAGGCGCTGACCATGATCGCGGTGCAGGTCATGGGTAACGACGTCGCGGTCGGCTTTGGCGGCGCCGGCGGTTACCTGGAGATGAACGTCTACAAGCCGCTGATGATCTTCAACATCGCGCACTCGATCACGATCCTGAGCGACGGCTGCTTCAATTTTCGCAAGTTCCTGGTGGAAGGGACGAAGCCCAACCTGAGGAAGATCAACGAGTATCTCGAGCGTTCGCTGATGCTGGTGACCGCGCTTGCGCCTGTGATCGGCTACGACAAGGCGTCGAAGATCGCGCATTACGCGATGGACAACGATCTCACGCTGAAGGCCGCCGCGCTCAAGCTCGGGTTCGTCAGCGAGGAGGAGTTTGACCGGGTCGTCGACCCCGCCAAGATGGTGACGCCGTATGTGGCCAAGGCGGGCGAGCCGGCCAAGGCAGATAGCCCCGTGGGTTGAGGGAACGCGAAGCTATGTCCGAAATTGAAGAACGGGCGAACATCACCCTCGTGGATTTCGCATACGCCTTGGAAATGGCCGTTGCCGCCCTCCTGTCATACGGGGCGATGACGGCGGGCCTGACGCGACTTGTCGACACGCCGACTGATCTTCTCGGCGGGATGTGGGCCGCCGTTGCCGCCGTTTTCGTGTTCAGGGAAAGGGAGCTTGATAGCGCTTCCGCAGGGCTCGCGAGGCTGATCGCGACATGTGTCAGCTTCGCATTGTGCCTCCCCTATCTCTGGTTCTTCCCAGCCACACCGCTGGGTATCGCAATTCTGTTAGCGATCGGCACCGTCGTCATGGTTTTCCTGCGCCGGCGAGGCGACATCATCACGACCGGAATCACAACTGTCGTCGTGATGGTTGTTGCCATTATGGACCCACACGATAGCTGGCGACAACCACTGCTGCGCCTCCTCGATACCGTGGTCGGCATCGCGATTGGCGTTGTTTGCCAGCGGATCGGCTTTCATTTGCTCCAGAGATTCATCCGCGCGCGGCAGGCATCGGATCCAGCTTAGCCTCGATGCACCCAAAAGGTACGCGATATGACTGATCTGGTTGACGAGACAGTCGCCGGTACCCCCGGTGAAAACTCACGAGGCGGAGAACCGAAGTCGCTTCGTTCCTCGCGGCTGGAATACACCGAAATCAGCGACGATCGCTGTGACTTGATCCTTAGGTTCGCAAAAGTGCTTTATATTAACGGCCAGTCAACGGAACAGGTCGGCGGCGCAGTCCGGCGGATCGGCGACAGAGCTGGGGTCCGCGCCGAACTGTTGCCGCGCTGGGGTGAACTGGTACTGCGGAGAGAAAGTGGCGGGGTCCCAGGGGTCTGGGAGGTCGCAGCCTTTCCCACCGGCGTGGACATGGGCCGCGTCGATTCCGCAATGCAGGCGATTGCAGACATCGAGGCTGATCGGCTTTCCCTCGACGAAGCACGCAATCGCATCGACGCTATCAACAACCAGCCGCCGGCACCGACCTGGCTGTTCGCCCTGGCTGCGGGGGCAGGAGCAATCGCGTTGGCAATTATCTTCGGCGCTCAGCACCAGATGGCCGCACTCGTGATCTTTGCGAGCGCGGCAATGGGCGCTTTGGTCCGCCGCGCTATCGCCCGCGTGAGCACGAACATCTTCATTCAGCCGTTCTGCGCCGCGCTTCTCGCGGGCCTCATCGGGGGACTGGCGGTGCGTTGTCAATTGAGCACCGCACTGCGGCTCGTCGTCGTCTGCCCTTGCATGGTGTTGGTTCCAGGTCCGCACATTCTAAACGGGACGCTTGACCTGATCGGCGGTCGCATTCATCTCGGTGCGGCCCGCTTGATCTATGCCGGTCTCGTTCTCGCCGCGATCTCCGCCGGACTGCTGCTCGGGCTCGTGCCGTTCCGAGCGTCGCTGCCGATCGATCCGCCGGGCCTGGCCGTGCCGATGGGGTTCGATGTCGTTGCGGCTGGCGTTGCGGTGGCTTGCTACAGCGTGTTCTTTTCGACTCCACTGAAGATGCTCGGATGGCCGATCGCTGTCGGCATGTTGGCCCATGCCTTACGCTGGATTGCAATCACAGAGCTCGGCCTTGGCTTGGTCGCAGGTGCCCTCGTGGCCTGCGTTGTCGTCGGCGTTCTGCTCACTCCGGTTTCACGTCGCTGGCATCTGCCGTTTGCCGCGATCGGCTTTGCGTCGGTGGTGTCAATGATACCGGGCGTCTACGTCTTCAGAACGATGAGCGGACTGTGGCAGATCGCGGCTGCGACACAGCAAACGTCACAACTGGTTGGCACGACCATCGGAGATGGCGTAATCGCGCTCGCCATCATATTGGCGATGAGTGTCGGCCTGGTGGTGCCAAAGATGGCAATCGATCACTTCGGCGATTGGCACCGGCAAGCTCGAGGGGGGCTGAAGATGCGGCCATCTGGTCGAAATGCAGCCGAACATCGGCGAAAGCCGTCAATGACAAACGCATACAAGAGGTGATCATGAGTGCGATCCTGTTGGATAATCAGCCCGACCAAGCAGCAGTGGTCGACGAAGCGCTGGCGTCGGAGCGCAAGCGCGTCGTAATCGTCGGCGCTGGCTTCGCGGGACTAGCGGCGGCACGCGCGCTACGGCACGCCGATGCCGATGTCGTGCTGATCGATCGACGCAACCACCACATATTCCAGCCGCTGCTTTACCAGGTGGCGACGGCAGTCCTCTCGCCCGCGGAGATCGCAGCACCGATCCGCCAGCTCGAGGTAAAGCAGCGAAACCTCAGTGTGATCCTGGCGGAAGTTACCGGCGTTGACGTTGCTTCCCGCACGATCGAGGCTTCGTCCGCCCCCGGCGTAGGCATCCGCAAGATTGCGTTCGATTATCTGGTGGTCGCGACCGGCATGCGCCCCAGCTACTTCGGGCACGACGAGTTTGCGCAATTCGCCCCGGGCCTCAAGACCCTGAGCGACGCCGAGACCATCCGGACCAAAATCCTGGGTGCGTTTGAACTGGCTGCGGCGACCGAGGACGGGAATGAACGCGCGCGACAGATGACGTTTGTGCTGGTTGGCGCAGGCCCAACCGGCGTCGAACTCGCTGCGTCTCTGGCTCAAATGGCCAAGGTTACGCTGCGCGGCAACTTCCGTCGCGTTGATCCGGCAAAGGCGAGCATCATTCTGCTCGATGCGGGCAAACGGGTGCTGCCAACTTTCGCCGAGCGGCTGTCGCGCAGGGTAACGAGGCATCTGGAAAAGTTGGGCGTGAAGGTCTTGACGGGTGTCAAGGTCGAGACGGTCGACGAGCAGGGCGTAATAGCTGGTGGAAACAGGATCCCGAGCGCCACTGTCCTATGGACGGCGGGGGTCGCTGCATCACCGCTCGCAAAGGTGCTGGGTACCAAAACTGACCACGCCGGTCGGGCCCTCGTTGATGCGTTCCTCAAGGTAGCGGACGTCCCTGGAGTGTTTGTCGCCGGCGATGCAGCGTCGGTCATCCAAGACGAGCATCTGGTGCCGGGCGTGGCGCAGGCCGCGATTCAGGAAGGGCGCTACGTCGGGCGGCTGATCGCAAAGGAGCTGAGGGGGCGAAAGGTCAGGCGGCCGTTTCGCTATTTCGACAAGGGCAATATGGCCGTCGTCGGCAAGAACTTCGCAGTGCTGGAGCGTGGCAGGCTGCGCACAAGCGGCTTCCTAACATTTCTTGTGTGGGCGATGGTCCACATCCTCTCCTTGCCGCAATTGCAGAACCGCCTTCGCGTACAGCGCCAATGGCTCTGGTCTTATTTCACCGGCCAGCGCAGCTCGCGCCTGATTCCCGAGCCACCGCGGAAGCCGAATGGCTGAGATCCGATAAGCCATTTACACCTGCAGGGTGCGGCGAACTCCAACCGAAGGGCTTTAGAACATGAGCAGGACAGCCGCTGAATTTCTTGTCGAGGTGCTCGAGAAGGCCGGTGTCACGCGGATTTACGGGGTCGTGGGAGACTCTCTCAACGGCCTCACCGACGTGATGCGACGGAGGAAGTCGATTGACTGGGTCCATATGCGTCACGAAGAAGCCGCCGCCTTTGCGGCGGGCGCCGAAGCTCATCTCACGGGGGGGCTGGCGGTCTGCGCCGGAAGCTGTGGTCCGGGCAACCTGCATCTGATCAACGGGTTGTTTGACTGCCAGCGGAACGGCGTGCCGGTTCTGGCGATTGCCGCGCATATCCCGAGCAGCGAGATCGGAATCGACTATTTCCAGGCTACCCATCCCGAAAGCCTGTTCAAGGATTGCAGCCACTACGTCGAACTCGTCTCAAATCCAAAGCAACTTCCACAGATTCTCAAGCGTGCCATCCGGGTCGCCGTCGCAAGACGTGGTGTTGCCGTGGTGGTCCTGCCGGGCGACGTCGCGTTGATGAAGCTGGACGCCGAGGTTCCGGAATGGATTGTGCCAACGCCACCCGTTCTGCGTCCAAGCACGGAGAATGTCGGACATCTTGCGAGCTTTCTCAACCAGTCATCCCGGGTGACGCTTTTCTGTGGTGCTGGTTGCGCGGGCGCGCATTCCCAGGTCGTCGAGCTGGCCCGCAAACTGAAAGCCCCGATCGTGCACGCTTTTAGGGGCAAGGAATTCATCGAATACGACAATCCCTATGACGTCGGCATGACTGGACTCGTGGGGTTTGCGTCAGGCTACGCTGCCATGAAGTACTGCGATGCGCTGCTGTTGCTAGGGACGGACTTTCCTTACCGGGCATTTTATCCAGAACGTGCAAAAATAGCGCAGGTCGACGTGCGGCCCGAAGCGCTCGGAAATCGATGCTCACTTCATCTTGGCCTGCTGGGCACGGTCAAGGACACCCTGGAAGCTGTGCTGCCGGCGATCAGGGAGAAAGCGGACTCAAGCCATCTCGACGACGCCTTGGCCGACTACAAAAAGGCGCGCAAGGACCTCGATGCGCTGGCGGAGAGTGGGCCGAATAGTACGATCATTCATCCCCAGTATGTCATGCGACTGGTGAACGAGCTGGCGGCTGACGATGCCGTATTCACCTGCGATGTGGGAACGCCGATCATCTGGACGGCGCGCTATCTCAAGGTCAACGGGAGGCGGCGGATCATCGGCTCGTTCAACCATGGATCGATGGCTAATGGCATGCTGCAAGCAATCGGTGCTCAAGCAGCATATCCGCAACGCCAGGTGATCTCGATGTCGGGCGACGGCGGTTTCAGCATGATGATGGGAGATTTCATCACGCTGATCCAGACGGGCCTGCCGGTCAAGGTTGTCGTGCTGAACAACGGGACGCTCGGCTTCGTCGAAATGGAAATGAAGGCAAGCGGCTTCCTGGACACCGGTTGCGATCTCAAGAATCCCAACTTCGCGTCCATGGCCGATGCGATGGGCGTTCGTGGCATCCGGGTCGAGAAGCCGCAGGACCTGAGAGCTGCGCTGGAAACTGCGCTGGCGCACAAAGGACCGGTTCTGGTCGACGTGGTGAGCGCTAGGCAGGAACTGGCGATGCCGCCCGAGACGACGCTCGGCGAGGCCTATCACTTCGGTATGTTTATGATGAAGGCGGTGCTCGACGGCCGAGCGAGCCAACTTATCGATCTCGCAAATGTCAACCTGAGGCGCTGAAAGCTGGAAAAAGGACTGAAGCGATGGAGTGGACCGCTCTTCTATTGTCTCGGGTGCAGTTTGCCTTCACGGTCTCGTTCCACATCATTTTTCCTTCGTTTACGATTGGCCTTGCTGCGTGGCTCACGGTGCTTGAGGCCTGTCACTTGGTCACCGGCAAACCGGTCTACCGTCGCCTGTTCGAATTTTGGCTGAAGATATTCGGCGTGACGTTTGGCCTCGGTGTCGTCTCGGGGATCGTGCTGGCATTCGAATTCGGCATGAACTGGAGCCGGCTGTCACAGGTGACGGGGCCGATTCAGGGGCCGTTGCTCACCTATGAGAGCTTCACCGCCTTTGCGCTGGAAGCATCATTCTTCGGCGTATTGATCTTTGGACGAAGCCGGGTGTCGCCGCCGATCTACCTGTTCTCAACCATGATGGTGGCACTCGGTACGACGTTCAGTGCCTTCTGGATCATGGTCAATAATAGCTGGATGCAGGCTCCCGTCGGTTACGCGATCGAGAAGGGTGTGTTTGTCCCGACCGAGTGGCAGGCGATCATTTTCAGTCCGGTCGTTTGGGTCCGTTTTCCCCACATGCTGATCGCCGCCTATCTGACAGGCGCGTTTTGTGTCGCGGCGACCGGCGCTTGGTACCGCTTGAACAGCAAATTCGCGGTGGAAGGCATGCTGATGTTGCGCATGGGGCTCTTTCTTGCAGCTCTCCTGGTGCCCATTCAATTGTTCTTTGGGCACCTGAACGGCGACTACGTCCACGAGCGGCAGCCCGCCAAATTTGCGGCAATTGAGGGCCGTTGGCATGACGAGCAGCCCGCCAGCGAGGTCTTGATTGCCATTCCCGACGAGGCGAGGGAGGAAAATCGTTTCGAACTGAAGATCCCCTATCTCGGCAGCCTCATTGCCTCGATGCGGCTCGTCTCGAAGGAGGTTGGGCTCACCAGCTTTGCCAAGGAAAACCGACCGCCCGTCTTGATCCCATTCTTTGCCTTCCGGGTGATGGTCGGCTGCGGTCTTCTGATGATGGCGCTGGCGTGGCTTGGCTCACTTTATCTTCTGCTCGATCGAAGGAAAGGCGAGCGCCTGTTGCTGTGGGCGACATTCCTGAGCTTTCCGCTGCCGTTCATTGCGACGCTGACAGGATGGTTTACCGCCGAAGTGGGCCGTCAGCCCTGGAGCGTCTACGGTGTGCTTCGAACGGCAGATGCCGTCACGCCCACGCTCACGGTCCAGGCAGTGACAGTCTCTTTGATCATTTTCGCCGTTGTCTATCTCGTCATCTTCGGTTTCGGAATGCTTTATGTCAATCGCCTCTTGAGGGCAGGCCCCGTCCGTTCCAAGCCCATCCTTCCGCTCAATCCGAAGTATTCCTTCGCTGTTGTGGGCAACAAACCTGTTCCGGAAACCGCGCAAGGGAGTGCAACATGATCCTGTTTTGGGCAGGCCTGATTGCAACGACGATCTTGCTTTATGTGCTGCTGGACGGTTTCGACCTTGGTGTGGGCATCTTGTTTCCCTTTGCGGACGAATCCAGCCGGCGCAAGATGCTGGCCGCCATCTCGCCGGTCTGGGACGGCAACGAGACCTGGCTGGTGATCACAGGCACTGTCCTGTTTGGTGCTTTTCCAACGGTCTATGCTGCGCTCCTGTCGGCGTTCTATCTGCCGCTGGTGCTTATGCTGTGCGCACTGATCCTGCGCGGCGTCGCCTTCGAGTTTCGCTCCAGAGCACTGGTCGGCTCTCGCTGGATCTGGGATCTCAGCTTTGCAGGCGGATCGCTGGTCGCGACCTTCATTCAAGGGATGACGGTTGGCGCGCTGGTCGAGGGTCTGCCCATGAAGGAGGGTCACTATATCGGCGGGATCTTTGGCTGGTTCAGCCCCTTCGCCGCTCTCTGCGGCCTTGGGCTCGTGCTTGGCTACAGCCTGCTCGGCGCAAGCTGGCTGGTGAGGAAGTGCGAAGGACAGGTACGGGGGCGCGCCTACCAATTGCTCCCCCTACTGACAGTTGGCGTCCTTGCCTTTCTGGCCACCGCGTTTGTTCTGGCGATCGCTATGCATCTGAGTCTGATGAACCGCTGGTTTGAGCGCCCATACCTATTGATATTTCCTCTGATCGGGGTGGTATCAGCGTTCGGATTGCTGAGAGGCGTGCGACGACGAAACGATCTCGCTCCGTTTAGATGCGCAGCGCTGATCTTTGCGGCGGCGTTCGGCACGTTGGCCTGCTCCTTCTGGCCCTACATGATTCCGTTCGCGCTTACCGTCGGACAAGCGGCCTCGCCGAACGAGAGCCTAACGTTCATGTTCTGGGGCGCCGGCCTCTTCGTAATGCCCCTCACGCTCGTCTACACGTTCGTCGTCTACCGTATGTTCCACGGAAGAGTGGCGGAAGCGGGCAACGAATAGGAATTACCTTGTTTTTCGCGGCGAGCGGCAAAGATGCGGCATCGCTCTCCTCGTTGGTGAACGATCTGTGCGGTGCGAGTCACGCCGCCAGATGCCGAGAAGAGGCGCTGAACGATGGATGCGTCGGTTATTCCAGGCCTCGCTGCACTGGCCGGAGCTGCCATCGGAGGGTTGACCTCGGCGACAGCGGCTTGGTTTACACAGCGCAGTGTCGTACAGGCCCAATGGGTCTCCAGTCAGGCTTTGCGCCGCCAGGATCTCTACCGCGATTTCATCGAAGTCGCTGCCAAATGCTATATGCACGCACTCCAGCACGACCGACCGGACGTTGTGGGTGTGGTTCGTCTCTATTCCACATCTCGCGGATGCGCGTCTTGTCCTCATACGCGGTCCTGGAAAAGGCCGAGCAAGTCGCGCAGAAAATCCTCGATACCTATTCCGAACCCGACAAGAGCTTCGTCGAACTGCGGGCCATGATCAACGATCACACTATCGACTTGCTCCATGACTTCAGCCAGGCTTGCCGGATCGAGCAGGATTTTCCGGAAAAGGGTGCTCTCTCAAGAATGGCCAGAACGGCGACCGATCTAAGCCCGGGCGAGGATATTGCTTCGTTGCTCCGACTACGCGAGCGGAACAGCTCAGCAGGATGAGGCATCGTTGAAGCAGGCCTGACCGCGCAGCTTCATGACTCGCTGCCTAAACGGATAGGTGCTGTGTCCGTCGCGCACGAGCTATTCCTGCTAGAGCGTTTCACATTTTGATTGAAGCATAACCGGCGCTGGCGAAGTAGTTGGCGCATTCGCGAGGCTGGATGTCTTGGACGAGGTGACCGATATGGCGCCAAGTCTCCTCGATTGAGCGCTTCTGAGCTTGCCGCATCCAGTGTTTGATCTTGGAGAAGGCCTGTTCGATTGGGTTGAGGTCGGGCGAGTATGGCGGCAGGTACCAGAGTCTGGCGCCAGCAGCCTTGATCATTTGCCTGACGGCTTTCGACTTATGGCTTCCGAGATTGTCGAGAATGACGATGTCGCCTTCACGCAGGGTTGGCAGGAGAATGTGCTTTACGTAACCACGGAAGCATTCACCGTTGATCGGGCCATCGAAGACGCAGGGTGCCGTGAGTTGGTCATGGCGGAGCGCGCCGAGGAATGTGAGGGTACGCCAGTGACCGTGCGGAGCGAAGCCGCGCAGGCGCGCCCCTTTGGGTCCCCAGCCTCGCAAAGGGGCCATGTTGGTCTTGATCCAGGTCTCATCGATGAAGACGAGCCGGCCCGGATCGAGCCCGGCCTGCCAGGCTCGCCAACGCAAGCGCCTACGAGAGACGTCGGCGCGAGCCTGTTCGAGGGCGAACAGTGTTTTTTTTGAACCGCAGCCCTTCCCGGCGCAGGAACAGCCAGACCGCATTGTGTGAGACCTTGACCCCACGGGCTGCCAGTTCCGCCTTCAGACCATGCAGCGTCAGGTGCGGCGTCTGAGTGATCCGCTCGACGATGAAGGCGCGGTGCGGATCAAGCACAGGCTTGCGGTGACCACCCATCTTGCCGGGCGCTACCGAGCCGGTCGTTCGATAACGCTGTGACCACTTCACAACTGACGAGACAGCAACGCCAAACCGTTCCGCCACAGATCGGCAGCTCTCACCTTTGGCAACAGCGGATACCGCACGCTTACGCAAATCGTTGGAAATTGGTCGGACCATCGGATGCTGGCCTCCAGCCCAGCCAGCATCTTGAATCATATTCGTCCCAGACCCGGAATCCCTTCCGATTCAATAAATCCGTGAACCGCTCTAGCGGTTGCGTTCCACCCGCCGACTGTCGCGCAAACCCGATTCCCATATAGCGAAATCACAACGTCTCGCAACGACTAACGCTGGCTTACAGAACATAACGAGCAATTCCCTCCCTCTGAGCGCATTATGGCCCAATGAAAGAGGAGACACCCATGGTGAAGCACTCCGAAAATCCAAGACACGGTAACGCCACGCGTTGCGCAGTATGCGCCGGCAGATTTGGTCTCGTCCGGCACTACTCTTGGCAAACTCCGCTTTGTTCCACGAAGTGCGTCGATCGTTTCAAGGCTCGCCGGGCATGCGATTATGACTGGCTGCCCCGGCTTCAGCCTTGGCCCAGAACGCCGCGAACCGCGTGAGGGCACCATGACCATAGATATCTCACGGCGAGCCACGGAATGCCTGAAAACTGCACATAGTTTGCTCCGCGTGGCCAAGACCATGACTGACCAGGCGATTGCATATCAACTTAAGGTGCTTGCCGAGAACTACGAGCGGCGGGCGGAGAAGGCTTCGCGCGTTGATACTGAGAAAGCGCTGGCTCGCGCTGCTGCTGACGCCCAAAGCGAGGCGGTGCTTGAAAACGAAGTGATGCTAGAAGGAGGCTGGACATGACCCAGGTGTATTTCCACTGCTCCAACAGCAAAGAGGAGTTGGTTGATAGCTGCGGCACCGTGGTGGAAGATCTTGCTGAGGCGCGAGATCGCGCGGCCTCTGTCGTGAGATCACTCACCATGGGGCGAAGCATCGAAGATTGGCGTAGTTGGGTTTTGCACGTCATAGACGACCTTGGTGAAGAGCTGTTTGTCGTCCCGTTCGCTTTCGTGCTCGGTAGGCCCCATTGAGGTCATCATGATCGTAATTCGATCTCCGATGGCACCGCTGCGGCGACGGGCGAGCGACGTCGCGAGCAGCGTGAGAAGGCTCATTGCGACGCCTGCGATCCGTATCGGCCCGAGCGTCATTACATGCGTTGGGGAGGTCCTAAGTGGTTCGTCAAACATCGTGCATCCGCATCTGTCACGATTTCCTGAAAGGAAGCTTGGGCTCGGCATACGTCTGGCCATTCTACCTCGCCGGGCTCCCCCGCCGCCGGTCCTTTCCCTCCCGAGGGCCGGCCGCCCGTTCAAGGTCCTGAAGGGCTCTGGTGGATCGGATTGGCTCGGCGAATCTTCAAACAGGCGAAGTCCTGGTCGTTGAGCAAAACTAGGCGGAGATCTCTGGTGATGGCCTATGAACACTTCTTTTCAGCGGCGCTGCCTCGCCTCCACGGTACGCATACGACGGAGACCGCCTGATTGACGCATGCGCGCGGGGGCCGGGTAGCGCTATGATAGCCCTGCGTGAAGGTTAGGCAGCTTGCTGATCGGTGGGCTTGTCGGCTTGACGCAGGAGCTTCCATTCCCAAGGCAGCAGTTCGTGCAAACGCGAAGCGGGAAGATCGGCGATTGGGCGAGGACGTCGGCGAGCCAGGCTTTGGCGTCGACATCGTTAAGACGACAGGTCGTGATCGTCGTTAGCATGATGGCGGCGCGGTCGGAGCCGCGCGGGCTGCCGGCGAAGGTCCAATTGCGCCTTCCCAAGGCGATGCCGCGCAACGCTCTTTCGGCGGCGTTGTTGCTGAGGCAGATCCTGCCATCGTCGAGGAAGCGGGCAAAGTCGGCCCAGCGCCTGAGCATGTAATTCATGGGTTTCAGGACCTCGGAGGAGCGCGAGAGGGTTTCTCGCTCGCGTAGCAGCCAGGCGTGCATGTCGTCGAGCAGCGGCTTGCTTCTCTCCTGGCGCACGGCACGCCGCTCGTCGGCGGTGCGGCCGCGCGATCGCGTTCGTCAAACAAGGCGGCCCGCAATGGAGGGATACTCAGCAGGGCGCCGGCACCGATCAAAAATCCTCGTCGAGACTGCAACATAAAAAATCCTCCAAGATGGCACATGCATCTGGAGGACTGGCGACCTACTGTTGCCCATGTGGGCCACATCGTCGTGCCACCGTTGCCGGTCAAGGCTGGTTGGCGGGGCCGTCAGGCCCTCTCAGGATGCACCCTCACAGATAGCCCATTTGCAAACCAAGTCAAATTCCAGATTGCCGCCGGCATAGGCCGGATCGAGACCCGTAGATGGTGCTGGCAGCTGTTACTGAGGGGTGGGGGTGCCCCCCGGGGCCGATAGCCGGGATTGAGAGCGACCAGGTACCGGTACCAGTTACCCAGGCATATCTTCGAGCGCAGTGGCAAGCGGCGACCTGTCGGATTCCGCCGGACGTGCTAATCACTCGGCGCGCGCGAATGACCCGAAGCCGACTTCCAACCGATTAGCCACCCACCGTTTCGCGATTTGCTGTAGACTGTCTTATGGACCGGGACATGCTTCAGAGACACCTAAGGGAAGCCGAGCGGCACGTTGCCCAAGGTGAGCGCCATGTTGCGGAGCAGGAGGCGCGTGTTGCGGAGCTCACGCGTCTTGGAGCGGACGTGACGGAAGCGCGGAGACTCCTCGCCAACTTCTATGCGAGCCAGGTCCAGCACATAGAGCATCGGGACCGCATACTTTGCATACTTTGCGAATTGAAAAATTCGAATTAAACACACCGGATTATAGCATGCGTGGAGCGCTACGCGCGAACGTATGCAGTGGCCGGATAGGGAGTGTCGGGTACCATACAGACAAAGATCAGAGCTGCATCTTAAATGGCCGGCCCTCAATCAGCATTTGCGAGGACTGGCCATGGGAGCAACCCGGCGGCGCATAAAGCATGATTTAACCTTCGAAGAGCGGCTTGCGGAAGAAGCTCAGCGATTTAAGGCAGCAGCCGAAAAGGAAGCGGTAGGCAGCACGGCCCGCGAGTTGCTCATGCGGCGAGCTCGGCAAGCCGAAACTGCTTCACGCATAAGCGATTGGCTTAAGTCCCCGGGCTTGCAGCGTCCGAAATAACGCCATGACCAGCGGATACTACGCCTACATCATCGGTCACGACGGGCATATTAAGGAACGCATCGACCTTGTCTGCGACAATGACGAGGAAGCCAAGCGCAGTATTGAGCAGTTGGTGGATGGACACGCCATAGAGCTATGGCAAGAGACGCGCTGGGTAGTGACCTATCGACCCCAAGAGTAAGCCGCCGCAGTTATCGGTGTCGTTAGCTGCTAAGTCGGCTACCCAACAGAGGTTCCCTGACCATAGGAACGACGACCATTCTGACGAATTGCCTTCTATCACTGACACGGGCCCAGAGCCGCAGGCGTCAGTGGCTGAGAGACCAATTGCGCTCCCGCCTGTGGGAGTGCGGTCCATGGCCGATTTCGCCAATCGTTTGCTCAATGCTTTGTCGTCCTCTGACGCGGCGGCGCTCCAGCCTCATCTGAAAAGCGTGCAGCTTCGACAGAAGCAAATTCTTTATGAAACCGGTCAGCCCATCACCCTAGTTTATTTTCCGACGGGTGCCGTCATCTCACTGGTGGTTGACCTTAGTTCCGGGGCGTCTGTCGAGGCGGCGATGGTCGGGCTTGACGGTGTGCTTGGCGCATCGGCGGCGCTGGACGGGAGAAAATCACTGAACCAAGCGATCGTGCAATTGGCTGGCAGCAGCTTGGTATGCGACATCGGTGATCTTGCTTCGATTGCCTTGCAAAGCGTGAGTATGCTTTCGACACTCATCCGCCATGAACAAGCTCTGTTCATGCAGGCACAACAATCAGCGGCCTGCATGTCGTCGCACACAGTCGAGGCTCGGCTCTGCCGATGGCTGCTGCGGGCAAGGGATTTAGCCGGTAGCGACACTCTCGACTTTACCCAAGAATTCCTGGCCGAGATGCTTGGTGTGCAACGGACGAGTGTCACGTTGTCCGCTCAAACGCTCCACGAGGCCGGTTTGATCGAATATAAGCGAGGCAAAATACACCTTCTGAATGTAGATCTTCTGCACGAGGCTGTTTGCGAATGCTACCGAGCGGTGAAAGATCAGTATGAAGCGATTGCCGCATCGAGCGATGATTAAAGGCTGCCTAGGTCAACCGCCGCTCGCCGTTTGGATTGATTTCGTGCAGGAACCTTGCCCCTGCTTGCGGTGTTGGAGAGCAAGTGCAACTACTTAGGAGGAACTCGTATGAGAACTCTGCTATTGACCGGTGTACTGGCGGTCGCTGGCTTCGCTCTCGCCACGCCGATCTCCATTGCACCCGCGTCAGCTCAAGTTGAGGTTGATACTCCACTCGGCGGCGTGAGAGTGGGCCCGGAGCGGCGGTACTACCGAGAGTACGATCGACCCGCTTATCGCGCTCACGGGTATGATCGCGGATATCGCGGTGGTTGCCGCACCGTCACGATCGAGCGCGACGACGGTTCGGTCCGCAGAATCCGCCGCTGCGATTAGCAGTGCCGGACTAGAAATTGATGCCGGGCGCGTCAGGGCCTCTTTTCATTTTGCGAATGTTGACTCGCCCGGAGCGCAATTCCGGTCGTCAGCTCTTGAGGTGGATCGGAGATATTGGGTCAGTTGCCAGTCTGCGATCATGACCCGAGCGACACCGGCGCCAGGCGCAGCTGAGGCCGTTTGTCGCCGGTGTGTTGCATAGCACTTGTTGAACTGGTTAGACGGCGACCGGAGCCGAAGGCGAATCGGAATTTTGCATTGTCACGGTCCCAAGATTGAAGAACTGAAGCGTGCCGCCGCGGCCGCAAGCGGGTCGGGCGGACAGAGATTAGGAGCGGTTGCTCGTTAGGGAACTAGCGCCACTGTGGCCAGTTGAATACCAAAACTAAGCTCCAGCTCGAGTGGGCTGGAGCGTTCCTTTTTGTCTTCGGCTGGATTGCAAAGGCGTGAGTGCTGAACGTGGCCTTACTGCCGTTCGATGGTAGGGGGCTGCGCGCGACTCCCTGGCAGAGTGGGGGTGTTTTTGACCAGAGCCCTTTGCGCTTTATCGAAGAGGTCTAGCGTCATAATGTGCATCGCCCGGGCTTTCTCCGGGTCCGATTCTGCTAATGCCAACCGTGATGCGATCTCAGCTTGCTTCAAATAGTATTCGGCGGTGGGCACTTCGTTTCCCCATAGGTTCCACCTCCCTAAGTGGAAGCTAGCGGGTTAAGTGCAAAAGTGCACATTTGTTCCCGGGCTGCGAGAAAAACCACGTTCGGCGAAACGGAAACGTGTCACTGGCGACCTCGGCCGCTTAGCCACAGGATGATGACGCCAATGACGATCGGAGCCAGCCCAAAAGCCAATGCCACCCAGAACATGGGCTCTTGGAGGATGTAGAGGATTCCGAGCATGCGTAGGCATAGCGCCACCTAAACGCGCGGTCAGTGTTGGGTTGCTCCGTGATAATACGGGCGCGGGGTGACGCCGATCATTGCTGGTCGAACCAGACGGTCTAGACTGATGCCGATCTGCCAAATCGATACAAAAGAGAAATGGCGAAGTCTTCAAAACTTGTCGTCGCAAAGAAGGGCCGCGTCCTCCTGGTCAGACGACGACGCGACAAGCTCTGGATGTTTCCGGGCGGTCGCAAGCGTGCAGGTGAGAGTGAAAGGAAGTGCCTCCGCCGAGAGATCAGGGAAGAACTGCCGAAGCTCAAGCTGGGCCCGGTGAAGCTCTGGAAGGAAGTGAAGGCAAAGAACCGGCGGTCCGGTCGCAAGATGAGTGACGCAATCTTCTTAGCTAAGGACGCGGGGGGCGCCCTGAAGATTGGCGACAAGAAGGAGATTGATAAGGCGGTCTGGTGCAAGCCACGAGGAATCAGGCTGACGCCGACTTCGCGATACATCCGAGACAAGTTGTTTCCGAAGTGAAGCGTGCTTGACCGCTTGACCGGCCGGTAAGCCGCCTTAATCGTCTCGGCGCGGCGGCTTTCGTGGCGTCCGATCTGCTCGCGGAAAAACCCCGCCTCCCAAGAAGAGGCAGGGTTTAAGTTAGAGGGAGGTACTCGCTGGCCAGCGCGTACCCCCATGCCAACGCTACCATAGGAAGGGGGCGCATCATAGGCAGTTTGACCGCCAAAAATCGGCGGGCGCTTCGCGCTCGGGCCCACGATCCTAATCGCCGGTGGGAGTAATGCGAAACTCAACAACCTCGGGCAAGCCGCGCAAATGTTTGGCAAGTCGTTCGGCATTGAGCCTGTCGCGGCTCTTAATGGTCATCCGGTACTCGAACTGCTGCCCGCCCTCGCTTAGTCGCGATGACAGGTTGGCAATCGTAAAGCCGTGATCGCCAATCATCTTATGGACTTCGCTTTCGCCCATCACCTTATCCCGAGCAAAGCGTAACATGTGATGGGCATAGAACTCGCTCGGCAATCGAGCCTCGATGACCCTGAACAGCGCGAGTACCATGAGGGTTGCGACGGCGCCAACAAACGCCGCAAACCAGAACCCGATTCCAACCAGAATACCAATAGCTGCCGTCACCCAAATGGATGCAGCCGTTGTTAATCCGCGGACAGTAAGTCCCTCCTTGAAAATGACGCCAGCTCCCAAAAATCCAATGCCGGTCATGATGCCCTGCGCCATACGGGTCGGGTCAGTGCGGATGGCGTCATGTTCAAGTAATGTCATCCACTGGTGCTGATAAACCGTAACGATCATGAGAATGGCTGACGCGATACAGACGAGGGAATGCGTTCTAAAACCTGCCGGGCGTCCATGAAATGTGCGCTCGAACCCGATCATAGCGCCAATGGCGAGAGCACCAGCAACTCTGACGATAATCACCAGCTCGTCGTGCCCCATGGTGCCTCCTATGCGTCCGGGGAAATCAAAAGGGCCAGGCGTAAATCAGAGCCACAGGGAGGTGTGGTTAACCTCGCCTCGAAAAAGCTAACACAGGGACCGAAAACGCCAAGCATAAACCTGACAGCCGAAGCGATATGCGAGCTACAGCGAACGTCGTTTCGCATCACACACGCAGCGCTAACACTCTGGGCACAAGGCCTGCTTCGGGTCAAACTGCGAAGAACCTAAGTTGAGCAAATCTGGTCCGCTCTGCCGTGATGAGCGAATCTTCGTCAGACGCGCCACGACTTCGCAGACGGGCTAGAACAGGACGTGCTGACCTTGAGCCGCACAAGTGGCGTTTGCTATCCCTATAGTTAGTCCGCTCGCAAAGGATTGACCAATGACCCATGTATTATTTCGAGGATGCCGAAATTGGTACCACCAGAAACGCAGGTCCTTATTTGGTCTCGAAGGAAGAGATTATACAGTTTGCCAAGCAATACGAACCGATACCGCGCCACATCGATGAGGAGGCGGCAGCACGTTCAATTTTTGGTGGATTAACCGCATCGAGCGCCCACACGTTTGCAGTCTTCATCTCGCTCACGCCCAAGCTCCAGCCTCGGCCTCTCCATGTCCTCGCCGGAATGGGCTGGGATGAGCTGAGGTTGCCGAACCCGGTACGCCCAGGAGAGATGAACTTAATCTCGAAGCGACTATTTTGGAGAAGCTGGAGTCAAAATCGAAATCTGATCGCGGCATCGTGCGCAATCAAATCCGATTATGCAACCAAAGAAACGAGGTCGCCCTGCAATGCATCGGCATCATCCTCGTTGCAAGGCGACCAGACGCGAAAGCATCCGCGTAAGCTGTTGTACAACGTGCCGCCGGTTGGTTTCTGTCTCTTGTGGGTCAAAACACGAAGAACTCACGTCGAGCAAATCTGGTCAGCTCTGACTCGACGAGCGGACTACCGGCCGCCGAGGCGCAACTTCCCGACGGGCCATAGCTGTCATTCGATCACCTCGGAGCAGTTGGAGACAACCCCGCTTTCCGAAGACCCTCAATTATCAGCTTCGCGTTTGTTTGCCCCGCCCGACCGATCCTCACGGATATACCGTAGGTGGGATCGACCTCAAGCAGACGAGCCACCGCCTCCCGCGCGTCAGCGTCACGTCCGAGATGGGCCAAAGCGGACGCGAGGCACACGTATGCGGACGAATAGGACGGGTTCTGGCGTTGCGCTTTCTTCCCGGCCACGATGGCCTCGTCAAAGCGACGAAGCTCAATAAAGGCCATCCCCATCCCAGTAAGCGACACGTGTAGCCGCGGGTCTATTGGGCTCATCCGAATGCCACGTTCAAAGCTCCGGACCGCTTCCTCCGGCAACCCAGCAAGAAAATAGACCCAGCCTCTAGCGTGCCATGCCTCAAATGAATTTTGGTTGAGCGCGACCGCCCGGTCTGCCATTTCGATCGCACTTTCGTAATCGCCTGCAACGAACGCCAAGGTTACGCAAGCCAATGCTAGCGTTTCTGGATCTCCATTGTCGACACTCAATGCCAAGCGAACGAGCCGAACCGCTTCCTTGCGCTCGAATTGACGATTGGTCGAATAGCCTAAGACGACGTTGTTCATGTGACAGGCACCCGCCAGAGCAGCAACAAAGCCGAACCGAGGGTCTAGCTCTAACGCGCGATGAGCCAGCCTTATCGCCTCGGCGAACCCTTCGCGGGTCGCCAGGTAAAACTGCGGCAGAGCACGGAGGTAATAATCATAGGCGGTAAGGTTCTCCGGTCGCCGCCGTGCCGCCATCGCGATTTCTGTTTGCAGCAATTTCGGCTGAATGGCCGAGATGACGGCGACCGTCACCTCGTCCTGCAGAGCAAAAACGTCGGTCAGGTCGCGCTCGAACCTGTCCGCCCAGATGTGTGCGCCTGTCACCGCGTCGATCAACTGTCCCGTGATGCGGACTTTGCCCGACGCCTTGCGCACGGACCCCTCAAGGACATAGCGCACGCCAAGCTCTTGCCCGACCTGCTTCACGTTCACCGCCTTGGCCTTGTAGGTGAAGCTGGAATTGCGGGCGATCACGAACAACCTTAAACCGGGAAAGCGCCGTAGTGATCTCCTCAACCATTCCGTCCGAAAAATACTCCTGCTCGGGATCGGCGGTCATGTTCTCAAACGGAAGTACGGCGATGGCGATGGGAGGCTTCTCCGGGAGTGGAGGGCCCGCAACTTCTCGCGTCTCCTGCACCTGTCCGACAAAACGGAAGCCCTTGCGCGGAAGCGTCTTGATAAGCCGCTGCTCCTCGCCGGTATCGCCGATGGCGGTCCGAGCAGCATTCAGGCGGGTTGTCAGCGCCGCGTCAGATACACTGCGCCCATTCCAAATGGCCTTGATGAGGTCGTCCTTGCTGACAACTCGCTCTCTGTTGCGGATAAGGTAATCGAGCAGGTCAAAAACCTGCGGTGTGATCGACACCGCATCAGTGCCCCGCTGCAGCTCGCGCCGGTCGGTGTCGAATGCGTATTCCTCGAAAAGATAGCGCAAGCTGCCATTCCTTCTCGGGGCCGCCTCTGTATTAGCGCATGAAGAATAAGCCGCCGGTAAGAGAAATGTAAGCCACCAGTTAAGCGCGCCGGCACCTCTTGCGGCAACTTCCGCCTAGTGAGCAGTCCAGACAGGACACCCTCAATGAGCATGATCCACGGGACCACCGAGCTGGGACCGGCAACGGCAAGGCGGCAGGTCTACAGTCCTCTCGAAGCATATTGGAATGCATTTCAGGAGTGGCGCAAACGCCGGAGATTACTGGCCAGCTTGTGCGACTTAAGTCATAGGGAGCTTATGGATATCGGTATTACGCGCGGCGAAATCGACTACGTCGCCTCGCACCGAGATTGCGATCCGCGAGGCATTCTATCCGGTCGAACGATGCAAGGTCGGATTATTCACAACCAGAAGGCGTCACATAACCGCTTAGGTTGAGCGAAGAAGGCGAGCAAGAACATTGCCGGGATGTGAACCAATTCACATCTGACGAGGCCGCCCGGCGGCAGTATGAAAGCGGTA
This sequence comes from Bradyrhizobium sp. SMVTL-02, assembly GCF_051853005.1. NCBI lineage: Bacteria > Pseudomonadati > Pseudomonadota > Alphaproteobacteria > Hyphomicrobiales > Nitrobacteraceae > Bradyrhizobium > Bradyrhizobium sp. SMVTL-02. Next base: position 5,744,497 of record NZ_CP182469.1, on the reverse strand, counting down.
CATTATCAGAACCAGGCCGCGGCGAATGATTGCCAACCCTCCTGCTACGGGTGCTCAATGAGTGGCGAACGGTGGCCGTACTTTGCCGGCGTTGCATCGATCATCTTAGCGATGTCCTTTGCGTACTTGCTTGAACGCAAGTGCCAAACCGAGCTTGCATTTCAACGCTCCTTTCCATCCGCTCTGTCCGAGCTAATTGTAGGAAGGGAGCCGATTAGGTGTTGGTTCGATAATTGATTTCTGTGGAGGTCACTGCTCTGGCTCAGAAGCGGCGGTCCGGCCGCTCAGTTCGTCAGGTCCGGCTCTTCCCTGAGAATGGTCTTTTCGGCGGCTCAAAGGCAATTCGGCTACGGGTAGGAACGGCTTTATACATCGCGGGTCAAAGCCCCCGGAGCCCCCCCCGTCTCAGCGTTGACACGCTACCGGCCACGCGCCTGTGACCACCAAAAACGACCGCGGCAGAAAATATTAAACGTGGATCAATACCGCTTGTGCTGTCCGACTTCGACTGTCACGTATCCGCGAATTCCCGCATAACCGAATGTTTGCATACGGGTGATCCGATGAATTCCAATGCAGATCTTTCGACAATTCTAGATCGCATGCTTGATACAGCGGCCGACAATTTCAGGATCGCAAAGATCCTCGTTCAAATGGGACTTGATCCCAACAACATCACCTACGACGCACTGTTTAATCGGCTGTTTGAAATTGTGTTGGCCAATATCACGCTCGCCAACATGTTCGCCTTAGTTGGCGCCTTCTTCTTTGTCGCTACGTTGCTGATGCAGAGAATGGTGCCGCTGCGGGTCGCAAATATGGTCGGCTGTACATTCTTCGCAATTTCTTGTGCGCTTTCCGGGAGCGTCGCCACCTTTCTGCTTTATCTGCTGCTGTTGCCAGTCAACGCTTTTCGCCTCCGTCAACTGCTCAAGCTCGTTAAGAAGGCACGTAGCGCGACGCAGGGCGATAGGTCGATGGAATTGTTAAAACCATTCATGACCGAGCGTAGATATCGCCGAGGCGACATACTCTTCAGGAAGGGTGATGCCGCTGCGGAAATGTTCCTCATCGTCACCGGGAAGTTTCTCGTCATAGAAATCGGTGTCGAGCTTCCGCCAGGGCGCTTCATGGGAGAACTTGGCTTCCTCACACCCAATAACCGGCGAACCGCGACGGTCGAGTGCAGAGAAGACGGCCAAGTCCTGACGATAACTTATGAAAGGCTGCTTGAAATCTATTTTCAGAGTGATCAGCAATTCGGCGACTATATCCTCCTCCTCACCGGCCAGCGTCTCCTCGAAAACAACCAGCGCCTCCAGGAAAGCCTCTCGAAGCTGGAAGCAGCTCTCGCACAAGAGAAAGCGGCGCGATTGATGGCAGCTGCGCGAGGCACAGCTTGAATGGCATTGACTGCCATGGGTGGCACTACTGTCGCCGCACAGTGCGGCTCTCGCGACGCAACGATGTCCGCCTAGGGTCAAAAGCCGCCGATCAACGTTAAGCTGCGAGACTTCTGGGCTCGTTTGTAAGCCGTATGAGTACACACCCTCGAATGGCGCGACGAACATGCCGTCTGGCCGGCCACGCAGAGCTCGTACGCCATGCATGGGACGGAAGGTAAGCGTTCACCTGATCGGGAATCGAGGGCCGTAGCCTAGCGACCTGATCCTCCACCGAAAAAATGGACAGGGTTAAGCTGCTTTTAGCTCCATCTCGATCGGGCTGATAAAGCCGATGGCGGAGTGACGGCGAACTCGATTGTAGAAGCCCTCGATATAGGCAAAGAGATCCCGTGTGGCTTCTGCCCGCGTTTCATAGTGCCGGTGGTGAACGAGCTCCGTCTTGAGCGTGTGAAAGAAGCTCTCCATCGGGGCATTGTCATAGCAGTCGCCCTTGCGGCTCATCGAGGCTCTGAGGCCGGTGGCTTGCATCAGCTTGCGATAATCCGCCGAGGCATATTGAACGCCGCGATCGGAATGGTGGATCAGGCCGGCATTTGGCCGCTGCGCCGCGATTGCCATCCGCAACGCCGCCAGAGGCAGCTCGGCGCGCAAATGATCCGCCATCGCCCAGCCGACGATCTTGCGGCTGTAGAGGTCCATGACCGTGGCCAGATAGAGCCAGCCCTGATCAGTCTGGACATAGGTGATGTCGGCGAGCCAGATGCGGTTCGGCGCGGCGGCGACGAAGTTGCGCTCGAGCAAGTTCGCCGCGATCGGGAAATCGTGACGGCTGTCGGTGGTGCGCACCCGTCGCGGCCTCGCCATGATGGCTCTGATACCGTGACGACGCATCAACCGCTCGATGCGACCACGGCTCGCTCCACGGCCTTGGGCTCTCAGCTCGGCATGGATGCGCGGGCTGCCGTAGCGGCCGTTTGTGTCGCGATGAACCCGCTTGATGTCGTCGACGAGCTCACGGTTGGCAATGGCCTGCTGGCTCTCAGGGCGCGCTCGCCAGGCGTAATATCCAGCAGGCGAGACGCCAAGCACGTCGCACATGATCGTCACTGGATAGTCGGCGCGGCGATCTTCGATGAAGCGAAATCTCATTTCTGAACTCCAGCAAAGATCGCAATGGACTTTTTTAAAATATCGCGCTCCATGCGCAGCCGGTCGTTCTCGCGCTGCAGACGAGCGATCTCCGCCGCGTGGTCCGCCGACGGCAGCGTCGCCTGCGTTGCGGGGCGCCGCGCCGCCGCCGTCGGCTCCAGCCGGGCCCCTCGCTGCTCCACCCACCGCCGTAGCACGGAATCACGCAAGCCAAGTTCCTTGGCAACCGAGCCGATCGAGCGACCGCTAGACGCTACGAGATCAACCGCTTGCCGCTTGTAGTCATCGGTAAACGAGCGACGTTGACGTCCTTCCATCCGACACCTCCTGGCTCTTCGAGCCTACTACGGGTGTCCATCAATTCGGAGGAGGTTCAACCACGAAGCCGAAAATCCTGGTCCATGAAACCGTTTCAGGGAGGAAGGAAAAGAGCCTGAAACGGAGGCCGTTTACGCTCCTCAATCGAGGCAATCGAGCCCCCTACATTTGCAACGAAGGAGCGATCATGCGTGCACGTTCCATTATGACCCTCGTCGCAATTCTCCTGATCGGTGTCGCTGCAAAGGTCGCTTTCTTCGGCGCTCAGCCGGCCGAGGCAGTCCCCTCAAGAACTAGCCTCGATATCCAACAGATGCACCGAAGCATCACGAATCTGCCGGTGCAGAAGTTCCAAGACATGACCTTTGTTTTTGCCGGCGATTGAGCACGCTCTAAAAGGCCGCTCCGAGGGCGCCCCCTAGTGCCAGGGCGGCTGGGGCGATAAGGAGGGAATGTACGCCGTTGCTTGTGTTAGGAACGAGTGACCCTGCGTCCAGTTCAATGACGAGTCTTGCGCGCCCTCCTTCCGCGAGACCTATGCCGAGACTAGCTCCAGCCCGCTCTCCCTCGGGCTGGAGCGTTCGCTTTGCGTCGGCGATTCACAAATTTGAATGCGATGGGACAACTCTTTGGGATGAAGCCGCGTTTGCCGATCAGACAGCGGCAGACGCCTCGGTCCCAGCTCGTTTCAACCGCCAGGCTGAGGCCGATGGTCTACGCCGGCGCAAGCCGTTCCATCAGTACCAGCCCATCTTCAGAGACCACACCAACCAGCGACCGTGATTTAGGGCGGCGATGTTGCTGCATCACTTCGTCGCAGTCAGCTTTCTAAGCCGACCAACGATCTTGCATAGGCCCGCTCGTTAAGCCGCTCAGCGATCTCCGCCGCAAGCTCTTCCGTCTCGGCAGAGGCGAGCGGCTCGCCTCTTTGGTTCTTGAGCTTTTCCCTGTGCACTTCGATTGGAAAATCGTCTGATGTCAGTGGGGATCTTTGTTCATGGCGACCTCAGGATTTGTTGGTGCTGTAACTCATCCGATCATTGAGGGTTGCTCGCGAGTGGCGCTCGAACTCTGGAACGTCAGGCGCTGCCCTTAGGAACGATCGTTGCGAAGTTCAGTTTCTGAAAACTTCAGCAAGGAGATGACAACATGAAAATCGCAAAGATTGCCTTAGCTGCCGCGTTGGTGTTCGGATCGATTGCCGCAGCGTCGGCGCAAGGCGGAGGAGCTGGGGGCGGGGCAGGTGGTGCGGGCGGCGCGGGTGCTGGCGCAGGTGCCGGCGCAGGCGGTAGCGGAGACGGCGGAGCTGGCGGAGCCAGTGGAAGCAGTGCCGGGGGCGGGGGCGGCGGAGATTCCCCGGCAGCTACGACCGGCCAGGGTGCGTCAAGCAGTCCGAGATCGGCAAATCCCGGCGCAACGGTGAACGACCCAAAAGCAAAAGGGCGGCAATAGTGAATCGGAATGAGTGCCTCTTCTGAGCGATCGCTCTTTCCGGTCCAGCGTCGTAAGGTTTGCTGCCGCTCCGGGCTCAACATCCAGCCCTTCGCCCGGAGGGCGGCCCCGCCAACCCGCCAGTTGGCGGGGTCGCCGCTATTGGGAGCGTCCGCAGTCGAGGCGGGCTTACTTGCCGCAGCCGAAAAATACCCAAGCAACTGCGTAACGCCTCAGTTCGCGCGTGACGGAAAGCTCGCGATCTTGCGTGTGAGCTGCCAAAGCTCAACAGCGAGGCCTCCGCAAATTGCAGCGCACGCTGTTTAGCGGCTTCCTCGTTGGCGCAAATCAGCCTTATCGTTTGCACGATGCGCCCGTCCGCCCAAATAAGTAGGCCGTAAACTCTTCCATGGAAGCTTTCCGGCTTGCGCGCTGCGGCTTGACTTGGGTTCGCCTTCCTGACCTTAACGTGGCGCCCCCGCAACAGTAACGGTGTTCCTTTCTGGAACACCATTTCTCGACTCAAACCGCGCAGCGAATTCTGGAATCAATCCGATCAACCGGGCTGAAAGTGCCCATTCAATAAACAGTCAATTTTCCCGGACAGGCCGCAGGGCCGGAGCTCGCAAACTTTTTCCCGTTCGGTAAACTTGGCGAGTAGGTCCTGCGGCCATTTCCCCTTTCGCTTCGCCGGAAAAATTGAAAGGTGAAGCAGTTGAAGCCCGGCGGCGGGAGGAGGCGCGGTGCATCATAGAGGAGCACGCCACCTTCGCGATCTGCTTCTGAAGCTGCGCCGCAAGATGAATTAGGCCATTCCTTGAGGGAACGCACTTGAGGCGGTCTAAATTTTGATCTGCGATGCCGCTGAGAGACAGCGACGAGGTAGTGCCAGACGAGGAGGGCTTGGAACTTCCGGGCCTGCTCGCTGTGCACGCTGAGGCCGCTAAGTCGTTAGCCGATATCGTCCGAGAAGCAGTGCACAGCGATCCTCTTGTGAGAGGGCGGCGCGACTTGGCTATAGACGTTCGAAACGATGCCGGGCCGGTGATGCAGGTCAGATTCATCTTTGAGCTTGTGACCGTGTTGAGGCAGTAAGGAGCTTTCCTATTTCAGCCACGACCGGCCATCCGGAATGGCAGCGCTAGCTGCACGCCGATCGAGCGGCCAAGTTGGCTCTCGACGAAATCCTCCAAGCCGTCCGAGATCTCGTGACCTTCAGCAGCAATCCTGCGCTCGAGCTCGCGCGCCGCGATGTCCTCGGACGCGTCGCGCGACCAGCCCTACGACTGGATTGAACGCGACGACGCGAAGCACGATTGCACTGTCCCTCACGCGATTCTCGTTCAAAGCTCTATCTCCAGATTTTAACCTATGTGTCTGCCACCTTCTGCATAGGAACTTAGAATTGCTCCCATCAGCAGAAGGAACACGCGATGGGAAAGAACCGGAGGCGATTTAAGCACACAGATTCACTCGAAACACGGCTGACGCAGTTCGCTGAAGACATCGGGAACGCGCGGAGCGAATACCCCCGGTGATCAGCGAACCTCCTTGCTAAAGCGAGCCTATAACGCAGATCAAACCATCGAGTTGGAGCGGCAGCTTCGCGAGCATCATTAGGAACGAGGCAGAGATGACCCTCGTTTGTTAGGAAGCAGGGCTTCTTCGGTCAGTTCAACTATCCATCTTGGCGCAGTGGAAATGCCATGTCGTGTAAAGCAATCGTCTCGGTTTACGTCCGCTTGAGGAACCAGCAGGCCTTAGAAGATATGAGAGATCTTCGGCGCGAGTTGCTCCAATCCATGTCCAGCCCGGCAGCCAAGTACGTTCAGCATGATCTCCGATTGATCGAAGATGGCTTGGAACAACTGCGCCAGCTGCATATCAGCGCGTCTCGTTGCGGGCCGATCCGTCGGGCTTGCCGCGCCAGCTGAACAGCAGGACGGCGCTGTTGTGCTGGCGCAGAACGTGCGCCCGGCGCCATTACCGAACGACTTGCTCATGGCGCGGCGCTTCATGGCCGCGCCTCCAGCTTCGCGAGCTCCGACAGCCCCATCTCCCGGATAAGCATCCAGAAAGGAGACTTCCTATTGTAGGCGAGTTTTGTTGGCGGCCTGGCCTCATCTCTCACGCTCGCACTTCCCGATCTGCTCGCGCAAGGTCGCGAGATGTTCGAGCATGTCTCTCATCGCGCCCCATCGGTCAACGAGTTCAACTGAGGCAACTTTGGAACGATCAGCATATTGCCGCGTCCGTATGTAGGGGGCGCCCAGATTGGGCCTTGTTGGGGCATCTGGTCTTGGGAACAGATGCGAGCAGACACTCAGGAAATGTCAGCCGGTTCCGATGCATCCGTAAATGACTCGGAGAAAGATCATGCATCGCTCGCCATCGATGGTGCCGCAAGATGCGGACCATGACATGTACCTCGTACTTCTGGACGCCTACGGGATATGGGTGGGCCGCGCCTGGCGCGAGACGGATGATGATGAGGGTACGTATCGCGAGATGCTGATCCGCGACCTCTTGCACGAAGTTTACAGCCGCCCAGTGCGCATCGTTGCCTTCAACACCGCCGAGGGATGGTCGCGCAATATCACAACCGAGATCGCTGCTGAGCTGAAGCAGCGCAGAGACGAAGGGGAGAACATTCCTACCTCTATACAACACTTGCTACTAATGGCCGGTGGCTAACCATATTCGGCTGTTTAACGGCGTTTGCTTCAGCCTCGGCCCATTGAGCCCGGACACGTTGTTCACCGAGATGCTCCTATTCCGACCGAGACCATGGCCGTCGCGATCACCGCGGCGACCAGAAGCAGGACTTTTTGGACGTTGGGGAAAAACCTCCGCCACCGGATTTAAGATAATCGTCAACGGTTGGGGTCGCCTTGTACCTGACCAAGCAAATGACCGAGTTTTCCTATCCGGTGATCGGCCGCCATTTCGGCGGTCGTGACCACTCCACGATCATTAGCGCGGTTGCGAAGATCGAGACGCCGTAGTCATCCGAGCCAACTTTATCGGACATAGCCAAGAGGACTTGGACCAGGGGGTGTTTAATTGCCTCCAGCAAAGCTCTCCGACGAAGAGTTTTTGAGTATCATCAAGCAGCACGGGATTTTCTCCGGTTTCGCCTTCCCGCTCTCAGACTTCGTGCAATTTCTGCTTGGGCGCCGCTGTTGGAAGTAAGCGGACATCCCGGATTTAAGTGCACGCCCTGGAAGGCTCGTCCGAGTTGGCCAATTCAGGAGGACTAACACCAAAGGCACCGCTGCACGGCGGAAGCGGTGGCCGACTGCGTCGCGCGCCGTGGGGTGCTGAGAAAATTTGGAACATCCCCTCGAATGCAGGTTTGAGGCTTTCTGATTTAGGAACTTCCGCGATGGCGCTGCAGACTAGCCTCGGGAATGGACTTTTAGCGGCTTTGCCCCCAGCGGATCTCAACCTCCTTGAGCCTCACGTTCAGAAGATATCGTTCGAGTCTCACGCTGTGTTGGTGCGAACCGGTGATGAGCTCAAACAAGTCTATTTTCCTATCAGCGGGATCTTAGCGTTCTTGGTTGAGATGTCGGACGGACACATTGTGGCGTCCACTCTCATGGGCTCGGAAGGCGCGGTCGGTGCTTTCTCTGTTCTTAGTCCCTCGCACTCGCCCGTCACAGCAACTGCCTATGTGGCCGGAGCTGCGCTCCAGGTTCCGGTTTTACGATTACAACAAGCTTTTGAGCAAAGCGGCGCCATTAAGCGTGTGCTGCGCCTCCATCTCCGCACTCAATTGCTACAGCTTCAGAACGTGGCCGCCTGCAACGCTGTGCACTCGGCGGAGTGCCGTATGGCTCGATGGTTGCTCGAGATTCATGATCGTGTCGCAAACGGGGAGATTCGATTGACGCAAGAGGCGCTCGCACAACTTATCGGGGTGCGGCGAACGACCGTTACTCTAACAATGCGTAAACTTCGGGAAATCGGCTGCATCATATCGGAGCGACGGGGCGTGTTGGAGGTCCACCGAGCGCGGCTCGAGGATGTTGCTTGTGAGTGTTACGGCGTAATGCGCCAGAGGATCAAACGGATGTATGACGAGGAGCTGACAATGCGCTCGCCGAATGTTTCGCATCCGCAAAACTAAGTTGAATCAGGCAGTGTCCTAGCATTCTTCCGAAGGTGGAGTGGTAGCTTGCGGAGATCGTCACCGCTCTCGACCAGGAGGTCGAATGCGCAGAGCTGAACCTCCTCGTCATGCTGACGGCTATGCAGGGCGTTGAAATCGGGGACGCCATCCACGCCAAGCACGACGGCTTCACCGTCCAGGACAAAGCGCTTCTGGTGGATCTTGCGGGCCGCCTCAATGATCCATGGAAAGCGGGCGGTCCAATCGTAACCATTGCGCGAGAAAAGCCGGACGCGATCGCCGTCACGATCAATCCTGACGCGGTATCCGTCCATCTTCACTTCGTGGAGCCGCTCGGCGCCGTCTGGCACGGCTTTAGCTGCCGTAGGCAAGCACAATTCAAAGGAGCTGCGCATAATCGGCATCTATGCGCGGAAGGCGAAAATGCGAGTCATCAGAGCGGCAACGGGATCTGAACTCCCACGCGGCGGCCGAGCTGGGCCTCGATAAAGTCAGTCAGGGCCCCCGAAACCTCGCGGCCCTCGGATCTGATATGTCGCTCCAGCTCGCGGGCTACATCCTCCGATGCGTCGCGCGACCAGCCTTCGACCGGGTTGAACGCGACTACGCGAAGCACCCGGTCATATTGCCCGGTCAGCAGGTCGCCTATAAGGGTGGAATAGTTGATGCCTTCGTCGGTCTCGCGGAAGGCCGCGCCGTCGCGGAACTCCTCCAGGACCAGGTAAAAGTCCTTGTCGAGGCGATCGTTCGGAATGATGGACGGCGAGGCCATACGCGAGAACTCCAGTGACCGGAGTCCAAGATAGGCAACGGTCCGGCCGAAGGCGAATCGGAAGCTGCGAATTCCTAGGAACGAGAGCCCCTGCTGTCCGTTCATCGACCAAGTCTTGCGTGCAATCCTTTGGCAAGACTTGGTTCCGCGACTACGCTCCAGCTCGCCCCCCCGACGGGCTGGGCTTTTGTTTTGAGGCACGGCGAAACGGTCGTCCGGGGCCGGCGAGACTGTTGAGATAGATCATTCAGGCGGCCTTTCTTCCCAGATGATCAGGTTGTGGCAGTCTCGGCAGCGATAGACATTCACCAGGGTCCCTTTGGTTGTGTCCGGAAGCGCTAGATAAAGCCGAGGGACGCCATCGCAGAGCGGGCAATGGCTCGGCGGCTCTTGCGGTGGCAGAGGCTGTCGCGGCGCACTCACGGCGCACTCCCTTGGAAGGCGGGAGCGCGCGTCTCTCTCAGTCACCGAACGCCTCACGGGCATAGGCCGGTGATGTCAGAACAATGTTCCTGGTCCCGGTTGGTTGCTAACGAATTTAGGACAGAGTTCAACTTAGGACACTCAGGGTCAAACCGATCCGGCAGTGGGCAGGCCCACGCAATTGGAGCATCCGCAGTCGAGGCGACCTACGATCGTCCTCCCCTCACGACGCGGAAGCGGGGTCCCGCCAGTTTTTCAGGGACGACGCGAACGGGGGTGAACTCTGTATCGATCCGCCGAGCGCGTTTGCAGTTGGGGCAAACGAAAAGGTGCGCGACTATCGCTTCTTCCTCGTCTCGCACCAACTCCGAGCGAAACCATCTCATGCCGATGTGGCAATTTGGGCAGTCTGGAGCCTCGAGGCCCCCAACCGCTCTTCTTAGCCGGTCCATGTCTAGCCCCCGATTAGGAGCCTTTTTTAGCAGGGCATAAGACTGCTAACATATCAAATGTTAGCCGGCACCGGGAGGCGGCCATTCCGCCGACGCGATGGCGCGTAATTCGTCGGAGAACTAGGGGGTGAGGTCGCCCGTTGGGGAAGGCTCTTCGGAACCGGCAAAAGTGGCAATTGGACTGGGAAATTTACGGGGTCCTCGCGGGGTTTCCTTCGTCGTCTCGTGCTTGCAATTGCCGGCCGGCCCTATTGGCCATGAGGCAGCCAGACTGAGGCGTTACGCAGTTGCTCATGGGCATGGTTGGTGATGAGCCGAAGGAGTCGCGCGCGATTTTGAATTAGGACAGGAACGTTCGCGCAATTACCAAGTTGTCCCGCAGCCCTTCCCCAAGGGCACCCAGAGTGGCCCCAGCTCTATGCCCCCCGTAACCCCGCGAGCTGGGGCCCTTTTTACGGGCCAATGTCTCTGAATCCCTGGAAAAGTAATCTGACCCTGCCTCGGCGGGGCTTTTGATGATTGCCCAGTTCGGCCCCGGTACTCACGTGCGCCGGGCCCTTTTTTGCACAAGCGAATTACGACCTCCTAAAAGTTGCTGACGTGCGGAACGAATGTATACTTTTGTAGTGAGCTGACCGCCGACCAACGGAGCAGGCGCAGTGCGAGTGATCGACCACGAAGCAGTCGCAAAGCGATACCGTGATCAAGCTGAAGAGTTCCGAGCCAAGTCGGAACTGATGAGGGACGAAACCGCGCGCAACCAATACGAGAAAATCGCTGAATCGTTCGAGAGCCTGGCTGACAATGAAGAGAAGTTGGCATTCAAGAAGGAAGGCCACCCGTTAGTCCGGAAGACCCAAGAGCCCTTCCCAACTGGGGACGGCTGCCCGTAGTGCTCCGACCACCAGTGGTGCCGGTGCACAAGCGATAGAAAGGCCTCAGCTGGGGCTGGCGCGAGCTGAGGCCTTCTGTGTCAGCGTCACGTTGTCGAGGCGTGAGGCTGCTACCCGCGTCATCTCGCACGCATAGTTCCAGGAAATTAGGACACTGGGTACGTCTATTTAGGATACTGAGGGTCAAATTCGGGCATTTTTGAAAGCAAAAACGCCGCCCGCTTAAATTGAGCGCGGGCGGCGGGTTTCCAGCCCCGGGTGGGAATCAGCAATTCCCCGGTAATGATTAGTCGGCACAACTCATGCCAAGGTTCATGCAGGTTCATCGATCATCCCATAGCCAAAGGCGGCTTGCCGCTCTCGAAATCGGGTTCTGACATCGGCGCCGCGTCTGCCGCAGGCCCGGCAAATGAACCGCGACTCCGCGCATCAGCAGATCGACGATCGGCTAAACTGGATGCCGGACTTCGCCAGCTGCGATGAACTTCTCGCCGCGGCATCACCCCAAGCGACTCGCTAATTTTCGCGAATCTCGACGCCTTGAATGGCGGGCCTAGCCGGTCGGGAGAACCGTCACTACCGGCGCGAACCGTTCTGAGAACGTTGCGGCCTTTCCATCCCGTGCTGCGGAAAGGGCGGCCGAAATGAACGTGGAACATCCGATGCTTGCCAGCGCCAGGAGAGCCGCACCGAAAATCAGGCTACGCATTCCACCCTCCCTCAATGGGCGTTACCATCAAAGCATCGGATTGCATTGTTTCAGTTTCGCTTCGTCGGCCGTCTAAAATGGCTTCGTACACGCGACCGTGAGTGCGCTGAACCAGAAGCCTTCCGATTAATTGCGGGCTGGCTGGCGACCTGATTGTTCATTGATCTATCGCAAGTAACGCACGTGATCCGATTGCACCCTGCTTCCAGTGAGGCGTCGGCCAATCCGCACGACTATCGAAATGATAAAATTGAAAATGCCCGCGGCAATTGCAATTTCAGTTAGGGGGTGCCAGTGGCGCCTGTCGAAGCCGGCCCGAAGACCGGAATAAGAATTGATAGGGAAGTCAGCTCTTCGGCAAGGCGTTGCTCGATGAAGTGGCGCTCGACATCCGAGAGTGGTGTTTGGAGCAAACGGCGATATCGCGCGATGTTGTTTCGTGCGCGCGCTGGCGAGCTAATTTCTCGTCGATCATATCGCCGCAAGCGCTCGTTTTCATCGCTTCCCCCAACACGACTGAAAAGCGCGGTAAACACTCCCGAGGGGTGCTTCGCGCTCCGCCACGACACGATCGGGCCATGTGACTTGCAGCATCCAGCGCCCGCAGACACTCAGAGGGAGTGCCTCTTTCGAGCAATCGTTAGTCCGTGCAGCCGGACGTAAAATGCCGCCTCCCTTCGGGCTCAGCCGCCCTGCTTCAAAGCCCGAAGGATGAGGCGGCCCCGCCAGGCTGCGGATGCGTTGGTGGGGCCGCTGCTGGGGCCTTCAGAGCTGGATCAGCTTGCGCGCGGCGGCCTCTGGATCGGCAAAAGGCCGGCTCGGGGCGCGCCTAGTCACGCCGCGCCCTTACGATCGAGGAGGTTCGCTAGGTTGTTCCACGCCGATGCGATGCGCAGCCACTGTTCGCGCTCCAGGGGGCACGTCGCTGCCAGAGCTTTTCTCATTGCAGCGAGAGCTTCTGCTTGATGGTCGGGGGGCGAGTTCATGAGGACTATCGTTCGTCGGAATTACTAAAACCAACGTAACGAGACAGCCCGGGAAACTACCGGTCAGGAGGTGGGGCCATTGCCATTGGCGGCTTACCGCTCTCAAAATCCGGTCTGACATCAGCGGTCACGCCCGGCGGGCCCTTGTTCGCGTGTCTCGGAATGTTCCTGTTGGGGAGCGTCTTCTGTCCGTATTTGGCCCGGGGTTTTCTAAGTTCACTTTTGCAACCAAAGGCGTTCTGAAATGAGCGATAGGCTGTTGCTAGCGCTGATACTGACCGGAAGCGCCGTTACTATCACTGCCTTGGCCCTCGTCGTATTTAACCTTTGATTCGCGTCAAAAGGGTTCCAAGGCCGTCCGGGCTAGGCTCGCCCACATGGCAGCGGGGCGACCGTAATGCGGCCGTGATGATACATACCCTGGCGTGGGGGCTCGCATGAGGCCGGCTCAGTTGGCGGCCTCCGTATTTGACCCCTAGTGTCCTAAGTAGAATTCCGCAGTGTCCTAATTTGCTAGCAATCAAACGTTAATGGGTGAATTGTTCCAGCATCACCGCTCGATCCGTGGCTTGTATCGGTGACAGAGAGACCAATCGCGCTCCCGCCTAGCCAGGGAGCTGGTCATGCCCATCAACCGCCTGCTCGAAGGTAGCGATCTCACGCCAGAGCAACGTCACGTGTACGAACTGGCGTTCAACGCAGCCCTACGCAAACTCGACTTGGTGGACCGCAGCCTCGTGGCCCGCAAGATAATCGAGATCGGTTCACGCGGCGTGACCAATGCCCTGGCACTCGCTGAGATGGCCAGTAAGCAGCTCGACCCAAGGTAAGGCATCAGCTGGCGGCCCTTTCCTTGCTGGGTAAGTGAGGATCAGTCATGGTGCATACGCCAGCGTTGGCGCCTCGTCGCTCGGCGCGTTCGGCAACTTCCACGATGTTCGTCGACGCCCAGCCTAATTCGTTTTTGCGTCGCGGAAACTTTGAGCCAGATCAGCCCCGCTTGCGCTCGATCTCGCCATTGTCGCCGCTATGGCTCAGATCGTCTTCACCTGCCCGACGACGGCGTTCAAGGTCCAGCAGTGGTTGGATGACGACGGCGATGACGATTCCCTAGGTGGTCGCTACGTATCCATCGCTTGCCCGGCCTGCACCAGGGTGCACTTTATCAATCGTAAGACCGGCAAGCTGCTGGGAGAAAAATAAGGCCGCCTTCAGTTGGCGACATCTTTCGCTGACGAATTCGCGAATTGCGGCGGCTTGCCGCTCTCGAAATCAGGTCTGACATCGGCACCGCGTCTGCCGCAAGACTGGCAGATGAACCGCGACTCAATATCCGATAGGCGTACATCATCAGCCCATCGATCGGCGCTCAAGGCAATGCGGTGGCCACAGCGATAATCGGCGCAAAATACGATGATGCCGCGTACACCCATCTCGCGCATTTCGGCAAAACGTGATCTTGCGCGGTCGGCCATGGGGGTGCGAGGGCGTGTCGCGTTGGGCTGACCTGGACATGCCGCCAATGATCGCTCCGATCGCATGCTCGGGGAAGCCGCTAGGGGTTGGCCTGCGGCCGGCCGAACCCGCCAGGCATTCAACCCGGAAAAGGGGGTTGCGCCGTTGCTTGTTAAGCGAAATGAGCTGCTGCCGGTTTGATGGACAGTGGGCCCGCCGTTCTAGCACCTCATTCAAAACGCAACATAGTTGAATGCCTGCGCGGCGCGTAGATGGTGTAAGAAACAAATTGTCGGCACGCAATCACAAGACTGGCCCTTCGATTGTTCTTTAAGTGTCAGTTGCGATCCCTTGCCTTGTCATGCTTTTCAGCGTCGGCATGTGCGGCGGATCGTCGGCGGCCCTGATAACACCTAAAAGGTGCGCCTGGGCCGCTCGCCTTTTTGGGCATCTCGCCAAAGGTCGGGCGCAAGCGGCCGGGCCGACGCATTGGAGATCGATGCGGCGCAGGATTGGGCGTAAAAACCCGGACCTGAAGTAAGCCCGCGAACTGAGGCGGCCTTGCCACGTGTGGAGCGATGTTCTCCCCGGAGAACTACAGGGAGCGGGGTTTTGTTCTCCGGACGGAGAACTACGGAGAATTGCCCGCACCTAGTTTTAACCCAGGTCATCTGCGGCGTAGCTTCTGAATAGGCTCCTGGAGGTCTGCGGCGTACTGCTCAATGAGACCTCGCGCTTCCCCCGGTTTATCGACTTTCGATAGCTAAGGCCCTCTGCCTCTTGGCTGCCCCCAGCGCCGTGGAGAGGAGGACGAGCAGCCGGCTGTCGCCTCTGCGTCAGAAGCCCCCGGAGCGGACTTGGCCGCGGCCTGACCCGAAGTCCGGATTGATCCAACGGACATGCCTGCGTAATTGTCGTGTCAGCCCAAACCGGATAGCCTTAAGTCTCCCCGTAGGGGGCCGCGATGCAGCAAATTGTCGACTGGCTCGAAAAGCTCGGCATGTCCGAGTATGCCCCGCGTTTTGCTGAAAACCGGATTGATTTCTCGGTCCTTCGCGAACTGACCGATCAGGACCTGAAAGAGCTTGGCGTCGTCCTCGGCGATCGCCGCAAAATGTTGCGCGCCATAGCCGATATCGACGGCATCGAGAAGGGCGCAGCAACTGCTCCCGCAACTGCAGCGCAGCGTCGCACACCCGTAACGTCAGAGCCAATCTCGACCGCAACACCACCGCAGATCTGCACCGCGGCTGAGCACAGTGGCGAACGCCGACATGTCACGGTGATGTTCTGCGATCTCGTGGGCTCGACCAGCATTTCCGCGCAGCTAGATGCCGAGGAGTGGCGCGACCTCGTCAGCGCTTATCTCGATGCTGCCAGCGCCGCCGTGACCGAGATGGGCGGCCATGTCGCCAAGAAGTTGGGCGACGGGTTGATGGCGCTGTTCGGCTATCCTGTGGCGCAGGAGAACGACGCCGAACGAGCAGCACGGGCCGCGCTCTCAATTCAGCGGACGCTCGCCGCGCTGAGCCGCAAGGGTACTGAGACCGGTAAGCCAGCGCTTAACGCGCGTATCGGGATTGAAACCGGACAGGTTGTAGTCGATGCGGCAGGTGAGATCTATGGCGATGCTCCCAACGTTGCGGCGCGCGTACAGGCTCTGGCGGAGCCAGGTACGGTCGTTGTCACAGCGAGGGTCCAGCGTCAGATTGCCGGCTTGTTTGTCGCCGAGGAGCGCGGCAAGCACCAACTCAAAGGCCTAGCCGAGTCGGTGATGCTGTACCGGCTCGTACGGGCGAGCGGTGGCGGGCGCCGCGCGGGACAGCGCCATCTCACGCCGCTGGTGGGTCGTGACGAAGAAATCGCCATGCTGATGCGGCGCTGGGAGCGGGCAAAGCAGGGCGACGGCCAACTGGTGCTGATTGTTGGCGAGCCTGGGATCGGCAAGTCGCGCCTCATCGAAGAATTCCATGCGCGGCTGCGCGACACTCCGCATACCTGGACCGAATGGAGCTGTTCGCAGCTTTTGCAGAACACGCCGCTGCATCCGATTGCCGAATGGGGACGCCAGCGCTTTGGGAGCGCCGATGTACCAGCAGAGCGGCGGCTCTCGGACTTGGAGAACACTCTGGCGCTCATCAAGCTCGATCCGGCCGAGAACATTCCCTTGCTCGCTCCGCTTCTCGACATCCCAGTTCCCCCGGAACGCACGCCAGTTTTGGCGCCCGAGGAATTGCGGCGCCGGCAATTGGCGGCGATCACCAGTTGGCTAATGGCTGGCGCCCGGGCGCAGCCAATCGTGCTGACCTTAGAAGACCTACATTGGGCAGATCCGACAACGCTCGATGTATTCCGTGGCATCGCTGAACGCGGCGCGATGGCGCCGTTGTTCGTTCTACTGACTGCCCGGCCGGAGTTTCGGCCACCCTGGGGCGCTCGTTCTCATCACGGCGTGATTTCGCTGGTGCCGCTCGATCGCCAGCAAGTGCGGCACATGGTGGGAGAGCTTGCCACCCGTCATGCGCTGGCGAAGGAGGTGATCGAAGGCCTGACCGAGCGAACCGGCGGCGTACCGCTCTTCGTAGAAGAAGTGACCCGGCTTCTTCTGGAGCGCGGCGAGCAAGGCGGCATTCAGGCAATCCCGCCGACGCTGCAGCAATCATTGACCGCGCGGCTGGACCGGCTCGGACCGGCGCGTGAGGTGGCACAGGTCGCTGCCGTAATCGGGCGCGGCTTCTCCTATCAGCTCGTCCGCGCCGTCGCCAAAATGGATGACGAAGCTTTGCAGACGGCGCTGGAACGGTTGGCTGAGGCCGACATCCTCTTGGTGCAAGGTCTTCCGCCGGAATCTGAATACCGCTTCAAGCATGCGCTCATTCAGGATGCGGCCTATGAGAACTTGCTCAAGAGCCGTCGCCAGGCCTTGCATCGCCGCACTGGTGAGATTTTGCGCGATCAGTTCGCCGCCACCGCGGCAACCGAGCCGGAGTTGCTAGCGCATCACTTTACGCAGGCAGGGTTGACCGAAGCTGCTATTGAATGGTGGGGCAATGCCGGACAAAGATCGCTGGCGCAATCTGCACTTCTTGAAGGCACAGAGCAGGTCAGGAGGGCGCTTGACCAGATTGCGACTTTGCCGGAGACACCGACTTTGCGTCGCGAAGAGATCAAGCTTCAAGTCGCCTTCGGGAATGCACTTTCGCTCACGGGCGACTTTGTAGGTGGAAAAGAGAGTTACGACCGCGCGCTCGCAATTTACACTCCTGCCGAGCACGGCTCGCTTACGACGACGCGCTCTGGCCGGGATGTCGGGGTGGCTCTGCTATTGGTTCGTTCGCACAATATCTCGGTACTCGGTTATCGCACGACTTCGCGGAATGACGGCGAGCGCGCGCTCAGCGAGGCGCGCAAGATTGGCCACGCCGCCACATTGATGTATGCGCTGTGGCTTACATCGTGGCTACATTTGTACTCGGGGGCTTATACTGAAGCACTGCTGCTCCTTGATGAACTTGCCGCTCTGGCGAATGAAAAAGACGCTACCTCGTTCTGGAAGGCGACCGAAATCGCCGTTCGAGGCATGCTTTGTGCAGTAACCGGAAAAGCCTCAGATGCAGTTCGGGCGATCACCTCCGGGATCACCTCACTTCGGTCAATTGGAGCAACTCTCTATGAACCTATGTATCTGTGGCATTTGGCAATTGCGTACGCCGAACTTGGCCAGTCCGACAATGCGCTGCGTTGCATCGACGAAGCGATGGACAAAGTAGAGAGGTCGAAGGAGAAATGGTGCGAGGCCGAGCTGCACCGCGTTGCTGGGGAAATCGTACTCAAGTCGCTCGCGCCGGATACGGAAAAAGCAGAACGGTATTTTGGTCGCGCACTCGCGGTTGCGCGTCAGCAGCAAGCAACGTCTTGGGAGCTGCGCGCGGCGATGAGCATGGCGCGGCTCTGGCGCGATCAAGGGAAGCCGCATCAAGCTCACGAACTACTGGCCTCGGTCTACGGCTGGTTCACCGAAGGCTTCGACATGCTCGATCTGAAAGAGGCAAAGGCGTTGCTCGACGAATTGGAAAAATGAGCGCGGCGTGGTCGCAATACGTCCCGAACGCACGGATGGTCAATACTGCGAGTAATTGTTTTGGCACCGCCTGCGGCCGTACTTGGGGCGCTGCTCGACGGGGCCAAATTCGCAAGATACTGAAAATAGGAGAAATTTTCCGCGCAGGTTTGGAAGGCGGGAGGTTAGGATTGAGATATAGTTCACTGATTTGGATGCTTCCTCGATGCTATAATGAAGATGATCGAAATATAATAGCGTCTACTCATCATCGAATGTACGGGAGGGTACCATGGCCGATGCTAGTAGCATTGTTAATAACGGCGTGAACGTCGCCGCTTTAGTTGCCGCCCGCGACGAGCTTACAAAAGCTCCAGCTGCGGCCCAGTTTAAATGGCGCGCCGCTTGCGAGTGGAAGGACGGCACTCATAGTCACTCTACGGTCGAAGGGTTTTACGGCCTCGGGCAGGAACAACATCACAAGAGAACTTTCACCTTTGATGCTGACCACCCGGAACTTTTTGCCTCTGAGGACAAAGGTGCCACGCCTGTCGAGTACGTGTTAGTCGGGTTAGCAAGTTGTCTGACTGCCGGCATTGCCGCAGTTGCTCAATACCGCAACATTCAGCTGCGCTCGGTCACCGCGACGCTAGAAGGGGACATGGACCTCCAAGGCATTCTCGGCATAGACGACGACGTGCGAAATGGCTTCGGCGGCATAAAGGTGACCTACAAGATCGACGCCGATGCAAAACGCGAAGACATCGAGGCTCTCGTCGCGCAGTCGCAGAAGCGGTCGGCAGTCTATGACATCGTGACCAACCCGACGAATGTCACTGTCGTAGTGGATTGAACCGCCTGAGACCCATTACCGCGTCAGATTGAGAACGATCACCATTCGCACTGTCACCACAGTCGTTATCGGTGCTGGACACGCAGGGCTGGCAATGAGCCGCTGCCTCTGCGACCGCTCCATTGATCATGTGATCTTGGAGCGGGGTGAAGTCGCTCATACGTGGCGTACTGAACGCTGGGACTCGCTGCGACTATTGACGCCTAATTGGCAGAGCCGACTGCCGGGGTTTAGCTACGATGGTGACGATCCGGATGGCTACAGAACCGTAGCCGAAGTAATCGAATTCATCGCGAGTTACGCAAAGGCGGTCTCGGCCCCGGTACTAATCCACACAACAGTCACATCGGTGCGCAGCACGGAGACGGGATACCTTGTGCGCACTGATCAAGGCGATTGGCTATGCCGGGCGGTCGTGGTCGCTTCCGGGGCATGCAACCTCGCTAACGTTCCCAGCTTTGCCGACAGGGTGCCGCGGTCAGTCATGCAATTGACTGCCCAGGATTACCGAAATCCCAGTCAACTCGCCGACGGTGGCGTCTTGGTTGTCGGTGCATCTTCGAGCGGTACTCAGATCGCGAATGAGATACACCGCTCGGGCCGCCCGGTTATCTTGTCGGTAGGCGAGCACATTCGAGCGCCGCGCGTTTACCGTGGCAAAGACTTGGAATGGTGGATGGATGCCGCCGGTGTGCTCGACGAGCGATACGATGAGGTCGACGATATTGCGAGAGCACGACGGGTTGCTTCACTGCAACTTGCAGGAACGCCCGATCGATCTACTCTCGACATCAACGCCCTCACTGGAATAGGCGTGAAGCTTGTTGGCCGCATTGGCGGTATCACCGAAAATGGTAAGGCGCAATTTTCTGGATCATTGCGCAACATGTGCGCGCTTTCCGATCTCAAGATGGGAAGATTGTTAGATCGTCTCGACGAATGGGCGCAAAGAAACGGCTTCGACGCGAGATCGAACCCGCCACATCGCCTGCCGCCAACCCGTGTGGAACCGGCGCCTCGACTCGGAATGGATCTGGCCTCTGGTGAGATCAAAGCAATTATTTGGGCCACGGGCTACCGACCAGATTACTCCTGGCTTGAAGTGCCTGTTCTCGATCGCAAGGGCAGGCTCCAACACGACGGAGGGGTCGTTTCATCGCCCGGGATGTATCTTATGGGGGCTCAGTTCATGCGCCGTCGAAAATCCGCCTTGATCGATGGTGCTGGTGACGACGCCCGCGATCTAAGCGCCCATTTAGCGTCTTATCTCGATAGCTGCGTCGCGCTGACAAGAGCTTAATGCTCACGATTACCCAAAATGGGCAAGACTGAGCCAGATCACGAGCAGCGGAGCCAGATCACGAGCAGCGGAGTTCCGCTTATGCTTGCGAGGTTGAGCGCTAAGACGGTCTTCAGCGAATAACTCCTTCTATCGCCGTCAAGCGTACTGGCGTTTTCACACAGCCGACACCCTCAACGGACATTTCCGGCGCGTGTAATCCAAGTACCCAAACAATGTGGGGTGTTCGAATTCCCAAGCAACCATAGCCAGAAAGGCGCATAGTTGAAACATCATCGGCAACGGCTCTGCCGGTACGCGCCGGTGACTGAGAGACCCATTGCGCTCCCGCACGGCGGATTGGCCGCTCGGGAACCGATTTCAGTTGCTGACCTGCTTGCTCAACCCTTCGCGCGCGATGTATTTCCAATCTCAGTTGCGCTTGCCGAAACCAGAAACGGCCTCACAGCATTGAGATGATTAGAGTGTGGTCATTCACCACCAAAAAGAAAATCGTGTACCACAATCGCCTGTTCTACCAGATACAAGCCACGGCGCAGCGATTTCCAAGCAATCCGATGTGCGCCAGTTCCTGCCAATCTTCGCATAAGCGCGTCGTCGGCCAGCATTTCGTGCGCAATGTGGTTGCGAGACCCCTTCAATTCCTCCATTAAGTGGATGAAGTCTTGTCGTAACCCGCGCTCGCCCAACTCTTTTACCACGCGCCCGAGGGTCCAGCGTTTGATCCTTTCTTCGTCACAGCAAGTTGAGCTTTGCCCATGAACATGGCGAAGCTTTCCAGAAAGCTAAGTCTTTCGATTTTACGAAGTCGTCGGGCAACAATCGCATGGACTTGCTTTCCGCTGAGTGATCGGCGCATCGTCTTTAGGGGCTTGTCTGTCGACGTTCTAAATTCCTTGCTGTCACCCATCCTGCGGACCTATAGCCCATGTGTCATCTCAAGAAGGCAAACCATTTGAACGCCACCGCGCTCCATCGTGCGAAGTTGAGCAACGACAGTTCGGCGCGCCAATCGTTCCGCCCCTTGCTTCCGTAGAGGTAGAGGCGTGGTTGGTAGTAAGCACCCTCCTCATCAGGGTTGTTGGCACCATCAGGAACCTCGACGTCAAACCGGATGTCGGTTGCGTGAATGATCTTGTTGCAGGCCTCGCGCAAGGTGAGCACCTCGACCTTGCTCTTATCGGCTGCCCAGTCTGGAAATAGCCTTCCGCAATTCGGCCCCGTATCGTCTGGTGTTCCGTGCGACTGATCAAGCTGGATTCGCACGCCCGTCGCACAAGAGATCAAGATGCGAGTGACTTCGGACCTGAAGTAGGCCTCCTGCATCGCCGCAATGGCGGGGCAAGTGAGGCCAAGCCGTGCTACATCGCAAGACGCCGAAACCATGCAAACGAGCCGGTAGAGATCGAGCAGAAACGTGCCCGGATCGCTCGCGTGAGGCTGCTTCGCTCCAGTGAAGTACGGGTCTTCTTCCGCCATCAGCCCGACGGTTGTGATGGTGCGATGATAGATGATTCGTTCTCAAGCTCGCCGGAACACGCTCCACGGGGCGTAGGACGGAAGCAGTTTGCGGTTTCTTTCGGTAGTTCAACGGGGTAGATAGAACCTCATTCTTTCCACGAGGGGGACGGAAAACCCGGCCAGCGTGCTGACCGGGTTTGGCATGATCACGCTGCGAGCTGCAACCCGGCCCGCTCGACGGCCTTCACGGGCCGCGCGATGATCCGCCGCAATTCGGCCGCGACCCCTTCCAACACTGCGCGCTTCTCTTTTATCCGCTTGCTGTGGTTGTAGACTTTGCCGGTGACGGTCGGCACGACGACATCGGCCTTCTTGCTGGCGGCGTGGTCGAGGCATTTCGCGATCACAGCATCATCAAAGCCCAAGTCGCCGGCCAGGGTCGCTGCCGTTCGGCGGAGATCGTGCGGCGTGAACGGCTTGAGGCCGAGCAGTTCACAAAGGCCGGCAGTCTTCGACTTGTCCTTGTTCTTCTCGTGCTTGGTGCGGCGCAGGGCATCCGCCATCGCCTTGCGGTGGATCGGCTGGCCCTTGTACATCGGGCTTTCGAACACAAACTGCTGATCATCTGAGGCGAGGGCCTCCTTGATGATCTCGACGGCCAGATCCGACAACGGCTGCTGGATTACGCGCCGCTTCTTGACCCGCTTGAGCGGGACGTCGAAGCGGGGATGCTCGCCGTCGAGGTCGAACAGCTCATCCCTGTGCGCCCCGAGCAGTTCACGTGAGCGCAGCATGGTGACCAGCTCGAACTTCAGCGCCAGCCGCGTCCGGCGATCATAGGGGAGGTCGTCGCGGTCCAGACCATGCCAAAAGATCCTGATCTCGTCTTCGGAGAGGACGCGGGTGCGGGGATGCTCGGGGTCGAGCTTCGGCAGGTTGACGCAGGGGCTGGCGGTCACGTAGTCACGGCCTGCCTCAGCCGCCCAGTTGAACAGGCCCGAGGCCGCCTTGCGCATATGGCGAGCATTGCTGACCGAAGGCTTGCCGAACTTGCCTGCGACGATATCGTTGGAAAGCGTGGCGATGTCGTGCTTGGTGACCTCCATCGCCAGCTTCTTGCCCAGGCGGGGCCGGATGAAGCGGTCGAGGTGGCTGGCGGTGTTTTCCCAGCTCTCCAGCCGAGGGCGCATCTCGCCGTCCGGCTTCTTGACCGGCGTCTTCATCCACTTGATGCGCTCGTCGATGACCTCGGCGACGGTCTTGCCGCGTTTCACCTTCGCGGTCTTCTGGTCGCGGAAGGTCTCGAGAAGCGCGTCGCCGCCCTTGGCCTTGAGGCCGTAGACCTTGCTGCGGGCGTCCTCGACCGTGAAGGTCTCCGGATTGTAGAGGCCGAGCCAGCCGGTGCGCTGCTTGCCGGTCTGCCGGTCGGTGTACTTGAACGAGAAGGTCGCGACGCCTGCCGTGGTGATGCTGACGTAGAGGCCAGGACACTTGCGGTCATAGAACTTCGTGCGCTGAGCGACGCCCTTCTCGCACAGCCGGTCGGTCAGAATGACGCTGCTGTTGCGGCGCCGCTTGCCCGCGGGGGAGGGGACAGTGGTAGTATCCATGTGGTTTCGGCTCCTAAGGCTTGGGACCAAAGGGCTCGGCTTTGGGGCTTTCAGTTTTGTCGTGCGGACGCTGAAAGATTTAGGGCCGGGCCCTTGTTTTGGTGAAGTCCGCTGAAACAGCCCGCATCAGGGTAGCGCAAAAGCCTTTATTTCATAGGGTTTTTGTAGTTTCGGCGTGTTTCACCGAATGTCAAAATATAGACGTGTGGTCCTGGCCGTCGTTGCTACGGTCAAGCTCTTGCGGAGGCGGTGATCGCGTCAACCGGCGCGGTGCTGGTGAATTTCGTGAGAGTGAGGGAGGCCAGAAGGAATTCGGCTCCCGGGAGAGCGCGGCATAAGCCGTCCAGCCGTCGCGCAGGGAAGGCCGCGTGATTGGCTACACCTGTATGCCGCTGTGCAGTTTCCTGCGTGTGCTTCCGCGCAGCGGACCGCAGGTGCGAGGTCAGCACCCGGCCTTCCCTGCGCCCTTGTGTCCAGCAAATCTGTCAGAATGCGCGAACGGGCTACTTTCAGCACAGTTGCTCTTGGATCGAGAGGGCGGAACGATCAAGCAAAGCTCTGGCGAAATGCGCCGCGAGGATGCGAAGGTATGTCTGCGATTCGAAATGCGAGCCGAACGAGCGGCGCTGCTGCCGCATGCTCCGTCCTTGCGAGCGCAGCGAAGCAATCCAGAGTCTTTCGGTGGCGGCAGTCTGAATTGCTTCGTGGCAAGAGCTCCTCGCAATGATGGTTCGGACGCAGTTGTGCTCGGTCGCTCTACGCTTCCAACATCACCGTCCCGCCGGCGCCGACAACGCGCCGTTGGCATAGCGCGACCAGTCGGGTGCGGTCGGCTGCGAGGGCCAGAGCGCGGCATTGGAGTCGCGGACCGATTGAGTGATGGGAGCGCGTTGCGCCTTGCGGGCGTGGTGGCGGTCGCTTGCGGCGGCGGTTTGGACGGTGGCGGCGGCAATCAGCACGGCGCCGAGAAGGGCGATAGTCTTTTGCATCGTTGTTTCTCCCGTGACGACGTTCCGGCTCTGAGAAATGTTGTCGTCGTCTGGGCTGACTTGGCGATGCGCCTTTCCAAATATCAGCGGGTGCCGTCTTCACGTTGGAGCGAGCAAATTTTTTGGTCCCGGCTAAATTTTCGGCAACCGCCCCACGGCGCCGATGGACTTGCCCGGCGCAATCCGGTTCAATGGGGTGAATTGGCTTTCCAGGCGACAACGATGTCGAAATATCTGCTGGTCCTTCTCTTGATCGCCGCACCGGCCACGGCGCAGGTCAAGCCCCCGCCGAAGAGTTCGGCGGCGCATCCCGACCCCTGCGCGCCGATCGGGCGGACCGCGGACGGCAAGCTGGTCTATTCCATGAAATGCGAGAACCTGCCGGCGCCGCCTCCGCCTCCGCCGCAGGCGGAACTGAAGGAGGCGCCACCTTCGGCCGCGCCCGCCGCCGAGCCCGAGCCCGAGGTGCGCCGGAGCGGCATTTTCGGCTGGTCCTACGACCGCAGGTGACGGACCGCGCCCCTTGCGCGAAGCTCGATGGAGTGCTTTTTGCTGAAAGTTCCCCGTGGGGCGCATCGCCCCCGACCCAGAGAGATGAGATGAGCAAACTCGTTATCCGCGCCGGCGACTACACCTTCGATGCACGCTTCGAGGAGCAGGCGGCACCCAAGACCGTGGCCGCGTTCCGCAAAGCCATGCCGTTCGAAAGCCACATCATCCATGTGCGCTGGAGCGGAGAGGCCGTCTGGATGCCGCTTGGCGACCTCGATTTCGGCGTCGGCTATGAGAACCACACCAGTTATCCCGCGCCGGGCCAGATCATCCTCTATCCCGGCGGCATCAGCGAGACCGAGATCCTGATGGCCTATGGCGGCGTGAGCTTCGCCAGCAAGATGGGCCAGCTCGCCGGCAACCACTTCATTACCGTGACCTCGGGGCTGGAGAACCTGGCGACGCTGGGCAAGAGCGTGCTCTGGAAGGGCGCCCTGCCGATCCGCTTCGAGGAAGTCTGAGTGGCTGATCCCCGCTACCCGCGCGATCTCCGCGGCTACGGCCGCAACCCGCCGCATCCGCGGTGGCCTGGTGACGCGCGGGTCGCGGTGCAGTTCGTCGTCAATTTCGAGGAAGGCGGCGAGAACAACATTTTGCACGGTGATCGCGCTTCGGAAGCGTTCCTGTCGGACGTGCTCGGCGCGCAGCCCTGGCCGGGCCAGCGCCACGCCAACGTCGAATCCATGTTCGAGTATGGCTCGCGCGCCGGCTTCTGGCGGCTGTGGCGGATATTCAATGAGCGCAAATGGCCGGCTACCGTGTTCGGCGTCGCCACCGCGCTCAAGCGCAATCCGGAAATCGTAGCTGCGATGAAGGAGGCGGGCTGGGACATGGCCAGTCACAGCCTGAAATGGATCGAGCACAGGGACATGACCGAGGCGCAGGAGCGCGCCGAGATCGCCGAGTCCATTCGCATCCATACCGAGGCGACCGGCGCGCGGCCGCTCGGCTGGTACACGGGGCGCTCCTCGATCAACACCAATCGTCTGCTGATGGAGGAGGGCGGCTTTCTCTATCTCTGCGACTCCTATGCCGACGACCTGCCCTATTGGGTCAAGGGCCCCAGGGGCAAGCAGCTCATCATTCCCTATACGTTAGATGCCAACGACATGCGGTTCATCAACCCGCAGGGCTTTGCCGAAGGTGAGCAGTTCTACACCTATCTGAAGGACGCCTTCGACGTGCTCTATGCGGAAGGCGAGACTGCGCCGAAGATGATGTCGGTGGGACTGCACTGCCGTCTTGCGGGCCGGCCCGGCCGCGCCGCGGGGCTGATCCGCTTCCTGGATTACATCGGCAAGCACGAGCGCGTCTGGGTGCCGACCCGTCTCCAGATCGCGCAGCATTGGCACGACAAGCATGCGCATCTCGCCGCCGATGCGTTCGAGATCGAGTGAGGACGATGCCGCAAATTTCACTCGCCGCTCTCAATGCTGCAAGCAAGGCCGATTTTGTCGCGACGCTCGCCAACGTGGTCGAATACTCGCCGTGGATTGCGGAGAAGCTTGCCGAGCAGCGGCCATTCACCGGCATCAACCAGTTGCACACGGCGCTGATGGCCGCGATCCAGGCTGCCGAGCCCGACGTGCAGCTGGCGCTGATACGGGCGCATCCCGATCTCGCCAACAAGACCCAGCGCGCTGCGGGCCTCACGCCGGAATCGACCGACGAGCAGAACAGCGCCGGGCTCGACCGGTTGTCGGACGGCGAATACGCAGCGTTCGAGCGCGTCAACAACGCGTACCGTGACAAGTTCGGTTTCCCCTATATCGTCTGCGTGCGCCGTCACACCAAGGATTCCGTGCTGCGCGACTTCGAGACGCGGCTGCTCAACATCGCCAAGACCGAGACGCGGCGCGCGATCGAGGAGATCGGCCGTATCTCGGCGTTGCGGCTTGATCAGCTCGTCGTCGCCGACGACAAGCTCAAGGTACATGGCCGGCTCTCGACCCATGTGCTGGACAACCACGCCGGCAAGCCGGCGCCCGGCATTCCGGTGGAACTCGTCGAGCTCGCCGCGCTCGGCGAGAGCCGCGTGATTGCGCGCACCGTCACCAATGCGGACGGTCGCACCGACCAGCCGCTGATCGGCGGGCGTCCATTGCCGATCGGCCGCTACGAGCTCCGCTTCAGCGTCGCCAAACATTACGCCGAGCGCAATGTGCCGTTGTCAGACCCGCCGTTCCTCGACGAGATCCCGTTGCGCTTCGCCATCAGCGAGCCGGAAAATCACTACCACGTACCGCTGCTCGTCACGCCCTGGAGCTACGCGACTTATCGCGGCAGCTAGAGCATGTAGGTTTGGCTCCGCTGTCCGTGGTTCACCTCTCCTCGAAGGGGGCCCCTGCGGGAGAGGTGAACCATCCCGCTCTAGCCACCAAACTTCTCGAGCAGCGCCGGAAACAGCCGGTCCGGCTTGAAGGGCGGCGCGGTGAAGCGGATGCCGGTGGCGTCCGCGATCGCGTTGCCGAGCGCCGCTGCGACCGGATTGTAAGGACTCTCGCTCATCGACTTCGCGCCAAGCGGCCCGATGGTGTCCGACGTCTCCGCGAACAACACTTCGGTGCGCGGCACGTCGGCGAAGGAGGGCAGGTGGTAGTCGCGGAACTTCGGGTTGGTGACTCGGCCGGTCGCATCGATCACCATCTCCTCATAGAGCGCAGCACCAAGGGCCTGCGCGACGCCGCCCTCGACCTGGCCACGGCACTGCATGGGGTTGGCGACGACGCCGGCATCCGCAGCCTGTACGCTCCTGAGAATCTTGAGCTCGCCGGTGCCCTTGTTCACCGCCACGCGAAAGCCCTGCACGTTGAACCCGACCGAGCGCGGCGTGCCGCCGGAATTGCCGCTGGCTCCGAACGGCTGGCCGCGTTCGCGGGCAAGCTTGGCCAGTTCAACAAAGGACATGCGTCGCACGCCGCTGACCACGGTCTCGCCCTCGAGCACGCAGCTCTCCACGTCGCACAGCCAGGCGTCTGCGGCCGCAGCCCTCAGCTCGGCCGCAAGGTGCGTGGCGGCGGCCTGCGTCGCCTTGCCGGCCACGAAAGTGCCGGCGCTGCCATAGGCGCCGGTGTCGTGGCCGCCATGGGCGGTGTCGGACTGACGCAGGGAAATCCTGTCGACCGTGGTTGCCAGGATCGTCGCCGCGATCTGGCGATGGACGGTGCTGGTGCCGTTGCCGAACTCGGCAGTGCCGACGGTCAAGTCGAAGCCGCCGTCGTCGTTGAGCGCGATCATGGCATCCGCGATGTGGCCTGCCGGCGGCACGGTGTCGATCATGGTCAACGCGACGCCGTCGCCGATCAGCCATTCCGACGACAGCTCAGGTTGCAGGCCGTCTGCCTGCATCGCGCGCTCGACGAGGTCGAGGCACTGGTCGAGCCCGTAGGAGCCATAGAGCACGTCGTGAAATTCGGACGGCGGCGGCGACAGCATGGGATCGCCCAGCCTGACGATGTTGCGGCGGCGCATCTCGTAAGGGCTGATGCCCAGCTGCTTCGCCAACTCGTCGATCGCGGCCTCGATCGCGATCAGTGTTTGCGGCAGGCCGTAGCCGCGAAACGCGCCAGATGGCACCGTGTTGGTGTAGACGGCGTAGCCGTCCACCCGCTTGTTCTGGCAATTGTAAACGGCGATGGACTCGGACAGGGAGTGGAACATCACGGGCCCGGCGTGATTGCCGTAGGCGCCGGTGTTGGAGAGCACGTCGAGCTGGAGCGCGGTGAGCTTGCCGTTGGCATCCGCGCCGGCCTTGATGTGGACCCGCATCGGATGCCGCGTCGAGGTTGCGATGAACTGCTCCTCGCGCGTCAGCTCCAGCTTTACCGGTCGCCCGGTCCTGAGCGCGGCGAGTGCAAGGATGTCCTCGACGAACATCTCCTGCTTGCCGCCAAACCCACCGCCGACGCGCTCGCAGAATACGCGGACCTTGTCCATCGGAAGCTGGAAGATGTCCGACAGCGCGCGCCGGGTCAGGTACGGCACCTGCGTCGAAGTGCGGACGTTCAGCGCGCCCGCTTCATCGAGCCAGGCGAGACCGCCGTGAGTCTCCAGCGCGGCATGCTGGACGCGGTGACTGTGGAAGGTGGCCTCATAGGTGACGGCGGAGGTGGAGAGCGCGGCGGCTACGTCACCGAACTCGCCATGCGTCTCCGCCGCGAGGTTGCGCTGGGGATCGGCGATGCGGTTCGCGATGGTGCGGTCAGGATGAAGGACGGGCGCGCCCGGTGCCATCGCCTGCTCGGGATCGATCAGCGCCGGCAGGATCTCGTACTCCACCTTGATCCGCCGGCAGGCCTCCTCGGCCGCGCCCTCGCTCTCGGCGACGACGGCGGCGACCCTCTGGCCGACGAAGCGGACGACATCGTCGAGGACGCGGGTGTCCTCGGGGTCCATCCAGTCCTTCTCGTGACGCGCGGTCGAGATCAGGACGGTCGGCGCATCCTCATGCGTCAGCACCGCCTGCACGCCTGGAACGCGAACGGCCTCCGACGTGTCGATCGCGACGATCCTCGCATGGGCATGAGGCGAGCGCAGCAGCTTGATATGCAGCAGGCCCTCGATTGCGATGTCGAAGGTATAGCGCGCCTTGCCGCGCACGACGTCGGGACCTGCGGGCGCCGGCAGGCTGCGGCCGAATGCGGCGCCTGCCTCGACACTCTCCTCGACATTGGACTTGCCAAGCAGTGCGTCCTCGACCGCGCGATAGCCGGTGCAGCGGCAGATATTGCCCTTCAGCGCCGCGCCAAGATCGGTGCGTTGCGCCTGGTTCAGCGACGCGCAGGTCAGGATCATGCCGGCGGTGCAGAAGCCGCATTGAAATCCCTGCGCGTCGAGGAAGGCCTGCTGCATCGGATGCGCGCCATGGTCGCTGCCAAGGCCTTCGATCGTGGTCACGGCGCGGCCCTCGGCGCGGAACGCCGGGATCAGGCAGCTGTGCACCGGCTCGCCGTCGAGCAGTACGGTGCAGGCGCCGCAATCGCCGGCGTCGCAGCCCTTTTTCACGCCGAAATGGCCGAGCTCGCGCAGGAAGGTGCGCAGGCACTGCCCGGCGCGCGGCTCCTGCGCGAACGTCGTTCCATTGACCTCGAAGCTCATGATGTTGCCCCCAGGAGCTCGCCGCGGATCTCCTCTGCGAGCCGCCGCGTCATGTGCCTGCGCCATAGCGGCTTGCCGTGGATGTCGGTGTGGTAGAGATCATCGGTGATCTGCTGCAAGATCGCATCGCGAAGCGCACTCGCATCGGGCGGCTCGGGAAACGCCAACCGGATCGGCCGCACGGTCGATGCGGTGACCGTAAGCATCAGCGTGCCATCGACATCGAGGCTGCCGATCAGCAGCACCGCCGAGCGGCCGACCGGCGCGAGCGAGATCTGGCGAAACGCCGTGCGGCGCCTCAAGGCCGCGATCGGGATGTCGATCTGCCGGACCAGGTCGCCTGGCGTCAGGCGGTTGCGCTGATTGCCGGTGACGAAGTCGACGACGGCGATCCGCTGCTCGCCACCGCCGGCCTTCCAGATGGTGCAGACACCGTCGAGCGCCGCGGTGAGCGAGATCATAGGCCCGGCCGGCAGCGACATACAGAGATTGCCCCCGACGGTCGCGGTCTTCCAGATCTTGAACGACGCAAGGAAGGCACGGCAGCACTGGCCGATCAGCGGTGCTGCGAGCCAGTCGGGCGGGCAGGCGAGTCCATCGAGCTGTGCGACGGTGCATGTGGCCGCGATGCTGAGATGGCTGTCCGTGATCGCCAGCGCCGGCCAATTCAGATCGGTGAGATCGATCAGCCGCGTGAGGTGGGCTTGCGGCTCCGAGAACAGCCAGGTGCCGCCTGCGAGCCAAGCATCACCTGGCGTCCAAACGGGCAGCTGCGCGCGCGTTTGCGGATGGGCGACCGCTGTGATGGTATTCAAATCCATGCTGCGCCAAAAGCTTCCGCCGGTGAATCGTGCGATAGAGTCTTGCAAGACCGGAGCCAAGTCGCAACAAGCAAAGTCGTGGCATGAACGCGGTTTGGCTGGCGCCCGCCTTGCAGGCCTGTCGTCAGCACATGTGAGGAGAAGCGGCTGATGAGCGATGCAACGCCGATCTGGATCAGGGATCCGCTGGCTATCCTCGCCGACGGTGCCGAGCGTGGAATCGTGGTCCGGGATGGCTGGATCGTCGAGCTCGTGCCGGCCGGCGGCATGCCTGCGACCGCGGATGTCGCGGTGTTCGACGCGGGCGAGCATGTCGTGTTGCCGGGGCTCATCAACACGCATCATCACTTCTACCAGACGCTGACGCGGGCGCTGCCGGCGGCGATGGACCGCGAGCTGTTTCCCTGGCTCCAGGCGCTCTATCCGGTGTGGGCGAAGCTGACGCCGGAGCGGCTCGAGCTCGGTGTCACCGTGGCGATGTCCGAGCTGCTGCTGTCGGGCTGCGCCACCACGACGGATCACCATTACGTCTTTCCGGCGGGCCTCGAGGAGTCCGTCGATATCGAGGTTGGCGTCGCAAAGCGGCTCGGCATGCGCGTGCTGCTCACGCGCGGCTCGATGAACCTGTCGCAGCGCGACGGCGGCCTGCCGCCCGACAGCGTCGTGCAGGACGAGGACACGATCCTCGCCGACAGCGCGCGCGTGGTGGCCAAGCATCACCAGCGCGGCGCGGATGCGATGGTGCAGATCGCGCTGGCGCCGTGCTCGCCGTTCTCGGTGACGACGTCGCTGATGCGCGCCACCGCCGATCTCGCCGACAAGCTCGACGTGCGCCTGCACACTCATCTTGCCGAGACCGAGGATGAGAACAGATTCTGCCAGCAGATGTACGGTTGCCGTCCGCTCGACTATCTCGAGCAATGCGGCTGGCTCAATGCGCGGACCTGGCTGGCCCACGGCATCTTCTTCAATCCGGACGAGATGAGGCGGCTCGGCAAGGCCGGCACGGCCGTCAGCCATTGCGCCTGCAGCAACCAGCTGCTGGCATCCGGGTGCTGCCCGGTGTGCGAGATGGAGGAGGCCGGCGTCGGGATCGGCATCGGCGTAGACGGTTCGGCCTCGAACGATGGATCGAACCTGATGCAGGAGGTGCGCGCGGCCTTCCTGCTGCAACGGGCGCGCTACGGGGTAAAGAAAGTCAGCCACAGGGACGCGCTGCGCTGGGCCACCAAGGGCTCGGCGGCTTGCGTCGGCCGTCCGGAGCTCGGCGAGATCGCGGTCGGCAAGGCGGCGGATGTCGCGCTATTCAAGCTCGACGAGCTGCGCTTCTCCGGGCATGGCGACCCGCTCGCCGCGCTGGTGCTGTGCGGGGCGCATCGGGCCGACCGGGTCATGGTGGCGGGGAAATGGGCCGTGATCGACGGTGCGATCCCGGGCCTGGATGTCGCCGACCTCATCCGCCGCCACAGTTCGGCGGCGCGGGCCATGCAGGCGGGATAATCTGGCAGAAAATTGAAAGAGGGGGCGACCACAAGTGCCGGGTGCTTCTGGCCACCCCCTCCGAACCTCCTCCGGGAGGAGCAGGTGATTTAGTCAAAGCAAGAAGCGTGCTACTTGCCCGGCAGCTTGTCGTCGATGCCCTTCACGTAGAAATTCATGCCGAGAATCTGGCCGTCGTCGAGATTGGCGCCGCCCTTGCACTCGACCTCCTTGCCGTCCTGCGCAACAATCGGGCACTTGAACGGGTGCAACTTGCCCGCGGTGATCGCGGCCTGGGCATCCTCGGCCATCTTTTTCACGTCGTCGGGCATGTTGGTGTAGGGCGCCATCGCGAACATGTGGCTGTCGAGGCCGCCCCAGGTGTCCTCGGATTTCCAGGTTCCGGCGAGCTCGGCCTTGACGCGTTCGATGTAGTAGGGACCCCAGGTGTCGAGGATCGAGGTCAGCTGGGTCTTGGGCCCGAACTTGATCATCTCGGAGTCCTGGCCGAAGGCGAGCTTGCCGCGCTCGCTCGCGATCTGCATCGCGGCTGGCGAATCGGTGTGCTGCATGATGACGTCGGCACCCTGGTCGATCAGCGCCTTGGCGGCGTCGGCTTCCTTGCCCGGGTCGAACCAGGTGTTGGCCCAGATGATCTTGACCTTGATGTTCGGGTTGATGGTCTGCGCCGCCAGCATCGTCGCGTTGATGCCGGAAACGACTTCGGGGATCGGGAACGAGCCGATGTAGCCGAGCACGCCCGACTTCGACATCTTGGCCGCGATAAGGCCCTGGATGTAGCGGCCCTGGTACCATTTGGCCGAATAGGTCGACATGTTCTTGTCGCGCTTGTAACCGGTGGCGTGCTCGAAATGCACGTTGGGATACTTCTTGGCGACCTTCAGCGTCGGGTCCATGTAGCCGAACGACGTGGTGAAGATCAGCTTGTTGCCGGCGCGGACGAGCTGCTCGATGGCGCGCTCGGCGTCGGGACCTTCAGGCACATTCTCGAGATAGGTGGTCTCGATCTTGTCGCCCAACTCCTTCACCAGCGCCTGGCGGCCGAGGTCGTGCTGGTAGGTCCAGCCGAGGTCTCCGATCGGGCCCAGGTAAATGAAGCCGACCTTCAGCTTGTCGGCGGCGGAGGCTGCGCTGACGCTCCCGGCAAGCAAGAGCCCGGCAGTCAGCGCAAGAAGTGATTTCCTCATCATCAATCTCCAAACATCAGGGGAAAGCCACGGTCCGCAACGTGCGCGCCCCATCCCGCACGCCGCGGAAGCGAAACTCAGCGATCAGGCACGAACACGGTGCCGAGCGCGGCCGGCGCGGTCGAGCCGCCGGTGCGCGCGCGGGAGAGCAGGACCAGCACGATGACCGTCGCGAGGTAAGGCAGCGCCGACATGAATTGCGAGGGAATGCCGACGCCCCAGCCCTGCGCGTGCAGTTGCAGGATCGTCACCGCGCCGAACAGATAGGCGCCGATCACAAGCCGGCCCGGCCGCCAGGACGCGAACACCACCAGCGCCAGTGCGATCCAGCCTCGGCCGGCGGTCATGCCGGGAATGAAGAAGGGCGTGTAGGCGAGCGGCAGATAGGCGCCGGCTAAGCCAGCGCAGGCGCCGCCGAACATCACGGCGAAGGTGCGGATGCGCAGCACGGGATAGCCGAGCGCATGCGCGGAGACGTGATTGTCACCGCAGGCGCGCAGGATCAATCCCGCTCGCGTGCGGTACAGGAACCACCAGACACCGATGATCAGTGCGACCGAGAAATAGACGAAACCATCTTCGCCGAACAGCACGCGGCCGATCAGCGGAATGTCGGTGAGGCCGGGAACAGAGAGGTGCAAGGCCGGCGTAATGCGTTCTCCGACGAAGCCGGCGCCGATCAGGCCTGACAGTCCGATGCCGAGGATGGTCAGTGCGAGACCGGTCGCGACCTGATTGACGGCGAGCCCGAGAGCCATCAGTGCAAACACCAGCGACATCAGGATGCCCGCGACGATGCCGAACAGTGCGCCGACCAGAATGGAGCCGGTGAGCCAGGCGCCGGCAAAACCGCAGGCCGCACCGACGATCATCATGCCTTCGACGCCGAGATTGAGCACGCCGGAGCGTTCGGTCACGAGCTCGCCGGTCGCCGCGATCAGCAGCGGTGTCGAGGCGGCAAGCACCGCGAGGATGATGGCCTCAATGAGTTCCACTGGCCACCTGTCGGTTCGGGAACACCAGCCTGAAGCGGTAGAGGATGAGGGAGTCGCAGGCGAGCACGTAGAACAGCAGAATGCCCTGAAACACCTTGGTGACATCCAACGGGATCTTCATCGCGATCTGCGCCTGCTCGCCGCCGATAAAGGTCAGTGCGAGAAAAAGCCCTGCAATAAATATTCCAAGCGGATTCAGCCGGCCGAGGAACGCGACGATGATCGCGGTAAAACCGTAACCTGGAGAGATGCCCGGCTGCAGATGCCCGACGGGACCTGCGACCTCGATGATGCCGGCAAGGCCTGCCAGGGCGCCGGAAACTGCGAAGGTCAGGATGATCAGCTGGTTGGCGTTGAAGCCGCCGAACCGCGCCGCGCGCGGCGCTGCGCCGACCACGCGGATCTCGAAACCCTTGATGGTGCGCCCGAGCAGGATCGCGGCCGCAGCGACGACGAGCAGGGCGATGATCGAGCCGAGATGCAGCCGCCCGCCTTCGATCAGCAGCGGAACGGTTGCGACCGGATCGAACTCCGCGGTGGTCGGGAAGTTGAAGCCGTGCGGATCGCGCCAGGGGCCGCGCACGAGATAGTCGAGAAAGAGGTCGGCGACATAAACCAGCATCAGGCTGGTCAGGATCTCGCTGGCGCCAAACTTCACCTTGCAGATCGCAGGGATCAGCGCATAGAGCGCGCCGGCGGCGGCTGCGAGCACGAGCATCGCCGGCAGCACCCAGGCGCCGGCATCGGTGCCTTGCGTCTTCACCGCGATCCAACTTCCGGCAACGGCGCCGATCAGGAACTGCCCCTCGGCGCCGATGTTCCAGGCGTTGGCGAGATAGCAGAGCGACAAGCCGATCGCGATCATCACCAGCGGCGTCGCCTTCACCGCGATCTCCTGCAGCGAATAGCCATCGGTGAGGGGCGCGACGAAATAGGCTTGCAGCGCGAGCAGCGGATTCTTGCCGAGGATCGCGAACAGGATGGTCATGGTGACGATCGTCAGGCCGATTGCGATCAGCGGTGAGACCAGCGCGATCACCTTGGAGCGCTCGGCGCGCTTCTCAAGCACCAATTGCATGCGCGGCCTCCTTCGGTTCGAGGCTGCTGCCGCCCATGAGGAGGCCGAGCTTTTCGCGGGTCGCTTCGCTTGTCGCGAGCGGCGCCGAGAGCCGGCCGTGGAACATCACGGCGATGCGGTCGGCGATCTCGGCGAGTTCGTCGAGATCCTGGCTGGTCACGAGCACGGCCGCGCCCGCAGTTGCGAGATCGAGCAGCGCCTGACGGATGACAGCGGCGGCGCCGGCGTCGACGCCCCATGTCGGCTGGCTCACCACCAGCACCGCCGGATTGCGCAGGATCTCGCGTCCCACGATGAACTTCTGCAGATTGCCGCCGGACAGGCTTGCGGCCTCGGGATCGCGCTTGGCTTTGCGCACATCAAAGGTTTCGGTCGCGCGGTCGACGGTCTTGAGCGTGGCCGCAGTGTCGATGAAGCCGTGATGGACCATGCCGCTCGCGGCGTGTCCGGTCAGCAGCGCATTCTCGGACAGCTTCATGCGCGGCGCGGTACCGTGGCCGAGCCGTTCCTCGGGCACGAAGGCCGCGCCGAGCTTGCGGCGCTGCGTGATCGAGAGATGACCGGCGGCGATGCCTTCGATCACGACCGTGCCGGGATCCTTGGACAGCCGCTCGCCGGAGAGCGCGGCAAAGAGCTCGTCCTGACCGTTGCCGGCGACGCCGGCGATGCCGAGGATCTCGCCGCCCTTCAGCTCGAACGAGATGTGCTCGAGTGCCACGCCGTGCGCCTCGCTTGGCGCGAGCGAGAGATCGTTGACCACCAGGCGCGGCACCGTGGTCTTCCGGCCGACGGGGGCCTTCACTTCCTTGATCTCGGCGCCGACCATCATACGGGCGAGCGAAGCTGCGGTCTCGAGCCTGGGATTGCAGGTCTCGACCTTCTTGCCGCCACGCAGGATCGTGGCGGTGTCGCAGAGCCGCTTCACCTCTTCCAGCTTGTGGCTGATGTAGAGGATGGCGCGGCCCTCGGCCTTGAGGCGCTCCAGCACGATGAAAAGCTGATCGGCTTCCTGCGGCGTCAGCACCGCGGTGGGCTCGTCCAGGATCAGGAATTTAGGGTCCTGCATCAGGGCGCGGACGATCTCGATGCGCTGGCGCTCGCCGACCGACAATTGCCAGACCTCGCGCCTGGGATCGAGCGGCAGGCCGTAGGTCTTCGAAACCTGCTCCAGCCGCGCCGACATGTCCCTGAAGGATTCCTTACCGTCGAGGCCGAGCGCGACGTTCTCGGCGACGGTGAGATTGTCGAATAGCGAGAAGTGCTGGAACACCATGCCGATACCGCGACTGCGCGCTTCGGACGGACCGGACAGCACAATTGGTTGCCCTTGCCAAAGAATCTTGCCGGCGCTTGGCTGGATCAGCCCATAGATCGCCTTGACCAGCGTCGACTTGCCGGCGCCATTCTCGCCGAGCAGGGCGTGAATCTGCTTCGGCCAGACGTCGATGTCGATGGAATCGTTGGCGAGGAAATCGCCATAGCACTTGGTGAGCCCGATCGTCCTCAGCAACGGGGACTCGCCGGAATGCAGGCCGTTAGGCGTCGGATCTAACATTCGCTGATGCGCTGGCATGGGGTGAAGTGCCTCAATAGTGGGCCAGTTTGACCCGCCGCGTAAGGTGTGAAAAAGCGTCATCCCTTGCTCAACGCTTCGGCAGGCGGGTGGTGTCGGCGAGTCGTGGTCCTCGTCGGGCGCGAATCGTGCTCGGGCGGCCGTCGGACTCCGGTGAGGGCCGTGCTCGCGCGTGACGCCTGTTGCAAATTTGTGACGGTTCAATCCAAATCGGAACCCGCTGTGCAGGCTTGACGGGAAGTTGAGCAAAATCGCGCCAGCACGCGTATGCAATGCCGGACTGCCGCATCGTGCGCCTTCGGCAATTCTGCCGGCTTGTTCGTTCGAGACGAAATGCGAACAAAATCAAACGGGAATGTCTGGCAATGGCCAGCCTCGCGTTGCTGCGTGACAATCCGCAAGGTCGGCAAATGCCTTTAAAATTCCGAAAGGGACGTCGTCTGCTGCCGAAACAAGCGGCATGCCTTGAAAAAAGTTGAGGCTTCTCACTCCGGGATATAGGCGCAAGTGTCGCACCCAAGGGCGTTCATTTACGTGTCCAACTTGGGGGTATTCAGGATGTCGTTTCGTTTCAAGGCAATTGCAGCAACGGCGCTGTCACTTGCTACGCTGGCCATCGGTGGCTGGGCTCACGCGGCGGACCTGCCGGTCAAGGCCGCCAAGAAGGCGCCGGATCTTCCATTCTTCCTGGTGATCGACAACCGCGTGACGTTCTCCTGGATGCCCAAGGGCACCGATCCCGGTATGTGGAGCGTCGGCCCCGATGGCAGCATCAACGGCACCACCGCCAAGCAGGTCTACTCCTTCACGCACTTCGACCTCTGGACCTACGGCACCAACTTCTTCACGATCTCGATGTTCAAGTCGGGGAAGAACGATCCTGCCAACCCCTGCGTCGCGCCGGGCGTGACCATTACCGGCGGCGCCGCCGATTGCGCCGGCGCGACCGAGATCTATGGCCTGTTCCGCTCGACCTTCGGCTGGAACGAGCTGTTCGACACCAAGGCCTTCACGATGGGGCCGCTGCACAACATCTCGTTCGAAGTCGGTATGGACGGCAACACCGAGAACAACTTCCTCGCGCCGGCCAAGCGCGACGTCGTTGCCGGTCTGCAGTTCGCTTTCGACCTTCCCTACAAGGGCTACTTCAACCTCGCGCCGTTGATGTATTACGAGTTCCTGAACCACAACGCCTTCACCCAGTGCGGCTTGTTCGGACCGGGCGTGCCGGGCGTGACCTGTAACTCGGATGGCAACGTCAGCTATCGTCCGACCTGGGCCGTCGAAATCAACTACTACATGGATCTCGGTTTCCTGCCGCCGAACATGCAGTTCTGGTCGATCAGCGGCCGCGCCGGCTGGTACGGCTCGAAGGGCGATTCCAACGGCCTGCCTGCGCTCTCGGGTGTCGGCCGTTTCTCCACCGCGTCGAAGACCGAGCTGAACAGCGAACCGATCCGCCTGACCTTCGACGCCTCGAAGGCGGTCTGGGGTGACAAGTACTCCCACTTCGTCGACCTCTGGGTCGCCTACCGCTACTGGCAGAACAAGTTCGGCCTCGACCACAACGCCATGCCCGGCGTCTGCACCGTCGCCGCGACCGGCCAGAGCACCAAGAGCTGCACCGAGTCGACGGTCTATGGTGGCATCACTGTGAAGTTCTGATCGACTGAACATCTCCAGGTTCGGATGGCGCCGGGCAGATTTGCGCGGCGCTATTCGCTTTCGCCCCGGCTGCGCGAAGCGCAGTCCCTTGCGTGAGCCACCAACTTCGTTCGGCGGTGCGGAAGCGCGTGGTGGGTCACGCCAGCGGACTGCGCTTCGCGCAGCCGCCAGCTAACCAGCCTATCGATCGGAGTTTGGGGCGACGGCCTACTTCGTCCACACGCCGTCGTGTAGCGCTGCGGCTTCGTCTTCGAGCAGCGGCCCGACGACCTCCGTCGGTCGCTGGCCGCTGGCGAAGACGTCACGGCAGGGCAGGTCCAGCGTCGGGTTCTCCGGATGGTTGCCGGTGACGCCGCGCAGGCGGCGCTCGCTGAGCCCATAGACGACCCGGCCGATGCCGGCCCAGTAGATCGCGCCGGCGCACATGGCGCAGGGTTCGGCCGACGAATAGAGCGTGGCCTTGGCCAGCACATCGCGATCGAGCGTGCGGCAAGCCTGCGTCGCCGCGAGGCGCTCCGCATGCGCGGTGCCGTCATGATCCGGCATGTAGCCGTTTTCGGCTTCGATCAGCACCTCGCCGTCGGCATCGACGAGGATGCAGCCGAAGGGATGGTTGCCGTGGGTGAGCGAACGGCGGGCGACCGCGATGGACAGCCGCAGGAAGTGCTCGTCGCGCCCTGCTGCGTCGTCCATAGATCCTCCGTTCAATGACCCGCCATGTGCCGGCCGACCACGGTGAGATCGGCTTCGCTGGTCCGTGCTTCATACACGAATTCGCCGTGGAACATCACCACCAGCCGGTCGGACAGTTCGAGCAATTCGTCGAGGTCCTCGCTGACGAGCAGCACCGCGGCGCCGCGGTTGCGCGCGGCCATGATCTCGGCGTGGATCTGCGCCACCGCCGCGAAATCGAGGCCGAAGCAGGGATTGGCGGCGATCAGCACCTCAACGTCGCCTGCAAGCTCGCGGGCAAGCACGGCGCGCTGGATGTTGCCGCCCGACAGCGCCGAGATCGGCGTGTCCGGCGTACGGGTCTTGATCTTGTACTGGCCGATCTTCTTCCTGGCGGCGTTGCGGAAGGCGCTGCGATTGAGCCACCAGCCGCCGCTGGCGAAAGGCGCGCGGTCGAATTCGCGGAAGGCGATGTTGTCGGCGACGCTCATGCCGCCGACGCAGGCGTTCTTCAGCGGCTCCTCGGGCAGCAGCGACATCCTGTGGCGTCGCATCTCCTCGCGGCTGGCATGATAGGGAGCGCCGGCGACCCGGATATGGCCGCTCTCGGCCTTACGCTGGCCGGCCAGCACTTCGACGAGCTGGCGCTGGCCGTTGCCGGAAACGCCGGCGATGCCGACGATTTCTCCGGCGCGCACCGTGAGCGAGACATCGTGCACGGCGACGGCGCCCGCATCGTCGAGGGCGCGGAGCTTCTGCAGTTCCAGCCTCGCCTGTCCGGCTTCGCCCGTGCGCGGCGGCTGCACGGTCAGCTCCTCGGCGCCGATCATGGTGCGCGCCATTGCATCCGGCGTCAGCTCGGCGACCTTGCCGGCGCCGGCGAGCTTGCCGCGGCGCAGGATGGTGACCTCGTCGGCGAAGGCCATGACCTCGCGGAACTTGTGGGTGATCATCAGGATCGTCAGCTCGCCCCTGACCACCATGTCGCGGAGCATGCCGAGAACTTCGTCGGCTTCCGCCGGCGTCAGTACCGAGGTCGGCTCGTCCAGGATCAGGAAGCGCCGCTTCAGATAAAGCTGCTTGAGGATCTCGCACTTTTGCCGCTCGCCGGCGGAGATGTCGGAGACCTTGGCTGAGAGCGGCACCTTGAGGGGCATCCGGGCAAGGAACGCCTCGAGCTCCTTCATCTCCTTGGGCCAATTCACCACGGCCGGCACGTCGTCGCGCGCCAGTACGAGGTTTTCGGCAACCGTCATGGCTGGGACCAGGGTAAAGTGTTGGTAGACCATGCCGAGGCCGATCGCGTGGGCGTCCTTGGGATTGGCGATGGCTTGTTCGCGGCCGCCGACGATGATGTCGCCTTGGGTCGCGTGGTAGTAGCCCATGATGCATTTGACGAGGGTCGACTTGCCGGCACCATTCTCACCGAGCAGGGCGTGGAACGAGCCCGGCCGCACCTTCAGCTCGACGTTGTCGAGCGCCAGAAAGTCGCCGAAGCGCATGGTCATGGCGATGGCGTCGACGCCGAAGGCGCCCGATGGCGGTGGCGTTTCGCCGATGATCACGAAATCGCTCCGATGAAGGAGTCCGACGTCGAGACCGCGCCGAACACGCCGCCCTGCATCTTGATCATCTTCAGCGCGTGGTCGTGGTTGCTCTTGTCGGTGGCGCCGCAGCAATCGTGCAGCAGCACGCATTCGAAGCCGCGGTCGTTGGCCTCGCGCATGGTGGTGTGGACGCAGACGTCGGTGGTGATGCCGGTCAGCACGATGTTCTCGATGCCGCGGACGCGCAGGATCAGCTCGAGGTCGGTCGCGCAGAACGAGCCCTTGCCGGGCTTGTCGATGATCGGCTCGCCCGGCAGGGGGCTGAGCTCCTCGATGATGTCCCATCCGGGCTCGCCGCGCACCAGGATGCGGCCGCACGGACCGGGATCGCCGATGCCGGCGCCGATCTGGCGCGAGCGCCAGCGCTTGTTGGCGGGCAGGTCGGAGAAATCGGGGCGGTGGCCCTCGCGGGTATGGATGATGTGGAAGCCCTGCTTGCGCATCGCTGCGAGCAGCCTCTTGATGGGCTCGATCGGCGCCCGCGTCAAGGAGAGGTCATAGCCCATCTTGTCGACATAGCCGCCGACGCCGCAGAAATCGGTCTGCATGTCGATGATGATCAGCGCCGTGTTCTCAGGGCGAAGATCGCCATTGTACGGCCAGGCATAGGGCTCGGACTTGATGTAGCGCTCGGGCATGGACGACCTCGTGCGTGTTTACCGGGTGATCGAGAGTTCGGCGGGCGCGCCGGTCAACGTGCGCTTCGGCGAGCAGGTGATGATCATGATGGCCAGCGTCAGGATGTAGGGCGCGGCGTTGAAGAGGTGGTAGCCGGAGGTGACGCCGACCGATTGCAGCGCAGGACCCAGCGCCGCCGCGCCGCCGAAGGCGAGCGAGGCCCACAGGCACAGCAGGGGATCCCAGCGCGCGAAGATCACGAGCGCCACGGCGGTGATGCCCTGACCGGAGGAGAGGCCCTCGTTCCAGCTTCCCGGATAGAACAGCGATAGGAAGGACCCGCCGATGCCGGCGAGGAAGCCGCCAACCATGGTGGCGTGCAGACGGATCAGCAGCACGGAATGGCCCATCGCGCGTGCGGCATCCGAACTCTCGCCGGCGGTGCGGATGAGCAGGCCCCAGCGCGTGGTGCGGAAGGCCCAATAGAGAATCGGCGCCAGCACCACGCCGATCAGGAAGAGCACGTTGATGCGCAGGGCGGCGCGGACCTGCGGGATGTCGCTCCACCAGCCGAAGTCGATGGCGGGTAGCCGCGGCGCAGTCGGCTCGATCAGCGGCTTGCCGAGATAGAAGGCAAGGCCGGTGCTAAACAGCATCAAGGCGATGCCGACCGCAACGTCGTTGACGCGCGGCAGCGAGCAAATGCCGGCATGCAGTGCGCCCAGCAGCGCGCCGGTGATGCCGGCGGCGAGCACTCCGAGCCATGGCGATCCCGTGAGATAGGAGATGCCGTAGGCGCTCATCGCGCCCATCACCAGCGTGCCCTCGAGGCCGAGATTGATGCGGCCCGATCGCTCGGTGATGCATTCGCCCAGACTTACGAACAGGAAGGGCGTCGACACGCGAATGGCGCCGCCGAGGACGGCGAGCGGGACGGTCCAGAGGCCGATCGAGCCGTCTGCCATCAGGATTTTCCCTTCAAAAATCCGATGCGGCCGTAGAGCGCATCGCTGGCGAGCACGAAGACGAAGATGATGCCCTGGAGCACCAGCACGGACGCATCCGGCAAGCCAGGCGGCGTTGCAGCAGGCCGCCGCTGGCGCTGATGCCGCCGAGCAGGATCGCGACCGGAATGATGGCGAGCGGATTTTGCCGCGCGAGGAAGGCAACGAGGATGCCGGTGAAGCCGTAGCCCGCTGCGAGGTTGGCGTTGGTGCGCCCCTGCACGGCGGCGACCTCGATCATGCCGGCAAGACCCGCCGCGCCGCCGGCGAGGAAGCAGACGGTCAGGATCAGCTTGCTGACGCCGAGGCCGACGATCTTCGCAGCACGGATGTTGCCACCGGCGACGCGTGCGGCAAAGCCGAATACGGTGTGATAGATCAGAATGTAAGAGGCGATCGCGGCAATCAGGCCGAAGACGAGACCCCAATGCACGTCGGTGCCGGGAATGGAGCCGATCATGTTGGCGGCGCCGATCTCTCGGGTCGACGGTTTGTTGAGGCTGGCGGGATCGCGCATCAGCCCCTCGACGAGATGGTTGAGGATCGCGAGCGCGATGTAGACCAGCAGCAGGCTCGAGATTGTCTCGTTCACGCCGCGATACTGCCGCAGCGCGCCGGAGAGCGTGATCCACAAGCCCCCGCCGATCACGCCGGCGCAGACCATGGCGATATGGACGACGAACGGCGGCATGCCCTGAAGCGCGAGCGCGGCGCTGGTCGCCGACAATGCGCCGATCAGCAGAGCGCCTTCGCCGCCGATGATGACCATGCCGAGCTGCGCCGGCAGCGCGGTGCAGAGCGCGGTCAGGATCAAGGGCGCTGCGCGCGTCAGCGTGTTCTGCCAGGAGAACCAGGTGCCGAACGCGCCGTAATACATGTAGAAATAGAGATCGAGCGGGTTCTTGCCGAACATCGCGACGAAGATGCCGAACACCGCGAGCGCGCCGACAAGCGCCGCGCCCGGGAGCAGGACATATTCGATCGTGCCGCCGTAACGCTGGAGGAAACCGGAATCGGCGGCCGGGGCAACTGTCCCGACCGCTTCAGTGGAATCCGCCGTTTCCGCGGTCAAGAAGTCGCTCCGATCACGCCTTCGACGAGGTAGTCCATCTTCTCGAGTTCAGGATCCTTCTGGCCTCGGTCGGTACCGGCGGGGATCACCGTCTTGCCCTTGTTGTCGACCAGCCCACCCCTGAAGATGGCGTAGCCTTCTGCCGACAGGAATTTCGCCTTGGCCTCGTCGGCCGCCTTGCGCGCTTCGGCGGAGACGGCCTCGCCGTAGGGCGAGACCTTCACGATCTCTTCCTTCAGGCCGCCGCGGTAGAAATTCGGGATGTCTTCGCCGGCCGCGATCATCTTGACGAACTTCGGATAGAGCGCTTCCCAGTTCCACTCGGCGCCGGTGAGATAGGCCTTGGGTGCCAGCGCCGACTGATTGGTGTGATAGCCGCAGACGAAGGCGCCGCGCCGTGCGGCGTTCTCGACCATGGTCTTGGGGCCATCGACATGACAGGTGAGAACGTCCACGCCCTGGTCGATCAGGCTGTTGGTGGCTTCGGCCTCCTTGACCGGCATCGACCAGTCGCCGGTGAAGATCACCTGCGTGGTGGCCTTTGGGTTGACGGACTTGGCGCCAAGCGTGAAGGCG
The DNA here is from genome assembly GCF_051853005.1 of Bradyrhizobium sp. SMVTL-02. Lineage (NCBI taxonomy): Bacteria > Pseudomonadati > Pseudomonadota > Alphaproteobacteria > Hyphomicrobiales > Nitrobacteraceae > Bradyrhizobium > Bradyrhizobium sp. SMVTL-02. The sequence continues at coordinate 5,700,078 of NZ_CP182469.1, read as the reverse complement.
TTGATGTTGCGTAGCACTTGAGGGATCGGCTTGGCCGCGACGAAGCCGAGCTTGCTGCTCTTCGACGTCAGTCCGGCGACGATGCCCGAGATGTACTGGGCCTCGTCGATGTAGCCGAAATAGCTGCCGGCGTTCTTGGGATCCTTGTCACTCCAGAGGCCGCCGCAGTGCTCGAAGCGCAGCTTCGGGTACTTGGTGGCCATCTTGATCATGTGCGGATTGTAGTAGCCGAACGAGGTCGGGAAGAGCAGGGTGGCGCCATCGAGATTGATCATGGACTCGATCGTCTTCTCGACCGCGTCGGTCTCCGGCACCTTCTCCTCCTCGACCACCTTGAGGCCGGGAATCTTCTTCAGTGCCGCCGCGCCCTGCGCATGGGCCTGGTTGTAGCCATAGTCGTCGCGCGAACCGACATAGATGAAGCCGATGGTGGTCTCGGCCGCGAAGGCCGGGCGGAGGCCCGCCGCTGCGCCGAGGGTGAGGGCCGCGCCGCCCTGCAACAAATGACGTCGTGAAATCCTGCCAATGTCCATTGCTCGCTCCCTTGGCGGATGACCCGCCTTGATCTCGCGGCTGCGCCGGCCTGGCGGAGCCGGAACGGGATGTCGCAAGCTTCGTGCCAGAGGCTATCAATGGAGCACATGCAATTAAGCAACTGAAATGTATGAACTATATTGATTGCCAAGAACTTGGCGAGGAAAGTGGCAGATTAATTTATGAGCATGATCATCTGATTGTATGCAGAGTAGTTAAGCACTCTTAACCGGCTCCCACATGTGCATGACCGGCTTCGGACGGTCGGCCGACAAGGCGCATTCATGCTAATCACGCGCTGACTGGGACGGCGCCGGCGGAAGTTCGCTGGCACCGAACTTGTATCGATTGTCGTCAGGACCGCCGCTGCCGTGGTCCCCAAGAAGATGGAAAGCTCGCCAAGATGGGCGCTGGTACCGTTTACGATGCATCGCTTGGCAAGGAGATCGTTCGCCGCATCAACGAGCTTGCTGCGATCTCGGAAGAGCCTGACAAGCTCACCCGCATCTACCTCAGCAAGGAATTGCGCACGGCCGCGGACCTGATTCTGGGCTGGATGCGCGACGCCGGCATGAGCGCGCATCTCGACGCCATCGGCAATGTCTGCGGCCGGTATGAAGGTGAGCGGCAGGGCGCGCCCTGCCTGATGCTCGGCTCGCATTATGACACGGTGCGCGATGCCGGCAAATGGGACGGGCCGCTTGGCGTGATCACCGCGATCGCCTGCGTCGCCGATCTCAATCGCCGCGGCAAGCGCCTGCCGTTTGCGATCGAGGTCATCGGCTTTGCCGACGAGGAAGGGGTGCGCTTTGCCTCGACCCTGCTCGGCAGCCGCGCGGTGGCTGGCACCTTTGACGAGAGCGTTTTGAACACGCGCGACCGCGCTGGCGTGTCGATGCGCGATGCCCTCGTTCAGTTTGGGCTCGATCCCGATCACGTCGGCGCGGCCGCACGGGCCCGGCGCGAGCTGCTCGCCTATCTCGAATTGCACATCGAGCAGGGACCGGTGCTGGAAGCGCAGAACCTGCCTGTGGGCGTGGTTACCGCGATCGCTGGCGCGACGCGGCTTGCCGCCCGGCTGACCGGCATGGCCGGTCATGCCGGCACGGTGCCGATGGCGCTCCGCCGGGACGCGCTCACCGGTGCTGCCGAATGCATCGCCGCGATCGAGCAGTTTTGCCGGACCGACGAGGGCGGCCTGGTCGGCACCGTCGGTTACATCCAGGCAAGGCCCGGCGCGACCAATGTCATTCCGGGTGAAGTGTCGTTCACCATCGACATGCGCGCTCCAACCGACATGCATCGCAAGCGCGCAGTCGCAGATATCGTCCGCCAGATCGAGTCGATCGCAAAGGGGAGGCAATTGGCGCTCCAGCTCGATGTCACCCACGAGAACCGCACCGCGCCTTGCGCACCCTGGCTGAAGCAGCAGATCGCGCAGGCGATCGCTGCGGAAGGCCTCTCCGTGTTCGAGCTGCCGAGCGGAGCAGGTCATGACGGCATGGCCATGATCGACATCGCCGATGTCGGCATGATCTTCGTGCGCTGCCGCGGCGGCATCAGCCATCACCCGGACGAGCATGTCGAGCTTGCCGATGCCGACGCCGGCGCGCGGGTGCTGCTCAGGGTGATCGAGGATTTCAGGCCACGGGTGGCCTAGCCGAGCGTCATAAACCCGCAAGTCACCGGGTAGAGTTACGAATCGGTCATGTTTAAAATGGTGGCCTCCATCGCGGGGGTCACGAGACACCAGCCGATTGACGGACATGAACCGCGACATCTCTTTTCCATCGCACCGTGAGAACCGGTTTTACCAGGGCATGGCTGCGACCCTTGTCGCCAACGCTCTCCAGGCAGTGAATTTTCTTGGTGATCGATTCCTGAGACAATCGCCCCATTCGTTGTCAGCCATCGAGGACCTTTACCGGCACTCGATGGACAGCGCCTTTTCGGTGACCGAGGCGTTCCTGGTCACCGGCGCGCCGCACGCCTCAGCCTATTACCCGCGCGACTTCGCCTGGTTCTATCCCGACGTCCTTGATCCAGAGACCATCATGGATGCGCACGACGCCCTGCGCCGGGTCCGTCTGCTCGAAAAGAGCGTGCGTCTGTTGCTGGAGGCGGTCCGCACCGACGTCGTCACGACGACCATCGTGCCGGCGGGACGGGGACGCTATCTCGGCGTGAACTATTTCTCGCGGCCCTCGGACACGCTGCTCGGCATTGTCGCCGGCCTCCAGCAGATGCTCTCTGCCGAGGAGAGGGCGTCGTCCTTTCTGGCGATGTCGCAATGCGCACATGCCGGCCGTCTGTTGCTGGCCGAGTATGGCGGGGACCTGAAGCGTGCGATCCTGAAGCTTGCGAGCGAGCTGGAGTCGTTCGACGCTGACGGCACAAGATATTTGCTCTGCGACGCCGCCGGGCCTCGCTCTGCAGCAACGGATACCCGCGCCGAGCGCCGGCGTTTCGTCACCAATGCCTGCGTCTACACGACGTTCTTGTGGGGTGTGCAGCTCGGGATCGTCGGCGAGAACGAGCTGAAGCGGCTGCTCGGACGCGACCTCGCGCAGTACAAGAGGGACCTGCTCCGCCTGTTCGGCCAGGACGGCTATATCAGGCATTCCCTGGGTCCGGCGGGCCCGCCGGTGTCGCTGGTCGCGCTGGATTTCGTCAGCGTGCATCGCGGATTTTGGGATATGAACGATGCCAGCGAGCGCGAGCTGTTCGCGGCGACAACCGACCTGATCATCGCCGAGCCGCGCTTCCGCATCCCGAGCACGTTCCACTTCCTGGTGTCGGCGGATAATCCGCGCAACAAGATGATCCACAAGATCGCGGCGCCCGCCTATCAGGGGCGCTCGTCGTGGCCGACGTTCAATGTCGAATTCGCCGATCGCATGCTGGACTTCGATGAAGCCTCGGAGAGCGATACCTATCGCGCTTGTGCGCAGGGGATCTTGAAAGACATTCGGACCGCGACCGAGGTCCACGGCGGATATCAGGAACTGATCTCGGAGCAGGGGCTGAAATATCGCACCTGGGCCTACAGGGGCGCGGTGGCCCATTCCTGGTTTCCGCGCTTCCTGTCCGTGTGGAGGCGGGCGTACGGAACGCCACTCCTCCAGTGGCATGACTGATCCGCGGGTTATCCCGCGGTCACGTCCACGAGCTCGCCGCCCTCGAGCACCTTGGCCGCCTTGGCGCGGTCGAGATCGCCTTCCCAGGCCGCCACCACGACCGTCGCCACGCAATTGCCGACGAGATTGCCGAGCGCGCGGGCCATGCCGATGAACCAGTCGACCGATAGCACCAGCACGAGCCCGATCGCGGGGATGCTCGGTACCGCGTTCAGGGTCGCGGCCAGGATCACGATCGCCGAGCCGGGCACGCCGTGTGCGCCCTTCGACGTGATGAGGGAAACGCCGAGCACCAGCAAGAGGTCGCCGAACGAGAGCGGCGTGTTGGTCGCTTGCGCGATGAAGACGACGGCGAGCGTCAGGTAGATCGAGAAGGCGTCGAGATTGAAGGAATAACCGGTGGGGATGACGAGGCCCACGACCGAATCCTTCACGCCCATGCGCTCGAGCTTCTTCATGATCTGGGGCAGCACTGCGTCCGATGAGGCAGTGGCGAGCACTATGGTTAGCTCCTCGCGCAGGTAGGCGAGGAATTTGAGGATGTTGATTCCGGCAAGTGCCATCACGCCGCCGAGCACGCCCAGCACGAAGATGCCGACCGAGACGTAGAACAGCATCACCAGCGAGACGAGCTGCTTCAAGGAGCCGACGCCGTATTTGCCGACGGTGTAGGCGACCGCGCCGAGCACGCCGAGCGGCGCGACACGGACGATCAGCCCCATGACGCGGAACAGCACGGTAGAGGCCGCGTCGATGATGGAGGTGACGAGCGCGCCCTTCTCGCCGCCGACGAGCGCGAGGCCGACGCCGAAGAGCACCGCGAAGAACAGCACCTGGAGCACGTCGTTGCGCGACAGCGCATCGAAGGAGGTGGTCGGGATCACGTTCATCAGGAAGGCGCCGATGCCACCGCCGGACAGCTTGTGGGCGTTGTCGGCATAGGTGTTGAGCGCCTTGGCATCGAGCGTCGAGGGATCGATGTTCATGCCATGGCCGGGGCCGAAGATGTAGGCGAGCAGCAGGCCGACCACGAGGGCTACCGTCGTCATGACCTCGAAATAGACCAGCGCCTTGACGCCGACCCGACCGACCTTCTTGAGGTCGCCGGCGCCGGCAATGCCATGAACGACGACGCAGAACACGATCGGGGCCACGATCATCGAGATCAGCTTCAGGAAGGCGTCGCTGAGGATCTTGAGCCCGATCGCGAAATCCGGAACGGCCATTCCCAGAATGACGCCGAGCACCAGCGCGGTCAGGACTTGGACGAACAGCGAGGTGTAGAGCGGCTTCGGCTCGGCGGTCGGTGCCGCAGCGATGGTCGACATATGGTGGACTCCCCCTTTTGACGCGTCTTGGGCGTCAAAACGAGAGCAACAACCGTGCCAGAATGTCGGGGTCACCCCTTGGGAATCCGGCTATTCCGCCCCCTTGGCTGTCCTGCCGAACATCCGCGTCGGCGCGGGAAGCCGCAGGAGGTGCCGTCGGTGACCTTCCCCTTTTCTTTCCAAGGCAGGCGGAAGGTGCCGGCGACCATGTCCTGCATGAAGGTCTAGGGCAGTCCATCGCGCCGTCCGTCACTGCGAGATGACCGCGGTGCCAGAGCTGGTAGATGTTGCTCTCGAGGCCCCAGTTGATGCGGGCCTCGCGCACGAGGTCCGGGCGGACCTCCGAGGTGATCATCTCGTCGACGCGGCCGGTGGTGCCATCGGCCAGCACGGTGCCGACGAAATTGACGATCATGCCTTCGCCCTTGTCTCTCCGGCGCTGCGTCGTTGCGGGTCGGAACCTGTCGCAAGAAGCAAACCCGATTCGGCGAGGAGCTAAAGATTATTTTTCCAGCGATCACGTGGTTACGCGGCAGCAGGCGATCTCGTCATGCGACGAGATCCAGCAGCCGGCACGAGCCACGTACCAGCACCTTGCGTCCGGCGGGGGTGATCGCAGGGATGCCGTCATTCATGACAACGAGGCCGAGCTCGATGAGGCTTTCGACGAGATAAGCCTTCGAGAGGCGGACATTCGACACCGGAGTGCGAAGCGCCTTCAGCGCTTCCCACTGGCCGGATGAAAGATCGAAGTCGAAATCGTTGCTCATATTGCCTCAGGCGATCATCCAGTTCGCGTGCCCCTGTTAGCGGCGCCGCATGAAGACCGTGCGACGACAATGAGTCGGGAATCGGTCAGCCTGTTTAGAACATCTCTTCACAAACTGCGGCACTTCATTGCGGCCACAGGAGTTAAGATCGTTTGCGCACGAATATCGTCCCAACGATCACTAATTGATGATCCGCATTTCATGCTGCGCTGCGAATTGCCGCGGTGCAGAGGGAGCATTGCGGTCCATGCTGCGTCGCGATACGCACAGAAATCATGAGGCGAGGGGCTCTGGAGTCTGTTAGGTTGATTCGCAGGGAATGGCTTCACACGGTGGGAGTGGAGTGCATGAACAGGCTGGTGGAAATTCGCAACCAGGAATCCCTGTGTCGCGAGCGTGCTGCGCTGGATTCGGAGCGCCGGATGTTCTGGCTCGCGCAGGCCCAGGAGTGGGAGCAGCGGGCGCTCGACGAAATCGCGTATCACTTTCGGGAGTGCAATCTCGTCCAGGCCGAGTTTACCGCCGCTTGACGCGATCGTCGCCGTCTACTGATAAGTCGCTACGATGTCCGACACCGCGCGCTCGAGCTGCTGCGCAGTGGCGCATTGGCGCACGACGCTGCAAAAGGTCCCGTAGCGCGGCATCTCGGAATCGCCAAAGCCCCAGGCGAGCCGCCCCTCGGGATTGAGCCAGACCAGCCGTTTCGAGCGCTCGGAAATCCGGCGCAGGATGTCGGCGCGCGGATCGAGATTGTTGCTGCGGGCATCGCCGAGCACGATCACCGTGGTCTGTGGCGTCAGCGTGCTCATGAAATCCTTCTCGAAATCGATCAGCGAAGAGCCATAGTCGGACGATCCGAAGCCGACCTTGGACATGATCTCTGCCATCGCCTCTTCCGGCGACTTAGCTTCCAGGATGTTACTGACCTCGATCAGGTGCGATGAGAAGGCGAAGGAGCGGACGTCGTCGACGACCTCGTGCAGGGAGTGGATCAGCAGCAGGAAGAAATCTGAGACCTGTGCGACCGAGCCCGAGACGTCGCACAGGGCAACGATTTTCGGCCGGTCGCGGTGCTTGCGCTTCCACGCGGTGAGAAAGGGCACGCCGCCCCAGGCCGCGTTCCGGCGGAGTGTGCGTCGCACGTCGAGATGGCCGCGACGCTGGCGCTTGCGCGGCTTCGAGTATCGTTCGCGGAGCCGGCGCGCGATCTGGCGGATCAGCGCGCGCATCTCGGCGACCTGGCGCCGCTCGATGCGGGCGAGCGGCGCGTTGCGCAGGATCTCGTTGCGGAGATTTTCAGCTTCCTCGCGGGCATAGAGCGCAAGCCCCTGCGAGACCGTGTCGCGCACCGCCTCGCGCAAACCATCGAGTGCAGCGCGCAGGCGTTCGGCAAGCGACGGATTGATCGCGGTGAGCTCGTCGAGATCGTCGCGCAGGCGCTGCAGGCCCATGGCGTCGAGGATGCGGCTGGAGAAGATGCCGCGCTGGGTGGAGTAACGGATGTCGGACAGGGACGCCGCGCCGGCCGCGCCGGCAATCGCGGCCGCGATGGCATTGCGATCCTGCGACAGCAGCATCTGTGCGAGCGGGCCCAGTTCCTGTTGCGGTGAGCCGCCTGCGGCATCACTGGCCGCCCCGGAATTGGGCGTTTGAGCCGCGCCCCGGGCGATGTCCTGGTCGGCGCCCTCGGGCTGCTCCTGCCGCGGTTCGGGCTGGCTGAAGAACAGATCGAAGCAGTCGCCGAGCGCGAGCTTCTCGTCCTGTGACTTGGCAAGCGTCAGGAGCAGCGCATCGCGCAGGATGGTCCGATCGGAAAAGCCGACCTGCGACACTGCGCGCATCGCATCGATGCTTTCGGCGGGCGAGACGTGGACGCCGACGCCGCGCGCCGCCCGAAAGAAACGATGGAGATTCTCGCGCATCGGCGTCAACCGAAGACGTTGGATCGTGCTGCCTTGGCAATGAAGGTCGTGACTTGCGGGGCCGCCGCCTCGATATCGGCCTCGTATTTCAGGAGCACGTTGAGCGTGTCCTTGACGATATCGGTGTCGAGTTCGGAAGCCTGGAGCAGCACCAGCACGCGCGCCCAGTCGATGGTCTCACTGACGGAGGGCAGCTTCTTCAGATCCAGCGAGCGTATTTCGTGGATGAAGCCGACGATCTGCCGGCGCAGCGTCTGCGAGATGCCGGGCACGCGGCTCTCGACGATGCGCTCCTCCAGCCGCTGCTCGGGGAAACCGATATGCAGATGCAGGCAGCGTCGCTTCAGGGCGTCGCCGAGGTCACGTTCGCTGTTGGAGGTGAGGATCACCGTCGGCGGGGTGATTGCCGAGACGGTGCCGAGCTCGGGGATGGTGACCTGGAAGTCGGACAGGATTTCCAGCAGCAGCGATTCGAATTCCGCATCCGACTTGTCGATCTCATCGATCAGCAGCACGCAGCCGCCTGGCTGCTCAAGCGCCTGGAGCAGCGGCCGCGGTTCGACGAATTCCTTGGAGAAGAACACGTCGCCGAAATCGTGCAGTTGGTCGAGCGCGGCGTGCAGCGTCTGCGCGCCGCCGAGCACTTCACCGAGCTTGTCCTTGAGGATCTGTGTATAGAGAAGCTGTTTTGCGTATTTCCACTCGTAGAGCGCCTTGGCCTCGTCGAGACCCTCATAGCACTGCAGGCGGATCATCTTCTTGCCGCGCCAGGCGGCAATCGCCTTGGCAAGCTCGGTCTTGCCCACTCCCGCTGGGCCCTCGACCAGGATCGGCTTCTCGATCTGTTGCGACAAATAGACGGCGGTCGCGATCTGCCGGCTCGCGATATAACCCTGCGCGGCGAGGCCGCTCTCCACTGCCTCGATCGACGCCGAGGCTTTCTGTTCTGCCACGAAATGGCGCTCCCAAAGGTCTTGCTTAAGTTTGTTCTGCCTGCGTTCCGGGCAAAGAACAAGCCTCGTTTGGGAGACATCAGATCCGCGTGAACGGCGTTTTTTCCGTTCAGCGCAAATAGTTGAGCGGTTCTTCGGTCGCGCTCAGTGGTGCAGCAGCTCCGGCTTGCGAATGGTCTGCCGGACCTCGGCGCCGCAATCGGCGCATTCGTAGACGAAGTCGATCTTGGCAAGGCTCCAGTGCGGCTCGACCTCGCGCACATACATCGGCAGGAACCCCATGCATGTCGGGCAAATCACAGGCGCGATTTCGACGTCCTGATGATGCTGTACATAAGCTGGCATCTCGGCTCTCCTTCGCAGACGACCACCAATCCCCGCGGAAAAGGTACTGCCGGTTGCCCCAAGGCCGTCATCAACTCTTTCGAACAGAGGCGGAACACCGGGCGTTTGTCGTTTGCTGTGACATTCTTGTTACGCCTCTGCACCGTAACGGGCGGACCAAATGCCTATTTCTGCGGCTGATCCGCGTTTCTCGGACCCTCACTGCAACCATAAGGGAGCAACGCCCATGACCCATGCCATTCGATTTCACAAGACCGGCGGACCGGAAGTCCTGGTCTGGGAAGAGGTCAGTGTCGGCAAGCCCGGCCCCGGCGAGACGCGAATTCGTCACACGGCCGTCGGTCTCAACTTCGTCGACATCTACAACCGTTCCGGTCTCTATCCCGCGCAATTGCCGAGCGGGCTCGGCAGCGAGGCGGCCGGCGTTGTTGAGGAGGTCGGTCCGGGTGTCACCGATCTGAAGCCGGGCGACCGCGTCGCCTATGGCGCTTCGCCGCTCGGTGCCTATTCGGAGGCGCGGCTGATCCCTGCCGACCGTCTCTTGAAGCTGCCCGATGGTGTCGATGACAAGACCGCGGCGGCGATGATGCTGAAGGGACTGACGACGCAGTACCTGATCCGGCAGACCTATCGGGTGAAGGCCGGTGACTCGATCCTGCTCCATGCCGCAGCCGGGGGCGTCGGCCTCATTCTCAGCCAGTGGGCCAAGCATCTCGGCGCGACTGTGATCGGCACCGTCAGCAATGACGAGAAGGCGAAGCTCGCCAAGGCGCATGGCTGCGACCATGTGATCATCTACACGCGCGAGGATTTCGTGAAGCGGGTCGACGAGATCACCGGCGGCAAGAAGGTGCCGGTGGTGTACGATTCCGTCGGCAAGGATACGTTCCTGAAATCGCTGGATTGCCTCGCGCCGCTCGGCGTCGCCGCGCTGTTTGGTCAGTCTTCAGGCGCGGTCGAGCCACTCAATCTCGGCCTGCTCGCGCAGAAGGGCTCGCTCTACGTCACCCGGCCGACGCTGTTCACCTATGCGGCCAAACGCGAGAACCTTGTGGCCATGGCGGCCGAGCTGTTCGACGTCGTCAAGTCCGGCGCGGTGAAGATCGAGGTGCACCAGACCTATCCGCTCAAGGACGCGGCCAAGGCGCATGCCGATCTCGCCGCGCGCAAGACGACGGGATCTACCGTTCTCCTGGTGTAATATTCGTCCAGACGTGATGCAGGCCGGCGCGGCCTGCATCACGTCCGTTCGTGCTTGCGCAGGTCGCGGAGGTGATCGAGGCTAATCGCCTGGAGGTCAACGTCCTCGGGCTCGACCTGCGGGAGGGCCGCCTCGGCCAGGACGGCCTCGGTGACGTCCTCGACCGAGTTCTCCACGATCTCGTGGATGAACGAGACGTTCCGATACTCACCCGAGGCGAGGCGGGAGATGATCTCGCGCCTGGTGATTTCAGGATCGACGACCGCCTCGCGGCCGCGCCGCCCGTAGTCGATCATCACGACGAAATACTGCATCATGCAATCCTGCCGCGCCCTGTGATCGGGTGTGCGGCAGAGTATTTCTAAAAAACAGAATGAAGTCAAGATGTATTTCCGAAAATCGGAAATCATCCAGCGCCTACTTGCCCTTCTTGCGGGGACGCGCCGACTTGGCACGCAGCCTTTCGAGTTGCCCCTTGGGCATGGACAGGCAGATCTCGCCGACCCAGTCGAGCTTGACGCCGACGATCGGCTTGGCGTTGAAGCTGGTGAGATTGACGACGGAGGGGGATTTGCCCCTCTCGATGGTCTTCAAATAGCGTTCGCCGGTCTTGAGCCGGACCACTGCCTCTTCGCCGTAGAAGCTCGACAGCGGATGGCGCTGGTCCTTGTAGACCACGATCACGTCGCCGTTCTCGTACTTCGGCAGCATCGAATCGCCCACGATCTCGAAGGCAACAGTCTCTTCCATGATCGGGAACGGCAGCGTGATGTCACCGAGCCCTTCCGAAGGAACCTGCTCATAGTCCGGTTCGATCACGGCGCCGGCCCCGACGCGGCCCATGATCGGCGCGAGGTTGAGTTCGAGATATTCCATGATCGGAATGATTTCCGACGCCTTCACCAGGCGCTCGCCACCGAGGATCTCGGACACGGCGCCGGGCCGCACGCCCATAGCGGCCGCCAGGCCGCCCTTGCTCTTGCCCGTCTTCTCCAAGCCCCGCTCGATCATCGCGACATCCAACATGGTGATTCCCTCGATTGCCCGTGTCGCCTCTTGTAATCCGAAATTCGGAATTGATGCAATTATGAATATCAGAAATTCAGCTTGACACTTGCTTCGGAATACCAGAATGTGTGTCCGGCCTCCGCATCGAGCGGTCGGAGGGCGCATCACACAGGGCAGCATCATGGAACCGGGCCGTTGGCCGTCGGAGCATTCCGACGCGCTTCGCGATTATTTTCTCAAGGGAATGTCTTATGCGGAGATCGGAAGGCAGATTAATGCAAGATACGGAACGGCTTACACACGCAACGCGGTCGTCGGCCGCGCCAAGCGGCTCGGACTCGTCGTGCCGGAATGGATAACGAGCCCGTCGATCGTTCCGCCTTTGCCCGGCGAGGCTCTGGCTTTGCCACGCCGGTCGGCACTGCCGAACCTGAACCGGCCGCCGAAGTCGGCAATGAAGCCCGCCGCACGGGCCAAGTTGCGCTGCGTCGGCGTCCAGCCGCGCCTGATCGAGCTGGTCGAGCTCGAGGCGGCCGACTGCCGCTATCCCTACGGCGGCGACAAGGACGGGGAGGAAATTACCTTCTGCGGCCATCCGCGCCAGCCGGGCTCCAGCTATTGCGCACCGCATGCGCGCCTGACGCGCCGTTCCGGAGCTGCGTCAGCCCGCATCGCAACTCCCGTCGTGCTGAGGCTGGTCTCCCCCGCCTGAAGCCGCGCCGTCCATCCAATCGTCAGCCTTGCAAGGAGTATCCGAGTGGCACGTCCCCGACGCAACAAGTCCTACAAACTGGCGCAGATTTACGACCGGCGATCCCGGGAGGTTCCGTTCAATGCCGAGGTGGCCGAGGTGGAGGTCGACAATCCACTCGCGCTCGATGCCGGCGAGAAGATCCTGGCCCTCCGGTCGTTCCGCAGCGATCCGCTCGGCCGGCTGCACGCACACCACCAGATCGACGAAGCGCAATACCGCGGTGGGCGTGCCTTCCAGAACGATTGGGAGCGGGCGGAGCGAGGCCCTCAGGCGGTGGATACGACCCGCGAATATGTCGATGGGACCGGTACGCGCGAGCCCGTCACCGAAAGCCAGCGACAGGCGGTGCTGCGACTGAATCGGATCGAGCGGGAACTCGGCACCGACGGCGCCGCGCTGGTGCACGACGTGCTGGTCCTGGGTCTGACCATGGATCAAATCGGGCAGCGTCGTGCCGTCCGTACCCAGCGCTGGAATGATTATTTCGGGCGGCGCTTTCGCGAATGCCTGGACCGGCTGGCGCTGATCTACGGCTTTGCGACCGAGACCGGGACAGAGGGTGGGGGCCGGCGCAGGTGACCGCGGCGCCCGGGCGATCCGGCCGCCGGGGCGCGGTTCTGTTCCTTACGGATGAGGTACAATCTGGTAGGGCGTGGTGTAGGGCTCGACACGCAGCGAGGCGTTGGCCAAAAGCCCGATTTTGGCGGTCGGCGCCTGCTGCATTCGGGCCGCGATGCACGTTGTATTGCCAGACGGTGAGGTCGCCCTTCTGTGCCAGCGCATGTGCAACGGCGCTCGCGTCATTGCCGCCGAGTGCCTGCAGCTCCTGCGCCGACAATCCGATGACAATTTCGTCCTTGATGGCGACGATCTTGAACAGGTTCATCTTGATCTCCTGCGCCCATGCGCCTTGTATGAGATCGCAGCGAGAAAGCATGCCGTCGTCCTTGTGCTGAGGCGCGCCCCGAATCGATCAGTTCATCAGCCATGGCGCCGTGATCTGCGTGGCCGTTTCAAACGCTTGGTCGTTCGATCTCGAGCAACAGTTCAGGGGACGGGCGGAAATATCCCGGGAGCGATGAACCTCGATGCGAAGAGGCGAGTCGCCGATCCGAAGGCGCTTGCCGCCTCGCTCGGCTTTGGCGGCGCGTCAATCAAGACTTTGGAAACCGGCTGTAAGATCGACGTTCATGTCGTCGACGATACAACCGCCGAGCTGGGACTCAACAATTACGTGTATACGCTGAAGAAGCGCTAGGCGTCTCCACCAATGCCCATCCACACTTGAAACGAGGCGAAACGCAGTGCGGTTGCCAGCAATCGGTACCGCGCGCGTGATTTAATGCAGCTTCTTGACGGAGGTGGAGTGACGACGGCCCATATTCCTGTTATCCGGAATTGCGATGCGACGGATGCAGACGAAGCATCGCCGGCGCCGGTGGTTGGGCTTGCCGGATGGGTTGTTCATTGGCATAATTACAACCTCCTCGGTTGAGCCTGGATGCGTCGTTGGCGGTGCTGACCTGCCGGGCCCTCCGGCCGAGAGGCCATCGTGTCCGGTGGTGGTGGTTTGGCGCTCGCGTGGACCTCGATGTTAGTTCAGGATGGCCGGTGCTTGTCATAGGTGCGAGATGAAGAACCTCAACTTCGTGGCTGAACTGCACCTCAAGCTCGGCGCGCCCGCGACCGGCACGGTCGAAAGCCTGCGCCTGCTCCGCGCCTTTCTGAAGCTCGCGCCGCGGGAGCGTTTCGAGGTGATCAAACTGGTTGAAGACCTCGCCACCGAAGAAGCCCTTCCCGAACACCCCCTGTCGTGAGCCGGACCGCGCGTCTCACGCCTTTTTCCTTCCGTTTCCTGCCCAAGCCGGCCTTCCGGGGGTATTTGCCCCGGCGTTCGCTGCTGGAAGGCGGTCAGGCAAATGTGGTAACAGTCAATAAAAAGGGAGGAGTGCGACCATGATCGAACCGAAGCTCGAAGTTCCGGCCGAACTGCGCGACCTGGCCGAGAAGACAATTGACCAGGCAGAAAAAGCGTTCGGCATGTTTTTCGAAGCCGCCACGAAATCGATGACGTCCGTTCCGGGAGCCGGGACGGAGGTGTCGAAGCAGGCGCTTGCTTTCACCGAGCAGAACATGAAGTCGGCATTCGAGCATGCACGCAAGCTCGTGCATGCCACCGACCTTCAGGAAGCGATGCGGATCCAGTCCGATTTCCTGCGCAGCCAGTTCACCAGCGCCGGAGATCACATGCGCCAGATGACCGGCAGTCTCATGCAGTCAGGCAAGGGCAAATCCTGATTCCGGGTCTGTGCGCCGGCTGCCTACAAATTGATCTTGCGCGGCATGAAGATCCGCATTTCGATGCTCGCGCAGGTCCATGATGGGCCACCGAATGATGTCTCATTCGCCGTCCATCATCCTTTCTGCTGATCCCTGTCGGTCCTCCGGCAGGGATTTGCATTTGTGGCAGGTCTCGCGATCGACCCGCCTCTAGGGACGCAGTGATCCGATGTAAGCCGCGATGTCGCCAGCTTCGCTCCGGCTCAGGGGGAAGTTCGGCATCCTTGGATGCGGGTCGAGCAGGAAGAAGGCGAGCTTCTCCGAACTGAAGTCCGGCCGTCGCGCAATGGAAGCAAAGGAGGGGACGTCGGCGCTGGCTTGCGTCTGGTCACTGGCCACGACGTGGCAGCTTGCGCACCAGCGCTTGGCGAGGTCGGCACCGTGACCGGCGTCGGCGGCCAGAACAGAGGACGTGCCCAACGTCGAGGTCACGACGAGCAGCAGGCAAATTCGTCTCAAACGCTGGCGGCCGTGCTTATCCACAGCATGATCCCGGAAATTGCGAGAGATCGATGCGGGCGATGAGCGACCGCAGCAGCCTGCGGGTCGCACGATAGAGATGCCGCACGAATGACGGCGTTCTCGTTGTGGGCAGGCCGGCGCCCTTCGTATCGAGACTTTCGGTGTGGTGCGACACGTGCCCCTCCGACGTTATATGGCCTTTCTAGCCTGCCGGCCCGGAGCTGCCTTGATCTGCCGCAAAGGTGCTCGCGGCTAATAGTCGCCGGGATTCATGACCATCGGACTTTTGGTATCAGCTGGAGCGAGTGGGTGCTGGTGGGCGACACACATCGAGACGTCCCCGGCCGCGCTCGGGGCAAAGCCGAAACGCACTCGACAGCGTGAACAGGAAGCGCGGGCTGCGACGTACATTGTCCGGCGCCCGGTAGCTCAACGGGACGGCAACGCCGAGATCGGCCTGGAGGTCATCCCACAGGAAGGAGCGCACGCCCGGTCCGGCTGACGTCAGCGGCGTTGCATTAATCTCTCGCCCTTGCAGCTCGACTCCGGCGACCTCGCGCATTCGGTTGCGGGGCTGCTCGAGGCGACGGGGCTCGCGCCCTCGCTGCTCGAGCTCGAGGTCACCGAAGAATCCTGCTCAATGATGAAGGGCGCGTGCTCGACATGTTCAAGCGGATCCAGCAGCTTTGCGTCGGCGTGCTGTTCGACGATTTCGGCACCGGCTACGCCAGCCTGAGCCATCTGGAGAAGTTTCCGCTCGACGGGCCCAAGATCGACCGGTCCTTCGTGCTCGATCTGCTGACTGATTCCGACGACGCGCGATCGTCGGCTCGACCATCGCCCTCAGCAAGCAGCTCGGGCTCAAGATCGTGGCCGAAGGAATCGAGAACCGGGCTACAGCCGATTTCCTCGTCAGCATGGGGTGCGAGGAAGGGTATTCTTCGGGCGCCCGCTGCTTGTAGAGGCCTTCGAGAAGCAATTCCAGCCTGGGTACGAAGCGGTCAGCGCTGCCTGAACGGGATCTTTCGATTTCAGCGCCGCCGCGCGACGGCAACGCCAAAGAGGAATGCCACGAACAGGCTAGCCAAGGGGGCCTCGCGCGTGATGGCGGCAACTGTCGCGAGCGGCCGGCCGGGCTTTCGAGCTTCGTCGATCGCGGCGGTGAGGCGATCGACCGCCGCGTGCAAGCCGCCGGCGACTTCGCCGATCGTACGGGATACGTCGGTCGCGACGTCGATGGCACGCTCGCCCACGCCGGGCTGGGGATTAGGCTGCGGTATCTCCGTGCTCAAGCTTGCGACCTCCAGACTGGACGTAGCCATGGAGGCCGGCACCTTTGGCTATCCGCGCGAGCGCTCGTTTCGAACAGCGGGTCTGACGACCTTTGGCTATCCGCGACAGGCGCCGTGATTGACGGCGGGTACCGGCCTTGGATGGGCAATTCGGCGCGCGGGATTTTGTTCCCGTCGAGTCCGTGAAACGACGGATGCGAATCTCTGTTAGGCTCGCACCAGCCTTGCTGTTCTCAGGAGACGGCCGTGACCGACCGGACCATGACGGATCGAGCCCGGCGCATCGCCTTGCTTGGTGCTCCCATCGACATGGGGGCTTCGCAGCGCGGTACCCTGATGGGCCCCGCGGCGCTGCGCACCGCGGGCCTTGCGACACTGCTCGAAAGCCTGGATCTTGAAGTCGTCGATTACGGCGATCTCTCCGTGGGCGAGGTCGGCGACCTCGCTGACAGGCCGCCGGAAAAAGCCAATCATTACCGCGAAATCCAGCGCTGGACGCGCGTGCTGAGCCGCAGAGGCTATGACATCGCGAAAACCGGTGCGCTGCCGATCTTCCTCGGCGGCGATCACACGCTGTCGATGGGCTCGGTCAATGCCATGGCGCGCCACTGGCAGGAGCGCGAGCGGGAGCTTTTCGTGCTCTGGCTGGACGCGCATGCCGACTACAATACGCCGGAGACGACGATCACGGCGAACATGCACGGCATGTCGGCGGCGTTTCTGTGCGGTGAGCCGGGTCTCGAAGGCCTGCTCGGCGATGACCCGCGTGCGTCGATCGCCCCTGACAGACTCGATCTGTTCGGCGCGCGTTCGATCGACAAGCTCGAAAAGGAGCTGATGCGCTCGCGCCGGATCAGGGTTGTCGACATGCGACAGATCGACGAATTCGGTGTCGCGGTGCTGATCCGGCGCGTCATCGAACGCGTCAAGACGTGCAACGGCGTGCTGCATGTCAGCTTCGACGTCGACTTCCTCGACCCCAGCGTTGCGCCGGGCGTGGGGACCACAGTGCCGGGCGGGGCGACCTATCGTGAGGCACATCTTATCATGGAGCTGCTGCACGATTCAGGCGTGGTGGGATCGGTCGACATCGTCGAGCTCAATCCTTTCCTCGACGAGCGTGGCCGGACTGCGCGCACTGCGGTCGAGCTGATCGGCAGCCTGTTCGGGCAGCAGATCACCGACCGGCCCACGCCGAGCAACGCGATCGCTCCGGGTGAGTGAATCGTGCGGGGCAGTGTTTGTGCGCTGCGAGGAAAGGACCTGCTCTCGCAGCCACTCGATTTAGATCAGCCCTGATCGAAATCGCTCGCTTTTGAAACGGCTGCGAATTGCAAATGCCGCTGTGGAACGGTTTGATGAGGGCTCCGCGCCAGCCGAGGGACCGCAATGAGCACGACAGATCCCGACAATGATTCCGTGACGTCGACACGCCGTCGCTTTCTGACAGCCGCCACCGCAGCAGCGGGAGGCGCCGTTCTTGGCGCGGACGCTTGCGTTGCCGCAGAGGCAGACAACCTTCCGCCCAACGTTCCTGAATGGATGAAGGCGCCGGGGGATCCGACGGGAGGCCAGCCCTACGGCACGCCATCGCCGTTCGAGAAGGGCGTCGTCAGGAACATCTCGAAGTCCCTCAAGCAATACATCTCTGCGTCCAGTCGGACGCCCTTGCAGGAGCTCGACGGCATCATCACGCCAAATGGGCTGTTTTACGAGCGACATCATGGCGGTGTTCCGACCATCGATCCCGCGCAGCACCGGCTAATGCTGCATGGGCTGGTCGAGCGTCCCCTGGTCTTCACGATGGACGATCTCCGGCGCTTTCCGTCGGAGTCCCGCATCCACTTCCTCGAATGCTCCGGCAACCCCGGTTACAGCAAGCCCTATGGCAAGACGGTATCTGACCTCGTCGGTCTCGTGAGTTGTGCCGAATGGACCGGCGTGAGCCTGAAGCTGGTGCTTCAGGAGGCCGGGCTGAAGCCGGAGGCCAAATGGGTGGTCGCGGAAGGCGCCGACGCGGCCGCGCTGACGCGAAGCGTCCCGATCGAGAAATGTCTCGAGGATGCGATGCTGGTCTACAGCCAGAATGGCGAGCGGCTCCGTCCGCAGCAAGGTTATCCACTACGGCTGCTTCTGCCGGGATTCGAAGGCAATATGAGCGTGAAATGGCTGCGCCGCCTGCATGTGACCGCGGAGCCGGTTTATTCGCGCGAGGAAACCTCGAAATACACCGACCTCCTGCCCGACGGCACGGCGCGGGAATTCTCCTTTTATATGGAAGCGAAGTCGATCATCACCCGTCCCTCCGGCGGTCAGCGTCTGAGCGCACCGGGCTTTCATGAGATCACGGGCCTCGCCTGGAGTGGGCACGGCAAGATCGCGCGCGTCGAGGTATCCATCGATGAGGGGAAGGGCTGGCAGAACGCCTTCTTGCAGGAGCCAGTGCTGACGCGTGCCCTGACGCGCTTCCGCCTGCCGTGGCGATGGGACGGCAAGCCCGCCGTGATTCAGAGCCGCGCCATTGACGAGACCGGCTACGTGCAGCCCACCCTGGCCGAGTTGCTCGCCGTGCGTGGAGAGAACTATTTCTACCACAACAATGCCATCTGGCCCTGGCGCATCGCCGATGATGGCGAGGTGACCAATGCGCTGGCGTGAGACTTGCGGGATTGGCTTCGCAATCGTGCTGTGGGCCTCTTCGAACGCAGCACAGGGGCAGAGTCCTTACGGCATCGGCCGACCGGCGACGACCGCCGAGATTGCGGGGTGGAATATCGATGTCGGACGCGACGGCAGCAATCTTCCGGAGGGGAGCGGTTCGGTCAGTCAGGGACGTGCAGTATTCGCGCAGCAATGTGCCTCGTGCCATGGCGAGAAGGGCGAAGGCGGTTTGGGCGATCGGCTCGCCGGTGGCCAGGGCACAATCGGAACGGCCAGGCCGATTCGCACGGTCGGCAGCTACTGGCCCTATGCCCCGACATTATTCGACTACATCCGTCGCGCCATGCCGCAGAACGCGCCGCAGTCGCTGAGCGATGAGGATGTCTATGCGGTGTCCGCCTTTATCCTGAACATGAATGGCCTGGTGGGTGCGGATACAATCCTTGATGCGAAATCGCTGGCGGCTGTGAAGATGCCGAACCGCGACGGATTCGTCGGCGATGCTCGCCCGGATGTGAAAAGATGAACGGAGCAAGTTCCGACGGCTGGCGCGGAACTTGCTTGGATTGAATGGGGAACTCCGAGGGGCACAATTGGTTAACCTGCGATAGGAAAATAGCGGACCCCTCAATGACTGATCGTTTCGCGAACTCCATCTCGACGGCGCTCCGTCATCCCGGTGTGATCGCATTTGTCGTGGCTGGCCTGACGATTGCGGCCATGCTGATCGTCGACCACGGACCCTGGAGCCGCGCCAAGACCCAGCCGGCCCATGTCGCGATGTATGCGACGACAGGGGAAGCTGCACGCGCCGCAGGCGCTGCGGTGCTTCCGACCGAACCGAAGTCGCCGATCGAGCCGACACGGCCGGGGCCGAAGACATCCCCGACCGTCAATCCGGTGACGCCATAATCTTCGTTAGCCCCTGCGGCCGTAGTTGAGAAGGCCGCCGCTCGTCCTCGGCGGGTGCGCGCGCAATGCTTCCTCGTTCGGTTCGGTGCCCCAGCCGGGCCGGTCCGGGATGATGAGATGGCCGTTGTGGATCTCCGGCTCGTGCGTGAACAGCTCGCGGTCCCAGGACAGACGATCGATGTCGATCTCCATGATGCGCAGGTTCGGCACGGCGGCGCAGAAATGCGCGTTCATCATCGAGCAGAGATGGCCGTAGAAATTGTGCGGGGCGACGTTGACCTCGAACGCTTCGGCCGCCGCGGCGATCTTCATCGATTGCCAGACGCCGTTCCAGGGCGTGTCGATGATCGCGACATCCATCGCCTGCTCGTGGAAAAAGGGCAGGAATTCACGCAAGCCCAGCAGCGTCTCGCAGGACGAGATCGGATGCGGGCTTTGCCTGCGGATGTAGCCGAGCGCCTCCGGATTGAAACTGTCGATCTCGATCCAGAACATGTCGAGGTCAGCGATGAGACGCAGGATATTCAGGTAGCCCTCGGTCTTGGCGTTGAAGTTGCAGTCGAGCAGGATGTCGACGTCGGGGCCCGCGCCCTCGCGGATCGCTTCGAGATGCATGCGCAGGTCGCGCAGAATTTTCCTGTCCACATTGATCTCCGGCGCAAAGGGTGAGCCGAAGCCGGGACGCCAGCCGGTCGGCTTGCCATCGTCGTAGGAAAAGATGTTGGTCTTGAGCGCGGTGAATTTCTTCTCGCGCACCTCGCGGCCCATCGCCTTGACGCCATCGAGGCTTTCGATCGGCGGCTTGTACCAGGAGGGATGATTGATCCGCCACGTCGCGCAATGCGACCAGTACACCCGGACACGATCGCGGATCCTGCCGCCGATCAGCTCGTAGCAGGGCACGCCGAGACACTTCGCCTTGGCATCGAGCAGCGCGTTCTCGATCGCTCCGAGCGCCTGCGCCACGACGCCGCCGGCAGCGGGGCGGGTGGCCGCGAACAGCTCGGCGTAGATGCGCTCGTGCTGGAAGACGTTCTGCCCGATCACGCGGGCGGACAGGCGCTGGATCGCTGCGCCGACCCCGGGCGAGCCAAAGCCCTCGTCGAACTCGCTCCAGCCGACGATGCCGTCTTCGGTCGTCAACTTGACGAAATGGTAATTTCTCCAGCCGGCATCGCAGGCGAGGATTTCGAGGTTTGTTGCTTTTGATGATTTGGTCATGTCGCTCCCTGTCCCCCGGCGGGGTTTTATGTTTGTTGTGGCGAGCTCGAAAGGCCCAGGTTGCAACTGTTAGGCTAACAACGGACCGGCGTGAAGCCCGCTGTAGAGCGCGTGCCGGGCGCCTTACGCCCACCTCGGCAGGGTGGCGTGTAGACAGCGGCATTGTCGTACGGTTCGTCAGCCGATCACTGAGGAGCCGAGCAGCGCAAGCACCGCCAGCGCCATCAGCGCTGTGCCCAGCCAGCCCAATGCGATCAGCCACGACCGGGCCCTGAAACGGCCCATGATCGTGCGGCTCGAGACGATGAGCATCATCATCGCCATGATCGGCACGGCGACAATGCCGTTGAGCACGGCGCTCCAGACCAGCATGTGCATGGAATCGATGCCGGTGAATCCCAGCCCGAAGCCGATCGCGGTCGCGGTCGCGATGATGGTGTAGAAGCCGACGGCCTCGTCGGGTTTCGCCTCGAGGGTGGCGTGCCAGCCGAAAATCTCGGCAACGCCATAAGCCGCCGAGCCCGCCAGCACGGGGATCGCGAGCAGGCCGGTGCCGATGATGCCGAGCGCGAACAGCGCGAAGGTGAAATCGCCGGCGAGCGGCCGCAGCGCCTCGGCGGCGTCGGTCGCGGAATTGACGTTGGTGACGCCGTTGGCGTGCAGTACCGACGCCGTGGTGAGGATGATGAAGAAAGCGATGCCGTTGGAGAGCAGCATCCCGGTGATGGTGTCGGCCCTGATGCGCGCGAGCTCCGGCCTGCCGCCATGCTTCAGCTCGCGAAGCGGCTTGTCGCGCTTGCCCTGGTTCATCTCCTCGACCTCCTGCGAGGCCTGCCAGAAGAACAGATACGGGCTGATGGTGGTGCCGAGCACGGCCACCACCATCATGAAATAGCCGGCGCTGACATTCACCTCCGGCCACACTGCGGCGAGCAGTGCCGTGCTCCACGGAATCTTAACGGTGAAGGCGGTCGCGACATAGGCGAACAGCGCGAGCGTGAGAAACTTCAGCACCGGCGAATAGCGGCGATAGGGCACGAACACCTGGAGCAGGGTCGAGCCAGCCGCGAAGATCAGAGCGTGCTCGTGGTTGAGGCCTCCGATGACGAGCGAGAGCGCCTCGGCCATCGCGGCGATGTCGGCGGCGATGTTGAAGGTGTTTGCGGCGACGAGCATGAAGACGAGCGCCAGCACCACCCACCGCGGCGCGACTCGCATCACGTTGGCGGCCAGTCCCTTGCCGGTGACCCGGCCGATCTGCGCGCTGACGAGCTGAATGGCGATCATGAACGGCGTGGTCAGAAACACCGTCCAGAGCAGCCCGTAGCCGAATTGTGCGCCCGCCTGCGAATAGGTGGCAATGCCGGAAGGATCGTCGTCGGCCGCCCCGGTGATGAGACCCGGCCCCAGCCGCTTCAGCAGGGTCGAGGCGGATTTCGGCTGGGCGAGGGCGCTGTCGCTCATGTATCTCGGGGTCTTTCCGGCTTGCCTTTTGCGAAGAGGAAGTCCGAAAAAAAACCCCGCGGGGGAACAATTGTTCCCGGGCAGGAAAAAAGCGGTGCTGGTGGGGAAATTCCGATTATTCGAACTCGGTTTGACCCGTGGGGCAAAACAGCTGTCGAAGTAGATCAACGCAACAGCTGTCGATGCAGGCGGCGCGGCTAGGGCTCTCTGCCGAGCCCTCGAGGTGGAATGCGCCCCTCTGAGCGACCTGTCGGGCCTGCTCATGACGAGGGCGACAGATACAGGTGGCGCCCGTCGAACTGCGCCAGCTCCTGCAGCTTGTGCTCGTTGAAAATGCGCACGGTGCCGCGCTGCAGCTCCAGGACCCCGTCCATGCGGAGATCGCGCAGGATGCGGTTAGTGTGAACGCTGGTGACGCCCATGGCCTCGCCGAGTTGCTCCTGCGTCAGCGGTATGGCGAAGGTGTTGTCGATGACGCGGCCGACAAGGCGAAGCCGCTCGCGCAACTCGACGATCAGATGCGCCAGGCGGTTATGGGTCGAGCGCTGGCCGACATTGACGAGCCACTCCCGCGAGATGGCGGCGTCGACCAGGGTATCGCGCCAGAACATCTCGCCGACGCCGGGCCGCTCCCTGATCAGCTCCTTCAGCGCCCTGTGGCCTATGAAGGCGAGCGTGCAGTCGGACAACGCGACGAGGTCGTGGTCCACGGTCGCATAGTGCAGGTTCTGCAGGTTGGGCAGGTCGCCGGGAATGTGAATCGCCAGGATCTGGCGCCTGCCGTCCGGAAGGGTCTTGGACCGGACGCAGAAGCCGTCGACGATCAGGCAGCACTCGCTCGGCTCCTCGCCATCGCGCAGCACGGTCTGGTTCTCGTGGAAATCGCGCAAGGAGACCGGCAGTGCTGCCAGGGAAAGCAGTTCCTTGTCATCGGCGCCCGTGGTTGTTTTCAGGCGCTCGAACAGCGGTGCCCAAATTCTGTCGCTTGTCACGTCAACCCATCCCCACGCGACAGAGCGCGTGGGAGGCAAAGAGCACGAAGCCGGCGTTGATGTTGATGACAAAGGTTAAATCGGCGGCCGCCGCTTCGCAACATTGTAGACGATGCGTTTCGAAAATGAGTGATTATAACAAATGTTAAAGTCACGGCCCGCACCGCTGGCAATGACGCCCGAACATTCGTCGGGCTGCGGGCCCGGTAATAGGAACCAAACGGCGATGGAGCCGTTGCGCTGCCGTTTCATGGTCGTGGCCACAGCGTGTCACGCCGCTTGCCGTCCTTCCGGAGACAGGGACCATCTGTGTTTCGAGCGCGGACGGTGGACGTGAAAAGGGGGCTCGCTTGGCAGCCGATCTGATTTTCAAAGTCGCCATCATTGCCTTGTTCGCGTTCGCGGCGGTGCTCGCCTCGATGGTATGGCTGAGCGTGTGAGGCCTGCTGTCGGCACGAAAGCTTGCTCGATCGGCGAGCTCAGGAACGGCAGCTCCGTTGCAGCGTTTTCCCGCGGCAAGGAGGATCAGCCGCATGGACAATCTGACGAAGCGCGCGCAGCCGGACCGCAGCAAGATCAACATGCAGGAGGCCTTCGAGGTCAAGTACTGGACCCACGCACTCGGCGTCACGAAGGAGGAGCTGCAAAAGGCCGTCGACAAGGTCGGCAATTCCGCCGCCGCCGTCCGCAAGGAGCTGGCGGCCGGCGCGGGCGAGCCTGGGACGAGGTCCTCTACTTGATGCTGACGAACATGCCCCAGGCGGCGGCCAGCGCCGCGCCGGTGAAGACGACCACGGGGTTGTCGCAGAACGTGCCGCCATAGCGGCACACGTTCGTGCCGAACTGGCCGAGCTCGTGATGGCCCGCAGAGTAGAACAGTCCCGACAGCCCCAGCAATGCGGCGGCGACGTAGTACATCGATCGTCTCTCCGAAGCTTTTCGATCCTCGCCCCCTCGCGGGCGACATGTCCCAGCTTGGCGCGAACAAATTTCGGTCGGCCAAATCCGAATTGCCGGATTTGGTTAAAATTTGATCCGTCGGGCAAAACACTGGCATGATGGCAGGATCGGCCGAGTGCCGCTGGACGTCCGCCTGCGCCCCCAGCGGAGCGGAGGGTGCTGCTTGCTTTTCGCGGCGTCGGGCGGTCCCGCGATTTGGTTGGCGGTGTTCCTATAAGGCGTCGGTTGCTGATGCGTCTTGCAGTCGTTGATCTATCGCAATGGTCCCGTCGCGCCGGGGCCGACGGTCGGGCCCAGGAAGCTTGCGATGAACACGGATTACATGGCGGAAGCCGCCCGGCATCGGCACGTAGCCGAGGAATACCGAACAATGGCGTCATGCACACCGGACGAAGGCCTGCGTAAGGTCTACCTCAGGCTTGCAGACGACTACGATTCGCTCGCCACAAACGAAGATAGGGTTGCCTGCAATTGCAGGCGCGCAAACTAGAGGCCGACTGGTTGGCGATCGTCAGTCGTATCGATGTCGGGCTTCTGGCCCATGGTACGACGAAACTGTCCTGAAACAATCCCGAAACCCGATTGTCCTGAACGCCTTTTCCGCTCGTCTCGACCAACCAGGCGAAAGGGAGATCACCATGATCCAGGTCGGTTCGAAGGAAGAAGTCGCGTTTCTGCTGATGCTGTTCGGCACCCACACCCAGCCGGTCAAGCGACCGAAGCCGAAATCGCGGCAAGGCTGAGGCCCAAAACCCATGCCGGGCTTGGCCGAATGCCAGAGCCTTTTGCGTCTTCTGATCGCCAGGGGCGATCCGAAGGCGATCCCGCAAGCCAAGGGCGCCATCGACCAATATCTCAACACTGCTCCGGTCAGTGCCCGCGGGCGCGGCCTGCGTGTGCTGCAACGCGATGCGCTCGACCTGCATGTTGCCGCGGTCGACGTGCAGCGATCCTTTGCCGAAACGGTGGATGCCTATATCGAGCGGAAGCTCGCGGAGGAGTGACCGTGCTGCTTGCCGGGGCCTGCGTCTTCGGGCGAGGCTGTGGCGGGCAACGTCGCCTGTTTCAGCAGGCCGATCTTGCGGTCGAGCTGCCAGACCTCGACGTCGCCCCGTCCCGTGAAGCGCCGCGCGAACAGGAGCGCCGACGCATCGGACCGCGCCTCGAAAGCCTCGGCGGACTGAAACACCCCGTTTTCCCCGACCAGATAGGCGCGATATTGCTGCATCATGTCGGAGCCCTCAGGCCGGGCGAGCGAAGCCAGGCTTCGATCTGCAACGCCGTCTCGTCCTGCCGCGCCTTTCGCAGCAGCATCTCACGCGCGCGTCCGGGCGGTAGCGCGCGCGCCTCGTCGCGAAGGTGTGCCGCTTCCTCGGCCAGCCGCTGATCGAGCGTTTTGGTCTGCTTGTAACGTCGACGCTTCAGCATGACGCCGGCTCCTTGCTGGAGTAGGCGGGAGCGCAATCGCGCTCTCATCACCGATCGTTGCCGTGGGCCTTGCGGTGATGGGATGAGGCTAGGCTTGCTGGAGCGCAGGGGACATAACAATTGATGGGTGCAAAGTAATTATTTTCGCTAGTACTTTCTGCAGTTTGAGCCACTTACTCATTTTTGTGCGAAGCACGCTTCCAAAGTTCACTTTTGAACAAAGCCATCTCTGGTAGTTTGCACAAATCACTGGCCGAGGCTTCGTCCATAGGCGCCGGTGGCTGAGAGACCGATTGCGTTTCAGGTCGGCTGGCCGCGGCAAGGGGTGTTTTAGCGCCGCACATAGCGGTAGGGACGCTCAAAAACGTATGTCGAGCCGAAGCGGTATGGCAGTGGGTCGTAGCCAATCAAATACGCAGTTCTCACCCTGTAGAGCCTGTGTCGCACGACGGCAGTGTGCCGGTGCCACGTAGTGCTGCAAGCACAATTGGCGCGAGAACTGAACTCGGTGGCAGTCGCATGCTGCGGTAGAACAAAAATAGCAAATGCCAAAACCGCCAACGGCCGATACATGAGCGTGCTCCATACGCGCTTGCTGTCGTCCCTTAAAAGTTGGCGGGGCCTTCCAAAGTTCCCAAGCGTTGGTGTTGCGTGCGGTTCTCAAACCCAACCGAACCTGCGCCAGCCTGCGCAACGCATCACTGTACCAGGTACGAGCCAAGCGGCCCCCGGCCCGATCCGGGGCGACGTCTACGTGATACTAGCTGCCAAAATGAAGCGGCCCCAGCGCAGGAGGCTGGGGCCGACCACCCTCCCGAGTGGCGCGTCATTCATCCTCATCCAGTGTACCGGGAAAACTCGGCATCTGGCCTATGGTTCCGAGAGTGTCATAAGTTAATTTGTCGAGTGTCCCTCCGGGAAGCTCGCTGTGCGACAGCAGCAGTAATCCTCCGGCCAATCACAAGATTTCCGCGTCGGTACTCGTGAGCCGACATTCCGGGCGGGGCCTATCGATCCCCAAATGGATGATCGCTGACGGCCAGTGCGATGGCGATCGCGGGGATCAGGCCGGACAGCAGAAGACGGCTTTGGCTTGCATGGCTGCAGATGGCTTGCGCCGCTGAAGCATTGCGCATCAGCGCGAGTCGAAGCTGACTTGCTTCCTCCAGCGCAGCGTCGGCGCGCGCCAGGAGCGGATCCGGTGTTGTGTCCTGCATGAGAAGCGAATCGGTATGCTGACGAATGTTCCGGATCGGAGCCTCGGGCGCGATACGCGTTTGGAGTGGCGCCGCTAGGCGAGATGCCGCGGCATAGCTCTTCACATGGGCTTCGGGTCTCACGGCATGTGGACTCTCGCGAACCCTCCAGCACGGGTGCAATTTGACATTGTTCTCTTTTTGTTCTATGACACGAAAACTCAACCTGTAAGCGAGCCGTGATAGGACCACATCACGCCGCAAAGCTTCCGTGAGGCGGCCGATGAGTAAGTCTTTTCTCGCCCTGGTCTTGCTGGAAACACCCGCAACCCCGGACATGGTTGCGCTTGCTGCAGCCGTCCGTGCGCGACATCCCGAACTGCCGATGGAGGTGGACGGAGGCGGCGAGGGCGGCATGCAGCAGGGTTCGCCGCTGCTCCGCTGTGGCAACGAATTCGTGGCAGTGATGTCGATGCCGGCGCCCGTTCCAGACGATTCAGGACTGTGGTCACGCGCTGCCACGACATGGCCGGAGGGCAAGGCAGTTGCAGCCCGGCACCGAGGCCATGTGATCGTTTCGGTACTTGGCCAGAAGCAGCAACCGTTGTCCGCTGCTCGTCTGACGACTGCCGTCATCGGCGCTTTGATTGCGACGATGCCGCAATGCTGCGGCGTGGTCTGGAACGGCAAGGTCGCACGATCGGCCGATCTATGGCTGGATATGTCCATGCAATCGTTCGCGCCTTACCCCGACTATCCGTCCTCGCTATGGGTCGACATACTGCCGTTCCGTTCAGCGGCCGGCATCGGCGCAGTGACGATGGGTCTATCGGCATTTGCCCAGCGTGAAATTCAGTTCGAGACCCGCAAGCTGACGCTTGCAACCTTGATGTCCAAGGTGGACGGGCTTGCCGTCTATCTGGTCGAGCACGGGCCTGTGGTCAAGGACGGTCACACGTTCGGCCGCGACGAGCACGAGCGCTTCGCGGTCAGATACAAGAACTCCGATCAGTTCGGTGGCTTGCCCGTGTTCTTCTGCAGCGACGGTTCGGCGTAATAGGCGGCATGACAGAGTCATGATGGTGCGCGGAAGGAATTACGCGCGTCGTGGTCAGGAAGGTCGTCTGACGCGTCGGGTAGGAGCACTGGCAGTGGGCAGCGTCGGCACAATGCTCTAGAGTGCATTGGACCTGTATGTAAACGAGAGAAGACGGATGGTTCGTTCCCTTCCAGAGAGGCGCCAGAGCAAAACAAAGGTCCGAAGGTTCTATGTCGTAGGTCTGGACTTCAGGTTTCAAACGGCACCGGGATGGGAGATGGAGAATCTCGTTGCTCTCGCCGGCAAGCGCGAGGTACTTATTCCACCACCGGGGCGAGGCTTCGTGGCCTTCCCTGAACCACCGCGACTTGTCATCGACAAATCTCTCGGCCGGGCTCCTACGGACTGGGAGCTCTTTCACGACTACCACCTCGTGTCCGACCGGATGAAGAGCCTTCTTGAGGCGTTGGATTTAGAGGGAGTTCGTTTTGTCAGATGCGAGACATGGTATCGACACGGCCCACCGGCGCAAACGTATTGGCTCTGCGACGTCGTCAGGGTTCTCGATGCCGTCGACGAAGCGAACTCCGTACTCGAGATCGAGTATCCCAGGCCCGATCGTAAGGTTTACAACCTGAATAGTAGAAGTTGCCTTCTCTTCAAAGAGGACGCTGTCGGAGCGGCCCATATCTTCAGGCTGCCCTTCTATCCCATGATCGTCTGCGACCAGGTGTTCAAGGATGCGTGCAAAGAGGCGGGTATGCGGGGCATCGGATTCACTGATGCGACCAAGTATTGAGCTGAAGCGTAGCTGCTGCCGATTCTGAAATCCTGTCGCATGGAAGTCCGCCGAGTAGGGCGGGAAAAACCTCGCTCTCCTTCCGTGGTCTCATCTCGCGGGAGGAATGTAAGGGGTTTGCCGCGTCTGCTGTCGGGGCTGCTCGTTGACACGTCGGGCAAAACACTGTGGTATGATCTAGAGAAAGGTGGGCCCGCGACGCTGTCGCGGGCTTTTTTGTTGCCCGTTCTTTGCAGCGGCAGGCGTCTCTTGGCGGCTCATGCGAGAACCTCGCTTCGAGCAATTGCTCGGCGCGGACGTCATGAATCTCGACGGCCCTACTCGTCGCAAGCTGCCGCTTCGCCCGACAGACAAGCAATCCAACCTCACAGTTCATTTCCTTCACTCGCATGCGGGCCAAACGTCTTTGGGCCGCGCTGATTGATGCCTTGGCGGACGCAAGAGGCTAACATGATCCAGATTCATCACATCTTGCCACAGATCCTTGCTGGCCACTTCACGCTGAAGGTCTTGGGTAATCGTTTCAACCTCAATAGCATCACGAATTTGATGGCTCTGCCATCAGATCTGCAAGCAGCTCGAGAGCTAGGATCAAGTCCTCATACGGGAGGTCATCTCGGAAGCTATAGCAAGATATTCTGCAAGTTTCTCGGTGTACTCCAGTCCCATCCATCCTTTGCCGCCGCTCAGGAAGGCGATGCCGCTGCTGTTGATCAACTGCATGCCGAACTGAACAGCTTTCTCGCCGCTGCCAAGCACGCACTGGCGAAGGGGCATTTGCTTGCCAATGCACCTTTAGGCATGACGAGCGAGGAGGGGAATAAGCGCATTGAAGATTGGTACGCAAATTGGAAAACGTATGCTGAAGAAAATCGAGACAGCATTCAGCAAATGCGGGAGACTGTCGATCAACTCCACGCCGCCGGCCAATGGGAAAACGCTTTGCGCGCCCCCGTTCTCCTTCCGGACGGCACCCGCAGTCTCGCCGACAAGATAGCGATACTAGCGCGATATCCCAAAGGCTCGCCTATTTCGCAGCACTTCACAGCTGTTGGACCTGTTCCCGATTTGCCTGGCCTCGTTCCGCCGTTTGTGGATACCCGCTTGCCAGGCTTCATCCCGCCTCGTCTTGAGGGAGTGAACAAGCCGGAAGGGTTTGCACCAAGCGACCCGCTCGCGACTTTTGGATCGCCGGGATTTCCGGTCCTATCGCCTGAATGGCAGCGTGGCATGCAATTGCCTCCCAGCACGGCATTGCCGCCCGACCCTCAAGTCCTGCAATTCCATCCAGAGACAGGCCAGCCGCTTACGTATCTTTCAGATGGGTCGCATGTTCTAGGCCCGCCGGCACCTCCTGATCAAGGCTCCGCGTTGCTGATGGGAGCTGGTGTGATTGGCACAGGCGCCCTGATGATACCTGGACTGGAGGGGCTCGGTGCTGCGATACTCTCAGGTGCGGCTGCTGCCGCTCTCACCCGACCTGCTTTCTCTGCGAGTGCCTCGGGTGCTACCCAAGTTGCAGATGGAAGTGTTTTCGCGAAAGGGGCGGCTTCTTACGATCCGTTCGACTTCGCCAGTCCTGCAGACGACCCGGAGGCGGCTCGGTCCAGCACCTTTGCAGATCGCTTCGCGAACTGGATCGACACTCCGGCAGGCACTGTGCCTGCGCAGACGTCGAATACGCCAGAAGCGCCGCCCGCTCCTGCTGCGGGAGCCGTCGCGCCCGATGAGGTTCGGCGTCTCGCCCGTGTCAACGAGTCCAACGCGACCAGTGTATTCTCGTCCGGGAGTGCACCGGTCCCCTATCTGCCTTCCCCCGATTTCGACGCTCGGTTCGGAAGCTGGACCGTGCCGACCGCTGATGGCCGGCCAGCCCAGACGAGCAGGCCGATAGGTGTATCCGCGGATGAGCCGAGCTATCTTATTCCGCCACCGATCTTCGGAGTGGAAAGTTCAGGCAATCCCCACAACGACGCTGAAGAGTGGTTCTCGCGCTGGATACGGCCGATGCTTGGGCGAGAGTGAAGAAGTTGAGCTCTTCGCATGTCGCTCAACATCGATTGTTTGCCACGTCGGGCAAAACACTGGCAGAATGGCATCATCGCAAGAATTCGGAACAGGCCCGCGGGATGCTGTAGGCTTGTTTGTTTTCGAGGGCGAGCGAGACGTTCGTCCGCTATGCAGCTGGTCCGAACCACCTCGTGAGCGCCTCCGCAAGTCCGCATCCGCGATCGTCTCCAACCCAGGCCACGTGCCCGTCGGGACGCACCAGCACGGCTTTTGGCGCGACGACTTGCCCGATCGCCGGAAGCTCCCACGCGCCGTCGTAACCGGCGCGGATGAGATTGACGCGATCTGCCCAAGAGGCGATGTCGAGATCGGGCGCCTCGCCGAAATTCAGCAGCAGCGCTTGCGCGTCATGCAGCAGCGTGAACAATCGCAGCGGCCGGCCGTCGACCATCAGGTCGAGATCGGGCATGCGGCGTCCGAGCAGCGCGTGGCCTTCGCCGAGATCGTAGCTTATGTCGAGACCGCTCATCATGGCTCCGAAACGCCTGCGCGGCTCGTCCATGGCGAGCAGCTCGGACATGACCTCGCGCGCGGCGATGAGGCCGTCCTCGGCGCGGCGGAGCAGGGCGATCTGCGCCCTCGTGTTGCGCAGCACGCGCGCGGCCACGGGATGACGTTCGGTGTGGTAGGTGTCGAGCAGGTTTGGGGGCGAGATGCCCTTGACGACCTGCGCCAGCTTCCAGCCGAGATTGACCGCATCCTGCAGGCCGGTGTTGAGGCCCTGTCCGCCCACGGAGTGATGGATATGCGCGGCATCGCCGGCGAGCAGCACGCGTCCCCTGCGATAGGAGGCGGCCTGCCGCGCCGCATCGGTGAAGCGGGAGATCCGGGTGGGATTTTTCACGCCGAAGTCGGTGCCGTACACGGCGACGAGCGCCTCGCCGAGATCGCGCAAGCTCGGCTCGCCGCGCTCGCGCATTGCTTCCGTCACGACGACCAGCACGCGCCCGCTCTCCGTCTTGCTGAGACCGTGATAGCCGAGCGCATCGTGACGCAGGCCCCATGCGGGCTCCTCGCGCATCTCGACCTCGGCCATGAGGTTGCTGAGCGTCGGATCCGAGCCGGCGAAGTCGATGCCCACTATCTTGCGCACCAGGCTGCGGCCACCGTCGCAGCCGACCAGATAATTCGCACGCAATGTGCCGCCGCTCGATAGCGCGATGTCGATGCCCATCTCGTCCTGTGCGAAGCCCGTGACCTCGCAGTTCCGATAGACTGGCACCGCGAGCTCGTCGGCCCAATAGGCCAGGATGCGCTCGATATGGCTCTGCCGCAGGGCCAGCCCGTAAGCGTGGCGGGTCGGGAGGTCGCTGATGTCGAGCTTCGTCCAGGCGAAGCCGGCGAGTTGGACGATCTGTCCTTCGCGCAGGAAGCGCTCCGCGACGCCGCGCTGATCGAGGATCTCGATGCTGCGCGCGTGCAGTCCGCCGGCGCGCATGCCACCGAGGTCCTGGCTCGCGCGGCGCTCGACGATTGCGACGTCGATCTGCGCCAGCGCGAGTTCCGCGGCGAGCATCAGCCCGGTCGGGCCGCCGCCGGCGATCACTACAGCATGGCCGGTGGCTGCCGTGCGCGTTGCGCTCGTTCGTGAGCGGGTCGTCGGAAGCAGGATTGGCATCTCGTGACCCTCGAGCCGTTGTTCGGGTCGAGGCTTCTACGCGATGACAGGGGGCTTGAAGCAAGCCCCTTGCGCACCACATATTGAGTTGGGAGGAGGGACTTCCGCTTCAGCGCTCGCCGCGTTGACGCGTCGGGCAGAACACCGGCAGAATGGCATCATCCAGATGCGTGCCGCACGTCGCGGCCTAATCGTCCTTCGACAAATCGCCGGGTTTTGTGGGCAGATCGATGGTGCCGCCGTCGCCATGCACGAGGTCGCGGTTGTTGTCTTCCGTTTCCCCGGCCTCTTCGATCATCGCTTCCTGCGTGGCGCGCTCCTTGTCGCCGCGCGGCTTTGAGCTTGGAAGATTTCGTGACGCCGTCCTGACCGTCATGGCGGGTTCTCCTGATCGCCTAACGCGGCCTTCGTGAGTTCGTTCGATTGACACGTCGGGCAAAACACTGGCAGAATGGCATCATCGAAACGAGTATGGTTCGGCCCGCGCGGAGCAATCCGCTAGCGGGCTTTATCATTTCGACGCCGAGACGGAATTCGTTTCCCTGTGATGCCCGACCGGGCCGATCGAAGCTTAATTTCGCAAAAAGCGAACTTGAGTGTTGACCCGTCGGGCAAAACACTGGCATAGTGACATCATCGCAAAGTTCGTAACACCCGCGCGGAATTCATCCGCCGCGGGTTTTTCGTTGCCTGTTTTTTGGAATCGGACGGCGGCCCACGCATCACGGCCACGCACTCGCTTGATACGCGTTCTTGGAGCGCCGATCGGCGTGCCGCCGTCCGAACCATTGCTGGCCGTGCACGCGCGAACGTGCCGGCTCGCGGCGCCGGGCTTGTTGCCCGCGCCGCTGCGGTCTCCGGGACCGGAGATAGGGTTCGCGCCCGAAACGATCGCGCCTCATTGCGCGATCTGCCGCGCATATTGTTTTCGGGAGAGACGATGACCGCCTATCTGATATCGCTGGCCCTGGCGGGCCTCGTCGCAATCGTGCTGTGGGAGACGTTGTCGTGAGCGAGGAGATCATGGAATGTGAGCCCGAGCCTGCACCGGTCCGCTTGCCCGCGCGCGGCAAGATGTCGAGGGCACACACCCTGACCGAAATTCGCTCTCTTGCGCGGAGCCACACAAGAACCGCCATCAGGGTGCTCGTCGGCGTCATGCGCAGTGAGGACGCAACGCCGGCGGCGCGCGTCTCGGCTGCCAATGCGATCCTGGATCGCGGCTGGGGCAAGGCCGCCCAGCCGGTCGAAAATGGCGAAGACGGAGTGCTCGAATTGATCCACCGGATCGAACGCATCATCGTGCACCCGGCAAGGCCGGGTAGCGGTGACGCTGTTCATGAGACCGCGGAGATCCCGATCTGCAAGCTCACCTCGATTGATCATTGATCCGTCGGGCAAAACACTGGCAGAATGGCATCATCGACAGAAGTTGGTGTTGCCCGCGCGGACGCAGTCCGGCGCGGGTCTTTCGTCTTGATGCTTTCGGCTAGTTCCTGGTCTGCTTGCCCGCCGGGCGCTGTCCGGCATAGGCGCTGCACCTGGTCGCTGCAATAAGACAGCTTTCGGCCATCGCCGGTGAAGTGTCCGTTGTCGATGATCCAGAGGATGACGGTCTTGTCGTCGATCTTCTTGAACATCAGGTTCTCGTGGTCCGGAGTAGAGGCCTTGTCTTGCACGCTGGCAGCCTCCGAGCCCGAAGCAGGCTGCATCCTGCAGGCCGCGCCGATCCTGACGGTGTCGGGAAGCTGACCTCGCGTATTTTCTATCTTGCAAATGTTGGAGGCCGTCGTGATCGATTTGCCGGCGAACGTAACGATGGTGTCGTTGAATTTCGCGCAGCGGTCATCGAAATCGGCGCCTGCCGTCGCGTAGACGCCATCCCGCGGATCGGCCTGCTTGAGGGCTCGATCCTGCTCGGACTTCCGCCTCGCTTCCACCTTGGCTCTCGGGGTCGCCTCGGCCAGCGCGCGCTGCGTCTCCAGAGGGCAGTAGGCCGCACGCCACGCATTTGTCGGCAGCTATCGGCGGGGCTTCTTGGCCAACAGCTGCAGGCTTCGAACCCGCATACAACCAGCCCATACGATGCGATACGGGACCGTGGTACGTCACCACATCAGGGCATAGACGGAAACTACAACGTCAGCCCGAATGGGCAGCGGGGTATCAATCTGACGCATCCTGCGTCGCACTCTCCAGTCAACGGCATCGTGCCAAATGCTGGCGGGTAGAAGCGCGATCAGGGATGCCAATGGCATGTCGCACGAGCTTCTGCACACGCACCCCAGATATGTCAGCGTAGGCGATCCGGTCGTTGCAGGGCAGTTGGTCGGCTCGATGGGCAACACAGGAGTGATCGAGCCGTATATCGAAAGCGGCGATCATCATCTTCATTATCAGCTGAAGGACCCCGCCGGTCGTCGCCTCAAGCCTTGTGGCGCAGGCTCACCGGCCTGCCTTAGGGCGAGCGAGCGCATCCATTGTCCATCCTGAAAATTCCGACGGCCAAGATCTTCGAGCCGCTGCTGCAACCCGCGCGCTACAAGGGGATTTACGGGGGGCGCGGCTCGGGCAAATCGCATTTTTTCGGCGAGCTTCTGGTCGAGACCTGCCAGGCCGAACGCGGCACGCTCGCGGTCTGCATCCGCGAGGCGCAACGCACGCTGGCGCAATCGTCGAAGCGTTTGATCGAAGGGAAGATTGCAAGCCTCGGTCTCGGCCACGGCTTCAAGCTGTTCAGCGACAAGATCGAGACGCCCGGGAACGGGCTGATCATCTTCCGCGGGCTTCAGGACGACGCCGGAAAATACCGGCTAATGATGAAGGCGAGGGATGCCGTCACGGCAAAGTCGATGCCGCCGGTGCAGCGGCCGGGCCTGGCGGCGAGCAGAGGTGAGCGTAACCAGCACGATCTGCGAACATTGAGCGCCCGGCTTTCGAACACGGGCGAACTGAAGGACGCGGTCGCACTGTATCAAGCGAGGAGAGCGCGCGGCGAGTGAAGAAAAAGGTCATGGCCCGTCGGCGCAGGTTGACAATGTTCTTCATTCGTTCAATTGTTGCCCGACAACCTAGACGGGTTTGCCTTCCCCGGAGAATGAATTGAATTTTTCGGCGTTCCAATGGCTATCGACCATCGTCCTCGATGTTCTCATCAAGTTCGTGCTCGTGACGGCCGTGGGTCTTCTTGTGACTTATGGTCTCATATCCCTCGATTCGCTGGTCATGGCGGCCATCTCACTATCGCTGTTGCATTTTGTCTGCCTCTTCGCGGGGGCAACTCTTGTCGTGACGCCGGAGCTATTTGGGATCCGATTGTCGCCGATACCGAGGTTCATAGCGA
The DNA here is from genome assembly GCF_051853005.1 of Bradyrhizobium sp. SMVTL-02. Classification (NCBI taxonomy): domain Bacteria; kingdom Pseudomonadati; phylum Pseudomonadota; class Alphaproteobacteria; order Hyphomicrobiales; family Nitrobacteraceae; genus Bradyrhizobium; species Bradyrhizobium sp. SMVTL-02. The sequence goes on along the minus strand of NZ_CP182469.1, from coordinate 5,664,329 downwards.
GCGTGGCGCTCGCCAACATGTTGTTTGTCGGCGTCCTTGTGGTCTTGATGTGGCCTGGTCCGAACGACATCCCGCGAACCGCGGACGGACCCATTGTCGCGGCTCTTGTCTTGGCCGCGACCAATCTCGTTGCGCTGTTCGCCGTTGCTGCCGCCGGCTGCCTGATCAGGCGGCTTAAGCCGGCGAGACGCGCTGACGAATCCTCCCCAGCGGCGTAGCCGGCTTTTTGCGGATCTTCCAGTTTCCGAGGTTGGACTCTCAACGTTGAGACAGGAAGTCGCGCGGGTCCGATGTTCATCGGCCGCGTGTCGCCGCTGCGATCAGCGGAGGGTGAGCCCCGCATCCGCGCCATTGCTACCCTTCGGTCGTCACGAGCGACCTACGTTACCGATGTCCAATCCTCGATCATCGAAACTCGCGTGCCTCAAGTCGCGCGTTAATTTTCGTTGCAACCAATCGGAGTATTCCGCGTGGATCCCACGATGCAATCACCAATCCAACGTAAAATTCCCTTTTCAGGCGGTCGCCAGATCACCGTGCCGAGCGGGCCGCACCACTACCAAAGGGAGCAGTGGGTCGGGAGCACGACGCAGGGCAATACGCCTCAATCCGCTTTTGAATCGCTCAAAAGGCACGCGACACCTTTTCAAGGCGATCAGATCAGCGCTGATGGAGCCGTCATCGATGTCCGAGGTTTGGGCCCGATACGGCAACACGTGGATGACGACCGATTGACGATCGTGAACACGACGATGCCTGGTCACGTTCTCCATCCGGGCAACGTGTTCCGTTCGATCGTACAGAGAGGCGACGATCTATATGTCGTGACGGAGGGATATGGGACGGGAATTCTTCCCGGCCCGAACGAGGGGGGCAAATTCATCTGGTCTTGGCCGGATCACAAGATTCGACGTGAACTCAACCCCTATCCGACGCTCGGCTATCCCATGGACGAGATGAACGCGTCTGCAGCTACGGGAGTTCGAGCGGGCGCCGAGGCCCAGACCAGTTCATCATCGGACGCCGAAAGACCGGAGCGTCGGATCTCGCCGCCGATCTTCTTCTCGCCGTACTGACCGGCCGTCCACGTCAACAAGGAGGGAATCATGTCCGACGATCAACGAGACTTTGTCGAACGTGCGGAGTCCATCACCGGAAATCTCTACGGCGAGCCGATGTCACCGAAGCGGATCGCGGAGAACTTCGCACTCTACGGGCTGAAGAAGCGCGTGGCGGCACTCGAGAGGTTCGATGCAGAATTGGCTGGCGAGATCGACTCGAGTCCGCATAGTCTGCGGAAGCGCGTTCGGCTCGTCGATCTGCGCCGACGCATGGGCGACGTGCATGAAGCACTGCGCAAAGCAAAGCGATGACTCATCCGTTGCTCACGGCGCTTGCGCAGGCGCGCCTGCGCGATGCACCGATGTTCGCCAAGTGGTGCGAGCTGAATGGCTTGAGCGCCTGTCCAGCGGCGCCTGCGTCGGTGGCGCGTTTTGTGACCGATTGTGCGTCGCTCGGCATGGATCGGCTGTGGCCAGCTGTGCAGGACATATCGCGGATGCATGTGGCGCTGGGTCTTGCGGACCCAACACTCGGTGGCGCGGCGGCAAGTGAGCTCGATCGCGGCCATTCCTCCGCCGCGGTCCTGGCCGGACCCGTTCAAGCGCCGGTTCGCCACCTTACCGTATGACATCCAGATTCATCTCGCCTCTCGGGAAGCTCAACGGGAACGCGCGCTCCGGCGCGCGCAGAACGATGCTGCATCCGCCCGCCGGGCGTTGGCGGCACTCAAGGCACAAAAGAAGGACGGAAAGACCAATGGCAACGAAGCATCAGCGCCTGATGACGATTGAGGACAGGATCGAGGAGCTGCGCGGCGAGATTGACGGCATCATCGACGCGCGTGTGGCCGCGATCGCAGGCGAGAGCCCCGGCGTCCCCGCAGGCGTGATCCGCAACCTCCTGACCGCCCGGGCGCCGTCCTGCCGCTGCGCGCAGTATATCGAACTGTGCGTCAAGGATGCCAAGACGCAGGACTGACGATCGGGCTAGGACGACTTTTTCAACCGTGCAGCGACGACCAATGGCGCTGTCTCTTTCACATTCAGGATTCAGAAATGACGCTCTACAAATGGTCTCAAACGGCCTCCGCCGACGCAACGGCCGATTCGACGATCAACTGGACGGAGGGCCAGTCGCCCTCCAGTGTCAACGACTCGGCGCGCGCGATGATGGCGGCGGTAGCCAAGTATCGAGACGATATCTCTGGGGTGATCGCGACCGGCGGCACGTCAACGGCCTACACAGTGACGACATATCAGGTTTTTGACACGCTTGCCCACCTTAATGGACAGATGATCGCCTTCGCGCCTCATGTCACCTGCGGCGCGACCGTGACGCTCAATGTGGATGGTCTTGGAGCAAAGCCATTGCGCCTAGCTCCGATTGGCTTGTCAGGATTTCCTAACGTCGAACTACAGGCTGGCGTGCTGATCCAAGGCACACCATATGTCGCCACCTACAATCATGCTGACGGCGCCTTCTATCTGCAGGGCTTCATGCCTGATCCGTTCAGCATCCCGCTTGGGTCCAGCATCGACTATTGGGGGCCGACCGCTCCGAGCAGCGCGTTTGCCTTGGCCTACGGGCAGGCTATCTCGCGAACGACCTATGCGACGCTATTTTCGCTGCTCGGAACGACCTACGGGACTGGAGACGGCTCTACCACGTTCAATATCCCGGATCTCCGAGGGCGAGTGGTTGCTGGCAAGGATGATATGGGCGGTTCCTCGGCTAGCCGTCTTACGGCGTCTTATTTTGGTGGTGCAGCAACCAATCTTGGTGCGACCGGCGGCTCGGAGAGCCATACCCTGACCGCTGCACAATTGGCCTCACATACACACTTGAATACGTTGTCCGATCCTGGACACGTGCACTCGTATCAACGTGCTGAGTTCGGCGAACAGAAGCCGTCGTCCGGCGGCAATGCGCCGTTTGCTACCTATTCCTCGCAAAATACGGGGGCGGCGGCCACTGGGATCACTATCAACAACGTCGCAGCGGGCGGTGGCAACGGTCACAATAATACGCAACCGACGATTATCGCCAATAAGCTGTTGCGGATTGTTTAGAGCGATCTGTGCCACCGCATCATTTGGTGATCTCGCGGGATGATGGACCCGACAGCATCTCTTGGAAAAAAGATAAAATCTCGATGGCCGGTCAATCCAAATTTGGGATGAGGACTCTGTGAGAGTTCTTCTATTCGTGCGTACCTTTTCCCAAGAAACATAATTCCTAAATAGCCGAGATCGCTGAAGAACTCTAGCAACGGGGCAATTTCCCCGAGCATGCTCTCAAACTGGACAACCGGAGAGAATCGACGGATTAGATGCTCTCCGCCACGAAAAACGTTGAGTTCGTGCCCTTCTACGTCGCACTTGATGAATTTCAAGTTCGAGATTGGTCCGAGATCATCTACTCTCGCGAGTTTAACGGGTATTGAACTGCCGATGTCCCTAGAGAGAGAAGCGCTCCCGTCTCCGGGGCGCTTTCTTGACAGCTGAGATACGCCGTCGGTGTCGGACAAAGCAAGATTCACAATCTCAACATTCGGTCCAAGGCGGCGCTGACGAATATACTGGGCCATCTCTGGCTGAGGTTCGATTGCGAGAACCCGCCCGTGAGGTCCAACAGCTTTTGCTAACCAATACGAGTAAATGCCCTTATTGGCGCCAATGTCCAAGACGGTGGCGCCGGTAAGCTGCAAGTGCAGAAGAGTTTTGAGTTGCAAGCTCTCGGTCCTGAACCTGTAGCGCAGGCACCGGAGCAAAAAATGGACATCCTCAAGCATGACTTGAGGCTACTACTAAACCCCCCATTCGAGTCAACCCATGGTAGACCTAAACGCCCTCACGCGGGCGAACGAGACACGCTGGTTGAAAGCCAAGCCAACCCGCCAAGCCGAGGCTGCCAAAGTCGCTTTGCGCCTTTACAAGGCCAGGCGCCGATACCAAGCCGTCGAACAAGAGACAGGCGTCCCTTGGCCGGTGATTGCCGTCATTCACGAACGGGAATCCTCTCAGGACTGGAAGGCTTCCCTGGCGCAGGGTGACCCCTGGAACCGCGTCTCGGTCCATGTTCCGGCTGGGCGAGGCCCGTTCGCCTCGTGGGAGGAGGCCGCGATCGACGCTCTGGTCAAGTGCCCGCCCTTCCTTGCGCGCCACAAGGATTGGTCGATCGCCGCAGCGCTGACCGCGCTCGAGACCTACAACGGCATCGGCTACGCGGCACGGGGCGTGCCGTCGCCCTACCTTTGGGCCGGTACCAACCAATACCGCGCCGGCAAATATGTTCGGGACGGCGTCTACGATCCAGGCAAGGTCGACCCGCAACTCGGTTGTGCGGCGCTGATGATCGCTCTGATGGGGCTCGATTCCGAAATCAGCTTCGCGGGAGCGGCCGCGAAGAGCCTGCCGTCCGGCACCCCGACAAAGCCTTCACTGACGAACCCGTCGAAGGGCTCGATCGGCGCGTTCGTGGTCAATCTGGTCAGAGCGATCTTTGGAAGGAAGTGAACATGCGGACACTGCTCGACATTACCCTCTTCGCGGCTGGCTTTGCCACCAGCTGGTTTTGCAAGGACCCGATCCTTCGGCTCCAGACTGGCACCGACACCCTGATCAAGTCGCTCGAGGCAAGACTTGCGACGCCGCGGAGCAAATCGTGATGCTCGCAAGAATAAAGGCGATCTGCCTGCACTCCATGACCATCGCCTGGAGCTATTGCGTCGCAGTCGCCGGCGCACTGGCGTCGACCATCGACGACCTCGCCGACGCGCTGGGCAATCCTGACGTCAAGGATCAGATCAGCGCGGCCATCGGTGACGTCAAGACAACGGGACGAATCCTGCTGGTGATCTCCGTCGTGACGGTTATCGCACGGCTGCGCACCCTTCGGAGGAAAGATCGATGTGGATGACGCTCATCTCGTTTCTTGGCGGCCCCGTCGTTAAGGCGCTGATCGAAGCCTATAGCGCGAAACTGAAAGCCGAGAATGTCGACACAAAGATTGCGGCGGATCTCGCCGCGAGTGAGATTTCGGCGCAGACGGCTGAAACTAAAGCAGTCATGCAATACAGAATCGCGGAGATCGGGCACTGGTATGAGCCGGACAAACTGATGGGCTACTGCGTCGCTCTCTATTTTGCGAAACTCCTCGTCTTCGACAAGGTTTTCGGCCTCGGATCCACTGATCCTTTGGCGGGATTCGCGGCGAAGACGGCCAATCTCGTCGTCGCCTTCTATTTCGCCAAACGCGGTTTCGAAAATGTTGCAAGGATCATCAAGCGGTGAAGACGCCAGACGACGAAATCAGAGCGATAGTTGCGGAGACGTTGATCGAGCAGCACAGGCTGCAGCAGGACAACATCGATGCGATCGTATTGAAAGCGGTGGCGTCGGTGCTGGCTTCTTTCGGAATCGAGGACGACGATCGGAAGGAACTGAGGGCTGACTTTCAGCATCTGCGAAGGTGGCGAAAGAGCGTGGAGCAGGCACAGAGTTACACTTTCAAAGCCGTAATCACAGTGCTTGCCACCGGCCTGATGGGAGCCGTCTGGCTCGGAGTCAAGGTCGTGCTGAGCAAATGAACGTTCGGTAGGCGCGCCGGCGGCCGCGCGTTTCCTGGCGAATAGGTCGTCTCATGTACAGAATTCGCATTGTCGATACATCCGACGACGACATCGTCGATACATTATCCGATCTGCATCGATTGACGTTCTTCGATGCCGCTGGAATGCCTCAATTTGAGTTGGGAGCGTGGTGGTTGGCCTATCAGGGTGATGATGCCGTCGCCTTCGCCGGTGTCCTTCCATCGACGCATGTCAGAAATGGCGGCTACTTCTCCAGAGTCGGGGTGCTGCAGCGACACTGGGGACGAGGCCTTCAGCGCAGGATGATGCGTGTGGTTGAGGCGAGGGGACGGCGTATCGGATGGGGCAGTATCGTCTCTGATACGACGGACAATCCCGTTTCTGCGAACAACTTCATCCAGGCGGGCTATCGGCTGTTTGAACCAGAGGCGCCCTGGGCTTGGTCGCATTCGCTTTATTGGCGAAAGTTGCTTCGCTGAGCAGGGTTTCCCGCGATGCGGAACGTAGCCCTCATGCGCAGTAGCGCGAGTTGCAGCACAGCCTCGTGCGCGCACAATGTCGAACGGCCCGGCAGCTTGATGGCTGCCGGGCCCTTTTTGCGTTTTCAGGTATGTGGTTGAAGCACTTGCGAAGTTGGTTGCGCCGGGCTTTAAGTTTGCTCTCGCAGGAAATCGGCGACCACAAGCCGATGTAAGGGAGCGTCATCGATGTCTACCAAGCCCCAATTGCCCGAGCGTCCCCCGCGAGCAACGGAAGGGCCTGCGGCGCTCGATGGTCTGCTGGTCGTCGATTTTACGCGCGTGGTTGCCGGCCCCGCCTGCACGCAGACGCTGGCTGATTTCGGCGCGCGTGTCATCAAGATCGAGAATCCGGACGGTGGTGACGATACACGCGCATATGAGCACGCCGAAATCGGCGGCGAGAGCGCTGCTTATCTTAGCCTCAACCGCAACAAGCTCGGCATCGCGCTGGACCTCGCTGTGCCCGAGGGCCGCGAGATCGCCCTGGATCTGATCCGCAGGGCCGACGTGGTCGTCGAGAATTTTTCGAGCGGGGTCATGAAGAAATTCGGCCTTGACTACGACGCGGTCTCGCCGCTCAACCCTCGGCTGGTCTATTGCTCGATCTCAGCCTATGGGCGCTCCGGGCCTTTCGCCTCGCGTCCCGGCTTCGATCCCATCACCCAGGCGGAAAGCGGCTTCATGTCGCTCAACGGATTTGCCGACGGTCCCCCGGTTCGCACCGGCCCACCCATCGTGGACATTGCCACGGGAATGTCGGCGTGTAACGCAATTCTTCTCGCTCTGCTGGCGCGGGATCGCCTGGGCCGCGGCCAGCACGTCGAGGTTGCCCTGTTCGACATAGCAATGGCAATGACAGGTTTCTACGGTATGGCCTATCTGATCAATGGTCAAAATCCCGGCCGGTTCGGAAATTCGCCGAGCGGATCTCCCACTGTCGGGGTCTATGAGGCTTCCGATGGCCCACTCTACATGGCCTGCGCCAACGACCGGCTCTATCGCCGGCTGGTCGTCGAGGTGCTGGATCGGCCTGATCTCGTCACCGACCCGCAATTCGCAACGCGCAAGGCGCGTTCGGAGAACAAGGAGCTGCTGCGGGCAACCATCGCGGAAGTCTTCGCAAGCGATACCCTCGAGAACTGGATGGCGAAGATGAAGCGGGCCAATATTCCGGTCGGCTATCTCCGCACCGTCGAGGAGGGCTTTAACGCACCCGAGGCCCGCGACCGACATCGCCTGAGCCGGATCCCGCATCCTACCGCCGACTGGGTCCCGAACATCGAGACGCCGATTACCATGAGTCTAACCGCCTCGATCGATCCCGTGGCCGCACCTTTGTTGGGCGAGCATACCACGGACGTCTTGCGTGACACGCTTGGTTATGACCAGCGTCGGATAACTGAGTTTGCCAAAAGGGGAGCTTTTGGATCGGGCAAGCCCTCAGTTTGAGACTGAACGCTTAACTTTGTCGGAGGCATCGCGGGGCTTCCAGATCGTTGCTTCACGATGCTGGCCGCGATATCGCCTACTTTCCGCCAGCCGGCTCGGATCGGTCGGCTTGATTTGGCGATATTCCCGCCGCATAAATGTGCGAAAGTGAGGGATGCGGAATGGCGCCTGGTCAAGAGCCGAGCGTGGGTCAGCCTAACGGGCCGGGATCCGGCGAGCGCGCTTACGCAGCAATGATCGCGAACGCTCGGGCGCTCCTGCCACGACTGCGAGAGCGAGCTACCCGAACCGAAGAGCTCCGGTACCTTCCGCCCGAGACCGAACGGGATCTGCACGACGCCGGTCTGTTCCGGATGCTCCAGCCCAGGCGCATTGGCGGCGCCGAGCTCGATTATGTCGCCCTGATTGATTGCGCCGATCTGCTTGGACAGGCGGATGCGTCGGTGGCCTGGAATCTCGCCAATCTGGCGAGCCATCACTGGATGCTCGGCATGTTCGAGCAGAGGGCGCAAGATCTGGTTTGGGGCCGTGATCCGGACACGTTAATTGCCTCCTCCTTCATCTTTCCAGCCGGGCGCGCCACGAGGGTCAAGGGCGGATACCAGTTGCACGGAAGTTGGCCGTTTTCGTCCGGCGTCGCGTCGTGCGAATGGAACATGCTTGCAAGCGTGGTCTCCTCTGAAGACGAGGCAGATGGTATCGAGTACCGGATATTTCTGCTTCCGAAGGGCGATTATAGAGTCCTCGACACCTGGAATGTCGCCGGGCTGCGAGGCACCGGCTCTTGCGATGTGGAGGTCCGGGACGCCTTCGTAGCCGACCATATGACTGTCGCGGTTGGCGAGCTAACTGGTGGCCGGTCGCCGGGAAGCAAAGTTAATTCCAATCCGTTGTATACGTTACCTGTGTTCTCGCTATTCCCTTACGTCTTGTCCGGTGTTGCGTTGGGAAATGCCCAGGCGTGCCTGAATGACTACATCGAGATCGCGCGTCATCGCATTTCCACCTACAACCGTGCCAAGCTGAGCGACTTTCAGAGCACGCAGATCAAGATCGCAGAGGCTTCCGCCAAGATCGACGCTGCCCGCCTGATCATGCGTTCGGCTTGCATCGATGCCATGGAGAACGCAAGGCGTGGCCATATTCCAGATATGTCAGCCAAGACCCGATATCGGCGCGACGGAGCCTTCTCGGTGAACTTGTGTACGGATGCGGTCTCGATGCTGTTTGCAGCGAGCGGAGCGCGCGGCTTGTTCACGACGGGGGTGTTGCAGCGGCAATTCCGCGATGCCCACGCGATCAACTCACATCTCGCCTTCAATTTTGATGCGGCTGGAACCAACTATGGACGCGTGGCGCTAGGCCTGCCGTCCGAAAATCTCACGCTGTGAGGCCGGCCGATGAATGATCTGCCGAAGCAGCCGGCCGTGCCCGATCCAGCCAACGAACTCGCGAGCGACAGCTCGCTCATCGATCCTCGCGATTTTCGAAATGCGCTGGGCACATACGGAACGGGCGTAACGATCATCACCGCCACTGCGGCCGATGGAAAGCCGTATGGCATCACGTGCAATTCATTTGCTTCGGTCTCCTTGAATCCGCCCCTGGTCCTCTGGAGCCTCGGGGTCTATTCCTCAAGCCTGCCTGTGTTCCAGAACGCCAGCCACTTCGTCATCCATGTCCTGGGCACGGCGCAACAGGCGCTCGCGAACACGTTTGCGAAATCATCCGAAGACAAGTTCGCCGGTGTCGATTGGGCGCCAGGCCTCGGCAACGCTCCAGTGCTCGCCGAGAGCGTCGCCAGTTTTCAATGCCGCTCCGTCAACCGCTATTATGGCGGCGATCACGTGATCTTTCTCGGAGCAGTCGAGGCCTATGTCTACAATGCCAAGGAACCTCTGCTGTTTGCACGGGGGACATATGGCCGATTCCTGGCCGATGATGAGCGCAAGAAGTCCCCGTAAGGCACCTCTGGTTCTATTTGGAAGCTCAATGTTCTGTTGCCGAGAGCTTGTAGATTTCCAGCGCGTCAGCACCGGCTTCTACCAGCGGAGCGATCTTGCTCTCCGAACGGTTCCAAACGGTGACCTGATAGCCGGCCTTGAGCAGGCGGCGGGTCATCGGCGTTCCCATCAGCCCGAGGCCGACATACCCGAGCCGCTCGCCGCCCTGCGGGTTTGTCTTGCTCGTCTCAGCCATAGGTTGCCTCCTCCGGTCGCAGCGCAATGGTGCACGACCGCCCCCATACCATACATTGCGCGCTCTTGGACGAGACCGGGCCGGCTTGCATGGCTTGCCTGATTGTTTGAACCATGAAACATTTGGATCGGTCGGGTTCGGTGGCGCCGGTCGGCGCCGGAGCAACGGAGTGGGCGCGATGCGGACGGTTTCGAGGTTGATGCTGGCAACTGGGGCGGTAGCCGCCGCGATTGCGGTCGCGGCTCCCTCACGGGCGCAGCAGACGATCCGCGTCGGCTGGACGATCCCCGCCGAGGAGTCCAAGTACTGGATGATGCGCCGCCCGGCTGAATTCCCCGATATCGGCAAGACCTACAACATCGAATGGACCCAGTTTCAGGGCACCGCCCCAATGACGCAGGCATTGGCGGCGGGCGCTCTGGATTGCGCGACGCAGGCACCGCTATCGCTTTCCAACGGCGTGGTTGGGGGCAATCTCAAGGCCTACATCGTGGCGCAGCATGTCTTCGAGAAGCCCGGCGGCTTTTCGGTCTATTGGGCCGTGATGGATGACTCGTCGATCAAGACCATTGCCGACCTCAAGGGCAAGACTGTCGGCATTTCCGTGATCGGCGGCGGCACGCAGGGGCCGTTCAACCTGCTCCTGAAGCAGAATGGCATCGATCCGGCCAAGGACATCAAGCTGGTCGAGGTCGGCTTTGCTGTTTCTGAAGATGCGCTGCGTCAGGGACGTGTCGACGCAGTCAACATGAACCAGCCGTTTGCCGCGCGCGCCGAAGCGAAGGGCGGGACAAGGAAACTGTTCTCGCTGTCGCAGGCCATGCCGAACATCGTGCACATTTTGGAAGCCTGCCGTGCCGATTTCGTCGACAAGAACCCGGAACTGGTCAAAGCATATGTTCGTGACATCACGTCGGGCATGAAGAAGGCCTTGGCGAACCGCGAAGAGACCTTGAAAGTCGTGTCCGAAGTACTGAAGGCCCCCGTTCCGATTCTCGAGACGTACCTGCTCAAGGAGAACGATTTCGGCCGTGACCCGGGAGCTGCGCCGAACTTCCCCGCCATTCAGAAGATGCTCGACATCTACGCAGAGACGGGAATGCTGCCGAAGCTCGATGTCGCTCAGTTCAAACATCCGACGATCGTTGCCCCACTGCAATAGGTGGTCGAACGAGCTATCCGGCGAGTGAGATCGCAACGTCCCGGTCGCCCGGGACATTGCATGAAGAAGATGCAGGCATGAAGAAGTTGCGATCACGGGTGACGACGGACGGGCTCGACCGGGCTCCGCACCGCGCTTTCATGCGCGCGATGGGCCTCGACGACACCGCGATTGCCAGGCCGATGGTCGGCGTCGTCAGCATGAAGGGCGAGCAGACGCCCTGCAACATGACCCATGATTTCCAGGTGGCCGCAGCCAAGACCGGAATCGAAGAGGCCGGCGGGACGCCGCGCGAATTCTCGACCGTGTCGGTCTCCGACGGCATCAGTATGAATCATGAGGGAATGAAGTTTTCCCTGTTTTCGCGCGAGCTGATTGCCGACTCGATCGAGGCAGTCGTACATGGCCTCGCCTACGATGCGTTGATTGGATACGGCGGATGCGACAAGACGCTTCCCGGCGTGATGATGGGCATGGTTCGTTGCAATGTGCCGTCCATTTTCATCTATGGCGGCAGCTCGCTACCGGGGCGCGTTGATGGGCGGACCCTCACAGTCCTCGACTCCTACGAGGCCGTCGGCAGTTTCATGACGGGTGAGATCGACGGTGCCATGCTTGAGCGGATCGAGCGTGCTTGCCTGCCGACCATCGGTGCGTGCGCGGGCCAATTCACGGCGAACACCATGGGGATGGTGTCGGAGGCGATGGGCCTTACCATCCCCAACGTGTCGATGGTGCCTGGCATCTACGCCGAGCGCGCGCAGATCTCGCGGCGCGCCGGACGCCTGATCATGGAGATGCTGGAACGCGGCGGGCCGCTCCCGCGCGACATCGTGACGCGGAAATCCCTCGAGAATGGCGCGGCCATCGTGGCGGCCACTGGCGGGTCGACCAACGCCGCGCTGCATTTGCCCGCGATTGCGAATGAAGCAGGCATCGCGTTCACGATCGATGATGTTGGCGAGGTCTTCACCAGGACGCCACTGATCGGAAACCTGCGCCCGGGGGGTAAGTACACTGCGAAGGACGTCTATGACATCGGCGGCGCGGCCGTGGTCATCCGCGAGCTGATCCAGAGCGGCCACATGGATGGCAGCTGCATAACCATCACGGGCCGCTCACTTGCCGAAGAATACGGTACAGCCAACACGCCTGATGGGGAAATCGTTTACTCGGCTCGCGCGCCGATCATGCCGGATGGCGGCGTGGCGGTGCTGAAGGGCAATCTTTGTCCTGACGGCGCGGTTATCAAGGTCGCAGGTCTCAAGAGCCTGGTCTTTGAGGGCATCGCGCGCGTTTTCGAAGACGAGGAAGGCTGTGTCGCGGCTGTGCGGGACCGCAGCTACAAGGCCGGCGACGTCCTTGTGATCCGCAATGAGGGGCCGGTCGGCGGCCCCGGCATGCGCGAGATGCTCGGTGTCACCGCTCTGATCTACGGGCAGGGCATGGGCGAAAAAGTGGCGCTGATCACCGACGGGCGGTTCTCCGGTGCCACCCGTGGCATGTGCATCGGCTATGTCTCCCCCGAAGCATTTGTTGGCGGCCCACTTGCGCTCGTGCGAGATGGCGACAAGATCCGGATCGACGCGGCTGGCCGGCGCATGGACGTGTTGATCGACGAGCCGGAGCTCGCTGCACGCCGGCGCGACTGGAAGCAGCGACCGCCACGGCATCGGGCCGGCGCACTGGCGAAGTATGCGCGATTGGTTGGCCAAGCGCCGGGTGGAGCGGTTACGCACGAGGGCCCGGCGGAATGGCTCTGGTTCGAGTGACAAGCCGCGGTGTTGCCGAAGGCAACCGCCCGTCTGGCAGGCTTTTTGCTACGCTCATGCGGCTGGTGGATGACATTCAGCAGGTCGATTGCGTGACGTTCGCGGACGCGTGAAGTGAGAGCGGGATGAAGGTGGTGCCTTCGAGATCGAGCGGATGGGTGAGACCGGTGACGTCGCAAAAGCCGGCTTCTGCGATCATCGAGATCGATCGCGTCTCGCAGGTTTTCCAGACCTCGGCGCGCAAGGACCATTTGGCGCTATCGGACATCTCGCTGACGATCGACGAAGGAGCTTTCGTCTCGATTCTCGGGCCGTCCGGCTGCGGCAAGTCGACACTGCTCTACATTGTCGGAGGCTTTGTCAGCCCAACCAGCGGCGCGGCGAAGATCAAGGGCCAAGCGATCACAGGACCCGGTCCGGATCGCGGACCGGTCTTCCAGGAGTTTGCATTGTTTCCCTGGAAGACGGTCCTGGGCAATGTGATGTACGGGCCGCGCCAGCAAGGCGTGCGGGCGAGCGAGGCGGAAGCGCAGAGCCGCTCGCTGATTGAGATGGTCGGCCTCAAGGGCTACGAGAACTTCTATCCCAAGGAGCTGTCAGGCGGCATGAAGCAGCGCGTCGCCCTGGCCCGGACGCTCGCCTACCATCCTGAAGTCCTGTTGATGGACGAGCCGTTTGGCGCGCTCGACGCCCATACCAGGACACGCTTGCAGAACGATCTCCTGAACATCTGGGAGCGCGATCGCAAGACGGTGTTGTTCGTCACCCACTCGGTCGACGAAGCCGTCTTTCTCTCCGACAAGGTGGTGATGATGTCGAAATCGCCAGGGTGTATCCGGCAGGTGATCGACATCGATCTTCCGCGACCGCGGCGCCGTAACGAATTGCTCCTCGATCCGCGTTATCAGAAATACGTCGTGGACATCGAACGCATGTTCGACGAAAGCGACGAGGGCGGGGCCGCCTCATGATGTCGTCGGCTGCCGTGCTCAAGCGTGCCGCCCCGGTGCTTGCCTGCGTCGGGTTATTGGCAATATGGCAGGCGGCTGCGCTGGTGCTGAAGAACGACAGCTTTCCAACGGCGATCGAGGCGATCCGCGCGATTCCCGATATCCTTGGCGATAAGGAATCCCTGATGAACATCCTGGCTTCGCTTCGCCGCATGGCGACGGGGTTCGGTGTAGCCGTGCTTTTTTCGATTCCACTTGGCTTGTTGATGGGGCGCAGCCGGGCCGTCGCAGCTTTCTTCAACCCGCTTCTAATGGTGATCTATCCGGTCCCGAAGGCAGCATTGATGCCCATCATCATGCTGTGGTTGGGCGTCGGCGACACCACAAAGACGCTGGTGATCTTCCTCGGCGTCAGTCTGCCCGTGATCTATCACAGCTTCGAGGGCGCCAAGGCCGTCGAGGAGAAAATGCTGTGGTCAGGTGCCGCTATGGGTCTCTCGCCTCTGCAGCGCCTGATCCGGATCGTGCTGCCTGCCGCGCTGCCGGAGATCCTGACGGGATGCCGTACGGGATTGGTCCTGGCGCTGATCACCATGATCACCAGCGAGATGATCGCGCGCCAGTCGGGCGCGGGCAACATCCTGTTCAATGCGCTGGACATGGGGCAGTACGACACAGTCTTCGCGATGATCATCATCGTGGGGGCCATGGGCATCTGCCTCGACGCGATCTTCGAGCGGATCCGTGCGAGGCTGGTGCGCTGGTCCGAGCCTCAGTTCGACATGCCGCTGAGCTTCTCATGACATCGCGCCTCATCTCAGCAAACCTCCTGCTTGGCCTCGCGCCGATCGCGCTGGTGGTCGCGGTTTGGCAGAGCCTCGTCTCGTTCGGCTTTGCGCCGGCGGCCTTGCTGCCGGCCCCGGGCTACGTCTTCAGTCGCCTCTTTCAACAGCTCCTGACGTGGACGTTCCAGCAGGAGATCGCGGCGACCCTGATCCGGCTGTTTGCCGGCTTTGCGATCGCGGTCGTGCTGGGCGTCAGTATCGGTATCGCCGCCGCAGCCAATCCGTCAATCAACGCCGCGGTCCGGCCGATCGTACGCGTATTGGCGCCGTTGCCCAAGGTCGCACTCTATCCTGCACTCCTGCTACTGCTCGGTTTCGGCCACGGATCGAAGATCACGTTGGTGACTGCGGACGCACTTTTCCCTATTCTTTTGTCAACCTATTACGGCGCGTCGACCGTCGAGCAGAAGCTGATCTGGTCGGCCATGGCGGCGGGGACGCCGCGCTACGAAATCCTGTTCAAGGTGGTATTGCCCGCGGCGATGCCGTCGATCCTGACCGGCTGCCGGATCGGCCTTGTCATTTCCTGCATCGTGGTGTTTCTGGCTGAGATGATCACGTCGACCGATGGGCTGGGCCATGCTCTCGTCACGGCGGCCCGAACGTTCCAAGCCGTCGACATGTTCGTGCCGTTGATCACGATCTCGCTGCTGGGGTTGATCCTGAACGCCCTGTTGGGCGCCCTGCGATCATACCTCTTGCGGGGCTTCCCCGAAGCGTGATCTGACTGAACGAGAAAACCAAGATACCGGGAGTGAACCATGCTGGCCGATCGCGTCGAGGCAAAATGGATCGACGCATTTTCCGAGATTTTTGAGCGATGCGCCGTCAAGCCCGGCGATACCGCGGCGATCCTGTCGGAGACCCAATCGCGCGCGTTGAATGTTCATCTGGCAGAACTCGCGCTGCTGCGCATGGGCGCGCGGCCGTTCCATCTGGTGATGCCGACGCCACGCAACCGGAATATCGTTCCGGTTCGCTCGACCGGGGCCAGCGAGGCGATCCAAAAGCTTGGTCCGGTCATCACCGCACTTCAACAGGCCGGCTTCGTCGTGGATTGCACCATCGAGGGGCTGATGCACGCGGTGGAAACGCCTGAAATTCTCAAAGCCGGTGCGCGAATCCTGGTGGTCTCGAACGAACATCCCGAGGCGCTGGAACGCATGGTGCCGGATCCGGCCTTGGAAAAGCGCGTCCGCGCTGCGGCGAAGATGCTGCGCGGAACCAAGCGCATGCGGGTGACGTCGAAGGCCGGCACGGCGCTCGACGTCGACATGGTTGGTGCTTCAACGGTCGGTGTGTGGGGCTGGACCGACAAGCCCGGCACGCTGGCGCATTGGCCCGGTGGCATCGTGGTCAGCTTTCCCAAGAGCGGAACGATCAACGGCACGCTGGTGATGGCACCCGGTGACATCAATCTGACCTTCAAGCGCTACCTGGCCTCGCCCGTGAAGATGATCTTGAAGGACGACTATGTCGTCGAACTGGAGGGCGAGGGCACGGATGCCGCGATGATGCGCGCCTATCTCGCCGCCTGGGGCGACCGCGAGGCCTACGCTGTCTCGCATGTCGGCTTCGGCATGAATCCGGGCGCGCGCTACGAGGCGCTGTCGATGTATGACCAGCGCGACACCAACGGCACCGAGATCCGTGCTGTCTGCGGCAATTTCCTGTTCTCCACCGGCGCGAACGAATTCGCCGGCCGGTACACGGCAGGGCATTTCGATCTGCCGATGATGGGAACGACCATCGAGCTCGATGGCGTTGCGGTGGTCCGGGAGGGCGTCCTGCAGGACGTCTTCGGCTAGCCGCGGTCGAGCACGGGCGGGCGCGCCAGGTCGAAGTGCCGGAGCAGGTCCACCATGGCCTGAAGCCGCTTGACCCGATAGGCATCGACGTCAAGGCCGGAGTAATCGAGGAAGCCGGCGCCCGTGCGGAGACCGATCCGGCCTTCGTGCATGTTCTTCGAAATCACCTCGGGCGCCCGATAGCGATCGCTGCCGAGTGCGCCTTCGAGGTAGCGGCTCGCGTAGTAGAGGATGTCGCCGCCGCCCCAATCGATGAATTCCAGCAGCCCGAGCACGGCATAGCGGAAGCCGAAGCCATAGCGGATCGCCTTATCGATTTCCTCGGCGCTCGCGACGCCTTCCTCGACCATGCGTGCGGCCTCGTTCATCGCCAGCGCCTGGATGCGCGGGACGATGAAGCCGGGCGTCGCGGCACAGACCACCGGGACCTTCCCAATGCCTTCAAGCAGCGTCTTGACCTCCTCGACGACGACGGGATCGGTGGCTTTGCCGGGTGAAACCTCGACCAGCGGGATCAGATAGGCCGGATTTAGCCAGTGCACGTTGAGAAAGCGATGAGGGTTCACGATCGCGCCCGAGAGATCGTCGACGAGGATGGTCGACGTGGTCGATGCGATGATCGTACCTGGGCCGGCTTGCTTTGACGCAGCGCTCAGCACCTCGCGCTTAAGCTCGACGACTTCGGGGAACTTCAAAGACTAATCCGGCATCGGCGAGCGCTGCGTGGCTCCGGCTGGCCGATACCACCGACACACGAGCGATGAGGGGATCGACATCTGCCTCGGTGAGCAGCCCCAACTCCGAAAGGCTACCAAAGGTCTTTCGGACTTCGCCGAGTGCGTCCGCCTCCAGCTTGGCGAAATCTTCCGCCGAACGGACCTTGACGTCGACCATCGTGACCGTATGCCCGGCATAGGCGAACGCGACAGCAATGCCGCGCCCCATACGGCCGGCCCCGAGACAGGCGATCTTGGCGCGACGTGTCATCGATCAGAATCCATTGCGAAGCAGTGTCTGCAATTCGGCCTTGCTGAGGCTGCCAAGGCCAAGCGTATCCAGCGTTCGGCCGCCTCGTCCGAAATCCTCGCCGCAGACCGCGCCGCCGACCGCCAGGAAAGCCTTGGCCAGCGGCGTCGCCACGCCCGCCAGTGTGGCGACGGAGACCAGCAGCGAGAGCCCGAGCCGCAAATCCTCACGCATGTAACGGTGTTCCGTCAGCACGATCCGTTCCCGCCAGTCGCCGGAATCGGTCAGCCGGTCATGCGAGCCGCGGCCATACATCCAGATTTCGCCGTCCTTCGCGTAATGATGCGCGAGCGGATAATGCGGTGCGCCGTAGCCGAGCGCCTCGCGCACCGCGATCCGTTCAGCATCGAGCGCATCGGTCACCCGGCGGATCGCGGCTTGCGTTCCCTCCTTGTGGATATCCCATCGTTCGAAGTGCTCGATCGGGCCCGCATTCATCACGATCAGCGGCGGATGTATGATCGGACCCGCATTCATCAGCGCGCCGGATAACGCGTCTCCGCAGGCCTCGATCACACCGGGAAAGGCGCGTCCGATCACGTCGAGCGCATGCGGCGCCTCGTCGAGCGGAAACACGCCGACCGGCAGCCGCTTGGCGCGGATGGTGATTGCGACCTCGAATGGCCCGTGCTTGCGCGTGAGCCAGGGCAGTGTGCCGCTTTCGGCAAAGCTCACCTTGGCGCGGTTGCCGGCCTCGCGTGTGGCCTGCGCGAAGATCATCGAGCCGAATGTCGCCGGCGGCAGAAACACGACCTGGCCGTCCCGCAAATGCGGGGCCAGCAGGCTGGCAATTTCCGGCTGTGCGAAAGCCGGGGCAGGGCAGAGGATCAGCTCGGCGCCACTGATGGCTTCGGCGATATCGGTCGTGACCATCGTCAGTTTCACATCGTGGCGACCGTCATGGTCCTTCACCACGATGCGCGAGCCGGCGTCACGATGTGCCGCCACCTGGTCTGCGTCGCGGCGCCAGAGTCGGACGTCGTGCTCCGACAGGGCAAAATCGCCAGCGGCGGCGAAAGAGCCGTTTCCCCCACCCAGGACCGCAATCCTCAAGATGCTTCTCCTTGCGCATGCGAGCGCGCATCAAGCTGTTTCAGCAGGAAATGCTGGACCTTGCCCAGCGCCGTACGTGGCAGGTCGGCGACGAAGACGAAGTCACGCGGCACCTTGTAACGTGCGAGCTGCGCCTGAAGATGCACTCTCAGTTCGTCCGCTTCGAGCCGGCAACCTGACCGCCGGATGACATAGGCGATCGGCACCTCGTCCCAGCGCGGGTCGGGTCGGCCGATCACGGCACATTCACTGACGTCGGGGTGCTCGAGCAGAACGCGTTCGACCTCGGCCGGATAGATGTTCTCGCCGCCGGAAATGATCATGTTCTTCTTGCGGTCGCGGACCCAGAAATAGCCCTCGGCATCGCACAGGCCGATATCGCCGGTGCGATACCAGGCGTCGTGCAGCGCATCGCGTGTGGCGTCTGCGTTGCCCCAATACTCGAAAAACACGTTGGGGCCGCGCACGGCGATTTCACCCGGCGTGCCCGCCGGCATGTCAGCGCCGTCATGGTCGATCACCTTCGCTTCGCAGCACAAGCCGGCAAGTCCGGTCGATCCCGCGCGCGAAAGATCACCGCCAAGTCGCGTGTAGATCGCGATGGGGCAGGTTTCCGTCGAGCCGTAGACCTGAAGCACCGGGACGCCGCGCGCGACGAAGCGCTCGATTAGGTGGGGCGGTACGATGGTCGAGCCTGTGGCGACGGCTTTGAGTGACGAGAGGTCGGTTGTGGCCCAAGCGGGGTGCTCGCTCACAGCCTGGATGATCGCGGGTACCATGACCGTCAAGGTTGGCCGTTCCTGTTCAACGGCAGCGAGCGCTTTATCAGGCGCGAAGCGCGCGTGCATCGTAACTGTCGCGCCGAGCTGAAGCGCTGGCGTGGTCTGGATGTTAAGGCCGCCGACGTGGAAGAACGGCAGCACCGTCAGCACATGATCGTCGGACGTCATGTTGTGCATGTGCTGGCTCATGACGCCGTTCCAGAACAGTGCCTCCTGGCGCAATACGGCGCCCTTCGGCCTGCCGGTCGTTCCCGACGTGTAGACGATCAGGAGCGGGCAGGAGAGATCGGTGTGCGGGTTGCGACCGTTGCCTTCGCCGCGAGCCAGCAGGCTTTCGAATGTCCTGCCGCGTGGTGGCGTAAAGTCGAGGCCGACGATAGATGTTGCTGGTGCAAGTTCGGAAAGAACTCCCTCAAAGGCTTGCTCGAGCACCAGCACCTTGGCACCCGCGTCGGTGAGAATGAAGAGCTGCTCGGCGACCGCCAGCCGCCAGTTCAAGGGAACCAGAATGGCGCCAAGCCGCGCGCAGGCATAAAGCAGAACCAGATAGTCCGGCCGGTTCAGGCTCAGGATCGCCACGCGGTCGCCGCGGCCGACGCCGAGTTCCTGCTTCAAGGCCGTGGCAGTCCGCTCGATACGGGCAGCGAATGCCGCATAGCTCAGTCGCTCGCCATCGAAGGCAATCGCTGTCTTGTCTGGCGAAAACGCCGCGTTGCGATCGATCAGACTACAGAGGTCCACCGTCAATCGTCCGTTTCACCGGGCTCGTACAACGCCTCGCGCCCGATGCGGTCGAGGCAAAGCTCCGCCGTCCAAGGCAGCATCAGGGAGCCGCAGCGGCTGTCGCGATAGATGCGCTCCAGCGGCAATGACTTGAGCATGGCCTGGCCACCGCAGGTGCGGATTGCGAGCGCGGCGAGCTCGTTTGCCCCCTCCATCACCGAATACTGTGCGGCGTAAGCGCGCAGCACCTGTTCCTTGCTCGGATTGGCGCGGGCTTCGGTGACGGCCTGGAACCAGATCGACTTGATCTGCTCCAGCTTGATCTGCATCTGCGCGACCGCGATCTGCTTGGTCGGATACATCCGGCGCTTGACCGGCGGCATACCGGGGACCTCGCCGCGCAGATAGCGCACCGTGAAGTCGTAGGCGGCTTGCGCGAGGCCCATATAGGTCGGCGACAGCGTCAGGAACATGTGCGGCCAGCGCATCGCAGCCTGGAAATAGACGCCGCGCGGCATCAGCGCCGAATCCTCCGGGACGAACACGTCCTTGAACAGCAGCGTGCGCGAGACCGTTCCGCGCATGCCGAGCGGATCCCAGTCACCGACCACCGAGACGCCTTGCGATGTCGCGGGGATCGCGAGATAAAGCGTGTTTCGGCGCGAGGCCTTCTCGCCTTTCTCGATCTCGGTGCAAAGCACGCCGTAATAGTCGGCATGGCCGGAGAGCGACGCGAAGATCTTCTTGCCGTTGACGATCCAGCCACCCTCGACGGGCCTGGCTTCCGTGCCGAATGCAACGCCGCCCGCGGCGGCCGCGCCGCCCTCGGAAAAGGGTTGCGAGTAGATCGCGCCGTCCTCGACGATGCGCTTGTAGTGCACTGCGCGGCGCCGCTCGTGCTCTGCACGGGTTTCCGTATCCATATCGAGATCGTCGGCGAGGGGCCCCGACCACAGGGTCGAGCAGACATGCATGTTCCAGGTCAACGCGGTGGCGCCGCAATAGCGGCCGATCTCAGCGGCTGCGAGGGCATAAGTCTGGTAATTCGCGCCAAGCCCGCCATGCTTCTTGGGGATGGCAATACCGAGCAGACCGACTCGGTGCAGATCGCGATAATTCTCCGTCGGGAAGACCGCCCCCCGATCGTAGACCGCCGCGCGGCCGGCGAACACACTCTGGCCGATTTCGCGGGCGCGCGTGATGATGCCGGCTTGCTCGTCGCTCAGGCGGAAGGCGACGGGGTCGAAGATCGGCGTATCCAGCACGACCTTGCCGGTTGCACCGATAGTCTTGCTGACTTGCATTGTCATTGCGCAGTCACCTTACGCTTTGGTCGCGACGGAATTCAGGAACCGGCCGAGTGCCTCGTCAAAGGCGCCGGGCCGCTCGAGGTTGGCGAGATGGCCGACGCCGGCGAGTTCGACATATTCGGCGGAAGGGATATAGGTCGCCGTCTTTGCCATCATTGGCGCCGGCGCGTTGTTGTCCTTGGAGCCGGAGAGCAGCAGCGTCGGAACAGAAATATCCTGGAGCGTGCTGCGCTGATCGAAGCCGATCAGGGCCAGCATCATGGCGCGATAGCTCGCCTCCGGCACGCTTCCCATGCATTCGCGCGCAAGCTCCATCCCTTCCGGATCAGGATCATCTCCGACAAGTTCCTTCACCAGCGAAGGCGCCAGCGATTTCATCGTCTCGCCGCGGTCGAGCGGCCCGAGCCGGGCGGCGATGAACGATTTCTGCCAGTCGCCGTCGGCCTTGCCGAAAGCCGGACTGGTCTGCGCCAGGACGACTGCACGTGCCAGTTTCGGCGATTGCACCAGCCATTTCTGGACGATCATGCCGCCGATGGAATGGCCGACCAGAATAGGCTTGGCCGCACCAAGCTGCTCGATGAACTGCTGGAGTGCATCGGCCAGGGCAGCGATACTGACGCTGGCGAGCGGTTCGGACCCTCCATAACCCGGCATGTCCCATGCAATCGCGCGGAATCGGTTGCCGAATGTAGCCAACTGGCGTCGCCAGGCGCGCGCCGCACCGCCGATGCCATGCAGGAAAACCAGGGGTGTCGCGCCAGGGTCGCCCGCAGCTTCATAGGCGAAGCGGCCTTCCTTTGTTATCATTGGCGCAGGCTGCGACACGCGACATCCCTTTGCTTGGCCCCGTGATGCTAACAGGCCTGTGAAGGATGGAAAGCGATAATTTTATACTTAAAGCAATTTCGGGAGCGGGTCTCTGGCGCGCAACTGTTCACGGCGCCGATTGGCGCCTTCGTTGCAAAAATTTGAAGTTTAAAATATATCGGAAAGAGCGATCAACCCCCGAGGAGCCAGCGCATGTCCGCATTGCCGCAATCGCCGCACGCGCTGGTGACCGGTGGCGGCCGCGGCATCGGCCGCGCGATCGCAGCCGCCCTCGTCCGGGCCGGCGCGACGGTGACGGTGCTCGGTCGGAATGCCGCAACTCTTGAAGAGGCGATTAAGTCGGGAGCCGCGCATTTTGCAGCCGTCGCTGACGTGTCGGATGAGATGTCGCTCAACGCCGCCATCGCCGAGGCCCATGCGCGAAAGCCGATCGATATACTGGTCGCCAATGCGGGCAGTGCCGAATCCGCACCGTTCGCGAAATCGGACAGTGCACTTTTCGCACGCATGATGGACGTCAATTTCATGGGCGTGGTGCATGCTATCCGAGCAGTCTTGCCCGGAATGAAGGATCGTCCCTATGGACGCATCGTGGCGGTCGCATCGACGGCCGGGCTCAAAGGCTATGCCTATGTCAGCGCGTACACCGCAGCCAAGCACGCCGTGGTCGGTCTCGTGCGGTCGCTCGCCCTCGAAACGGCCGGCAGCAATGTCACGGTGAATGCGGTATGTCCGGGCTTCACGGACACGGATCTCGTCGCCGGCAGCATCGAAAACATCATGAAAAAGACGGGGCGAACCCGCGAGCAGGCGATTGCGGACCTCGCCAAGCACAATCCGCAAGGGCGGCTGATCGCGCCCCAAGAGGTCGCGGACGCCGTGCTCTGGTTGTGCGGCGAGGGCGCCGGAGCGATCACCGGGCAGGCGATCGCAGTTGCCGGTGGCGAGATCTAGCGTGACGCGGGTTCAGAACAGGACCGCCAAGGAGATCATATGAGCAGACCAGCCAATCCCGTAACCGTACCGCTTGCGGACTATTCGCCGCGGCACTTCCTGCTGGCCGTTGTCGACGGTGTTGCGACCGTGACGCTGAATCGTCCCGAACGGAAGAACCCTCTGACGTTCGAGAGTTATCGGGAACTGACCGATTTCTTCCGCGCTTGCGCATTTGACGACGCGGTCAAGACGATCGTCGTCACCGGCGCAGGCGGCAATTTCTCGTCCGGCGGCGATGTATTCGAGATCATCGGCCCGCTCGTCAAGATGGACACGAAGGGGCTGACCGCTTTCACGCGGATGACCGGCGACCTCGTCAAGGCGATGCGGGCTTGTCCGCAGCCGATCGTGGCCGCGGTCGAGGGCATCTGCGCCGGCGCCGGCGCGATCATAGCCATGGCATCCGACATGAGGCTTGCGGCCAGCGGTGCCAAGGTCGCGTTCCTGTTCAACAAGGTCGGCCTTGCCGGCTGTGACATGGGCGCCTGTGCCATCCTGCCGCGCATCATCGGGCAGTCCCGCGCCTCCGAACTGCTCTATACCGGCCGGTTCATGACAGCGGAGGAGGGCGAACGCTGGGGCTTCTTCAGCCGAACCGTCACGCCGGAGCAGGTGCTTCCCCAGGCGCAGATTCTGGCCAGGCAGGTCGCGGAAGGGCCGACCTTCGCCAACACCATGACCAAGCGGATGCTGGCGATGGAATGGGCGATGTCGGTGGAGGAGGCGATCGAGGCGGAAGCCGTTGCCCAAGCGCTGTGCATGACGACAGCGGATTTCGAGCGCGCGTTCGAAGCCTTCGCCAACAAGGTCAAGCCGGTCTTCAGGGGCGACTGAGCCGGCTTGCCACTATCCGTAGCCAAACCAGCCACGGGGACTTGCGCGAAATTATTTTAGGCTTAAAATAGTTTTCATGGCCGGGTGAATTGGCGAGGCTCCCATGAAAGTCGCGATCATCGGTGGCGGACCTGCGGGTCTCTACGCTGCGATCCTGCTGAAGAAGCAGCGGCCCGGCGCCGACATTGCCGTTTATGAGCGAAACCGGGCCGATGATACCTTCGGCTTCGGCGTGGTGTTCTCTGACGCCACGCTCGACAATTTCGAGAAGCACGACCTTCCGAGCTACCGCCGCATCACTCAGGAATTCGCCTATTGGGACGACATTGCCGTGCAGTTCCGCGGCACCGTCCACCGGGTCGGCGGTAACGGGTTTTGCGGCTGCTCACGGCAGAAGCTGCTCCTGATCCTCCAGGAGCGTGCGCGGGAGCTCGGCGTCGCGCTGCAGTTCGAGGTGGATGTCGAGGATGAATCCCGCTTCGCCGATGCCGATCTCGTCCTGCTCGCCGATGGCATCAACAGCCGCTTTCGCGAGAAATACATCAATCATTTCCAGCCGGAGGTCGATGTCCGCACCAACAAGTTCGCCTGGATGGGCTCGACCAGGCCGCTTGATGCCTTCACCTTCATCTTCCAGGAAACGGAGTGGGGGCCGTTCATCGCGCACGCCTATCAGTACGAGGCCGGGCACTCGACCTGGATCTTTGAGACCGATCCGCAGACTTTCGAGCGGGCAGGTCTGACCGGGCTGAACGAGCAAGAGTCCGCCGCGCGGATGGCCGACATCTTCGGCTGGTTTCTCGAAGGCCACAAGCTGCTGACCAACCGCTCGATGTGGCGGAATTTCCCCATGATCCGCAGCAAGCGCTGGGTCAAGGACAACATGGTGCTGCTCGGCGACGCCAAGGCGAGCGCGCATTTCTCGATCGGCTCCGGCACCAAGCTCGCGATGGAAGATGCGATCGCGCTCGCCGAGGCGATGGAGAAGGCGCCCGGCATCAAGGCGGCGCTAGAAGTCTACGAGCACGGCCGCCGTGAGGAGGTCGAGAAGACGCAGCACGCCGCCGACGTCTCCCTGGTGTGGTTCGAGCACGTCGACCGCTTCTGGGATTTCGATCCCGTGCAATTCGCCTTCGGCGTGATGACGCGCTCGAAGGCGATCACCTACGACAATCTGAAACTTCGTGCGCCCGATTTTGTGGCTGAGGTGGAAAAATCCTTCGCAAGGCAGGTTCGCAGCAGCGGCTTCGACGTTGACGCCAACAAGCCGATGGTGCCGCTGTTCCAGCCGTTCCGCCTGCGCGAGATGGAGATCGCCAACCGTGCCGTGATGTCGCCGATGTGCATGTATTCGGCGAAGGAGGGCGTTCCTGGCGACTTCCATCTCGTGCATTACGGCTCGCGGGCGATCGGTGGCGCCGGCTTGATCTTCACCGAGATGACCTGTGTCAGCCGCGATGCCCGGATTACGCCGGGGTGTGCCGGCCTGTGGAATGACGAGCAGGAGGTCGCGTGGCGCCGCATCGTCGATTTCGTCCACGGCAATTCGGCTGCAAAGATCTGCCTGCAACTCGGCCATGCCGGCCGCAAGGGCGCGACCAAGCTGATGTGGGACGGCATGGACCGTCCGCTCGAAGACGGCGGCTGGGACGTGGTCTCCGCATCGCCGCTGCCCTACTTCCCCGATAGTCAGGTGCCGCGCGAACTTGATCGTGCCGGCATGAATGCGGTGAGGGACTCTTTCGTCGCGGCGGCCGAGCGCGGCGAACGCTGCGGCTTCGACATGCTGGAGCTGCACTGCGCCCACGGCTATCTGCTCGCGAGCTTCATTTCGCCGCTGACAAACACCAGGACCGACGAGTACGGCGGCTCGCTCGAAAATCGCCTGCGCTTCCCACTCGAGGTCTTCGAAGCACTGCGCGCTGTCTGGCCGTCGCACAAGCCGATGTCCGTGCGCATCTCCGCGACGGACTGGGCGGAGGGTGGCGTCACCGGTGACGACGCGGTGGCAATCGCGCGGGCCTTCGCCGAGGCCGGCGTCGATCTCGTCGACGTCTCGACCGGGCAGACCGTGCGCGATGCGCAGCCGATCTATGGCCGGATGTTCCAGACGCCGTTCTCCGACCAGGTCCGCAACGAGGCACGGGTGGCCACCATGTGCGTCGGCAACATCACGACGGCGGATCAAGCCAACACCATCCTGGCGGCCGGCCGGGCGGATCTCGTCGCGCTCGGGCGCCCGCATCTGGTCGACCCCTTCTTCACCATGAAGGCGGCGGCCTGGTACGGCGCGGACAGCACGTTCTGCCCGCCGCAATATCTCCCCGGAAAAGATCAGATTTTCCGCAACAGCGTGCGCGACCGGCAGGATCTCGATGAGCTGAGAATTAAGGCTAAGCCCAAGACCCGGGCCGAGCTGAAGGCGGAGGCAACAAAGCCGCTTGCGGCGGAGTGACCGCCCATGCGACCTTAACCCCATTGCCTGTGTTTCGAGTGGAGTTTGGGCGATGAAGGCGATTATCGTCGGCGGCGGTATCGGAGGTCTCACCACGGCATTGATGCTGCGCTCGCGCGGCATTGGATGCGAGATCTTCGAACAGGCCGAGACCATCCGCGAACTCGGTGTCGGCATCAACACGCTGCCGCATGCGATGCGTGAACTGGCAGGCCTCGGCCTGCTGCAGAAGCTCGACGATGTCGCGATCCGCACCGACCAGCTCTACTACCTCAACCGCCACGGCCAGGAGGTCTGGCGCGAAGCCCGCGGCGTCGACGCCGGCCATGACGTGCCGCAATTTTCGATCCATCGCGGCCGCCTTCAGGGCGTCATCCACCGCGCCGTCGAAGAACGGCTCGGGCAGGATGCAATTCACACCGGCTGCCGGCTCGGGGCCTTCACGCAGGACGAGGGCGGCGTCACGGCCTATTTCTTCGATCGTGCCGGCGCGCACATCCACACGACGCGTGGCGATATCCTGATCGGCGCCGACGGTATCCATTCGCGCGTCCGCGAGACCTTGTTCCCGAACGAGGGACCGCCGTGCTGGAATGGCCTGATGTTGTGGCGCGGTGCCCGCGACTGGCCGCTCTTCCTCACCGGCAAGTCGATGATCGTGGCCGGCGGCCTCAACGCCAAGGTCGTGATTTATCCAATCGCGGAAGGATCCAGCCCCGCGAGCCGACTGACCAATTGGGCGGTGCTGGTGAAGGTCGGCGAGGGCAATGCCCCGCCGCCGCGAAAAGAGGACTGGTCGCGGCCGGGCCGCCGCGAGGAGCTGATGCCGCATGTGGCGCGCTTCTCCGTGCCCTATATCGACGTGAAGAGCCTCATTTCGGCGACGCCGGAATTCTACGAATATCCGACCTGCGACCGCGATCCCTTGCCCTATTGGTCCTCGGGGCGCGTCACGCTGCTCGGCGACGCCGCGCATCCCATGTATCCGGTCGGTTCCAACGGCGCCTCGCAGGCGATCCTCGACGCACGCTGCCTTACGGACGCGCTGCTGCGCGCCGAGCATCCGCGCCAGGCCTTGCTCGAATATGAGAAGAAGCGCCTGCCGATGACAGCGGAAATCGTCCGCTCCAACCGCCGCGGCGGCCCCGAGGGTGTCATCGACGCCGTCGAGCAGCTCGCTCCCGACGGCTTCGACAATGTCGATAACGTGCTGAGCTATTCCCAGCGCGAGGCGATCGTGCGCGGCTACGCCACCAAGGCGGGCTTTGCCGCCGTGCCGGGGCTTGCGGCGGTGCGTGCTTGATGCACTTTTGATTGAGCATGCCCCTTCCGGAAAACCGCTTCACACTTTTCCGGGGGGCATGCTCCTAGCCGGCGCCGGGAGGCGGCGGCAGGAAGTGGATGTTGAACTCCGCGGCCATCGCCACCACGTCCTCGGGTTTCTGCTCCTTCATGTTGTGCAGGCCCCAGAACAGGTCGAACAGTTTGCGGCTCGGCGAGACCCAGAACAGCACTTTTGCGGTCTGCTCCGATTTGTTGAAGATACCGTGCGGCACGCCCATGCCGAGACGGATCAGGTCGCCCGCAGTCGCCTGCGCCTCCGAATTGCCGAGCACGAAATCGAGCTTGCCCTCCAGCATGTAGAGATACTCATCCTGGTCGGGATGAATGTGCGGGGGGACGAACGTGCCGGGCGGCAGCGTCGCGTGCCAGGAGAAGCTGTTCTCCGCGTAGCTTTTCGGCACGTAGGTCTGGCCGAGGATGTTCCAGGAAATGCCCTGGATTCCCTCATTGGCCCGCGTGATGCCGGTGATTTCGTTCTTCATTGCAGTCCTCCCTCAACGCGACGCGCGGCCTCAATTTACAGCCTTGCAGTCCTTGGCATAGCGATCGCCGTAATTCTCAAAAACCTTCTGGACGATCTCGGTCTGGAACTTGCCGTCCGGACGCTTGGCGACCTTGGTCAGATAGAAATCCTGGATCGGATAGCCGTTGGTGTTGAACTTGAAGGCGCCACGCAGCGAGGTGAAGTCCGCCTTCTTCAGCGCGGCTCCAACGGCATCCTTGTTGGAGAGGTCGCCTTTCACGCCCTTGATGGCGCTGTCGATCAGCATCGCGGCATCATAAGCCTGGAAGGCGTAGGTGCCGGGCACAACGTTGTAGGCGGCCTCATAGGCTGCGACGAACTTCTTGTTCTGGGGATTGTCGAGATTGGGCGCCCAGTTCGCGCCGCCGAACATGCCGACGGCCGCGTCCTGCTGCGCCGGCAGCGTCGACTCGTCGACCGTGAACGCCGAGAGCACCGGAATCGTATCGGCGAGGCCCGCCTGGCGGTACTGCTTGACGAGATTGACGCCGAGTCCGCCCGGCATGAACGTGAACAGTGCATCGGGCTTCTGCGAGGAGATCTTGGAGAGCTCCGGCTGGAAGTCCAGCGTGTTCAGCGGCATGTAGGATTCTTCGACGATCTCGCCCTTGTAGTCGAGTTTGAAGCCGGCGACCGAGTCCTTGCCGGCCTGATAGTTCGGCACCATCAGGTACATGCGCTTGTAGCCGCGGTCCTGCGCGACCTTGCCGAGGATCTCGTGGACCTGGTCGTTCTGGTACGACGTAACGTAGAAGAACGGGTTGCAGTCCTTGCCGGCAAAGGTCGATGGCCCGGCATTGGGGCTGATCAGGAACACCTTCGATTCGGTCACGGGGCGGTGGATCGCCTGAAGGATGTTGGAGAAGATCGGGCCGACCACGAAATCGACCTTCTCGCGCTCGAGCAGGCCCTTGACCTTGGTCACCGCTGCGTCCGGCTTGAGCTCGTCGTCGACCACCACGACCTCGACATCGCGGCCACCCATCTTGCTGCCGAGGTCCTTGACCGCGAGCGCAAAGCCGTCGCGAACCTGCTGGCCGAGCGCGGCGGCGGGCCCTGACAGGGTCACGATCACGCCGAGCTTGACCTTCTCCTGGGCGAGGGCGGGGCTCATTGCGGTGCCGAGCAGCAAGGCGGCTGCGGTCAAGGTCAATTGCATTTTCATCTTCCGTCCCTCGTGACATCAGGGCCTGCGCAGCAAGCCGCCTACTCCAATCCAAGCTTATGCCGATGATGGCTGCCACGGCAAGCAAGGCTCAAGACGTTGCCGTCCCGCGGCACGGCGCGCATGCAAGCGGCGCGCCAATTATTTGAAGCCTAAAGAAATTGGGGTGCGGTCGATTGCTGCAGCTTTGGACTTGCGGCCGGCTTCAATTTATTTGAAGCTCAAAACGTTGGGGAATCCGTGCCGGCGCCAATGCCTGCCGTCAATGACTGCATCAGATGCTTGATTCCGAGACCAAGGCCGTCGAGACGCCGGAAGATCATGCCGAAGAGCTTCGGCTGTGGCTGCGCTTGTTGACCTGCACCACACTGATCGAGGGTGAGGTGCGCGGCCGGCTGCGGCAGCGCTTCGACGTCACGTTGCCCCGGTTCGACCTGATGGCGCAGCTCGACAAGGCGCCCGACGGCATGACGCTGTCCGACGTCTCCAAGCGCATGATGGTCTCCAACGGCAACGTCACCGGTCTTGTCGAGCGTCTGGTCGAATCGGGCCATCTCGATCGCCGCACCTCGGAAACCGACCGCCGCGTCCAGGTGATCCGCCTGACGAAGCTCGGTCGCGCCGAGTTTCGCAGGATGGCCGCGGAACACGAGACCTGGATTGCCGATCTGTTCGCCGACCTGACGCCGAAGGACGTGCGCGAGCTGATGCGCCTCCTCGCCAAGACCAAGGCGTCGGCGCAGAAATCGGCCGCGCGCAGACGGCCCTGAGCCCGCATCCGGGCCGGCCCGCCAATCGCTTTTGGCGCAGGAAAAAGCACGGAATGCCCAAATCCCCTATTGCGCCAAATTGTTTTAAGCCTAAAATGTTTTCCAGATAGTGCTGCCGGGTGCTTTCCATGCGCAAAGGAGCGTGCGATGGCCAACGCCGCCAAGGTTCAAGCGTCGGGCTCGTCTGACGGCAACGCCGCGACGGCCCATGTCGATACATTTGCGCGGCAGCATCTGCCGCCGCGCGAACTCTGGCCCGACTTCATCTTCACGCGGCCGGAGCTGCACTATCCGCCGCGATTGAATTGCGTCAGCTATTTTCTCGATCGGTGGGTGGAGCAGGGCCACGGTGATGCGCCTTGCGTGATCAGTCCCGCGGTGAGCTACACCTATCGCGAGCTGCAGGCGCTCGTGAATCGCATCGCCAACGTGCTGGTCGGCAAGCTGGGCCTCGTCACCGGCGGGCGCGTGCTGCTGCGTTCGGCCAATAATCCCATGATGGTTGCGACCTATCTCGCTGTGATCAAGGCCGGCGGAATTTGCGTGGCAACGATGCCGCTGCTGCGCGCCAAGGAGTTGTCCTATCCGATCCAGAAGGCGGAGATCACGCTGGCGCTCTGCGACGGAAAACTCGCCGAGGAGATGGAAAAGGCGAAGCTAGCTGCACCGGGTCTCAAGCAGGTCGTCTATTGGGGTAATGGCGCGCCCGACTCGCTCGAGGCGCTGACCGCCGATGCCAGCTCCGAGTTCACGGCCGTCGATACCGCGTCCGACGATATCTGCCTGATCGCCTTCACATCGGGCACGACAGGCGATCCCAAGGGCACCATGCATTTCCACCGCGACATGCTGGCGGTCTGCGATGGCTACGCGCGCAACATCCTGCGGGCCGAGCAGAAGGATCGCTTCATCGGCTCGGCGCCGCTCGCCTTCACTTTCGGCTTCGGCGGCGTGTTGTTTCCGATGCATATCGGCGCCTCCTTCGTGCTGCTGGAGAAGACGACACCGGACGACATCCTCACGGCCATCGAGCAATACAAGACCACAGTTTGCTTCACCGCACCGACCGCCTATCGCGCCATGATCGGCAAGCTGCCGGGACGCGACATTTCATCGCTTCGGAAGTGCGTCTCGGCCGGTGAGACACTGCCGAAGCCGACATTCGACACCTGGCTCAAGGCGACCGGCATCAAGCTGATGGACGGTATCGGTTCGACCGAGATGCTGCACATCTTCATCAGCGCAACCGAGGACGACATCCGCCCGGGCGCGACAGGCAAGCCGGTGCCGGGCTATGAAGCCAAGATCGTCGACGAGGCGGGCCATGATGTGCCGCCTGGGACCATGGGGCTGCTAGCCGTGCGCGGGCCGACCGGCTGCCGCTATCTTGCCGACGAGCGGCAGCGCAAATATGTCCAGAATGGCTGGAATATCACCGGCGACACCTATTTGATGGATAGCGATGGCTATTTCTGGTACCAGTCGCGCTCCGACGACATGATCGTCTCAGCCGGCTATAACATTGCGGGTACGGATGTGGAGGCCGCGCTCCTCACGCATCCGGCCGTCGCCGAGTGCGGCGTGGTCGGTGCGCCGGACGAGGCCCGCGGGATGATCGTGAAGGCTTATGTCATCGCTGCGCCCGGCGTGACGCCGGACTCTCAACTCGTGGCCGAGTTGCAGGAGCATGTCAAACGCGAAATCGCGCCTTACAAATATCCGCGCGCCATCGAGTTCGTGACGCAACTTCCGAAGACCGAGACCGGCAAGTTGAAACGTTTTGCCCTGCGACAGCTTGCACAGGCGGCAGCGGCGTCTTCGGGCGTCGCGGCAGAATGAGAGAAGGATAGAGAATTGTCCGTGACGCCTCCGAAAGGTCCGCAGCTCGCAGTGCTGCCGACCGCAACCGAGGACGACACTCGCCGGGGCGCGCAGGTGCTCCAGCCGTCCGGCTGGCCGATGCCGAAGGGCTATGCCAATGGCATGGCTGCCGAGGGGCGAATTGTCGTTACCGGTGGCGTGATAGGCTGGGATGCCGACGAGCGGCTCGCCGATGGATTCGTCGCGCAGGTCCACCAGGCCCTGAGCAACATCGCCGCGATCCTGAATGAGGGCGGCGCGCGCCCCGAACACCTCGTGCGGCTGACCTGGTACGTCGTCGACATCGACGAATATCTGGCGAACCTGAAGGAACTCGGCAGGGTGTACCGCACCGTCTTCGGCGCGCATTATCCGGCGATGGCCCTGGTGCAGGTCGTGCGGCTCGTCGAGAAGGCGGCTCGAGTCGAGATCGAGGCCACCGCCGTCATTCCTCGCTGAGTCGCGTCTACTGCTTCAGCTCGCCTTGGCGAGATCGCGGTCTTCAGGCGAGTTCAGATACACGCCTGACATGGTGTCGACCCAGCATAGATGGTCGTGCACTTTCTTGACGCCCTCGACGTTCTCCGCCGCGACCACCGCGGCCTGCCGTACGCGCTCTTCGGTGATGACGCCGCTGAGGTGAACGATACCGTCGCGGACGACGACGTTGAGGCCGAACGGGCACCAGTCGTTCTTCTCCATGGTATCGATGATGCGGCTGCGAACGTGATCGTCATCGGCCGTTGGATCCGGCACGTCGCGGGCGAGCCCCGCAACGGCCTGCAACAGGTTGGCGCGGGACACGATCCCGACGACCATATCGCCGCGCACCACCGGCAGGCGCTTCACGTTGTTCCGCTCCATGAGATCGACGATCTCCGCAAGCGCCGTGTCTTCGGTGATGGTCACGGGCGAGGGGGTCATCACCTCGGAAACCTTACGGCCGTGTTCCTGGACGAAGTCGCTGGCCGACGTTCCCGGACCCAGGATGAACCGCAACCAGCGCCCCCGCTTGCGCCCGGTGCCGATTTCGCCGCGGCGGATGAAATCTCCTTCCGAAACGACGCCGACCAGCCTGCCGGCGTCGTCCACCACCGTGAGGCCGCTGACGTGCCGCTTAAGCATGATGTTCGCCGCCTCGACGATGCCAGTGTCGGGGGTGACCGAGATGACCGACCGGGTCATGATCTGATGGGCGCGCATGGCAAACTCCGCTGGCATGTCGAATTCGATGCGCAAAACCTAGCCCGTCCATCGAGGTGCGGTTTGACCCAGGTCAAGCGCACAAGGTCGTTGTCCGTGTCGGGGATTTGATGCAGCTCAACGCGGACCGGAAGTGCCGCCGTATCCTGCCGCAGGCGTAGAACAGCGGCCCGCAGGAACATTCAGCCATGAGCGTCGTGAAGATATTTCCACGGGCCGAAGAGCCGCTGCAAGTTCCCCTCGCCAAGCCGGTAGCAGAGGGTTCTGGCGCGATTGCCAAAAGGGCCTTAGGGACGCCGTTTACCTGCGATTGCCCGCGGGCATCAGATTCGTATCCGCTTGATCGCGCCTTTCATGCCTTGCTGGCACGATTCACCGGCGGGATTTCGCCCGTGGCCTTGTCGCTCGCCTGGCTCGATTGGAGCACGCATCTTGCCGCGGCGCCGCAGCACCAGATGGAGCTTTCCCGCAGCATTCTGCGCGATACCGGGCGATTCCTGGAAGCCGTCGCGCACGCGACGTCGCGAGAGCCGTGGTCCGTCGTCCGACCGCAGGGAATGGACCGCCGCTTCAGGGATCGGCAATGGGAAGCCGCGCCGTTCAATCTGCTTGCGCAGGCCTTTCTGCTTACGGAGCGCTGGTGGCACGATGCGACGACCGGCATACGCGGCGTGTCCCCCGCAAATGAAGCCATCGTCGAATTCTCGATGCGCCAGATGCTCGACATGCTGGCGCCTTCGAACTTCGCGGCCACCAACCCGCAGGTTCTGGAAAAGGCGTTCCAGAGCGGCGGAGAGAATTTCGTGTTTGGCTGGCAAAACTGGTGCAGCGATCTGATGCGCCTGCTCTCCGTATCGAACCCGGTTGGCGACGATCAGTTTGTCGTCGGCAAGACGGTGGCGGCCTCGCCCGGCAAGGTCGTCTATCGGAACGATCTGATCGAGCTGATCCAATACCATCCGACGACCACGCAGGTGCGGCCGGAGCCCATCCTCATGGTGCCGGCCTGGATCATGAAGTATTACATCCTCGATCTGTCGCCGCAGAATTCCCTGGTCAAATATCTGACTGCTCAAGGTTTCACCGTGTTCGCGATCTCCTGGCGCAATCCGGATGAGAACGACCGCGATGTGGCCTTCGACGACTATCGCAAGCTGGGCGTGATGGCCGCACTGGACAAGATCGGTCAGATCCTGCCGGGCCGGAAGATCCATGCGCTCGGCTACTGTCTGGGGGGCACTTTGCTGTCGATCGCCGCTGCCGCCATGGGACGCGACGGCGATGGCCGTCTCGCCACCATCACGCTCCTCGCCGCGGAAACCGATTTCACGGAGGCAGGCGAATTGACGCTCTTCATCAACGAGAGCCAGGTTGCCTTCCTGGAAGACATGATGTGGCAGCGCGGCTATCTCGACACGACACAGATGGCCGGCGCGTTCCAGCTCTTGCGCTCCAACGAGCTGATCTGGTCGCGGCTGTCGCGCGACTATCTGATGGGCGAGGGCTCACCGTCGAGCGACCTGATGGCGTGGAACGCCGATGCCACGCGGCTGCCCTATCGCATGCACTCGGAGTATCTGCGCAAGCTGTTCCTGGATAACGATCTGGCCGAAGGTCGTTATCGCGTCGAATGCAGGAGCGTCTCGCTGTCCGACATTCACACGCCGATGTTCGTGGTCGGCACGCTCACGGACCATGTCGCACCGTGGCGATCGGTCTACAAGATCCACTACCAGGTCGATGCCGACGTGACGTTCGTCTTGGCCAGCGGCGGTCACAATGCCGGTGTGGTCGCGCCTCCTGACGAGTCCTGGCACAACTACCAGGTCAAGACCAAGGCCGCGGACGCGCCCTATGTCGGTCCGGAGGAGTGGCTGAAGCTGGCGCCCCATGTCGAGGGATCGTGGTGGCCGGAATGGACCGAATGGCTGGCGGCGCGCTCGGGGGCGCCTTGCGACCCACCGTCGATCGGGGGCGGAGACATTGACGGCCTGCCCGACGCGCCGGGCGACTACGTTCACACTTAATCGTCAGGCGTAGAATTCGGCGCAAGATCTGACGAGCGGAACGGCTTTGCCTTGTCCAGTTTCCGGTACGCTTTCGAGGCGGTCCGCAACAGCTTCTTTTCCCGTTTGGGGTCGAGGAAACGAATGCCGGCCTCGGGGCCGGCGCCGTTCAACGAGGCGGCCAGCGCCTGCCCACGCGCGTCGTCGTTCAATTGTCCAAGAGATCTTTGCGCCTTCCTCAATTGCTTGAGGATCGATTTCTGCTTCGTCAAGGATTCGTCAGCGAAAAGGTCCGCGAGCGACTCGACAGAATAGGTCATCCGCTTGTTGAGAAGCCGCAGCTTGTGACGCTTTTCGACGTCGAGCTTGCGCAGCTTCCGGGCCTTCCTGAGCAGCGTCGCCTCCCACTCGGTCAGGCGGGCCGTCGCATGGTCGGCAAGCGGGCACCGGCGCAACCTGACTGCCTCCTTG
Organism: Bradyrhizobium sp. SMVTL-02; assembly: GCF_051853005.1. Lineage (NCBI taxonomy): Bacteria > Pseudomonadati > Pseudomonadota > Alphaproteobacteria > Hyphomicrobiales > Nitrobacteraceae > Bradyrhizobium > Bradyrhizobium sp. SMVTL-02. Next base: position 5,628,618 of record NZ_CP182469.1, on the reverse strand, counting down.
CTGCGCCGGGTCGACCAGGGGCCGCTCTCGATCCAGGCCGAGGTCTGCTCGATCAGGCGCCGAAAGCGCGCGGACTGCAGCGCGCGCGCGAGCAAGCGGTGGCTCTCGGCGCGTTTCTCGTCCCAGTGCTGGAGCTCGGCGGCCACGGCGAGCTTTTCGCCGCTTTCGGCGACGACCCGCTCGATCGCGACATCGAGGTCCCGGACCATGCCGAGCTGGCTATTCAGCCATTTCAGCTCGGCCCAGACGTTCGGTCGCAGCGCGTCATCGACCATCGGTGAGAAGAAGCGGATGGCCGTGCGCAGATGAGTCAGCGCGATGCGGATCTGATGCAGCGCGTCGGGATCGCCGCGACACGTGCCGTCGTGCTGGGCAAGGACGGCATCGAGGTTACGGCGGGCGATGATGCGGAAGGCGGTATCGCAGGCCATGCCGGGGCTGAGGCGGCCGGGCAGGACATTGCGCCGCGTCGCCCGCTTGGCGGGCGCGGTCGCCGTCGAACTCGTGGTGGGTCCCGACATCCTTGCCCGCGTCAATCAGATTGCCTTGCTTGCCTCGCGATCGCGTCCAGGCAGCTCTGGAGCGTCTGCTCCGGCGGACCGGATGCATCGATGGTCGCCCACCCGAGGTGACCGATATTATAGTGCTCTTGCTGTGCAGCAACCTCCTGCGTGGCGTCGGAGGCATCGCAGTGGCGGCTGCCGATGCGGGCCTGCCGGGTCGCGAGGTCGGCGACGAGGAAGAGCCCGCTCATCGGCACGTTGCATTCGCGCCCCAGAGCGGCCAATTCGTCCCGTTCGGATTCGCGTGCAAAGACGGCGTCGACGATGACGGAATGGCCTTGTAGCAGCGCCTGTCGGGCGCGCTGCACCAGTGTCTCGTAGACGCGTGCCGTGACGTCGGGCCGGTACGTGGACGGCGGCAGGCGGTCGGTATGTCCCACCTGAAACAGCTGCTTGCGAACGACGTCGCTGCGCAGCACGACGGCCCCCGGCTGCGGCCCGACGTGGGGCGCCAGGGTGCGGGCGAGGACGGACTTGCCGGTGCCCGATAGTCCGCCGACCGCAATCAGGCGCGGGACGGGGGGAGCGATCAGAGCCCGGGCGAGATCGAAATAGCGCCGTACTTCGTCGAGAATTCCGCTCCGGTCGGCATCGGGCCGCGTCAGCCGCGCCAGTGCCACCTGCGCACGGATGGCCGCGCGAATCGACATGAACAGCGGCAGAGCGGACAGCGCGTCGAGAGTTTCGACGGGCGCGGTGGTCAGATACTGGTTCAGCACGATGTTGGCTGCCGCGGCCTGGTCATGGCTGAGCAGGTCCATCAAGGCGAATGCGAGATCGTAGAGCACATCGACGGTGGCCATCTGCGCATCGAACTCGACGGCATCGAACAGCACGGGCTGTTCGCCGATCAAGACGATGTTCGCAAGATGCAGGTCGCCATGGCAGCGGCGCACGAAGCCCTGCCGGCCGCGCTCCTCGAGCAGCGTTCGCAGGCGCAGGAACATCCCGTGCGAGGCCTCGCCGAGCCGCTCGATCTTCTCGGCTGCGAGATGGTTGCCCTTTCGGAGGCCGTTGCTGTTTGCATCGATGAGGCGGGAGATGGAGGCAACCCATGCCTTGCCGTCGGCGCGGGACGCCGCCGCATGCGAAGCCGCGATGGCGTCGGCGATCGCCGAGGCGAGGTTCGCATCGAGCGGGCCGGCCTTCGCCAGATGATCCAGCGTCCGGCTTTCGTCGAAGCGGGACATATCGACCGCATACTCGACCGGCCGGCCGCTGCCGTCGACCTTCAGCGATCCATCCGTCTCCTCTGTAATCGCCACGACGCGATGATAGATCTGCGGCGCCAGCGGCCGGTTGATCCTGATCTCTTCCTCGCAGGCGCTCTTGCGTTTCTCGAGCGTCGAATAGTCGAGGAACGGAAACCGCACCGCCCGCTTGATCTTCAGCGCGCGCGGTCCGTCGAGAAAGACCGAAGCGGCATGCGTATCGATCCGCCTCACGCCGGCATGCGCGCAGAGTGTCGCGAAGATCCGTTCCTGGGCAGCCGTTTCGTCTGTCATCGAAGCTGGGGTTCCAAGATGCGGTCAGGGCTTCAGCACGGCTGCGCCGAGAATTTGTCCATTCCGCAGCATGTCCAGCACTTCATTGGCCTGATCGAGCGGGAATGCGGTCGTTTCGGTGCGTACGCCAGCCTGCGGGGCGATGCTCAGAAAATCGAGGCCGTCCTGTCGGGTGAGATTGGCAACGGAGATCAACTGCCGTTCCTGCCAGAGCAGATCATACGCGAAGCTCGGAATGTCGCTCATATGGATTCCGGCGCAAACCACGCGCCCGCCCTTGCGAATGGCGCGCAATGCGGCCGGCACGAGCTCGCCGGCAGGGGCGTAGATGATCGCCGCGTCGAGCGGCGTGTCCGGCATCTCGTCCGAAGCGCCGGCCCAGACGACGCCGAGCCGGCGGGCGAGGTCCTGTGCGGCCAGATCGCCGCGCCGTGTAAACGCATGGACAGAGCGTCCCTGCCAGACTGCGACTTGCGCGACGATGTGGCCAGCGGCGCCGAAACCGTAGATGCCGAGCCGCTCGGCCTCGCCGGCCAGCACCAGCGAACGCCAGCCGATCAGGCCTGCACACAGCAGAGGAGCAAGAGCCACGTCGTCGCCGGTCTCGCCGAGCGGAAAGGCGTAGCGCGCGTCGGCCACCACGTGCGTTGCATAGCCGCCGTCCCTTGTATAGCCGGTGAAGAGCGGGCGGTCGCAGAGGTTCTCCATGCCCTCGCGGCAAAACCGGCAGTTTCCGCAGGTGAACCCAAGCCAGGGAATGCCGACCCGATCGCCCGGCACATGCGTTGCGACATCGGGGCCGATGAGATCGACGCGGCCGACGATTTCATGGCCGGGCACGATGGGATAGCGGATGTCGGGCAGTTCGGCATCGACGACATGAAGATCGGTCCGGCAGACGCCGCAAGCGCTGACCCCGACCCGGTCTCGCCTTCGCCGGGGATTGGATCGGGGCGCTCCTCCATCCGGAGCCGCGCTCGCGGGGCCGCCAACACCATCGCACGCATCAATTGTCTCCGGGGCGGACCGCTCCGATCGAACCATCCATAGAATGGCAGCGCGCGGTCAGTCCTTGACTTCCGTCAATGCCCGCCTTGCCCGCTCGGTCAGTTCCCGAGGCTTGACGAGGATCAAGCACCCTCCCGAAAGCCGGGCCTATTCTGGCAGTTAAGGAGAATTCCGATGCCCATCAAGGACGTCTTTCTGCCGCTTGTCGGCCAGCCGCGTGGACCGGCCCTCGCAGCAATCGAGAAATGCGTTTCTGTCGCCGCCGACCTCGGCGCCAGAATCACCGCGCTTGCGCTGGAGGAAGATCTCTTCCTGCGACCGAAGGTGCTGCTCCCCGACGCCTCCGATGCCGTCGAGGCAAAGGGTGCTCCTGGAGCGGTCGAGATGCAACGTCTGCTGGATGCCTTCACCGGTGCGGCGTCTCGCGCCAACATTCGGGCCCAAAGCCGATCGGGCAAGGTGCCGGCGGACCAGATCGCGCAGATCCTGGCTGAACATGCCCGTTTCAGCGATCTCACCCTTGTCCCCGTGCAGCCGCATGACAGCCGAACGGAGCACATCATCGAGACGCTTCTGTTTGAATCCGGGCGACCGCTACTGCTGTGTCCGGAACAACACGTCGACGTTCTGCGACCGGAATTCGAGAACGTCATGATCGCCTGGGATCACTCCGCGCGCGTGGCGCGCGCCGTCGGCGACGCGATGCCTATCCTCCAGGCTGCGGCCTCGGTCCGCGTGGTGACCGTGACGGACGACAAGACTGACGAGATCCTGCAGTCCGGAACCTCGCTCGTCGACCATTTGAGGGAACACGGTGTCCAAGCCTCGTTCGAAACGGCAGTGGGCGGCGGCAGCTCGATCGGGAAGGTGCTCGGAAGCTGGGCGAATTCCAATGCCGTCGATGCGATCGTTATGGGAGCCTACCATCATTCACGCCTCAACGAGATCGTTTGGGGCGGTGTGACGAAGACCGTCATTGGCCAGCCACCGTGCTGGGTTATGATCTCTCACTAGGCTGGCCACCCGTTTCGGGCCTGATCTTTTGGACCACCGGAACCACCACCGACCGGGCGCATTTGCTTTAATGTCCACCTATCGCCTGAAGAACCTGCTGTCACCGCGTTCGGTCGCGCTCGTCGGGGCGAGCGCCCGTCCCGTCTCCGTGGGCCGCGCCGTTCTGGAAAACATTCGTAAGGCCGAGTTCACGGGACAGTTCGGCCTGGTGAATCCGCGCCATGCGGAGATCGCCGGCGTTGCCTCGGTCAAGAGCCTGGACCGGCTGGACTTCGTGCCCGAGCTGGTGGTCATCACCGCGCCGGCGCGCGAAGTTCCGGGCATCATCGACCAGGCCGGGCGGCGCGGCTCGGCCGGCGCTCTGATCGTCTCGGCTGGACTAGGCCATGGGCCGGGATCGCTGCAGGAGGCCACAATCACCGCAGCGCGCAAATACGGCATGCGGCTGATTGGGCCGAACTGCCTCGGCATCATGATGCCCGGCGTGAGCCTCAATGCCACTTTTGCCGCGCACATGCCCGGCGCAGGAAATCTCGCGCTGATTTCGCAATCCGGCGCGATCGCTGCCGGCATGGTTGATTGGGCCGCGCAGCGTGGCGTCGGCTTCTCCGGCATCGTCTCGATCGGTGATCAGATCGACGTCGACATTGCCGACCTGCTCGACTATTTCGCGTTGGATCACAAGACCCGCGCGATCCTGCTCTATATCGAGGCCATCAAGGACGCGCGCAAGTTCATGTCGGCGGCGCGCGCTGCGGCGCGCGTCAAGCCGGTCGTCGTGGTGAAGTCCGGCCGCATGGCGCAGGGGGCGAGGGCGGCCGCGACCCATACCGGTGCGCTCGCGGGCGCCGATGCCGTCTATGACGCGGCGTTCCGCCGTGCGGGTGTCCTGCGGGTCTCCGATCTGCGCGAGCTGTTCGACTGCGCCGAGACGCTCGGCCGCGTCGAATCGCCGGCCGGAAAGCGGCTGGCCATCCTCACCAATGGCGGCGGCATCGGTGTCCTCGCCGTCGACCGGTTGGTCGAGCTCGGCGGGATTCCCGCGTCGATCTCGGCGGACGTCCGCAAGAAACTCGACGACGAGCTGCCGTCGACCTGGTCCGGCGGAAATCCTGTCGACATCGTCGGCGATGCCGATGCATCGCGCTACGCGGCTGCACTCGAGGCGCTGTTGGCCGACTCCGACAATGACGCCGTTCTCGTCCTCAATGTGCAGACAGCGATCGCTTCGGCTGCCGACATCGCGACGACCGTGACGGAGCTCGTCGGCACATATCGCAAGCAGCACGGCCGATGGTCGAAGCCTGTCCTGGCCGCCTGGGTTGGAGCCGACCAGAAGATCGTTCAGGCACTGTCCGATGCCGGCATGCCGAATTATCCGACCGAAGATGACGCCGTGCGCGGCTTCATGCACCTCGTTCGACACCGCGAAGTGGTGGAGGAGCTGAGCCAGGTTCCTCCCGCGATGCCTGATACATTTGTGCCGGATGCTCGCGCTGCGCGCCTGATCGTCGCCGGTGCGATCGCCGACGGCCGCAAATGGCTCGAGCCTGTCGAAATCAAGCACCTGCTCGAAGCCTACGACATCGCGATGGTGCCGACCTATGCCGCCGGTGATGTCGAGCAGGCGGTGATCTGTGCCAACGAGATATTTGCACAAGGCGGGACCGTCGTGCTGAAGATCATGTCGCGCGACATCGTGCACAAATCCGATGTCGGCGGCGTGGTGCTCAATCTGACGACGCCGGAGGCGGTGCGTGCGGCCGCGACCGATATTCTCGCCCGGGCCAGGAAGCTGCGGCCCGAGGCCCGCATCGGCGGCGTCATCGTCCAGGCAATGGTCATCAAGGCGAAGGCGCGCGAGCTGATCCTCGGCCTTGCCGACGATCCCACCTTCGGCACCGTCGTGGTCTTCGGCCGGGGCGGGACGGCGGTTGAGATCATCAATGACAAGGCGCTGGCGCTGCCGCCGCTCGATCTGCAGCTCGCCCGTGATGTAATCGATCGCACGCGGGTCTCGCGGCTGTTGCGCGCCTATCGGGACGTGCCTGCCGTCAAGCAGGACGCCGTCGCCATGGTGCTGGTCAAGCTTGTGCAGATGGCAGCCGACATTCCGGAGATTCGCGAGTTCGACATCAACCCGCTGCTTGCGGATGAGACCGGCGTGACGGCGGTCGACGCCCGTGTCGCGGTCGGGCCGCCGCAGCGGAAGTTCGCGGGCTCAGGACCCGCCAATTTCGCCGTTCGCGCCTACCCGTCGCAGTGGGAGCGGCGCCTCAAGCTCAAGGACGATTGGCGGATTTTCGTGCGGCCGTTGCGTCCCGAGGACGAGCCGACCATCCATGAGTTCCTGCGCCATGTGACGCCTCACGACCTTCGCCTGCGCTTCTTCGCGCCGATGAAGGAGTTCACCCATGAATTCATCGCACGGCTGACCCAGCTCGACTATGCCCGCGCCATGGCCTTCATCGCTTTCGACGAGGCGACCGGCGAGATGGTCGGCGTCGTCCGGCTGCATTCGGACTCGATCTACGAGAGCGGCGAATATGCGATCCTGCTGCGGTCTGATCTCAAGGGCAGGGGGCTGGGATGGGCCCTGATGCAGTTGATCATCGACTATGCGAGGTCGGAAGGCCTGAAGGCGATTTCGGGCGACGTGCTTCGGGAGAACACCGTGATGCTCGAGATGTGCCGGCAGCTCGGTTTCGAGGTCAAGCCGAATCCGACCGAGCCTGATATCTGCGATGTCCGGCTGAAGCTCTGAGCGCCCCCGCTAGGAGGGCGCCTCACCATTTGCAGCGGCGGATGTCTTGGCGGATGTCTTCGCAGTACTTCGCAACGACTTGACGATAATCGCGATCAGGGGCACCAGCATCGGTACAATCGAGCTCAGCGGATGATGCACCGCGCCCGACACCTGGGCCTGAAGCGCGCGAGCCTCGAGCTGAAGGGCCTCGATGGAGGCGCCGTGAATTTCATTGGCGAGCTCGATGTCGCGGCCGGACGGAGCACGGCCGGCGATGACGAAGAGAAGCGCCGCGATGGCAAAATTGACGGCGCCGAGAATGGCGGCTGCGGCAATCGCGCTCCAGACCTGGACCAGCGCGAAATAGGCCGACAGCTCCAGCATCAGGAGCCCGAACGCCGCGATCAGCGCCGCAAAGGCGCGCAGACCGAGGCCCATCAGGAGGTGGCGCAGCCTGATGTCCGCGATGATCCTGTCAGTACGCCACAAGAGGCGCAGATGTTTGACGACATTTTCGCTATTCACCTAGTGTCTCCTCAGCATGAAGCCGACGACGACGCCGAGTGCGAAGGCCGAGGCGAGCGAGGTGATCGGGCGATACGCGATGAGGCCCTGAAGCTGCTCCTGCTCGTCGCTGACGGTTTCACCGAGTTCGGCCAGCGCGGCCTTGATCTGATCGGCCAGCGCCTCGGCACGCTCTTTCGAGCTGTCGAACATCTCTTCGCCGGCGGTGCTCAAAAGGCGCGTGACGTCCACTTTCAAGGTCCGCAGTTCTTCGCTCAACGCGTCGCTGTCGAACATGGATTTGATGTTTCCATTGAATGAAGCGAACCCTAGGGCCCGCGGGCACGACCGCGCTTGACTTGCGTCAAGACGTGGGCCGGTCCTGCTCTTGAGACAGATCAAACCGGCCGCCACACGCTCGGCCTAGAAGTAGCGGCTGAATGGGGATCAATCGTCCCGATGAGGTGGAAGCGTGAACTCCGAACCGCTGTTGCTGGCAACGCCCTCTGGCGACGCGCTGAAATTGCGTCCGGAAGGGCCCTGGACCGCGGCGAACGTAACGGCGCTCGAAACGCTTTCCCGCTCGGTCGGAGCCGAGGTCGATCGGTCGCGAGTTGTGACCCTGGACATGTCGGGCGTCAGCGCACTGGATACGCTCGGCGCCTGGGTTCTGGAGAAATTGTCGCGCCGGGCCGCCTCGTCCGGCAGACCGGCCGAATTCGTCGGCGTCGCCGACCATTTCAGCGGTCTCATGGAGGAGGTGCGGCAGGTCAACCGCCATCCGCCAGCGCCGACGTCCGCGGCCAATCCGGTTCTGCTCAGGTTGAACGATCTCGGCAAGGCCACGGTCGGTGCGCGCGAAGACATCACCATCTTCCTGCAAATGCTCGGCGCTTTGTTCGTGGCCGTCGCGGGCGTGCTGCGCCGGCCGCGAACGCTGCGGCTGACGTCGGTGGTCTACCAGCTCTACCGCATCGGGTGGCAGGCGATCCCCATCGTCGTCCTGATCACGTTCCTGATCGGCGCCATCATCGCCCAGCAGGGATTCTTCCACTTCCGCAGGTTCGGCGCGGAATCCTACACCGTCGACATGGTCGGCATCCTGGTGCTGCGCGAGCTCGGCGTGTTGATCGTCGCCATCATGGTCGCGGGACGTTCGGGAAGCGCCTACACCGCCGAGCTCGGCTCGATGAAGATGCGCGAGGAGATCGACGCGCTCTCGACCATGGGGCTCGATCCCGTCGACGTCCTGATCCTGCCCCGCGTCGCGGCTCTCGTCATCGCGCTGCCGATCCTGGCCTTCATCGGATCGATTGCGGCGCTCTATGGCGGCGGCTTGGTTGCGCAGTTCTATGGCGACATGGGACCGGCGATCTACATTGCACGGCTGCATGAGGCGATTTCCGTCACCCATTTCGAGGTCGGCATCCTGAAGGCGCCGTTCATGGCGCTGGTGATCGGCATCGTTGCCTGCAGCGAGGGCCTGCGGGTCAAGGGCAGCGCCGAGTCGCTTGGGCGGCAGACCACGACGTCGGTGGTGAAGTCGATCTTCCTGGTGATCGTGCTCGACGGCCTGTTCGCGATCTTCTTCGCTTCGATCGGAATGTGACGATGAACGCCCAGCAGGAAGAGTTCGCGATCAGGGTTCGCGACCTCGTGGTAGGCTTCGGCCGCCAGACCGTACTCGACCACCTGTCGCTCGACGTCCGCCGCGGCGAGATCATCGGGCTGGTGGGCGCGTCCGGCGGCGGCAAGTCGGTGCTGATGCGGACCATCATCGGCCTGATCCAGCGCCGCAGCGGCACCATCGAGGTCATGGGACAGCCGATCGGTGGCGGCGCGCAAGGCGCGGCCACCGCCTGGGGCATCCTGTTCCAGCAGGGCGCGCTGTTCTCCTCGTTGACAGTCCGTCAGAACGTCCAGTTTCCGCTGCGCGAAAATCTCGTCCTGTCGCAGGAGTTGATGGACGAGATCGCGATCGCCAAGCTCGAGATGGTTGGACTGCGGGCGCAGGACGCCGACAAATATCCGGCGGAGCTGTCGGGCGGCATGACCAAGCGCGTGGCGCTGGCGCGCGCGCTTGCGCTGGATCCGCCGATCCTGTTCCTGGACGAGCCGACTTCCGGCCTCGATCCGATCGCCGCCGGCGATTTCGACGCGCTGATCAGGACCCTGCAAATGACCCTGGGGCTGACCGTGTTCATGGTCACCCACGATCTTGCCAGCCTAACCACGGTCTGCGACCGCGTCGCCGCGCTCGCCGACGGCAAGATCGTCGCGATCGGGCCGATGCGCGAACTGCTGCAATCCGAGCATCCCTGGGTGCGCGCCTATTTCCACGGCAAGCGCTCGCAGATGCTGCAACACGAGATGAGATGAGACATGGAAACCCGCGCTCCCTACGTGCTGATCGGCAGCTTCGTGCTGGCCGCGATTGTCGCGGTGTTCGGCTTCGTCTATTGGCTGAACAACACCGGCGGCATCGGGCCGCGGACGAACTATCACGTGCAATTCCAGGGACCGGTGCCGGGGCTGCTGGTCGGCGCCGGCGTGCTGTTCAATGGCATCCGCGTCGGCGAGGTGACCCAGCTCGGACTGGCGCCGGATAGTCCGCGCTTCGTCAACGCGACGATCTCGGTTGCCTCGGCAACGCCCGTGCGCGCCGACACCAGGGTCGGGCTCGATTTCCAGGGGCTCACCGGCGTGCCCGTGGTGACGCTGGAGGGCGGCACGATCGTCGCCAAATCCGGCGAGCCCCTGACCCTGATTGCCGAGGCCGGCGCAGGTCAGAGCATGACTCAGGCCGCGCGCGACGCGCTGCGGCGGGTCGACACCGTGCTGGAGGATAACTCCGGTCCGCTGAAGGACACCATCGCCAATCTCAAGACTTTCTCCGACGGGCTCGCGCGCAACACCGGCAAGATCGACGGCATCCTGGCTGGCCTCGAGAAGATGACGGGCGGCGGGGCACCGGCGCAGAAGATCACCTACGACCTGCGCGCGCCGCAGAACCTCGGCCCTCCCGGCAAGACGTTCTCTGCGTCGCTGGCCATTCCCGAGCCGACCGCCGTTGCAATGCTCCAGACCCAGCGCATGCTCTTCTCTCCCGTCGGTGACAATCCAGGCTTTGCCGAATTTATCTGGGCCGACAGCATTCCAAAACTGGTGCAGGCGCGACTGATCGACAGCTTCGAGAACTACGACATCGCGCATGCGCCGCTGCGCACGAGCGATCTCGGACAGGCAGACTACCAGCTTCTGATCGACATCAGGCGCTTCCGGATTGCCACGGAGGGCGAGACAAGGGCCGAGATCGCCCTGTCGGCGCGGATCGTCGACAAGAACGGCAAGGTGGTCGCGTCCCGCATCATTGCGGCCAGCGAGAAGCTCGACAAGGTCGAGCCAGCGGCTGCCGTCGCGGCGTTCGATGCGGCTTTCGCCCGCATCGCCAGGGAGCTGATCGGCTGGACGGTGCAGGCGGTCTAAAGCCGTCTATTCCAGCGTCTTCAGGTAGGACAGCAAATCGTGGATCTGGTCCGGACTGAGCTCGAAGGCGGGCATGTCGGCGTGACCGGTGTAGATGCCTTCCGCCAGTGCCTCGCCAAGGGTCTCGACCGGATAGCGCCGGTGCAGGGTGCGTAGCGGGGGCGCGATCTTGAGCGGGCTCTCGGACACGCGGTCGATCGCGTGACAGCGGGCGCAATTGGTCCGTGCAAAGGCTTTGCCGCGTTGTTCGGCGGTGGGGACGGCCAGGACCGGCGTGATCAGAAGCAGGCCAATCAGTCCTTGGCGGAGCGCGTGCTGAAACATGGAAGGAGGATCCCGTCGAACTCACGATGCAGAATAAAGGGGAGCGGGAGGCCAAAATTGATCTGGGTCAATCGCGTTTGTGGCGGCGCAGTAAAATGCAAGCCGCGCGTGGCGGACTCGGCCGGGGGCGGAGCTGGACCCCGCGCTTGGAGCGGTGGATGAAGCCTTCCGGGGTCACGATTGAGCCGAACGGACATTTCTGCAGCGATTGCGCCGTACGTGGATCGGCGGTTTGTTCGTCGTTGGATGCGGCCGAGCTCAGGGAGTTCGAGCATCTCGGACGGCGTGTCCATTTTTCCTCGGGCGAGACCGTGTTCTCCGAGGAGGACATCACGACCTCGTTCTACAACGTCCTCGAGGGCGTGATGCGGCTGTACAAGCTGCTGCCGGACGGCCGGCGGCAGATCGTGGGTTTCGCGTTGCCCGGTGATTTCCTCGGGATGAACCTTTCAGGCCGTCACAATTTTTCGGCCGATGCAATCGGCGCGGTGATCGTCTGCCAGTTCGCAAAAGCGCCCTTCAGCCGTTTCATCGAGGACCGTCCGCAGCTGCTGAGGCGCATCAACGAGCTGGCCGTTCGCGAGTTGAGCCAGGCACGCGACCACATGGTCCTGCTCGGCCGCCGCTCGGCGGACGAGAAGGTCGCCGCTTTCCTGCTCGGCTGGCGCGAACGGCTGTTGGCACTCGAGGAGCCGTCGGACACGGTTTCGCTTCCGATGAGCCGCCAGGACATCGCCGACTATCTCGGCCTCACCATCGAAACCGTCAGCCGCACCTTCACCAAGCTCGAACGCCACGGTGCGATCGAGATCGTTCACGGCGGAATCAGCGTGCGCGACCCGGCGCGCGTCGAGGCTCTCGCCGCAGCCTGAGACACTTTCCGCGACGCTCCCGAATTTTTGATCCCGATCAATGACGCCGAGGAGCGGTCGCGCATAGTGCCCTCAAACAATCCGGGAGGAGCACGATGCCCACAGACGCGTTGCTGATGACCATTGTCGTCGTCCCGATCTTCGTCACTTTCGCCGCAGCTCTGGCGTGGGCGGATCGGCAAACCAGCGCAGGCCGGATCGACCTCGATTCCAGGCGTTGATGCTCTCAATCGTAGATTCCGGTCCAATGTGCCTGCCGCCCACCCGCGCGCAGTCGGCGGCGCCTCGACACAACAACGACCTGCAGGGGCCCCACAACTCTGCATCGATGTGGTGCATTGGTGCATCCTTTGGATGCGGGCTTCGGGCCGGGCGGAGGCCTTTTCGCCGCATTTGCCTCAAGCGGTGGGCATGCTTTCCGGTTGAAAAGCCGGACAACACTGACTACGCAGGAACTCCAGTGCCTCGCAGCCTTAGGAGCCCAGCGGCGTGCCTCAGGACAAGACCGGCGACCCCCGACAATCGGCGGGCAACAAATTATCGGTCCTGCGCAAGCACCCGATCTTCGCGGATCTGGAGCCGGAAGCGCTCGATCAGCTTTGCCGCTACGCCAAGCACACGACCGTAAAGCGCGGCGCGACGATCGCCGCCAAGGGCGATCCCGGCAATAACCTGTTCGCGGTGATCACGGGGACTGTGAAGATATCCTCTTCATCGCCCGACGGGCGGAATGCGATTCTCAACCTGATCGGCCCCGGCGAGATCTTTGGCGAGATCGCGGTTCTCGACGGTGCGCCGCGATCCGCGGATGCGACCGCCAACACCAATTGCGAGCTCTACATCATCGACCGCCGCGACTTCCTGCCGTTCGTGAAGAGTCAGCCGGCGCTGGCAATGAAGTTTATCGAACTGCTCTGCGCGCGCCTGCGCTGGACCAGCCAGCAGGTCGAGCAGGTGATCCTGCAAAATCTGCCGGGCCGGCTCGCAAGCGCGCTGCTCGGCCTCACCGAGGAGCGCAAGCTCGACTCCGGCAGTGGCACGCTCGCCATCACCCAGCAGGAGATCAGCGAGATGGTGGGGATGACGCGCGAGAGCATCAACAAGCAACTGCGCGCCTGGGCCGGTCGCGGCTGGGTTCGTCTCGAGCATGGTGCCATCGTGGTGCTCGACACCGATGCGCTGCGCGAGCTCGCCGAGAGCGGCCTCGACGGCGAGTAATGCGTCGCGCCTAATCGTCGATAATGGCGACCGCGCGGGTCCAACCCGCCGAGGCGCGCTCGATCTTCACGGGGAAGCATGAGACCGTGAATCCGGTCGAGGGCAATCGATCGAGATTATGCAGCTTCTCGAGATGGCAATAACCAATGTGCCGGCCCGCCTTGTGGCCTTCCCAGATCAGGCCGGCGTCTTTTGTTTCGGCATATTTCTGCGCGGTGAAGACGAACGGCGCGTCCCAGCTCCAGCCATCGGTGCCGGTCAGCCGCACGCCGCGCTCGAGCAGATACATCGTCGCCTCATAGCCCATGCCGCAACCGGAGTTGACGTAACTGGCCTCGCCGAATTTGGCGCCGGCACTGGTGTTGACGACCACGATCTCCAGCGGGGATAGCGTGTGTCCGATGCGCTTGAGCTCCGTCTCGACGTCGCCGGCAGTCACGACATAGCCGTCAGCCAGATGCCGGAAGTCGAGCTTCACGCCGGGCTGAAAGCACCATTCCAGCGGCACTTCGTCGATGGTCCATGACCGCTCGCCGCGGTTCATGGTCGGATGAAAGTGCCAGGGCGCATCAAGATGCGTACCGTTATGGGTCGACAGCGAGACCTGCTCGACGGCCCAGCCCTGGCCGTCCGGCAGGTCTTCCGCCTTGAGGCCGTCGAAGAACTGCAGCATGCGCGGCAGGCCCTGCTGGTGGTCGATATAGGTGATGGTCGGGTGATTGCCGGGCGGATCGGATGTCACGTCGTTTCGGAGCGGCACGGAAATATCGATCAGCTTCCGCGGCATGGGCATTCCTTCGCGACAGTCCGGTGTTTGGGACATCCTGAGGGGCCTCGATTGGAGGCGTCAAGTCACGTGCCGGCGACGTCGAGCCAGCCCGCCATACCCACCATAATGCGAACTGCGCCAGAAATCGATCGATGCAACTCTTGCATCGATCGATGCCGGATTTGGCTTGGACAGGGAATGCCGCCCGCCCTAGGGACGACATTGGCGCTTGACTTCGCACCTGAAGTGGAGCGACCCAAGACGGCCTGCAGCCTGCCCGACAACGACATAATCACCTCAGGAGGAAGCCCCAGATGAAGACACTGACCGGTATCATCGCAGCCGCTGTGCTGGCTGTCTCAGCGCCGCTGGCGACTGCACGCGATTTCCGCTCCGCCGACATCCATCCCGCCGATTATCCCACCGTCGAGGCCGTCAAGTTCATGGGCAAGCAGCTCGCGACGGCGAGCGGCGGCAAGCTCGGCGTGAAGGTGTTTCCGAACGGCGCCCTGGGCTCGGAAAAGGACACCATCGAGCAGCTCAAGATCGGCGCGCTGGATATGATGCGGATCAACGCATCGCCGCTCAACAACTTCGTGCCCGAAACCATCGCCCTGTGCCTGCCCTTCGTGTTCCGCGACACGCAGCACATGCGCACCGTCCTTGATGGGCCAATCGGCGACGAGATCCTGGCGGCCATGGAGCCCGCGGGCCTGGTCGGCCTTGCCTATTACGACAGCGGCGCCCGGTCCATCTACACCGTCAAGGCTCCGGTCAAGTCGCTTGCCGACGTCAAGGGCCTCAAGATCCGCGTCCAGCAATCCGACCTCTGGGTCGGCATGATCCAGAGCCTCGGCGCCAACCCCACGCCCATGCCCTATGGCGAGGTCTATACCGCTCTCAAGACCGGTCTCGTGGACGCCGCCGAGAACAACTGGCCCTCCTACGAGTCTTCGCGCCATTTCGAGGCGGCCAAGTTCTACAACGTCACCGAGCACTCGCTCGCCCCCGAAGTTCTCGTGATGTCCAAAAAGGTCTGGGACACGCTGAGCAAGGAGGATCAGGCGTTGGTGCGCAAGGCGGCAAAGGAATCGGTGCCCGTCATGCGCAAGCTCTGGGACGAGCGCGAGCAGGCCTCCCGCAAGACCGTCGAGGCGGCCGGCGTTCAGGTGGTGACCGTCGGCAACAAGCAGGAGTTCGTCGACGCGATGAAGCCGGTGTACCAGAAGTTCGCCGGTGACGAGAAGCTGCAGAGCCTCGTCAGGCGTATCCAGGACACGAAGTAAGCGCACGCGGATCGGGTCCGGCGTCGCCGCCAGGTGACACCGGACCCTTCGCAAGGGAGGCGCGGGATGACAGACCCACACGTTGCAGATAACGAGCAGGAGGCGGTCACCGGACGCCCGTCCACCGGCCTGCTGTCGCGGATCAATGCACCCATCGCGCGCCTCGGCATGTACCTGTCGGTGACCGGACTGCTCGTCATCGTCACCATCGTCTTCTACCAGGTGTTCGGACGCTACGTGCTCAACTCCAGCCCGACGTGGACAGAGAATCTCGCGCTGGTCCTCATTCTATACGTCACACTCATCGGTGCTGCCGTCGGCGTCCGCGATGCCGGCCACATCGGCATGGACAGTCTGCTGGTCATGCTTCCGGATCGCGCGCGGGAAAAGATCGAGATCGTCATCCACGTTCTGGTCGCCGTGTTCGGCATCGCGATGGCCTATAACGGCTGGATTCTCGGCGCATCGGTTGGAACCGTGAAAATCCCCAATCTCGGCTTGCCTGAAGTGATCCGCTACGTGCCGCTGATCGCCTCGGGCATCCTCATCGTTTCCTTTTCCATCGAGCACATCGTTGCTCTCCTGCGCGGCGAAGAGGTCGTCCCCTCATGGAACTGATCATCCTCGGCGCCACCTTCTTCGGCTTCCTGATCCTCGGCGTCCCGGTAGCCTTCGCGATCGGCCTCTCCGCAATCTGCACCATCCTCTACGAAGGCCTGCCGGTCGCCGTCATCTTCCAGCAGATGATGTCGGGGATGAACATCTTCTCCTTCCTGGCCATCCCGTTCTTCGTCTTCAGCGGCGAGCTGATGCTGCATGGCGGCGTCGCCGACAAGATCGTGAAGCTCGCCAAGAATCTCGTCGGACACATCCGCGGCGGCCTCGGCATGTCGAACGTGGTCGCTTGCACGCTGTTCGGCGGCGTCTCCGGCTCGCCCGTGGCCGACGTGTCGGCGATGGGCGCGGTGATGATCCCGATGATGAAAAAGGAAGGGTTCGACACCGACTACGCCGTCAACGTCACCACCCACGCCTCGCTGGTGGGCGCGCTGATGCCGACCAGCCACAACATGATCATCTATGCGCTGGCCGCCGGCGGCAAGGTCTCGATCGGTGCGCTGATCGCCGCGGGCCTCCTCCCGGCGCTGGTGCTGATGGTGTGCATGCTGGTCGCTGCCTACGCTGTCGCGGTGAAGCGCGGCTATCCGGCCGGCAAGTTCCCGGGCTGGGCCGAAGTGTTCCGTTCGCTCGCCGCCGCACTGCCTGGCCTTTTGATCGTCGGGATCATTCTGGCCGGCATCCTGTCCGGCGTCTTCACGGCAACTGAATCGGCGGCCGTCGCGGTCACCTACACGATCCTGCTGACCTTCTTCATCTACCGCACCATGACCCTGCAGAACTTCCTGCGGGCCGCGGCCAAGGCGGTGAAGACGACGGGCGTGGTGCTGCTGCTGATCGGCGTCTCCACCATGTTCCAGTACCTGATGGGACTCTACGAGGTGGCCGATTTCGCCGGCGATCTCATGAGCAAGGTCTCGACGGAGCCCTGGATGATCTTCCTGCTCATCAACGTCATCCTGTTCGTACTCGGCACGTTCATGGACATGGCCGCGACCATCCTGATCTGCACGCCGATCTTCCTGCCGATCGCGATGAAGGCCGGTATGGATCCGGTGCAGTTCGGCATGCTGATGCTGATCAACTGCGCACTCGGTCTGAACACCCCGCCGGTCGGAACGACGCAGTTCGTCGGCTGCGCCATCGGCGGCATTTCGGTGGGCGCGGTGATGCGCACCATCCTGCCGTTCTACGCCGCGCTGATCGCGGCGCTGATGTTCGTGACCTACGTTCCCGCCTTCTCGCTGTGGCTGCCGCGTCTCTTGATGGGATACAAGGGATAGCTGCCGTGCTTGCGCCGGCCCTTGGCCGGCGGGCCGCCCTTTCGTAGTTTGCGTCACGACAACAGGGAGAATCCGTCCGTGACCGACTATCGCAAGCTCTTCGATCTCACCGGCAAGACGGCCGTGGTGCTCGGCGCCGCCTCAGGAATCGGCAAATCGTCGGCCGAGGCATTGGCGGGGCTCGGCGCCCGCGTCGTCTGCGCCGATCGCGCTCTTGACGCGGCGGACGCGACTGCCGGCGGCATTCGCGACAAGGGCGGCTGGGCGGAAGCAGCCAGCTGTGACGCTGCGAGCGCTGCGGACGTCAATGCGCTCGCCAAAACCGTGATGCAGAAATTTCCGCGGCTCGACATCGCCGTGACCACGCCCGGACTGAATATCCGAAAGACCATTCTCGACTACACAGAGGAGGATCTCGACCGCGTCCTCAACCTCAACGTCAAGGGCACGGTCTGGTTCTTCCAGGCCTTCGGTCGCATCATGGTCGCGCAGAAGGGCGGCAGCATCATTGCCTGCTCCTCGGTGCGCGCGGTGACCATCGAGCCTGGCCTTGGCGTCTACGGCTCCACCAAGGCGGCGATCGGGCTGTTGGTGAAGGGCTTTGCCTCCGAGGTCGGCCATGCCGGTGTTCGTGTCAACGCGATCGCGCCGAGCATCGCCGAGACCGCGCTGACCGGCCCGTTCAAGCAGCGTCCCGACATCTACAATCTCTACGCCGGCCACACCGTGTTCAACCGCTGGAGCAGTGCCGACGAGGTCGCCACCGCCGTTGCCTATCTGGCCTCGGACGCCGCAAGCTATGTCAGCGGCAGCACGCTGTTCGTCGACGGCGGCTGGACCGCCGTCGACGGTCCTCCCACCGGTCTCACCCAGTTGCACAAATAGCGGGTCAGCCGCGTCTAGCCGGCAAAGCCTAGGCGCTGGCGCAGTTCCTTGTGACCGGCGCCGGTCAGCAACGCGACCAGCGCGGCTGCTTCTTTCGGGTGTGCGGCCCGCGCGGTCACGCCGGCCGTGTACATCGTCACGAGCTCGTAGCCCGGCGGCAGCGCCCCCGACAGCGCGATGCCGTCGGTGGCGATGATCTCAGTCGCCTGGGTGCATCCGATCGGCCGTTTCGCAGTTGAAGCTGCAAGCTCCCGCATAGCCGTCGCACCGTTGGCAAAAATCCTGAGGCGCGAGGCCACCTCGTAGGCGATGCCGAGCTGATCCAGCACCTTTACGACGTGCTGTCCCGCGGTCGACGCCTTCGTGTCCGGGACGTAGATGGCGTCGGCGGAACGCAGCACGTCGCGCAAATCGGCTTCGGTCTTCACCATCGGCCTGGGATCGCGGCTGCGGACCGCCAGCGCGGTCTCCACCCGGCCGACATCCGCGATTGAGGTGGGGGTAACGAGCTTCTCCTCGGCAAGCTTCGCAAGCAGGGCCTGCGTCAGGATCACGAGATCGGCCGGCGTACCTGCGCGCAGCTTGTCGGCCATGATACCAACGGCGCCGAATTCGCCGTCAATGCTACAGCCGGTCTGCGCCTTGAAGGCATCAGTGAGGTCGCGCACCAGGCCTTGCGCCGCGCCGCCGCTCAAGATGTTCACTGTCGTCACGATGCGGGCTCCATGGCTGCAATGATCCTGTCGCGCGTGATCGGCAGGTCACGCACGCGCACGCCGAGACAATCAAACACGGCATTCGCGATCGCCGCCGTCACCGGTCCGTGCGCGGCTTCGCCGGCGCCGACCGGCTCGATCTCCGGCCGCTGGATGATCTCGACATCCACCGCCGGCGCTTCGCGGAAGGTCAGGATCGGATAATCCGTCCACGAAGTCGAGGTGATGCGTGTACGGTCGAAACGAACGCGCTCCTTCAGTACCCAGCTCGTCGCCTGGATCGCGCCGCCTTCGATCTGGTTGATGACGCCGTCCGGATTGATGGCCTCGCCGACATCGACCGCGAGCGTCAGCCATTTTACGCGGATGTCGTCGGCGCCTTCGATCTCTGCAATCGCGGCGCAATAGGCGCCCGTGTTCTTGTAGCGCGCAAAGCCGACGCCGTGGCCGATGCCGGCCTGCTTCTCAGATTTCCATTGCGCGCGTCGGGCTGCAGCGCGGATGACGTCGCGCGCCCGCTCGTCGCGGAGATGGCGCAGGCGGAATGCGACCGGGTCCTCGCCGCGCAAAGCGGCGATCTCATCGAGCAGGGACTCGATGGCGAACACATTGCCTTGTCCGCCCAGCGTCCGCAGCGCCGAGGTGCGCACCGGCATCGTCAGCAGCCGGTGGCTCGTGATCGTCCAGGCCGGGAGGTCATAGAGGGGAACAGAGTTGCGATCGCCACCGCCGCCATTGGCGACGGGCGGATTGGTCGAGATCGTGCGCAGGTGGGGGTTCGCGAGCTCGGTTGCCGCAAGCAACGCGGGATGCGCCGCACGCCCCGGCCGCGCGGCGTGGCCGTTGCTCCAGATCGCATGGCGCCAGCCGACGATTTCATGGTTCGCGTCGAGATCGGCCTCGATCTCGATGGCCATCGCCGCACCAAACGGCGCATGCGACATCTCGTCGTGGCGCGACCACTGCACCCGGACGGGTCGGCCGCCGGCGGCTTTTGCCAGCAGCACGGCATCGAGCGCGACGTCGTCGGCCGCGTTGTGTCCGTAGCAGCCGGCGCCCTCCATGTGCTCAACGACGATGTTCTCGGCCGGCAGCTTGAGCACGATGGCGAGATCGGCGCGGAGCAGATAGACGCCCTGGCTGTGCGTCCAGACGTGGACACGATCGCCGTCCCAGCGGGCCATGGCGCAGGACGGCGCGATCGAGGCATGGGCAATGTAGGGGCGGGTGTATTGCCTGCGGAGGGTTTGGGCAGGCGCGCGCGGCGACGACGGCCGCCGGGTGTCGATCACGGTGGTCTCGACCGGTTGGCTCTTCAGGAAGCTCGCGAGATCATCTTCATCGGGCAACGGCTCGCCGGCCGACCATGCCGCGCCCTTGCGCAAGGCTTTCAGCGCAGAGTCCGCCGCTGCCTCATGGTCAGCGACCACGCCGGCAAAGCCGCCATCGCGGGCGATCGCGAGGAGGCCCGGGACCGCACGTGCGGCTGTGTCGTCCAGCGCGATTAGCCTTGCGCCCGAGATGTCCGGCCGCAGCACGCGTCCGTGCAGCAAACCAGGCAACGCCCGGTCATGAATGAAGCGCGGCTGAGCGAACACCTTGTCGGGAATGTCCGCACGCTGGACGGAATATCCGGCGACGGCGCGCCTCGTGGCGAGCTTCGCTGTCGCGCCTGGGGTAGCGTCGTGGTCGAGCGAAACATCGCCCGCCAGCTCCCAATAACTGGTCCTGACATTGCCAGGACCCGAGATGGTGCCGTCATCGACAGCGAGCAACGCTGCGCCGACGCCGAGACGCTCGGAGGCCGCAAACACGAAACGCTGCCGCACCTCGGCACAGACGTGGCGGAGCGCGCGGCCGGATTGCTGGATCGAAAGGCTGCCTGAAGTGACGCCTTCGTTCGGGCTGGCTGCCGTCGAGGCACGGATCATCTCGATCCTTGATATCTCGACGTCGAGCTCGTCCGCTGCGATCTGCGCCAGCGCCGTGACGATGCCCTGGCCGATCTCGACCTTGCCCGGCGAGATCGCCACGCGTCCGTCCGCGGTGAATTTCACCCAGGACGACAGCCTTGGATTGGCCACTAGGCTGACCGGCAGCTTCGGGGCAGGGGAGCTCATGACGCCGCCATCTCCGACGCCGCGCGCAACACCGCACGCACCATGCGGTTATGCGATCCGCAGCGGCACAGATTGCGATCGAGTGCCTCTCTCACGTCGGCCTCGGTCGGCGATGCATTGCGCTTCAGCAGTGCCGCTGCGCTGATCAGGATGCCCGAAACGCAATAGCCGCATTGCATCGCCTGTTCGGCGATAAAGGCGCGTTGCAGCGGATGCGGCTGCCCTGCCGTGCCGAGGCCCTCCAGCGTTACGACGTCCTTGTCCGCGACCGCCCACATCGGCATGTCGCATGAGGTCATTGCGCGGTCATCGACCATGACATGGCAGGCGCCGCACTCTCCGGCGCCGCAGCCGAAATGCGCTCCGGTGATGCCGAGCCGGCTGTGCAGTACGTCGAGCAGCATCTGGTCGGGATCAGAATCCACGGCGATCGCAGCGCCGTTGAGTCGGAATTGAAGGGCGGGCATGAGCGGGACGGCCTCAGGACTTGTCGAACTTCTTGACGACATCGGCCCATTTCTCGATGTCGCCACGCAGGAATTTTTCGAATTCCTGCGGTGTCATTGACATGGGCAGGGCGCCCTGCTCGGTCCAGATTTTTATGATGTCCGGCCTCTTCACCATTGCGTTCACGGCGGCATTGAGCTTGTCGATGACGGGCTTGGGCGTGCCGGCCGGCGCCATCAGGCCAAGCCAGATGGTGGCTTCATAGCCGGGAACGCCGGCTTCGATCGTGGTCGGCACGTTCGGCAGCACCGCGGAGCGCTGCTTGCCTGTGGTTGCGAGCGGGCGAACCTGGTTTTCGGAAATGTTCGGCGTCATTGCCGGCACCGCGTCGATCATCATCTGCACCTGTCCGCCGATCACGCCGCTGCGCGCTTCGCCGCTGTTGCGGTAGGGAACGTGGACGATGTCGATGCCCGTTATCGCTTTGAACAGCTCGCCTGCCATGTGGTACGGCGTACCCTGGCCGGAGGAGGCATAGTTCAGGTTTCCGGGCTGCGCCTTTGCGAGCGCGATGAACTCGGCAAGCGTCTTCACCGGGACTTGCGGATTCACGACGATCACGAGATCGGAATAGTTCACCGGCGCGATCGGCGCGAGGTCGCGCATCAGCTCGTATTTGCGCTTGTCCGGTGTCAGCAGCGATTCATTCGCGGTCTGGGTGTTGGACATCATCAGCAGGGTGTAGCCGTCGGGCGGCGACTTTGCCGCTTCGACCGTGCCGATGACGCCGCCGGCGCCGGTGCGGTTCTCGATCACGAACGGCTGGCCAAAGCTCTCCTGGAAGATGTTGCCGATCAGCCGGGCCGCTACATCTGCCGGCCCGCCGGCCCGAACGGGACGACGATCCGCACCGCGTGCGTGGGATAGTCCTGTGCCAATGAGGAGGATGCGGCGAATGCGCCGAGCAGGCCGGCGGCCAGCGCAAGCATGAAGCTTCGGGCTGTCATGCCCACCTCCCTGATGTCGTTCTTGTTGGCCGGCACTCTAACGGCCGGGAAGGCGGACTGTCGACGCCTCACAACGCCGATCCGGCCGGGAACACACGGTTTTCGCGGTCGCGGCAGGAACCGCTGGCGCGCGCCGTTTGAGCAAATCGCATGGGCATTGCCGGCAAAATGCACTCGGCTGGCTGGTATTTTGGTGTTACGAACTGGAACATGAACCACCACGCCAAGATCGAAATCCGCCATTCCACCTGTCCGCATGATTGCCCCTCGGCCTGTGCCCTCGATGTCGAGGTGGTCGAGGGCCGCAGCATCGGCCGCGTCCGCGGCTCGAAGAAACAGACCTATACGGCCGGCGTCGTCTGCGCCAAGGTCGCCCGCTACGCCGAGCGCATCCATCACCCTGAGCGGGTGACATTCCCGATGCGCCGGATCGGGCCGAAGGGCTCGGGCCAGTTTGCGCGGATCTCGTGGGACGAGGCGCTGGACGAGATCGCGGAGCGCTTCAACCGGGCGGAGCGCGAGTTCGGCGCGGAATCGATCTGGCCCTATTACTACGCCGGCACGATGGGCCTCGTGATGCGCGACGGGCTCAACCGTCTCACGCATGTGAAAAAGTATTCGCGCTTCTATCAGACCATCTGCGCCAATGTGGGGCGCATCGGCTATGCGATCGGCACCGGCAAGATCGCCGGCGTCGATCCCCGCGAGATGGCGTTGTCCGATCTCGTGGTGATCTGGGGCACCAATCCGGTCAACACCCAGGTCAACGTGATGACGCACGCCTCGCGGGCCCGCAAAGAGCGCGGCGCCAGAATCGCCGCCGTCGATATCTACGACAACGAGACGATGAAGCAGGCTGATATCAAGATCCTCCTGCGTCCGGGCACCGACGGCGCGTTCGCCTGCGGCGTCATGCATGTCCTGTTCCGCGACGGCTATGCCGACCGTGCCTACATGGACAAATACACGGACTGCCCTGCCGAGCTCGAGGCGCATCTGAAGACGCGCACGCCGGAATGGGCTTCGTCCATCTGCGGCGTGCCGGTGGCGGAGATCGAGGCGTTTGCCAAGGCCGTCGGCGAAACCAAGCGGACGTTCTTCCGTTATGGCTACGGCTTTACGCGCAGCCGCAACGGCGCCGTGCAGATGCACGCGGCGAATTGCATTCCCGCGGTGACCGGCGCCTGGCAATATGAAGGCGGCGGCGCTTTCTTCAACAATTACGCGCTGTGGCACTTCAACGAATCCATCATCGAGGGGCACGACGCGATCGATCACAGCGTCCGCGCGCTCGACCAGTCCAAGATCGGCCGCATCCTCACCGGCGACGCCGAGGCGCTGCGCGGCAAGGGGCCGGTCAAGGCGATGCTGATCCAGAACACCAACCCGATGACGGTGGCGCCGGAGCAGGCGCTGGTCCGGCAGGGCTTTGCGCGCGAGGATCTGTTCGTGGCGGTGCACGAGCAGTTCATGACCGAGACGGCGCAGATGGCCGACATCGTGCTGCCGGCAACCATGTTCATGGAGCACGACGACCTCTATTACGGCGGCGGCCACCAGCACATCTCGGTCGGGCCGAAGCTGATCGATCCGCCCGGCGAATGCCGCTCCAATCATGAGGTCCTGCAGGCGCTGGCGCCGCGGCTTGGCGCGAAACATCAGGGCTTCGAGATGACGCCGCGCGAATTGATCGATGCGACGCTGAAGCTCAGCGACCACGGCGATATCGCTGCTCTTGAAGCGGATCTGTGGCGCGACCTGCAGCCGGATTTCCGCACCTCGCATTTTCTCGACGGCTTTGCCCATGCCGACAAGAAATTCCACTTCAGGGCGGATTGGGCGCACCCGCCGTTCGGCGTGACGATGGGCGATTTCGACAAGATGCCCGGATTGCCGGACCATTGGGCGGTGATCGAGCACGCCGATCAGGCCCATCCGTTCCGGCTCGCCACCAGCCCCTCGCGCAGCTTTCTCAACACCACCTTCAACGAGACGCCGTCTTCGCAGGCGCGCGAGGGCAAGGCGAGCGTGATGATTCATCCGCTCGATGCCGCCGCGCTCGATATCGCCGATGGCGACGCGGTGACGCTTGGCAATGCTCGCGGCGAAACCACGCTGACTGCGACGCTGTTCGAGGGCGTGAGACGCGGCGTGCTGATTGCGGAGTCCGTTCACCCGAACAAGAACCATATCGGCGGCCGCGGCATCAACATGCTGACCGGCGCGGACACCATCGCGCCGATCGGCGGGGCCGCATTCCACGACAACAAGGTCTGGATCAGGAGAGCGGTCGCCTGAGCGCGCCCGGCGATCGCCGCACGATTTGTGTCGAGGCGCTAAAGCGGCGCCGCGCCACAGTTTGCGCTTGCACCTCTCGCCCGAGCTGCCGCAAATAGCGGCAAGCGGGAGCAAGGAAGCGAGGGTGCCATGACCGACACCACAGCCGTCATCACCGAAAAGCGCGGGCAGGCGTTCTGGATCACGATCAACCGGCCGGAGAAGCGCAACGCGCTGAACGGCGACGTGATCGCCGGCATCAGCAAGGGTTATCGCGACGCGCATGAGGACAAGGACGTCCGTGTCATCGTGCTGACGGGCGCGGGCGACAAGGCATTCTGCGCGGGCGCGGACCTGCAGAACTCCGGTGCCGCCTTCGCGATGGATCATTCCAAGCCGAATGTCGACTATGCCGATCTTCTGCGCCTGTCGCAGAACGCGACCAAGCCAGCGATTGCGCGGGTCGGCGGCGTCTGCATGGCCGGCGGCATGGGCCTGCTCTGCATGACCGACATGGCTGTTGCGGCCGATCACGTCGTCTTCGGCCTGCCCGAGGTGAAGGTCGGCGTATTCCCGATGCAGGTTCTGAGCCTGATGCAGAGGATCGCGCCGCCGCGGCTCGTCAACGAATGGGCGCTCACGGGCGAGCCGTTCGATGCGAAGGCCGCACAAGGGGCGGGCCTGCTCAACTACGTCGTGCCGGCGGCCGAGCTCGACGCCAAGGTCGACTGGCTGATCGGTCGCATCGTCGACAAATCTCCGACCGCGATCCGTCGCGGCAAATACGCCATGCGCGCCATCGCCGCGATGTCGTTCGACGAGAGCATCGCATACACCGAAAGCCAGATCGCGCTGCTGGCGATGACCGAGGACGCCAAGGAAGGGCTGAAGGCGTTCAGCGAGAAGCGCAAGCCGGTCTGGACGGGGAGGTGAGGGTCGGTGCGACGCAATCAGCATCGCACCGGGAGCCTCGAAGGATGCACGGCCGAGATGCAGCTCGGCCATTGCCCTTCGAGGCCTCCACTTCGCTCCGGCGTTTCGGGGTGACGGGGATGGCGCCGTCTACCCCGCGTTCGGCTTCAGCCCCGCCGCCTGAATGCCCGCCACCGCACAGGCTTCGTCATTGTCCGACGTATCGCCGGACACACCCACCGCGCCGAGCAAGGTCGTGCCGTCCATGATCAGCACGCCGCCGGGGACCGGCACCAAGGCGCCCTTGGCGATGGTGTTCACTGCATCGATGAAATAGGCCTGCTCCTGCGCGCGCTGAAACAGCGCGCGCGAGCCCATGCCCATCGCGAGGGCGCCATAGGCCTTGCCGTGCGCGATCTCGGCGCGCATCAGGCTGGTGCCGTCCTGCGCCGCCGCGAGCTTGAGCACGCCGCGGGCGTCGAGGATGGTGACGACCAGCGGCTTGAGCTTCAGCTCGCCGGCCTTCGCGAAGGCGGCGTCGAGGATCTTGCGAGCCGTGTCGAGGGTGAGTTCAGCCATGACTTGTTTCCTTTGTAACGGGAGTGGAATCGGTTTCAGCGCGATCGAGGCTCATCGCCAGCACGCGCGCGACGTGAAGCGCCTCGCGCTGTGCGCCGTCGTGGATTTGATGCCGGCAGGAGGTGCCGTCGGCAACGACAAGCGTATCTGGAGCCGCGCGCCGCACGGCCGGCAGCAGCGAGAGCTCGGCCATCTCGATCGATGCATCGTAAGTGTCCACGCCGTAGCCGAAGGCGCCGGCCATGCCGCAGCAACTGGACTCGATCGTTTCGACCTTGAGGCCGGGGACGAGACGCAGCACCTGCTCGACCGGCTTGAAGGCGCCGAAGGATTTTTGATGGCAATGGCCGTGCACCACGGCCTTGTCGGCGACGGTGCCGAGCGGCAGCTGCAGCCGTCCGGCCTCGGCCTCGCGCACCAGAAATTCCTCGAACGTCAGCGCATGGGCGCCGACGGCCTTGGCGTCGTCGTCCTTGCGCAGAGATGCGAGCTCGTCGCGCAGCGTCATGAGGCAGCTCGGCTCCAGGCCGACGATCGGCACGCCGCGCGCCGCGAACGGCGCGAAGGCGGAGACCAGCCGGTCGAGCTCGGCTTCGGCTTCGTCGACGAGGCCGGCCGAGAGGAAGGTTCGGCCGCAGCACAGCGGCCGGCGGCCACTCGCAGGCTTTGGCAGGTGCACGCGATAGCCGCCCGCGGTGAGCACGCGCAGCGCAGCGTCGAGGTTCTCGCGCTCATAGACGCGATTGAAAGTATCTGTAAAGAGCACGACCTCGCGGCCGCTCTCCGGGCCGACACTGTCAGCTGGCGGCACGAACACATCGCTGCGGAAGGCCGGTAGCGCACGGCGCGCGCTGATGCCGGCAAACCGCTCGAACAGCTTTCGCAGCAGCGGACTGCGGTTGCGCAGGTTCGCCAGCGGCGCAAAGCGGGAGGCGAGGCCGGCATAGCGCGGCAGGTAGCCGACCAGGCGATCGCGCAGCGTCAGGCCGTGGGAGGTGGCGCGCGCGGCCAACACCTCGATCTTCATCTTGGCCATGTCGACGCCCGTCGGGCATTCATGGCGGCAGGCCTTGCAGGAGACGCAGAGTTTGAGCGTCTCCATCATCTCGTCGGAGGCGAGCGCGTCGGGGCCGAGCTGGCCGGAGATCGCCAGGCGCAAGGTGTTGGCGCGGCCGCGCGTGACGTCCTTCTCGTTGCGCGTCGCGCGATAGGACGGGCACATCACGCCGCCCTCGAGCTTGCGGCAGGCGCCGTTGTTGTTGCACATCTCGACCGCGCCCTGGAAACCGCCGCCGGCGCCGGGGTAGGCGGACCAATCGAGCTTCGTCTTGAGATCGCCGACGCGGTAGTCGGGCTTGAAGCGGAACAGCGTGCGGTCGTCCATCCTGGGCGCATCAACGATCTTGCCGGGATTGAGCACGCCCTCGGGATCGAAGCGCTGCTTCACCTCCCTGAAGTCGGCGACCAGGCGCTCGCCGAACATGGTCTCGTGGAATTCGGAGCGCACCAGGCCGTCGCCATGCTCGCCGGAATGCGAGCCCTTGTACTCGCGCACCAAGGCGAAGGCCTCCTCGGCGATGGCGCGCATCGCCTTGACGTCTTTCTCGAGCTTCAGGTTCAGCACCGGGCGCACATGCAGGCAGCCTTCGGAGGCGTGGGCGTACATCGTGCCGCTGGTGCCGTGCTTCGCAAACACCTCGTTCAGCCGCGCGGTGTAGTCGGCGAGGTGCGGCAGCGGCACGGCGCAGTCCTCGACGAAGGAGACCGGCTTGCCCTCCTGCTTCATCGACATCATGACATTGAGGCCGGCCGCGCGGAAATCGGCGATGCCGCTCTGCAGCGCGGGCTCTGATATCTCGACCACGCCGCCCCATTTGCGCGGCTCGTTGTTCCATCCGAAGCCGAGATCGCCCATCAGCTCGCCGAGCTGCTTGAGACGCACCAGATTGTCGGCCTGATCTTCTTCGGCGAACTCGACCACCAGCACGGCGTCCGGATCGCCCTTGATCGCCGCGGAGATGATCGGGCGGAACATCGTGATATCACGGCCGAGCGCGATCATGGTTCGGTCCACCAGCTCGACCGCAATCGGCTTCAGCTTGACGAGGTGCTGGGCCGCGTCCATCGCCTCGTAGAAGCTGCCGAAATGGCAGACGCCGAGCGCCTTGTTGCGGATCACGGGCCAGAGCTTGAGCTCGACCCTGGTGCTGAAGGCGAGGGTGCCTTCCGAGCCGACCAGCAGATGCGCCATGTTGTTGGGCGCGTTGCGCGGCACCAGCGCATCGAGATTGTAGCCTCCGACCCGGCGCTGCACTTTCGGAAAGCGCGCCGCGATCTCGTCAGCCTCGCGCGTGCCGAGATCGAGCATGTCGCGGAACAGGGCGCGGGTGCTGTCGGGTGCCTCAAGCTCGGAGAGGTCGCGCGAGACCTCGCCGAACCGACTCAGCGTGCCGTCGGCGAGCGATGCCTCCATCGACAGCGTGTTGTCGCGCATGGTGCCATAGCGAAGCGAGCGGCCGCCGCAGGAATTGTTGCCGGCCATCCCGCCGATGGTGGCGCGCGAGGCGGTGGAGACGTCGACGGGAAACCACAGGCCGTGCTTTTTCAGCTGTCGGTTGAGCTCGTCGAGCACGATGCCGGGCTCTACCACGCAGGTGCGGCCCTCGACGTCGAGCGACAGGATGCGGTTGAGGTGCTTGGAGAGATCGATCACCAGGCCGTCATTGACGGTCTGGCCACACTGCGAGGTGCCGCCTCCGCGCGGGGTGACCGTCACCCCCTCGTCGCGGGCGATCGCCAGCGCCCTCAAGGCCTCGTCCATGGTCTTCGGCACCACCACGCCCGCCGGCATGATCTGGTAGAACGAGGCGTCGGTGGCGTAGCGACCGCGGCTAAAGCCGTCGAACAGGACGTCACCGGTCAATTCCGACCGCAGGCGCCGTTCGAGCGAGGAGGCGTTTGTCATCCCTGATCCCGGACTGACCCAGTAAGGCTCAGCCTTGCTGAGTTATTCATTATTGTTCCTGACCGATTATATTATGAATTCAAAATGAGCAAGCCGGCCGCTCTCAAACCGGGGGCGGCGCGTCCTCTTGCGGCTCGGTCAGGTGCTCGATCGCCGCCGTCCGCTTGTTGCGCAGGTGCTGGAACAGGATGTCGCTGAGTTCGCTACCGGCGCGGCGGCGCAGCGCATCGAGGATGGCCTCATGCTCGCGCATCGCTTCCGCCCAGCGCTGCCGCTTGCGGGCGAAATTGGCGGAGTAGCGGACGCGGCGAATGCGGCCGGCGAAGTTGGCGTAGGCGGTTTTAAGTGTCTCGTTGCGCGCGGCCGCGACGATGCTCTCGTGGATGCGCTGGTTGGTCTGGAAATAGCCGTGCATGTCGCGGTGCAGATAGTGGCCGTACATCTCGTAGTGCAGCTGCTCGATCGCGGTGATTTCGGCGTCCGTAATCGCCTCGCAGGCGAGGCGCCCGGCCAGGCTTTCCAGCCCCGCCATCACGTCGAACAGTTCTTCGAGGTCGCGCTGGCCGAGCTGGCGGACGCGTGCGCCGCGGTTGGGCAATAGTTCGATGAGGCCCTCGGCCGCGAGCACTTTCAGGGCCTCGCGCAGCGGCGTGCGGGAGATGCCGAGCATCTCGCAGAGTTGCCGCTCAGGAACGCGGCCGCCCTCGGGGATGTTGCCTTCGACCACGTAGTCGCGCAGCCGCAGCAGGATTTCGCCGTGGAGCGAGGCCTCGTGACGGTTTTCCTGGCTGTCGCCGCCATTGCCGGCGGACAGAGTGATCGGAACCCCGTTGTCCGGAATCGTGGATTTCATTTGCAGCACAGTAGTTTGCCCGGTTGGTCGCGTCGACGTCCGCAATTGAATACCAAATATCGATTGAAAGTACAAAAAATGAATGCAAAATGGCAGGCACAGCCGGCCAGGATACGCAGACAAGGAGATTCTCGTGCACCAGGGACGCCATTTCCTTCAGATTCCGGGCCCCAGCCCGGTCCCCGAGCGCGTTCTGCGCGCCATGGACATGCCTGTCATCGACCATCGCAGCGCGGAGTTCGGCGACCTCGGCCGCACCGTGCTCGAAGGCAGCCAGAAGATTTTCCAGACCAAGGGGCCGGTCATCATCTTCCCCTCGTCGGGGACTGGCGCCTGGGAGGCCGCGATCGTCAACACGCTGTCGCCGGGCGACAGGGTGCTGATGGTCGAGACCGGCCATTTCGCCACACTGTGGCGGCAGATGGCCGGCCGCTTCGGCATCGAGGTCGACTTCGTGCCCGGCGACTGGCGCCGCGGCGCCGATCCCGCGGTGATCGAGGCCAAGCTCACCGAGGACAAGGCGCATACGATCAAGGCCGTCATGGTCGTGCACAACGAGACCTCGACCGGCGCGACCAGCCGCATCGCCGAGATCCGGGCCGCGCTAGACCGTGCCTCGCATCCGGCGCTGCTGATGGTCGACACCATCTCCTCGCTCGGCTCGGTCGACTATCGCCACGACGAGTGGAAGGTCGACGTCAGCGTCAGCTGCTCGCAAAAGGGCTTTATGCTGCCGCCCGGCCTCGGCTTCAACGCGATCTCGGAGAAGGCGCTGGCTGCGTCCAAGAGCAACAAGATGCCGCGCTCCTATTTCGACTGGGAGGAGATGCTCAAGCCCAACGCCAAGGGCTTCTTCCCCTACACGCCGGCGACCAATCTGCTCTACGGCCTGCGCGAGGCGATCGCGATGCTGCTCGATGAGGGGCTCGCCAACGTTTTCGCCAGGCATCAGCGGCTTGCCGCCGCGACCCGCGCCGCCGTCAATCATTGGGGCCTCGAAGTGCTCTGCCAGGAGCCTTCGGAGTTCTCGCCGGTGCTGACGGCCGTGCTGATGCCGCCCGGCCATGATGCCGATCAGTTCCGGAAAGTCGTGCTCGACAACTACAACATGTCGCTCGGTTCGGGCCTGTCGAAGGTCGCCGGAAAAGTCTTCCGCATCGGCCATCTCGGCGAATGCAATGCGCTCACGTTGCTCGGCGCGCTCACTGGCGTGGAGATGGGCCTCTCGGTCGCGGGCGTGCCGCATCGCTCCGGCGGCGTCGATGTCGCGATGAAGCTCTTGGAGCAGCGTCCGCAAGGCAACACATCGCCGCACCTGAAAGTGGTCGGCACCTAAAATCGCGCGGGGCGTCTTTAGGAGAGGGGACAAGCCGGTCAAATGGTGCTATTCGGCGGCCATCAAAACCAAGGCTAGACCGGGAAGGGCGCCTATGACCGTGCATACTGGAAGGCATTTCCTACAGATTCCAGGGCCGACCAACGTGCCCGACCGCGTGCTGCGGGCGATGGACATGCCGACGCTGGACCATCGCGGTCCGGAGTTCGCCGAGCTCGGTTTCGCGGTCCTCGCCTCGATGCAGCGCGTGTTCCGCACCAAGCAGCCCGTGATCATCTTCCCCTCGTCCGGCACCGGCGCCTGGGAAGCGGCGATGGTCAATGTGTTCTCGCCCGGCGACAAGGTTTTGATGTGCGAGACCGGCCAGTTCGCCGTGCTGTGGCGCGGCATTGCCGACAAGTTCAAGCTCGACGTCGACTTCATTCCGAGCGACTGGCGCCATGGCGCCGATCTCGTCGAGATCGAGGCGCGCCTTGCCGCCGACAAGCAGCACACGATCAAGGCGGTCTGCGTCGTCCACAACGAGACCTCGACCGGCTGCGTCACGCCGCCCGCCGAGGTGCGCAAGATCCTCGACCGCACGAAGCATCCGGCGCTGCTGATGGTCGACACCATCTCCGGCCTCGGCTCGATGGAATACGAGCACGATGCCTGGGGCATCGACGTCTCGGTCGCCGGCTCGCAGAAGGGCTTGATGCTGCCGCCGGGCCTCGGCTTCAACGCCGTCTCGGAGAAGGCGCTCGCCGTTGCCAAGGCGAATCCGGGCATGCGCTCCTATTGGGACTGGCAGGAAGTGATCAGCTTCAACAAGCTCGGCACCTTCCCCTATACGCCCGCGACCAACCTGCTCTACGGGTTGCGCGAAGGGGTGAAGATGCTGGAGGAGGAGGGGCTGGAGAACGTCTGGTCCCGCCACAAGCGCCACAGCGCGGCGACGCGCGCCGCGGTCAAGGTCTGGGGCCTCGAGACGCAGTGCGCCGATCCCGCCGCGCATTCGCCGGCGCTGACCGGCGTGCGCGTGCCCGAGGGCCACGACGCCGATGCCTTCCGGAAGGTCGTGCTGGACAACTTCGACATGTCGCTCGGCACCGGCCTGAACAAGGTCAAGGGCAAGGTGTTCCGCATCGGCCATATCGGCCATTTCAACGATCTGATGCTGATGGGCACGCTCGCCGGCGTCGAGATGGGCCTCGATCTTGCAAAGATTCCGCACCGGAGCGGTGGCGTGCTGGCGGCCATGGACGTCCTGAAGGGACGCGACGTGGTGCCGATGGCCAAAGCCCAAGTCGCTTGAGATCCAAGTCGCTTGAGATCCAAGTCGCTTGAGAACCAAGTCGCTTGAGAACCAAGTCGCTTGGGGACCAAGTCGCTTAACGACCAGGTCGCTCAAGGGCGGCCTGACCGAACTGAAGTGAAGAAAGTGAGCGCGCCATGAACGCACCGACGGCTGCCAACGAAGACCTGCTCTACTCCGTCACGGACGGCATCGCGCGGATCACCTTCAACCGCCCTCAGGCGCGCAACGCCATGACCTTCGCCATGTATGACCGCATGGCGGAGATCTGCCAGGAGATCAACGCCGACCGTTCGATCAAGGCGCTGATCCTCACCGGCGCGGGCGACAAGGCCTTTGCCTCCGGCACCGACATTTCCCAGTTCCGTGCATTCAAGACCGCGCAGGACGCGCTTGACTACGAGGCGCGGATCGACCGCGTGCTCGGCACGCTTGAGCAGTGCCGCGTGCCGGTGATCGCCGCTATCGCCGGCGCCTGCACCGGCGGCGGCGCCGGCATCGCGGCCTGCTGCGACATCCGCATCGGCACCGAGACGACGCGGATCGGCTTTCCGATCGCGCGCACGCTCGGCAATTGCCTGTCGATGTCGAACATCAGCCGTGTCGTCGCGCTG
This sequence comes from Bradyrhizobium sp. SMVTL-02, assembly GCF_051853005.1. Taxonomy (NCBI): domain Bacteria; kingdom Pseudomonadati; phylum Pseudomonadota; class Alphaproteobacteria; order Hyphomicrobiales; family Nitrobacteraceae; genus Bradyrhizobium; species Bradyrhizobium sp. SMVTL-02. The sequence goes on along the minus strand of NZ_CP182469.1, from coordinate 5,595,417 downwards.
GTGGGACCTGCCCGCACCAAGGATCTGATCTTCAAGGCGCGCCTGGTCGAGGCGCAGGAAGCGTTGTCGCTCGGCCTGCTCAACGAGATCGTGCCCGACGTCGAGACGCTGCAGCGCCGTGCCGACGAGACCGCAAAGCTCGTCGCCAGCCACGCGCCGCTCACGCTGGAAGCGACCAAGGAAGCGGTGCGCCGTATCCGCCGCACGCTGTCGCGCGAGGAAGGCGAGGATTTGATCCTCAAGGCCTATATGAGCGAAGATTTCCGCGAGGGCATGGACGCCTTCCTCAACAAGCGTGCGCCTGTCTGGAAGGGCAAGTAGCACGCTTGTCAGCCGAAAGTCATATGCGGCGGAATGTCCGCCGGCTTGAACTCACAACCTTTAATCCGCACAATGCATCGATAAGATTTCCCGGCGTCACAAAGCCAATAATAAACCAGGGGACGAAACTCGTGCGAATTCCAGTGAAAGCCGTCGGGGCTGCGACGGCCTTGTTGTTGAGCACGCCTTCCTTTGCCGGCTGGGAGCCAACCAAGCCCGTCGAGATCGTCGTCGCGGCGGGTGCGGGCGGTGCCTCCGATCAGATGGCCCGGATGATGCAGGCTGCGATCCAGAAGAACAATCTGATGAAGCAGCCCATGGTGGTCTCGCTCAAGGGCGGCGCCTCGGGCGCGGAAGCGCTGATGTACATGAAGTCCAGCGAGGGCGACCCGAACAAGGTGCTGATCGCCTATTCGCTGATCTACATGCTGCCGCTGTCTGCGAAGATCCCGTTCAACTGGCGCGAGCTCACGCCGGTCTCGGTGATCGCGCTCGACCAGTTCGTGCTGTGGGACAACAGCGCCGGCCCCAAGACGGTGAAGGAATTCATCGAGGCCGCGAAGGCGGCGAGTTCGCCGTTCAAGATGGGCGGCACCGGCTCCAAGCGCGAGGATCACGTCCTCACCGTGTTCCTGGAGCAGAAGACCGGCGCCAAATTTTCCTATCTGCCCTACAAGTCCGGCGGCGAGGCCGCGACCCAGCTCGTCGGCAACCACACCGAAGCCAACGTCAACAATCCATCCGAAAATCTCGAGGTCTGGCGCGCCGGCCAGGTCCGGCCGCTCTGCGTGTTCGACAAGGAGCGCATCTCCTACACCAGCAAGGTGACGGAGACCCAGTCCTGGGCCGACATCCCGACTTGCAAGGAGCAGGGTGTCGACGTGCAGTATCAGATGCTGCGCGCGATGTTCCTGCCCGGCAAGGTCACGGCCGAGCAGCAGGCATTCTACGTCGAGCTGTTCCACAAGGTGACGCAGACCGCCGAATACAAGGACTACATGGAGAAGCAGGCCCTGAAGCCGATCTTCCTCACCGGCAAGGACATGGTGCAATTCCTCGAGGAGGACGATGCCATCAACAAGGCGCTGATGACGGAAGCCGGATTCGTCGCGAAGTAACCGTCTTCTTCATCTCTCCCCGCTTGCGGGGAGAGGTCGGATTGCATCGAAGATGCAATCCGGGTGAGGGGGACTCTCCGCCAGCTCAACTCTCACCGTCCTCGTGGAGACTCCTCTCACCCCCGACCCTCTGCCCGCTAGCGGGGAGGGGGAATCGGCGGCACTCCGTCCTTGGCAGAGCATGTCCCAAACCGATCTTGAAATCGTCGTCGACGATCCGACCGCCCCCGAAGACGACTCGCCCTCCGTCGTCTCCTCCGGCACGATCGAGATCGTCGTCTGTCTCCTTCTGCTCGCGCTCGCCGTCACGCTCGGCTACGACAATTGGCTCACCGGCGCATCCTGGGATGCGACGGGGCCTGAGCCCGGCTATTTCCCGTTCTATCTGTCCGTCATCCTCGGCGGCGGCAGCCTCTATGGCCTGATCGTGGCGCTGCTGGCGCGGCGAGCGGCATCCGGGACGTTTGTCACCCGCGCCCAGGCCCGCCGCGTGATGGCAGTGTTCGTGCCGACGCTGCTGTTCTGCCTGGTGACGCAGTTCCTCGGCCTCTATGTCGCGAGCTTCCTCTTGATCGCGGGCTTCATGCGCCTCGTCGGCAAGATCCCATTGTGGAAGTCGCTGCTCACCGCGCTGGTGTTCACGGCGATCATGTTCGTCACCTTCGACGTCGCCTTCGACGTCATCATGCCGAAAGGGCCGCTCGAAGCGGCCTTCGGCCGCTAGGGCGAGCCAGCGATGGAAGCACTCGGTCTCCTGCTCCACGGCTTCGCCGTCCTGCTCACCTGGAAGACGATCCTGCTGATGATGGTCGGGCTGGTGCTCGGCATCTTCGTCGGTGTGCTGCCCGGGCTCGGCGGCCCCAACGGCGTCGCCATCCTGCTGCCGCTGACCTTCACGATGGACCCGACCTCGGCCATCGTGATGCTGTCCTGTATCTACTGGGGAGCACTGTTCGGCGGTGCCATCACCTCGATCCTGTTCAACATTCCCGGTGAAGCCTGGTCGGTCGCAACCACCTTTGACGGCTATCCGATGGCCCAGCAGGGCAGGGCAGCGGAGGCGCTGACGGCAGCGTTCACGTCCTCCTTCGTCGGCTCCCTGGTCGCGGTGCTGCTGATCACATTCCTCGCGCCGATGATCTCGTCCTTTGCGCTGAAGTTCGGGCCGCCCGAGTTCTTCGCGGTCTATCTGCTGACCTTCTGCTCCTTCGTCGGCCTCGGGCGCGAAGCCAAGCACAAGACGGTCATCTCGATGTCGCTCGGCCTTCTGCTTGCCGGCGTCGGCATGGACACCGTGTCAGGCAATCTGCGCATGACCTTCGGCTCGGCCGAGCTGCTCCGCGGCATCAACTTCCTGGTCGCCGTCATCGGCCTGTTCGGGATCAGCGAGATCCTGCTGACGATGGAAGAGCGCCTCGCGCTGCGCGGACATGCGGCGAGCATCTCGCTTCGCGTCGTGCTGGGCGTCTGGAAGGACCTGCCGAAATATTGGGTGACGCTGCTGCGCTCCTCCTTCATCGGCTGCTGGCTCGGCATCACGCCGGGCGGTGCGATCGCTGCCTCCTTCATGGGCTACAATCTGGCCAAGCGCTTCGCCAAGGATCCCGAGAGTTTTGGCACGGGCCGCATCGAAGGTGTGTTCGCGCCTGAGACGGCGGCGCATGCCTCCGGCACCTCGGCGCTACTGCCGATGCTGGCGCTCGGTATTCCCGGCTCCGGCACCGCGGCGATCCTGCTCGGCGGCCTGATGGTGTGGGGGCTCAATCCGGGGCCGCTGCTGTTCGTCGAACACAAGGATTTCGTCTGGGGCCTGATCGCCTCGATGTATCTCGGCAATGTCGTCGGCCTCGTGCTGGTGCTGACGACGGTGCCGGTCTTCGCCTCGATCCTGCGCGTGCCGTTCGCGGCGGTGGCGCCGATGATCGTGGTGTCCTGCGCGATCGGTGCCTATGCGATCCAGAACGCGATGTTCGACATCTGGCTGATGCTGGGCTTCGGCGTGGTTGGCTACGTCTTCAAGAAGATCGGCATTCCCCTGGCGCCGTTCACGCTGGCGCTCGTGCTCGGCAACCGCGCCGAGGATGCCTTCCGGCTGTCGATGATCGGCTCCGGCGGGAAGCTCGGGGTGTTCTGGTCGAACGGCCTGGTCGGGTCGATCACGACGCTGGCGTTCATGCTGCTGTTCTGGCCGGTTATCGACGGACTGCTGGGCCGGGTCGGACTGACGCAGCGGAGTAGCGCGACACCGCGTTAGCGCTGTCAACCAGCATTGTTTCAAATCAATGACGTAGGGGAGGCGGTGGCGCTTCGGCATCAGTTGTTGGTCGCCGCGACGCCTGTCATCGCACTCAGCGGTGCAGCACAGCTCGTCGGTTATCGCTCGCACCGCTGAAGCGGTAGTTCAACGCCAAGGCGGCACCTGAGCGACGTGCTCACAGGAAGCGCCAGCGAGTCGAATGCCCGGCGGCCGCGTCTGGCTTTCGTGCTTTTCTGGTGAAAACCGTCAGGCCCCATGACGCATTCTCTCCTTGTCAGCGACGCTAATCAGGGTCAAAATACAAGCTTAGATAGAAGTTTATTGATCTCATTTTTTTTGGAGAATGTCATGGCTATTGAACGCTATCGAGCTCGCAAAGGCGCTGAGATTTCAGCCCCGGTCGCGGCCGCCGGAGGCTACACGATCGAGGTTCACTTCCTGGGCGGACTGACCGATAAGCAAAAGGCCGCTTTCAAGCTCGCGGCAAACCGGTGGACACACGCCATCATCGGGGATTTGCCTGACGTCACGGTCGGCGGCGAAAGGATCAGCAATCTCCGTATCACGGCGCAAGGCACCGACATCGACGGGCCCGGCAATGTTCTCGGCCAGGCGGGGCCGAACCGCCTGCGTCCGAAGAATGCCGGGGCCGCCGCGTTCCTGCCGGCGACCGGCGACATGCAATTCGACACGGCCGATCTCGCCGCCATGGAAGCCGACGGCACCCTGAACGACGTCATCACGCACGAGATGGGACACGTGATCGGCATCGGAACGATCTGGACGAACAAGAAATTGCTGAAAGGCGCCCATACCCACAATCCCACGTTCCACGGTGCGAACGCCATGCGCGAATACGCCAAGCTCCGCGGCTCCGCGACGCCACTGCCCGTACCGGTCGAAAACACGGGCGGTGAAGGGACGGTGGACTCGCATTGGCGCGACTCTGTGTTCGGCGCGGAGATGATGACCGGCTTCGTCAATGAAGGCGGCAATCCGATGAGCCGGATGACGATCGCGAGCCTGCAGGATCTCGGCTATCAGGTGAACTTGGACGCCGCTGAGCCCTATCACCTGCCCAATCACCTCCGTATGGCCGAAGCAGGAATAGTTGCGGCGCATGCCGACAACACAAGAGGCATCGTGCTCCGGCGGATTCCGATCACGTTGCCCGAGGACAGCCTCGGCTCTTGAGTCAGGACTCCTAAGCCGGCGCGCTGCCAAGCCTCGCGTAGTTCAGGGATTAGGGATCATGGAAGGCATGAAGCGACCGGAAGTGATCGTGCTGCCGGATTCATCATTGATCCCGTCGGACTGTCTGATCTCGCCGCCGCCCAACCAGTTCACTCACGAGGTGGCGAGATCGCAGCCGTTCTACGCCTCGCGCGGTCTGCCGAGCGGGCCGCCGGCCGGGCAATTCGAAGCGGGCGCCAAGGTCGTTCTGCTTTACCATGACGGCGGAGAGCTTTGCCGGGTTGTCGATGCAGCTGGCCACTATGTCGATACGCGGTTCGACGGTTTGCGCAAGCTTTAGAGGCTAGCGCAAGCCGTCGGCGCGCCGGTGGTAAACTTCGAGCCCGAGTGCAAGTGAGCATCCGTCTCTATGAAGTAAGTGTAGGGCTCAAGAAACGAGCGTTCTGTTCCAGAGCAACATAAAGCGACTCGATCAACACGATTAGCCAGCTTCGAAAGGTGCCAACTTAGCAGGTGTCGCCCTGAAACCGCTAGTCCACAGACTTGGTTGCGGGCTGTGGTTGAGCAGGCGAGCAGATGCCGAGTGTTGCCCACACTGAGGCGGCGCGGCAGGTCGTGCTTTGAGCGTCAACGACGACGCCCAGCGTGACCGTCGCCGCAGCCAATGCAGCTAGGAGAGCTATCCAATTCATAGCCCACCTTATGACCGATGGCCAATTGAGCCAAGCAACCTGAACCCGTTGTGGTGCGATATTGCTGACGCAGACACTCTATCATCGTGGCGCGGGGGCATATTTTGCATTCCAATATCTTGCATTCTACTAGGGGCCTTTCGCGGCTACCGCTTTCTGCGATTCGCGCTTGGGAGCTGTTGCTGTGGAACCGAGCTGGTTTCAGCTCGCGATGATCCAAGCGAGTCAACCCTTGAACTTAAGGCGCTAAGTTGATCAGAAAGGAGCTTGCGCTCTCCTTGATCTGTCGCCGTCGCGCGCTGCAGCTGACCCATCTGCTCCTCTAGCTTCTGCTGGGAGGTTTGGATCTCGGCGATAGATTGTTTGATCGCGGTGATGGCCTGCTGAGTTTCGGCGGCCCCGCTCTCTTGGCGCGGAGCCGCTGCGGCCTGTACTGCATCGATTTTCTGGTTCAACCAAAATGCGGCGCCTGCAGCGAAGATCGCTACCAAGATCAAAGCCAGCCACTGAGAGAGTGAACGGCTGCGGGAGTTAGATGGCAAAGACGCGTCCATGCTGAGGTCCCTGAGTCGTCAAAGGAGGAATTAACGTCCACGTGTCGGCATGGTTGCAGGGACGGAGGTCAAGTATGATTCAGCGATTTCCGGCAGCCATCACGCGAACCCCGACCATGTTGATGAGCCTGCCCTTCGCGCGCTAAAATTGTCAAGTGACAAGTGCGTCACGGTTGCCGGCGTGGGTAGGATCTAAGTCAACCAGTTTGATTTCTTTCTTCGCTTATGACTCAATTGGGATCTTTGCTCGGACGGCTGCATCGCTTCGACATGACGCGATACCTGAGCGAATTCTCACAGCTCGCATCATGCTGCTCGATCCATCGTTTTGCTAAGAGCGTTGCGCATCGTGCGCCGCCCAATGCCGGTTAAAATATTGTGCTGGCGAACGATTGCGTCGATGGCCGATCTTTCCAGGCCTTCGCTCTAGGGGATCTTTTTCAGCGCCAATCTAAGAAGGTTGGCTCGCTTGCGCACCGATGATGTGCTGCGGCCCATCTTTGCTGATTCCGGCTGCAGACTTGCTGCCGCCTGCCGGCTGTTTCAGCTTCAAATCAGCCTCATCACCTCAGGCCCGTTGCCATTCGAGTTCTCCTTCCAGCCTCAGGCAAACTAATGCGTTCGGTTTCGGCTGGCGGCTTACCTACCGTTCGAAAGGCTGGGTTTCGGGTCAAAGGCCCGGTCCATGACCCGTTGATGCTCTTATGCGCCAAACGGCGCGCTCAACAGCGTAGAAGCCAGCATGACACGCGCCCGATATGTCAAGAAGTGCTCAAATGAGGCCGAGTGCCTTAGATGACACGGGCTTCTTTGAGGCGTTCGATCTCCTCCAAACCAAAGCCGAACTCCTCAAGCACCTCGTCCGTCTGTTCCCCAAATTCCGGCGGCCGCGCCACCATCCTGCTCGGCGTGCGCGAGAGGGTCACGGGCTGGCCGACCAGACAGATATGCCGACCTTCGTCGTTCGGCACGTCCTGCGCAATGCCGAGATGCTTGACCTGCGCGTCCTCGAACATCTGGTCGATGGCGTAGATCGGGCCGCAGGGCACGCCGGCCTCGTTGAGCTCGCGGACCCAGGTCTCGGTCGACTTCGTCACAGTGCGCTTCTCGATCTCGGCGTTGAGCGCATCGCGATTCCTGGAGCGGACGGGGGCCGTCGCATAATCGGGATGATTGTAGAGTTCCGGCGCGCCGATCGCCTGCGCACAGCGCTCCCAGATCCGCCCACCGGTCGTGGCAATGTTGATGTACCCGTCCGAGGTCTTGAACACGCCGGTCGGAATGCTGGTCGGGTGGTTGTTGCCGGCTTGCTTGGCGACCTCCTTGTCCATCAGCCAGCGCGCTGCCTGGAAGTCGAGCATGAAGATCTGCGCCTGCAGCAGCGAGGTCTGCACCCACTGGCCCTTGCCCGAGACCTCGCGCTCGAGCAGCGCGGTGAGGATGCCCATGGCGCAGAACAGGCCCGCAGTGAGGTCCGCGACGGGAATGCCGACCCGCATCGGTCCTTCGCCCGGCGCGCCGGTGATCGACATCAGCCCGCCCATGCCTTGCGCGATCTGATCGAAGCCCGGCCGCTTGTGATAGGGGCCGTCCTGGCCGAAGCCGGAGATGCTGCCATAGACGATGCGCGGATTGATCGCGGCGAGGCTCTCATAGTCGATGCCGAGTTTCTTCTTCACGTCGGGACGGAAGTTTTCGACCACGACGTCGGCCCTGGCGGCGAGGCGCTTGAACACGGCGAGCCCGCGCTCGTCCTTCAGGTTCAGCGTCATCGCCCGCTTGTTGCGATGCAAATTCTGGAAGTCGGAACCGCGGCGTGGCCCGCCCGGCTGCTCGCCGCCGGCATCCTCTGTCAGTGCGTCGATCTTGATGACGTTGGCGCCCCAATCGGCGAGCTGACGCACGCAGGTGGGCCCGGACCGGACACGTGTCAGATCGAGCACGATGAAGCGCGACAGGGCTTCGGAGGCATGCGGAAAAGGCATCTTGAAAGGCTCCGGGACGGATTGCGGAACCACCATAGTGCCGAATGACCATGCAGCAAGCCTGGGCCACGCGGATGCCGCTTGTCGAAATGCAATGCCAGAGGCATTTTGCCGCGCTGCACAAGCGCGCGCCTGCTCAGCCAACGGCTCGTCTCCGAGGCCGCAATCAAGAGCTCCAAGGCTTCTCGTGTGCCTTGCCGGACGGGCGGCTTCGTACCCGTCCGCGACCGTAGCGGAAGAGGCCACCGTCCATGGTCGTTCTTAGTCGCTTTGACTTTCCCGACCATGACGGTCTCATCTCCGATGCGGAGACGATCCGACCCGGACCACCGCCAGGACGCCGATGAGGCGGGCTGAGAAAGAGTCAAGGTTCATGGTTCTCGTCTGCGGTGATTATGCACCGCGTGGCTTACGCCGCGCGCTCTTGCGGCAATACCGCGCGACGGTGCCTTCGGGGTGGTCAGAGCAATATTCGAACGCGTCGATATGCGCGCCGACCTGCGCCATCCAGCGGTGCATGGTAGTATTCGCTTCAAACACAATCTGAACGTGTCGCTGCCAGGTCCAATACCTGCTTGCATTCTGCGATTTTCTGAGCAAATTGCTCAAGTCGCAGCGCCATCGCCCTAAGCACATCTCGGAAGAACCATGCGAGAAGATAGCTTTTGCTCTTTGTTTTTTGGAGGTTTGCTTAGGCTCCTAGATCAGTGGAAGGCCAGGCGCTTGCCCCTTGTTTGTCCAAACTGTTTCATGGTTGCGTCCGGCGAGGCGGTCGCGCGAAGGCGATGGTCAGTGAGCGAGGAGGAGGTGGTTTGCGATGCGTGCAAGACTGCCAACGACATCGCCGGGTGGCGACTTGCGGCCGACTACGAGGCGAGAGGTGAGAGATTCCCGCTGGCGTCGCCGAATTGAACGAGCTTGCGCCGATGGTGGCCTACTCTCTGTCCTTTTGACAAGATAGGATTCACCGGGATCATAACCAGGCGATGATCTAGATGTTCAAGATGGCATTGTTCCAGTTTAAGCGCCTCTAGACGCTGTGAAACATGGCCCGGCAGCGCGGACCGTGGCGACCTCGGCGCGCGACCAACCGCGCGCAGCCACGCAGAGGGATGCCGGTCAAACAGTACGTACGCGCGAAAGCGCCCATGGAAACAGGTATGTCGCGCGTTCGGGTGCACACGGTCCGGGCTCTGCATACGTCGCAGGGGCAGTACTATGCTACCTCGTTGCCTTCAAATTGAGCAGTAGCTTCATCCGAGCGCATCGTCGGACAAACATTTGGCGCCTTGGATCGCGTCTGCTGAGCTCCTAGAAATGACAAATTAACGCGAGGCATCGATCCTTGCGCTGAAAACATCTAGAAGATGTTCAGAGTCGGGACGAAACGATGACGTCATCTAATCTGCTTTCAGACGATCCCTTTTACACAGTCGTCGGTAAGAGCATCCAGGGCAGCTACATCCCGGCCACTGCGGCCTCGACGACCGGTGGCTTTACACCCGATTCCGTCATGTCGGTGACCTCGGGTGGCATCACGATCAATCTGATCCTCGATGCGGCTGCGCAGGCCGCGCCGACCAGCTTCAAAAACGGACTACAGCAAGCCGTCGCGATCCTGGCCTCCAACATCACCGACCAGATCACCGTCAACATCAATATCGATTACAGCGGCACCGGCGGAGGCGCCGCTGCCGGCCCGGACTCCGGGTATTACGAGAGCTATTCGTGGGTCCGCTCGCAGCTGGTCAACCACGCGAGTGCCGGCGATACGACCTTCAATAACCTTCCCTCAGGCACCTCAATCCAGGGACAGTCAAATGTCGCTGTCTGGAACGCGCAACTGAAACTGTGGGGCGTCATCGGTGCCAATGACACCACGACTGACGACGCCAGCGCGCATTTTTCCAGCGACATCAATCCGAACCTGCTGGTCGGTGTCGCCTTGCACGAGCTAACCCATGCGATGGGCCGCGTGCCCTACGGGTCGGCCCCCGACGTCTTTGATTTCTATCGATTCACGAGTCCAGGCGTCCACTTGTTCGAGGGGGACGCGACCGCGCGAGCGGCGTATTTCTCGCTGGACAACGGCGCGACGAAGCTCGCTGATTACGGCCAGAATTCCGACCCCAGCGACTTCCTCAATACCGGTGTGCAGGGGCCCAACGATCCCTTCAACGAGTATTACACGAGCACCACGATTCAGGGATTGACGTCAGTCGATCTAACGCAGCTTGACGCTCTGGGATTCCACCTCGCCATCAATTCGCCCACAACCATCGAGTCCTACGGTTTGACGAGCCTTGTGCAGGTCGGAAAGAATTACTTCCTTGACCCGACCGTTGGCGGCGCAGGTCCCGAATTGATATATGGCGGGGCAGCAGTCGTTTCCGGCCAATTTAATCCGTGGACGCTGATCGGGGCCGAGCAGACCGCAACGGGCTACGAGATCGCCTTTAAGCAACCCGGCACGAATTATTTCACGATCTGGAACACCGACAATGCCGGTAACTACCTGGGCAATCCAACCGGCATTGTGCTCGGTACTAGCTCGGCGCTTGAAAATTTCGAGTCAAGCTTTCACCAGGATCTAAACGGAGATGGTGTCATCGGGGTCCCGGTTACGGTTTTAGAATCATTTGGCTCAACTAGTTTGGTACAACTCGGCAACAATTATTACCTCGATCCTGTTGGAGGAGGCACAGGCCCTGAGCTGAAATATGGCGGGGCAGCAGTCGTTTCCGGCCAATTTAATCCATGGACGCTGATCGGGGCCGAGCAAACCGCAACGGGGTACGAGATCGCCTTTAAGCAGCCCGGCACGAATTATTTCACGATCTGGAACACCGACAATGCCGGTAGCTACCTGGGCAATCCAACCGGCATTGTGCTCGGTACTAGCTCGGCGCTTGAAAATTTCGAGTCAAGCTTTCACCAGGATCTAAACGGAGATGGTGTCATCGGCGTCCCCGTTGCGGTTTTAGAATCGTTTGGCTCAACTAGCTTGGTACAACTCGGCAACAATTATTACCTCGATCCTGTTGGAGGAGGCACGGGCCCTGAGCTGAAATATGGCGGGGCAGCAGTCGTTTCCGGCCAATTTAATCCGTGGACGCTGATCGGGGCCGAGCAGACCGCAACGGGCTACGAGATCGCCTTTAAGCAACCCGGCACGAATTATTTCACGATCTGGAACACCGACAATGCCGGTAACTACCTGGGCAATCCAACCGGCATTGTGCTCGGTACTAACTCGGCGCTTGAAAATTTCGAGTCAAGCTTTCACCAGGATCTAAACGGAGATGGTGTCATCGGCGTCCCCGTTGCGGTTTTAGAATCGTTTGGCTCAACTAGTTTGGTACAACTCGGCAACAATTATTACCTCGATCCTGTTGGAGGAGGCACAGGCCCTGAGCTGAAATATGGCGGGGCAGCAGTCGTTTCCGGCCAATTTAATCCATGGACGCTGATCGGGGCCGAGCAAACCGCAACGGGGTACGAGATCGCCTTTAAGCAGCCCGGCACGAATTATTTCACGATCTGGAACACCGACAATGCCGGTAGCTACCTGGGCAATCCAACCGGCATTGTGCTCGGTACTAGCTCGGCGCTTGAAAATTTCGAGTCAAGCTTTCACCAGGATCTAAACGGAGATGGTGTCATCGGCGTCCCCGTTGCGGTAGAATCGTTTGGCTCAACTAGTTTGGTACAACTCGGCAACAATTATTACCTCGATCCTGTTGGAGGAGGCACGGGCCCTGAGCTGAAATATGGCGGGGCAGCAGTCGTTTCCGGCCAATTTAATCCGTGGACGCTGATCGGGGCCGAGCAGACCGTAACGGGCTACGAGATCGCCTTTAAGCAGCCCGGCACGAAATATTTCACGATCTGGAATACCGACAATGCCGGTAACTACCTGGGCAACCCAACCGCCATTGTGGTCGGTACCAGCTCGGCGCTTGAAAATTTCGAGTCAAGCTTCCACCAGGATCTAAACGGAGATGGTGTCATCGGCGTCCCCACTGCTGTCTCGCCCGCAATATCCGCAGCTGACAAGTTCAATTTCGATAAGCTCGCGACTCCTGCGGGAGCGACAATTGCTAACGGAAGGATCGTAGAATCGGATTTGATCGACGTCGCGCGAGCGTGGAGCGACAGCGTGCGACATGATTCAGTCGCGTTCTCCAGTACCCCACATGCGCAACACGCGCAGCACACGACCGGCGATGTGCCTAACATCCATATCGCGGATTTGCATTGGGGTGACTTCATTATCTTGCATTGGGGTGACTTCATTATCCGATAAGCTTCGAGCTGACGCAGGAACTGGCTGCACGGGATCAAGACAGACGTTCGGGCCGAAGCGTTTTTTTTGAAGCTGAGCCCCTCGGCGTGAACAAAAGTCCACATCGCAGGATCGGCCCGACGTCGCCCGTAAGCGGACCCGCTGGAAAGCGCATCAAGGCAGATCGACGTAGCGCGGTTGTTTTTTTATCGACGAGACGTGGATCAAGACCAATATGGCGCCGCTACGCGGCTGGGGCCCCTGTGGGCAGCGCCTCCAGGCCTCTGCGCCCTTCGGCCATTGGAAGACCACCTTTATCGCGGCGCTGCGTCACGATCGGATCAGCGTGCCTTGGGTGATTGATGGTCCCATCAATGATGAGCTCTTCACGCTATACGTCGAGAAGGTGTTGGCACCCACCCTCGCACCGGGCGAGATCGTCGTTCTCGACAATCTTGGCAGCCACAAGGGCAAAGCGGCTCGCCAAGCCATCCGTGCCAGAGGCGCCCACCGCATCTTCTTGCCGCCATATAGCCCTGACCTCAATCCGATCGAGCAGTGATGGAGGTGCTGGACCAACCTCCGTGTCAGCTCGAAGCGTGCGAGCGCGGCGAAGCCAGTGCGCTGAAGGTCATCGACAGCTTGTTCGCCGAATGACCTTGCCCCCATCTGTGGAACGGCCCGCCTGACTGACGCCGTGCTTGCGGGACAGATCGTGCTCCTTCAAATCTTGATGATGTGCTCGTCGGAAAAGAAGCTGCGGTTCGTGTTCTGGTCCTTGTCAGGGGCCAGACGCGAACTTCAAGTGGATTAAGCCCGTGGGGCAAGGTTAGGACGACGGAAATGCGATCTGTTGATATCTTCAGCAAAGCTGCTGGAGCGCTGGAGCCATTGGTGTCGCAGTAGGATCGCACCAAACATTAAAAGAAAGGAGCATGAAACAGCAAGTCCAATCTTCGCACGAAGATTTGCCCGGTCCGGCTGGTTAGCCAGAGTAGGACGTAGCAAAACATCATCTGGCTTGAGGCCCTCAAGTCCACGTTCGAGTTCGGCGATCCTGTTTTCCTTTGCCGCGATCTCAGAAACTAGTGACACAAATGCTCGTGCATATTGTTCGCCCTCGTCTCCACCTTTTACGCGATTAGCGTTTCCACTGAGTGCTTGAGCTAGCTTTTTGAGATCGGCCAAGGCATTCTTCAAAGTCTCGATTTCTTGCAGGAGGGCGATACGCACCGAGCCGGTGGGCTTCGATGTAGCAAGGACGTGGGCAAGGAGTACCTGAAGGATCTCTTGAGCGCGTTGTGGCGCCTGGTCGGTCACCGTTACCGAATATATGCCCGATCCTGGTGCCAATTCGGGTGATACGACAATTTTGTCCGCGAGCTCGCCACGTGCGTTTGGAAGGTTTGACAACTCGGCTGCCATATGCGCCTCCAGTGCGACGGGGTCCAGTATCGCTTCCGTCTTAATTAGAGCTCGAGCAGTGGGAGCTAACGGCAGTACCATTCGTGAAGAATATTGCGGATGTGATGTTAGCAACGCAATCGCAACCCCAGCTGCTGCCAAGCCAACATATCCAATCAGAAAAGCCTTCCAATACACCGCCAATATGGCCAATAGGTGGGTCAACGCCTCCGCAAAATTGGGTCGCTCATCGCTAAAGCTGCCCATCCGACCTCCAACAGTGTCACACGCGAACAAGCCGATTTTGGGCAGTTAACGCCGTCGCGACGACAGGTCAAGCACATTACCCGCCCAGCACCACGTTCAGTTTCGTTGCCACGAGGAACCTGCGATTCCCGTTTCGGAGCACCGGTGCGGGCTGATAAGCGGTATGGAACGGGCAGGCGGAAGATGCATCTGTCAATGCAATCACCTCTTTCAACGGCCGCCGTCACTGGTTGGGGTGAACGCCCTTGTTCGGCGCTTGATTGGAGTGTATCAGCGCTCAGAGCTGTTGCGGGATTTTCCATCGCCAATACCAATTGGGCGTATGCTCGGGATCACACTCATGGTCGCAACCTCGTCAGCCTGTTCACATGATCCAGAGCGCTCGGCAGGTCTCAACCAGACCCCTCCGGATCTCTCATTACTCGGCGTGAGAAACTACCTGAGGGCGACGGCGGAGCAAGCAAAGCTGCAGCGTCCAGTCGAAATATCGCGGCCAATCCCCGCGACGCCTGTTAGTTTGATACGGTGGATAGTGTGTTTTCGAAGTGGAGCAAACAGAAGAGAGGAAACTTCGAACTTATGCTATTTTCTTCTACGACAACTAGCTAGTCGCTTTCCGAACTCTGTACTTGTTGAGGATTGCGGAACCCAAGCCTACAGCCCACTATGACATTCGGGGCGGGGCCACTTGACGTAGTCTCGTTCAATCCTGGCTGCCTGTAGAAGATCTGCCCCTAGGCCGAAAATGAGACTTCACGGTGGAGTTGACCCCGTTAGACCGGACACTCGGCTGGTTTGAGTGATGCAATGTAGTCGTCCGTTAAGAAGGCGAATTGAGCGGGGCGGGACGGCCGAACGTGCGCCATAGCTGGAGCAGGATGAGGCACAAGAGTTCTCTGAGCCAGGCGAGGATGCGGCGGAAGTTGTGGCCCACGGCTGAGAGGATGACGTTAGCCGCATCGCCGGCGCGGCCTTTGAGGTAGCAGCGGCCGAGGTGACCATCGGCCTTCAGGTGTCCGATGATGGGTTCGATGGCGGAGCGGCGGCGCAGCTCGCGCTTGATGACACCGAAGACGCCGCGCTTCTGGCCGGAGATGAAGATCCGTCGGGGATTTTGTGCGTCGTGGCCGCGGTATCCCTTGTCGACATAGGCCCGCTCGATCGCGCAGCCGGTGAGTGTCTCGGTGCGGTCGATGACGTCCCGCAAGGTGTGACCGTCGTACGGGTTATCGGGTAGCGCCCTGGCGTGCAGCACGAACAGGCCCCCGGGAGAACGGCGGTTGTTGGTGACGATGGAGGCTTTGACGCCGATCTATGGACCACGCCCGCGTTGCAAGAGGAATCGACAAAGGGATGAAGCGGTTTGCGCCAATCTATCCGGCTTCAATTTGGGGCTGTTGCCCCGAGCCATCATGGATATCCGCTCACTTCTGTCCTCAATAACTCGCCGGCCTCAAGAAGGGCCATGGAGTCGAACCAGGCTTCAGAAGTGTCGGTGGAACCGTTTCTCCATTCGTCCTTTCCGTCTCGCAAACCTCGGCGGGTTATTGTGCCTTCTGATCCCGACCTTGGATTTTCCTTTCCGGCCCTGTTTCTTATGCGGTGCGGCCCAGGAGGTTGGCGTCGTAGTCACGGCCCTTTGCGAGCATGCTCCAGGCCATGCGCGCAAGTTTTGCGGCCAGGGCAACAACCAAGACATTGGAGTGGAGCCGCTTCGACGCTGCCTCTAACCAGGCTGCGAAGCCATGCCGAGGCCAACTCTGACGCTGCAGAAGTACGGCTCTGGCACCTTGAATAAACAGCGTTCGCAGGTACCGATTACCGCGCCTCGATATGCGCCCGAGAATGGTTCGATCGCCGGTCGAGATTTGCTTTGGTACCAGACCAAGCCATGCTGCAAAGTCTCGGCCTTTATGGAAGGCATCACCGGTTCCGATGGCGGCGACCATCGCGCTTGAGATGATCGGCCCGACGCCGGGCGCACTCATTAGGCGGCGACAGTGTGGATCTTGATCAGCGAGTTCGTCGATTTCTTTCGTCATTGACGCGACCCGTCGGTCGAGATAGCGCCAGTCCTCGGCCAAGTCCTGAATGAGCTGGATCACGCGAGGCGATAAGTTGTCGTTTGGCGCTGAGAGAATCTGAGGAAGTGCCAGTCGGAGTGCTGCCGCTCCCTGCCGCACTGGTAGCCCTCGCTCAAGCAAAAAGCCCCGGATTTGATTGATGACCGCCGTTCTCTGCGTCACCAATCGACTGCGAACTCTGTGTAGTGCCTGTAAATCAAGTTGTTCGGCTGACTTCACTGGAACGAACCGCATTGTCGGCCGCTGAGCGGCCTCGGCGATCGCTTCAGCATCCCGAAAGTCATTCTTGTGACCCTTGAGGTATGGTTTGACGTACTGCGCCGGCAAGAGCCGTACTTGATGGCCTAATTTCTCGAGCCTGCGCCCCAGATGATGTGCGCCTGCACACGCCTCCATTCCGATCAGACAACGCGGAATATTGCCCAGCGACTGGTCAAGCTGATTTCTCGACCGCTTCTTGCGTAGCGTAATTGCGCCTGTGGCATCGAGACCGACGACGTGGAATGTGTTCTTCCCGAGATCGATGCCGATTGTGACAAGGTTCGTATTCGACATGGCTTGCGCTCCTGCTGCTGCCCCCCGCCGGGCTGCACGTTGCCGCTGAGAGCGGGCGTGGTCCATGCCATTAACTCGTAAGGCGCGGCTGCTTTGCCCTTGCCGATGCACTCCACCTCCGGGGCGTGGAAGGAATAAAGCTTGAAGCCGCGCTGGCGCTGCTGCTGCGAGCGGATCTGCGAGGCCCGGCTGAGCGGGAGGGCGAACGTGTTCTCAAGCACAGCCTGACCTTCGATCTTGCGGCGGATATCGCGGATGATCCGGCCCAGTCGGCTGCGCAGGATGCGCAACTGCCGCTGATGCCGCTTGAATTGCTTGGCATGGCCGTAGCGTCCCGCCATCATTGTCGCGGTTTTGGCAATGCGCAGATAGGACTGCCGCAGCTTGACCCCGTGCTTCCTCGCCAGACGGTTGAGCCCCTTGATCGCCGCGTGCAAGAGCTTGGCATCGGTCGGGAAGGTGATCGCCTTCGGCTGCACGGTGGTATCGACTGTGACCCGCTTGATGTCCTGGCTGCGTAACGCGCCGGCCTCGTGTGCCACCCGCAAGCTC
Organism: Bradyrhizobium sp. SMVTL-02; assembly: GCF_051853005.1. Classification (NCBI taxonomy): domain Bacteria; kingdom Pseudomonadati; phylum Pseudomonadota; class Alphaproteobacteria; order Hyphomicrobiales; family Nitrobacteraceae; genus Bradyrhizobium; species Bradyrhizobium sp. SMVTL-02. Next base: position 5,578,149 of record NZ_CP182469.1, on the reverse strand, counting down.
TCGGCCAGCAACAGCTCCAGCTTGTCGCCGAGCCGCTTGCGCCAGTGGCTCAGGTCCGAGCGCTCGTGCGGGAATGCGTGCTGGAAGAACTCTTCGCCGGTGAAGTACTGGAAATATGGGTCGTGGACCCAGCGCTCGCACACCCCCTCATCGGACAGCCCGTAAATGTGCTTGAGCAGCAACAGCCCGATCATGAAGCGGCTCGCGATCCCGGGCCGACCATTCTCGCTATAGAGCGGCGCGATCTCGCCGTCGATCCAGTCCCAATCGACCTTGCCGGCGAGCTGAACCAGCTCGTGCTTCATATTGATGATTTGGTCCAGCCTGGCCCGGAACAGATCGCCCGATCCCGTCGTCCTGTGCTTCTTCGGTCGCATCGCCACCTCCGATGTGATGACGGAATCATGGTTGGCGATTCGACGGAATCTTGAGGGTTCTGTGAGGTCGCGTGGCAGGCGCGAGCCGCGCGCTCTGTGGTGCGTGCGACCTCATAGAAGCCGGATTGAACGAAGCTGCGGAGTTGTGGGCGCTATGGGAATAGTGCAGCGGGTGCGGCTGCGGGGAACGCTCGCCTGTGGTCGCCGCGCGTCCGCGAGTCATTCATCGGATGTGAGGGGCCCGATTGATCGGGCCAAGGGCGCGATCCAGCGAGCGATTTGCAGCGCTGGGATGCGCTACCGAACGATTGGCGGGGTGTTCGGTGACGAGCGCGGCCACGGCGACTTCGGACGTTGCCACCAAGAAGGTGATTACGGAAGGGGTGGATGGTACAGACGCTGGTCATGACGTATCACAATGAAACGGCTGGTCGCGCGCGCAGGCTCGCGGGACGATATCGACGCGCCGCATGGTGCCGCCACAATGCGGGCAGACGGGGATCTCGCATTTGGTGAGGGGATCGGCGCCGGCTTCTTGATCAGTCGGAGCGTTGCGGACAGCAAGGAGTTGACGGCAGAAAGCGATTTTATCGTTGCGTCCGCCATTGGCGAGGAAACCATAGTGGCGGATGCGGTGGAAGCTGTCCGGCAGGGTGTGCAGGAGAAAGCGACGAATGAACTCATCGGCCTTAAGCGTCATCACTTTGGTTTTACGATTCTGCCGATAGTCCTTCCAGGCAAAGCTCACCTTGCCGTCGGCAAGCGAGATCAGCCTACTGTTGGCGATGGCGACGCGATGCGTATAGCGGCCGAGATAAGCCAGCACCTGTTCGGGCCCACCGAATGGCGGCTTGGCATAGACGACCCAGTCGGTCCATCGAAGTTGAGCGAGGCGCTCGGCGAATGCGGCGGGATCGGCGAGACGGGCGAGATCGCCAAAGAAGCCCAACTGGCCAGCCGCGAAGGCAGCTTGCAGCTCTTGCAGAAACAGGCGGCGGAACAGCCTGGAGAGGACGCGCACCGGCAGGAAGAAGCCGGGCCGGCAAGCGACCCAGTGTGTGCCGTCGAGTGAAGGTCCACCACCAGGCACGACGCAGTGGATATGCGGATGGTGTTGCAGGGTTTGACCCCAAGTATGGAGGACGGCGGTCAGACCGAGCTGAGCGCCGAGATGCTTGGGGTCGGCCGCGATGGTGGTGAGCGTCTCGGCCGCGCAGCGGAACAGAATGGCATAGACCACCGCCTTGTTCTGGAAAGCAATCTCTCTGGCCGGCGCCGGCAAGGTGAAGACGACGTGGAAGTATGGCACGGGAAGGAGTTCGGATTGTCGCTCGGCAAGCCATTGCGCGCGCGCCGAGCCTTGGCACTTCGGGCAATGCCGATTGCGACAGGAGTTGTAGGCGATCCGGGTGGCACCGCAGTCGTCGCATTGCTCGATGTGGCCGCCAAGCACAGCCGTCCGGCATGCCGTGATCGCGCCCATGACGCGCCGCTCGACGCGACCCAGATGTCCGGCACGAGCTTGCCGAAACGCTTCGCCGTGGCGGCGGAAGATATCCGCCACTTCCAGAACTGGAGTCATCAGGTCCGCTCAGCCGGGCGGCACGACCTCCAGGCGGAGCCGGTCAAGCGGACTTGGCGTATTGCTGATGGTCTTTGTGGCGACTTGGGTATAGCGCGCCGTGCTCTGCAGACTGGCATGGCCGAGCAGCACCTGGATGATGCGCACGTCGGCCCCGTTCTCCAGGAGATGGGTCGCGAATGTGTGCCGCAGCGTATGCACTGTCACCGACTTGCTCAAGCCGGCCGCCGTACAGGCTGAACGGCAGGCGGCGTGCAGCACGTTAGGGACGAGCGGACGCTCGTCGTCGCGGCCGGGAAATAGCCATCGTTTGGGCCGAGTGAGCCGCCAATACGTCCGCAGAATCCTCAAAAGCTGCGGCGAGAGCATAACGTAACGGTCCTTGCCGCCCTTGCCGTGCTCGACCCGGATCAACATCCGCTGGCTATCAATGTCGACAACCTTCAAGAGGACCACTTCCGATACGCGCAAGCCTGCGGCATAGACGGTGGTCAGCGCGGTACGGCTCTTGAGGCTTGGGATTGCTTCCAGGAAGCGCACGACCTCGTCGGCGCTCAGCACCACCGGCAGTTTGCGCGGTTTACGCGCATAGGCGATGCGCTCCGGAACGGTGTCATGACCCAGCGTCACACCGTAGAAAAACCGCAGTGCGCAGACGATCTGGTTCAGCGCCGGCCAGGACATCCCCGTCGCAACCAGATGAACCTGGAAAGCACGGATATCCTCCAGGTCGAGGCGGTCAGGAGAACGACCGAAATATCGGCTCAACTTCGCTACGGCGTTGAGGTAGGATTGCTGCGTCGCCGGTGACAGATTGCGGACCGTCATGTCCTCGATCATGCGGCGGCGAAGTGGGCTGATCTCAGCCATCGGAAAACCTCCTGTCTAAAGGGTTGGGCTTCGAAAACCCGCAATCCTCTCAGACAGGAGGCAATCCTTGCTATGCCTCCCTACATGCCGCGCCAGCGGCTTCGTTCAATCTTGAAAATGAAATTGCAAGGTTCCGACGCCCGAAGCATCAAACCCCTGCAAACGCAAAACAGTCCACAACGACAAATGCGATTCTAGCTCAATCGCTTAGCCACTCTTCACGGACGACAATGTACTCCCGCGGCGAGCGGTAGCCCAGCCGGGAATGCGGGTGTTCTGAGTTGTAATCCTCCATCCAATTGTCGATCCGCAGCAGCGCGGTGCGGGCGTCGGGGATCGGGTTCACACGAACATAGTCGCGCTTGAAGGTCTTCACGAACGCCTCGGCCATGCCGTTGCTCTCGGGGCTTTCGACAGGCGTGAAGCAAGGCTCGAGGTTCAGGGCCGCGGCAATCTCAAGGGTGCGATAGGCAGCGAAGATGGCGCCATTGTCGGTCAGCCATTGCACCTTGCGTGGAGCTCGCATGTCGCCAAACCGTTGCTCGACACAGTGGACCATCATGTCCCGGATCATCTCGCCGGAGATCCCAGCCGTTGTGGCCACCCAGCTGATGACCTCGCGGTCATGGCTGTCCAGGGCAAAGGCAACCCGCACGATCTCACCATTCCAGCAGGTGAATTCCAGCGCGTCCGAACACCAACGCACGTTGGAGTGGCTTGTCATGATCGTTCCATCATGAGCCCGCGGGATGCGGCGCCCTGTATGCCGCGCCAGCAACAAGCCGCCCTTCTTCATCAGCCGGTAGACGCGCTTGGCGTTGACGGGATCGTGGCCGGCGGATCGCCGCGCGCGCTTGAGGAGCGCGGCGATCCGCCGGTATCCATAGCTCGGCCGGCTATCCACCAAGCGCCGGATATCAGACGTGAGCTCCACATCCCCGGCGCGGATCTGGGGACCGCGCTTCGGACGCTTGCCGTCAACTCGCTCAAATAGGTTGGAACGGGCCACCCCGAGGGTCTCTGCGATCCGTTTCACGGGATATCCTCCGGCGCATGCGATCGCGACAGCAAGGTCGGTTTTTTTACCCGCGCAAGGTCAAGAGCCTCCTTGAGGATCTCGACCTCCAGGGTCTTGCGGCCGAGCATGCGTTCGAGGTCTCGAACCCGTTCCTCCAGCCGACGGACCTCGGATCCGGCGACCACCTCCTCATCCGCCCGCACTGCTTCCTTGCCTCCTTCGCTCATCAGCCGCCTCCATCGGAAGACCAGGCTCGGGGAGAGCCCATGGCGACGGGCAACATAGCTGATCGACATGCCCGGTTGCAGCGTCTCGTTAACGACCAGGAGCTTCTGCTCCGTCGTAAACCGTCGCCGGCGGGCAACGCCGGTGATGACTTCCACCTTTGAAAACGTCTCGGACATAGGCGTATGCCTAGGACTAGGCCTAGCTCCTCCGGCTAACGCCGATGTCCGGTCAAAACAGGGAGCAGTTCACACGGCTCCTGGATTGCAGCCTCCATGAGTAACTTTCATGCGGGTGCCTCGGCTGGAGCATCAGATTCTCGGCAGCGGACCGACACTCGTTCGAAGGGGGGCTCGTGCGTAAAGGGATTTTATGCGATATTTACAAATTCGCCGGCAAGTTGCATCATCAAATTTTATTGTACGTTTGTTTGGAGGGCAGCAATGAACGAGTGGGGCGGTCGCAAGCTTTTTCCGAAAGTAACGGCTTGCATCGGAACTGAAATCCTTCCAAAAAAATGGGGAGTTTTTCTTCTCGGGTATCTTAGTCTAGTGATTATTGCGATCACAGTCGTGTCTTTGATCGCGGAACCGAAGTACTCGTCCCGTGCTGTACTGCCATTGACAGACCGTGCGCGAGCTCTGATCAAAACCGAAGCGATCTTGGATCGGGTAACGCGGGCTGCTCAGCTAGAAAAAGAAACACTGGATCTGCAATCCGCGCGCAAGCGCCTCTCCGATAACCTAGACATTTCGGAGTTGGGATCTGGATCTGGCCTATTTCTAATAACTTTCGCTGACGGGTCGCCGGAGCGAGCTCAGGCTGTGCTGCAACAGATCATCACGCATGTCCTCGGCGCTTCTAAACCAGAGGGCACCGTCCGCGCTGCTCTATTGCAGGAGTCCGCAAACTTGAAGCGCGCGTCAGATGAACTGAAAAGTCTCGCTCAGACTCTCGAAAGAAATTCGGGCAATGTCAAACCAGGCGATGAAGGCGAGCGGTACGCGCGGGCGTTTGTTTCGCTTGTAAGCGACATTGCGGCAAAACAAAACCGGATTGCGGAAATCGAACGTGCGCTTCAGGGCCACCAACAAACCGATGTTGTTTTGCAGCCAACGCTAGCCACGCGAGCAGACCATACGAGACTATTCGCCTGGCTAACGATTTCCGCTATTCTATCGCTCGTTGTGATGTTCGGGCTTATGGTGTCGCGCCAACAATGGCTTCGGCGTTTCGCCAATCTGAATGAACCAACGCGGCTTCCCAATCAATGCTGAGCGACACAAACCGCTGTGGCGGCTGTACCTTGCACCCGAGAAGCAATGAACCTTGAGACCTGGCGTTATTTCGAGCGGCAACGAGGCGAAACTCGAGGGCAAGGTCGCAGCGCACTCGGCACTGATCGTCGCCGCCTTGAAACGTGGTGACCTGCCACTGCGTATTTCCTCCAGAAGGAGTTAGAGTCCGGCCCGAAGAAGGACGGACAGATGAAGCGAGCAAGGTTCACGGAAGAGCAGATTATCGCGGTATTGAAGGAGCATGAGGCTGGGGCGAAGACAGCCGACCTGGCTCGCAAGTACGGTGTTTCCGAGGCGACGATCTACAATTGGAAAGCCAGATTCGGCGGCATGGACGTTTCCGAAGCGAAGCGGCTGAGGGCCTTGGAAGAGGAGAACGCGAAGCTGAAGAAGCTTCTGGCCGAGCAGATGCTCGATGCGGCCGCCCTTCGCGAGCTCCTTTCAAAAAATGTATGGTCCGCACCGTCCGTGCAAGGGATCGTAACAGCGAAAATGACGCTTCCAGTTGCATAAATGTATCCGGCCTCTCGCGAGTGGACTGCTGTTGCAGCCAGGCCATGATGAGATCCGCGCACGCCGTTCCCAATAAATGGTTCGGGCACGAAGCCCGCTTTTTTGCACAGGGCTTACGGCATGTTGATCCACTGTTTCGTCATCACTATTCCCGAGCCTTGCAATCTCGCCAGAAGTCGTCAGGTGAAAGCAGGATCCCTGCGTTCGTAGAGTGCTCCTGGCTTGTTCAAGACCACCCAGACAATGCGAGCCATCTTGGCGGCTAGTGCGACAACGGCCTTATTCGGATGCATCCGAGCTTGGAGCCCGTCGAGCCAGCTTCCCAAGCGATCGCGCGTTCGGTCCAGATGCCGGAAGCAGGATCGCGCGCCATGCACTAGAAGTTTTCTCAAATAACGATTGCCGCGTTTGCTGATGCCAAGCAACGTCTGTTTTCCGCCGGTCGAGTATTGTCTGGGCACCAACCCCAGCCAGGCAGCAAGGTCGCGAGCCTTGCGAAACTGCAGCCCATCACCGATCGCGGCAAGCACAGCGGTCGCACCTAATGCGCCGATACCAGGGATTGTCATCAGCCGGCGTGTAACGTCCTCTCGGTTAGCGACCGCTTCGATCTCCCTTGTCACTTGGCGGATCCGTTCTTCGAGGCGGCAGAGATCGGCGTAGAGATCGCCGACCAGACGCCGCATCACCGGTGATATACCGTTTCCTTCGTCTTTCAAAGCGAGCGGTAGCTCGAGCTTGAATATTCCAGCACCCTGACGCAAAGGTACGCCATACTCGAGGCAGAAAGCCCGCATCTGATTGATCAGGCGTGTCCTCGCGCCGACCATCTGGTCACGGATTCGATGCAGCGCTTGAAGATCGACCTGGTCCTCCTCCTTCACGGCGACGAAGCGCATTGTCGGTCGCGTCGTGGCCTCAGCGATCGCCTCGGCGTCGATGATGTCGTTCTTGTTTGACTTCACGTAGGGCTTCACGAATTGCGCGGGGATCAGGCGCACCTTGTGACCAAGTGCCTGTATCTTCCGGGCGAGCCACTGTGAACCGGCGCAGGATTCCATGCCAACTATGCTTGGTTGTGCGCGAGCAAAGAACTGAAGAAGAGTGTCCCGTCGAAAGCGAACTTTCTGAACAGGTGTGCCGTCGCAGCTCAGGCCAACGACGTGGAACAGGTTCTTGCCAATGTCGATTCCATAGACAGCCGCAGGTCGCGGCAAATTGCGATGGGCCATGATACTCTCCTCTATTGATCTGACCTCCCCCATGATGAGGGAGGAGGACGGTGCGGACCATCCCATTAATGGTAGGGCCCGCCGCCAAGCGCGCTGCGATCGCGCATCTGCAGGCCGTCATAAGCCTGTCGGAACGGCGGGCCTGCTCGATTGTGGGGGCGGATCGGAAGATGATCCGCTATCGCTCCAGCCGGCCGCCGGACGCAGTTCTGCAGTTCTGCGTGGCCGATTGCGCGATCTCGCCAACGAGCGGCGGCGTTTCGGCTATCGCCGGTTGTTCGTCTTGCTGCGGCGGGAGGGCGAGCCATCGGGGATCAACCGGATCTACCGGCTTTACCGCGAGGAAGGGCTCACCGTCCGCAAACGGCGGGCTCGCCGCAAGGCCGTGGGGACCCGTGCCCCCATCCTGGTCGAGGCGAGGCCGAACGCGCGCTGGTCGCTGGACTTCGTCCACGACCAGTTCGCCACTGGATGCGCGATGAGCCGATGAGCTACTCAACGAGACCCTGTTCTTCGATCTCGATGACGCCCGCGCCAAGATCGCCAACTGGGTCGCCGACTACAATCTCCAGCGTCCCCACTCGTCGCTGAAATACCTGACCCCCGCGGCCTACGCCGCCCACCTCACCGCAACGGACGATCGGCTGCGCAACCCCGACCAGCTCCGCCGATCGTCCGTTGCTCCATCCGCGCCACTTGGCGTACAAAACCCGAGACTCTAACTGCCGCTGGATGAAAATGCAGTGGCAGGTCAATTAGACACTAGCGTGCTGTCTCCGGCTCAAAATAGCCTCTGGGTGTCACGTACCATAGCACGAAAAGGAGCGCGGCTCCGTATGTGAGTAAGATTGTTGAGAGTGGTACGTTTAGAAACACCTGGGGCAGGATCGAGCTTGAAATTAGAATGAATGATGGGGGTAATCCCGCAGATACCCGGTTTCCGAATGAGATTACAAGTCCACATATGAACGCAGTAACCGGTGCAAACTGAAGTCCCACGGACGCAATGCCTTCGGTTGCGAGCAGCGATGCATTGATATTGCCCAAGTGATAGCGATCGGCCATCACGACCCCTAATTGGGATTGGTAGGCACAATCCGAAAACTTTAGGATAGAGATTTGGCAGAAATACGTGAGGCTGTGTTGAGCAAAGAAATCATTGTAAATATCCATTGCGCTCGAAGGGATTGCGAGCATGCGAAAATTCACAGTACCGAAGAATGGTATCATCGAGGCCCCGAATAGAAGCATCAAGATAATCCCGGCGCTCACCGGTATAAGCAGAGACAATATCGCCGCAGTGCGCTCGCTAAAAAATTTCACCGATGCCGCCATCAACAGAAGCCAAATTGGCGTAAACAAGGTGAGCTTGTTGAGAGTGATTGGATAGAAAAGTACTGACAGGAGTAAGCAGAAAGTCGCCCGCACTTTTTCGCGCCTGAGAAAGCAACATGCGAACGAGAACGGTAGCAACACCGTAGAGGTAACTCCAATAAGATAGTTCATCCAGCTGGGATAGGCGATTTCTGACTGGAACTTATAGATATCCGCGAGTGCGACGATTCTAAAGCCGTAAGTTGCCCCGAATACGATCGTCGCGGCTGACAAAATGAGAATGGCCGTGGGAAGTTTCCGAAAGATATTGTCTGGAATTGCGCAAATTTGAGGTACGGGTGATCCAATGAGGAGTGCTGGAACAACTAGCGCGAGAAGTGATGCTGTGGCGGAAAAGCGAGCCAGACTTACATCGTAGTCGAATTTCGTGAAGAAGCTTAGCCACACGTAACCGATGACCATCGTGTAAAGATAGAAACATACGAAATAACCAAAGCTGAATTCGGCCACGGTGAAGAAGATCGAAGTCAGAGACAGCAGGGCTATGCCTAACGAAGCCTGGTATACGTTTTGCTCGTCAAAGAAGATGTGAAAATCCGAATACCAGTCCGAGACAAAAACGAGCGATAAGCAGCAAACAAAGATGTGGAATAGGATGAGCAAGCTCGGTCCTTGCCGCACCTTCCTGTTCGTCGCTTCGGAAAGCGGCTCATCAGTTTCTAAATGGCTCAATGTTCGATCCCTAAATGGCTCAATCTTAGATCCTGAGACAATGAAAACGCGAGACGATGCCGGCTTCAAGGAATCTGAGCCGGTGCAATACTAACCCAATGCACGGAGTAATAACCAATCCGATCAGATGCGGATGTCGCCGACATGACATGCTACTTTGGAATACGAGGCGCCGTTGAGTCTCTGGTTTCCGTTCTTGTTCTGGATAAGCCGATCCTGGAGGTACCAGACAGGAACAGATGTACATCCGACGATCGCTGTCGAACGGAGGTCTTTTGGTGCGCGAAAGTCTGGGGCAAACAGTTGTCGCACTGTCTGCCCGGGTCTAAGTAGCTCAAATACAACATGTCTTTGCGAACTTCAATCGACCAATAACGCCCTATCTTGAGAGACGGAATTTCCCGGAAAACACTTGATCGCAAAGGAATTTTTCGAATATAGACAAGCGCTGCTGAACTCTGGTTCGGTGTACTGGGCCGAACTCCAAGCCTTCCAGGAAACGTTGGGAAATTTGATGATCAGATTCGGTCTGCTCGGCTGCGGGCGTATCGCGAACCGCCACTCCGAAATTTTGGGCGGCGGTCACATTCATGGTGCGGAACTCGCGGCCGTCTGCGATCCGATCAGGGCGCGCGCCGACGCGATTTCATCAAGGTTCGGAGTGCCAGCGCATTACGACCTAGAGGACTTAATTTCGCGGAAAGACATCGACGCAATCGCGGTGCTGTCCCCAAGTGGTATGCATGCTGCGCACGTGATCGCGTGTGCGAGGGCGGGAAAGCATGTCTTGGTTGAAAAGCCCATGGCGCTGCGACTTCAGGACGCCGACGAGATGATCCGGGCGTGTGACGAGGCTGGCGTCAAGCTATTTGTTGTGAAGCAAAATCGCTTCAATGTTCCTGTGGTCAAGGCTCGTGAGGCATTAGAGGCGGGCCGCTTCGGAAAACTGGTTCTCGGGACAGTGCGTGTACGGTGGTGTCGAGACCAGGCTTACTACGATCAAGATGCATGGCGCGGCACCTGGGCACTTGACGGTGGTGTGCTCACCAACCAGGCGAGTCACCATATCGATATGCTCGAATGGTTTTTCGGCGATGTGGTCAGCGTTCATGCGCGCTCGGCTACTGCGCTTGTGAAGATCGATACCGAGGACACCGCGGTCGCGACGCTGAAGTTTCGAAATGGCGCGCTCGGGATCATAGAGGCGACCACCGCCGCGCGCCCGACCGATCTTGAGGGGTCGCTCTCAATCTTGGGCGAGAAAGGTACAGTGGAAATCGCGGGATTTGCCGTCAATCAAATCAGGCATTGGCGCTTTGTCGACGGGTTGCCGTCAGACGAGGACGTGATCGAAAAGTTCTCTGTCAATCCACCGAACGTCTATGGCTTCGGACATCAGGCCTACTATCACCATGTCGTGGATTGCCTGGCCAATCAGCGTGCCGCCCTGGTCGATGGTCTTGAGGGACGCAAGAGTCTGGAACTGATCTCCGCGCTCTATGAATCGATCGAGACCGGCCACGAAGTGGCGCTGCGCTTCTCCCCCCGTTTGAGCCGGCTGGGCGTTGCCTCGTGACCGGACCAGTCGTGCATCAAGCCGCCGTTCGCGACGTCGAATTTGGCGCGCGGGTCAAGATTGTCGAGCCGTGCAACCTGTATGGTTGCAAGATTGGTGACGAGTGCTTTGTCGGTCCGTTCACCGAGGTCCAGAAGGGCGTTGTGATCGGTGCGCGGACGCGGGTGCAATCGCATGCTTTCATCTGCGAGTTGGTGACGATCGGTGAGGACTGCTTCGTCGGCCACGGCGTAATGTTCGTCAACGATACCTTTTCCACTGGGCGCCCGGCGCGCGGACGAAAGGAACTTTGGCGCGACACTGTGATCGGCAACCGTGTGTCGATAGGCTCCAACGCCACCATCATGCCAGTCAGGATTGCCGATGATGTCGTCATTGGGGCGGGGGCAGTGGTAACCAAGGATATCACCGCAGCCGGCACTTACGCCGGTAATCCGGCGCGCCGGCTGCTGACGGGCAAGTAAGGGAACATGATCGATGCCGGTGCCGTTTGCCGATCTGCAGCTGCAGTATCAGACCATCAAGAGGGAAATCGACGCTGCGATCGCCGGCGTGATCCGCGATAGCGCGTTCATTCGGGGCCGCTATGTCGACGACTTCGAGCGGAAATTCGCTGAGGCGGTGGACGTCAAACATTGCGTTTCCTGTGCCAATGGTACCGACGCGCTTTACTTGGCCATGGCGGGGCTAAAGGTGAAGCCTGGCGATGAGGTGATCACCACGGCTCACTCCTGGATCTCGACCTCGGCGATGATTACGCACGCCGGCGCCACTGTCGTGTTCTGCGACACCGATGGCTCCGCCTTCACCATCGATCCGGCGGCGATCGAGGCGGCGATCACGCCGCGCACGGTCGGCATCATTCCGGTCCATCTGTACGGCCAGCCCGCCGACATGGACGCGATCATGGCGATCGCGCGCAAGCACAAGCTCTGGGTCATCGAGGATTGCGCGCAGGCGCATCTGGCGCGCTACAAAGGCAAGATGATCGGAACGTTCGGGGAGGCGGCAACCTATTCGTTCTATCCGGGCAAGAATCTCGGCGCGATGGGCGATGCCGGTGCCGTCGTGACCAATGATGCCGTGTTGGCCGAGCACATGACGATGCTGGCCCGTCACGGCGGCCTCATGAAGCACCAGCACCGCATCGAGGGCATCAACAGCCGGCTGGACGGCATGCAGGCGGCGATCTTGTCGGCCAAGCTGCCGCATCTGCCCGCCTGGACAAAGGCGCGGCAGGACGCCGCCAGGATTTACGACGTCGGCCTCAACCAGCTCGAAGATGTCATCGTGCCACAAGTGGCGCCGGAGCGGAGCCACGTCTACCATCTCTACACGATCAAGCATCCGCACCGCGACGCGTTGGCTGCGCATCTGAGCGCCAATGGCGTGCAGACTGCGATCAATTACCCGACGGCGCTGCCGTTTCTCGCTGCCTATGAGCGGTTCGGGCATCGACCAGAACAGTTCCCGAATGCCTTTGCCGACCAGGGCCGGATCCTGTCTCTACCGATGTTCGCGGAAATTACGCCGGAACAGCAGGGCGAGGTGATTGATCTAATCAAGGCGTTTGAGATGAAAAATGGTCTGAAAAAGTTGCAGCATGGTCGCTGATCTAACGGCAGAAAGGAAAAGTCATCGACTGTTGGGAAATTCCGCATGGAATGTGGCCGCCTTTCTCATCAGCGTGGGGCTAAACCTCGTAGTTTTGCCGTTCGTGGCGTTTCGCCTCGGGCTCGCCGCCTTTGGCGTCGCCGGCCTGGTGACGGCGTGCGTCGCGCCAGCGCTGGCATTCAGCAATGCACTGGCGATGGCAACGACGCGGGAACTGGCGCAGCGCTTGTCGCCGAGCGAGCGTGAGGCGTCGCGCCGCTTCTTCGGTACGGCATTGCTGCTGGCGGGCGGCATAGGCCTGATGATCGCGATGATTCTCTCTCTGGGTGGCCCGCCGGCCGCGCGCTTAGCTTTCAGCCTGCAGGGCAGCGCCGCCGACGATCTCAGCTTGACCTTTCTGTTGGGTGCCAGCGGGTGGCTGTGCCAATCCCTTTCGGCGGTGTTCCTCGCCTTGTTTACGTCGCGCCAGGACTACCGGCGTATCGCTTTGGTCAGCATCGTCAGCGCGCTCGTTTCTACGGGATCAATGGTCGTCTTAGTGCCGCGTTGGCCGCAGGCGTCGACGTTCATTGGCTGCCAGGCCTTGGGTTTTGCGACAAGCCTGCTAAGCGCAATGCTGCTCTCGCGCCTTGTGGTCGGGGAGTGGCCGGCGCGTCCGGCGCTTCATCGAGTTCCACTTGGCGATCTCATCCATTTAGGCGGCTGGCAATTCGCCGCACAAATGAGCGGCCTTGTCGCAGGGCAGGCAGATCGCTACCTGCTCGGTGCGTTTCTCCAGCCTCAGTTCGTTGGTCTGTACACCATCACCCAGCGGCTTGAGGAAGCGATGTACATCGGTATCCTGAAGGTTGGAGAGATCCTGTTCCCGTTCTTCAGTGCCCTTCAAAATGAGTCAAGTGAGCGCATTGCGGATTTGCTGTTTCGTTCCTCTTGGGTCCTCAACGTGTTGGCCGCGACTGCCCTCGGAGCCCTGATTCCGGTGGCGGGCCCCCTGCTTCAGTTTTGGGCCGGACGAGAGGTCGGTGATCAGGCCCAGCAATTGCTGGTGGTGCTGGCGGTTGCCGGCATGCTCGGATGCAGCGCTAACGTCTTCGCATTCTATCTCGTTGCCTGCGGGCGGTCCCGCTCCAGCGCCGTGATCTCGCTCGTGACTGCGGTACTTACCCTCGCCACTAGCGCGGTGGCACTGCCTCATTTTGGTTGGCGCGCGGCGGGCTGGAGTTCCTGCGTTGGCATGATCGCCCAGATCATTGTAACCATGATCCTGCTACGACAAAGCTTCCGCCTAGCCGGGATGTGGTCGCGGCTGGCTCACTTTGTGCTGCTACCGCTTGGTGCGGGGATTATGGTAGCGCTTGGCATGCGATATAGCGCTGCCGGGTTTTTGTCCGAGGTTGCGCCGCATTGGTGGTATGTCGGCGGGGCATATGCTCTGGCCGCCGGAGTCATCCTTGTGGTCGTTGTTGCTGTTTCGGGTGTGGGGCCGCACGGACCCGTCTGCTGGCGCGATCTTCGCTTCATCGCCACTCGCTTCCTGAAGGCGATCTAACAATGTGTGGAATTGCAGGTATCGTGAACCTCCGCGGCAATGCGGTCGAGCTGTCGGAAATCTCGCGATTGACCAACTTGGTTGCGCATCGCGGGCCGTTCGGCGACGGAAACTGGTTCAGCGCAAAGCGAAATCTGGCTTTCGGGCACCGCCGGCTGGCGATCATCGATCCCGGCGCGGGAGGCTATCAGCCGATGCTGTCCGCGGACCGTCGCCATGTGATCGTCTTCAACGGCGAAATCTACAACTTCCTCGAGCTTCGGCGAGAACTCGAAGCACGGGGTGCTATCTTCCGCAGCCAGTCGGACACCGAGGTTATCCTGGCCGCTTGGCAAGCCTGGCAGGAAGGCATGTTGCTGCGCTTCAACGGAATGTGGGCACTGGCGATTTTCGACACCCAAACAGAAGAATTGTTCCTGGCGCGCGACCGCTTCGGCATCAAGCCGCTGTTGTATGCGATGTCACTGGAGCGCTTTGTCTTTGCATCCGAGCAGCGCGCCTTGGTGCGAAGCGGTCTGATCGACACCTCGCTTGATGTCGATGTGGCGCGACGGCTGCTGCTCGATGCCTTCGGGGTCGAGGGCAGCGAGCGGACGCTTTGCAGGGAGGTGCGCCGCCTTCAGGCCGGCCACTGCATGTGGTTGCGCCGGGGAAGATTGGAGGTCCGCCGTTGGTGGCGAACTGTGGATCACTTGCCGACAATACCGAACAGCGAAGTGGAACGGGTGGAACGCTTTCGCGAGATCTTCCAGGATGCAGTCGCCCTGCGCATGCGCAGCGACGTACCGATTGGGACCTGCTTGTCCGGCGGCTTCGACTCGTCGGCCGTGATCTGCACCATGGCGGCGCACGAAAAGGCTGGAATGGGACCGCGAGACAGCACCTCCTGGCGCCACGCCTTTGTCGCGACGTTTCCCGGCGCCTCGAACGATGAGCGGCCAATGGCCGAGGAAGCGGCGGCCTGGGCGGACGTCGTTCCGAATTTTCTCGAGATCGGCCGGGCCGATGCGTTGTGCGAGCTCGACCGAATCCTCGACGACAATGACGACGTTTATATCGGGCTTCCAAGCGCAGCCTGGTTGATCTATCGAGAGCTCAGACGACACAATGTGACGGTTTCGCTTGATGGCCACGGGGCGGACGAGTTAATGGGGGCCTATCTCCAAGAAGGTCAACCGGCGGTATTTCGGATACGCAACTGGGCGGAAGGATTTGGCTCCAAATCGCCATTGGCAAGGCGCGGCGTCGATCTCCTTCGGGCGCTGATGATCAGGCACCAGGGACACTACTTCCTGCGCGGTGGCTTCATGAATGTTCCGCCCCCGCTTCCGCTGGTCGGCGAAGAGGATGTGTTGCCACGCGATTGGGGCTCGCTTGATCGGCGGCTCTATCGAATGTTCCACAGTACCGTGCTGCCCACGATCTTGCGAAACTTCGATCGCCTCTCGATGGCCCATGGCATCGAAGTGCGGATGCCGTTCATGGACTGGCGCCTGGTGACCTATGCGATGGCATTGCCGGAAACCAGCAAGTCTTCCAACGGCTACACCAAGGTCATCGCACGGCGGGCGATGGCCAATCTGATGCCCGAGTCGATTCGTATGGGCCGCCGGAAGGTCGGGTTCAATTCACCGATGCCGGAGTGGTTGAACGGGCCTCTCGCCGGATGGACTGCGAGCCTCCTCGACCAGAAGGTGCCGGCTTTCGCTGAATTCGTAGACGAGACCCGCTTGCGTTGGGCGGTCAGGCATCTGACTTCCTCCAAGCAATGGGATTGGGAAACGGTCGGCCGGATCTGGCCATACATTAACATGAAATGGATGCTGGCAAGGTATGCATGAACGATGCGGTTGTTTCAAAACAGCGGGCTCTATCCGTCTTATCTCGCGCGCCTGAACCAGCTTGCGGCCGACGCGTCGAGCTTCGAGGCGCGGCGTCAGATCTTTCTGAACGATCGTTTTGGCGCGCTGCATTTCCTGAAGCCGGTGCTCGAAGGGGAAGCCGAGGCCTTCTTCACCAATGGCGACGACGAAATCCTGCAGCGCCAGTGGGCGCGCGAGCAGGGAATTCCGGGGAAGCCTGTGCTCGAAAATATATTGCTCGCCCAGATAGAACATCACCGGACCGAAGTCTTCTACAATCTCGATCCGGTGCGCTACCCGAGCGCGTTCGTTGGCAAGCTCCCAGGCTGCGTCAAGAAGACGTTTTGCTGGCGTGCTGCCCCATCGGGAAATGCCGATCTGACGGCCTACGGTGCGGTGCTCGGCAACTTTCCCTCGATCCTGGAGTCATGGCGCCGCATTGGCTGTCGAGCAGAGCTGTTTTTCCCCGCGCTTGATCCGATTATGGACCAGTATGGCCATGACGACCGGCCGATCGACGTGCTCTTTGTCGGCGGCTATTCGCGCCACCATACCGCCCGAGCGCGGACGCTCGAACAGGTCGCAAGCCTGGCCAGCACCTACCAGATCGTCTATTGCCTCGATGCGTCGCGGCTGACCAAGTTCGCGGAAAGCACGATTGGCGCCTGGCTGCCGTTGCAAAAGCACCGACGCCCGGCTGCGATCGCCAAGATCGCGGAGCCCCCGGTGTTTGGCAGACAGCTTTACGAACTGATCGGTTCGTCGAAGATCGTGCTGAACGGCGCTATTGATATGGCGGGGACGGATCGGGGCAACATGCGTTGCTTTGAGACGATGGGATGCGGCGCGCTGCTGGTGTCCGATTCCGGCGGATATCCGCCTGGATTGCAAGCGGGCGTCACCATGGAAACCTACGACTCGCCGGAGCAGGCCACCGAAATCATCGCAAAATGTCTGCAAGAGTGGCCGAAACCGGCTGCAGTAGCTGCGCGGGCAAGGAGCCGTGTTGCGGAAGCCTACAGCAAGGCCTCACAGTGGAAACATTTTGCCGATCTCGTCGCGCTGATTTAGCTGTGCTAGAGCGTCACAGGGCGGTTGGAGGAGCGGACAATCGGGCGTCAATCATGCGTGATCGTGTAGTTCATGACATAAGACGCCATATCATAGCTGCCGCCACATGACCTCGAGTTGATTGCATGAACATGGATTACTTGATCAAACGGTTGATTGGGCGCGCCACGTGTCGTCTCGAGCATGATGCCGTGCTCGGGTCCGGTGCCAGGATCAAGAATGCCCGTGGTGATACTGACAAGATCGTTGTTGGCCGACACAGCCGCATACTGGGAGAGCTCTTTACGTTCGCGCATGGCGGTGAAATCAAGATTGGCGAATGGTGCTACGTCGGCGAGGGAAGCCGGATCTGGTCGGCTGCCTCCATCGTCATTGGAAATCGCGTCCTGATCTCGCACAACGCGAATATTTTTGACAGCCTTACGCATCCGCTCCGAGCGTCGGCTCGGCACGAGCAGATCAAGCAAATCTTCACGCGCGGCCACCCGCGCGAAATCTCACTCGACGAGAGCCCGGTCAGGATTTGGGACGACGCCTGGATTGGCGCCGGCGCGACGATCTTGCGCGGGGTGACCGTGGGTGAGGGCGGCGTGGTGGCAGCCGGTGCCGTGGTCACCAAGGATGTTCCAGCCTTTTCCATCGTGGCGGGAAATCCCGCTGTGCTCATTCGGGAGATCGCACCCGATGCAAGATAAGCAAAAATTCACAACGTGGGAAGAGGCCGTCGTTTGGCTTCGCAATCAGCCGGATCAGCGCCAGCTCGTGCTCGACGCCTTCTACGATGATCCCCTGATTGCTGCGGCCGAACGCTATTTTGCTAGCGCTGAATGGCAGGTGGTGTCTGGACTGCTGCAGAATCGGACCGGCAAGGCGCTTGATGTCGGCGCCGGGCGCGGCATCGCGAGCTTTGCACTCGCGCGCATCGGATTTGCGGTTACGGCGCTCGAACCTGATGCTAGCCCCATCGTCGGGGCGGCGGCGATCCGTACCCTTGCCGCCGAAACCCGTTTGCCGATCGAAGTGGTCGAGGAATTTTCCGAACGGTTGCCGTTCGCCGACGGAATATTCGATGTGGTATTTGCCCGGGCCGTGCTGCATCATACTAGCGATCTCGACAGCGCTTGCCGCGAAATGTTTCGCGTGCTTCGTCCGGGCGGAGTGCTCATTGCTGCACGCGAACACGTGATCAGCAAGGAATCCGATCTCGCGCAATTCCTTGCTCACCATCCGCTGCATCGTCTTTACGGCGGCGAGCATGCATATCTTCTCGATCGATATCGCGGTGCGCTGAAAGATGCGGGATTTGCCGCAATCGAGGTGCTTTCTCCGCTCAAGAGTCCGATTAATCTTTTTCCCTACACGATTGAGACGCTGCGCGCGACCGTTGTGGAAAGATTGACGCGGAAGATTCCGGTTGAGCCGGTTTGGCGGGCTGCACTCGCTTCTCCGACTGTTTTCAGCTCCCTGCTTTCGATTGCAGAGCACTTCGACCACCGACCTGGCCGGCTCTATTCGTTTATCTGTCACAAGGCGTAACCATGAATTTATGGGTCACAGGCGCGAATGGCTTCATCGGCCGGCACCTCGCTCGGGTGTTGGCCGACCGGGGTCATAACGTTCATGGCATCGGGCACGGCGCGATCGCTGATGCCGAACAAAAGCGCATTGGCCTTGAACATTGGCTCAATGGCGAAATCGATGCAACCAACCTCGACGCGCTTGCAGGTCGATCCGGACTGCCGGCGGCGGTTTTTCATCTCGCCGGCGGATCTTCGGTCGGGTTGTCTATTGCGCAGCCTTTTGAGGATTTTTCGCGCACGGTCAACAGTACGGCGCGCTTGCTTGAGTGGCTGCGCCGCTCCGCACCAGATTGCCGGCTGATTGCCGCCTCCAGCGCAGCTGTGTATGGCGCGCAGCACTCTGGAAATATTCCTGAAGAGGCCGAACCGCGGCCGCTTTCGCCTTACGGATATCACAAGCTCATGATGGAGCAGCTCTGTAGGAGCTACGTTGCTTGTTTCGGACTACGTGCGATCGTAGTTCGCCTGTTTTCGGTCTATGGTGCGTCTCTTCGCAAGCAGCTCTTGTGGGATATGTGCTCGCGGCTGCAAAGAGGGGAGCGCGAGCTTATCCTCGGCGGAACAGGGGGCGAACTGCGCGATTGGGTCGATGTACGTGATGTCGCCAGGCTCTTTGCAAGATTGGCCACACAGCCACAAGCGGAAAGTCTCGATCTGGTAAACGGGGGAGGTGGTATGGCGATCACGGTCGCCGAGATTGCCTCTATCGTAGCAAGCAGCTGGGGCGATGAGGCCGGCGTACGCTTCTCCGGTATTGCCCGTCCGGGGGATCCGTTTAGCCTCGTTGCAAACGGAGAGAAGTTAAGAGCGATGTCATTCACATGGCAAATTCCAGTGTCGCAAGGCATAGCCGATTACGTACGCTGGTTCAAGGATGATGCACGTTGAGCAGCGAGAGCCCAATTCGCCTGGCCTTCACGATGATTTCTCGTCAGCACTGGGCGGGGGGATATAACTATCAGCGAAATCTATTTACCGCCTTGCATCGGTACTGTGCCGGGGCCATTGCACCCGTCGTATTTGCGGGCGAGCGCGACGATGGGTCTGATCTCGATGTGTTGGGCAAGATTCCGGATGTCGAAATCGTGCGCTCCAGCGCCTTTGATAGAGGGGTTCTTTACTCTATCCCATCAATATGCATGGGTAAGGATATCGCGGCGATATCGGAGTTCCGCAGGAGACAGATCGATGCAGTCTTCGAATCTGCTCGCTTCTTCGGCTGGCTTTCTCCTTACCCGAGCATTGCATGGATACCCGACATGCAACATCGGGCGCTGCCGCATCTTTTCTCTAAGCGCGCGCGATGGCGACGCGAGATCGGTTTTCGTCTGCAGATCATGTCGGGCCGCACTATCCTGCTCAGTAGTGAGAGCGCCCAGCGAGATTGCCTTGAGTATTACCCGGGCTGCCGCGGACGAACGGCGGTTGTCAAGTTTGCAAGCCAGCCACCACCGGAACTGCTGACGACTGATCCGCTCGCTATTATCGGAAAGTACGATTTGCCACCCGACTACTTCTATCTTCCGAACCAATTCTGGCGTCACAAAAATCATCAAATCGTTATCGATGCTCTTGCTATCCTGGCTAGTCGCGGCGAGCAAGCCGTTGTGGCGGTATCCGGCGGCAGCGATCCCAACGAGCCGGAATACTTAAACAAGCTGATGCGGCAGAGCGAGCAGCGCGGTCTAGAAAAAGCATTCCGGTATTTGGGAATGATCCCTCTCACGGAGGTATATGCGTTGCTTAGAGCCAGCGCGGCGCTGATCAACCCTTCTCGATTCGAGGGGTGGAGCACGACCGTCGAGGAGGCCAAGTCATTCAACGTGCCGATGGTCCTCTCGGACATTCAGGTCCATCGAGAGCAGGCGCACGACTTTGCCCTATATTTCGACCCCGATAAGCCGGAAGCCCTAGCTGATCAATTACAGAAGTTCACCAATTGCCCTCGGAGGATTCGGAACATGAACGGAGAAACGGGAGATCGCGTGGCTCGTTTCGCGAGAGATTTTGTGCTGACAGTCCGGCGCGCCATTACAACGTTCCATCGTTCATCCAATCACAGCTAACATCGTCGCTAGCGAAGCACCCCTATGGCCAAGCACTCGATAGACAGGTCCCTGCAAATTTCCGGAAAGATCATCGTCGCGACCCAGCATTATCCCCCGGACTCAAGCACCACGGCGACGATCCTGTCCGAGATCGCCTGTTGGTTGGCATTAAAGCACAAAGTCACCGTACTTTCCGGAACCCCTGATCCTCTGCAGCCGCTCGATCCCGGTTCAAACAAGCCAGTTGTCATCACGATCAAGAACCGGATGGCAGCAAAAGAGGCCCTGGTTGGGCGCGCGATCGCCGAAATGTTGTTTGCGTTAAGAACCTTTCTTGCTCTCATCAAGCATTTGCAGCGGGGCGATGTGGTGCTGACGGTGACCGCTCCCTTCATGCTGCCGTATGCAGTCGCGGTAGCTGCGTGGTTGAAGGGTGCGCGGTCGGCACTGATCATGCACGATCTTTTCCCCGATGTGCTCGTTATGGCCGGTCTGCTGAAATCCCGCTCGCCAGCTGCGATAGTAATACGAGCGGCCAACTCCTTGATGTTTTACGCGGTCAGTGCGGTCGTGACCATCGGACGCGATGCCGAACGACCGCTGATGCGCTACCGCGGCATACGTCAAAGCAAGATCCGTTTCATCCCAAACTGGGCCACACTAACTCCGAGCTTACGTCCCGTGAACGCGGAGAACCGTTATCGCCGGACGCTCCCTGGCCGCTTCGTCGTTGGTCTTTCCGGCAATCTCGGCTTCACCCACGATCCTGAAATCGTATTCGAGGCTGCCAATTTACTGAAGCATCAGGCGGACATCCATTTTCTTCTTTCAGGATGGGGTTTGGGCTTCGAACGATTGCGGCGCTTGCAGGCGGAAGCCAATTTACCCAATGTCACGTTCGTCGAGCGGGTAGATGATGCACAGCTAGAGGAATTTCTAGCCGCAGCGGACATCTGGGTCATTCCCTATCGGGGGAATGTTGCAGGCGTGTCGGTGCCGAGTCGGTTCTATAATCTGCTTGCGGTCGGACGTCCGGTCGTCCTGGTCTCAGAGGCGGAAGCAGAAGCTGCATTGACGGTGGCAGAGAACAAACTCGGATGGGTTGTAGCGCCAGGCCAGCCGGATGAACTGGCGGGCGCAATCCGTGCTGCGTTCCGATCCGACGACAAATCGATGCCGGAGCGAGCGGTCCAAGTCGCTGCAAAGTTCAGCCGAAATACCGCAATGCAATCTTATGTTGAACTGATGGAAGAATTGCTGCGCGGCCCAGAATTGGTAGGGAGGCCATGAAAGACGGTAGTCCCGTTGTTCTCGTGACAGGAGCCAGTGGTTTTGTCGGCCGCAACTTAGTCCCGCTGCTTGAACGAGAGGGCTGGATTGTTCGGCGCGTCGTGCGGCGATCATCGTCTTCAGAGGATGAGGTGGTTGTGGGCTCGATTGGGCCGACAACGATCTGGGAACCTGCGCTCATCGGAGTAGATGCCGTTGTTCATCTTGCAGCTCGAGTACATCATCCAAATGAAGAGCATGCAGCTGAACTATACAAGTCTGTGAATACTGAAGGGACCCTACAGCTGGCGCGCGCCGCGGCTCACGCAGGAGTGCGAACGTTTGTCTTCTTGAGTACTATACTCGTGAACGGAGGTTGCACTGATGGACGCGCGGCGTTCAACGAGAACGATGCCATCCATCCTCGAGGAGTTTACGGGTTGTCCAAAGCGAATGCGGAGGTGGGGCTAAACAGCCTTGCGGAGCGCTCGCGCATGAGGATAGCCATAGTTAGGCCGCCGCTGGTGTATGGGGCTGATGCAGTCGGTAATTTCAGGCACTTGGTGAAGGCCGTCCGTTTGGGTGTTCCACTTCCCTTAGCGTCAATTCGCAACCGGAGAGCTTTTATAAGTGTTCAGAACCTGACGTCGTTTATCCTTAGACTGCTCCATTGCGAAGGAAATGGATCACAAGCTTACCTCGTAGCAGACAGTGAGCAGATCTCCACTCCAGAGTTTGTCACCCTCATTGGTGAGGCAATGAACAAACGAGCATCGCTGCTTCCCGTACCTATGAATCTCTTGGAACTTGCCCTTCGTATGACCAAACCTGAGCTGCGCGACAGTCTGGTGGGCTCTATGGAGATTGATGTATCCAGAGCTGTGTCGACCGGCTGGAGACCCCTTCTTACGATGGAGGAAGGATTGAAATTGGCAGTGAATAGCCGATCAAATTTTTAACCAGTGGACTGACTGTACCTCGGCTGCGTGAACGGAAAATTCCACGGGGGTGAAGAGCTGTTTCATGCCCCTTCAGTCTGAGTCTGCCTTAAGTACTCCCGATAAGCTAGGAGCGATTCCATCTTGTGAAATACGAGCATGCCAGCCCAAGTTCGCCAGACGACTGACGTAGAGCAATTTGCGCGGCGTGCCATCGGAGCGTGACGAATCGCAAGCTATGTCGCGATAACCGACGACCGCAGCAACGAGACGAGCGAATACAGCAATGTGATGTCCTCGCCAGTGCAGCGAAATGGAACGCCATTTCGTCGTGGAGGTTGAAGACGAAGAACACGACCACGCTGAAGGCGAGGAAATAGGGCAGGATCCGGAGCAGGAGTGGCAGACGGACGAAGAAGCCTTCGCCACCCTCGAAACGCACGTAGAACGCGATGAACAGCGCCGCCGCCGTCGCAAGCAGGTCGTGGAGCGCGATCATGAAATTGCGAAAAGTGAGATGCGAAAGACGTGTCACAGGTGCGCAATGGCCAACTATCGTAGTGACTTCGTTTTCGCAGGTTTCCTTTGTATTCTGAGCGCTTATGCGCGGCTCTGCAGTTGCGAAGTCGTAGGTTCTAGTGTTTAAAGCCGCTAAATCGAGGGATCGCATCTCTCTTTATCTACGTTCGCCAAAATTGGCTAGTGCTTGGGGCCATCGTTTCGTGGCAAGGGGTGATTTGTAGCGATGGACAAACGCATTATTCCCCTGATCATGTGCGGCGGTGCCGGCACGCGGTTGTGGCCCGCCTCGCGCGAGGTGCGCCCGAAACAGTTCCTGCCGCTGTTCGGCGCCCGCTCGACCTTCCAGGACACGCTGCTGCGCGTCTCCGATGCATCGTTGTTCGATCGCCCGATCGTCATCACCAATGCGGCCTATCGCTTCATGGTGCTGGAGCAGCTCGCCGAGATCGGCATCGAGGCCGACGTGATCCTCGAGCCGATGCGGCGCGACTCCGGCCCCGCGATCGCCGCGGGCGCCGTGTTCGCGCAGAACCGCACCAGTGAAGCGATCGTGCTCGCGCTCGCCGCCGATCACGTTGTGCAGGACAATGCCGCTTTCGTCGCGGCGTGCCGCGAGGGCCTCACCGCCGCGAGCGTCGGGCGCATCGTCACCTTCGGTGTCAAGCCGGAGCGGCCGGCGACCGAATACGGCTATATCAGCCCGGGCGAGGTGATCTCCGGCCAGGTGCATGCGGTCGTCCGCTTCGTCGAGAAGCCTGATGCCGTGACGGCCGCCGACTACGTCAATTCGGGCTATCTCTGGAACAGCGGCAACTTCATGTTCCCGGCCAGCCTCCTGCTCGATGAATACCGCAAGGTCGATGCGGCCAGCGTCGAGGCGATCTCCAACGCGGTCAACAATGCCGGCCGCGATCTCGGCTTCGTGACGCTGGAGCCCGAGGCCTTCGGTGCGGCCAAGGCGATCTCGATCGACTACGCCGTGATGGAGAAGACCTCGCGCGCCGCCGTGGTGCCGGTGTCCTGCGGCTGGTCCGATGTCGGCTCCTGGCATGCGGTGTGGGAGCTGTCCGAGAAGGACGCGCAGGGCAACGCGGCGCATGGCACCGCGGTGTTCGAGGATTCCCGCAACTGCAACGTCACCTCCGATTCCGCGCTGGTCGCGCTCGAAGGCGTCGATGATCTCGTCGTGGTCGCGACTGCGGACGCGGTGCTGGTCTCGCGCCAGAAGGATGCCAACGGCCTGAAGCGTCTGGTGACCAAGCTCAAGACGGTCGCGCCGAAGGTCACCGAGGAGCATCTCAAGGTGCACCGTCCGTGGGGCAGCTATCAGTCCGTCGACAACGGCGCACGCCACCAGGTCAAGCGCATCGTGGTGAAGCCGGGCGGACGGCTGTCGCTGCAGAAGCACCACCATCGTGCCGAGCACTGGATCGTGGTCCGCGGCGCGGCCCAGGTCACCGTCAACGAGACCGTGAAGACCGTGCACGAGAACGAGTCGATCTACATCCCCATGGGCGCGGTCCATCGCCTTGAAAACCCCGGTAAAATCATGCTGGAGCTGATCGAGGTCCAGACCGGCTCCTATCTCGGGGAGGACGACATCATCCGGATTGAAGACGACTATCAAAGATTGTGAAAATACGTTTTTGAGAGTAGATGAAGCTGGATGGTCCGGCGCTGATTTGCGTCAATGGTCGGTCCAGCCGGCTGATTTGGATAACGAGCTAAGGTTAACACAGGAGTGTTTCCCGACAGAAGTTAACGACTACTGAAACGAGCGCTTGACATCGGCATAAGCGCGGTTCTCCTTCTTTCGCTCCGGCCGATCCTCTTGGTTGTTGCAGTGGCAAGCCGGACTGAAAGTGCGGGTCTGGTCATTTTTCAAGCAAATGAGGGGCGCGCTGATCCGGGACGACGGCGGATTAAAGCTAGGAAGGCACGGGTGCCCGTTCGTTTGTTGCAATTATCGGACGATGTTCTTGGGGACGGCCGATGTTCCAGCTCTTCAGGCTTCAAGATTGACGAGTTGCCGCAATTGCCCAATGTGCTGCGCGGCGATATAAGCCTAGGCTAGCCCTTGTCTCTCAAGTGTATCTGATCGATGCAAGAGATGTTTGGTCCGTTCGTGGCGTTCGGTCAAAATCGAATGCTACTGCCAGCGCAACGGCAGCGCACGCTGCGAGCATAACACGTTATCTGTTCTCCGGAGGCAACCTTGATTGGCTTGTCGCCAACGAGAAAGCTTCGACGAACATCCACCATAAAACGGTTCATCAAGTCGATGATCATGCCAGAGCGGGCTCCCTACGACTGCTCGGCGGGCGGTACCCCTGCACTGTCCCGTCCCGATGATGAAGCAGTACTCAAATGCATCGACGCGGGCGCCCAATTCCTCTGCCATAACGCTATGGAGGGCGTGAACGTCTGTTTCCTCATACAGACGACGCTGCGACGTCGCGAGGGACCGAGCTTGTCAAAAAGACTGAATCCAGCTGCGCGCAACAATCGCTGCGACTTGCAGTGGTTGTCAGGCACGGGCGGTGAGGGCTCTCTTGCGCGCATTAAAGCAGGGACGAGGGCATGACTATCGGCGCCCGTGCACTTACCCGGTGCCGCGCATCTGCCACGATCCATAAAACGCGCATTTCCCCCAACTGACACTCCCGGAACCGGAAATGTGGGATCTCGATCGACCTTGCCTGATCTCAACCAGAGCGGGCGCGCAAGGAAATCTGCTCTTGGGTGTCGTCGAGCTGCCCCTCGACTTTCCGTAGGTTGGCAACGGGGATCTCGCCCGCAGCTTTTAGCTGGGCAGGGATCGAACCCCCGAATGGACGGAATCAAAATCTGATGACAGGTCTAAGCGTCTTCAAAGATTTTCACCTACTGATAGTACAGACAAGTTATGTGGTTCAGAATGGAAGGTATATGGGTGGTCGCCAAATGCGACCTCTCCTTAGACCCAAAGAGCGAAGCCCCGCCATCGGGCCAGATGGCAGGGCCAAAGCTTCGCAAACCGGTTTCAACGACTCCGAACCTACACACCTCGGCGAGGGACCGCAAGCGTTTCTTGCCTGGCAAAGGGGTTGACCAGGGGGGTCGATGTGTCCAGAAGGGTGTGATTGCCCGACAGATGTGTATCATCTTTGTCGGGAAAGCGACCGCAGAATTTCTGGATCGTGGACCGATTTAATGCCAACAGGACTTGAGATGAATAAACGGGTCGCTCTGATCACCGGCGTTACCGGACAGGACGGCGCCTATCTCGCCGAATATCTGCTGTCGCTTGGCTATGTCGTGCACGGCATAAAGCGGCGCTCGTCCTCGTTCAACACCGCCCGCGTCGATCACCTCTATCAGGATCCGCATGCTGGCAACGTGCCGTTCCTGATGCACTACGGCGACATGACCGACTCGACCAACCTGATCCGCCTCGTGCAACAGATCAGGCCGACCGAGATCTACAATCTCGCCGCCCAGAGCCACGTCGGCGTCAGCTTCGAGAGCCCGGAATATACCGCCAATGCCGACGCCATCGGCGTGCTGCGGCTCCTGGAGGCGATCCGCATCCTCGGCATGGAGAAGGAGACGCGGTTCTACCAGGCCTCGACCTCCGAGCTCTACGGTCTCGTGCAGGAGATCCCGCAGAAGGAGACGACGCCGTTCTATCCGCGCTCGCCTTACGGCGTGGCCAAACTCTACGGCTATTGGATTACGGTGAACTACCGCGAAGCCTATGGCATGTTCGCCAGCAACGGCATCCTATTCAACCACGAGAGCCCGATCCGCGGCGAGACTTTCGTCACGCGCAAGATTACGCGCGGCGTGTCGCGGATCGAGGTCGGTCTCGAGGACACGCTCTATCTCGGCAATCTCGAGGCGAGGCGCGACTGGGGCCATGCCAAGGACTACGTCGAGGGCATGCACAAGATCCTGCAGGCCGACAAGCCTGACGACTTCGTGCTCGCCACCGGCGAGATGCACTCGGTCCGCGAGATGGTCGAGCTGTCCTTTGCGGAGGTCGGCCGCCGCATCGCCTGGCGCGGCAAGGGCGTCGAGGAAACCGGCATCGACGAAAAGAGCGGCAAGACGGTCGTGAAGATCGACCCGACCTATTTCCGCCCGACCGAGGTCGATGTCCTGCTCGGCGATGCCAGCAAGGCGCGCGAGGTGCTGGGCTGGACGCCGAAGCGGACGTTCGCAGAACTGGTCGCGGAGATGATGAGAAGCGATCTGGCCGAGGCGAAGCGGGATGCAGGCCATGGCAAAGGCAGCGTTTGAACTGAAAGGCAGACGGGTCTATGTCGCCGGCCACCGCGGCATGGTCGGCAGCGCGCTCGTGCGCCGGCTCGCAGCGGAGGACGTCCAGCTCGTCACGGTGGCCAGGGGCGAGCTCGATCTGCGCAACCAGGCCGCCGTGTTCGACTGGTTCGCAAGGGTGCGGCCGCAGGTGGTGTTCCTCGCCGCGGCCAAGGTCGGCGGCATCGTCGCCAACGACACGCTGCGGGCCGAGTTCATCTACGACAACATCGCGATCGCCGCGAACGTGATCCAGGCTGCGCGTCAGAACGGCGCCGAGAAGCTGATGTTTCTGGGCTCCTCCTGCATCTATCCGAAGCTGGCGCCGCAGCCCTTGCGCGAGGACTCGGTGCTGACAGGCCCGCTGGAGCCGACCAACGAGCCCTATGCGATCGCGAAGATCGCAGGGATCAAGATGGTGGAGGCCTATCGCAGCCAGTATGGCTGCGACTTCATCAGCGTGATGCCGACCAATCTCTACGGCCCTGGCGACAATTATCACCCGGAGATGAGCCACGTCGTCGCCGCCCTGATCCGCCGCTTCCATGAGGCGAAGATGGCAGGCGCCAAAAGCGTCGTGGTGTGGGGCACCGGCACGCCGCGGCGCGAGTTCCTCTATGTCGACGACATGGCGGATGCCTGCGTGCACCTGATGAAGACCTATTCCAGTGCGGAGCTGGTCAACATCGGCACCGGCGAGGACATCACCATTGCCGAATTCGCGCGCCTCGTCGCCGACATCGTCGGCTACAGCGGCGAGATCTCTTTCGACACCTCGCGGCCCGATGGCACCCCGCGCAAGCTGCTCGACGTCAGCCGTCTCGACAAGCTCGGCTGGCGTGCGACGACCTCCCTTAAAGATGGTATTGGGCGCGCGTATAGAGCATTTATAGGAAGCCACTAGACGCAGAAAGGGGCCATCGGACGCCTATGTAGGTTTCTAGGTTCTCCACAATTCGGCTGCCAGAAGTTTTAGATGCCGCTCTGCAAGAAGGCTTACTTTCAGCCGTCTTAGTAGTGTCCCACACGAAGCTCGCGCGCTTTGGTTTGTCAGCGCAGCGGCCGCCTAAGGCTCCACTGATGTGTCAGAGCGCTAAGAGATGGCAAGCGCATCCCGCAACGTCCCATAGCACGAGGTGGTACCTGCCGCCTTGATGTTGACGGGCACTGAATCCCAACATCCGGTTGGCGGCTTCCGGATCGAGGCGCGGTTCGGTAGCGCAAACGCCAAGTTCCTGATTGCCTTCGCGATCGTCATCGTGCTGCTGCCGCTAGTCGCGGCGCTACTTGAGGTGCGCCGCCGCCCGGCGACTGCGGTCGGCTGGTTCGTCAGCGCTACCATCGTCGCGGTGATCTTCGCCGCCGCGCTGCTCTAGCCAGACGTCAAGGACGCAGATCTCGATCGTGCATGAGAGACGTCGCGCCGCGTTGTTCGCTCAACTGCTTTCAGCACAAGGATCTATTGACCAAGGAACGGGGCCTTGGCATGGGGTTGCCTCGCTTGTTTGCGAAGTGGTATTTAGAATTATCTCGTAGGGGCGGCCACCACCGGAAATGGCAGAGAAACGCACACCCGAGCTGGACGGGCGAGGGCCATTGCCATTTTGCTGGTGATGGGGTGGCACTTCATCGGCATCCCGGACGGCAAAGACTACTGGTTGTGGAAAGCATTGAATGTTGGTCGCTTCGGGTAGACCTTTTCTTTGTGCTATCCGGCTACTGGATCACATGCATCCTGCTGAAGCACCGAGTCCAAGAATTATTATTCTGCTTTCTACGGCCGCCGCGCACTTCGCATATTCCCGCTCTATTTCGCGATGTGCTTTCTTTGGCTGGTCTTCCAACAGCTTGGGCTGTTTCCTGCTGTCACTGGCGCACAAGGGGTCCCCGGCTGGGTCTACTTCGTAGGCTTACAGAATATCGCAATGGCGCTCGTGCAAACCGATGGCGCCTACTGGCTTGCGGGAACGTGGTCGTTGTCGATCGAGGAACAATTCTATCGGCTGTTTCCTCTAATCGTCAGAAAAGTGTCTTCGGACAATCGGATTCAATATCCTCGTGGTGCCCATAATTCTATGCCCTATAGGGCGCCTTCTCGATGCGCCCTCAAACGATCCTACGGATACTACGTGTTGCCGTACTTCCGTGCAGATTCGCTCGCAATCGGAGCCCTCATCGCCTTGCAGAGAATGTACGTTTTGCCGGTCGGGGGTACTAAGCGCTGGTTCAAGGTCACGCTCTTGTGCCTGCCTCTTCTCTGGATATTCGGCACTAGCCGATGGTCTGTGGCATTTTCTCATACGATTGCTGGAGCGTTTTTCGGCATCTCTCTTTATCTAACGCTCCAAAATCTTGGGTCATCAAGGATCAGTTTTCTGCGACATCGGGCTCTTAAATTTGTGGAAGATTGATCATATGCGGCATATCTGACCCATCATCTGATTGCATATTTCCTGTTCGACCTGACGGGAATACCTCGAACGATGTCGACGTTGTCTGGACTTTCGTTGACGGCAGGGCGATCATTTTGAACCTCGCGCTCTGCTCCGTAAGCCTTCTGTATTTCGCGCGACGACTAACCAATTCGGCGGCCATCGCCGTTTTCAGTTTTTTGGACCTGAGATTGGACCCGGTGGTTTCCCGACACGAGAACCGTCAATGGCGCCCCAACAGATCGCCGCAGGGTGTGAGTAATAGTTGGTGCGGCGAAGGAGGTTCGCCGATCTTAGAGCGAGTTGGGGTCGAATTGAATTCGTAGGATTGAACGAAGCCGCTGGCGCGGCATTGAGGTTGCTGCGAGAGTGGGAGTAGCTTTTCCACCGTCGGTTTGGCGCCTGTCGAATGAATAGACCGGTGCAGTCAGATCAACGATGATGGCGACCAACAAAATCTCGATACGTCAGAGGAACGATCACAGGGCGATGGTCTGCAATTTCGTCGCACTGGTTCCGCCATTTTCTTCTCCGGTTGCGGCTTCCCCGGTGAAGTGGGAGCATAATTTTGCCGTTACGAGCGGGTCAATAACCGCGTGGCACGTTGAAATGGACCCGGGATTGTCCGAAGATGCCGGTGAGTTCCATGCAAGGTGGGCCAAGTAAGATTTGATGCGTCCCGCAGTTTTCTTTGATCGTGATGGCGTCCTCAACGAGGATGACGGCTATGCTTTTGATCCGAACAGGATCAGGTGGGTGAGAGGAGCCCAACAGGCAGTGAAAGCGGTCAACGATGCGGGATATTTCGCGTTTGTCGTGACGAACCAATCAGGAATCGCCAGGGGGTTTTACGAGGAGCGGCATGTTCGAAATCTGCACGAATGGATGTCGCGTGAGCTCGCGAAGATCGGTGCGCATATTGATGCCTTCGAATTTTGCCCACATCACCCCGATGGGCTAATTCCGCGATACCGTTTGCTCTGCAGCTGCCGCAAGCCGCAACCTGGGATGATCAAAGCTCTGCTTGAGAGATACCCGGTGGATATCGATGCTAGCTTCATGATCGGCGACAAGCAGAGTGATCTTGCTGCGGCACAAGCGGCCGGTATCGCAGCCTATCTGTTTGACGGCTCAAATCTCCAGGCGTTCCTCGCATCGCTGTTGATGGATTGATTCCGATCCCCCAGAGGCAAGTTGGCGTCAAAGCGGCCAATTGAAGCCAATCGGGCAAACGGAGCGAAGGAGTTTGCCCGCAAACAAGCCTGAAAGCAACATCGAGCTCCAAGGTTTCGCTTCTACTTCTGCGGTGCAGCCACCGGCTGTTTCGCTGGCGACCCTGTGCTAACATTGAGTGGCGACCACTAACCCGGTCGAAATCTCAGTTAACTTCCGCCGGCTGTCATGTCGAAGGTATCCGTCCGGTTCAATTACCCATAACTTTGACCATTCGGGCTGATCCGCTGATCGGCGAAAACTTGAATCGCATCCATCCGGTGAAGGCCGCCTTGCGCAGTGCCCAAGTCGAACGGCTCGAAGTAGTGGACACAGGCCGGCGGCGGCGCTGGTCCGAGGATGAGAAGCTCAAGATCGTCCTGGAGAGCTTAAAGGCGCCGCGCCAGGTCGCGGCAACAGCGCGGCGGTATGGCGTTTCGCGCTCGTTGCTGCTGCGATGGCGACGGTCGTTTGAGCGTAACCGGTATGAGCTCCCACGTCCGCTGTGATCAGCGGGCGCGTGCGTAGCGGATCGGCATCCAGTATTGGCGCAGCGCCTCGACGGCCGCTGGAATATCGAGGTGGGCGTTGCGGAGAAAGTCCTCGGTCTCGCGGCCGCTTCGCGGCGGTCCGAGCAGCGGACGGCCCTGATCGTCGCGACAGTGCAGCAGGACGGGTAGCAGCAGGCCGTGATTGACGTTGCTGGTGTCCAGCAACGGCGCCCACGCCGACAGCCTGAGCCGCATCGCGACATAGAAGCCCTGGCACCAGGGACGCGCATCGATATCGCCATTGACTTCACGCCGGTGCATCGGCGCGAACTGGCGAGGCGTGGTCGAAAGGGTCTGGCTGATCTCGTTATGACGCAGCGCAACGGCGGAGATCGCCGCGAACTCCGGAGTGCCGCCGTGGTTGAAAGCATCGGCATCGATGGCGAGCAGCGGGCAGATCCAGTCGAGTGGGCTCATCGACACTGGTCCAGCCACGATCGCGGCGACGTAGCCGTCGAGCATGGGAAGACTGGTGGCGGCAGGATGCTGATCGACGCGAGCTTGGAGCCATCTCTCGAGTTCCGCAAGCGGCATCGCGGCGGCGGCCATCGACGACGATGTTTTATGGCGACGTGGGCTCATGCGGCAGCTTGTGCGACGCGCTCGCGTGCCGCCTTCCAATTCCAGGCAAGCAGCTCGTGCAGCTGATGGCTCTTGGTTCGCCCTGAAACGATGCGTTCCAGCACGTCGTTCAGATAGGCCTGCGGATCGAGCTCATGGAGTTTTGCCGTGTTCACGAGCGACGCCAGGATTGCCCAGCTCTCAGCACCGCCGTCGCTACCGCTGAACAATGAGTTGCGTCTCCCCATGGCAATCGGGCGCATGGAACGCTCGACCGTATTGCTGTCGACCTCGACGCGGCCGTCGCGGAGAAACAGCGTCAACCCGTCCCAGTGATTGAGCGTGTAGTTGATCGCCTCCGTCAGCTTCGACTGCGAGAAGAGCTGGTCGACCATGGCGGTCAGTCGCGCCTTGAGCGCTGCCATCAACGGTGCGCTCCTGGTGCGGCGGGCGGCCAGCCGCTGCTCGGCGCTGCTGCCGCGGATCTCCGCCTCGATAGCATAGACCGCCTGCAGGCGTTCGATCACCTCGTGCGCGAATGGCGACTGCATCATCTTGTAGATCTCGACGAATTTGCGTCGGGCATGGGCGAGACAAAAAGCAAGCTGGATCGCGCCACCATGGCCGCGGGCGAGCGCCTTGTAGGCGGCATAACCATCCACCTGCAGAATGCCGGAAAAATCCGTCAATTGTCCGGCGATCTCCTCGGTGCCGCGGCCGTCGGCGAACACGTAGGCGACTGCCGGCGGCGAAGGGCCACCCCATGGCCGGTCATCCATGGCATGCGCCCAGAACTGGCAGATGCGGGTGCGATGTCGTCCGGGATCGAGCACGGGCATCGGGGTCTCGTCGCAGAACACGCGCGGCGAGGCCTGAATTGTGCGCAGCTGGAGCTCATAGAGGCTCTTGAGCCACCAGGCTGCACGCTTCACCCAGCCGGCAAGCGTCGCCCGGTCGAGATTGACGCCCTGGCCGGCCAGAATCTGCACCTGCCGATACAGCGGCAAATACCAGGCGAACTTCGAGACCACCACGTGAGTCACGAGCGCGGTCGAGGCCATGCCGCTCTCGATCAGGCGCGGCAACGCCTTCACCTGGACCACGCCATCGGTGCAGCTGCGGCAGCCGTATTTGGGACGGATCGTGCGCAGCACCCGCAAGATCGCCGGGATGATGTCGAGCACCTCGCTGACGTCCTCACCGATCTTGTGGAGCTGACCCTGGCAGCACAGGCAGGCCGTCGCCTCCGGCTCCAGCACCTGCTCGCAGCGCGGCAGGTGCTTTGGGAGTGCGCCGATGTTGCGGCGCGCCTTCTTGCGCACCTTGCCGGGCGGCTTCGCCGCAGGCACATCGTCGTTGGCCTGCACAGGCAACGTGGCATCGGTCTCGAGATCGCCCAGCTCAAGCGCGAGTTGCTCGTCCACGAGCACCGCAAGTCGCTCTGAGCGCTTCCCGAAGATCATCTCCTTGAGCGTCTGCATCGCCACACGCAGCTTCTCGTTCTCGGCGTCAAGCGCGAGCACCATCTCGGTCAGAGCTGACGGATCGGTCGGCAGAGCGTCGGGGCGAATCGCCATGATCGAACGATACATGCGCACGCTACACGCTCCAGCGAAATCCTCACCTCTCAGCCGACAACGGCCGGCTGCTTCACAGGCTTGGGTGAGACACGCGTCCACTCAAGCCCGTCGAGCAGCATCGCGAGCTGCGTCGCACTTAGATGCACCACACCGTCGCGGATCGGTGGCCAGGTGAAACGCCCCTGGTGCAACCACTTCGTCACCAGCACCATGCCGCTGCCGTCCCACGCCAGGAGCTTCACTCTGTCCATGCGTTTGCTGCGGAACACGAAGACGTCGCCACAATACGGGTTCGCACGCAGCGCTTCGCTCACCAGCGCCGACAGCGTGTGCACCGACTTGCGAAAGTCGACCGGCTGCGCCGCCAGCACCACCTTGAGGTCGGAGCGTAGTGCAATCACCGGATGCCCCGAAGCGCCGACAGCACCGTCGAAAGTGTCGCCAGCTCCACGCCCGGCTCAACCCGGATGCGAACCCCACTCAGCTCGATCTCGATCACCCCGCAGGCCTTCGCCGGCGGCGCGGCGATCTCGAAAGGCCTCGTCTGTGATGGCGAACTGCGCTCGGACTCGCCGGCCGTCTCGCCGTCGCTCTCGGCACCAATTTGGATCGGCACGAAGCTCGGCGCCTTGCCGGCCACCGCCGCCGCAACCTGGCGTCGCCACACCGTGAGCAGCCCGCGGGAAACGCCATTGCGCCGCGCCACCTCGGAGATGTTCGCACCCTCCTCAAAGCTCTCCGCCGCGATCCGCGCCTTCTCCTCGCCCGTCCATCGTCGCCGCCGGCGCTCCCCGGTGATCACCTCGACGCGACGATAGGAATCGCCTTCCTGCCTGGCATCAAGCATGGCATTTGCCATCGTTCCACCTCCACCGAACCGCTCATGCCAGGCTGTATCGCGCGCAAGCCGAGGGATGGCTAGGTGGGGGCGTCACGCCGGTTACGTTTGAGCCGGAGCCGAAGGATGCCGCCGATCAACCTGGCTTCGTACCGGCGATGGTGGTCGCGGAATCAGTGTCGATGCCTTGTCCAGTCGCGCCGGCAAGCAAGCGGGGGGTCGATCGAGATCGAGTTTGCGGCCGGGGTTCGGATGCGGATCACGGGTACGGTCGACGCGGCGACGGTGAAGGCCGCCGTCGCGGCGCTGGCAGATGGACGCCTACGGTGATCCCCATTGCGTCGGGCGTGCGGGTGTGGATTGCGACCGGCCACACCGATATGCGTCGCGGCATGAACTCGCTGGCCTTGCTGGTGCAGGAAGCCTTTAAGCGAGACCCGCACGGCGGCGATCTCTATGTGTTCCGTGGCAGGAGCGGCAAGCTGATGAAGATCCTTTGGCACGATGGACTGGGCATGTCGCTCTACGCCAAGCGGCTGGAGCGCGGCCGCTTCCTGTGGCCGTTATCGGCTGATGGCGTGGTGACCATCACCCCAGCCCAGCTTGGCTACCTGCTGAAGGGCATCGACTGGCGGATGCCGCAACAGACCTGGCGATCGCAGGCGGCCGGCTGATCGCTGGGATTTGAATCGGTGGCACGATCAGCAGTCCGGACAGACACTGCGTGTTGTGATTCTCTGGTCGGCGATGGGCGCTGATGATTCTCTCCCCGACGATGTGACCACGCTGCAGGCGATGCTGGCGCCGAGCGAGCGGCCCGGTTGGCCGCGGAGGCGGAAGCCCAGGCGGGGACATTGCTGATCGAGAAGCTCAAACTCACGATCAAGAAGCTGCGGCATGAGCAGTTCGGGCAGCCCTCCGAGCGAGGCGCGTTGCTGGACCAACTCGAGTTACAGCTTGCCGACCTGGAGGAGACCGCGGCAGCTGAGACCGTGGCGCAGATGGCAGCCGAGAAGATAGCGGTGCCATCGTTCGAGCGCCGCAGGCCAGCCCGTCGGCCGCTGCCGGAGCATTTGCCGCGGGAGCGCATTGTCTATCCGGTGCCAGCCACCTGCCCATGCTGCGGCGATAGTCGATTGCGCAAGATCAGCGAGGACGTGACCGAGACGCTGGAGCTCGTTCCGCGCCAGTGGAAGGTGATCCAGCACGTACGCGAGAAGCTCGTCTGCCGGGCCTGCGAAGCGATCACCCAGCCGCCGGCTCCCTCGCATCCGATTGCGCGCGGGCGCGCAGGGCCCAAGCTGCTGGCCCATGTCCTGTTCGCCAAGTACGGCCTGCACCTGCCGCTTCATCGTCAGAGCGAGGTCTACCAGCGTGAAGGCATCGACCTCGACGTATCGACGCTCGCGGACTGGGTAGGTGCCTCCGCGGCAACCCTGATGCCTCTGGTCGATGCGATCCGGAGCCACGTCTTCGCAGCCGAGCGCATCCATGCGGATGACGTGCCGGTCTTGGCGAAGGGCAAGACCCGGACCGGCCGGCTCTGGACCTATGTGCGCGACGACCGTCCGTTTGCCGGTCCAGATCCGCCGGCGGCCGTGTTCTTCTACTCGCCCGATCGTGGCGGTGCGCATCCGGAGCAGCATCTGGCGGGCTATGCCGGACTGATGCAGGCCGACGCCTACGCCGGCTTTGGCAGGCTCTACGAGGCCAATCGCAAGGGCGGCCCTGTAGCGCGGCAATCTGGGTAGGAAGTGCGCGGCAATCAGGATGGCGAGGCAGTGTCGCGGCCTGATGATGATTGCCGCGATGATTGTCGCGCGCAAGAGTTTTATTGAACTCTGATTGTCGCGCAGCGTCAATCAGCGACGGTTTTGGGTGTCGCGTGCGATGGCGGCCGTCCGGGACCGCGTTTTCGTTCGAGGGCGGTCCGTCTGCGATAGCTCTCGACGTTCATCTCGACGATGGTGGCGTGG
This sequence comes from Bradyrhizobium sp. SMVTL-02, assembly GCF_051853005.1. NCBI lineage: Bacteria > Pseudomonadati > Pseudomonadota > Alphaproteobacteria > Hyphomicrobiales > Nitrobacteraceae > Bradyrhizobium > Bradyrhizobium sp. SMVTL-02. Next base: position 5,541,489 of record NZ_CP182469.1, on the reverse strand, counting down.
TGAACGAGGCGATCGATAGCGGCGAGGGTCATGGCGGGGTCCGGGAAGACCCTGTTCCATTCGCCGAATGGCTGATTGGCCGTGATCAGCATCGAGCGTCGCTCGTAGCGTGCACTGATGAGTTCGAACAGCACGCTGGTCTCGGCCTGATCCTTGGTGACGTAAGCGAGGTCATCAAGGATCAGGAGATCGAAGCGATCGAGACGATTGATGGCCGCCTCGAGGTTGAGCTCGCGTCGCGCCAGCTGGAGCTTCTGCACGAGATCGGTGGTCCGGGTGAAGAGGACGCGCCATCCGTTCTCGATGAGGGCCAGGCCAATCGCTGCCGCCAAGTGGCTCTTTCCGCCGCCGGGCGGGCCGAACAGGAGCAAATTGGCGCCCTTGCCCAGCCAGCTGTCACCGGCGGCGAGCGCGGTCACCTGCGCCTTGGAGATCATCGGCACGGCCTCGAAGTCGAAGCTGTCGAAGGTTTTTCCAGTGGGCAGCCGCGCCTCGACGAGATGGCGCTCGATGCGGCGGCGGCCGCGTTCGGCGATCTCGTGCTCGGTGATGGTGGCGAGGAAGCGGGCCGCCGGCCAACTTTCCTTGTCGGACTGCTCGGCAAATTGCGGCCACAGCACCTTGATGGCGGGCAGCGCAGCTCGTTGAGCAACAGATTGAGGCGCGCGGTGTCGACGGGTGTTGGCCATGCTCATGCGGCACCTCCGATCTTGGCGGCTCCGATGAGGCATTCGTAGGTGGCAAGCGGCGCGAGCTGCACCACGACGTTCGGCAGCTGAGCGGGATCCGGGGCGAAGTGAGCGCGCAGCCGGTTGAGGTCGGGCAGTTGGCCGGCGTCAAGGTCAGCCGTGAGCTGATCGGCGAGTTCGGCCTCGCAGCCGCGCTCATGAGCGAGCGCGAGGAGATCGACCATGATCCGGCAGGCCTTCTTGTCCGGCAAGCGCTCGCGCAATCGGTCGAATGTTCTCCGATAGCTCTCGCGCGGGAACAGCCGATCTCGGTAGACCAGATTGAGAAGCGCCATTGGCTTGCGCCGCAGAGAATGGATCACGTGCCGATAATCGACGACCTGATCGTACTTGCCATTGGGATGCGGTCGCCCGCGCGGCAAGGTAAGGAGGTGCGTGCCGCCGACAAACACGTCGAGGTGATCGTCGTAGAGCCGCGTCCGCAACCGGTGACCGATCAGGCGCGATGGCACCGTGTAGAACACCTTGCGCAGGGTGAAGCCGCCGGACGATGTCACGCGGACGATCACCTCTTCGTAGTCGGAGGTGCGGCGATCGGGCAGCTCCTGCAACACCACGCGCTCGCTATCGATCCGCTTGGCGTTGCGGGCATTGCGGCGGCTGACGATCTCGTCGATGAAGCCGCGATAGGTGGCAAGATCGTCGAAGTCGACAGTCCCGCAGCAGCAAGGCGTCCGCGATTGCTCGCTTGAGATGACCGTGGGGCCCTTCGATCGAACCATTCTCGTGAGCAACGCCTCGATTGTTGCGGGAAGGCCGCATGCCGTAGTGGGCACAAAGGGCCTCGTATCGCTGCGTCAGATCGTCCCGTGCATCGCGATCGAGATTGCAGAATGCGGCCGACAGACTGTCGGTCCGATGCTCCCGCGGCGCCCCACCGAGCGACCAGAGGGCATTCTGCAGGCCTTCGGCCAGGGCAACGAAGCTCTCGCCGCCAAGCACGACGTGGGCGTGCTCGAACCCGCAATAGGCCAAACGGAAGTGATAGAGACGATGATCCAACGGAACACCCGCGATCGTAACACCCAACTCGCCCATGTCGGTGAAGTCGGAGAGGCCGAGCTGGCCAGGCTCGTGGGTTTGGCGGAAGATTACCTCCTGCTCCGCGCCGTGGATCGCCCGCCATGCACGGATCCGACGTTCCAGGGTACGACGGATACCGGTGCCGAGATCCGGATGACGTCGTAGCATCTCCTCGAAGACCGCCACCGGGCGTAAGCCAGGTGCCGCCTTCAGGATTGGGACGATCTCGGTCTCGAACACGTCGCTCAACGGGTCCGGTCGGCGCCGGCCGCGGGGAGCCTTCCTTTGCGATGGAAGTCGGGGGTCCCTCTCGATCCGATAGGCGGTCGACGCACTGAATGACGCCTTGGCCGCCGCCACTGGCGGGCTATCGGTCTGACGGTACTTCATGTAGAGCCTCATCTGGTGATCTGTGATGTGTCGGCCGGGCAAGCGAGTGATTCCTCTTGGCGGAAGAACCACTTGCATAACCCCGCCGGCCGCGATCACCAGTCGGCGCGGTCCTCCTCGGGATCGCGCCGACGCTGGGCTCGTAACTCCGGTCGGGCTACGCCCTCCCTACGTCACGAGCCCAGCGAAACTCTCTCACCTTGATTGACGCTGCCTTCCATCCTGATCGCCGCGCGACACGGCCCGATCATCGAGGCCGCGTGCTGGGCGCACGGCAGGCGCAAGTTCTTTGACCTCGCGCGGCTCAGCAAGGCACCGATCGCGGCCGAGGCGGTCAAGCGCGTCGATCTTCTGTTCGCCATCGAGCGCGAGATCAACGGCCTTGCTGCGCAGGAGCGTTTGCGTGTGCGCCAGGAACGTAGCCGCCCCCTGATCGTCGAACTGGAGGCGTGGTTGCGCGAGCAGCGCGCCAAGCTCTCCAGCAACAACGACACGACCAAAGCGATTAATTACTGCCTCAGCCGCTGGGACGCATTTACCCGCTTCCTTGATGACGGACGGCTTTGCATGTCGACGGATGGTGTTGAGAAGTCCTTACCTTCAGTTCGTGGCAACTTTTTTTGGTTTTTCCTTCCAGGCAGCCACCATGCGTTCGTAGGCCTGCTCGACGCGTGCGACGTAACCAGCTTCCCGTTCGCGGATTTCCTTGATCCAATAGTCCCGGCCCGGGCCAGCCTTGCCGTAGGCACGGGGAGCCCCAGCCTTCAGAGCCACCTTCCGGAGTTTCATCGCTGTGAACGCTGGCCGCGCGTAAGCGTAGTCCTTTCCGGTCGTCAGGACGTGCCAGATCATGACTGCGAACTTGCGCGCCGTCGCGACGGCTGCGGCCCCGGCCCCGTGCTTTTTCTGCGTTCGGTTGAAGAATGCTCGCAACGGACCCGGCGCCGTCTTGGCTGACCACGCCGCCTCAACCAGCATCTTGCGGGCGTCACGGTTGCCCTGCTTCGAGATCCGGCCATGCCGTGCCGGGTGCTCGCCTGACTGCCGAACCCGCGGTGTCAACCCGAAATAGCTGCTGAGCTTATCCGGCGACGGGAAGCGTGCGATGTCGCCGATGGAGGCCAGTACACTCGATGCGACAACCGAACTCATGCCGGGATCGTCATCAGCTTGAGAGCCCCTGGATCGTCCAGAGCCTGCTGGGCCACGACCTTGTCGATTTCCGCGAGTTGCTTCGTCACGCGTTCGAGTTCCACGATCAGACGCCGGAGCATTGCACGCTCCTCCGATGGAAGAGGCAGACTGTTCAGCCAATGCTGTCCGCGCTTGCCGAAGAGATAGCCTTTGTAGGGCGGGATGAGGTTAGCATGCAGGATGGCCTTCATGCGTCCTTTAATGCGGATGATCTGCGCCAAGACGCCAGCGCGCTCGGCCATCTGGCGCCGGCGGCTGTAGGTGTCCTCGTCAGCAACCCAGACCTCCGGCAAGAAGCCGGCAGCATGCAACTTTGCCAGGGTCCCAGCATCGACCTTGTCCGTTTTGACTCGCGCATAGGCAATCGCCCGAACGAGCCTCGGATTGGCGACCGCGACGCGCTTAACGTGCGGGCGCAGAATACGTTCGACCGCCGCGCTGTTGCCCGTCACCTCGATGACCACCTCATCTTCGAGGCTGAGTGTCTTGGCAAAGGCGACAAGCCGATCGTGGACGAGATCTACGCGGAGCTGTCGGATTATTGTTCCGTCCTCCAGGATCGCCACCTGGGCGAACGATCGGTGGATGTCCATGCCGACGATTTGCATGCTTGGTTGTCCTTTGTCTCAGGAGCCAGTGGCTTGCACGACATCTACGGATCCGCGCTCGCAGCGCAGCCGGGCAAGTCGTAGGGGCGGCCAAGTAACAAAGCGAGCTCACAGCTCATGGTCATGGCGGCCTGCCACCGTTTCGTGCTCCAGCGCCCCTATCCCGGCTTCGACAGACTAATCCGGACGACCAGTCCTCTCCACCGGGTTTGAGCGCAAACATCATGCCCTTTAACAATGCCGCCGAGCGCGAGCTACGGGCAGTCGCCGTAGGAAGGAAGAACTGGACCTTCGCTGGTTCCGATGAGGGCGGCCGGCGCGCCGCCGCCATCTACACCCTCATCGCCACGGCACTATGCCGAGTGCGGCATAGGGCTGTTTATGCCGGCCGCCGAACTATGCCGAGTCGGATCGTTTTCCCCAGATTTCTCGCTGACCGGCGTTTGGTCGGTTCGGCATAGTTCGTTCTGTGCCTCCGGTTTCAACAGCGGAGAACAGGAAGATGGAAGTTGAAGAGTACTTGGGCAGAAGCCGGCTGTACCGGCGTCTCAGAAGCGGGCCGCACGGACAGTTTGTCGAGTGCTACGCCACTCGTCTCGTCGAAGAGAGGCTCGTTCGGCACGGCACGTGGCGTTGCCTCAACGTGGTTGGCGGGCTCCTGAGTTGGATCGCGGGCCGTCGCTATAAGCTGGTCGAGCTCGATGAGCAGGTCGTTGAGCGGTACCTCCGACATCGAGGCGGGAGGCAGTCTATCCAACCCGGTGACCGAGCTGCGCTCAAGCGATGGTTGTCGGTGCTGCGCGAGGAGGCGCGATCGCGCCGTTGGTGTTACCGCCTCTCACCCCGCACGAACGGATCTTCAAGGAGTTCGATGCCTACCTGCGATCAGAGCGCGGCTTGGCCCCGAGGTCCATCGTCCGCCATCTCCCGGTCATCCGCAGGTTTTTGCACGAGGTGTGCTCCGGCGGCGCCGCCGGCGCCCTGAGCAAGATCAGCCAAGAGGACGTGATCCGCTACGTTGAGCGCCACGCCCAGGATTGGAGCCCGGGAACAGGCAAGGCGATGTGCTGGTCGTTGCGTGCCTTTCTCCGTTACCTCCACCATTGGGGCTGAACGCGCGGCCGTTGGCGGATTGCGTTCCATCGATGCGCCGATCGAAGCTCGCAACTCTGCCGAGCTATCTGCGTGCCGTACAGGTGCGGAAGGCTCTCGACGGTTGCGACCGAGAGACGGTGATGGGACGGCGCGATTACGCCATTCTGTTGTTGCTGGCCAAGCTCGGCCTGCGGGCCGACGAGGTCGCGACGCTCACCCTCGATGATATCGACTGGCGCGCCAGCGAGATACTCGTTCGCGCCAAGGGCCGACAGCGTGCACGAATGCCGATACCGCCACATTGGCGCGGCTATCGTTGCATATCTGCGCAATGGCCGCCCAAAGTCGTCGTGCCGACGGCTGTTCGTCCGCACACTCGCGCCACACGTCGGCTTTGCTTCCGGATGCGCGATCACCATGATCGCCAAGGCCGCTCTCGATCGCGTTGGAATCGAAGGGTGCGCCCACCGCGGCGCCCATATCTTCCGACACAGTCTCGCTACCGAGCTTCTCCGATCTGGCGCAACCTTGTCGGAGATCGGACAGCTGCTGCGGCACGAGAACCACGACACCACCCGGATTTACGCGAAGGTCGACATCGACGCGCTGAGAACATTGAGCCTGCCCTGACCGGGAGGCGTGCAATGACCAATCTGCGCGCCGCACTCGATAAGTACCTGAGCATGCGCAAGGGGTTGGGATACAAGTACGCGCACCAGACCCGTCGGCTCGCCGACTTCGTCGCCTTCATGGAGAAGCGCAAAGCCAGGATCATCACGACGAGGCTGGCAATGGAATGGGCAACGCTGCCGCCCGATCGTCATGCATCCTCGGCGCTGCGATTGAGCGACGTGCGAGGGTTCGCGCGCCATGTCGCCAATTTCGATCCGAGAACGGAGGTACCGCCCGTCGGCATGCTGCCCGGATGGAAGCGCGCCAAGCCCTATGTCTACAGCGACGCGGAGATCGATGCGTTGCTGGCGGCGGCGCTGGCTCTGCCGCCAGCGGGCGGGCTGCGCCGATGGAGCTATCATACCCTGTTCGGGCTGATCGCGGTGACGGGCATGCGTATATCCGAGGCGATGGGCCTGGAGCGTGATGACGTCGACCTCGACGCCGGCGTGCTGACGGTCCGGCTGACCAAGTTCGGCAAGTCGCGGCTCGTGCCATTGCATCCGACGACGAGAACCGCGTTGCGCGACTACGCCCACCGGCGCGACGCGATGCTCGGATCACGCTGCGGCTCGACCTTTTTCGTTGCCGAACAAGGAGGCCGCTTGCTGCACCAGTACGTTCATCGCGTCTTCTGACGATTGTCCAGAGAGATCGGGCTGCGGCGCCCAGGTGATCGTACCGGGCCACGCGTGCACGACTTCCGTCATCGCTTCGCCATCCGGACGCTGCTCGACTGGTATCGCGAAGGCAAGGACGTCGAGCAACAACTCCCAGTGCTCTCCACTTACCTCGGCCACGCCTGCGTGCGCGATACTTACTGGTATCTCTCGGCCTGCCCCGAGTTGATGGAAGAAGCGGCACGGCGTCTCGATCGGCGATGGGAGGTGACGCCATGAAGCCCGCCTGCAATGTCGCCACGTTGATCGAGCGCTTCTTCACCGAGCGCCTCATGCGCCAGCGCAATGTTAGCGGCAACACGATCGCCTCCTACCGGGACACGTTCCGGCTGCTGTTCAAGTTCGCACAGGTGCGGCTGCGGAAGTCCCCATCCGCCCTGACGCTCGCCGATCTGGATGCAACGTTCATCGGTGCGTTCCTCACCGATCTCGAGGTAACGCGCGGCGCCAGCGCGAAGACGCGTAACCTGCGTCTGACCGTAACCGGTATGAGCTCCCACGTCCGCTGTGATCAGCGGGCGCGTGCGTAGCGGATCGGCATCCAGTATTGGCGCAGCGCCTCGACGGCCGCTGGAATATCGAGGTGGGCGTTGCGGAGAAAGTCCTCGGTCTCGCGGCCGCTTCGCGGCGGTCCGAGCAGCGGACGGCCCTGATCGTCGCGACAGTGCAGCAGGACGGGTAGCAGCAGGCCGTGATTGACGTTGCTGGTGTCCAGCAACGGCGCCCACGCCGACAGCCTGAGCCGCATCGCGACATAGAAGCCCTGGCACCAGGGACGCGCATCGATATCGCCATTGACTTCACGCCGGTGCATCGGCGCGAACTGGCGAGGCGTGGTCGAAAGGGTCTGGCTGATCTCGTTATGACGCAGCGCAACGGCGGAGATCGCCGCGAACTCCGGAGTGCCGCCGTGGTTGAAAGCATCGGCATCGATGGCGAGCAGCGGGCAGATCCAGTCGAGTGGGCTCATCGACACTGGTCCAGCCACGATCGCGGCGACGTAGCCGTCGAGCATGGGAAGACTGGTGGCGGCAGGATGCTGATCGACGCGAGCTTGGAGCCATCTCTCGAGTTCCGCAAGCGGCATCGCGGCGGCGGCCATCGACGACGATGTTTTATGGCGACGTGGGCTCATGCGGCAGCTTGTGCGACGCGCTCGCGTGCCGCCTTCCAATTCCAGGCAAGCAGCTCGTGCAGCTGATGGCTCTTGGTTCGCCCTGAAACGATGCGTTCCAGCACGTCGTTCAGATAGGCCTGCGGATCGAGCTCATGGAGTTTTGCCGTGTTCACGAGCGACGCCAGGATTGCCCAGCTCTCAGCACCGCCGTCGCTACCGCTGAACAATGAGTTGCGTCTCCCCATGGCAATCGGGCGCATGGAACGCTCGACCGTATTGCTGTCGACCTCGACGCGGCCGTCGCGGAGAAACAGCGTCAACCCGTCCCAGTGATTGAGCGTGTAGTTGATCGCCTCCGTCAGCTTCGACTGCGAGAAGAGCTGGTCGACCATGGCGGTCAGTCGCGCCTTGAGCGCTGCCATCAACGGTGCGCTCCTGGTGCGGCGGGCGGCCAGCCGCTGCTCGGCGCTGCTGCCGCGGATCTCCGCCTCGATAGCATAGACCGCCTGCAGGCGTTCGATCACCTCGTGCGCGAATGGCGACTGCATCATCTTGTAGATCTCGACGAATTTGCGTCGGGCATGGGCGAGACAAAAAGCAAGCTGGATCGCGCCACCATGGCCGCGGGCGAGCGCCTTGTAGGCGGCATAACCATCCACCTGCAGAATGCCGGAAAAATCCGTCAATTGTCCGGCGATCTCCTCGGTGCCGCGGCCGTCGGCGAACACGTAGGCGACCGCCGGCGGCGAAGGGCCACCCCATGGCCGGTCATCCATGGCATGCGCCCAGAACTGGCAGATGCGGGTGCGATGTCGTCCGGGATCGAGCACGGGCATCGGGGTCTCGTCGCAGAACACGCGCGGCGAGGCCTGAATTGTGCGCAGCTGGAGCTCATAGAGGCTCTTGAGCCACCAGGCTGCACGCTTCACCCAGCCGGCAAGCGTCGCCCGGTCGAGATTGACGCCCTGGCCGGCCAGAATCTGCACCTGCCGATACAGCGGCAAATACCAGGCGAACTTCGAGACCACCACGTGAGTCACGAGCGCGGTCGAGGCCATGCCGCTCTCGATCAGGCGCGGCAACGCCTTCACCTGGACCACGCCATCGGTGCAGCTGCGGCAGCCGTATTTGGGACGGATCGTGCGCAGCACCCGCAAGATCGCCGGGATGATGTCGAGCACCTCGCTGACGTCCTCACCGATCTTGTGGAGCTGACCCTGGCAGCACAGGCAGGCCGTCGCCTCCGGCTCCAGCACCTGCTCGCAGCGCGGCAGGTGCTTTGGGAGTGCGCCGATGTTGCGGCGCGCCTTCTTGCGCACCTTGCCGGGCGGCTTCGCCGCAGGCACATCGTCGTTGGCCTGCACAGGCAACGTGGCATCGGTCTCGAGATCGCCCAGCTCAAGCGCGAGTTGCTCGTCCACGAGCACCGCAAGTCGCTCTGAGCGCTTCCCGAAGATCATCTCCTTGAGCGTCTGCATCGCCACACGCAGCTTCTCGTTCTCGGCGTCAAGCGCGAGCACCATCTCGGTCAGAGCTGACGGATCGGTCGGCAGAGCGTCGGGGCGAATCGCCATGATCGAACGATACATGCGCACGCTACACGCTCCAGCGAAATCCTCACCTCTCAGCCGACAACGGCCGGCTGCTTCACAGGCTTGGGTGAGACACGCGTCCACTCAAGCCCGTCGAGCAGCATCGCGAGCTGCGTCGCACTTAGATGCACCACACCGTCGCGGATCGGTGGCCAGGTGAAACGCCCCTGGTGCAACCACTTCGTCACCAGCACCATGCCGCTGCCGTCCCACGCCAGGAGCTTCACTCTGTCCATGCGTTTGCTGCGGAACACGAAGACGTCGCCACAATACGGGTTCGCACGCAGCGCTTCGCTCACCAGCGCCGACAGCGTGTGCACCGACTTGCGAAAGTCGACCGGCTGCGCCGCCAGCACCACCTTGAGGTCGGAGCGTAGTGCAATCACCGGATGCCCCGAAGCGCCGACAGCACCGTCGAAAGTGTCGCCAGCTCCACGCCCGGCTCAACCCGGATGCGAACCCCACTCAGCTCGATCTCGATCACCCCGCAGGCCTTCGCCGGCGGCGCGGCGATCTCGAAAGGCCTCGTCTGTGATGGCGAACTGCGCTCGGACTCGCCGGCCGTCTCGCCGTCGCTCTCGGCACCAATTTGGATCGGCACGAAGCTCGGCGCCTTGCCGGCCACCGCCGCCGCAACCTGGCGTCGCCACACCGTGAGCAGCCCGCGGGAAACGCCATTGCGCCGCGCCACCTCGGAGATGTTCGCACCCTCCTCAAAGCTCTCCGCCGCGATCCGCGCCTTCTCCTCGCCCGTCCATCGTCGCCGCCGGCGCTCCCCGGTGATCACCTCGACGCGACGATAGGAATCGCCTTCCTGCCTGGCATCAAGCATGGCATTTGCCATCGTTCCACCTCCACCGAACCGCTCATGCCAGGCTGTATCGCGCGCAAGCCGAGGGATGGCTAGGTGGGGGCGTCACGCCGGTTACGTCTGACCGCCATCCGATCATTCTTCAGGTTCGTGTCCTTCGAGGAACCGGCACACAGTGCGCTGATCCAGCGCGTGCTCGCCATACCGAGCAAACGCCATGACAAGCGACAGGTGCACTTCCTGACGCGCCCCGAGATCGAGGCGGTTCTCGCCGCGCCCAATCGAACGACGTGGCTTCACACCTTGCTGCTGGTCGCGGCCCAGACGGGCTTGCGCCTCTCAGAGCTGACTGGCCTTGACCGGGATGCCGTCCACCTCGGGTCCGGTGCACACGTACGATGCGTCGGTAAAGGGCGGAAGGAGCGGACCACTCCGCTGACCACACTCGCTCGGTGTGCGCTCCAGGCATGGCTCAAGGAGCCGTTGCGGAAAGGAGCAACAGCGTTGTTCCCGAACGTGCACGGGGGCCGGCTCAGTGCCGATAGCGTCCAGTCCCTGCTGGGAAAGCATGTTCGTGTCGCTCACAAGAGTTGCCCGTCTTTGAAGGCCAAGAGCGTGTCGCCGCACGTGCTGAGAAACAGCGCTGCGATGGAACTGCTGCAAGCCGGCGTCGACTGCTCCGTGATCGCGCTGTGGCTCGGTCATGAATCGGTCGAGACGACGCAGACGTACCTGCATGCCCACCTCGCCCTCAAGGAAGCTGCCTTGGCGAAGCTCAAGCCGTATGAGCGCGGCAGGCGAACCCGCTTCCAGCCGAACGACCGCCTGCTCGCCTTCCTCGAGGCGCTCTGAATGACCAGACTATGCCGAATGGAATGGGGCTGCCCTGCACGCGATCGACGGTGCCAGCGTGACAAGGGCGTGCCATACCAAATCCGTTCGGCATAGTTCGGCGGGCGGCATAAACTGCCAAGCTCAACGACATCGATCCACAGGCATGGCTCGCCGACGTGCTCGCGCGTATCAACGATCACGCTATCCATAGGCTGGACGAGCTTCTGCCCTGGAACTGGCGAAAGCCCGTGCCGAGCCATATCGAAGCGGCGTGAGCCAAGAGGCCACATGAGAGCGAGCGAGCGGTCTGTCCGCGGCAGATAAATCGGCGGTGACGGTCGCTGGGGCGTGAAGCGATCCTGGCTGGGCATTCCGTGCAGTTCGTCGCAGCCACGACGGTCGTTGCGCAACTTGCCAAAGGACACAGCGAAGACAGGCTTGACGAGCGGCTCGCGCAATTTGCCAAGCCAAAGCTCCTGATCATCGATGAACTCGGCTATCTGCCCTTTGAGCCCAATGCCGCACATCTCTTCTTCCAGCTCGTCAGCCGCCGTTACGAGAGAGGCGGGATCCTGCTCACCAGCAACCGCAGCGTCGGCGAGTGGGGCGCAGTCTTCGGTGACCCTGTGGTCGCCACCGCGATCCTTGATCGCCTGTTACACCACAGTCGCGTGATCACAATCCGCGGCGACAGCTACCGCTTGAAGGAAAAGCGTCGTAGCGGGCTTTTGCAGAAGGCCGCCGGGCCAGAAGCTAAATCGGAGAAAAAGCCGTGAAGCAAGCCGCTCGCTCGCTACGGCGCTATGGGGGCGCGCTCCGCGAGCGGCTTGCTCCACATCCGCCAAATCAACAAGGGGGTCACTTCTTCATGTCGCTACGGGGTTAAATCCGGACGTCGCTTGACAATCCGTGCATTATCGGGGTTGAGTGATTCTATGCGGAAGGCGAGCGCAAGTGCCATTCGTCATCGCGTTAGGTGCATCAGGAAAGCCTCGCAGGCATTCTCGGCGTCGGCGAAGGTGTTGAAGGGCGAACCGCCCACCTTGATCGCGCTCTTGTTCTGGCAGAGGGGACGCCAACTTGCGATGTAGCCGGAGCGGCCGTGAAAGCCGGGCCAGTGGGGGCCTCATGGCTGATCACAAACGAGAAGCCGCCGCTGCTCGCGCTCCATACTTCCAGATCCTTCACTGGACTGATGATGCGGCTAAACTGCATGATGCCATCCCACGGAAGCCCAGCCCATTGCAATAGGACATTGCTTTCGCTGATTCGGAAATGCAGCCTTCCAGTTTTCCCCTGCGCGGGACAGGTACGCCGAAGCCCCGGGAGGGGGTGAATTCGTTAGCAAATCAGTGTAGCGTGTCCGTAGGCTTGGAAACCCGGACCAGAGCTCCGCACATCCATGGGCAGGATGACACCGATTGGCGTCGGTGATGACGGCTGAATCACGTGGCGCCGTGGCGATCCGCGTGGACGGACGCAGATGGCGCTGCGGAGCCGAAGGGCCTCCTTTTAAGCCAGGGTCGGGCGCCATAGCGCGAACGGCAGCGGCTAGGGGGACATCGCCGGCGGCTGAAAGGGAGTGGCTGACCCGTCGGCTGAGGCGGTGCCGTCATGTCGAGATTCGGGAAAATAAGTGAGTCCCGCCGGACGCTTGAGGTGGTGCCCGCAAGGCCCTCGGTTGAGGCAATAAAGGGCCTCGGCGCTGCCTTGCGTCAGCCGCATCGGGCTTTCAAGGTGGAGGTCACCCGGAACAACCGAAGACCTCCCTCTCTCACGCAATCTCGGCTGAGAAGAAAGCTCGAAGACCGGCGTCGCAACCGCGGGCCTTTTTGCTTCACCGAGCGGAATGACCTTCGCGAGCGCAAATGGCGAAAAAACTTTCGAATGTGATTTTAGCACTCGTTGCTGGGCCGTAAGGCCTGCTGTCCACGGGTGGCGGTCAAATCACCTGCAGCTATTCCAACAGCCTGCGTATTTCGCGTCCGCCTGCAAAAGAGGCTTAGCCGAATGAAGTTCCCCCCTCCGGCGCGGCGTCGTCGTGCGGGTTCGGCTGGAAGCCGGTTGTGGTCTTGATGCCATGTCGATAAGCAAGGATCTTTGTAAGGTGGTTCATCCGGCTAGTAGCTCTGAAATCGAACACGTTCATGTCCAAGTTGCCATAGGGGCTTAGATAGAATGCGCGCTCGGAGGGGGTGAGGTTGTGCTGCACGGCCGCGTCCCACTGCTCGAAGTTCTTTTCGTTGGAAGCAAGCTCCGCATCATCTCGCAGTTGCTTCCAGAGCATGTACAAAATCGGATAGTTGAAAGCATGCGCACGATCGGCTGGCGTCTTCTCGAAAATCTCGTCGTAGGTCATCGCGTTTCAGCCTGCTTGTTTTGACGAACTCATCATCACCCATGGAAGGTACGGTGAGCAAGTTGTTCACCACGCCCGCCGTGAGCCCGTGTTCGTCGTGGATGTGCAAAAGCGCGAGGCATCGGTCCCGCGCTCTTCGCTGAGCATCGGTCACCGGGTGGTCACCGCCCGCGGTGACCGGGCGGCCCGTCGGCTCACCCTGGCGGGCCTAGTACTCGGGTTGATCACGTGGAGCAAAAATGAATACACCGAATGTTCTATTCGTACCCGCCAGTCACAACTCGCGCGGCATGCGGCATAATCGCACCTAGGTTGCTTTTCTTTGCGAAACCTGTGAACAGGGTACACTCTGAAGGTTTAGAATTTGGGCTTTACAGTCATGCGCCACGTTTCGAGGCGGCGACACCCTGAGAAACCCAAGCCCTTCACGGGGGTCGACACTACGGAAACATGTCCGTTGAGTGTAGTGACGATGCCGGCGCGAAGAAATTCGCGGCCAAGCTCCGCCGGAAAGGTTACCGGCTGGCGTCTCGAACAGCGGATGGCGTATCGGCTTCCTGGCAAATCGATCTCGAGGATCTGGACGAGTGGCTGAGCCGGGAAACCATCCAGTTGATGGAGGTGGGCTGGCGCTCCAGCAGGGCACGGCGCTCTATTGGGTCCGCGGGGCGTCGGTTCACGCTAGCGACCACTCTTCCAGCCCATGCCCGCTAACGTGCATTCTGTTCCCGGTAAGCCATTAACTCAAGTAAGAAATTTGCGCTTAAGATCCTGCACCAAGTGTTGCGGCTTGGCTACATCAACCGTTGGACGAAGGGAATATCATTGGCATGCTGGCGATTTCCAAGTGAGGATGGCATGGTTGAAAATATCGCAGTGAGCCGCGCGGCGAGGGCACGCGGCTCGAATCCCGCAATCAGGTCTTGGTGCGTATCGTTGGCATGGATGGCGCTTTTGGCGTTCCTTGCCTACGACATCGCTAAGCTTCCCTGGTGACGCGCGAGCGATGCTGGCTAACTCGACGGCGCCCTGGCTCACGCCGACGGCGTGTTTGTTATGCTGAGCGTAGCCACCACCACCGCCGCCAATAAAACTCAGCCGACGATATCGATCGTAGTCATGGCTCTGGCCCTCCAGATCGTAGATGTAGTGGTTCGGCCCCGAGAAAGGTTCAAACTCTTCGTGCCATCGAAGATGAGCGTCCCGGACCGCAGGGCGAAGCTCGACCGCGCGCATGGCGTGCTGTCGATCCGCCACCAGTGCCGGCTGCTCGGGCTGTCGTGCTCGGGCGTTTACCGGACGCCGCAGCCGGCCAATGACGACGATCTGACGCTGATGCGCCAGATCGACGAACTGTTCACCGCGCGGCCGTTTCTGGGCTTGCGGCGGATGGCGTGGCTGCTGAGCGAGGATGGCGTCCCGATCAACCGTAAGCGCGTGCAGCGGCTGGTGCGCAAGATGGGGATCGAGGCAGTTCCCGCATTATCAAATGTCCACCTGCAAGCGAGAGGTACAGGGTGGTCCGGTCCTGGTGCCAACGTGCGCGCGACCTCGAACGGCGGGGGCTTGTCGCTCGCGAAATCCGGCCCCACCCGCGCGCCGCGGGTGCCTGCGGCGGAGGAAGCGCGCTCGATCTCAGACGGGCGAACATCGTCGGACCAGTGAGCGCCACTCAGAGCGAGGTGATGATCGCACAGGCATAGGCCAGTACGCCTTGCAAGGCCGTCTCCCGCAACGTGATCTTGAGCGGGCGACCATCCGCGTTGGTGGACGTGCGGTGGCGAACGGATCGATCATAGTGGCAACCCAGGTGCCCACAATTTGTCGATCTGTCGGTGATCTGCCACCGAAGGGCACATGGCCCTGTGGCTGAGCGCACCAGTGCGGGAGAGTCCGCGCCTCGTGCGTTAGCAGTGGGTGGCTTCAGCCATACCGCATCGACCGTCACTGCCGTCACAGTGCTCCGACACCACGGGGCGCTGTTTGCGTCTCAGCGAGGCGAGAACTCGTACCTCTCCAATCGCTCAATGGCTGCCTGGCCTTAGTGCTGGCCCAGCCAGACCAGCGCCAAAAGCAGCGTGCCGCAAAGCGCCGCAAGCCCGAAAACCAGACGCTTCATCGCGTGTGAATTCGAGTGCGCGGGCAAGGTTCCTGATGAGCCGACGATCGGGAAACTGGCGCCGCGGGCTTGGCTGACGGCCATGCCTCAAAAATCTTGTGTGATCCGCCTATCCGAAAGGTCGGATCGCTCACGTTGGGCCCAATGTTACGGGCGCTGTCGGTGCGGCTGATTGCGATCGCCAATGACGCAGCTTTCGAGAAGATCGCTGCGCGCATGCCGGTGCGCAATGAGCATCAAGTTCGGCACTTGAAATCACGCTCTCGAACCATGGAGAAGGAAGCATGAAAGTCATCCGCCATCCCGATCCGCCGCGGATGAAATCCCGGCCCGCTATGAAGTTTGACGAGGAGAAACCGGCGCCGCCGGCGCCTTCGAAGGCGCCACTGACGGAAAGATCAATCCAAAACAAATGGTCTACTAGCCCATGGCGATCACCTTCACGCTTGCGCTCGACCTTACGGGCATGTTCATTCGCTCGCACCGACGGCGCATCGGCACAAGGTCGCTAAGCTGCTCGACCAGGCCAAACAAGCTTTCACCAGCGGTGTGGCGATGCACGGGGACCTAACGGTCACCGCCAAATGTCGCAAACCAGGTCCTCGGTTCTTGGGAATTCGTGGACGATGAGGCCTGAGACAGAACAGCGAATGCTGCGCCTTGTTTTGTTCGGCGGCCCCACGCTCGGCCCATTGCGCTCGATGCGATGATGGAGCGCTTGATCTTGATCAGGCGCGTGCTCGGCGTCAGTTCGCTCGCGAGCAACGACCTGAGTAAGACGATGACCGACAATCTTCCCGCACCTGTCGCAGACAAGCCAACGAAGCCGAAGCGCATCAGCAAGCGCATCAAAGCACTCGTGTCGGGGCGATGCCAAGACCATCACCGCCGCGCGCGCCGGCGCGGTTAAAACCGAGCTCTTGGAAAGTCCCAACGAGATGGTTCGGGATCGCGCAAGTTCGTATGTTCTCGGCCTGGCCGGCATCTCGCTTCAGACCGCGCGCGCCGCGCTGCCGTCGGCCTCATCGCCCGGCGTGGTCATTCAGATCGTGACGCGCGACCCGACGCCGCCCGTGATCGACATAACAACGCCCGTCGCGCAGGTCATCACGCCTTAGAGAGCTTAGCGATGGTCGCGATCGACGTAAGGCGAACAATCCCCATGAACGGCCGGATTCGGATTGTCTCTTATTGCGAGTTGTATCGACTTGTAGCACTGAGCATAAGGAAGCCATAAAGGCGGTTTTGGGTGGTTCGCGGCTGAACTGAGTTTGAACCGTGCCACTATGCTCAGGCTACTTTCACTCATTTTCTACCTCATTTTGTGTTCCTTCGCTCTCGCACAGGCGGACCTGTCGGCGTTGGGCTCCCCGCCGTCCAGATCCAACCAAAGCGAGACCATCACGGCGAAGGCCTATGGTGCGACCTGCGATGGTCTGGCGGACGACACTAAGGCGCTGAGCGCCTGGATTGCAGCGATCAACGGAAGCATGGCTGCTTCTGTAGTCGCCGAACTGGGGGCTGGAAATTGCCAGATTGGGTCATCCACCCTTCCGAGCGGACTGATCATCACGCGGGATAATGTGACGATCGAGGGCCTCGGCGGAACGATTACCGTGACCGGCGCCTCGCCGATGAAGGAGGTGTTTCAGTCCGCCGACCATTCGCGCATTCACTACAAGAACATCAGCTTCGTCGGCAACTCCGTCGGCAACGTCTACGCATACGGCGGTGCGATTGCCTTTACGAATACAACCGTAGATATTCAGGATCTTTTGGTGGAAGATTGCTCGTTCAAAAATTTCAAAGGCGACTACTGGATCTATGTCCAGACCCTAAGCCCTTTCACCGCGTCGATTCAGAACGTCAAGGTGAACCGAAACGTTTTTCTCTCGCAGAACGGCAACGCTCGCGGCCCCACTAAAATTGGGATCAACTCCAGTTTCGTTCTGGTCTACGGCGTCGGCCACGATGGCAGCAACAATCCAACGCCGAATTCCTTCGTGAAGTCCGTGCAAATCACCAACAATCACATGCGCGCCGACTACATCAAGACCGGCGTGCAGGCGTTTCACAATGTCCAGGACGTGGTGATCTCCGGCAATCAAATCTACAACAACGGCCAGCTTGGCGGCATCTTCAACGATGTTGGCTCATACGCCATCATGACGTATGAGAACGAGAGTCCGAGCACCACGCTATACAGCGCGCACGCTATCATCGAAAACAACTACATCTTTAATGCCCGCGACAACTGCATCTACATGGCCGGGCAGTGGACCAACTCTCTAGTCAAGGGCAACATTTGCGAACATCAAACCTCGATCGCGACTGCGACGCTACCGAAAGGAGGCATTAGCCTCAACGGTACCGTCGGAACAACCGTTACAGGCAATCGGCTGTCTAATATCGCCGCGGATGGCATCACTTTGATAGCGCCATCGACTATGGACAGTGAATGGGTGATCGCGAACAACTATGTGAGCGCAAGGCTGGGTGGAATCAGGCTGCTAAACTCCGGTAACAATGCAGGCAAGATCACCGTTGCGAACAATACGGTCGCCAACATAGCGGGCGCCGTTGGCATCCTAGTCCGTGTGTTTCGTAGAGCCACCTATGCCTATCTAAAGATCGACAGTAACAACATCCAAAAAGGAAGCTACGGCATCTTATTCTTATCGGACTCGGCTTCGCGGAAGCTGTCGAACGTCTCGGTCTCACACAATTTGGTGGATTCGCCAACTCGCCACGGTATCGACATCAGTCAACTCGCTTCTAGGAGCACCGTCCAGCTTGCCGATAATTTGGTTCGCAGGGTGCCAAGCAGTGCCAGATCGCCCAGGACAATATCTGCACGCTCCAGATATTTTTGAACTGCTGAAAACAATGCCGAGTCTGCGTCCCAAAAAGGTGAGCGCCGGCCCAAGAGAAAGGCCTTTCCCTGGGTTATTGCAGTCATCGCTCTAATCGCATTCATTGCCTCGTTTTCAGAGTTGCAACGGATGCGTCGCCAAAAAGCACGCAATCGCGGATCGGCAGCTCTGAAGCGCGTGCAGGTGCGGCTACAATGGCTTGATGTCGTGCGTTGTCAGCCAAAGCCTGCGGGCCACTTCCAACGGCTCGATGGCTAGCCGCGAGACCACCACGCGACTTCGTTGCTTGCTCGATGCAGCTCTCGGTGATGGGCACGGCAGAGCGGCACGGTGAATTCGTCGCTCACCTTGAGGCGGAAGGCCTTTGGGCTGCGCGAACCGCGATTGGTGCGGATCGGACGGGGTACGGCCGCAAACGAGGCAGGGCTGCTTGGCGACGAAGCGCAGGTGTTCGCGATCGCGGCGTCGCTGCAGCTTTCCAACGCGCATGCGACCCCAGCCGGTTGCGCCATCGTTGTCCGCAGATTCCGGGCCTTGGCGTGGACGGTTCGGAGGCTTGCAGCCGCGTGAGCCGATCCTCGAGCGCGTATTTCGTCTTCTTTGTCGTGTCATCAGCTCATCCTTCATCGCGTCGGTCGTCCGAGGCGCTGATTCCGAATCTCGCGGAGCAGCAACATGCGTTTCGTTTGAGCGGCATTGAGCAGCCCCTCGAACAGGACCAGGATTTCGCGCGCCTGCACGTACACTTCCGTGTTGATGGC
Source organism: Bradyrhizobium sp. SMVTL-02 (assembly GCF_051853005.1). NCBI lineage: Bacteria > Pseudomonadati > Pseudomonadota > Alphaproteobacteria > Hyphomicrobiales > Nitrobacteraceae > Bradyrhizobium > Bradyrhizobium sp. SMVTL-02. The sequence continues at coordinate 5,522,612 of NZ_CP182469.1, read as the reverse complement.
GTTTGCGTCGAAGCCGTAGGCTGCAAGCCGGGCGTCGATCTCGCTGGCAGCGATCGGATCGATCCGCCAACTTAAGGCATTTTGCAGGGTGTGATAGGCGGCCTCCTCTTCGAAGTCGGGCGCAATCCCGACCAGGTCGATGCGCCGGAGCGCCGCCTCAATCGCCTGTTGGCGATAGGTTTCGAGCAGCTTGTGCCGTAACATGCGGTAGCGCTGGATTTCCCAGGACAGTTCGGTGACGTCAATCGCAAGCAGCCACTCGATGGCGGATCGCGGCACAAGGTCTGCAAAGATCGCCTGCCGCAGGGCCTGGTAGTGCTCAGGCTGTTCGCCTGGCAATAGTAGCGGCGGGGGTGCCAGGACTTCAAGCTCGACCGGCAAGGCGGCGGCGGTGAGCTGCGCCGGTTGACAGGGACCGTTCATCGGGAGGCCTCCGGTCCAAGCTGTGCGGATGCGGTGCCGCTGATCGCCGCGGTGGTCGCCACGTGGACAGAACTCGCTGCCCACAAGTCTTGCGCCACCGGCAACGGTGCGATCTGGAGGTTCGCCCACCAGGCGCGTTCGTTGCTGTGCCGGTGTAGTTCTTCGTGATGGGCGCGGCACAAGGGGACAGTAAACTCATCGCTGACCTTGCGGCCGAGCGCCCGGGGCTGAGCGAATTTCAGATGGTGGGCATCGCACGGGGTTTGCTGGCACACGAGGCAGGGTTGCTCGCGGACAAATAACAGGTGCGCCTTGCTGCGCTTGCGGGGCGGTTCCTTGGGAAGGGCGAGCCCTGTCTCGGATGGGGCGGGCAGCGATGGCTGCAGCGCGGCTTCGGTATCCGAACCGGACGCCAAGGGCGGCGCTGGCGAGGGCCCCGGTTCCGTTGCTGCCGCATGGTCAGTGGGACGCCCGGCGTCGTCAAGCTTGACCTGATAGGCGGCTTCGACGACCCGGGCGTCGGCTTCCTGCAGGACGTTCTTGCGGGGCAGGCTGGTCTTGGCCCAGGCGAGCAGGTCGTTGCTGGCGGTTAGGGGGGCGAGCTGGCTCAAGAGCTGCTCGCGGAGCTCGGCGGATTGCGGCAGCCCCAGCACAGGTGCGCGGTTGGCCATGGCCGGCTTGAGTTTGGCGCTCAGGGGCGCTTGCGGCTCCGTGCCCGGCGGGCCAACGGTATCAGGCGGGTCGAGATCATCCTCGCCGGCAATCCCAACCAGCGCGAACAGGGCATAGCGGCGGGCATAGGTGAGCGCCGCGCCCATCCGGTGCGGCGCCTCGACGTCCCTGACGGCGCAGACCGGCCAGTCCGAGGAAATCCACTCGCCGGAGGAATGGGCAAGCAGGGTGGTGAGATGGATGGTGCCGGTGTTTTCCTCGACCCTCGTGGTCTGGATGATGGCGATCTCCTGTTGGCTCAGAGTTTTGCGCACGATCTCAAGTCCCGAGGCCAGCGAGGCGTAGCGAAAAGTCCGGTCGTCATCGCGTAGGAATGGCGAGCGGATCTGAGCGGTGAGGGTCTTTTCCGGGTTGGTCAGTTGGCCTTGCGCTTTGGCCAGCGCCACTGCGATCGCGCCGATATGCTCACTGGCCTGGTGCATGGACGCGCTCCATCTCAACCGGATCAAAGCTGACGGCGCCGGCCTTGGAGCGCTTGGCGCGAACGCCGTGGCCAAACGCTTCCTTGGCATCCTCCGGCATGAGCTTCTTGAGCTCGGCCTTGGCGAGTTCGTGCTCGCCATGCGCGTCCCGGGTGCGCAGATAGGTCGCCGCGCATTCGGCCCACAGATTGGAGGCGGTCATGTCGATGACCTTGACGGCGGCAAGCCGCGGGCGTGGCGGCTCGATGTTGAACAGGAGCGGCGGCTCGCCGCTCTGCACGCAGCGCCAGAACTTCTTTTCCGCCGTCAGCAACAGGTGCTGGTAGAGCGGATCGGCATGCACGGTGATCTCGACCCATTTGCCGCCACCGGTGATGATCGAGAGCACGGCCGAACGGGCGGCGACCACCCACATGTTGTGCTGCAGCTGCGCCATATGCTTCTCGGCCGCAGCCTCTTCGGTGAAGGCCCAGGGCAGCATGAACTTGGCCTCGAACACCGCACCGGTTTCAGCCACAATGCCGTCGAGCGTTGCCGCCATCCAGCTGTGGACGGGATGCCGCACCCGCTTCTGAATGTCGGCGATCGCCTGTCCGGTGCAGCGCTGGTACCAGCTGCGGTTGAGCTCTTCGGTGACGGTGCCGAGCTGAACGATCAGGTTCTGCGCGAAATCTTGCGGCGCGATCTCGCCGCGCTTTTCCCGCCACAAGCGAATGAGTTCGTCCTGGTCATCGCCCATGATAATGCGGGCATCCGAGCCGCCGACAAAGGCGCGCCGGTCGCTGGGATTGAACGTGATGATGCGATGTGGCACCTCGGCGTCTTGGACTGAGATCGTGGCCATCGGTATCTCCTTAGCTCGACGCGGCCTGCCGCCGCACCAGCAAAGGCCCCGCACCTGCGGGGTGAGATACCGGGGCCATCGGTTGCGCCCGGTCTATTCAGTAACGCTCCTTTTGCCGCAGAATGCCAGTCCTTTTGCAGCAAGTTTGTTGCTCTTTTTGGCTAGAAAAATCTTGAAGTTCCAAGATCTTGGAGCGAGTTTTTGGGGTGTCGCTACGAGCGACGGCCAAGGACTTCGGACATGGCGTCACATCGACAAATCGAAGCCAATCGCAGCAATGCGAAGCGCAGCACCGGGCCAAAAACGGTGCGCGGCAAGGCCAAGTCTAGCCACAACGCCTTGCGCCATGGACTCGCCAGCACCTGCAAACAGGACGACCCAGCGTTCGCGCCGCTGATGGTCGCAATTGGCTCGGGCCTCGGGCGCGAGATCGGATCGCATACCGCAGCCGCCGTTGCGCAGGCCAAGTGCGAGCTCTGGCGCGTGCGACGGATCCGCCAAGCGATGTTGGCCGATCTGTCGGATTGCCTCGTCGCAGCAAAGGTGAAGCGACTTAAGGGCCTTGAGCGCTACGAGCGGGCCGCTCTGGCGAAACAGAAGCGCGCGCTTCGGTCGTCAGGGCAAGGCTGAATTCGCGACGCGCTATTGGCTTTGTTTTGGAGAAACTCGCCCGCTCGAACTGGGACCGCCGGCTATGGAAACCCATAATCGTAGTCCCCTCGGCCGACCGAAATGATGTTGAGTCCGGTCTCGTCGAACATGGCACGGCTGCTCGCCCATTTCAGAAATTGCGACGTGCTGTCGACCTGATCGTCGTGTTTGCCCTGCGGAAACGCGAGCAACTCCAGCAAATAGGCATCGAGCCATGGTGCATTTGCCGGCAGGTGAACCTGCCCGGCTTCGATCCGGAAGGATTGCGCAGCCATTCGATCGACCTTGCTGCCTAGCGGCTTGATGCCAATCGGGCGCGGCATGCCGTTCGGCGTATCGTGTTGCAGATCCTGCAACATCATCATGCCGGGGCCGGCGTCCTCGATCAAAATCGCTTCCGCCTGGTATTTTGCTGCCAGCGCTGTCACGGAGCGCCGCAGATCGGGATATTGTTGGCGTCCGCGATAGAGATCAACCAGGTAGAAGTCGTTTTTCTTGATCCACCAGGTGGTGCAGACCGACCAGTCGTTGGCGCTGCCGGTCATCATGGCGGTATCCCAGCTCTGGACGACAGCGTCGGCTGCACCGCCGCTCGGCAGCTGATCATAGAAGCGAAACCATTCCCGCTTGATCAGGTTTCCCTCGGTTGGAATGGGCCGTTGCTGGTATTGCGCCGAGAACTGCAGGCTGCCGATCTCGGTCTTGATCCGGTCGAGCACTGCCCTCTCTTCGCGTGCGGCATGCAGCACATCGCCGACGTGTCGCCGAACGGATCGATTGGCCCCGACCGGAATTTCAGCATCTTCGACCGCGATGGCGGGAAGATCGAGATGGTGCCACTCGCCCGTTTGCAGCAGATGACCTGCCAGATCGTCCTCATGCAGACGTTGCATGACGACAATGATCTGGCCTGTCGCTTTATCGTTGAGCCGAGAGACGAGCGTGCCGCCATACCAATCGATCACACGCTTGCGCGCCGGCTCCGACATCGCGTCCTCCGCTTTCAGCGGATCGTCGACGATGATCAGGTCGGCGCCACGCCCGGTCAGCGTCCCGCCCACGGACGTGGCGTATCGGCTCCCTCCGGCCGTGGTCACCAGCTCCGACCCCGTGTCCTTTGCCACGCGCACGGCAGGAAACAAATTTTGGTACCAAGCGGAATCGATCACCATTCGGAACTGCCGATGCAACTCGGCGGCAAGATCGTTGGAATAGCTGACCACGATGACGCGGCGGGTGGGATCGTGGCCCAGCAGCCAGGCCGGGTAGGCGACCGAGATGGACAGCGATTTCAGGGAACGCGGCGGCTGGTTGATGTGGAGGCGGCCGCCTCCACCTGATCCCAGACGCAGCAGCTGATAGACGACTGCGTCGATGTGCCAGTTGTGCAGATAGGTGGAGCCTGGGAACACCGTGTAGAAGGCCTTTTGGATGAAGAAGCGCAGCTCGCGTCGGATCAGCGCGGCGACAACGTCTTTCATGAGCCACCACCTTCCTCGCCGTTGGCTTCGGCCAGAAGCTGTGCGCGAAATGCATCAAGGATTGCCTCATCGTCGGCAGACGGGCCCTTCGTGGTCTGCTCCGCGGCGTCGGCGCTCACCGCCATCGCATAGGAGAGCAAACGATCGAGTGCCTTGACGTCGCCCTTGAGCGCCTTTTCCCGCAAGCGAAGCAGCGCGGCTTCTTGCGTGGTGACACGTCGTGACTTCCCCCCGTCGCTCAGCGTGACGGGTGCCTGAAGCGTTCTTTTCAGGTCCGTGGCGAAGTTCAGACTTCCTTTCGGACGACCACGGGGGTTGCCGGACTGCCCTTTTTTGAACCGGCTATGAAGTGGAGGTTTGCCATAGCCAATGCCGGGGTCCGATTTCTTAGCCACCGGCGCGCTCCGGGTTAGCGGTGCGGGTCTGGCCGAACGGCTCGCCGGTCTCGGCGTGAATCGCCACCTTGCCGGTCAGATGCTGCCAGCGGCGGATCGTGACATCGGCGTAGGCGGGATCGATTTCGATCAGCCGCGCCCGGCGGCGGGTCCGCTCCGCTGCGATGAGCGTGGTGCCGGCGCCGCCAAACGGGTCGAGCACGATGTCATGCTCGTTGGTGCAATCGCGGATCGCGTCGGCCACGAGTCCGACCGGCTTGACGGTCGGATGCAGCTCGAGCTTGGATTTCGGCGACCGCGCCCAAGAGTTTTGGTAGTCCCACACGTTGCAGCGGTTGCGGCCATGCCGGCCGAGCTGAACATTGTTGAGGTGGGGCGCACGGCCCTTCTTGAAGATGAAAACGAGCTCATGTTTGGACCGGTAGAAGCTCCCCATGCCCGGGCGCGGTTTGTTCCAAACGCACAAATTGAGTTGTTCGTCATAGATGGGGCCGGTGGCGTTGAGCAGGTGACCCATACCGCGCCAGTCCATGCATATGTAGTGTAGCGAGCCCTCGACTGCGTGGTCGCAGACCCGCGTGCAGACTTCGGCCAAGAACGCCTCGAACTCGACGCTCGACATTTCGCCCGATGCCATCGCAAAGTCGGCGTGCTTGATTTTGCCGAGGCCCGACGCGTGGCCAGGGATCGGGACGTTGTAGGGTGGATCGGCAAAAATCATGCGCGCCTGCGCACCTTCCATCAGCCGTCCATAGCTCGCCGCCTGCCGCGCATCGGCGCAGGCGAGACGATGCTCCCCCAAGTTCCAGAGATCGCCCGGCCAGGTGACCAAGGCCCCTGCCTCAGGTGAAGGCACCTCGTCTTCCAAATCCTCTGAATCCGAAATCGCAACGTCGAGTTCACCGGTCGAAAACCCGGTCAGTTGCAGGTCGAGGTGGGGGTCGAGGGTCAGAAGCTCGGTCAATTCAAGGCGTAAGGCCTGGACATCCCAACTGGCTTCTTCGGCCAGCCGGTTGAGTGTAAGCTTCAGAGTCCGTAGCTGCACCTGGCTGAGATCGACAATGGTCAACGCAGGCACTTGATCCAGACCGAGCAGCTGGGCTGCCAGCACCAGTGCCCAGCCAGCTACGACCTGGCGCAGGGTGTCAACGACAACGGGAAGAACGAAACCGAACTCCCGCAAGCTCGCCGCTATTTTCTCGATCTGGCTCTTGGGATGCCGGCGGGTCTCGCGCCCGAGCGGCTTTAGTTCCTTGATAGGTACCAAGGTCGGCGTGAGGTCATGCCGAAGCGTATACCCATTCGTCGGCGGATTGTTGCGCACCTGCTGTCTCCCTCAATGGACGATGTCCAATTGAAGGGGCAGGGCGGGCCAGCCGGCTATTAGGAAGACGTTACGCCCGACAATTGCCGGCGGCGACGGTTTCTTGATGCGACGGCTTGCGCGATGAATTGGCTGACCGCCGTCGCGAAAAGGCCAGAATCGCACGTCCCTAAGAATTTGACCACAAAGTGACCTGCAGGTGTTTGTGGCTCGCCGTCATAGCGGGTTCCGACGTAGGGATTGTGGGTGAATTCGCCGCCATAATATTCCCACAGCTTGGCGAGCCACACGACGGCCTGGACCATGATCCGCTTGGGCACCGGGCCGCCGCACCTCTTGCTAGTCTTGAGGGCGGCGCCGAGCGCGACATCCAGTCGTTGCGCGATCCGAACGACATCGGCCCAACTGCGCACCGCGTAGTCGCCGGTTTGTGGCAGCGCGTCGGAGGCTTTGCCCTGCGACACGACGTCGGCCCATTTTAAACCGTCCGCCAGATCGACCGCTGCCGCCGCGAAGGCGACCAGATGCGCGTCAAGCCCGCTGCTGCATTCGGCTTGATGCCGGGCGCAGCGCGCGAAGTGATAGAGCGCCGTGGGCATCGCGCAGAAGACGTTGAGCGGCCCGTCGGGTGCCATTGACGCTTGTTCGACCTGCCAATCCGGCAGCGATCCCAGGACTGCCACGCGCTCCAGGAAATCGCGCACAAGCTGCTGCAGCGCGGCCAACCCGGCGTGCACCTCGCGTCGGCTAGGTTGCTGCGCCATTTGCAGGCTATCTTGCCGTACGACCTCGCGGATGCGGTCGAGCCAGGCTCGGCACTCGGCGTCGCGGCCGGCTAACGGCGGCAGATGCGCCCTGAGTTCGGCGAATTGCGCGTCACTCAGCAGACGGCTCGGCGGCGCGCGATCCTCCTGACGCAGCTCGGAATTTGCGGCGAGCGCTGCGCACTTGTGCGGATCGCATTGTCCGTCGAGCCGCACCATTCCAATCCGTCCCCATTGTGGGTACGCGCGCATCAATGTAGCTCCCCCCGGCAATGCTTGCCCATCAACCTTAGCGGATCCGTGGACCTAGGCTAGGAGTCTGGAGCACCGGGCTACTACGGACCACGGATCGGATAAGCGTCCGTTTGATAAGAACCGACGACCATGTTGGTCGCCAGTCCAGGATGCGAACTCGTCGGGGCGGCCGCGGGATGCCGTTCCACGTGCGGGGTCGCCCCAGCCTCGATCGGCCAATATCGATCACGGCCGGTTTACCTCAGGCGCTAATCAATCGTGAATTGCCCTTCCAGATGACGGCAGAAATACTGATCAAGCTACGGGTTTGTTGATCACAGGCTGTATTGGCGTCGTGGCAGTGGGCGCTACATTCGCAGTCGTCATCTATTTCGATGCTCGAGCGGAGCGCAGAACGCAACGATGAGGCACCTATCGGGCGCCGCCTCATTCCGCTGTTGCGGCACAGAACGGATCATAGGAGCAGTGTGCGAGACATGGACGACTATAGCTTCCGTGTTCGGTGCGCAGATATTCCCTGGTCGCTGCCGAAATTTCCCTGATCCGGGCTTGACGCTTCGCGGCCCGGATCCCCTATTTTAAAGGCACTTTTTGGCAATGTTTCACTCGATGGCCTGGCTCGTGCGTGTGTTTTCCCTGCAGAATTCCCTGTAAGCAGGGATACGAGGGCTAGCGCTCGTCCGCGATCACCTTGCCGTCGTTCGGCAACGCGCCGTGGCCGACCAGCTCGATCGCGCCGCCGAGCTTCGTCACCGCCCGTAAGGTGCCCGCAATCTCCTCGCGCAAAGCCTCGCTTGCTGCCGCAGTTTCCGCTTTCAGCGTCATCACGTCGGTTTCGCCCTGGCGCGTGACGACGAGGCGCAGGCGGCCGAGCGCGGGATGGCGCTTGCCGATCTCGGCGACCTGCTCGGGACGGACGAACATGCCCTTGACCTTGGTGGTCTGGTCGGCGCGGCCCATCCAGCCCCTGATGCGCATGTTGGTGCGACCGCAGGGGCTGGTGCCCGGCAGCGCGGAGGTGAGGTCGCCGAGCGCAAGCCGGATCCAGGGATGGTGCGGGTCGAGCGAGGTGACGACGATCTCGCCGACGTCGCCCGGGGCCACGGGATCGCCGGTGCCGGGCTTGACGATCTCCATGATCAGGTCCTCGTTCACGACCATGCCTTCACGCGCCTCGGTCTCGAAGGCGATGAGGCCGAGATCGGCGGTGCCGAAGGCCTGGTAGGCGTCGATGCCGCGCGCCTTGATCTCGGCCTGGAGCGAGGGCGGGAAGGCCGCGCCCGAGACAAGCGCGCGCTTGATCGAGGAGACGTCGCGGCCCGCGGTTGCGGCCGCGTCGAGCAGGATCTTCAAAAAGTCCGGCGTGCCGCTGTAGCCGACGGGACGATAGGCTTCGATCAACTCGAATTGCTGCTCGGCATTGCCGGGACCCGCGGGAATCACCGCGCAACCGAGTGCGCGTGCGGACGAGTCGAAAATGAAGCCGCCGGGGGTGAGATGGTAGCTGAAGGTGTTGAGCACGATATCACCGTCCCGGAACCCGGCCGCGAACAGCGCCCGTGCGCCACGCCACGGATCAGCCTGCCGTCCCTCCGGCTCGAAGATCGGCCCCGGGGAGGTGAAAAGCCGTGCGAACGAGCCTGGTGCCGCCGCCACAAAGCCGCCGAAGGGCGCGGCGGCCTTGTGCAGGGCCGGCAGTTCCGACTTGCGCAGCACCGGCAGGCGCGCTAGCGCCGCTCGCGTGGTCACGGCGTCCGGATTCACGCCCTTCAGCCGCTCGGCATAGGCGGGTGCCGTCATCGCGCTGCGCAGCACGCCGGGCAGGCGCGAAAACAAGTCGGCCTCGCGCGAAGCCTGCTCGCGCGTCTCGAGGGCGTCGTAATGGGCGGTCATGGCTGATCTTTCCCGGGTGGCATCCGTTGCACGCCGCCGCTGGCATGGGTATCAGACGGCCATTGTCGGGACGTGGAGGGTGAGAGATGGCGGAGGAAGCGATCAGGGCGGCGGAGGAGACGGCTGGCGTCGTCGCGCGCCTGAAGCGCCGCATGATCGAGGATGCGATGCCGCTGTGGTCGACCCTCGGCTGGGATCATCAAGCGGGCGGCTTCATCGACCGGCTGCATCGGGACGGCACGGCGGATGCCGCCGCGCCGCGGCGGGTGTTCGTGCAGGCGCGCCAGATCTACTGCTACGCCAAGGCGGCACAGATGGGCTGGTATCCGGAAGGTCGCGCCATCGCGCTGAAGGGGCTGGAGCACCTGCTGGCCAAGGCCAAGGCACCCGACGGCAGGCCCGGCTATGTGCACCGGCTGACGCCGGAGGGCGCCGTGCTGGACGGCCGGCGCGATGCCTATGACCACGCGTTCATCCTGTTTGCGCTCGCGACTGTCTACGCGCTCGACAAGGATGCGCAGGTGCGCGCCGAGATCGATACGCTGCTCGCCTTTCTCGACGGCCATCTGCGCTCGCCGCACGGCGGCGTCCACGAAGGCCTGCCGGTCTCGCTGCCGCGTCGGCAGAACCCGCACATGCATCTGTTCGAAGCGCTGATCGCGTGCTTCGACGCGACCCACGACTTGGCGTTCCAGAACCGTGCCGGCGAGTTCTTCGCGCTGTTCCTCGCCAACCTCTACGACAAGGAGAAGCACGTGTTGTCGGAGTATTTCGAGGAGGACTGGTCGAAGATCGAGCCGGTCAGCGTCGAGCCGGGCCATCAGGCGGAATGGGTCTGGCTGCTGAAGGGATTTGAGCGCATCACGGGGTGTCCGACCGGGCAGCGGCGCGCGGAGCTGCTGACGACTGCGCTGCGCTATCGCGACGAGGCGACGGGCTGCCTGATCGACGAGGGCGACGCGAGCGGCAACATCCGCCGCAGCACGCGCCGGCTGTGGCCGCAGACCGAGATCGCCAAAGCGTGGATCGCGCAGGCGGAGTCCGGCGAGGCGGGCGCGGCGGCGGAAGCGCGCGCGTCGCTGGTGCGGCTTGAACGGCATTATCTCAGCCATCCCGTCAAGGGCGGCTGGTACGACCAGTTCGATCGCGACGGCAAATCGCTGGTCGACACCATTCCTGCGTCGTCGTTCTATCATGTTCTCTGTGCAGTCACGGAAGCGGAGCAGGTTTTGGAAGGTTAGAGCTGTCTTGTTTTGACGCGTTTTCTTCACGCGACCGTTCCCACTTCGCTTGAAAACGCTACAGCCAACGCTTGCGCCGCTTGAAGCTCTTGAGGTTCTTAAAGCTCTTGCGCTGGTCGCCGGCGCCGCCGAGGTAGAACTCCTTGACGTCCTCGTTGTCGCGCAGCTCGTCGGCGGTGCCGTCGAGCACGACCTTGCCCTGTTCCATGATGTAGCCGTGGCTCGCCACCGACAGCGCGGCGCGCGCGTTCTGCTCGACCAGGAGGATGGTGACCCCGAGGTCGCGGTTGATCTTCTGGATGATGGAAAACACCTCCTTCACCAGCAGCGGCGACAGGCCCATCGACGGCTCGTCCATCAAGATCATCTTAGGTCGTGCCATCAGCGCGCGGCCGATCGCGAGCATCTGCTGCTCGCCGCCGGAGAGATAGCCGGCAAGGCCGGTGCGTTCCTTCAGGCGCGGGAAATAGTTGAAGACCATGTCGAGATCGGCATCGACCTCGCCGTCCCTGCGGGTGAAGGCGCCGAGCTTGAGGTTCTCCAGCGACGTCATGTCGGCGACGATGCGCCGGCCCTCCATCACCTGGAAGATGCCGCGGCGGACGATCTTGTCGGGATCGATGCCGTTGATGCGCTCGCCTTCGAACAGGATTTCGCCGCGCGTGACCTCGCCGTCCTCGGTCTTGAGCAGCCCGGAGATCGCCTTCAGCGTGGTCGATTTGCCGGCGCCGTTGGCCCCCAGCAGCGCCACGATCGCGCCCTTGGGCACGTCGAGGCTGAGGCCACGCAGCACCAGGATCACGTCGTCATAGACGACCTCGATGTTGCGGACGCCGAGGAGGGGCGGTGCGGGCACGATGCTCGGGGAGGGGCGAACGGCGTCTGCGGTATCGCTCATGCTTTGTTACTCCGCTGTCGTCGCCCGGCTTGACCGGACGACCCAGTATTCCAGAGGCGCCTGAGATTCCCGGAGAAGCCTCGGTGTACTGTATCCCCCGCTCCAGTGCGCATTGCGCGCAAGGCAGGGGATGACAGTGTTCGTGTGGTTAAAGTCGGCCTCACCATCCCAGCAGCTCCGGCTTGCGCGGCAGCTCGACGGTCTTGACCTTCTCGAGCTTGATCGTGCCCTTGGCCATGAGGTCGTTGAGCTCGCCGTCGGTCGCGCCTGACACCTTGGTGCGGTAGAGGTCGACCTTCAGCGTGCCGCGATGGTCCTTGTCGGTCCAGGTCGAGGGATTGCAGACGCCTTCCATGCCTGCCGGCACCCAGTCCTTCTTCTGGTAGAAGCCCTTGGCGACGTTCTCGCCGGTAGCGCCGCCGTTCTTGGCGGCCCAGTCGAGCGCCTCCTTCATGTACAGCGCCGAGCAGACCGCGGCGATGTAGTGCACCGGGCGATAGACCTTGCCGCTCGGGTCGGACATCTTGGAGATCTCCATCACCGTCTTCATGCCGGGCGCATCGCCGCCCCAGCTTACCGCGGTGCGCAAGGGGAAGATCACGCCGTTGGCGGAATCTCCGGCCGTCTTGGCGGCGTTCTCGTCCATGCCCCAGACATTGCCGAGGAACTGGATCTCGACGCCAGCGGTCTTGCACGCCTTCATCACCGAGATGTTGGAGGCCGCGGTGTTGCCGAGATAGGCGTAATTGGCGCCCGACGATTTCAGGCTGAGGCACTGCGCGCTGTAGTCGCCCGGCGTCAGCGCGAACACCAGCGGCGGCAGCACCTCGAAGCCGAGCTCCTGCGCCATCGCTTCACCCGCGGCCTTCGGCGCGTTCGGATAGGGATGGTTGGCGCCCATGTGCACGAACTTCGGCTTGCCGGACTTGCCCTTGGCCTTCCAGTCCTCGGCCGCCCAGATCAGCATCGCGCGCAGCGAGTCCGAATAGCTCGGGCCGTAGAAGAAATTGTAGGGCGCGGGCTTGGCCTTGCCGCTGACACCTTCGGGATCGGTCAGGGCGGCGGCGTAGGAGCCGGAGAGATCCGGGATCTTGTCCTGGGCGAGGAACCCCGTCAGTGCCTCGGTATCGGCGGTGCCCCAGCCCATGATCGCGGCGACCTTGCTGTCCGGCGCCGACCATTTCTTGTACAGCGCGATCGCGCGCGGCACCTGGTAGCCGTAATCGTTGGTGTCGACATTGAGCTGCTTGCCGCCGACGCCCCCGTTCTTGTTGACCCAGGCGAAGGTGTCGGCGACGGCCTGGCCGTAGGGCGTGCCGACGTCGGAGGTGCCGCCGGAATAATCGGCAAGGTGCCCGATCGCGATCTGTGCCTGCGCGCTCGCCGAAAAGGCTGCGACCGCGATCGCGAGCGATGCGGTGCTCAAAAGGGATTTTGCCTTCATGGGTCGGTTCCTCCTGTTATTGTTTGAGTGAGATTTCCCGACTCAATGTGAGAACGGGTAGAGTTTCCAGTACGCCTTGATCTGCCGCCAGCGATGCGCCAGCCCGTCGGGCTCGAACATCAGGAATGCGATGATGATCACCCCGATCGCGATCTCGCGCAGGAAGGTGATGTTGTTGTTGAGCGACAGCGCCTTGTCGATCGCGCCGCCCTTCAGATAGAGGCTGACGAACTCCATCGATTCAGGCAGCAGCACCACGAAGGCGGTGCCCATCAGCGTGCCCATGATGGAGCCGGTGCCGCCGATGATGATCATGGCCAGGAACAGGATCGAGCGCTCGATGCCGAAACCCTCCTGCGAGACCACGAGCTGGTAGTGGGCGTAGAGCGCGCCGGCGATGCCGGCGAAGAAGGCAGCCAGCCCAAACGACAGGGTGCGGTACTTGGTGAGGTTGATGCCCATGATCTCGGCGGAGAGATAGTGGTCGCGGATCGCCACCAGCGCGCGGCCGTCGCGCGTGCGCATCAAATTGGTGACGAGAATGTAGCTCGCCAGCACATAGGCCAGCACGACGTAGAAATACTGCCTGTCGCCGCGCAGCGTGTAGCCCAAGATCGAGAACGGCTCGGCGCTTGCCGGCACCGAGCCGCCGGAGAACCATTCGGCGCGCGAGAAGAAGTCGAGCAGGATGTATTGCGCGGCCAGCGTCGCGATGACGAGATAGAGGCCCTTCAGCCGCGCCGCCGGGATGCCGAAGATCAGCCCGACCATCGCGGTGACCACGCCCGCGAGCGGAATCGCGAAGAACACCGGGATCGGTGCGTTGTTGGAGATGTAGGCGGAGGTGAAGGCGCCGAGCAGGAAGAAGGCGGCGTGCCCGATCGAGATCTGGCCGGTGAAGCCGACGAGGATGTTCAGGCCGAGCGCGGCGATCGAGAAAATGCCGATCTGGATCAGGATGCTGAGCCAATAGCCGCTGAAGAATTGCGGCGCGAGGCACAGCAGCAGCACGCCCGCGATCGCGAAGTTGCGGCTGGTGGTGGTCGGGAAGATCGTGGTGTCCGCGGCGTACGAGGTGCGGAAGTCACCAGCGGGGATGAGGGCAGGGCCGGCCATGGGTCAGATCCGCTCGATGTCGTGGGTGCCGAACAGGCCATAGGGTTTGATCATCAGCACGATGATGAGGACGTAGAACGGCGCGATCTCGTAGAGATTGCCCCAGTGAAGATACTGGCTGTCGACATATTGGGCGACGTTCTCGAGCAGCCCGATGATGATGCCGCCGAGCACGGCGCCGCCGACCGAATCGAGCCCGCCGAGGATCGCCGCCGGGAACACTTTTATGCCGTAGGCGGCGAGGCCCGATGAGACACCGTTCACCACGGCGACGACGACCCCTGCGACGGCCGACACCGTGGCCGAGATGGCCCAGGCCATCGCGAACACGCTTTTGACGGAGATGCCGAGCGACTGCGCGACCTGCTGGTTGAATGCGGTGGCGCGCATCGCGAGGCCGTATTTCGAGGCGCGGAAGAACCAGGCCATGCCGATCATCATCGCGACCGAGACGATGAGACTCATGACATAGACGGTCTGGATCTGGAGGCCGAACAGGCTGACCGACTGGCTCTCGAACACGCGCGGGAACGGTTGCGGGTTGACGCCGAACATCCATTTCAGCGTGGCCTGGAGCACGGTTGAGAGGCCGATTGTCACCATGATCACCGAGATGATGGGCTCGCCGATCATCGGCCGCAGGATCAGGACCTGCACCGCGATGCCGAACACGAACATGAACACCAGCGTGATCGGCATGCCGATCCAGAACGGCACCTGGTATTTGGCGAGCAGCGCCCAGCACACCCAGGCGCCGACCAGCAGCAACTCACCTTGCGCGAAATTGACGACCTGCGTCGCTTTGTAGATCAGCACGAACGACATCGCGACCACGCCATAGAGCGTGCCGACCACGAGGCCGTTGACCAGGAGCTGAACGAGGAAGGCTGTGTTCATGCAGTGATGCTCGCTGAAAATTCCGGCGCGCTCTTCCCCTCTCCCCTTGTGGGAGAGGGTGGCTTCGCGAAGCGAAGGCGGGTGAGGGGTTGTCTCCGCACTGACGGTGCGGAGAGAGGACCCCTCACCCGAGTGAGGGTGTGGCTGATGGCGAAGATGCCCTCTCCCAGAAGGGGAGAGGGCGCATCGGCAGGCATCGCGCGCTGGACTGGAAGCAAGCTCACTCCGCAGCCTCCGCCATGTGGCCATGTCCGCCGAGGTCCACCACCCGCAGCGTCGTTCGCACGCGCTGCGTGGTGCCGTCCTGGAAGCGGATCACGGTATCGACGGGGATGTCGGAATCACCGCGGTAGATGGCGTCGATGATGCCTTCGTACTTCTCGTTGATGACGCCGCGGCGCACCTTTCGCGTGCGGGTGAGCTCGCCGTCGTCGGCGTCCAGCTCCTTGTAGAGCAAGAGGAAGCGCGAGATGCGCTGTGCCGGCGGCAGCGTGGCGTTGACGGTCTCGACCTCCTTCTGCAGCAGCGCATAGACCTCCGGCCGCGATGCGAGGTCGCTGTAGGTGGTGAAGGAGAGGCGGTTCTTCTCCGCCCATTTCGAGATGATCGAGTAGCGGATGCAGATCATCGCCGCGAGCGCGTCGCGCCCTGCGCCCAGCACCACGGCCTCCGCGATATAGGGCGAGAATTTCAGCTTGTTCTCGATGAATTGCGGCGAGAAGCGCTCGCCGCGCGAGGTTTCGGCGAGATCCTTGATGCGGTCGATGACGACGAGCTGCTGGTTGGCATTGAAGTAGCCGGCATCGCCGGAGCACATCCAGCCGTCCTTGATGTCGGCGATGCTGGCCTCGGGATTCTTGTAGTACCCCAGGAACATGTTGGGGTGCCGCACCACGATCTCGCCGACGCCGTGAATGTCGGCATTGTCGATGCGGATCTCGACGCTGTCGGCCATCGGCACGCCAGTCGTGTCAGGATCGACCTTGCCCTCGGGGTGCAGCGTGTAAGCGCCCAGCAATTCGGTCTGGCCGTAGAGCGTGCGCAGCGGCACGCCCATGGCCTGGAAGAACTTGAAGGTGTCGGGGCCGAGCGCCGCGCCGCCGGTGGCGGCCGAGCGCAGGCGGGTGAAGCCGAGGCGGTCGCGCAGCGCGCGGAACAGGATCGCGTCGGCGAAACCCGAACGCCTGCCCTGCTCCAGCGCGGCGAGGCCCGACTTCATCCCGATATCGAACAGGCGCTGCTTGAACGGCGTCGCATCCATCACCTTGGCGCGGACGTCGGCGGCGATGGATTCCCAGACACGTGGGGCAAAGAGCACGAATGTCGGCGCGATCTCGCGCAGATCGTTCATCAACGTGTCAGGCTCTTCGACGAAGTTGATCTTCATCCGGCAGAGCAGGCCCTTGCCGAGCACGTAGACCTGCTCCATGATCCACGGCAGCGGCAGCACCGAGACATACTCGTCGTCCGGCCCCTTTGGATCGAAGGCAAGATAGGTCGCGCAATGGCCGAGTACGCGGCCGGCGGCGAGCATCGCGAGTTTTGGATGCGAGGTGGTGCCCGACGTCGTGCAGAGGATCGCGACGTCCTCGCCCTTGGTCGCATCGACGAGCTTGTCGTAGAGTTCCGGCTCGCGCGCGGCGCGGGCCCGGCCGAGCTCGGCAAACTTCTCCGCCGACATCAGGCGCGGGTCGTCGTATTTCCGCATGCCGCGCGGATCGGAATAGATGATGTGCTTCAGCTTCGCGACGCGGTCGGCGAGCGTGAGCAGCTTGTCCACCTGCTCCTCGTCCTCGGCAAAAACCAGCTGCGCCTCGCCATAATTGAGGAGATAGGAGGCCTCTTCATCCAGCACGTCGCGATAGAGCCCGAGGCTGAGGCCGCCAATGGCATGGGTAGCGACTTCCGCCGCCACCCAGTCCGGCCGGTTGTCGCCGATGATGCCGATGACGTCACCACGACCAAGACCTAGCTCGACCAGGCCGAGCGCGAAATCGCGCACGCGCGTCTGGTAGTCGTTCCAGGTGAAGATGCGCCACAGCCCGAGGTCCTTCTCGCGCAGCGCGATCTCGTTGCCGTGCTCTTTCGCATTGAGCCGCAGCATCTTGGGATAGGTGTCGGCCTGCGCGACGCGGCCTGCGTAATCCATCATGCCGCGCTCTCCTGCGCCGGAGGAGCATCGTCGGGATCGACCAGCGCCTCGTCTTCTTCACCCAGGTAGGCGCGCTTGACGTGGGGATCGGCGAGCACTGCGCCCGGATCGCCCTCGGCGATCTTGCGGCCGAAATCCAGCACCATCACGCGGTGGGAGATATCCATCACCACGCCCATGTCATGCTCGATCATCACCACCGTCATGCCGAACTCCTCGTTGAGATCGACGATGTAGCGGGCCATGTCCTCCTTCTCCTCGAAGTTCATGCCGGCCATCGGCTCGTCGAGCAGGATGAGGCGCGGCTCCAGCGCCATGGCCCGGGCGAGCTCGACGCGCTTGCGCAGGCCGTAGGGGAGGGTGCCGGCGGTTGCCTTGCGCACCGACTGCAGGTCAAGGAAGTCGATGATCTCTTCCACCTTGCGGCGGTGTTCGAGCTCTTCCTTGCGCGCGCCGGTGAGCCAGTACAGCGAGCCCGTGAGGAAATTGTTCTTCAGGAGGTGATGGCGGCCCACCATGATGTTGTCGAGCACGCTCATGTGGTGGAACAGCGCGAGGTTCTGGAAGGTGCGGCCGATGCCGAGCTTGGGCCGCGCGTTCGGCGTCAGCCCCGTGATGTCCTGGCCCTGGTAGAACAGCTGGCCTTCGGTCGGCTTGTAGCGACCGGAAATACAGTTCACGATCGAGGTCTTGCCGGCGCCGTTGGGGCCAATGATCGAGAACAGCTCCCCCTCCTTGATGGCGAAGCTGACATCGGTCAGCGCACGAACGCCGCCGAATCGCAGGGACACGCCGCGCACTTCGAGACTGGTAGCCACCAAACAAATCCCTCCCGGTGATGGCGCATTCTGCGGCGCTCTTCGTCGGTTCTGTCGGGCGATCCTAATACGGCCGTGCCGGCCAGACCATGCAGCTATTGGTCTCGACCGGACGGTCGCCGCTTTGGCCCCGTTTGGGATCAAAAGCCGCATCACCCGAGGTGGCTCTCAATAAGGGAAAGCGCTATTTTGAAATGTCTCCGGCCTGACAATTCTGGACAAAGTTTTTCGGACCGAGGCGGCCTTCATCTTTCGTCGGATGGGAGCCGGAACGATGATGTTGCGATGCAGCATAAGAGCGGAGTGACGACACGGTGCGGCTGACTTCGGGATCATGATTTCAGAGGATCATCTGAAGCGCGTTGCCGCCTGGTCGCGCGAGCTCACGCAAGCGGAGATCGAGGTCGCCCGCGCCGGAATCACGGAGCGGTCCTACGGCACCGGCGAGACCGTGTTCATGCGCGGCGACAATTTCGACTATTGGGCCGGCATGGTCTTCGGCCTTGCCCGGATGGGCGGGGTGTCGCGCGACGGCAAGGAGACCAGCCTTGCCGGGCTGACGGCGGGGGCCTGGTTCGGCGAGGGCAGCGTGCTCAAGAACGAGCCGCGCCGCTACGACGTGGTGGCGCTGCGCAGCAGCCGCGTCGCGCTGATGGAGCGCAGCGCCTTCATGTGGCTGTTCGAGAACAGCGTCGGCTTCAACCGCTTCCTGGTGCGCCAGCTCAACGAGCGGCTCGGCCAGTTCATCGGCATGCTCGAGGTCAACCGCACGCTCGATGCCACCTCGCGGCTCGCACGCAGCATCGCCTCGCTGTTCAACCCGATCCTTTATCCGGAATCGACGGCGCATCTGGAGATCACCCAGGAGGAGATCGGTGCGCTCTCCGGCATGTCCCGCCAGAACGCCAACCGCGCGCTGAACCGGCTGGAGAAGGAAGGGCTGCTGCGGCTGGAATATGGCGGCGTCACCATCCTTAATGTCGAGCGGCTGCGCGGGTATGGGGATTAGAAACCGTCACCGCGCGTTGGCGGGGGCGTGCAGCGGCCAGAGGTCGGCGCGCCAGTGGATCGCGATTGCCAGCATCGCGAGGAAGCCGGCGACGGCGTAAAGTGACCCTGTCGCGGAATAGCCGATCGTGTCGATCAGGCTGCCGGCCGCGAGCAATCCGAGCGGCAGGCCGTAGATCACCATCATGCGCACGCCCATCACGCGGCCGCGCAGATGCGCGCTCGCCGTGCGCATCAGGATGACGGCCGCCGAGATCATCGACATGCTCTGGGCGATGCCGGCGAGAACGAGGCAGGCCATGGCGACGGGCATCGTCCTGATCTCGACGAACACCAGCAACATGGCGTACCAGGCCAGCGTCGCGCCGATCAGAAGCCGGGCAATGCGCAATCCGCCGACCAGGCTGAGCGTGATCGAGCCGATCAGCGATCCGACGGCGAAGCTCGCGGAGAGATAGCCGAGGCCGGTCTGGTCGGTGTGAAAGATTTCGCGCGCGATGTAGGGCAGCAATCCGCCGGTGAAGGGAAACGCGGTCAGATTGGCGAGGAAGGCGACGCACAGCGCAGCGCCCATTCCAGGGCCATTCCAGGCGTAGACAATCCCTTCCTTCAGCTCGCCCAGCAGTTTTGAAACGGCGCGGCTGTTCGCCGGCAGATCGGTCGTGGCAACGGTCCTTTCCGGTCGGGTCAGGCAGGACATGAGAATTGCCGCCGCGAGGTAGAGGCCGGCGACCGCCGCATAGACCAATCCGATGCCGAGAACGGCGAAGAGGCCGGCTCCGGTCAGCGCTCCGGCAATGCGGGCGCTGTCCTGGGTCGTGCGTGACAGGCTGATCGCGCCGACCAGCTGCTCGGCCGGCATGATGTCGGCGAGCAACGCGCTCCGGAGGCCGAGATCGGAGGAGCGGATCAGGCCCATGATCGTCACGATGATCATGACGTTGAGCGGCGCCAGATGGCCGGTGATCGCCAGCGCCATGATGGTCGAGGCCAGCGCCGTATAGGTCAGGCGCAGCACGACGAGGAGATCGCGGTGACCGATACGGTCGCCGACCATCCCGAGCGCCGGTGCAATCAGCGTTCCCAGATATTGCAGCGAGGCGAGAATGGTCAGCAGCAGCACCGATCCGGTCTCGACCAGAATGTACCAGCCGAGCACCAGCGTTTCAATCTCGAACGCCCACGAGGTGAGCAGGTCGGATGGCCACTGGAACCGATAGTTGCGAATGCGGAACGGTGCGAGCGCTGAAGGTCGCGCGCCTCTGCTCAAGAGGCGATGACGCGTGTCACGGCGATTCCCTGCCTTTGTTGTTTCTTCTTGCTGTTCGGCAACGTAGCGCTGAGGCTGAGCCTGTCAATCGCAGCTGGCGCAGGCCGCACCCGCGCTCGGCTCTTACCTCGCTGCGCTTGCCGCCTTCCGTTCCGCCAGCGCTCTCGCCATCGCCGAGATCAGCGGCCGCATGAAATAGGCCTCTTCGGCCGGCGACACGTCGGTGCGCAAGCCATGCGCCGCGAGCTCGCCGGAAACCGCCGGGCCGACTGATGCGATCAACGTGCGCTCGAGACCGGCGCGCAGTTTCGCCTCGCTGCCATGCGCCTTGGCGGCTTCGATCAGGCGGCGGACCTGGCCGAGATTGGTCAGCGCGATGGAATCGATTCGTCCCTCCGCCATCTCGTCTATGGCGGCGACGATATTGGCGTCAGCGGTCTTGGAATCATAGACATAGGGCAGCACGGTATCGATCTCGGCGCCTTGCGCGGCGAGCGCGCCGGTCAGCGCGTTGTGGTCCTTGTCGGGATAGAGCTGCAGGCCAAGGCGCCGCCCCTTCAGGTCGAGCCTGCCCAGCATCTCGATCACGCCCTCGGTGGTCGGCTTCTCCGTGGTCTGCTGCGCCTCGAGCGAGATCTCGCGCAGTGCCTTGCCGGGTTTCGGCCCGCGGGTGAATTTTCGCGATTTCGCGAGCGAGGTGACCAGAGCCTGATCGAGCCCGCGAGCGCGCGCGAGCTTCATGATCCGCCGCAGGCCTTCGCCGGTCATCAGCACGAGATCGTCAAACGGCCTGGCGATGGCGCGGCGGATCCAGGCCTCGATCGGGGCGGGGTCCGGCGCATCCTCGATGGTGAACATCGGGCATTGCACGACCTCGGCGCCTTGCTCGGCCAGAAGCTTCGAGAACTGCGCCTCCTCGCGTGTTTCCAGGATCAGGATGCGGGTGCCGTTCAATCGGTCGGCCATGGGCGAGCTCCGGTATAAATCGCAATGGTACGTTCATCCTGACTCTGGGCGCGGGATTGGCGCAAGGCCAGCGTCGGTGCTAGAGCAGGGCCCAAATCGCGGTGTTCCGCGGCCGTTGCACAAAGCTTCATCACGAGCCATGCCTGATCATCAATATGTCCTGACCCTGTCCTGTCCGGATCGTCCCGGCATCGTCTCGGCGGTGTCGACCTTCCTGGCCCACAATGGACAGAACATCCTCGACGCCCAACAGTTCGACGACGTCGAGACCAACAAGTTCTTCATGCGCGTGGTGTTCACCGCGGCCGATCTTGCCGTGGCGCTTGCGGCGCTCCAGACCGGCTTTGCCGCGATTGCCGAGCGTTTCGGCATGGAGTGGCAGATGCGCGACCGCGCCGCGCATCGCAAGGTGATGGTGCTGGTCTCGAAATCCGACCATTGCCTGGTCGACATCCTCTATCGCTGGCGCACCGGTGAATTGCCGATGATCCCGACCGCGATCGTCTCCAACCATCCCCGCGAGGTCTATGCCGGGCTCGATTTCGGCGGCATTCCGTTCCACCATTTGCCCGTTACCAAGCAGACCAAGCGCGAGCAGGAGGCGCAGATCATGGATCTCGTCGACGAGACGAAGACCGATCTCGTCGTGCTCGCCCGCTACATGCAGATCCTGTCGGACGACCTGTCGGCAAAGCTCTCGGGACGCTGCATCAACATCCACCACTCGTTCCTGCCGGGCTTCAAAGGCGCAAAACCCTATCACCAGGCGCATGAGCGCGGGGTGAAGCTGATAGGCGCCACCGCGCACTACGTCACGCGTGACCTCGATGAAGGCCCGATCATCGACCAGGACGTCGAGCGCATCAGCCATCGCGACACGCCGGAAGATCTCGTCCGCAAGGGCCGCGACATCGAACGTCGCGTGCTCGCCCGCGCAATCCGCTACCATCTCGACGATCGCGTCATCCTCAACGGCCGCAAGACCGTGGTGTTCGTGGATTGATCTGCTTCACCTCTCCCCGCGTGCGGGAGAGGTCGAATTCGAGCAAAGCTCGAATTCGGGTGAGAGGGCTCTCCGCGAGTCCGGCTCTCACCGTCCCTGTGGAGACTCCCCTCTCCCCACAAGCGGGGCGAGGGAGCGCACCGTCTCAACGCACCGCGCCGGCCGCCGCTGTCCCTGTCGTGCCCTTCTGCGCCTGTTCTTCCTTTTCGCGATCAGCCGCCGGCATCAGCCGCTTGCGTTCGCGTTCCTTCATGTATGCGTCGTATTGCGGCGTGCCCGGTCGCGGCGGGGCATCCGCCGGCAGGCCGCCGGCCCATTGCGGGACGTAGTCGCCCATGCCGGCCGAGAGTTTCTCGTTGACCGTGCCGCAGCCTGCCAGGCTGGAAGCGAGCAGGGCGACTGCAGCAGCGATCGAAAGCGGACGGGAAAGCATGGACATCTTCTTGGTCGTGCCCGATCGGGCGCGGGATGAGGGGACGCGGAATGGGCGTCAGTGCGAACTATAGCCCTCAAAGTAAAATTGGCCTATTCGAGGGTCGGTAGGGCTGTATACAAAGAAGGTATTATAATAAGTAGATTTTGCTCTTGAAGGGGTGACTTTAGCTGGTACGGTATACATCGCGTATTTCGGCTCAGTGGCGCGTCTTCACCGCGAAGCAGGTGAAATGTCCAGATTCTGCAAGTGAGAGGCGGAATCCTCCATCTGCGGCGTCGTGTGGACTTCCTAAAGTGGCGCCTCAACAATCACCGCCCAAATCGGCCGGCGCGATGAGGGCTTTTTCGTTGACAGGACCATTATATTTGTACAATCGTACAAATCTCTCCTGCCCTTGTCGAGGCAGATCACGCGGCTCGGGCCGCATGGTCGCCCAACGTCCGATTGACAACGGGGTTGCAGAGGACGCCATGTGGCCGCACGGCATGGCTCGTCCGTAGGTAAAGCGCGGCAAGGACCGGGCACTCGGTCCGGCTCACAAGCAGAAATGAAGGGGAGGGACATCTGATGTTCGAACTCAAGATTTTTTCGCGTACCGCAGCGGCCGCGGCCATCGCGGGCCTCGCGGCCGTCGCGCCCGCCAAGGCGGAAGACACGGTCAAGGTCGGCCTCATCCTGCCGATGACCGGCGGCCAGGCCTCGACCGGTAAGCAGATCGAGAACGCGATCAAGCTCTACATGCAGCAGAAGGGCGACACCGTCGCCGGCAAGAAGATCGAGATCATCCTCAAGGACGATGCCGCGATCCCGGACAAGACCAAGACCGCCGCGCAGGAACTGATCGTCAACGACAAGGTCAACTTCATCGCCGGCTTCGGGGTGACGCCGGCAGCGCTCGCCGCCGCGCCGCTGGCGACGCAGGCGAAGATTCCGGAAGTCGTCATGGCAGCCGGCACGTCCATCATCACTGAACGCTCGCCCTATATCGTGCGCACCAGCTTCACGCTGGCGCAGTCCTCGACCATCATTGCGGACTGGGCGGTGAAGAACGGAATCAAGAAGGTCGCGACGCTGACCTCGGATTACGCGCCCGGCAATGACGCGCTCAACTTCTTCAAGCAGAACTTCACCGCGGGCGGCGGCGAGGTGGTCGAGGAGGTCAAGACGCCGCTCGCCAACCCGGACTTCGCGCCGTTCCTGCAGCGCATGAAGGATGCCAAGCCCGACGCGATCTTCGTGTTCGTGCCGGCGGGCCAGGGCGGCAACTTCATGAAGCAATATGCCGAGCGTGGTCTCGACAAGGCCGGCATCAAGGTGATCGGACCCGGCGACGTTACCGACGACGACCTGCTCAACAACATGGGCGACGCCGTGCTCGGCACGGTCACCGCCCATCTCTACTCGGCGGCGCACCCCTCGCAGATGAACAAGGACTTCGTCGCGGGCTACAAGAAGGCCTTCGGCAACCGTCCGGGCTTCATGGCGGTGAGCGGCTATGACGGCATCCACCTGATCTACGAGGCGCTGAAGAAGACCAATGGCGATACCAATGGCGACAAGCTGATCGAGGCGATGAAGGGCCAGAAGTGGGAGAGCCCGCGCGGTCCGATCTCGATCGATCCCGAGACCCGCGACATCGTTCAGAACATCTACATCCGCAAGGTCGAGAAGGTCGACGGCGAGCTCTACAATGTCGAGTTCGCGACTTTCGAGGCCGTCAAGGATCTCGGCAAGACCAAGAAGTGACGCTCGAAAGCGCGTCATCCCGGGCTCTCTCGGCATGCTCGCCTTACCTCTCCCGCTTGCGGGAGAGGTCGGCGCGAAGCGCCGGGTGAGGGCTCTCACCTCTGGGGGAGTCTTCGTTGTTGAAGCACCCTCTCCCCAACCCTCTCCCGCAAGCGGGAGAGGGAGTGCAGCACGGCCCTTGGCCACACTTGAGATGATCCTCGACTGCTGATGACCGCGATCCTCACCAACCTGTTCGATGGCGTTGCCTACGGCATGCTGCTGTTCGTGCTCGCCTGCGGGCTCGCGGTCACGCTCGGCTTGATGAACTTCGTCAACCTCGCCCATGGCGCCTTCGCCATGGCGGGCGGCTATGTCTGCATGGTGCTGGTCAACCGGATGGGCTGGCCGTTCTTCGCCGCGCTGCCGCTCGCCTTCGTCTCGGCCGCCGCGATCGGCATCGCACTGGAGCGCACGCTCTACCGCCATCTCTACACGCGCAGCCATCTCGACCAGGTGCTGTTCACCATCGGCCTGACCTTCATGTCGGTCGCGGCCGTCGACTACATCCAGGGCTCCTCGCGCGTGTTCATCAACCTGCCGGCCGCACTGCAGGGGCAGTTCGACCTGTTCGGCGTCGGCATCGGCCGCTACCGCCTGATGATCATCGTGATCTGCGGCCTGCTCACCATCGGGCTTCAGATGGTGCTGGCCAAGACCCGCTTCGGCAGCCGTCTGCGCGCAGCAGTCGACGATCCCCGCGCCGCCAGCGGCCTCGGCATCAACGTGCCGCAAGTGTTCGCCTTCACTTTTGCCTTCGGATGCGGGCTCGCCGGCCTCGGCGGCGCACTCAGCGCCGAGATCCTCGGTCTCGATCCGTATTTCCCGCTGAAGTTCATGATCTACTTCCTGATCGTGGTCACCGTCGGCGGCTCCTCCTCCATAACAGGCCCGTTCCTGGCCTCGCTCCTGCTCGGCATCGGTGACGTCGCCGCCAAATATTACGTGCCGAAGATGGGGCCCTTTGTGATCTACACCATGATGATCGTGATCCTGATCTGGCGCCCGAACGGCCTGTTCGGCCGCGCGGCCGCGCGTTGAGTACGCCGATGACCGCTGCCTCCGACGTCGGGTATCACGCCCAGCGCCAGGCGCGCTGGCACTATGGCGAAGTCGCCTTCTGGCTCATCGTGCTGGCCTGCGGCTTTCTGTTTCCCTCGCGCTATCTGATCATGACGGACATCCTGCGCCTCGCGCTGTTCACGATGTCGCTCGATCTCATCCTCGGCTATGCCGGCATCGTCTCGCTTGGCCATGCCGCCTTCTTCGGCGTCGGCGCCTATGCGGCGGGGCTGCTGGCGCTGCACGGCATCGTCAACGAGCCCGTGCTGGCGTTGATCGTCGCGGGCCTCGCCGCGATGGTGCTGGGCTTTGCCACCAGCTTCCTGGTGATCCGCGGCGTCGATCTGACGCGCCTGATGGTGACGCTCGGCATCGCGTTGCTGCTGGAAGCGCTCGCCGAGCGCTTCTCCAACATCACCGGCGGCACCGACGGCCTGCAGGGCATCGAGATGCAGCCGATCTTGGGAGAGATCCCGTTCGACATGTTCGGCAAGGCCGGCTTCTTCTATTCGCTCGCCGTGCTGTTCGTGCTGTTCCTGTCCGCCCGCCGCGTTGTGCATTCCCCGTTCGGCCTGTCGCTGCGCGCCATCAAGAACAACCCGCTGCGCGCCGCCGCCATCGGCATCCCCGTCAATCGGCGCCTGATTGCGATCTACACGCTCGCGGCGTTCTATGCCGGCATTGCGGGCGCGCTGTTCACCCAGACCACCGCAATCGCCTCGCTCGACGTGTTCGCCTTCGAGCGCTCCGCCGACCTGATGCTGGTGCTCGTGATCGGCGGCACCGGTTATCTCTATGGCGGGCTGATCGGCGCGGTGGTGTTCCGCATGCTCCAGGAATTGTTCTCCACCATCACGCCGCAGTACTGGCAGTTCTGGATCGGCCTCGTGCTGGTCGTGATCGTGCTGGTCGGCCGCCAGCGCCTGCATCGCTGGGTGCTGTATGTGCCGAACCTGATCATCAGGCAGGTTGCCGGACGTAGAGCGGTCGTCGCCGTGCCGGAAAGCGACGCATGACCATCGCGCTCGAAACCCAAAATCTCGAAAAGACCTTTGGTGGTCTGCGCGTCACGCGCGACTTGTCCCTCAAGATCGAGCAGGGGGCCCGCCACGCGCTGATCGGGCCGAACGGCGCCGGCAAGACCACCGTGATCAACCAGTTCACCGGCGTGCTGAAGCCGAACTCGGGCCGCATCCTGCTCGAAGGCCAGGACATCACCGACCTGCCCGTGCACAAGCGCGTGCTGCGCGGCCTGTCGCGCACCTTCCAGATCAATCAGCTCTATCCCGACCTGACCCCGCTCGAGACCATCGGTCTTGCGGTCTCAGAGCGCCTCGGCCATGGCGGCGACTGGTGGCGGCGCATGGGGACGCGCGGCGACGTCAACGGCGAGATCGCAGAGCTGCTGACACGCTTCCACCTGCTCGACGTCATGAACGAAGAGACCGTGACGCTGCCTTACGGCAAGCAGCGCCTGCTCGAGATCGCGGTTGCGATCGCCGCCAAGCCGCGCGTGCTGTTGCTCGACGAGCCCGCGGCCGGCGTGCCCGAGAGCGAGAGGCACGACATTCTCGCCGTGGTCGGCGCGCTGCCGCGCGACGTCACGGTGCTGCTGATCGAGCACGACATGGATCTCGTCTTCTCCTTTGCCGACCGCATCTCTGTGCTGGTGTCCGGCGCGCTGCTGACCGAGGGCCCGCCCGAGCAGGTCGCGCGCGATCCGCAGGTAAAGGCGGTCTATCTCGGCGAGGAGGCGGTCAATGTCTGACCTGCTCGCAATCGATGCACTTCGCGCCGGCTATGGCGAGGCGGTGGTGCTGCCGAAGATGACGCTCAGCCTCGCCGAGGGGCAGGTGCTGGCGCTGCTCGGCCGCAACGGCACCGGCAAGACCACGCTGATCAACTCCATCGTCGGCGTCACCCGCCGCTTCTCCGGCACTGTCGCACTGGCCGGCACCGACGTCACGACCTTGCGGCCCGACCAGCGGGCGCGCGCCGGCATCGGCTGGGTGCCGCAGGAGCGCAACATCTTCCGCTCGCTCACCGTGGAGGAAAACATGACAGCCGTGGCTCAGCCGGGCCCCTGGACGGTCGAGAAGGTCTACGAGATGTTCCCGCGACTGAAGGAGCGGCGGAGCAATTTCGGCAACCAGCTCTCCGGCGGCGAGCAGCAGATGCTGGCGATCGGCCGCGCGCTGACCCTCAACCCGAAGGTCCTGCTGCTGGACGAGCCGACCGAGGGGCTTGCCCCCATCATTGTCGAGGAGCTGCTCAAAGCGATCGGGACCATCACCCGGGCTGGGGGCATCTGCTCCATCATCGTCGAGCAGAATGCCCAAAAGATTCTGGGGCTCGCCGACCGCGTTGTGATATTGGAGCGCGGAACGATCGTGCACGACGCCCCGAGCGCCGCGCTGAAGGCCGACCCGTCGGTTCTGGAGCGCCACCTTGGCGTGGCAGGGGCGGCCCACTAATCTTCGCCTCTTCCGCCAGCGGGAGAGGGAGTAAAACGAGCGCCGACTGAAATTCGGGAGAAACAAGAATGCAGCGAACCAAAGCCCCCTTCCGCGCCGACGAGGTCGGCAGCCTCCTGCGTCCGGCCAAGATCAAGGAAGCGCGCGCCAAGCTCGAGAAGGGCGAAATCTCGGCCGATGATCTGCGCAAGATCGAGGACATGGAGATCGAGAAGGTCGTGCACAAGCAGGCCTCGGTGGGCCTGAAGCTCGCCACCGACGGCGAATTCCGCCGCTCCTGGTGGCATTTCGACTTCCTGGCCAAGCTCACCGGCTGCGAGCTGTTCCACCCCGACACCGGCATCCAGTTCACCGGCGTGCAGACCCGCCACGATGCGGTGCGTGTGATCGGCAAGCTCGATTTCCCCGACGACCACCCGATGCTGGACCATTTCCGCTTCCTGAAGAAGGTCGCCGATCAGGCCCACGTCACCGCCAAGATGACGATCCCGTCGCCGGCCGTGCTGCACTTCCGCGGCGGCCGCAAGTCGATCTCCAAGGACGTCTATCCCGATCTCGACCCCTTCTACGAGGACCTCGGCAAGACCTACCGCAAGGCGGTGAAGGCGTTCTACGAGGCCGGCTGCCGCTACCTCCAGTTCGACGACACCGTCTGGGCCTATCTCTGTTCGCAGGACGAATTGCAGAAGGCGCGCGAGCGCGGCGACAATCCCGACGGCCTGCAGCAGATCTATGCCCGCATCATCAACTATGCGCTGGCCGAGAAGCCCGCCGACATGGTGGTGACGACGCATGTGTGCCGCGGCAATTTCCGCTCGACCTGGATTTCCTCGGGCGGCTACGAGCCGGTGGCCGAGACCCTGCTCGCCGGCACCAATTACGACGGTTACTTCCTTGAGTACGACTCTGACCGCGCCGGCGGCTTCGAGCCGCTGCGCTTCCTGCCCAAGGGCAACAAGGTCGTGGTGGTCGGCGTCATCACCTCCAAGTTCGGCGAGCTCGAGAAGAAGGACGACATCAAGCGCCGTCTGGAGGAAGCCGCCAAGTTCGCACCGCTGGAGCAGCTCGCGCTCTCTCCGCAATGCGGCTTCGCCTCGACCGAAGAGGGCAACATCCTCTCCGAGGAGGAGCAGTGGGCCAAGCTCGGCCTCGCGGTCGAGATCGCCAAGGAAGTGTGGGGCCAGTGATCCGGCGCAGCCGGGCCATCGCGTGAGCGAGGCATCAGGGCTGCTCGATCGGCGACATCAGAGCGGGGCCGGACTTGTCCGCCCCGCTTCTGTTTTGCGCAGCAGAGTGCTGCGGATCAGTCGCTGCGCCGGCGCCTCGAACCAGCGATAGGTGAGGTGCGAGGCGACGAGCGACGGCAGCACGAAGGCCGCCCAGAACAGGTGGCTGCCATAGGGAATGGGGCGCTGCAGAGCGGCGCAGGCAAGCGCGACGACGAGCTGGATGGGGAAATGCAGGAGATAGCAGGAATAGGTCATATTGCCGACCGTCTCCAGCAATGTCTCGATCCGCCGCGGCAAGGTGAGCTGGCGCGAGCAGCAGAACAACAGGATCGGGGCATAGGTCAGCATCAGCGGTCCGGCGACCGGGACCAGCTCGATGTCCGCCAGCCAGAGCGCCGCGGGCACCGCGATGACGGCGCACCCGGCCATTGCCTCCAACGTCCGTCGATGCCGGGACAAGGCAACGGCCTGCCGGACCATGGCGGCAAGCCCGCCCGCATAGAAGAAAGCCAGGCTGGTCCCGAGCTGAGTACCGAACGTGATCGAGGCGAGGATCACGACCAGATTGAGCAGCGGGGATGCGGTCACAAAGCGTAGCGCCAGGAAGAAGATCGCATAATCCACGATCTCGACCGAGACCGACCAGATCGGTCCGTTGAAGCTTTCGCTGCGTGGCGGGAGCCAGTCGCTC
The DNA here is from genome assembly GCF_051853005.1 of Bradyrhizobium sp. SMVTL-02. Lineage (NCBI taxonomy): Bacteria > Pseudomonadati > Pseudomonadota > Alphaproteobacteria > Hyphomicrobiales > Nitrobacteraceae > Bradyrhizobium > Bradyrhizobium sp. SMVTL-02. The sequence continues at coordinate 5,492,938 of NZ_CP182469.1, read as the reverse complement.
GCCATGAACAGCTGCGCGATGAAGTGCGGGAGATCGTTGTTCTGATAGACGAAGTAGAAGCCAAGCCGCGCGAAATAGATCGGCTGCAGCACGGCGACCAGGAGCAGCGTCGCGATATGGAGCGGGTAGAGTCGCGACAGCCGGTACACGAAGAAGGTCCGGCCGTCGATCTTGCGATCGGCGACGATGGCGCGATACTTCCAGAAGAAGATGAATCCCGAGATGCACCAGAAGAACCAGACGCCGTATTCGCCGGCCTCGTAGAACGGGAACAGAGCGCGGTAGAATGGCAGCTCGCTTCTGGTGAGATTGCCGGCGCGCCCGGCAGTGAAGGCGAAGTGCTGATAGTGCCAGAGCAGGACGGCGACGGTTGCAAGGAAGCGCAACCCCTCCAATCCCAGGAGCTTCTGGGCCTCCGGCGACGTCGACGTTTTCGGCATGACGATATTGCCTCGGCTAACCCCGCGGTGTCAGCCTTCCTTGATGCAGTTGATCACGACCACCCAGTGGTCGTTCTCCCGGGTGCCGAGCACGAGCCCGACGAATGGTCGCCGAGAGCGCGCATGACCCATGCCACTTCAGCCTTCGGCACGAAGAAGTCGCCTGCCAGAGTTTCAGTGTTGCCTGATCGATCAGCGGAATGTCGGCGGGGCCGGCGGCAAACGCCGCTTCGCTCGATGGTACACCTTGCGAGAAACCAGGTTGTGATCCGAACAAGACAGACAGGGCGATGCCGATGGCGGCAACGAATTTTCCCACAAGTTCCCCCAACCACCAGTCCACCAACTCGTTGGTGTTATCGGTATCGTAGGATAACGATAGGCGACAGGACAGAGCAGCCGCAGGTTGCGTTCGACTATCTTGCTGGCTGTTGCAATTTTAGCGCGCTGGTGCGTGGTGTCGTTATGGCCGCTAGAGCCGCAGTCGTAATCGGATGTTCGCCCTCACTTCTCCGCAAGATAGACCTCCCCCAGCAGCGACGAATTCGACCACGGAACCTGCTTGTTCTTCGTGCTCGAGACCACCTCCGCCCGCACCCGCGTGAGCATCTGCTGCACCTCCAGCCCGGGCGTGCCGATATGGCGGGACAACGCGGAGGAAAACGGCGAGTTGGCGCCTTCGCCGTCGAGCGCGACCTGGCCCGGTGCGGTGGCGAACGCGATCAGCGTGCCGGCCCCCAACGTCGCGCCGGCGCCCAGGCTCGTGGGCGCGGCGAGGCCCGAGGCACCCTCGATGCCGCGATTGGTGCCGGCGCTCGCCACCTGCTGCGCCATCGGATTGTTGCGGCAGGCATCGAAGATCAGGATGTTGGTGCGGACCTGGTCGTCGAGGCCGGCCATGATCGTGTCCATGTCGATCATCGCGTCGGTCATGCCGGTGCCAGGCTTGAGCTCGACGTCGACGGGAATGAGATAGTTGCGGCCGTCGACCTGCACGCCGTGGCCCGCATAGTAGACCAATGCGACCTGCGCCCGGGCGGCCTCGCGCAGGAAGTCGCGCGTCATCTTCTGCATCGCCGCGCGGTCGAGGTCGATGCCCTCCGCAACGATAAAGCCGATCTCGCGCAGGCTTTTCGCGACCGCGCGCGCATCGTTGGGCGGATTGGGCAGCGCCTTCACATGCGCATAGGCGCCGTTGCCGATGATCAGCGCCATGCGCGTGCCGCGAACCGTCGGAGCGGGCGAGGGGAGAGGTGCCGGGCCGGTCTGCTGCGGGGCAGGGGATGCCGCTGGCTGCGTCGCGGGCGAAGGCGCATCACGCGGGATCGGCGCGGCTGTATCCGTCACCAGCGATAGCCGCACCTTTGCGGTGGCCTGGTTGGCCTTGCTGCCGGCGTCGGACGCCACGATCGCCAGCGTCGCCTTGTAGTCGTCGCGCGCGCGTGCGTAGTCGCCTTTGGCTTCATAGGCCTGCGCGCGATGGGTGTAGCCCGAGATCAGCACGCTGTTGGGCGGGGTCATGATGTTGACCGGGGGCTTGTCCTTGGCGAGCCGGATCGCTTCGCTGGCGTCGGCGATGGCGCGATCGAAATCGCCCTTGGCGCGCCAGATCGAGGTGCGGTTGATCAGCGGCTGCGGCAGCGACGGGTCGAGCCGGATCGCCTGGTTGATGTCGGCGAGCGCGCCGTCGAGATCGCCGAGCGCTTCTTTCGAGATGCCACGGTTCTGGAACGAGAACGCCGATTTCGGATCAATCTTGATTGCGGCATCGTAGTCCGCGATCGCCTTGGCGCAATCGCGCTTGCCGCGCCAGGCATTGCCGCGATTGTGGAAGATGATGCCGCTGGGAGGCCCAAGCTTCAGCGCATCGTCGAAATCGGCGATCGCGATGTCGTAGTCGCCCTTGTCGTAATAGGCCGAGCCCCTGAGGTTAAAGACGGCCTGGCTCGGCTGCAGCCGGATCGCTTCGGTGGCATCAGTGATGACCCTGGCGTAGTCACCCTTCTTATTCCAGCCCACGGCCCGCCAGAAATAGACTGTCGCGAGCTGCTCGCCCTTGAACACCTTGAGCGCGATGATCTTGGTGCAGGCGTCCACCATCTGGTCCGCCGGGGTGGTCTCGGTGGTGCAGAGCGGACCGAGCTGGTTGCGCGCCTGCGCCAAGGCGGATGCGGGCCACAGCGCGGCGGTGAGCAGGCAGAGCGCGACAAGCAGGCGGCGCATGATGGTCGTCCCAGAGGAGGAGAGGCGCTTGTTTGTTGCGCGGCCGCGCCAAGGGGTTCACCCCTCCGGCCAATGCGAACGCTGCGGAGGAAGGGATTTCGTCCCTATTTCCCCGGTGGGCAGAATTTGCTATGAGGCAGTCGCCGATTTACTCTGCCCACCATCTTCCCACCCATGAAGAACGACGAAATCCTGAGCCAAATCACCGAGTTCTGCCGCAAGGCGGGCATGGCCGAATCGACCTTCGGCCGTCGTGCGGTGAACGATGGGAAGCTCGTGCAGCGCCTGCGTGAGGGCAAGCGTATCACCATCGATACGCTGGAGCGGATCCAGGCCTATATCGCCGCATCGACGACCGGCGGCCTGCCGCCGCCACGGGGGCTTCAGGTGCCGCCCGAGAAGCGCGATCCCCGCGGCAATTTCCGCTTCTTCGAGAATCGCCAGAAATATCTGCTGTTTGTCCACACCTGCAGCGAGAAGCGGGTGATCGCGGACCGGGTCGCGCTGGAGCTTTCCGCCATCCATCCGCGTCCGCCGGCACTGCGCATTTTCGACGCCGGCGTCGGCGACGGCACGGTGCTGGCGCGGGTGCTGCGCGCCACGCACCAGCGTTACCCGCATATGCCGTTCTACGTGGCCGGCAAGGAGCTCAGCCTCGAGGACCTGCGACTGACGCTGGAGAGGGTTCCGGACCGCATTTTCGAGCATCCGGCGTCGGTTTTTGTCTTTACAAATATGTTCTATTCGGAGGCACCTTGGCTGACGCCGGCATCGCCTGCTGCTGCGGCGGCCACCGTCTGGCATGAGGTCCCGCTGCGGGGCGCTTCATCGGGCGAGTTCGAGCAGCAGATCGCCGAGCTCCGGCCGTTCCTGGAGCAGAACTGGCGCGCCGCGATCAGTCCCCGAACGGCCATGCCGCTCTATGAGCGGCCGGTCGTCCTCGTTCTCTATCGCGAGGACCACAGGTTCCTGCTGGATTCGACCATTCCGCGGCCGGGTCAGACCGAGGCCAATTTCGACCTCGTGATTGCATCCCAGCCATACCGCGCGCTGTCCTCGGTCAATTTCCGGGCAAAACGGATCATTGCGCCTCTGGCGCGTGCCCTGCGGCCGGGGGGGCGCCTGATCGGTATCCACTCCCATGGCCAGGATCCGGGCATGGAAATGATCCAGGCCATCTGGCCTGGAGAAAATCCTTTCGCGGTCAGCCGTCATGAACTATTGCGCGCCGTAAAGTATGAACTCGGATCGTTGGGACGCGACTTAAATTTCAACGCTTATGCAGACAACCGCTCAATCTTCAGGTATGACATGGAGGCGCTGCCCAACGAGGTAACGGGTTCCATCGGAACCTCGACAGCCTTTGCAGCCTGGAACGCGGCGGTGTATGTGGCGCAAATCGAGGACGACCGATTGACAGAAATGGCTGAAAACGGCCGCACTCTGGATGCCGCCAGGGACGTGCTGAGAAAGTACAACGGGCTCTGGTTTCTTGACGAATCCTACGTCATCTCGCGCCGGCGTGATTGACACAATCCAACGGTAAACATCGTAAACGAACCGCCGTGAGTGGCGGAACAAGGGGTTACTTGATGCGCGCGTCCTATCTCTTCACCAGCGAGTCCGTGTCCGAGGGCCATCCGGACAAGGTCTGCGACCGGATCTCCGATGAAATCGTCGATCTGTTCTACCGCGAGGGGCCGAAAGCCGGCATCGACCCGTGGCAGATCCGCGCCGCCTGCGAGACGCTTGCGACCACCAACAAGGTCGTGATTGCGGGCGAGACGCGCGGTCCGAAGTCGGTCACCAACGAGCAGATCGAGAGCGTCGTGCGCGGCGCGATCAAGGACATCGGCTACGAGCAGGAAGGCTTCCACTGGAAGACTGCTGACATCGAGATCCTGCTGCATCCGCAGTCGGCCGACATCGCCCAGGGCGTCGATGCGCTGCAGCCCGGCGAGGTCAAGGAAGAGGGCGCGGGCGACCAGGGCATCATGTTCGGTTACGCCACCAACGAGACGCCGGATCTGATGCCGGCGCCGATCTTCTACGCCCACAAGATCCTCCGCCTCATTTCCGAAGCCCGTCACTCCGGCAAGGAGAAGGTGCTCGGTCCGGACTCCAAGAGCCAGGTCACCGTGCAGTACGAGAATGGCAAGCCTGTCGGCGTGCGCGAGATCGTGGTCTCGCACCAACACCTGGTTCCGGACCTCACCTCGAACCAGGTCCGCGAGATCGTCGAGCCATATGTGCGCGAGGCGCTGCCGAAGGACTGGATCACGCCGAAGACCATCTGGCACATCAACCCGACCGGCAAGTTCTACATCGGCGGTCCCGATGGCGATTCCGGCCTGACCGGCCGCAAGATCATCGTCGACACCTATGGCGGCGCGGCCCCGCATGGCGGCGGCGCGTTCTCCGGCAAGGATCCGACCAAGGTCGACCGTTCGGCGGCCTATGCGGCGCGCTACGTCGCCAAGAACATCGTCGCCGCCGGTCTTGCCGACCGCTGCACGCTGCAACTCGCCTACGCCATCGGCGTGGCGCGTCCGCTGTCGATCTACATCGACACCCACGGCACCGGTAAAGTGTCCGAGGACCAGCTCGAGAAGGCCGCCGCCAAGGCGATGGACCTCACCCCGCGCGGCATCCGCAGCCATCTCGACCTCAACCGCCCGATCTACGCGCGCACCTCGGCCTACGGTCATTTCGGCCGCACGCCCGACAACGAGGGCGGCTTCTCCTGGGAGAAGACCGATCTCGTCGAGCCGCTGAAGCGCGCGCTCTAGTTCTCTTGCGTCCTTCCGGGCGCCGCGACAGCGGCGAGCCCGGAATCTCGCACCTTACGGATTCCGGGTCCGCTCGTTTTGCGAGCGTCCCGGAATGACGATCCCAACAAACAGGAACCCCCATGAACGCGAAGCCCGGCTTCACCGATTACATCGTCAAGGACATTTCGCTCGCCGATTTCGGCCGCAAGGAGCTCTCGCTCGCCGAGACCGAAATGCCCGGCCTGATGGCCACCCGCGAGGAGTTCGGCCCGAAGCAGCCGCTGAAGGGCGCGCGCATCGCGGGCTCCCTGCACATGACGATCCAGACCGGCGTGCTGATCGAGACGCTGGCCGCACTCGGCGCCGACATCCGCTGGGTCTCCTGCAACATCTATTCGACGCAGGATCACGCCGCCGCCGCGATCGCGGCCGCCGGCATTCCCGTCTTTGCCGTCAAGGGCGAGACGCTGACCGAGTACTGGGACTACACCGCAAAGCTGTTCGACTGGCACGGCGGCGGTCACCCGAACATGATCCTCGATGACGGCGGCGACGCCACCATGTACGTCCATCTCGGCCTGCGCGCCGAGAAGGGCGACACCGCCTTCCTCGACAAGCCCGGCTCCGAGGAAGAGGAAGTGTTCTTTGCGCTTCTGAAGAAGCAGCTCAAGGAAAAGCCGAAGGGCTACTTCGCCGCCATCGCCGAGAGCATCAAGGGCGTTTCCGAAGAGACCACCACCGGCGTGCATCGTCTCTATGACATGCAGAAGGCGGGCACGCTGCTGTGGCCGGCGATCAACGTCAACGACAGCGTCACCAAGTCCAAGTTCGACAACCTCTACGGCTGCCGTGAATCGCTGGTCGACGGCATCCGCCGCGGCACCGACGTGATGCTGTCGGGCAAGGTCGCGATGGTCGCCGGCTTCGGCGACGTCGGCAAGGGCTCGGCCGCCTCGCTGCGCCAGGCCGGCTGCCGCGTCATGGTGTCGGAGGTCGATCCGATCTGCGCGCTGCAGGCCGCGATGGAAGGCTACGAGGTCGTGACGATGGAAGATGCCGCGCCCCGAGCCGACATCTTCGTCACCGCCACCGGCAACAAGGACATCATCACCATCGAGCACATGCGCGTGATGAAGGATCGCGCCATCGTCTGCAACATCGGCCACTTCGACAACGAGATCCAGATCGCGGCGCTCCGCAATCTGAAGTGGACCAACATCAAGCCGCAGGTCGACGAGATCGAGTTCCCCGACAAGCACCGCATCATCATGCTGTCGGAGGGGCGCCTCGTGAACCTCGGCAATGCGATGGGACATCCGTCCTTCGTGATGTCGGCGTCCTTCACCAACCAGACGCTGGCGCAGATCGAGCTGTTTGCCAACAACAAGGACGGCAAGTACGAGAAGAAGGTTTACGTGCTGCCCAAGACCCTCGACGAGAAGGTCGCGCGCCTGCACCTCGCCAAGATCGGCGTCAAGCTCACCGAGCTGCGCAAGGACCAGGCCGACTACATCGGCGTGAAGCAGGAAGGTCCGTACAAGTCGGACCACTACCGGTACTGAGCCACTGGTTCGACCGACCATCGACGCGAAGCCCCGGAGCGATCCGGGGCTTCGTTGTTTCGGCGCATGGAATTCTACTCGCTTTGCGGTTGCGGGCCGGCCGATTGCCAATTGACGGCCAGCGGCGGCGGACGGACAATCCTCTCTGGCGGAGGAAACCATGCAACAAGAACATTTCGACGTGCTCATCGTCGGCGCCGGGCTGTCAGGCATCGGCGCTGGCTATCATTTGCAGAGCAAGTGCCCCACCAAGAGCTACGTCATCCTGGAGGGCCGCGACTGCATCGGAGGTACCTGGGATCTGTTCCGCTATCCCGGCATCAGGTCCGACAGCGACATGTTCACCCTCGGCTACTCCTTCAAGCCGTGGACCGATCCGAAGGCGATTGCCGATGGCCCGCAGATCCTCAACTACGTGCGCGAGACCGCATCCGAGAACGGCGTCGACAAGCACATCCGTTTCCGCCATCGCGTCAGGCGCGCCGGGTGGTCGACGCCGGATGCGCGCTGGAGCGTCGAGGCCGAGCGCATCAAGGGCGAGGGCGCGACCGAACTCGTGCGCTTCACCTGCAATTTCTTGTTTCTGTGCTCGGGCTATTACAAGTACGAGGCGGGCTATACGCCGGAGTTTTCGGGCGTTGCCGATTTCGCCGGCCGCATCGTCCATCCGCAGAAATGGACCGAGGACATCGACTATGCGGGCAAGCGCGTCGTCGTGATCGGCTCCGGCGCGACCGCGGTGACGCTCGTGCCGGAGCTTGCCAAGAAGGCGGCGCAGGTCACCATGCTGCAGCGCTCGCCGACCTATGTGGTGTCGCGCCCTGCGCAGGATCCGCTCGCCAACAAGCTGCGGCGGAACCTGCCGGCGCGGCTTGCCTATCATCTGATCCGCTGGCGCAACGTGATGTGGGGGATGTTCTTCTTCCAGCTCAGCCGGCGGCGGCCCGCGAAGGTGAAGGACCTCATTCTCAAGGGCGTGCAGATGGCGCTGGGGCCAGACTACGACGTCGCGACCCACTTCACCCCGCGCTACAATCCCTGGGATCAGCGGCTCTGCCTCGTGCCCGACGGAGATCTCTTCAAGGCGATCCGCGAAAGGCGTGCCGCCGTCGTCACCAGCGAGATCGACACATTTACGCGCGACGGCATCCGCCTCAAGAACGGCAGCGAGCTCGTCGCCGACATCATCGTGACTGCGACGGGGCTGGTGCTCCAGGTCGTCGGCGGTCTCGAGGTCAGCGTCGACGGCCGCGCCGTCGATTTCGCCAAGACGCTGACCTACAAGGGCATGATGTATGCCGACGTGCCGAACATGGCGTCAGCCTTCGGCTACACCAACGCGTCCTGGACGCTGAAATGCGATCTCACCTGCGAATATGTCTGCCGGCTCGTCAACTACATGGAGCGGCACAATTTCCGGCAATGCATGCCGCACAATGACGACCCCGAAATCACAGCGCAGCCCTCGCTGGATTTCACCTCGGGCTACGTGCAGCGCTCGGTCGCAAAGATGCCGAAGCAGGGTTCGAAGCGGCCGTGGCGGTTGTACCAGAACTATGCGCTCGACATCGTCTCGCTGCGTTTCGGCCGGATCGATGACGGCGTGATGCAGTATTCCTGATCTCCGTTGCCGGAGGAACCCGCGGATTGCTTGAGTCGAATCGCGACTTGAAGTACTGCTGTGCGCTGCACTGCGATTTATTTCCGACAGCGTGTGAGTTCCGCGTCGCTGCCAGTCGAGGGAGCGCAGGAAATGTACGTGCTTGCTCTGGTCACACAAAAGGGTGGAAGCGGTAAGAGCACGCTGGCGACAGGACTTGCAGTGGCCGCTATGGCGCATAAAGAGCGTGTCGCTCTCGTTGAGGCGGATGCGCAAGGAACGATCGCGAAATGGAAAGAGCGGCGAACGAATTCCTATCCTCGCGTCGATCGCATTGTTGATCCGGCCGATATCGATCCGGTGATCTCTCGCCTCGAGGCCGATGGGATATGGCTCGCAATCATCGATACGGCCGCCACGAGCAACGTCTTGGCGATGAGTGCCATCGCCAAAGCCGATCTTTGTCTCATCCCGGCGCGTCCCAGTCCGGCCGATATCGAAGCCGCAATACCGACGCTGATCGCCATTCGCAGGCTCAGCCGCCGATTTGCTTTCATCCTCAATCAAACCCCCACGCGGGGCGGCCGGCTGAGTGAGGCCGCAACGTCGCTCAATTCCCTCGGCGTGCTTGCACTTCCCTTTATCGCGCAGCGCAACGACCACCAGGATGCGCTTGGCGCAGGATTGGGCGTGACCGAGTTCGCACCAGGGGGAAAAGCCTCGGACGAAATCGTTGCGCTCTGGGGTTGGATCTCGAAGCACCTCATCGTGGAGTCGTCTGATCATGCACAAGCCGCACTCAAGACAGCCTGCTGAAATTGCACGCGCCAAGCGTCGTTCACTGGTGGAACTGACGGCGGCGGCTAGCCGCACCATCGACGAGGGCCTGCTGGGGATTTCGCCCGGCCCCGTCGCGGTTGTCCGGGACGATGGACCGCAGGTCGAACAGACAGCGACGCCTGCTCAGACGGCAGCTCCAGCGGGGGGCGACGGGAGTGTCGCGATCCCCGTGTCTGCACAGGCGGCGTCGCGCTCCGCGCGAAGCCAGGATTCCAACGGCACCACTACGGATTTCGCCGTGGAAATTATCAGAGACATGCAGGCTCGCACCCTGGAGACAATGCGGGCAGGTGTGCACGCCGCGTTGGACTACGCGAGGGACCTTGCCAGTCCGGAAAGCGACCTCCTGCAAGGACCGGCCGCTGAGTGTCACGCGATCGTACTCGAACTGATGAAAGTGAATGCGGGTGCGACTTTGCAGTATACGCGGAGTTTGGGCCGCGCCAGAACGCTCTCGGAATTGATTGAGCTATCGAGCAGCCATGCCCGCAAGCAGTGTGAGCTGGTCCTGCAGCAGGCCGAATCGCTCAAACCGTTTGCTCATAACACGACAAAGCCAGGTAGTGGCCGCTGACATAGCACAGCAGGGCGCGAAACTGGATCAATGGCGCGCTGGACAGCCGTGCAAGTCCCAGCCCCGCGAGCGAAGCGCATAGCCGCTCTGCTCGGGTGCCGGAGAGAAAACTCGCCGAGATAAACGACAGCGGATGCGCTGAACCATTCTGCCGCGATCAGGGCATCAACGGATGCGGCCGGATCTCGACGTGTTGCTCCGTATCCGCGTCGGTCATGTCATCCTCCTCCGCGTTCAGTGCCCCGCGCTCTGGCCGCCGTCGACATGCAGGATCTCGCCCGTGACGAAGGAGGCACGCTCGAGATAGAGCACGGCATCGACGATGTCGGACATCTCGCCCATGTGGCCGACCGGGTGTAGCGCGCCGAGCTGGGCATGCGTCGCGACGGGGTGCATCGGTGACTTGATGATGCCGGGTGACACCGCATTCACGCGGATGCCGCGCCTGGCGTATTCGATCGCAAGAGATCTCGTCGCGGCGTTCAGGCCGCCCTTGCTCAGCGAGGCCAGCACCGATGGCACCTTGGAATTGGCTTGGTCGACCAGCGTCGTCGTGATCTGGACGACGTGACCGGATCCCTGCTTCTCCATCTCGGCGAGCGCGAGCTGCGTGATGTTGAAGAAGCCCGCGACGTTGGTGCCCATCACCGCGGCGTAGTCTTCGGCGGTGTACTGCGTGAACGGCTTGGCGACGAAGATGCCGGCGTTGTTGACCAGGGTGTCGACGCGGCCGAAGCGCGTGATTGCTTGCGACACCACGCGCTCGGCGGTGGACCGGTCGGCGATGTCGCCCGCAACGGCGAGAACGTCGTCGCCTCCCGCCGGCTGATGGAGCGCGCCGTTGCGACGACGCGATAGTTGCGATCGCGAAAACCCTGGACCAGGGCGGCACCGATACCCTGTGAGGCACCGGTGATGATGGCGACCTTCTGCTCGATACCCATGATGGGCTCCTGTTGTTGGCTTGAACACCTGCGCCAGCAGCGGCTGGCTTGGGCGTTGAGGTACGCCGCGCCGGCTTGCTTGCGAATATCCGCTGCCCGGCAGACACTCTTTCGTGGCGCGAACGAATGCCGGATCAGCGGCCGGCGGTGGTTGCACCAGATCGTGGCGATGGCGCATCTGCCCAATTCCTGGACCTTCTCGCCGCAAGCCGGCTCGTCGGCGCCGCGCTCGGTGCAGTTCTCCCCGCGGCTCGTTGTCAACAGCACCTATGCGGCGGTGGCGTCCGCTGTCGCCGGGCGCGGCGTGGCGCGGGTGTATTCGTACCAGGTGGCCGAGCAGGTCGCGCGCGGCGAGCTCGAGATCGTGCTGGCCCGGCGGGCCGGGTGAATCGGTGATGGTTCCCGAACGGTTAACGCCGATTTAACGGATGAGTCCTAGCCTGTCTCGGCCGGGGTTACTCGCAAGGCCGAGGTGAGCCCAATGGAAGCCCAGAAGATTGCGGTCGACGCCGTCGTCGCGCTGACCGATTGCGACCGCGATGCCGTGATCGCGTTCATCCGCCGACTCTATCTCGCCGGCGTCACCGACCCCAAGCGGCTGACCTTCAAGGGCCTGCAGGCGCTGTCGCGGGCCTGATTCGGCTCGTTTCGGCCGGCTTGGCCCGCAAGTTCCATCCCCATGCTCTCCCCGGCGTGATTGCAACCCACCGGTGAATGTCTTGCCGCTCGGGCCGGGGCGGAGTAGATGGGGTCCCGGCTGGGTCACTTGGGAACTTGGGGAAATGCTGAAACAGCTTTTTGCGCCGCAACTCGTCATTTTGTATGTGCTTGCGGCATCGACGATCTACGTCCACTTCCGCGGCAAGCAGCGGCTGCGCTTCGCGCGCCAGCTTGGCGACCACTCGACCTATCTCGCGCCCTACAACGTGCTGATGTATGCCGGCTCGGCCGTGCCGAACAAGCCGGTGATCTCGGTCGATCAGTTTCCGGAGCTGAAGCCGCTGAGCGAGAACTGGGAGACCATCCGCGACGAGGCCGTGCGCCTGTTCGACGAGGGCTTCATCCGCGCGGCGGCGAAGAACAACGACTGGGGCTTCTACTCGTTCTTCAAGAGCGGTTGGAAGCGTTTTTACCTGAAATGGTACGACGACTTCCTGCCGTCGGCGAACACGCTGTGTCCGAAGACGGTGGAGCTGCTCAAGTCGATCCCGAGCGTGCATGGTGCGATGTTCGCGATGCTGCCGCCGGGCGGCAAGCTGGGTGCGCACCGCGATCCCTTCGCCGGCTCCCTGCGCTATCACCTCGGCCTCGTGACGCCGAACTCGAACAAGTGCCGGATCCTCGTCGACGGCGTCGAATGCGTCTGGCGCGACGGCGAGGCCTTCATGTTCGACGAGACCTTCATCCACAGCGCCGAGAATGCGACCGACGTCAACCGCATCATCCTGTTCTGCGACGTCGAGCGCCCGATGAGGTTCGGCTTCATGACCGCGATCAATCGCTGGGTCAGCCATCACATCGTGAAGGCGTCGGCGACCCAGAACGTCGAGGGCGAGAACGTCGGCGTGCTCAACAAGGTGTTCGGCAAGCTTTACGAGATCCATCTCGGCAGCCGCAAGGTCAAGGAGTGGAACCGCAACGTGTACTACACGCTGAAATACTCGCTGACGGCGCTGATCCTCGGCCTGATCGTGCTGTCTGCGCTGCGGTGATCCGACGACCCGGGAGTTCGGAATCACAAAGCCCCGGAGTGATCTCCGGGGCTTTGTTTTTGTCTCATACCGGCTTGGCGTCCTTGTCGATGATCGCAGCGGACCCTCCGATCCGAACCGCTGCTGCGAGTCTTGCTGAATAGTTCGACCCAGGGCGACAAAGATGTCGCAATCGAGTTGCCGAACAAGGAGCAGGCAATGGTGCCTTTGCCGACCGCGAACACCGAGATCACGCAGTTCTTCCGCCAGTGGCTGGACACCTTCGCTGGCTATGTCCGAGAGGTCGACTACGCCTCGGCGCGGCCGCTCTTCCATCCCGACGTGCTCGCCTTTGGCACGCACAACGATGTCATTCCCGGTCTCGAGCAATGGGTCGAGACGCAATGGGACAACGTTTGGCCGAAGACGGCCGACTTCCGTTTCGTCCTAGACCAGACCTCCGTTCTGGCGTCTGCCGACGGCACGATGGCGGCGGTTATCGCGCCGTGGACGAGCACGGGCTATCATCCCGACGGCAGCGCGTTTCCGCGACCGGGCCGGGCGACGATGGTGTTTTCGAGAAATGGCGAGGGTTGGCTGTGCGTGCATTCGCACATGTCGCTCAATCGCGGTGTGCCGCAGGCAAGCCACGCCAACCGGCCGGTGAAGGCCTGGTAGCTGCAAGCCAATAAAAAAGGCCCCGGATGTTTCCGGGGCCTTTTGATTCCGCGGTGGTGGGTCGGTTACTCCGGCTGGCCGATCGACACCTTCAGCGTGCCGATGCCGTCGACGCCGCATTCGAGCTTGTCGCCCACCTGAAGCTGCGACACGCCGGCGGGCGTGCCGGTCATGATGATGTCGCCGGCGGCGAGCTTCACCTGCTGCGAGAGCTGCCAGATGATCTCCGGCACGTTCCAGATCATCTCGCTGAGGTCGCCCGTCTGGGCTTCCTTGCCGTTGACGGTGAGCCAGATCTTGCCCTTGGAGGGATGGCCGATCTTCGAGGCCGGCTGCAATGCCGAGGCGGGCGCCGAGCCGTCGAACGACTTGCCGATCTCCCACGGACGCTCCTTCTTGCGCGAGGCGATCTGGAGGTCGCGGCGGGTGAGGTCGATGCCGACGGCATAGCCGTAGACGTGGTCGAGCGCCTTGTCGGCGGGGATGTTGAGGCCGCCGCTCTTGAGGGCGACGATCAGCTCGACCTCGTGATGCAGGTCCTTGGTCAGCGGCGGATATGGAATGGTGGCGCCGTCGGGCACCAGCATGTCGGCGTGCTTGGCGAAGAAGAACGGTGGGGCGCGCTCGTCATTGCCCATTTCGCGGATGTGCTCGAGATAGTTGCGGCCGACGCACCAGATGCGGCGCACCGGAAAACGGCCGCTCTCCCCGACGACGGGAAGCGAAGCCTGGGGCGGAAGCGGAATGACGTAGGAGGCGGCGTTCATGAAGCGGTCTCGCTGCTCTTGAGGTGGTAAGGAACTCTAGGCGGTTGCGCTGATCGGCGCCAGAGCGCCGGCGTCCCGATGTTGCAGGCGGAAGAACGAGGCGTAGCGGCCGCCGCGGCGGAGCAATTCGTCATGGCGGCCCTGCTCGACGATCTCGCCGCCCTCGACCACCAGGATGCTGTCGGCGTGCATGATGGTGTGCAGGCGGTGCGCGATCACGATGGTGGTGCGGTTCTGGCAAAGATGCTCGATCGCCTCCTGCACCTGCCGCTCGGATTCGGAATCGAGCGCGGCGGTAGCCTCGTCGAGCAGGATGATCGGTGCGTTCTTGAGCAGCGCGCGCGCGACCGCAATGCGCTGGCGCTGGCCGCCGGAGAGCTGCGTGCCGTGCTCGCCGACCGGCGTGTCGTAGCCGAGCGGGAAGCCCATGATGAAATCATGCGCGCAGGCCGCCTTCGCCGCCTCGATGATCTCGTCCTCGCTCGAGCCCGGTTTGCCGAAGGCGATGTTGCTCCGGATGGTGTCGCGGAACAGATAGACGTCCTGGCCGACATAGGCGGTCTGGGCGCGCAGCGATTTGCGCGAGACCTTAGAGATCGACTGGCCGTCGATCACGATGTCGCCTTGCGTGATCTCGTAGAAGCGCAAGAGCAGCCCCAGCACGGTCGACTTGCCGCCGCCGGAGGGGCCGACCAGCGCGGTGACCGTGCCGGGCTCGGCCACGAAGCTCATGCGGTTGAGGACGGTCTCACTGGCGCGATAGGAGAAGCTGACGTCGCGCAGCTCGATCCGGGCGTCGGAGAGCTTCAGCGCCGGCTTGTCGTCGTCGGACCGCTCGCTGGCGGGACTGTCGATGACCTCGAGCAGCATGCGCGCGCCGACGAGCTGGCTGTTGAGATCGATGTTGAGCCGCGCCAGCCGCTTCGCCGGCTCGGTCGCCATCAGGAACGCGGTCATGAAGGAGAAGAACGCGCCAGGCGTGGCGTTGAGCGCGATCACGGCATAGCCGCCGTACATCAGGCAGCCGGCGACGGCGAAGCCGCCGAGCATCTCCATCAGCGGGTTGGAGCGGTTGGCGACGCGGGCCATCTTGTTGGCGTTGCGCTCGACGATCGCGATGTTCTCGTCGATGCGCTTCTGCATGGTGTCTTCCAGCGTGAACGCCTTGACGGTGCGGATGCCCTGCAGCGATTCCTGCATCGTCTCCATGATGTCGGCGGTGCCGGTGAACTGGTTGAAGGCGAGGCCCTTGATGCGCTTGACCAGCTTGCGCAGCACCAGCATCGCCGGCGGCACCGCGACGAGGCCGATGAACGACATCAGCGGATCCTGCCACACCATCACGCCGATCATGGCAAGCAGCATCAACAGGTCGCGCCCGATGGCGTTGACCAGCATGTTGAGCACGTCGGTGATCGACTTGGCGCCGGCCGTCAGCCGCGCCAGGAATTCGGAGGAGTGCCGCTCGGAGAAGAAGCCGACGCTCTCGCGCATCAGCTTGGCGAACAGCTGGCGCTGGTTGGTGGCGAGGATCGCGTTGCTGATCTTGGTCAGGATCACCATGTGGCCGTAGGTCGCCACGCCCTTGATGAAGAGCAGGAGCACCGTGATCCCCGAGAACATCGCGATGCCCGGGATGTTCTTGTCGACATAGGCCTGGTTGATGACCTGGCCGAGCACATAGGTCGCGCATGCGGTGGCGCCTGCGGCGACCGCCATCAGCGCGAAGGCGAGGAGGTAGCGCCGCCAGTAGACGATGCCCTGTTCGGTGACGAGGCGGCGAATCAGGACCGCTGCCGCATAGGGGTCGTCGGTGATTTTCTTTGGAAACTGGGCCATCCGTAGTCCATTGACGGCGCAGGACAAGCCTGCCCGCGCGTCAGGGATCGATGGGCCTCTGTGCCCGCTCAAGCGGGGTTTTTCAAGCCCCATTAAGGGCTTGCGTCCGGACGGAATTTAGGCCGAGACGGCTTGGCGGAGCTCGCCACGGCGCTCGCGGAACAGCTTGTCCTCCCAGGCCAGCGCATGGGCCGCGATGGTCTCGAGGTCGTCATATTGCGGCTTCCAGTCGAGCAGGCCACGGATGCGGCTGGTATCGGCGACCATGGTCATGATGTCGCCGGGCCGGCGCGGGGCGTACTGGATGGCGAAGCTGCGGCCCGATACCCGGCGCACGGCGTCGATGGTCTCCAGCACCGAATAGCCGCGGCCGTAGCCGCAATTCAGTGTGGTCGAGGCGCCGCCGTTGCGCAGGTAAGCCAGTGCCGAGAGATGGGCCTGCGACAGGTCCGAGACGTGGATGAAGTCGCGGATGCAGCTGCCGTCGGGGGTCGGATAGTCGGTGCCGAACACGTCGATCTTGGCACGCTGTCCGGTTGCCGCCTCCACCGCGATCTTGAGCAGATGCGTGGCGCCGACGGTGGCAAGGCCGATGCGTGCCTGCGGATCGGCGCCGGCGACGTTGAAATAGCGCAAGGTCACGTACTGCATGCCGTAGGCGGCGGCGACGTCGTGCAGCATGATCTCGCTCATCAGCTTCGACGAGCCGTAAGGCGACAGCGGCCGGGTCGGCGCATGCTCGGGTACCGGCACCTGGTCCGGATCGCCGTAGACCGCCGCGGTCGAGGAGAAGATGAAGCGGCCGATCCCGCGCTTCACGGCGACGCTGAGCAGGTTGCGCGCGGTGACGAAATTGTTGCGGTAATAACCCAGCGGATCGCGCATCGACTCCGGAACGACCACCGAGCCGGCGAAATGGATGATGCTCTCGATGTTGTGCTGGGCGATGACGCCTTCGAGCAGGTTCTCGTCGCCGGCATCGCCAATGAACAGCGGCACGCCTTCCGGCAAGTACGCCGAGAAGCCGGTGGAGAGATCGTCGATCACGACGACGTCCTCGCCGGCCTCCGCCAGCGCCAGGACCGTATGACTTCCGATATAACCGGCGCCGCCGGTGACTAGCACAGTCATGATCTCACCCGTCCTCGATCAACGCGCAAGGCTAGCGCTTGCGTGGTGAAGAGGGGGTATCGGGGCGGCTGAACTGGTCACTATGCTTAATGTTGCGTATAGGGACCATTCGAAACGGAGCATGACGTGGCGAATCCCCAGGGCGATCTCGAGGTGATCGTGCCAAATCTGCACAGGCGCTATTCCGGGGTGACCGCGACCAACCGGATGGTGGCGCCGCGGCTGGCCAAACTGTATCGCGCCGCCTGGTTCGGCTCCGACGCGCCGGAGGCGATCGCGCGGCTGAGTGTAGCCGATTTCCTGAAGCTCTGGCGGCGCAAGGCGCCGGTGATCTGGCACGCGCGGCGCAACAACGAGATGATCGCGGGCGTCGTGCTGCGCGCGCTCGGCTGGCCGCTGAAGCTCGTGTTCACCTCGGCGGCGCAGCGCCATCACAGCTGGATCACGCGCTGGCTGATCCGGCGCATGGACGTGGTCATAGCGACGAGTGAGATCTCGGCCTCGTTCCTGAAGGTGAAGGCGACGGTGATCCCGCACGGCGTCGACACCGACGTTTACGCGCCGCCGATCGATCGCGCGGCGGCGTTCGCGGAAGCCGCGCTGCCGGGCCGCTTCGCCATCGGCTGCTTCGGCCGTGTGCGCGCGCAGAAGGGCACCGACCTGTTCGTCGATGCGATGTGCCGCCTGCTGCCGCGCTATCCGGACTTCACCGCCATCATCGTCGGACAAATCACTGCCGAACAGACTGCCTTCGCAAACGACCTGAAGAAGCGCATCGAGGCAGCCGGCCTGCAATCGCGCATCGTCATCACCGGCGAGCTGCCGATCGAGGACGTGCAGCGCTGGTATCAGCGTTTGACGATCTACGCCTTCACCTCGCGCAACGAAGGTTTTGGTTTGACGCTGATCGAGGCGATGGCGGCGGGAAGCGCGCTCGTCGCCGCACGCGCCGGCGCGGCCGAGCTCGTCGTCGAAGATGGTGTCAACGGCGTGCTGATCCCGACGGGAGATGCCGATGCGCTCGCGGCTGCGCTCGAGCCGCTGATGCGCGACGTGGCCGCCGCAACCGCGATGGGCGAGCGCGGGCGGGCGTGGGTGCTGGCAAAGTTCAGCCTCGATGCGGAGGCGGCACGGATCGGCGAGGTCTATCGGCCGCTGCTTTGAATGCCGGTTGGCGGTCGCAAACAAAAACTCGAAAACAACCCCATGCACAGTAGCCGGCGATAATGGAAACAACGGCTTGGCGGCCGATGTGATCCAGTTGCTGATTTTACGAAATGGATTTGACCCGTCGGGCAAAACAGTGGCAGGATGTTACCATGGGTGCGAGCCTCGGCGGCCTCACGTCTCGGCCCTCGCCCCCGCTTCACCGAGCACCCGCTGCGCGATCGCCACCACCTCCGCGGCCGCAATGTCGCGCATGCAGCGGTGGTCGTTCATCTTGCAGATCGTGCTCTGGCAGGGCTGGCAGGAGAGCACGCTCTTGTCCTGGACCACGGTCGCGGCGAGGCCGTTGAGGGGGGCCCAGAGATAGGGGCTGGTCGGGCCGAAGATGCCCATGGTGGGCGTGCCGAGGGCTGCTGCGATGTGCATCAGGCCGGAATCGTTGGAGATGGCGACGCCGGCGGCAGCCATGGCGAGGACGCCATTGCGCAGATCACTGCCGGTGAGATCCCGGACATCAGGGCCCCCCGCAGCGACGATCTCCCGGGCGAGGCCCTTTTCGGCGGGGCCACCGACCACCCAGACCTCGAACCCGTGCTCGACCAGCAGCCGGGCGGCTTCCGGATAATAGGTCCAGCGTTTTGAGACCCCGACCGAGCCGGGGGCCAGCGCCACGGCGGAGCCTGCGCTGAGGCCATTGGCCTGCCGCCAGCGCACGATCTCCTCGGCGGGAACGCGCAATTGCGGCACCGGCCATTCCGGGGGCAGGGGCGCGCCGTCGGGCTGGGCCAGCGCAGCGTTCTTGTCGATGAAGCGCGGCAGCTTCTTCTCGCCCCAGCGCCAGCGGTTGAGCAGGCCGAACCGGAACTCGCCGACGAAACCGACCCGTTCGGGAATACCGGCGAGCGCCGGCGCGATGGCCGCCTTCCAGGTCCGCGGCAGCACCAGGGCGGTGCCGTAGTTCCGTTTCCGCAGGAGGTTGGCAAGGCCGAACTGCCGGCCTACGGCCAGCCGGCTGCGCGGCAGGTCCCAGATAATCCCCTCGCGAACGCCGGGCATGTAATCGACCAGCGGGGCGCATAGGGACGTGGTCAGGAGATCGACCGGCCGGTTCGGCCAGCGTTCCTTCAGGACCCGCACTACGGTATGATTCCGGACGAAATCGCCGATCCACATGTAGGGAATGATCAGAATCGGCCGGGTGTCGTCCCAGTCTGCACCCTCACTAAGTTGCGAATCTTGGTTCATTCGTTAATAGGGCCGAAGGCGAGCTGATGTGGCGGTTCGGTTAGCCGCTCCGGGCCGAGACGTAAAGCAGGCATTGCGCGACTCCAAAAGGCGCCTGCCCAAAATGCTTACACTTTGGCGGATGATGCGCTACGGCAGGGTCGGGCCTTAAGAAATCGGGCAGGTAGGTGAATGTTGCTGGTGACCGGCGGGGCCGGTTTTATCGGATCGAATGTCGTGGCCGCGCTGAATGACGCGGGCCGCAGCGACGTCGTGGTGTGCGACCTGCTCGGCAACGACGGCAAGTGGCGGAACCTGGCCAAGCGCCAGCTTGTGGATATCGTCCCCCCTGGCGAGCTGCTCGACTGGCTGAATGGCCGCAAGCTCGATGCCGTGATCCATCTCGGGGCGATCTCCGCGACCACCGCGACCGACGGCGACCACGTGTTCGAGACCAATTTCCGGATGTCGATGCGCCTGCTGGAGTGGTGCACGGCCGGTGCCGTGCCGTTCATCTACGCTTCCTCGGCAGCGACCTATGGTGACGGCGAGGCCGGCTTCGGCGACGATGCCTCGCTGCCGGCCCTGAAAAAACTGCGGCCGATGAATCTCTACGGCTGGAGCAAGCACATGTTCGATCTCGCGGTCGCCGAGCGTGTCGCGAACGGGGATCCGCTGCCGCCGCAATGCGTGGGCCTGAAATTCTTCAACGTGTTCGGCCCGAACGAATACCACAAGGGTTCGATGATGAGCGTGCTCGCGCGCCGCTTCGACGACGTCAAGGCGGGCCGCGTCGTGCAGCTGTTCAAGTCGCATCGCGAGGGCATCGCCGACGGCGATCAGCGCCGCGACTTCATCTATGTCGACGACGTCGTGCGCGTCATCATGTGGCTGCTGGCAACGCCCTCCGCGTCGGGCCTCTTCAATGTCGGAACCGGCCAGGCGCGCAGCTTCAAGGACCTGATGCTGGCGGCCTATGCCGCGCTCGGCACCAGGCCCAACATCGAATACATCGACATGCCCGAGAACATCCGCGGCGCCTACCAGTACTTCACCCAGAGCGAGGTCGATCGCCTCTGCCGCGCCGGTTATAACGGCGGCTTCACGACACTCGAGGACGCGGTGAAGGCCTATGTCGGGGACTATCTCGACCGGCCCGACCGTTTCCGCTGAGGCTTTTTGATCATGGCGACGCCCATTCTCGATTTCGACGCCCTCGCGCAAACGATCTCAGGCCGCACGGTGCTCTGCATCGGCGACATCATGCTGGACGAGTTCGTCTATGGCGAGGTGTCGCGGATCTCGCCGGAAGCGCCGACCCCGGTCATCGCCGCCCAGCGCAGCGAAATCCATATCGGCGGCGCCGGCAATGTCGCGCGCAATATCGCTTCGCTCGGCGCACGCTGCATCTTCGTCGGCCTCGTCGGCGCGGACGATGCCGGCAAGCGGCTCGCCTCGGCGCTGGCCGAACATGGTGCTATCGAAAGCGTGCTGGTGTGCGATCCGTCGCGGCCGACCACGCGAAAAGTCCGCTTCGTCTCCGAGCATTTTTCCACGCACATGCTGCGCGCGGACTGGGAGCAGGCGGTCGCGGCCTCCGACGCGGTCGAGACCGAGCTGATCGAGGCGATCCTGCCACAGATCGCGCGCGCCGACATCGTGCTGCTGTCCGACTACGCCAAGGGCGTGCTGACCGCGCGCGTGATCCGCCACACCATCGATGCCGCGCGAAAGCTCGGCAAGTCCGTGATCGTCGATCCCAAGAGCCTGAACTGGGCGATCTATCGCGGTGCGACGCTGCTCACGCCGAATCGCAAGGAGTTTTCTGAAACCACCCGCAGCCGCGCCGACACCCCGCAGAGCATCGTCGATGCCAGCGAGGACGTGATGCGGCTCGCCGATTGCGAGGCGATCCTGGTCACGCAGGGCGAGCACGGCATGACGCTGGTGCCGCGTGGCGGCGGGTTCGTTCACGTTCCTGCCGTTCCCGTGAAGGTGCGCGACGTCTCCGGCGCCGGCGACACCGTCGCCGCCGCGCTTGCGGTCTCGCTCGCGGCGGGCGCGGACTGGGACACGGCGCTGCGCGTGGCCAACGCTGCCGCCGCCGTCGCCGTCGGCAAGCAGGGCACCGCCGTCGTCAGTGCCGCCGAGCTGAGGCGCAGGATATTGCCGCACGCTTATCTCGCGGCCGAGGAGAAGATCGTGCTCGAGCCTGATACGCTCGACGCGCAACTCGCCGGATGGCGCCGGCAGGACCTCCGCGTCGGCTTCACGAACGGCTGCTTCGACATCCTGCATCCGGGCCACGTCAAGGTGCTGACGGCGGCGCGTGCCGCCTGCGACCGCCTGATCGTGGGCCTCAACAGCGACGCCTCGGTGCGGCGGCTGAAGGGCGCCGATCGCCCGGTCCAGGACGAGCGCGCGCGCGCCGAGGTGCTCGCCGCACTCGAAGCGGTCGATCTCGTCGTCATTTTCCAGGAAGACACGCCGCTCGAGCTGATCACGCGGATCAAGCCGAGCGTGCTGGTGAAAGGCGGCGACTACACCCGCGCGCAGGTGGTCGGCCACGAGGTGGTCGAGGCCGCGGGCGGGGTGGTCATGCTGGTCGACATTCTCCAGGGTTTCAGCACGACGGCGCTGGTGGATCGCGCGCGGGGAGGGGCCAAGTGACCGCTCAGGTGACAGGTCAAGCGACGACGCTGGCCCGCGAGACCACCGGCCAGATGCTGTCGCGCCGCTTGCGCAGCCCGGCAGCCTGGAGCGAGACCGTCGACTGGTTCGCGATCCTGACCGCGGCCTCGCTGCCCTGGTCGACGTCGCTGGCGGCGATCTTCAACACCCTGATGCTCCTGTGCATGCTGCCGTTCCTCGACGTCCGTGCGTTCCTGCAGTTCCTGAAGCGTCCGATCTGCATCGCTCCGATCGCGCTGGTCCTGCTCGCGCTGGTCGGGACGCTGTGGTCGGACGCGAGTTGGGGCGCACGCTTCTACGCGGTCAATCCGACCGTCAAGCTGCTGGTGCTTCCGGTTCTGCTCTATCATTTCGAGCGCTCATCGCGCGGACGCTGGGTCTTCGTCGCCTTCCTGGTGTCCTGCGCGCTGCTGTCGGTGATGTCCTGGCTGGTCGCCTTCTATCCCGACCTGTCGATCAAGTCCGACCGGGTCGAACGCGGCATCTTCGTGAAGAACTACATCGACCAGAGCCAGGAATTCACGCTCTGCGCGGTCGGACTGGCCTATCCGATCGTGATGCTGTTGCGCGAAAAGCGCTACCGGCTCGCGGGACTGTTGACCGCGCTGGCGCTGAGCTTCTTCGTCAACATGGTCTTCGTGATCGTGTCGCGCACCGCGCTCGTCACCATCCCGGTCATGTTCGGCGTGTTTGCGCTGCTGCACCTCAGATGGCGCAGCATCGCGATCATCTCCGCGGCCCTGCTCGTCGGCGCGGCTCTGGCGTGGCAGGTCTCGCCGCAACTGCGCAGGACCGCCGACACCTTCGCCAGCGACTATACGCGCTACGTCGAGAAGGGCGAGCCGACCTCGATGGGCCTGCGGATCGAATTCTGGCGGAAATCGATCGGCTTCTTCGCGGAGGCGCCGATCAAGGGGCACGGCACGGGCTCGACGCGCGGCCTGTTCGAGAAGGTCGCAACACCCGCCGACCAACACCGGGCGTCCTCCGAGGTGATCGGCAATCCGCATAACCAGACGCTGAATGTCGCCGTGCAATGGGGCGTCATCGGCGTCGTCGTTCTCTACGCGATCTGGATCCTGCATCTCCTGCTGTTCCGCGGCGACGGACTGGCGAATTATGTCGGCCTCCTGGTCGTGGTGCAGAACGTCTTCACTTCCCTGTTCAACTCCCATCTGTTCGATTTCCACGAGGGCTGGATGTACGTCATCGGCGTCGGCGTTGCCGGCGGCATGGTAATCCGGGCACAACAGGCGGAGACGAAGATGGGGGAAGCAGGTTCCTGAACGGCCGCGCGGCTGGCAAGTCTTGTTAAGATGGGCTATCAGCGCGGTCAGGTTGCACCCAACGGGATATTCATCGGTCCGCGAATGACGCGCCTTTCGCATCTCACCTTGCGCAATTTTCTGATCGCGCTCCACGACCTGCTGGCGACCACGGCGGCGCTGTTCGCCGCGTTCTATCTGCGCTTCGAGGGCGGCGATTTCTTCTACGACCGCCTGCCGCTGCTGGTTCAGATCCTGCCCTACTTCCTCGCCTTCAGCGTAGTCGTGTTCTTCGTCTCCAACCTGACCACGACGAAATGGCGCTTCATCTCGCTGCCGGATGCGCTGAACATCATCCGCGTCGCGACCGTGCTGACGGTGGCGCTGCTGGTGCTCGACTACATCTTCGTCGCTCCCAACGTCCGTGGTGCCTTCTTCCTCGGCAAGGTGACGATCGTCCTGTACTGGTTCCTCGAGATCGCCTTCCTCAGCGCACTGCGCATGGCCTACCGCTACTTCCGCTACACGCGGGTGCGGCGCCATGCCCGCACCGAGGATGCCGCGCCGACGCTGCTGATCGGCCGGGCTGCGGATGCCGAGGTGCTGCTGCGCGGGATCGAGAGCGGGGCGATCAAGCGCATCTGGCCGGTCGGCGTCCTGTCGCCGTCGAGCTCGGATCGCGGCCATTTCATCCGCAACGTGCCCGTGCTCGGCGGCATCGACGACGTCGAGGACGTCATCACCGACTTCGCCAAGCGCAACAAGCCGATCGGACGCCTTATCATGACGCCGTCGGCGTTCGAGCCGGACGCGCATCCGGAATCGATCCTGATGCGGGCGCGCAAGCTGGGTGTGATCGTCAACCGCATGCCTTCGCTGGAGAGCGGAGATACGCCGCGTCTCACGGCCGTCGCAGTCGAGGATCTCCTGCTGCGGCCGAGCGAGAAGATCGACTATGCGCGTCTCGAAGCCCTGATCAGGGGCAAGGCGGTGATCGTCACCGGCGGCGGCGGTTCGATCGGTTCCGAGATCTGCGAGCGCGTCGTCGCCTTCGGCGCCGCGCGCCTGCTGATCGTGGAAAATTCCGAGCCGGCGCTCTACGCGGTCACGGAGGCGCTCGCCGCGCACGGTGCGGCCGCCGCGATCGAAGGACGAATCGCCGACATCCGCGACCGCGAGCGGATCATGCGCCTGATGGCCGAGTTCAAGCCCGACATCGTGTTCCACGCCGCGGCCCTCAAGCACGTGCCGATCCTCGAGCGCGACTGGAGCGAGGGCGTCAAGACCAACATCTTCGGCTCGATCAACGTCGCCGATGCCGCGCACGCCGCCGGCGCCGAGGCCATGGTGATGATCTCGACCGACAAGGCGATCGAGCCGGTGTCGATGCTGGGCCTCACCAAGCGCTTCGCCGAGATGTACTGCCAGGCGCTCGACCATGATCTTGCCGCGGGCAGCAGCGGTGCCAGGCCGCCGATGCGGCTGATCTCGGTCCGGTTCGGCAACGTGCTGGCCTCGAACGGCTCGGTGGTGCCGAAGTTCAAGGCCCAGATCGAGGCCGGCGGTCCGGTGACGGTGACGCATCCCGACATGGTCCGCTACTTCATGACCATCCGCGAGGCCTGCGACCTCGTCATCACGGCGGCGACGCACGCGCTTGGAACGGCGCGCCCGGACGTGTCGGTCTATGTGCTGAACATGGGCCAGCCGGTGAAGATCGTCGATCTCGCCGAGCGCATGATCCGCCTGTCCGGCCTGCAGCCGGGCTACGACATCGAGATCGTGTTCACCGGCATGCGGCCGGGCGAGCGGCTGCACGAGATCCTGTTCGCCTCCGAGGAGCCGACCCGCGAGATCGGCGTCGCCGGCATCATGGCGGCGCAGCCGAACGAGCCGCCGATGCAGACGCTGCGCAAATGGATCGCAGCGCTCGAGCAGGCGATCGCCCGCGACGATCGCGCCACCATCAGGACGATCCTGAAGGATGCGGTCCCGGAATTCGGGTCGACCGCGGCCTGACCATGCAGCCCCAAGGCAAGATCGTCGTCGCGAGCCAGCATTATCCGCCGGATCCGAGTACGACCGCGGCGATCATGGCGGAGATCGCCTGCCGCATCGCCGGGGATCACGAGGTCGTCGTGCTGTCGGGCTCACCGGGCGCTCTGCCGGCCTCGCAGACCGGTCCCGGCAAGCCGCGCGTCGTGGCGGTCAGGAACCGGATGGCGGGAAAGGCGGCGCTGGTGCGGCGCGGGGCGTCCGAGCTGCTGTTCGTGGCGCGTACGTTCCTCGCCTTGATTCGGGAGCTCCGGCGAAGTGACGTCGTGCTCACCGTCACGGCCCCGTTCATGCTGCCCTACGCCGTCGCCGCCGCGGCAAGGCTCAAGGGCGCGCGCTCCGCGCTGATCATGCACGACCTCTTTCCCGACGTGCTGGTGATGGCGGGCCTGCTGAAGCCGGGCTCGCCCGTGACGCGGACGATGCGCTTGGCCAACAGCCTGATGTTCCGTGCGCTCAACGCCGTCATCACCATCGGCCGCGACGCCGAGCGGCCGCTGCTCGGCTATTCCGGCATGCGACGGAACAAGATCCGGTTCATCCCGAACTGGGCGACGCTGGTGCCAGGGCCGCGTCCCCTGTCGCAGGACAATCCATTCCGCAAAGCGATTTCCGCGCGTTTCGTCGTCGGCCTGTCGGGCAATCTCGGCTTCACCCATGATCCGGAGATCGTGTTCGAGGCGGCGCGCCTGCTCAGGGACGAGCCGGACATCCACTTCCTGCTGTCCGGCTGGGGCGTCGGTTTCGCGCGGCTGAAACAGTTGCAGGCGGAAGCAAACCTGCCCAATGTGTCCTTCGTGGCCCGGGTCGAGGACGCCGAGCTCGAGGCGTTCCTGGCGTCGGCCAATCTCTGGATCATTCCATACCGGAAGGACGTTGCGGGTGTGTCGGTGCCGAGCCGGTTTTACAATCTACTGGCGGTCGGCCGTCCCGTGGCATTGGTCTCGGAGCCGGAGGCCGAGGCCGCGTTGACGGTGGTGGAGAACGGGCTCGGCTGGGTCGTGACGCCGGGCCGCGCCGATCGGCTCGCAGACGCAATCCGCGCGGCCTCCCGTTCCGATGATGCTGCCATGGCGGAGCGTGCGGTGAAGGCGGCGGCGCGGTTCGATCGCGCCACCGCGATGAACGCCTATGCCGCTCTGGTCGACGAATTGTTGCGCAACCCGGACCTTACGGAGACGCGATGAGCGAGAGCAAACCGGTCGTGCTGGTGACGGGAGCTAGCGGCTTTGTCGGCCGTCATGTCGTGCCAGCGCTCGCGCGTGCGGGCTGGTCGGTGCGCCGTGCCGTGCGCCGCGCCGAAGGCACCGAGGACGAGGTCGTGATCGAGACGATCGGTCCCGACACCGACTGGCAGGCGGCGCTCGAAGGCGTCGACGCCGTCGTCCATCTCGCCGCGCGCGTGCATCACAAGCACGAGGAGCACGCCGTTCAGCTCTACCGCAACGTCAACATCGCCGGCACGCTGCATCTGGCGCGCTCGGCGGCGATGGCAGGCGCGCGCCAGTTCATCTTCGTCAGCACCGTGCTCGTGCACGGTCGCAGCAACGACGGCCGCGCCCCCTTCAGCGAGGACGATATCCCGACGCCGCGCGGCCTCTACGGCATGTCCAAGGCCGCGGCCGAGGCGGGCCTCCGGACGCTGGCGCGCGACGGCGCCATGAAGATCTCGGTGATCAGGCCGCCGCTGGTCTACGGGGCGGGCGCCAAGGGCAATTTCGCGCTCTTGACGCGTGCGGTCAGCCTGGGGCTGCCGCTGCCCTTTGGCGCGATCCGCAATCACCGCGCCTTCCTTGCCGTGCAAAACCTGTCCTCGTTCATCGTGCGCCGGCTTGCCCACCCCGCCGCGGCCGGCAATTTCGAGATCTTCCTGGTGGCCGACAGGGAACAGGTCTCGACACCCGAATTCATCGAGCGCCTGGGGCGGGCCTCCGGCAAGATCCCGCGTCTGTTCCGCATGCCGCCGGACCTGCTCGCCATACTCCTCAACGTGACGGGACGGCAGGAAACGCATGACAGCCTGATCGGCTCGCTCGAGCTCAACGTCTCCAAGGCCCTCGCGACCGGCTGGCAGCCGGAGGTCTCGCTCGACGAGGGCCTGCGGCTTGCGCTGTCGGCTCAGGAACCTTGAGGGCGGGAGAAGCGCCGCAGCACGAAGCCGACCGCGATCGCGCCGGCGAGCAGCGCGGGCAGCGTGACCGCCATTGTCGCCGCGCGAACGGCGAGGATCGCAAGCCCAGCGAGCACGAGGTTGAGCAGGAAGACCTCACAAGTCACCCGGGACACCGAAAAACCGTTGTCGGTCGCGCGCTGATAGAAATGCGAACGGTGCGCCGACCAGAACTGCTCGCGGCGCGCGATGCGCCGAAACAGGGTGATGGTGGCATCAGTGAAGTAATAGGCCGGCAGCAGCAACGCCGCAGCCGCCTGCCCCTGCCAGGCGAGCTCGAGCAGGCACCAGCCGAGGAGGAGGCCGATCGGCAGGCTGCCGACATCGCCCAAGAACACTTTTGCGACCGGCTTGTTGAAGGGCGCAAAGCCGATCATGGCGCCGCAGAGCGCGGTGGCGACGACTGCCGCCGGCCAGGACAGATCGCCCAGCCATCCGAGCAGCAGCAGCGCCGCGGCGACCGGCACGACTTCGGCGACCGTCATCAGGTCGAGCCCGTCCATGAAGTTGAC
Organism: Bradyrhizobium sp. SMVTL-02; assembly: GCF_051853005.1. Lineage (NCBI taxonomy): Bacteria > Pseudomonadati > Pseudomonadota > Alphaproteobacteria > Hyphomicrobiales > Nitrobacteraceae > Bradyrhizobium > Bradyrhizobium sp. SMVTL-02. Next base: position 5,464,794 of record NZ_CP182469.1, on the reverse strand, counting down.
GAGGTTCACGAACCAGATTCCGGCGAGCAGGATGAGGCCGCGCTCCAGCGCAAGAGGCATCGCCGGCACGATGCGCGCCGTTTCGGGCGCAGTGAACACGACGGCGCCGACGGCGGCGGCCTGCAGCACGAGCCGCACCAGCACGGGCAGTGACAGGATATCATCGGCGAACCCCACCAGTGCGATCACGATCGTCGCAATGACCAGCGCCGGCGGGATCGCGACGTTCGCCCAGGCAGCCCACACCGAGGTGACGAGAAGCGTCGCGCCGATCACCGCGATACCCGCACCCTGAGGCGTCGGGACGCGGTGCGAGGAGCGTGCATTCGGCCGCGCCAGCGCGTAGCGCTGGAGCAGGGGGCGGCTGGTCCAGGTGATGAGCGCCGATATCAGCGCGGCAATCGCCAGGGCAAGCAGCGCGGGCACGGCTTCGGTGGCAGGGCTCACTCCGGCACTCCGATCGGTGCCGAGCCTTGCGCGGCTTTCTCCGCGCTCAGGATCCAGACGAGGCCGCCGATCGCGCCGACCACGAAGTACACCGCGCCGAACAGCAGCGAGATGTTGACGCCCTCGTTGGCGGCAAGCCCGGCAAAGCCGAAGGCGAGGCCCATGGTGGCCTCGCGCACGCCCCAGCCCGCGATCGAGATCGGCATCATCGTGATCAGCATCACCGGGGGCACGAGCTGGAACACGTCGCCGAAGCCGACGGGAGCCGCAATCGACTGCACGACGCACCAGGCGATGACGACGGTGAGCACGTGTACGGCAAGCGACAGGATCGAGACGATCGGTCCGCGCGTACGGCTGAAGATCACGCGGTTCGCGATCACGGCGCAGGCGTGGATGTGATGGGTGGCCCACCAGGTTTTCAGCCAGCGCCATTTCAGCGCGCCGAACACCAGGAAGCCGAGGCCGCCGGCGAGCGCGGCGAGGTCGACCAGCAGCAGCGCCGAGCGCCCGTGCGGATCGGTGATGAGGGCGTAACTCCAGGGCAGGCTGGCGACGATGAGGATAGCGAGCGCAATCAGGCCGATGGCGCGATCGACGAAGATCGAGTAGGTGGCCGCGCGCCAGCCGGCGCCGGCGCGCGCGACCAGCCACAGCCGGACCGCATCGCCGCCGATCGCGGAGGGCAGGGTCTGGTTGAAGAACGAGCCGATCACGTTGTAGCGCATCGCGCGGGCGAGCTCGAGCGGCGCACCGCATGCGGCGCTGATCTCGCGCCAGCGCAGCGCGCCGACGAAGATCTGCAGGAACGTGATCGCGATCGCGAGGCCGATCCAGAACAGGCTGGTCACGGTGAAACGCGAAAACAGCTCGGACAGGTCGACCTTGCGCAGCGCCAGGTAGAGCAGCGCCGCGGAAATCAGGATCTTGGCCGCAGAAAGCAGGATTCGGCGCATCTCGCCCGCATGTACTGGGTTCGCGAAGACTGTGGCAACCCGACGCGAGGCGCCGAATTCGGGCGCTTTGGTATGGTTTTGGAGCCGATCTTGCAATAGCGCTGATAAGAGCAGTTATAACAGGCGGTCATGAACAGCCGCTATGACGGGCCGGACGGCACTTGCGAGCCCCGCGATACGGCAGCTAAAGAGGCGCAGAAAGGCCGGGGATCGGGTCCCTCGGGAACAGGATGACGGATCACGCGATTTTGGTCACGGGAGCCGCCGGATTCATCGGCTTTCACCTCGCCCGGCAGCTTTTGGCCGAAGGCCGGCCGGTCGTGGGGCTCGACAATCTCAACAGCTATTACGACCCTGCGCTGAAACGGGCGCGGCTGGAACTGCTTGGCCGCGATTCCCGTTTCGCCTTCGTCGAGGCCGATCTCGCCGACCGCGCGGCCATCGCGGCGCTGTTTGCGCGCCACCGATTCACGCAGGTCGTGCACATGGCCGCCCAGGCCGGCGTGCGCTATTCGATCGACCAGCCGCAGGCTTACGCCGATTCCAATCTGATAGGCTTTCTCAACGTGCTGGAGGGCTGCCGCCACAACGGCTGCCGCCATCTCGTCTACGCCTCGTCATCCTCCGTCTACGGCGCCAACACGAAACTGCCATTTGCGGTCAAGGACCGCACCGACCATCCGGTGAGCTTCTACGCCGCGACCAAGAAGGCCAACGAGGTGATGGCGCAGTCCTACAGCCACCTCTACCGGCTGCCGGTCACCGCCTTGCGCTTCTTCACCATCTACGGTCCGTGGGGACGGCCGGATATGGCCATGTTCCTGTTTGTGAACGCCATCATGGAGGGCCGGCCGATCCGGCTCTTTAACCATGGCAGGATGCGCCGCGACTTCACCTATATTGACGACGTCAGCCGTGTTGTGTCCAAGCTGATCGATCGGGTGCCTGCGGATGATCCGGCTGCCGCAAATGCGCCGTCTAGGGTTTACAATGTCGGCAACCACCACCCCGAGGAGCTGATGTATGTGGTCGGACTCCTGGAGCAGGAGCTGGGTCGGACGGCGATCAAAGAATTGCTGCCGATGCAGCCGGGAGACGTCTTGGAAACGTTCGCGGATGTCGACGACCTGATGCGCGACACCGGCTTTGCGCCGTCAACGCCGATCGCGCAGGGGGTCCGTAATTTTGTCACCTGGTATCGGGACTACTTCAAGGTTTGAGATGACGATGGACAAACGCATTATCCCCCTGATCATGTGCGGCGGTGCCGGCACGCGGTTGTGGCCCGCCTCGCGCGAGGTGCGCCCGAAACAGTTCCTGCCGCTGTTCGGCGCCCGCTCGACCTTCCAGGACACGCTGCTGCGCGTCTCCGATGCATCGTTGTTCGATCGCCCGATCGTCATCACCAATGCGGCCTATCGCTTCATGGTGCTGGAGCAGCTCGCCGAGATCGGCATCGAGGCCGACGTGATCCTCGAGCCGATGCGGCGCGACTCCGGCCCCGCGATCGCCGCGGGCGCCGTGTTCGCGCAGAACCGCACCAGTGAAGCGATCGTGCTCGCGCTTGCCGCCGATCACGTCGTGCAGGACAATGCCGCTTTCGTCGCGGCGTGCCGCGAGGGCCTCACCGCCGCGAGCGTCGGGCGCATCGTCACCTTCGGTGTCAAGCCGGAGCGGCCGGCGACCGAATACGGCTATATCAGCCCGGGCGAGGTGATCTCCGGCCAGGTGCATGCGGTCGTCCGCTTCGTCGAGAAGCCTGATGCCGTGACGGCCGCCGACTACGTCAATTCGGGCTATCTCTGGAACAGCGGCAACTTCATGTTCCCGGCCAGCCTCCTGCTCGATGAATACCGCAAGGTCGATGCGGCCAGCGTCGAGGCGATCTCCAACGCGGTCAACAATGCCGGCCGCGATCTCGGCTTCGTGACGCTGGAGCCCGAGGCCTTCGGTGCGGCCAAGGCGATCTCGATCGACTACGCCGTGATGGAGAAGACCTCGCGCGCCGCCGTGGTGCCGGTGTCCTGCGGCTGGTCCGATGTCGGCTCCTGGCATGCGGTGTGGGAGCTGTCCGAGAAGGACGCGCAGGGCAACGCGGCGCATGGCACCGCGGTGTTCGAGGATTCCCGCAACTGCAACGTCACCTCCGATTCCGCGCTGGTCGCGCTCGAAGGCGTCGATGATCTCGTCGTGGTCGCGACTGCGGACGCGGTGCTGGTCTCGCGCCAGAAGGATGCCAACGGCCTGAAGCGTCTGGTGACCAAGCTCAAGACGGTCGCGCCGAAGGTCACCGAGGAGCATCTCAAGGTGCACCGTCCGTGGGGCAGCTATCAGTCCGTCGACAACGGCGCACGCCACCAGGTCAAGCGCATCGTGGTGAAGCCGGGCGGACGGCTGTCGCTGCAGAAGCACCACCATCGTGCCGAGCACTGGATCGTGGTCCGCGGCGCGGCCCGGGTCACCGTCAACGAGACCGTGAAGACCGTGCACGAGAACGAGTCGATCTACATCCCCATGGGCGCGGTCCATCGCCTTGAAAACCCCGGTAAAATCATGCTGGAGCTGATCGAGGTCCAGACCGGCTCCTATCTCGGGGAGGACGACATCATCCGGATTGAAGACGACTATCAAAGGTCGTAACCAGCAGGCTCCGAATCACGCGGCCCGGGCCGAAAGAGCGGTATCTTTCGCCGCTTAAGACCCGGGAAACGTGTAACTTTTTGAATCAAATCGTGTCCGGACCGTCAGGCCGGCATTCGCCACAAATATGGCGCCCGTGCTAGAAGCGGCGTGGGGATTTGCGTTGAATCGGGGTTTGCTCAGATGAGTTCCAAAGTGTCTGCACCGGCAAAGGCCGGCTTGCGCGTCGGCGTGATTGGCGCGGGCGTCATGGGCAGCAACCATGCGCGCGTGCTCAGCGGCCTGCCCGGCGTCAGCCTCGTTGGCGTGGTCGATCCGTCGCCAGCCCATCGCACGCGCGCGACGGAACTCGCCGATTGCGCGAGCTTCGAGACGCTCGACCAGCTCTTCGCCGCCGGGGTCGATGCCGTCACCATCGCGGCACCCACGCACCTGCATCACGAGGTCGCGCTCGCCTGCATCGCCAAGAACATCCATGTCTTGGTCGAGAAGCCGATCGCGTCCACGGTGGAAGAGGGGCGTGAGATCGTCGCCGCCGCGCAAAAGGCCGGCGTGACGCTGATGGTCGGCCATGTCGAGCGCTTCAATCCGGCGGTCGCCGCCGTCAAGCAGGCGATCGCGGGCGAAGACATTCTCTCCATCGCGATCACGCGCGTCGGTCCGTTCCCGCCGCGCATGTCCAACGTCGGCGTCGTCATCGACCTTGCCGTGCACGACATCGACCTGATCCGCTGGTTCACCGAATCCGACATCGTCGAGGTGCAGCCGCAATTGTCGAGCGCGGTCGCCGAGCGCGAGGACATCGCACTCCTGCAGTTCCGCACCGCCAATGGCGTGCTCGCCCACATCAACACCAACTGGCTGACGCCGTTCAAGGCGCGCAGCGTCACGGTCGCGACCCGCGGCAAATATGTGATGGGCGATCTGCTGACGCGCCAGGTCACCGAATGCTTCGGCTTCAAGCCGGACGGCAGCTATTCGATGCGGCATCTGCCAGTCGGACATGACGAGCCGCTCCGCGCCGAGCTGATCGCGTTCCTCAAAGCGGTGCGCAACGGCGAGACGCCGGCGGTCACGGGCGATGAGGGCGTTGCCAGCCTCGAGATCGCGACGCAGTGCCTGGAGACGCCCTCGCGTCCCGCCGCGACGGCGCCCGCCCGCAAGGAGCCGCGCCTCGTCGCCGGCTGATCCCTTTCCATGTCGACTACTCAAGAAGGCGTCATGAACCAGCACTTACGTTCCGAACCCATCCCTTTCATCGACGTCGCCTCGCAGCGCCGCCGGCTAGGCGCCTCGCTCGATGCGGCCGTCAAGCGCGTGATGGACCATTGCCAGTTCGTCAACGGGCCCGAGGTTTTCGAGCTCGAGAAGCAGCTCGCGGCCTACTCAGGCGCCAAGCACGTGATCGGCTGCGCCAGCGGCACCGACGCGATCCTGATGGTGATGATGGCGAAGAATGTTGGGCCCGGCGATGCCGTGCTGTGTCCGTCCTTCACCTTCATCGCGACCGCCTCGCCGGTGGCGCGGACCGGTGCGACGCCTGTTTATGTCGACGTCGACGAGGCCACCTTCAACATGAGCCCGGAGTCGCTCAAGCGCGGCATAGCGACCGCCCGCAATGCCGGCCTGAAGCCGGTCGCGGTTATTCCGGTCGACCTGTTCGGCCAGCCCGCCGATCACGACGCCATTGCCGAGATCGCGAGGGCCGAGGGCCTGTTCGTGCTCGACGACGCCGCGCAAGGCTTTGGCGCGAGCTACAAGGGCCGCAAGCTAGGCACGCTGGCGCACGCCACGGCGACCAGCTTCTTCCCGGCCAAGCCGCTCGGCTGCTTCGGCGACGGCGGCGCGATCTTCACAGATGACGACGAGCTCGCCGCGACGCTTCGCAGCATCCGCGTGCACGGGCAGGGCGTCGACAAATACGACAACGTCCGTCTCGGCCTCACCGGCCGGCTCGACACCATACAGGCCGCGGTCCTGATCGAGAAGCTGAAGATTTTTGACGACGAGATCGCCGCCCGCAACAGGGTTGCCGAACGTTACGCGCGAGGCTTGTCGAATGTCGTCAACGTGCCGCGCCTCGCCCCTGGCAACACTTCGGTCTGGGCGCAGTACACGATCCGTCTTCCTGAGGGCACCGACCGCGACGGCTTTGCCGCCGCGCTGAAGGCCCAGGGCGTGCCGACCGCGATCTATTACGGCAAGTCGATGCACCAGCAGACCGCCTACAAGCAGTATCCGGTCGCCGAAGGCGGCCTGCCGGGTTGCGAGAGCCTGTCGCAGGACGTGATCAGCCTGCCCATGCACGCCTACCTGACGGAAGCCGACCAGGAGCGAATCATCGCCGCCGTCCGCGGCGCGCTCGCGGGCTGAGTTCGCTGCGGCTTCTTCACCTCTCCCGCTTGCGGGAGAGGTCGCGCCGAAGGCGCGGGTGAGGGTTTCCCCCTCTTGGGGAGTCTTCGCTATCGAGACACCCTCTCCCGACCCTCCCCCCGCAAGCGGGGGAGGGAGCTGACTTCCGCCCCGGTTTGCACCTAGACCTATTCCTGACATGCTCTAGAACAGACGCATGCTCGGACGCATCTTCACGGTCGGTGGTTACACGCTGCTCTCGCGGCTCACGGGATTTGCCCGCGACATCATGCTCGCGGCGATCCTCGGCGCGGGCCCGGTGGCCGACGCCTTTTTCGTGGCGCTGCGGCTGCCCAATCATTTTCGCGCGATCTTTGCAGAGGGCGCCTTCAACGCCGCCTGGGTGCCGGCCTATGCGCATGTCCATGGCGAGAAGGGGGAGGCGGCAGCACACCTGTTCGCCGACCGCATCTTCACGCTGCTGCTGGCCTCGCAGGTGCTGCTGCTGATCGTCGCCTGGCTGTTCATGCCGCAGGCCATGAGCATTCTGGCGCCGGGCTTTTCCGAGGATGCCGAGCAGCGCAAGCTCGCGATCGAGCTGACCCGGATCACCTTTCCCTATCTGCTGCTGATCACGCTCGTGACGCTCTATGGCGGCATGCTCAACGTGATGCAGCGCTTTGCCAGCGCCGCCGCCGCCTCGATCTTTCTCAACGTCGCGATGATGATGACGTTGGCGGTTGCCGTCTGGTTTCCCACCGCGGGCCATGCCGCAGCCTGGGGCGTGCTGATTTCCGGCTTCATGCAATATTTCCTGCTCGCCGGCGATCTCGCCCGCCATGGCGGCCTGCCGCGCTTTGCGCCGCCCAAGCTCGACGAAGACGTCCGTGCTTTCTTCAAGGCGCTGGGACCTGCGACGCTGGGCTCGATGGGCACGCAGGTCGCGCTGTTTGCCGATACCATCATCGCGACCTTCCTGCCGGCCGGCGCGCTGTCGGCACTCTATTATGCCGATCGGCTCAACCAGCTTCCGATCGGCGTGATCGGCATCGCCATCGGCACGGTGCTGCTGCCGGAAATGTCGCGGCGCATCACCGCCAACGACCATGACGGCGCGATGAAGGCGCAGCGCCGCGCCTTCGACTTCACGCTGCTGTTCTCGGTGCCGTTCGTCGCGGCCTTCCTCACCGTGCCCGATGCGATCATGCGCGCGCTGTTCGCTCGCGGCGCGTTCTCCAAGGCCGATGCCGTTGCCGCAGGCAGCACGCTCGCAGCCTACGCCATCGGGCTCATCCCCTTCGTGCTGATCCGCAGCGCAGTTGCGACCTTCTATGCCCGCAAGGATACGGCGACGCCGGTGCGGGCGTCGCTGACAGGCATTGCCGTCAACGTCGCGCTGAAGGTCGCCTTGATGGGATCGCTGGCTCAGATCGGCCTCGCGCTGGCAACCGCCGTCGGCGTCTGGACCAATCTGTTGCTGGTGCTTTTCTTCGCCGTGCGGCGCGGCTTCCTCGTGCTCGACCGCGCCTGGCTGATGTCGCTCGCCAAATTCCTGCTGACCGGATTGATCCTCGCCGCAGCGTTCTGGCTGATTGCGCGCTTCAGTGGTTCTGCGTTGGGCTCGATGCACTTCCGGGACGAAGTGATGCTGGCCCTGCTCGGCGTCGGCGGCACGATCGTCTACGCGCTTGCGATCCTCGTCCTGTTCGGCCGCCGCTGGCTCGTGTCGCTTGTGCGCGGCTAGCCGCCGGAGCGCGTACTCGCCTCAAGGGTGCAGCGGGCCTCTGCACATCTCTTGATTTTGTACGATTGCCGTGCTACTGATGGCTCATGATCAAATCCGTACGCAACGTCAATCTCTGGGACATGACCCGCTTCGGCTGGGCCGTGGAAGGAGTCGCGCGCTAGGATTTCGACGACGACACCTTTTCCACCAGGCCCCGCCGGCATCGGACGGGGCCTTTTCATTGGCCACGCTCCCTGCCGGCACAACAGCAGGAGCATCCGATGCCACCACAATTGACGAACACCACGAGCGAGCCGGAGGTCGACTCTGCGCGGCTTCGCTTCGACTTTTCCATCGCCTCGAGCCTGCTCGGGCGATACTGGCGCGCGTTTCAGGGCTGGCGGCAGCGGCCGCGTGTCACCCTGCACCACCTGAGTGACAGGGAGCTGATGGATATCGGCCTGACGCGTGGCGAGATCGACTGCATCGCGCCCGAACGAGCTATCGAAAGGCTGCGAGATCGGACGATGGATCTATGGAGGCGCAGTGGGATGTAACTTTTTAAGGCGCGCGGCGTCGCCGCCGATCCTTCGAGACGCCCGCTTTTGGCGGGCTCCTCAGGATGAGGTCGTGTTTCGCGGCGCAATCTTGGCGCCATGGGCGGGCGCGGCGCTTTCACCGCCTGCGCCCATGTGCCCGCCCAAACCCGTTTGCCTTGCCAGTTTTTCCACGGCAATATGCCGGCAAAACAACCATAGGACGGGTCAAGACAATGGCGGCTCCCATCAAGTTCGGCGTTGGCCAAAGCGTGCTGCGCAAGGAGGATGACGCGCTCATCCGCGGCAAGGGCCGCTATACCGACGATTACGCGCCGCAGGCCGCGCTCCGCTGCCTGGTGCTGCGCTCGCCGCACGCGCATGCCAAATACACCATCGATGCGAGCCGCGCCCGGACCTTGCCCGGCGTCGCGCTGATCCTGACCGCGGACGACGTCATGGATCTCGGCAATCTGCCCTGCCTGTTCAATCTCGAGACCGATCCGTTCACCGGCCCACCGTATCCGATCCTCGCCAAGGACGAAGTGCGTCACGTCGGTGATTCCATCGCCTTCGTCGTTGCCGAGACCATCGATCAGGCCCGCGACGCGATCGAGGCGATCGAGGTCAAATGGTCGCCGCTGCCGGCGGTGACCGGCGTCGTCAACGCCGTGAAGAAGGGCGCGCCGCAAGTCTGGCCGGACAAGCCCGGCAACGTGCTGTTCGATGTCTCGATCGGCGACAAGGCGGCGACGGAAGCCGCCTTCGCCAGGGCGCATGCGGTGGCCGAAATCTCCATCGTCAATCCGCGCGTGGTCGCGAGCTTCATGGAGACGCGCGCGGCGGTCTGCGAATACGACGCCAAGCGCGACCATCTGACGCTGACGGTCGGCAGCCAGGGCAGCCACCGCCTGCGCGACATCCTGTGCCAGAACGTGCTCAACATTCCCACCGACAAGATGCGGGTGATCTGCCCCGACGTCGGCGGCGGCTTCGGCACGAAGCTGTTTCCGTACCGGGAATACGCCTTGATGGCGGTCGCGGCGCGCAAGCTGAAGAAGGCGGTGAAATGGGCGGCCGACCGCTCCGAGCATTTCATGGGCGATGCGCAGGGCCGCGACAACGTCACCACCGCGAAGATGGCGCTGGCCGAGGACGGCAAGTTCCTCGCGATGGACTGCGACCTCATGGGCGACATGGGCGCCTATCTGTCGACCTTCGGGCCCTACATCCCGCATGGCGGCGCCGGCATGCTGCCGGGCCTCTACGACATCCAGGCCTTCCACTGCCGGGTGCGCACCATCTTCACCCACAGTGTGCCGGTCGATGCCTATCGTGGCGCTGGCCGGCCCGAGGCGGCCTATGTCATCGAGCGCCTCGTGGATGCCTGCGCGCGAAAACTCGACATGACGCCGGACGCCATCCGCCGCAAGAATTTCATTCCGCCGAAGGCGCTGCCTTACAAGACCGCGACCGGCAAGGTCTACGATTCCGGCGACTTCGCCGCGCATTTGAAACGCGCGATGGAGATCGCGGAGTGGAAGGAATTTCCCAAGCGCGCCAAGGCGGCCAAGAAGGGCGGCCTGATCCGCGGCATCGGCCTGGCAAGCTATGTCGAGATTTGCGGCGTCATGGGTGAGGAGACGGCCAATGTCCGCCTCGATCCCAACGGCGACGTCACCGTCCTGATCGGCACACAGTCGAGCGGGCAGGGCCACCAGACCGCCTATGCACAGATCGTCGCCGAGCAGTTCGGCCTCGCGCCGGAGCGCGTCCACGTCCGCCAGGGCGACACCGACGAGATCGCGACGGGCCTCGGCACCGGCGGCTCGGCCTCGATTCCCTCGGGCGGCGTCAGCGTCGAGCGTGCCACGCGCGAGCTCGGCTCGAGGCTGAAAGAGATCGCGGCGCAGGCGCTGGAAGCCAGCGTCGGCGATCTCGAGATCACGGATGGCATCATCCGCATCGCCGGCACCGACCGCTCGATCTCCTTCGCCGATCTCGCCAAGCGGCCCGGCGTCGATCCGTCGAAGCTCAACGGCAGCGCGACCTTCGCCAGCGCCGACGGCACCTATCCGAACGGCACGCATCTGGCGGAGGTCGAGATCGATCCGGCCACCGGGATCATCAAGATCGTCAACTACGTGATCGTCGACGATTTCGGCAAGACGCTCAATCCGCTGCTGCTGGCGGGCCAGGTCCATGGCGGCGCCATGCAGGGCATCGGCCAGGCGCTGATGGAGCAGGTGGTCTATGGGGCGACCGACGGCCAGCTCATCACCGCCACCTACATGGACTACGCGCTGCCGCGGGCGGCTGATGGTCCCGCCTTCGTGTTCGAGACCCACAACATCCCCTGCAAGACCAATCCGCTGGGGGTGAAGGGGGCGGGCGAGGCCGGCGCGATCGGCTCCTGCCCGGCCGTCGTGAACGCCATCGTCGACGCCCTCTGGCGCGAATACAAGATCGACCACATCGACATGCCGGCAACGCCGGAGCGGGTGTGGATCGCCATCAGCGAGCACCATCGCCGCCACAGCCTCTAAACCCGAGCTTCGCGCGCCGGGAATAAACGCGCCGCGCGGGGTTCTAGCCATGATGGGGTACCGGCTTCCCGTGAAGCCGGTGCAGTCTCATTTCCTGAACGTCTCGAGAGCCGGAGAAACGGACCAATGAAACGGACGATGATTGTCGCGGGCGCCCTCCTGTTGGGCGCGGGCGCCGTAATGGCGCAACAGGAGATTGCCGTCCAGCAGGACAATCTGATGCGCTCGCAGGCAAAGAGCCTGTACTCGGTCATTCAGAAGATGACCAAGGGCGACATTCCCTACAACCAGAAGGCCGTCGACGAGGCGATTGCCAATCTGGAGGCGGACGTCGCCAAGATCGCCAAGACCTTCGAGGTCAATCCAAAGCAGGATGTCGTCAACGCGACCTATGGCGCTTCGCCGAAGGTCTGGCAGAACAAGGCCGATTTCGATTCGAAGATCCCGCCGGTGCAGAAGGCGATCGCCGACGTCAAGGGCAAGATCCACGATGTCGCGAGCCTGAAGGCTGCCTACACCGCAATCAACGATCGCTGCAACGATTGTCACGAAACCTATCGCTTGAAGTTGAAATAATAGAGCGATGAGGACTTCAGAAAGGGCGGTTGCGAAAGCAGCCGCCTTTTTGCATGGCCGGGAGTCGCAGCGCGGCAGAAATTCTGTGCGCAAGGCCTGACGGATCGCTCTGTGAGCAGCTATCTTTGTGCCAACGGCCGTGCGCTGACACGAGTCGACGCATCTCGCTCCCGACTGCTTCATGACGTCAGGAGTTCCAACGCGCGGCGAGCATCAGAACAGCGAGGCAGCCATGGCAAAACCGTTCCCGTCGAAGACCCATATCGGCAACCATATGCTGCATCCGGAAACCCTGATGCTGACCTATGGCTATGATCCGCAATTGTCGGAAGGCGCCATCAAGCCGCCGGTGTTCCTGACCTCGACCTTCGTGTTCAAGACCGCCGAAGACGGCCAGGACTTCTTCGATTACGTCGCCGGCCGGCGTGAGCCGCCAGAAGGCATGGGCGCGGGCCTGGTCTATTCGCGCTTCAACCACCCCAACAGCGAGATCGTCGAGGACAGGCTCGCGGTCTACGAGCGCACCGAGAGCTGTGCGCTGTTCTCCTCGGGCATGGCGGCGATCGCGACCACGATCCTCGCCTTCGTCCGGCCCGGCGACGTCATCCTGCACTCCCAGCCGCTCTATGGCGGCACGGAAACGCTGCTGACGAACACGCTGGCGCGCCTGTCGATCGGCGCGGTCGGCTTTGCCGACGGCATCGATGAGGCCTCCGTCAGGCAGGCCGCGGAGGAGGCGACGGGGAGGGGGCGGGTTTCGATGATCCTGATCGAGACCCCGGCCAATCCGACCAACGGCCTCGTCGACGTCGCGATGATCCGCCGCATCGCCGATTCCGTCGGCAAGGCCCAGGGACACACGCCGATCATCGCCTGCGACAACACGCTGCTCGGCCCGGTGTTTCAGCGGCCGATCGAGCACGGCGCGGACCTGTCGCTGTATTCGCTGACGAAGTATGTCGGCGGCCACTCCGACCTGATCGCGGGCGCCGCACTCGGATCGAAGGCGATCATGAAGGGCATCAAGGCGCTGCGCGGCGCCATCGGCACCCAGCTCGATCCGCATTCGTGCTGGATGATCAACCGCTCATTGGAGACGCTGAGCCTGCGCATGGAAAAGGCCGATGCGAATGCGCGCCTGGTCGCGAGCTATCTGCGCGACCATCCCAAGGTCGCCAGGGTTCATTATCTCGGTCATCACGAGCAGGCCTCGCCCTCGGGGCGGGTGTTCGCGAGACAATGCCTGGGCGCGGGATCGACCTTCTCGTTCGACATCGTCGGCGGCAAGGAGGCGGCCGTGAAATTCCTCAATGCGCTGCAGATCCTCAAGCTGGCGGTGAGCCTCGGCGGCACCGAGTCGCTCGCGAGCCTGCCCGCGACCATGACCCATTCCGGCGTTCCCGCCGACATCCGCCAAAAGATCGGCGTGCTCGATTCCACCATCCGGCTGTCGATCAGGATCGAGAACCCGTCGGATCTGATCGCGGACCTCGCGCAGGCGCTGAACGCGGCTTGAGCGCAAGGCAGGTCCTCGCCGGAATCGAAAAGGCCGGACGCTCCCTCCTTGCGTCCGGCCTTTCCGCGACGAAGGCGCGTTTTCGCTTACTTCGTCACCTGACCGCGGATCTCGCCGCCCGGGTTCGCCGCGGTGTGGATGTTGATGTAGTACTTGCCGCCGAGCAGGTCGGCGGCCTGCGCTTCGGTGAGCGTCGCTTCACCCTTGACCGGGCTCGAGCCCGCATTCGCGATCGGGACCGCGACGCCGGCGTTCTTGCCGGCCTCGGCCGGGCCGTGGAAGTGAGCGGCGGTGGCAGGACCGGACAGCCCGGAATAGCTGACCGTCCACGAAAGCTTCTTGCTGGCGGCGTCATAGTCGAGCTCGGCCGTTCCGGTGGCGCTGCTGGTGGTGGCGGGCACTTCGGATTTGCCGTCCAGCGTCGCCTTCAGTTTCTCCGCGCTGGCCGGGGCGGCGAAGGCAACGGCAGCTCCGAGTGCCAGTGTGGCAAAAAGGGCTTTGGTCATGAGTCTCTCCCTGTTGACGCCTGATTGCTGTCAATCTCCAAACAGTACGTCATTCAGTTTATTCCCGCATTACAGCCGGACCACCTAAAATATTCGTGGCTGGATCGGGCCCAGCATGACCCTTAAGTTCGCGCTGACGATGGAATGATTGAATGCTGCGACGAGCACTACTTGCCGCCCTGATCGCCGCCGTCGCGGCGTCCGGCCTCTATTGGTGGTTGTCCGCCCCGGCCGCGCTGGCCGTTCCGGCACCGACACGAAAGCCCGATCTCGCCAACGGGCAGGAGCTTTTCAATGCCGGCGGCTGCTCGTCGTGTCATGCGGTGCCCAACCAGCCCGATCGCCTGCGACTCGGCGGCGGGCTGGCGCTCGGCTCGCCTTTCGGGACGTTCTACGTCCCCAATATTTCCCCCGATCCGACCGACGGGATCGGCCGATGGAGCGAGGCTGATTTCGTCAACGCCGTGATGCGCGGCATCTCGCCCGAGGGCACGCACTACTTCCCGGCATTTCCGTACACGTCCTATCATCTGGCAAGAATAGATGACGTCCGCGACCTCTTCGCCTATCTGAAGACGCTGCCGCCGGTAACGGGCAGAGTGCGCGACCACGCGCTGCCGTTTCCGTTCAACATCCGCCGCAATGTCGGCATCTGGAAACTGCTGTTCATGGACACCGGGCCGTTCGTCGCGGACGCTGCGCGCCCTCCGCAATGGAATCGCGGTGCCTATCTCGTGACCGGCTTCGGCCATTGCGCCGAATGCCACAGCCCGCGCAATCTGCTCGGCGGCATCGTCACGGCGCAGCGCTTCGCCGGCGGCCCCAATCCGGACGGGGAGGGCTGGGTGCCGAACATCACCCAGCAGGGCATCGGCAGCTGGAGCGAGAAGGACATCGCCGATTTCCTCGAGACCGGCGACATGCCCGAGGGCGACAGCGCCTCGGGTGCGATGCGGCCGGTGATCAAGAACCTGGCGCAGCTGACGGCGGAAGATCGCGCCGCAATGGCGGCTTATCTGAAGTCGCTGCCACCGGTGCAGGGTCCGACACCGCCCAAGAAGAAGGAGGGCGGCTAGCAGCGAGCTCTAAAGCGCGATGAGATGAATCGTCATCGCGCTTTAGGTTGTTGTTGGAGCATGATCTTTTCGGAAAACCGCTCCGCACTCTTCCGGATCATGCTCTAGCCCGTGCCGAACGCCTTGAAGGTGATGATGGTGAGGGTGTCCTGGATGCCCGGCAGCACCTGCACCTTCTCGTTGACGAAGTGGCCGATGTCGGTGTCCTTGTCGACGTAGAACTTCACCAGCAGATCGTATTGGCCGGCGGTCGAGTAGATCTCGGAGGCGATCTCGGCTTCGGCGAGCGCATTGGCGACCGTATAGGACTGGCCGAGCTTGCATTTGATCTGGACGAAAAAAGGAACCATTGCAGTCACTCCGAAAGCGCATCTGGCGCTAATAGGCCAAAACCGGGGTGGCTTGGCAAGCGAACTTGCCGGCCCCGGCCGGAGCCGCTTCCAGGACGGAAGCGGGGGCTCTCCGCCTGATTCGCCGGCCCGGCTTGCTGGCACGTCGGGAGCGCGCTAGGACAAGGCATGGCGTTGTCCTCCTCAAACGAACGTATCCGGCGATGACGACGCCCGTTGCGCTCACCATCGCCGGCTCGGATTCCAGCGGCGGCGCCGGCATCCAGGCCGATCTGAAGACCTTTGCTTCGCTCGGCGTCTACGGTGCCTCCGTGATCGCGGCGGTGACGGCGCAGAACACGCGCGGCGTCAGCGGCATTCACGCCGTGCCGGCCGAGTTCGTCGCCGCACAGATCGATGCGGTGTTCTCCGATCTCGACATCGGCGCGGTGAAGATCGGCATGGTCGGCCAGGCCGACAGCATCGATGCGATCGCGGCGGCGCTGTCGCGCTGGCAGCCGCGCCACATCGTGCTCGATCCCGTGATGGTGGCGACCTCGGGCGATCGCCTGCTGGCGTCCGAAGCCGTCGATGCCTTGCACACGAGACTGATACCACTGGCCTCGATGATCACGCCGAACCTGCCTGAGGCCGCGGCCCTTCTCGGTGAGCACATTGCGGCGAGCGAGGCCGAGATCGAAGCCCAGGGCCGCCGGCTGCTGGCGCTCGGCTGCCGTGCGGTCCTGATCAAGGGCGGGCACGGCGAGGGCGCCGAGAGCATCGACTATCTCGTCACGTCCGAGAGCACGACCACGCTTGCCGCGCCCCGCGTGGTCACCAGGAACACCCACGGCACCGGCTGCTCGCTGTCAGCGGCGATCGCGGCGGGGCTGGCCAAGGGCGAGGATCTGGAGCTTGCCGTGCGCACCGCCAAGATCTGGATCAGCGCCGCGATCGCTGCCGCCGACCGCTTCAGCGTCGGCCATGGCCACGGGCCGATCCATCATTTTCACAAGTTTTACTGACGGTGCGCGTTCGCGCGGCGCAATTTGCTTCTCCAGTTAACCAATAAGGCAATGCGGTTCCGTGGTTTTGCGGGCACCGCCGGCGGCGCCATGTCGCCTGGTTGTCGCATGCGACTGATATTCGCGGGGGAGGGCGAGGCAGGCGTGATTCGTATTTTGAAGGTGCCTCAAGGGTTCAATCGGTCATCCCCCTGTCACGGGACATTGTTACAGGCTGGCGCATGGGAAGTTACGATGTCAGTGACGAGAGCCCGGAGCGGCGCTTTCGCACGTTGTTCATCTCCGACGTTCATCTCGGAGCCCGCGGTTCTCAGGCCGACCTTCTGCTCGACTTCCTGCGCTACCATGATGCCGACACGATCTATCTCGTCGGCGACATCGTCGACGGCTGGGCGCTGAAATCGAGCTGGCACTGGCCGCAATCGCATAACGACCTCGTCCAGAAGCTTTTGCGCAAGGCGCGCAAAGGCGCCAAGGTCATCTACATCCCCGGCAACCACGACGAGTTCCTGCGCAACTATTACGGCACGCATTTCGGCGGCATCGACGTGGTCGAGAACACCGTCCACACCGGCGTGGACGGCAAGCGCTATCTCGTCATCCACGGCGACATCTTCGACCTCGTGGTGCAGAACGCGCGCTGGCTCGCCCATCTCGGCGACAAGGCCTACGACTTCGCGATCCAGATGAATCGCTTCGTCAACTTCTTCCGTCGCATGTTCGGCGTGCCCTATTGGTCGCTGTCGCAATGGGCCAAGCAGAAGGTCAAGAACGCCGTCAACTATATCGGCGCGTTCGAGCAGGCGCTCGCCGCCGAAGCGCGGCGGCACGAGGCGGAGGGCGTGATCTGCGGCCACATCCACTACGCCGTGATCCGCGACGAGGCCGGCATCCGCTACATGAACTGCGGCGACTGGGTCGAGAGCTGCACCGCCCTGGTCGAGCATGACGACGGCCATTTCGAAATCATCACCTGGGCGGACCAGTTGCAGAAGCCGGCGCAGGTCCCGCAGGTCGCGGCAAGAGCTGCATAGCAAGGGCCACTTGATGCGCATCCTGGTCGCGACCGACGCCTGGCACCCGCAAGTCAACGGTGTGGTTCGGACGCTGGCCAAGCTCGCTGATGGCGCCAAGGGGCTTGGCTTTCAAGGTCTTGGCGTCGAGTTCACGTTCCTGACGCCGCAATCGTTCCGCACCTTCGCAATGCCGAGCTATCGCGACGTGCGCCTCGCGATGCCGCGTCCGGCGCGGATCGCGCGACTGATCGAGGAGGCGCGGCCCGACAGCATCCACATCGCGACCGAAGGGCCGATCGGCCTGATGGTCCGCCGCTACTGCCGGCAGCGCAAGCTGCCGTTCACGACCAGCTTCCACACCCGTTTTCCCGAATATGTCCGCGCCCGCGTGCCGGTCCCGGGCTCGCTGATCTGGCGGGCGCTGCGCCGTTTTCATGCGCCCAGTAGCGCCGTGATGGCGGCAACGCCGGCGCTCGCGCGTGAGCTCGGCGAGCGCGGCTTCGACAATGTCGTGCTGTGGCCGCGCGGCGTCGACACCGGCCTGTTCCATCCGCGCGCCGTCGATCTCTGTCTGCCGGGTCCGGTGTTCCTGTCGGTCGGCCGCGTCGCGGTGGAGAAGAATCTCGAGGCGTTCCTCGACCTCGATCTGCCCGGCACCAAGGTGATCGTCGGCGACGGCCCGGCGCGCACGGCGCTCGAAGAGGCCTATCCCGATGCGATCTTCCTCGGTGAGAAGCACGGCGAGGAACTGGCCGATATCTATGCGGCAGCCGACGTGTTCGTGTTCCCCAGCAAGACCGACACGTTCGGCCTGGTCCTGCTGGAGGCGCTGGCCAGCGGCCTGCCGGTCGCGGCCTTCCCGGTGAAGGGCCCCCGCGATGTCATCGGCGATGCGCCGGTCGGCGCGCTCGATCACGATCTGCGCAATGCCTGCTTCGCCGCGCTCGGGGTGTCCCGGCAGGACTGCGTCGAATTCGCCGCCCACTACACCTGGGAGGCCTCGGCCCGGGTCTTCATCAGCAGCATCCTGGCGGTCGGGGCGGTGCTACCCGGCCGGAACGGCGCGGAACAGCCGCGCTTCGTGGCTTGAGAACCCAGAACCCTCGCGCGGAGGTGTCTTGCCGCGGGCTCGATGGCCGCGATACAGTTGGCCATGACCGAACAGCTCCTTCCGGTCGGCCCCGCCGACATCGATGCCGCAGCGCGCGTGATCGCGCCCTATGCCATCCGCACCCCGCTGTTGTCCTTTCCCGTGCTCAACGAGCGCGTCGGCGCCAAGGTGTTTTTGAAGCCGGAAATGCTCCAGCGCACCGGCTCCTTCAAGTTCCGCGGCGCCTTCAACAAGGTGTTCTCGATCCCGCAGGACAAGCGCGCCGGCGGCGTCGTCGCGTTCTCCTCCGGCAACCACGCCCAGGGTGTGGCGGCTGCGGCAAAAATCCTCGACATGCAGGCGACCATCGTGATGCCGGCGGACGCGCCGCTGTCGAAGCGCGAGCGCACCAAATCCTACGGCGCCGAGGTCGTGCTTTACGATCGGGACAAGGACGACCGCGAGGCGATCTCGCGCGGCATCGCCGAGAAGCGCGGCGCGACGCTGGTCAAACCCTATGACGATCCCTTTGTGATCGCGGGGCAGGGCACCGCCGGCCGCGAGATTGCGGAAGACATGGCAACGCTCGGCCTCAGCCCCGACATCGTGGTGGCGCCGGCCTCTGGTGGCGGCCTGATCGCGGGCGTTGCGACGGCCGTGAAGGCGCGCTATCCGCAAGCGGAGATCGTGGTGGCCGAGCCCGAGGCATTCGACGATCACGGCATCTCGCTGACCGCCGGTCATCGCGAGCCGCATCCGCCGGCCGGCCGCACCATCTGCGATGCGCTGATGGCCCTGATGCCGGGCGAGATGACCTTTGCGATCAACAGCAAGCTGCTCGCGCGCGGCGTCACGGCGTCGGACAAGGAAGTCGGCGCAGCCGTGGCATTCGCCTATCGTGAGCTGAAGCTGGTGGTCGAGCCGGGCGGGGCGGTGGGCCTTGCCGCACTGCTCGCGGGCCGCCTTGATGTGGCCGGCAAGAATGTCGTCATCGTGCTGTCGGGCGGCAATGTGGATGCCGACCTGTTCGCGGAGCTGGTGGCCTGAGAGCAGTTTATCTGTGTGGCCCATCCTTCGAGACGCCCGCTTCGGCGGGCTCCTCAGGATGAGGACGGCGTGTGTGGCGGCAGTTTCAACCGGCTCCGATACTCATTAGCCTCATCCTGAGCAGACCGCGAAGCGGTCGTCTCGAAGGACGAGGCGTGCGCACAGGCCCATGTCCATTCCCCGAAACGAAGACGGGTCAGAGGGTTTCCGCTCTGCCCCTTGTCGTTTCGCTTGCCGCGATCAATGCATGAAGCCTCGGTGGTTGTTGCCGCCGCCCATGCTCGGGGCCTGGTTCATCGATTGGCGGAACCTGTTGCCGCCGTTGCCGACCGTGCGATTGGTCGCGTTGAGCTGCGGACGGTTGTCCTGGTTCTTGACCTGCACGTTGTTCACCGAATTGTTGTTGAGCTTCACGATACCGGTGTTGCCGTTGTTGACGCGGATCGGGCTGTTCTGCGTCTGGACGGGCTTCGCGTCGACAGTCGTGCCGCCCTTGCCGACATTCACCGGCATGCCCACGATCTTGCGCGGGTTGCCGTTGGCGTTGCCGCCGTTCGGCTTGGTGTTGGTCACCGGCAGCGTCACGATCTTGCCGGTCCCGCCAGTGTTGGTCGGCGCAGGCAGGGTGACGATCTTGCCCGGGATCTGCGACGGCGTGCCGTTCGGCTGGTTGTTGCCGGCCGGCAGGCTCCCGACCTGGCCGCCATTGCCGAGCTTGCCGATGACATTGCCTTCGATCGGCTTCTGCACGACCGGCAGGTTGCCATTGACCTGTGCGCCACCATTGCCCTGCTGCAGCGGCATGTATTTGGGCAGGCCGAGATTGCCCATCTTGAAGACGGGAGCAATGTTCTGCGGCGCCAGGAACTTGGTCGGCTGCATCAGCGGGATCTGCTTCGGCTGCGCCTCGAGCTTCAGCGCGACCTGCGCATAGGGGCTGTTGCCGTAGCTGTCATAGAAGCTCTTGTAGCCGAGCGGCGAGTTCGCCAACACCGCCTTGTGCCAGGCCTGCGAGATCAGGAGGTTATTGAGCAGCCAGCGGATGTGGTCGCACAGCGGGTCGTGCGGATACATCCGGATGAACTCCTGATAGTACTCCGGCCGGCCCTCGGACACGACGTAGTCGTAGGCCTGACGGGTCGAGCGGCTCGGCAAATTGGAGGCCATCTGCACCACGGGCGCATTCACCGGCGCACGGTTGGCGGCAACAGCGGTGTCACCGAAGAAGGTGAAATCGCTCGTGAGCGAGGAGCTCTCCCACGGGATCTGCGCGCCGCTGGTGCTCTGGTTCACCTGAAGGCGGACGCGCTTGAACAGCTGCTCGATCGGAACGTTGGGCTCGCGTGCGACGTTCAGAAAGGCCTGCGTGTAGGGGCTGTGGCCGCCCGTGCCGTCGAGCGCTTCGGCGCCCGGCGCGGTCGAGTAGCCGACGATCGAGCCGTTCGGCGCATCGACGATGGCGAGGCCGCGGCCGGCATCATTCACGTTCGGGAACGGGTTGTTGCGGCAGGCATCGAGGATGACGATGCGCATGCGGCTCGGGATCGTCTCCAGCGTCGACATCACGTCGACGAGGCGCACGGAGTTGTTGACGAGCTCGGTCGGGCTCGAGACCTTCGCGTCGACCGGAACGAGATAGTTCTCGCCGGCGAGCTGCACGCCGTGACCGGCGTAATAGACCATCGCCACCGTGTTCGGACCGCGCGCGGACACTTTGGCGGAGAAGTCCTGGACGACCCGGAGCATGTCGTTCTGGCCGAGGTCGGTCGCGGAGACCACCTCGAAGCCGGCGGAGTTCAGGAACTGCGCCATCGACTCGGCGTCATTGTCGGGATTGGCGAGCTGCGGCGCGTTCTGGTAGTTCGAATTGCCGATCACCAGCGCGACGCGCCGCTCCGGCCCTTGCAGGGCCGTGGGGGCGGGCTGGGCCGGGGCGACTTGCGCGGAAACAGGGCCGCAGGCGAAGCCGAACAGGCTTCCCACGAGGCTAGCCGTCATCAGGAAAGGTCTTAGGCGGAACATGGCGTGCTCCTTTCGCACTGATCTCGATGCAAGATTAGTTGCGAGGCAGACTGGCCGCGTTCGAGTTCGGGGTCCGTGATCCCTGTCACCATGGTGGCTGCGTGATCTGAATCACGCTCGGAACCTGCTATGGTGTGAATGGCCGGTTCGCCGGCGAAGAACATGCGCTGGGAAAGTGCCGTCACATGCTGAAATCGATCGATCCGATCCTCACGCCCGACCTGCTCTGGCTGCTCGCCTCGATGGGCCACGGCGACGACCTCGTTTTCGTCGACGCCAATCATCCCGCGACCCGCATCGCGCAGACCACGACGTCACAGCGCCTGATCCAGTTGCCGGGCATGAGCATGGAGGCTGCCATCCGCGCGATCATGTCGGTCTACCCGCTCGACGATTTCGATCCGGATCCGGTGCGCGTGATGATGCCGGTCGACGATCCCGATCGCGTGCCCGACGTGCAGCGCGCGGTGCTCGCGGAGATCGCGCGCGCTGCTGGCCGAACTGTCACTCCCGGCAAGCTCTCGCGTCCGGATTTCTATCGCGCGGCGGCCGCGGGGTTCGGCGTCGTGCAGGTCGGCGACAGCAGGGGCTATGGTTGCTTCCTGATCAGGAAGGGCGTGATCTGAATCGCGATGAGTGGGCGAACGCTCCTCGCGCTTCAGGCTGCTGTTTGAACATATCTCCGCGCTAGCCCCGCCCCACCAGATGAGCCGCCGAGCGCCAGGCATGCTGCGACAGGGCTTCGAGGTTTCGCACCGCCTCGACACGAAGCAGGGCGGCGTCGGCGGTCAGGGTTCCATTGGCCACCGCACCGAGCGTCGCACTGCGATGGGTGCGCAGCATTTCGGCGAGCTGTGTCGTACAACGCTCGAGCTCGGCGATTGCCTCGTCGGGCGGGGCGGCGCGCGGACCGGCCATGGCGTCGCCGGCACGCGAGGCGGGTACGGAGTGCAGCGATCCGTCGGCGCGGGGCGGCGCCGCCATGCCGCGCGCAATCGCAGCCGCGCTTCGCATGACTTCGGCACATAGCTCTCCGGCGCGGATGTCCTCCGGCCCGCCTGCCACCGAAGCGAAATTGTTTCCTCCACTTGCGAGGTCCGTCAGCCGGGACGCGTGGTCGAGGGCGTGCAGCGTGCTCGTCAGACGCTGTTGCTCGTCGTCGGTCTCAGGCGGTCCAGCCACATCAGACAGGAATATTTGTGCCTGGCGCACGGCATCGGCCGCCTCCTCTACGGATACAGCGTCCTTCCCCAGGCGTATCGATCCAGCGCGGCCGGCCAGTTTCGCCTCGACCGAACTGCACACCGTCAAGAGCACGCGCGCGATCGTGCGCCGTACCGCTTCCACCGCCACGACCGGGGTCTCAAGCGCCGAAGGATCGAGACATCGCGTCAGCGGCGAGCCGCGCTCGGGCAGAATCCGTTCGACCAGTCGCGTGAACGGCTTGATCAGGGGCAGCAGGACCGCGACGCCGACGACGTTGAAGGCCGTGTGGTAGCCGGCCAACAGCGTGACGCCGTCGATCGTGTCAGCGGCGCGCAGCAGCATGGGCGTTACTATGGGAAAAGCCACCAACGCGATGAGTGCGGCAATCAGCTTGAAAAGAACGTAGGCGATGGCCAGCCGCTTCGCGGTCGGGCTGGCGCCGATCGCGGCCAGGGCGGAACTCGTCGCTGTTCCGATGTTCTGGCCGATGATCAGGGCGCAGGCCTGGTCCAACCCGATCGCGCCCGCGAAATAGGCGGACAGGGTCACCGCGATCGCGGCCGTCGACGATTGCATCAGCGCGGTCATCACCAATCCGATCACGATCAGTGCCAGCACGCCGAAGAGGCCCAACCACCATGACACCCCGGGACTGCCGAGGACCGCGGGCAGGTCCGCCGGGTGCAATCGTTCAGCCAGCCCGCCCATGCCCTGCTGCAGGGTCGTCAAGCCGAACAGCACAAGGCCGAAGCCAGCGAGCGCGGCGCCGACCCCGGAGATCCGTCCCCTGCCGAGAAGCTTGGTCAGCGCGCCGACGAAGATCATCGGCAGCGCCGCTGCCGTGAGCGAGACGCGGACGCCGATCAGCGCGACCAGCCAGCCGGTCCCGGTGGTGCCGATATTCGCGCCGAAGACGAGGCTCAACCCTTGCTGGAAGGTCAAGAGGCCGGCGCTGACGAGACCGATCGTCGTCATGGTCGTTGCGCTGGAGGACTGCACCAGCAGCGTGACCACAGCCCCCCAAAACGAGCCGAGCAGCGGCGTCGAGGCAGCCATGCCGAGCACCGTGCGTAGCGCAGAGCCGGTCAGCGTCTTCAGCCCCTCCGTCATCACGGTCATGCCGAGCAGGAAGAGACCTACCCCGCCGAGCGTCGAGATCGCCGTGGACATGTGTGCTCCTTCCGACAGGGCACCACGAATGGCGAAGCAGACAGTACAGCAACGGAGTGCTGATAGGTCGGATCAATTGTTGCACGATGGTCGGGCTCCCCGGGTTTCGGATGGGCGCGATCAGCCGCAGGGCTATCGCATATGGGTTTCACGAAGATTCCCCGCGGGCTTGCTCGGCCTCTCCCGCCTGCGGGAGAGGCCGACGCGCTCGCGGAGCGCGGCGGGTGAGGGCTCTCGCCACCCAGAGACGCCTTCCACAATTCAACAATCCCAACGCGGAGACACCCCCACCCCGCCGATGCCGCAGCACCGTGCACGCCATATGCCATACCCCTGCGATCAGCCAGGAGACGTCATCAGATCGGGCCAGCGGCCCGATCGCCGCAAGCCAACGCGTAACGATTCCGCGACAGTCGGCATGGCTGCGTGTGCGGGATATTGATCGAGGTGGCGAAACGCCTCTCACTCGAATTTGAGTGCCTTCTCGCATCCGCCTGTCTATGGTCGCTCCATGTCTCGCCTTGTGTGTCTATCCGTTGCTGTCATCCTGTCGCTGCTGCCGGCCGTCGCATCCGCTGAGCCCGCTCAAAAGCGTCCCAAGCCGGTCTGGAAGGGCTACGGCTTCCTGCCGGGCTATCGCCAGCCGCTGAGCAACAGCATTCCGCTCTACAAGCAGAAGGATGCCATGCGCCGCCTCGCGCGCAGTGAACGACGCCACTGGTACATCGACCCGGTGCCTCAGTATTACCGCTGGGACGGCGAGTGGCACTATTTCGGCCGCCCCGGCTTCGGCGGCGGCCGCTACAACGGCGGCAGTTTTGGCCCGTGCTGGACGCGCACGCCGATCGGGGCGGTGTGGAATTGCGGGTGAGCGACTGATCTCCGTCGTCGTGAGTACTCATCCATCACTGTCGCCCCGCGCAACGGCGGAGCCGTTGTCGCGGGAATTGATAGGCCTCATTGCGAGCGCAGCGAAGCAATCGAGAGTCTTTCCGCGGAGGGATTCTGGATTGCTTCGCTGCGCTCGCAATGACGACGTTGAGAGCGCGCGTTCCTTACGAGAAGAACGCGATCTTCTCGGCCTGGGTCATGCGGCGGATCGGGGCGAGGGGGTCGTTGGCGGGCGCGCGGGGTTTTTGCAGGATGCCGCTGGCGAGGATGGTGGCGCCGAGCGAGGGCTCGGACGAGGACAAGGGCGTGGGCATCGGCAGCGCTGCGCTCGGTGCCGCGGCGAGTGATGCGGTGGCTGCTATCGCCAGGGCCTGCTGCTCCATCACTTCGGCCGCGGCTTCCGCGATGGCGTCGGTGAGGCGCGCGAGCGAATCCATCGCGATCGGCGCGGCTGCGGGCTCTTCCGCGACGGCTGCGACGGCCGGCTCAGGTGCGACCGGCTCCGGAATCTCGGCGGCAATTGGCGCCACGGCCTCCGCAGCCATCGGATCCGGACTTGCTGCGGCCATCTCGGGCGGCTCGATGATCTCGTCGAACTCCGGATCGGGTGCGGCCATCTCCAGCGCGATGGCCTCGAGGATGGCTTCGTCCTCGGCCTCCGCGGCGGCGTCGAGCGGGAACGCGTCGGTGACCTCCGCGACCGCGGTGGTCGCTGCGACCGGCTCTTCAAGAGCGACGCTTTCCGCGGCGTTTTCGAGTGCGGCATTGCCGGGCGCGATCTCGCTGTCGGCTGCGATCCCCGGCGCGACGGTCGCATCCATGGCCTGCTCGGCCATTGCGAATGCTTCCGCGCTGCCGGTTTCCTCTACCGCCGCTTCGGGCTCGGGAGTTGCTGCGACGTCCTGCGGCGTCTCCGTAAAAGCCACGGGAGCGTCGCTTGCCGTCGCTTCAGGCGCGACCTCAATGGGCGGCGCCTCTGCTACGGACGACGGCGCCTCCTGCGGCGGAGCCGGCGAGGAACGCTCTGCCTGTGGCGATGCGCCGCCCTCGGTCTGCTCGATCCGTTCCCTGAGCAGATCGAATGCGGCCTTGAGCTCGACGCGGGGATCGATGGTCGAAGTCTGTCCGTAGGCGGCCTCGATCGAGGCAAGCTGCGAATCAATGAGGTCGCAGATTCGACCGTCGGCGCCGATCTCGCGCCAGCGCCAGGAGATCTCCTTGATGATGCGCACGCCGCGCGGGATCGGCGAAAGGCTCGCCTCGAGCGTAGCGGGATCGAATGCTGCGAGCGCGATCGTCTCGGCCTCGCGGATGGCGCGGCGGATCTCGACCAGCGCCTCGGGCAGGCGGTCCTCGACGACGGGTTGTCGCTGTGCCGCAAGGGTTTCTTCGATTTTCGCGACCGCATCCAGCACCATGCGGGTGTCCGCATTGCGGTTGCGCTTGGCGTATTCGCCGAGGAACCAGCGGCCGCGCGCGGTCTCCATGAAGGCTTCGCGGATCGCGTCGTAGTCCTGCTCGTTCGGCTCGGCCGCACGGGCAGACATGGGCGAAAGGGCGAATGCTTCGTTGGCCATGACAATCTCGTCGCGCAAATCAGTGCGCGTTACACTAACGATCACCACGATATCGACCGAATCGCAATTGGTTTGATGCAGTCCGAATCACAAATCCCCACGCCAGCCGCCGTGAAGCGGCGATTCGCAGTGAGTCTGGCGCTGTTCTATTCGGCGCTGTTCGCGGTGACGGGCACGCAGCTGCCGTTCTTCCCGGTCTGGCTGAAGGCGATCGGCGTCGACGCGGCCTGGATCGGCCTCATCAATGCGCTGCCGGCGATCACGCGCTTCACCACGTTGCCGCAGCTCACCGCCTTTGACGAGAAGCGGCATGCCATTCGCGCCGGCATGATGGTGTCGGTGCTGGCGACCGCGATCGGCTTTGCGGTCGTGGGCTTGCAGCAGCAGCCGCTCGCCCTGTTCCTGATCTACGCGCTCACCTGCATGATGTGGACGCCGTCGACCCCGCTCACCGATGCCTATGCGCTTCGCGGTGTCGCGCGCTACGGGCTCGACTACGGACCCCTCAGGCTGTGGGGCTCGGCGGCGTTCGCCGCCAGCTCGCTCGCCTGCGGCTATCTCGTCGACGTCATCGCCGGCCGTGACCTGATCTGGGTGATCGTGGCCTGGGCGGCCGTTGCGGTGCTCGCCAGCCTGCTGCTGCAGCCGCTCGACGACGTCGGGCGCAAGAGCGTCGAGACGAGGGCCGACACCGCGCTGCTGCGCGATGCGGGCTTCTGGGCGCTGATCGCCTCGGCGGCGCTGATCCAAGGCAGCCACGTCGCCTATTACACCTTCTCAGCCATCAACTGGCAGCTTCACGGTCTCGGCGGACTGACGATCGCGGGACTGTGGACGCTGGGCGTGATCGCCGAGATCGTCGTGTTCGCGCTGTCGCCGCGCTTCCTGCTGCACCCGTCCACGATGATGGCGATCGGCGGCTTGAGCGCCGTGGTGCGCTGGATCGTCACCGCCAACGAGCCGCCGCTGGCGCTGCTCGCCATCGTGCAGCTCGGCCACGGTCTCACCTTCGGCATGACCATCGTCGGCACCATGAACCTCCTGGTGCAGCGCGTACCGTCGCATCAGCTCGCGCGGGGGCAGGGCTACTACGCCGCATGCAGCGGGCTCTTGGGCGCGACGACATCGATCGCGTCAGGCGCGATCTACGCCCGCATCGGCGATGGCCTGTACTATGTGATGGCGGCGATGGCCGCGGGCGGCGCGCTTCTGATCTTGTCGGCGCGGCACCGGCTCAACGCTCATCCCCAGAGTGAAGCGTCTGGCGGATAGACCAGGCTGCCGTCATAGCGCAGGCCGTGATCGCGGTCGCGTGCGAGCAGCAACGGGCCGTCGAGATCGACGAAGCGCGCCTGCGGCGTCACCAGCATGGCGGGGGCCATCGACAGCGAGGTCGCGACCATGCAGCCGATCATGATCTCGAAGCCGAGCGCCTGCGCGGCATCGGCCATCCCGAGCGCCTCGGTGAGGCCGCCGGTCTTGTCGAGCTTGATGTTCACGGCGTCGTAGCGCTCGCGCAAGGGCGCGAGCGAAGAGCGGTCATGCACGCTCTCGTCGGCGCACACCGCGAGCGGCCGCCTGATCCGTGCCAGCGCCTCGTCCTTGCCTGATGGCAGCGGCTGCTCGACCAGGGTGACGCCGGCGGCCGCGCAGGCGGCGAGATTGTGCGCCAGATTGGCCTCGGTCCAGGACTCGTTGGCATCGACGATCAGCTCGGACTCCGGTGCCGCCTTGCGCACGGCCGCGATGCGCTCCGGGTCGCCGTCGCCGCCGAGCTTGATCTTGAGCAGCGGCCGGTGCGCCGCCTTGGCGGTGGCCGCTGCCATGGCGTCGGGCGTGCCCAGCGAGATCGTGTAGGCCGTGGTGCGCTCGACGGGGGCCGGGCGGTCGAGCAGGCTCCAGGCCCGCTCGCCGGCCGCCTTGGCCTCCAGGTCGATCAGCGCGCAATCCAGCGCGTTGCGGGCGGCGCCCGGGGGCATGGCACCTTGCAGGGCCTGGCGGGTCAGGCCGCCGGCCACGGCGTCCTGCATGGCCTCAATGGCGGCAAGGGTCGCCTCGGGCGTCTCGCCGTAGCGCGGGTAGGGCACGCACTCGCCGTAGCCGATGCGGCCATTATGGCTCACTTCGGCCACAACGGTGACTGCCTCGGTCTTGGCGCCCCGGCTGATCGTGAAACTGCCGGCAATGGGAAAGCGCTCGATTCGCGCCTGAAGTGCCGGAACCTCGCTGGAAGTCATTTTGAACTCTGGCGAAATCTGAACCTGCTGGTTACCTGTAACAACTAACATGAACCACTTGGGGATACCTTCTCTGGGGAAGGGCGCGTGCGCAACTATCTGAATTCATCTGTTTCTTGCGCTCCGGCGCGGGAGCGGACATCTTGAACAGCGATCCCAAGCTGGAACGGATTGCGAAGGGCAACGCGCTGGCACTTTGCGCCACCGGGACCTGGACCGCGAGCTTCGCGCCGGTCCTGGAGCGGATGGTGGCGGATGCCGAGAAGCTCGCCGGCGGTCCGCAAAGCATCTTCATCGACGTCTCCGAGGTCGCCAAGCTCGACACGTTCGGCGCCTGGCTGATCGAACGGCTGCGCCGCAGCCTGACGCAAGGCGCGGTCGAGGCACAGATCGCGGGGCTTTCGGCGAATTATTCGAGCCTTGTCGACGAGGTGCGGCGGGTCCGGGCGACGCCCGTGGTCGAGACCTCGACGATCACCATCACCGGCATGCTGGAGCAGATCGGCCGCGCCGTGGCCGGCGTCGGCGGCACCGTGGCAGGCCTGATCGACATGCTCGGCGCGGTGCTGGCGGCCGGCTTTCGTGTGCTGATCCACCCGCGCGCGTTCCGCCTGACCTCGACCGTCCACCACATGGAGCAGGTCTGCTGGCGCGCGGTGCCGATCATCGTGCTGATCACCTTCCTGATCGGCTGCATCATCGCGCAGCAGGGCATTTTCCACTTCCGCCGCTTCGGCGCCGACATCTTCGTCGTCGACATGCTCGGCGTGCTGGTCTTGCGCGAGATCGGCGTGCTCCTGGTCGCGATCATGGTGGCCGGCCGCTCGGGCAGCGCCTACACCGCCGAGCTCGGCTCGATGAAGATGCGGGAAGAAATCGACGCGCTGCGCACGATGGGCTTCGATCCGATCGAGGTGCTGGTGTTGCCGCGCATGCTGGCCTTGGTGCTGGCGCTGCCGATCCTCGCCTTCCTCGGCGCGATGGCTGCGCTCTACGGCGGCGGCCTCGTCGCCTGGCTCTATGGCGGGGTCGATCCCGAAGCTTTTCTATTGCGCCTGCGCGATGCGATCTCGATCGACCATTTCATCGTCGGCATGGTGAAGGCGCCGGTCATGGCCGCGGTGATCGGTATCGTCGCCTGCGTCGAGGGGCTTGCGGTGCAGGGCAGCGCGGAATCGCTCGGGCAGCACACCACGGCGTCGGTGGTGAAGGGCATCTTCTTCGTCATCGTCATGGACGGCGTGTTCGCCATCTTCTTCGCCTCGATCGGAATGTGACGATGGCTGGCGAGATTCAAGATCCCATCATCCGCGTCCGCGACATCACCGTGCAGTTCGGCTCAACGCGCGTGCTCGACGGGCTCGACCTCGACGTCAAGCGCGGCGAGATCCTGGGCTTCGTCGGTCCTTCCGGCGCGGGCAAATCGGTGCTGACGCGCACCATCATCGGCCTCGTGCCGAAGGTCGCGGGCAGCATTGAGGTGTTCGGCGTCGATCTGGATTCCTCAAGCGCCTCGCAGCGACGCAATGTCGAGCGGCGCTGGGGCGTGCTGTTCCAGCAGGGCGCGCTGTTTTCCTCGCTGACCGTGCGGCAGAACATCCAGTTTCCGATGCGCGAGTATTTGCGCGTCTCGCAGCGGCTGATGGACGAGATCACCATGGCCAAGCTCGCCATGGTGGGGCTCAAGCCGGAAGTTGCCGAGCGTTTTCCATCGGAGCTCTCGGGTGGCATGATCAAGCGCGTCGCACTGGCGCGCGCGCTGTCGCTCGATCCGGACCTCGTGTTCCTGGACGAGCCGACCTCGGGTCTCGATCCGATCGGCGCGGGCGATTTCGACGAGCTGGTGCGGACGCTCCAGCGCACTTTGGGTCTGACCGTTTTCATGGTAACCCACGATCTCGACAGCCTTTACACCGCTTGCGACCGCATCGCCGTTTTAGGGAACGGTAAGATCATTGCGGCCGGGTCGATCGCCGACATGCAGGCCTCGCAGCATCCCTGGCTGAGGCAGTATTTCCATGGCAAGCGCGCCCGTGCGGTCATGAGTTGAGTAGCCGGAGCACCTGATGGAAACGCGGGCGAATTACGTCCTGATCGGATCGTTCACGCTGGCGGTGATCGCCGCTGCGATCGGCTTCGTGCTCTGGTTCCAGTCGCTGCACACCACCAAGCAGCGCAGCCCCTTGCGTGTCGTGTTCGAGGGCCCGGCAGCGGGCCTGCGCAACGGCGGCAGCGTCAATTTCAACGGTATCCGGGTGGGCGAGGTGGTCTCGGTGAAGCTCGACAACCCGCGGCGGGTTGTCGCACTTGCCATGATCGAGAACAACGCCCCGGTCCGCAAGGACACCCTGGTCGGCCTCGAATTCCAGGGCCTCACCGGCGTTGCCGCCATCTCGCTCAAGGGCGGCGAGGAGACGGCTCCGCCGCCGCCGCTGGACGAGGACGGCATCCCGACGCTGACGGCCGACCCCAACAAGCTGCAGGACGTCACCGAGGCGATCCGCGCCACCCTGCAGAACATCAACAAGATCGTCGCCGACAATCAGGAATCGGTGAAGAACTCGCTGAGGAATCTGGAGACCTTCACCAACTCGCTGGCGCGCAATTCCGAGAAGATCGACGGCGTGATGGCCAAGGTCGACGGCGTCATGCTCAAGGCCGACAACCTCATGCTCGGCCTCAACACGCTCGCCGGCGGCAAGGACGGTGGCGAGCTGTTCCAGGCGGTGAAGTCGATCCGCGAGCTCGCCGACGATTTCGACAAGCGCTCCGGCGCGCTGATGGCCGACGGCCGCCGCACCCTCGGCGACATCAGCCGCGCCGTGAACAATTTCGACCGCAACCCGACCCGCGTGCTTTTCGGAGCCAGCAACTCGTCGCAAGCCGCTCCGCCGCCCGAGCCGCCGAAGCCGGCGGCACCTGAGCGCAGGCGGCAGTAGCGTTCTCTTCCCTTGTCCCCTGTGGGAGACGAAGAGAAGCGAGCTGCAACGGCAACTCTCTCCGAGGCAGCGTCTGGATTGCTTCGTCGCTTCGCTCCTCGCAATGACGACATGGAGAGAGCGTGCGCTGCCTTCGTAGCCGGATGGAGCGCATCGCAATCCGGGGCCTCTCTCCGCCGTCATTGCGACCGAAGCGAAGCAATCCAGCTGTCTCTGCGGAGGCAATCTGGATTGCCTCGTCGCAAGGGCTCCTCGCAATGACGCTGGTCTTGGGGTGGTGACGCCGCTCCAAACAAACGGAGGCCGCGAGGCCTCCGTTTTCATTCGCTATTCGTTGATATCCGCCGCTTACCCCAGCCGGCCTGCCGCATGCGCGAGCAGGGTGTACACCAGGCCCGTCTCCGAGGTCAGGTGGCCGCGCAGCTCCTGCGGGCCGCGGCCGTCGCGGGCGACTTCGTCGAGCAGGCGCTCGAACTCGGCGACGTAGCGGTCGACCGTACCCTTGAAGTTGCGGTCGGCGCGGTATTTGCGGGCGACCTCGTCGAAGGCCTTCTGGCCGGCGGGCGTGTAGAGGCGCTTGGTGAAGGCCTTGTTCTCGCCGCGCTGATAGCGGTCCCACATCTCGGCGGCGAGGTTGCGGTCCATCAGCCGGCCGATGTCGAGCGACAGCGATTCCAGCGGATTGCCGCTGTTCTGCGGGGCCTGCGGCTGCGGTGCAGGGGCAGCAGCACGGCCACGGGAAGCCTCACGGCCGTTCGGAGCGCCCTGGTTGGCGTCCGTGCGGTTCAGGAGATCCGACAGCCAGCCGTCACGGCCCTGGTCGTTGTTGCCGGGCGCAACCGGCGGCGTCTCGGCGCGGCGCGAGGGCGCGGGCATGCCGATGTCTGGCGGCGGCAGCGTCGAGGCGCTGCCGGTGTCGCGCATGCGGGTCTCGGTCACCCGGCCGCCGACAGACGCCATGATCGGCTCTTCCTGACGCTGGACGGCGACGGAGGCGCGGCCGGTCGTGGTGACGTCGAGGCCGCGGCCGTGCTGGGCAACGATGCGGTTGAGCTCGGCGAGGGCCTCGATCTGGTCCACGATCACCTTGCGCATCTGCGCAGTGCTCTCGGCGGCCTCCTGCGGCATCTCCAGAACGCCGCGGCGCAGCTCGTTGCGGGTGGCTTCGAGCTCGTTGTGCATCTCGAGCGCCATCTGCTTCATGCTGGAGACGAGGTTGGTGAACTTCTCGGTCGACTGCTTGAACATCGCATCCGCCTCGTCCGTGGTCTGGCGGTAGATGTCGTGCATCGCCTCGATGGTCTGGCGGTGCTCCTCCTCGGACGCCGCGCGCACCGCCTCGAACTGGCGGGTGATCGCGGCCGAGCCTGCACCGGCGGTCTCGGCGACGACGCGGGCGATGTCGCGCGCACGCTCTTCGGCGGCGGCCAAGGACTCGTCGAGCAGGCCGGTGAAGCGCGACAGCCGCTGGTCGAGATCGGCCGTGCGCAGGTCGATCGTGGTGACGAGCGATTCCAGCGCCTGCTTGCGCTCGGCGAGCGAGGCGGTGGTGTTCTTGTTGCTCTGCTCCACGACCTGCGCGGCATCGACCAGCGCCTTGCCGTGCTTGTCGAACTGGGTCGACAGCTCGCCGAGATCCTGGAGCGCCTTCGTGGTCTTGCTGTTGAAGACGTTGAGCTGGTCTTCCAGGTTCTGCGTCGCCGCGCCGTTGCGCGAGGTGACATCGTTCATCGCCGAGACGAAGTCGGCAACGCGCGTCACCAGCGCCCGCTCGAGCGAGTTGAGGTTGTCGTGCGCACCGGTCAGCACCTCCTGGAGCAGGATGTTGCCTTCGCGCAGACGCTCGAAGAGGGCGACCGTATCGGTGCGCAGGATCTTGCTGGTCTCCTGCATCTCGGTGACGGCCGCGATGGAGACCTGGCGCGACTGGTCGATCGCGGAACGCGAGGCCTGCTCGAGGTCCTTGAGCGACTTGCCGACCGCGCTCGTGGCGATCTCGCTCGCCGCATTGATGGTGCGCGCGACTTCCGAGCCGTTGCCCATCATGGTCTGCGAGAACGCATGTCCGCGCGTCTCGATCGACTTCAGCGCGTCGGAGGTGACGCGATCGATGTCGAGCGTGAGCTGGCTGGTCTTGGAGCCGATCGCATCGACCAGCGCGCCGCGCTTGGCGTCGATCATGTTCGACAGGCGGTCGGCCTGCTGCTGCACATAGGTGACGATCTCGTCGGTCTTGCCAGTCATGGCCTGGCCGAAGCTGGAGCTGGCGGCGAGCACCGAGCGCTCGATGTCGGCCGAACTCGACTTGACCCGCGAGCTCGCCTCGTTGGAGGCGGAGATCAGCGCATTCTGGGCGTTGAGCGCGCTGCTCTGGATGTCATTGGTCGCGTTCGCGGCCGCCGCGCTCAGGGCGCGCTCGATCTCGGTCGAGATAGTGCGGATCTGGCTCGCGGCATCCGCCGAGGTCGAGGTCAGCGAGGTCTGCGCCTCACGCGCGCTGTTGAGGATGGTCGAGGCGGTGTCGGCGCCGACCGCGGTCAGCGTGCGCTCGATATCCGTGGTCAGCGACTTGATCTGGCTGGCCGCGTCGGTCGAGGCGGAGATCAGCGTGCCCTGGGCCTCGCGCACGCCGCTGGTCAGCGCCTCGATGGTGGCGCCGCCGGCGGTCGCCAGCGCGCGCTGCATCTCGGCCGCGAGCGAACGGACCTGGCCGGTTTGTTCTGCGGAGACAGCAAGAAGGGTGCTCTGGGCGTCGCGGGCGCTGGTGGTGATGGTCTCGGCGGTGGACTGTCCCGCCTGCGAGAGCGAACGATGCACCTCGGCCGCGAGCGACTTGACCTGGCTCGCCGCATCCGAGGACGCCGTGACCAGCGTGCTCTGGGCTTCGCGGGCGCCGGTCATGATGGTCTCGGCCGTCGCGGTGCCCGCCATCGAGAGCGAGCGCTGCACGTCAGAGGACAGCGCCTTGATCTGGTTGGCGGTCTCGGTCGAGGCCGCGATCAGCGCGGTCTGCGCATCGCGGGCGCCGGCCGTGATCGATTCCGCCGTCGAGGCGCCGGCCATCGACAGCGAGCGCTGCACGTCGGCGGTGAGCGTCTTGACGTGGTTGGCCGCATCCGAGGACGCGGTGACGAGCGTGGTCTGCACCTCGCGGGCGCCGGCCAGGATCGAGGCTGCGGTGGCAGAACCGGCCGCCGACAGCGTGCGTTCGACGTCGGCCGCGAGCCCCTTGATCTGGCTGGACGCATCGCCCGAGACCGCAACCAGGGTCGACTGCGCCTCGCGAGCGCTGGAGAGGATCGAGTTGGCGGCACCCGTGCCGACCGCGGTCAGCGCGTGTTCGACCTCGGTTGCGGTCATCTTGAGCTGGGCGTTGACGTCGGAGGAGACCGTCATCAGCGACTGCTGAGCGGTGCGCGCACCGGTCTGGATCGTCTCGCTGGTGTTGACGACGAGGTTGGTGAGCGAGCGCTCGGCGTCCTCGACGTGCGAGCGGATCGCGGTCGAGATCATCTCGGCGCGGGACATCATGTCCTCGCTGGCCCGGCGGCCGCTGCTCTCGATGCGGCCGGCGACGGCCTCGACGCGCGAGCCGAGCAGGTCCTCGAACTGCGCCACGCGCACGTCGATGTCGCTCGCGACCGAGCCGACCTTGGTCTCGATGGCCTGCTGGATGTCCTGGAAGCGCGCCGTGACCGTGTCGGTCAGGTGCGTGCTGCGGCCGTTGATCATCTCGGTGACGCCGGTGATGCGGCGGTCGACCGCCTCGATCGCCTGGGCGGTGCCGTCCGTGAGCGTCGAGGTCAGCAGCGTGAGGCGCGTGTCGATCGACTGCACGGCCTGCGAGGCGCCGTTGGTGACGGCGGTGGTGAGATAGGTGAGGCGGGAGTCGATGGATTCGAGCGCCTGCGTCGCGCCGCCCGTCAGCGTCGTCGTGAGGTGGGTCAGGCGGGAGTCGATGGATTCGAGCGCCTGCGTCGCGCCGCCCGTCAGTGTCGTCGTGAGGTGGGTCAGGCGGGAGTCGATCGACTGGATGCTCTGCGACGCGCCATCGGTCAGCGAGCTCGTGAGCTGGTTGAGGCGCGAATCGATCGTCTCGATGGCGTGCGAGGCGCCGTCGGTGAGCGACAATGTGAGGTGGGTGAGGCGCGAGTCGATCGACTGGATCGCCTGTGCGGCACCGTCGGTGAGCGACGCCGCGAGCGTGTTGAGACGGCCGTCGATGGTCTCGGTCATCGACTTCGCGCGGCTGTCGAACGACTGTTCGAGCGCGGCGACGCGGCCGACGAGCTGGTTGTCGAAGGTCTTGATGTGGCCTTCGATCGTGCCGTCGAGGCCGGCGATCTTGCCGTTCAGCGAGGCATCTAGATGGTTGACGCGTTCGCCGATCGTGGCCTCGAACTGCACCAGCCGCTGATCGAGCAGGGCCGTGATCTCGCCGCCGCTGGAGGTGAAACGGGTGTCGAAATTGTCGACGTAGGTCTTCAGCGACTCGTGGATGTCCTGGGTGCGCTGACCCATGCGCTCGACGATCTCGCCGCCGAAGGTCTTCACGGTGCGGTCGAACTCGGAGATGTGGCGGGTGATCAGCGCGCCCAGCGTGCCGGAGTCGCGGGCGAACTTCTCGACCAGCTCGGTGCCCTGGTTCTTCACCAGCTCGTCGAAGGCGCTCATCTGCAGCGACAGCGAGTCGTGCGCAGTCTCGGTCTGGCTCACGACCTTGGCGACGAGGGTGTTGACGGTGGCGTCGAGCGCCTCGCTCGCCTTGTCGCCGCTCGTCATGATCTGGTTGGCGAGGCGGCTGCCGGCGTCGTCGATCTTGGCGGAGATGTCGTTCGAGCGCAGCTCGAGCTCGAGCAGCAGCGAGTCCGACGAGTTCTTCAGGCTGTCGTGCACCTGCTCGGTGCGCTCGGAGATGCCGTCGACGATCGCGGCGGAGCGCTGCTCGAACTCGCCGGTGATGCGGTCGATGCGCTCGTTCAGCATCTCGTGGACGCGGTCGGCGAGGTCGACGAACTCGTCGTGGACGTGGCCGGTCTTGAAGTTGAGGCTGGTGGTCAGCCGCTCGCTGGCGTCGAGCACGGCGCGCGTGGTCTCGTTGCTGGCTTCCTCGAGGCGGTCGAGCAGGTCGCCGCCGCGCTCGCCGAGCGCCAGGATCATGTTGTCG
The DNA here is from genome assembly GCF_051853005.1 of Bradyrhizobium sp. SMVTL-02. NCBI lineage: Bacteria > Pseudomonadati > Pseudomonadota > Alphaproteobacteria > Hyphomicrobiales > Nitrobacteraceae > Bradyrhizobium > Bradyrhizobium sp. SMVTL-02. Next base: position 5,428,201 of record NZ_CP182469.1, on the reverse strand, counting down.
CCGGCGTTGCTCAAGGCGCTGGTGATGTGGGCGCCGCGCTCTTCGAGCGCGCCGGTGATGGACTTGGCGACCTCGTCGACCCGCGAGGCGATCGCGTCCGAGATCAGCGCGATGTCGTGGCGCAGATCGATCTGCACGCCGGAGATGGCGCTGCGGACCTGCTCGGCCTGGCCGACCAGATTGTCGCGCTGATGCGCGATGTCCTGGAGCAGGGCGCGGATGCGCACTTCGTTGTCGGTATAGGCGCGCTCCAGCGCGGCGACCTCGTTGGCGACCAGCGTCTCGAGCTCGCCGGCGCGCGCAATGGCGCGCTCGATGCCGTCGCCCATCGCCGCGACCTCGCGGCGGATGGCCTGGCCGACGGTGACCACGGAATCGGAGGCCGAGCCTTCGGGCTCGGAGAAGCGGATCGCGACCTGCGCCATCGCCTGCGCGATCATGCGCATTTCCTGGCCGCGCCAGACGAGGCTCGCCAGGAAGTAGAACAGCATGATCGGCGCGAAGAACATCGCGATCAGGCCGGCGATGACGAGGACGCCGCCGCTCTGGCCCATGGCGGCCTGGATCGAGGGCAGGAAGCCGACCGTCAGCGCCGCGCAGGCGGCGAGCCAGACGCCGGCGAAGATGGTGGCGAAGGTGTAGACGCTACGGGCAGGGCGGCCCTTCTGAAGCGCCTGGAGCAACTGGCCGATGGTCTCGCGGTCGTCATTGGCAGCGCGGCGTACAGTGCGCGGCTCCTCGACCGGGTCGAACACGGTCGACCGTTCGTTGGCAGCGGGGTGCGGCTCGAAGCTTGGCTCGTCGAAGGCCGGGGGCGCCGGCGGCGGCACTGAAGGCGCCGTTTCATTGCGCATCGTGGCATTGCGGCTGGCGTCCGCGGCGGTATCGCTGATGTTCAGGGCTTCCTGGATTGCAGAAAGCGCAACTTCTGTGGGGTCTTTGACCTTCTTGGGGGTGTTCGCCATATTCAGTCCGAGCCCTCGTTACTTGTACACGCCCCCCGCGAGCCCTGCGCGCTACGCAAGCCCACCGACCGGATCATGCCGCTTATGCGGATCTCCGAGCCGTCCCCACCCGGACGGCTTGTCCGCTAATTTCCGCAACATCCTATTGGCAGAGCGTCGCGAATGAAATGCCCGCGATTAAGACAATCTTAATCATCGTTAACAGGATCGCGGCGTAACGCCTTAGTAATCAACAGATTTCCCCACGGAACTCGGTCGATTGCGGCAACTTTTTGTCAATAAGCGGGCGGATTTGCGTAAATCGGCGCAAACATTTCGTTAACCATTCTCGTGCTTGGGTGGGGCGTACCGTACCGCCGGACCGGCGGACCATCGCGCGCTGCCGGGGCCAGCATCATGACGCCTGAACTGCAACGGATGGACTGGATGCCCTCGCCCCCGCTTGCGCCCATCGACAGCCCGCTCGATCTCGACCACCTCTCCCGGATGACGCTCGGCGACGCCGAGCTGGAACAGGAAGTGCTCGCGATGTTCGCCGAGCAGGCCGTGCGCCTGCTCGCGGCGATGACGGCGCTGCCGGCCGAGGCCGGCGCGCTCGCGCACAAGCTCAAGGGTTCGGCCCGCGGCGTCGGCGCCTTTGCGGTGGCCAATGCAGCCGCCAGCCTCGAGACGGCGATCCGAACCGGTCACGACCGGCCGCATGCCCTGGCCGCGCTGAAAGAGGCGGTGGCCGAGGTCCGTGCCGCGATCGCGGCGATCCTGAAGCATTAGGCCGGCGTCCCCGCAAATATGGGACCTGCGCACTCGTCGTTTGATCGGCGCGTTTTCTGCGCGCGAGGCGGATCCACGCCGCTCGAAAACGCTATGGCGCCGGGCTAACCGACCCGTTATAGGACAGCCCGGACCCTCCTTCATTCCCAACATCGCGGCAGCACGAGCACACATGGCCAAGATTCACTTTGTCGACCACAAGGGCGAAACCCGCACGGTGGAAATCGAGAACGGCGCGACCGTGATGGAAGCCGCCATCCGCAACAGCATTCCCGGCATCGAAGCCGAATGCGGCGGCGCCTGTGCCTGCGCGACCTGCCATGTCTATGTCGACGAAGCCTGGCGCGAGAAGGTCGGCAGCCCGACGCCCATGGAAGAGGACATGCTCGATTTCGGCTTCGACGTGCGCCCGAACTCGCGCCTGTCCTGCCAGATCAAGGTCTCGGACGACCTCGACGGGCTGGTCGTGGCGACGCCGGAGCGTCAGGCCTGATCGTCCCTCGCTGTTACGAGCTGCTCGGCGGCGCGACCTCGATGCCGCCCTTGTGCCAGGGTCTGAACTTCTCGATCACCTCTTCGGTCAGCGGCGCGGGTCGCCGCGTCGCCTCGTCGAGGAGCACGCCGACGGAGGTCGCGGACGCAATGCACTTCCCGTTCGAAAACACGACCTGCTCGAAGGTCACGGACGTTCGTCCGAGCTTCACGACGCCGAGGCCGAGTTCGATCGTGCCCGGCCAGTGCAGCTCGGCGCGGAAATGCATGTCGAGCCGCACCATGATTCAGGCGAAGCCCGGCGGGGTCAGCCCGTATTCGGGAAGCTTCATCAGCGTGACACGGCCGGTCTCGAAATAGGTGGCGTACACCGCATTGTTGACGTGCTGGTTCGGGTCGAGGTCGCCGAAGCGGACATTGTCACTGAGGCGAAACGGAAAGTCCTCAAGGCGCGGCGTCGTGTCGAGGCGGGCTGGTGCGTTCACCGATTGATCTCCGTCATATCCATCCTCGTTACAGCCCAGTTATTTTGGCCCGGCAAGTGGGCGCGGCGCCGGGGCGATCCCGCTTTTATGCCTTCCCTGTTCCATCCCCGTTGGCTAGACAGGCAGGGTCACCTCTGCCCAACGGGCGCCGTCCAACCGATAACGACCGATAAAGAGACGACATGAGCGACGTGATCAAAACCGATGTGCTGATTATTGGCGCCGGCCCCTGCGGTCTGTTCGCCGCCTTCGAGCTCGGCCTTCTCGACATGAAGGCGCATTTCGTCGACATCCTCGACAAGGTCGGCGGCCAATGCGCCGAGCTGTATCCGGAAAAGCCGATCTACGACATTCCCGGCATTCCGCAGGTCTCCGGGCAGGGGCTCACCGACGCGCTGATGGAGCAGATCAAGCCGTTCCATCCGACCTTCCATCTCGGCGAGATGATCGAGACGGTGGAGAAGATAGGCGACCCCGCGTTTCGCTGCACCACCGACGCCGGCAAGGTGTTCGAATGCAAGGTGGTGGTGATCGCGGCCGGCGGCGGCTCGTTCCAGCCCAAGCGCCCGCCGGTGCCTGGGATCGAGGCTTACGAGGGCACGTCCGTCCACTACGCCGTGCGCAAGATGGAGACGTTCCGCGACAAGAGCGTGCTCATCGTCGGCGGCGGTGATTCCGCGCTCGATTGGACGCTCAACCTGCATCCGCTCGCCAAGCGCATCACGCTTCTGCACCGGCGCGACGATTTTCGCGCAGCCCCCCACAGCGTCGAGCAGATGCGCGCGCTGGTTGCCGGCGGCAAGATGGATCTGCGGCTCGGCCAGGTCACCGCGCTTTCCGGTGCCGACGGCAAGCTCACGGGTGCGACCGTCAAGGGCAACGACAACAGCATCACGGAGGTCGCCTGCGACACCATGCTCCCGTTCTTCGGTCTGACCATGAAGCTCGGTCCGGTCGCGAACTGGGGCATTGCGCTGGAGAACAACCTCGTGCCGGTCGAGACCAGCGCATTCGAGACCAACGTGCCGGGCATCTTCGCCATCGGCGACATCAACACCTATCCCGGCAAGATCAAGCTGATCCTGTGCGGCTTCCACGAGGGCGCGCTGATGTCGCAAAAAGCCCATCGTTATGTCTATCCGGAGAAGCGGCTCGTGTTCCAGTACACGACCTCCTCGTCCAGCCTGCAAAAGAAGCTCGGAGTCAACTGACGCGAGAGAGCGGGGCTTTCGATGCCCCATGGTTCTGGTGCTGGAACCATTCGCGAAATCGCCGTAGTGTGCGGCCATTCCGGTCTTGGCTTAGGATAGTCTTGGCTTGACAAAGTCTTGGCTTAGCAAGGCAATTGGCTCAGCAAGACGATTGGCTCAGCAAGGTGATGATAATGCGGACTCTCTTTTCCAGCTTTCGGCTGCTGCCCTTCCTCGCGCTCGTGGTGTCGGTCGCTGCGGTGAGCCCGTCTGCGGCGCAGACCGCGGAGCCGACGGCTGCCGGCCTTTGGCAGAAAGTCGAGGACGGCAAGACGGTCGGATGGTTCCTCTTCATCGACCACAGCGGCGTCTTTGAAGGCGTGATCGCCAAGACCTTCCCGCGGCCCGGCGACAATCCGAACGAGGTCTGCAGCAAGTGCACCGACGATCGCAAGAATGCGCCGGTGCTCGGCATCTCCTTCGTTCGCAACATGAAGCGCCAGGGATTGAATTACGAAGGCGGCAACGTGCTCAATCCGCGCGACGGCCAGATCTGGAAGGCCAACATGAAAGTCAGCCCCGATGGCCAGACCCTGACGCTGCGCGGCTATCTCGGCATCGCGCTGCTCGGCAAGGACGAGACCTGGACGCGCCTGCCCGACGCCAACATCGCCCAGATCGATCCCGCCATCGTCGCGAAATATCTGCCGGCGCAGGCCGCCGCAACCAAGCCGGCCCCCACGCCCGCAGCCAAGAAGGGCGGCGCGATGATGGCGCCGGGGCCTAAGCAGTAGGTTGTTTCGGCATTCTCGCGCCCCGGCCTGACCGGGGGCATCCAGTACGCCGCGCCCTCTTCGTAGCCTTACACTGTCCCTGGAATACTGGATCGCCCGATCAAGTCGGGCGATGAGAGTCGAGTGTGCGGCTCGTCCGTGCCTCGATCTTGCTGCCTACGAGACCATAATAGGCCTGCGATCCCAGGCTCGGGACATAATGCCTCGGCGCCAGATCGGGCCCTGAATCGCCGGAGTGAAGTTCGTGCATTTCCGCCTTGCCCGGAATCGGCGAGACCCGGGCAGTAGTTCTCCGGAATGCGGGCTGGCGCCGGATTTGCATGGCTGTCGCAAAGCTGCTGGGGGAGCGAGTCGCCGTCTCACCGCCTGCCGCCATGTGCGGAAGGCGAACGGCGGCGCCTGTCCCTCGCGGCGCTGACTTCGATCCGCGAGAAGACGCCATGACACTTGCAAGACCGTGTGCGGTGATGCTGCTCGGCCTGACCGCGCTTTTGGCGACATCGGCGCAGGCGCGCGACGACGGGCGCTACGCCAACTCGCCGCTCAAACCCTGGTTCGAGAGCCTGCACAGCGAGTACGGGCAGTGCTGCTCGGATGCCGACGGCTACGTGGTCGCTGATGTCGATTGGGAATCCGACCAAGGCCGCTACCGGGTCCATCTCGACGGCGAATGGGTCGTCGTGCCGGAAGGAGCCGTGATCACCGAGCCGAACAAGATCGGCCGCACCATGGTGTGGAAGCACTATGTCGACGGCCACCCGCGCGTGCGCTGCTTCATGCCGGGCAGCATGACCTGAAAACGCTCGGGGCGCCCGCATCGGGTGCGGGCGCCGCAAGCAATGCGAAGGTTTAGCGCGACTCGCTGTCCGAATTGGCGCTGGCAAGCCGCTTGACGCGCGGCGACAGCACCGAGACCTGCGCAGGCGAGGCGGGCATGCCGGCGACGATCATCGCGGGCGCGGTCGACTGCTCCTCGACGCCGGCGCTGCCGAGCACCTGCACCTGCGTCGACGAGATCGGAAACGACTTCACTTCGTAAGAGGGAAGCTCGCCGGCGAACGCGGCAGCGGAGCTGGCAATCATTGCACTGACAATGGCAATCATCGAGAGAACGCGCATTTGGAAAATCTCCGTGAAAGATGTCAATCGGAGGTTTGGTCGCGATGATGCCGGGGCAGGTTCGCTCGTTTGCGAGGATTCCTGTTACCGTCGGCCCGGATATTGGTTGCTTGGGGCGAGAGGACGAAACGGGGAAGAAGTTTTACGCGCCAATGTTTCCGGATGGTTTCGTGCGGGAAGCCGATGCGCCTCGCTCAGTGCTCCAGCAGTTCGAGCTGCGTAGCTGGCCGCCGCGGCAGTCTCGGGAAACGCGCATCGTCGTGCCGCGGCCGGGCTCGGAGGCGATGACGGGCTCGCCGCCGTTTGCGGCCATGATCTCGCGGACGATCGACAAGCCGAGGCCGGCGCCGTCGGCTGCGCCGTGACGCGTTTCTTCGCGAACCGGTATCCACTTCGCTCGAAAACGCTTTATCTAGGTCTTATCTAGGTCACCGGCGCCGGATTGAACAGCGTCAGGTCGTTGTGGATGCCCCAGCGGTCCGACCAGGGCTTGGTGCGGCCGGAGGCGACGTCGAGGATCAGGCGGAACAGGTCCCAGCCGCATTCCTCGATGGTCTTCTCGCCGGTGGCGATGCTGCCTGAATCGAAGTCGATCAGGTCCTTCCAGCGCCGCGCGAGCTCGCTGCGGGTCGCGACCTTGATCACGGGCGCGGCCGCGAGGCCGTAAGGCGTGCCGCGGCCGGTGGTAAACACCTGCAAGGTCATGCCGGAGGCGAGCTGGAGCGTGCCGCAGATGAAGTCGCTTGCCGGCGTCGCCGCGAAAAGCATGCCCTTCCGCGTCGCCTTCTCGCCGGGCGAGAGCACGCCGGTGATGGCGCTCGAGCCGGACTTGACGATCGAGCCGAGCGACTTCTCGACGATGTTGGCGAGGCCGCCCTTCTTGTTGCCGGGCGTAGTGTTGGCGCTGCGGTCGGCGCCGCCGCGCGCGAGATAGGAATCGTACCAAGCCATCTCGCGCACCAGCGCGCGGCCGACGTCCTCGTTGATGGCGCGCCGGGTGAGGAGCTGGATCGCGTCGCGCACTTCGGTCACTTCCGAGAACATCACGGTGGCGCCGGCGCGGACCAGGAGGTCCGCGGCAAAGCCGACGGCGGGGTTGGCGGTGACGCCGGAGAAGGCGTCGCTGCCGCCGCATTGCAGGCCGATGACGAGATCGGAGGCGGGGCAGGTCTCGCGCTTGCGGGTGTTGAGAATTTTCAGGCGCGCCTCGGCCTGAGTCATGATCGCATCGACGATCGCGCCAAAGCCGTCGAAGGCCTCGTCCTGCATGCGGACGATGGCGTCATTCACGCCTTCGGGCACGAGCCGCTCGGGCGCGAGCTTTTCGCAGCCGAGGCCAACGACGAGAATCTCGCCGCCGAAGTTCGGGTTCAGCGCGAGGTTTTGCAGCGTGCGGATCGGCACGACGGCGTCGGGTGCGGTGATGGCGACGCCGCAGCCATAGGCATGCGTCAGCGGCACTACGTCGTCGACATTCGGATATTTCGGCAGCAGCTCGGCGCGGATGCGCTTGACCGCATATTCCATCGTGCCCTTGACGCATTGCACGGAGGAGGAGATGCCGAGGATGTTCTTGGTGCCGACCGAACCGTCCGGATTGCGATAGCCCTCGAAGGTGAAACCTTCGAGCGGCGGCAGCGGTGCGGGGACGGCGGTCGAGATTTCCAGCTTGTCGAGGGCAGGGGCCTCCGGCATGCGGATGCGGGCTTCATCGACCCATTCGCCGGCCAGGATCGGCGAGAGCGCGTAGCCGATGATCTCGCCGTAGCGGATGATCGGTGCGTCTTGCGCGATGTCGACCAGCGCGGTCTTGTGTCCCTGCGGCACGAAGGCGCGCAGCGTCAGGCCGCAGGCAAAGCGGGAGCCGGCGGGAAGCCCGAAATCATTGACCACGATCGCGACATTGTCGCGCTCGTTGAGCTTGATGTAGCGGGGCTGCTCTTTCGCTGCGACGTCCTGGTCCATCTGCGCTTGCCTCAAGAACGGAAGAAGCCGTGTTTTCGTTCACCTCTCCCGGAGGGGAGAGGTGGGCACCTGCGCCGCGGCACGAACATCGCTCGTCAGCCCGGATACGTATAGGCCGTCTTCACGGTGGTGTAGAACTCGCGTGCATAGGAGCCCTGCTCGCGGGCGCCGTAGCTCGAGCCCTTCCGGCCGCCGAACGGCACGTGATAGTCGACGCCGGCGGTCGGCAAATTGACCATCACCATGCCGGACTCGCTGTTGCGCTTGTAGTGCGAGGCGTATTTCAGGCTGGTGGTGCAGATGCCGGAGGCGAGGCCGAACTCCGTGTCGTTGGAGATGGCGAGGGCTTCCTCGTAGTTCTTGGCGCGGATGACCGCGGCGACCGGGCCAAAGATCTCCTCACGCGCGATGCGCATGTTGTTGTTGGCGTCGGTGAACAGCGCGGGCTGCAAATAGTGACCGGGGTTCTCGCGCTTGAGCAGCTCGCCGCCGAAGGCAAGCTTGGCGCCCTCGTCCTGGCCGATCTTGATGTAGCGCAGGTCCTGGTCGAGCTGGCTCTGGTCGACCACGGGGCCGATATGCACGCCGGCCTTGAGCGCGTCGTCGACTGACAGGCCTTTCAGCCGCTCGGCCATCGCCGCGACGAAGCGATCATGGATGCCTTCGGTGACAATCAGGCGCGAGGAGGCGGTGCAGCGCTGGCCGGTCGAGAAATAGGCGCCGTTGACGGCGACCTCGACGGCGGTCTTGAGGTCGGCGTCGTCGAGCACGACCAGCGGATTCTTGCCGCCCATCTCGAGCTGGAACTTCTTCATCGGGTTCGACAGCACGCAGGCCTGCGCGATCTTGCGGCCGGTCTGCACCGAGCCGGTGAAGGAGATCGCCGCGACATCAGGATGGTCGAGCAAGGTCTGGCCGACGACGGAGCCGGAGCCGACGACGAGGTTGAACACGCCGGCGGGAATGCCGGAGCGGGTGATGATTTCGGCGAGCGCATGTCCCGAGCCCGGCACGAGCTCAGCGGGCTTGAACACCACGGTGTTGCCGTAGCAGAGCGCAGGCGCGATCTTCCAGGCGGGGATCGCGATCGGGAAATTCCAGGGCGTGATCATGCCGACGACGCCGACCGGCTCACGGGTCAGCTCGACGTCGAGGCCGGGACGCACCGAGGCGCCCTTCTCGCCGAGCAGGCGCAGCGCTTCGCCGGCGAAGAACGCGAAGATCTGGCCGGCGCGGGCGACCTCGCCGATGCCTTCCGGCAGCGTCTTGCCTTCCTCGCGGGCGAGCAGGCGGCCGAGCTCTTCCTTGCGGGCGAGGATTTCCGTCGAGACCTTGTTCAGCGCGTCGTAGCGCACCTGCGGGGTCGACTGTGCCCAGGCGGGGAAGGCGGCCTTGGCGGCGGCGATCGCCTTCTCGGTCTGCGCCTTGTCGGCCTTGGCGTATTCGCCGACGAGATCGTTGGTGTTGGAGGGGTTGATGTTCTTGGTGACGCCGGAACCGTCGACCCATTCACCGCCAATGAAGTTTTTCAGGATCGCTGTCATCTTTTTCCTCCAGGGGAACGTTTTTAACGCACGAGGCAGGGACGCTTGTCGTCGAAGGTCCAGCCGGGGATCAGGTCCTGCATGGCCATAGCGTCATCCCGGGCGCCGAGTCCATGCTTCTTGTAGAGCTCATGCGCGGCCTCGATGGCGGCGCGGTCGATCTCGATGCCGAGGCCCGGCCTGTCAGGCACGGCGATCTTGCCGCCCCTGATCTGGAGCGGCTCTCTGGTCAGCGCCTGGCCGTCCTGCCAGATCCAGTGGGTGTCGATCGCGGTGACCTTGCCGGGGGCGGCTGCGCCGACATGGGTGAACATGGCGAGCGAGATGTCGAAATGGTTGTTGGAGTGCGAGCCCCAGGTCAGGCCGTTGTCACGGCAGGTCTGGGCCACGCGCACCGAGCCTTGCATGGTCCAGAAATGGGGATCGGCGAGGGGAATGTCCACCGCGCCCAGGCGCAGCGCATGGGAGAGCTGCCGCCAGTCGGTGGCGATCATGTTGGTCGCGGTCGGCAGCCCCGTGGCACGCCGGAACTCGGCCATGATCTCGCGGCCGGAGAAGCCGGCCTCGGCGCCGCAGGGATCCTCGGCATAGGCGAGGATGCCGTGCATGCCCTTGCAGAGGCTGATCGCTTCATCGAGCGACCAGGCGCCGTTCGGGTCCAGCGTGACGCGTGCATTGGGGAAGCGCTTGGCGATCGCGGTGACGGCCTCGATCTCCTGCTCGCCCCGGAGCACGCCGCCCTTGAGCTTGAAGTCAGCGAAGCCGTAATGGTCGTGGGTGGCTTCCGCGAGCCGCACCACGGTCTCGGGCGTCATGGCTTCCTCGTGGCGGAGGTTGAACCATTCCGCCGTGCCGGTCTCGCCCTTGATGTAGTCGAGCTTGCTCTTGCTGATATCGCCGACGAAGAAGAGATAGCCGAGCGTCTCGACGCTCTTGCGCTGCTGGCCTTCGCCGAGCAGGGCGGCGACCGGCAGGCCCAGATGCTGGCCGAGCAGATCGAGCAGCGCGGATTCGATCGCCGTGACCGCGTGGATCATGACGCGAAGATCAAACGTCTGCTTGCCGCGGCCCCCGGCATCGCGGTCGGCGAAGGCGGTGCGGACGTCGGCGAGAATGTTGTTCATCGCGCCCACGGTCTTGCCGATGACGAGATCGCGCGCGTCCTGCAGCGTCTGCCAGATCTTCTGCCCGCCCGGCACCTCGCCGACGCCGGTGTGGCCGGCATTGTCGGTGAGGATGACGACGTTGCGGGTGAAGAACGGCGCATGCGCGCCGCTGAGGTTGAGGAGCATGCTGTCGCGGCCCGCGACCGGGATCACCTGCATCGCTGTGACGACCGGTGCGCCAGAAATCTCGGTCCGGGCCATCGCACAATCCTCCCTGTCGTGTTCGGCTATTCTGCAGCCTGTTGTGACGATCGTGCGGCCGGCAGCTTCTTCACCAGCGCCGTCAGCTCGGCGATTTCCTGCTCGGTGAGGTCGGTGAGCGGCGGACGGACAGGGCCGGAATCGCGGCCGATCACCTTCATGCCCGCCTTGATGATCGAGACCGCATAGCCCTTCTTGCGGTTGCGGATCGCGATCAGCGGCAGGATGAAATCCTTCAGCCCGGCGTGGATCGCCGCATGGTCGCGCTTGCGCACGGCGGCATAGAAGTTGGTGGCGAATGCCGGCACGAAGTTGAACACGGCCGAGGAATAGGTCGTCACGCCCATGTCGAGATAGGGCAGCGCGAAGGTTTCCGCGGTCGGCAGGCCGCCGACATAGGTGAAGCGGTCGCCGAGCTTGGTGTAGACGCGGGTCATCAGCTCGATGTCGCCGATGCCGTCCTTGTAGCCGACGAGGTTCGGGCAGCGCTCGGCAAGGCGCGCGAGCGTGTCGGGCTGGAGGATGGCGTTGTCGCGGTTGTAGACGACGACGCCGATCTTCACGGCGGCGCAGACCGCCTCGACATGGGCGGCAAGGCCCTCCTGCTCGGAATGCGTGAGATAGGGCGGCAGCAGCAGGAGGCCGTCGGCCCCGGCCTTTTCAGCGGCAATCGCGATCTCGCGGGCGATCGCGGTGCCGTAGCCGGTGCCGGCGAGCACGGGCACGCGGCCCTTGGTCTCGTCGACGGCGACTTTCACGACTTGCGGAACCTCGGTCGGGGTCAGCGAGAAGAACTCGCCGGTGCCGCCGGCGGCGAATAGACCTGCGACGTCATGGCCGCACAGCCAGTCCATGTTGGCGCGGTAAGTCGCCTCGTCGAAGGAGTAGTCCGCCTTGAACGGCGTGACGGGGAAGGACAGGAGGCCCGATCCGATCTTCCGGGCCATTTCCTGCGGGGTCATCTTGCTCATGGGCGCGGCTCCCTTATCGCGTGTTGTGGAGGACGCAAGAAGGCTGCGCGTCCATGCGCCGTGGTTTAGGCAACCGTTCGATGCGCGTCCAACCCAAAGCCTATATCGACCGATGCGCAATGAGCATCAATCTTCCCCCACCTCCGCGGAGGACAATTCACCGGCGATTTTGACCAGCGCGGAGAGCAGCGGATTCTCGTCCTCGCGGCGCCAGACCATGAACAGCTCGACCGGCACGCGGTTGCGCAGCTTGAGCGGCCGCAGCCGGACATCGGAGATCTTGAGGCCCGCCGCCGCCGCCGGCACGATGGCAAGGCCGAGCCCGGCGCGGACCATGGCGAGGATCGAGTGGATCTGGCTGAGATGCTGGACATAGCGCGGCAGCACGTCGGCGCGGGTGAATTGCGCCACCAGCAGATCGTGGAAGTAGCGGCTCTCATACGGCGAATACATCACGAAGGGCTGGTCGTCGAAGTCCTTGATGGTGATGCTGTCGGCATTGGCCAGCGGATGCTTCTTCGGGATCGCGGCGAGCAGCGGCTCGGCCACGACGCGGCGGCTGGTCAGTTCGGGCCGCGCGATCGGCGGCCGAAGCAGGCCGGCGTCGATCTGGCCGGAGGTCAGCGCCTCGAACTGGTCGCCGGACACCATCTCCTTCAGCGAGAAGTCCACCTCGGGCAGCCTGGCGCGGCAGGCGGCGATTAGCTCGGGCAGGAAGCCGTAGGCGGCTGCCGCGGTGAAGCCGATCTTCAGCGAGCCGGTCTTGCCGAGCGCGATGCGGCGGGCGACCTGCGAGGCGCTTTCGGCAAGCTTCAGGATGCGCCTCGCCTCCGGCAGGAAGCTGCGTCCCGCCGGCGTCAGGCGCACCGAGCGGCTGGTGCGCTCCAGCAACGGGGCGTCGATGATGTGCTCGAGCACCTGGATCTGCCGGGACAGCGGCGGCTGGGTCATGTTCAGCCGCGCGGCGGCGCGGCCGAAATGCAATTCCTCCGCCACCGTGACGAAACAGCGGAGCTGGTTGAGGTCGAACATCGATACATGCCTTAGATGGATAAGGCGTTTCCCCGGCACTTCTAGCATCGATCATCCTCAAAACAAAGACGGCGGCCGTGAAGCCGCCGTTGAGTTGCCTGGTCAAGCTCCCATGGGAGCCCTCAGGAGGAACGTTTGAGCGTCACCCGCTCGATCTTTCCGACGATGACGAGATAGGCGAAGGCGGTCACCAGCGCGTTGAGGCCGACGAACACCAGCGCGCCGTTGAACGAGCCGGTCGCAGCCAGGATGTAGCCGATCACGATCGTGGTGGTGGTCGAGGAGAGGTTGCCGGACACCAGTGCGCTCATCACGCCCCTCCTTAGAACTCGAAATGTTTCCTGAAGGCGAGTCCTAGAGGCGCGTGCGGCAAGGTGTCCAACTTCAAGGCAGTATCGATCGATGCCGTTTTTGGATTGATGGAACGGCAGGTGAGCGGAACGATCGTGAGGGTGGACGAGAGGCCAGCCCCAAGCGCGTCATTGCAAGCGCAGCGAATCCAGAATCTTTTCGCGGAGGGACTCTGATTGCTTCGCTGCGCTCGCAATGACGGCGGGGCGGGCTAGGATGTCGCCGCGTAGCCTACTGCTGCGCGCTAGGCAGCAGTTGCGGCAGAAATCCGCGCGTCACGTTTGGCGGCACGGCATCTAGGCCGAGCACCGCGCTTGCAGCTGGCAGTGCCGCGTCCGCCATGGCGGCGTGGCCTTCGGCGCTTGGATGCACGGCGCCGCCATAGACGGCGGAGAGCACGCCCCAGGTGGCGTCGTGGATGTCGGTCGGCTGGCTCGCCGCCGGCAGCCCTTGCGGATAGGTCATCGCGGCGAAATAGCTGTCATTGGCGTCGCGGATCCAGCGCGCGCGCGGCAGGTAGGCGCGGTATTCCGAGGCGCCGCGGCCGCACAGCATCGGCTGGCTCGCCGCGCTCACGATGTCAGGGTTGAAGCTCTGGCCGTTCTCGGCAAAACAGCTGCGGTCGAATTCGGGGTCGTTGCCGGAATGGGCGCAGAAGCCGTGGTCGGCGAACGCGGCCTGATGCGTGTCGACGAAGGTCATGCGGTCGGCCTCGGGATCGCGGCACAGCGCACCGCGCGTGCAGGTGGCCAGCCCCTTCAGCTGCGGCAAGAACTCGGTGTCGACGAAGGTCGAGACACGGGCAAGGCGCTGCGGATCGGCGTTGAAGGACGGATGGATGTCGAAGCCGGCGCGACCGCCGCGGCAGGGCACGCCGCCATCGGCGAGCGCGGGATTGGCGTAGGAGACATAGACCACATGCGAGAGGTCGCCGCCGACCAGCGGCTTCAGCGCCTCGCGCAGCTTGACGAAATTCTGCGGCAGCTCGCGCGTCAGCGCGTCGCGGGAATCCTCGACGCTGGCCATCACGCCGGAGCGGCGGAACAGCGCGCGCTCGGTGGCGGTGTCGACGATGACGTCGGCGACGAGGCCGGAGAAATACACGTCGTTGGCGCCGACCGACAGCAGCACGAGATCGAGCGTGCGGTCCGGCTGCCGCTTCTTGGCCGCGGTGAGCGCTTCGCGCAGCTCGGCGACCTGCGCGTTCACGCTGGTGCTGCACACGCCGGTCTTGCCGGGCGGGCATTCTCGGGCGCGCTGCGAGCCCAGGAGCCCGTCGCCGATGCTGGCGCCGGTGCAGGCGAGCGGCAGATAGGTCACGGCGATGTGGGTGTAGCGCACAGCGAGCGCCAGTGCGGTGCGGGCCTGGTAGCTGTAGAGCGAGCGATGGCAGGGCGCATTGAACCACAACGCGCTGTAGTGCTGCCAGTTGGCGAGTGTGTCCGGCGCCTCGCAGGCGCGGCCGCCCTTGTAGCCGGCGCGACTCGGCCGGTAGTACTGCGCACCGGCGGTGCCGAGATAGGAGCGGAAGCAAAAACCTTCGTCCGACAGGGCCAGCGGGCGGTCCGGATTGCCTTCGCCGGAGGCGATGCTGTCTCCTAAGCCGGCGACGAAGACGTCGCGGACCTGGATCTCGGTCTGGACGCGCTGGGTCGGGTCGGCACCGGCGGAGACATCGACGGTCGCAACCGTCTGCTTGCCGTAGCGGACACGCAGATTGACCGGCTCGGCACAGTCGAAGGTCGAGGCCTGCGGGCCGTCGCCGTCGTCGAACGACCAGGCACAGGTGGCCCCGACCGGCACCGCGCCGACGAGACGTACCGTCACCGGATGGTCGACCGGCGTGATGTAGTTCTCTTTGACGTTGTCGCGGGTGCAGGGCTGGTTGACCCGGCCCTGCAGATCGATGCAGAGCCGGTTGACCATGTTGCGGGCCCAGCCGCGCCCCTCGCTCTGCAGCTCCAGCGATTGCTCGGCGGCGAGAATGCTGCGGTTACGCGCATTCTCGACATGGAGCAGGAAGTCGCGCTCCTCGCGGAACAGGCGGAAGCGGTTGCGCACCTCCCAGGAAATCTGCATGGCGCCGGCATTTTGCGCCGCCGCGCGCGGAAGCGGCAAGGCGGTCAGAATTCCGGCAAGCAGCAGGACGCTGGCGGAAAGTGTGCGAAGGGCTACAGGGATCATGGCCCGCGTTTTCAACGGCAAAGTTGAGGCGGAAATAAGAGAGGATTGCCTCTCCGCGGGCAACCCCTCTGGGTCCAGATCGCAGCTTACCGTTTATTGGCCTGCCGCAGCAGCCGTTCGCGCTCCATCGGCGTCACCTGCTTGGGCAGATTGGCCTGGGCGCAGGCCTCCGCCAGCCGCCGCCGCTCCTGCCAGGGCTCGACCACGTTCATCCAGAGCTCGCGCGTGCCCATGATGGAGATGGCGAGCCCGAACGGGATCACGAAATAAAGCAGGCGGAACACCAGCAGCGTCGCCAGGAGCTGCTCGCGGCCGAATTCAGGCAGCGCCACCAGCATGGCGGCGTCGAACACGCCGATCGAGCCGGGCGCGTGGCTGGCGAAGCCGAGCAGCGTCGCCAGGATGAACACCACGGCGAGCGAGAGGAAGTCGATCGGCGGATTGGCCGGCATCAGCAGATACATCGCCGTGGCGCAGAAGCCGAGATCGACCACGCCGATCACGATCTGCACCAGCGTCAGCGGCGCCGAGGGCAGTACCACCTTCCAGCCCTTCTGGCCGAGCTCGCGCCGCTTCTCGCCCATGCAGAGCCAGACCAGATAGGCGCCGATCGAAGCGAGGCCACCGAGCGCGACCAGCCGGTTGAGCGACGACGGGAGCTGGTCCATCGAGGACGCGGCATCCGGATGGATGGCCATGCCGATCGAGAGCACGAAGATGTTACCTAGCCAGAAGGTCAGGCCCGACAGGAAGCAGATTTTCGCGACGTCGATCGCGTTCAGCCCATAGTCCGAATAGATCCGGAAGCGGATCGCACCACCGGTGAACACCGTGGCGCCGATGTTGTGGCCGATTGAATAGGACGTGAAGCTGGAGAGCGCTGCGATGCGATAAGGAACGTGCTTCTTGCCGATCGTTCGCAGTGCAAAAAAGTCGTAGAAGGTCAGCGTACAGAACGCGAAGAAGACGCAGATCGCCGCCAGCCCGATGCTGCCGCGGGGAATCTCGGTTAACGCGGTCAGAATCACACCGGTATCGATGCCCTTGAGGGTCCGCACCAGCGTTGTGATCGCGAAGGCGATGATGAAGACGCTCGCGGCAATTCCGAGGCGCCGCCAGCCAATCCATCTCTTGAAGCCGCGTTTCAGCGCGGGCAGCAGTCCGTGCATTCATCCTCCCGGCGGGGGGCAAGACCGACCCGGCCGGGCATTGGCCAGTCGGGCGCGATCGTTGCCGAAGGCAGTGTCGATCGCTGGATATGATCCAGCTCATTTAAGGCAAAAACGGTGACTTGTGCAGCCCTTGACAAGGACAGGTTCTGCGCCAGAGCAGCTACTTTTGTCATATGCGGTTCACATCGGGCGCGCGTTAAGCATGTGAGTCGGCAGATCGGCCCGGAACGTACGTTCGCATGCCGCCACGATCTCTTATCGTGCCGCCGCCTGCATTGTTCCAGCTCAAGCGATGCACGTTTTTTACGGAACGTCGATGCCGGGCGCTCGTTAGGTCCCGATCAGCAATCGAACACGGCGGAATAAGCGGCTTTCGTGCAAGCCGGTGTCGCCGTGTTCCCGAAACCCGAGAGGATTGGAACGATGGGACTGTTCACAAAGGACATCAAGACCATGAACGATCTGTTCGTGCACCAGCTCCAGGACATCTACTACGCCGAGCAGCAGCTCACCAAGGCGCTGCCGAAAATGGCCAGCAAGGCCACCGATCCGCAGCTGAAACAGGGCTTTTTGACGCACCTCGAAGAAACCAAGCAACATGTCACGCGGCTCGAGGAAGTGTTCAGGATGCATGGCGTCGCCGTGAAGGCAGTCGACTGCCCGGCGATCGACGGCATCATCGAGGAGGCCGATGAGACCGCCGGCGAAGTCGCGGACAAAGCGGTGCTCGACGCCGCGCTGATCAACGCGGCGCAGGCCGCCGAACATTACGAAATCGCACGGTACGGCAGCCTGATCGCCTGGGCCAAGCAACTCGGCCGCACCGACTGCGCCAGCCTGCTCGCCAAGACGCTGGAGGAGGAGAAGGCGACCGACAAGAAGCTGACGACGCTTGCCGAGAGCAAGGTGAATTTGCGCGCGGCGAGTTAACGACGTTTAGCTGACGAGCGCCGCGCGGTGGTCCGCGCGGTGCGCTGTTTCACCCTTGATCCGCTGTCATGCCCCGCGAAGGCATCCAGTACTCATATTTCGTTTGCACAATTTCCGTCGCCGAGTACTGGATCGCCCGATCAGCATGCGCGTGGGCACCATCGAATATAAATCTCTGGACGACGGAGCCGGCGCGCGGCGTGCCGGCTCGCGTCTTGCGGCGTCCCGCGGCTGCGCGCCTCGGCGTAAAGGGGTTAGCCCCGGCGCAACGCGAAGTGCGCGCCGCAAAACGCCATCACGGCGCCGAGGCACAATGCGGCAAGCCCGGCCAGCACGCCGGAGACGGTCGGGATCGGGCTCGGCGCCGAGGCGACCTGGCCGGCACCGGCAAGCAGGAGCACGCCGACCGCGATCAGGAATTGCCGCATGCGCTGCGGGATCTGGCCCGAGACGGCGCTCTGCATCAGGCTAGCGGTGAAATACCCGCCTGAGAAGCCGACAGTTGCGATCAGCCACCAGGCCATCGCCGCGCCGGCCGGCATGAACTCATGCGTGTCGGAGCGCCAGAGGCCGCCGAGGTCGAGCCCGTAGCGGGCGCCCAGCATATGCACCGCGAGCGCGAGCAGCACGCCGGAGATCATTGCGGCGCCGAGAATCAGGTGACGCGGAAAAAAAGTCGTCTCTGCCATGCCTCGCTTGTAGGATGGGCGGGGGCGATCGCGCAAGCGGATCGCGGACGGGATTGATTTCGAGATGCAGGTTTCCGAAGCCGGGGCGGCCACGAGCTACGCCTACAAGGCGTCGCTGATCGGCTCGGCGCATCGCTTCGAGTTGACCGAGGAGGGGCTGTCCTGGCACATCGGCGGCCGTTCGGGCCTGTGGCGCTATGACGAGATCGTGGCGATCCGGCTGTCGTTCCGCCCGGTGTCGATGCAGCAGCACCGCTTTCGCGCCGATGTCAGCCACAGCGGCGGCGGCCGCATCGCCATCCTGTCGACGAGCTGGCAGACCGCGGCCCTGATGGCGCCGCAGGACAATGGCTTTCGCGATTTTCTCATCGAGCTGCATGCGCGGATGGCGAAAGCGGGCAGCCGCGCCGAATTGACCGCAGGTCTCGGTCGCAAGAGCTATGCGGCGGTGCTGGCGTTCCTGGCGATGCTCGCCGTGGCGATGGCGGGCCTTCTGATCCGCGCGCTCATGATCGGGGAATTCGCCGGCGTGCTGTTCATCCTCGGCTTCGCGGCGCTGTTCGCCTGGCAGGTCGGCGGCTTCGTGCGGCGCAACCAGCCGCAGAGCTACAGTTTCGATCGCGTGCCGAAAGCCTTGCTGCCTTAGTTCTGGCGGTCGGCTACTCCGTCGAGTCGAAATCCTCTTCCTTGGTGCCGAGCAGCGACACGATCGTGCGCAGGCCGGAATCGAGTTGCTCCGGGGTGGGCGGGGCTAGCGCGAGCCGCACCGCGTTCGGTGCATGGCCATGCGCGATCGCGAAGGTCGACGAGGGCGTCAGAGCGATGCCGCGCCTTGCTGCTGCGGCGACGAAGGTCTGCGAGCGCCAGTGCGGCGGCAGCGTCAGCCACAAATGATATGCGCGTGTGTCGGCTGCGACCTGGTAGCCGGCGAGCAATCTTGCCGCGGTCTGCTGACGGCGCGAGGCATCGATGCGTTTCAGCCGCGTCAGCTCGGCGACGGTGCCGTCGGCCATCAGCCGCTGGCCGGACGCGAGCGCGTGGCCCGAGGCGATCCAGCCGCCGGTGCGGACCGCACTCATCACGCTCTCGCGCAAGTGAGGTGGTGTGACGAGGATGCCGAGCGCGAGCCCCGGCGCGACCTTCTTGGAAAGGCTGTCGATCACGATGCAGCGGTCCGGCTCGAGCGCGGCCAGCGGCGTGTCGTCGGCAAGGAAGCCGTAGACGGCGTCCTCGATGATGGTGAGATCGAGCTTCTCGGCGACGCGCATGATGTCGGCACGCCGCGTCGCGTTCATGGTGACGCCGAGCGGGTTCTGGATGATGGGCTGCAGATAGAGTGCCGACAGATGCGCCTCGCGATGCGCCTTCTGGATCGCGTCGGGCCGCGCGCCGAATTCGTCCATCGGGATCGGCACCAGCGTGATGCCGAGCCGCGCGGCGATGCTCTTGATGTAGGGATAGGTCAGCGCCTCGACGCCGCAGCGTCCGCCGGTGGGGACAAGCGCGGCGAGCGCGGCCGCGAGCGATTGCTTGCCGTTGGCGGTGAAGACGATCTGCTCGGCCTGCGGCGTGAAGTCCTTGCGCGCGAGATAGGCCGCGGCCGCGTTGCGCGCGCTCTTGGTACCGGTGCTGGTCGAGGCCCGTAGCGCGGATTCGAGCGCGTCGACGCGCTCGAGGCCCGCAAGGCTCTTGGCGATCATCGCCCATTGCTGCGGCAATAACGGATAATTGACCTCGAAATTGATCCGCGCATCTGCCGGCTCGCGGATCGTCTCGACTTCGCGCCTGACGTCGCCGGAGATGAAGGTGCCGCGGCCGACCTCGCCGACCACGAGGCCGCGGCGGAGCAATTCGGTATAAACACGGCTCGCGGTCGAGACTGCGATGCCGCGATCATAGGCAAAATTGCGCTGCGGCGGCAGCCGGTCGCCGGGCCTTAACGTGCCGTTAGAGATATCCGCGGCAATGGCATCGGCAAGCTTCACGTACTCGAACTTGGACATTATTGCACCGAGAGCAATGTTTCACTTGCTCGAGGAGTGTACTGGAGCATTTAAGTTCCATCAAGTTCCGCGATTGAGCCGAGGGGAGCGAGAGCAATCCGAGGGCAGATGAGGTGCAGGCGCTGACCGCGTCCGCGCCAACGGCACGTGCTTCGCCGCGCGGAACGATACGCCGGAGAAGAAACATGACCACGATCTCGCAAACTGCCGGGCGGAGTTTACGCCCATCCTCGAGCGGATTTTTTGCAACGCTCGCCACCGCCGCCTACGCGCTGTTCGACCGCCTGGAGCGCCGCTCCGCCATCAAGACCCTGAACGAGCTCGACGACCGCGCCCTGCGCGACATCGGCATCAATCGCAGCCAGATCGAGGACGCCGTCTACGGGCAGTTCAAGGCCGAGCTGTCGCGGTATCTGTGAGCTGACTGTCACCACGCCCGGCAGATCCGGGCATGGTGACGCACAACCTCTCCGCGTCGTCATTGCGAGCGCAGCGAAGCAATCCAGAGTCTTTCCGCGGATGCATTTCTGGATTGTTTCGCTCCGCTCGCAATGACGGAGCCCGGTGCACCCCTCAGTGCCTGACCACCAGCACCGAGCACTTGGCATAGCGCACGACGTGCCCGGCGTTGGAGCCCAGGAAATAGGTGCGCATCGCCGGCCGGTGCGAGGTCATCACGATCAGGTCGGCCTTCATGTGCACGGCTTCTTCCAGGATCTCGTGGTAGATCCCGCCCTGGCGCACCACGCTGGAGATGCGAGCAGGCTCGATGCCGGATTCGCGTGCGACGATGGCGAGCGCCTCCTCAGAGGTCTGGCGCTGCTGCTCGTCGAAATCGGCCGGGACGTATTCGGCCAGCATCACCGGCGTCATCGGCAGCACGTTGAGCAGGCGCACCGTGCCGCTCCAGGTCTGCGACAGCGTTGCCGCGGTCGCGATCGCCGGCTTGGCGAGATCCGTGTCGGCGAGGTCGATGGGCACGAGGATGGACTTGAACATCTGCGCCTCCAGTCTTCCGGTCAGGACGTCTTGCCGGCACGTCGCGCGATCAGCCCGATCGAAGCAGCTTGGGGCTGACGAACAGCACCAGCTTGCCGCGGCGGTAGGCCACGTCCCCCCAATCCTTGACGTCAAAGTCGAAGATCGCAAGCCCCGCCGTGGGCAGGTTGTGGGCGAGCGCCTTGGCACCGGCGTGATCGCCGCCGCCGATCAGCATCAGGGCGATCTCGTGCATGCCGGGATTGTGGCCGACCAGCAGCAACCGCTTCGGATCGGCGGGAATCGTTGCGGTGCGAATGGATTCCAGGATCTGCGCGGGATCGGCGCCGTAGAGTTCGGGCAGGACCTCGACCTGCGGCGCCGCGACGCGGTCCTTCATCGTCGTCCAGGCGATCTCCCAGGTCTGCCGTGCCCGGACGGCATGCGACACCAGCACGGTATCGGGGAAGGGCGGATGGCTGGCGATCCAGTCGCCCATCTGGGCGGCATCCTTGTGGCCGCGGTCGTCGAGGCGGCGATCCTGGTCACGGCCGCTTGGCGCGTCAGTCTCAGTCTTGGCGTGACGCAGCAGCATCAAACGGCGCATGGCATTCTCGAATCGTTCCACGTCCTGGATAATCTACAGGCGCCGGTTGAGGACAAGGTGACAGGCGCCCGGTTGCACCGTTAAAGCGCGATGAAGTCAGAACAAATCGTCATCGCGATTTAAGTTGTTGTTTTCAGCATGATCTTTTCGGAAAACCGCTGCACACTTTTCCGGATCATGCTCTAAGAAAACGACATGAGCGAGACTTTCACAAGCGTGTCCCAGGACGAAGCCGGCTTCCGCGAGCGCACACGGCTCTCATTCGAACTCGACGCCGACATCTGCGTGATCGGAGCCGGGCTTGCGGGGCTCTCCATCGCGCTGGAGGCGGCTCGGCTCGGGGCCAGCGTCGTCGTGCTCGAGGGCCGTCATGTCGGCTGGAATGCCTCCGGCAACCAGCTCGGCACCGTGATGCCGGGCTTTGCGCTGCCGCTCACAGAGCTGATCGAGCGCATCGGTCTCCAGCACGCGCGCGAATTGTGGGCGCTCTCGAAGGAGGGGGCCGAATTCGTTCGCGCCAACGCCACCGAGGAAAACATACCGGGGATTGCCCCGAGCGACGGCGTGCTGGAGGTCTCCAACGTCGATGCCGGCGACCGCCTGATCAGCCGGCTGCAGATGCTGAACGAGGATTTCGACACCGAGGTCGAGGGCTGGCAGGTCGATCGCGTCAGCGAGGCGCTGAAGACCGAGCGTTACTTCCACGGCGTGCATTACCCCAGGGCGTTCCAGGTCGACGGCCGCAAATATGTGCACGGCCTAGCGGCACTGGCGCGGCGGGCAGGCGCCCGCATCTTCGAGGACACGCCGGTCGTCAGCATCGATCATTCCGGCATCCGCAAGCGCATCGTCACGCCATCGGCGCGGTTGCGCGCCACCCACATCGTGCTGGCCGGCAACATCCATCTCGGCGCGCCCTTGCGGCGCCTGTCGGAGACGCTGCTGCCGGTCTGGCGCTATGCCGGCATCACCGCGCCGCTCGGCGAGCTCCTGCACGAGATCATCGCCTTCAAGGGATCGGTGATGGACTCCGACGGCGTCGACCATTTTCGCATCGTCGATGGCGACCGCCTGATGTGGGAGAGCCCGGAGACCACCTGGGCCGTGCGACCGCAGCGTTTTGCAGGCAGCATCAAGCGGCGCATCCGCACGATCTTTCCCCAGCTTGGCAACGTCGAGATCACCGAGACGTTCGGCGGCGCGACCGGCCAGACCGTGCACGGCATGCCGCAGATCGGCCAGTTGCGCAAAGGCCTGTGGGTGGCGAGCGGGTTCGGCCGCCAGGGCATGAACACCTCGGCGATGGCCGGAC
Organism: Bradyrhizobium sp. SMVTL-02; assembly: GCF_051853005.1. Classification (NCBI taxonomy): domain Bacteria; kingdom Pseudomonadati; phylum Pseudomonadota; class Alphaproteobacteria; order Hyphomicrobiales; family Nitrobacteraceae; genus Bradyrhizobium; species Bradyrhizobium sp. SMVTL-02. The sequence goes on along the minus strand of NZ_CP182469.1, from coordinate 5,405,280 downwards.
AGCTGATCGTGCGCAGCATTTTGTGGGGCGATGAACGCTGGAAGCTGTTCTCGCCGTTCGAGCTGGTCTGGGCTGGCGGGGCGACCGGCCGTGTTGCCGGCCAATTGGTCGGCATCTGGGGCAGGGCAAGTTCCGCCGCCGCGGGCTCGCTGGCCCGCTACCGCGAACGTGCCAGGGTCAAGGACAGGAAGCGCGAGGCCCGTCTGGCCGAAGCCAACCGGGCCGCCGGCACCGGACCGCGCCGTCCGCCGCCGGGGGTGCGGCCGCGGCCAGCGCCGGCGCCGGAACATGCGGCCCAAGACGTGAAACGGGCTGCGGAACCGGCTGTCCAGGACGAGGGCGTCTCGCAATAAGTTGAGAAATCCTCCGCCCGAAGTGTAACGTCGGCCATTAGAGCCCGTATCTCAGGGCGTGGACTCCCCGCGCACGGAGAATGATATGTTTGACCGCCGCATCCTGCTGACGACTGTGGCCGGCCTGTTCGGCCTTTCGGCCTTCCGCTGGCTGAGAGGATCACCTGCCGAGGCTGGCGAGAAGGCCGCGGAAACGTTCGAGATCACCAAGACCGAGGCCGAATGGCGTGCCCAGCTCACGCCGCAGCAATATGAGATCCTGCGCAATCACGGCACGGAGCGGCCGGGCTCCAGCCCGCTCCTGAAGGAGCATCGCAAGGGCATCTTCGCCTGCGCCGGCTGCGACCTGCCGCTGTTCTCGTCCGAGACCAAGTTCGAGAGCGGCACGGGCTGGCCGAGCTTCTACCAGCCGATCGAGGGCAATGTCGGCAAGACCGAGGACCGCACCTACGGCATGGTGCGCACCGAGGTGCATTGCCGGCGCTGCGGCGGCCATCTCGGCCACGTCTTCGACGACGGTCCAAAGCCGACCGGATTGCGCTACTGCATCGACGGTTTCGGGCTGGTTTTCCACCCGGCTGCGGCGTCGGCGACGTAAGGGCCTTTTATTTGACGCGTTTTCTTCACGCGAATCGGTGCCCACTTCGCTCGAAAACGCTTTGGGATCCCGGCAATTGTTGCCGGCCCGGCAATTGTGCCCCGGTCATCTGACCGGGGCGTTTCTATTTAAGTCATTGATTTGCTGAAGATACCCGCATTGGCATGGCCCTTGCGACTGTCTCTTCCGACTGCGGCCATGGTCGACCGGCCGCCGGGATCGGATTTGGAGACAAAGTTATGGGTATCTTCGATGCAATGAACACCTCGGTGGGTGGCCTGCAGGCGCAGTCTTATGCGCTGCAGAACATTTCCGGCAACATCGCGAACTCCTCCACCACCGGTTACAAGGGCATCGGCACCAGCTTCGTCGATCTCATTCCCGACGCCTCGGTCCCGAGCAAGCAGGTCGCGGGCGGCGTGACGGCCAACGCGAAGGCGACCATCACCACGCAGGGCACGATCTCGTCCTCCACCGTCGCTACCAACATGGCGATCACCGGCGACGGCTTCTTCTCGATCCAGAAGGCGACCGGCGTTGTCGACAACTTGCCGCAGTTCAGCGGCGTAACCCTTTACACACGGCGCGGCGACTTCCAGCTCAATGCCAACGGCAACCTGGTCAACGGCGCCGGTTACTATCTGATGGGCACCACGGTCGATCCCAAGACCGGCAACCCGACCGGCAACGTGGCGACGGTCCTGAAATTCCAGAACAACTTCATCCCGGCGCAGGCGACGACCTCGATCCAGTACGCCGCGAACCTGCCGAGCGTGCCGAACACGGCGGCGAGCTCGACCGCGGCCAGCGGCACGCTGCTGGCGGCCGGCGGCCTGAACCCGTCCGATTTCGCCTCCAACCCGCTGATCGTCGGCACGCCCCCGCCGCCCTATACGAATGCGACGATCTCGGGTGCGGCGGCCACCGGCAATCTGCGCTCGGCCTATACGGCAACGACAGCGACCGGCTCGGTGGCGCTGCTGGACAGCGCTTCGGCGGCGGCAACCGGCGCGACGTCGCTCGATTCCGCCGTGTCCCCGCATCTGAACACCAGCCTTCTCACCAACCTGGCCGGCAAGACGTTGACGGTCAACGGCCAGACCATCAACTTCGACGCCACCGTTTCCGGCGCCTCGACGGTCGGCAGCACGACCACGATCGGCCTGCTCTCGCCGACCGGCGCAAAGATGTCGGACATCCTGAATGCGATCACCCTGGGCGCCGGCGGCGCCCCCGCCACCGCGACAATGACGGCCGGCGGCAACATCCAGATCACGACCAACACCACGGCCGACATCACGATCGGCGGCACTGCGGCAAGCTTGCTCGGCGTCAGCAGCGTGACGCGCGGCGGCAACGTGCTGTCCACGCCCGCGATTACGAGCGCCACACAACTCGGCGGCACCGCCACAGCCGGCGGGCCGGAAGTCCTCTCGACGCCTTTCGTGGTCGGCAACACGATTCAGGTCAATGGCACGGCACCCGCCAACACGATCACCTTCGTGGCCTCCGGTGCTGTCGCTCCGAACCAGATCAACATCACCGACGACATCGCGACCTTGCTCCAGAGGATCGACACGCTCAGCGGTGCGAGCGGTTCTTCGATCAGCAACGGCGTGATCACCCTGAATACCGGTATCGCCAATCCCACCTTGACGGTGACGAGCAACAACAGCACCGCCTTCGCGGCGCTCGGCTTCACGTCATCCATCTCCAAGAACCGCGGCGGCGGCGGCACGGCCGGCACCGGCACCGTGATCGGCAACGACATCGCGACCTTCACCAAGGAATCGATCAGCGGCGGAGCGGTCACCGCCTACAACGCCGCGGGCACGCCGGTGAACCTGCAGCTGCGTTGGGCCAAGACCGACAGTGCCTCGCTGGGGACCGGCCATTCCGACACCTGGAACCTGTTCTACCAGACCGATCCGAATGCGACCGGCACGACGGTCGGCTGGGTCAATACCGGGCAGGCCTTCACCTTCGCCGCCGACGGCTCGCTGACCTCGCCGAGCGGCTCGGGCGTCACCATCAACAACGTCAGCGTCAGCGGCCAGCAGCTCGGCTCGGTCGCCTTCAACATCTCCTCGGGCGGGCTGACGCAATATGCCAGCACCAGCGGCGCGGTGACCATCAACACCATCACCCAGAACGGCTACGCCGCGGGTCAGCTCCGCTCGGTCGCCGTCAACAACAACGGCCTCGTGGTTGGCACCTTCTCCAACGGCCAGAACCTCGATCTCGCGCAGGTCTCGCTGTCGCACTTCAACGGCACCAACTACCTCAAGGCCCTCGACGGCGGCGCCTATGCCGCGACCGAGCAATCGGGACCTGCGATCGACGGCGCTTCGGGCACCATCAGCGGCTCGTCGCTGGAAGGCTCCAACACCGACATTGCCGATGAGTTCACCAAGCTGATCGTGACCCAGCAGGCCTATTCGGCCAACACGAAGGTGATCACGACGGCGAATTCGATGGTGCAGGACCTCCTGAACGTGTTGCGCTGATCGGCGCATGATGTAACCAAAGGCGGCTAGTGACATGGGTTTGAGTTCAGCCCTCGCCAGTGCGATGAGCGGTCTGCGTGCCAACCAGGCCGCGCTCTCGATCGTCTCCTCGAACGTCGCGAACTCGCAGACGCCGGGTTACGTCGTCCAGAAGGCGAACCAGATCGAGGTCACCACCGGCGACTTCGGCTCGACGGCAATGACGACCGGCGTCAGCCGGGAACTCGACACCTATGTGCTGAACCAGTTGCGCACCGAGACCGGTGGCAGCGGTTATGCCGACCAGATGGCCAATATTCTGAAGCAGCTTCAGAGTGTGTATGGCACGCCCGGCAATAACGGCACGCTCGAAAGCGCGCTGAACAAGTTCACCACCGCGCTGCAGGCGCTGTCGACGAGCTCGGGCGCATCGTCGGCACAGACTGTAGCGCTGGCCGCGGCGCAGGCGCTGGCGCAGCAGCTCAACGTCGCCACCAAGGGCATCCAGTCGCTGCGTTCCAACGTCGAGCAGGATCTCGGCACCTCGGCGCAGGCGGCCAACGCAGCGATGCAGAAGGTCGCCGACATCAACACCAAGCTCCAGGGCCTGTCGGCCAACGATCCTTCCGCTGCGACATTGATGGACCAGCGCGACCAGGCCATCAACACGCTGTCGAAATATGTCGACGTCCGCGTCACCACCGACGGTTCGAACCAGTCCAACATCTACACCACAACCGGCATCCAGCTCGTCGGCGCCGGGCTCGCCTCGCAATTCACCTTTGCCTCGGCCGGCGCGCTGTCGGCGACCTCGCTCTACAACAGCGATCCCGCCAAGTCCGGCGTCGGCGCATTCAACGTCAGGCTGCCGAACGGCTCGCAGATCGACGTCGTCGCCAACAATGTGGTTTCCTCAGGCCAGATCGCGGCCGACCTGAAGCTGCGCGACCAGACGCTGGTGCAGGCGCAGACCCAGATCGACCAGCTCGCCGCGACGATGTCGAGCGCGCTGTCGGACAAGACCACGGCCGGCAGCAAGGTCGCGGGCCCGCCCGCCGGGTTCGACCTGGACCTTGCCGGCGCGCTGCCGGGCAATACGGTCAACATCACCTATACCGACACCGCGACCAATACCCAGCGCCAGATCACGCTCGTCAACGTGACCGATCCGGCGGCGCTGCCGCTCCAGAACGCCACCAACGCCAACCCGATGCAGGTTGGCGTCAATTTTTCGGGCGGCATGGGTGCAATCGCCTCCGCGCTCAATACCGCGCTGTCAGGCTCGCACCTGACGTTCTCCGCGGCGCCGTCGCCGGCAACGGCCACGACGCTGCGGGTCACCGACGACAACAGCGGCCTTGCCAAGGTCAATTCGGCCTCGACCACCAAGACGATTTCGTCGCTGACTTCGGGCAGTCCGCAGCTGGCGGTGTTCACCGATGGCGGGCAGGCGCTCTACACCGGTACGACCACGGCATCGGGTTCGCAGATGACCGGTCTTGCCGGGCGCATCGCCGTGAACACGCAGCTGGCCAGCGATCCCACGCGGCTGTCGGTCTACAACACCTCGCCGGTGACGCCCGCCGGCGACACCACGCGTTCGGACTATCTCTATTCGCAGCTCACCAATGCGGTGTTCTCCTATTCGCCGGCGACCGGCCTCGGCTCGGCCAACCAGCCCTTCACCGGCAGCGTCTCGAACTACCTCCAGCAGTTCCTGAGCATCCAGGCCAACGCCTCGACCCAGGCCACGCAGCTCCAGCAGGGCCAGAGCGTCGTCGTCTCGACGCTCCAGGCCAAGTTCGACTCGACCTCCAGCGTCAATCTGGACTCGGAGATGTCGAACCTGATCCAGCTCCAGAACGCCTATGCCGCCAACGCCCACGTGATGTCGGTGGTGCAGAGCATGATGAACACGTTGATCCAGGCTCAAAGGTAACCGGTACAGGGCTCTGAAACATGTCGATCAGCAGCATCAACTACGCCTCGTCGGTTCTCGGCGCGCAGATCCGCAACATCAATCAGCAGCTGACCGACCTCTCGACGCAGCTCTCGACCGGCAAGCTGTCGCAGAACTATTCCGGCATGGGCACCAACGAGGGCTTTGCGATCGCCTCGCGCGCGCAGCTCTCCAACATCGCCGCCTATACCGACACGATCACCAACGTCAACGTCAACATCAACCTCGCCAACACCGCCCTGCAGTCGCTGACGACGATCCGCAACACGGTGCAGACCGGCTCGGCCAACACCGCGCAGGATCTGAATGTCAACGGTCAGACGATCGCGCAGAACACCGCCGCCGCGCAGTTCGGCTCGATGGTCGGCGTGCTCAACACGCAGTCGGGCAACCGCTATCTGTTCTCGGGAACGGCGGTCAACACGCAGTCCGTTGCGGACGCCGGCGACATCATCAACGGCACCGCGACGCAGGCCGGCTTCAAAACCGTGATGGCGGAACGCCAGGCCGCCGACTTGGGGGCCAACGGCATGGGGCGCCTGGTGCAGACGCAGCCGACGCCGAGCTCGGTGCAGGTGTCGGAAGACGTTGCCGGCTCGCCGTTCGGGCTCAAGATCAAGGCGGTGTCTTCGACGCTGACGGGCGCGACCGTCACCGGCCCGAGCGGCTCGCCGGTGTCGTTCTCGGTCGATCTGAACGGAAACAATCCAAACAACGGCGACAAGCTGAGCATCCAGTTCACGCTGCCGGACGGCAGCACCGAGCAGATCGACCTGACCGCGTCCTCGGCGACGCCGACGCCGCTCGGCAGCTTTGCGATCGACGCGAGCGTCCCGGTCAACCCCAACAACACGGCGGCGAATCTGAACACGGCGCTGAACACGGCGATCAAGAAGCTCTCCAACACCTCGCTGGTCGCGGCGTCGGCCGTGACCGCCGGCGATAATTTCTTCAACACCGCAAGCTCCGCGATCGGCGCCCCCAAGACCAACCAGGCGGCTCCGTCCGCACCGATCAGCGGGGCGACGGCGCTGTCCGGCACCAGCCCCTCGGACTCGATTTCGCCGGGCTTCGTCGCCGGCGACACCATCACCGTCAACGGCACTACGCTCACCTTCGTCGGCTCGGGCGCGACCGGCAACCAGCTCAACGTCACCGACAGCATCCAGACCCTGCTGAGCAAGATCGACGCGATCACGGGGACGTCGAAGCCGTCGACGGTCCATGGCGGCGCGATCACGATCAACACCGACGATGCGGCGGGCCTGAACATCACGAGCTCGAACACGAGCGCGCTGGGCTCGCTCGGCTTCAGCGCGACACCGGTGACGGCCACGCAGCCGCCGCTGCGCGTCGGCTCATCGCCGGCGAGCTCGGCGACGACGCTGGTGAACGGCTCCGCCAACACCGTGAAATGGTACCTCGGCAATGACGGGCCCGGCTCGCCGCGCTCCACCGCGATGGCGCGGGTCGACGATGCCGTCACGGTGCAGTATGGCGCACAGGCGAACGAGGACGCGATCCGCCGCCAGTTGCAGGCGATCGCCGTTTTCGCGACCTTCTCGACCTCGCCGACCGGCCAGTACTCCGGCGGGCAGGTCTCGGCGCTGAGCCTGCGGGTGACGCAGGCGCTGACCCAGCAGCCCGGCCAGCAGCGCATCGAGGACATCCAGACCGACATCGCGATGGCCCAGAACACGATGAAGGACGCGACCACGCGCCAGACCCAGGCCAAGGCGCAGCTCCAGACCATCGTCGACCAGGCGGAATCGGCCTCGCCCGACCAGGTCGCGAGCGAGATCCTGGCGCTCCAGAATGCGCTTCAGGCGTCCTACCAGACCACCTCAAAACTCGCGCAGCTCTCGCTCGTCAAGTTCCTGTAAGGATGCGTTAAGACGCCGTTAACCATGCCTGTTTACCTCTTGGTGAGGATTTGAGCGGGGCGGAGCTGTCGATGTCTGACAAGATGCAGCTGGTGGTGGCGACGCCTTGCTTCGGCGGGCAGGTGTCGAGCATCTATGCGAGCTCGATCTTCGCGCTTCAGCGCGCCGTGCACGGCATGTCCAATCTCGAGCTCAAGGTGCACTTGCGCGACGGCGATGCACTGATCACGCGGGCGCGGGCCAATCTGGTTGCGATGTTCCTGGACGATCCCAAGGCGACGCATTTCCTCTTCGTCGACGCCGATATCGGCTTCAAGCCCGAGCAGGTGTTCCGGCTGATCGAATGCGGCGCCGACGTCGTTGCGGGCTGCTATCCCATCAAGCGGGTCAACTGGGACAAGGCGGCGCGTGCGATCCAGTCAGGTCGAGCCGACGTGCCGGCCGCCTCGCTCGACTACGTGCTGGAGATCGAGGATACCGACCGCATCGTGGTGGTCAATGGTTTTACCCGCGTGCGTTATGCCGGCACCGGCTTCCTGATGATCCGGCGTCACGTGCTGGAGGCGATGTGCCGCCATCCGGACTATGCGAACCTGCAGTTCTTCCGAGAGCATTCGCACGACACGTTGGCGGCGAGCCAGAACCGGTTCGCGCTGTTCGAATGCATGATTGATCCCGGGACCGGCACCTATCTCTCCGAGGACTTCGCCTTCTGCAAGCGCTGGACCGATATCGGCGGCGAGATCTGGGCCGACATCCAGAGCTCGCTCGACCATGTCGGGCCGTCGGTGTTCCACGGCGATATCGCCTCGCAATTCGCGCCGGCGCCTGCGGCGGCGGCCGACGCGGCCTGAGCGCTTCGGGATGAGCACCGGCGCATCCCGTCCGGCAGACATCGAACGGGCGTCCGACGCCGGCTCGCGCTATCGATTGCGCGATCTCTTCACGCCGCTCGACACGCTGCTGGTCTCGGGCGGCGATCCCCGGTTGACGCTCGATCTGGACGACCGCGTCAACGCCTATGGCTGTGCGCCATCGCCGGAGCCGGAGATCTGGAATTTCGCCTCGTCGACCGCGTCCACGATCTCGCAACGAGCCTATGACCGCGCCGCGCTGGCGCGCGAAGAGTTGATGCATAGATGCCTGTTCGAGGAGGTCGAAGTCGCCTTCGACGCACGTTGCGAGGGCATGCGCGAGGAGCTGCGCGGGCACCTCCAGCTTCCGCCGCACGTCGACATCGTGTTCTCGCCGTCGGGCACCGACTCCCAGCTCCACGCGTTGTTCCTGGCGCGCGTGGTGCTTGGCGCGCCGCCGGTGACGATCGTGGTCGGCGCCGACCAGACCGGCAGCGGCACGGCCCATACTGCGGGCGGGCGCCATTTCAGCTCGCTGACGGCGAGCGGCTTCGCGGTGCGCAAGGACGGCGAGGTGGCGGGGCTTGCCGGCGACAGCATTGCGGTGCCGCTGCTCGACCACGCCACGGCCGACATCGCGATGCGCGCCGATGCCGACGCTGCAGTAATGCGAGCAATCGAGAACAGCCTCGCGCCAGGCCGCTGCGTTCTTCTGCATATCATGGATTCGTCAAAACTCGGCTGGCGCGCGCCGAGTGCTGCCTGCCTCGATGAGATCGCGCGGCGCTGGCCGCGCAAGGTTCAGGTGGTCGTCGATGCCTGCCAGGCGCGACTCGGTCGCGGGCGACTGCGTTCTTATCTCGAGCGCGGTTACATGGTGCTGATGACCGGCTCGAAATTCTTCGGCGGTCCCGCCTTCAGCGGCGCGCTGCTGGTGCCGAAGGGCCTGGCGCGGTCGATCGATCGGATCGGCGCGATGGCGCCGGGCATCTTCGACTATGCCGGCCGCTGCGACTGGCCAACGGCCTGGACGGCGTTGCGCTCGCGCTTCGAGCGCCGGCCGAATTTCGGCCAATGGCTGCGCTGGGAGGCGGCGCTGTCGGAGATCGGCAACTACTATGCCGTGCCCGGCGCTTTCCGCGCCGGGGCGCTGGCCGAGCTCGCCTCCGGCATCGACAGCATGATCGCGCTGTCGCCGGCGCTTCAAGCCGTTCCGAATCCGTCCGGGCAGGCCGGCGTGGATGACGAGGAATTCGCAGCCGCCACGATCTTTCCGTTCACGCTGCTCCGCGACGGCAAGCTAGTCCCCATCGCGGACACCAGCGCCGTGCATCGCGCTCTGGCGCGCGACATGAGCAACGACATCGGCGGCAGCGCGGCGGACCGGCAGGTCGCCGCACAACGCTGCCTGGTCGGTCAGCCGGTACGGCTCGAGCGGGCGGACGGCAAGCGAGGATTGCTGCGGCTGTGTGTCGGCGCGCGGCTCGTCACCGAAGCCTGGTCGGCGGACGCCGCGCAGTCGCAACGCAATTTGCAGCATATCCTCGATCGCGTCGCCGACGTGCTGGTGAAGATCGAGCTGCTGCTCGACGGTGCCACGGCTGTGCCGGGGAAGTTTGTGCTCGAGGCCTAAGATGCTGAATCCTGTTTCCGCGCCGAACGGCGCCGCCCCGCCAGCCTATTCCGACCGTATCGGCTTTGCGCAGCTGACGCGCCGGGCTTTCGAGGGCGGCAATCTGCATCCGTTGCGTGAGAAGCTTCTGGCGCGGATCGCGGAAGGAACCGCGGAGGCAGGCGAGGGCCTCGATCTGTCGCTGATCGCCCAGCTGCTCGGCGAGAAAGAGGCCGGCCTCGTGATCCAGACCGAGGTGCTCGCCTTTCATCAATTGTTTCGCACGCCCTGCGCGGCTGCCAAACCACGCATGCGTGTGCTTGCGCTCGCGGCCGATATCGACATGGGCGGCAATACCCCGATCGAGTTCCTGCTCGAAGGCTCCGACATCGAGCTGCTGACGCTCTACGTGGTGAAGGGCGTCGGCCTGCCCGAGACGTTGCCCGATCATGACGTGGCCATCGTGGTCGCCTCCGATTCCGCGGAATGCCGCGAGGCGCTCGCCGTCATGGAACAGGCCGCGCCGCGCTGGCCGCGGCCGCTGCTCAATCGTCCCGAGCTGATTGGCAATCTCGATCGCGACAAGCTGTATCGGTTGCTGGCTGATATCCCCGGTCTCGACATTCCCGTGACCGCCAACGCGACCCGTGCGCAATTGACGGCTCTCTCGGAGGGACGAATCGCTTGCGCGGAGATTACGGACGAATTGCACTTTCCAATGATCGTACGGCCGCGCGGCACGCACGCCGGCGTCGGGCTCGCGAAGGTCGACGATGCAGCTGCGCTGAAGGCCTATCTGGTCGAACGACAGGAGCAGGACTTTTTCGTCGCGCGTTTCGTCAACTACGCGAGCCCCGACGGGCTCTTTCGCAAGATCCGGCTCACCATAGTCGACGGCGAGCCCTATGCCTGTCACATGGCGGTCGCCGATCGTTGGGACATCTGGTATCTCAACGCCTACATGGCGTTCAGCGAGGAGAAACGCGCTGAAGAGGCCGTCTTCATGCAGGACTTCGATCACGCCTTCGCGGCGCGCCACAGGAATGCGCTCGACGAGATGAGCCGGCGCGTCGGCCTCGACTATTTCATCGTCGACTGCGCCGAGAACCAGAAAGGCGAGTTGCTGGTGTTCGAGGCCGACAACACCGCCGTCGTGCACAACATGGATCCGCCCGCCGTGTTTCCATACAAGCCGCCGCAGATGCGCAAGATCTTTGCCGCGTTCACGGCGATGCTGTCGCGGCACGCCAAGGCGGGCGAGGGGAGCGCCGCATGAACGAGATCATCCGCAACACGCAAGGCTCCGTCACGTACACCTCGCTCGATCCGCAGGACTGGAGCGAATTCCGCGCGCTCGCCCATCGCATGCTCGACGAGGCGATCGACGGCATCGCCAACGTCCGCGCGCGCCCCGTCTGGCAGCCGATCCCCGACGAGGTCCGCGCGGCCATCAAGTCCGACGTGCCGCGCGAGGCAAGCGATCTCGCGGAGGTCTATCGCGAATTCGCCGAGCATGTCGCGCCCTATGCGACTGGCAACGTTCATCCCGGCTTCATGGGCTGGGTGCATGGCGGCGGCACGGCTGTCGGCATGGTTGCGGAGATGCTTGCCGCTGGGCTCAACGCCAATCTCGGCGGGCGCGACCACATGCCAGTCGAGGTCGAACGCCAGATCGTCGACTGGATACGCAGCCTGTTCGGCTTCCCGGAAGAAGCGAGCGGCATCTTCGTCACGGGCACGTCGATGGCCAATCTGATGGCGGTGCTGGTGGCGCGCGGCGCTACGCTCGGCACGCTGGCGCGGCAGCACGGCATCGGCAACGATGGTGCGCTGCTCACGGCCTACACGTCGCGGGCCGCGCATGGCTGTGTCCCGAGGGCGATGGACATCGCCGGGCTCGGCACCGATGCGCTGCGCAAGATCGACGTCGACGCCGATCATCGCATCGATGTCGCCGCGCTGCGCGCGCAGATCGCGGCCGATCGCGAGGTCGGCTTCAAGCCGTTCCTGGTGGTCGCATCCGCCGGCACGGTCGATGTCGGTGCGATCGACGATCTCAGGGCGGTCGCGGAGCTGTGCCGCGAGGAAGGTCTCTGGTTTCACGTTGACGGCGCTTTTGGCGCGCTCGCAATTCTTTCTCCCGAGCTGGCGCCATTGCTCGCCGGCATCGAGTTCGCCGACTCCATTGCGCTCGACTTCCACAAATGGGGGCAGGTGCCCTATGACGCCGGCTTCCTGCTGGTGCGCGATGGCGAACGGCATCGACAGGCCTTCGCCCAGCCGGCGGCCTATCTGAGCCGCGAGGCGAGGGGGCTGGCGGCGGGTGCGGTCTGGCCGTGCGATCTCGGTCCCGATCTGTCGCGCGGCTTCCGGGCGCTGAAGGCCTGGTTCACGCTGAAGACGTTCGGCACCGACCGGCTGGGTGCGGTGATCGCACGAAGCTGCGCGCTCGCCAGATATCTGGAGGCGCGCGTGCTGGCCGAACCGCGGCTGGAATTGCTGGCGCCGGTGAATCTCAACATCGTCTGCTTCCGCTATCGCTCAGGCGATGCGTTCAATCGCGAGATCGTCGCCGACATCCAGGAGTCCGGCATCGCCGCGCCCTCGGGCACGACGCTGGACGGCAAGTTCGCGATCCGTGCCGCGATCGTCAATCACCGCACTGAGGAGACGGATATCGATGCGCTGGTTGCGGCCGTGGTCAAGTTCGGTGCGCAGCGCGGCGGCGGCGTGATCCAGGTCGAGGCGCCGCCAATCGCGGCGCAGTGACATCAAGATCGCTCAAGTCAAAACGCCCCGGACCTGGTCCGGGGCGTTTTGCTTTCAGATGCGCGAAGCGCTCAGGCGGCCGAGCTGACGTCGCTCTTGATATCGCTCTTCGGATGCGTGGCCTCGTACTGGTCGCGCAGCTTGTCTTCATAAGCGATTAGCTTGCGGGCCTCCTTGAGCGCCCGGTAGAGGTCGCCGCTCATGATGTTGTTGTTGATGCCCTCGATGATCGGCCAGGCGCTCGGCACTGCGGTGACGATGTCACGCACGAGGTTGAAATAGGTGCCGTGCTGGGTCTGCGGATCCGGCGAGATGTACATCAGCTGGACCGCCAGATAGACGAGCTTGGCGGGGGTGTCGGCGGTCTCCGGCGTCAGGATGTCGCGTTCGCGCAAGATCGGCACGTTCTCGCCGTCAATCAGAAGACGGGCGCGCTGGTCCGTGTTGGTGATCACGGAGTTACCGACGATGATGCGTTCGTGCGGTTTGAGCTCGACCTTGAGAGCCATGCCTGTTCTCCATCAACCCTTTTGTAACGAGCGGCGCGCGGCGCAGTGAATGACAACTGCCGGCCCTGATTTGGGTCCAATCCTTGCTGAATGTGGTTAACGGGTCGTAAAGATTTGCGCTCGCGTTGAAGAGTGTAAGGATGTCAATGGCTTGAGCGGTGCAAAGAGCTGCACTGCAAGCGTGCAAGAAGGCGCTTTGGGCGCGACGCGGACAAACCGGCGATTTCATTTCACGGATTGTTAGAGGCTCGGAGGCACCGTCCGCCGGTCGTTTGATCAATCTCGGTCAGACAGGACGCGTAGCTACCAGAAAGGTAACAGTATGTCCGGTATCGTTCTCTCTGCGTCGGTTCGCCAGAACCTGCTCTCTCTCCAGTCCACCGCCGACCTCCTCGCCACCACGCAGTCGCGTCTGTCGACCGGCAAGAAGGTGAACTCGGCGCTGGATAACCCCACCAACTTCTTCACCGCCCAGTCGCTCGACAACCGCGCCAGCGACATCAACAATCTCCTCGACGGCATCGCCAACGGCGTGCAGGTGCTGCAGGCTGCCAACACCGGCATCACCTCGCTGCAGAAGCTGCTCGACTCGGCCAAGTCGATCGCCAATCAGGCGCTCCAGACCACGGTCGGCTATTCCACCAAGTCGAACGTCTCGACCACGATTGCCGGCGCGACGGCCTCCGACCTGCGCGGCACCACGACCTATTCGAGCACGAGCGCACTGACCAACGTGCTGTTCTCCGGCGCCGCTGGCGGTGCAACGGCCGCGACCGCCAGCACCACGCTGGGTGGCACGGTGGCAACCTTCCAGGCAGTCACCGCCGTCAACGACACCTCGGCTGCCGCGATCACGACGGCCACCAAGCTGTTCGATGCGGCCTCCGGCTTGACCACCGGCGCCAACACCAAGTTCACCGACGGCAGCACGCTGACGGTCAACGGCCACACCATCACCATCTCGGCGACTGCGGTCCCGGCGGCTGCGGCTGCGCCGGCAGGCTATGGTGTCACCGGCAACATCGCCACTGACGGCAATGGCAACTCGATTGTCTACACCGGCACCAGCACGACCACCACGTCCGCAACCGTCGGCGACCTCTTGAACGCGATCGATCTCGCCAGCGGTGCCCAGAATGCGGTCGTCGCCGCGGGCGCTGCGACGCTCAGCACGCCGGCCGGCAACACTGCGGCGGCGATTGCCGCCGGCAAGATCACCTTCACGACCTCGACCGGCGGCGATCTCAACATCACCGGCAAGGCCGACATGCTGAAGGCCCTCGGTCTGACGACCGCGACCGGCTCCGGCAACGCCACGGTCTCGGCGACCCGCACCACCACCTCGGCCTCGCTCGGCTCCTTGATCTCCGACGGCTCCACGCTGAACGTCGACGGCAAGACCATCACGTTCAAGAACGCGGTCGTTCCGGCGGCTGCCAACGTTCCGACCGGCTCCAGCATTGCCGGTACCGGCAGCAACGTGGTGACCGACGGCAACGGCAACTCGATCGTCTACCTGCAGGCGGCGACGGTTGCCGACGTGCTGACCGCGGTTGATCTCGCCACCGGCGTGCAGTCGGTGAAGTCCGTGAGTTCGGGCACGGCGACCTTGCAGACCGCCACCGGTGCGACGAACTCCTCGATCGTCGCCGGCGCGCTGCACATCTCGACGGGTGCGAACTCGGATCTGACGATCACCGGCACCGGCAATGCGCTGTCCTCGCTCGGCCTCACCGGCTCGACGGGTACGGGCACTTCGTTCACCGCGAGCCGCGCTGCGGCCTCCGGCGGCATCTCCGGCAAGACCCTGACCTTTACCTCCTTCAACGGCGGCACGGCGGTCAACGTCACGTTCGGCGACGGCACCGGCGGCACGGTCAAGACGCTCGATCAGCTCAACACGCAGCTTCAGGCTAACAATCTGACTGCCACGATCGATGCCAACGGCCTGCTCACCGTCTCGGCCACCAACGACTATGCCTCCTCCACGATCGGCTCGGCGAGTGCCGGGGGCACGATCGGCGGCACGATCACGTCGGCCTTGACGTGGTCGAACGCGACTGCGCCCGTTGCTGATGCTGTTGCCCAGGCGACTCGTTCCAACCTGGTCAATCAGTACAACAACATCATGACGCAGATCGACACCACCTCGCTGGACGCCTCGTTCAACGGTGTGAACCTGCTCAACGGCGACCAGCTCAAGCTGGTGTTCGACGAGACCGGCAAGTCGAGCCTGAACATCACCGGCGTGACCTTCAACTCGAAGGGTCTGGGTCTCGCCGCGCTGGCGCAGGGCACCGACTTCATCGACAACTCGGCGACCAACAAGGTGCTGGCCAAGCTGAACACCGCGTCGAGCACGCTGCGTTCGGAAGCCTCCACCCTGGGTTCGAACCTCTCGGTGGTGCAGGTGCGTCAGGACTTCAACAAGAACCTGATCAACGTGCTGCAGACCGGCTCGTCCAACCTGACGCTGGCCGACACCAACGAGGAAGCGGCCAACAGCCAGGCGCTGTCGACCCGACAGTCGATCGCGGTCTCCGCGCTGTCGCTGGCCAACCAGTCGCAGCAGAGCGTGCTCCAGCTGCTCCGCTAATAGTTGACGACATCGCAATCAAGTCATGGCGGCGGGGCTTCGGCCCCGCCGCTTTCTTTTTGCGTAACCGTTCGAGAGGTGGTCTGGCGGCTCTGAAAAAGTAACCGTCGGTTATGGTTAACGGGGAGCAAACGCCAAAAAAGTGAAGAGTTTCAGATCGATCGTCATCGATTTCGACGCGCTTGCGCAGCGTTATGGTGAACCGGCGCTTACGGCGCGCGAGCAGGTTTCACCCTTTGTTAGCCATGTCCCCTCAGGCTGTGCCCGTCACTCGATCCGAAGCGATCGAAAGAAGACGCGTAAACCAGAAGGGTAAGAGTTATGTCCGGTATCGTTCTCTCTGCGTCGGTTCGCCAGAACCTGCTCTCTCTCCAGTCCACCGCCGACCTCCTCGCCACCACCCAGTCGCGTCTGTCGACCGGCAAGAAGGTGAACACGGCGCTGGATAATCCCACCAACTTCTTCACGGCCCAGTCGCTCGACAACCGCGCCAGCGACATCAACAATCTCCTCGACGGCATCGCCAACGGCGTGCAGGTGCTGCAGGCCGCCAACACCGGCATCACCTCGCTGTCGAAGTTGCTCGATAGCGCCAAGTCGATCGCCAATCAGGCGCTCCAGACCACGGTCGGTTACTCGACCAAGTCGAACGTCTCCACCACGATCGCCGGCGCGACGGCCTCCGACCTGCGCGGCACCACGACCTATTCGAGCACCAGCGCGTTGTCGAACGTGCTGTTCTCCGGCGCCGCCGGCGGTGCAACGGCCGCGACCGCCAGCACCACGCTGGGTGGCACGGTGGCAACCTTCCAGGCAGTCACCGCCGTCAACGACACCTCGGCTGCCGCGATCACGACGGCCACCAAGCTGTTCGATGCGGCCTCCGGCTTGACCACCGGCGCCAACACCAAGTTCACCGACGGCAGCACGCTGACGGTCAACGGCCACACCATCACCATCTCGGCGACTGCGGTCCCGGCGGCTGCGGCTGCGCCGGCAGGCTATGGTGTCACCGGCAACATCGCCACTGACGGCAATGGCAACTCGATTGTCTACACCGGCACCAGCACGACCACCACGTCCGCAACCGTCGGCGACCTCTTGAACGCGATCGATCTCGCCAGCGGTGCCCAGAATGCGGTCGTCGCCGCGGGCGCTGCGACGCTCAGCACGCCGGCCGGCAACACTGCGGCGGCGATTGCCGCCGGCAAGATCACCTTCACGACCTCGACCGGCGGCGATCTCAACATCACCGGCAAGGCCGACATGCTGAAGGCCCTCGGTCTGACGACCGCGACCGGCTCCGGCAACGCCACGGTCTCGGCGACCCGCACCACCACCTCGGCCTCGCTCGGCACGTTGATCGCCGACGGCTCCACGCTGAACGTCGACGGCAAGACCATCACGTTCAAGAACGCGGTGGTTCCGGCGGCTGCCAACGTTCCGACCGGCTCCAGCATTGCCGGTACCGGCAGCAACGTGGTGACCGACGGCAACGGCAACTCGATCGTCTACCTGCAGGCGGCGACGGTTGCCGACGTGCTGACCGCGGTCGATCTCGCCACCGGCGTGCAGTCGGTGAAGTCCGTGAGTTCGGGCACGGCGACCTTGCAGACCGCCACCGGTGCGACGAACTCCTCGATCGTCGCCGGCGCGCTGCACATCTCGACGGGTGCGAACTCGGATCTGTCGATCACCGGTTCCGGCAATGCGCTGTCCGCGCTCGGCCTCACCGGCTCGACCGGTACGGGCACCGCCTTCACCGCGAGTCGTGCCGCAGCTCCCGGCAGCATCTCCGGCAAGACCCTGACCTTTACCTCCTTCAACGGCGGTACGGCGGTCAACGTCACATTCGGCGACGGCACCGGCGGTACGGTGAAGACTCTGGACCAGCTGAATGCCAAGCTGCAGGCCGACAATTTGGCCGCCACGATCGATGCCAACGGCCTGCTCACGGTCTCCGTCATCAACGATTACGCCTCATCGACGATTGGCTCGGTTGCCGCAGGCGGCGTGATCGGCGGTACGATCACGACCGCCTTGACCTGGACCAACGCGACGACGCCGACCGTCGACGCGGTCGCCCAAGCCACGCGTTCCAACCTGGTGGCGCAGTACAACAACATCATGTCGCAGATCGACACGACCTCGGTCGACTCGTCCTTCAACGGCGTGAACCTGCTCAACGGCGACCAGCTCAAGCTGGTGTTCGACGAGACCGGCAAGTCGAGCCTGAACATCACCGGCGTGACCTTCAACTCGAAGGGTCTGGGTCTCGCCGCGCTGGTGCAGGGCACCGACTTCATCGACAACTCGGCCACCAACAAAGTCCTGGCGAGCCTCAATGCTGCCTCGAGCACGTTGCGCTCGGAAGCCTCCACCCTGGGTTCGAACCTCTCGGTGGTGCAGGTGCGTCAGGACTTCAACAAGAACCTGATCAACGTGCTGCAGACCGGCTCGTCCAACCTGACGCTGGCGGATACCAACGAGGAAGCGGCCAACAGCCAGGCGCTGTCGACGCGCCAGTCGATTGCAGTCTCCGCGCTCTCGCTGGCCAACACATCTCAGCAGAGCGTGCTCCAGCTGCTCCGCTAATAAGCGGCTGAAATAACGACACAAAAGAGAGCGGCGGGGCTTCGGCCCCGCCGCTTTTTTGCGTTCCCTGGCGGCTCCGTAAATCCTGGGTTCCAGTGCGGGGAGGGCGCTAACCCGGCATTAACCCTTTCCCTTAAGTCGTCGTTAACCATACTTTAAAGGACAGCCCCTAAAACTCGACAAAAGCCCGCTTTCCAGATCGGCGAGCCCGATTCGTTTACGGTTCAAAAGGAAGACCGCCAATGTCCAACATCGTTCTCTCGGCGTCAGTTCGCCAGAACCTGTTGTCGCTGCAATCAACGGCCGACCTGCTCGCCACCACCCAGTCGCGTCTCTCGACCGGCAAGAAGTGAACACGGCGCTGGACAATCCGACCAACTTCTTCACCGCGCAGGGGCTGGACAACCGGGCGAGCGACATCAGCAACCTGCTTGATGGCATCAACAACGGCGTCCAGGTGCTCCAGGCCGCCAACACCGGCATCACCTCGCTGCAAAAGCTGATCGACAGCGCCAAGTCGATCGCCAACCAGGCGCTCCAGACCACGGTCGGCTACTCGACCAAGTCGAACATCTCGACCACGATCCCCGGCGCGACGCCGGCGGATCTGCGCGGCACCACCAGCTATACCTATGCAACGGCGACCGGCAATGTCGTTACCAACGGCACCGCGGGCGGTACGACTCCGATCACCGGCGCGACCACGCTCGGTGGCATTTCGCAATCCCTGACCGGTAATGCCGCTCCCGACGGCGCCGGTAACGCGGCAAGTCTTGCGGCCAATCTCAAGTTGCTCGGTACGCCGAGCGCCACCACGATCGCGGCGAACGGTGCGCCGTCCGACGGCGATGTGCTGATTGTCGACGGCAAGACCATCACCTTCAGGGCGGGGGCCGCGCCTGCGGTCGCCAACGTTCCAGCCGGTTCCGGCAAGAACAACAACGTTGTGACCGACGGCAATGGCAACTCCACGGTTTACCTCGGAACAAACGCCGCTCCGGCTGCGACCGTCCAGGACGTGATGGACGCGATCGATCTTGCTAGCGGCGTGCAAACCGCGGCGATCACGGGCGGCACCGCAACGCTGTCGAACTCCTCGGGCGCCAACGCCGCCATCGCCGGCGGCCAGCTCACCCTCACCACCGGCACCGGCGCCGATCTCAGCATCACGGGCAAGGCCGACTTCCTCAAGGCGCTGGGCCTGACCACCGCGACCGGCTCCGGCAATGTCAACGTGACCAAGGCGCGTCTGACCGCCCCAGCTACGCTGGGCACGCTCGTTCAGGACGGCTCCACGCTCAACGTCGACGGCAAGACGGTCACGTTCAAGAACGCGGCCGTCCCTGCTGCCGCTCCGACGGGGTCGACCAAGATCGGCAACATGGTCACCGACAACAACGGCAACTCCATCGTCTATCTCCAGGGCGCAACCGTTCAGGATTCGCTCAACGCGGTCGACCTGGCCTCGGGCGCCGGCATCGTCAGCGCCGGCGCCGTGGTCGCGGCGAGCGGTTCGTCGCTGTCCTCGGTCGTCAATGGTGCGCTCAAGCTCAGTACCGGCACCACCGCCGATCTGTCGATCACCGGAACGGGCAACGCGCTGTCCGCGTTCGGGCTGACCGGTCCCACCGGCACGGGTACCGCCTTTACCGCAGGCCGCGCGCCGGGTCCCGGCAGCATTTCCGGCAAGACGCTGACCTTCACCTCCTTCAACGGCGGCAAGCCCGTCAACGTCACCTTCGGCGACGGCACCAACGGCACGGTCAAGACGCTCGACCAGCTCAACAACCAGCTTCAGGCCAACCACCTGACGGCGACGATCGACGCCAACGGCGTGCTCACGATCACCACCGTCAACGAATACGCCTCTTCGACGCTCGGCTCGGTGACTGCTGGCGGTGTCGTCGGCGGCACGATCACCAGCACGGTTGCCTTCACCACCGCGCAGCCGCCGATCCAGGATCCCGTGGCGCAGACGGCGCGCTCCAATCTGGTCAACCAGTTCAACAATATCCTGGCGCAGATCGACACCACATCGCAGGACGCCTCGTTCAACGGAGTCAACCTGCTCAACGGCGACACGCTGAAGCTGGTCTTCAACGAGACCGGCAGCTCGACGCTCAGCATCAACGGCGTGGTGTTCAACGCGGCCGGCCTCGGCCTCAGCAACCTCGTCAACGGCGTCGACTTCATCGACAATGGTGCCACGAACAAGGTGCTGGCGAGCCTGAATGCGGCCTCGAGCACGCTGCGCTCGGAAGGCTCGGCGCTCGGCTCGAACCTCTCGATCGTGCAGGTGCGCCAGGACTTCTCGAAGAACCTGATCAACGTGCTGCAAACCGGCTCGTCCAACCTGACGCTCGCCGACACCAACGAGGAAGCGGCCAACAGCCAGGCGCTCTCGACCCGCCAGTCGATCGCGGTCTCCGCGCTGTCGCTGGCCAACCAGTCGCAGCAGAGCGTGCTGCAGCTGCTGCGCTAGTTTCATAGCGCAAGATCACTGATGAGGATAGCGCGGCGGAGCTAACGCTCCGCTGTTCCTTTGAGGGAGATCGCTAAGACATTAGCTGAGATCGACGCGCATCATGTCAGGCGAGTTTACATCGCGCGTGGGTGCATCTAGCGTTTGCGCTGACGAAGAAACTCCGCGACCCGTAGTAGTCCGGAGGGCTTCCAAGCACACACGTAAGTAAATCTTAAGCGGTGCTGCCTAGGGTTGGGAAAGAAATCCTTAAGCGCTTTCAACGTGCTAGGTAAACTTCCAGGGTGTGATTGATGTCGAATTCCGCTGCCTCGGCCTATGCGCGTGTCGCAACGACCACCGCATCTCCTCGCGACATCGAGGCGCAGACTCTGCTCAAGGCCGCCAACAAGCTCCAGGATGCGGTGAACAATGCCGATCCGCTCAGTGAGCAGACGATGCAGGCGCTGATGTTCAATCGCAAGCTCTGGACGATCTTCCTGAGCGAAGCCATGCGCGACAGCAATCCGCAGCCGATCGACGTCCGGCAGAAGATCGCCAACATCAGCGTGTTCGTATTGAGCCAGACCGCGGCGCTGCAGATGAGCCCGCAGTTCGATCACTTCCGTCCGCTGATCGAGATCAACCGGAACATCGCTGCGGGTCTGTCCGGCCGTCCGTGATGAGATCCGTCACGGCCGACTTCGCGAGCGGCTCGCGGACAGCCTATTAGTCCGGCATCCGGATTTCGCAGGCAGCTTGGCTATGAAGCGCGCCGGTGCGCCCAACACCGTCACCTCGCTCGACACCTGATCGTCAGGCGCTGAGGTCCGTGTTCAGTGGACGCGCGGGCTTGGACTTCAAGTCCTCCGCATGAAAATAGGCGCGCCGGCGCAGCATCGCCTCGTCGGGGAATTGGTTCACCACCGCGTCGGTCTTGTCGTTGACGACCTGGAAAACGAACGATGCGGCTGCCTGGTCGAACACGACCTGCCGCGAGATGTTTTCGTTGTTGTTCGGCAAATCGTTGCGGACGGGCGCGCTGGTATCGCTCGCGGCGACCGTCTGGCTCACGGGCAAATCCGTTTGCACGGCTTCGTTCGCCGCCGAATTCGACGTCGTTACGATCTGCACGGGGGCCGGGATCCCCACCGGCCTGATGCTGAAATCTGTACTCATGGCAGCCTCCTGGTTGCCCTACGTGAGTCAAATCCCAACCCCTCTCAATGCGCAACCATGGAACACCAGGACTGAAGACCCGGTAAGGAAACGTGCCTAACCACGCGACGACAACGTCGCGCGGTTTTTCGTCAAATTGTAGTCAGCTTTTGCGTGCGCTCAGAGCGAGCGGCTGAGCGCGAGCGGGGTGATGTGGCGCGGGCCGGGAGCCGCGCGACGTCCGGCGGCAGTATAGGTATTCGGTACGTTGCGCTTCTGGATCTCGGCATTGACGCCGCGCACGACGCTTTCGGAGACCGCATGCGCGGTCGCGAGCACGGTGAGGTTGACCTGGAGCATCGCGCGGAATGCATCGTGGTGCCGATGCAGCGTCGAGAGCAGCTCGGGCGCGGATTTCGCGAGCTGGGCCTGGTTCGCCTTCAGCTGGCTTACAGCGCCAACGTAGTTTCGCGAGAGCTCCTGCTTCCTGCTCTCCAGCGTCATGGCCTCGCGGACGTTGCCGGCGCGCACCAGCTCGGTCTCGCGCTCGATCAGGCTGAGCAACGCGCTCATCGCATCCATCAGATCTTCCGCGAGCTTGCGCGCCTCGGCACTGCCGGGTGCGGTGTTCGGGCGCTGCGCTTGCATCGGCTGACGTGAGGCGTTGAACTGGTTCATCTCGTTGGACCTTATGCCGTACGGAGCGTGGCTTTCGCCTGCTGGATGATCAGGGTGCGATAGACGTCGCGGGCGACACCGACGCCACCGGCACTGGCGAAGTTCTTGGAATATTGCTCGGTCAGCATCGAGCGCCACACGCCGGTACCGGGCGTGCTGCCGAATGGACCATCGCCCTTCAGGCTAGAGGTCATCTGCGAGAACATGCTGTTGAGGAACATCGCTTCGAAGTCGGTGGCGGTCTTCTGCGCCTTGGCTTGTTGCTGCGGCGCGACCTTCTGCAGGGCCGCCGCGAGCTCGAAGTCGGGTCGGCCGTTGCGGCTCTCGACCGAGAAGGTCGGCGAGTACGTCGTGAGGTGCGGGGTATTGATCGTGCTCGTCTGCATCACATCACCTCGATGTCGGCTTCGATCGCCCCGGCAGCCTTGATCGCCTGGAGGATGCTGATCATGTCGCGGGGGCCGATGCCGAGGCCGTTGAGGCCATCGACGAGTTGCTGGAGCGAGACGCCGTCCTTGACCAGCGCCAGCTTCTTGCCGTCCTCGGTGACGCTGACGCTGCTGCGCGGTGCGACCACGGTGCGGCCGCGCGACAGCGGATTGGGCTGGCTCACCTGCGGGCTCTCGGAAATCGTGACGGTGAGGTTACCTTGCGCCACCGCGACGGTGGCGACGCGGACGTCGCGACCCATCACGATGATGCCGCTGCGCTCGTCGATGATGATCTTGGCGGCCAGATCAGGGTCGACCTGGAGCTGCTCGATCTCGGTGAGGAAGGCGACGACGTTGCCCTTGAACTCCGGCGGGATCGACAGTTGCACCGTTGAGGGATCGATCGGCTCGGCCGTCTTGACGCCGAGATAGTCGTTCACCGCCGCCGCGATGCGCTTGGCGGTGGTGAAGTCGGCGTTGCGCAGCGCGAGGCGCACGTTCGGCAGGCGATTGAGCGCAAACTCGATCTCGCGCTCGATGATGGCGCCGTTGGCGATGCGCCCCACCGTCGGGACGCCGCGAACGATCTTGGCCGCCTCACCCTCGGCCTGGAAGCCGGAGATCGCGAGCGAGCCCTGCGCCACCGCATAGACGTTGCCGTCGGCGCCGAGGAGGGGAGTGACAAGCAGGGTGCCGCCCTGCAGGTTCTTGGCATCGCCGAGCGCGGACACCGTGACGTCCATGCGCGTGCCCTGGGTGGCGAAGGCCGGCAGATTGCCTGTCACCATCACGGCAGCGACGTTGCCGGTGCGGATGGTGGCGCCGCGGATGTTGACGCCCATGCGCTCGAGCATCGCCTGCAGCGACTGCTTGGTGAAGGGGATGTTGTTGAGCGTGTCGCCGGTGCCGTTGAGGCCGACCACGAGGCCGTAGCCGATGAGCTGGTTCTGCCGCACGCCTTCGATATTGGCGAGGTCCTTGATGCGCGAGGTCGCAGCCGCCGAATTGACCGACAACGCCAGCGCCGACAGCGCGGCGCAGGCCGCCCCAACAATCCTCACCCAACGAACGGCTGGCATCCTCTGCTCCCCAAGGCTTCCAAAGAGCCTCCTCAAATCGAAGACCTGCACGACACTCCCATGACGAGCCGGTCCGGCGCTTTCCTTGCGAGCGCTGTGCCAACCTGGGCAGAGGGGTTAGATGATTGAATAGGTTGAATAAACCTGTTTCGACCGGTGTCAGCGGGCGTTCGCCTTCAGGAGCGAAACTGCCGCCCGTCGGCAGATTTTGCCGGGCCGTTTACGCAGCGTTAACCATAAAACGGCGAATGTGGCGCATCGATCACCCGGATTGCTTCCGATGCGCATCTACGGACCGAACGGCACCACGCTTGGAACGCCGACCAGCCAGGCCAGACGGACCGGCTCGGGCACCTTCGTGCTGCCCGACACTTCGTCGGCGCAGGAGACGCGGAGCGCCGCTGCACCGAAGGCCGCCGCCAACATCGACGCGCTGCTTGCGCTGCAAGGTGTCGAGGAGGATCCGGTCGAGCGCCGCAAGCGCTCGGTCGCCCGCGGCAGGACCGCGCTCGACGTGCTCGACGAGCTCAAGATGGGACTCTTGTCCGGCAATCTCGACGCCTCGACCGTGATGCGGCTGCGCGACGCCGCGGCGAACCTGAAATCGTCCTCGGGCGATCCCGGACTGGACTCCGTGCTCTCGGAGATCGAGCTGCGCGTCGAGGTCGAACTGGCGAAGGCGGGGCAGGCCTAGTCAAGCGGACTGTCCTCGCCCGGCTTGAGCGGGCGACCCAGTATTCCAGAGACAGTCGTTGTTGAACCAAGAGGCCGCGGCGTACCGGATGCCACGGTCAAGCCGGGGCACGACACCAACGTTGGGTTGGCAAGCTACGCTATCGCTTGTGCCTTACGCCGCCTCTTCCTTCAGTTGCGCGTCGTAGCGGCGCTGGGCGGCGAGCACGTCTTTCAGATTCTGTTCGGCCCAATCGCGCAGGGGATCGACGGCGGCGGCGAGCGTCAGCCCGAGCTGCGTGATCGAATACTCCACCGTCACAGGCACGGTCGCGATGGCGCGGCGCTTGATCAATCCGTCGCGTTCCAGCGACTTGAGAACCTGGCTCAGCATCTTCTGCGAAATACCTTCGATCGTGCGGCGCAACTGATTGAAGCGCATTGGCTCTTCGCGCAGCAGCAAGAGGATCAGCACCGCCCATTTGTCGCCGACGCGGTCGAGGATCTGGCGCGTGGGGCAATTCGCTGCATAGACGTCGGGCTTCATCTTGGGTCCTCGATCCATTCCAGCCGCCTGCGCGCGGCGATTTCGTTGCGGCGGTTACTTCAGCGTAATCAGGTAAGCACAAAGTGCTCTCTTAACACTAGCATTCTTTGCGATATCTAGTCACCACTAGTTACTAGAGGAGCAAAGGAGCCTTCCAATGAAAATCGCAGTCGCCGGCGCCTCGGGCCGGGCCGGATCGGAAATCACCAGGGAGCTGTCGCGCCGCGGCCATAGCGTCACCGCCATCGCCCGGAACCCGGAGAAGATCGCGGCCCTGCCGAACGTCACGCCGACCAAGGGTGACGTGCTCGACCAGCCGGGCTTGACCAAGCTGTGGGCCGGCCACGACGTCGCCGTGAGTTCCGTCCACTTCCTGGCCAGTGACCCGCAGAAGCTGCTCGGCGCGGCCAAGGCGTCCGGGGTGGGTCGTTACCTCGTCGTCGGCGGAGCCGGCAGCCTCGAAGTCGCCCCCGGCGTGAAGCTGGTCACAACTCCCGGTTTTCCGGCCCAATACAAGGCCGAGGCGGAGGCGGGTTCCGCCTTTCTGCATCTGCTGCGTCAGGAAAAGGACCTGAACTGGACCTTCATCTCGCCGTCGGCGCTGTTCATCGAGGGGGAACGCACCGGCAAGTTCCGGCTTGGGACCGACCAGCTTCTCGCAGATGCGAACGGCAAGAGCTGGATCAGTTTCGCCGACTACGCCATTGCGCTGGTCGATGAGATCGAGAAGCCGTCCCATCTGAAGCAGCGTTTCACGGTCGGGTACTAGGCCTTCGGCCGCCCCCGGCCCCTTTGCGGATAAACCTTCCTGTGCAAGGGTTTGGGGGCGGTAACCGAGTGATTAAGGAAATATTGTCTGTCACGGGAGGCCGCTATATAACGCCCCGCTCAACGGACCCCGTTCCGTTTGCGAGTCGTTGCTTAGACAGATAGGCCGCCCTTGGAAAAGTTGAAAAACTACCGACCGACCGAAAAAGAGCCTTTCATGAACGACCGGCAGAAGGAGTACTTCCGTTTGAAGCTCCTTGCCTGGAAGGATGAGATCCTCAAAGAGTCCAAGCTCACCCTGCAAGCCCTGCAGGAGGAGAACGTCAACCACCCCGATCTCGCTGATCGGGCATCGTCCGAAACCGACCGCGCCATCGAACTCCGTGCCCGCGACCGCCAGCGCAAGTTGATCGCCAAGATCGACGCCGCGCTCCAGCGGATCGAGGACAACACCTACGGCTATTGCGAGGACACCGGCGAGCCAATCTCGTTGAAGCGGCTCGAAGCCCGGCCCATCGCAACGCTCTCGGTGGAAGCGCAGGAGCGCCACGAGAAACGCGAGAAGGTTTATCGCGACGAATAAGGTCCGAGCCGCAGAGATGCGGCTCTTTGTTTTTGGACGCGAGGCGCCATTTCGCGCCATGTCCGGCATTTTGCCTGTCGCTTGCCGCCGCCCGCATCAACGCGTGAGCGCAATCGCGAAAAGTGAATCGCGATCAATGAGCTAGAGTCGATTCCTCCGATCTCACGTGAGATCGGAGGAGAATCGACTTTCGCTTCAGGTGTGGGAAGGTATTGCGAGTCGCATCAACGAGATCGCCCCTGATGCTGAGCGGCTGATCGAGCTGCATCAAGCAGTGCTGCAATCAGCCTCGCGCGACGCCACGAGGCGCGCATCCCCATAGCGCCTCGACCAGCTCAATATTTCGTTAAACGCCGGGTTCCGCGGCTCCAGGCGCCGGACTGGCTGGTGCGGCTGGCCGCGAGCCCGATTCGGCTGCTGCCCGCCGTCGTGCCGATGCTCGGGCGTGTCGGGCATTCCACCAGCGTCAAGGCGCGGTCGCTGCTCGGCTGGCAGGTGCGTAGCAACGAGGAGGCGATCCTTGCGACCGCCGAGAGCCTGGTCTGGCTTGGCCTTCTCAAGCCGTAAGGTCCGCCGCCCGCGCTTGTCAGGCCGGGGCGGGGATGCTGAAGTGCCGTCCTGGATTTGCATAGCGCGGGAGGCGGCGCCGATGGACAAGATTCTCGAAGCCGCAAAGGCGATCGCGCTGGCGCGCCGCAACCATGCGCCGCTTGCGGCCCTCGAGGTTCCGCCGGCCGACGAGGCCGAGGGCTACCAGGTCCAGCGCGCGTTGCACGATCTGCTGCTGCCCTATGTCGGGCCGCTCGTCGGCTACAAGATCGGCTGCACCAGCCAGGTGATGCAGGACTATATCGGCATTCCGCACCCGTGCGGGGGCGGCGTGTTCCAGAAGGGCATCCACGACAGCGGTGCGAAGCTCCAGGCCTCCAAATATGTCCGGGTCGGCGTCGAATGCGAGATCGCGGTGCGGCTCAAGCGCGACCTCGCCGCCGGCGAGGCGCCGTTCACGGCGGAATGGGTCGGCGAGGCGGTCGAGTCCTACCATCCTGCGATCGAGATCGTCGACGACCGCTACGTGAAGTGGGAGACGATTGGCGCGCCGACGCTGATCGCCGACGACTTCTTCGCCGCTGGCTGCGTGCTGGGTCCCTCGGTGCCGCGGTCGTCGGTGCCGGACCTGAAAGCGGTCAAGGGCCGCGCCATCGTCAACGGCGAGGAGGTCAGTAGCGGCACGGGCGCCGACGTGCTCGGCCATCCCCACAACGCACTCGCCTGGCTCGCCAATCACCTCGCCGCAGAAGGCAAGGGGCTGCATGCGGGACAGCTGGTTCTCACCGGGAGCCTGGTGAAGACGCTGTGGCTGAAGGCCGGCGACAAGGTGCGGATGGAGCTGGACGGGCTCGGTGTGGTGGAGGCGGAGTTCAAGTGAGCTCTCGCCACCGTCATTGCGAGGAGCTCTTGCGACGAAGCAATCTCGAGTCGTTCCGCGGAGGGATTCTGGATTGCTTCGCTGCGTTCGCAATGACGGAATGCAGGGCGCCGGTATCGCTACGATTGCGCGGGCCCGGCTCGCGGTGCGCATCTACGACAAAACACGTGCGGCCCTCGCCAGGGGAGCTAGCGAGGGCCGCGTAGTACACCGTCGTTCGCGCCTAGGTTCGCGAACACGATGTGGGAGCTCTTGAAGAAGCTTAGAAGGGCAGCAGCACATCCATGACTTGCTGGCCGTAGCGCGGCTGCTGCACGTCCATGATCTGGCCGCGGCCGCCATAGGCGATACGGGCCTGCGCGATCTTGGTGGAATCGATGGTGTTATCGCTCTGGATGTCCTCGGGGCGGACGATGCCGGCCACGATCAGTTCGCGGATTTCGTAGTTGACGCGGATCTCCTGCTTGCCTTCGACCACGAGGTTGCCGTTCGGCAGCACCTGGGTGACGACTGCGGCGACGTTGGTCTGCAGGGCTTCAGTGCGGTTGACCGAGCCCTTGCCGTCGCTGGCGGCGGTGGAGTCGGCGGTGAGGATGCGGCCGGGCAGAATCTTGTGCGGTTGCGTGATGGTCTGCGCGCCGATGAAATCGGTAATGCCCGAATTTTCCGAGTTGGTCCGGCTGCGCTGGGTCTCGTTGGCGATGTTGGCCTTGTCGGTGATGTTCACGGTCACGGTGAGGAGATCGCCGATCTGGTGGGCGCGCTGGTCCTTGAAGAAAGCGCGACTGCCGTTACGCCACAGCGAGTTCGGATTGTAGGAGGCGACTTCCGGCTTCGGCATCGGCATCTGCACCGGCTTGTAGCCGGGCTGCGTCGTCGGATTGTCGATCGCGGACAATTTCGGTTGCTCGCCGATCTGCGACAGGCGATCGATCGAGGAGCAGCCGCCCAGCGCGCAAGAGGCCAGCAGCAGGGCAGAGATCGCGATGCGACGAAGACGGGAAGCCGAACTGAACGAGGACATGACTTACTCTGACTTGGCTGGAGCTTGCGAGACGCGGGCTTGCGGGATCTGGGCTTGTGCGATTTGGGCCGGCGACGCGGGGGCCTGGACCAGGCTGCGGACGAGGGCTGCAGTGTCGACGGGCGCGGGCGCTTCATCGCGCTTGAGCGAGGAGGTTTGCTCGACGGCCGGCGCCATCGGCGCGGACTGGCTGGCGCCCTGCACGGTGACCTGGCCGCGGCCGGTGACGACCCCGGTCAGCGTGCGCTTGGATTGCAGGTTGAGCACGGAAACGGTGTCGCCCTCGGCGCCGCTCTCGATCGCCTTGCCGCGCGTGGTGAGGTAGAGGCCGGGCACCTGGTAGATGATGGTGACGCTCTGGTCGCGCTGCACGAAGTCGGGCTTGACGATGTCGGCGACGCGGATCGGCGTGCCCGCCCGCATCGGCCGGCGCAGCTGCATGCCGATGGTGCGATCGCGCGAGGCGGCCTCGCCGGCGACCTCGGCCTTCGGCCGGCGCTCCAGCGAGATGTCCGAGGCTTTCAGCATGTCGGAGCGGTCGATGTCGCGCGTCAGCACGGCAACTTCCACGGTCTCGATCGCGGTGCCGGTGAAGCGCAGCCTGGTCGGCGTCGGGTTGTTGTCGTTGTTGATCTCGAATGCGATGTCGAAACGGCCGCTGCGCCCATCGTAGCGGGTGGCGACCGGCTGCAGCGCGCCGGTATTGGAGGCGTCCAGCCGCATGTCGGAGACGCCGCGGTCGAAGGTGACGGTGATGTTGGCGGCATCGCCAAGGCCGAAGCGGCGCTCGAGCGCGAAGGCCACCGCGTTTTCGAGTTCCCTGCTGGCGAGCGTGCGGGCGAGGCGGGTGACCTGGACTTCCCTGATGTCGCCGGTCATCACGCCGATCACCTGCTTGGCGCGCAGCACGCCCAGGATTTGGGCGACCGGCAACGCACCGGTGGTGCCGAGATCGGGCGAGCGGTAGACCGGGATCAGCGCGGCCGAGCCGGCATTGTCGATGAGGTCGCCGACCCGTACCACGTCCGAGGTCACGGTGACGTTCGCGCGCAGCGTCGGCGCGGCGATGCCGTCGTCGGCGGCCTGTGCCGGCAGGGCCAGCAACAGGAGCGCGGAGATCGTGGCGAATGTGGTCCGGCTCATCGTCATCACCTCAGCGGAACAGCGCCGTAGTCGATTGCATCATCTGGTCGGCGGCGCTGATGACCTTGGCGTTCATCTCGTAGGCGCGCTGGGCCGCGATCAGGTCGCTCATCTCCGAGACGACGTCCACATTGGCCTGCTCCAGGCTGCCTTGCGTGACCTTGCCGTAGCCTTCGGTGTTGGCGGTGCCGTCCTGCGGCGGGCCCGAGGACGGCGTCTCGGTGAACTGGTTGCTGCCGACCGGCTGCAGGCCGGCCTTGTTGATGAAGCGGGTCACGTTGATCGTGCCGATGATCGAGGAGGTCGACGAGCCCGGCAACGTGACCGAGACCTGGCCCTGCTCGTTCACGGTGATGCCCGAGGCGTTTTGCGGGATGGTGATGGTCGGCTGCACCGGGTTGCCCTGGGCGGTGACGACGCGACCCTGGTTGTCCATCTGGAAGGTGCCGTCGCGGGTGTACTGGAAGGTGCCGTCGGGCATCAGGATCTTGAAGAAGCCTTCGCCCGAGATCGCGAGGTCGAGGTCGTTGCCGGTCTGCGACAGCGTGCCCTGCGTCATGCTGCGCGGTGTGCCGACGGTCTTGACGCCGCCGCCGATGTCGACGCCGACAGGCAGGATGGTGCCCTGATCCGAGGCCTGCGCGCCGACGCGGCGCACGTGTTCGTAGATCAGGTCCTGGAACGCCGCGGTCTGCTTCTTGAAGCCCGTGGTGCGGAGGTTCGCGATGTTGTTGGAGATGACCTGGACGTTGAGTTCCTGGGCCGCCATTCCGGTCGCAGCGGTGTGGAGCGCTTGCATGTCAGTGATCCCCTAATCAGGCCGGAACGTCGGCGAGCTTCTCGATCGCCGATTTGTGGAGGTCGCTCTGCTGCTGCAGCAGATTGGCGATGGCGGTGTAGCTGCGCATGACTTCGACCATGCGGGTCATCTCGCCGACCGAGTTCACGTTCGACTTCTCGATGTAGCCTTGCTGCACGGTCGACTTGGTGTCGGCCTGCTGGTTCGCCGACCCCGCACTGTAGAGGTTGGTGCCGAGCTTGGTCAGCTTGGCCGGATCGTCGAAGGAGACCATGCGGATCTTGCCGCGGATCGAGTCAGTCTTGGCGGTGCCCTCGAGCACGGTGACGGTGCCATCGGGGGCGACGTTGATGTCGTGATCGGTCGGCTGGAAGGTGATCGGGCCGCCGGTGCCGAGCACGAGGTTGCCGTCGGAGGTGACGAGCTGGCCGGTGCTGTTGAGCGTGAACTTGCCGTCGCGGGTGTAGCGCTCGGCCCCGTTGGCCTGCACGGCGAAAAAGGCATTGCCGGTGATCGCCATGTCGAGCGGGTTGTTGGTCGGCTCCATTGGACCCTGGCCGACGTCGCGGAAGGTGCCGCGGTCCTGCACGTAGGAGACCCGGCGGTCGGAGCCGATGAAATTGTCCTCGCGCGCGTTCGAGTTGAGATACTCCTCGAACAGCGAATGGTCGGCCTTGAAGCCGTTGGTGTTGGCATTGGCGACGTTGTTGGCGATGACATCCATCTGCCGCTCCAACGTCATCTGCCGTGACAAGCCGATCAGAAGCGCGTTCTGCATCGGAAGATCTCCCCTGAGTGAGATCCGCCACCTCGCTCTCCCAAGCGCCTTGGCCGACCCCGTGAACGAGACTGCTGGGTTCTCCCAAACCCCTGCGGTCCCGGCCCTCTACCAGCGAAAGCCGTGCCAACCTGAAAATGTATGTAACTTCAGTTATTTGATGATTTTTCGAGGGTGCCGGAAGGCGGCAGGAAGGTTCTGTTAGCCATGTTTGCCCGGCAGATTTTTCCTAGCTGGGGCCCAATCGAAAGAAACCGTTAACCATTATTACCGTAGCGTTTGCGGGCAAGAGGAGCGCATTGCGCTGGGACATTCGTATCGCGTCAACGTCTGCCAGGGGGCTTCGCTCTTTCGATTCCTTAAGAGATGAGCGAGCCCGGCGACCATGGCAGAGAATGAAGCGGAAGGCGGCGCAGCCGCCGAGGGCGCCGAAGCCGCTCCCCCGAAGAACAAGCTCAAGCTCATCATCATGGCCGTCGGACTGCTCGCCGTCCTCGGCGGCGGTGCGGCGACCTGGTTCTTCTTCTTCCGTCACGGCGACGACGAGCACCATGCCGAGGTGGCCCCGCCGCCGAAGCCGCCCGCCTTCGTCGACGTGCCCGACATCATGGTCAACCTCGCCGGCGCGCCGGGCGAGCGCGTGCAATATCTGAAGCTGAAGATCGTGCTGGAGCTGAAGGAAGAGAAGCAGATCGAGGCGATCAAGCCGACCATGCCGCGTGTCACCGACATCTTCCAGACCTATGTCCGCGAGTTGCGCTCCTCCGACCTCAACGGCTCCGCCGGCATCTTCCGCCTCAAGGAGGAGCTGACCAAGCGCGTCAACGCGGCGGTCGCGCCGATCCAGGTCAGCGCGGTGCTGTTCAAGGAAGTCGTGATCCAGTGATGATGCTGCGGAAGGTAACGGGCTAGCGTCATGGCCGGCAACGAGCAAATGGACCAGGATGCGATTGCCGCCCAATGGGAGGCGTCGCTCGATTCCGAGGATCCCGCAGAGGCCGCGAAGGCCGCTGCCGAAAACGAATTGTCGGAGACCATGGCCCTGCAATGGGCGGCCATGGTCGAGGACGGCAGCCGCGATCTCGGCACCGGCAAGAATTCCGGCGAGCGGGTGCTGTCGCAGGAGGAGATCGACAACCTCCTCGGCTTCACCGTCGGCGACGTCACGCTCGACGACCACAGCGGCATCCGCGCGATCATCGATTCGGCGATGGTCTCCTACGAGCGTCTGCCGATGCTCGAAATCGTCTTCGACCGCCTCGTGCGGCTGTTGACGACGTCCTTGCGCAACTTCACCTCAGATAACGTCGAAGTCTCGCTTGACCGCATCACCTCGGTGCGCTTCGGCGACTACATGAACTCGATCCCGCTGCCCGCCGTGCTCTCGGTGTTCAAGGCCGAGGAGTGGGAAAACTTCGGCATGGCGACGGTCGATTCCAACCTGATCTACTCGATGATCGACGTGCTGCTCGGCGGCCGCCGCGGCACCAGCCAGCTCCGGATCGAGGGCCGGCCCTACACCACGATCGAGACCGAGTTGGTGAAGCGCCTGGTCGAGGTGGTGCTGGCCGATGCCGAGCAGGCGTTCCGGCCGCTGTCGCCCGTGACCTTCACGATCGACCGGCTGGAGACCAATCCGCGCTTCGCCGCGATCAGCCGTCCCGCCAACGCCGCGATCCTGGTGCGCCTGCGCATCGACATGGAAGACCGCGGCGGCAACATCGAGCTGCTGCTGCCTTATGCGACCATCGAACCGATCCGGGGCGTCCTGCTCCAGATGTTCATGGGCGAAAAGTTCGGCCGCGACCCGATCTGGGAGGGCCATTTCGCCACCGAGATTGTGCAGGCCGAGATCGCCGTCGACGCCGTGCTCTACGAGGCCGACATTCCGCTCAAGCAGCTGATGCGCCTGAAGGTCGGCGACACGCTGCCGCTCGACATGCGCGCCGACGCCAACGTGACCGTGCGCTGCGGCGACGTCACGCTGACCGAGGGGCGCATGGGCCGGGTCGGCGACCGCGTCGCGATCCGCGTGACGAAACCCCTGCGCAAGCCAAGTACGACACTTGCGATGTTCGAGAAGGTGGACGAGCAGAACAAGATGATGGAGGCCCCATGAACCACTCCCTGGGAATGGCGATCGAGACGCTGGTGGCTATCTTGCTGATGCTCACGATCGGCTACTGTATCCTGCTGAACAAGCGCCTGACGCGGCTGAAGGCGGACGAGCATTCGCTGAAGGCGGTGATCGCCGAGCTGATTACCGCGACCGAGATCGCCGAGCGCGCGATAGGCGGGCTGAAGCTCGCCGTGCGCGACGTCAACGAGAACCTCGGCAGCCAGCTCGCGGCCGCGAGCCAGATGTCGGACCAGCTCTACAAGCAGCTCGGCGAAGCCGACAACGTGGTCCGGCGCCTGTCCAAGATCGCGATCGCGGCGCGGCCTGTGACCAATTCGGAAACGGTATCCGCGCCCGTAGCCAAGCCGTCGTCGGCGAAGGCGGTGGCGGCTGCAGCTGAAGCCTTCTCGGAGCGCCGGCGGTCCAACGGCCTTGCCGCATAAAGCCATGGTATGAAGTCCTTTCGTAACATCCGCGTCATTCCGGTCGTCCTGGTCGCCGTCGCAGGTCTCGCCACGCTCAAGGTCGTGGGCCTCGTGATCAATGGCGGCTATGTGTTCGACTACCAGCCGAAGCAGACCAAGAAGTCCTGGGCGCAGGAGAACTTGAACTTCCCGACGGGCCGCGAGGACCCCGACATCACCGGCTCGACCCATGGCGCGCCGAAGGAGGCCCCGAAGCCCGCCGCGCCCGAGACCAAGTCCGAAGGCACCGTGGTCAAGGCGGAGGAGGGCCAGCCGCAGGTCTCGGCCGCCGAGCGCGCGATCCTCGAGCGGCTGCAGGCGCGCCGCCAGGAGATCGAGGCCCGCCAGCGCGAGATCGACATCCGCGAGAGCCTGCTCAAATCCGCCGAGAAGCGCATCGAGAACAAGGTCGAGGAGATGAAGGCGGTGGAAACCCGCATCACCGCGACGCAGGCCGAGCAGAAGGCCGCCGAGGCCCAGCGCATGAAGGGCCTCGTCACCATGTATGAGGGCATGAAGCCGAAGGACGCCGCGCGGGTGTTCGACCGGCTGGAGATGGGCGTGCTGATCGAGATCGCCTCGGCGATCGCTCCGCGAAAGATGTCGGACATCCTCGGACTGATGTCGCCCGAGGCCGCCGAGCGGCTCACGGTCGAGATGGCCCGACGTGCCAATGGCGGCGGCGATCAATCCGCCTCGGCCGGCGACCTGCCCAAGATCGACGGCAAGCCGACGCAAAAGCCGAATTGAGGGCTCATACTTAAGAAGTCCTTAATTGGCAAAACCTACATTCGAGGGCATCGGCCGGCCTGAGCGCCGGCGTGGACCGCCGAACCGGAAGACATGCCGCAAATGGCGCGAGAGGCTGCCGCTGGATTTGTGTCGCGAGCCCGCGCGTTGGTGCGGGGATTGTCGCGTCACGCCCGCAAGGCGCCGATACTGGCAGCCTGCCTCCTGATCGGCCTCGCGGCGCCCGGCCGGGCGGCCGATGCCGTCAGGGGCGAGGCGAGCTTCTCGGCCGGCGGCGGCTTTGCCCGTCTCGTCATCAAGCTCGGCGAGGATGTTCCGTCCGAGGTGACCACGGCCGGCTCCATCCTCATCATCCGCTTCGATCGTCCGGTGGACGTCCCCGTCGACCGCGTTCCGGAAGGCGCCCCCGACTACGTCAACTCCGCCCGCCGCGACCCTGACGGCGGCGCCATCCGTCTGTCGCTCGCGCGACGCGTCACCGTCAACACCATGAATGCCGGCGAGCGTACGTTCATCGACCTCCTGCCGGAGGGCTGGAAGGGGCCGCCGCCGAGCCTGCCCATGGACGTGGTCAAAGAGCTCGCCGAGCGCGCGCGTCTCGCGGAACGGGCGCTGCGCGCCCAGCGCGCCGCGGCCGAGACCAAGAAGCGACCGCAGATCCGCGTCCGCGCCTCGGTGCAGCCGACCTTCGTGCGCTTCGTGTTCGAGATGCCTGACGGCGTCGGCGTGTCCTCCGTGCTCAACGAGCAGAAGCTCACGCTGATGTTCAACGCCAATCTCAATTTCGACCTGGCGGACGCCATCGTCGCCGCGCCGCCGAACGTCGCCTCGATCAAGCAGAAGGCCGATATCGACCAGACCAGCGTCGAGATCGCGTTGATCGGCGATTCCGACGTGCACTCCTTCCGCGACGACAAGAACTACGTTGTCGACATCTCCTTCCAGCCGGACAGGGGCAAGACGGCCATGACGCCGGAGGCAGCGATCGCGCAGGCCATGCCAGCGGGCCACGCGCCGGCGCCTGCGCCGGAAAAGCCGGCGGCCGAGAAGTCGAAGGAGGTTCGCCGCGAGATTACGCCGCCGACATCGGAGACGATCGCGCGCGAGGCCAAGATCGACGTGAGGCCGGAAGTGCCGGCCGCAATGCCGGTCGCCGACGCACCGAAGCCGACGCCCCCGGCTGAGGCTGCCCACGCGGGGGAAGCGCCCAAGGAAGTTCCGAAGCCCGCGCCTGTCGCCGAAGCTCCGGCCATGCCTGCAACCGTCGAGGCGCCCAAAGAGGTCGAGAAGGAAGCGGCGAAGGAGCCGGTCAAGGAAGTTGCCAAAGAAGCCTCGAAGGCCGAGGCGCCGGCGCCGCAGGCCGCTGTCGCCAGCGTCGATGCGCGCCGCGACAGCGATGGCCTGCGGGTGACGTTCCCGTTGCAGGTTTCGACCCCTGCGGCGGCGTTCCGTCGCGGCGATACCATCTGGCTGGTGTTCGATACGCCGAAGCCGATCGACCTCGAAGCGATCCGCACCAAGGGCGGCGCGATGATCGGCGAAGTCGGACGCCTGCCACTCGACAAGGGACAGGCGGTGCGCATCCGTCTCACCCGGCCGCTGGTCTACTCGCTGACGAGCGAGGAGGTCGGCAAGGAGACCAACTGGCTGCTGACGCTCGCCGACAAGATCCAGGCGACGCCGCTGCCGCTGATGATGTCGCGCAACATCACCGATCCCGCGCTCGCCAACATCGCAGTCCCCCTTGCCAATCCCGGCCAGCTGCACAAGCTGACCGACCCCGATGCCGGTGACACGCTCTACATCGTCACCGCACAACGGCCGGTGCGCGGCTTCATCAAGCGGCAGGACCTCGTCGATCTCTCGCTGCTGGAGTCCGCGCACGGCATCGCGATCCGGCCGAACTCCGACGAGATCGGCGTCGAGGTCGGGTCCGACAAGGTCATCCTCGGCAAGAAGGGCGGGCTGACGCTGTCGCCGGTCGACATCTCCGCCGAGCGCGCGCCGACCGCGGTGCGCCCGATCTTCAGCCCGGAAGGCTGGCGCAAGGGGCAGTCGGAGAATTTCTGGACGCGGCAGAGCGATCTGGTCATGGCGATCTCCGCGGTCGATCCGACGCAGCGCTCGCTGCCACGGCTCGACCTCGCGCAGTTCTACATGTCCCGCGCGATGTATCACGAAGCCAAGGCCGTGACCGAATTGATGCTGGCCGATCCGCTCAACAAGGAGGAGAGCGGCGCCCTTATCATGCACGCGATCGCGAGCATCCTGATCGGCCGGCCGGCCCAGGGCCTGAAGGACCTCGCCAATCCCGTCATCGGCAACAGCCATGATTCCCAGCTCTGGAAGGCGCTTGCTTATGCGCGCCAAGGCAAATGGGCGGACGCGCGCGAGAAGTTCAAGAACGTCGAATTCGCCATCGCCTCGCTGCCGCTGGACATCCAGCGCATCGTGACGATGGACGCGATGCGCGCTTCGCTCGAGGTGAAGGACTATGCCGGCGCCTCCAAGCGCCGCAGCGAGCTCGAGGTCGTCGGGGTCTCGCCCGAGGCGGCGCCCGGTTTTGCGGTGTTGCGCGGCCGGCTCGCCGAGGCGCTCGGCCACGACAAGGATGCGCTCGACGACTACAAGTTCGCGGTCGGCTCGAACGATCGTCTGGCTGCGGCCGAAGCCAAGCAGCTCGAGGTCGCGCTGCGCCAGAAGCGCGACGAGATCGGCAAGGAAGACGCGCTGCGCGAGCTCGAGACGCTGTCGATGACCTGGCGCGGCGATGGGATCGAGGTCAAGACGCTGCAGATGCTGTCGCAGCTGTATGCCGCGAACGGGCGCTACCGTGACGCGCTCACGGCGGCGCGCACCGCGACGAGGCTGCAGCCGAACGCCGAAGCCTCGCGCCAGGCGCAGGACCTCGCTTCCGAGCTGTTCACGCAGATCTTCCTGGGGCCCAAGGGCGACGACCTGCCTGTGGTCGAAGCGCTCGGCATGTTCTACGAGTTTCGCGAGCTGACGCCGATCGGCCGCCGCGGCGACGAGCTGATCCGGCGTCTCGCCGACCGTCTCGCCTCGATCGACCTGCTCGACCAGGCCGCCGAGCTCTTGCAGTACCAGGTCGACCACCGCCTCGAAGGCGCCGCCCGCGCCCAGGTCGCCGCGCGCCTGTCCATGATCTATCTCGCCAACCGCAGGCCCGACAAGGCGATCTCGGCGCTGCGCGCAAGCCGCATCAGCGATCTCTCCGGCGAGCTCAGGCAGCAGCGCCTGCTGCTGGAAGCGCGCGCGCAGAGCGATGTCGGCCGTCACGATCTCGCGCTCGACATAGTCTCCAACGTTTCCGGGCGCGAGGTGCTCCGCCTGCGCTCCGACATCTTCTGGGCGGCGCGGCGGTGGCGCGAGTCCGCCGAGCAGATCGAGCTCTACTATGGAGAGCGTTTTCGCGATTTCAAGCCGCTCAACGCGGTGGAGAAGAGCGACATCATCCGCGCCGCCGTCGGCTACGCGCTCGCCGACGACTCGATCGGTCTGTCGCGCTTCCGCGAGAAATACGCGCCGCTGATGAGCGAGAGCGCCGATCGTCTCGCCTTCGACATCGCGAGCAAGCCGGCTGCGGCCTCCAGCGCCGAATTCGCCGAGATCGCCAAGCTCGCCGCCAGCGTCGATACGCTCGACGGCTTCCTGCGCGAGATGAAGCAGCGCTTCCCCGACGCCACCGCCCGCGCACCGGCCTCGCCGCAGGCCAGGGACGAGAGCGACCATACCGGCTCGCTGCCGACGATCCCCGCCGTGCGGCAGATCAAGATGATGCGGTAGGAACCCTGCTACCACCAGACCTCTCGACAGCTGCCGCGCGAGACGGCAACCTGCACGTCTTCATGCCTGGAGAGGGACGAAATGAGCAAGCCTGCCAAGACCGAAGCCGAACTCATCGCCATGGCGCGGGCCGAATTGAAGGCCCATATCGATGGCCCGGACGGCTTCGCCATCTCCATCGTTCGCGACGGCGACAGCTGGGAGTTCCGCGCGGACGCCGATCAGGAGACGCGTGACCAGCCCGGCTTCCCCGAAAGCGTCGCCATGCTGGTCCAGATCGGCGACCATCTCAGCAAGCAGTATGACGTGAAGGGGTAGGGGTCCCGCGCGAGGCGCGGCCGGTAACGTTGCCAGATACTCCGTCATTGCGAGCGCAGCGAAGCAATCCAGAATCTTTCCGCAGAGGCACTCTGGATTGCTTCGTCGCAAGGGCTCCTCGCAATGACGAGGAGAGAGCGGGAGGTTATCGCTAGTTACGAGACGTGAAGGGGTAGGGGTCCCGCGCGAGGCGCGGCCGGTAACGTTGCCAGATACGCCGTCATTGCGAGCGCAGCGAAGCAATCCAGAATCTTTCCGCAGAGGCACTCTGGATTGCTTCGTCGCAAGGGCTCCTCGCAATGACGAGGAGAGAGGGAAGGCTATCGCTAGTTACGAGACGTGAAGGGGTAGGGGTCCCGCGCGAGGCGCGGCCGGTAACGTTGCCAGATACGCCGTCATTGCGAGCGCAGCGAAGCAATCCAGAATCTTTCCGCAGAGGCACTCTGGATTGCTTCGTCGCAAGGGCGCCTCGCAATGACGAGGAGAGAGCGGGAGGTTATCGCTAGTTACGAGACGTGAAGGGGTAGGGGTCCCGCGCGAGGCACGGCCGGTAACGTTGCCAGATACGCCGTCATTGCGAGCGCAGCGAAGCAATCCAGAATCTTTCCGCAGAGGCACTCTGGATTGCTTCGTCGCAAGGGCTCCTCGCAATGACGAGGAGAGAGGGGAGGCTATCGCTAGTTACGAGACGTGAAGGGGTAGGGGTCCCGCGCGAGGCAGGGCCGGTAACGTTGCCAGATACTCCGTCATTGCGAGCGCAGCGAAGCAATCCAGAATCTTTCCGCAGAGGCACTCTGGATTGCTTCGTCGCAAGGGCTCCTCGCAATGACGAGGAGAGAGGGGAGGTTATCGCTAGTTACGAGACGTGAAGGGGTAGGGGTCCCGCGCGAGGCAGGGCCGGTAACGTTGCCAGATACGCCGTCATTGCGAGCGCAGCGAAGCAATCCAGAATCTTTCCGCAGAGGCACTCTGGATTGCTTCGTCGCAAGGGCTCCTCGCAATGACGAGGAGAGAGGGGAGGCTATCGCTAGTTACGAGACGTGAAGGGGTAGGGTCCCGCGCGAGGCGC
This sequence comes from Bradyrhizobium sp. SMVTL-02, assembly GCF_051853005.1. NCBI lineage: Bacteria > Pseudomonadati > Pseudomonadota > Alphaproteobacteria > Hyphomicrobiales > Nitrobacteraceae > Bradyrhizobium > Bradyrhizobium sp. SMVTL-02. Next base: position 5,364,988 of record NZ_CP182469.1, on the reverse strand, counting down.
GGCCGGTAACGTTGCCAGATACTCCGTCATTGCGAGCGCAGCGAAGCAATCCAGAATCTTTCCGCAGAGGCACTCTGGATTGCTTCGTCGCAAGGGCTCCTCGCAATGACGAGGAGAGAGCGGGAGGTTATCGCTAGTTACGAGACGTGAAGGGGTAGGGGTCCCGCGCGAGGCACGGCCGGTAACGTTGCCAGATACTCCGTCATTGCGAGCGCAGCGAAGCAATCCAGAATCTTTCCGCAGAGGCACTCTGGATTGCTTCGTCGCAAGGGCTCCTCGCAATGACGAGGAGAGAGGGGAGGTTATCGCTAGTTACGAGACGTGAAGGGGTAGGGGTCCCGCGCGAGGCGCGGCCGGTAACGTTGCCAGATACTCCGTCATTGCGAGCGCAGCGAAGCAATCCAGAATCTTTCCGCAGAGGCACTCTGGATTGCTTCGTCGCAAGGGCTCCTCGCAATGACGAGGAGAGAGCGGGAGGTTATCGCTAGTTACGAGACGTGAAGGGGTAGGGGTCCCGCGCGAGGCACGGCCGGTAACGTTGCCAGATACTCCGTCATTGCGAGCGCAGCGAAGCAATCCAGAATCTTTCCGCAGAGGCACTCTGGATTGCTTCGTCGCAAGGGCTCCTCGCAATGACGAGGAGAGAGCGGGAGGCTATCGCTAGTTACGAGAGGATGGGGCGCTGACGACCCCCGCGGTCGCTACCCTCCGTAGCTCTGCACCAAACTCCCCGCCACCAGCGACCAGCCGTCGACCAGGACGAAGAAGATCAGCTTGAACGGCAGCGAGATCGTCGCCGGCGGCAGCATCATCATGCCCATCGACATCAGCACCGAGGCGACGACCAGGTCGATGATCAGGAAGGGCAGGAACAAGAGGAAGCCGATCTCGAAGGCGCGCTTCAGCTCTGAGATCATGAAGGCGGGGATGAGGATGCGCAGGCCGAGGTCGTCGGCGGTGGCGGGCGGCGGCTCGCCGGAGAGGTCCAGGAACAGCTTGAGGTCCTTCTCGCGCACGTTCTTCTGCATGAAGCCGCGCAGGGGGACGGAGGCGCGCTGGAGCGCGTCCTCGACACTGACCTGGTTGGCGACGAGCGGACGGATGCCCTCGTCGTAGGATTTTTGCAGCACCGGCCCCATCACGAAAAAGGTGAGGAACATTGCGAGCGCAATGATCACCGAGTTCGGCGGCGCGGTCGCCGTGCCCATCGCGGTGCGCAGCAGCGACAGCACGACCACGATGCGCGTGAACGACGTCATCATGATCAGGATCGAGGGCGCGATCGACAGCACCGTGAGCAGCGCGATCAGCTGGATCGCGCGCTCGGTGACGCCGCCGCCCTGGCCGCCGAGATTGATGCTGATGTCCTGCGCATGCGCGGGCATCGCGAGCGAAGCCGCACCGACCAGGACAGAAAGGAAAAGAACTCTACGCGGTAGGGCCGGCAGCCTCACGAAGACGGCTTCGGACGGCCGAGCAGCGAGGCCATCTCGTCTTCCAGATTTTCAAAGCTGGTCTTCTCCGCGGCAGGTTTTGCCGGCGGGGCCGGGGACGCCGGCGGCTCGCTGCGTGCAACGCGGGCCGGAGCGACCGGCGGTTCCGGTGCAACTGGAGGGGCGACCGGTTCGCCGGCCGGGCGGCGCAGGGCTGCCTCTAGCCGCTGCGCCATTTCAGCAAGATTCTGCTCGGCGCTCGATGGCGTAGCGGCGGCGGGCGCCGGCGGCGGAACCGACGGGGCCGGCGGCACCAGCGGAGGCGGCGGCGCGGCTGCGCGCTCGGCGCGCACCGGCGGTATCTTTGCCGGTTCGCTCTGGCGCGGCGGGCGCGGCATCAGCGGCGGCTCGCTGCGGGCAATGCGCGGCGGCAGCGCTTCGGGCCGCGGCTCGCGCTCGGGACGCGGCGTCATAGGCTCCGGCGGAAAGCCGGGCAGGGCCGGCTCGCCGCGGCGTTCAGCCAAGGCGGGCGCGGGCCGGCGCAGTTCGTCGGCGAAGGACGGCCGCGCGGGCCGCGGCGGCGGCTCAGGCATCTGCGGTTCGGGTTGATCGAGCAGTTCTGGCCGTGGCGCTTCGTCGGCCCAGGCGCCGGCGTCGGGCATGGGGGCGAGGCGCGGCGGTTCGGCGGCGTTGGGGCGCTGCGGGAGCTGGTCGCGGCCGGCCGCGGCGCGCACGATATTGGGCTCGACGACGATGTCGGTCGGGCCGCCGATCATCAGGAGATGCTCGACATTGTCGCGCCGGACCAGCACCAGGCGGCGCCGGCCATCGACCGCGGCGGCATCGATCACCGCGAGCCGGGGCATCCGGCCGCGCTGGGTGTTGGCACCGATCCGATTGCCGGCGAATCGGCGAACCAGCCATGCAGCGACGCCGATCAACGCCAGAACGACGATGAACGCGACGATGAAGGTGATAGGGCTGCCTTGCATACTTGTCCCCGACAAAATGGCGCTGTTCTCGCGCCCGCGGTCAGCTGCGCCAACCACCGGCGTGCGATGCCCCGAACTGCGATTTCTTAACGTTCCACGGCAAGTTTTGCCGTTCCCAGCTCTTAATAACCTATGAATCGCTCGATCCAAAACGACTTTTGGTCCGTGCGTGGGCCGCCAAGCGGTTGGTTAATGCCGCTTTTTGATGCGTAGAATCACGGGATCGTAAGGTCGTGCCCCGCCGGGGGACACGTCCCGGCGGCAGCCTTAACCACCTGTTAACCATACAGGCGGCAAATTCTGCCTAGCTTCGGACACAGGTCCGACGGCGGAAGGAGCCGCAACGATGTCCATCAACGACCTCCCGGTGCTGTCGGCGCTTCGCACCAAGATGCAGTGGCACCAGGAGCGCCAGCGCGTCCTGTCCGAGAACGTCTCCAACTCCGATACGCCCAAATTCCGGCCGCGCGACCTGGTCGAGCCGAAGCTCGACAAATCGGGCGCCGTGACGGGCTCGATGGGCCCGCTGAAGATGGCCGTCACCAGCGCTTCCCACATGACGCCCCCTGGCGGAGCCTCCGGATTCGACCAGAACAAGAATGTGGGTTTCGAAACACGCCCCGCGGGCAATTCCGTCAATCTCGAAGAGGAGATGATGAAGTCCGCCAGCAACCAGATGGACTACGCGGCGGTGACCTCGCTCTATTCCAAGAGCCTGCATCTGCTCAAGACCGCGATCGGCAAGGGTTAGAGCTGGAGGTAGATCATGGCGAATGACAGCAGCGACTTTGCCCGCTCGATGGCGATCGCGACCTCCGGCCTGCGCGCGCAGGCCGGACGCATGCGGGTGATCTCGGAAAACATCGCGAATGCGGATTCGACCTCGCAGACATCAGGCGGCGATCCCTACCGGCGCAAGGTTCCGACATTTTCCTCGGCGCTCGACCGCACGCTCGACGCGCAGGTCGTCACCCTCGGCAAGATCAAGCCCGACCAGTCCGCTTTCCGTGTCAGATACGAGCCGAACAATCCGGCTGCCGACGCGACCGGCAACGTCAAATATCCCAACGTGAACTCGGTGGTCGAGATGACCGACATGCGCGATGCGCAGCGGTCCTACGAGGCCAATCTCAACATCATCAGTGCGACGCGCCGGATGATCCAGCGCACGCTTGACATCCTCAAGAGCTGAACAGGACATTTAAACCATGGCATCACCGACAATCGCCGCCAACGCCTACGCCAACCTCGCCCGGGTGCTGGAGAACAGCGGTGCCGGCAAGGGAAGCGAAGCGAGCGGGCAATCCTTCGCCTCGCTGCTGAAAGACGCCGTCGGCAGCGTGATGGAATCCGGCCGCAAGTCCGACGCGCAGACGGTGGCGATGGCCGCCGGCAAGGCCAACGTGATGGACGTGGTGACGGCGGTGGCCGACACCGACGTTGCGGTGTCCACGCTGGTCTCGGTCCGCGACCGCGTGATCGCCGCGTATGAAGACATCATGAAGATGCCGATCTGATTTTTCGCGCTGGCGCTCGCCCCGATCGTCATTACGAGCGCAGCGAAGCAATCCAGAATTTCTCCGCGGCGGCAGCCTGGGTTGCTTCGCTTCGCTCGCAATGACGGGTAGGGAGCGTTCGTTCCTCGCCGGGGTGGCAGGGATGAAGGATGAACAAGGAATCTTGCAAATGACCGGACCCGAAACCCTCGACGTCGCGCGTGACGCGATCTGGACCATCGTGATCGTGTCCTCGCCGCTGATGGTGGTCGGGCTCGTCGTCGGCGTCATCGTGTCGCTGTTCCAGGCGCTGACGCAGATCCAGGAACAGACGCTGATCTACGTGCCGAAGATCCTGGCCATCTTTGCCACGATGCTATTGGCGCTGCCGTTCATGGCCGACTCGCTCCATGCCCACATGATGCGGATCTCGTCGCGAATCATCGGCGGCTGAGGCACAATGCGCGCACCATGCGCATCGACGTCTCGCTGCTGCCGGCGCTCGCCGCCTCCTTCATGCTCGCCTTCGCCCGGGTCGGCGCGATGGTGATGCTGCTGCCCGGCCTCGGCGAGACCAACATCCCGACGCGCATCAAGCTGTCGATCGCGCTGCTGCTGACGCTGATCATCCTGCCGCTGCATCGCAACGCCTACCACGTCGACATGGGGTCGCTGGCGCCGCTACTGGTGCTGATGCTGCATGAGATCGTGATCGGCATCGTGCTGGGCGCGACCGCCCGCGTGACGCTGTCGGCGCTCCAGGTCGCGGGCTCCGTGATCGCGCAGCAGATGGGACTCGGCTTCGTCACCTCGGTCGATCCGACGCAAGGACAGCAGGGTGTGCTGGTCGGCAACTTCCTGACCATGCTCGGGCTGACGCTGCTGTTCGCCACCGACAGCCATCACCTGGTGATCGCGGCGCTGAATGACAGCTATTCGATCTTCTCGCCGGGCGAGACCGTGTCGAGCGGCGACGTCGCCTCGCTGGCGACGCGCGCCTTCGCCGCCGCGTTCAGGCTTGGCTTGCAGCTCTCGGGGCCATTTTTGGTGTTCGGCCTCGTCTTCAATATCGGGCTAGGTGTGCTGGCGCGGCTGATGCCGCAGATGCAGGTCTATTTTGTCGGCGTGCCGCTGTCGATCTTCGCCGGCTTCCTGGTGCTGGCCGTGGTGCTCACCGCGATGATGGGCACGTATCTCGATTATTTCATCGGTGTCATGCACCAGATGATGCCGCTCAAGTGAGGGATCGATGGCGGAAGACAACGATCCAGAGAGTCAAACAGAAGACCCGACACAAAAGCGTCTCGACGACGCGCTCGAACGCGGCGACGTTGCCAAAAGCCAGGAGATCAACACCTGGTTCATGATCGCCGGCGGCACGCTGGTGGTCTCGACCTTCTCGGGCTCGGTCGGCAGCGGGCTGGTGACGCCGATGCGCAACCTGCTCGCCAATTCCTGGATGATCAAGACCGACGGCGGGAACCTGCTCAAGCTGATGCAGCAGATCGAAGTCGCCGTGCTCGCTGCGATCGGCGTGCCTCTCCTGATGCTGCTGCTGGCGGCGATCGCCGGCAACATGCTGCAGCACCGCCTGGTGTGGTCGGCCGAATCCCTCAAGCCTAAATTCAGCAAGATCTCTCCCGGCGCCGGCTTCAAGCGCATCTTCGGCAAGCAGGCCGCGGCGAACTTCCTCAAGGGCCTCGGCAAGCTGATCGGTCTCGGCGTGGTCATGACCATGATCCTGTGGCCGGAGCGGCATCGCATGGAGGCGATGGTCAGGCTCGATCCGGCCGCCATGCTCGGTGCCACGACCAGCATGACCGTCCACCTGCTCGGCGCGGTGGTTGCGGCGCTCGCGATCGTCGCCATCGCCGACTATTTCTTCCAGTACCGCAGTTGGTTCCAGCGCCAGAAGATGTCGCTCCAGGAGATCAAGGAAGAGTTCAAGCAGTCCGAAGGCGATCCGCACATCAAGGGCAAGATCAGGCAACTCCGGCAGCAGCGCGCCAAGAAGCGCATGATGGCGGCGGTTCCCAAGGCCTCGGTCATCATCACCAACCCGACCCACTATTCGGTGGCGTTGTCCTACGAGCGCGGCATGTCGGCGCCGATCTGCGTCGCCAAGGGCGTCGACAACCTCGCCTTCAAGATCCGGGAGATCGCACGCGAGCACGACATCCCGATCGTCGAGAACGTTCCGCTCGCCCGCGCGCTCTATGCCACCGTCGACATCGACCAGGAAATCCCGACCGAGCACTACCATGCGGTCGCCGAGGTCATCGGCTACGTCATGCGGCTGAAGCAGGGATTCCGCGCCGGGCGTGGCTAAAACCCCCGAAAAGTATCTGAAATGGCTGTAATCTGGGAATCAGCGTACCTTTCAACCCTGCTGCCCTTGCGCCTGCAGGTCCTGATGAGGCAGGGAAGGCCCTGCGCGCGCGGCAGCGCGTTGATTCTCTGCCAACAGGCTGCGCCAGCTCGAGATGACTGCTGAGACCGACCACGACCTCACACGCGAGCCCGTTGCGGCGCACGAGCCGTCGCCGCGCTCGGGCAGCATTGCGCTGGTGCTGCTGGTGGCCGCCGGCCTCGTCGCTGTCGCCGTCGGGCTGATGACGCTCGGGCGCGCGCAGGCGCAGCCCTATATCCTCGGCATCCTCGCCGTGCTGGCGATGGTCGGCCTGTTCAACCTGTTCGCCTTTGCCGCCGGCATCATCCGCTTCACCGACCGCAATCTCGACGATCCCATCATTGGCCGCATCTCCGATCACGCGTTCGACGGGCTCGCCGTGACCGATGCGCGCGGACACGTGGTCTATTCCAATGCGGCCTATCTGACGCTGACCGGCGCCAGCGGCCCGCAGGACGTGCGCCCCGTCGAGCGCGTCTTCATCGGCAACCCCGACGTCTCCGAAGCCGTGTTCCGCCTGCTCAAGGCCGCCCGCGAGGGCAAGCGCCAGCAGGAGGAGGTGCGTATCTCCGGCCATGACGGCAACCAGGGCCGGTGGCTGCGCATGCGCGTGCGCCCGCTCGGCACCGGCAAGCGCGAGGCGAAATACGCGGTGTGGTCGATCGCCGACATCACCCGCGACCGCGAGCGCCAGGAGGACGTGTTCCAGGAGCTCCAGCACGCCATCGAGTATCTCGATCACGCGCCTTGCGGCTTCTTCTCGGTCAATCCGGCCGGCGAACTCGCCTATGTCAACGCGACGCTGGCGAACTGGCTCGACTACGACCTGGCCGAGATCGGCTCGGGCGGCTTGAAGCTGACCGACATCGTCTCGGGCGACGGCGCCTCCCTGCTCACCGCGATCGTGGCGGTGCCGGGTGAAGTCAAAACTGAAGTCTTCGACATCGACCTGCGCATGCGGACCGGCAAGACCATGCCGGTGCGGCTCTATCACAAGCTCGCCTTCGGCGCCGACGGCGCGCCGGGGCCGTCGCGTACCCTGGTCATCAGCCGCGCCCGCGACGAGCGCAGCGATCCCGATCGGGCCGCCGAAGTGCGCTTCATGCGCTTCTTCGACCATACGCCGATGGCGATCGCGACCGTCGATCGCGCCGGCAACGTTGTGCGTGCCAATGCCCGCTATGCCAAGCTCGGCCAGGCGCTCGGGCTCGACAGTGCCTCCAAGTCGATCTTCCGCGCGGTCAATTCGCGCGATCGTCACCTGCTGATCGCGGCCATCAATCAGGCCGCCGAAGGCCAGGCCGACATCGCTCCGGTCGAGGTGGCGCTGGAAGGGACCAAGGAACGCTGGGGCCAGTTCTTCGTCACGCCGGTGGATGCGGCCGAGAACGAGGCGGAAGCCGCCATCGTGCACATGCTCGAGACCACCGAGCGGCGCGCCCTGGAGAACCAGATCAACCAGTCGCAGAAGATGGAGACGGTGGGCCAGCTCGCCGGCGGCATCGCGCACGACTTCAACAACGTGCTCTCCGCCATCATGATGGCGAACGACTTCCTGCTGAACGCGCACAAGCCGACCGATCCGTCGTTCCAGGACATCATGCAGATCAAGCAGAACGCGACCCGCGCGGCGACCCTGGTGCGGCAGCTGCTGGCGTTCTCGCGCCGGCAGACGCTGCGGCCGCAGGTGCTCGATCTCGGCGATGCCTTGAGCGATCTCACCATGCTGCTGCGCCGGCTCATCGGCGAGAAGGTCAAGCTCGACCTGATCCACGGCCGCGACCTCTGGCCGGTGAAGGTCGACGTCTCCCAGTTCGAGCAGGTGATCGTCAACCTCGCGGTCAACGCGCGCGACGCGATGCCCGACGGCGGCAAGCTGATCATCCGCACCGTCAACGTCACCACGGAAGACGCCGGCAAGCTCGCCTACAAGGGCATGCCGGCGGCGGACTATGTCCGGATCGAGGTCGCCGACACCGGCACCGGCATTCCCGCCGACATTCGCGACAAGATTTTTGAGCCGTTCTTCTCGACGAAAGAGGTGGGTAAAGGCACCGGTCTCGGGCTCTCCACGGTCTACGGCATCGTCAAGCAGACCGGCGGTTTCATCTACGTCGATTCCGAGCCGGGGCAGGGCACCTCGTTCCACATCTTCCTGCCGCGCCATCACGCCGAGCCGGATGTGCAGGTCGAGCAGCCCGCAGCCGCGGCCAGCGCGACCAGTGGCGCTGCGAAGGAAGCCGCGCCTGCCGCGCCGGCAGAGGCCAAGCCGCGCACCGATCTCACCGGGCAGGGCACGATCCTTCTCGTCGAGGACGAGGAGGGCCTGCGCGCCCTCAACGCCCGCGGCCTGCGCTCGCGCGGCTACACCGTGGTCGAGGCCGAGAACGGCGTCGAGGCCATGGAGGTGCTGGAGGAGCAGAGCGGCGCGATCGATCTCGTCGTTTCCGACGTCGTGATGCCGGAGATGGATGGCCCGACGCTGCTGAAGGCGATGCGGGAGAAGAACCCCGACATCAAGTTCATCTTCGTCTCCGGCTACGCCGAGGATGCTTTCGAGAAAAGCCTGCCCGAAGGCCAGCAGTTCGACTTCCTGCCAAAGCCGTTCACCCTCAGCCAGCTCGTGGCGGCGGTGAAGGAGACGATGACGAAGCAGGGGTGAGGGCGAGGGTCGGCACGCCGCGTCCTCCGTCGTTGCGAGCGAAGCGAAGCAATCCAGAAATGCATCCGCGGAGGGATTCTGGACTGCTTCGTCGCAAGGGCTCCTCGCAATGACGCGGGTGAGAGAGCTGCGCCTCCAATGACGAGGAACAAGCTGAAATCCCGCCCCAAGCCCACCGGTAACCGACCACGGTTCCCTCGGTGCACCCGGCCAAACCCCCGTCAAATATGGGCTTTTGCCCCATCCCCGCGACTGAGGGCCGCAGCCAGGGGGGTCCGAAACCGGCTTCACTTTTCGGGAAGTCTGCCCATCTTAGGGGCACGTCCCCATGCCGGGGATTTGGGAAACGCACATGACTTTCTCGCAACGATCCCGCTCTCTCTTCAAGACGATCGCCGTCGTGCTGGCGCTCGCGCTGCCGACTGCGCTGGCGATCTCGTCCGCCGACGCGCGCGTCGGTGGCGGCATGTCGTCGGGTTCGCGCGGCTCGCGCACCTATTCGGCGCCGCCCTCGACCACGACCGCGCCGGGCTCGACCTCGCAGTTCAACCGTACCTACACCCAGCCGGGTGCAGGCATGAACTCGGCCGCGACCGCGCCGGCGCGCGGCGGCCTGTTCGGCCGCGGCGGCGGCTTCCTCGGCGGCCTTGCGGCCGGCTTCCTCGGCGCGGGCCTGCTCGGCATGCTGTTCGGCGGCGGCCTGTTCGGCGGCCTCGGCGGCCTGTCGTCGATCCTCGGTCTGATCATCCAGATCGTGCTCGTGGTGTTCGTGGTGCGGCTGGCGATGTCCTGGTGGCAGCGCCGCCACTCGCCTCAGGCGGCCTATGCCAATGCTGACGCAGGCAGTGGCCAGGGACCGCAGACGAACTATCGCGGCGGCCTCGGTGGCGGGCTTGGCGGTGGCCTCGGCGGCTTCGGCTTCGGCGCCAACAACGCGCCGCTCGAGATCAAGCCGGGTGACTATGAGGCGTTCGAGCGTCTGCTCGGCGAGATCCAGACCGCCTGGTCGAACGAGGACGTGGCCAAGCTGCACACGCTCGCGACGCCGGAGATGGTCTCCTATTTCGAGCAGGATCTTGCCCAGAACCGCGCGCGCAACGTCGTCAACAAGGTCACCAACGTGAAGCTGCTGCAGGGCGACCTCGCGGAAGCCTGGCGCGAAGGCGAGACCGACTACGCCACGGTGGCGCTGCGTTTCGCGCTCACCGACAAGACGGTGGACCGCAACACCGGCGCGATCGTCGCCGGCAGCGAGCAGCCGGGCGAGGCCACCGAGGTCTGGACCTTCGCCCGTCGCCCGAACGGCGGCTGGGAATTGTCGGCGATCCAGCAGACCAACTGATCGCGGACGAGATGAGGAACCAGGGCGTCGTGCTTCGGCACGGCGCCCTTTTTCTTTGGGCGTCTCGCAGCGCGGCATCGGAATAAGCGGGTGCCCCTCGGGTTCAAGTCAGACGGCTGACGAAAAATACAACTGGGAGGACAAGATGATCCGTATCGAGAGATCCGTGACGATTTCAGGGCTCGTGCTCGCGCTGGCCTTGCTCGCGGCGCCATCCGCGTACGCACAGTCGGCTGACATGACGTTCTTCGTGACCTCCAGCGGCCCGGGCAAGGGCGCCGATCTCGGCGGCCTGGAGGGAGGCGACGCGCAGTGCCAGAAGCTGGCCCAGGCCGCCGGCGCCGGGGCCAAAAACTGGCGCGCTTATCTGTCGACGCAGGCCGCCGACGGCAAGCCGGCCGTCAACGCCCGCGACCGCATCGGCAAGGGACCCTGGCAGAACGCCAAGGGTGCGGTGATCGCAAAGGACGTTGCCGACCTGCACAGCGCGGCCAACAATCTCACCAAGCAGACCGCGCTCAGCGAGAAGGGCGAGGTCATCAACGGCGCTGGCGACACGCCGAACCGGCACGACATCCTCACGGGATCGCAGGCCGACGGCACCGCTTTTGCCGCGGGTGACGACAAAACCTGCAAGAACTGGACGTCGAGCACGCAAGGCGCGGCGGTCGTCGGCCACGCCGATCGTAAGGGCCTGCGCGATGACGAGCCGTCGAAGTCCTGGAATAGCTCTCACCCCTCGCGGGGCCCGGATGGCGGCTGCTCGCAGGCCGATTTGAAGAGCACCGGTGGCGACGGGCTGCTGTATTGTTTCGCGGCGAATTGAGGCCCTGAGCTCTCTCCACCCGTCATTGCGAGGAGCTCTTGCGACGAAGCCATCCAGACTGTCTTCGCAGAGGCATTTCTGGATTGCTTCCGCCTTCTCCAAGGCTTGCGGACGAGTCGCTACGCTCGCACTGACGGCGTATGTGGCGCGGACCTTCCGTCCAACCCTGACGGAACCTCCGGCTGCATGGTACATTGGTCCGGTTGCTCCCACGCTCACGGACCCCTCCGATGAAATACGAACTCTACTACTGGCCCGAGATCCAGGGCCGCGGCGAATATGTGCGGCTGGCGTTGGAGGAGGCGGGTGCGACTTACGTCGACGTCGCGCGCAGCGCGCGCGGGACGGCTGCGATGATGAAGATGATGGATGCGCAGAAGGGCACGCCGCCCTTTGCGCCGCCGTTCCTGAAAGCGGGCAAGCTCGTGATTGGCCAGACCGCGAACATCCTGCTCTATCTCGGCAGCCGCCACGGACTGGCACCGAAGACCGAAGCAGGCCGGCTCTGGGTGCATCAGCTCCAGCTGACGATTACCGACTTCGTGGTCGAGATCCACGACACTCATCATCCGCTCGGGCCGTCGCTGTACTACGAGGACCAGAAGGCGCCGGCGAAGAAGCGCACGGCCGATTTCTGGGACGAGCGCGTGCCGAAATATCTCGGCTATTTCGAGCAGCTGCTCGCCGGCAACGGCGGCGCTTACGTCATCGGCCGCCGGCTCACCTATGTCGACCTTTCGCTGTTCCAGATCGTCGCCGGGCTGCGCTACGCGTTTCCGAAACGCATGAAGGCATTCGAGAAAGATGTCCCCGGCCTCGTCGGCCTGCACGACCGCATTGCCGCGCGCCCGAACATCAAGGCCTATCTCGACAGCCCGCGCCGTATCGCCTTCAACGAGCAGGGGATCTTTCGCCGCTATCGCGAGCTCGACAGCTAGAGCGTTTTCGATCGAAGTGATGGAAAGCCCGATCGACCGGATCGGGCGATTCATCTCGGAAAGGGCCGGTCAGGCGAGCTGATCGATCCGCGTGCCCTGACCCGGCGGCAGCGGCGCGGGCGGCGGCGGCTTGTAGGTCGGATCAGTGTCCTTGATCTTGGTCTGGTCGTCCTGCTGCTTGGTCGTGTCGTAGCTCGGCACCACGATCGCGATCGGCGGCGGCGCAACGGTGGAAACGCTCATCCACAAATCCTCACACATGGAAACAATTCAGCCTGCCCCGACGGGAGCGAAATTTCCTTCAAGGCAATTGTTAAAATGCGAGGGAATTGGTGCGGTCAGTTGTGCTGTTCTTGCTTCCGCGAAGGGAATATTTGAGAGGACGGTAACTCTCTCCTTGTCATTGCGAGCGGAGCGAAGCAATTCAGAATCCCTCCGTGGAAAGACTCTGGATCGCTTCGCTACGCTCGCAATGACGGAGTATGCGGCTGGTCGCGTCGCGGCACATGAGCACCGCGCGCCGCCTACTCGTCCTTGCCGCGCGTGATCGCGATGGAGGCATCTGTCTTGGTGCGGGTGCATTCCATGTTGAGCCGCCGGTAGCGCATGCTGATCTTGTCGCCGCGCAACAGGCCCATCCGCTTCAGGCAGCGCGTCGCGCCCGTCGTGGTGTCGTCCTTGGTCACGGTGAAAACGATCGCCGCCATCGATCCCACCAGCGCGTAAAACTCCGGCGCCGGCTTGCGGTCGCCCTTGGCATAGAGCTCGATCGAATATTTGTCGCCGCGGCAACCCACCGACAGCTCCTTGGCCGCCGGGTGCGTCAGGTACACGATGTTGGCAGCCCGGAAATTCACCTTGAGGCGGTCGATCTGGTTCGCCAGCTCCTTGGCGCTGTCGTCACAGCGATCGGCGCGTGCGGGCGAGGCGAGTGCCACAAGTCCGGTGATGGCGGCGGCGACCAGGATCGCGCCGCGGACGTTCAGTTTGAAAATCATGATGAAATGCCCCTGAGGGCGCGCATTCAACCTTCGTCGCGCGCGGAGTGCAAGGGGTGCATTCAGACCTTCCCGGGGACAATGATGCCCACGCATCAGCGCCGATATCGAGCAGAAAGGGACCGCCAAGCGGCCGAAACGGATGCCCCAGCCGCGCCAGAACACCTTCCATTTGCGGTAAAAAAGCTTAGAACGCTTCTACGCTAAGAGGCCCGCGAGGGCTCCAGAACCCCGAGATTCACCCATGAACGCTCCCACCGCTTTCCCCGACCAGTCCAAGCCCGTTCCGCCCTACAAGCACACCCCGCTGTTCCCGCTGGGCAAGGACGAGACGCCCTACAAGAAGATCTCCTCCGAGGGCGTCAGGGTCGAGAAGGTCCTCGGCAAGGACATGCTGGTGGTGTCGCGCGAGGCCCTGCGGGCGCTGTCGGAGGCGGCTTTTGGCGACATCAACCACTATCTGCGCCCTGGCCATCTGAAGCAGCTCCGCTCGATCCTGGAGGACAGCGAGGCGAGCCCGAACGACAAGTTCGTGGCGTTGGACTTCTTGAAGAACGCCAACATCGCGGCCGGCGGCGTGCTGCCGATGTGCCAGGACACCGGCACCGCGATCATCATGGGCAAGAAGGGCTGCAACGTCATCACCGACGGTGACGACGAGGCGGCGCTGTCGGAAGGCGCACGCGATGCGTATCTCCGCCGCAATCTGCGCTACTCGCAGGTCGCGCCGCTCTCGATGTACGAGGAGAAGAACACCGCCAACAACATGCCGGCGCAGTGCGAGATCTACGCCGAGGGCGACGATGCCTACAAGTTCATGTTCATGGCGAAGGGTGGCGGCAGCGCCAACAAGAGCTTTCTGTTCCAGGCGACGCCGTCCGTCCTGACCAAGGACCGGCTGCTCGCGTTCCTGAAGGAGAAGATCCTCACGCTAGGCACCGCGGCGTGTCCGCCCTATCACCTCGCCATCGTGATCGGCGGCACCTCGGCCGAGCTCTGCATGAAGACGGTGAAGCTCGCCTCCGCCCGCTATCTCGATGCGCTGCCGACCCACGGCTCGCCCGACGGCAACGCCTTCCGCGACGTCGAGATGGAGAAGGAAATCCACAAGATGACGCAGTCGCTCGGCGTCGGCGCGCAGTTCGGCGGCAAATATTTCTGCCACGATGTGCGCGTGATCCGCATGCCGCGTCACGGTGCGTCGCTGCCGATCGGGCTTGGCGTGTCCTGCTCGGCCGACCGCCAGGTGCTCGGAAAGATCACCAGGGACGGCATCTATCTCGAGGAGCTCGAGCACAACCCGGCGCAATACCTGCCGCAGGTCGAAGAGGCGCTAGGCGGCGAGGTCGTGAAGATCGACCTCAACCGGCCGATGAAGGACATTCTGGCGACGTTCTCGAAGCACCCGATCAAGACGCGGGTCTCGATGACCGGCACCATGATCGTCGCGCGCGATAGCGCACATGCCAAGTTGCGCGAGCGCCTGGAGAAAGGCGAGCCGCTGCCGGATTACTTCAAGAACCACCCGGTCTATTACGCCGGTCCCGCCAAGACGCCTGAGGGCTATGCCTCCGGCGCGTTCGGTCCGACGACCGCGGGCCGCATGGATTCCTTCGTCGACCAGTTCCAGGCCGCCGGCGGTTCGATGGTGATGGTGGCCAAGGGCAACCGAGCGCCGGCCGTGCGCGAGGCCTGCAAGAAATATGGCGGCTTCTATCTCGGCTCGATCGGCGGTGCCGCGGCGAACCTCGCCGAGCACTGCATCAAGAAGGTCGAGGTGCTCGAATATCCCGAACTCGGCATGGAAGCGATCTGGCGCATCGAGGTGGTCGACTTCCCGGCGTTCATCATCATCGACGACAAGGGCAACGACTTCTTCAAAGAGTTGAACTTGGGCTAGCTCTTCACCTCTCCACTTGCGGCGGGGCGCGCCTTTGAAGCAGTCGCTCCGCGGCGCATCCTTCGAGACGCCCGCCGTTGGCGGGCCCTCAGGATGAGGGCAGAGTACGCGGTTGCGGTTTCCGGCGACGGCGACGTGGTCAGCCTCATCCTGAGGAGACCGCGAAGCGGTCGTCTCGAAGGACGAGGCGCTTGCTCAGCCGTAGCCGCACTGATGGGTGGAACGCGCGGCCTTACGCCCGCGCGCCCGTGAACGGGAAGCTGCCCATCGGGCCGATGCCCATTTCGCCGCTGATGCTGTCGCCGGAGACCGTGCCGGTGAATTCGAGCGTGAGCGGCATCGGGTTCGTGATTGAAACCTTCCAGGAGACGTTGTCGCCAGCGACGGTGCCGTCGAAGATCTCGACGGTAGTACCTTCCGCACCCTGCGTGCCCGTGAGCGAGCCGCCCGCAGCCTTCAGGTTCAGCGTCGCCTGACGCTCGCCCATCGGCGTCGTCATCGTCAGATTCCAGTTGCCGTCTACGGCCATTCCCGTCTCCCTAAGAAATCCCGGCGGGCCGCGACGATCCGCGGCCAGTCCTGAGCGAGCCTATAGCCCAACTCGCAGCTCCTGCCTAACGCTCCAATAGGGCATTGCAGCATGATCCGGAAAAGTGTGTGGCGGTTCTCCGAAGGGATCATGCTCAAACGTCGACCTGAAGTGCGATCGCATCGTGCGTCAGGCGCGGGCGGCGGCGCGCCGGCGGCTGGTCACGATCAGCCTGAGAACCACATACTGCACGGCGAAGGCCAGGATCTTGGCGCCGCCCGCAACCACCGTAATGTAGAACGCCCACAGCTTCAGATCGCCGGTGGCGGCGACCGCGATCATGCCGGCGCCGATCACGAACATCAGCGCGGCCCAGGCGTAACCCGCAGCGGTCACATATTCCGGGACGGTCTCGGCGACGATCGGCGGCATGTAGCGCAGCATCCAGCCGCGCTTGAGCATGATGGCACCGATCGCGAAATGCGCGATCGAAGGTTTTGCCAGCATGAAGCGGGCATCGTTGGTCAGCAGCGTGACCGTGCCCAGCACGATGACGAGCGCGAGGCTCGCATAGGTCATGTAGTTGAGCTGGTGACCCTTGATCCGGGCATAGATCACCTGCGCGATCGCGCCGGCAATCGCGACCGACGTCGCCAGCACGACGTTGTCGGTAATGAGGTAGACGGCCAGGAAGATGATGGCGGAGAGGAAGTCGGAGGCGAGGCGGGCGAACACGTCCTTCATCGTCAATCCTGTTCAGCGGGCGTCGGGAAGAGCGCGGGCGGCGTACCGTACTTGATCTGACGATACTCGGGATACCATTTTGTGAAGTAGATCGCGCTGTTGCGGGCGGCGAAGGCGACCGCAAGGCTGGACCAGAGCGGCAGGCCGGGGACGTAAAGCAGCACGAGATTGGCGACCGCCATCAGCAGCGCGGCGGCTGTCCACGCGCCGGTGATGACGTAATTGGCCGTGAGAAAGCCAGGGATTGCCGCGGTCTCGGCCGGGACGGATTCGAGCGCATATTGCAGCGTGAAGGGGCGGCGGAGCAGCATCGAGCCGAGCGAGATGACGAAAATGCCGATGTCGACCGACAGCTTGACGCCGAGCGTTCCAAGCGCGGGGTTTATCAGCGCGAGGTAAAGGCCGATTGCGGCGAACACGATCGCGGAGCCCGCGGCCAGCACCTTCACCGAGCGGCCGCGCGCGACATCGACCGCGACGGTGGCGAGGCAGATCGCCGATGCCGTGAGCACGCTGATCTCGGCTGACGTGACCAGCATCAGGAAAGTGAAGGCGCCATAGGGCGCGAGGATCAGGAAAATCGCCATTGGCCGCCCCGCTCACCGATCTTTACGATGTAAAGATCAGTAGCCTGCCGACGATGCCCGGTCAAGCAAAATCTTTACAGTGTCAAAATGACGTAGGCGACCTCCAAAAGATGAAGGGCTGCAACGGCTTGGCCGCAGGCCTCCTCCGCGAATTCCGCCCAGGGCAGGGCGGCCAGGAGCGGCAGCGCGGCAGCGATCAACAGACCGAGGCAGAGCAGGATGCCACCATTGAAGAGGGTATGGCAGCTCCGCCGCAGCCGGACGACCTGGAATGCGAGCGCGGCGCCGGTCAGGGCGAGGAGGGCGAGGCAGCCTGCAGTGAGCGAGGCCATGTGCATGGAAAGCTCCTCTTTCGTCATTCCGGGGCCGGACGTCAGCGCGAGCCCGCAATCCATCGGCCAGCCAAGCGTGTAGCGAAATGGATTCCGGGCTCGCGCCAAGTCGCGCGCCCCGGAATGACGAGCGCTACACGGTGCCCACCCAATTGCCGTGAAAGCCGTCCGGCACGCGATGGCCGAGCTGCACGAGCGCGGCGGGACCGGCCTCGATGTCGGTGGCATTGAACACAGCGAGATCGCTGCGATTTTCCCGTGCGCGCCAGACCACCGCGAGGAGCCAGCCGTCCCCCTCCGGCGCATCCTTCGATCGCTCCACGAAGACAGGCTCGGAGATCGTGTCGCCGACCGGCAGCAGGTAATGGCCGAGCCGTCTGCCGTTGCCGTCGACATGGACGATGCCGGACAGCGCGCCGAACATCGGCAGTCTTGGATTGGCGCAGGCGTACCAGCCGTGACGGCTCTTCCGCCCGGCGCGGCGGTCGTCGATGCGGGGGAATTCGCCGGTGAGGTCGTCAAGGTACGTCTGCTGGAAGCGGTCGGTATTCCCCGCGAGATCGAACGTCCAGCGGCAGTGGCGGGCGCGCGATTTCTCCGGGTCCGTCGGTCGTCCGTCGGGATGCGGAAACAGCGGCGCCTCCTCGAACTGCATCACGTCGGCGACGATGCGGTCGCCATCCTCCCACGCATTCATGACGTGGAAGACGTAGCAGGCCTCGCTGCGAAACCAGACGATGTCCTTCGCTGTGCCGCTGCGTTTCATCACGCCGACATAGGCGCCCTTGTCCGGCTCCCAGGCATAGGGCGGCCGTCCGCTCATCGCGCGCTCCATGCTGCCGGTGATGGGCAGGATCGGAAACAGCACATGGTTCGCGGTGACGATGAAGTCGTGCACCATGCTGGCATAGGGAGCCTCGAAGCGTTCGAAACGTGTCGCCTCGCCGGAGGCGTCGATCGATCCGTAGGAGAGCGCTGAAGTCAGCGGCCCCGCGGCGTTGTAGCCGAAGAATACCAGCTCGCCGGTGGCGGGATCGATCTTCGGATGCGCCGTGAAACTGCCGGCGACGCGGCCCTGGTAGTTGTGATAGCCGCGCGTGGCGAGTGAGCCCGGCTCGATCTCGGTCGGCAGATGCGCTTCTTCCAGCGCCAGCAGCTTGCCGGCGTGGAAGATGATGTTGGTGTTGGCGACGCCGCCGTCGGTTAGATTTGCCGGGGCATCCGGCAGCTTGCGGCCGAAGCCGCCGAACAGCGCGCGGCCGGCATCGTGCTCGGCCAGCCATTTCGGCGTACGGACCCAGCGGTTGCGATAGCTGGCGCGGCCGTTCTCGAGATGAAAGGCGTGCACCATGCCGTCGCCGACGAACCAATGCGCGCCGGGGGAATCGAATTGCGGATTGGGGCCGTTGCGATAAAGCGTGCCGTTCAGCTCGCGGGGCAATTCGCCGACGATCTTCAGAAAGGGCGCGTCGGCCTCGAACGGGATCGGCGCGATATTGTCGCCGCGCTCGGCGATGGCGTCGTGCTGCACGGCGTATCTCCCCTATCTTTACATTGTAAAGATCGAATAGTGCCAATCGCAGCTTTCGTCAAGCGAAATCTTTACACTGTCAATATTGCGTCATATAGCTTGTAAATGGCCAAGAGCGACACCAAGGGCGAAACGGCGCGTCACCCGCGTGCACCCAGACGAGCGGCATCGACCGCGGCATCGCGCCCGGCGCGCCGCGCGAGCGCGAAGACGGAGACGCCGTATCATCACGGTGCCCTGCGCGAAGCGCTGCTCCAGGCGGCCGAACGGGTGCTCGAGCGCGACGGGCTCGCCGGGCTTACATTGCGCGCGGTGGCGCGCGAGGCGGGCGTCTCGCATGCCGCGCCGACGCATCATTTCGGCGATCTTACCGGGCTCGTCAGCGAGCTCGCCGCGATCGGCTTCCGCCAGTTCAATGCCGCGATGGTGTCGGCCTGCGATGCCGCCACCACGCCGCTCGCGCGCGCGCTGGCGCGACCGAAAGCCTATGTGGCCTACGCCCAGGCCCATCCCGGCATGTACGGGCTGATGTTCCGCACCGAGCGCCTCGATTATTCCCGGCCCTCGCTGCACGAAGCGGCTGAGGCCTCCTTCGCCGGCCTCGCCAACGCCATCGGCATGATGCGGCAGGAGCAGATCAGCGGCGATGCGCTGACGCTGAACCAGGGCGCGGCCATCGCCCGGGCGTGGTCGATGGTGCACGGTTTCACCATGCTGCTGCTCGACGGACGGCTCGAGGATATCTTGGAGCGGCTGCCCGAGGGAACCACAGCCGAACTTCTGTTTGAGTCGATGCTAACGGCGCCGATCGCAGGCAAGCTGCCAGCATAGCGCCTTCGAACGAAGGCGGCCTTAGCGCATCATCGCGCGCGCGGGCGCGGGTGCCGACGATCTTCACCTCGTCCTTGCCGCACGTGAAGCTGCGCGCCTGGCGATCGCATCGACATAGGCGTGGCAGACCGGGCCCGGCGGCAGCCGGGTCACCACCAGCATGGCCTTGGTGTTCGGGCGTCCCTGCCGATCGGAATCGGCGCTGTCGGCATGTGCCAGCGCCGGATCATCGCGAACGGCTTTGTTCCGCAGCCCGCCCACTCGACAGTCGTCTCCATGAATTGAACGGGGCGAACCAGACCTATCGCGCAAGTTCCGCGGCCGCTTCCTCCGTGCCATCTGACGTCTTCATTGTGGGCAAAGGTTCAAACAAGCCCGCGAGGCACCTGACAGCGCCGCGGAATCGTTCTAGAAGAGCGGCTTCGCTTGAAGCTCATCCGGCGTCGTAAGCGTTCTCATTCTCCTGATCATGCCAGTCACATCGTCGAACAAACCCTATCGCGTCGGCCGCTCCAAGACCGGGCTCGGCCTCTTCGCTACCAAACCGATCAAGAAGGGAACCCGGATCATCCGTTATTTCGGACCGATCCTGGACTCGCGAATCCCTGAGCAGGACGAGATCGAGAACAAATATCTGTTCGAGCTCAACGGCCGCTGGACCATCGACGGCTCGGTGCGGAAAAATCTGGCGCGCTACATCAACCATTCCTGCCGGCCCAACGCGGAGTCGGACGTCCGGCCGCGCGAGCGCAAGGTCTTCATCCGCGCCATCAAGGACATCGAGCCGGGCGACGAGATCAACTACGATTACGGCACCGACTATTTCAAAGCCTATCTGAAACCGATCGGCTGCAAGTGCGTCTCCTGCGAGGCCAAGCGCAAGAAGCTGCGTGCCGAGGCGCGGGTCGCGCGTGCCAAGGTGAAGGCGCGCACGGAAGCCAAGGCCAAGAAGGCGGGCACCAAGGCTGCCAAAACGAAAAAACTCAACGGTCATGCGTTCAGCAAGACCAGCGGGCGCCCGCGGGCATAGCCCGCACTTGCGCCTCCAGCCCCACTGTCATTCCCCGCCTGGTGCGCACTTGCGCACTGGAGCGGGGCATCCGGTACGCTTGCAGCTTCTGCGCATACGTTTACTGTCGCGGTAATAATGGGTCGCCCGGTCCAGTGCGCAATCGCGCACAAGGCCGGGCGACGACAGCGCGTGGTGAAGGGGCCATCAAGCCGTCACCACATCCGCACTCTTCCGCAATCCCAGAAACTGCAGCTCGGCGAACACGCCGGTGGCGATCGCCTGCGCGACGACCATGAACTCGCCGGTGAGGTTCGGCGACACCGCGCCCGAGAAAAGTAGCACGATGCTGCCGAGCGTCCAGGCCGCGTTACCGATCACGACCAGCAGGACGAGCGGTTTCGCCACCGTGGCCCGCGAGGCGAGCCAGCCGACCAGGAACGTGTAGGCGATCAGGAACAGGCCGGTCTCGCGCAGCAGCGCTTCGGGCAGATTGAACAGCGCTGTGAACGGGTTTCCGCCGAAGGTGAAGCCGAGGGCGGCAACGCCGCTGAAGATGGCGTCGGCGAGCAGGGCGCGGCGCAGGAAGGGCGATGCATCGATCATCGTAGGTCTCCTTGTTTGGGGGGGAATTCAATGCAGTCCGCGCCACCAGGCGCGGAGCAGGCGAGCGAGGCGGAACGGGCAGAGGCTCTTGCCGATGCTGTGCTCGAAGGCTGTGACCTGCGCGAGGACATAATCGCCGGTCGAATGCAGCAGCGGCTCGGGCATATTGAGCCCGCGGGCCAGCATCCGCGTTGCGAACGCCATCGCCCATGGCAAGACGTGGTCTGCGACGGTCCGGTAGAGCAGCAGCGCGATCATGGTCATCTCCTGTGCGATCGAAGATGCGCGCGCCGGCGCCCCAATTCGATTACCTCACGGGTAATGGAAGGGCCGAAATCCGCATGCTAGATATCTGGTCATGAACGCACATGCATCCACGGCACGGGCCGAACGCAGCCAGCCGGTCCATATTGGCGACCATTTGCGCGAATGGCGGCAGCGCCGCCGCATGAGCCAGCTTGATCTGGCAGGCGAGGCCGAGATCTCGGCGCGGCACTTGAGCTTCGTCGAGACCGGTCGCGCCGCGCCCTCGCGCGACATGGTGCTCAGACTAGCCGAGCGCCTCGACGTGCCGCTGCGCGAACGCAACGTGCTGCTGGTCGCCGCCGGCTTCGCGCCGGCCTTTCCGCAGCGCCCGCTGGAGGATCCCGCCTTGAAATCAGCCCGCCAGGCGATCGACCTCGTCCTCAGGGCACACGAGCCCAATCCGGCGCTCGCGGTGGACCGGCACTGGAACCTGGTCTCGGCGAACGGCATGGTGGCGCCGCTGCTCGACGGCATCCCGCAGCGGCTGCTCGGCCAGCCCCTCAACGTGCTCAGGCTCGCCTTTCACCCGGAGGCACTGGCGCCGCGTACGGTCAATCTCGCGGAATGGTGCGGGCATCTCTTGGAGCGGCTGCACCGGCAATGCGAGGCGACGGCCGATCCTGGATTGATCAAGCTCTACAACGATCTCAAGAGCTATCCCATCCCGGCGCGCTCGGCGCCGCTGTCGAGCGATAATGTCGCGATCCCCTTCAAGCTGCGGCATGGCGGGGAGATCCTGAGCTTCTTCTCCACCACCATGGTGTTCGGCACGCCCGTCGACATCACGCTGTCGGAACTGGCGCTGGAGACGTTCTTTCCAGCGGACGAGCGCACCGCCGAGCGACTGAAGGAGATGCAGTGCGCGGCCGGCGGAGCTTGCAATGAATGTGATCGAAAGACTGCCGAGTGACCGCGAAGTGACCGTGCCTTGCGCTACCCGCGCTTCGGCATATGTTGGACGATAAAGCAAGCCCAGGAGGCCCCATGAGCACGCTGAAACCGCTCCAGATCGACGTCGTCTCCGACGTGGTGTGCCCCTGGTGCTATATCGGCAAGCACCGGATCGAGAGCGCGCTGGCGCTGGTGCCCGACGTTCCGGTCAAGCTCAAATTCCGCCCCTTCTTCCTCAATCCCTGGGTGCCGCGCGAGGGCATCAGCCGCGAGGCCTATCTCATCCAGAAGTTCGGCTCGGTCGAGGCCTACAAGGGCATTGCGGGGCGCGTCGTAGCCGCTGCGAGCGAGGAGGGCCTCGTCTACAAGCCCGAACTCGTGGCGCGCCAACCCAACACGACCGACTGCCATCGCCTGATCCTGTGGGCGGAAGCGATCGGCAGGGCGCCCGAGATGAAGCAGCGCCTGATGGAGCTCTATTTCCGCGACGGCGGCGACCTCACCGATGTGAACGTGCTGGTGCAGGCGGCCGCCGACGTCGGCCTCGATGCCGACGACGTGCGCAAGCGCCTTGCCACCGAAGAAGACGTCGCACGTGTTTCGGCGGACGCGCAGGAGGCGGCCGAGAAGGGTATCTCCGGCGTTCCGACCTACGTGTTCGCACAGAAATACGCCGTCTCCGGTGCGCAGGATCCGAACCTGCTCGCCCGCGCCATCCGCCAGGTCTCGGAAGAGATCAACGCGCAGGCGGCGGAGTAGCATCTTGCTTTCGAAGCAGACGGACCGCGCGTCGCGCAGCATCGTGCGCGACGTTGAGGCCGATTAGTGCTGCGTGAATCAAGGCCACCGCGGGATCGTTTCGCCGCAGCGGGATCAGCACGTCGCCGATCGCAAGGCGTCCGCGCCAGATCGGGTTGATCATGGGGTGATCGGCGCTTGCGGTGGAGTCCGCGGTGGCGATGGCGGGATCGGCGCAGAGGTGGCGGGTGAGGTCAAGCGCGAGCTGCACGCCCGGCGAATATCTTGCAAAGCGTTCGTCGATGCCGAGCTTGAAGAAGAAGGCGCGATCCTGGTGCCGTAGCACGATGCCGGCGGCGACCGCAATCGTGCCGGCGCGAAGCGTGATGATCTCGCACTGCGCGGTCTCCGCCAGTGCCGGTACGGCGCGGCGGATGAAGGTTGCATCCCCCGCATGCTGGACTAGCGCGGTGCCGCGCTTGCCCTTCCAGCCGCTGGCTTCGAGCCGCAGGAATGTTTCGAGCGCCGGCCCGATCTCGTCGGGGCTGCGCGCGACCTCGAACACGACGGGGCCGTGCTCCTCGAGACGATGACGTTGGCGACGCAGCTCCTTGAACTTCTTGGCGCCGAGCGCGTCGCGCAACAGCGCGTCGCCATCCTGCGTGGCATCGAGGCTGGCGCGAGTGTAGGAGGAGAGCACGCGTGGTTTCAGTCCGTCGCGGCCCAGAGCCTGGTTGAGCGCATTCATCGCCGCACCGTCGAGCGCGACATCGTTCAGCACGAGGGCATGAGCGCCGGCCTCGCGTGCCTGCTGCAACAGACGCGCGGCGGCCTCGAACGCAGCGTCGCGATCGATCAGCGGGCTGCACAGCGTGCCATACGGATGCGCGCTCAGCAGCGCGGGCAGGGGAATCTTCCGGGCGCGCCACAGCGAGATCACCGGCACCAGCCCGATCAGCCGCGCCGAAGGATCGAATGCGGCCAGCGCCGAGGCATCCGTGCGGCCGCGAGCGGTTGCGCTGACGGCGAGCTCCCAGGCGGGCAGGTAATATCCGTTCGGCTCGACCGCGCGCTGCGCGAGCGCGCGCCATTGGCCAGGGTCGATCGCGCTGAGCGGGACGGGCGCACGCGATTGCGCGACATCCCTTGTCGATGCCGGATTGTTCGCTGCCTGGTGCGCGATGTCGACCACGTCCCGTCGTCCCCGTTCACGCGAGCTGAGCCCGTGTTACGGGTCATGCTTAGCGCAAAGATTGGAAAATACCGTTGGGACGCCGCTTCAATTCGAGTGGTAATATTAACGTCTCGTTGAGCATCGGAGCGCCGATTGTAGGGATGGATGCGGTAGGATGCTCCCGAACTGGAGGATCACAATGATCGTGACGCCTTTCACACCAATGGCCTCGCTCCTGGGAGGAGCACTGATCGGCTTGTCAGCCGTTCTGCTGATGTGGGCAACAGGGCGGATTGCCGGTGTCAGCGGCATCGCGGCGCGGCTGTTTCCGCCCCATGAGGACCACGAATTTGCCGGGCGACTCGCCTTCGTCGCCGGTCTCGTCGCCGCGCCCGTGCTGGTGCGGCTCGTCACCGGAGACCTGCCGGCACAGACGATCGCGGCAGGGCCGGCGGTCCTGATCGTCGGCGGATTGCTCACGGGGTTCGGTTCGGTGTGGGGCAGTGGCTGCACCTCCGGCCACGGTGTGTGCGGCTTGTCGCGGCTGTCGGTGCGCTCGCTGGTCGCAACCATGACCTTCATGGCGGCCGGCATGGCGACCGTGTTCGTGATGCGGCACTGGAGCTGATGGCGATGGCAGTCCTGGTTCAATTCGCGATCGGCCTGATCTTCGGCATCGGCCTCATCGTCTCCGGCATGTCGAACCCGGCCAAGGTGCTGAACTTCCTGGACATCGGCGGCATTCCGGCAGGGACATGGGATGCGAGCCTCGCCTTCGTGATGGCAGGCGCGGTGGCCGTGACCTTCATCGGCTTCAGCCGTGTCCTGAAGCTCGCGCGTCCGTTCTTCGCCGATCGATTTTATCTGCCGACGCGACGAGACATCGATACCAGGATCGTCGCAGGTGCCGTGATCTTCGGTGTCGGCTGGGGATTGGCGGGCTTCTGTCCGGGGCCGGCGCTGACCGCGCTCGGATTCGGTTCGGTCTCCGCCGTCGTCTTCGTTGCGGCGATGTGCGCCGGCATGGTGCTCGCCCGATTCATCGCTCGCCTGCCGTCATGGACGCGCTTCGCCACGCCGGCCGATCCGCTCGAAACCTGAGGTGTCCGCCTACGAGCAGTTCCAGCGGAAATCCGTCGCCGCCTGACGCCGGTTTCTTTCGTAGAAAATCGACCGGACGAGACATGCTCGTCCGGTCCTGTTCATCAAGGCTTCACCGATCACCAGCGGTCGTCACCGACGCCCACACCGACGCTGACGCCAGGTGTGCGAATGCCGACGCCGGCGCGCGGGCCGTCATCCCAATCGCGGTGATACATCCGGCGCTCGTAATAGCGCTCGCGCGGCATGTAATTATAGGAATCGCGCACGATAACACGCGAACCGCCGCGCGTGCGATAGCACCGGCCGTCGTCGTCGCAGACAAGTCGCACCTGCTGGACGAGATCCGGATTGGCATACTCGCTGCTCGTGTAGATATCCGAAGCCTTCGCGCCCGATGCGGCGGCCAAAGCACCAACGCCCGCCAACAGCGCAATAGTCAACGTCCTCATCATGACCTCCTCCAAAACTGCCCTCGGCGGTAACAAGAAGAGGAGGCGGTGATCGTTCCCGCCTGCCATGCTGGTTTTTCCCGGAACCGCACCTTCGTTAACGGCCGTTTGTTCCTAGATCGGCTCGTAAGTCTCGGTCCCGCAAATGTCGTCGGCTTCGGCCCGCCGGCGATCGACGACCTTTCCGCCGTTGATCGTCACGATGTAGGTCTGTGCGCCGAGTGGCGTGCCGGTTGCGGAGGTGAGCTGCGCGCGGACGCAGGCAGTCCAACCCGGTCCCCGCACCTCGTGATGGGGCGGGGCGACATGAACCTCGCGTGGATAGGACGTGGTGAGAAATACCACGTCGATCTGCTCGCGCACCAGACGCTTGACGTCCGGAGGCGGCTCCGGCGGAGGCTGCTCGGCTTCCTTGATGCGCATGAATTCGGGCACCGGCGCCCGGCTGTCGGCAAAGCCGCAAGCACCGAGCGCGAGCGCGCCGGCCAGCAGCGCCGCATTGGCAATGATCCGCAACATTCGTGAAGGTCCCCCCGCGGGCGAACAGATAGGCACGAATGCGATCCGGCGAAGTCCGCCCCGATCAAAATTTGCTGAAAGGCGCCGAACCCGCGGCATTGCTATTACAGGATTGCAGGCTAGGTTGTACCCCTCGCGAGGGGATATGCATCAATGAAGATCTTGGTCATAGCGGCTGCGGTGCTGGCGCTGGCGTGCGGCTCGGCCGAGGCGCAAGTTCGCCGCCAACCCAATGAGGGCGCCAAGCCCGCGGACAACAAGCCGAAGGTCGACGAGAAAGCCTACAAGGCCGCGCTCGAGCGCATTCCCGAGCCCAAGGAAAAGTACGATCCGTGGGGCGGGGCCCGCCCGAGCGAACCGGCCAAGAAGCCGAAATAGGGGGAGGCGGGCGTTTGCGGACCCGCCTGCGAATCTCGCCAGCGCTCGTTGCGCTCTTGTTGCTTGCGATGCCCCCGTGCGCGGCCTGGGAGAGTTGGGGCGGCGATGCCGGCGGCTCGCGCTTCTCGCCATTGCGAGAGATCACGCCCCACAATGTCGGCCAACTCGTTCGCGCCTTCGAATTCCGAACCGGCGATCTCGCTGCGCGCCCGCCCGACGTGATGCGGCGAACCAAATTCCAGGCGACGCCGCTATTCGTCGAGGACAGCCTGATCTTCTGCTCGCCCTTCAACGAGGTGATCGCGCTCGATCCAGGCACCGGCGCGCAGAAATGGCGCTTCGATCCGAAGATCGCGACCAATAGCGTCCCGCCAACCGCTACGTCTGCCGCGGTGTCACGTACTGGGTCGATGACCAGGCGCCTGCGAGTGCCGCTTGCCGATCGCGGATCTTCATGGGCACGAACGACGTCCGCCTGATTGCGCTCGACGCGAAGACGGGAATTCCTTGTGCCGGTTTCGGCAAGGGCGGCGAGATCAAGCTCGAAATCGGCATGCGGCTGGAATGGCCCGGCGAATTCCAGATCACCTCGCCTCCGGCGGTCGGCCGCGGCGTCGTCGTGGTCGGCTCCGCGGTCGGCGACAACAGCCGCGTCGATGCGCCGAGCGGCATGGTGCGCGCATTCGATGCGCGGAGCGGCGAGCCGCGCTGGACCTTCGAGCCCCTCGAGCGCGAGGGCATCGAGGCCGGCCACGCCAATGTCTGGGCACCGATGTCGGTCGACGAGACGCGCGGGCTCGTGTTCTTGCCCACGACCTCGCCGTCGCCGGACTTTTGGGGCGGCAAGCGACCGGGCAACAACGAGCATGCCAATTCGGTGGTCGCCCTGCGCATCGAGACCGGCGAGTTCGTATGGGCCTTCCAGGCCGTGCATCACGACGTCTGGGATTACGATCTGCCGGCGCAGCCGACGCTGACGCGTCTCGACACCGGTGGCGGTCAGCGCGACGTCGTGATCCAGCCGACCAAGCAGGGTTTTGTCTTCGTGCTCGACCGCGACACCGGCAAGCCGGTGTGGCCGGTCGAGGAGCGCGCGGTGCCGCAAGGTGGCGCGGACGGCGAGAGATTGTCGCCGACCCAGCCGTTCCCGACGCATGTGCCGGTGCTGACCTCGCAGTCGATCTCGACCGATGATGCGCGTTCGCTGCTATCGGGCTTGCGACGCTCGTCATGCGAACGCCAGTTCGCGGACGCGCGCAACGAAGGCCTGTACACGCCGCCCTCGGTGCAGGGCACCTTGGAATTTCCCTTCACCGGCGGCGGTGTGAACTGGGGCAGCGCGGCCTTCGATCCGATCCACCAGATCCTCTACGCCAACACCAGCCGTGCGGTTCATCTCATTAGGCTGATGCCGCGCGCGGAAGCCGCCGGCTTCAATCCGCCGCCAGGTCATGATTTCGGCCGGCAGCGCGGCGCGCCGTTCGCGATGTCGCGTGCGGTGGTGATGTCGCCGCTCGGCCTTCTCTGCAACAGGCCGCCCTGGGGCGAGATGGTGGCGGTCGATCTGAAGGCGGGCAAGATTCTCTGGCGTTCGACTGTCGGCACCACCGAGGATCTGGCGCCGCTCGGCGTGCCACTGCCCTGGGGCGCGCCGCTGGTCAACGGACTCGCGGTCACGGCGGGCGGTCTCGTCTTCACCGGTGCGATGGACGCCTATCTGCGAGCGTTCGATGCGCGTAGCGGCAGGGAGCTGTGGCAGGGGCGGCTGCCGGTGCCGGGCGTCGCCAATCCCATGACCTATCTCTGGAAGGGCGAGCAATATGTCGCGATCGGTGCCGGCGGTCATTCCGAGGCCGGCACATCGATCGGCGACAGCGTCGTTGCGTTCCGCCTGGCGCGGCCGGGCGAGGCGCCTTCGCTCTGGTCGCGCACGACCGATCGGCCGGGCGGACGATTTGTTGCGGCGACGGCGGCGATCACGCTCGCGATCATCACGCTCGTGATCGTCGGCCTGCGCTGGCGTCGCCGCCATCGTAGCAGGCCTCGGGCTCTCTTCTTTTGGGACGAGGCTCAGCCCGGCAGCATCGCGAATGCACTCGACACCATCGCGACAGGCTTGTTGTCGGCGGCTGACAGCAGCGTGACGCGGCCGAAGCTCATGGTGCGTCCGAGCCGCACCACGCGGGCCTCGGCGAGCACGTCCGAGGAGGAGACTGCGCGCATGAAATGCGTGGTCTGGTCGACCGTCGTCATCGGGCGATAGCCGCGATTGGCGGCAAGGATGGCGATCACCATCGCGGTGTCTGCGAACGCCATCAGGGCCTGGCCGCAGACCACGCCGCCGTTCCGGCACAGCCGGTTTGAGAACGGCATGCGCAGCAGCGCGCCCGGCTGCCAGTCGGGCTCATCCGGCGGCGGCACGTGCTCGATGCGCTCGACCGAGAGGTTGAGATCCTGGACCCAGGGCGCGAAGACCTCGCCGAGGATGCGTCTGGCCTCACTGATGCCGAACTCGGCTTCTGGCTGCGATGGCATTGCTGTGGTTTCCTCCGTTGTTGCCGGATGTTTCGGACATTCTGCCCGCATCGGCGCGGTAAAGTCACCCGCCCGGCGGCGGTCCCGTCGGCTTGAAAATGCCTGACTTGGCCCGATATGATGCCCGTGGTTGGGTACGGGTGGGCGAATGTTGCGTCGGTATGTCCTCGTCTTTTGTCTGGTAGCGCTCGGTCTTGCGCTGAACGGCTGCACCAAGTGCGGCCCGATATGGGACGACTGGGTGCACGCGCCGAAATCGTGCCGATCCTAGCCGTCCCTGCGGCCCAGCGGCCCCGCTGGGATGACAAGGCACGGCGATCCGCGCCTCCATGAAATGATCTGAGGAGTCAAAGATGAAGCTTTTCCGTTTGGCCGCGGTGCTGGCCGTGCTGGCGGGACCGGCCTACGCGCAAATGCCCAATCTCAATCTGCTGCAGGAAGGTCCGGGCAAGACACCGGAGGAGAAGGCTGCGGAAGCCGAGCGTGACAAGGCCTACAAGGAGACGCTGAAGAAGATTCCGGACGCCAAGGCTTCGAACGACCCCTGGGGCGGCATGCGCTCCGATCCGCCGAAGCAGCCGGCGGCGCCGAAAGCGGCCGCCACCAGCGCGCCCAAAAAGACCAAGACCGGCACAACCGCGAACTGAGCCTTTCGGCCGGAGGCGACATGCTTCCGGCCGGGACTCCTCCTTGACCCCGCCACTCCCTACATTGAGCGCCGCCACCAGCGCGCCCAAAAAGACCAAGACCGGCACAACCGCGAACTGAGCCTTTCGGCCGGAGGCGACATGCTTCCGGCCGGGACTCCTCCTTGACCCCGCCACTCCCTACATTGAGCGCAGGTATTGCGTAGAGGAGGGCAATTGATGGCCGACCGTCCACGGGACCTCGCCGAGCGGATGGCGCGCCGGCGCAAGAGCGGCGGCAACGCGCCGGGCGGGCGCGCCAGTGACGGCTATCTGCGCGAGACCTTTACGCTGCCGCGTGCGGCGGCGCGGGCGAGGGCAGAGGCCTTCTTCGCCCGTTACCCCAAGGCCGGCTATATGAGCGCGGTCGAGACTTGGCGCGAACTGCCCGGCGGCGAGATCGAATTCACCATGCGGCGGCTGCCCAGCGCCGATTGACGGGGCGCGCGCCCTACGTCTGGTCCAGCGTCTCGGCGACGATGCGGATACGGAACACCGGCTCCTTGGCCTCGTCCAAGAGCTCCATGTGCCACTCGGAATTTTCCTGCAGCTTGCGGGCGATCCCGGCGGCCATGTCGGCGCAGACGCTGGTCATCTCCTTCCAGGCGGAATCGCGATCGGAAAATTCCGTCGCCTGGTCCGCACAGCCGGAATAGCGGCCGTTGCGGATTCGGAAGAAATAGAGCGGCATGGCTGGCACCGGTCGCGCGTGAAGGCCCCGCCTCCCAAGGCCACGGGCGGGGAGTGCAATCCCAAACCCGCGGCAGATCAATTCCGGGCGTCTACGGAGGACATGCGCCCGATGGCCTTCAGCTCCCGATCGATGCGCAGCTGCACCCGCCTGATCGCCAACAGGTCGATCTTGGTCTCGGTCTTGCCGGACTTGACCTGCTCCCCGATGCGAAACTGCCACTGCCAGACTCCGGGAATTGCAGTCTTGGCGACGGTGAACTCAACACCCCTGTGATTCATGGTCACCTCCCACGATTCACCCCCGATCACTGAAAACATGCTGGAAATATCGAAAGCGCGCACGTCACCGCGCGGCCAGGAACTTTGTTCATGGCCGGAGAACCACGGAGCCAGTCTAATCCTGGTGCTGCAGGAGAGTCTTGATCCAGATCAGTCTCCGGTTGCAAAAAGCTCGGCTCTTTGTGTGCGACGCGGCACGTGCCTTGCTGGGCCGCATGACGGCAAGCACAAGGCGCGTCATGCTCGGTATTCCCCGCCGTTACAGTCATTCCGTCTTCGGCGCCATCCAGTCCGGATTGACCTCGCTGATCGCGGCGGGAATCGCCAGCTTTCCCGCCGATGGCGCGATGCTGTTCGTTCGGCACTGGATGGTGTCGTGGCTGATCGCATGGGCCGCGATGCTGCCCATGGTGCTGCTGGCGGCGCCCGCGATCCGTGCCTTCTCGCTGCGGCTGACGCGGGAGAAGCGCGGCGCGTGAACGGTCGGCGCGCATGAAAAAAACCCGCTCGGGGAGAGCCAAGCGGGCAGAGGTTATTGGAGGCTGAGGTGCTGGGCTGCAACACCATAAGCGGAAAGACCTTAACCGGCTGAGCTTACGGCAACCTGACAGGCTCGCAATCAGGATCCGCACCGGCTCACCGCGCACGGGCTCGCAAACAGAAAACCCCGCTCGGTGAGAGCGGGGTCGTCGACTGGTATGGAGGCCCGCTGTTGGTCCACCGGGCTCATCGACACCAGGCGCGTTGGCTTACAGACCTCTGACCGCGGCAGCGACAGAAGTGCTGAGGCCGCAGACTGGCCCCGCACCAGTCCCAATTTGGCCACCCGATCGCACCACTCAAGCCACAGCCGCAGGCAAGATTCCACGGGGTCCGGTGCTGCCATGGGGGAACGTGGCACGCCGGCAACGGGGTGGCATCATGGATAACGTAGAGCGGTCATTTGCCGCCGCGACAGCGGCTGGCTTCGTGGTGTTGGTCATCGGCATCGCATTGCTTGTGCTGCTGTAGTACGCAGGCAGGCCGCGGCCGGTCCGGGCCAGCAAGGACCCCCGCGCGCAGACGGAGGGCCGCCACGGGACCCCAGGTCCTGCAAAAGCTGCAAAACAACCCCATGCACAGTAGGCCGCCGTGCGATTGTCTCGTGCCATCAACGGAAGGGACGACCGCCGGCGTCGCCTCAGTGGATCTCGATCCTATCCAAGGGAAGGCGAAGCTCCGCTGCACGCTCTTCGCGGTCCTTCTTGCGGAACTCCATTTCCCGCCGTTCGAACGCGATCAACTCTTTGCGGGCTGCGTCCAACAGGCGATCTTTCGGCGCCATGCCGAGCTGGGTCGGTTCCGTCACCACTCACGCTCCCCGTCGCTCAGTCGCTGATCCCTATCCAAGATCGGGAATAGCAGGAGGGGTGCCCCAGAATTACGGATTTATGACGGGGGATTGAGAAAGCGCGGCCGGGCTCGAAATAAGCGTCCCGGCAGCACTTTATTCTCTAACTGAGCGCTGAAATCTCAGTTGAACTCAATGTGCAACGGCCATGCCACAGGTGTGTGACGCTGCCCATCAGCAATGCGATCGCCGGCACAACACCGTTACGGGCATCGCCGGCGCAAGACCAGGCAGTTCGGTTCTTTAGGCGGGTTGTTGGATCAAGGAGGCTGCGAAGCTTCTCGAGGACGCCCCCGAGAGTTGGGACACCCTCAGAGCAAACTGGGACACCTGTGATCAGATCCGGACAGGCTGGCATCAATCAAAGGGCTATCGAGCCTTTGCTCGGGCCGTGCTAGTTGGGCCGATTGCAGTCAACCCACGACAAGCTGTTACGAGAAGGGGCTCGTGCAGAATGAAAGAGGCCGCCAACTGAGCAGACAGGAAACCTGCCGAAATGCGACATTGGCGGCCTGACCTCTGAGGGGCGTACCGCCAGCTTGCGAGAGTGAAAACACGTGATGGCACAGTCGGTCACCCGACGGATCGAGAGAAACCTGACCGCCTCAGTGGCGTTCGAACCCGGCCAACTGATAAGGCCTCGATCCGCGGAATCCATCAAGGCCAGAGCGGTTATGTACGACCGCGAAGAAAGGCCGGACACATGACTGCAAGCGACCACTGCTCATCACGCAAAAAATTCTTGCAAGCCGGGGGCCATCCACACATGAGGCGGGCTTACTCCTTGCTTCGTTCGGGACGCCAGACTTTAGGGGGCGGCACGCTGAGTAGTTCCTCGGCCTCGGCGATCAGCTCGAAAGATCGACGGATCATCTCCCTTTCGCGCTCAGCGCCGGCTCGCAGACGGTCCAGCTTCGCATTGGTCTGTTCTGCAAGCCATTCCAAGTCGCCCGTTCCCATGCGCCGCCTCCGGTCAGCCAAGGACGGGCGATATTTTACTTGCCCTCATCCAGCGGGAAAAGGGCTGCCGCCTTACTGCTTGGGCGGCTGCAACTCGCCGTGGATGAGGTTCTGAATGTCCACGCGTTCCATCGGGTCTTGCTCCGGGAACGGCTCATGAGTCTTGCGCCCGAGGAAGGTGTCTGGCCTTGGCAGCTTGAGTGCTTCGGCCGCTTCCGCCGTCAAGCGGCGGAGCTCGTCGTTCTGCTGCGCGATCTCGGCAGCCAAATCTCGCACGCGGCGGATAGGGGGATCTTTGGCCATGACGGCGCTCCCTTCGCTATGCAGGCGGGAGCGCTATCGGTCTCTCAGCCACCGACGCCTACGGCAGAGCCTTGGCCGGTGATACCGGAACAATGCACCTATTAACCAATGGTTGCTAGCGAATTCGGACACCGCGGGATTCAACTTGGGACACTGGTTGCTCAATGCGGACAGCATCGACCTTACTGTAGTCGCTTGATATCGAACTGGAACCGGGCCTGCATCACGGTGCCTTGGTCGTCGCGGACCTCAATCGAGAGATTGCGCGCCACTCCAAACGCGGCGGTCGCTCGAATGGTGTCTCTTGCCAGATCTGACAGTGCGCGAGCGGCTTCGTTCTGAACGGCTTCCATGTCGGGAAGGTCGAGCCCCTCTTCATCGGGGGCGACGTGATGGCCCTCTCGCAAGTCAAAATAATACCGCGGCATTGCCGGATAATCTCGGACGCCACGGAGCGTTCCTCCGCGCTGGCCTAGTTCATCTTGCGCCGAAGCATCTTGAGAAGCGCTCGGAGGTCAGCGGCGTACTCCTCAATGATCCGCCGCGCCTCCTCCAGCCGGGACGGCTTGGGCTCTTCCACCTCGCTCTGTTTCGCAGTCTCGACCATGGCTCACGGTCTCGCCAGACGACTGGCGCGAGTTGAGCCAAGTCAACGGTCCTGCAAATTAGGACAGTGCTCAGAACGAACTGGGACACCAGGGCTCAAATCCGGGAAGGCGCCCAATTCCCAAAAGAACATATTGCGAACCTAGAACAAATGGAGTACATTGTTTTTTATCGCCGGCCCGCCTCTCAATCGTTTGTCCCCCTAGCGAATCCTCGCCATAAGGAGCACGACCCAATGTCCGCAACTGCCCTGCGTATCGTCGAAGGATCTTCCATGGACAAGAGTAAAGCTCTGGCCGCCGCGCTCTCCCAGATCGAGCGCCAATTCGGCAAGGGCTCGGTGATGAAGCTGGGCAAGAACGACCGCTCCATGGACATCGAGGCGGTGTCCTCGGGCTCGCTCGGGCTCGATATCGCGCTTGGCATCGGCGGCCTTCCCAAGGGGCGCATCGTCGAGATCTACGGGCCGGAATCCTCGGGCAAGACCACGCTGGCGCTGCACACGGTGGCCGAAGCCCAGAAGAAGGGCGGCATCTGCGCCTTCATCGACGCCGAGCACGCGCTCGACCCGGTCTATGCCCGCAAGCTCGGCGTCAACATCGACGAACTCCTGATCTCGCAGCCCGACACGGGCGAGCAGGCGTTGGAGATCTGCGACACCCTGGTGCGCTCCGGGGCGGTCGACGTGATGGTGGTTGATTCGGTTGCGGCGCTGGTGCCGAAGGCCGAGCTCGAGGGTGAGATGGGCGAGTCGCTGCCGGGTCTGCAGGCCCGTCTGATGAGCCAGGCGCTGCGCAAGCTGACGGCCTCGATCAACAAGTCCAACACCATGGTGATCTTCATCAACCAGATCCGCATGAAGATCGGCGTGATGTACGGCTCGCCCGAGACCACCACCGGCGGCAACGCGCTGAAATTCTACGCCTCCGTCCGCCTCGACATCCGCCGCATCGGCGCGATCAAGGAGCGCGACGAAGTGGTCGGCAACACCACGCGCGTCAAGGTGGTCAAGAACAAGCTGGCGCCGCCCTTCAAGCAGGTCGAGTTCGACATCATGTACGGCGAGGGCGTCTCCAAGATGGGTGAGATCCTCGATCTCGGCGTCAAGGCCGGCATCGTCGAGAAATCCGGCGCCTGGTTCTCCTATGACAGCCAGCGCCTCGGCCAGGGCCGCGAGAACTCGAAAGCGTTTTTGAAGGCCAACCCCGACATCACTGCCAAGATCGAGACCGCGATCCGCCAGAACTCCGGCCTGATCGCCGAGCAGATTCTCGCCGGCGCCCCCGAACGCGATGCCGACGGCGAGGAGCCGGCGGAAGAGTAAGCCTTGACGCGAAGCGTTTTTCGCGAGGAGCGGGCACTGAGGACGTTGAGTTGCCGACGTCTTCGGTGCCCGTTTCGTTTTGCGTTGCGTTGATCGGGTGGTGCGATGAAGCGTCTGATCCTGACTGGCTGGGGCGGCGCGAGGCGCGTCTGCGAGGCGAGTTGGCTTCGCGACGTGTTCGATGATGACGACGCGCGCGATGCCTTGCTCGAACTGGGGGCGTATTCGGCGCCGCCAGTGTTGTTGGGCGATCCAGCTTTCGACGATGAGGACCGCTACTTCGGCAGGAGCGAGTGGAAGGTCACGCTGACCGAACTCGGGTGTCTAGCGCGCGAAGACGACATGTGGCGCCACAACCCGATCAAGCGTTGGCGGGGTGGGACTGAACTCACCAACGAACGGCTCTGGCGATGGGACCGCGAAAGCCGATCATTGGTTGCGCCCTAGAGGTGCGTTCAGTGGGCAAAGGCGCGTAAGCGCCGTGCCCACGGTTTTTTCAACGCAGATGAAGGTGGTAGGCACGCTTGCGCTTGCCCGCCCTCCGGAACCTCCGTTGTGTCTTACTCCGCGGCTTCCGCGTAATCGCTCACCGGCGGGCAGGAGCACACCAGGTTGCGGTCGCCATAGACGTTGTCGACACGGCCGACCGGGCACCAGTACTTGTCAGTACGCGAGACGCCATCGGGGAAGCAGCCCTCGCTGCGGGGGTAGGCGCGCTTCCAGTCGTCATCGGCGATGTCGTGCACGGTGTGCGGAGCGTGACGCAGGGGCGACGCCTCGATCTTGAAGCGGCCGGCCTCGACCTCGGCGATCTCCTTGCGGATCGCGATCATGGCATCGCAGAACCGGTCGAGCTCGGCCTTCGATTCCGATTCGGTCGGCTCGATCATCAGCGTGCCCGGCACCGGGAAGCTCATGGTCGGGGCGTGGAAGCCGTAATCGATCAGGCGTTTTGCGATGTCGTCGACCGTGACGCCGCTCGTCGTCTTCAGGGGCCGCGGGTCGACGATGCACTCGTGGGCGACTCGGCCCTTCGCGTTCTTGTAGAGCACCGGGAAATGCGCATCGAGCCTTGCTGCGATGTAGTTGGCGTTGAGGATCGCGATCTCGGTGGCGCGCTTCAATCCTTCACCGCCCATCATCAAAATGTAGATGTAGGAGATGGTGAGGATCGAGGCCGACCCGAACGGCGCGGCCGAGACCGGCCCGACAGGCGTGTCGCCATTCGCTGCGGGATGGCCCGGCAGGAACGGGGCGAGATGCGCCTTGACGCCGATCGGGCCCATCCCGGGGCCGCCGCCGCCATGCGGGATGCAGAAGGTCTTGTGCAGATTGAGGTGGCTGACATCGGCGCCGTAGTCGCCGGGCCTGCTTAGGCCGACCTGCGCATTGAGATTGGCGCCGTCGAGATAAACCTGGCCGCCATGGCCGTGCACGATGTCGCAGATCTCGCTGATGTGCTCCTCGAACACGCCATGGGTCGAGGGATAGGTGATCATGACCGCGGCGAGATCGTTCGAATGCTTTTCCGCCTTGGCGCGGAGGTCATTGACGTCGACGTCGCCGTTCTTCTCGCAGGCGACGACAACCACGTCCATGCCGACCATCGCGGCCGAGGCCGGGTTGGTGCCGTGGGCGGAGGAGGGGATCAGGCAGATCTTGCGATGGCTCTCTCCACGCGCGGCATGATAGCCCCTGATCGCGAGCAGCCCGGCATATTCGCCTTGCGCGCCGGAATTCGGCTGCAGCGAGATCGCGTCATAGCCGGTGATGTCGCACAGCCATTTTTCCAGCCGCGCGAACAGCGCGTGGTAGCCCCTGGCCTGCTCGCGCGGGGCGAAGGGATGCAAGCTGCCGAACTCCGGCCAGGTCAGCGGCATCATCTCGGTGGTCGCGTTCAGCTTCATGGTGCAGGAGCCGAGCGGAATCATCGCGCGGTCGAGCGCGAGATCGCGATCGCTGAGCTTGCGCATATAGCGCAGCATCTCGGTTTCCGAGCGATGCGCGTGGAAGACGGGATGGGTGAGGAAGGCGGTGGTGCGCTTCAGCGCCTCCGGCAGCGCCTCGCGCGTGGTCGCATCTAACTCGGCGTAGGAAAGCTGGCTGCCGAAGGCGCGCCAGACTGCTTCCACCGTCGCCGGCGTCGTGGTCTCGTCGAGCGCGACGCGAAGCGCCGTTTCACCGACGCCGAGATTGATCTTCTCGGCCGCCGCCCGCGCGATGATCTCGGCGCGCTTGGCGCCGGCATCGACGCTGAGCGTGTCGAAGAAACTATCGGATTGCGGTGCAAAGCCGAGCTTGCGCAGGCCGGCCGCGAGCACGGCGGTGCGGCGGTGCACGGTCCGCGCGATCTGCGAGAGGCCCTCGGGGCCGTGATAGACCGCGTACATCGCGGCGATCACGGCGAGCAGCACCTGCGCGGTGCAGATGTTCGACGTCGCCTTCTCGCGGCGGATGTGCTGCTCGCGGGTCTGCAGCGCGAGGCGATAGGCCGGCGCGCCGCGCGAATCCACGGAGAGGCCGACAATGCGGCCGGGCAGCGAGCGCTTCAACGCATCGCGCACCGCCATATAGGCCGCGTGCGGACCACCATAACCCATCGGCACGCCGAAGCGCTGTGCGGATCCGATCGCGATATCGGCGCCAAGCTCGCCGGGCGAGGCGATCAGCGTCAGCGCGAGCAAGTCAGCGGCCACGATCGCGAGAGCGCCCTTAGCCTTCAGCGCTGCGATCGCGGGGCGGAGATCGCGCAATGCCCCGGAAGAGCCCGGATATTGCAGCAGCGCGCCGAGCACGTCTGCCTTGTCGAGATCGGTGAGTGGATCGCCGACGACCAGATTCCAGCCGAGCGGCTCGGCGCGGGTGCGCATCACCGCCAGCGTCTGCGGATGCACGTCCTTGTCGACGAAGAAGGCCTTTGCCTCAACCTGCGAGTGCCGCTCGGCGAGCGCCATGGCTTCGGCCGCGGCGGTTGCTTCGTCCAGCAGCGAGGCGTTGGCGACGTCGAGCCCGGTGAGGTCGCAGATCATGGTCTGGAAGTTGAACAGCGCCTCCAGCCGGCCCTGGCTGATCTCGGGCTGGTAGGGCGTATAGGCCGTGTACCAGGCCGGGTTTTCCAGGATGTTGCGCTGGATCACCGCGGGCAGGATGGTGCCGGAATAGCCCTGGCCGATCAGCGAGGTGAAGACCTGGTTCTGCGCGGCGAGCTCGGCCATATGCGCGATCGCCTCGGTCTCGCTCAGGGGCTTGCCGAGATCGAGCGGCGATCCCTGCCGGATCGAGGCCGGCAGCGTCTCCGCCATCAGCGCGTCCACGCTTTTGGCGGCGACGGATTCGAGCATTGCGGTGACATCGCGCACCGAGGGGCCGATGTGGCGGCGAACGAAACTGGCGGCGGTCTCGCCGCTTGATTTACGGTGCGCGGTCATCGCTTGCTCCATCGTCCTCAAGCCGTGTGTGCCTTGTAGGCGGCTTCATCCATGAGGCCGCCGAGCTCGCTTTTGTCGGCGATCTTGATCTTGAAGAACCAGGCCGCGCCCTGCGCATCCGAGTTCACCAGCGCGGGCTCGGCGGCCAGCGCCTCGTTGGTTTCGAGCACTTCGCCGGAGATCGGTGCGTAGACGTCGGAAGCGGCCTTCACCGATTCCACGACGGCGGCGGCTTCGGCCTTCTTCAAGGTGCGGCCGACCTTGGGCAGTTCGACGAACACGACGTCGCCGAGTTGTTGCTGCGCGTAGTCGGTGATGCCGACCGTGGCGGTATCGCCGTCGATGGCGAGCCATTCATGGTCGGAAGTGTACAGCGTCGTGGTCATTGTCGATTCCCTGAAGCGGTGAGGTTTGGTTGAAAGCCGCGGGCTCTGTTCACCTCTCCCCTCCGGGGAGAAGTGAACGCGGGACCGCCTGCTGTGCTCAATCTGATCATGCGTCAGCGTTTGTAGGTGTTTTTCACGAAGGGCATGGCGGCGACTGCGAGCGGCAGGCGCCGGCCGCGCACTTCGGCGAAAAGTTTTGTGCCGAGCGTGGCGAGGCCCACGGGCACGTAGCCCATCGCCACCGGCGCGTTCAGGCTCGGGCCGAAACCGCCCGAGGTGACCTTTCCGACTGCCTCGCCGCCCGCGCCGTCGGCAAACAGCAGCGCGCCCTCGCGCACCGGCGCGCGGCCCTCGGCACGCAGGCCGACGCGGCGGCGGGATGCGCCATCGTCGAATTGCGCGAGGATCTTTTCGGCACCGGGAAAACCGCCGGCACGGGCACCGTCGCTGCGGCGGCTCTTCTGCACCGACCATTCCAGCGCGGCCTCGACCGGCGTTGTGGCGGTGTCGATGTCGTGGCCATACAGGCACAGCCCGGCTTCCAGCCGCAGGCTGTCGCGGGCACCGAGCCCGATCGGCAGCACGTCGGGATCGTCCAGCAGCATTTTGGCGAGGCGTTCGGCATCGCCTGCGGGAACCGAGATCTCGAAGCCGTCCTCGCCGGTGTAGCCGGAGCGCGAGACGAAGCACTTGATGCCGGCGACCTCATGCGGGCCAGCGTCCATGAATTTCATGGCCGGCGCCTCGGCACAGAATTTCGCCAGCACCGCTTCGGCCTTCGGGCCCTGCAGCGCCACCAGCGCGCGGTCGGCCAGCGAATCGATGATGCAGTCAT
Organism: Bradyrhizobium sp. SMVTL-02; assembly: GCF_051853005.1. Taxonomy (NCBI): domain Bacteria; kingdom Pseudomonadati; phylum Pseudomonadota; class Alphaproteobacteria; order Hyphomicrobiales; family Nitrobacteraceae; genus Bradyrhizobium; species Bradyrhizobium sp. SMVTL-02. Next base: position 5,324,838 of record NZ_CP182469.1, on the reverse strand, counting down.
CCGAGAGATTCGCGCGCAGATGCGCCTCGTCCTGCTCCTTGCAGGCCGCGTTGACCACCAGGAACAGGTGATCGCCGAAATTGGCGACCATCAGATCGTCCAGGATGCCGCCATGCATGTTGGTGAACTGGGCGTAGCGCTGCCGTCCCGGCGCAATCGCGACGATGTCCTGCGGCACCAGCCGTTCCAGCGCGCGGGCGGCGTCCTCGACCTTGCCCGACTTCGGCCGGAGCGCGATCTGGCCCATATGGGAGACGTCGAACAGGCCGGTGGCGGTCCGGGTATGAAGGTGCTCCTTCAGCACGCCGGCGGGGTACTGCACGGGCATGTCATAGCCCGCGAACGGCACCATCTTGCCGCCCAGCGACACATGGAGGTCGTAAAGAGGGGTACGTTTCAGGGAGTTTTTGTCTGACGCAAGCATCACAGGGGTCCTCGGCGGTTCCCCGGGGACGATTCCCCGAGACAAACCAGTCGAAGCCCCATCTGTCGCTGTGCCTGAGAGTATTATCCCGTCGGCGGACGCAGTCCGGGTCTTATGCCCGTCGGCGCCTCTTTCCAGATGCTGTCAAGCCACGCGGTCCTTTTGCCTGAGAGTTTCCGGGGCGGTTGCTCCTTCGGCGCCGGCTGCCTAAAGCCGGTCTCTCCCGACGTGGCCGTACGATACAGATGGGTAGAGACCACAGGGCAGCCAAGCCTGTCAACGCGACTTCAGCGGCTTTCAACCGGATTGAGCGCCTGCGGCAACCCTCTGATCTCCTTGCACAGTTTCTGGACAGCGAAGCTGGCCTTGTCTAAAAGCGCTTTGGCCCGCAGATATCAGCCTTAATTTCCGGTTTGGACGGCGGAGCGGGCCCAAGCACACCCGATTGGATGAACATGAGCGGCGTCAACGAGATCAGGTCGACCTTTCTGAACTTCTTTGCCGAGAACGGCCACGAGATCGTGCCGTCCTCGCCATTGGTGCCGCGCAACGACCCGACGTTGATGTTCACCAATGCCGGCATGGTGCAGTTCAAGAACGTTTTTACCGGCGTCGAGAAGCGGCCCTACCAGCGCGCCACCACGTCGCAGAAATGCGTGCGCGCCGGCGGCAAGCACAACGACCTCGACAATGTCGGCTACACCGCGCGCCATCTCACCTTTTTCGAGATGCTCGGCAACTTCTCGTTCGGCGACTACTTCAAGGAGCGCGCGATCGAGCTCGCCTGGAAGCTGATCACCAGGGAGTTCGGGCTGAAGAAGGACAAGCTGCTCGTCACGGTCTATCACACCGACGACGAGGCGGCGGGCCTGTGGAAGAGGATCGCCGGCTTCTCCGACGACCGCATCATCCGCATCCCGACCTCGGACAATTTCTGGGCGATGGGCGACACCGGGCCGTGCGGCCCGTGCTCGGAGATCTTCATCGATCGCGGCGAGCATATCTGGGGCGGCCCTCCGGGCTCGCCGGAAGAGGACGGCGATCGCTTCCTCGAATTCTGGAATCTCGTGTTCATGCAATACGAGCAGGTGACGAAGGAGGAGCGCGTGGATCTGCCGCGTCCCTCGATCGACACCGGCATGGGCCTGGAGCGCATGGCCTGCGTGCTCCAGGGCGTCGAGAGCGTGTTCGAGACCGACCTGTTCCGCCACCTGATCGACGCGACCTCGTCCGCGCTCGGCAGCGGCCCGCAGGAGCAGACGGTTGCCTCGTTCCGCGTCATCGCCGACCACTTGCGCTCCTCCGCGTTCCTCGTCACCGACGGCGTGCTGCCCTCGAACGAGGGCCGCGGCTATGTGCTGCGCCGGATCATGCGCCGCGCGATGCGCCATGCGCAGCTGCTCGGGGCCAAGGAGCCCCTGATGCATCGCCTCGTCCCGGCGCTGGTGCGCGAGATGGGCCAGGCCTATCCCGACCTGATGCGCGCCGAGAAGCTGATCGAGGAAACGCTGCGGCTGGAAGAGACCCGCTTCCGCAAGACTCTTTCGCGCGGCTTGGCCATCCTGGACGAGAAGAGTGCGTCCCTGAAAAAGGGCGACATGTTCGACGGCGACGTCGCCTTCACGCTGTACGACACCTACGGCTTCCCGCTCGACCTGACGCAGGACGCGCTGAAGTCGCGCGGCATCGGCGTCGACCAGTCCGCCTTCACCGACGCGATGGAGCGCCAGAAGGCCAAGGCGCGCGAATCCTGGAAGGGGTCGGGCGAAGCAGCTTCCGAAGCGATCTGGTTCCCGCTGCGCGAAAAGCTCGGGGCCACCGAGTTCCTGGGCTATGAGACGGAGAGCGCCGAGGGCGTGGTGTCTGCGCTGGTCAAGGACGGCCAGGAAGTCGAAAGCCTCAACGCCGGCGAGACCGGCGCGATCGTGCTGAACCAGACGCCGTTCTATGCGGAGTCTGGCGGCCAGGTCGGCGACACCGGCGTGCTGACGGGCGAGGGCGGCATCAAGGTCCGCGTCACCGACACGCAGAAGAAGCTCGGCGATTTCTTCGTGCATATGGGCACCGTCGAGAGCGGCGAGCTCAAGCTCGGCACAGCGCTGCAGCTCGAGGTCGATCATGGAAGGCGCTCCTCGATCCGCGCGCATCACTCGGCGACGCATCTCATTCACGAGGCGCTGCGCCAGGTGCTCGGCGACCACATCGCCCAGCGCGGCTCGATGGTCGCACCCGACCGCCTGCGCTTCGACTTCGTGCATCCGAAGCCGATCACGGCGGAGGAGCTTGCCCGCGTCGAGGACATCGCCAACGACGTGGTGCTGGAGAACGACGAGGTCACCACGCGCATCATGGGGGTCGATGAGGCCCGCGAGGCCGGGGCGCGCGCGCTGTTCGGCGAGAAGTATGGGGACGAGGTCCGCGTCGTCTCCATGGGCAGGACCGCGCGCGAGCGCGGCGCCAACGTGCTCGGCTGGTCGGTCGAGCTCTGCGGCGGCACGCATGTCAAGCGCACCGGCGATATCGGCCTGATCACGCTGACGAGCGAGAGCGCGGTCGCCTCGGGCGTGCGCCGCATCGAGGCGCTGACGGGCAATTACGCGCGAAAACACGCCAATGAGACCATGGCGCTGGCGAAGACCGCGGCAAACGAACTGCGCACCTCCATCGACGACGTGCCGGCGCGCATCACCGCGCTGATGGAGGAGCGCAAGAAGCTCGAGCGCGAGCTGTCCGACGCCCGCAAGAAGCTCGCGATGGGCGGCGGCGCATCCGGCGGCAACGGCGCGGCGAGCGGCGTGCGCGAGATCGGCGACGTCAAGCTGATGGCGCGCGCGGTCGAGGGCATCGAGATGAAGGATCTCAAGGGCCTTGCCGACGACGGCAAGAAGCAGATCGGCTCGGGTGTGGTCGCCATCGTCGGCGTCACCGGGGACGGCAAGGCCGGCGTCGTGGTCGGCGTCACGCCGGACCTCACCGCGCGCTTCAACGCCGTGAACCTCGTCCGCGTCGCCTCCGAGGCGCTCGGCGGCAAGGGCGGCGGCGGCCGGCCCGACATGGCGCAGGCCGGCGGCCCCGATGGCGCCAACGCGAGCGCGGCGCTGGCGGCGATCGAAAAAGCGATGGCAGGCGCTTAGGCCACCATGCGCCTCGTTCCGCGAGGACGTGGGCTTGGGGATCCCGATTTGCGGGATCGCCTCTACGAATGGCTGGAGCACGATCCCTTGGCCTATTCGGTCGGGTCGCGCTTCATCCAGCTGATCATCGGCGTCATCGTGCTCAACGTGGCCGCGATGATCCTCGCCTCGGTGCCGGAGCTGGATGCGCGGTTCGACACGCTGTTCAGCGCGATCGCAATCCTCGCCGTCCTCGTGTTCGCGCTGGAATATGCGGCGCGGCTGTGGACGGTGGCGGGTCATACGCCGCGCAAGGGCTCGGCGCTGTCCGACCGTCTGGGCTATGTCTTCTCCGCGCTCGGCATCATCGACCTCATGGCGTTCCTGCCGGCTGCAATCGTGCTCGCCACGGGCCGGCATGCGGCGCTGGCCGGGCTCGGCGTTCTGCCGTTCTTCAAGCTGATCCGCTATTCGCCCGCGATGCGTTCGCTGCTCGCCGCCGTCCATGCCGAGCGGCGCGCGCTGATCGGCTGCATCGTCATCCTGATCGGCGCAGTCCTGACCTTTGCCTCGCTGCTCTACGCCGTCGAGCGCGACGTGCAGCCGGACAAGCTCGGCACCATCCCGCAGGCGATGTGGTGGGCGATCGTGACGCTCGGCACCGTCGGCTATGGCGACGTCGTGCCGGTAACGCCGCTCGGCAAGTTCATCTCCACCTTCGCTATCATCAGCGGCTTCGCCATGATCGCGCTGCCGGTCGCGATCATCTCCTCGGCGTTCGCCGAAGAGGTGAAGCGGCGCGACTTCGTCGTCACTTGGGGCATGCTGGCGAGGGTGCCGCTGTTTTCGCATCTGTCCGCGTCCGAGATCGCCGACATCATGCGCCTCTTGCGCGCGCGCACCATCGAGCAGGGCGAGATCCTGGTGCGGCGGGGGGATGCCGCCTCGTCGATGTATTTCATCACCGCCGGCGAGGTCGAGATCGCGCTGCCGAGCCAGCAGGTGCGGCTTGCCGACGGCACTTTCTTCGGCGAGATCGCACTGCTGCACAAGACAAAACGCAGCGGCACGGTGACGGCGACGCGCAAGACGCGTCTGCTCGTGCTCGACGCCCAGGATTTCCACGCATTGATCGCGCGCATGCCGACGCTGGCCGAGCACGTCCATACCACCGCCAGGGCGCGGCTCGCCGACACCGGCGATCTCGCGGCGGCTGAGCTGGCTCAGGCGGAGAAGGAAGACACTGACCGCTGAGCGGTCAGTCCTTCTTCAGGAAAACATAATCGGCCGAGTAGGGCGCGCTTCTGAACTCGCCGGCCTTGTCGCAGGCGCCGTCGAGCTTGCCGCCATGGGTGTTGATGCGCTGGACGGTGGTGACGGGCGTGAGGGTGCCGCTGCCGCGTCGGGAGGCGACCTCGAGCTTCAGCCAGGGGATATCCGCCGCTTCGGCGCCCGGCGCGTTGCCGACGGCCTTGCCGACCACGGCGCTGCCGTCGGCGAGCTCCCAGTTCGGGCCGGCATAGTGGCGGCCGACGGTCTTGCCCTCGGACAGCAGCGTCGCGACCGGTTCGCGGAAGGCCCAGGCGAGCTTGCCGTCGGCGGCGGCCTTGCACTCATAGACCTGCGCGCCCTCGGCGTGGACGCCGAGCACGACGCTCTCGCCGGGGGCGGCGATCGTGTCGGGGAGTGGGTCTGCGGCGAGCGCGGTGGTGCCGGTCAGGGCCAAGACCGCAAAAGCAAGGCTCTTGAGTGTCGGCATGGTGCTTCCTCAGGCAAGGTCTCGTCATTGCAAGGAGCTCGCGACAAAATTGCGAAGCAATTTTGCGCTGATGCGACGAAGCAATCCAGATTGTTTCCGCGGAGGGATTCTGGATTGCTTGTGCGCTCGCAGTGACGGCGTGGTTGACGGCTTACGCCGCCATCGCCTTGACCAGGTTCTCGGCGACCTTGTCCAGGAAGCCGGTGGTCGAGAGCCAGCGCTGATCGGCGCCGACCAGGAGCGCGAGGTCCTTGGTCATGTAGCCGGCCTCGACGGTGTCGACGCAGACCTTCTCCAGCGTGGTGGCGAACTTGGCGAGCTCGGCGTTGTTGTCGAGCTTGGCGCGGTGGGCGAGGCCACGGGTCCAGGCGAAGATCGACGCGATCGAGTTGGTCGAGGTCTCCTTGCCCTTCTGGTGCTCGCGGTAGTGGCGGGTCACCGTGCCGTGGGCCGCTTCTGCTTCCACGGTCTTGCCGTCGGGGGTGAGCAGCACCGAGGTCATCAGGCCGAGCGAGCCGTAGCCCTGCGCGACCGTGTCGGACTGCACGTCGCCGTCGTAGTTCTTACAGGCCCAGACATAGCCGCCGGACCACTTCAGGGCCGACGCCACCATGTCGTCGATCAGGCGGTGCTCGTAGGTCAGGCCCTTGGCGTCGAACTCCTTCTTGAACTCCTTGTCGAAGATCTCCTGGAAGATGTCCTTGAAGCGGCCGTCATAGACCTTCAGAATCGTGTTCTTGGTCGACAGATACACCGGGTAGCCGCGCAAGAGGCCATAGTTGAAGGAGGCGCGGGCGAAGTCGATGATGGAGTCGTCGAGATTGTACATCTCCATGGCGACGCCGGCGCCCGGAGCCTTGAACACTTCCTTCTCGATCACGGTGCCGTCCTCGCCCACGAACTTCAGCGAGAGGGTGCCCTTGCCCGGGAACTTGATGTCGGTTGCGCGGTACTGGTCGCCATAGGCATGGCGGCCGATGATGATCGGCTTGGTCCAGCCGGGAACGAGGCGCGGCACGTTCTTGCAGATGATCGGCTCGCGGAAGATCACGCCGCCGAGGATGTTGCGGATGGTGCCGTTCGGCGACTTCCACATCTGCTTGAGGTTGAATTCCTTCACCCGCGCCTCATCCGGGGTGATGGTGGCGCACTTGACGCCGACGCCGACCTTCTTGATCGCCTCGGCGGCGTCGATGGTGACCTGATCGTTGGTACGGTCGCGGTACTCCATGCCCAGGTCGAAATAGAGCAGCTCGACATCCAGGAACGGGTTGATCAGCTTGTCCTTGATGTACTGCCAGATGATCCGGGTCATCTCGTCGCCATCGAGCTCGACGACGGGATTGGATACCTTGATTTTAGCCATGATCGGGGAAGCCCTCTTGGGAACGGCGCCGGTGGCGCCCACGTGAATATCCGCCGCCTCTTAGCACCTGATAGCAGCGGGCGAAAGCCAAGTGATTATGCACTTTTAGCTCATCCAGCTTCCACAGACGGGGAGCGGGGTGAGGTTTCAGGCGAGATTCAAAAGTCCAATCCAACCTGTTATTTCCCTTGAGAATTTTGTCAGGACAGGCAAACGACAGGCGGGCAGCGCCGGCCGGCCCAAGACCGACTCGAAAAGGCCGCCTTGAATCATTTCCTAAGAGCGCCTTGCCAAGGCCTTGAGAGACAGTGTGAAAGTGAAGCGAGATGTCGGGGACTGACAAGAGCAAGACGGGCCTTTCCCTCGACGGTCCCATCGTCATCCTGGTCGAGCCGCAGCTGGGTGAAAACATCGGCATGGCCGCGCGCGCCATGGGCAATTTCGCGCTCGGCGCCTTGCGTATCGTCAACCCCAGGGACGGCTGGCCCAACATTGCGGCCCAGCGGGCCGCGGCCGGTGCCGACCACATTCTGGAAAAGGTCGAATTGTTCGACACCGTGGAGCAGGCGGTTGCCGATCTCGACCTCTTGTTCGCCACCACGGCTCGCCCCCACGACCAGGCCAAGCCGGTGGTCGGGCCGGAGGCCGCAGCCAGCGAGATCGCCGGGCACGTCGCGACCGGCGGCAGGTGCGGTATCCTGTTCGGCCGGGAGCGCTGGGGGCTGACCAACGAGGAGGTCGGGCTCTCCAATCGCATCATCACCTTCCCGGTCAATCCCGGCTTTGCCTCGCTCAACCTCGCGCAGGCCGTGCTGCTGGTCGGCTACGAATGGTTCAAGCGGGCCACATCCGGCGAGCTGCCGCACGCCATGCCCGAGCGCTCCGAGCGCGCCTCGCAGCACCAGATGCAGGCCTTCTTCGACAATCTCGTGCGCGAGCTCGACAAGGTCGAATTCCTTCGCCCGGCCGAGAAGCGCGACACCATGCTGGTGAACCTGCGCAACATCTTCAGCCGCATGGAGCCGACCAAGCAGGACATGCATACCCTCCATGGCGTCGTGATGGCGATCGCGGAGGGGCGCAAGGGCCCGGCCAAGGGCGGCGTGCTCGACGGCGAGCAGGCGACGCGCCTGCGCGCGCTGCTGGCCGAGCACGGCCAGGGCGGCGGCGTGCCCGACAGCGGCTCGACCGTGCGCGGGCTTGCCCGGCTGCTCCGCCGCAACCCGACCGATGCCGAGCGCCTGCTCTGGCAGGCGCTGACCCGCGACCGCCGCTTCGCAGGTCAGTTCAAGCGCCAGACCCCCGTTGGGCGCCACATCCCGGACTTCGTCTCGTTCCCGCACCGGATCGCGATCGAGCTGGTCAACCCCGGCGAGGGCGAGGCAATCGCGGCCGACCGCGCAGGGCGGCGGACGTGGCTCGAGGCGCGTGACTATCGGGTGCTCGACATCCGCGCGGCGGATGTCGAGCGCGATCTGGAGACGGAGCTGGTGCGGCTGCAGGGGATGGTGGAGCAGAGTGCGTAGGTGGCGTAGGGTGGGTTAGCCATGCGGCTGCGCGAAAGCGCAGTCCGCTCGGCGTAACCCACCTCTTATGTCTCTGCGGAAATCAAAGCAAGTTGCGTAGGGTGGGCAAACCGAAACGTGCCCACCATCTCGATGAACAGAGCTGAGCAAGCTTGGTGGGCACGGCGCTTTGCGCCTTTGCCCACCCTACGAGATCTTCGTAGCCCGGATGAGCGAAGTGATATCCGGGGCAAGGTCCCGCATCTCGCTGCGCCCATGCGGGCTACAAGACGAGCGCGTTCAGACCGCCTCTAACTGATCCGCCGCGCGCTTCTTCTTCGGCTTGGACTGGCCGAGCAGGGGGCCGGCGGTGAGCGCGGCCATATCGGCCACCCCCGGGTCGCGCGAGATCATCGCGGCGACGATGGCGCCGTCGATGATGAGGCCGAGCTGGTGCGCGAGCACCGCGGGCTCGCTCGAGCCGAGCTCGCCGGCGAGCTTCTCGATGTGGCCGAGCACGATCTTCTTGTGCTTCAGCGCGATGGTGCGGAACTGTTTGGCGTCCTTGTCGTGCTCGCCGACCGCGTTGATGAAGGGGCAGCCGTAGAAGCGCTCTTCGGCGAACCAGCTCTTCAGCGCTGGGAAGATCCGCGCCAGCTTCGCCTGCGCGTCGCCGCCGCCCGCTTCCATGGCGCCGATGAACCATTCGCGCCACTGTTTGCCTTCGCTCTCCAGCACCGCGTTGACGAGATTTGTCTTGGAGCCGAACAATTTGTAGAGCGTGGTTTTGGCCGTGCCGGCTTCCTCGATGATCGCGTCGATGCCGGTGGCGTTGATGCCGTTCTTGCAGAACAGATGCGTCGCGGCGCTGAGCAGACGGCCGCGTGCTGACTCGTCCTCGCCGGCGCCGGAATGCGGCGCGTTTGCAGTCTTCTTCAATGAAGCTTTTGCCATGGACTCAAACTTACCCGCAGCCGCGCCGCATCAGCAAGCCGCATCTGTTCCGCGCTGAAAAGATTCGCAAAGGGCTGGCGATCTGCATCGCCTTTGAGCAAGCGGCCGCTGATCAATCCGCAGGCAGGGACGCTTAAGCGGCTCCAATGCTTCGCGTTTTGATTTTCGCCGGCTCTGGCACGCTCCATGCAAAGAAACAGACCGTTCGGTATCCTGCCGATTTCCACTTCTGCCAGGGAGAAGATTGATGACTGCCGTCGTTCAGAAGACAGTGCTGACGGGGTGCCTCGCGCCCATCGACAAGAACGGGCTCGAGCAACTGATCGCCAACGGCAAGGCGAATCCGAAGGTCATCAAGACCTTGAAGTGCAAGACCGTCGCGGAGGGCAAATTCCGCCACGCCAACTACATCCGCAACCTGCCGCCCTATATCGTTGATGAGCCGCCAGGACTCCTGGGCGACGACACCGCGCCCAATCCGTCGGAGGCCTCGCTCGCCGCGCTCGGCTCCTGCCTTGCGGTCGGCCTGCACGCCAACGCGGTGCATCGCGGCTGGATCGTCAACAAGCTCGAGCTCGAACTGGAGGGCGACCTCAACATCACCGCGGTCTGGGGCACCGGCGATGTCTCTGACAAGCCGGTCGGCTTCACCGACGTGCGCGTGAAAGTGGACATGGAGTGCGAGGGCATCTCGCCGGACGAGATCAATGCGCTGGTCACCCATGTGAAGAAATGGTCGCCGGTCGCCAACACCTTCACCCGCCCGGTCAATCTCGAGGTCGGCATCTAGCGATAGCAACGAGGACAACGGTGCGGGAGACGATCATGGGTTCACTGTCTTTATCGCGGGTCGAAGTTCTGGATCAGCCCGCACCGTCCATTGCAGGGGAGGTGGCGCGGATTGCGCGGGAGCAGCTCGCGCCGCTCGCCGCCGGCATCGACGACGGTTCGGTCTACCCGGCCGAGGTGCTGCGTGCGTTCGGCGCGGTCGGCGCCTGGGGCAGTCATATGCCTCAGGAAGGTCCCGCGGATTTACGCTGTGCGATCGAGTCGATGGCCGCGATCGGCGAGGTCTGCGGCGCCACGGCCTTCATGGCCTGGTGCCAGAACACGCTGGTCTGGTACGCGGCCAACTCGACCAATCTGAAGCTGGCGAGGCGTTTTGGCGATGCCTTCTCGAGCGGTCGCGTGCTCGGCGGCACAGGTCTCTCCAATCCGATGAAGAGCTTTTTCGGCATCGAGAAGCTGAAGCTGAAGGGGCGGAAGGTCGAGGGCGGCTACATCGTGCGCGGGGCGCTGCCCTGGGTCTCCAATCTCGGCCCGGACCATTATTTCGGCACCATCTTCGAGCGCGAGGACGATCAGGGGACCGTGATGTTCCTCGCCGACTGCTCCGATCCCTCGATCACGCTGACGCCGTGCAAGCCGTTCCTCGCGATGGACGGCACCGGCACTTACGGCGTGCAGTTCCGCGACGTGTTCGTGCCGGATGAGCTGATCCTCGCCGATCCCGCCGCGCCCTTCGTCAAGAAGATCCGCGCCGGCTTCATCCTGCTCCAGGCCGGCATGGCGCTCGGCGTCATCAGGGACTGCATCAACATCATGGACGAGGTGGATAGCACGCTCGGCCACATCAACCGCTATCTGCCGCAGCAGCCGGTGCACTTTCGCGATCTCGCCGCCGAGCTCGAGGCCGAGACCATGGCGCTGGCGCGCGATCCATACAACGAGGAGGAGACCTACTGGCGCAAGGTGGTCGCGCTGCGCCTGCGCGCGGGCGAGACCAGCGTCGCGGCGGCGCATGCGGCGATGCTGCATTGTGGCGCGCGCGGGTACCTCAAGAGCCACCGCGCGCAGCGGCGCCTGCGCGAGGCCTATTTCGTCGCGATCGTCACGCCGGCCACCAAGCAGCTGCGCAAGATGCTTGCCGATGCCTGAGTTCCAAGTCTTTGAGTTCAACGAGTCCACCTGAAGACCCCCAACCTCAACGGAGAGGCCGCCATGACTGACGTTCTGATCACTGCCGTCGAACTCGCCGATCTCTTGAAGAGCGAGCCGTGTGTCGTCATCGACACCCGCAATCCCGATGCCTACGCCGCCGGGCATCTGCCCAATGCCGTCAACGTGCATGAGATTTTTACGTTTCTGGCGACCTCGACGCCGGAAGGCATGGCCGAGCTGAAGACCAAGTTCGCGGATGCGTTCGGCGGCGCCGGTCTCTCGGGCAAGGAGACGGCCGTGATCTACGAGCAGTCGATGAACTCGGGCTTCGGCCAGTCCTGCCGTGGCTATTACCTGCTCACCATGCTCGGCTACCCCAAGGTGAAGGTGCTGCATGGCGGCTTCGACGCCTGGTCGGCGGCGGGCTTCCCGGTGACCAAGGACGTGCCGACGCCGGTGAAGGCCTCGTTCGCGATCGTGCCCGAGGCGGGCGAGATCCTGATCGACGCAAAGACCATGCTGGCCGCGGTCGGCAAGCCCGGCATCGCCATCCTCGACGTGCGGGATGTCGACGAGTGGATCGGCGACAGCTCTTCTCCGTATGGGAAGGATTTCTGCCCGCGCAAGGGCCGCATCCCCGGCGCGGTCTGGCTGGAATGGTACCGCATGATGAAGCCGACCGCCGAGGGCCCGCGCTTCAAGTCCAAGGACGAGATTTTGGCCGAATGCGCCACCGTCGGCATCTCGCAGACGACGCCGGTCTATCTCTACTGCTTCAAGGGCGCGCGGGCCTCGAACACATTCCTGGCGCTGAAGAACGCCGGCGTGAAGGACGTGCGGATGTATTTCGGCTCCTGGAACGAATGGTCGCGCGACCCGTCGCTGCCGATCGAGCAGGGGTTGCCGATCGCGGCTGATGTGACGACCAAGGCGGCTTGACTGCGTGCCTCGTTCTTCGAGACGACCGCTTTGCGGTCCCTCAGGATGAGGCTAAGCGGCATCGGTGTGCGTTGAACCCGTTGCCGCACACTCCGTCCTCATCCCGAGGAGCCCGCCTGAAGCGGGCGTCTCGAAGGATGGGCCACTTGCGGACGAGGCGCGATCCCGAGCGCCTTGATCCGCGAGGCCAGCGTGGTCGGCTTGATGTCCAGCATCTCGGCCGCCCCGCCGGGGCCGAACACCTTTCCGGCGCAGGCCTCGAGCGCGGCTATGATGTTGGCGCGCTCGTGGTCGCGCATCTCCGCGGACGTCATCACCGCCGGGCGCGCATCGGCCTTCTGCCGCGTGGCGCCGCTAGGGGCTTGCGCGCCCGATGCATCCGGCAGATCGATGCGCAGGCGGCCGTTCTGCGACAGGATCGCGGCGCGCTCGATCACGTTCTGCAATTCGCGGACGTTGCCGGGCCAGTCGTAGCGGGCGAGCCGCCGCGCATCGCCCTCGGAGAGGCGCAAATTCGACTTCAGCGCCTTGCCCTCGCGCGTCAGAAAATGCTGGGCGAGCAGGGGAATGTCCTCGCGCCGTTCGCGCAAGGGCACCGTCTCGATCGGGAACACGTTGAGGCGGAAATAGAGGTCCTCGCGGAAACGTCCGCGCTGCACCTCTTGCTTGAGGTCGCGATTGGTCGCGGCGATGACGCGGACGTCGACGGCGCGGGTGCGCGCCTCGCCGACGCGCTCGAAATGTCCCTCCTGCAGCACGCGTAGCAGCTTGCCTTGCAGTTCGAGCGGGATCTCGCCGACCTCGTCGAGGAACAGCGTGCCGCCGTCGGCGAGCTCGAAGCGGCCGATGCGGTCGCGCGTCGCGCCGGTGAAGGCGCCGCGGACATGGCCGAAGAACTCGCTCTCGAACAATTCGCGCGGGATCGCCGCGCAGTTGACGCGGATCAGCGGCCGGTCGCTGCGGGTGGAATCCTCGTGAATGCCGCGCGCGATCAGCTCCTTGCCGGTGCCGGACTCGCCGGTGATCATCACCGCCGCCGTGGTCGGCGCCACCAGCTTGACCTGGCGCAGCGTCTTCTGGATCGCCTCGCTTTGACCGATGATGCCGCGCGGATTGGTCTCGATGCGGATCTCCTCCTGGAGATAGGCGTTCTCGAGCTCCAGCCGCTCGCGCAGGCGGTCGACCTCGGCGAGCGCGGCATGCAGCTTCTCGTCGGCCTCGCGGCGCTGGCTGACGTCGCGGAACACCACGACCGCGCCGACCACGACGCCGCGGTCGCGGATCGGCGTGGAGGTGTATTCGACCCAGGCGGGCGATCCGTCCTTGCGCCAGAACACTTCGCCGTCGACCTGGTGCACGGCGCCGTCGCGGAAGGCCGCATAGATCGGACAATCATGGTTGTGATAGTGCCGGCCGTCGTGATGGGTGTGGTGGACGATCGGATGGATCTCCTTGCCGACCAGCTCCTCGGCGGTCCAGCCCAGCATGCGCTCGGCCGCAGGATTGACGAAGGTGGTCTTGCCTTCGGCGTTGACGCCATAGATGCCTTCGCCGGCGGCGCGCAGGATCAGCTGGTTCTCGCGCTCGATGTCCTGGAAGACGCGCTCGACCCGCTGCCAGGTCGAGATGCCGCCGCGCATATGATCCTCAGCGGCCGCATCGACATTGCGGCGGCGGCGCGCTTCGAGATCGGTCAGCGTCAGCAGCAGCAGCGAACGGCCGTCATGCGGCAGCAGGCAACCGGCATATTCGAGCTGGAGGTTTTGCCCGGTCGCATGGCGGGGCGTGAGCGCCGTCGTCCAGTAGGCACCCTTGTGCAGCACGGCCTGGGTGAAGACGGTGAGGGCGGCAAGCTCGCCGGCGTGAAGCGTGCTGGCCCTGGTCTGCCGCAGCAGCGCGCGGTCATAGCCGAGCAGGGCGCAGGCGGCAGGATTGGCATCGACGATCTGGTCGCTGAACGGGTCGACCAGCAGCGTCGCCTCGACCGAGGATTCGAACGCGGCGATGCGCGGGTCGATGGCGGGAGCCACATCATCGTGGACGGGCATTGGCGTCGTTGCCATTACGAAATCTCGTCATTGAACTACGAAATCTCGTTTATCACGAGTTTTCGTAACGGCCAAGCGCGGGCAAAAGTGCTGCGTCATCAGGGCACTGGCCTTGCTGAAGGCCGTGGCATGCTCCTTGCGTAATTCCTCCCCGCAATGACGCGCAGGAGGGCCGATGTCCACGTTCGACAATCCGTTTGATCCCGATCGCAACCTTCGAGCCGGCTGCGTCTGCGGCCAGCATCAATCCGCGGCGGAGCATGAGCAGGCGGCGTCAGCGCTGCGTTGCGACCCCCTCGAGAGCGAGGAGAAGCGCTACGAGGGCGTCGTCGCTTCCGCGGTAATGCGCGCGATGTTTCCGCAGGATGTGGCGCGGCGGGCCTTCCTGAAGTCGGTCGGTGCCTCGACCGCGCTCGCGGCGCTGTCGCAGTTCTTCCCGCTCAAGACCGCAACCGAGCTGTTTGCGCAGACCGGTGCGCCCGAGAAGAAGGACCTCAAGGTCGGCTTCATTCCGATCACCTGCGCCACGCCGATCATCATGGCGGCGCCGATGGGCTTCTATGCCAGGCACGGCCTCAACGTCGAAGTGGTGAAGACCGCCGGCTGGGCCGTGATCCGCGACAAGACCATCAACAAGGAATACGACGCAGCCCACATGCTGGCGCCGATGCCGATCGCGATTTCGCTGGGACTCGGTGCGAACGCAATTCCCTTTGCTGTCCCTGCGATCGAGAACATCAACGGGCAGGGCATCGTGCTCGCAACCAAGCACAAGGACAAGCGGGACCCGAAGGACTGGAAGGGCCTGAAGTTCGCGATTCCCTTCGACTATTCCATGCACAACTACCTGCTGCGCTACTATCTCGCCGAGCACGGGCTCGACCCCGACACCGACGTGCAGCTGCGCTCGGTGCCGCCGCCGGAATGGTCGCCAATCTGCGCGCCGACAACATCGACGGCTTCCTGGCGCCGGACAATATCTGCCAGCGCGCGATCTATGACGGCGTCGGCTTCATGCATCTGCTCTCGAAGGAGATCTGGGACGGCCATCCCTGCTGCAGCTTCGCGGCCAGCCGCGAGTTCATCACGACAGCGCCGAACAGCTTTGCCGCGCTGACGCGCGCCATCGTCGATGCGACCGCCTATGCGTCGAAGGCGGAGAACCGCAAGCCGATCGCGGAGGCGATCGCGCCGGCCAACTACATCAACGCGCCGGTCACGGTGCTGGAACAGGTGCTCACCGGCACCTATGCCGACGGCCTCGGCGGCGTGAAGACGGACGCAAAACGCGTCGATTTCGATCCGTTCCCCTGGCAATCCTTTGCGGTGTGGATGCTGACCCAGATGAAGCGCTGGGGCCAGATCAAGGGCGACGTCGACTACAAGGCGGTCGCCGAGCAGGTGTATCTGGCGACCGACACCAAGAAGCTGATGACGGAGATGGGCCTGTCGCCGCCGGCGAGCAGCTACAAGTCGTTCGCGGTGATGGGGAAGACGTTCGATCCGACGAAGCCGGAAGATTACGTCGCGAGCTTCAAGATCAGGAAGGCGTCGTGATGGACTCGGCTCGTGCTTTCTTCGCCTCTCCCCGCGTGCGGGGAGAGGCCGACCCGCTCCGGGCGATGCGAAGCATCGTCCCGAGTGCGGCGGGTGAGGGGGACTCTCCGCGAGTCCAACTCTCACCTCCCTCGCGGAGAGCCTCCCTCACCCCGACCCTCTTCCCGCAAGCGGGG
This sequence comes from Bradyrhizobium sp. SMVTL-02, assembly GCF_051853005.1. Taxonomy (NCBI): domain Bacteria; kingdom Pseudomonadati; phylum Pseudomonadota; class Alphaproteobacteria; order Hyphomicrobiales; family Nitrobacteraceae; genus Bradyrhizobium; species Bradyrhizobium sp. SMVTL-02. Next base: position 5,309,056 of record NZ_CP182469.1, on the reverse strand, counting down.
AGAGGGAGATGAAGTCATCCTCGCTTCGTCTCCGCGCCAGCCTCGTCTCCATCGCGCTCCTCGCCGCGTTCCTCGGCATCTGGCATCTCGCCACGCGCTCGACGGCGCCGGTGGCGGCGATGAGCCCGGAATACGCCAAGCTGATGGGCCTCACCGCCACGCAGGGCAAATCCGCCATGCCGGGGCCGCTCGATGTCGGCGCAAAGCTCTGGGACCATCTGAAGCGGCCGTTCTACGACAACGGGCCGAACGACAAGGGACTCGGCATCCAGCTCGCCTATTCCATCGCGCGCGTCGGCACCGGCTATCTGCTCGCGGTGCTGGTGGCGATCCCGCTCGGCTTCCTGATCGGCATGTCGCCGCTGCTCAGCAAGGCGCTCGATCCCTTCATCCAGGTGCTGAAGCCGATCTCGCCGCTGGCCTGGATGCCGCTGGCGCTCTACACCATCAAGGATTCGTCGGTCTCCGCGATCTTCGTGATCTTCATCTGCTCGATCTGGCCGATGCTGCTCAACACCGTGTTCGGCGTCGCCAGCGTGCGCAAGGAATGGATCAACGTCGCGCGCACGCTCGAGGTCGGCACCGTCAGGCGCGCCTTCACCGTGATCCTCCCCGCAGCGGCGCCGACGATCCTGACCGGTATGCGCATCTCGATCGGGATCGCCTGGCTGGTGATCGTCGCGGCCGAGATGCTCGTCGGCGGCACCGGCATCGGCTACTTCGTCTGGAACGAGTGGAACAACCTCTCGATCACCAACGTGATCATCGCGATCCTCTTGATCGGGATCGTCGGCATGCTGCTCGACCAGATCCTCGCGCGCTTCACGCGCATGGTCACGTTTCCGGAGTAAGGGCGATGACCGACAAGTTCATCTCCATCGAAGGCATCGCCAAGCGCTATTCCGGCGCGGGCGGCGCCACGACCACGGTATTCGAAAATCTCTGGCTGTCGATGGCGCGCGGCGAGTTCTGTTGCGTGATCGGCCATTCCGGCTGCGGCAAGACCACCGTGCTCAACATCCTCGCCGGCCTCGATGCGCCGAGCGAAGGCGCGGTGATCGTCGACGGCCAGGCGATCTCGGGCACCAGCCTCGACCGCGCCGTGATCTTCCAGAGCCATGCGCTGCTGCCCTGGCGCACCGTGCTCGGCAACGTCGCTTACGCCGTGAGCTCGAAATGGCGCAGCTGGGACCGCGCCAAGGTGAGGGCGCACGCGCAGACCTTCATCGATCTCGTCGGGCTCACCGGCTCCGAGCACAAGCGGCCGTCGGAACTGTCAGGCGGCATGAAGCAGCGCGTCGGCATCGCGCGGGCGCTGTCCATCACGCCGAAGATGATGTTGATGGACGAGCCGTTCTCGGCGCTGGACGCGCTGACGCGCGGCACGCTGCAGGACGAGGTGCGGCGCATTTGCCTGGAGACCGGGCAGACCGCGTTCATGATCACCCATGACGTCGACGAGGCGATCTATCTCGCCGACAAGATTTTCCTGATGACCAACGGGCCGGGCGCGGTGCTCGCCGAGGTCGTCGAGAATCCGCTGCCCAGGGAGCGCGGCCGCACCGACCTGCATCGCCATCCGCTCTATTATGCCCTGCGCAACCACATCGTCGATTTCCTGGTGACGCGCAGCAAGACCTTCGCCGCCGAGACGCCCGATCACGATCCGCGCAACGTGCCGGTGGTGCATATCGGCAAGCCTGGCCTCTCGATCGCAGCAAGCGGCGAAGAGCCACGACAGACCTGGACATCCGGGACCAATCCCGGATTGAGCGCCTGATTTGTAGCCGCATGATCTACGGAAAACCGCTTCACACTTTTCCGGATCATGCTTTTGAAGAGGAGACACCGACATGAAACGCGAAGACCTCACCGAGAAGCTGCTCGACATCAAGCGCGAGAAGGGCTGGAGCTGGAAACACATCTGCGAGAAGATCGGTGGCTATTCCGAGGTGCTGATCGTCGGCGCGATCATGGGCCAGATGAAGCTGACGAAGCCGCAGGCGGCGAACGCCGGCGAGTTGTTCGGCCTCTCGAAGGCGGAGACCGCCATGCTCAACGAGGTGCCGATGCGCGGCACCGGCACGCCGATGCCGCCGACCGATCCCCTGATCTATCGCTTTTACGAGATGGTGATGGTGAACGGTCCGGCCTGGAAGGCGCTGATCGAGGAAGAGTTCGGCGACGGCATCATGTCGGCGATCGACTTCGACATGGGGATCGAGCGCGTCGCCAACCCGAAGGGCGATCGCGTCAAGATCACCATGAGCGGCAAGTTCCTGCCGTACAAATATTACGGTGCCAGCGGCAACGTGCCGGAATACGGCTTCAAGGAGGGGTGATTTGGTTTGCCGTCATTCCGGACGCCGCGCCAGCGGCGATCCGGAATCTCGGGTTTCCGGGTTCGCACCGTTGGCGCGCCCCGGAATGACACTGGGCCTTATTTCCCGGCCTTCACCTCGGCCGCCGCCACCGCGAGCAGCTCGCTCATCTTGGCGCGAATCGCCTGTTCGGTGATGGGGACGTTCTTGCCGGCGAAATCGGCCGTGATCTTGCGCAGGACGTCGCCATCGCCGGCCTCCTCGAAATCGGCCGCGACGACCTCCTTGGCATAGGCGGTGGCGGCGTCGCCCGATATGCCGAGCTTTTCGGCCGCCCACAGCCCGAGCAGCCGGTTGCGGCGGGCCTCCGCCTTGAATTTCTGCTCCTCATCGAGGGCAAATTTCTTCTCGAAGCCTTCCTCGCGCTTGTTGAGTTCGCTCATGCGTCTTCCAATTCCCTGCTGACTGGACCCGGCGCCCTCGTTGCGGGAGCCCGGGCGCATGCCTAGATAAGGAGCACGAATCGGCAAAACAACGAGCCGTTAAGCCGCAGGCAAGACGGTATAAGTTGGCGCCGGACGGCCGGATCGATTGTGCTCGGAGAGCCAATCGGATAGGTTGCCTAAAGGCCTGGTTCCCGTTCTGTTTCCAATGGTGTTTCCTTGGGTTACGGACGGGTTCCGAGCCGTTCACGGCAGCTCCGCTGTGGGTCGTAATCCTAGTCAACCGGAGCACACCAAATTCATGGATTTCAACAAAACACGGTACATCCCCATGAGCCGTCGGCGTCGCATTTATGAAGGCAAGGCAAAGGTTCTCTACGAAGGCCCGGAGCCCGGCACCCTGATCCAGCACTTCAAGGACGACGCCACCGCGTTCAATGCGAAGAAGCATCAGGTGATCGAGGGCAAGGGTGTCCTCAACAACCGGATCTCGGAGTACCTGTTTCAGCACCTCAACGACATCGGGGTGCCCACCCATTTCATCCGCCGCCTCAACATGCGCGAGCAGTTGATTCGCGAGGTCGAGATCGTGCCACTGGAAGTGGTGGTGCGGAACGTTGCTGCCGGCTCGCTGTCGCAGCGCCTCGGCATCGAGGAGGGCACGCAGCTGCCGCGCTCGATCATCGAATTCTATTACAAGAACGACCAGCTCAACGACCCCATGGTGTCGGAAGAGCACATCACCGCCTTCGGCTGGGCAACGCCCCAGGAGATCGACGACATCATGGCGCTCGCCATCCGGGTCAACGATTTCCTCACCGGCCTCTTCCTCGGCATCGGCATCCGCCTCGTCGACTTCAAGATGGAGTGCGGCCGCCTGTTCGAGAACGAGATGATGCGGATCATCGTCGCCGACGAAATCTCGCCGGACAGCTGCCGTCTGTGGGACATCAAGTCGAACGAGAAGCTCGACAAGGATCGTTTCCGCCGCGACCTCGGTGGCCTGCTCGAGGCCTATACGGAAGTCGCAAAGCGCCTCGGCATCCTCATGGAGAACGAGCGCCCGCAGGGCACGGGCCCGGTGCTGGTGAAGAGCTAAGAGGGATTATCGACGTGAAGGCACGTGTCACCGTTACGCTGAAGAGCGGCATCCTCGATCCGCAAGGCAAGGCCATCGAAGGCGCGCTGAAGTCGCTCGGCGTTGACGGCATCTCCAGCGTCCGCCAGGGCAAGGTGTTCGACATCGAGCTCGCCGGCGCCGACAAGGGCAAGGCGGAAGCTGCGCTGAAGGAAGCCGCCGACAAGCTGCTGGCGAACACCGTGATCGAGAATTATCGGGTCGAGATCGTCTAGCGTCTCGCCGTCGCCCGGACGTCACAGCCAGCCGACGCGACGGAAGCGCCAGTAGAGCGCGATGCACGTGACGGCCATCACGCCCAGAAGCACGGGATAGCCGTACTCCCATTGCAGCTCCGGCATGTTCTTGAAGTTCATGCCGTAGATGCCTGCAAGGGCGGTGGGGACCGCGAGGATTGCGAGCCACGAGGCGAGCTTCTTTGAGACCGCCGTCTCCTGCGCCTGTCCGACCAGCAGACTGGCCTCGAAGGCGAAGGCCAGCACCTCGCGCATGGAATCGATGCGCTCCTGGATGTTCCTGACGTGGTCGGTAACGTCGCGGAACAGGGGCTGCATCGCTTGCCGCACCATCGACAATTCGTCGTGCTCGAGCCGGCGGCAGACCTCCACCAGCGGCCCGATCGCATTGCGGAGCCGTAGCAGGTCTCGGCGCAGCATGTAGAGCCGTTCGATCTGCGCCCTGGTGGTCGCGTGCGCGAGCACGTCGTCTTCGATGCGCTCGACCTCCTCGTGGATGCTCTCGAGCACGGGCGAATAGTTGTCGACGATGAAATCGAGGATGGCGTAGAGGATGTAGTCCTCGCCCCGCGCAAGCGCCCGCGGGCAGCTCTCGCAGCGGTCGCGCACCGGCGTGTAGGAGGTCGAGGCGCCGTGGCGGACGGTCACGAGATAGCCGTCGCCGACGAAGATGTGGGTCTCCCCGAAGGCGATGCGGCCATCGATCAGCTGCGCCGTGCGCGCCACGATGAACAGGGCCTCGCCGTATTGCTCGATCTTGGGCCGCTGATGGGCGTGGTTGGCGTCCTCGATCGCGAGGTCGTGCAGGTCGAACTGCTTCTGCACCGCGCCGAGCAGCGCCATGTCCGGCTCGTGCAGCCCGATCCAGACCACGTGGCCGGGCTTGGCCCGCCAGCTCGAGGCTTCGCTGATGGCGATGTTGGCGACGCGCCTTCCGTCGACATAGGCGCCGGCGGCGACGACGCCTTCGGTGGACACCGGCTCGGAGGGGGATGCGGGCCGCGACGGGACGTTCATGGCTTCAATCCCGGGCAAGATCGTCGGGCAAAAGTGCCGTGGCTATGGTCTGTGTACAAGGCCGGCCGGCAAGGCTAGCACTGGTAAAATCCCCGTCAAATGGCTATGTCTCTCGACGAATTGGCCCTTTGGCCGCCCCGATTCCCACCGCCGCCGGAACCTCTGCCATGAAAGCCGCCATCCTCGTCTTTCCCGGAATCAACCGTGAGCGCGACATGGCGCGCGCATTGAGGCTGATCTCCGGCAGCGAGCCGGCGATGGTCTGGCACGCCGAGACCTCGCTGCCATCGGGCACCGATCTCGTGGTCGTGCCCGGCGGTTTCTCCTACGGCGATTACCTGCGCTGCGGCGCAATCGCCGCGCGTGCGCCGGTGATGGATGCGGTGCGCGATTATGCGGCGAAGGGTGGCCTCGTGCTCGGCGTCTGCAACGGCTTCCAGATCCTGTGCGAATCCGGCCTCCTGCCTGGCGTCTTGATGCGCAATGCGCGGCTGAAATTCATCTGCAAGGATGTGCATCTGCGCGTCGAGCGCTCCGACACGCCGTTCACCCGCGGCTACAATGCGGGTCAGGTGATCCGCGTGCCGGTCGCCCATGGCGAGGGCAATTACGAGGCGGACGAAGAAACCATCAAGCGGCTCGAAGGCGAGGGGCGGGTGCTCTACCGCTACTGCTCCGCTGACGGCGTCGTGGACGAGGCCCATAACATCAACGGCGCGGCGCATTCGATCGCCGGTATCGTCAACGACAAGGGCAACGTGCTCGGCATGATGCCGCATCCGGAAAACCACGTCGAACACATCATGGGCTGCACCGACGGCCGCGGACTGTTCGCGGGCCTTGCCCAGCATCTGGAAAAGGCCGCGTGATCCCGTTCGTGGTGAAGCGCGCTCTCGCCGCGATCGCGGCGCTGGCGTTCGCGGCAGGCGCATTCGCGCAGGACTATCCCAAGCGGCCGATCACCATGATCGTGCCGTTCGCGGCCGGCGGCACCTCGGACGTGATCGCGCGCACTGTCGCCGAGCAGATGGGCGTCGCGCTCGGCCAGACCATCGTGATCGAGAACGTTGCGGGCGCCGGCGGCTCGACCGGGCTGGCGCGCGCCTCCCGCGCCGAGCCCGACGGCTACACGATCGCGATCGGCAATGCCGGCACCAACGCCGCGACCTACACGATCTATCCAAAGCTGCCGTTCACGCCTGAGTCCTTCGTGCCGATCGCGATGGTGGCGAAGACGTTCGGCATCATCGCACTGCGCAAGGATTTTCCGGCGAAGGACCTCAAGGAGTTCATCGCCTACGCCAAGGCCAATCCGGGCAAAGTCAATCTCGGCCATGCCGGCGTTGGCTCCTCGAACTACCTGATCTGCAAGAGCTTCGTCACCGCCGCCGGGATCGATGCGACGCTGGTCGGCTATCGCGGCGCAGCCCCCGCGCTGACTGACGCGATCGGCAGCCAGATCGACGGCGTCTGCGATGCGGCGGCTTCCGTCTCGCAGTCGATCAACGAGAAGCTGGTGAGGGGCCTCGTGGTCGGTTCGACCGTGCGGCTTGCCACGCTGCCGGAGCTGCCGACATCGGCTGAAGCCGGCGTGCCGGAGTTCGAGGCGCAGGGTTGGAACGGCCTGTTCGCACCGAAGGGCACGCCGCCGGCGGTGATCGCCAAGCTCAATGCCGCCGCTCGCACGGCGGTGGAGACCGACGCGGTGAAGAAGCGCTTTGCCGACCTCTCCACCGTCGCCCCCGACGACAACGAGCACTCGCCGGAGCTGCTGCAGCAGCTGGTGACGCGCGACGTCGAGAAGTACCGCAAGATGCTGGCGGACGACGCCAAGCAGTAGGCAGCTGCGCCATCGCCATTTTGGCTGCGATTTCGACCTGCATCGTCTCGACGAGGCCCTTGAGGAATATCACGCGTCGCAGGCTATTTCCCAACATGAGCCTCCGGTGGCGGGAGTCGGCTCCCTCTCCCGCTGCGGGAGAGGGGTGGGGAGAGGGTGTCTCCGCGGAGGGGCTCCGCAAGAGGATAGAGCCCTCACCCGGATCGCATCTTCGATGCGATGCGACCTCTTCTCCCGCAAGCGGGAGAGGTGAACCGAGCGCTCGGCTCGCATCGATTCAACCACGTTTCATTCTCCCTATCGTAGCTTCAACTTCTCCGCCGGCACCGTCATCGCGGCAACGCCCGCCATCACCAGCAGCAGGCCGAGCGCCAGGTTCGACGGCACGCTCTCGCCCAGCAGCAGCACCGAAAGCCCGACGCCGATCGGGATGCGCAAGTACCCTTGCGCGTTCGTGGTCAGCGTGCCGAGCCGGCCGAGACAGACATAGAACAGCATCAATCCCAGCGCGCTCGAGACGATGCCCATGACGATGGTGGCGACGATGGCTGTCGGCGTCGGATGCAACGTCCAAGGCTGGTCGATGACCAGCGAGGGCGGCAGCAATACGAGGCCGCCGAACAGCAGCGAGCCGGCCGCCACCACCATCGGGTCGTAGTCGGACAGCCTGAGCCCGAAGATGGTTGCGCAGGCGAAGGAGATGGTGGCGAGCAGGATGGCGATCTCCGCCACGATCTCGCTCCCGAAGCCACGCAGGGCATCGAGGCCGACGATGGCGACGGTGCCGGCGAGTCCCAAAATCGCACCCGCGAGCTTCAGCAGCGTCGCCGGCTCGTGCCGGGTGATCAGCGAGGTGATCAGGAAGGCGAAGATCGGCGTCGTCGAGGCCAGCACCACCGTGTTCGAGGCCGGCACATATTGCTGCGACCAGGTGATGATCAGGAACGGGAGGGTCGAGTTGATCAGCTGCTGGGTCGCAAACAGCTTCCAGGCCTTCGCGTCGGTGGGAATTTTGGTGCCGCGCATCCACAGGATCACGAACAGGAAGGCTGCGGCGATCAGGGAGCGCACCGAGATGAAGGTGATGGGCGGGATCGTGGGCAGCGCCAGCTTTGCCAGCGGATAGGTCGAGCTCCAGCAGCAGGCCAGCGCGAACAGCAACGCGTAGTCGCGCCAGTTGCGCGCGCCGGTGGCCGGCATGGATGGCGGCGGCGACGATATTGCTGCCGCTGCGCGGCCCCTTGGCGATGTGCTCTGCGGCACCTTGTTTCTGCTCCCCGGCGCGAACGCGCTCAGCCCAAGTGTGGGCGAGGGGCCGGCAAAAGGGAAGGCGTCGAGCTATGCGTTCGGCTGAGGGAGCGACTTCCACTTCGCCCGCTTGATTGTCCCGGAGAAGGTGAACAGAAGGCGCTCACCGGCGGTCATCTGCCCGCGCAGGAAGATCAGCGACTTGCCGGCGCGGGTGACCTCGCCGGTGCATTCAATCAGCTCGCCCTCGTGTCCCGCATCGAGGAATTCGCAGGCGAAATTGACGGTCACGCCTTTGCCGGCCAGGGCGTGGCGGCCGATCGCGAACAGGCTGTAATCGGCGAAGGCCATGAAGCAGCCGCCATGGACGTTCCCGGAGCCGTTCAGGTGCTTCTTCTCGACCCGGAAGGCGCAGCGGATGCTGCCGTCTTCCTCCAGGCGGTGCCAGAACGGGCCGACATGGTTCTCGAAGCTGTCGCGGATCCAGGTCTGCCAGCCCGCAAATTCGCCCTCGGTCGCGACATGCAGCTCAGGGCGGGGCGAAGCGGCCGTTTTGGTCAATTCGTGCAAGGAAATGGGCCTTCAATTACGGGTGTTTTGACCTTAAATCCGATCCGTCCGCGCCGTGCAATTCCCGTTCCCGCGGGGCCCCCGGCGCAAAACGTGGGACAGCGGGAAAATGCGCCATAAAGGGCTTTTCGCGAGCCCCCGATGTTCCTAAGAACGGCCAAACCGCCGCCGAAAGCCCCGAATCCATGAAGAATGAACCCAAGATCACCCCCGAACTGGTTGCCGCCCACGGGCTCAAGCCCGACGAGTATGAGCGCATCCTGAAGCTGATCGGGCGGGAGCCGACCTTCACCGAGCTCGGCATCTTCTCGGCGATGTGGAACGAGCACTGCTCGTACAAGTCCTCCCGCATCCATCTGCGCGGCCTGCCGACCAAGGCCCCCTGGGTGATCCAGGGCCCCGGCGAGAATGCCGGCGTGATCGACATCGGCGACGGCCAGGCCGTGGTCTTCAAGATGGAGAGCCACAACCACCCGAGCTATATCGAGCCGTATCAGGGCGCGACCACCGGCGTCGGCGGCATCCTGCGCGACGTCTTCACCATGGGTGCGCGGCCGATCGCCTGCCTGAACGCGCTGAGCTTCGGTGCGCCCGAGCATGCCAAGACCCGGCATCTCGTCTCCGGCGTGGTCGCCGGTGTCGGCGGTTACGGCAATTCCTTCGGCGTGCCGACGGTCGGCGGCCAGGTGCGTTTCCACACCCGCTATGACGGCAACATCCTCGTCAACGCGATGGCGGTCGGCCTTGCCGACGCCGACAAGATCTTCTATGCGGCCGCCTCCGGCGTGAACATGCCGATCGTCTATCTGGGCTCGAAGACGGGGCGCGACGGCATCCACGGCGCCTCGATGGCCTCGGCCGAATTCGACGACAAGTCCGAGGAGAAGCGCCCGACCGTGCAGGTCGGCGATCCCTTCGCCGAGAAGCTGCTGCTGGAAGCCTGCCTCGAGATCATGGAGAAGGGCTGCGTCATCGCGATCCAGGACATGGGCGCGGCGGGGCTGACCTGCTCGGCGGTCGAGATGGGCGCCAAGGGCGATCTCGGCGTCGATCTCGATCTCGATGCGGTGCCGACCCGCGAGAGCGGCATGAGCGCCTACGAGATGACGCTCTCGGAGAGCCAGGAGCGCATGCTCATGGTGCTCAAGCCCGAGAAGGAAAAGGAAGCCGAGGAGATCTTCACGAAGTGGGGGCTCGATTTTGCGATTGTCGGCTACACCACGCCGAGCAAGCGCTTCGTCGTCAAGCATGGCGGCGACGTGATGGCCGACCTGCCGATCAAGGAGCTCGGCGACGAGGCGCCGGTCTATGACCGCCCGCATGTCGCCTCCGCCGCGCTGCCGGTCGTGCACGCGCGCGACGTGGTCGCGCCGATGGGCCTCGGTGCCGCGCTGGAGAAGCTGATCGGTACGCCCGACATGTGCAGCAAGCGCTGGGTGTGGGAGCAGTACGACCACGTCATCCTCGGCAACACCATGCAGCGTCCGGGCGGCGATGCGGCCGTGGTGCGCGTGCAGGACGGGCCGAAGGGCCTGGCGCTAACCGTCGACGTCACGCCGCGTTATTGCGAGGCCGATCCGTTCGAGGGCGGCAAGCAGGCCGTCGCCGAAGCCTGGCGCAACATCACCGCGGTCGGCGGCAAGCCGCTCGCGATCACCGACAATCTCAATTTCGGCAACCCTGAAAGGCCCGAGATCATGGGCCAGTTCGTCGGCTGCCTGAAGGGTATCTCGGAAGCCTGCCGCACGCTCGACTTCCCGGTCGTCTCCGGCAACGTCTCGCTCTACAACGAGACCAACGGCCGCGCGATCCTGCCGACGCCCTCGATCGGCGGTGTCGGCCTGCTCGACGACTTCACCAAGTCGGCTTCGCTGGCCTTCAAGGCGGAGGGCGAGGCAGTCCTCTTGATCGGCGAGACCCATGGCTGGCTCGGCCAGTCCGTCTATCTGCGCGACATCTGCGGCCGCGAGGAGGGCGCACCGCCGCCGGTCGATCTCGCCGCCGAGAAGCGCAACGGCGATTGCGTGCGCGGCATGATCCATGCGGGTACCGCGACCGCCGTCCACGATCTCTCCGACGGCGGCTTGCTGATCGCACTCGCCGAGATGGCGATGGCGGGCGGCATCGGCGCAAAGCTGCTGGCGGCACCGACCGCGCTGGTGCCGCAGGCCTATTGGTTCGGCGAGGACCAGGCGCGCTATCTCGTCACCGTGCCGGAAACCGAATCCGGCCGCGTGCTCGCCAAGATGCGCGGCTGCGAGGTGCCCTGCGTGCGGATCGGCACCACCGGCGGCGACGCGATTGCGATCGCCGGCGAGGCGCCGGTTACGATCGACACGCTGCGCAAGTCATTCGAGCGCTGGCTGCCGGAATATATGGGCGGCAAGGCGGCCTGAGCTGCTGCCACTCACTCCGTCATTGGGAGCCAACGGGTCCGGCGCGAAGCGCGGCCCGAAGAGAGGCTCCGCGGAGCGATCCAGATCCTCCGCCGGGATAGTCTGGATTGCTTCGTCGCAAGGGCTCCTCGCAACGACGAGTGGAGAGGCCTGGCCTCACAACACCTTCGTCACGCCCGGGATCTGCCGCAAGGCGCGTGTTAACGCCCAACTGAACGCGACCGTCAGCACGAAGCCGATCGTGGCCTTGACGATCGCCGGCAGGTCATAGTCGAACAGCCAATATTGCAGCCACAGCGCGATCGGGTAGTGCACCAGGAACATGCCGTAGGCGTCCGCCTGCATCGGATCGAGCAGCTTGGCCGAGCCTGATTGCCTGAACCTCTGGAAAAGGGCCAGGATCAGAAACATGATGGCCACGCTGAAGACACTGAAGCAGAGGGCATAGAGCGCTTCATACCAGTCGGGCAACGGCGACGGGTTGCCCAGTATTTCGCGCTTGATGAAGATCAGCGTCCACAAGAGGCAATACGGAACGATCGCCAGCACCATCCAGTCCCAGCTGACCCTTGCCATCCGGCCGTCGACAGCGAGCAGCCCGCGATCCATTTGCGCAACGCCGATACCGGCACCGAAAAAGAAGTAGGTCGCGTAGAGCATCACGCGCCCGTGCTGGACCGAGAACGGCCCGAACTCGAACCAACTGCTTGGTCCGAAGTGAACCCGTCCGGGAATGTAGAACGCCGCGGTGACGGCAAGCATGACCGCGAAGAACGCGGCGGGCCGACGACGACCGTATAGCGAGAGGCGGTTGATCGGATCGAGCAAATTGGGCGACAGCCGATGCAGTATGCAGGCCACCACGTCGAAGCCGAGCAGGACCCAGAGGAACCAAACTGGCCCGCTCGGCCACGGGCCCTTCGTGACCATGTTCCACCAATATTCCGAAAAGCCGATCTCGGGATGGTGTCGGAGCGAGATGGCGTAATAGGCGAGCGGGATGATCGTGAATGCGCAGATCACGAATGGCAGGCCAAGCCGAAGCAGGCGATCTACCAGATAGTTCAGCGCTCCCTTCCGGGCGATGCCAGACCAGGCGAACAGTCCCGACAGGAAGAAGAACATCGCCATGAAGAAACTGTCGGTGGCGAGCACGATCATGTCGAAGCCGAAGAAGTACTTCGGATCGGTATGGCCGAAATAGGTATAGGGGATCACCGCGTGGTGCAGCAGCACCACCAGGGTGAGGAAGGTGCGGGCCCGATCCAGCGACAGGTTGCGCGCCTTGGCCTTCGGTGCAGCTTGCGCCTCCGGGCCGATCGTCGCTGTATGTGACATCGTCGTCATGGTCGCCCCGATTGCGTTCCTGTCCCGAGGCCGAATGTGCCGCCCGGAACCGGATTCAGCAAGGGTTGTGTGAGCCGCCCAACCGTCCTGAGACGATTAGGAACCAGTTCCGCGCAGCAAGGTTAGCGTTCGCGCAAATGGGCTTGAGGGCCGCAACGGACGCTACAATTTGGGAGCTGGTGATGACGATCCTGAAATGGGCGCTGATCTTCTTACTCGTCTCGATCGTGGCCGGCGTGTTCGGCTTCACCGGACTCTCGGCTGCCTCGGCCGATGTCGCCCGCTTCCTGTTCTACGTCTTCGTCGTGATCTTCCTGGTACTTCTGATCCTGGGGCTGACGGTCTTCAGGGCGTAGGTACGCGAGTCATTCCTGGGCGATGCCAGGCATTGAACTCCGGCGCGCCCCGGAATAACCGTTGAACCTACCCCACTTCCTCGATCTTCACCTTGTCCGGATAGAAGGCGAGATGGCCGGATATCTCCGTCATGGCGGGGAAGGGCGTCTCGTAGGTCCAGATCGCGTTGTCGAGCGTTTTGCCGTCGGCCTTGACGCTGTAGTAGCTCGCGTCGCCCTTGTAGGGACAATGGGTGACCCGGTCGGTGCGCTCCAGAAGCGCCATGTTGGCGTCCTCCCGCGGCACATATTGCACCGCCGGATATTTGGCCTCCTTGAGGGTCAGCGCCTTGCTGGTCTCGGCGATGACGATGTCGCCCGCCGTGACGCGGACGCGCCGGGGGTTCGGGGTGATGGTGATGGGGTGGTCCGGCCCTGGAAGCTTCATGATTTCACGCCTTTTCGATCATTCTGCCGCGCGCGGCACTTTGTTGTGCCTTTGTCCCGATGGGATCAGGGATATAGTGCCGGAAAGGGTGACGTAGAAGGCCGTTCACGCTAAGTTTGGCCCGCCGGCAAGTTTGGCTTTTCAGATCCGGACCCCGGCCAGCTATTCGACGACGAGGCTGCTTTGCAGCCGAGCTAAGGAGCTAGACCCGAATGCCCATGGACGCCCACGATATCGAGGCGATGATCAAGGCAGCGATCCCCGATGCCGAGGTGACCATCCGTGACCTCGCCGGCGACGGCGATCACTATGCCGCGACCGTGATCTCGGAATCCTTCCGCGGCAAGTCCCGCGTCCAGCAGCACCAGATCGTCTATCAGTCCCTGCGCGGCCAGATGGGCGGCGTCCTGCACGCGCTGGCGCTGCAAACCGGGGTGCCGGGCACCTGACCTGACGAGCGCCCGATCCGAACGCGCCGGGGAACGACGATGGCTGCCGAGAATTCGCGCGGCGCGATGTTTCGCGTCATCACGCCGAACCAGCCCAGTCGCGTCACCAATGCCGAGCTGTTCTTCGACCTCGTCTTCGTCTTCGCCGTTACGCAAATCTCGCACACGCTGCTGCACCATTTCACGCCGCTCGGCGCGGTGCATGTCACGGTGCTGTTTCTCGCTGTGTGGTGGGTGTGGGTCTACACCGCCTGGGTCACCAACTGGCTTAATCCGGATCTGACGCCGGTTCGCATCCTGATCTTCCTGATGATGCTCGGCGGCCTCGTGCTGTCGACGACCATCCCGACCGCCTTCGAGGGACGGGGCCTGTGGTTCGCCATCGCCTACGCGGCCATGCAGGTCGGACGCACCGCGTTCTGGCTGTTCGCGACCCCCCGCCATCGCACGGCGGTGCGGCACAACGCGATCCGCATCCTGACATGGCTCTCGATCTCGGCGGTGCTGTGGATTGCGGGCGGTCTTTCCGAGGGAGAAACCCGGCTGTGGCTGTGGATCGCGGCAGTCACCTGGGAGTATGTCTCGCCCGCGGTCCGGTTCTGGGTCCCGAAACTGGGCTTCTCGTCGGTCGAGGCCTGGGCGGTCGAAGGCAACCACATGGCCGAGCGTTGCGCCGGCTTCATCATCATCGCGCTGGGCGAGGCCGTCGTGGTGAACGGTGCGACCTTTGCCGAGTTGGAGTGGACGGCCGCGAACATTGTGGCCTTCGTCTCGGCGCTGGTCGGCAGCATCGCGATGTGGTGGGTCTATTTCCACAAGGGCGCGGAGGCCGGCTCCGAGCGCATCTCGAAATCCACCGAGTCCGGCCGGCTGGCGCGGCTCGCCTATACCTATCTGCACATGCCGATCGTCGCCGGCATCATCCTGACTGCGGTCTCGGACGAGCTGGTGCTGAAGCACCCGACCGGCCATTCCGATCTCAGGACGATCGTGAGCACGGTTGGCGGCCCGCTGGTGTTCCTGGTCGGCACCATCCTGTTCAAACACTCGATCCGCGGCTTCCTCCAGCTCTCGCACGGCATCGGCATCATCCTGCTGCTGGTGCTGTGGTGGTTCGCCGCCGATCTCTCACCGCTCTGGCTCTCGGTTGCGACCAGCGTCATCATGATCGTGGTCGCCGTTTGGGAGTCGGTGTCGCTGGGGTCGAAGGTGGAGGAGGCCGGGGAGGATTGAGCTCCCGGCGCTCTTACTCCGCAACCTCCAGCGCATGCACCGAGAACATCATCGCCGCATCCGTCCAGCTCTCGCGCACCCGCCAGCCTGCGCCCTGCGCCAAAGCAGTGAAGCGGTCGATGCTGTATTTGTAGCTGTTCTCGGTATGGATGCTCTCGCCCTTGTTGAACGAGAAGCTGGTGCCGAGCAGGCGCACGGTCTGGCTCTTCCTGCTGATCAGGTGCATCTCGATGCGGTGCCGCTCGCGATTGTAGATCGCGCGATGGGTGAAGGCGGACAGGTCGAAATTGCCCCCGAGCTCGCGGTTGATGCGCACCAGGACATTGAGGTTGAAGCGGGCGGTGACGCCGGCCGCATCATTGTAGGCCTCGTGCAGCACGCGCTCGTCCTTCTCGAGGTCGGCGCCGATGATCATCTGCGCGCCCGGGCCCAGAATCTCGCGCGCGCTCTTCAGGAAGGCCTGTGCTTCGTGCGGCTCGAAATTGCCGATGGTCGAGCCGGGGAAGAACCCGACCTTGGGCATGGAGGCGACTGCTTTGGGCAGCTCGAACGGCGTGGTGAAGTCGGCTGCGACCGGATAGATGCCGAGTGAGGGGAAATCCCGCTTCAGGCCGTTCGCCTGCGCCGCCAGGAAATCGCCGGAAATGTCGACGGGCACATAGGCCGCGAACTTGCAGTGGCCGAGCAGCAGGCGGACCTTGGTGGTCGCGCCGGCGCCGAACTCGACCAGCGCGGCATGCTCGGGAATGATCTTCGCGATCTCGCTGCCGCGCTCCTTCAGGATCGATAGCTCGGTGCGCGTCGGGTAGTACTCCGGCAGGCGTGTGATCGCTTCGAACAATTCCGAGCCGGTCGCATCGTAGAAAAATTTCGGCGACAGCTTCTTCGGTTGCTGCGAGAGGTCCTCGATGGCCTCGCGGGCGAAAGCGGTGGTCTGCTCGTCGGGAAGATGGGCTTCGGCCAAAGCGCTGGCGTGCACATTCATGATACTCTCCTGAACGCGCTGTCCGGCGCGCATCTGTCGTCGGATTAAGGACTAGACGTAATCGGCGAGCCGCAGTCCCGTGAACTGCCAGCGATGGTGCGGATAGAAGAAGTTGCGATAACTAGTGCGGCTGTGGTCCTCCGGAGTTGCAAGCGATGAGCCGCGCAGAACCAATTGGTTGACCATGAACTTGCCGTTGTACTCCCCGAGCGCGCCTTCGACGGCGCGATAGCCGGGGTAGGGCGAGTAGGAGCTGCGGGTCCATTGCCAGACGATGCCGAAGGCGTCGTTGAGCTGCCTGGTGCGGGCCGCGACCTCCCATTCCATCTCGGTCGGGAGATGCTTGCCGGCCCAGCGCGCGAACGCATCCGCCTCGTAATAGCTGACATGGCAGACCGGCGCGTCGGGATCGACCGGCATGAGGCCGGCCAGCGTCATGACCTGCCATGCGCCGTCGACCTCGCGCCAATAGCCGGGGGCCTGCCAGTCTTCCTTGCTGGCCGCGGCGAAGCCGTCCATCAGCCACAGCGTTGCCGTCCGGTAGCCGCCCTCGCGCATGAAGGCGAGCCATTCGCCATTCGTGACGAGATTGCGCGCGACCTTGACAGGGCCGACCAGGGCGCGATGAGCGGGCTTCTCGTTGTCGAAATGGAAGCCGTCATCGACATGGCCGACGGTGTGGATGCCTTCATTGAGCGTCAGCCAGTCGTCGCCGGTGCGCGTCGCCGCCGGCAAGCGCCAGTCCGGGTCGTAG
Source organism: Bradyrhizobium sp. SMVTL-02 (assembly GCF_051853005.1). Lineage (NCBI taxonomy): Bacteria > Pseudomonadati > Pseudomonadota > Alphaproteobacteria > Hyphomicrobiales > Nitrobacteraceae > Bradyrhizobium > Bradyrhizobium sp. SMVTL-02. The sequence goes on along the minus strand of NZ_CP182469.1, from coordinate 5,292,296 downwards.
GCCGGATAGACCGGATTCTGCGCGAAGGCGTGCAGGATGTCGGTGAACATCAATTCCTGATGCTGCTGCTCGTGATTGAGCCCGACCTCGACCAGCGGCGCCAGGGCTGCGAGCTTGTCGACGCTCGCTTCGCGGAAGAATTCGACGACGGCCGCATCGACATATCTGCGGTAGGCGCCGACCTCGTCCGCGCTCGGACGGGTGATGTCGCCGCGATGGTTGCGGGCATGACGCGGGCCGGCGCTGACGTAATAGGAATTGAACAGAAACGCGAAATCGGGGTGAAAGGGCCGGTAGCCGGGGGCGTGCTCGCCGAGCAGAAATTGCTCCCAGAACCAGGTGGTATGGGCCCTGTGCCATTTCGCAGGGCTCGCATCGGGCATGGACTGGATCTGCTGGTCCTCCGGCGACAGCGGCGCGGCCCGGCGCTCGGTCTCATTGCGAACCGCAAGAAAAGCCTGTTCCAGCCGCGGGGCGAGGCTGCCCTCCTCGGAGGATAGTGACGAAAGCGCGGAGGCGGCCGTGGCGGAGGCTGGTTTCGTCACGTTTTTCTCCAGACAGGACAAGAGAACGTTGTTGGCGTTGCCCGGTTCCAAAACCAAGGTTCGTCCTAGATAGGGCCTCCGTTACGGTATGAAAGTCCTCCCCGGTGATGATATTTGTGCCATCATGCAATGGGCGGGGCGCCGGGGCCGGCTGCCCAAGACCTGAACGGGGACCGTTCGCCGCCATTTTACTTTGGATGCACAACGGTTTGGGCTACATATAGCGGCAGGTATCGGGTTAAACGGCTGAGCCAGCCCGAAGCAATTGGTGAGGGCTCTGCCCCAGAAGGACACGGATATGAGCATCGCGGAATTCATCGACAACGAAGTGAAGTCGAACGACGTGGTTCTGTTCATGAAGGGGACGCCGCAATTTCCGCAGTGCGGTTTCTCCGGCCAGGTCGTCCAGATCCTCGACCATATCGGTGTCGGCTACAAGGGCCTCAACGTCCTCGAATCCGCCGAGCTGCGCAACGGCATCAAGGAATACTCGAACTGGCCGACCATCCCGCAACTCTATGTGAAGGGTGAGTTCATCGGCGGCTGCGATATCGTCCGCGAGATGTTCCAGGCCGGCGAATTGCAGCAGCTCTTCTCCGAGAAGGGCGTCGTCGTCGCGGCCTAAAGGCATGACCGTGCTGTCGCGCCGGATCGGCGGCGCGGAGCTCGACGTCGTCATTGCCGACATCACGACACTGCGCGTTGACGCCATCGTCAACGCGGCGAACACGTCGCTCCTCGGTGGGGGCGGCGTGGATGGCGCGATCCATCGCGCGGCCGGGCCCGAGCTTCTCGCCGAGTGCCGGATGCTCTACGGCTGCAAGACGGGCGATGCCAAGATCACCAAGGGCTACCGGCTCAAGGCCGCCCATGTGATCCACTCCGTCGGGCCGGTCTGGAACGGCGGTACGCTCGGCGAGGACGACCTGCTAGCCTCCTGCTATCGCCGTGCGATGGAGCTGTGTGGGAAGCACGCGCTGACCTCGGTGGCCTTCCCCGCGATTTCGACCGGCATTTTCGGCTTTCCTGCCGACCGGGCCGCCGATATCGCGGTGCGCACGACCATCGAAGGGCTCGCCGCCGCGCCATCGGTCACCCGCGTGGTGTTCTGCTGCTTCGCGGAGCCGAGTGCCAAACTCCATTCCGAAGCGCTGGCGCGCCACAGCGGCCCTTGTGCCTGATGACGCCGCCAGTACACTCCGCCGGACCATTTTCCGGGGAGGGGATATGAATTTTCATTTTGGACCGCGCCCATTTGTCTATGGCGCATTGTTGTCGTTCGGCCTGCTGTCACTGGCACGCGCGGAAGGCACCTACGAGATTCCGGCCGGCGCGCATTTCAACCAGGACAAGCTCTCGAGGGTCAGTGACTTCTTCAAGAACGAGGTCGCGACCGGCAAGATCGCCGGCGCAACCGTGCTGATCCAGCAGCACGGCAAGCCCGTCTACCACGAGGCTTTCGGCGTACAGGACGTGGTCAGCAAGGCGCCGATCACCGACAAGACCATCTTCCGCCTGTTCTCGATGACCAAGGCGATCACCTCGGTCGTCGCGATGCAATTGATCGAGGACGGCAAGATCAAGTTGGATGATCCCGTCTCGAAATACATTCCGTCCTTCGCCAATGTGAAGGTCGGCGTCGAGAAGAAGGCCGAGGATGGCGGCAAGTCGCTCGAGCTCGTGCCGCCGAACCGGCCGATGACTGTGCACGATTTGATGACGCACACCTCCGGCATCACGTATGGCTTCTATGGCGACAGCCTGGTGCGCAAGGCCTATCGCGACGCCAACATCTATGCCGGCGATTTCGACCTCGCCGAGTTCGCCGAGCGCATCGCGAAACTGCCGCTGCACAACCAGCCGGGCGCGCTTTGGCAATACGGCCATTCCACCGACATTCTGGCGCGCGTGATGGAGATCGCCGTCGGCAAGCCGCTGATCGACATCATGCAGGAAAAGCTGCTCACGCCGCTCGGCATGGTCGACACCGGCTTCTTCGTCACCGATCCAGAGAAGCAGAAGCTGCTGGCACAGCCGGTGCCGAATGACGCGGATTTCCGCGTCGGCCGCATCAACGATCCCACCGTCGTCAAGAAGATCATGTTCGCCAGCGGCGGCATGGTCACGACCATGGCGGACTACAAGCGCTTCGCGCAGATGCTGCTCAATGGCGGCAGTCTCGAGGGCAAGACCATCCTCAAGCCGGAGACGTTCAAGCTGATGGTGACCGATCAGATCGGCCCGAAATCGGGCGTTGATCGCGACTATTTCTATTTCCCCGGCGACGGCTTCGGCTTCGGTCTCGGGCTCGCGGTCCGCACCGATCCCGGCAACGCAAAACCGCCGCCGCCCGGCGATCTCGGCGAATTGAAATGGGACGGCGCCTCCGGCTGCTATTTCGTGATCGATCCCAAGCAGGACATGTTCTTCGTTCTGCTGGAGCAGACCCCGACCGAGCGCCAGCGCGTGCAGCGGACGCTGAAGCTGCTGGTTTATGAAGCCATGGAGAATTGACATGTTCGGGCGCCGTGCGCTGTTCGCGGCGCTCGTTCTGCTGTTGAGTGCGGCCGGCGCGCAAGCGGGCTCGGAGACGCGCGCCGCGCGCAGCTTCTCGCCTGAGGGCCTCGCAAGGGTCTCGGACTACATCCGCAAGGAGATCCTCGCCGGGACGTTTCCGGGCGCGATCCTGCTGCTGCAGCAGCACGGCAAGCCGGTCTATTACGACAATTTCGGCGTCCGGGACGTGGCGACCGAGCTCTCGATGAGCGCGGACACCATCTTCCGCCTCTACTCGATGTCGAAGCCGGTCACGACGGTCATGGCGATGATGCTGGTCGAGGAGGGCAAGCTCTCGCTCGACGATCCCGTCTCGAAATACATTCCGGCCTTTGGCGAGATGAAGGTCGGCGTCGAGACGAAGGCCGAGGACGACAAGGTCTCGCTGGCCTTCGAGCCGGTCAATCGTCCGGTCACGGTCAAGGATCTGATGCGCCACACCGCCGGGCTTCCTTACGGCTATTACGGCGGGGGGCTGGTGAACAGGCTCTATGCCGACGCCGGCCTGTTCGGCAACAAGGCTTTGACCAATGCCGAACTCGTCGCGAAGATCGCCACGCTGCCGCTCGCCGAGCAGCCCGGCACGATCTGGGACTACGGCCTCTCCACCGACGTGCTCGGCCGTATCATCGAGGTGATCTCGGGAAAATCGCTGTTCCAGTTCGAGAAAGAGCGGCTGCTCGATCCGCTCGGGATGACGGACACGGCGTATTATGTCGCCGATCCCGCCAAGTGGCCGCGCATCGCCGAGCCTATGCCGCAAGATCGCGCGATCAGCCCGATGACGCAGGTCCGCGATATCAGGAAACCGCTGAAATGGGAGTCGGGTGGCGGCGGCCTCGTCGGCACTGTCGGCGACTACGCGCGCTTCTCGCAAATGCTGCTGAACGGCGGCACTTTTGAAGGCCGGCGCTATCTCACGCCCGAGACCATCGCGCTGATGGCGTCTGATCATTGCGGGCCGGAGACCAGAATCGCGCGCGACCAGAACTATTATCCGGGCAGCAGCTCCGGCTTCGGCCTCGGTTTCGCCGTGCGCACCTCGGTGCCATCAGGCACGTCATGGCCGCTCGGCGAATATCGCTGGGACGGGGTGGGCGGCACCTTCTTCTTCATCGATCCCGAAGACGATCTGTTCGGGATCTTCATGGTGCAGACACCCTCGCAGCGAGGCCGCATTCAACTCGCGCTGAAGACGCTGATCTATCAGGCGATGGGGCGGTAGTTACGCCCTGCGCACGATCTCGCGCACGTGTCCGATCGTCTCCTCGACCTGGGCCGCATTGACGTCGAGATGGGTGCAGGCGCGGATGCGGCCGTCCATCATCGCCAGCGTCACGCCGCGCTGACGCAGCGCGGCCACCATCTTGTCGCCGGCAATGCCGGCCCCGTCGGGCTTGAAGAACACGAGATTGGTTTCGGGCTCCTGCACCTCGATGCCTGCGATCTGCGACAGCCCGCGGGCGAGCGCGCGGGCATTGGCATGGTCGTCGGCAAGGCGCTCGACGTGATGGTCGAGCGCGTAGATGCAGGCCGCGGCGCAGATGCCGGCCTGCCGCATCGAGCCGCCGAGGCGCTGCTTCCATTGCCACACCGCATCGATGAAGGCGCGTGTGCCTGCGAGCACGCCGCCGATCGGCGCGCCCAGCCCCTTGGAGAAGTCGATCCAGGCCGAATCCCAGCCCGCGGTCATGTCGCGCGGGGAGATGCCGCTGGCGACGGTGGCATTGAGGAGACGAGCGCCGTCCATGTGGGTGACGAGGCCGTGTTGCTTGGCGATCGCGACGATCTCGTCGAGCGCGGCCTTCTTCCAGATCGTGCCGCCGCCGATATTGGCGGTCTGCTCGACGCTGACGACGGTCTGCGGCGGCTGATAGCGCGTGCGCGGATGCAGCGCCTTGCGAAAGGTCTCCGGCGTGAACTGGCCGTCAGGACCCTTGAGCTGCGTCACCTGAAAGCCGCCGATCGCGGCATGCGCGCCGCCTTCGCGGGCAATGATGTGCGCCGTCTCGTGCGCAAGAATCTCGTCGCCGGGACGGCAATGCACCAGCGTCGCGGTGACATTGCACATCGTGCCCGACGGCATGTAGACCGCGGCCTCCTTGCCGAGCAGATCCGCAACGCGCTCGCACAGCGCGTTCACGGTCGGATCGTCGCCGACCTGCTCGTCGCCGACCTCCGCCCGCGCCATAGCCTCGCGCATCCCTGCCGTCGGCTTGGTCTGCGTGTCCGAGAGCAGATTGATGCGCACGGGCGGCGCCTTGGGATCGATCGGGGGAGGGGTGTAGAGCATGGCTGATCTCGTCATTTCATCTAGTCGAACAATTGCGGTCTGATGTCCTGCGCGCCGTGAAGAATGGCGCGGATCTCGTCGTGGTCGGGTTGTACCGTGTAGAAGATCAGATGGGATTGGAAGCGTCGATAGCCGGCCGCAAAATCGGCGAGAAGTCCGAAGGAACGGATCAGACCAGCGTAATAAGCTTCAGCCTGATATTTGCCGAACCGGCTTTCGGTGAAGTCGTAGATGTCGATCAGGTCGGCTCGGGTGCGCTCCGATAACCGATACTCAGCCATGGCGGCGTTGAGCAACACGTTGGCGCGCGGCAACGAGGATGTCGTCCGGCGTGTCCGATGTGAAATTGTTGCAATCGGGCCGAGCGAACAGCGCCTGATATCGGCGGACCTGCTCGTCACGGGGCAGCTTGGCCCATGCCTCAAGCTCCGCCTCGGAAGGCGTTGCCGATGGGGTGATGTTGGAGAGCTCGTCGGTCGTCTGGGACATCGAGAGCATGTTACCACAAGACAAAGGCCCCGGAAACCGGGGCCTTTGAGCAATGGAACGCGGAGATATCAGCGCGAATAGAATTCGACGACCAGATGGGGCTCCATCTGCACCGGGAACGGCACGTCGGAGAGGCCGGGGATGCGGGTGTACTTCGCGGTCATCTTGCCGTGGTCGACTTCGAGATAGTCGGGCACGTCGCGCTCGGGGAGCTGGCTGGCTTCGAGCACGTGGGCGAGCTGCTTGGAGGCTTCCTTGACCTCGATCACGTCGCCGACCTTGAGCTGGTAGCTCGAGATGTTGACCTTGCGGCCGTTCACCTTGATGTGGCCGTGGTTGATGAACTGACGGGCGGCGAAGATCGTCGAGACGAACTTGGCGCGGTACACGACCGCGTCGAGACGACGCTCGAGGAGGCCGATCAGGTTCTCGCCGGTGTCACCCTTGAGGCGGCTCGCCTCGACATAGATGCCATGGAACTGACGCTCGGAGATGTTGGCGTAGTAGCCCTTGAGCTTCTGCTTGGCGCGCAGCTGCACGCCGAAGTCGGACAGCTTGCCCTTGCGACGCTGGCCGTGCTGGCCGGGGCCGTACTCGCGGCGGTTCACGGGGCTCTTCGGGCGACCCCAGATGTTCTGGCCCATACGGCGATCGATCTTGTACTTCGCCTCACTGCGCTTAGTCATCGCGTCCTCTTCGGTTACATGGTTTGAGGAAACGCGCCCTCCTGTGTGACGGGCCAGGCCCGCCACCGACAGGTCCGATCCCCAAAGCTTAAGGGAGCCGACCACGGGTCGCGAAACGCTTCGCGGGCCGAAATCGGCCCGCGAGCAGGCGGCTTTTAGGGGAGTTTGGGGTTCACTGTCAATGCGAATGGCCCCGGAATCAGGTCCTGACCGCCGGGACCGGCTCGGCGCCGGCTGCCCATAATTCGGCAGCGATTTCAGCATTCAGGACCTGCTCCAGCCGGGTCAGGACCCGGGCGATGGGGGCTGGATCCGTGACCCCGTGATCCCAGCGGATCTCGATATGGATGGTCTGGGCGGGCTCGACCACCGCTGACGATGAAGGGGCCGGGCGTGATGGGGTCGGCGGCGCGGCAGCGAAATGGTCCTAGGTGTCCCCCACATCGCTTTTTCGGTTCCCGCGGATGAAAATATGTGCAGCGAGCGGGGGTCCCCCGCTCGCTTCCCGCTCCAGCACGAACCAACCCCTTTGGGATCGGTCGGTTCGCCGCTTGGACTTGTCGACGACGTAAACCCCGAGCACTTTCATAGCCTTATCCCCGTGAGCCTACGGTAAAGGTGGCAAAGTTCAGCACCTGATCCCCTCGAACGCGGCCGTGATGCCGCGCTGGAACAGCGACCAGTCGAAGCCGAGCGCGATCGCGCGGTAGCCGCGGTCGATCAGGGCGTTGGCTTGCTCGGCGGTGCGGGCCACACCGCCGATCGGCACGCCGCTTCTGAGGATGCCGGCTTCGGCGCGCGCCACCAGCTCCAACAGCTCCGGATCGTCCATCCGGCCGCGCTTGTTGATGGAGGTGGCGAGATCGCCGGGGCCGATCACCGCGACGTCGATGCCGGGTGTCCCCATGATCTCGTCGATGCGGTTGACGGCCTCGACATGCTCGATGGTGACCATGCAGATCATCTCGTCGTCGGCAGAGGCCATGTAATCCGGCATCGACTGGCCCCAGCGGAACGGGGCGTGGAACGGGCCCCAGAGACGATCGCCGCGCGGCGGGTAGCGCACGCTGCGCACCGCCTTCTCGGCCTCGTCACGACTGGTGATCATCGGGAAGTTGATGCCGAAGGCGCCGATGTCCATCGGCGCTTTGGCAAGCCACGGCTCGTTGGCCGCGATCCGCACCAGGGGCGTGCACGGCGTGCCTGTCGTGGCGGCGATCATCGCATGCGCTTCGGTGAGGCCGATCGGCCCGTGCTCGAGGTCGATGACGATCCAGTCGAGCGAGCGCGCCATGATCTGCACCAGCTGCACGCTCGGGATGGTCGCGATCGCGCCGAAGGCCGGGCGCCCCTCGCTCCACAATTGGCGGAGGCGATTGAGCGGCGTTGCGGGGATCGACATGTGATGACCTGCGCGCGGATGACGACGGCAGAGCCTAGCAGCGCGTCGTCAACGCGGAAAGTCAGGCCAGCACGCGGCCGCCGAAGAACGGCGTCAGCGTGGCGCCGAGGCCGTGCACGCGGCTCGACGTGAAAATCATCTTGGCGCCGGACTGCGCGACGCCTGCGATGCGCGCGCCGAGAAGGTCTGAAACGCGGCGGGCGATGGCGGGGGCGGGGTCGATCCAGTCGACCGGCCAGGGTGCGAGTTGCTTCAGCCGGTCGAGCAGCAGCGGATAATGCGTGCAGGCGAGGACCACGGTATCGGTGCGCGCGCCCGCTTCCTCGCCGACGAAGCAGGGGGCGAGCTCGGCGCGGATGGCGTCGTCACTGACGGAAGCGCCACTCAGCTCGGCTTCGGCCAGCGAGGCGAGCTCGGGCGAGCCGACCAGCGTTACCTCGCATCCTTGCGCGAAATCGCGGATCAGCGCCTTGGTGTATTCGCGCTTGACCGTGCCCTTGGTGCCGAGCACCGAGACGCGGCGGGTCTTCGACTGTGCGCAGGCCGGCTTGATCGCCGGCACCGTGCCGACGAAGGGCAGGGAATAAGCAGCGCGCAAGTGCGATAGAACCAGGGTGGAGGCCGTGTTGCAGGCGATGACGACGAGGTCCGGATCGTGCGTGCCGATCAGTTGACCCATCAGCGGCACGACGCGGGCGATGATCTCGTCCTCGCTGTGGTGGCCATAGGGGAAGAAGGCGTCATCGGCGACGTAGACGTAGTGTGCGTCCGGGCGCGCGGCCACGACCTCACGGAGCACCGTGAGCCCGCCCAGGCCGGAATCGAACACGAGGATCGTCGGGGAATTGGTCACGTTGTTACCTTAAGGCGTCATGGTTACCATTCGGTTTTTAGGGCGATTTTGCGGCGGGGCCGCCTGGGGCCGATCTAAAAGGGTTGAATGCGCCGGGGCATCTCCGCAAAATTCCGGGAAGTCCGCCATCGCGAAGTATGACGCGGCATCACAGTGCTCCAGTTGCGGTCGCAGGAGGCCTCATGCTCACGGTCCATCATCTCGGCAAGTCGCAGTCCGAGCGCATTGTCTGGCTGTGCGAGGAGCTCGATATTCCCTACGAGCTGAAGCGCTACGCCCGCGATCCCGTCACCATGCTGGCGCCGCCCGATTACAAGGCGTTGCACCCGATCGGAGCCGCACCCGTCATCACCGACGGCGACCTCGTGCTCGCCGAATCCGGTGCCATCGTCGACTACATCATGGCCAAGCATGGCGGTGGCCGTCTCGTGCTCCGTCCTGACGATCCTGATTTCGCGCAGTTCCTGTACTGGTTTCACTTTGCCAACGGCACGCTGCAAGCCGGCATGGGCCGGCTGATGATCCTGAACCGGCTCAAGCTCGCCGAGGACAATCCGCTGCTGGCCGCGACCAGGGGCCGCGTCGACCGCGCCTTCGATCTGGTCGATGCGCGCGTTGGTGATGCCGAATATCTGGCGGGCAGGACCTTCACCCCCGCCGACATCATGATGGGCTTCTCGCTCACCACGATGCGCTACTTCCAGCCCTATGATCTCTCGCGTTGTCCGAACGTGGTCAAATATCTCGGCCGCATTGGTGCGCGTCCCGCCTACCGGCGGGCGATGGAAAAGGGCGATCCCGGCATGGCGCTGCTGCTCGGCTGAGCAGCCGTCAGGCGATCTTGTTCGTGGTCGCCGCGCGCTCGGTCGCCAGCTGCTTCTGCAGGCGATCGATGTTCTGCAGGAGGCGCTGGCTGGTCAACACCAGGAAGTAATAGCCGAACTGTGGGTCCTGGAAGTAGATCTCGAGCAGCCGGTCATAGGTGATCGTCAGCACCTGGCCGTCTTCGATGCATTCGATCGTTCCGGTGCGACGGTTGTCCGGCGTCAGGAAGCCGAGCTCGCCCATCAGCGAGCCCGGCAGGATCTCGACGTTGATCTCCTTGACCAGGAACTTGCCGGTGACCGTGAGCAGCATCTCCTTGGCCGGGTCGCCAAGCTTGAACAGCGTGTCGCCGCGGCGATATTTGCGCTCGGTCATGAACGGCTTCAGCCATTCGATCGACATGTCGCCCTCGGCCGCATGGCGCGCCTTCTTGACCAGCTTGAGCATCTGCCGCAGGCGAAGGGCGTTGATCGGAAGCAAGAGAAGATAGAGCAGGAACGTCGCGACGTTGGCCGAGAGTGCGCCGAAAGCGGCGAAGAACGCGCAGCCGATCATGTTGGCCACCCGCAGGGGCACCATCGTCCGCATCAGGAGGGTTGCGACGAAGAAGCCGGCGCCGACCGCAGCGAACAAATTGGCGAACGTGATGTTGTGGACAAAGATCTCCAGCAGCCGATTGAAGATGGCGTCGTAAGTGACGTTCTCGGGATCGAGCCCCATCTGGACCAGGATTTTCGCGATCCTGAGGTTATCCGTCGCCGCATCGAGAATGCGGTCGAGGATCGAGGAAATGTCTGCGCTGCCGGACGGCATGGTACTAACCCCGCGTAAGGCCTTCAGTCCTGGTCGGTACTCGTATAGCGGAAATCGAATGACGACCGCTTGAATGAAGCCTTCGGCCGTCATGCCGCAAGAGGCAAATTTAGCCCGATCGGGCGTTTCGGCAATTGCCCCTTGGTTGCGCGTATGGCTTCCGCCTGCCCATGATTCGGGGGCGTGGGGGTCGTGGAGGGACCCGGGCGCCCCGGCGAGGCGGGGCGCCCGGGTGCCTTCCGCCTCAGGGCTTGGCGGCAGGCTGGATCGCCTCCTGTTCGACCAGCTCGAGGCGCCCGGGCAGCGACCCGGCGCGCATCAACATGGGGACGCTGCTTGCTTCCTCCAGGGTGAAATTGCCCGAGATCTGGCCGGAACCACCACTGATGGGCTCGCGGATCACGGGGGTGGAGATCACCTTGTCGTCAAGCACGATGGCGAAGGGCTTTCCAATATTCTCTTCGGTGATGTGGGCGAAACGCCGCGCGCCGCGCCCATTGAAGCGGAACGTGGCGATCGGTTCGTTCGTGCTGCTCGCGAACCCCGGGCCCGCATAGCTGATGTCGTTGCCGTCGAGCGCGCTGGTCCGATGCCGGTGACGGGCGTCGGCAAGGTGTTCAAGCCGCAGCTGCGCTGGGACGCCGCGCAGCGCGTGTTCACGAAAGTGCTGACGCCGCTCGTCGAGCGCGGCATCGACTGCAAGGTCAAGGTCGGCGCCCATGGCAGCCACGGCTCGATCGCCACCGTGACGCTCACGGGCGTGCCGGCGGACCAGCGCGAGATCGTCGCCGGCGAAGTGCATACGCTGCTGGCACCGTTCGTGATGCGGCACGAGGTGGTGCAGGTGTAGGTGAGGGCGCATGACACTGGGCTTGCATGCCTCGCGTCGTGCGCGCATCATCCCTCAAAAAATGGGGGGAAACCGATGCGTCAATTCTCGCGCCGCCGCCACCTTCAGCAATTGTCGGGCGTGTTCGGGGCTGTCGCGCTATCGCCCTGGTCGAGGCCGGCCTCGGCGTCAGAGGCCGACATTCCGCCGGACGGCATCGGCAAAGGCATCCAGCACATCTCCTACAGCGACATCGGCGGCCGGCCCGACAGCGTGCAAGTGATGTTCAACCGGCAGCACGTCTATGTCGGGCACATGTTCAGCGACGGCGTGACGATCCTGGACGCCTCCGATCCGCGTGCGCTGAAGCCGGTTAATTTCTTCACGGCGGGGCAATACACCCGCACCCATCATTTGCAGGCGGCAGAGGACCTGCTGCTGGTTGCGAACGGCGCCAACATCGTCGCGATGCAGTCCTACGACAACATGCGCGGCTATTTCGAGAACACGCTGGTCGACAGCATCACCAAGGCCAAAAGATTCCGCTCCGGCCTGTCGATCCACGACATCTCGAAACCGGGCGAGATGCGCGAGATCGCCTTCCTGGAGATGCCCGGGTTCGGCATCAACCGGCTGTGGTGGCCGGGCGGCCGCTACGCCTATGTTTCGGCGCATTTCGACGGCTTCACCGACCACATCCTGTGCGTGGTCGATCTCGAGACCATCACCAGGCCGGAAGTGATCGCGAAATGGTGGCTGCCCGGCATGAACCGCGCGGCCGGCGAGCCGCCGACGCCCAAGGGCAAGCGCTTTGCGCTGCATCACATGATCACGGCGGGTGATCGCGGCTACGCCGCCTGGCGCGATGGCGGCTTCACCATCCACGACATCAGCGATCCCGCCAATCCCAAGCTGCTGTCCCATATCAACTGGTCGCCGCCCTTCGCCGGCGGCACGCATACGCCGTTGCCGCTGCCCAAGCGACAGCTCGCGATGGTCGCGGACGAAGCCAATGCGGAGAAATGCGCCAAGGGCCTGTTCCACACCTTCGTGCTCGACGTGCGCGCGCCCGAGAACCCGGTGCCGATCGCAACCTTGCCGACCCCGCGCGAGCGCGATTTTTGCACGAGCGGCACGTTCGGCCCGCATAATCTGCACGAGAACCGGCCGGGCTCGTTCCAGAGCGAGGAGACGATCTTCGCGACCTACAACAATGCGGGCGTTAGAGTGTTCGACATCAGGGATGCCTTCGCACCGAAGGAGATTGCGTACTGGGCGCCGCCGACGCCGACGAAGCTCATCGACCCCCGGCCGAACGTCGCCCTCGCAGCCAAGACCTGTGACGCCCATGTCCGGCCCGACGGGCTGATGTTCGTCTCCGACTGGAACGCCGGCATGCACGTGCTGCAGTATCAGGGGTGAACGCCGCGCAAGGTTGAGTTGGGGACTTGTTCGGCGACCGACTCGCCGCTACCCGCGGATCGCCGCGTTGGCCTGCGCGGCTGCACCGGTCATGGCATCCTTTGCCGATTTCTCGCCGTTGACCACTTCATTGACGCCGATCATGAACGCATCCAGGATCGATCTCGATCGCGGATGGAAGAGAATCGCCTTGGCGCGGTCGACATCGGCATTTTGCAGGTTGGTCAGCGCCGCCTCGGCGGCTTGCGAGCCGAATGCCCTCTTGAAACCCTCGCTGGACCACGCCGACACGCGTGTCGTCGCCAGCCCTGCTGCCGCAGTCTGCAGCGATGTCGGCTTGCTCGTCGCCCAGAGCAGGAACAGGAAAGCTGCCCGCTTGCTTCGTGATCTTGAATTGATGCAGGCCTGCCAGTGCGACATGAAGGGCACGGGCGCGCGACCAGGGAGATGCGGAAAGACTGCAAATACGGTCTGCTTCGCGACGCGACTCCGCGCCGGGTTGGAGATGTCGGTCGCGAAATTGCTGCTGTCGATTGCCATTGCAGTCCGTCCCTGCAGGAAATCGTCCAGCACGTGGTACCATTCATAGCTGCCGACGCCGCCGGGCCCGGCCTGGCTGAGCAGGCGCCCGTACATCTCGACGGCGGCGATCGCTTCGGAGCTTGCGAAGACGGCCTTGTTGTCCTTGACTATGGCGCCGCCGTAAGAGAACACGAAGCCCATGGCCGGCGGGGAGGAATTGCCGCTCGCCTGGGCCCGCATGGCCATCCCCGACATCTCGCCGGACTTGAGCGCCTTGGCGGTCGCAAGCAACTCTTCGAACGTCTGCGGAACCGACAGGTTCTTGGCTGCAAGCGCGTCACCGTTGATGAACATGGTCATCGCTTCGGAGGTGATCGGTACGGCATACCGTTCGCCGTCGGACCACAGCGGGAAGGCCTGAGCGGTCTTGAGCAGGTCGCTCTCGTCGTACCAGCCGAGATCGGTCAGCGATCGGTTGGAATAATAGCCGTTCAGCGGCTCGAGCCACCCTCCTGCGATGCCCTGGCCATAGGCCGTGAACATGAAGACGTCGGGCGTCGCGCTACCGCGGGCCAGTTTGATCGCCAAGGCGCCGAGGAATGTGGTTTCGAGTTGGAAATCGATGGTGACGTTGATGCCGGTGAGCCGGGTGAACTCAGGCAGCAACGGCGTGATCGCAGTCGACCAGGGATGGATCGCGCCCGAAAGAGAGATGGTCTGTCCCGCAAACTGCTTCCAATCGATGTTCGCGCTGGCGTAGGTCGCTGCGCGATCCTCGGCGAAGCTCCAGCGCGGCAACGCGGCCAGCGCAGGCAACACGGCGCCCGCCGCCCCCAATGCCGTAACGAAGCTGCGACGGCTGGTCGGACTTCGACCGCTGTGTGCGTACGTCATGTTGGCTCTCCCTGCGACGGGCAATCATTCGCAACACGAGCCATGCCGGTGATGTCGCGGCCATCGCGCAACGACTGGCCAGACCGGTATACCTTGGCGGGCGAGAATGTCGCGTTCCGCCCCACCTATCCATGCTATTATTCTATCACGCGCAGGCGTCGACACCAGAAGACGCGCTGTCACACGAGCATCGAAGACCCAAGGCCGATGTCAGTTCCTGCTCTGGTCCCGTCTTGGCGATGGCTGGCTCGTCCGCTGATCGTGGCGGTCGTGGCGCTACTGACGCTGTTCGCTGCGACGACGTTTCTCGGCCTGCAATATCAGCAGGAGCGGCAGGCGGCTCACGACGTGCTTGGGCACAGCCGCCAGGTGCTCGAAACGCTCGATCGGTTGCGTTCGATGACCGCCGAGCTGGAGACCGAACGGCGCGGGTATCTAATGACCCTCGACCCCACCTATCTCAAAGCCTACGGGGTCTCCGACGAAGGTGTGCGGCGCGAGGCGCAGGCGCTGCTCGCGCTGGTCGCGGACGATCCGTTGCAAAGTCTGCGCGCGCAACATCTGGCGCTGACCGTTTCGGCAAAGCTGCGCGAGATTGACCAGATGGTGAAGTCCGCCGGCACGTCCGGGCAGCCGGCGCTGGCGATGATCCGCAGCATGGACGAGATCCGCTCGCAGATCGATCAGATGGTGGATCATGAGCGCTTTCGGCTCGCCGACCGGGAGACGCATGCCGACGCATTCGAGCAGCGCTGGACCTGGCTGATTGCCGGCGCCGTCGTCCTCGTCGTCGCGCTTGCGGGAGCAGCGCTGGCGCTCGCGCGGCTCGAAGCGAAGCGGCGGAGACAGGCGACCGAGGAGAACATTCAACTGCAGAGCGATCTTGCAGCGCGGGATATCAAGATCCGGCGCCTGTTCGATTCCAACATCATCGGGATCATCATCTGGGAAGTCGAGGGGCGCATTGTCGAGGCCAATGACGCGTTCCTGCGCATCGTCGGATATGACCGGAATGATCTCGCTTCGGGGCGCCTGCATCGATACAATCTGACGCCGCCGGAATGGCGCGACCGCGACGAAAAAACCGCGGCGGAGTTGAAGCGGGTCGGGACGGCCCAGCCGTTCGAGAAGGAGTATGTCCGGAAGGATGGAAGCCGTGTTTCCGTGCTGATCGGCGGGACGATGTTTGCACCAGGTGGAGATCAAGGGGTCGGCTTTGTCCTCGATTTGACGCCTCTCAAGCGGGCAGAGGCCGAAGCTCGCGAGCACGAGCGGCTCTACCGCGAAGCCCTGATGGAGCTCGCGCACGCCAATCGCGTCACCACGATGGGGCAGATCACGGCTTCGATTGCCCATGAGGTCAACCAGCCGATCGCCGCGATCGTGGCGAACGCCGAGGCCGGGTTGAATTGGCTGGAGGCTCAACCGCCAAATCTGGAGCGGGTTCGACAGACATTCGACTGGATCACCGGCGATGGCATGCGAGCCGGCGGCATCATCGGCCGGATCCGGGCGTTGATAAGGAAAGCGCCGCCGCAAAAGGAGGATATGGACATCAACCAGGCGGTGCTCGACGTCATCGCGCTGACCCGCAGTGAAGCGTTCAAGAACCGCGTCTCGGTACGAACGCAACTTGCCGAAGGCCTGCCGACCATTCCGGCGGACCGGGTTCAACTTCAGCAAGTGCTGCTAAACCTGATCGTCAACGCGATCGAGGCGTTGGCCGCGGTTGGCGAGCACGAACGCGAGTTGCTGATCAGCACCGACCGGGATGTATCGAACGGCGTGCACGTCACCTTGCGGGATTCCGGTCCGGGACTGGATCCGAAGAATCTCGAGTGCCTGTTCGAGGCCTTCTACACCACCAAGCCGGCAGGCATGGGCATGGGCCTCGCCATTTGCCACTCGATCATAGAGGCGCATGGTGGACGGATGTGGGCCGGCGCCAACGAGCCTCGGGGCGCGGTCTTTCAGTTCTCCCTGCCTCTCGCCTCGGGCGAGGCCACATCCGGCATGTTGAGGGCGGACGAGCCAACGGGCCTGCGCTCTGTTGCCCACTGACGAGGGCCGCCACCTATCCCTTTGCGGCCGCGCGGGGCGGGTCTGTCCGCTGGTGCGCAATTTCGGGTTCAAGGCCGACGGCGATCGAGCGCAGCGACATCCGGGGCAGTGCTGCGATCTGACGAGACTTGTCCCGGGTGTCGCTTCCGCTCACCCGGGCTACAAGCTTTGGTCAGCTACGCCGGCATCCTCGTCTCGATCATGCGCACCCAGAACGAGGCGCCGTGGCCGAGGATGTTGTCGTTGAAGACATAGGCGGGGTGGTGGCACTCGTTGCCGTCGCCCATGCCGACCAGCACCATGGCGCCGGGACGCGCCTCCAGCATGAACGAAAAGTCCTCGGCGCCCATCATCGGGATGAACTTGTCGTTGACGCGATCATTGCCGACGATGTCGCGGGCGACGTCGGCGGCAAGGCCGGCCTCGCGCGCATGGTTCATCGTCACCGGATACATCCGCGTGTACTTCGTCTCCGCCGAGCCGCCATAGGCGCGGGCGACGCTCTCGGCGACCTCGCCAATGCGGCGCTCGACGAGATCGCGCACCTCGGGATCGAGCGTGCGCACGGTGCCGGCGAGCTCGGCGACTTCAGGGATGATGTTGAAGGCGGTTCCGGAGTGGAATTGGGTGATCGAGATGACGGCCGATTTCAGCGGATCGACGTTGCGCGCGACGATCGATTGCAGCGCGTTGACGATCTGCGAGCCGATCAGCACGCTGTCGACCGATTTGTGCGGACCGGCGCCGGCGTGACCGCCCTTGCCGTGGACCGTGATCTGGATGTTGTCGGAGGAAGCCAGCATCGCGCCCGGCGTGGTGGCGAAATGGCCTTCCGGCAGGCCGGGCATGTTGTGCATGCCGTAGACTTCCTGGATGTTCCAGCGTGTCATCAGCCCGTCCTCGACCATCGCCTTGCCGCCGCCGCCACCTTCCTCGGCGGGCTGGAAGATCATGATCGCAGTGCCGTCGAAATTGCGCGTCTCGGCGAGATATTTGGCGGCGCCGAGCAGCATGGCGGTGTGGCCGTCATGGCCGCAGGCGTGCATCTTGCCGGGCACCTTCGAGGCGTAGGGCACGCCCGAGGTCTCCATGATCGGCAGCGCGTCCATGTCGGCGCGCAGGCCAATGGTCTTGCCGGAGGCCGACTTGCGTCCGCGGATCACGCCGACCACGCCGGTGCGGCCGATGCCCGTCACCACCTCGTCGCAGCCGAATTCGCGCAGCTTGTCGGCGACGATGCCGGCGGTGCGGTGGACTTCGTAGAGCAGCTCCGGGTTCTCATGGAAGTCATGGCGCCAGGCGGCCATTTCGTCGGAGAGGGCGGCGATGCGGTTGACGATGGGCATGGGGGATCCGTTTTTGATTGGTTGGGTGGCCCGGATGAGCGAAGCGACATCCGGGATCTTTCGCAGGTGAATGCCGGGGTATTGCTGCGCTCACCCGGGCTACGGACGTGACGCTCAGCTCTCCCCGAACACGCGCTTGAAGATCGCGTCGACGTGCTTGAGGTGATAGCCGAGGTCGAACTGCTCCTCGATCTCGGCGTCGCTGAGATATTTCTTCACTTCAGCATCCTTCTTCAGGAGCTGGAGGAAATCGCCTTCGCCGCGCCAGACCGGCATGGCGTTGCGCTGCACCAGCTTGTAGGCGTCCTCGCGGCTTGCGCCCTTCTGGGTGAGCGCCAGCAGCACGCGCTGCGAATGCACGAGGCCGCCGAGGCGGTCGAGGTTCTTCTGCATGTTGGCGGGATAGACCAGGAGCTTGTCGATCAGGCCGGCGAGGCGCACCAGCGCGAAGTCGAGCGTGACGGTGGCATCGGGGCCCATCATGCGCTCGGCCGAGGAGTGCGAGATGTCGCGCTCGTGCCAGAGCACGACGTTCTCCAGCGCCGGGGTCACATAGGCGCGCACCATGCGGGACAGGCCGGTGAGGTTCTCCGACAGCACCGGATTGCGCTTGTGCGGCATCGCGGAGGAGCCCTTCTGCCCTTCCGAGAAGAACTCTTCGGCCTCCAGCACCTCGGTGCGCTGCATGTGGCGGATCTCCACCGCGATGCGCTCGATCGAGGAGGCGATCACGCCGAGCGTCGAGAAATACATGGCGTGACGGTCGCGCGGGATCACCTGGGTCGAGATCGGCTCCGGCACGAGGCCCATGGCCTTCGCGACATGCTCTTCGACGCGCGGGTCGATCTGCGCGAAGGTGCCGACGGCGCCCGAGATGGCGCAGGTCGCGACTTCTTTCCGCGCTGCGATCAGGCGCTCCTTGGCGCGCGTGAACTCGGCATAGGCATAGGCGAGCTTGAGGCCGAAGGTGACGGGCTCGGCATGGATGCCGTGGCTGCGGCCGATGGCCGGCGTCATCTTGTGCTCGAAGGCACGCTTCTTCAGCGCCGCCAGCACCTTGTCGAGGTCGGCGAGCAACAGGTCGGCGGCGCGGGTGAGCTGGACGTTGAGACAGGTGTCGAGCACGTCGGAGGAGGTCATGCCCTGGTGCACGAAGCGCGCCTCGGGGCCGACGATCTCGGCGAGGTGGGTGAGGAAGGCGATGACGTCGTGCTTGGTCTCGCGCTCGATCTCATCGATGCGGGCCACGTCGAAGGTGGCGTCCTTGGCCTTGGCCCAGACCGTTTTGGCGGCCTCCTTGGGGATGGTCCCGAGCTCGGCCAGGGCATCCGCCGCATGCGCCTCGATCTCGAACCAGATCTTGAACCGGGTCTGCGGCTCCCAGATCGCGGCCATTTCGGGACGGGTATAGCGGGGGATCATCTGACGGCTCCAGGAAGGTGGGCGGGCGGTCCCTCGGGGCTGCGCCGGCCAAAATGCTTTTTACGCCGTGATTTAACAGAGCGGGCAGGGCGAAACAAACGGTCTGGGCCCCGGAAGAGGGGGATCACCGAGCTATCCACCGGGCCCCGGGCCGGCAGGGTGGCGCCGCCGGGCCGCAAATATTAACTGTCAGTCACGTATCTTTGACTGACAGATATTGAAATCTGTCATCTAGACGTGTATATCCGTTCTCGGACGCTCCGATTGGGCGTCCCGCGGCCATCCTGCCAGGGGGTCCCGAGATTCGAAAAACCAGCGGATCGAGGGACGTAATCAAGGGGTGGGAGCCGTGGACGAATGGAGACTTGAGACGATGACGACCGAAATCCTCAATTTCACCGGCACCATTGGGCATTGGCTCAATTTGCTGGTGGCGCGCCAGATAGCGGCGCAGGCTGCAAAACTGCCTCATTAAGGCGAGAGCTTTCCGAAACGACCGGTAGAGGCGCTTCGGAATCAGCGCCGTCGCCGGACGAACCCTGGACGGGAACAAGGTGCTGGCATGAATGAAGCCGTTATCCTGACGCCGGAGCGGATCCTCGAAGTCACCGAGGACGTCTTGCGGCGCTACGGACTTGCCAAGGCCACCGTGGTTGACGTTGCCCGTGCGCTCGATGTGAGCCACGGCAGCGTCTATCGCCATTTCCCAAGCAAGGCCTCCCTGCGCGAGGCCGTTGCCAAACGCTGGCTCGACCGGATCGACGCGCCGCTCCTGGCAATCGTCAGGGAGCAGGGACCGGCGCCGGACAGGCTGGACCGCTGGCTGCGCACGCTGTTCGCGGCCAAGCGTTCGCGCGTGCTCGACGACCCCGAGATGTTCGAAACCTATCTTACTTTGGCGCGAGAAGCCTGCGCGGCCGTCAAGTGTCACAAGGACACCATGATCGACCAGATCGCGGCGATCCTGACCGATGGCGTCAGCCAGGGCGTGTTTGCCGTGGACGACGTCAAGGCGACCGCGCGCGCGATCTTCGATGCGACCTGCCGCTTCCATCATCCGGCGCATGCCGACGAATGGAAAGACGCCGATCTGCCGGGGCGTGTCGATGCGACGCTCGCACTGGTGCTGCGTGGGTTGAAGGCGGCGTAGACGACTAGCTTACCCTCTTGCCTTGTGGAGAAGCGCGCCCTCGCGGACGGAGGGCGATGCAGTTGCGTGCCGGCGCGGGTGAAGCCCGCCGTTGGCTGATGGTGCGACCGGCGGGCTCTCCGGGTATGTATTGACCGCGATTTCGACGACATCCTTTGACCGCTTGCGGAGGCGATAGAAAGTCAGCTCCTGTTCGAGCATGGGACAGCGGAAATGGACGACGGCGGTATCGGGAAGTCGGCAAAGCTCGTCGATGAGTTCGCCTACGGTGATGATCGGGGGGTGGGCTGCCGGGTTGTGATGACCCTTACTCATGAGATTCACTCCTTCACTCTGCTACCAACCGGAACCGCATGCTGTCAGTTCCAATCCGCCTACCAGATTGGCAGCTTCGAGTTCGCCTGAGGCGGAAGCGGCAGCCCCGCTGCTAGATCTTCGTCAGCCCGCACGTCGCGGCCAGCCGCACCAGCTGTGCGTCCGTGCGCGCGCCGG
The DNA here is from genome assembly GCF_051853005.1 of Bradyrhizobium sp. SMVTL-02. Lineage (NCBI taxonomy): Bacteria > Pseudomonadati > Pseudomonadota > Alphaproteobacteria > Hyphomicrobiales > Nitrobacteraceae > Bradyrhizobium > Bradyrhizobium sp. SMVTL-02. The sequence continues at coordinate 5,271,696 of NZ_CP182469.1, read as the reverse complement.
TCTTGGTCTTGATCAGGTAGTGATAGTTCTGGACTGTCTTTACACTGAGATTGAGGTGCGTCGCGATCTCTTCGGTGGTAGCTCCGCCGGCGAACTGGCGCAGGATCTCGATCTCGCGCTCGCCGAGCTGGTCCAGCACCGAGCCGGTCGGCGACAGGCTGTCCTCGGCGAGGGTATGCGCAATGTCGTCGCTCATCGCGCGCTCGCCGCGGGCGACGCTGCGGATTGCATTCACGACCGCAGACGGCTCGTTGCTCTTGGTGACGAAGCCGGAGGCGCCGGCGCCGAAGGCCGCTTTCACCAGAACGGCCTCGTTGTGCATGGTGAAGACGAGGATCCGTGCCCGCGGGCTGCGGGCGCGGATGTTGCGGATGGCTTCCAGCCCGCTGGCGCCGGGCATCGAGATATCCAGCACGACGACGTCAGGATCGTGCGCCTTGAAGGCGCCGTATGCATCCGCCGCGTTGTCGGCCTCAGCCACGACATGTAGATCGCCCTGGCTCTCCAGCACGCGCCGGTAGCCTTGCCGGACGATCGGATGATCGTCGACCAGCAGCACGGAGATGCCTGTTGCGGCGACATCGCTCATGTCGGCCTCACGCGGCGAGCGGGATGGTGGCGGCGACACTGAGGCCGCGGGTTGCAGGCAGGATCGACAGCGATCCGCCGGCTGCGGCGACACGCTCGCGAATGCCGGTGAGGCCGAAGCCGGCCGACTGCGCGACGCGTGCGGCATCGCCGCCCCCGTCGTCCTCGACACGGATCACGAGCGCATCGTCCTCGCCCGCGCGCCGCTCGACCCGCAGCGAGATCTCGCGCGCCGTACTGTGACGCAGCGCGTTGGTCAGGCATTCCTGCGCGACACGATAGGCGGTGGTGGCGGCCGGGCCGGATATGTCGGTGAGGTCGCCCCTGAGGTCGAGCTGGATTGTCGGCCGCGCCGTGCTGTGCGAGCGCCAGGTGTCGACGAGATTGACGAGGCTGGCCTCGAGCCCGAGCTCCGCGGGCAGCGGATTGCGCAGCCGTTTTAGCGCATCGCGCAGCGAGGCCATCAGATGATGGGTGGCCTGCGAGATCATGCGCGCGTCCTGCGCGATCCCATCGTCCTTGTTCTGCTTCGCGCTCGCGGTCTCGATGGTGTTGGCAAAGGCGAGGATAGCGGAAAGATTTTGCCCGAACTCGTCGTGCAGCTCGCGGGCGAGCGCGCGGCGCTCGTCGTCGCGGATCTCGATCAAGCGCCGCGTCAGCGCCGCGCGCTGTTCGGTGGCTTCCTCCAGCCGCCCGCCGAGCTCGCCGACGGCGCTCCCGATCATCGCCAGCTCCATCGAGCGGAAGCGCGGCAGTTTCGTGCGATACTGTCCGCGCGCCATGCGCTGGAGAGCCGTGACGATCGTGCGTGCCGGCGCCAGCGCGTGCGCGATGGCGAGCGACGCCAGCAGTGCAATCGCGCCCGCCATCAGCAGCGCGACATCGATGACGTTGAGGATGTATTCCCAGGCGAGCGAGATCGCGGCAATCGCATCCGGCGACGCGACCACGGTGCCGGCGGCTGCGGCGCGCGGACTGACGGGCCGCACCACCTCGGCATGGCTGCCGAGGAAGGTCGGCACGATGGACGCGAACCAGCGCGGCGGGGTCTTGCCGAGCCCCTCGCTCTGGCCGCAGAGCGGCTTCTCGAATGTGGTCGCCGGCTGGAACTCGACGCAGACGCCGGGCGAGATCAGCTTCATCGTCTCCAGCGTGCGCCATTCCGGAACCGGCAGCAGGTGCTCGCGGGCTCTGCTGCTGCGCAACAACAGCTCATGCCAGTACAGCGCCTGAAGTGCCTGCGCGACCCGCTGCGCCGAGGCCGCGGTCGCCCGGTCAATGCTGCGATAGGCGTCGAACGTGGCCCATATGGTCGCCGCGCCGAGGCACAGCGCCACGATGAGCAGCAGGCGGGCAACAAGCTGAAGTACGAGGCGCATGCGATCACCCCCGGCGTTTGGTAAGGTCAGCCTAACAACGCCGCCGCGCCTTGCCAATTGCAGGGTGTGGCAGGATTGCAGCTCGGGCAAATTTCCCAAGCCGGTTTGGGCATGGGTCTTTGGACCGGGCCCGGTAGCTTTGATCTAATCGGGATGGAATCTTTACAGGCCCATCGTTGCGGGCGAGGAGCGGTGCAGCATGAGTTCAATGACCATTGGACCGATCGCCGGGTCTGCTGCAGATCCATCCGAGCGCAGCGCGCTGCTGTTCTGGATGATCTTCACCGGGTTGTCGATCTTCGCCGTCGTGCTGCTGTGGCGCTTCGGCCTGATCCATCTGATGCTGACCTCGGACCGCACCTACATTTCGAGCGTCATCGCGGTGCTCTACATTGTCACCTGTGGCCATTGTTTCCTGCGCACGCGCGCGATCGCGCGTGAGGGGGCGGCGGCGCGGCGTTGCCGGGCGGCGCTCGCCGCGCCTGATGGCGGCAGGGTGCTCGATGCGCGTGCGACGGCGCTGCCGCGCGGGCTGGTGCGCGATCACATCGAGAGCCTGGTGACGAAGGCGGCGGCGCAGGATTACCGCCCCGTGGACCAGACGCTGCTGCTGCGGACGCTGGCCGACCGGCTGCGCGGCTCCAACGGCTTCGGCGCCTTCGTCTCGGACACGCTGATGAAGCTCGGCCTGCTCGGCACCATCATCGGCTTCATCATCATGCTGGCGCCGATCGCGGGGCTGGATGCCGCCGACAAGGTCGCGATGCGCTCGTCCATGGGGCTGATGAGCGACGGCATGGCGGTCGCGATGTACACGACGCTGGCCGGCCTCGTCGGCTCGATCCTGGTCCGCATCCAGTACTACATGCTGGATTCGGCGACCCAGCGGGTGTTCTCGGATGCGGTGGTGCTGACCGAGACCTATGTGACGCCGGTGCTGGAACGCAAAGCTTCTGAAACCAAGGGCGCCGGAACGTCGTCATGATGGATGATTTCGGCCTCTATCCACGCGAGGAGCCGTTCGATCCCCTCGGCGTGATGCTGTTCAAGGCGCTCCAGGTGATCGCCTTCCTGTTCTTCCTTGCGCTGCTCGCGGTGTCCCCGGACGCCAAGGACGGCAAGATCGACTCCAAGGCCGAGTTCATCATTACGCTGGACTGGCCGGACAACCACCCTGACGATCTCGACCTGTTCGTGCAGGATCCCGCCGGCAATATCGCCTGGTATCGCCACCGCGAGGCCGGCTTCCTCACGCTCGATCGCGACGACCGTGGCGGCGCCAACGATTTCATCATGGTTGCCGGCAAGAAAATCGCTTCCCCCATCCGCGAGGAGATCGTGACGGTGCGCGGCATCCTCGCCGGCGAATACACGGTGAACGTCTCGCATTTCGTTGCGACGACCGGCGAGCCGGTGACCGCCAATGTGAAGGTGCAGAAGCTCAATCCGACCGCGCAGGTGATCTTCGACAACAAGTTCACGCTCGACCACACCGGCGACGAGAAGACCGCGGTGCGATTCCGCATCGATGCCGAAGGCAAGGTCGTCAATGTCGATCAGCGGCCGAAATCGCTGCTGGAGACGTTCCGCAGCAGCTGGCGCAACGGCGCCGATGTCGATCCCAAGACCGGTGTGAGCAGGAACGCTGTGAGGATCCGCCGTGAGTAACCCGCAGACGGTCATCGCGACGCTGTCGGTCGCCTATGCCGTCATCGGCGCGCTGCTGCTGGTCGTGCTGGTCTATGCGCGGCTGCACTGGTCGCTGAAGGCGGTCGCGGTGGTCGTGACCAGCGCCTTCTATGTCGTCAGCTTCACCGAAATGCGCGGACTGCTCGGCTGGGCCAGCCCCGACCGGCTGCCTGCTACCTTCAAGCTGCTGAAGGCCCGCATCGTCGAGCCGCATTCGCTGGAGGGCGACCCCGGCTCGATCTATCTTTGGGTCGAGGCGCTGGACGAGGACAATCGCCCGAGCGGCATCCCGCGCGCGTTTCGTGTGCCCTACAATGACAGGTTGGCCGACAAGACCCATGCCGCGGAGAACGAGATCGCGCTCGGACATCCGCAAGGCGGCCGCGCGGCCGATTTCGGCGGCGGCGACGGCAGCCTGATCGACATGGTCAGGGAATATGTGACCCCAAAGACCATCCTGGAGACCAGCGGCGGCGATTCCTCGACCGGCGAATTCAATGCCCCGCCCGCCGCTGCCCAGGGCGCGGTGTTCACCCCGATTCCGCCGCCCCGGATGCCGCCGAAGGACGAGCAATAGGCCTTTCACCATCACCGCAGCGCTGCGCTGGTAAACGGCGCAGCGCTGACGCATCCTGTTGACCTCCCTCAATTTGGCCTCATCGGCCTCCAATAAGAATTTGAGGGTGGAGGGTGCGTGCTTCTCGCTGTCTTCTCGGATATCCATGGCAACAGGCAGGCGTTCGAGGCCTGCCTGAAGGCTGCGCGCGCCAAGGGCGCCGAGCGATTCATCCTGCTCGGCGACTTCGTCGGCTATGGCGCCGATCCGGAATGGGTGGTGGATACCGCGATGGAGCTGGTTGCGCAGGGGGCCGTCGCCGTGCGCGGCAATCACGACCAGGCGGTCAATTCCTCGGCCGAGACCATGAACGCCGAGGCGCAGATCGCGATCGAATGGACCCGTGGCCGGCTCGATACCGCGCAGCGGCGATTCCTGGCCGAACTGCCGATGCTGGTCGAGGACGGCGACCGCCTGTTCGTGCATTCGGAAGCCTCCAGCCCACAGCGCTGGCACTATGTCCGATCGACGGCGGATGCCGCCAAGAGCCTGATCTCGACACCGGCCCATGTCACCTTCTGCGGCCACATCCACCGTCCGGCGCTGTATTCGATGTCGGTGACGGCGAAGATGACGAGCCTCGTGCCCAAGACCGACGTCGCGGTGCCGCTGCTGCGCGGACGGCAATGGCTCGCCGTGCTCGGCTCGGTCGGCCAGCCTCGCGACGGCGATCCGTCCGCGGCCTTCGTGCTGTTCGACACGGTGACGTGCCGGATCACCTATTGCCGCGCGCCCTATGACATCGAGACGGCCGCGAGCCGGATCCGCGAGAACGGCCTGCCGCACTGGCTCGCGGACCGGCTGTCGCAGGGACGCTAGAAGCCGATGCCCAAACCCCTGGTCAAGTCGGGCGCTGTGATCGACGGCTACACGATCGGCGAATGCGTCCATGCCGGGGGCATGGCGACGCTCTGGACCGTCACCCATCCCGGCATCGACGTGCCCTTGCTGATGAAGATCCCCAGGGTGTCGGAGGGCGAGGACCCCGCCGCGATCGTCTCCTTCGAGATGGAGATGATGATCCTGCCGCGGCTTGCGGGTCCGCACGTGCCCGCCTGTTTCGGCACCGGCGATTTCGCGCACCAGGCCTATGTCGTGATCGAGCGCATCCCCGGGACCACGCTCTACAAGCGGCTGCCCGACCTGCCGCTGCCGTATGACGAGGCGCGGCAGCTCGTCGCCAGGGTCGCGACCGCGCTCGCCGACCTGCACAGGCAGAACGTGATCCATCACGACATCAAGCCCAGCAGCATCATGTTTCGCGAGAGCGGCGAGGCGGTGTTGATCGACTATGGCCTGTCGCACCATGACCATCTGCCCGATCTCCTGCAGGAGGAGTTCCGCCTGCCTTACGGCACCGCGCCGTACATGGCGCCGGAACGGCTGCTCGGCGTGCGCGACGATCCGCGCAGCGATCTGTTCTCACTCGGCGTGCTGCTCTATTTCTTCACCACCGGCGAGCGTCCGTTCGGCGAGGGCGAGACGCTGCGCGCGATGCGGCGGAGGCTCTGGCGCGATCCGCATCCGCCGCGCGCGCTTCGCGCCGACTATCCGCCCTGGCTCCAGGAGGTGGTGCTGCGCTGTCTGGAGATCGAGCCGGTGTGGCGCTATCCGACCGCGTCCCAGCTCGCCTTCGATCTGGCCCATCCGGGCCAGGTCAAGCTGACGACACGCTCGGAGCGGCTGAAGCGCGATCCACTCAGCATCGCCTGGCGGCGCCGCTTCAACCAGGGCGTCATGGCCCCGCGCGCGAAATCGGATGTCGCAGCGCAGATCGCATCGAGCCCGATTCTCGCGGTTGCACTCGACACGGCGGAAGGCGCGCCGGAGCTGAACGAGGCCCTGCGCGTCACCACCGAGCGCATTCTCGCCACGCTGCCCTCGGCGCGGCTTGCCTGCGTCAACGTGCTCAAGCTGAACCGCATCGCGATCGACCGGACTCTGGACGAGCAAGGCTCGAACAAGCATATCGACCGCCTGGTCGCGCTCCGGCATTGGGCGACGCCCTTGAAGCTCGACGAGAGTCGGCTCTCGGTTCACGTGCTGGAGGCCGTCGATCCCGCGGCGGCGCTCTTGGAATTCGCCGAGGTCAACCAGGTCGACCACGTCATCATCGGCGCGCGGCAGAGCTCGTTTCGCCGCACGCTGCTCGGCAGCGTCTCGGCCAAGGTGGCCGCGGAAGCGGCCTGCACCGTCACCGTGGTACGGCCGCCGCGGATGGCGGCGGATGCGGATGAGGTCAGTTAGACCAAATCAGGCTGCGTGAGCGGTGTGGACGACGCGCTTGCGGCGGATGGGCCAGGAGAATTGCTGCCCCGGCTCGCCGTGATCCGCGCTGCCGCCAAAATACTGGATGATCTCGCGGCAGGGCTCGCAATTGAACAGGTTACGCGACGCGGATGCCTTGGTCATTTCCTTCAGGCAGTTGGGGCAATGCGGTTTCATGGCGTCGTTCCGAAAAGGAGATCGTCAGTGGTGGCGCTGGGACGGGTGGTCCAGGTCCGAATTGTCGGGCCTGGCATCGTCGACCGGCGCGCCGTCAGTGCGTTCGAGCCGACCGAAGAAATAGTCGAGGCTCGGATGGGGGCGCCGCGGAATCCGGCACCTGCGTTTCGGCAGGCGCTTCACGAGGGCGATCTGCATGGGCGTCAAGCCCGATGGCGGTCGTGACGGATGTTGCGGGCCGAACGCGCCGGGGCCTCGACCGGTCCGGCCGACGGGCCGAACACGACAAATGCACCGAAACCGATCCACAACGCCACGCCAGTCCAAACCAGGGTCGTCGTCATGATGTGCTCCTGCAAAAACCGGCAGGAATCACTTGCAGTGATTTGCACGAGGCAGTGAAGCCCGGATGAGTACGGGTCGAAGTTGCAATTTTAGGCATTGCCCGCCGCAGCACCCGTAAGGTCCGAAGGATGCGGGCGCTTCTTCGGTCTTCAGATCGCCTCGCCACGCGCCCCGAGCGCCGCGTTGCGGATCGCGGCGATGTTGGCCTTATAGGCGTCCTGCGTGCCGCCCCTGAACACGGAGGTGCCGGCGACGAAGGCGTTGGCGCCGGCGGCCGCCAGCGGGCCTGCGACGTCGGGGCCGACGCCGCCATCGACCTCGATGTCGATCGGACGGCCCGCGACCATTGCCCGGATGTCGCGGATCTTGTTGATCGCGGAGGGAATGAAGGCCTGGCCGCCGAAGCCCGGATTGACCGACATCACCAGCACGAGGTCGACGAGGTCTAGAACGTATTCGAGCGCGCTGATGGGCGTGCCCGGGTTGAGCGAGACGCCGGCCTTCTTGCCGAGCGCGCGGATGGCCTGGAGCGAGCGGTGCAGGTGGGGACCGGCCTCCGCATGCACCGTGATGTGGTCGCAGCCGGCCTTTGCGAAGGCTTCGAGATAGGGATCGCAGGGCGAGATCATCAGATGCGCGTCGAAGATCTTCTTCGTGTGCGGGCGCATCGCCTTGATGACCTCGGGGCCGTAGGAGATGTTGGGAACGAAATGCCCGTCCATCACGTCGAGATGGATCCAGTCCGCGCCGGCGGCGTCCACTGCGCGCACCTCCTCGCCGAGTCTCGAGAAATCCGAGGCCAGGATCGAGGGCGCGATGGCCAGGGGGCGGGGGGCGAAGGCTTGGGTCATGGCGCTGTTTCCCGTGGCGGCCGGACGACGAATGGGCCTCGCCTAACATGGGTCTCCGTGGCGGGCAATGAGGAGGGGCGCGCTTCCTGTGGGCGGAAATTTCTGCCGCGACCGGCATGAATTGCCGATGTTCCCGCGACCCGCCAAGCGTGGCTGATGCGGATTTCATTGAGCTTTTCGCGCTGGCACGACGCTTGCTGACTTCATCTGCAGAACGTTGGCTGCGGCATGCCGCATCGGTCGGAGTTGTGCAATGCTGTTCGCCCTTGGCGCCGTCTCGAGTGCCCTCGACGCGATCCAGTCGCTGACGAACTCGATATCGTCGTCGGCGCAGAAGACGGGATCCGCCCAGAGCGCGCCGACCAATCCGTTCGCGATCGACAGCCGCAGCAGCGCGACCAGTGGGGCGACCTCGTCGGTCAATGCCGGCAAATATCCGCAGATCTCGCCGGAGACCATGAACGCGTTGTTCGCCGCGCAAAGCCAGTCCTCGGACGGCATCGGCGGCGCGACCGGTTCGACTTCGTCGAGTTCGACGAGCCGGCAGGCGGCGCTCAAGAACCTGTTCTCGAAGATCGACGCGGACGGCGACGGCAAGATCACCAAACCCGAGTTCGAGAACGCGCTCGGAGCCGGCGGCACCAACCTCGCGCAGGCCGACCACGTGTTCTCGAGGATGGATGCGAATGGGGATGGCAGCATCGATCTCGGCGAGATGACGAAGGCGCTGAGGGCCGGCCATCGCGGACATCACGCGCAAGATGCGGGCGATGCGTCGGGCAGCGGCTCGAATTCCTCGTCGTCGTCGAGCGGCGGATCGACCTCGACCACGACGACCAACGCCGACGGCTCGACCACCACCACCGTCACCTATGCCGACGGTTTCAAGATGTCGACCACGGTGCCGGGTGCCTCCAGCAGCTCGAAGGCGAACGGTGGCGGCAACTCGCCCTATGACTGGTTCGGCCAGATGATGCAGCGCCAGGCGCAGGCCGCCACCGCGACCGCGTCCTCTTCGATGTCGATGAGCGTGTGACTTTTCACCGCGCCCCGCTTGCGGCGAGAGCTCGAATTCGGGTGGGGAGCTCTCCGCGAGTCTAACTCTCACCGCCCCCGCGGAGATTCCCCTTCACCCCAACCCTCTCCCCGCAAGCGGGGCGAGGGAGCGCACCGTTGCCGCGGCTATCTGCCGAACCGATCCTTCCACGCCGGCTGAGCGCCGGGGAACGGCAACGCCGTCGCGCTGTACACGCCGCGGGCGATCGCGCGCGCGACCACATTGGCGGCGACCGTGCCGAGCTCGGTGAGGCCGGCCAGCGGCTCGATCGGCTTCTCGCCGGTCGCCGCCGCAAACAGCACGTCGCCGTCGGTCGGTGCATGCACCGGATAGATCGCGCGGGCAAAGCCGGTGTGCGCGATCATCGCCAGCCGCTTGGCCTGGGGCTTGGTCAGCACCGCGTCGGTGACGATGGCGCCGATGGTGGTGTTTTCGCGCGCGGTCGCCGCGGGACCGCCCTTGATGCGCATGCGCAGCATGTCGTCGGTGAACTTCTCGGGCAGGCCGCGTCCGCCGAATTCGCCTCCCAGCTCGAACGGCGCTGCCCAGAACCACGGCCCGTCGCCGACGGTGACGGTGCCGACCGCGTTGACGGCGACGATCGCCGCGACCTTCACGCCGTCGGGCGTGATCGCGGAGGCCGAGCCGAGCCCGCCCTTGAACGTCGCAGTGGTGGCACCGAAGCCCGCACCGACGCTGCCGAGCGCGAAGTCCGCGCCGGCCGCGGCCGCCGCGGCGTAGCCGAGGTCTCGATAAGGCGAGAAGCGTCCCCAGGCCTTGTCACCGCCATTGAGGAGGTCGAACAGGATCGCGCCCGGAACGATCGGGATCAGCGCCTCGCGGACGCGGTGGCCGCGTCCCTGCTCGGCGAGCCAGGCCTGCACGCCACCGCCGGTATCGAGGCCGAAGGCGGAGCCGCCCGACAGCGCGATCGCGTCGACGCGCTCGACCGTGTTGGCGAGATCGAGCAGTGCGTCCTCGCGCGTGCCGGGGCCGCCGCCGCGGACGTCGATCGCCGCGACCGCGGGCTGGTCGAAAATGATCGCGGTCGTGCCGGAGGCGACTTTGGCGTCCACGGCATGGCCGACGCGGACGCCGGCGATGTCGGTGAGCAGATTCTTCAAGACAGGCCTCGTGCGCTGAAGGAGTTCGTCCTTGCGATAGCGCAGGGATGCCGCCGGCTCAACTGGCGAGCGCGGTCCTCAGCATCTTGGCGAGCTCGGACTTGCGGTAGGGCTTTGCCAGCAACAGCACGCCGGAATCGAGCCTGCCGTGATGGACGATGGCATTCTCGGTGTAGCCGGAGGTGAACAGCGTCTTCAGGTCGGGGCGGCGGCGGGCCGCCTCGTCGGCAAGCTGGCGGCCGTTCATGGCCCCCGGCATGATGATGTCGGTGAACAGCAGGTCGATCTCCTCGTCGGCATCGATGATGGTGAGGGCTTCTGCCGCGTTGGCGGCTTCCAGCGCGGCATAGCCGAGGCTCTTGACCTGGGTCACCACATATTGCCGCACCAGGGCGTCGTCCTCGACGATCAGGATCTTCTCGTCGCCGCCGGCGAGGGGGACGCTCTGCAGCGCCTCGAACTCGGTCTCCTGCACGCCGTTCGAGCGCGGCAGGTAGATCTTCACGCTCGTGCCGTGACCTTCCTCGCTGTAGATCTTGATGTGTCCGCCGGACTGCTTGACGAAGCCGAACACCATGCTGAGCCCGAGTCCGGTGCCCTTGCCGACCTCCTTGGTCGTGAAGAACGGGTCGAACACCCGGTCGATCAGGTCGGCCGGAATGCCGCTGCCGGTGTCGCTGACCGCGATCATCACGTAATTGCCGGCGGTGACGTCGGGGTTCATGCTGGCATAGCCGTCGTCGAGGAAGACGTTGCGGGTCTCCAGCACCAGGGTGCCGCCGTCGGGCATGGCATCGCGCGCGTTCAGCGCCAGATTGAGGATCGCGGTGGAGAGCTGGCCGGGATCGACCAGGGTCGGCCAGGCATCCTCGGTGAGCTGCGGCATGATGGTGATCTGCTCGCCCAGCGTCGGATGCAAGAGCTTGGCAGCCTCGAGCGCCAGCGCATTGACGTCGATCTCGCGCGGCTGGAGCGGCTGCTTGCGGGCGAAGGCGAGCAGATGCTTGGTCAGTTGCGCGCCGCGCTCGGCGGCATCGTCGATCAGCTTGGTGATGGCGGCAAGCTCCGGCCGGTCGGCCACGGCGTCTGCCAGGATGCCGATCGTGCCGGTGATCACCGTCAGCACGTTGTTGAAGTCGTGGGCGACGCCGCCGGTGAGCTGGCCGATGGCGTCCATCTTCTGGACCTGCCTGAGCTGGGCCTCGGCAGCCTGCTTCTCGGTGAGGTCACGGCCGATGAAGAAATGGCGTTTCACGGGCTCGGACCAGGTGCCCATCCAGTTCAGCGTGACCTCGTGACCGTCGCGGTGGTAGTAGCGCGCCTCGAAGCTGCGCTTGACCGCGCCGCGCCGCGCCGCGCGCATCTCGCCCCGGGTCTTCTCGAGGTCATCAGGGTGGATGAACTCGATCGCGCTGTGCCCGACCATGTCCTCCGGGCTGAAGCCCAGGATGGTCTTCACGCTGGGGCTGACCTGGATGAAATTGCCAAAACCGTCGGTGACCAGGATCAGGTCCTGCGAGGTCTCGAAGATGCGCTGGCGCTCCTCGATCTCGCGATTGAGAGCCATCTCGGCCCGCTTCCGCTCCGTCACGTCGCGGGCCACCTTGGAGGCGCCGATGATCTTGCCGTCGGTCGAGCGCAGCGGGACCTGGCTCAGCACCACGTCGATCGGTTGACCGTTCTTGTGCAGCCGCACCGCTTCCTGCTGGTCGATGACCTCGCCATTGCGGGTGCGCGCCAAATTTTCTGCGATGTCCTCAAGCTGGTCGTCCGGCATGATGATGTCGATGGAGCGGCCGACCGCCTCGCTGGCGGAGTAGCCGAAGACGCGCTCGGCCGCGTGGTTCCAGGTCGTGATCGTGCCGTCGAGCGAGTTGGTGATGATGGCGTCGTTGGAGGATTCGACCACGGCGGTGAACAGCCGCTCGCGCTCGGCGTGGTAGTCGCGCTCGGCGTCCGACTTGCGTTTCAAGGCGCCGACCATGCCCGCGGTCTGGGCCTGGAGGCGGACGTTCTCGACAAGCAGCACCGCGAGCACGAAGGTCGCCGAGCAGAGGCCATAGAGGCGGCCGGCATAGAAGCCGAGATCGAAGCGTGCGACGTTCACGATCGCCGAGAGCGCGATGTCGAACAGCCAGGCGCACATCACGACCATGAGCCAGATGTCGATCACGGAATGCGGCTTGCGAAACCACAGCGAGACGAGGGCGGCAAAGCTCAGCGACCACACGAAGGCCACGACGCCGATCATGGTCGGCGTGTAGCGGCCGTCGCGCAGCAGGACCGGGAGCAGCTCGTGCTGGGCGGTAACGATCCAGGCGAAGACGACCATGGCGGCGATGACGCCGAACACGATGCTGCAGATCGCGCCGGCCGTCGTGCCGCGAATCCTGGCGCTGCCATCGGCCTCCTTCAACCAGGCGTAGCCCAGCACGCAGATCGGGAAGCCGGCGTGCCAGATCATGTAGAGCCAGACCGTGGTCTGCGGGCCCGCGCCGAGAAGCCCGGTCGGCGTGAACAGGCCGGGGAAGGTGAGGGCATGGACCACCGCGGCGGCGGCGGTGAACAGATAGCCGGTCGCGAGCCACAGCAGCGCGCGGGTCCGCAAGACCGAAAACTGCGACAGCAGCAGCACCGCGGTGACGATGTCGCTGACGGCGAGGGCGGATTGATAACTCGCGACAAAGGCGGGAACGGGCAGGAGCCGGATACCTGCGAAAGGCACGGCCAGCGCGAACAGGATTGCGGACACGCCGACGATCGCCAATGCGGCGGTGCGGTCGGTTGAGTTGGCCGGCAGCGTCGAAAGGAATGTGCTGCGGTCGATCGTTGCGGGCACGTCCATCTCTCGCAGACCGGTCTTCGCCATCGTCATCGACGTCATTTGGATTGCCTTGGGCCAGCTCCATGGTAGCGGGTTATAGGCTCGTATCGTGCACCGTTACGGCCGCGACTCAACCGAAGGTTACAGCTTACTTAATTTTAGGGGGGACGAGGAATAGGGTCGGTAAGATGGGCTTTACTGGACGGTGTCATAATGCCCTTCGGCCGTGGCGGGTTCCACGTTTGAATCCTTTGATCTGATCTCGATATCCGGGAGTAGTTCCCTATGCCCCGCGTTCTCATCATAGACGACCAGAAGGACGTCCGCGCGATGGTCGCGATCGTGCTCCGGGTCCATCGTTTCGAGGTCGTGGAGGCCGACAGCGGCGCGGACGGGCTGAAAGCTTTCGCGGAAAGCCCGTGTGACGCTGCAATCGTCGATATCTTCCTTGGCAACACCAGCGGCGTCGACGTCATCGCGAGCCTGCGCGAGCGTGCGCCGGGACTTCCCGTCATTGCGGTGTCGGGGATGACGACGCTCGATTTCCTGCACCAGGCGCCTCACCTCGCCAATGTGGTCTGCCTGCAAAAGCCGTTTCGGCCGAACGACCTCCTGCAAGCACTGCGGAAGGCCCAGGCCGAGACGGGCGGCGAGCTGCCCGCAGCCGTCTGACCTCGGCGCAAGAAGAAACGCCCCGGCGCAAGCCGGGGCGTTGTGACGGTTGGATGGCAGCCTGAGGCCCGAAAGCGCGTCAGGTGCCGTTGCCCTTGATCTCGGCGTAGCCGCCCTTGGCGTCCCACTTGTAGACGACGTAGTCGATCTGCTTGATGTCGCCCTTGGCGTCGTACTCGATCGGGCCGATCACAGTGTCCCACTTGCCGCCCTTCATAGCCTCCATGACCTTCTTGGCATCAGTGGTGCCGGCCTTCTTGGCCGCCTGCGACCACACCTGCATCGCCGCGTAGGTGTAGAGCGTATAGCCTTCGGGATCGATGTTCTTCGCCTTGAAGGCATCGACGATCTTCTTGGCCGTCGGCTTGTTGCGCGGATCGGGGCCGAACGTGAACAGGGTGCCTTCGCCGGCGGGGCCGGTGATGGAGGCGTACTCCTTGTCGGCGAGCGCGTCGCCGGCCATCAGCACCGTCTTGAGGCCCTGGTCACGCATCTGGCGCAGGATCAGGCCGCTCTCCTGATGGTAGCCGCCGACATAAACGAGGTCGATGTTGTCGCGCTTCAGGCGCGAGACGATCGCGTTGAAGTCCTTGTCGCCCTTGTTATAGGACTCGTACATCTTCTCAGTGATGCCCGCCTTGTTGAGCGCCTTCTTGGTCTCGTCGGCAAGACCCTTGCCGTAGGTGGTCTTGTCGTTGAGGATCGCGATGTTCTTGCCCTTGTAGTTCTTGGCGATGTACTGCGCAGCGATCAGGCCCTGCTGATCGTCACGGCCGCAGACGCGCGCCACGTTCCAGAGCTTGCGCTCGGTGAAGAGCGGGTTGGTCGAGGCCGGGGTGATCTGAAGGACGTTGCCGTCGGCATAGGCCTCGGAGGCGGGGATCGACGACGACGAGCAATAGTGCCCGGCGACGAAGGGGATCTTGGCGCCGGCGATCTTCTCGGCGATCGAGCGCGCCTGCTTCGGATCGCAGGCATCGTCCTCGACGGAGAGCGCAAGCTTCTTGCCGTTGACGCCGCCGGCGGCGTTGATATCGGCCACCGCCATCTCGGCGCCGTTCTTCATCTGGCGGCCGAAGGCGGACTCGCCGCCGGTCATCGGGCCTGCGACTGCGATGGTGACATCCTGCGCGAATGCCGCGCTCGACAGCGCGATCGACGCGCCGAATGCCAGACCGATGAGCTTCAGTGATTTCATGAGATACCTCGCGGGTGGTCGCCTGTGGAAGTCGCCGGGCATGCCCGGTCCAAACCGGCACCATTCTTGAATGAATTCGAGGAGAAGTCACCGGCAAAATACGGGCATTGGCGGAGATATCTCGCCGCATTGCGCTGCAGATGGCCGCGCTCAGCCGTGCCGGCCGCCTTCCAGATAGGCTGCGCGAATCTCGGGGCGCTGCAGCAACTCGGCGCCGGTCCCGGCCAGCGTGATCAGGCCATTGACCATGACGTAGCCGCGGTGGGCGAGCTTGAGCGCATGGTTGGCGTTCTGCTCGACGATCAGGACGGTCAGGCCGTCCTGCCGGTTCAGGGTGCGGATCGCGTCGAAAATCTGGCGGGCGATCAGCGGCGCGAGCCCGAGCGAGGGCTCGTCGAGCAGGAGCAGGCGGGGGCGGCTCATCAAGGCACGGCCGATCGCCAGCATCTGCTGCTCGCCGCCGGACAGGGTTCCGCCGCGCTGGGCGTAGCGTTCGTTCAGCCGCGGAAATAGCGTGAAGACGCGCTGGAGCGTCGCCTCGCGCTCCGCATCGGTGCATTCGGTGGCATCGGCCCCCATCTGGAGGTTTTCCGCCACGCTCATGCGCGGGAAGATGCGGCGGCCCTCCGGCGATTGCGCGATGCGCAAATGCGCGATCTCATGGGTCGGCACGTCGGTGATGTCACGGCCTTCGTACAGGATCTGGCCGGCGCGGGCGCGCGGCTTGCCGAAGATCGTCATCATCAGCGTCGACTTGCCGGCGCCGTTGGCGCCGATCAGCGCCACGATCTCGCCGGCATTGATCTCGACGTCGACGCCCTTCAGCGCCTCGATCTTGCCGTAGGCGGCGCGCAAGGACCGGATCGCGAGCAGGGGAGTGGGTGCCGCCGTCACGTCCCGCCCTCCATCACGGCCACCGCCTCTTCCTCGTCGGTGCCGAGATAGGCGGCGATCACCTTGGGATCGTCGCGGACCTCGCGCGGCGTGCCTTGCGCGATCTTGACCCCGTGGTCCATCACCACGATGTGGTCGGAGATCTCCATCACCACCGACATGTCGTGCTCGATCAGGAGGATCGAGGTGCCGAGCTCGTCACGGATCGAGAGCAAGAGCTCGCTCAGGGCGGCGCTCTCGCGCGCATTGAGGCCGGCGGCCGGCTCGTCGAGGCACAATAGCGCGGGCTCGGTGCACATCGCGCGCGCGATCTCGAGCCGGCGCTGGTCGCCATAGGCGAGGTTTCCGGCAGCGTCGTCGGCGCGGTCGAGCAGGTTGACGCGCCTCAGCCAGTCGGTGGCCAGATCAATCGCGTGCTTCTCGGCATCCCGATACACGGGCGCGCCGACGAGGCCGAGCAAGGTGAAGCCGGAGGCGCGCATCAAGGCGTTGTGCTGCGCCACCATCAGGTTTTCCAGCGCGGTCATGCCGGGAAACAGGCGGATGTTCTGGAAGGTGCGCGCGACCTTGGCCTGCTTGGCGATGCGGAAATCGTTCAGCCGCTCCAGCGCGATGACCCGGCCGTCGTCATGGGTGAGGCGGATGGTGCCGCCGGTCGGCTTGTAGAAGCCGGTGATGCAGTTGAAGACGGTGGTCTTGCCGGCGCCGTTCGGCCCGATCAGCGCGGTGATCTTCTTCCGCTCGGCGGCAAAGGAGAGGTCCTGCACGGCGACGATGCCGCCGAACCGCATGGTCAGCCGGTCGACGCCAAGAATCTTATCGCCAGTCTCGTCGCTGCTCATCCGTGCCCTTCCTTGACGAGGTCGGAAGAGATCGCCTGGGCCTTGGTCAGATATACGGTCGGGGCACGATGGCCGATCAGGCCGCGCGGCCGCCAGATCATGATCAGCACCATGGCCAAGCCGAACACCAGCATGCGATAGGTCTCGAGGCCGCGGAACAGCTCGAAGCCGCCAATCATGGCGAGCGCGGCGAGCGCGACGCCGAGCTGGGATCCCATGCCCCCGAGCACGACGATGGCGAGCACCAGCGCCGATTCCTGGAAGGTAAAGGATTCCGGGCTGATGAAGCCCTGGCGGGTGGCGAAGAACGCGCCGGCGAAGCCGCCGAACATGGCGCCGGTCGCGAATGCGGTGAGCTTCGTCGTCGTGGTGTTGATGCCGAGTGCGCGGCAGGCGACCTCGTCCTCGCGCAGCGCCTCCCAGGCGCGGCCGATCGGCAGGCGGCGCAGGCGGATCGTCACCCAGTTTGTGAGCAGTGCCAGCGCAAGGATCAGGTAGAACAGGAAGATGATGCGGTGGGTCGAGGAGTACTCGATGCCGAGTTTTGCTGCTAACCCGTCATCGCTGTTGTCGAGCGGGATGCCGAAGAGGGTGGGACGCGGAATGCCTGAGACCCCGTTCGGGCCTCCGGTCAGGCTCTGCCAGTTGATGATGACGAGACGGATGATCTCGCCGAAGGCCAGCGTCACGATGGCGAGGTAGTCGCCGCGCAGCCGTAGCACGGGAAAGCCGAGCAGCACGCCCCAGAACGCGGCCAGGATGCCGGCGAGCGGCAGGCAGATCCAGAACGACCAGCCGAAATTGGTGGCGAGCAGCCCGTAGGAATAGGCGCCGACCGCATAGAAGGCGACATAGCCGAGATCGAGCAGGCCGGCGAGGCCGACCACCACGTTCAATCCCCAGCCCAGCATGACGTAGGTGAGCACCAGGATCGCGAGGTCGAGGATGTAGCGCTGGTTATAGAAGATCACCGGCACCAGCAGGGTGAAGATTAGGAGCGCGGGCGCAAGATAGCGGCCGACGAACGACAGGCCGCTCTGCACCGCCGGCGGCACCAGCTTCTCGGTTCCGGTCGGGCCGATCCACTGCCGCAGCAGCTCGATCACGATCGAGCCGCTGAACACGATGGCGACCAGGGAGGCGAGCTCGCCAAAACGCGTCCAGTAGGTGAGCTGGCCGTCGGGGCCCGCCTCGGTACGGATGCCGACCATCAGCGAGAACAGCACCAGCGCGATCGCAGCGTTGATGAAGGCGGTCTTGAAGAGGGCTGGGATGCCCGTTGCAGGTTTGGCCGTGTTGATCGAGGGAGCTGTCACGCGCGACCGTCAGACTTTTTCGACTTCGGGACGGCCGAGCAGGCCGGTCGGCATGAAGATCAGCACGACGATCAGGATCGAGAACGCCGCGACGTCCTTGTATTCGACCGAGAAATAGGCCGACCAGAACGTCTCGATCAGGCCGATCGCAAGACCCCCGAGCATGGCCCCCGGCAGCGAGCCGATGCCGCCGAGCACGGCGGCGGTGAATGCCTTGATGCCGGCGACGAAGCCCATGAAGAAGTCGACCAGACCGTAATAGAGCAGGTACATCAGGCCGGCGACCGCGGCGAGCGCCGCGCCGATCACGAACGTCATGGAGATGGTGCGGTCGACATTGACCCCGAGCAGTGCCGCCATGGTCTGATCCTGCTCGCAGGCGCGCATGTCGCGTCCGAGCCGGGTGCGCGACACCAGCCAGGTGAAGATCGCCAGCAGCACGATGGTGATGATGACCACCATGATCTGGATGTTCGAGAGCTGGATCACGAAGCCGTCCGTGCTCTCGTGCAAGGTGTAGCCCCCGGTGATGAAGGGCGGGATCGGCTTGACCCGGGCGCCCTGCGCGACCTGCGAGTAGTTGGTCAGCACGAACGACATGCCGATCGCCGACAGCATCGGGGCGAGGCGGAAGGAATGGCGCAGCGGCCGGTAGGCGATGCGTTCGATGGTCCAGCCGTAGAGCGCGGTGATCGCCATCGACACCAGCAGCACGACCAGCAGGATCACGGGGATCGCGGTGAGGCCGAGCGAAATCAGGATCAGGAAGGTGATCAGGGCGATGAAACCGCCAATCATGAAGACGTCGCCGTGGGCGAAATTGATCATGCCGACGATGCCGTAGACCATCGTGTAGCCGATCGCGATCAGGCCGTAGATAGAGCCGAGCACGAGGCCGTTGATGAGCTGCTGGGCGAAATAATCCATAGGCTGCCGTTACCAAACCTGACGCGGAGCTCTTCGAGAGAGAGTGATTGAGTTTCTTCTCGGGCCCCGGCAGCCCTCGAGCGTTCTGCCGGTTTTGTAACAGGAGGGAACTGGCTGCCGCAACAGCTCACCCCTTGGCAGAAGGTCTTGTACAGAGGTCATTTTCGTTTCCGGGTTCCGCAGCTGCGAGGAACCCGGGTTCCAGGGCAACCAAAGCCGGGATCGGCCGTTATCATCGTTCTCTGACGTCCAACAAGGGAGTTTCCCCCGATGACGAAGCAGCAGAACCAGAATCCGGGTCAGCAGAAGCAGAACCCCGGCCAGCGCAACCCGCAACAGGGCGGCGGCCAGAAACCCGGACAGCAGCAGCAGGACCCGATGCGCCAGGGCGATCGCCCCGGCCAGCAGCCGGGTGGCCAGCGCAGCGAGGACGAGTAGTTCGGGAGCCCCGGAGTGGGAGGGCCCCGCCGAAAGGCGGGGCCCTTTTCTTTGCCTGGCGTCATTCCGAGACGGCTTGAAGAGCCGAACCTTGAACTCAAGATTCCGGGTCTGGTGCTGGCGATCCTGCCGCAAGGACGGCGTGGATCAGCCCAGTTAAGGTAAACAAAGGGTTTAAATTGCCGCCAGCCTCTCATGCGAGTTAGCTCCCGGCAAAGCCTTCCCCTCGAAGGCGGATGGCAGGCGAAGCGGGTAGCGGCATGTTCAGGAATTGGCGGATCGGCTCAGTCAATGGCGCGCTGCTGGGGGCCTATTTCATCCCGGCCTGGGCGCTGGTCGCGTTCAACATCTTTGTTGAACCGGTGCACGGCCTCTACGAGCGTCCGAGCGTCGCGGTGGCGCTGTTCCTGAGCGATCATCTCCAGATGGCGGGGATGGACACGGTGCGTGCCGCCTGGCTGCTGGCGCTGGGACGGCTGACCGTCGTGGCGTTCTTCGCGATCCATCTCGCGCTGGTGTGCATTCCCCGGACCCGCAAGAACGGCGGCAGTGACGAGGCGCTCGCCATCGCGCTCTTGATCGGCAGCCTGATCTCGTTTGCCAGCATGGTCATGGCCTCGAAGGTCGGCGAGATGGCCGCCCTCCGCCTGCATGCCACCGAGCTGCTGCTGCTGCTGGGGGCCGCGATCGTGCTGGTGATCGAACGGCCGGAGGCGGCACCAAAGGCCGTCGCGGCCGCCGCGCCGCCAAGTCTTCAGCCGCTAGGACTTGAGCAGGCCGAGCTCCTGCACAATCGCTGAGGCTTCCTTGACGGCGTGGTTCGCCGCCGGCACGCCGCAATAGATCGCCTGCTGGAGCAGGACTTCCTTGATGTCATCGGGCGTGAAGCCGCCCTCGGCGAGCGCTGCACGCACATGCAGGCGGAATTCGTCCCATTGCCCGAGCGCGACCATGGTGCCGATCACGAGCACCCGCCGCGTGCGCTCGTCGAAATGTGGCCGGGTCCAGATCTCGCCCCAGGCGTAGCGCGTGATCAGGTCCTGGAAATCGGTGTTGAACGCATTGCGGTTGGCGATCGACTTGTCGACCCAGGCATTGCCCAGCACCTTGCGGCGCACGTTCATGCCGGCATCGCGGCGCTTCTGGTCGTCCATTCTATCCTCCTTCGCCTTGCGAGCGCAGCAATCCAGGATCTTTCCGCGGAGGCAGTCTGGATTGTTTCGCTGCGCTCGCAATGACGGCTGTGGCTAAGGCTGCGTCAGGAATCCCACCACCGCATCCGTGAATGCGTGCGGCTGTTCGACGTTCGAAATATGGGCGGCGTCGATGATGGTCATGCTGGCGCCCGGGATGTTGGAGCGGATCAGTTCGCCCGCCGAGACCGGCGTCGCCATGTCGTGGCGGCCGGCGATCACCAGCGTCGGGCTCTTGATCTTCGGCAACAGCGCGCGCTGGTCGAGCGTCGACAGCGCCTCGCAGCAGGCGAGATAGCCTTCGACGGGCGAAGCGAGCAACATCGATTTCATCCGTGCGGTGATCTCGGGCTCGCGCTCGCGGAAATCCTGCGTGAGCCAGCCCGCGAGCACCGTATCGGCGACCGCTGCGATGCCGCCCTTCTTCACCGCGTCGATGCGCTCCAGCCATCTGGTCGGCTCGGCGTAATAGCAGGAAGTGTTGGCGAGGATGAGCTTGCCGAAGCGCTCCGGCGCGTTGGCGCCGAGCCACTGCCCGACCATGCCGCCCATCGACAGCCCGCACCAATGCACCTTCTCGATGTTGAGGTCGTCGAGGATCGCGAGCACGTCGCGGCCGAAGCGCTCCATCGTGTAGGGGCCGGGCGGGACGTTCGACTTGCCATGGCCGCGGCGGTCGTAGCGGATGACGCGGAACACCTGCGTCAGCGCCTTCATCTGAGGCTCCCACATCTGCAGTGTGCAGCCGAGCGAGTTGGACAGCATCAAGGTCGGCCCGCCGTCGCGGCCTTCGACGGAGACATTGAGAAGGCAACCGTCGGCATCGATCATGGGCATGCGGCGTCTCCGTATCTATTCGCTGTCAAGGCTGCCGAGCAGCCGGTCGATCAAGGCCTGCGACGCCCCTTGATAGGCCATCGGCTCGAACAATGCCGCAATTTTTTCCGGCGTCAGATGCACGGTGACCTGCGAATCGGCTGACAGCACCTCGCGCAGATGCTTCTTCTCGGCGACCGCGCGCTTGCTCGCGGCCTCGATGAGATGATGGGCATCGCTCTTGCCGATCTTGTCCGCCAGCGCAAAGGTGACGGCCTCGGCCATGATCAATCCGTGCGTCGCGTCGAGATTGCTGCGCATCCGCGCGGCATCGACGTCGAGGCCTTCGGCGATGTCGACGATGGCGGCCAGCGCCCCGGAGGCGACCAGCATCAATTGTGGCAGCGTCGGCCATTCCGCGTGCCAGGGCCCGGCGCTGCGCTCGTGGTCCTGCACCTGGGCAGCAAGAATCGTCGCGGCGAGTTGCGGCGCCATGGTGGCTGCGCCCAGCGCGCTCGCCGCGGCCACCGGGTTGCGCTTGTGCGGCATGGTCGAGGAGCCGCCGCGGCCTTCGCCGGCGGGCTCGAAAGCTTCGCCGACATCGGTCTGCATCAGCAGCGAGACGTCGCGCGCGATCTTGCCGCAACTGCCGGCAAGAATCGCAAAGCTTGAGGCAGCCTCTGCGATACGGTCGCGATGGGTGTGCCAGGGCGCTTCCGGCAGCGGCAGGTCCAGCTCCTGCGCCAATCTTTCCGCAACGACGAGCCCCTTGTCGCCGAGGGCTGCGAGCGTGCCGGCGGCGCCGCCGAACTGCAGTGCCAGGCCCTCGCGGCGGAGCCGCCGCAGACGGCAGCGGGCGCGGGCGAGGCTTGATGCGTATTCCGCGGCCTTCAGCCCGAACGGCATCGGCAGCGCGTGCTGGAGCCAGGTCCGCGCCACCATGGCAGTGTTGCGATGGGCGCGGGCGAGCGCCGCAAACCCCTTGATCGCGCGGCTGAGGTCGGCATCGAGTGCATCGATGCCGGCGCGAACGGTGAGCATGGTCGCTGTGTCGATGACGTCCTGGCTGGTCGCGCCCCAATGCACGTAGCGCGCGGCCTCCGCATCGGCCTTGCCGACATTGGCGGTCAGCGCCTTGACCAGGGGAATCGCGAGATTGCCGGATCGCGTCGCGGCGTCGGCCAGGGCCGCGATGTCGAAGGAAGTCGCCTTGCAGGCGACTTCAATTGGCCCGACGGCGGCTGCGGGAATCACGCCCGTGGCGGCCTCCGCCCGTGCCAGCGCTGCCTCGAAATCGAGCATGTTCTGCAGGGTCGACTGGTCGTCGCAGACGGCGCGCATGGCTGGGCTCGACAGCATCGGCGCGAGCAGGGGGGAGAGGGATGTGCTCATGTTGCGCGGGACCTAACCATCATGGGCCGCCTCTGCCAATCCAAATCCGCTCGCGCAAGCTTTTTGCAGTTGCGAATATGCATTGAACGTGACCGGGGGTGGCCTTTCCTTTGCGCCGTCCGTGCGTTACTTGAGCAACATTATTCTGATGCGATCTCGGGAGGCACCCCATGGCCATGACGATGAACGGCGAAGTCCAGCTCGCAGCGCCGCGCGAGGCCGTGTGGGCCAAGCTCAACGATCCCGAGGTGCTGAAGGCCTGCATCCCCGGCTGCGAGGAGCTGGAGAGGACCGACGACGGCGGCTTCCGTGCAACGGCAAAAATGAAGGTCGGGCCGGTATCGGCGCGCTTCAAGGGCAAGGTGATGCTGTCGGATCTCGACCCGCCGAACGGCTACAAGATCTCGGGTGAAGGCGAGGGCGGGGTCGCCGGCTTCGCCAAGGGCGGGGCGGCGGTCAAGCTCGCGGAGAAGGACGGCGGCACGCTGCTCTCCTACGACGTCGAGGCGCAGATCGGCGGCAAGTTGGCGCAGCTCGGACAGCGCCTGATCAACGGCACGGCGAAGAAGCTGGCCGACGAGTTTTTCGCGAACTTCGCCAAAGCTGTACAGGGCTGAAACCTATCGCCTTTCGGCATGGCGGCTTGCGTCCGTGGTGATGTTGCCCCGGGGGACAATGGCCCATATGATGGGTTGGAATAATTATAAGAACCGCTTCGACGGGACCCGTCGGGGCGCTGATAGAGAGTGCTTATGGCAAAAATCTCCCTCATCGTGAACGGCAATCCTGTGACGGCCAACGTCGATCCCCGCACGCTTCTGGTGCAGTTCCTGCGCGAGAATCTGCGGCTGACGGGCACCCATGTCGGCTGCGACACCTCGCAGTGCGGCGCCTGCGTCGTGCATCTCGACGGCAAGGCCGTGAAGTCCTGCACCACGCTCGCCGTGATGGCCGACGGTCACGAGGTCAAGACGATCGAGGGACTGGCCGCCGACGGCGCGCCGCTGCATCCGATGCAGGAAGCCTTCCGCGAGCACCATGGCCTGCAGTGCGGCTTCTGCACGCCGGGCATGATCATGACCGCGATCGACATCGTGCACCGCAAGGGCCATGAACTCGACGACCACACCATCCGCGAGGAGCTGGAAGGCAATCTCTGCCGCTGCACCGGCTACCAGAACATCGTCGCCTCGATTTCCGCCGGCGCCAGGGCGATGGCGAAATCCGATCTCGCGTAACGCGCCTCCCGCGATCAGGACATTCAGATGTACGAATTCAAATATCATCGCCCTGGCACCGTGCGTCAGGCGGCCAACCTCCTGGTGAAGAACGAGGACGCCAAGGTGATCGCTGGCGGCCACACGCTGATTCCCGTCATGAAGCAGCGCCTCGCAAGCCCGCCGCATCTGGTCGACCTCTCCCACATCGAGGGGCTCAACACGATCGAGATGAAGGGCCGCTCGCTCGTGATCGGCGCCACCGCCAAGCACGCGGAGGTCGCGACCTCCGCGATCGTCGGTGAGGCGATCCCGGCGCTGGCGAGCCTTGCCGGCGGGATCGGCGATCCCGCCGTGCGCCACCGGGGCACGATCGGCGGCTCGCTCGCCAACAACGATCCGACCGCGGACTATCCGGCTGCCGTGCTCGCGCTCGGCGCCACCATCGTCACCAACAAGCGTCGCCTCAAGGCCGAGGAGTATTTCCAGGGCCTGTTCTCGACCGCGCTGGAAGCCGACGAGATCATCACCAGGGTGATGTTCCCGCTGCCGAAGAAGGCCGCCTATGTCAAATTCCGCAACCAGGCCTCGCGCTACGCGCTGGTCGGTGTGTTCGTCGCGCGGCGTCCATCGGACGTGCGTGTTGCCGTCACCGGCGCCGGGTCCGAAGGCGTGTTCCGTGTCACCGCATTCGAGGAGGCGCTGAAGAAGCGCTTCGCGTCGAAGGCGATCGAAGGCATCGAGGTGCCGGCGGAAGGGCTCAACAGCGACATCCACGGCAGCGCGGAATATCGCGCGCATCTCATCGGCGTCCTGACACGGCGCGCCCTTGATGCCGCCAACGCCAAGGGGTGAGGTGATCTCACCCCTCGGCACAAAGACTTGCCCCGTGAGGGGCGTAAACGAGACTGGCCTTTCATGACTTCAGCGGCCAATACTTCCGGTGCCATGCCGACATCGGTCGATGCGATGCTCGAACTCTTGACCTCGCGCGGCTATCTGGCCGAGCGGTCGCTGGCGACGGTGACATATCTGTCGCTGCGGATGGGCCGGCCGCTGTTCCTGGAGGGCGAGGCCGGCGTCGGCAAGACCGAGATCGCGAAGGTGCTGTCGGCAGCGCTGGGGCGGAAGCTGATCCGTCTGCAGTGCTACGAGGGCCTCGACGTCTCCTCGGCGGTCTACGAGTGGAACAGCGCGGCGCAGATGATCGCGATCCGGATGGCGGAAGCCGCCGGCGACACCGATCGCGATCAGCTCTCCTCCGACATCTTCGCCGACCGCTACATGATCAAGCGGCCGCTGCTCCAGGCGCTGGAGCCCGACGTCGCCGGGCCGCCGGTTCTGCTGATCGACGAGCTCGACCGCGCCGACGAGGCGTTCGAGGCCTACCTGCTCGAAATCCTCAGTGACTTCCAGGTGACCATCCCCGAATTCGGCACCGTGAAGGCGCCGCATCCGCCGATCGTCATCATCACCTCCAACCGAACCCGCGAGATCCACGACGCGCTGAAGCGGCGCTGCCTCTATCACTGGGTCGATTATCCCGCCGCCGAGCGCGAGCTGGCCATCGTCAAGACGCGCGTGCCCGACATCTCGGCAAAGCTCTCGCAGCAGGTCGTCCGTTTCGTGCAGGCGCTGCGCAACCAGGACTTCTACAAGTCGCCTGGTGTCGCCGAGACCATCGACTGGGCCACCGCGCTGTCCGAGCTAGATGCCCGCTCGCTGACGCCGCAAGTGGTCGGCGACACGCTGGGCGCGCTGCTCAAGTACCAGGACGACATCACCCGCATGCAGGGCGATGCCTTGCAGAAGGTGCTGAAGGAAGCGACGAGCGAGAATTGAAGCGCGCGCGTCATCACTACTCCCGTCATTCCGGGGCGACGCGCAAGCGTCGAGCCCGGAATCGATAACCACGATCGGGAGCATGGATTCCGGGCTCGCGCCAAGTGGCGCGCCCCGGAATGACGAGGGGATGGATACGAGACCCATGGCCATCAACCACCTTGCCCCCGAGCAGACCGAGCAGTTCGCCGACAACATCGTCGGCTTCGCCCGCGCGCTGCGTGCGGCGGGCATGCCGGTTGGACCGGGCGCGGTCATCGACGCCATGAGCGCGCTGCAGGTGATCGACATCGGCCACCGCTCCGATGTCTTCACGACGCTGGAGGCGATCTTCGTCAAACGTCATGAGCATGCGCTGATCTTCAAGCAGGCCTTCAACCTGTTCTTCCGGCCTTCCGAAGAATGGAAGCACATGCTGGATTCGGTGCCGCTGCCGGAGCAGGCCAAGAAGAAGCCGCAGGCCGGCTCCCGCCGCGTCCAGGAGGCGATGTCGCAGCCGCGCATGACCGAGACGCCGCAGCACCAGGAGCAGGATTTGCGCCTGTCGGTCTCCGACAAGGAGATCCTTCAGAAGAAGGATTTCGCGCAGATGAGCGCGGCGGAGATCACCGAGGCGCTCCATGCCGTCGAGCGGATGCACCTGCCGCAGGCCGAGCTGCTGACGCGCCGGCATCGGCCTGATGCTCGCGGCCTGCGCCTCGACCTGCGCCGGACGCTGCGCGCATCCTTACGCACCGGCGGCGACATCATCGACATCCACCGTCTCGGCCGGATCGAGAAGCCGGCACCGATCGTGGCGTTGCTCGACATTTCGGGCTCGATGAGCGAATACACCCGCCTGTTCCTGCATTTCCTGCATGCGATCACGGACGCGCGCAAGCGCGTCTCGGTGTTCCTGTTCGGCACCCGCCTCACCAACGTCACCCGCGCGCTGCGCCAGCGCGATCCGGACGAGGCGCTGGCGAGCTGCTCGGCGTCGGTCGAGGACTGGGCCGGCGGCACGCGGATCTCGGCCTCGCTGCACAACTTCAACAAATTGTGGGCGCGGCGTGTGCTGAGCCAGGGCGCCATCGTGCTCCTGATCTCCGACGGGCTGGAGCGGGAGGCCGATTCCAGGCTCGCTTTCGAGATGGACCGGTTGCACCGGTCCTGCCGGCGGCTGATCTGGCTCAACCCGCTGCTGCGGTTCGGCGGCTTCGAGGCCAAGGCCCAGGGCATCAAAATGATGCTCCCGCACGTTGACGAATTCCGCCCGGTACATAATTTGAGTTCGATCCAGGAGCTGATCACCACGCTCTCCGAGCCGCTGCCGCCGCATCACCGCAGTCTGATCCGCTCCGCAGCTTGAGAGGCCAGCCATGCTCGATCGCGACGAGGACATCCTGAAGGCGGCGGAGGACTGGCAGAAGGCCGGCCGTGGCGTCGCGCTCGCCACCGTGGTCGAGACCTGGGGCTCGGCGCCGCGCCCGGCCGGCTCGAGCCTCGTCATCAACGACGAGGGGACCTTCCTGGGCTCCGTTTCCGGAGGCTGCGTCGAGGGCGCCGTGGTCACCGAGGCCATGGACGTGATCGAGAGCGGCAAGCCCAAGATGCTGGAATTCGGCGTCGCCGACGAGACCGCCTGGAATGTCGGGCTGTCCTGCGGCGGCACCATCCGCGTCTTCGTCGAGAAGGTCGGCTAGCCGTGAAGCTCGCGATCCTGCACGAACTCAATGCCGAGCGTGCCGCGCGTCGGCCAGTGATCCTTGTTACCGACACCGAGAGTGGCGAGCAGCGCCTGGTGAAGGCCGCGGACTTTCCCAAGGACCCGCTGCGCGCCGAGCTGGAAAAGCAGCTTCGCATGGGCAAGAGCGCCAATGTCGAGGCCGGCGGCAAGAAACTCTTCCTCAATGTCTACGCGCCGACCGCAAAGCTCGTCATCATCGGCGCGGTCCATATCAGCCAGGCCCTGGCGCCGCTGGCGCGCTCGCTCGGCTACGACGTCACCGTCGTCGATCCCCGCACGGCGTTTGCGAGCCCCGAGCGCTTCCCCGACATTCCGCTTGTTGCCGAATGGCCTGATACCGCGCTGCCGCCGCTCAACGTCGATGCCTATACGGCGTTCGTCGCAGTGACACACGATCCCAAGATCGATGATCCAGCGCTGCTGCATGCCTTCGAGCGCAACTGCTTCTACATCGGCGCGCTCGGCTCGCGGAAGACGCACGCCAAGCGCGCTGACCGGCTGCGGGCGCAGGGCGCCAAAGAGAACGACATCGCGCGCATCCACGCGCCGATTGGGCTGGCAATCGGCGCGGTCTCACCGTCCGAGATCGCGGTGGCGATCATGGCCGAGATCACCGCGGTGCTCCGCCTCCCACCCAAAGAAAAAGAAGAAGCGGCATGAAGTTCGGCCCGGCGAGCCCCAGGGATGCAATCGGCGGGGTGACCGTCCACACCCTGCGCCAGGGACCGCTGGTGTTGAAGAAAGGCACGACGATCGGCCCTGCCGAGGTCGAGCAGCTCACGCGCGCCGGGATCAAGGACATCGTCGTGGTGCGGATGGAAGAGGGCGACGTCTCCGAGGACGTCGCGGCCGCCAGCATCGCGCTTGCCGTCGGCGGGGAGGGCATCCATGTCGAGCGCGCCTTCACCGGCCGCGCCAACCTGTTCGCCGCGCAGCCGGGCGTGCTGGTGATCGATCGCGCCGCGGTCGATCGCATCAACAATATCGACGAGGCCATCACCTTTGCGACGCTCACCGCCTACAAGCCGGTGGTCGAGGGCGAGATGGTCGGCACCGTCAAGATCATTCCGTTCGGCGTCGAAGGAAGCTTGCGCGATGCCGCGGTGAAGGCGGCGGGCAAGGACGTCCTGAAGATCGCGCCTTACGTGATCAAGCGCGTCGGCGTGGTCTCGACGCTGCTGCCAGGGCTGTCGTCCAAGGTGATCGACAAGACGCTGCGCGTCACCGCCGAGCGCCTCGCGCCGGCCGGCGCCAGCATCATCGCCGAGCGGCGGGTCCAGCACGACGAGCGCGCGCTGTCGGCCGCGATCAAGGAATTGCTCGGCTTGGGAGCCGAGCTCGTCATCGTGTTCGGGGCCTCCGCGATCGCCGACCGCCGCGATGTCATCCCCGCGGCCGTCACCGGCATCGGCGGCGAGATCGAGCATTTCGGCATGCCGGTCGATCCCGGCAATCTCCTGCTGATCGCCCGCGCCGGCAATGTGCCGGTGCTGGGCGCGCCGGGCTGTGCGCGTTCGCCGGTCGAGAACGGGTTCGACTGGGTCCTGATGCGGCTGCTCGCCGGCATCAAGGTGACGCGCTCCGAGCTGATGGGCATGGGCGTCGGCGGCCTCTTGATGGAGATCGTGACGCGACCACAGCCGCGCGCCCAGCCGGAGACCGAGGGCAACAGCCAGGTCGCGGCCATCGTGCTCGCGGCCGGGCGTTCCACGCGCATGGGCGGACCGAACAAGCTGCTCGCCGAGCTCGACGGCAAGAAGCTGGTGCGGATCGCGGCCGAGCAGGCGCTCGCGTCGAAAGCATCCGAGGTGATCGTCGTCACCGGCCACCAGACCGAGCTGGTCGAGCAGGCGCTGCAAGGCCTCAAGTTGAAGTTCGTCAGGAATCCGGATTTCGCCGGCGGCATCGCGAGCTCGGTCAAGGCCGGCATCGCGGCCGTGCCCGAGACCTGCGATGGCGCCCTGGTTTGCCTCGGCGACATGCCGCTGATCGATGCCGGCCTGATCGATCGCCTGATCGACAGCTTTGCGCCGGACCGTGGCAATCTCATCGTCGTGCCCGTCAGCGAAGGCCGCCGCGGCAATCCCGTGCTGTGGTCGCGCCGCTTCTTCAAGGAGTTGATGACGCTGGACGGCGACGTCGGCGCGCGGCATCTGATCGCCAAGCACACCGAGGCCGTCGCCGAAGTGCCGGTGGATGGTGAGAGCGCCTTCCTCGACATCGACACGCCGCAGGCATTGGAAGCGGCGAGACGGGGATGACTGTGCCGTGATGCCGTGGGGTGGGTTAGCCTTGCGGCTGCGCGAAGCGCACGCGCTGGGCATAACCCACCATATTTCCGCGTTTGCCGAACGAAGGTGGTCGATTACGCCGTGCGGACTGCGCTTCGCGCAGCCGCGAGCTGATCCACCCTGCTCACCACCTTCGCCGCTCGCTACTTCTTCGTGTTCGACAGCTTCTCGCTGGCGGCCTTCAGCTCGACGCCACTCCCCGTCAGCAGGGCCTTGTCGCCGCTCGAGAACGTGAAGGTGTCGGCGCCCGCGCTGATGCCGTTCCATGCGACGGCCTCGGCGAGCGACAGATACCACAGTCCCTGGAATCCAGATGAGTTATTGAGCTGTCCGGTCCAGACGGTGGTCGAGCCGCAGCCGAGGAAATTCACCGAGAAGCTGATCGCGGTGCCGTTGTTGCCGGAGGCCAGCCAGCCCGTTACGCCCTGCGGCTTGCCCTCATCGCAACTGCTTGCCGCGTTGTTGGTGTAGGTCCCAGCGATCGCGCCCGTGCTCTGGTTGAAGCTGGTGATGGCCAGCGTCGAGCCGTACTGATTGGTCCAGGTCCAGTTCACCGACTGCGCATGCGCCGATCCGATCAGGCACGTCGATGCGATTATTCCAAAGAGCATTCCATTGATTCGATGCATGGCGGTTTCCTCCGGCCGTTTGCCTGGCGCTTCCAGCTGCAACCACCTTAAATAATGCGGTTTGGTAACACAACTAAAAGGTGCATCCAAGCTTTCAACCAGCCATTCACCATCTGGAAACGACCGCCGCTTAGAGTTGCCGCCACCTGCCTTGGGGGTGAGGGGTTTTCCATGGCTTCGAATGTCGTCGCGCGCCGTTGCGCGATGTTTTTCTTTGCGCTGTCGGTCTGTGTTGCCGGTGCCCGCCACATCACGAATGCGCATGCCGCCGGTGCCTTTGCTGTCGGCAAGTGCGGTGCCTATGGCCAGGCTTTTGACTACGGCGCGGAGCACGAAGCTCGCGCCGCGGCGCAGAAGCAGTGCAAGGGCGACTGCACGACCGTGACGATGAAGCGTGCCTGCGCGGCGATGTCGGTTGATCTCGCCAATCCCTGCGGTGCCTATGGTTATGCGGTGAAGCCGAAGATCTCTGCTTCGCTCAATGCCGCCACGCGCGAATGCTACAAATATGGCGGCAAGGAATGCGTGATCCGCGCCTGGGCCTGCGACGCCAAGGGCTGATTTCTCTTGCTGTCGTTCCGGGGCGATGCGTAGCATCAAGCTTCGAGAATGACAGTTGAGGAACGATATGCAGTTCGACACCAAGATCGCCGTCGTGATCCGCACCGATCTTCAGGCCTGGCAGAAGCTCAACGTTGCGTCCTTTCTCACCAGCGGCATCGCGGCTGCGTTTCCCGAATGTATCGGTGATCCCTATGAGGATGCTTCGGGCACGAAATATCTTTCACTGATCGGCCAGCCGATCCTGATCTACGGTGCCGATGGTCCTGCCTTGTCGCGCGCACTCGATCGTGCACTGACGCGTAACGTCAAGCCCGCCGTCTACACCGACGACATGTTCAAGACCACGCATGATGCCGCCAATCGCGAGGCGGTGAGGGCGGTCGCGCGTACCGATCTCAATCTCGCCGGCATCGCGTTGCGCGCCGAACGCAAGGTGATCGACAAGATCGTCGATGGCTTGAAGTTCCATAGCTGACCCGGCCGTCCAGCTATCCGTCGCGGCGCTGTCACCCGGCATCGAACGGCGGCTTCGCCGAATATGTCATCGCCTCGGCCGCCTTCCCGGCCAAGCTGCCGGCGAAGATCGATTCTCTGCGAGCGCGCCGGCCTCTCCCGCAAGCGGGAGAGGCGAAGCAAGCCCGCAGACGGGGTGCTATCGCTGCTCATCCCGGCGGCATGCCCTCGAATTTCGGCAAGTCCGGGTCGAACTGATCCCAGCCGTGCCCGCGCGCGGCGTAGGTCACGGCCTGCGGCTTGTAACGGGCGGGCTCGTCCAGGCTTGCGGCGCGGATGGTGAAGATGTCGGGCATGGCGGCGAAGGTCAGGTAGACCGGCAGGCCGCATTGCGGGCAGAAGCCGCGCGTCTTCACGTTGCCGCTGTCGCCGACCATGTCCCAGTGCTTCGCCTCGCCGCTCAGCGTGACGCCCGCGCGCGCGAAGGTCGCGTAAGAGCCGTGGCCGCTGCCGCTTTCCCGCTGGCAGTCCCGGCACTGGCAGTGATTGCTGAACAGCGGCTCACCGACGATCGAATAGCGGATCGCGCCGCAGGCGCAGCCGCCGGTATAGGGCTTGTCCATCGCAATAACTCCTTACTCGCCGCTGATCTCGTCGAGCTGGCGGACGACCTTCTTCCAGCCGCCGCTCATCACCGTGTAGGCCGACTCGTTCCTGGGCAGGACGAAGCCGGCATGAACCAGGCGGATCCGTGTGCCGGCTTCGACCGGGGTGAGGGACCAGGTCACGACGGTGTCGAGCGGCGCGCCGTAGCCGGTGTTGCGCTCATCGCCGCCCTTCCAGGCGTAGACGAGGCGGCGGTTCGGCACGACCTCGATGACCCGGCAATGGATGACGCCGTCCCAATTGCCGCCCGGTTTGGTCTGGAACGTGAAGGCGTTGCCTTCGACGGCTTCGAAGCCGGTCGGCTGCATCAGCCAGCGCGCGATCAGTTGCGCGCTGGTCAGCGCCTTCCAGATCGTCTCGGCCGTGTGAGGGAACACCTCGTCGATGACGATGTCTTTTGTTTCGGCTTGCAACGCGGCTGCACTCACGGATCGATCTCCTTCAAGAGGTCCCGCAGATTCTGGAAGCGCTCGCGCCAGAAGACGCCGTAATGATCCATCCAGGTCACCAGTGGCTCGAGTCCTTGCGGCGCGGCGCGGTAGTAGACGTTGCGGCCCTCGGCGCGCTCGGCGACGAGGCCGGCCTGCTTCAGCGACTTCAGGTGCTGCGAGACGGCTCCTTGGGTCACGCCGCTGCCGCGCGTCAGTTCGGCGACGCTGATCTCCTTGCTCTCGAATACACGCTCGAACACGGCGCGCCGCGTCGGATCGGCGAGCGCACGCATGACGGTGGTGACGGGGTTTGGGGTGGCTTCAAGCATGTAAATTAATTAGCGGTGGCTAATGCATTAGTCAATGCTAATTCATTCCTGGACTGCCTCACCGTCTTGACGATGACTGACCGGTCAGTCATAATCTTCAAATGAACAAGAAGCCGACTGAATCCGATCCGCCGTCTGCAACTCGCGCCAGCGCGAAGGGCTCGGCGCCTGCCGGCACCATGGAGGTACCCGCCTCGAACCGCGCCACGCGCGCGGCGGAGCGGCGTACGGCGATCGTGGAGGCTGCGATGGAGGAATTCATCGCCCGCGGCTTTGCCGCGACCAGGCTCGACGACATCGCCAAGCGCGCCGGCGTCGCCAAGGGCACGATCTACCTGCACTTCAAGGACAAGGAATCGATGTTCGAGGAGCTCGTGCGCATCGTCATCGTGCCTGTCGTGGCGCGGCTGACCACGCTGCCGCCTCCGGCGGGCTCGGTGCGCGACCTGATCGAGGCCTTCGCCGGCAATTTCCTGAAGGAAGTGATCGGCACGAGGCGCGGCGATTTGGTGCGCCTGATCGTGGCGGAGGGGCCACGTTTTCCAGCGGTCGCCGACTTCTATTACCGCGAGGTGGTCTCGCGCGGGATCGCCGCCATGCGCGCGCTGATCGAGCTCGGCATCGCCCGCGGCGAGATCCGCGAGAAGGACCTCGCGCGCTATCCGCAGATCCTGGTCGCGCCCGCGATGATCGCGGTGATCTGGCAGAGCCTTTTTGCGCGGCATGCGCCGCTCGACGCACAGGATTTGCTGCGCGTCCATCTTGATTTGATTTTTGGCGAACGGAGGACGACATGAGGTCGTCGCGAACCATCTCTCACCTCATCCTGAGGAGCGCGGAACGCGCGTCTCGAAGGATGCGGGCCCGGCTGTGGCTCCTCGCCCTTCGAGACGCCGCTTCGCGACTCCTCACGGTGAGGGATCGACAGAAGTATCTGACGCGGCTCTGCTCCATCGCAGTTCTCGTGCTCGCGACCGGCCTTGCTGCTTGCAAGGAGAAGCGTGAACCTGGCTTCCAGGGCTGGGTCGAGGCCGACATGATCTATGTCAGCCCCGATGAAGCGGGCCGGGTGACGAAGCTCAACGTGCGCGAGGGCGACGAGGTCAAGGTCGGCGATCAGCTCTATTCCGTCGACGACGACCTCCAGCTCGCCGATCTGAACCAGCAGAAGGCGACGCTGGCGAATGCGCAGCAGACCTACGACCGCGCGGCCTCGCTCAGCAAGACCGGGGCGGGCACGCAGGCAAATCTCGACTCGGCCGTCTCCGCCCTGCGTGTCGCGGAAGCGCGGGTGGCGACGTCGGAGACGCGGATGGCACGGCGCAAGGGTTTTGCGCCGGTCGCCGGCACCATCCAGCAGATCTATTTCCGCGAGGGCGAGATGGTCGCGGCGCAGCGGCCGGTGCTCTCGATCATGCCCCCCGGCAACATGAAGCTGCGCTTCTTCGTGCCGGAGACCGAGCTGCCGAAGCTTGCGATCGGCGACACGGTGCGGATCGCCTGCGACAATTGCGCCGCCGATCTCACGGCAAAGATCTACTTCATCGCCACCTCGGCGGAATACACCCCGCCTGTCATCTACAGCCTCGAGGAGCGCAACAAGCTGGTCTATCTGATCCAGGCGCGGCCCTCGCGTCCCGACGCTCTTCGCGTCGGGCAGCCGATCGACGTCTACCTCAACCCCAAGACTTCTGAAATCAAGACACCCGTGGCGGACAAGCGATGAACGGCGATAGCGGCATCGCGATCGACGTCAAGGGCCTGTCCAAGTCGTTCGGCGGCCGCGAGGTCGTGCACGATCTGTCGATGCAGGTGAAGCGCGGCTCGATCTACGGCTTCCTCGGGCCGAACGGCTCGGGCAAGACCACCACCATCCGCATCCTCTGCGGTCTGCTCACGCCCGACAGCGGCGAGGGCACCTGCCTCGGCTACGACATCCGGCGCGATGCCGAGAAGATCAAGCGCCAGGTCGGCTACATGACCCAGCGCTTCAGCCTGTACCAGGACCTGTCGGTGCGCGAGAATCTCGAATTCGTCGCACGGCTCTATGGCCTCGCTGACGCGCGCGGCGCGGCCCGGGACATGATCAGGCGGCTAGGGCTGTCGGGGCGCGAGGAGCAGCTTGCGGGCGAGCTCTCCGGCGGCTGGAAGCAGCGGCTGGCGCTCGGGGCCTGCACGCTGCCGAGCCCAAAGCTGCTGCTGCTGGACGAGCCGACGGCGGGCGTCGATCCCAAGGCGCGGCGCGATTTCTGGAACGAGATCCATGCGCTCGCGGCCGACGGCCTCACCGTCCTGGTCTCGACCCACTACATGGACGAAGCCGAGCGTTGTCACGAGATCGCCTATATCGCCTACGGCCATCTGCTCGCGCACGGCACGGTGGAGGAGGTGATCGCGAAGTCGGCGCTCACCACCTACACCGTCACCGGAGAGGATCTGAACGGGCTTCAGGCCGCGCTCACCGGAAAGCCGGGCGTGGACATGGTGGCGCCGTTCGGGACCTCGCTGCACGTCTCCGGCCGCGACGTCGCCGCGTTAGAGGCCAGCATCGCGCCCTGGCGCGACAAGAGCGGCCTGCACTGGCATAAATCATCGCCGTCGCTCGAAGACGTCTTCATCGAGCTGATGAGCCGCTCCAGGGACAATTTCCAATGAGCGCAGCCGATCAACCCGCCCCGACGCACGAAATCCGCGAGCACTTCGGCTTCTGGAGGCGCTCCTATGCGATGCTGATCAAGGAGTTCATCCAGCTCCGGCGCGACCGCGTCTCGTTCGCGATGATCGTGATGCTGCCGGTGATGCAGCTCCTGTTGTTCGGCTATGCCATCAACACCACGCCGCACAACCTGCCTAGCGCGGTGCTGCTGCAGGAGGATTCCGATCTCGCCCGCTCGATCCTGAAGGCGCTGGAGAACACCGCCTATTTCCGTTTCCTCTACGAGGTGCGCGACGTCGACGACTTCGACAATCTCTTGAAATCCGGCAAGGTGCTGTTCGGCGTCGAGATCCCGCGCGGCTTCGAGCGGGCGGTGCGGCGCGGCGACAAGCCGGCGCTGCTGGTCGCGGCCGACGCCACCGATCCGGTTGCGGCGAGCTCGGCGATCGGTTCGCTCGGTACGGTCGTGCAGACCGCGCTCAAGCACGATCTCTACATCGGCGATCCCCCGGAGATGCCGTTCGAGATCCGCGCGCATGCGCGTTACAATCCGGCCGCGTCGTCGAGCCTCAACATCGTGCCGGGCCTGGTCGGCACCATCCTCACCATGACCATGCTGATCTTCACCGCGCTCTCGGTGACGCGCGAGGTCGAGCGCGGCACCATGGAGAGCCTGTTATCGATGCCGATCAAGCCGGTCGAGGTGATGTTCGGCAAGATCATCCCTTACGTGCTGGTCGGCTTCGTCCAGGCCTTCCTGATCATCGGCATCGGCGTGTTCCTGTTCGGCGTGCCCGTGCTCGGCAATCTGTTCCTGCTGGCGCTGCTCTCGACGCTGTTCATCACCACCAATCTGTCGATCGGCTACACCATCTCGACATTGGTGCAGAACCAGCTCCAGGCGATGCAGATGTCGATGATGTTCTTCCTGCCGAGCATTCTGCTGTCCGGCTTCATGTTCCCGTTCGCAGGAATGCCGGCCTGGGCGCAATATGTCGGCGAGGCCTTGCCGCTGACGCATTATTTGCGCATCGTCCGCGCCATCATGCTGAAGGGCGCGAGCATGCAGAACCTGCGCTTCGACGCGCTGGCGCTGGCCGCCCTGATGCTGATCGCCATGACCATCGCCGTGACGCGCTTCCGCCGCACGCTGGATTGAGGCAAAATAGCCCTCGGGAGCCATTCCGGGGCACGCGTAGCGTGAGCTATGGTGCGCAATTGTGCACCTGAGAATCTCGAGATTCCGGGTTCGCGCCTGGGTCGCGCCCCGGAATGACCAGGGGGAATGATGGTCCGGTTTGCGAGCAGGAAGTCGCGTCAGCACGCCGTGCTATCGGAGGATTTCGAGCGCGAGCTGACGAGGGAAGTGCTGCGCACCGAGCTGTTGCGGGTGCGGACACTGATCATCACCGGCTGCGTCATGGTCATGTTCCTCACCTCGACCTACCTGATCGACCCTGCTCTCGTGAACCGGGTCTGGCGCGGGACGGAGGGCCTCGTCCGCGAATACGTCCTGCTGGGAGGCTTCATCCTCTTCGAAGCCTGGGTTCACGGCCAGATCAGGCGAAACCTGAGGCTCGATCGCGACCTCCCGGTGATCAGGCGCTATGTCGGCGCCTTCATCGAAACGTCGCTGCCGACCATCATTCTGATCCTGCAGATTCGCAGCATGGGTGCGGCCCAGGCGCTCGGCTTCGTGCTGCCGCTGGCCTATTTCATC
Organism: Bradyrhizobium sp. SMVTL-02; assembly: GCF_051853005.1. NCBI lineage: Bacteria > Pseudomonadati > Pseudomonadota > Alphaproteobacteria > Hyphomicrobiales > Nitrobacteraceae > Bradyrhizobium > Bradyrhizobium sp. SMVTL-02. The sequence continues at coordinate 5,234,566 of NZ_CP182469.1, read as the reverse complement.
TTCGTCATTCTTTCGACGCTGCGGCTCGATTTCTGGCTGTCGACCTTTACGGGATTTGTGGCTGGAGCCCAGCTCCTGGCTGTCGCGCTGTATTACAACTCGGTGAACGACGCCGGCGAGCCGCTGATCTACTTCCACGTTGTGCGCAGCACCGTGATCCTGGTCTGCGGCGTGCTCGCAGGCTCCGTCGGCGCGCAGCTCCGCCGCCAGTTCGCCGCGAGCATCGCAGCCGCCACCGCGCGCGACCGCGTGACGAACCTGTTCGGCCAGCACGTCTCACCACAGGTCGTGGAACGGCTGATGGCGGCGGGAACCAGCGCAAGCGGCGACGTTCGCCGCGTCGCCGTGATGTTCGTGGATTTCCGCGGCTTCACCGCCGGCGCGCAGTCGCGCACCCCGCAGGAGGTGGTCGACCGGCTCGACGGCGCCTTCGCGGTGCTGGTCGACATCCTCGATCGCCAGGGCGGCATCGTGAACAAATTCCTGGGCGACGGCTTTCTCGCGCTGTTCGGCGCGCCACTGGAGGCCTCCGACGCCGCGCACCGCGCGGTCGCCGCAGGCCGCGAGATGCTGACCGCCATGGACCACATCAACGCGGGGACGAGCTGGCCGCTGCGGATCGGCATCGGCATCCATTTCGGCGAGGTCGTCGCGGGCAATATCGGCTCGCCCCGGCGCAAGGAATATACGGTCATCGGTGACACCGTGAATTTTGCGTCGCGCCTGGAAGCCCTGAACAAGGAGTTCGGCTCGCAGCTCCTGATCTCCGCATCCGTGCGCGAAGCGCTGGGGAAGGACGGTGACGATGCCGTCGCGCTCGGCGAGGTCGAGGTGCGCGGCTACGAGCAGAAGGTGGCGGTGTTTCAGCTGGGCTAAGGCGCGTTCAGGCGCCGGTCGCGTTCCGTTGAAGGGACGTGAGCAAATATCGCGAGGCCTTGTTCCGCTCATGCACTCTGGAAGCCGAACCATCGGCTTTCCGTTTGTTCTACGGGGGAAACCAACACCCGATTGACCCTTGTCCGGGCCGCCTTGATTGCCGCCCCCCGACCTCGCGTTCTCCACGATCCAGTCTCGCGCACCGCGTTATCAAGGAGGCGCTTGACATCGGTCTCATCTAGTCATCTATATGACTATATGAATTCATCGCCCCTCGACGACCGCCTACCACGCTACCAGCGCCTGCGCGACGATCTCGCCGCGCGGATCAACCGCAATGAATGGCGGCCAGGCGAGCCGATCCCATCGGAGGCTGAGCTCGGTGCGCATTACGGTGTTGCCATCGGCACCGTGCGCAAGGCGATTGATCAGCTTGTCAGCGATAACGTGCTGGAACGGCAGCAGGGCCGCGGCACCTTCGTGCGCCGTGCGCGCTTCAATTCCTCGCTGTTCCGCTTCTTCCGCTTCCAGTCCGAAAGAGGCGAACGGCGCGTGCCGAAAAGCCGCATCCTCCGCCGCAAAAGCCTGCCGGCGACGTCGGCGGTGGCGTCCGCGCTGCGCATTCCCGTCGGCGAAGCCGTGATCAGCCTGTCGCGCCTGCGGCTGATCGACGATGTGCCGCTGCTCGCCGAGGAGATCTGGCTGCAGCAGTCGCGTTTCGCGCCGATCCTCGACATCGACACGGCCGATTTCGGCGACCTCCTCTATCCGCTCTACGAGGAGCGCTGCGGCGAGGTCGTGGTGTCGGCCGAGGAAATCCTGACCGTCGAGACCGCCAACGAGATGCAGGCCCGCCTGCTCAGGCTCGAGGCCGATGCGCCGCTGATCGTGATCGAGCGCCTCGCGCTCGACCTCGAGCGGCGGCCGATCGAATGGCGCAGGTCGCGCGGGCCGGCCGACCGCTTCCGCTATTACGCCGAGATCCGGTGAAGCGGCTCTTCAACGTCATCAAGCAATAACGAGTACAGGGTAGGAACACATGTCGAACTGGTACAGCGAAAGCTCGCCGCTGGAGCGGCGCACGTTCTGGGCTAGCTTTGGCGGCTGGGCGCTGGATGCGCTCGACGTCCAGATGTTCGGCCTCGCGATCCCCGCGCTGATCGCGGCGTTCGGCATCAGCAAGGCCGATGCGGGTCTGCTCGGCTCGATCACGCTGTTCTTCGGCGCGTTCGGCGGCTGGTTCGGCGGCGCGCTCGGTGACCGCTTCGGCCGCGTCAAGGCGCTGCAGATCACGGTGGCCACCTTTGCGCTCGCGACCTTCGCCTGCGCCTTCGCGATGACCTACACCCAGCTCCTGGTTCTGAAAGCGATCCAGGGCCTCGGCTTCGGCGCCGAATGGGCCTGCGGCGCGGTGCTGATGGCCGAGATCATCCGGCCCGAGCATCGCGGCAAGGCGCTCGGCTCGGTGCAGAGTGCCTGGGCCGTGGGCTGGGGCGCCGCCGTGCTGCTCTCGGCGCTGGTCTTCACCTATGCACCGGCCGACATCGCCTGGCGGCTCTTGTTCGCGCTCGGGCTATTGCCCGCGCTGCTCATCATCTTCATCCGCCGCGGATTGAAGGAGCCGCCGCGCGCGGTCGCAGCCGAGAAGACGCCGTTCTTCGCCACGCTCTCCGGCATCTTCCATCGTGACGTGCTGCGCTCGACCCTGATCGGCGGCCTGTTCGGCATCGGCGCCCATGGCGGCTATGCCGCGCTCACCACTTTCCTGCCGACCTATTTGCGCGAGGTGCGGCACCTGTCGGTGCTGGGCTCCAGCGGCTATCTCGCCGTCATCATCGTCGCCTTCTTCTGCGGCTGCGTGACAAGCGGCATCATCAGCGACCGCATCGGGCGTCGGGCCAACGTCGCCTTCTTCGCCACCGCCTGCATCATCACGGTGCTGGTCTACATCTTCGCGCCGCTGACCGATGGGCAGATGCTGGTGCTCGGCTTTCCGCTCGGCTTCTTCTCCGCCGGGATCCCGGCCAGCATGGCGGCGTTGTTCAGCGAGCTCTATCCAGCCGGCGTGCGCGGCACCGGCGTCGGCTTCTGCTACAATTTCGGCCGCATCGTCTCCGCCGCGTTTCCGTTCCTGGTCGGATTCCTCAGCGATCACATCGGGCTTGGACCTGCGATCGGCATCGATGCCGCCTTCGCCTATTCGCTCGTGCTGATCGCGGTGCTGCTGCTGCCCGAAACCCGCGGCAAGGTCTTTGAACAGACCGCGGCGACGCGCGCCTGACGACGGATGGGGAGCATCAACCATGACATTCGCACAGCGCGGCCTCACGCGCCGCCAGTTCGGCGCGGGTCTCGCGTCGCTCGTCACAGTGGCCGCGGCCACAGCCAGGAGTGAGGCGGCCTTGCCGACGATCGATACCCATGCCCATGTCTTCCACCGCGGTCTCAAGCTCGCACCCGGCCGGCGCTATGCGCCGGACTATGACGCGCCGCTGGCGCTCTACCTGGAGCAGCTCGACCGGAGCGGCATGAGCAATGGCGTGCTGGTGCAGCCGAGCTTTCTCGGCACCGACAATTCCTACCTGGTCGACTGCCTGAAACAGGCCAATGGCCGCCTGCGCGCCATCGCCGTGGTCGATCCCGCAGTGTCTGCGGAGGAGTTGCGCGCACTCGATCGTGCCGGCGTCGTCGGCATTCGGCTCAATCTCGTCGGGCAGCCCTTGCCGGACCTCGCGGCCGGCGAATGGAAGGCGCTGCTCGGGCAAGTGAAAGCGATGGGCTGGCAGGTCGAGATCCAGCGCAACGCGGCCGATCTCGCCGTGCTTGCGCCGCAACTGCTCGATCACGGCCTCACCATCGTGCTCGATCACTACACGTTGCCAGATCCGAAGCTCGGCGTAGCCGATCCCGGTTTCCAGTCGGTGCTGAAGCTGGGCGCGACGAAGAACGTCTGGGTCAAGATCTCGGCGCCCTATCGCAACGGCGCGGCCGGCGAGGAGTTTGCGAAGCAGGCCTATCCGCTGCTGCGCAACGCCTACGGCCTCGATCGCCTGTTGTGGGGCAGCGACTGGCCGCACACGCAGTTCGAGGCAACGCAGACTTACGCGAAGAACCGCGAATTTCTCGATGCGCTGATCGTCGACAACAGCGAGCGCGCGCAAGTGCTCGCCTCGCCCCGTCAGCTCTTTCGCTTCTAGAATCTCTTTCCGCCATTGCTCCGATTGCACTCAATTTTGGGGCATGACGAGCGATGTTTTCGACTTGTAGAGTGCTGCGCGATGCGGCCGGTCCTGGCCGCCATTTGCATGGGGAAGTGACGATGCAGCGCCGCTACATCACCGTCGACGTGTTCACCGACCGCGCCTTCGGCGGCAACCAGCTCGCCGTGGTGCTCGATGCCGGCGGCCTGTCGACCGCGCAGATGCAGGCGATCGCCACCGAGTTCAACTATTCCGAGACCACCTTCGTGCTGCCGCCGCGCGACAAGGCCAATGATGCCGAGGTGCGCATCTTCACGCCGGTGAGGGAGCTTCCCTTTGCCGGCCATCCCAATGTCGGGACCGCCTTCGTGCTGGCGAGTCTCGCCAGGGAGCCGAAGCCGTGCCTGCGGTTCGAGGAGAAGGCGCGGCTCGTGCCGGTCGACATTCGAAGAGAGCAGGGGAGGGTTGTCAGCACCGAGCTGACCGCGCCGCAGCCGCTGTCGCGACTGGCGGAAGTGTCCGCCGTCGATGTCGCGGCCTGCATCTCCCTGACGGCCGATGACATCAGGACCGATCGCCACGCCCCGCAGGCCGTCGGCGTCGGGACGCCGTTCCTGGTGGCGGAGCTGCATTCACGCGATGCGCTGGAGCGGGCGAGGCCCGATGCGGCCGCATTCGGCAGCGTGCTTCCGCGCGACGGTGCCTTCTCGGTCTGGTTTTACACGCGCGACGTGGTCGCGACGGAGGCGCCTTGCGACATCCAGGCGCGGATGTTCATGCGCGGCGCCAGCGGTTTCGCCGAGGATCCGGCCACCGGCAGCGCCACGGTCGCCGCCGCCGCACTGTTCGCCGATCTCGATCCCACCCGCGACGGCGAATTGAAGCTCACCATCGGCCAGGGCTTTGACATGGGCCGGCCGAGCATCCTCCTGACGCGCGTGCGCAAGCATGACGGCAAGATCGTCTCAGCTCATGTCGGCGGCAGCTGCGTGCAGATGATGGAGGGGACGTTTAGGTTGGCGGGGGAAGGATAGGCGCGCCTGTCCAAACTCGCACCACGTAAACCCGTCATCCTGAGGTGCGAGAGCGCGATGCAAAGCATCGCGCTGGGAGCCTCGAAGGATGAACTGCCGGGGTGCAGCCCCGGGCACGCCGTCCTCCTTCGAGGGCCGCTGAAGAAGCGGCCGCCTCGGGATGACGGCTACGGTGAAGGCCGGTGCCAACGACGCCTACGCCTGCCGCCCCGCCAGATTCTTCACCGTCACCCCGGCGCGCTCCTCGATGATTTCCGCGATCATCTGGCGGTGGCAGTGGGTGTGATCGCGCTCGTAGCAGAGCAGGCAGACGGGGCCGGCCTTCTTCACCAGCGCCGAGAGCTCGTCCATCTCTTCCTTCGCCTGCGGCGTCTTCAGGTGCTTTGAATAGATCTTCTCCAGCACGTCGTATTGCCCGCTGCGGGCGGCTAGCCGCCCCTCCTTGGGCGTGCCGAGCGCGGCGAGATGGACATAGGCGATGCCGCGTTCGTCGAGGCCTGCGGACAGCTGCTTCTTGGAAAAGCCCGGCCGGCGCGACGACGTCACCGCGCGCACGTCGACGACGAGCTTGACGCCGGCGTCTTCGAGCTCGTCCAGCACCGCCTTGGGCGGCGTCTGCTCATAGCCGATGGTGAACAGCTTCTTCGCCTTTGCCATGAAGCATCCTCAGCTCACCCGCGCGATCAGTTCCATGGCGCCGTGCGGCGCGCGCACCTTGCCCTCGTGGATGACATAGGCGAACACGTCGCGCGGTTCCTTCTTCGGCTTTGCCTTGTCAACCTTCGGCAGGTCGTCCGGTTCACCGCCCGAAGCCCAATCCTTGAAGCGCTCGGCCCAGGCATCGAGCTGCTTCGGCGGATAGCAGGTCTTGATGTCGTCGTTGCCCTTCTGCAGCCGCGCATAGACGAAATCGCCGGCAACGTCGGCCATGGCTGGATATTTGCCGTGCTCGGCGAACACCACGGGCGTCTCGAATTCGCGGATCAGCGCGACGAAGTCAGGCGTGCAGAAGCTGTCGTGGCGGACCTCGACCACATGGCGCAGCGCACGCCCGTCGAGCTTGCGGGGCAGCAGCTCCAAAAACTTGCCGAAATCGGCGCCGTCGAACTTCTTGGTCGGCGCGAACTGCCACAGCACGGGGCCGAGATGGTCGCCGAGTTCCAGCACGCCGGAATCATAAAACCGCTTGATGGAGTCGCCGGCCTCGGCCAGCACGCGGCGGTTGGTGGCGAAGCGCGGTCCCTTCACCGAGAACACGAAGCCATCGGGCACCTCGCTCGCCCATTTGCGAAAGCTCTCCGGCTTCTGCGAGCCGTAATAGGTGCCGTTGATCTCGATCGAGGTCAGCTTCGATGCCGCATAGGACAGCTCCTTCGCCTGCGTCAGCTTCTCCGGATAGAACACGCCGCGCCAGGGCTCGAAGGTCCAGCCGCCGACGCCGATGAAGATCTTGCCGGATTTTTTGGACACGGTTTTTGCTTTGGCCACGGAAGGATCTCGCATCGACGTGGAGGGGAGGTCGGCATCCTAGTCAAACCAGTTGTGATTGGCCAGTTGCCGCGTCCCGTCTAAGCTTGCGGAGATCATCTGCGCAGAAGGAGAACAAGATGCGGATGCTGAGGCTGGGAGCGGCGCTCATCATGATGACAACTGCTGCCATGACGTCTGCTGTGATGGCGGACGATGACGACGACAAGAACGCGCAGAAGCTCGCCCTGCAGGGTCGCGACGATTACTGGCATTGCCTGGCGCGGGAATATTCGCGCGATTCCAATCAGGGCCTGTCGGAGCAGGATTTCGGCCGCTCGGTCGCCGGCGCCTGTCCGTCGGAGCGGCAATACTACCGCGTCGCCTTGCTCGACTATCTCACCACACAATATCCGAACATCGATGCGGGCGCCCATCTTGCGACCGCGAACAGGGCGGTGGAGTCGGCGCAGAAGGACATCGTGACGGCCTTCGTCAAGCACAGGCCGCCGCAGAAATAGTACGATTGACCACTGTGGCCCCGTGGCCCTTCCGGCACCGCGCGCATCCGTGGTATCACTCGCCGCATCTGGAACAGGGACGGGCTTCCATGTCGTCTGAGTCGGTGGGTGGCATTCTGGGCGCGATCGTGGCGGCTGTCGTGCTCGCGGTCGCCGTCGTCTTCGGGCCGATTGGCCAGTACGGCAAGCCCCCCAAGCCGGCCAGGGTCGAGCCGGCCCCAGCTGCGGCGCCCGCAGCCCCCGCCGCGCCCGCGCCGCGAGGCCCGGTGATCCGGGAAGTGCCCAACCAATAAGGGCGCGAGAATCGGCCCTTTTGCCCCCTTGCGAAGCGCTTTTGTCGTTCCTATCTAGCCATCAACGGCGACGTTGAGAGAGATACTCCGGCGCTGGGACGACCTTGGAATAGCTTGGGCCTGCGCCGGATGTACGCGCGGTCTGCCGTTCCGGGGTCGTTGGCATTTTAGGGCCGCTTTTGGCCCGTTCCTCCTCAAAAACCCCGGCTTGGCAGCGCAGGACGCGGCGGATATACGCTGCCGTCATGAATGAAGCGATCAGACCGGGCTCCGACCATCCGCCGCAGGCTCAAGAAGGGCCGGAACTGTCGGTCATCGTCCCGACTTTCAACGAGCGCGACAATGTCACGGTGCTGTACCGGCGCCTTGAGGCGACACTCGTCAATATCGCCTGGGAAGTCGTGTTCGTCGACGACAATTCGCCCGACGGCACCTGGGACGTGGTGCGTGATCTGGCGCAGCGCGACAGCCGCGTGCGCTGCGTCCGCCGCATCGGCCGCCGCGGCCTGTCGGGCGCCTGCATCGAGGGCATCCTGGCCTCCAGCGCGCCGTATGTGGCCGTGATCGACGCCGACCTCCAGCACGACGAGACGCAGCTGCCGAAGATGCTGTTGCTGCTCGCCAGCGACCAGGCCGAGCTCGTGGTCGGCAGCCGCTACATCGAGGGCTACAAGAGCGAGGGCTTCAACAAGCAGCGCGCCGGCGCCAGCGCGCTGGCGACCGAGGTGGCAAAGAAGGTGCTGCGGGTCGAGATCGCCGATCCCATGAGCGGCTTCTTCATGATGCGCCGCGACCGTTTTGAGCAGCTCGCGCCAAAGCTGTCGGTGCACGGCTTCAAGATCCTGCTCGACGTCGTCGCGACCGCCCATGGCAGCTTGCGCACCGTCGAGATTCCCTACACCTTCGGCGCCCGCCAGCACGGCGAGAGCAAGCTGGATTCCATGGTCGCGCTTGATTTCCTCGGCCTCGTGCTGGCCAAGCTGACCAACGACATCGTCTCGCTGCGCTTCATCCTGTTCGCGATGGTCGGCGGCATCGGCCTTGTGGTGCATCTCACCACGCTGTTCATCGCACTCCAATTGTTCAAGGCCCCGTTCGCGGAGGCGCAGGCCGCCGGCGCCATGGTCGCCATGACCAGCAATTTCATCCTCAACAACTTCCTCACCTATCGCGACCAGCGGCTGAAGGGCTTTGCGCTGCTGCGCGGCCTGATCGCCTTCTACATCGTGTGCAGCGTCGGTCTGCTCGCCAATGTCGGCGTCGCCTTCTCGGTCTATGACCAGGAGCCGATCTGGTGGCTGGCCGGCCTGGCCGGCGCGCTGATGGGCGTGGTGTGGAACTACGCGATGTCCGGACTGTTCGTCTGGCGCAAGAAATAGCGCGAGATGGGCGGAGCTGACGCGCGGATCGTCCGCAACACCGCGCTGGCGATTCTCGCGCTGGTCGCCCTGCGGCTCGTCGCGGCCGCCTTCACGCCTGTTACCTTCGACGAAGCCTATTACTGGATGTGGTCGAAGAACCTGGCCGGTGGCTACTACGACCACCCGCCGATGGTCGCCTACGTCATCCGCGCCGGCACCATGATCGCCGGCGACACCGAGCTCGGCGTCCGCCTCGTCTCGATCCTGCTCGCGCTGCCGATGAGCTATGCGATCTACCGCTCGGCCGCGATCCTGTTCGGCGGCGCCCGTGTCGCAGCGACCAGCGCCATCCTGCTCAACGTGACGCTGCTGGCCTCGGTCGGCACGCTGATCGTGACCCCCGATGCGCCGCTGCTGGTCGCCTCCAGCTTCGTGCTGTTCTTCCTCGCAAAAGTGCTGGAGACCGGTCGCGGCGTCTGGTGGCTTGCGGTCGGCGCCGCGGTCGGCGCGGCGCTGCTGTCGAAATACACCGCGATGTTCTTTGGCGCCGCCATCCTGATCTGGCTCGCGTCCGTGCCGAAGCTCTGGCGGTGGTTTCTCTCGCCCTGGCCCTATCTCGGCGGACTCGTTGCGCTGGCGCTGTTCTCGCCGGTGATCCACTGGAACGCGGACCACCAATGGGTCTCGTTCGCAAAGCAGCTCGGCCGCGCCAGGATCGAGGACTTCCGTCCCGTCTTCATCGCCGAGCTGATCCCCACCCAGGTCGCGTTCGCGACCCCGCTGGTCTTCATTCTAGGGGCGATGGGCCTGCACGCGCTGACCTGGCACCGGGCCGGCGCGCTGGCCTCGCGCGTGCTGATCGAGGCGATGTTCTGGACCATCGTCGCCTATTTCGTCTGGCATTCGCTGCATGCCCGCGTCGAGGCCAACTGGTTCGCGCCGGTCTATCCGCCCTTCGTGATTGCGGCCGCGGCCGCCGCCAATCTCGTGCAATGGCCGCCGCGCCAGCGGCGCCTGGCGGACTTCTGCCTGCGCTGGGCCGCGCCCACCGGCATCGTGATGTTTGCGGCGCTGATCGTGCAGGCGAACACCGGCTGGCTGTCGGGCTATCGCCGCGACGCGACCGTGCGCAGTGTCGGCGTCGGCTGGCGCGAGCTCGCCGCGCAAATCGAAGCCGAGCGCGCGCGCAATGGTGCGACCTGTCTGCTCGCGCCGGATTACGGCACCACGGGCTGGCTCGCCTTCTATCTTCCGCGTGGCACCTGCGTGGTGCAGCAGAACCAGCGCATCCGCTGGGTCAACATGCCCGAGCCCGATCCCAGGCTGCTCGCCGGCAAGCTGCTCTATGTCGACGAGCTGCGCGCAGGCGGTCATCCCGCGCTCGACGAGCTCTTTGCGAAGGTGACGCAAATCGCGCAATTGCAGCGCAAGCGCGGCCCGCTCGTGGTCGAGACCTACGGTATCGATTTGCTGGAAGGCGCCAGGGGCGACGTGCTCGACCGCTCGCCGCCGCCGGAAGCGCGGTAGGCGGCCGCGCTGTCTCCGCCGGGACGACAGCGGAATGTTGGACGCATAGCGGCGGTTATTCAGTCGATCATCTCGGCTCCGGGGGCCGCCGCGCCCGGCTTGCTCTCGTCGCGCCAGAACCAGACCGCGACCGTACCGGAGCGGCCGCGGACCTGCGTGCGCAGCGGGCCTCTCAACGTGCTGTCGGGGTCGCCGAGGTAGTCGGCCGCATCCAGCAGCGTATCGCTCAGCGCGAGGCACGCGCCGTTCTGGGCCGCGACCTCCATCAGCCGGTTCGCGACGTTGACGGTGTCGCCGGTCGCGGTGATGTGCTGGTGGCTGCCGCCGAGCCGCGAGGCGACGATCGGGCCGCAATGCGCGCCGATCTTGAAGCCGAGCTGATCCCCGATTACGGGCGGCAGCGAAGCGATCCAGCGATCGACGCTGCGATGCAGCTCGATGGCGCATTTGAGCGCGCGCGCCGCATCATCAGGCATCGCGCCGGGCAGGCCGAACAGGATCATGGCGCCGTCGCCGAGGAAGCTGGTGACGATGCCGCCGCACGCGGTCGCAGCCGTGTCGATCCGCGCGTGAAACGCATTCAGGATGTCCCGCAACGCATCGGAATCGGTCCGCTCGCTGAGCGCGGTGAAGCCCGAGAGATCGATGAAGACGACGGCCGCATCCTGCCGCACCGGCTTCGCCAGGAAATCGGGATCCCGCGCCAGCCATTCCTGCACCGCCGGCGCCTGGAACTGCGCCAGCGACCTGCTCTTGGCAGTGAGATATTGCGCCTTGCGGCCGCCGGCCCAGAGCTGCACGCCGGCAAAGACCGCAACCGGCGGCACTGTCGCCGCGAGCGTGGTCGCAGCGTTGAGCCACAGGCCGTGCGTGAAAGCGAACAGGTTGAGCCCGGCCCAGGCGATCATCACGACGGCGGCCGCGACGAGCCCGAGCGCGCTGCGCCGCCAGGCGAGCAGGCCGACCAGCAGCACCGGCAGCAGGATCGCGGTCAGCGCGTCGGCGATATGAACCTTGTGGTCGCGCACGATGCCGTCGCCGGCGACGAGATGCGTGATGGCAGTGGAGATCACTTCGACGCCGGGCATGAGGGAATCGAACGGCGTCGGATAGAAGTCACCGCCGCCGGCGACCGAGGCACCGATCACCACGATCCGGTTCTCGATCGCCGCGCGGTTGAGCGTGCCGTCGAAGATGCTCTGTGCGCTCACGGTGCGGATGGTGCGGCGCGGACCGTAATAGGTGATCGGCAGCGCGAAGTCGCTGTCGGTCGGCACCGCGCGATCGCCCAGCATCAAGCGATCCGGCGCGATCGTCAGCGGCTTGTCGAGCGCGCGGGTCGCCACGCGCAAGGGGAATGAGAGCTCGACCTTGTCGTTCGTCCGGAACAGCATTGGCACCGAAAGCGGCGAGCCCGATTGCCCGGTCGCGACGTTGACGACGCCGACCTCGGCGTGGTCGGCAAACGCCGGCAACGGCAGCAGGAAGCGCTCGGCCTGCGGCAGCACGGCGAGGGGGCCCCGGCTGCCGGACTCCACGGTCTCGCTGGCGCTCGGGAAGATCGCCGCGGCGGCAAGCACCATGGGACCGGTGGCGAGCGTATTGGCGAGCGTGGCATCGCCGATCGCGGCGCTGGGGTCGACCAGCAGGAGGTCGATGGCGACGACCTTGGGCTTGAACTGCACGATGCTGTCGACGACACGGGCGAGATCGGCGCGCGGTAGCGGATAGCTGCCGCCGCGCTTCACCACGGTGTCGTCGATTGCGACAATGGTGACGAGATCTGGCGGCGCCTGCACGCCGCGGACCTGCGTCCGCCAATCCGTCAGCGTCGCCTCGAGGCGATCGAGAAAGCGCAGATGACCGTTGGCGTGAGCCGCATAGATGCCGGCGCCCCACAGCGCGGTGAGGACAAGAGCCACCAGAATCTGAACGCGTCTCGTCATGACGTCATGCAATCTTCTTTGTCGCCCGGGCCTTGCTGCGCGAACCTTAATCGTATTCTCGGGGCCTCATTGGCCCAGTCTTATTGACCCAGTCTTGCCATCAGCGCGTCGACGCGCGGCTGGCCCCATGTCTTGACGGTCAACGGGCCGGTCGCCTCGACGTCGACGCCTTCGCCCGCTCCGAGCACGACGCCGCGCCCGCCACTCCTGCGGGAGACGCCGACACGGCCATCGGCGACGAAGACCGCGGTTTTGGCCTCCGCGACATCGACGGCCCATTTCGTGCCGCGCACCGCGGCGATCGCCCGTGGCGTCAACACCTTGAAAGGATTGCCGCCGGGCTTTTTGGGCACATCGACCAGCAGCGCCTTGCTGCTCAACTCGACGGAGTCGATATGTCCGTCGCGGTTGGCGTCCTTAAGTTCAAACCTGGCGCCATTCTCCGCAACGATCGTGATGCCGTTGTCGCAGCGCCAGACTTGCGTTCCGGCTGCGGATGGCGACGGCGTGCAACCTGCGTTGGCCGGCTGCGCCGCCGCGCGTCCCGTCAACGACAACGTCCACGCCAGGGCAATGAATCCGGCGCGTGCGACCCCTTTCATGCCAGCCTCCGTTTTGCGTGCTCGGCACAGTTCAAGGCGATGTTGATACGGTACCGTATCACCCGCGGAGGCTGCTGAACAGTGCCGCCTCTCGCAGGTATTTTCGCGCTGCGGCATTTTCCAGATCCGATGCAATCAACTTTCAGTCAGGGCAGGCGCGCTGCGTGAGCACCGACTCTTCTCCCTCTCCCCGTTCTGACGGGAGAGGGTCGGGGTGCGAATGGGACATGGCGCGCACCAGCCTCGCGCAAGCTTCCCCGTTATGATCGGGGCATTGAAGACCACGAAAATGACTTGGTTGGATGTCCTAGAGAGGTGGCCGTAAGACGATCGGTTGATCGCCAGATCCAGCCGAGAATTATGGTTAACAAACGCGACTAAGTCCGCAGTTCTGCGGGCTTTTTTCTAACAATGAGACAGCGTTAACGAGCTGCCCCACATCTGCCCGAACTTAATCCGCATTTAACTAAAAGTCGCCTTAATGACGCTCCGACCCTCTGCGAGATGCTGTTCCCGGATCGTGACCAGCGGCGCTTCGAAGGGGGACTGAGTGACACCGTCCTGGACGCAAGGCGAATGAGTACGAGTATCGCTGCGCAGAGTAACGCGGCACGAAAGTCCAAAAATCCTGGCAAGAATTCTCTTCGGAAGCCTTCCCGGAAAATGACGACCACCAATTGGCTTGGCGCCGCCGCGATCGGCTGCGCCGTGATCGGCGCCGCCTGGACCATCCACAGCAACATCTTCGGCGCGAGCGTCTATCCGACCGTCGGCAGCATTGGCTACGACGAGCCCGTGATCAAGCGTGCGCCCAAGGTGGTGCTGCGCGAGGCCAGCGAGGCCATCAACGAGACCTTCGCCCTGCTGCCGGACCGGCTCCAGGTCGCAGCGCCGATCTCGCGCGAGATGTTCAACGAGCGCTTTGCCGCCGCTGCCACGCAGGGCGTGCCGTCGAGTGCGGCGAGCGCCGCGCCGGCGACCCAGGTTGCTGCGGCCAAAGACGCCCCGAAGCAGAGCGTGATCGCGAAGGTCGCGGAAGCGCTGAAGCCGGCTTCTGCCAAGGTCGCGGATGCCGCCAAGGCCAAGCGCGCGCCGGAGGGCCAGGTGCAACTCGCCTCGGCGGATCCGGCCGAGATCGTGCCGGCGCCGGAGGCAAAACCAAAGTCCTTCGCCGACCGCGCCAAGGCCGCGGTGATGTCGATCACCGGTCCGCGCCAGTCGATGGTGGAGAAGCTCTGGGGCAAGCGTGAGCCGTCCGGCGGGCTGCTCGCCTATGCCTCGGCCGATGCCAGCGTGACCGCATCCATCGCGCCGAGGGAGCAGAACCCGATGCTCGGCGGCGCGCCGCCCTATGAGCGCGACACTGCGGTGTACGACATCACCGCCAAGATGGTGTATCTGCCCGATGGCACCAGGCTCGAGGCGCATTCCGGCCTCGGCTCCAATCTCGACGATCCGCGCTCCTCCAAAATCCGCATGCGTGGCGTGACGCCGCCGCACATCTACACGCTGAAGCCGCGCGAGGCGCTGTTCCACGGCGTGCCGGCGCTGCGCCTGACCCCGATCGGCGGCGAGAGCGCGATCTACGGCCGCGACGGCCTGCTCGCGCACACCTTCATGCTCGGGCCGAACGGCGACTCCAACGGCTGCGTGTCATTCAAGGACTACTACGCGTTCCTCGACGCCTACCGCAACAAGGGCATCCGCAAGCTCGCGGTGTTGGCGCGGGTGGATTGATCCGCGCCTAGGCCGCCACGCTCTTGCGCAGCGCCATCTCGGTCGCGATCGCCTCCCGCACCGCGGGCCGCGCCTGCATGCGTTCGAGATAGGCCGCCAGCGACGGCCACTGGGCGACGTCTACCCCTGCGGGACGGAGCAGCAGCAGCGCCCAGGTGAGATGGGCATCCGCGACGGTGAAGCTGTTGCCGACGAGGAATTCGCGGTTCGCAAGGTGCGCTGACGGCACCGACAAGGTCTGCGGGATTCGTGCCCGGGGCTTGGCGAGCGAGCCGTCGTCCTTGTACCAGAAGGTCGGAAACAGGAACGCTTTGTGGATCTCGGCGCCGATGAAGCTCAGCCATTCCTGCAGGCGATAGCGATCGGGATCGCCGAGCCGCGGCGCAAGACCCGTCTCCGGTTTCAGATCGGCGATGTATTGCAGCACCGCCGCGCTTTCAGTCAGCCGCTCGCCGTTCTCCAGCACGAGGACCGGCACGGCTCCCTTCGGCGATACGCCGTGAAAATCGCTGTCGTCGTCCGCGATCATCTTGGTCCTGAGATGCACCAGATGATAGCGCGCGTCGAAGCCTGCTTCCATCAGAGCGATACGGCTCGCGAGCGAGCAGGCCATCGGCGAGAAATAGAGTTGCAGCATTGCGTTGCTCCATTATTTCAGTGCATCGCCGCGCGCGATGATGGCGAAGCGGTCGGATAGCTCGGCGAGCGCAACCTCATGAATGGTCCGAGCGTCCAGCGTGCCGCCGCGGCCGTCCGGCAGGTCGCGCGTGGCGCAGGCGTCGGCGTCGATCGTGGTGCGAAAACCGAGGTCGAGCGCGGCGCGCGCCGTGGAGCTGATGCACATATGCGTCATGAAGCCGGCCAGCACGATGTTCTTCCTGTCGGTCGCGGCGAGGCGCGCCCGCAAATCAGTGCCGGCAAACGCGTTCGGCAGCTCCTTCTCGATCACCAGCTCACCCGCAACGGGGCTGAGTTCGGCGACGATGGCGCCGCGCTCAGCGCCGCGATCGAACAGGCCGCCGGCCTTGCCGCGATGGGCGATATGGATGATCGCGGCTCCGCTCTCGCGTCCCCGCGCCAGCAGCGCGGCTGCCCGCGCGATCGCAGGTCGTGCGTCGGCCAATGCGAGAGGGCCTGCGAGATATTCGTTCTGGATATCGATCAGCACCAGCGCTGCGTCGGCAAGACGCGGCGGGTTGAGATCGGCGCCGGCGAGCTGCAGCAGGGTCTTGGCGTTCGTCATGGTGTTTGAAATCTCCGGAGCAAGAGGCCGAACCAACATAGCCCCGGCGATGGCTGCCGATATGCAGGGATATTGCAGCGGGTGGCTGCGATATTGCAGGCTCCTCCCGCCCGGTATAACCTCGCACGATGAATTGGGACGATCTGCGCATCATCGCCGCCGTCAGGGACGAGGGCAGCTATGCCGGTGCCAGCGCGCGGCTGCGCATCGACGAGACGACGGTCGGGCGCAGGCTGTCGCGCATCGAGCGTGCGCTCGGTTTGCGTCTGTTCGAGGCCGCCGACGGCGTCCGCAGACCGACGCGCAGTTGCGAGGCGGTGCTGGCGCATGTCGAGGCGATGGCCGCCCATGCCGCCGAGATCGGCCGTCTCAGCGCGAGCCTGGAAGGTCCGGTGGGACGCCTGCGCATCGCTTCCACCAACACGGTCGCCGAGGAGGTGCTGTCGCCGCGCGCGAGCGACTTCCTGCGTGCAAATCCCGGCCTGACGCTGCAATTCCTCACCTCGAGCGAGAACGTCAAATTTTCGCGCTGGGAGGCCGATCTCGCCATCCGCCTGCGCAAACCCGACAAGGGCGACTTCGCGATCTCGAGGCTCGGCGACATCCGCATCTATTATTTCGAGCCTGATACGACCGGGGGCGAGCCGATGCTGTGCGCCTATCCGGACGAGCTCGGTGCCATTCCCGAGACGCAATTCCTGCGCACGAAGAAGGCCCGCGCGCGCTGCGTCACCGACAACGTTCGCGTCATTCGTAACCTGATCCGCGCGCATCAGGCCGCCGGTGTGTTGCCGGAATATGTTTGCGCGGACCTGCTCGGCGATCGCCGCCTGCGCGCCACGCTGCTGCCGAAGCGGCGCGACGTCTGGCTGCTGGTGCAGAACCATCTCAAGCGCGACGCTGCAGCGCGCGTGACCATTGACTGGGTGAGGGCGTGTTTCCACGAGATGTCGCGCGGTTGACGCGATGCCTCGGTGTGACGATCGCGTCACAGCGCGCAAGGTGCGAGGAAAAATCTTGCCACCCCTCTTGCAACCCGAACGTGCCTGGTCTATTAGCGCCGTCCTTCGCTAGGCCATGGGTTCGGGCTTCCTGGGATCCCGACTGGCGCGGGCCGGTCTCCGGTTTCGTGTTCCGCCGAATGAAGGAGAAACGCAGGACGTAGCTCATGGAGAGCGTCGGGCTGAACACCCGAAGGCATCGGTTCGATTCCGGTCTCTTGCACAAAGGATAGCTCAGTTTGGTAGAGCAGATGACTGTTACTCATCCTGTCGCGGGTTCGAATCCCGCTCCAGCGCTCCGTTTCAGCCTGATAAGCTGATACCTCTGAAGGGGACCGGACGCGCGCTTCAGTCGCCGTCCGGCCGCATTGCCCAAAAGGCTTTCGTCCGAACAACGACACTGTGAGACCGGCTTTGCGCCGCGGGTAGATACCGCTTGCGCCGATGCCGGGTGGCTCCGCACGGCCGCGCGACAGGCGTCGCGCGATCGCGCGCGTGCGCCCGTCGCGACGCAAGCTCAAGCCCCGGCCCGCCGATTTTTCAGGAAGCGTCGTCCGTGTCCTCACGTCCTTTGCAAACGCAACCCGCCATCCGGCCGCGTTCGGCCGGAGGCAACATGATGGAGGCGTGCGATGACTTCTGAACAGACTTGGCATCTGCTGACGCTGAACGTGACGGTGAAGGATGGCGAGCGTGCGTTGCTGACGCGCAACGGGCAGCTCGTGCGCGTGCTCGCGCCCGGCAAGCACCGGCTGTTCGATCCACTGCACGAGCTGAAGGCCGAGGTGCTCGACGTGGTCCGCAGCGAATTTTCTGCGGAGCACTACGCGGTGCTGAAGGCCGCGCGGCCCGATCTTGCCGCCGAGCTGTTCGAGGCGGTCGAGACCAGGGCGGACGAGATCGCCATCGTCAGCCTCGACGGCCGGCCCGTGCATCTGATGACGCCCTGGCAGGTGCGCGTCTACTGGAAGGTCGCAACGCGCATCGATGTCGAGCGCATCGATGTGTCTGCTGATCCCAAGGTCAGCGCGCGGCATCTGGCCATGATCGAGCGCAACCGCTCGGCCGTGACGTCCGAAACGGTGGTCGAGAACCACGAGGCGGGCCTGCTCTATGTCGAGGGCCGGCTCGTCGAGCGGCTCGCGCCCGGCCGGCACGCCTTCTGGACCGTCGGCCGCAAGATCGAGGTGAAGCGCCTCGACCTGCGGCCCCAGGCGGTCGAGATCACCGCGCAGGAGATGCTGACCAAGGACCGCATCGCGCTGCGGGTGACGCTGACGGCGTTCCGTAAGGTGGTCGATCCCGAGCGGACGGTTGCGACCGTGCCCGACGTGGATGCGTGGCTGTACCGCTTGGTGCAGTTCGCGATCCGCGAAGCGGTCGCGGGCCGGACGCTGGACGAGGTGCTGTCTGCGAAGGCGGCGCTGGATGCGGAGCTGCGCGACTATGTGCGCGCACGCGTCGCGGAGTCCGGCGTGGAGGTGACGGAGCTCGGCGTCAAGGACGTGATCCTGCCCGGCGAAATCCGCGAGCTGGTGAACAAGGTGGTGGAGGCGGAGCGGGTCGCGAAGGCGAACCTGATCCGCCGCCAGGAGGAGACCGCGGCGACGCGTTCGCTCCTGAACACCGCCCGCCTGATGGAGGAGAACCCCCTGCTGCTGCGGCTCAAGGAGCTGGAGTCGCTGGAGCGGCTGGTCGAAAAGGTCGGCCGCATCGACCTCCATGCCGGCGACGGCCAGGGCCTCGATGCCCTCCTGACCCGGCTCGTGCGCCTGAAGGCGCCCGACAGCGCATGAAACCGAAGGGCCGCCCACGGGCGGCCCTTCACATGCGCGTCGCTTGCGGTGAACGCGATCCGCGCGACGCGCGACCAATTCGCAGGTTCGCGGGGGATTGCACGCGCGCGCAGGTTGCGTACTCTCGCGACGACTATTGTCTTGATCGGGGCAGGCGCATGAGCACTTTTCAGGAGAGCATCCGGCCCGCGGCGCGATCCAGCGAATGGAAGGCGATCGTCGTCCTGATCCTGCTGATCCCGGTGCCGTGGTCGCCGCCGTTCCTGGTTCGCTTCTTCCTCTACCAGCCGTTCAACATCCCGTCCGGCTCGATGAGGCCGACGCTGGTGGTCGGCGACTACGTCTTAAGGAGGTGTTCGCCGATGCCGCGTGCGGAGGCGATGACCAGGCGAAGGCCAAACGCTGGCGCGAGACGCTGCCGAACGGCGCGAACTATGTGACCTACGACTGCATCGACAACGGCTTCCTCGACAACACCAGCGTCTACACCGTGTCGCCAGGCCATTTGTTCGTGCTCGGCGACAACCGCGACAACTCCACCGACAGCCGCATGATGAGTGCGATGGGCTTCATCCCGATGGACAATCTGATCGGCAAGGTGACGCGAATTTTCTGGTCGCTGGACGAGAACGGCGATCCGCATATGGAGAGGCTGGGGAAGGTGGAGTGAGGGGACCGTCGTCCGGGACGGCGCGGGACGCCTGGTTGCGCCACGCTATATCCGGCTGTCATTCCGGGGCAGCGCGAAGCGCTGAGCCCGGAATCCATCAATCTGGCTCAGCTCGCAATTTCTGGATATAGGTCGATCCACTGAGGATTCTTCTCCTCAATAAGCCGGACCTTCCATTCCCTTCGCCACTTCTTCAATTCCTTCTCGCGTGCGATGGCGGTGAGGAGATCGTCGTAAATCTCGAACCAAACGAGCCTGTCGACAGAGTATCTTTTGCTGAAACCGGCGACGGCTTTGCTCTTATGCTCATGGATGCGGCGGACGATGTCGTTCGTCACGCCGATGTAGAGCGTACCGTATTTCTTGCTGGCAAGGAGATAGACGTAATAGGCCATGTGCAAGTAGTGAAATGGATTCCGGGCTCGCGACTTCGTCGCGCCCCGGAATGACCAATTGCACTACTTTGGCGTGTATCGCTCAAAACAAAAACCCCGGCATCGCTGCCGGGGTTTCGTAGTCCTCGAGGTAGCCGGACCTTAGAAGTCCATGCCGCCCATGCCGCCGCCCGGGGGCATCGCCGGGCCGGCGCCGCCCTTCTTGGGCAGCTCGGCGACCATGGCTTCCGTGGTGATCAGGAGCGCGGCCACCGAGGCAGCGTTCTGGATCGCGGTGCGGACCACCTTGGTCGGGTCGATGATGCCCTTCTTGACGAGGTCGGCATATTCGCCGGTCTGGGAGTCGAAGCCGTAATTGTAGGCCTTGTTCTCCAGGATCTTGCCGACGATCACCGAGCCGTCTTCACCGGCGTTGATCGCGATCTGGCGAGCGGGCGCCGACAGCGCCTTGCGCACGATCTCGACGCCGGTCTTCTGGTCGTCGTTCTTGGTGCGCAGGCCCTTGAGCTGCTCGGAAGCACGGAGCAGGGCGACGCCGCCGCCCGGGACGATGCCTTCCTCGACGGCCGCGCGGGTCGCATGCATCGCGTCATCAACGCGATCCTTGCGCTCCTTCACCTCGACCTCGGTCGCGCCGCCGACGCGGATCACCGCGACGCCGCCGGCGAGCTTGGCGAGACGCTCCTGGAGCTTCTCACGGTCGTAGTCCGAGGTGGTCTCCTCGATCTGCGCCTTGATCTGGGCCACGCGCGCCTCGATGTCGGCCTTCTTGCCGGCGCCGTTGACGATCGTGGTGTTCTCCTTGTCGATCATCACCTTCTTGGCGCGACCGAGCATGTTGAGCGTCACGTTCTCGAGCTTGATGCCGAGATCTTCCGAGATCGCCTGGCCGCCGGTCAGGATCGCGATGTCCTGCAGCATGGCCTTGCGGCGATCGCCGAAGCCCGGAGCCTTGACGGCCGCGACCTTCAGGCCGCCGCGCAGACGGTTCACGACCAGGGTCGCGAGCGCTTCGCCTTCGACGTCCTCGGCGACGATGACCAGCGGCTTGCCGGTCTGCACCACCGCCTCGAGCAGCGGCAGCAGCTCGTTCAGCGAGGAGAGCTTCTTCTCGTTGATGAGGATGTAGGCGTCGTCCATCTCAACGCGCATCTTGTCGGCGTTGGTGACGAAGTAGGGCGAGATGTAGCCGCGGTCGAACTGCATGCCCTCCACGACGTCGAGCTCGGTCTCGAGCGACTTGGCTTCCTCGACGGTGATGACACCCTCGTTGCCGACCTTCTTCATGGCGTCGGAGAGGAACTTGCCGATCTCGGCATCGCCGTTCGCCGAGATGGTGCCGACCTGGGCGATCTCGTCGTTCGAGGTGACCTTCTTCGAGTTCTTCTCGAGGTCAGCAACCACGGCTTCGACCGCGAGGTCGATACCGCGCTTGAGGTCCATCGGGTTCATGCCGGCGGCGACCGACTTGGCGCCTTCCTTCACGATCGCGGCCGCGAGTACGGTCGCGGTGGTGGTGCCGTCGCCGGCCGCGTCAGCGGACTTGGAGGCGACTTCGCGCACCATCTGCGCGCCCATGTTCTCGAACTTGTCCTCGAGCTCGATCTCCTTGGCGACAGTGACGCCGTCCTTGGTGATGCGGGGCGCGCCGAACGACTTGTCGAGCACGACGTTGCGGCCCTTCGGACCGAGCGTGACCTTCACCGCATTGGCGAGGATGTCGACGCCGCGCAGCATCTTGTCGCGCGCTTCAACCGAGAATTTGACTTCTTTGGCTGCCATCTGGAATTTTCCTTGGATAATGTTTGACTGGAGGGAGGAGAGGGGCTCTTAAGCCGCCTTCTTCTTGGACTCGTTGACCTCGAGAACGCCCATCACGTCGCTCTCCTTCATGATCAACAGGTCCTGGCCGTCGATCTTGACCTCGGTGCCGGACCACTTGCCGAACAGCACGCGGTCGCCGACCTTGAGGTCGATCGGGATCAGCTTGCCAGCTTCGTCGCGGCCACCCGGGCCAACGGCGACGACTTCGCCCTGGGAGGGCTTTTCCTTGGCAGTGTCGGGAATGATGATGCCGCCTGCGGTCTTCTCTTCTGCGTCGATGCGCTTGACCACGACGCGGTCGTGAAGCGGACGGAATTTCATGCAGTCCTCCTAAACATTTGCACGAGTTGAGGATTTTGGATTGTTAGCAATCGATGCCCGCGAGTGCTAGCACGAGCGAGGTTGAAATAGGACAGGATTTTTGCGGGGGCAAGGGCTTCTAGCAGAAAAATCAGCACCCGGAAGCGGGGACTGCCAGAATCTCTTTTCCATCGTTAACCAGCCTGGAGGCCTCTTCGAGGCCCCCTTGGGAGACCGTATTAGCACGGAGACATGTCTGCTGCTAACGCATTGAACTTCAACAGCTTGTTAAACTTTTGGGCTTGAGCTGGGTTGTCAGTTTGCGTCACATTTCTCTCATGTGAGCGCATCGATTCCGGGTGGCTCCCGGGGCATGGATCAAGCCACCCCCTGTATGCGCTCCTGCAAAGGAGGTTTGGCATGGGACTGCGCGTTGGGGGTGTTTCCGAAGACTTCCGGAAACAGATGCTGGGCTACGGGCTGACGACGGCACAAATTCTCTACCGGATGCCGGATCATCCCTCGCTGCTCCAGACCTATGTCTGGCAGAACTACGACATGTTTCCAAAATTCCCGGCGCTGACGGATTTCCTGGCCTTCTGGCAGGAAAAGCTCGACGGTCCGCTCCATTCGGTCACCGTGGCGCATTCCAAGCTGATCAAGCCGGCCGAGCTGCGCGCCGTCGACGGCGTGTTCCGGCTAAATTGATTTAAGGCGTGGTCTCGTCGGGTGGGCAAAGGCGCGCTCCTCGCGCGCGCCGGGCTTGCCATTGCTCCGCGATCGCATCCGATATGGCGGGCACGCTTCGCTTTCCCCACCCCACGAACACGCTGCTACTCCTGGCTCATCATGCGGGAGATTAAGTCGGCGGGGGAACGGATACGAGACGACGGCCGTTCGCCACGACAGCTTCGGACAAGCTACGAGCGGTCGGCTCCATCGCGTCTGCTGGCCCGAGCCCGCAATTGCTGCCTGGTCCAGGACTGGCTAGTCTGCCGTCGGGTTGCACCCGTCCGGCGGGCGCGGCCCGGATCAGGGAGGCAGACAATGGCCAGGCAAAAGGCATCAAGACCCGCAACCAAGACCGCGGTGAAGAAGCGGAGCGGCGCCAGGGCCGCGGCGCGGTCCTCGGCGCGCAAGGCGGTGAAGGCAAAGGCGCGCACCACCGCACCGAAGAGGCCCGCACGTCGGAAGCAGCGCATCGCGATCAGCCATCACCGCGAACAAGACTTCAAGGCCGACGGCTTGCGCGCCTACGCAAAATACCGCGACCTCGGCATCGCCGATGCGACCCATGGCCTCGCGCAGGCGCATGTGATCCGCCTGCAAGGCCCCTGCGATCCGGCAGAGGTCTCAAAGCTGCATTTCCACGACGTCGAATTCCAGATGGTCTATGTGCTCAAGGGCTGGGTGAAAACCTACATGGATGGGCAGGGCGAGACCTTGATGAAGCAAGGCAGCGCCTGGACCCAGCCGCCAAAGATCAAGCACATGATCCTGGATTATTCGGACGATGTCGAATTGCTGGAGGTGATCCTGCCGGCGGAATTCAAGACGGTGGAGCTGAAGGCTTAGAGGCGTAGGTGTCGGAGGGGGCGCCCAGGTCTCTCGCTCGTCATTGCGAGGAGCCCTTGCGACGAAGCAATCCAGACTAACTCCGTAGACGCATTTCTGGATCGCTTCGCTTCGCTCGCAATGATGGGTGGACAGAGCTAACTCAACACCCCCACCACTGCCCCGATCAAGCACGTGGTCAGCGTCCCCGATACGATCGACTTGAGTCCCAGCGCGTTGATCTCCTCGCGCCGCTCCGGCGCCATCACTCCCAGGCCGCCGATCATGATGCCGAGACTGGCGAAATTGGCGAAGCCGCACATCGCGTAGAGCATGATCAGGCGCGAGCGCGGGTCGAGCGCATCGGGCGGCAGCTTCGAGAAGTCGACATAGGCGATCAGCTCGTTGAGCACGGTCTTGGTGCCCATCAGGCTTCCGGCCGTCACCGCCTGGTCCCACGGCAACCCCATCAGCCAGCACACCGGCGCCATGACGAGGCCAAGCAGGCGCTGCAGCGAGATCGCGGCGCCCCCGATGTTTGGCAACAGGCCGAGAATGGCGTTGACGAGATAGACCAGCGCCACCAGCACCAGCAGCATCGCGACGATGTTGATCAGCAGCTCGATCCCTGCGCTCGTGCCCTTCACGATCGCGTCCATCGTGTTGGCGACCTCCATCTCCGGATCGTCCAGCGCGCCGCCGGTGCGCTTGTCGGAGGTTTCCGGCACCATGATCAGGCTGACGAGGATCGCCGCCGGTGCGCCCAGCACCGAGGCGATGACGAAATGGGCTGCGGCGTCGGGGATGAGCGGAGCCAGCAGCGTCGCATAGAGCACCAGCACCGTTCCGGCGATGCCGGCCATGCCGCCGGTCATGACCAGGAACAATTCGCTGCGGGACATTTGCGAAAGATACGGCCGCACGAACAGCGGCGCCTCGACCATGCCGAGGAAGATGTTGGCCGCGGTCGACAGGCCGACCGCGCCGCCGACCCCGAGGGTGCGCTCCAGCAGCCAGGCCATGCCGCGCACGACCGGCGGCAGCACGCGCCAATAGAACAGCAGCGTCGTCAGCACGCTCATGACGAGCACGATCGGCAACGCCTGGAACGCCAGGATGAAGTCGGCGCCGGGCACCTTCAGGTCGAAGGGCAGGGGGCCGCCGCCGACATAGCCGAACACGAAGGCGGAGCCGGCGCGCGAGGCCGCCGAGATCGCGCCGACGGCGTCGTTGATGGCGCCGAAGGCATGGGCGACGACCGGCAGCTTCAACAGCACGACCGCGGTGATGAAGGTCGCGGCGAGGCCGATCGCCGCCTGGCGCAGCGAGACCGCGCGGCGATTCTCTGCCAGCGCGAAGGCGATCAGCAGCAATGCGAAAATGCCGAGTGCCGATTGCAGGCGAAGCATGATGTCCCCAAAACCCCCAATGATTATGGCCGCGCGTGCGTTGCAAAGGCAATGCCGACCGGTCACCGAAGTGCCCCGTTGTTGACAAGCGGAGCCGTCTCAGCCACGCGGGAAGGCCCATCAGATCAAGGAGCGGACAGTCCGAGGTGACCGAAGAGGCGATGCCAGAGCAGCGAAGATCCCAAAATCCGCCGGTCAGCGCCGGCGCGCTCCTCGCCCACCGCGCCTTCCTGTTCTTCCTGCTCTCACGCAGCCTGTCGCGCTTTTCGAGCCAGATCGCGGCGGTCGCGATCGGCTGGCAGATCTACGATCTCACCGGTTCGGCCTTCGATCTCGGCATGGTCGGGCTCGTGCAGTTCCTGCCCACCGCGCTGCTGGTGTTCGTCGCCGGCCATGCCGCCGACCGTTTCGAGCGCAAGCGCGTCGTCCAGCTCTGCCAGCTCGTGGAAGCTCTGACCGCGCTCTATCTCGCAACCATCACCTATCTCGGCGCGGTCAGCGAGGTGCAGATCTTCATCGCGACTTTCGTGCTCGGCATTGCCGGCGCCTTCGAGAGCCCGACAACCGCGGCGCTGCTGCCGCTGATCGCGCCGCAGGGATCGCTCCAGCGCGCCACCGCGGTGGCGAGCGGTGCGGGGCAGGTCGCGACCATCACCGGTCCCGCACTCGGCGGTTTCGCCTACGCGATCGCGCCACATTTCGCCTATGCCTTGATGCTGCTGTTCTGGATTCTTGGGATGATCCTGACGGGCTTCATCCGGCCGCGCCCGCAGGCCGTCACCAAGGACATGGACGACGCGGACAATATCTTCGCCGGGGTCCGATTCATCCGCAGCAATCCCGCGATTCTCGGCACCATCTCGCTCGATCTGTTCGCGGTGCTGTTCGGCGGCGTCACCGCGCTGCTGCCGATCTACGCCCGTGACATCCTGCAGACCGGCCCGGTCGGTCTCGGCGTGCTGCGTGCGGCGCCCGCGGTCGGCGCGCTGCTGATGACCATGGTGCTGGCCCGTCAGGCCATCTCGCGCCATGTGGGCCTGCGCATGTTCCAGGCCGTGATCGTGTTCGGCATCGCCACGATCGTGTTCGCGTTGTCGTCATGGATGTGGCTGTCGGTGCTGTCGCTCGCGATCCTCGGCGCAGCCGACACGATCAGCGTCGTGATCCGCTTCTCGCTGGTGCAGCTGTCGACGCCGGACGAGATGCGCGGCCGGGTCGGTGCGGTGAATTTCCTGTTCATCAACGCGTCGAACCAGCTCGGCCAGTTCGAGAGCGGGCTGACGGCCGCCCTGTTCGGCACCATGCCCGCCGCCGTGCTCGGCGGCGTCTGCACGGTTGCAGTGGCGCTGCTCTGGATGAAGCTGTTTCCGAGCCTGCGGCAGGTGGAGAGCCTGGAGTAGGGGATACCCCTCTCGACGTCATTGCGAGGAGCCCTTGCGACGAAGCAATCCAGAATCTCGCCGCGGAGGCAGCCTGGATTGCTTGGCTTCCGCCGTCGCTCTTCGAGCTATGGCGGACAAGGCGCGCGCAAGGAGGATTGTTGAAGCAGCTCGTGGACTTAACTCGCGCCATCCCAGCAGCCGGCAGAAGTCGGCGCCTCTTGCCGCTTACTGTGCATGGGGTTGTTTTCGCAATTTTTGTCAGCCCCGTCCGACGAACGGCATCTTGGTCGCCATGACCGTCATGGTCAGCACGTTGGCATCGAGCGGCAGGCCGGCCATGTAGGCGACCGCATCGCCGACCGCCTTGGCGTCCATGCGCGGCTCGTGCTTGGTGGTGCCGTCGGGCTGCAGCACGCCGGGGCCGTTGACCATGCGGTCGGTCATCGGGGTTGCGGCATTGCCGATATCGACCTGGCCGACCGCGATGTCATACACGCGTCCGTCGAGGTTGCTGGCCTTGGTGAGGCCTGTGATGGCGTGCTTGGTCGAGGTGTAGGCCGCCGAGAACGGCCGCGGCGCATGCGCCGAGATCGAGCCGTTGTTGATGATGCGGCCGCCGCGCGGGGTCTGGTCCTTCATGATGCGGAAGGCGTGCTGGGTGCACAGGAACGGGCCGGTGAGGTTGGTGTTCACCACCGCCTGCCACTGCTCGAGGCTGAGGTCCTCGAAGTTGACGGCGGGCGCGCCCATGCCGGCATTGTTGAAGAGCACGTCGAGCCGGCCATAGGTCGCCTTCACCTTGTCGAACAGCGCGGCGATCTGGTCCGGCTTGGTCATGTCGGCGGTGACGCACAGGCTCTTTCCCGCCGGGCCGAGCTTGGCGGTCTCCTCGAGCATGTCGAGCCGACGGCCTGCAAGCACCACGGTGAAGCCGGTGTTCATCAGCGCCAGCGATGCCGCGCGCCCGACACCGGTGCCCGCGCCCGTCACCACTGCGATCTTTTTCGCTTCACTCATCGTTTCCTGCCTTTTCTCTTCTGTCAGGTTTTGGATTCTTTTTCGTTCTTGTAGGGCGGGCGCGGGATGTTCTGGTGCGCGGCGCGCAAGGCCGCCGACCAGCGCGAGCGCAGATCGTGGAAATAGGGCTCGCCCGCCTCGATGCGGTGGTTGAGATCGGCTTCGCAGGCGTCCGTGCGCACCACCAGAACGTCGATCGGCAGGCCGACGCCGAGATTGGACCGCATCGTCGAGTCCATCGAGATCAGGCCGGTCTTCAGCGCCTCATAGAGTTCGACGTCGTAATGCATGGCGCGGTCGAGTACCGGCTTGCCGTATTTGTGCTCGCCGATCTGCAGGTAGGGGGTGTCGGTGGTGCACTCGATGAAGTTGCCGGCGGTGTAGACCATGAACAGGCGCATGCGCGCGCCCTTGATCTGGCCGCCGAACAGGAAGGAGACGTCGAAGGAAACGTCCTCGGACTTCAGCGCGGGCCCTTCGGTTGCATGCACCGCCCGGATCGCCCGGCCGATGCGCTGGGCGGCCTGGAACATGGTCGGCGCGTTCATCAGCGTCTCGATCTCGCCCGTGTTGGGGTCCTCGAGGCCTTCGGTCAGCGTCGAGAGCACCGATTGGCTGATGGCGAGGTTGCCGGCGCTGGCAATCGCCATGATGCGGTCGCCGGGCTTGGAGAAGATGTGCAGCTTGCGGAAGGTCGAGACGTTGTCGAGACCGGCATTGGTGCGGGTGTCGGCGATCATCACCAGACCGTCCCGAACCAGGATTCCGCAACAATAGGTCATTTCAAGTCCTCGAACGCGAGCGCTTTTGCCAGCGCCAAACTAGTAGCCAATTTCGCCGGCCGCTCCAACCCCCGAATCCCGCGGGGGGAGGTCGTCAATCCGGGGCGCGACGGTAGTCCGACTCAGTCGACGGCATCGACCAGAAATGCCTCGTCGACGGGGACGCCGAGCGCTGTGACCAGCCGGTTCGTTTCCGCCGCCATCCCGACGATGGCGAGCAGCTCGCCATATTCGGCCGCGGTCATGCCCTTGGCCCGGGCGGCAGCGGTGTGGGAATGGATGCAATAGCTGCAGCCATGCGCGATCGAGACCGCGACATAGAGCATCTCCTTGACCTTGGGATCGAGCGCGCCCGGAGCCATCACCTCCTTGAGGCTCTCCCAGGTCCGCCGCAGCGTCTTCGGATCATGCGCCAGCGCGCGCCAGAAATTGTTGACGAAATCCGACTGCCGCACCTTGCGGATGTCGTCGAAAACGGCGCGCGCCTCGCTGGAGAGCTCATCGTCCGAAAGCAGCTTCACGGTCGCCATGGGTATCCCTCGCAGGGTCTGATCTGAATCCTGCGATTGTAACACGGCTCAGCTGTCCGGCTGGCTGTGCCTAGCTCTGCCGCTGTGACTGCCACTGCGATTGCCCGCCGCGGCCGGCCTGCTCGACCTTGACCGCGACCGTCAGCGTCTCCGCGCCGCCGCCATAGCGGGTGCCGCGCACGGGGGCGGCGCCGAGATAGTCGAGCCCGATCGCGACGCGAACATGGGCGTCCGTGGTGCAGATGCAATTGGCGGGATCGAAGCCGACCCAGCCGAGATCAGGGACATAGGCCTCCGCCCAGGCGTGGCCGGCGTCCTGGTGCACCGTGCCGTCGGAGCGCAGGAAATGGCCGGAGACGAAGCGCGCCGGCACGCCGCCGGTGCGGGCGCAGGCAATGAAGATGTGCGCGTAGTCCTGGCAGACGCCGCGCTTGAGCGTGAACGCCTCGGCCGCCGAGGTGCCGCTGTTGGTCGGGTCTTCGTCGAAGGTCATGTGGTCGCTGATCTCGCTCATCAGCGTGTGCAGGAAGCCGAGCGTGTCGCTCTCCGCCTCGCTGCGCAGCTGCCGTGCGACCGCCGTCATCGCCGGATTGACCGAGGTGAGATCGGTCGGGCGCAGGAACATGCCGGGCGGAAAGCGCTCGTCGGCGCCGCGCAGCACGCCGCCGGTGTCGTGGGTCTCGATCAGCCCTTCGGCGGTGATCTTGATGTCGCCGACGGGGCCGCAGGACAGCACATGGGTGACGTTGCCGAAAGCGTCCTCGTGGGTGTCGAGCCTGGTGTCGGTAAAGACGTCTATCTGCCACTCCGCCACATATTGTCCGTCATGGCTGCACGGCGTCATGCGCAGGATCTGGATCACGCTAGTGGCCGGCGGCTCGTAGCGATAGGTCGTGGTGTGCTGGATTCGCAGGCGCATGGTGTTTCTAGATCGGTCATTCCGGGAGGCGCGACGTTACCGCAAAGCGGCCCGGTGCGCCGGAACCGGAATCTCGAGATTCCGGGTTCGATGCTGCGCATCGCCCCGGAATGACGAAGGGTGAGTGGTTCGGTCCTGACTAGATCAAATACTGCTTCGTGATGATTTCGCCCAGCCTGGAATTGTCCGCGATGAATTCCTGAATGAATTCATGCACCCCATGCTGGAAAATGTCGTTCATGTTGCTGTGTTCCAGCCGGTTGCGGATGCCGCGGGCGTGGCGCTGGGCGGGACCCTGGCGGCCATAGGCGACGCCGATCTGGTCGAGATTGCGCACGAGGTTGCCGTAGCAGCTGGCGAGCGAGCGCGGCAGCGTGTCGTTGAGGATCAGGAGATCCGCGATCAGCCAAGGCTTCAGCGTCTCGCGATAGACCCAGTGATAGGCCGTCAGCGCCGAGACCGAGCGCAGGATCGAGCTCCACTGATAGAAGTCGAGCGGACCGCCGACATGCTCTTCCTCGGGCAAGAGCACATGGTACTTCACGTCGAGGATGCGGGCGGTGTTGTCGGCGCGCTCGAGGTGCACGCCCATGCGCGAGAACCAGTAGGCGTCGTTGCGCAGCATGGTCCGGTAGGCCGAGCCGTCGAAGCGCAGCGAGGTCTCCTGCACGAAACGCAGGAATTTGGCGAGATCCTCGCGCGTCGAGGTGCCCTTGCTCCAGACCGCCTGGAGCTCGATCCAGGCCGAGTTGATGGTGTCCCACATCTCGCTGGTGAGCGCGGTGCGCACCGAGCGCGAGTTCAGCCGCGCCGCCTCGATGCAGTTCCTGATGGAGGACGGGTTGTTCGGCGAGAACGACAGGTACTCGACGACGTTGTGCTCGTTGGCTTCTTCATAGGCCTGATAGAAGCTCGCCGCGACGCCGGCGGTGAGCAGCGCCGAGTCCCATTCATTGGTCTTGCCGATATAGGCGGCGGGAAGCGCGGTGACACGCAGCGTCGCATCGATGGTGCGCGCGAGATATTCGGCCCGTTCGACGTAGCGGGCGAGCCAGTAGAGGTTTTCGGCGGTACGCGACAGCATTCTCTCTACTCGTCCAAAATCCAGGTGTCTTTGGTGCCGCCGCCCTGGCTCGAATTCACCACCAGGGAGCCTTCCTTCAGCGCGACGCGGGTGAGGCCGCCCGGCACGATCGTGGTGCTCTTGCTGCCGGTGAGCACGAAGGGGCGGAGGTCGACATGGCGCGGGGCAAGGCCGCTCGCGGTGCAGGTCGGACAGGTCGAGAGTGCCAGGGTCGGCTGGGCGATGAAGCCTTCGGGCTCGCGCTTGAGCTTTTCACGGAAGGCTTCGATCGTCGCCTTGGTCGCGGCGGGGCCGATCAGCATGCCGTAGCCGCCGGAGCCGTGCACTTCCTTGACGACGAGCTCGCCGAGATTGTCCAGCACATAGGCGAGATCCTTCGGCTCGCGGCAGCGCCAGGTCGGCACGTTCTTCAGGATCGGCTCCTCGCCGAGATAGAATTTCACGATGTCAGGCATGTAGGAGTAGATCGCCTTGTCGTCGGCGATGCCCGTGCCGACGGCGTTGGCGAGCGTGATGTTGCCGGCGGAATAGGCCGACATCAGCCCGGGCACGCCGAGCACGGAATCGGGACGGAAGGTGAGGGGATCGAGGAAGTCGTCGTCGACGCGGCGGTAGATCACGTCGACCCGCTTCACACCCTCGGTCGTCCGCATGAACACTTCGTTGTTCTTGACGATGAGGTCGCGGCCCTCGACCAGCTCGATGCCGAGCTTGTCGGCCAGGAACGAGTGCTCGTAATAGGCGGAGTTGTAGACGCCCGGCGTGAGCAGGGCGACCGTCGGCTCGCCCGAGGCGCTCTGCGGCGCGACCGAGCGCAGGGCCGCGAGCAGCTCGTCCGGATAGCGCTCGACCGGCGCCACCTTGTGGCGGGCGAACAGGTCCGGAAACAGCCGCATCATGATCTCGCGGTTTTCCAGCATGTAGGACACGCCCGAGGGCGTGCGTGCATTGTCCTCCAGCACGATGAAGTCCTCGGCGTCGACCCGGACGATGTCGATCCCGGCGATGTGCACGTAGACGTCGTGCGGCACCTGCTGGCCGTTCATCTCGGGGCGGAAGACCGGGTTCTGGAAAATCAGATCGTCGGGCACGACCTGGGCGCGGATGATATCGCGGCCGTGATAGATGTCGCGCAGAAACATGTTGAGCGCGCGCACGCGCTGCTTCAGGCCCTTCTCCAGCAGCGCCCATTCCTTGCCGGACATGATCCTGGGGATCACGTCGAACGGGATCAGGCGCTCGGTCGATTCGGAATCGCCATAGACCGCGAAGGTGATGCCGATCCGGCGGAACAGGAGCTCGGCCTCCTGGCGGCGATATTCGAGCGCCTCGGGAGGCGTCTCCTTGAGCCAGCGTGCCAGCTCCTGATAGGCGGGGCGAAGGTCCCCGCCGGGAATATTCATTTCATCAAACGCGACTGCCATAGATCCCGACTTGTCTCCGCAAGGCCTTGCGCCATTGGACAGGTCGTCAGGCCTTGGTGAAGACCGCAACGTCCTGGCCATGCGGCAAGAGTGCATGACTTTCATGTGGTAGCAAGGGCCGGGCCAGCGCGATAAGCATGGACTGGCAGGATTTGCCGGGGATGACCGGTGGCTTGCCTGAAAAAATGGCTGAGGACTGCTTATTTCGGCAGCAAAACCGCGTGACTTCAACGCGTTACCTCGGCAAAGTCGGACCACAGGTGAGGGACAGAGTTTATGAGCGAGATCGTCACGGCGGGCATTCTGGTCATCGGGGATGAAATCCTGTCCGGCCGGACCAAGGACAAGAATATCGGCTTCATCGCCGAATACCTGACCAACATCGGCATCGACCTGAAGGAAGTCCGGATCGTCTCCGACGACGAGGCCGACATCATCGCCGCGTTGGATGCACTGCGGCATCGCTACACCTACGTCTTCACCACCGGCGGCATCGGGCCGACGCATGACGACATCACCGCCGACAGCGTCGCCAAGGCCTTCGGCGTCGGCATCGATCATCACCCGGAGGTGGTCGCCCGCTTCCGCGAGCGCTGGAGCGAGCAGGACCTCAATGAGGCCCGCCTGCGCATGGCCCGCATCCCCGACGGCGCGGAGCTGATCCAGAGCGCCACCATCCTCGCCCCGGGGTTCAAGATCGGCAATGTCATCGTGATGGCGGGCGTGCCCTCGATCATGCAGGCGATGATGGACATCGTCTCGCCCAAGCTGAAATCCGGCGTGCGCATGCTGTCCGAATCGGTCCGCGCCAATGCGCGGGAGGGTGACATCGGCAGCCCGCTGCGGGCGATTGCCGCCGCCCATCCCGACACCATCATCGGCAGCTATCCCTTCATGGACGAGGAGCAGAAGCCGAACACCAATCTGGTGGTGCGCTCGCGCGATCCGGATAAGCTGGCAGCAGCGATGGCGGCGGTGAAGGAAATGCTGGCGGGATTGAACATCACTCGCTAGCAGAGAGTTTGCCGGCAGATGAAGCAGGAGAGGACAATGGCTGGTGAAGCACCGGAGCTGAGCGCGCAGGAGCGGGCAGGCAAAGCCTTTCCGGTCTCGTGGGACCAGTTCCACCGCGATTGCCGGGCGCTGACCTGGCGACTCAACGAGGTCGGCCCGTTCCACGCGGTGATCGCGATCACCCGCGGCGGCCTGGTGCCGGCCGCGATCGTCGCGCGCGAGCTAGGGGTGCGCGTGATCGATACGGTCTGCATCGCCAGCTACGATCACAACAAGCAGGGCGAGCTGCAGGTGCTCAAGGGCATTTCCGAGGCTGCCATGAAGCTCGGCAACGGTACCGGCAGGGGTCTCCTGATCGTCGACGACCTCGTCGACACCGGCAAGACCGGCAGGCTGGTGCGCGAGATGCTGCCCGATGCGCATTTCGCCACGGTCTATGCCAAGCCGATGGGCCGCCCACTGGTCGACACCTTCATCACGGAGGTGTCGCAGGATACCTGGATCTTCTTCCCCTGGGACACCGCGCTTTCCTACCACCCGCCACTGCGCGATGGGGCGGCGTGAGGGACGCCGTCATTGCGAGCGAAGCGAAGCAATCCAGAAATGTATCCGCGGCGGCAGTCTGGATTGCTTCGCTGCGCTCGCAATGACGGCGCAGCACCATGCCCCTGCAAAACCGCGTCACGGCCACCGGGGACATCATCGCAACGCCACATCGGGGCCTCTTCACCGGCAATCGCGGCATCATCCACGATCCCGCAACGAAGACGCTGCTGAACAAGCGCTGGTCGTCACCGGCCTGGATTACCTGCCTGTGCGAATTCCGGGGATGGCGGCGTCCGGTGATGGCTCGGCGGAGCTGGACCGAGCTGTTCTTCCTCGACGAGGCGACCGCGTTTGCCGCAGGGCACCGGCCCTGCTTCTTCTGCCGCCGCGACGACGCCAATCGCTTTCGCGCGGCGTGGGAGAAGGGGAACGGTGTCGGCGGCATCAGCGCGAAGGCGATGGATGCCGTCCTGCATCAGGAGCGGCTCGATCGTGGCAGGAAACGGCTGCATGAATTGCCGATGCCGCTCGCGCAATTGCCCGACGGGGCAATGGTGCATCAGGGTGACCAGAGCTTTCTGGTGATGCAGGGCAGGACGCTGCTGTGGTCGTTCGCGGGCTACGCCCCGCATGCGCGCGCTCTCGATCGTCCGATGTTGCTGACGCCGCCGTCGACGCTGCGTGCGATCATTGCCGGATATCAGCCGGTGCTGCATCCGACGGCGCGCAGCTAGCGCAGCGGCTTGCCCTCTTCATCGACGGTCATCCGCGCATCGCGCAGCGCCCATTCGCGGATCAGCTGACGGCAGCCGGTCAACTCGGCTTCGCGGGCGGCATGCGCATCCTTCGACGCCCGTTCGACAATGGCCTTGCAGTTGACGAGCACGGAGCGATCCTCCGCGCGCGCCGGCAACGCGCCGACCACCAGCGCAGCGACGATACAGGCGACGCGCATCGCCATCATCCCAGCTTCTCGCGCGCCAGCGCCGCGCCGGCGCCGAGCGCCATCAGCTTGGCCTCTGCGATCTCGCGCCGCATCGGCGCCATGCCGCAATTGGTGGTGGCGATGATGTTGCTCTTCGGCACGAATTTCGACACCGCCTCGATCACCTTCACGACGTCCTCGGCGGTCTCGACCGTGTCGCTGGCGACGTCGATCACGCCGGCCTGCACGATCTTGGCCTTGAGCAGTGCGAGCAGGTCCAGCGGCACCTTCGAATTGCGGCACTCGATCGCGACCTGCTGGATCGGGCTCGCATCGATCGCCGGGAAAATCTGCTCGTATTGCCGCCATTGCGCGCCGAGCGTCTCCTTCCAGTCGGTATTGGCCTTGATCCCGTAGCCGTAGCAGATGTGCACGGCGGTGGCGCAGGTGAGACCCTGCGCGGCGCGCTCCAGCGCCTTGATGCCCCAGTCGTTGACCTCGTCCATGTAGACGTTGAAGGCGGGCTCGTCGAACTGCACGAGATCGACGCCGTCGGCCTGCAGCGCCTTGGCCTCCTCATTCAGCAGCTCGGCGAAGGCAAAGGCCATCTTGACGCGGTCGCCATAGTAGCGGTCGGCAATGGTGTCGACGATGGTCATCGGGCCGGGCAGGGTGAATTTCAGCTTCTTCTTCGTGTGCGTGCGCGCGACGCGCGCCTCAAAGTCATGGACGCGGCTATTGAGGCGGAGCGGCGCGACCACCTGCGGCACCATCGCCTTGTAGCGGTCCTTGCGGATGCCCATCTCGACCTTGTGGGCGAAATCGATGCCCTCGATCTTCTCCAGAAAACCGTGCACGAAATGCTGCCGGGCCTGCTCACCCTCGGTGACGATATCGATGCCGGCGTCCTCCTGGACCTTCAGCCAGATCAGCGTCGCATCGCGCTTGGCGCGAGCAAGTTCGTCGCCCTGCGACTTCCAGGGCGCCCAGAGCATGTTGGGCTCGGCGAGCCATTCCGGCTTGGGCAAGGAGCCGGCGATCGTGGTTGGAAACAGCATGGCGGCCCTCCCGGCGGGTTGAGTTGCGCCCCTTCCTGCCATGTCCTAACGTCGAGGTACAGAACAACGAAAGTCGCTCTCTATTCCGGCGGCGGCGATGGGGAAGGCCGAAACAAAGGCCAAAGGAAAGACCAGGGGACAGGTCATGATCGACCTCTATTGCGCACCGACGCCGAACGGCTGGAAAATCTCGATCATGCTGGAGGAACTCGCGCTTCCCTACACGGTGAAGCCGGTCAACATCCGAACCGGCGAGCAGTTCAATCCTGAGTTTCTGGCGCTGTTTGCCACACCCCTGACTGCGAGGAGCCCTTGCGACGAAGCAATCCAGAATCGTTCCGTGGAGACACTCTGGATTGCTTCGCTGCGCTCGCAATGACGAGGTGAGCGCGACTAACGTAACAAGGAGACGCCATGATCGAATTCTTCTTCGACTGTTCCAGCCCCTGGACCTATCTCGCCTTCCACAACATCCAGCCGCTGGCGAAAGAGCTCGGCGCCGAGATCGTCTGGCGGCCGATCCTGGTCGGCGGCATCTTCAACACGGTCAACCCCAGCGTCTACGCGCAACGCGAGAAGCCGGTGCCGCTGAAGGCGCGCTACATGAAAAAGGATCTCGCCGACTGGGCGCGCTCGGCGGGCCTGTCGATCAAGATGCCGCCGACGGTGTTTCCGGTGAACAGCGTCAAGGCGATGCGCGGCTGCATCTGGCTCGGAAAGGACATGGTGCCGTTCGCAACCGCCGTGTTCGAGGCCTATTGGGGCGACGACAAGGACATCTCGCAGGACACGGTGCTGGCCGAGATCTGCAGGAAGGTGGGCATCGAC
This sequence comes from Bradyrhizobium sp. SMVTL-02, assembly GCF_051853005.1. Classification (NCBI taxonomy): domain Bacteria; kingdom Pseudomonadati; phylum Pseudomonadota; class Alphaproteobacteria; order Hyphomicrobiales; family Nitrobacteraceae; genus Bradyrhizobium; species Bradyrhizobium sp. SMVTL-02. Next base: position 5,198,301 of record NZ_CP182469.1, on the reverse strand, counting down.
GCGCAGAAGTTCCTTGCCGGCATTTCCGAGCAGGGCATCAAGGACCAACTCAAGGCCAATACGGAGGAGGTCGTGGCGCGCGGCGGCTTCGGTTCGCCGACGGTCTTCGTCAACAAGACCGACATGTACTTTGGTAACGACCGCCTGCCGCTGATCCGTGAGGCACTTCAGCGCAGCAAGGCGAGCGCGGCCTGATGGTGCGCGCTGTCGTCTGCCGCGCGCTTGGTGCGCCCGAGACCTTGCGGCTGGAGGAGTTTCCGTCGCGCGCGCTGAAGCCGGGCGAGGTGCGCGTCGCCATCCGCGCCGCAGGCTTGAATTTTCCCGACGTGCTGATGGCGGCCGGTGAATATCAGCTCAAGCCCGAGCTGCCATTCACGCCTGGCATGGAAGCTGCCGGCGATGTCACCGAGGTCGGCGCGGAGGCGAGGGGCGTTGCCGTCGGGGACAAGGTCATCGTCAAGATGCGCCATGGCGCCTTCACCGATGAAGCCGTGGTGACGCCGGCGCAGCTCACGCCTAAGCCGTCCACGTTCGACTACGCGGAGGCTGCGGCCTATCTGGCCGGTCATGGCACCGCCTATCATGCGCTGATCGATCGCGGCCGGGTCGAGCCGGGTGAGGTGCTGCTGGTGCACGGCGCCGGCGGCGGTGTCGGCCTTGCCGCCGTCGAGATCGGCAAAATGCTGGGCGCAACCGTGGTCGCGACGGCTTCGAGTGACGAGAAGCTCGCGATCGCGAAATCGCGCGGCGCTGATCATCTCGTGCGCTACGACCGCGAGCCGTTCCGCGATGCCGTCAAGCGCATCACCGATGGCCGCGGCGCCGATGTCGTCTTCGATCCCGTCGGCGGGCAGGTTTTCGAAGACTCGATGCGCTGCATCGCCTGGGGCGCACGGCTATTGGTGATCGGCTTCACCGGCGGCATCGGCTCGGCCAGGACCAATCTCTTGCTGATCAAGGGCGCAAGCGTGCTCGGCGTGCGCGCCGGCGAAGCGGTGCGGAAGAACCCTGCGCTCGGCGAGGTCCGCCTGAAGGCGCTTTTGCAATGGGCCGAGGAGGGCAAGCTGCGCCCCAACGTCTCGCACCGATTGCCGCTGGAAGATTATGCAAAAGCGATGCGGCTGCTGATCGAGCGCAAGGCGATCGGGCGTGTGGCGCTGGTGATGGAGTGACGGTGCCGTAGGATGGCAAAGCCAAGCGAGCCCACCATTGCCAATGTTGAAAGATGGTGGGCACGGCGCAAGGGCGCCTTTGCCCACCCTTGAGAGCGTCACTTATAGTCCCGCTCCGTCCACCACGGGAAATAGTCCGGCATGTCCGTCGAGACCTTGTTCTTGAACTGTGCGGGACGCTTCTCCAGGAATGACACCACGCCTTCCTTCACGTCCTCAGAGCGACCGCGCGCATAGATGCCGCGGCTGTCGACCTTGTGGGCTTCCATGGGATCGTCGGCGCCCATCATGCGCCACATCATCTGGCGGATGAGTGCCACCGATACCGGCGCGGTCTTGGCCGTGAACTCTTTTGCCAATGCACGTGCGGTGGGAAGCAGATCGTCCGGCGCAACGACCTTGCTGACGAGGCGGGCGGCGAGAGCTTCCTGCGCCGGGAAGACGCGTCCCGAATAGCACCATTCCAGCGCCTGCGAGATGCCGACGATGCGCGGCAGGAACCAGCTCGAGGCCGCCTCCGGCACGATGCCGCGCTGGGAGAACACGAAGCCGAAGCGTGCAGCCTCCGAGGCGATACGGATGTCCATCGCGAGCTGCATGGTGACGCCGATGCCGACCGCGGGGCCGTTCACCGCTGCGATGACGGGCTTGAGGCACTTGAAGATGCGCAACGTCACCTGGCCGCCGCCGTCGCGGACCTGCGGGTCGCTGTAGTCGACCTTGCCGTCGGCAAAACGCTTGACGGGCCCGCGCCGGGCGTCGCGATCGAACGTGTCGGCGCCCGACGACAGATCGGCGCCCGCGCAAAAACCGCGGCCGGCGCCGGTGACGATGATGGCGCGGACATTGTCGTCCTTGTCGGCGGCGTCGAACGCGTCGATCAGCTCTGCTTGCATCTGCGCGTTGAAGGCGTTGAGCTTGTCGGGCCGGTTCAGCGTGATGGTGAGGATCTGCTCGGCGACCTCGTACTTGATCGTCTCATACGCCATGGTGGTTTCCTTCCTTTGGTTTTTCGCTGCGCAGATGGCAGGGTTCGAGTTTTCTTTACCCTGCCCTGGAGGCCCTCCAGAGGAGGGTAAGCAAGAGGCTCCGCATGCTACCTGTCTCAGGTCATTCGGGCTTGCGCCTAAAGGGCGCGCTTCCCCGGATGACGAGAGCGTCTTACTGCCCTGGCGGCTTCGGCCAGGGCCGCTGCGCGCCGCGCAGGCCTTCAAATGCCTTGGCCATGCCGAGCACGCCGATGTCGTCGAAGCGGCGGCCGACGATCTGCACGCCGATTGGAAAACCCTTGGCGTCGAAACCGCCGTTGATCGAGACCGCCGGGTTCTCCGACATATTCCACGGCACGGTATAGCAGATGTGCTCGAACGGCTTCAGGGGATCGTTGGTCGGCGAGGCCCACTCCGCCGGATAGTTCACGTTCGGGGCGGTCGGCGAGATCACGTAGTCGAGCTCGCAGAACAGCTTTGACGCCGCCGCGCGGATCGCCATGGTCTGGTTGAAGCCGCGGATGACATCCACGCCTGAGAGCTTCGCGCCGGACTCGCCCCATATGAAGATATAGGGCAGCACCTTGGCCTGCTCGGCCGGCGTCAGCTTCGACAGATCGTCCCACATCCGGGCGCGCCAGAAATTGTCGAGGCCGTCGAGCATCTCGCGGGTGAGGATGCCGTCGACTTCGGTCACGACGCTGCCTGCGGATTCAAATGCCTTCGCGGCCTTCACCGCGACCTCGCGCACCGGCTTCTCCAAGGGCAGGCCGCAGCCGGGATCGAGCATCAGGCCGATGCGCAGTTTTCGTGGAGATTTTTCCAAGCCCTTCCAGTTCAGCGGCTCGGCCGGCAGGCTCATGCCGTCGCGCCGGTCGGGCTTGGCGATCGCGCTCATCATCAGCGCGCAATCATCGACGGTGCGGGTCATGGGACCGGCGACACGGCCGACATAGGTGGGATCGATCGGCACGCGGCCAAAGCTCGGCTTCAGGCCGACGAGGCCGCACCAGCCTGCGGGCAGGCGAATCGAGCCGCCGATATCGGTGCCGAGATGCAGGGGACCATAGCCGGCCGCGGCCGCGGCGCCAGCGCCCGCGCTGGAGCCGCCCGGATTCTTGCTGAGGTCCCAGGGGTTGCGCGCGAGCGCGTGGAAGCTGGAGAGCCCGGACGACAGCATGCCGTAATCGGGCATGGTGGTCTTCGCGAAGATGACTGCGCCGGCCTCGCGCAGCCGCGCGGCGGGCGGTGCGTCCCTCTCGGCCGGCACCAGCTTGACGCTGGCCGCGCCCAGCGGCACCGGCACGCCCTTGGTCGCGATGTTGTCCTTCACCGTGACAGGCACGCCGTCGAGCGGGCCAGAGGGCTCGCCGCCGGTCCAGCGCGCGGTCGAGGCCTTTGCGGCCTCGCGCGCGGCGTCGGGGTCGAACGCATAGAGCGCCTTCAGATGCGGTTCCCACGCGGCGACGTGCGCGAACACGTCCTCCAGCACCTCGCTCGGCGAGAACTGTTTCGCGCGATAGCCCGCGATCAGGTCGACCGCGGACAGATCGTGCAGTGAGGTGACCGCTTCCTCAGGGGTCTTCTTGTGCATTGCTAGCTCACCGGCATGCGCGTCTCGATGATCCGGGCGAACATGCTGGCGCCGATCGGCAGGATCTTGTCGTCGAGCACGAAGCCGGGATTGTGCACCGGCACCGATCCGTCATGGCCGACCCAGAAATAGGCGCCGGGAATGGTCTGCAGCATGTCGGCGAAATCCTCGCTGCCCATCTTCGGTTGGGCCCGGGTGATCACGTTGGCGGGATCGACGATGGTGCGCGCGACCTCCTCGACCACCTTGGACTGCTCGACCTGGTTGACCAGCACGCCGAACGTGTCGCGGATGTCGGCTTCGATCGTGCACTGATACGCGGCCGCGATGCCGGCGCAGATCGTGCGGATGCGTTCGGCGATCAGGGCGCGGACTTCATTCGAGAAGGTACGGATGGTGCCGCAGAGATGGGCTTCGCCAGGGATGACGTTGTAGGCGGAACCCGCATGGATCTGGGTGATCGAGATGACCGCGGCCTGCAGCGGCTCGACGTTGCGGCTGACGATGGTCTGGATCGCCTGCGCCAACGTGGTCGCGATGATCACCGCGTCCTTGGAGCGCTCGGGCATCGCACCATGGGCACCGTAGCCGGTGATGCGGAGGTCGAAGAAGTCGGCACTGGCCATCGCCGGGCCGGGCAGGATCGCGATCTCGCCGTGGTTGAGATCGGGCGCGTTGTGCAGGCCGTAGAGCTCGTCGCAGGGAAACTTCTCGAACAGGCCGTCCTTGATCATCGCGCGGGCGCCCCCGAGGCCTTCCTCGGCCGGCTGGAAGATCAGATGCACGGTGCCGTCGAAGTTCCTGGTCTCGGCGAGATAGCGCGCGGTGCCGAGCAGCATGGTCGTGTGGCCGTCATGACCGCAGCCGTGGAAGCGGCCGGGGATCTTCGAGCTCCATTTCAGATTGGTGTTCTCTTCCATCGGCAGCGCGTCCATGTCGGCGCGCAGGCCGATGCGCTTGCCGCCCGAACCCTTGCCCTTGATGACGCCGATCACGCCGGTGCCGCCGAGACCGCGATGCACCTCGATGCCCCAGCTCTTCAGCTTGTCGGCGACGATGCCGGAGGTGCGGACTTCCTCGAAGCCGATCTCGGGATGGGCGTGAAGGTCGCGCCTGATGGCGGTGAGTTCGTCGGCGTAGCCGTCGATGCGGTCGATTGTGGGCATGTGTCCTGTCCGGTTAGCGTGAAGGAGGATTGAAAACGGGTCCGTTCGGCTTGATGCGGATGCCTGGATGCAGCCGCGTCCAGGGGAGGGATCCAGTGTCGGCCGGCATCGCGCCGGGCGCGGCGCAGATCATCAGCTTCTCTGCGATCGGCTCGAAATCGGCGCGGAAGTGCACCGAGCTCTTGTTGACGAGGATCTTCTCCTGCGTCGGCTCGATGCCGACATAGCGGTACATCGCCTGATCGGCGAGCTGCGCCTTGTGCGAGGAGACGACGACGCGGACGTTGTCGATGCGCAAGGCCGCGGAGGGACCCATCTCCATCGGGCTCGCGCCGCAGGCAATGGTCGGGATGAGTTCCCAGCCGTTCGCCTCGGCGCTGTCGACGAAACCGGCAAGGCCGACATTGATGCGGCGCATGACCTTCAGGACATCGGCACCTTCGGTCATGGCCGGCCAGCCGCCGCCATGCTGGAAGTCCGCGAAGGTCGCCTTGGTCGGGGCGAAGGTGTTGGTCTCGTGCAGGAAGCCGCCGACGGCGATACGTGTCATCAATTCCAGTCCCAGACAAAGAATGCCGCGACGTTACCCGCCTTTGCGGCAAGCGCAAGCAAGGCAGACAATCGCGCCACGCATGGCCTCAAGCTGTTTTGGGAATGCTTGCAGCGGTCGCCGTCATTGCGAGTGCAGCGATGCAATCCAGAATCTTTCCGCGGCGGCAGAGTGGAGCTTCGCTTCGTTCGCAATGACGGAGTATGCGGATCAAGCCGTGGCCGCCACGCCTTCCGCCACCGGCCGGAAGTTCGCGAAATCCCAGTTACGCCCCGGCGCCGCATCCAGCAGCGCCTTGGTGTAGGCCTCCCTCGGATGCGTCAGCACCTCTGCGGCGGGGCCCTGTTCGACGACGCGGCCGTGCTGCATCACCACGACCTCATCGCAGATTTGGGCTGCGACGCGCAGATCATGAGTGATGAACAGGATGGCGATGCCGAGCCGATTCTGGATCTCGTCGAGCAGTTCCAGCACCTGCGCCTGCACCGAGACGTCGAGCGCGGAGACTGCTTCGTCCGCGACCAGCACGTCCGGGTCGAGCGCAAGCGCGCGCGCGATCGCAATGCGCTGGCGCTGGCCACCGGAGAACTGGTGCGGATAGCGTGACACCGCATCGGCCGGCAGGCCGACAAGCTCGAGCAGCTCGCGGGCGCGCTTCATCGCGTCGGCATGCGAGGTGCCGTAATTGATCGGGCCTTCGGCGATGCTCTCCCCGACGGTGACGCGCGGGTTGAGCGAGCGGTAGGGATCCTGGAACACGATCTGGATCTTCTGCCGGTGCGGCTGCAGCAGGCGGCGCGAGACGTCGGCGATCTCGCGGCCGGCGAGGCGTACCCCGCCGGAGGTCGGGTCGATCAGGCGCACGATGCAGCGCGCCACCGTCGACTTGCCCGAGCCGCTTTCGCCGACGATGCCGAGCGTGCGGCCCTTGCGCAGCGTGAGCGTGACCTTGTCGGCGGCAACGACTTCGCGGCCCTTGCCGAAGAACGCGCGCTCCTTGTAGACCTTGCTGAGCTCGTTGGCCTCGAGCACCACGGGCTCGCGGCTCTCCTCGCGGGGCGGCCGCGGCAACAGGCTCGGCACCGAGGCGAGCAGGTTGCGGGTGTACTCCATGGTCGGATTGCGCAGCACGGTCTCGAGCGGGCCGGTTTCGACGAGGCGGCCCTGCCGCATCACCGCGACGCGGTCGGCGATCTCGGCGACGACACCCATGTCATGCGTGATGAACAGCACGGCGGTGCCGTGGTCGCGCTGGAGGTCGCGGATCAGGGTCAGGATCTGCTTCTGCGTGGTGACGTCGAGCGCGGTGGTCGGCTCGTCCGCGATCAGCAGCTTCGGTTCCAGCACCAATGCCATCGCGATCATGATGCGCTGGCGCTGGCCGCCGGAGAGACGGTGCGGGTAGGAGGCGAAGATGCGCTCGACCTGAGGCAGGCGAACCTGCTCCATCATGTCGAGGATGCGCCTCTTGCGCGCCCTCGCATCGAGCTTGGTGTGGGCGCGCAGCACCTCGTCGATCTGCCGGCCGACCGGCACCACCGGATTGAGCGCGGTCATCGGCTCCTGGAAGATCATGGCCATCTGCGTCGCGCGGAGCTGGCGCAGGCGGCGGTCGGTCGCGGTGAGCAGCTCCTCGCCGACCAGCTTGACGCTGCCGGAGGTCGGTACCAGCGTGCCCTTCGGCAAGAGGCCCATCGTGGTGAGCGAGGTCACCGACTTGCCCGAGCCGCTTTCGCCGACGAGGCACAGCGTCTCGCGCTCGTGCACCTGGATCGAGATGCCGTCGATGATGTTCGCGCCCTTCGGCTTCTTGCCGACGGAGACGACGAGGTTGTTGATGTCGAGAACGGGGTTGGTCATCAGGTCACTCCGTCGTCATTGCGAGGCGCGAAGCGACGAAGCAATCCAGAATCTTTCCGCGGAGGCAGACTGGATTGCTTCGCTTCGCCCGCAATGACGGAACAAGGGGATGGGCCGGCGAAACAAATCACTTCCCTTCCCGTTGCTTCATGCGGGGATCGAGGGCGTCACGGGCGGCGTCGCCGATCAGGTTGATGCTGAGGATGGCGATCGAAAGCAAAAGGCCCGGCCAGAAGATCAGCGAGGGCTTGATCTGGAAGTACTGGCGGCCCTCGGCCATGATGTTGCCCCAGGTCGGCGTCTCCGGCGAGATGCCGGCGCCGAGGAAGGAGAGGATCGCCTCGGTGAGGATCGCGGAGGCGCAGACATAGGTGCCCTGGACGATCAGCGGCGCGATCGTGTTCGGCATCAGGTGCCGCCACATGATCTTCGGCAGGCTGGAGCCGACCGAGATCGCGGCCTCGACGTAAGGCTCCTCGCGCGCCGACAGCACGACCGAGCGGACCAGGCGCGCCACGCGCGGAATCTCGGGGATCGTGATCGCGATCAGCACGGTCCAGATGCTGGCTCCGGACAGCGAGACCACCGCGATCGCGAGCAGGATGCTCGGCATCGCCATCAGGCCGTCCATGATGCGCATCATCACGGAATCGACCAGCTTGAAGAAGCCGGAGACGAGGCCGATCGAAAGGCCGATGACGATCGACAGGATCGCCGAGCCGATGCCGATCAGCAGCGAGATGCGGCCGCCATAGACCACACGCGACAACAGGTCGCGTCCGTAGGCGTCGGTGCCGAGCAGGAATTGCGCCGAGGCCGGCTTCAATCGCTGCGACGGTGCGAGCTGGATCGGATCATGCGGGGCGATCAGCGGCGCGAGGATCGAGATCACCACGATCAGGGCGAGCAGGAACGTCGCCGTCGCGATGATCGGCGTCGAGGTGAGGAATCCGAAGCGCGGCCGCAGCGGCGACGTGATCGGAATGGACGACTGGGGAAGGGTATCGACCGACATTTGTTCTTGTCCTTGCCTCAGTACCGGATCCGGGGATCGAGCAGGGTATAGGCGACGTCGATGAGAAGATTGACGACGACGTAGATCAGCGACGTCAGCAGGATCATCGCCTGGATCACCGGATAGTCGCGCGCCAGCACCGCATCGACGGTGAGGCGCCCGATGCCGGGGATGTTGAACACGCTTTCGGTGACGACGACGCCGGAGATCAGCAGCGCAAAGCCGGTGCCGATCACGGTGATCACGGGCACGGCGGCGTTGCGCAGCGCATGCCGCATCATCACGGCGACTTCGTTGATGCCTTTCGCACGCGCGGTGCGGACATAGTCCTCGCCCAGAACGTCGAGCATCGCCGCGCGCGTCATGCGCGCGATCAGCGCGATGTAGATGAAGGACAGCGCGCAGGTCGGCAGGATCATGCGCTCGAAGAACGGACCGAAGCCGTTGAAGATGCTGCGGAAGCCCTGCACCGGTACCCAGCGCAGATCGATCGCGAAGATCTCGATCAGGACATAGCCGACCACGAACACCGGCACCGAGAAGCCGAGCACCGACAGCCCCATGACGAAGCGGTCGATCCAGGTGCCGTGCTTCCACGCGGCGATCACGCCCAAGGGGACTGCGACGACGACGGCGAGGATGATGGTGCACAGCGCGATCGAGATCGACGGCTCGACGCGCTGGCCGATCATCTTCATCACCGGCAGGTTGGAGATCAGCGACGTTCCGAGGTCGCCGTGCAGCAGCTTGTTCACCCAGGTGATGAACTGCACGATCAGGGGCTCGTTGAGGCCGAGCGATTCGCGGATCCGCTCGAGCCGTTCGGGCGTGGCATTGTCGCCGGCGAGGATCGCGGCGGGATCGCCCGGCGTCAGCCGCAACAGCAGGAACACGAACAGCGCGACGACGCCCATCACGGGCACCGCAGCCAGAACGCGGCGAATGAGATAACCTAGCATGCACCTATCTCCGGCTGCGGAACTTGCGGGGCCCTGGGCCGCCCGTGGATTCGAACGTGTCTATCATGCGCGCCTGTCACTCGGGCTGGGAAAGCCGGCCGGAGATGCCGGTCTTTCGGGGCAAATTGTGTGCCAAGGGCAAGGCGGTCGCAAGAGGCCGCCCAGCGCCCGATTGGAACCAGTCAGGATGCATGACGCAGCTCGCGCTCAACCCCAAGTGACGGCACGGTCGGCGGCGCATTGAGCCCACGCCAGCTGTCGATGGTCCCGGCAATCATCTGCGCGGTCGCGGCCGACAGGGTCCAGCCGAGATGGCCGTGGCCGGTATTGAAGAACACGCCCGGTATCCTCCCTGCGCGCACCACCGGCATCATGTTCGGCATCATCGGGCGCAGCCCGGCCCAGGGCACGACGCGCGACGTTTCGATGGCGGGAAAGTTGCTGCGGACCCAGTCGACCAGCGGCTGCACGCGGTCCGCTCGGATATCGCGATTGAAGTCGTTGAACTCGGCCGTGCCGGCCACCCGAAAACGATCTGCGCCGAGCCGGCTGGTGACGATCTTGGCGGCTTCGTCGAGCAGGCTCACGGTCGGCGTCGCGTTGCGGCTCTCGGCAGTGTCGAGCTGCACGGTGATCGAGTAGCCCTTCACGGGATAGACGTTGATGCGATCGTCGAGGAGGGCGGCGAAGTGGCGGCTGGCGACGCCGGCGCAGACCACGACCCCGTCCGCCTTCAGCATGCCGCGCGCGGAGGCGAGGGCATCGCTTGCAGCAAGATCGGCCCAGCCGAGCACGAAGCCGCTGCCGGCGCGCGCGATTGAATCGATATGGGCTTCGTGGATGAAGGTCGCGCCGCGCCGCTTGCAGGCGTCCGCAAGTCCGCGGGTGAACTTGTGGATATCGCCGGTCGCATCCGACGGCGTGTAGAAGCCGCCATAGTACGCTTTGCGCAGCGTCGGCTCGATCGCGCGGATCTCCTCCGACGTGACCGGACGGCGATCGAGGCCACCTTCCTGCAGCAGCGCGTTGACGCGCAGGCCGGACTCGAAACCGGTCTTGTCGTGATAGATGTGGAGGATGCCGCGGAGCTCGAGATCGAAGTCGATGCCTTCGCGATCCGCGATCTCGAACAAATGCTTGCGGGCTTCGATCGCGAGCCGGGTGGTCTCGATCGTGTTGGCGCGGTAGTTGCCGATGTTGGCGACGAACTCGCTCATCCACGAATATTTGTGCCAGTTCGGCCGCGGGTTCATCAGCAGCGGCGCATCGCGCCGGAACATCCAGCGCAGGCCCTTCAGGATCGTCGCGGTGCTGTTCCACACTTCGGCATTGCTGGCCGAGAGTTGTCCGCCATTGGCGAACGATGTCTCCATCGCGGCGTAACGGTGCTTGTCGAGGACCGTTACTCTGTAGCCGCGTTCGAGCAGGGCATAGGCGGTCGTCACGCCGGTGATGCCGGCGCCGATGATGGCGATATGGGTCATGGCAGGTTCGGGGCTCCCGTGAGTTAGGATAGGCTGACCGCCGGCCAAAGGCCGTTGGCGGCGCCCCATCTGTCACGGGTACCTGAGAGCTTGATCCGCTGCGGATCACGCAACGGACGATCCCCTTCGGTGGACGTCACGATTGCCTGAAATCGCGTCGCCTCTCTCCAGATTGTCCTGACGACACAGTCCTTTTGCCTGAGAGTTTCCGGGGCGGTTGCTCCGTCGGCGCCGCAACGAAAGCCGAAAACCTTCGCCGCGATCTCTCCCGCATCGTCGCGCGGACCATCGAGCAGTACGATACGCCTCATTTTTAGACAAGGCTAAATTTAGACCGCACCTGCCAATGCATTGTGCAGTGCGAAGTTGATTCAACTTACTCCAGCGTCGCGAGCAATCCCGCCATCAGGCGCCCGCGTTCGACGAGGCTATCAACCTCGATGAACTCCTCCAGCGTGTGGCCGTTGCCGCCGCGCACACCGAGGCCGTCGAGAGTCGGAATGCCCATCGCACCGGTGAAATTGCCGTCGGAGCCGCCGCCGGAACTCGCATGGGGTAATTCCGCGCCGAGGGATTTGGCGATGCCGCGCGCCTTATCATACAGCGCCATGGTGCCAGCATCCGGCTCCCACACCGGCCGCGTCACGCCGCGCGTGACCTTGAAGGTGACGTCGTTGTTGGTGCCCGAGAGTGCCAGCATCCGCTCGACGCCGCGGTCGAGATCGGCCTGGCGCTTGGCCATCGGCAGCGCCTCGCCGGTCGCGGTCGTGGCAACGCAATTGACCCATTGTCCGCCATGCACGACGCCGACCGAGAAGGTGCAGTCCTCCGTCGTCATCGCGTCGATTGCGAGAATCTGCCGCGCCATTTCGCGGATCGCCGAACGTCCCGCCGACAGCGTCGCGCCGGCGTGGCTCGGCCGTCCCGTCGCCTCCAGATTGAAACGTGCAATGGCGTAACGTCCGGTGGTGACGCCGTTGTCGGCGCGGCCGGGCTCGGGCACCAGCACGTATTTGTTGCGCGCGGCTTCCGCTTCGATGATGTCGCGGGTCGAAGGGGTGCCGACTTCTTCATCCGGCGTGAACAGCACGGTGATCGGCAGCGGCGTCGTGAACGATGCGCGCGCCAGCTGCCGGATCGCTTCCAGCGAGAGATAATTGCCGCCTTTCATGTCGTAGATGCCGGGGCCGTAGCACCTGCCGCCCTCGCGCCGCCATTTCAGCTTCTCGATGGTGCCGACGGGGTGGACGGTATCCATGTGACCGGCGATCAGGATCCCCGGCTCGCCCTGTTTCGGATGCGGAAAGCGCGCGCGGATCACGCCGCCAAAACCCTGACGACCGGCGATGCGCTCGATCGTCGCACCCATGATCGCCATGTCCCGCGCTGCGATATCGAGCATGCGGTTCACCGCGTTCGCGTCCCAGGTCGGGCTCTCGCATTCCACCCAGGTGCGCAGGCCCGCGAGCATGGCCTCGGAATCGAAGGGAAGATTGGCTGGATTCATTTCAATGTCTCTCAAGCTGCGAAAGATGGAACGCGCATTGCATCGGCGCGGCAGGACAAGTGGAGAGCGTTGTAGAGCCAAACCGATGTTTGTGGAGCCCGTGCGCGCGCCGCGAGGGCTTGCGACGAAACCGGATTGACGCGCTCAACACTGTCTGCAAGTCTCGAAAAGATAAAGGCATTGCATGAGGTTAGTTCGCCCAAGGAACGAACCGGATGCTCAACCAATAACCTGCCTTTGACCAGTTTCACGTCAGGAGAAACTTTTATGTCCAACTTCATGCGCCGGGGGCCTCGCGCGTTCACCTCCAAACTTGCGCTGTCGGTCGTCGCGCTTTCAACCGCACTGGCCTCGCCGGTGCTTGCGGCCGGCAAGACCCTCACCGCGGTGATGCATTCCGACCTTCGCATCATCGACCCGATCTTCACCACGGCCTACATCACGCGTGACCACGGCTACATGGTCTACGACACGCTGGTGGCCACCGATTCGAATTTCAAGATCCAGCCGCAGATGGCGGACTGGAAGATCTCCGACGACAAGCTTACCTACACCTTCACGCTGCGCGACGGCCTGAAGTGGCACGATGGCGCGCCCGTGACGGCGGAAGACTGCGTCGCCTCGCTCAAGCGCTGGGCGGCGGTCGACGGCATGGGCCAGAAGCTCTGGGACTTCACCGCGAGCCTCGAGGCGACCGATGCCAAGACCATCACGCTGAAGCTGAAGGAGCCCTACGGCCTCGTCCTCGACTCCATCGGCAAGCCGTCCTCGCGCGTCGCCTTCATGATGCCGAAGCGTCTTGCCGAGACACCGCCGGACAAGCAGATCCCCGAGCAGATCGGCTCGGGCCCCTTCAAGTTCGTGCAGGGCGAATTCCAGCCCGGCGTGAAGGCGGTCTATGTCAAGAACACCGATTACGTGCCGCGCAAGGAGCCGGCGAGCTGGACTTCCGGCGGCAAGGTGGTGAAGGTCGACCGCGTCGAGTGGATCACGATGCCGGACTCGCAGACCGCGGTGAACGCGCTGCAGTCGGGCGACATCGACTTCATGGAAAATCTTCCCTACGACATGCTGCCGGTGCTGGAAGCGAACAAGGAACTCACGATCGAGGTCTCCAACAAGTTCGGCTTCCAGACGCTCGGTCGGATGAACTTCCTCTATCCGCCGTTCGACAACGTGAAGGTGCGCCGTGCTGCTTTGCTGGCGATGAACCAGAAGGACGTTCTCGACGCGCTCGTCGGCAACACCAAGTACCAGAAGATCTGCGGCGCGTTCTTCGTCTGCGACACCCCGTTCGCGACCGAAATCGGCGCCGAAACCCTGGTGAAGGGCAACGGCATGGCAGAGGCCAAGAAGGCGCTCGCCGAGTCCGGCTATGACGGCACCCCGGTTGTGGTGATGGCTCCTGGCGACGTCACGACGCTCAAGGCGCAGCCGATCGTGGCGGCCCAGCTGCTGCGCGAGGCCGGCTTCAAGGTCGACCTGCAGGCAACCGACTGGCAGACGGTGGTGAGCCGCCGGGCCAGCCAGAAGCCGCCGAAGGAGGGCGGCTGGAACATGTTCTTCACCAACTGGGTCGCGGCCGACGTCTCCAACCCGATCGCCAATCTGTCGATCGGCGGCCAGGGCAAGAAGGGCTGGTTCGGCTGGGCGGAAGACGCCAAGATCGAGCAGCTCAAGGACGCCTTCGTCCGCGCCTCCTCGGTCGACGAGCAGAAGAAGATCGCAGCCGACATCCAGAAGGAAGCCTATGAGCAGGTGATCTACATCCCGCTCGGGCAGTATCTGCTGCCGAGCGGCTGGCGCAAATCGCTCACCGGCGTGCTCGACGGTCCGGCAACGCCGCTGTTCTGGAACGTCGACAAGGCGGAGTAAGGCGAGGGCGCTTCTCGCGCCTTTCGCTTCGACCATCGCGCGGCGCCGCCGTCATCGGCGGCGCCGCTTGCCGGAAGAACTGCCAAGAGAACTGCCAAGAGAACTGCCAAGAGAACTGCCAAGAGAACTGCGAAGAGAACTGCCAAAGAGAACTGCCAAAAGAACCGTCAGGAGACCTTCGATGTTCCAACTGATGCGCCGGGGACGTCTCGCGTTCGCTTCAAGGCTTGCGCTTTCGGTGGCGGCCCTTTCCGCGCTGGCCTCGCCGGTTCTCGCCGCAGGCAAGACTATCACTGCCGTGATGCATTCGGATCTGCGCATCCTCGATCCGATCTTCACCAGCGCCTACATCTCGCGCGACCATGGCTACATGGTCTATGACACGCTGATCTCGACGGATTCGAACTTCAAGATCCAGCCGCAGATGGCGGATTGGGAGATCTCCGACGACAAGCTGACCTACACCTTCACGCTTCGCGACGGTCTGAAGTGGCATGACGGCACGCCCGTCACGGCGGAAGACTGCGTCGCCTCCCTGAAGCGCTGGGCCGCCGTCGACGGGATGGGGCAGCAGATGATGCTGTTCACGGCCGGCATCGAGGCGACCGATCCCAAGACCATCACGCTGAAGCTGAAGGAGCCCTACGCGCTCGTGCTGGAATCGATCGGCAAGCCGTCCTCGCGCGTCGCTTTCATGATGCCGAGGCGTCTTGCCGAGACGCCGGTGGACAAGCAGATCCCCGAGCAGATCGGCTCCGGTCCCTTCAAGTTCGTGCAGGGTGAATTCCAGCCCGGCGTGAAGTCGGTCTACGTCAAGAACACCGATTACGTGCCGCGCAAGGAGCCGGCGAACTGGACCACCGGCGGCAAGGTGGTGAAGGTCGACCGCGTCGAATGGATCACGATGCCGGACGCGCAGACGGCGTTGAACGCGCTGCAGTCGGGCGACATCGATTTCATGGAATTTCCCGCTATCGAAATGTTGCCCGCCATTGAAGCCGACAAGGATCTCAAGATCGATATCCTGAACAAGTTCGGATTCCAGACGGGCGCCCGGATGAACTTCCTTCATCCGCCGTTCGACAACGTCAAGGTCCGCCGCGCCGCATTCCTGGCGGTCAAGCAGAAGGACGTGCTCGATGCGCTGATCGGCAATCCCAAATACTACAAGACTTGCGCTGCGGCCTTCATTTGCGACACCCCGTTCGCGACAGATGTTGGCGGCGAGACCCTCGCGAAGGGCGGCGACATGGCTGCGGCCAGGAAGGCGCTCGCCGAGTCCGGTTACGACGGGACCCCGGTCGTGCTGATGGCGCCGGGTGACGTGCTGACGCTGAAGGCGCAACCGATCGTGGTGGCTCAGCAACTGCGCGAGGCCGGCTTCAAGGTCGACCTGCAGGCGACCGACTGGCAGACGGTGGTGAGCCGGCGCGCCAGCCAGAAGCCCCCGAAGGAGGGCGGCTGGAACATGTTCATCACCAACTGGGTCAGCGCCGACGCGGACAACCCGATCTCCAACGTCGCCGTCGGCGGGCAGGGCAAGAAAGGCGGCTGGTTCGGCTGGGCGGAAGACGCCAGGATCGAGCAGCTCAAGGATGCCTTCGTTCGCGCGTCCTCGGCGGAGGATCGGAAGAAGATCGCGGCCGAGATTCAGAAGGAGGCCTATGACCAGGTGCTTTACATGCCGCTGGGTCAATATCAGGCGCCGAGCGCGTGGCGGAAGTCGCTCACGGGCGTGCTCGACGGCCCGGCGACCCCGGTGTTCTGGAACATCGACAAGACGGAGTAAGGCGAGGGCGTTTCTCGCACCTGTCGTCCGGATCATTATGCGGCGCCGCTGTCACCAGCGGCGCCGTTGCCCTTTGTTGAGCTTCTCGCTGAGAAGGGAGACGCCTTTTAACTGTTCCAGTTTCCAATTGTTGCTATTTGTTTCCATCCTGAAATAGATGTGTCGTCCTCGTACATCACTTCCTTGTCCCATTTGATTCCCGTGCCGTTCGATTTTGCATTCCAGGCGATGGCCGAACGCTCCGATCGAGCGCCGGCGCGCTGGCGTTGGCCTTTCCTGCGCTGGCTCGATGGCATCGAGGCAGGCTGGGCCGTGCCGCTTCTCATCACCTGCTTTGTCGCGATGTGGACGCTCTATCTCACCATCGCCTATGCCGGCAGCGGCCTGCATCCCGATACGCTCGAGGCCTGGACGCTGGGGCGGAATTTCGCCTTCGGCTATCACAAGCACCCGCCGTTGATGGGGTGGGTTGCGGCGGCGTGGACCTCGCTGTTTCCGCTCAGCGATTGGTCGCTGCAATTGATGGCGATGGCCAATGCCGGACTCGCGCTGTTCTTTGTCGATCTGATCTCACGGCAGTTCGTGACCGGGCACAAGCGCGTGCTGGTGCTGCTGCTGTTGATGCTGACGCCGGCCTATCAATTCCACGCCCAGCGCTTCAACGCGAATGCGGTGCTGCTTGCGACCTGGCCGCTGGCGACCTGGTGCTTCCTCCGCGCGTTCGAGACCCGCACCGCCCTGTGGGCGATTGCGGCGGGATGCACGACGGCGCTGGCGATGGTCGGCAAATATTACTCTATCTTCCTCGTCGCGAGCTTCGCCTTTGCCGCGCTGGCGCATTCGCGGCGGCGCGCCTATTTCTCCTCTGCATCGCCCTGGATCTCGGTCGTCGTCGGTCTCGCGGTGCTGTCGCCACATCTGTATTGGCTCGCGACGACGGGCGCATCGGCCTTCTCCTACGCGTTGGCCCACGCAAACGGCAACGTCGTGAACTCGCTCAGCGAGGTCAAAAACTTCCTGCTGGGGCTGGCGGCGGCCATGAGCGTGTCGGCCGTGTGCTGGGCGTTGATCGCCGGAACGCGGCTGAAGCAGTTCCAGGCCGACTTCGCCGCGATGAGCCCGGGCCTGCGACTTCTCTTCTACGTTGCGATCGGAACGATCGCGCTGCCGGTGCTGACGTCGCTCGCGTTCGGAACCGATCTGCCTTCGCTGTGGGCGTTGCAGGGGCTGTTCCTGTTCGTCGTGCTCATCGTCTGCGGCACCGGCTATCCGATCGAGCGCTTCTACACCGTCAACCTCACGATGATCGTGGCGGGCGTCGCGCTCGCCGCAGTTCTGGTCGCGGCCCCGATCCATGCCTTCTATCGCAACGACAACGGCTATGAAGAAGGGCGGAATTTCTACGCGCAGATGGCGAACGAGTTGACCCGTCAATGGCGAGAGTTGACCGGCGAGCCGCTGAGCGCCGTCAGCGGTGACGATTCACTGGCGTTCGCGACCGCATTCTACAGCCCCGACCATCCGCGCTATGCACGGCCGTTCGAATATCAATACAGCTGGGACTTACCCAGCGGGACGACGCTGGACCGCGGCTGGGCTGCGCTCTGTTTCCGCGACCAGGACCATTGCACTCTCTGGATGGAGGGGCTGTCCTCGCGCGCCGAGCATTCCGTCAAGCCCGAGTTCGCGGTGCAGGCAACGCTTTGGGGCAAGCCGGGCCTGACGCGTGAGGTGGTGGTGCTGATGGTGCCGCCGCGTGGAAGAAGCGGGGCACCGCAGAGCCCTGCCGAGGATTTCAGCGCCAGCAGGCGGGCTCCGAAGTAGGGCGCGCTCAACAGTGACTGTCGCGCACCTGCTCGAGCCCTTCGCTGGCGAAAGGCGCGGTGAACGCGGCCTGCTCCGCATTCGGCTCGGGACGCTTCGAGTCGGTCGGCTCCGAGGCGTGGTGGTCTTTGCGGAGTTCCAGTTCCATAGCAGCGGCCTTTCGAATTGCTGCAGTACAACATCGAGGCCGCCGCGAAGTTCCTACGCCACGGGTCGATGATGCGGCTTGAACAGCCGTCCCTTTTCCGCCACGAGCACGATCGCAAGCGCCGCCACGGTCGACAGGAAGAAGCCGACCGAGAACGGCAGCAGCGTGCCGTCAAAGCTCTGGCCGATCGCCATGCCGACCACGATGCCGATCAGGGTCGTGATCGAGCCGTACAGCGATGAAGCGGTCCCGGCGATGTGGCCCTGCGGCTCCATGGCGAGCGCGGTGAAGTTCGCGACCATCATGCCGAACGAGAACATCATCAGCGCCGAGAGCGCCATGAACAGCGCAAGCGGCAGCACGCCGAGGATCTCCGTCAGCAGCATCAACCCTGCCACCACCGCGTAGAGCGTCAGCGCGCCGTGCGAGATCACGCGCATGCCGAGCCGCCCGACCAGCTGGGAATTGAGGAAGCCGGCCACAGCCGTGCCGGCCGCGATCGCAGCGAAGGCGAGCGGGAAGTAATGGCCGAGATGATAGATGTCGGTGAAGACCTGCTGGGCGCAGAACACATAGGCAAACAGCGCGCCGATGACGCTGCCCGCGGCCGTCGCATAGCCGATGGTCTGGCGGTTGGTGACGGTCTGGCGGAAGGCCGAGAGCACGTCGGCGGGCGCGAGCGACCGGCGTTCCGATTCGGGGAGGGTTTCGGGCAGCCGCAGCACGCACCATGCGAGCGCGAGAAGGCCGTAGAGCATCAGCACGACGAAGATGCCGCGCCAGGCGGTCACCAGCAGCACCGCCTGTCCGAATGACGGTGCGATCACGGGCACGGCGATGAACACCATCATCGCGAGCGACATCACGCTCGCCATGCGGCGGCCCACATAGCAGTCGCGAACGATCGAGGTCGCGATCACGCGCGTTGCCGAGGTGCCGAGCCCCTGCAGCGCGGGCGCCAGCAGCAGCGTCTCGAAAGAAGGCGCGGCGACCGCCAGCACGCTCGCCACCGCATAGACCGCCATGCCGCCGAGCAGCACCGGGCGACGGCCGAAGCGGTCGGACAAGGGGCCCATGACGAACTGGCCGGCGCCGAAGCCGACCAGGAAGGTCGACAGCACCAGCTGGAGATGATTGGCCACGGGTATCTTGAACGCGGCCCCTATATTGGGCAGCGCCGGCAGCATCATGTCCATCGCGAGCGGATTGAGCGCCATGATGGACGCGATCACGATGACGAATTCGGGAAACCCCATGGGCCGATGTCCGGAGGACACCCAGCCGTCGGCATTGACGTCGGACAAGAAGCTCACCTCTGAAATTCAGGGCTTTTTCTAGCGTCCATGCTGCGACGCACAACCCATGTTTCGGGATGGCTGTCAGGCGGGACGAAGGCGGACACGAGTTGGTGAGGTCGCCCGTCACCCGGCGGCGGCGCCCGCGGGCGCGCCGGCAACCAGTCATTCACCATGAGATTGCGGACGCCGCGCCGGGGAGATGAATCCGCAACGCATCCTGTCCATTGTGGCCGGACGGGGCGCCGCGCAGGCCTCCCGGAGGAACCCGGCAAGGCAGGTATTTCGCGATGTCCGACGTGACCGGCATAGCACGAGGGTTGGGGCCCTTGCTCGACATCACCGCAAGGCGAAACACAGGGCGAAACACTTGGCTTGCCTGGCTGATCGGGCTGACGGTGCTGCTGGTGCTCGGCAATCTCCTCAGCGACGGCACGCTTCTCCTGAATTACGGCTGGGACGTTCGCGTCAATTGCGCCGCGGTCGATGCCTATGCCGACGGGCTCGATCCCTACTTCGTCAAGAACCTGAAAGGCACCAGGTTCTCCTACCCCTATCTGCCCGTGACGCTCGACGTCTTCCGCGCGGTGTGCGCGGGCGGCGTCCTCGTCGCTCATCACATGGGCGTCTATCTCGTCCTCGCCGCGGTCTGTGGCCTGCTCCTGCCGGGGCTTGGCCGGACGCGAACCAGCCCGCGCGACGTCGCGCTCAGGCTGCTCTGCGTGTTCGGCGCGTTCATCGGCTTCGAATGGGTCTGGGCGTCGGGAAATTTCGCGATCCTGGGCGGCGTGCTGATCGCGCTCGCGCTGAGGCTCCTGCTTCGCCCAACGGCAAGCGGCGCATGGGACCGCGACTTCGCCTTGCGCGTCGGCGGCGCCGCACTGCTTGGTCTCGTGACCTCGTTCAAGCTGGTGTTCTGTCCCGTGATCGCCGCGCTGTATTTTCTGCCGCTGCCGCGCCCGCGCAAGCTGGTGCTGATCGCGGTGGCCGCGCTCGGATTCGCATGGCCGATCCTGATCTCGAAGGTGTTCTACGCCGATCTGTTCTCGAGCTGGGTGGGGGTGCTGACGAAGCAGATCCCCGATCAGCATGCGGTCGAGCTGATGGAAACCAATCCGTCTCTACTGCTGCTGTCACGCAGTCTCCTGCAGCAGGTCGGGCTCGGCGACAGCAAGCCGGCGATGTTCGCGACCTATGCGCTCGCAGCACTCGCGCTCGTGCTGGTGCCGTTCGTGCTGTCCGTCCTGCGCACGGTCGGCAGCGGACCGGTTCGGGCAGGGGGATCGCTTCTGACGCGGCTCGATCGCTGGTTGATGGACCATCCCCGCGTGGCCTCGCGCCTCACCGTGCTCGCGATGTTTGCACTCTATGTCAGCTCGCCGCGCCTCAAGGAATATGCCTTCTTCGAGCTCGCGGTCTATGCCGCGGTCCTCATTGCCGATCTTCCGGCCCTGGCACTCGCCGCCATGCTCACCGTCGGCTTCATCGCTCCCGGCCTGGTCTCGATCACAGGGCACACCGTCGAAGGCGGCTTCATCCTCCTCATTGTCGCGCTGGCATGCTTCTGGATCCTGCTGCTGGATTTTCGCGCGGAGCCGATGCGACTTGAGGCGCAGGGCGTGCGTTCATGACGGGCATCGCCTCGTCCGCAGATGCCGGACCCCCGGCCGCGAACGCGTCGGGGGGCCGCTGGCCGACCTGGTCGATCCTGCTCGCGACGGCACTGGTCGCAGATTCCGTTACTGTCGACCTCGCCGCGGAAAATACCTTTGGCTGGGACGTGCGGATCAATTGCGCTGCGGTGGACGCTCACCTGGCGGGGCTCGATCCCTACTTCGTCAAGAACCTGAAGGATACGAAGCTCTCCTATCCCTATCTTCCGGTCACACTCGACGCCTTTCGGCCACTCTGCACCGGCGGTTTTCTGGTCGCTCACTACAAGCCGATCTATCTTGTGCTTGCCGTGATCTGCGCCCTGCTGCTGCCAGGTCTCGGCACGACCTGCCGGCGCTGGCAGGACACCGTGCTGCGCGGCGCAGTCGTGCTCGGTGGCTTCCTCGGCTTCGACTGGGTCGTTGCAACCGGTAATTTCGAGATCCTCAGCGGCCTGCTGACGGCGGTCTCGCTCGCATTGTTGTTGCGTCCCCTGCGGTCCGGGGGGCGGGGTGAGGCGAGCCTCGTGCCGCAGCTCGCCGGTGCGGCCGTGCTCGGCCTCGTCACCGCGTTCAAGCTGGTGTTCCTGCCGATCCTCGCCGCGCTCTATTTCCTGCCGCAGCCGAGACGTCGCAAGCTGCTTCTGATGGCAGCGGCGGCGGGCGCGTTCGTCCTGCCGATCCTGGCTTCGCTGGCGTTCTACCCGGATCTGTCCCGGAGCTGGCACAGCGCGATCACCGGCCAGATTCCCGGACAGCATTCGCCCGCAAGCGAGGTCAATCCGTCGCTGCTCCTGATTGCCTCGACATTTGCGGGCCGAATTGGCCTTGCCGGCAGCAAGCTGTTCGTCATCGGCCTGTACGCGGCAATCGCGATCACGCTCGTGCTCGCGCCGTTCGCCGTCTCGGCGTGGCGCATGGTCAGGCCGCAGGGGCGCGCCGGCAACGCCTCGCGGCTGCAGGCGCTCGACCACTGGCTGGTCGATCATCCCGCCGCGGCGATGCGCATCACCGTGCTTGCGATGTATGCCCTCTATCTCTGCACGCCCCGACCGAAGGAGTACACCTTCTTCCAGGTGGCGCTCTACACGGCCGTCCTCGTCGCCGATCTGCCTGCGATGATGATGGTCGCCGTGCTCACGGTCGCGGTCGCCATCCCGATCCTGGCGTCAGCCTCGGTCACCGCGTTCATGGGCGGCTACGGCCAGCTCGCGCTCGCGCTGATCTGTTTCTGGATCCTGCTTCCGCACGAGCAGCAGGGGACGTGATCCTATTTTGACGCGGCCGCGTTCGCTCCCTCAGGCGGCGCGGTGTAGAGGCTCATGTAGGCGCCGCTGTAGTCTTCTCTCCAGCCTCTCCGGCCGACCAGGAACTGCCTGAGCTGCTCATGTCCTCCGACCCAGAGCACCGCATCGATTTTGTACTTCCTGATCACCGTATCCCAGGCAGCCTCGTCGATGTCCCAGCGCACCAGCTTGAGATAGTCGCGCAGCAGCTCGTCCGGATAGGCGGTCGCGGCCCGGCCGTCCACGAACAAGGGCACAGCGCCGTGGGTGCGGAAGATCAGGAGCCCGCCGGCATTCCAGTGGTTCAGCACGCGCGAATGCGTGGAATGCGCGAGCAGATAGGCGGCATCCTGCTCCGAGAGCATGTCCGGCAGCGCCAGCGCCGGTCGCACTTGCAGGAAGCTGAGCGGCAGCACGAAGACCCCGACGATCCCCGCCGCGAGCATCGCACCGCGGATGTCGAGCCTCGACAGGCGCGCGGGCAGCAGCCGGTCGACGTGCAGCGCCATCGGGACTGCCGAGAAGATGAAGAAGAACGCGATGTACCTGAACTGGTAGAGGCCCAGGAATAGAAACAGCCATGCCAAGAGGCACGGCTCCACCGGAATGGGTCTCGAGTTTCGGTCGCGCAGCTCCAGCGCAATGAACGTCAACGCATAGACGATGGCGGGAATGCTTCCGGGCAGCTCCATGTTGTGGAAGTAGGGACGCCACTCGCCGATATTGGCCTGGATGAAATGGCCGAGCGTCGCCATCACGCCGTCATGGATGTGCCATCCCAGCGGATTGACGAAGATCGCAGCGACGCACCCGACGCCCGCGAGGCAATATTTCCTGAAGTTTGTCCAGTCCCGCCGCAGCAGGGCCACGCCGGCGAAGACGCCGATGATCGGAAAGGCGAGCATGAAGCCGCCATGCAGATTGACCCACAGCACCATCAACACCGGCAGCAGGAACCATCTGCGCCGCTGCAGGCATTCCCCGTAGAAGATCACCGCGAACAGCATGGTCGCGACATTCGGCGATGCTGCCAGATAGGTGTTGGGCGCCGCCTCGTAGCAGGGGTACAGCAGGCACGCGGCGAAGACGGTGATGCAGACCGCCGGCACCGACGCGCCGCTGCGCAGGCCGCATGAGGTGAGGTAGGCGACGATGACCGCGCCGCAGGCGACGACCACCAGGATGATCCCGGCGAGCCCCGTGTGCTGATAAAGCACGCTGGCAATCACGTCCCAGAGCCACGACAGATTGTACCATCGCTTGTCTGCGAGCGTGAACGCCCACGGATCCTGAAACGGGATCTCGCCACGCTCCCTGATCAGGTCTCCCGCGGCGATGTGCCAGCCGAGGTCGTAATGGCTGAGCTGCACCGGTCCGTTCGAAATGTAGAACACCGACAGGAACGCGATCAGCACGAGGTAGATCTCACGCCCGTGCAGGTCACGTCCGAACGCCGTGGGCGCCCCGCCAATCCCGGACCGGGACCAATTCTCGCGCGCGTCCATGAGAGCTCTCACCTCGAAGCCGGCGCTGCAGGCCTCAGCGTTTCGCCTGACGTCTGCGGCGACCTGCGGCAGACATCGTTCGATTTAGGGGACGACGGTCTAAGGCCGAGTAAAGGTCGGTTGTATCCGGGGGGTTCCGCAAGGCGACGGAGGAGTTGGTAAACCAATGGTTGCGCGACGTGGGTGGGTACGGACCTGCTTGCGGATCCTCTCGCAAGCGCGTGCCGGCGGAACGGCGCGGTAACACTACCCAGGGTGGCAGGATTCTTGCTGCGCAGTTCTCGCTGGATTGGCTGCGGAGAACCATGATGCTCTCGACGCAACGCACACTCGCGACGGCCCAGCTTGGCCGCAGCAGTTTTCGAGGAGATCTTTGAATCCCGGACGCCGTTGCGCGAGGCGCCGGCGATCGAAGAGGGGATTCCCGCCGACAAGTTCTGGATCGTCACGGTGTCGGCCGCGGTAGCGACGCCGCCGCGGTACAGGAAGATCGTCGACGTGATGGGCACGATCGACGGCTTCGGCGTGCTCAAATCGACGCCGGGAATCTCGATCGAGAAGAACTGCCCGTTCTGCTGGCACCACGCCAACACGGATTTGCCGTTTCACCTGCCGGTGACCAAGGTTTTCAGGGAGCTTCAGGTCGAGCGAAAGCTCGCCATCTGAGCACGCCCGGATTCGGCGCAACGGGACCAGGCGACGCGATTGCAGACGGCACCATCCACCATTCTCGCCCCGTCAGCTCTCGTGGTGCGGGCAGCCGGGGTCGAACCGGCACAGCGCTTGCGCACCGAGGGATTTTAAGTCCCTTGCGTCTACCAATTCCGCCATGCCCGCTTGATCCAACGAGATCAAACACTTAAGTCCACCTGCGGCCGTCTGGAATTGGCGTCTCGCCGGCCCGGCGGGTGCTCTTCCTTAAGCGAGCCGGGCGCACAAGGCAAAGCCTCAATCCGGACATCTGTTGCTGCTTTAGGCATTCTCAATCCACGGGGACTATTCGTCGCGCATGGCTGCTTCGTTTTCCGCTTCGCTGCGTTCCTGCGGCGCGCTTCTCGTGCTGCTCGCAGGCAGCGCCGCCCTGGGCGGCTGCGCCGGCATCAGCGAGACGGTCGCACCGGCCTTTGCCGATCCCGCCAGGTACGAATTGTACGATTGCAAGCAGCTCGAGGCCGAGCGCAAGGCGCTTGCCAACCGGACCGGCGATTTGCAGAGACTGATGGACAAGGCCGAGACCGGGGCCGGCGGCGCCGTCGTGTCCGAGCTCGCCTATCGCAACGACTACGTCTCGGTGCGCGGGCAGGCGCAGCTCGCCGAGGACGCCTGGCGCCGCAACAGGTGCCGCGAGACGCCGCCCGACGCAAAACCGCAGCCCGCCACGCCGCAGCCGCCGGTGATCAAGCCCGCCCCGACGAGACCCGGCAGCGCCGCGCGCTGAGACTCCGCCAGCCTCAGGGCCGCCAGCCGTAGATCCAGTCCTGCCGCGCCAGCATGCGGTCCGGGCCGAGCGCACGGATCGCAAGATCGCGCGCGATCGCGAGCGGCCCGCTGAAATGATAGATGCGGCCCTGCCGCCGCGCGGTCCGCTGCACCCGCCGCACGCGGGCCTGGCGCGCGGCTCCATAATGCTTCAGCGCGGCGGTGATGCCCGCGGTGCTCTCGGCTGCCTCGAGGCTCACGAGCTGCGCGAGCACGGCGGCGTCCTCGATCGCCATGCCGGCGCCTTGCGCGGCGAAGGGCAGCATCGCATGGACGGCGTCGCCGAGCAGGGCGACCGGGCCTTTGCTCCAGGGACAGCCGTCGGGCACGCCGAACAGCGCCCATTTCCGCCAGCCGTCGACCGCGGTGAGCATCATCCGCGCCGCCGGCGGCCAGCGGGGAGCGGCGAACGCGTCCATCACCTCGCGCGGATCGCCCGGCGTGCTCCAGCCCGGCCTGTTCCAGGTGCCCGGCAGGACCGCGACCACGTTGACCTGGCGTCCGCCTGTGATCGGATACGCGACGAGATGAGCGTTCGCCCCCATCCAGAGCTGCACCCGCCGGGCCGTGTAGTCCTTCGGCAGCTGCGTGGCATCAAACGTGCCGCGCCAGGCGATCAGCCCGGAGAAGCGCGGCTGCACTTCGGGAAACAGATGCTGGCGTACGGTCGACCAGATGCCGTCGGCGCCGATCAGGGCGCTGGCGAGATCGTTGCGGCGGATGGTGCCGCTGCGATGGACCACGGTCAGTCCCTTGGCATGAGGTGCGACGTCCTCGAAGGTTGCTCCGAGCTTCAGGTCGATATCGGGATGGTCGGAGACCGCGCCGGCGAGCGCCGATTGCAGATCGGCACGGTGCACCACCCAATAGGGCGCGCCAGCGCGCAGGGAGGCGGCTTCGCCGAGCGGCATGCGCAGCAGCTCGCCGCCGGCCCGCGCGCTCATGATCGAGACCGCCTCGGGAACGACGGCGCGCAGCTTGAGGCGCTCAGTGAGGCCGAGCTCGACCAGCACGCGGCTGGCATTGGGAGAGAGCTGCAGGCCCGCGCCGACTTCCTCGAGGCGCTCGGCCTTTTCCAGCACGACGATGCGGAAGCCGCGGGCGGCCAGCGCAAGGGCGGCCGTCAGTCCACCGATGCCGGCACCGACAATGACAATCGTTCGGGAGAGCGCCACCCCTGACCGATGGACGCGGTCAAGCCACCTTGTCCTTGAGGACGCATTCCGGCGGCCGCGCTTCGCCCGCCTTCAGGTCGGCCGCGAAGCGGTACAGCGTCGAGCAGTAAGGGCAGATGATCTCGTTGTCGTTGCCGAGGTCGAGAAAAACGTGCGGATGATCGAACGGAGGGTTGGCGCCCACGCACATGAACTCTTGCGAGCCGATCTCGATGACGGGGACACCGGCATCGTTGTGGAAGTGTGGAACGACATGGTCGGACATCGTAGTTCATCCTGGAGTGGCAGTGGCGGCAGACACAATCGACGCTGACGCGGGTATCCTATGAGACGCCGCGGACCATACTGGGGGGTACGGATGATTGCTAGCCCAGTGGAACCGAAAGGTTGCAACTGCCCCATGCTCATTTGCTCATCCAAATTCGACACAATCTTGTCGCCCCAGAGAAGCCCTTCTTTCGTCGGGGACGTTGTGTCGCAATTTTGGCATCCTATGTCTGTGGACGCGCGCAGTTTGAGACGAACGACGAATCATCGGGCGCTGGCGACCTTGGGACCATCGGGCTTTTCCGCATGAAATGGCTGCGAATCAGCGCTGCATTGATCGGTATCGCGGCTTGCAGCCTTCTACTGGCACAGGTAGCGCCGCAGGCCCGTGACGCCGGCGCGGTCTTCGCCGCCCAGGACGACCCGGCTGCGCTCTCCGAGCTCAGGCTCGACGCGCTGCTGCGGCAGAACGACCACCTGGTTCAGGACAACATCGAGGCCGCGCTCGTTGCCGGCGACGCCGATCTCGCCGACAGTTTCGTGGCGCTGGCGCGTGACCGCAACATCGCGCTTCCGGACGACGTCCTCAATCGCGTGAGCGATGCGGTCAAGGCGGAGAGCTCCACCTCGCATTTCGCAAAACGTTTCGCCACCGGCCTCGTCACCGGCAATGCCGACGACGTCGCGAGCCTGTCCGGGACTGTTGCCGGCGACCTCTTCGTGATCGGCGACGTCAGGGACGTCGTGCGCGAGGGCAAGCATCTGGCGATGGGCGAGGAGACCGACCGTCTGGTACTGGGCCTTGCGACCGCGGGCCTTGCGGTCACGGCGGCAACCTACGTCTCCGTCGGCGGCGCAGCGCCGGTGCGAGCCGGGCTGACGCTGGTGAAGGATGCGCGAAAGGTCGGACGGCTCGGCAAAGGGCTGGCTGCATGGGCCGGCCGTTCCGCACGCGAGATCGTCGACACCCCGATGCTTCAGAACGCGGTCGCCAAGGGTTCCGTGTTCCGCCCGGGCGAGACCGTGAGCGCGATCAGGGCCGCGTTCCGGGCCGAGAAGGCGGGGGCGCTGGTCCGGCTCGGCAAGGACGTGACGCGCGTCGCCGAGAAGACCGGCACGCGTGGTGCCATGGACACGCTGCGGATCGCCGAAGGCCCCAAGGACGTCGCGCGCGCGGCGCGGCTCGCCGAAGCGCAAGGCAGCAAGACACGTGCGATCATGAAGCTGCTGGGGCGCGGCGCGCTGCTGCTCGTCGGCGGCGCGTTCGATCTGGCGATCTGGCTGTTCGGCGCGGCGGTGACATTGTTCGGCCTGTTGTCCTCGATCAAGGCGACCACCGAGCGCCTGACCCAGGCCTGGTGCGATCGCAAGAGGGCGCAGCGGCTTCGCCGCGCGCAGGTCGCCGCCGAAGCCGCTCTGGCGGATGCAGCCCTTAAGGCCTAAAGCGCGACGAGATTGAGGTCATTCGTCGTCGTGCGTTGGGCTATTGTTTGGGCATGATCTCCGCGCAAACGCGTTCCGCGTTTGCCGCGAGGAAAAACCGCTGCACACTGTTCCGGATCGTGCTCTAAGATCGGTTGTCCCCCTCAAGACCTCTGGAACTGATGATGCCGAGCTTTCACAACGGCGCCGTTGAAATTGCCTATCTCGACGAAGGCGAGGGCGATCCGATCATCCTGGTGCACGGCTTTGCCTCGAGCAAGAACGTGAACTGGGTCTATCCGACCTGGGTCTCGGAGCTGCGCAAGAACGGCCGCCGGGTGATTGCACTCGACAATCGCGGCCATGGCGACAGCGCAAAACTCTATGAGCCCGCGCAATATTCGATTCCCGTCATGGCCGGCGACGTGCTGGCGCTGATGGACCATCTCGCCATCCCGCAGGCCGATATCATGGGCTATTCGATGGGCGGACGGATGACCGCCTGGCTCGGCCTCAACGAGCCGCAACGCCTGCGCTCGGCGATCCTCGGCGGCATCGGCATCGGCGGCCTCATCGAGGGCACCGGTCCCGGCGAGAACGTGGCGAAGGCGCTGGAAGCGCCTGCGCTCGACGATGTCACCGATCCCGTCGGCCGGACGTTTCGTGCCTTCGCCGATCAGACACGGTCCGACCGCCGCGCGCTCGCCGCGTGCCTGCGCGGCACCCGCGATCTCATGACGCGGCAGGAGGCCGCGCGCATCGACGTGCCCGTGCTGATCGCGGTCGGCTCCGCCGACGACGTCGCGGGATCCGCCAGCGCGCTCGGCGCCATCATTCCGGGTTCGGAAGTGCTCGATATTCCGGGGCGCGATCACATGCGTGCGGTCGGCGACAAGGTCTACAAGACCGGCGTGCTCGATTTCCTGTCACGCCGCGGCTGAGGGGCGTCCGCCGGCTCTGCACTCAGCAGACGTGACAGTGCCATCAGCACCACGAATGTCGCCACCCAGACCATGCGTGCGCCGTAGCGGTCGTGCGGGCCGGAGATGACGGCGCAGATGAAGGCGTTGCCGAGCAGCGCCAGCGTCACCGTCGCCCCCAGCAGCGTCAGATCGTCGAGCCGGCGGTACGCGAGCCCATGCACAAGCAGCGCGACCAGCGCCAGCATCGAGGCCAGCGCGACGGGGACGTGCAGCCAGTTGACGTCGTTGAAATCGACGCCCCAGTGCTGCTGGCGCGCGGCGCGCATCGGCGCGAGCTGCGCGGGGATGTAGCGCTCGATGATCCCATAAGTGTGCGGGATCCAGCCATTGGTGCCTTCGCCGGTCGCCACATGCAGCAATTGCTGGCCCATCGCCCGCAAGGCCGCACCGACCTGCCAGGCAGGATAGTCGGCGAGCGAATGCACGACGATGTAGCTCATCTCGTCGTTCATGCCTTCGAAACGGCCGAGCGTGTTGAACATGCTCTTGCCCCACAGGAACTCGTCGGCGGTCGCCGGCAATTGGTTGCGATAGGGACAGAGCTTGAAGTTTTCACGCGGGCAATGGTCGTTGAGGAAGTGCGTGACGATGCCGTCCTGCATCATGCGGCCGAAGGCAACGCCATAGCCGCCGGGTGTCCAGGCCCATCTCCCGGACAGGGCGTGGTTCGCCGACACCAGCATCAGGCCGCCCACGACGATGGTCAGGCTCGCCTGCGCCAGTCCCGCGCGCGGAAGCCTGCGGCCCAGGAACGGCCGCCCCATCCAGCCTGCGACGCAGAGGCCGAGCAGCACACCGAGCGTGGCGCTGTGGGTTGCGGCGGCAAAAGCGGTGAAGCCGAACAGCGAGATCTTTTCGAGCGTCGATGTCCGTTTCCCGCCGATGACCAGCAGGAACAACGACAGGATCGAGAGCCCGGCGAAGATGTCCGTGAGCAGCATGCTGGCGAGCCAGGGCAGGGCAGTCGATACGATCAGGAGCAGGCTGATCGCGACGAAGCGGGACGTCTGCATCAGGCCGAGCACGCGTAAGGTGAGCTGCAGCAGCCAGAGCGCGGCCAGCGATTGGACCGCGAGATTGATCCAGAAGCCGAAGCCTTCGCCGTAGTGCAGATAGAGGCCGAACACGGTGGAGCGGCTGGGGACGAGATAGCCTTCGTACCAGCGCGCCAGGTAGCCGCCGGTATCCCATTGCAACAGCGGATAGCCGTTCCAGAACGCCGGCGCGATCATGAGGAGGGGCAGAAAGATGGCCGCCAGCCGCAGCCAAAGCGATCCTGCGGCGCCTGCGCGCAATTGTTCGGTGGTGATGCTCAAAACCGCTCCGTCGTCGCCGGGACCATGCCCGCAACAAGGCTTGGGAGAGAATTCACCAATAGTTTGACCCGCCCCGGCTTGAATTTGGTAAAAAGCTGACCACGTTGAGCCAACCTCGTCGCTTGGGGGCGCCAGAATAAATCGTTGTGTTTCAAGGTGTTGGCATGCTTTCGCGGGGCAAGGTGCTGTTCACTCTCAGGCAAGCCGGTCAGGACTTTGTCGTCTAGACTGTGCTATAGAGCCCGCAAAACCAGCCAATTCGAAAGAGCAAATTCCATGGCAGTGCATCAGGTCAATCCGGGAGGAAAGCTCGCCTCGCTCGATCCGATCTGGGACCGGATCCGGGGCGAAGCGGAGGACATTGTCCATCGCGAGCCCGAGCTTGCGACCTTCATCTATTCGACGGTGCTGCATCACAGCCGCCTCGAGGATTCGGTGATCCATCGTCTGGCCGACCGGCTCGATCACTCCGCGCTGTCGGGCGACCTCGTGCGCCAGACCTATGACGAGGCGCTGCGCGACGATCCCGATCTCGGCAACGCCTTCCGTGCCGATCTCGTCGCCGTCTACGATCGCGACCCCGCCACCTCGCGCTTCATCGATCCCTTGCTCTACTTCAAGGGCTTTCATGCGATCCAGACCCATCGCCTGGCGCACTGGCTCTATCTCAAGGGCCGCAAGGACTTTGCGTATTATCTCCAGAGCCGCGCCTCGGCGGTGTTTCAGACCGACATCAATCCGGCCGCGCGCATCGGCCGCGGCATCTTCCTCGATCACGCCACCGGCTTCGTCTGCGGTGAGACGGCGGTCATCGAGGACGACGTCTCGATCCTGCACGGCGTCACGCTCGGCGGCACCGGCAAGGAGAATGAGGACCGTCATCCCAAGATCCGCCACGGTGTGCTGATCGGCGCCGGCGCGAAAATCCTCGGCAACATCGAGATCGGCCATTGCGCGCGCATTGCGGCGGGCTCGGTCGTCGTGAAGCCCGTGCCGCACAACGTCACGGTCGCGGGCGTCCCCGCCAAGGTCGTCGGCGAAGCCGGCTGCGCCGAGCCGTCGCGCACCATGGATCAGATGATCAACGCGATGGGGCTTTGATCTCGCGAGTTAAGGGCTGGATTCTCCGGCCCTTTTCGTTCCCAAATTCTTTGGCAATTCATGCTGGCGGTTCGTCGCGTCTCGTCCTAAAACCCGCCGACCAATTTCGATCGGAGACTAGCCGTGGACGTCAAAGAAGTCAGAAAGCTGGACGCGTATCTGAAGCGCGTATTCGGCAATCCCAAGATCCGCGTCGTGCCGCGGCCGAAGAAGGATGATTCCGCCGAGGTCTATATCGGCGAGGAATTCATCGGCGTGCTCTTCGTCGACGATGAGGACGATGATCGCTCGTTCCAGTTCCAGATGGCGATCCTCGAGGACGATCTCGTCGATCAGGAATAGTTGTTGTCACGCCGTCGTCGCGGGCGAGGCGGATCTTCGCCGCGCGCGGCGTTCTCTCGTGTCCGGACGCACTGCAGCGCCGGAACCGAGACGCCACACAGCACGTCTCTGCAACATGGCCCCGGGCTCAGCAGCGCACCGTCGAGGAGACGCTACGCTGCCCAGGGCACGCATGGATGATGGAGGTGCGCTCTCTCCCGATCGTCATTGCGAGCGAAGCGAAGCAATCCAGGAATTTTTCCGGATTGCATCGCTTCGCTCGCAATGACACCGGCCAATTTCAACCGCGCCTTCCGCAAGGCGGTCGGGACGCCAAGTCTGTAGGGCGCAGAAGGGCCGGGACCGAGCGCGCGGGATTGGCGATCATATTTCATCAACGGCGTGTCCTGATAAATCCGAGCGCTCCGCTTTTGGGCCATGAGGGGACCAGGCTCGGGCAAGTCCGGAATACCTGATCGCGACCCATTGCCGAGCCCACGAGGGCCTCCCGCCCGGGGCCGCTTGTGACCAAAGTGGGGCACGTCGAGTTGCGAGGCCAGAAAGCCTGCTCTCGTTCACCACATTTAAACCTTAAGATTCTACGAAGACTCCTCACCCACAGGCCGAAGGAACATGCGAACAGCCTTCTTACAGAAGCCACCCGTGGACTTCGGGCAATGAAGGTTTGGCAGACCAGCTGCATCGTGGCTGCTATCGCATCCGTGGGACTCTATCTGGCCGCTGGTAACAGACCGGCCGCAACTTTGCCGGATGTCATGCCGGAAGCGGCAGCGAGCATGGCGGCTCCTGCGAACATGGTGACGCCTGCCTTGTACGCAGAGGCATCCGCGAGGCTTGCGGCAGCGCTTCGGGCGGAAAGAGCAGAGCTTGGCTCGGTGACGTCGGCAGGTCCCGGGCCTTTGAGCACCGAAGCCGGGATCGTCGATGAACCCGCCGCGCCAAAATTGGCGTCGTTGGGACAGGATGTCGTCCAACCGCTGCCCCCAGAACGCAATGCGTCCAACGATGCTCCGAAAGCGGCGTCGACGCAGGATTTCCGTTATCTGGTTTACTACGTCTGGTCCGAACTGCCGCCCGCCGGGAAACCGGCGGAGATCGTCCTGCGTGCGTTCAAGGACATTCCAGTCGGAACGCCGGCCGAGGAGATCAAGCGCGCTTCCGACGCGTTTGGTCTCGACTTCAATTTCATGATGACGGTTGCCAAGATCGAATCCGGTTTCAACCCCAATCAACGCACCGGGTCGTATATCGGGCTGTTTCAGCTGAGCCAATATGAGTTCGGGAAGTTCGGCTTCGGGCAGATTCGCAGTCCGCGGGACAACGCCGTTGCGGCCGCCTACAAGATCATTACCGAAGGCGTCCAGTTCGAGTGGATCACGCACCGGACGCCGGACCTGAGCGATCTTTACCTGATCCATCAGCAGGGCTGGGAAGGCGCCGCCGAGCACATCAGCCGGCCCGCCCGCGCCGCATGGAAATCGATGTGCGCCACCAGCGAAGGCAAGGAGAAGGGTGAGAGGTGGTGCAAACGCGCGATTTGGGGCAATGCACTTCCGGCCTTCAAGCGCGCCTGGAAATCGGTGGACAACGTGACGTCAGAGGCGTTCGTCGGCATGTGGCGCGGCCGGGTCGCCGAGTTCTACACCAAATATGTGGCGACTGCCGCTGCGGCGGCAAGCCAATAATTCCGTTGTCGGCAGGGCCCCGCCACGCTTGCTTTGCCTTTAGCCGCCGTGGAGAAACAGACTCAGCTGGGTAGACCAAGTCTGCTCACGGCCCGTTGCCGGCGTGGTAGCGCAGCTCGCCGGCCGTCAGCCTTTGACCGTCCCAGACATTCAAGATCGGGTCGCTCATTGATTGAGTACAAGCTTTTCTTGATTCAGATCAAGTGGCCGCGGGTTTTCCTGAGTTGACTTGAGCCAATTGGGGAGTTGCTGCTTTTCAAATCACCTCACGACGAAGCTTCTGGCCAAGCGGGGGCGAACATGCGCTGCGAGCAGAGTCAATTCAAGGCGGGAATTCTGGCAACAGCTGTGCTCATCTTCACCTCCCTGCCGGTCTTGGCTCAGCAGCGGAATCCCGAGCGCAACGCATATTTCGGTGAGACCCACCTGCACACCAGCTGGTCGGTTGATGCGTGGGTGATGGGCAATCGTCTCACCGGCCCCGACGATGCACTGAAGTACGCGCAGGGCCAGACTATCAAGCATCCGACCGGGTTCGATATCAAGATCGACACACCACTGGATTTCATGGGCGTGACCGATCACTCCGAGTATGTCGGCGTAACCAGAGAAGCCAACAAGCCCGGCTCCTATGTGAGCAAGCTGCCCGAAGCGCAGCCCATGATCATGAAGGACCCGAACAGTTCGGCCGAGCAAAATCGGGTGTTCTCGTACTTGCTGAAACTTGCGGCCAGTCCACCCGTCAAAGCCTTCATGGACCCGAAGGTGACTTCGTCCGTGTGGAAGGACAACGTCAGGATCGCCAACGAGAACAATCAACCCGGCAAGTTTACAGCGTTCTGTTCCTACGAATGGACGTCGATGCCTGGGCAGCGAAACCTCCACCGCAACATCTTCTTCCGTGATTGCGAAAAGGTGCCGGATTATCCGTTCAGTGCGCTCGATTCCAAGCGCCCGACCGATCTCTGGAGCTGGATGGATACCCAGCGCAAAGCAGGCAATGAACTGCTCGCCATCTCGCACAACGCCAATGTGAGCGATGGCTGGATGTATCCGGTTGATGTCGACAATACGACTGGGCGGCCAATCGATGCCGCCTGGGCGGCCGCGCGTGATCGTAACGAGCGCCTGATCGAGATCAAGCAGGGCAAGGGATAATCGGAAACGCACCCATTGCTCTCCCCCACGGACGAGTTCGCCAATTACGAGCTGTTTCAGGCTATCCTTGGCCAGCCGGCGAATGTCGGCCGGATTGACCACATTACTGGCAGCTTCGCGCGACAGGCGCTGAAGGATGGGATCGCTATGCAGGATGTGCGTGGCTACAACCCCTACAAGCTCGGCATGGGCGGCGGCTCAGATGCGCACAACAGTGCGAGCCCGTATCGTCAAGATAATTTTTTCGGTCTTCACGCCGATGCCGATGCGTCAGTGGAGCGACGCTTTGCCGGTGTGCTTATCGGCGGAACCATGGACGTCCGTTTGGAAAATCCCGGCGGATTAACGGGCGTGTGGGCTGAGGAGAATACGCGCGCCTCAATCTGGGATGCGATGTATCGCAAGGAGACGTTCGGCGTCAGCGGACCGCATATCAAGGTTCGCTTCTTTGGCGGTTGGGGCTACGACAGGGAACTCGTGAATGACACGGACTGGGTCAAACGAGCCTACGCAGGCGGTGTGCCGATGGGCGCGGACCTCGCCCCCATGCCTGCGGGCGGACAGGGTACGGCGCCGACATTCCTCTTGTGGGCGGTCAAGGATCCGACCTCGGCCAATCTCGATCGGATCCAGGTGGTCAAGGGCTGGACGCAGAACGGCCAGAGCTTCGAAAAGATCTACGACGTTGCCTGGTCTGGCGATCGCCAGCCCGACAAATGGACCGGCCGTGTGCCGGCAATCCAGAGCACTGTCGACGTCAGGACAGCTACCTATACGAACAGCGTCGGGGCGGTGGAGCTCAAGGCCGCCTGGAGCGACCCCGATTTCCACGCGAGCTTGCATGCATTTTACTATGTCCGCGTGCTTGAAATTCCGACGCCACGCTGGACGCTGATTCAGGCGGTCAAATCCGGACTGCCACCGCCCGATGTCGTGCCCCTGACGGGACAGGAGCGGGCGTGGACGTCGCCGATCTGGTACACGCCTTCCCCGGAGGCTCGCAAGAATGCGCCCCCGGGCATGATGGTTGCCGACCTCAACAAGAAGGGCGCCACGGCTCTGAGCGACTCGCAGCTCAATGCCTTGATCGTCGGAAAGGCTCTTTGGCTGCGCAACAACGTGACCGGAGAGCAGTTCTGGCAGACGTTTACGGCCGAAGGCCATACAAATCTCTTCCGAATTGGACAAAATGCCACAATGCCGAGCGGGTACGGCAACGTCGGGCGTGACGGATACCAAGGCACGACCAGCCCTTACAAGATCCAGGATGGCAAGCTCGTCACCTTCGTCTCGCAGGATCCTTATGCGCTCACATTTTACAAGCTGGGAGACGTCACCTACGCTGCGCGTAGCAACGAATTCGGCTACGTCAATTACGAGATCGTGGCTGAGCCCCCAGACTCCGCTGATCAATCCAAGCCAGCAGGCCAAATTTCGGGAAATCCGGGAGGCACTCCGCAAACGGTTGGTGGAAAAAATCGCCACGGACGCCAAGGATAAAGCCGAATCTCGCCTGGAAACCTGGTTCCCGGACAAGAGCGTCAAATGACGTCCGTCGAGCCGGGACAGCGCGCCACTTGGGCCAGCGGTGGGCGCCTGTTCAGCAGTCGGTTTCTCCAGCGGCTTGTTCGTGAACCGCTTGCACACTTCCTTTTGGCGGGCGCTATTCTGTTCGCCGTGTATGCCTACGCAGGCAAAAGCCCGGGCGCCACCGAGCGGTCGCGTCAGATCGCGCTTTCAATCGAAGATCTTTCGCAGCTGGTTCTGGTGTTCCGATCGCAATGGCGACGCGACCCGACCGCGGACGAGATGCGCCTGCTCATTGAAGACAAGGTGCAGGAGGAGGTCCTCTACCGCGAGGCGCTCGCGCTCGGCATCGACAAGGACGACACCATCGTCAGGCGCCGCATGGCGCAAAAGATGCAATTTCTCGCTGAAGATGTCGCTGCTGCGCGCGAACCTGCGCAAGAAGAACTCGCGACATGGTACGCGACGAACAGGGAACGTTTCGCGCTGCCTCCTCGCCTGAGCTTCCGCCACCTCTATTTTTCGCCAGACCGGCGTGCGAATCGCGCGCGCGCCGACGCAGCAGCCGCGCTCGTGGGGCTGACACAAGAGCCTGAGGACTCCCGCTTGTTGCCGGGTTTGGCGATGCCTTTATGTTCCAGGAGTATTATCGCGATCGTACGCCGGAGTTTCTGGCCAAGGAGTTCGGTCCCGGTTTCGCCGTTGCCGCCGCGAAACTGCCGGCAGGATCGTGGCAGGGGCCCGTCGAGTCGGGATTCGGTTGGCATCTGTTGTTCGTCGACACGGTGACCTCCGGCCGACTGCCCGCGTTCGAAGAGGTCGAAGCGGAGGTCAAGACCGCTTGGCTCGCCGAGCAAAAGGTTCAGGCCTGGCAAAAAGCCTACGAAGAGATGCGTTCGAAGTACGAGGTGCTCTTGCCTGCAGAGCGCGTCCCAGGCAACGACTCGCCGAGCAACGGGGAGACTTCACAGCGCACTGCGCCGCCGGTGTCGTCGTCAAGGCGGAGCTCATGAAGCTGCAACGGAGCATCGTCCAGCTGGGGCTCGCAGTGAACCTGCTTGCGATCGTGCTGATGCCGCTTGCGGCACGAGGGCACGAGTCGCGGCCGGCCTATCTTGCCTTGAACGAGACTGCGCCTGGCCAGTTCAGCGTGTTGTGGCGCACACCCGTGCTTGCGGGCATGCGCCTGCCGGTCGCCCTCAACTTCCCAGGAAGTGTGAGGGATCGCAAGGAGCCGGTTGTCAGCGAATTATCGGACTCGCTCGTCGAGCGTCGCTGGATTGACGCGGGCCCGACCAGGCTCGCGGGTGAGCGCATCGTTTTCTCCGGCTTGCAATTGACGATCACAGATGTACTGGTGCGCCTGCAGAGACTGGACGGCACCGTTTCGACCGTGCTGGTGAGGCCAAGTCGTCCTTGGTTCGAAGTAGTCCCCGCGTCCGGCATCACAGAAATCGCGATCGGCTACAATCTCCATGGAATCGAGCACATTCTGTTCGGATTCGACCACCTCTTGTTCGTCTGCGCCCTTATCTTAATCGTACCCAACCGCCGGATTCTCCTTTGGACGATTACCGCATTCACGTTCGCCCATTCCATCACCCTGAGCCTGGCGACGCTGAGGCTCGTCCATGTCCCTGCGCCACCCGTGGAGGCGATGATTGCATTGAGCATCATGTTGCTCGCTTGCGAGATCGTTCGCTCACGTTGCGGCCAAATTGGACTGACCTCGAGATGGCCATGGATCGTGGCGTTCTCGTTCGGGCTGTTACACGGATTTGGTTTTGCAAGCGCTTTGATGGATATCGGTTTGCCGCACGGCGATATTCCCCTCGCACTGCTCTCGTTCAATGTCGGCGTGGAGATTGGGCAATTGCTCTTCATTGGCGCCGTGCTCGGGGTATTTGTTCTGATCCGGCGTCATCAGGTCCCGTCACGGATTGCGGGGGCTGCCGTGCCCGTCGCGAGCTATGCGATCGGTATCATTTCCTCATTTTGGTTCATCGAGCGCCTCACCGGGATTATCGGCTGAACGGAGTCGATCTTGAAAGGCTGCCCGGGACACGAATAAGGTGCCGTGGTATGAGACCGCTCGTATACTGCTCCGACGCGACCTTTTAACCTCGATTTCCTGGCGGGGATGCGTTGAGCCATCGCGCCGGTGCCTCGTATTCTTCTTATGCACACTCGGCTGGCGCGAGATGTCAAATTGCAAATGAATTTTTCGAAGATCAAACAACGGAGGAGTTTTTGATGTTGCAAGTCAAGCATCTGGTCGCAGTCTCCCTACTGCTGTTTCCGTATTTACTGAACACGACCAGCCTCGCCGCGGAGCAGATCAAGACGGCTCCTTTACAAGTGGCAGCGGCACAGGGGGCGAAACAGCAATGTGCTAATGCTTGCCGGGCTCGATATAGGGATTGTCTTGGTCGAAAAGATATACCTTCCTTCGAATGCCGGAATGTCTACCAGGATTGCACTCGATACACCTGCACTGGGCGCGGGCCTGGATAACCTTCTGGCTATCGTGCAGGCTATTGCAATCGGCACGGTACCTGAGCAGCATCTGAAACGTGATGTCGGCTTCCGGGAAGGCTTTCGGATGCCGGCTGCTTGAGGGATGGCGCGGCGTATTCGGCGGCCGGCGTCCGAAAACGTCCAAAGGAGGAAACCGCGCCGGGAGGACGTAGGACGATGCCGCGTGATCGAGTTAAGTCGCGTCAAACAACTCAATAGGGTCATCTATGGGGGATTAATGTTTGGCGGCACCTGTACGTTCATGGACTTGGCCGTCGTAAAAATACCACGCCACACAAGCTAAACGTGAGTTCCTCGATATTCGAATCTCATGAGGCAAACTGATCTCTGTCGATCTGGAAGGCCCCGAAGCTACTGAGCCGAAACTCTTTCGAGTTGCTCGTCAAGAGCATCACCGCATTTATAACTCTGCTTGCGTCGAGGTTCCTCGGCTAGGTCCAACGAGCGCAAGGTGCACACAATCACGGTCGAGAATACCGAGTTCGAGTTGGCTCTTGCGCGTTGGGAATGCTCCGCCACGAACTTCCAGATCAGCTGGTCCTCGATCATCGGATCATCGCCAGCAACGGGCTAATTGCACCGCGCGTCACGATGAGCCGTCGCCTACCAGCCTTGGCATTCTACCGCGCGAGCGGTTTAGCTAGTCCTCTGGCCATTTGCGAAGTTGCGTCGGGTCTGACCCAGGTCCTCACTGCGCTAGAGCGGACGAGATTGGCTCGACCTGAGTTCTTCGCTGTCTGACCTGGCTGTGCAAAAACGCGAAGGATCGAAACACGGCTAGAATTACATTCTTCAGGGCGTTCTCTTGGTTTGATGCGCCTGCAAGGTTGTCCGCTAAGACGGTCTTGAACGAATAACTTCTTCTATCGCGGTCAAGCATCCTGCCGTTTTCGCACAGCCAAGACCCGGAGCCGACATCCATAGCGGTGTGCGCATATTCTACCGCACCTGCTCCAAGGCTGTGTGTATGAAACTCTCTACCTTCGGCAGCGCGTATTGGCGGCCGGCGTAGACGAAGTAGCAAGTTCCCAGTTGCTGCAGCTTCGGCCTCCACTGCGATAGCACCCGCACGAGCTTTCCGGATCTAGCCTCATCCTCGACCAGGTAGTCCGGCAGCCATGCGATACCCTCTCCCATAACAGCCAGGGTCTTGATCGCCTGGAGGTCGTCGGCGCGCAGACGTCCGCTCCTCTGAACCTCGAAGTCCGATTTTCCGTTCGTGAGCAATACTGCCCCTTTCCAGCTGGGATGTATCACGAACGCTGCATTCGCCAGGTCACGCGGATGAGTGATGCTGCCAAGCCGTTTTAGATATTTCGGCGAGACCCACAAATCCGATTCGGTCTCGAAGAAGCGCCGGGCGATGAGCGACGAATCCTTCATGGCCGCAGTCCATCGAAGAGCAAGGTCGATACCTTCTTCGACCAAATCAACGATCCGGTTCGTGATGATGAGCTCAAGGGATACATCCGGATATTTGGTCGCATAGACCCGTGCAATGCGCGGCAGAAGAGCTTGCCCTAAATCCACGGACGCCGTGACCTTGAGAACTCCGGACGGCTTCGCCTTCGCGGATTGGAGCGCGGCTTCGCCGAGCTCGACTTCGCGAATCGCAATTGCACAATGATGGAAATACTTCTCGCCCGCTTCGGTCACCCGCAGCTTGCGGGTTGTGCGCTGGATCAGGCGGACGGCGAGTCGGTTTTCCAGCCCCGCCACTTTAGCGCTCACCGTCGCCTTGGGCATTCTCAATTGTCTTGCGGCAGCCGAGAAGCTGCCGGTCTCGACGACCTTCACGAACACTGCGATTGCATCCATGACGATATTGTCCAGATTTTGAGACGGTAATTCTTGACTTTACTACCTGGTGAATAATCCGCCAGCTCTCTACTTGCCGAGTTGTGGGCGGCCTCGGGTCGCTCCGTCCGATCGCACCAGGAAATCTACTCATGGAAAAGCCTCCTACAGCCGGAACGGTTGACATCGATCGTCGCCGCCTTCTGGCCGCCGCGGCAACCGCTATTGCGGTTGTCGGTGGGGCCAGCATGTTTGCCACCAACTCGGCATTTGGGGCGACGCCGGTCGGCAGTCGGCCCTTCAAAGTCCACATCCCGGAGCAACAACTCGTCGACCTCCGCAGACGGCTGGCAGCGACCCAGTGGCCCGAGAAGGAGACCGTGGCGGATGATTCCCAAGGTGTGCCGCTGGCCACCATGAAGCAGCTCGTGCAGCACTGGCAGAGCAGTTACGACTGGCGCAAGGCCGAAGCGCGGCTCAATAGCTTCCCGCAGTTCATCACGGAGATCGAAGGCCTCGACATCCATTTCATTCACGTCCGATCGAAGCACGAAAACGCGCTGCCGCTCGTCGTCACACACGGATGGCCCGGCTCGATCATCGAGCAACTGAAGATCATCGACCCGCTCACCAATCCGACGGCCCATGGCGGAAGCGCATCGGACGCCTTCCACGTGGTGATCCCGTCGATGCCAGGCTACGGCTTTTCGGGTAAGCCGACGGGCACAGGCTGGGGTCCCGAGCGGATGGCCCGAGCTTGGGCCGAATTGATGACGCACCTCGGCTACACCCGCTACGTCGCCCAGGGCGGCGACTGGGGGGCGTTTGTTGTCGACCAGATGGGCTTGCAGGCGCCAGCGGGCTTGCTCGCCATCCACACCAACATGCCCGCCACCGTTCCGGCCGACGTAAACAAGGCTCTGCTGGCCGGCGCCCCGCCACCATCCGGCCTCTCGGACGACGAACAACGCGCATACCAACAGCTGGTCAGAACGTTCAAGCAGGTCGAATACGCTAGGATGATGGCGGCTCGTCCGCAGACCTTATACGGCATCGCGGATTCACCCGTTGGCCTGGCCGCCTGGCTTCTCGACCATAACGATGCCGAAGCGCAGCCGGCCGCGGCGGTAGCCTCCGCCCTGAACCGGACCACGAGCAACGCGGGAGAACTGACGCGTGATGAGGTTCTCGACAACATCACGCTTTATTGGCTGACGAACACCGGGGTGTCGGCGTCGCGTCTTTATTGGGAATACAAGGGCGGCTTTTTCAACGCCAAGGGCGTCACCATTCCCGTGGCC
Source organism: Bradyrhizobium sp. SMVTL-02 (assembly GCF_051853005.1). Classification (NCBI taxonomy): domain Bacteria; kingdom Pseudomonadati; phylum Pseudomonadota; class Alphaproteobacteria; order Hyphomicrobiales; family Nitrobacteraceae; genus Bradyrhizobium; species Bradyrhizobium sp. SMVTL-02. The sequence continues at coordinate 5,156,540 of NZ_CP182469.1, read as the reverse complement.
GTGAGCGTCTTCCCCAGCGAGCAGTATGAGGCCCCACGGAGCTGGGCAGAGCGCGCCTATCCCAAACTCATCCATTACAACCGACTCGAAAAAGGCGGCCATTTCGCCGCGTGGGAAGTGCCGGGCCTGTTGGCCGCTGAGCTTCGTGCAGCATTCAGACCGCTCCGCAAATCGACCTGACAACCATGAACCAGTGCCCAACAACGGAGACAATTGCCATGACTCTCGTCGACGCGCGCGGCGCAGCCGCGGAGGGCCTGGCGCTGGCAAGTTCGACGCCAGCGCAGGCCTCCAATCTCTTCCTCCCCGACGATCTTGAGAGTGCACTCGTCGTCAGCGCGTTCGCCCAGAGCGCGAGGGACATCCGCGGTGCTTCACCGTACATCGCCGTCGAAAACGAGCCACCGCCGAAGCTGATCGTGGATCCGCCGCGTGCCGATGCGCTGGCTCAAGGCGTATTCTGGGCCCAGTACCGGGTTGAAAATATTGGCATCGTGCAGGCGTTCGGCGCCGGCGCCAGGCAGGTATCGCCGCGCATCGGTCATCTGCACATCATAGTCGACGACCTGCCGTGGTGGTGGGCGGACGCCAGCGACAACAACACGGTCGACATCGCCGGGCTGCCACCTGGCCCGCACAAGGTGACGATCTCGCTGGTTGATGCCGACCACAACGTCTTTCCGGACCAAGTGAAGACGCTGTCGTTCATCGTACCGGAACACGCCGGGACGCGTAACCACGCCCACGCCAACTGAATCACAGGAGAACGCAAATGCTTGACGGAAAAACGGCGCTGATCACCGGCGGCACTTCGGGTATTGGACTCGCTACAGCGAAGCTTTTGCACGCCAACGGCGCGCGGGTGGCCATCACGGGCCGCAAGCCGCAGGAACTCGACGGTGCGCGCGAGATCATCGGCGCCGACGTGCTCACGTTGCAGACCGACGTGCTATCCCGGGACGCGCTTCGTACGATGGCGTCCGACGTGCACCGGGCTTTCGGCGCGCTCGACATTTTCTTCGCCAACGCTGGCGTGGCTTATGTCACACCACTGGCGACGATCGACGAGGCGCAATACGACCGCCTGATGGACACCAATGTGAAGTCGGTGTTCTTCTCGATCCAGGCGGTCGAGCCGATCATGCGTGAGGGCGGCTCGATCATCGCGACGACGGCTTGGCTGAATCAGGTCGGCGTGCCGGGGCGCGCGGTGCTTTCGGCTTCGAAGGCGGCTGTGCGCTCATTCGTCCGCACTTTGTCTGCGGAGTTGCTGGCCCGGCGCATTCGCGTCAACGCGGTCAGCCCCGGCCTGATCGAGACGCCGATCCTCCGTGGCGTCGGTCAATCCGAACACCCCGGCCAGACTGATGCGCAGTTTCGCGGCTACCTCGACGGCGCCAGCAAGCTAGTTCCGCTTGGCCGCCTCGGGCAGCCCGATGAGATTGCTGCGGCGGTGCTATTTCTTGCCAGCGACGCATCCAGCTACATGCTTGGATCGGAGGTGGTAGTCGATGGTGGGTTTGCCGAACTCTGAGGATTCGCTTGCTGCCGAGGGCAGACCGGCAGCAACCTCCATATGTCCGAGAAAAACCAAGTCAAAATGCAAGCCGACAAGACTTAGGCGGGCACGACGCAGCCGCGCATCTTCGATGAGGCGCCCTCGCGAACGCCCGGGGATGAACCAAGGCCCATATCCCCAGGTATAGGTAGCGGCTCGGTACAAGGCATGAGACCCTACATACCCATGAGGAATGAGACTGCTTGGATCGTTGTACCCGCTGTGTTCGCGGCAGTATTACTGGCGGGGATTTTATTGCTGCTGGGCCATGGGTGATCGCGCCTCCGGGCTTCATCTTGCCGTCATAAATCCGTAATCATACTGCATCGAACCTTCCCGCTGTTCCCGATCTTTTCTAGGATCAGCGAAGACGGGAGCGTGAGCGATGACGGAACACACCGACCTAAGCCCGACCTCGAAAGATCGCCTGCTGGAAGCAGCTAAGAAAGAGCTGATCGAATTCGAGAGACGAGAGAAGGAGTTCCGCAAGAAGGACCGGCAAGAGCGCGCTGCGGAACTTCGCCTTCCTCTGGATAAGATCAACGTCCACTGACGCCCGCCGGCAGTTTCACATAACTGTCATGGCACGTTTTTAGCTTTGTCATGCGACGGGGCCCGGCGCGCGTCTCCCCGTCCATGCCTCGGCCTAGACCACCAGATGGGCGGGGAGATTGCTCCGGGACGCCTCAGTCGGCGGCCTCTTTCATTCACAATGCGTGTCCGCTTCTGTGAAGGCTTTCGGATGCCGGCCGCTTGAGGGATGGCGCGGCGTATTCGGCGGCCGGCGTCCGAAAGCCTCCAAAGGAGGAAACCGCGCTGGGGGGACCGAGTTAAAGTCGCGTCAAGCAACCTTGAGACGATCAATAGGGTCGTCTATGGGGATTTAAAGTTTGGCGGCACCTGTACTTTCATGGACTTGGCCGTCGTAAAAATACCGCACCACACAATCTAAACGTGAGTTCCTCGATATTCGAATCTCATGAGGCAACTGATCTCTGTCGATCTGGAAAGCCCCGAAGCTACTGAGCCGAAACTCTTTCGAGTTGCTCGTCAAGAGCATCACCGCATTTATAACTCTGCTTGCGTCGAGGTTCCTCGGCTAGCTCCAACGAGCGCAACAATCGCAGTCGAGAATACCGAGTTCGAGTTGGCTCTTGCGCATTGGGAATGCTCCGCCCGAACTTCCAGAGGGTGCTCGATCATCGGATCATCGCCAGCAAATGGCTAATTGCACCGCGCGTCGCGATGAGCCGTCGCCTCGCCGTGTCGCCAGCCGCGGCATTCTACCGCGCGAGCGGTTTAGTCGTGTGACTCAACTGAGCATGCTCAAGGCAATGCATCGATGCCCTAGCTAGCCCTCAATTCAGCGCGTAGGATACCCACCACCGGAGTTTTGGTGCCTGCATGAGAAGGCGAGATTTCATCGGTGTTTTGAGTGGCGTCGTTGCGTTGCCGTTGTCTGCTGGGGCGCAACAGCCAGTGAGATCCTATCGGATCGCCTACCTCGCTCTGCTCCCCGACGAGGACACGACGTTGGCTAAGCCATTTTTAGAACGATTGCGGGAGTTGGGCTACGACGAGGGCAAGAACATCACGTTGGCGTACCGGTCTGCTGATGGCCGACCGGAGCGCTTGCCACAGCTCGCTGCTGAGCTGGTGCAAGCCAGACCGGACGTGTTGGTTACCGGATTTGGGACGCTCGCGGCAAAGGCAGCAATGGGCGCGACCAGCACGATCCCCGTGGTTTTTACCATGGTCGGTGATCCGATTGGCGCAGGCTTAGTGGTGAGCTTGGGCCGGCCCGGCGCAAATGTCACCGGTTTCAGCGACCTGGCCAGCGAATTCGCCGCCAAACGACTACAGCTCCTGCAAAACCTGATCCCCGGCCAAAAGCTCATAGCGGTGCTGGGGAATCCCGACACGCCTTTTACCGCCCTGGCACTGAAGCAAGTCAAAACGGCAGCCGCCGCAAATCATCAGCCACTTGCAGTGTTCGAAGCCAGAATCCTCGACGAGGTATCTGCCAGCATCAAGGCTGCGGTCAAATCAGGGGCAGCTGGTCTGATGACTTTAGACGATCCCTTGCTGGCTCAGCGCCAAGCAGCAAATCATCCAACTTCTAGCAGACGCCCGGCTGCCGGCTATTTATGGATTGAGAGATTATGTGGAAGCAAACGGCTTGATGTCGTACAGCATGGACAGGCCGCAGATGTGCCGCCGCGCTGCGGACTACGTTGACAAGATTTTAAGGGGCGCAGTTCCGGCCGACCTTCCGGTCGAACAGCCGACCAAGTTTGAGCTAACTATCAACCTGAAGGCCGCGAAAGCACTTGGCATCGACATCCCCTCGTCACTGCTCGCAATTGCCGACGAGGTGATCGAATAGAGCTAGTTCGTTGCGGAGCGCCAGTCCGTTCTGGCCCATCACGTCATTTCGCTGCGCCGCGGAATTTAGTCGCTATCGGGGGCATCGCGGGCGTCGAGTAGGCCACAACGATCAATCCCGTACTGTTCGGCGGGGCGCGCTTGAAGCCGCAGGTTAAGGAATTGGTTACTGGTCGCTGTCACCATCTGCGTATTGGCCGCCATTCGCGGCAAGGCATTCTGAAAACGGTTTTAGGCACGCCCAATTTGGCGGTCTCTTGCAGGAGAGGCCCAATGTTCAAGGGCTTCACGGCGGCAGTTGTGGCGCTGATTAGTACAGCGCAGCTAGATCGATACCTAACCAACGGTCGGTACACCGACGCGGCCATGGCTATGCTGCGGCAAATCAGGCTCGCGTTTGGGTTTTGAGATACCGCTCTGGGACGATTTTGAGGCGCGTGATGGAAGGCATCTCATGGGCTGACCTCGACGCGGATGAGCAACGCGCCATTGCAATATTGGGCGCCGGACTTTCTATCGAGCTGTGTGACCCCGTTGCTCTCCTGACCTTAAGGCGGCTCGGTTTGATCGTAGGCTTCCATTTGACGGCCGCTGCACACAATTTGCGTAGAGACGTTGTTTTCGGCGAACTCCGGGCGCGTGATTGCGTGCCGTAACTCTGTTTGCGCGCTTCGAAACCCAGCTTGGTCAGAAGCGCTCAGGGTAAGAATAAGGGGGATGGGGAGGATGTCAGGAGCTATTGAGCTGATCGTGGAGGGCTACGTTTCCCTCAAGGACCGGAAGGCGCTCGATGAGCTTCGGACACAGCGCCGGAAACTTGTCGCACACTGGGATCGACTGCACGAGTACTATCCAGCAGATTGAGGAAGACATCGCAGTGATTGAGGCTGGGCGGGCGCGGTTGGATGGCGCAACGGGCGGCAATATGCTGACGGGGAAAGGCGATCAGCTGCAATGTACGAGCCCCGCCGAAGTAATTCCGGGCGGGGCTCTACAGCGATTTGACGAGACGTGGCGAACCGGCTGCCACCAGGCCAAACAATGCAAGTTCGAGGTGAACGCGAGCGTCGACCAGGAGGGCGTCGGCGTCACGATTACGTCTCGCGGGGAGGTGAGTGCTTCACGGCAGTGAAGTTCTTGCCGCGTCTGCTGAAGGAGATTCTTCATCCGGGAGCGCGTCGGATGCCGAGATCACCGATGATGCCATTATGCCCCTGTTTTGCCCGACGGGTCAACTGGACTTCGTAAAATACGAAGTCGCGACAGGCCCCTCGCTACTGTGCATGGGGTTGTTTTCGACTTTTTGTCGGGGAGTCCCTGCCGATCCCTGCGCGCCGATTTTGCCGCTGGGCGAAACGCCGCGCTCAGCTCTTCGGTCCGCGCAATTGCGCCGTCAGCTTCTCCATCGCCTCGATCACCTCGCGCCATTGCGACAGCCAGCTGCGCGGAAAGCGGAAGGTGAGGTCGGCGCCGCCGACGCGTCGCTCGGAAAGGCACATGCCGGGCGTCGCGGCATCGCGCGTGCAGCGTGCGGTCAGCGCGGGGCTTGCGGCGGAATAGAGGTCCTCGCTGCCGTATGGCGTGTCGCCGCGGAAGATCCGCATCGTCAGCCCGTCCTCGGGCTGGGTCGCGGCCTGGTCGAGATAGCGCGGATAGATCGTGGCTGTCCGCTGCTCGGGCGAGAGCGCATCGTGATGGGCCGCGATCGACAGGAAGATGCGGTCGATCGATTGCACCGCCGTTTCCACCGTATCGGCGGTGACGTGCCTGGGCGCGCCGGGCGGCTCCAGCGAGGGATAGAGGAAGTCGAGATCGATGCGCTCCTGTGGTCCGGAGTGCCGCTGGATCTTCATCCGGATCGCAGCCACCGGCAGGTTGAACAGCGTGCCGCCGACGCTCACCGGCAGCTTGTCCGGGGCACTGGCGCCGCCGGCTCCCCAGGTCGGCCACAACAGATAGGCGACCAGCGCGACCGCGCCCAGCGCCGCAGCGCCGCCGAGCACGATCGGGACGACATGCGCCCAGGTGCGCGTCCTGGAGGACCTGAGGGGAGCTGCCGAAAACACCGTCATGATGCGCGCGTGAAGACCCGAGGTCGGCCGCTGGCCGACGAATCAGCGGCGAATATGCCATGCGGCGGCGAATTCGCGCAGCCTTGCCGGCCGCAGGGGAAGGGGGAGGGCCCTGCGCGGATCGACCGGCACCGTTAACCTTCTCTTAAGGATAATGTAGCGTTAACCAGCACGATTTGTCACAGGAAGGCTCCGGCGTTGCGTAAGTGCGGACAGTTTCCGATGACACCTGAAGCTCTCAATTCCTTTTTCTCGATCTGCATCGGTTTCGCGCTGGCCGGCGCCCTCGTGAACGGATACCAGGCGGTGGCGCAGCGGCCGGCCGGCTTCGGCCTGTTGCAGGACGGCGTGGCTCCGAAGACCTTCGCGGCGGTTCCGTTCCTCGTGTTTGCCGCTCCCTTTCTAATCATGCGCAACACGTTGCGCGGCATGCAGGTGGAGAGCCGCCGCGTCGAATTCGTGATGATGGCGACCGTCATCGCCGGCTTCTGGAGCATGATGAGCGGCACCTTCTTCCTGATGACGCTGCGCGCCGCCGGCGTCCTGACCTGACGTTCGTCCCGCACGCCGCGCGCGACCTTTGCGTCAGGGCCGCCGTTTCGCTATGGCTGGGTCAACCCGACAGGAGACCTCGATGGCGATCTACGAGCTCGATGGGCAGGCGCCCGAACTTCCAGCCGACGGCAACTATTTCATCGCGGAGACCGCGACCGTGATTGGCCGCGTGCGCCTGAAGCCGGGGGCGAGCGTCTGGTTCGGCGCGGTGCTGCGCGGCGACAACGAGTGGATCGAGATCGGCGAGGGCGCCAACGTGCAGGACGGCTCGACCTGCCACACCGATCTCGGCTTTCCGCTGGTCATCGGCAGGAACTGCACCGTCGGCCACAACGTCATCCTGCACGGCTGCACCATCGAGGAGGGTGCGCTGGTCGGCATGGGCTCGATCGTGATGAACGGCGCGAAGATCGGCCGCAACAGCATCGTGGGCGCCGGTTCCGTCATCACCGAGGGCAAGGAGTTTGCCGAACGCTCGCTGATCATCGGCTCGCCCGCGCGCGTGATCCGCACGCTCGACGACGCCCAGGTGCAGAGGATGGGAAGCGCGGCGAAGTTCTACGTCGCCAACGGCCCACGTTTCAAGAAAGGCCTGAGGCGGATCGGCTGAGCTCAGCTTAGGCTCGCGCGGAAGTGAGACAGTGTGGCTGTCCGGATTGCCGTGCCGACGCTAGCTTGATCCCGCTTGAAGCGTGGAGCGTGTCCACGCGGAGGATCGAGTGATGTTGCGGAAGGCGATGATGGCGGCGCTGGCCGTTGCGGCGGTCGGACTGTCGATGCCGCAGATGGCAGAGGCGCGGGGGTTTGGACATGGCGGCGGCTGGGGTCACGGTGGCGGCGGCTGGGGTCATGGCGGCCACGGCCATTGGCACGGCGGCGGCTTCTGGCCCGGTGTGGCGATCGGCGCAGGCCTCGCCGGCGCTGGCTATTACGGCGCCTATTACGGCTATGGCTCCCCCTATTACGGCGATCCCTACGATTATGGCGCCGGCTATGACGATGGCGGTTACGGCGGCTGCTATGTCGTACGCAAGCGCGTGATGACGCCTTGGGGATGGCGATACCGTCGTGTCGATGTCTGCGAATGAGGCGGGAAGACCTGCCGGCCCGTTAAAGAACAAGGTCGTTGACGCAGTATACCGTCAACGACCTTGCCAGCCCCGGATATTGAAATCGGCTCACGCCATCCGGTGACGGCCAGCATCGCGCGGAATCATTCGGGCGAATGTGATCCAGTTCACAACTGGCGAAATTAAAGGCGCGGGCGAGAGGCCAATTCAGCCACGCGAGCGCTTGCGCGCGCTGGCATGGTGGTAACGAGCCGGTTTCCTGCGAGTAACCGAGGGCGTTTCGGCCTCGGTGGCGCGGGCGCTGGCGAAGGATTGGCGCAAGCCGTCGATGGATTCGTTCAGGGTCGTCACCTGCTCCGACAGACGCTTGGTATCGGCCTGTTGTGCCGCGAGCAGCCGCTTCACGGTCTGGAGCTGGTCCTGCACGACCTGGAGCTGGTCGATCGATTCCTGCTGGGTCGCCTCCAGCCCCTTGGTCTTCTCGACCAGCTGCTCGGAAGCCTGGGCGGTGCGCGCCTGGAGCTGCCGCGACGCCACCACCCGGTCGGTCTCCGGCGCAGAGCCGGTATAGGCGCGCCAGATTGCGATCGAAGTCGCGCCGGCGATCAGCAAGAGAAGGGCTGCGGCGGTCAGCGCGATGGGCTGGGCGCCGAGGCGAAACAGGGGGGTGGACCGTGTGTCCTCTGCGAGATCGATCATCGCTGACAAAACCCAAATTGAAACTTGGTGAGCGGCGAAGACCGGCAGCCAGAAAGGGCGACCGGGATGTCCCGAAAGTGTTACTGTTCGGCAACAATTGGGACCAAAAAGAGGCTAAGGACCAAAAAGGTACGACATTAGGATTCGGGCTGGAACGGCGAAAACGGCCCGGAATAGGTCTTCTGACGCGGCGGTGCGTAGGGTCCCAGCCGCGACGTCTTCAGCCCCAGCCGCACCAGCGACTCCGCCAGCGTCACCGCGGCGGCGACGCCATCGACCACGGGCAGACCGTGGGTGGCGGCAAGTTCGGCGGCGAGATCGGCCATGCCGGCGCAGCCGAGCACGATGGCTTCTGCCCGGTCGTCACGAATGGCGGCGGTGATCTCCGCCGAGATCTTGCCGAGCGCGTCGGTGTTGCGCTCCTCGAGCGCGAGCACCGGGACCTCGGCGGCGCGGACCCGGGCGCAGCGCCCGGCGAGGCCGTACTTCTTCAGATTGTGCTCGATCGGCACGATGGAGACGCCCAGCGTCGTCACCACGGCAAAGTGCGCCGCGATCAGGCTCGCCATGTGGAAGCCGGCCTCACCGATGCCGATCACCGGCGCTTTCGCAACGGCGCGTGCGGCATCGAGGCCGGTGTCGTCGAAGCAGGCGATGATGTGCGCGTCCGCGCCGTCGCGGTCAGCGTCGCGGATGCAGCCGAGCATGCCGGGGACCGCGAAAGCCTCGTCGTAAAAACCCTCGATCGAGACCGGGCCCATCGCGGGCTGGCGCGCGTCGATCACGGTGTCCGGCAGGGCAGCGCTGCGCGCCGCAGCGGCGATCTTCGCCGTCATGGAGGCCGTTGTGTTGGGATTGACGACGTGAAGCCGCATCTCGATCAGACAAGCCCTTGGCCGGCGTCCGAGCCCTTGGCCGCCTGCCGCTTGTTGAGCACGTGGATGGTCCCGAGCGCAAGCGTGATCACCGTGAACGAGACTGCCGAGATCACGGTGCCGAGTGCATAGATGTCGGGGTTGGTCACGGTGGTGGTGAGGCCCTGGAGATCGAGCGGCAATGTATTCACCGCGCCGATCGCCTGGCTGGAGCGGGCGAGCTCGTCCCAGGACAGCGTGAAGCCGAACAGGCCGATGCCGATCACCGAGGGCAGGATGATCGGCAGCACGACGTGACGGAAGGTCTGCCACGGCGTTGCCCCGAGATCGCGCGCGGCTTCCTCGAGGCGCGGGTCGAAGCGGTTGAAGATCGCGAACATGATGAGCAGTCCGAACGGCAGCGTCCAGGTCAGGTGCGCGCCGAGCCCTGATGTGAGCAGGCCCATCGAGGTCTCGAAATTCTCGTTCCAGTGCGCCTTGATCAGGTCGTCGATGATGCGGAATTCAAGCGAGATGCCCAGCGAGGTGATGATCGAGGGAACGATGAGACTGGCGATCGCCGAGTAGAAAAGGATGCTCTGCGCCTTGAATCTCCGGCGGAAGGCCATGCCGGCGGCAACCGACAGCACCACGGTGACGATCATCACGATCACGCCCAGCAGCAGCGAGCGGCGGAAGGCCGCGCCGAGATCGACAATGCCGGTGCCCTGGAACAGTTTTGCGATCCAGAATGTCGACACCCCGTTCATCGGGAAGGTGAGGCCGCCCTGAGGCCCCTGGAACGAGAGAACGTAGATCGCGATCATCGGCCCGTAGAGAAACAGCACGTAGGCCGCGAAGAAGATCGCGAGCACGTAGAACGAGCGCGGACGTCCTTCCTTCATGCTCTAGAGCTCCTTCTTGATGTCGACGATGCGCGACATCATGGTGATGATCAGGAAGGTGATCGCGAGCAGGATCACGGCGTTGGCCGCGGCTGCCGGGAACTGCAGCGCGTTGACACGCGTCTCGATGATCTTGCCGGCAGCCGCTATCTGCTGGCCGCCCATCACGCCGATGGTGATGAAGTCGCCCATCACGATGGTGATGACGAAGATCGAGCCGATCACGATGCCGGGCTTGGCGAGCGGAATGACGACGTTGACCAGGGTCTGGAAGCCGGTGGCGCCGGCGTCATAGGCGGCCTCGATCAGTGACTTGTCGATGCGCACCATCGAATTGAAGATCGGCACCACCATGAAGAAGGTGAAGAGGTGCACCAGCGCCAGCACCACGGAGAATTCGGAGAACAGCAGCCATTCCAACGGATGATTGATCAAGCCGGTCTTGATCAGACCGGAATTGACGAGACCGTTGCGGCCGAGCAGCGGAATCCAGGCGATCATGCGGATCACGTTCGAGGTCCAGAACGGGATCGTGCAGAGCAGCGACAATCCCATCTGCCACGTCTTGGACTTGACGTGGAAGGCGAGGAAGTAGGCGACCCAGAAGCCGATGAAGAGGGTGATGGCCCAGACCATGAAGCAGAGCTTCAGAGTCATCACATAGGTCTTGCCGATCGTGCAGAACTCGGGAAGCTGCGCGATGCAGCCTTCGAAGGTGTCGGTATAGCCACGGCCCGAGAAGGCAGGCAGCAGCTGGTATTCGTTGTAGTCCCAGAAGGACACGATGACGACGAACACCAGCGGGATCAGGAAGAAGGCGAGAAACACCAGCATCATCGGCCCGGCCTGGAGCCAGGAGATGAAGGACGGCGACAGGCGCGCCGCTTTCACGGCGCGCTTCGTCTCCGATCCCCGGACGAGGTCCGGGGATCCGTGATGCAGGGTGTCCGCTGACGTGTCCATCAATTTAGGCCGCGATGAACTCGTTCCACTTGCGGACCATGTAGTCGTTCTCGTCCATCACGGCGTTCCAGCAGGCAACGCCGCCCATGCGGTCCTCGTAGGAGCCGCCGTCGCGCACAGCGCCGGCCTTTTCCAGCAGCGAGCCGTCGGGCGCCTTGATGTCCTTCTCGGCCGGCTTGCCTTCCATCCAGTAGGCCCACTCGTAGGGCTCCATGTGCGCCTTGGCGGTGGAGAGCACGGCGGAGTAGTAGCCCTGGCGGTTGAGATAGGCGCCGGCATAGCCGGACAGGAACCAGTTCACGAACTCGTAGGCCCATTCGAGCTTCGCACCCGACACTCCCTTCGAGACGCAGAAGCCCGACGCCCACGAGCGGTAGCCTTCCTTGAGCGGCTGGAAGGTGCAGGGGATGCCCATCGAGCGGACCTTCGTCACCGCCGGCGACCACATCGACTGGATCACGGTTTCACCCGAGGCCATCAGGTTGACGCTCTCGTTGAAGTCCTTCCAGAAGGCGCGGAACTGGCCGGCCTTCTTGGCTTCCGTCATCACCTTCATGGTGAGATCGATCTCTTCCTTGGTCATGTTACCCTTGTCGGCATATTTGTACTTGCCGCTGGCTTCCACGACCATTGCGGCATCCATGATGCCGATCGAGGGGATGTTGAGGATCGATGCCTTGCCCTTGAACTCGGGGTTGAGCAGCTCGGCCCAGGTGTTGATCGGCCGCTTGATCAGGTCGGGACGGATGCCGAGCGTGTCGGCGTTGTAGACGGTCGGGATCAGCGTGACGAACTCGGTCGCCGACGTCGCGAACTTCTTGGAGTCCTTGCCTTCGAGATAGAGCACCTTCCAGGGTGCGGTGCCCTGGCCGCCGATCTTCTTGCCGCCGGGCGTCTCGCCCTTGGTGAAGACCGGCGTGATGTTGTCGAATTCCTTGATCTTCTTGGCGTCGAGGGCAAGAATGTTGCCCGACGGCACCAGCTTCTTCAGCGAGAAATATTCGGTGTCCAGCACGTCGAAGGAGTTCGGCTGGGTCATCACGCGCTTGGTGACGTCGTCGGTCGTCGCGGTGATGTATTCGATCTTGATGCCGGTGTCCTTCAGGCACTGCTTGGAGATGTCGTCCCCCTCGTTCACGGCGGTGCCGAGATAGCGCAGCACCTTCGCGTCGGCCGACTTCACATAGGGAAAGCCGGTGATGGCGCCGGAGCCGGCGGCAAGGCCGGCGAGACTCGCGGTGCCCCTGAGCAGCGTGCGACGGCTGACGCCCTTCTTCCCAGTGGTCTCGGTCATATCAGTCACTCCTCTGTTGCGCATTCCAGTGATCGATCGGCGCTATTGCAGGCGTTGCGCCTTGGCGGGATCCCAGGTCGCCAGCACGCGGTCGCCCGGACGGAACGGGTGAACGTCGAAGGTGGCTTCCGGAACGTGGGAGAACAGGGCGGTGCCATCGTCGAGGGTGAGCGAGACGGCGATGTAGGAGCCCTGGTACTCGGTCTGGGTCAGCAGCGCCGGCGCGCCGAACGCGCCGTCGGCGAACGGCACGATGCCGAGCTGATCGGCGCGCACGGCGATGAGGTTGCCGGCGTCGTTGAGAACGTTGTGGCCGCCGATGAAGCGCGCCACGAACTCGGTGCGGGGGTGATGGAAGATGTCGCGCGCCGAGCCCTGCTGCTCGATCTTGCCGTGGTTCATCACCACGATGTGGTCGGCGAGCGCCATCGCCTCTTCCTGGCCGTGGGTGACCTGGATGAAGCTGATGCCGAGCTCGCGCTGTAGCCGCTTCAATTCGCCGCGCATCTTCACCCGCAGGAACGGATCGAGCGCCGACAGCGGCTCGTCGAGCAGCAGGATCTGCGGCTCGGTGATCAGCGCGCGGGCGAGTGCAACGCGCTGCTGCTGGCCGCCGGAGAGCTGCGCCGGCAGGCGGCCGGCATAGGGGCTCATGGCGACGAGCTCGAGCAGTTCGCCGGCGCGCTTGTGGCGCGTGGGCTTGTCCACCCCGCGCATTTTCAGGGCGAAGGCGACATTGTCGATCACGGTGAGATGCGGAAACAGCGCATATGACTGAAACATCATCGCGGTGCCGCGCTCGGCCGGCGGCAGATCGGTGACGTTCTGCGCGCCCAGGATGATGTCGCCCTCGCTGACCGCCTCGTGGCCGGCGATCATACGCAGGGTCGAGGTCTTGCCGCAGCCGGAGGGGCCGAGCAGGCAGCAATAGGTCCCGGCGGGGATCTTGAGGTTGACGGTATCGACCGCCAGCGTGGTGTCGTAGCGCTTCGTGACGGCGACCAGTTCGAGAGCGGCGGGAGTGGCCATGGCGTGTCCGAGAGGAGGGCAGTGCTTCCGCCTCTCTCCGCAAGGTCCGTGCCAACAGGCGTTGGTCGGCAAAATCCCGAAACTGTGCAGCGGAGTCAGATCGTTAGATCGAATCCGGGACAATTCGGTCGCCTACCGCATACGCAGTCACCTGCACACAAACTGGGCGAAGATTGTATAAAGTTTCGCCTGTGATTGGATACAGCTCGTCGACTAATGTCCGAGGCTGAACGTTCGCCCATCGAGCCTCTCAACCCATGGCCGCCAAGACCCGCCAGAAACCCGATGCGCCAGACGCGAGCGATCGCGTCAGCCGTATCAGGGAGGGTGTGACCGCGGCCATCCTCGAGCACCGTCTGCTGCCGGGCACGAAGCTCGGCGAGGACGAGATCGGCGAGATCTATGGTGCGAGCCGTACGCTGGTGCGTACCGCGCTGCAGCAGCTCGCGCACGAGGGCATCGTCAATATCGAGAAGAACCGCGGCGCCTTCGTCGCGCGCCCGACCCCCGTCGATGCCCGCGAAGTTTTCGAGGCGCGCCGCCTGATTGAGCCCACGATCGTGGACCACGCGATCGACGCGGTGTCGCCGGCCTGGCTCGATCGCCTCGGCCAGCATCTTGCCGAGGAGCGCGAGGCGGAATTGCGCGGCGACGCGCGTGCCTCGGTGCGGCTGTCCGGCGAGTTTCACCGCCTCGTCGCCGAGATGAGCGGCCACGGCATCTATCTCGGCTTTCTCAAGGAGCTGATCGCACGCTCCTCGCTCATCATCCTGCTCTATCGTCGCCACGACACGCCGGCCTGCGGCACCGATCATCACGCCGGCATCGTCAATGCGATCCGCAAGCGGGACAGAGAGACCGCCCGCACGCAGATGCTGTCGCATCTGCGAGAGATCGAGGCCGAGCTGTTCCTGAAGGATCCCGCCGCCGACGAGCTGCGGCTGGCGGACGTGCTGGGCGCGTGACGTTACCGAGAACGCTTCGGCCGGAGCTGCGGGGCCTCATCGGTGGCCGAGCTCGCGTTCTGCTGCGAGCTGCCCGTCTGGTGTGATCTCGTAGTCGCCGTCTCGCGTTGTCATCCATCCTGATCTGACCATCTCTCGGGCAAGCTGCACCGAGCAGACCGGATGGCTGCCTCCCGGGTAATACAGCCTGTCGTTTCGAACGAGCAAGTGGCCGTACAATCGGGCCTGACGCAATGCCCTGCGCATTCCGGGAGATGGATCGTTCATGCGGGTTCAAGCCTGAGCGCGATGAAGGTTCCTAATGAATGCGGTCGCGGCAATCAGCAACATGTGGCGGTGAGGCTTCGAGGAACTCCCGACGACGACTTGCGGCTGGTGGCTTGCCGCCGCCGAGCTTCGGCTGGCGGATGTGCCGGGCGCCTGAGCGCCCGGGGCCTGACGCCCCGGCGACCTCCTTGATTTCAGTTGTTTGAATCAATTGCCAGACGAGCCGGTCCCTCAACAAACGAGATGGCAGAGCTGCATATGGCCGCCACGGTTGTAAGTTGACGAGACGCTAAACGTTGGCATCAACTGTCGCCGGACGTCGCGTGCCTGCCATCACCCCTCGCCTAGCCTGAACCTGTGCGGAAGGCTGATATGTCGGGTCTGAGGATGTCGGCCAAAGTCTTCGCCACCGCGGCATTGCTTGCCGGCGCTGCGGTGGTGCCCGGCAGCCTGTCATCCGCACCGGCTCAGGACGCGGCGATCCTGTTCCGCAATGTCCGGATCTTCGACGGTAAGGGCAGCGCGCTCTCGGCGCCATCCAGCGTCCTGGTCAGAAACGGCCTCATCGAGAAGATTTCGACGGCGGATGATACGAGCTCCGCACAGGTCATCGACGGTGGCGGGCGCGTGCTGATGCCGGGGCTGATCGATGCGCATTGGCATGCGATGCTGGTGCGGCCAACGCCGATGGCCGTCCTCGCCGGCGATGTCGGCTACAACAATCTGCTTGCCGCGAGTGAAGCGACGGCGACGCTGATGCGCGGCTTCACCACCGTGCGCGACATGGGCGGGCCGAGCTTCGGCCTCAAGCAGGCCATCGACGAGGGGCTCGTCGCCGGTCCCCGCATCTATCCATCCGGCGCCGTGATCACCATCACCAGCGGTCACGGCGACTTCCGTCAGCTCTCCGATCTGCCGCGCACGATCGGCGGCATGCTGACCCGCATGGAGCGGATCGGCGGCAGCATGGTCGCGGACAGTCCTGACGAAGTGCGCGTGCGGGCGCGCGAGCAACTGATGCAGGGCGCCTCCCAGGTCAAGCTCACAGCTGGCGGTGGCGTCGCCTCGCCATTCAGCCCGCTCGACGTCTCCACCTTCACCGAGCCCGAGCTGCGCGCGGCCGTCGAAGCCGCCGAAAACTGGGGTACCTACGTTGCCACGCACGCCTACACGCCGGTCGCGATCCAGCGCTCCATCGCGGCCGGTGTGAGGTGCATCGAGCATGGTCACCTCATGGACGAGGCAAGCGCCGAGCTGATCGCGGAGAAGGGCGTCTGGCTCAGCACACAGCCATTCCTCGATCTCTCAGGTGCTGCGGCGCTCGGGCCTG
The DNA here is from genome assembly GCF_051853005.1 of Bradyrhizobium sp. SMVTL-02. Lineage (NCBI taxonomy): Bacteria > Pseudomonadati > Pseudomonadota > Alphaproteobacteria > Hyphomicrobiales > Nitrobacteraceae > Bradyrhizobium > Bradyrhizobium sp. SMVTL-02. The sequence continues at coordinate 5,140,594 of NZ_CP182469.1, read as the reverse complement.
CGGAGCAGGCCAAGATGCGGCAGGTGGTTGCCGGCATGGATCGCGTCTACACACTGGCGAAGAAGTACAAGATCAAGACCGCGTTCGGCACCGACGTGCTGTTCTCCAAGGCGCTGGCCGACAGGCAAGGCGCGATGCTGGCCTCGCTGACGCGCTGGTACACGCCCGCCGAAGCGCTGGCGATGGCGACGTCGGCGAACGCGGAGTTGCTGAGCCTGTCGGGCCTGCGCAATCCTTATCCCGGCAAGCTCGGCGTGGTGGAGGGGGGCGCGCTGGCCGATCTCCTGCTCGTCGACGGCAATCCGCTCGACAACATCGCCCTCATCGAAGATCCCGCCAAGAATTTCGTCGTGATCATGAAGGCCGGCAAGATCTACAGGAATAGTCTCGCGCGCTGACGTTTCGCATGGTGCGCCCTGGCGAAATTCAGATCGGTCCCAGCCCCGATCGTGGGGAACGAGCCGCGTCTCCAGAACATAAGGATTTCTCGCCACCATGAGTCAACCTCGCTGACGGGTTCAGCTCCTTTGGAAATTCGAATTTGATTGCCTGCACTTGACCGAAATCAAATTTCGGTCGTGGAACCGGTTTGTGACAAACCTCGTCGGGTTGCTCCCGGCACCTCACGTGGACGATCACACATTGCAGCGCAAGGTTACTATTCATCGCGGACCGCGCGAGCTATATGCTGGCGCTCTGTCATAGAACTGTCATGTCACCGGAAACGCTAAAATCAGACGCTACGCCGGCTCGCAAGACCATGAGCGTGCCGGACGGGAATCCTGTCCCTAAGGACGGTAAGGGAACGCAAGTCATCGCCGGCTTCGTCAGGCAACGTGACGCAGCCGAGTCTGGCGCGCAACCTGCGAACGTCGAGAGCGCTGCGATCGATCGGGCGCCATTGCAAGACGCGGCGCCCGCATCGGAGCCACCTCAGGCAAGCGCCATCGCGCGTCCCGCCAGCGAAATCGAGCTCAAGCTTCTCGTCGATGCCGATCGCATGGCCCATTTCTGCACTGCGCCGGTCATCGCGGCGAACGCACGCAACAAGGGCACGAAAAAACGCTTCAAGTCCATCTACTACGACACGCCCGAGCGGGCACTCCGTCGCGCCGGGCTGAGCTTGCGCGTACGCCAGAGCGGCACGCGCTTCGTGCAAACCGTGAAGACCGACGCCGCTGACGATCCGCTGCGCCGCGGCGAGTGGGAAGCGAGTGTGCCCTCGCTCGACCCCGATCCCGCTCTGGCGATGCCTTTCATTCCGGAGAAGCTTCGCGGGCAGCTCGAAACGCAGCCGCTCGAAGCAGTCTTCACGGCCGATATTCATCGGCATACGCGCATGGTCGACCTGCCGTCAGGGACGGTCGAGATCGCCTTCGACCAGGGCCAGCTGACCGCAGGTGACCGGTTGCTGCCGGTGAGCGAGATCGAGCTGGAGCTCAAGAGCGGCAGCGCGAGCACGATCTACGAGATCGCGTTGCGGCTTGCGGAGCATGGCGCGGTGAAGCCGTCCATCCGCAGCAAGTCCGCGCGCGGCTTCGATCTCGCAGCCAACAAGGCGCCTCCTGCGGGCCGGCCGCGCAAGCTTCGGCTCGGTCCGTCGGTGACGCTCGACGAGGCCTTCGCGACGATCCTGCGCTCGTGCTTCCTTCATCTGCTGGAGTCACTGCCGGCGGCCGAAGACGCCCGCAATCCCGAAGGCGTGCATCAGCTGCGCGTCTCGCTGCGTCGGCTGCGGTCGGCGCTCGATCTGATGCGCTCGGCCGGCGCGCTCTCCAATCTCGATACGCTGCGGTCGGAAGCCAAATGGCTGGCGCAGAACCTGTCCGCCGCCCGCGACTGGGACGTGTTCCAGCTCGACACCTTGCCGGCGATCGCAAGAGCCTGTCCTTCGGTCGCAGGCTTCGATGCGCTGGAGCGGCTCGCAGCCCAGCGTCAGTCGGAGGCCTATCGCAAGGCGCACCTTGCGCTCGATGATCGCCGCTGTGCCGTCTTCCTGATCAGTCTCGGCGGCTGGATCGAGACGCGCGGCTGGCGCAACGACATCGCGCCGGAAGACCTCGGCCGGCTCGCCGAGCCCGCCGTCAACTTCGCCCAGCGCGTGTTGTCGGAGCAGCACGCCAAGGTGCTCAAGCGCGGCCGCCGCTTCAAGTCGCTCTCGGTCGACGAGGTGCACCGGCTGCGGCTCGCGGCCAAGCGCCTGCGCTATCTCGGCGAGTTCCTGCTGCCGCTATTCGACGATCGAAAGTCCGCGCGAAAATTCGCCCGCAGGCTCGCCAGCCTGCAGGAGGAGCTCGGTGCCTTCAACGACATGGCGGTGACGGCCTCATTGCTCGACGGGCTCGGCGCCGAAGATCGCGACAGCGCCGTTGCGGCCGCCGCGGTCGCCGGCTGGCAGGCGCGCGCATCGATCGACGCGCACCAGTCCTTGCAGGACAGCTGGCGGGACTTCACCGCGGCGCGCGTGCCGTGGTCGGGCTGATCGCCCATCCCAAAAAAGTTGCGGCCAGGCTTTGGGGGAAGCCTGGCCGCGCGCGAACCGGTCAGGGACGGGGAGGGGTGGGGATGTGACCGGGTCGCGTAACTCGTTCTTTTGTCTCTACTGATCTTTCGCGCTGGCGGTGGAGACCGCCGGCTTGGTATCGCCCAGCGAGACCCAGACGTTGGGATCGCTCTGCGACTGGCGCTTGACGAAGCGGTAGCCGGTCTCCGTCCAGGCAACGACGTTCTCGTTCTGATTGTCGAGAACGAACTCGCCCTTGTCGGTCTTCACCGTCAGCACCGCGTGGCCTTCGCCCTTCTTGTCGCGCACCACCGTGATGAGCAGGGCCTCGCGGGGCCAGCCGGCATCCATCAGCATCTTGCGCTTCAACAGCACATAGTCTTCACAGTCGCCGTAACCGTCCGATGGCAGCGACCACTTCTCGATCACGCCCCAGTGCTCCTGGTCGGTCAAAGGCTTGACGGTCTCGTTGACCCAGCGATTGACCTTGACGAGGTCCCGCCACGCCGTCTGCGACATCACGATGTCGCGCGGCTGCGTCGGCCCGCCCTGGCACTGCGCGGCATTGTCCGCACAGAATTCGACCCAGCCGATCGGCGCACGCGTGGTGTCGCCGAGGCTCGCGTAGAGCAGTCGGCCTTCGCCGGCCTGCACCGTCGCGCTGATCCCGAAGAGCATGGCGGCGATCGCCAGTCCCTTCCCCTGTCCCCTGAAATCAAACATTGCGGCCCCCGTTTCTTGTTGGGCCACATTTGGCACGGAGCTTTTGAGCTGCCGCTAAGTCGACCAAGTCAAGTCGAGACGAATACAAGTAAAATGCGCGGCGAATTTGACCTATACTTGAATAGAATTCACGTAAAATTCGATATTACTGCAATTGATTCAAACTTTATCGATTAACGCGGAAACGCTGGCGGAACCGCCCTTTGCACGCGCACGGGCGGCCAGCGTTAACCGGCTTGGCGACGCCGCCAACGCATGAAAAAGGCGGCATCCGTGTCAGGGAGGCCGCCTTCAGGGCTGGAAAACCGGTGGTTTTGACGCAGTTGCGCTTTACCGCGCGGTAACGCTCTCTTCGAGTGTCTCGGCCGGCTGCTCGTGCATGAACTCCAGCGCGAAGCCGTCCTCGAGGTTTCGGACCACGCGGCCCTGGACCCGGCCGAGGTAAATCGTCGACTTCAGCGGCGGGCGGTTCTCCGCGGCAATGGCTGCGCCCGACAGCGACAGGTCGATGATGCGGCAGGTCATCTTGGTGCCGTCCTCGAGCGTCAGCACCGCGATCGGGTTGCGCGGCACGATACGGTCGTGGCGGCGGTCCTCCGGCAGGTTGAGGATGTCGCGGTTTGCGAGCCAGGTCAGCTGTGCCGCGAGCTTGTCGCGTTTCCGGGGCGTCGCCCCGATCGTCATGGCAAAGCCATTGTCGATGATCCGGGTGATCTTGCCCTCGACGCGGCCGATATGGTCGAGATAGGCGACCACGCGGTCGCCCACATTGCCGATGCCGGGGGCGAGCAGGGCAAGGCCGCCCGGCGACATGTTGATGACCTGGCAGGGGAATTCCCGGCGGTCGGGCAGCATGTAACGGCCGAGCAGGTGCACTTTCACCCGCTGGAAACGCCGACGTTCCTCGGCGGCCGGAAGAAATTTTTTGTTCGCCAACGCCATTTTCAACACCCGACCCCCCGCCCGGGCGGAGTCCGGCACGACCCTAAGGTGCACAGGGTTAATGCCGCGTTAGGATCGGGCGCGCCTGTTACCGACAGACGATCGAAAAGCCACCTCCCGAGCGGACCGGTCAAGCCGTCGATGTCCCCCGCCGATACAGCAGGAGCAGCAGCGTCAACAGCACGGCGGCCGACAGCCCGAGCGACCAGTGGATGCCGATCGCCGCGCCGAACACACCGACGGTGATGCCGCTGAAGGCCCGCATCCCGAGCCCGGCCATATTATAAAGGCCGACGACACGCCCGCGGATGTCGTGCGGCGCGTTGAGCTGAACCAGGGCCTGCGCCATGGTGTTGAAAGACAGCTCGAAGAAGCCCGCGAAGAACAGCAGCATGATCGCGACGGGATAGATCCGCACCGCGGCAAAGCCGAGCAGCGCCACGCTCCAGAGCATCGCGAGGGTGATCGCGGTGCGCGGCGTACCCTTGAGGCGTCCCCAGGACTCCAGCGCGATGCCGGCGAGCAGCGCGCCGGCAGCATCGGCTGCGAGCAGCACGCTGTAGGAAACGCCGGGATCGCCATGGCCGAGATCGCCGGCAAAGCCCGGCATCTGGGCGTGATAGGCATTGCCGATCATGAACGAGGTGAGGCCGGCGAGGCATGTCATCGCCGTCAGCACCGGCTGCGTGCCGATGGCACGGATCGTGAGCATGATGTCGGCAAGGCCGCGCACCGCGAAGCGTCGCGCCGCCAGGCTCTTGTCCCGCGCCGGCGCCCAGAACAGCCAGAGCAGCATCGGCAGATAGAACAGCGTGTTGAAGATGATGCCGTGCGAGGGGCCGAGCGTCAGCATGATGATTCCGCCGACCGCGGGCCCAACCAGGATGCCGAGATAGCGCGCCATCGCGTTCAGCCGCACTGCGCTCGGCAGGTCGGCGGGACCGACGAGGTCGTAGAGCAGCAGCTGGTTCGGCGTCTGCCACAACACGCCTGCGCAGCCATGGATCACCAGCAGCAGCATCGCGTGCCACATCTGGATCGTGTCGGTCAGGAAGAAGAAGCCCCATCCGGCCGAAGCGACAATGAACAGCAGCATGCCGCACTGGATGATCCGGCGCGGATCGAACCGGTCGGCGAGGCCGCCGACGGCGACCGAGAACAGCAGGAACGGCAGCCAGTGCGACAGCACGGCAAACCCTCCCAGCGTCGGCGAATGGAATTTCTGGAACACCACCCAATAGCTGATCACATGCTCGATATTGTCGGCCATCATCGCCAGCACATAGGCGATGAACTGGAGCCGGTACGGCACGGACTTCATCGCCGCGAACGATCCGGACGCGGCCACGGGGTTTTTCGGAAGGGGATTCAAGCGGGCACCTGGGCGGAATTTCAACCGTCCGTACACGGTCGCAGGTGGAGGCTCAAGACACTTAAGTGGGCTCGAACAGCGGCTATGCAGCGTTGCTGCTGTAGCCCGGATGAGCGAAGCGATATCCGGAAACACATCTACCCGCCTGTCGCTTCGCTCATGCGGGTACTGCATCTTGGCACGACCGCGCATCTCACATACGCTTCGCCTCAGCCCGCATCATCAATCATAACAGACGGGCAGCGAGGACACACCATGGAGCAAATCCGCGTCTGCACCCACGCCGGGCCGGGAAGCGAACCCGTCATCCGCACCGTGCCCTGGCCGAAGGTCGGCCGCAAGGCGGCGCTGATCAAGGTCGGCGCCTGCGGGGTCTGTGGCACCGACCTGCACATCCTGAAAGGACACTGGCCGAAGCCGCTGCCCTGGCCGTTCACGCTCGGCCACGAGCTCGGCGGTGTCATCGTCGAATGCGGCGAGGAATTCACCGAAGACTTCATGAGCAAGCCGCTGACCGTCGGCTCGAAGGTGATGATCCCCCCGTTGATGCCGTGCGGTCGCTGCTATTACTGCATCCATTATCCGCAGACCGCGAACAAGTGCCTGACGCCGGTCTATTACGGCCGCTATCTCGGCTTCGACAAGGCGCCGCACATGTGGGGCGGCTGGGCCGAATATGTCTATGTCGATCTCGAGATGCTGCCGGGCACCAAGATCTACAAGCTGCCCGACGACATGTCGCTGCGCCTCGGCGCGCTGTCCGAGCCGCTGACCTCCTGCATCCGGGCCTTCAACCGCGCTACGCGCGCCGGCGGTTTTTCCTGGGGTGACACCGTGGTGATACAGGGCTCGGGTCCGATCGGCATTCTCGCGGTCGCCGCCGCAAAGGAGATGGGGGCAGGGCGCGTCATCTGCGTCGGCGCCCCGGAGGAGCCGCGGCTCAAGCTCGCGCGCGAGTTCGGCGCGGAGGCGACGGTCAACATCGAGGAGCTGAAATCACCTCGGGAGCGCATCGATCGTGTGCGCGACATCGTCGGCGGATTCGGCGCCGACCTCGTGATGGACTGCTCGGGCCATCCCACCGCCGGCCCCGAAGGCATCGAGATGCTGCGCGACGGCGGCACCTATGTCGAGATGGGCCAGTTCACCGACGCCGGCTCGATCGACACGTCATGGCATCGCATCTGCACCAAGGATCTCAACGTGCTGGGATCCTGGGGCTTCACCGGCAACGATCTGCCGCTCGGCGTCGACATGCTCTACCGCGCGCGTGACAAATATCCGTGGCTGAAGATGCAGACGATCTATCCGTTCACGGAAGAGGGTGTCGCGCAGGCGGTGAAGGATGCGATGACAATGAAGACGGTGAAGTCTACCATCGTGCCCTGGCCGGAATTGGTGGAGTGAAGTAAAGGCTGTAGCCCGGATGAAGCGACTTGTCCGCCGTAGCTCCACGAGCGAAGGCGGGAGCGAGATCCAGGGAGCTTGTGGATGATTTCCCGCATGTCGGTTCGCTCATGCGGGCTACGCCTTTGAGTTTGGATTGAGCGATGAAATGACAAACGAGCAGACTGCTGGCCCACACCGCCGCTCTCCCTTCCACGCCATCGGCGCGATCGACTACACCGTCGTCTTCGTCCGCGACATGGCCGCGATGCGCCGCTTCTACGAAGACATCCTCGCCTTTCCGCTCTCGCGCGAGCTCTCGCCGAACTGGATCGAGTACACCTTGGGGCCCAATACGCTGGCGCTGGCAAGACCGAGCCGGACCGCGTCCGATCCGCCGACCCCGGCGGGTAGCGCCTCGCTGCAACTGGCCTTCAGGGTCTCCGCAGCCGAGGTCGATCAATGCGCCGACGAGCTCGCGCGGCAGGGCGTGGCGCTGCTCTCGCCGCCGACGGACCAGTCCTTCGGGCATCGCACGCTGTTCTTTCGCGACCCAGACGGCAACCTTCTGGAGGTCTATGCGGAGATCTGACCGAGAGCCGACGCCCAAAAAGTTCCACCGGATATCCCCGAACTATTCACGCCCAGGTGAAACTTAGGCCCAAGTTCCGGCTTTCATTTCGCGGGAGAGGTATCGTGAAGCGAATCCTGAAACCCGTCACTTACATCCTGGCTGCGATCTACTTCCTGGTGGATGCGGTCTTCATGGCCGTGGCAAGGCCGATCGCCCGCTGGATCGGGCGGCATCTCGAATTCAGGCGATTGCGCGCCTGGATCAAATCGCTGCCGCCGTATCCCTCGCTCGCCCTGTTTTCAGTACCCGTCATCATTCTGGAGCCGATCAAGCCCTTGGCAGCCTACTTCGCTGCGACGGGTCAGTTCGTGAGCGGTGCGGCGACATTCATCGTCGGCGAATTGCTCAAGCTCGTGCTGGTCGAGCGCCTGTTTCATCTCACGCGCGACAAGCTGATGCGAATTCCCGCTTTTGCCTGGGCGTACGGAAAATACGCCGCGGCGAAGGCGTGGCTGCAGGCGACCGAGGCCTGGCGTGCCATCCGGGCCCTGGCCCGCGCGGCCAAGGACACTGTTGTGCGCGCGAAAGCCCGGCTGGTCGGCAGCTTCAGCAAGCTGGCCGCCTCCAGGGATTAGGCGCGCGACCGGGCGATGTTCGACACCGTTGGGCACCACAGAGAGCTCGCCCGGACGCGACAAGGGCTCGCAGCCGGTCAATCGCTCTCCTTCACCACCCTCGCGCCCACGACCTTGGTGCCTTCGATCTCTCGCACGATCCGTCATGTCGTTGCGCTCGCCTTCAGCCGCCCAGGCGCGGATGTCGCTGGCGTAGGGCTCCCTGCGCCAGGCGTTGAGAGCGCCCGGGTCGCACCGAACCTCGATGCCGTCCTCCGAGGTGGTCAGGACGAGCTTCGACCGCTTTGGCTTCCATCGTTCGTCGAGGAGATCGTTGACCAGCCACAGGCAAGTGAAATCCGCGCATTCAGCGGGTCGCGCGGCGTAGACCGCGCAGCCGTGGCGGGGTTTGCAATGCTGGCACCAGGCGTTCGCTGGCTTGGCCAGCGCCTCGATGGCCATCAACTTGCAGCAGAGCGTGCAGTCGCCGCAGGTGCGTTCGACGGAGGACGTCACGCGGTCATTCCCGACAGTGTCTCAACGTCGTCATTGCGAGCGCAGCGAAGCATCCAAAATCTTTCCGCGGCGGAACTCCGGATTGCTTCGCTGCGCTCGCAATGACGGAGTATATGGCAACGGAATCCAGCCTCCCTCGGGTCCCGGGACCCGGCGTCAGAACCCGGTTGCATCCGAGGTCAATTCAGGTGGTCACAAAAATCCACGCAACCTTCAGGCGCGGTTCTCTCCGGAAAGCCATGCATCACAGGCATGGTGATTTCAGAACACATGGCGTAAAGAGCCCCCAATCAAATCGCCAGCGTGCGGCCAGGCCCATTGCCGCGCATGCCAGCTCAGGTCCGCCAGATCACCTTTTGCGCGCCTGAATCAACCAAGGTTCTTCATCCCGTGTCTCTTCCGGCCCTGACCCCGCCGCTCGCCCGAGCTTTGGCCGAGCGGAACTATGATTCACTGACGCCGGTCCAGCTCGCGGTGCTCGCCCACGAAGCCACCGGCCGCGACCTTCTGGTCTCGGCCCAGACCGGCTCCGGCAAGACTGTCGCCTATGGACTGGCGATTGCCAAGAATCTGCTCGATGATGCCGAGCAGTTCGGGCAGGCTGGTGCGCCGCTCGCGCTGATCGTCGCGCCGACCCGCGAGCTCGCGCTTCAGGTCCAGCGCGAGCTGGCCTGGCTGTATGGGCATGCAGGCGGGCGCGTCGTCTCCTGTGTCGGCGGCATGGATCCGCGGCGCGAGCAGCGCGAGCTCGCTGCCGGCGCGCACATCGTCGTCGGCACGCCCGGGCGGCTGTGCGATCATCTGCGGCGTGGCCGGCTCAACATATCCGAACTCGCCGCCGTGGTGCTCGACGAGGCCGACGAGATGCTCAATCTCGGCTTTCGGGAAGACATGGAATTCATCCTCGAGACCACGCCGGAGACGCGCCGCACCCTGCTGTTCTCGGCGACGTTTCCACGCGGCATCGTCGCGCTGGCGAAGCAGTATCAGCGCGACGCCTTCCGGATCGAGGTCGCCGGCGACGAGGGCGGTCATGCCGACATCGAGTATCGCGCGATCCGCATCGCGCCCGCCGATGTCGAGCATGCCGTCGTCAACGTTTTGCGCTTCTACGAAGCGCCGAGCGCGCTGGTGTTCTGCAGCACGCGCGACGCCGTCAGGCATTTGCAGGCAGCGCTGCTGGAGCGCGGCTTTGCCGTGGTCGCCCTGTCGGGCGAACTGACGCAGAACGAGCGGACCCTGGCGCTGCAGTCGCTGCGCGACGGTCGCGCCCGCGTCTGCGTCGCGACCGACGTTGCCGCCCGCGGCATCGATCTGCCGAGCCTCGACCTGGTCATCCATGCGGACCTGCCCAATGATGCGGAAGTGATGCAGCATCGCTCGGGTCGCACCGGGCGCGCGGGCCGGAAGGGGACGAGCGTCCTGCTGGTGCCGCCCGCGCGGCGGCGGCGTGCGGAACTGTTGCTGAACCTCTCGGGCATCGACGCCGAGTGGGGCACGGCGCCTCAGCCAGACGAAATCCGCAAGCTCGATCACGAGCGCATGAAGGACGTGCTGTTCACCGACGAGACGACTCCCGACGATCTGACCCTGGCGCAGGCGCTGCTCGCCGAGAGGTCGGCCGAGGACATCGCCGCCGCGCTGGCGCGGCTTTATCGTGCGCGGTTGCCGTCGCCCGAGGACATCATCGATGCCGGCGAACGGGCCGGCCGGCCGCGTCACGATCGCGAGAGGTTTGAAGGTGGCGACGATCGTCCCGCCAAGCCGCGATCAAAATCCGGAAAAGCGTCCTCGAAGCACGCCATGGCAGAGGGCAGCGTCTGGTTCCGCGCCGCGATCGGACGGCGCAAGAATGCGGAGGCGCGCTGGCTGCTCCCGATGATCTGCCGCCGCGGCGGCATCGACAAGCGCGACATTGGCGCCATCAAGATCATGGACACCACCACCGAGTTCGAGATTTCCGAGCGGGTCGCTGAGTCCTTTGCCGCGAAGATCAAGCGTCCGGACAAGGAGGACAGCATCCGCATCGAGCCGATGGCGGAGGCACCGCAAAGGCACGCCCCTTCGGAGGAGCCGTCATATGCACCCCGGCACGAGAGAGGCGACGGCACTCATCGTGAACGTCGCGACGATAGGCCGCGCGACACGGGATTCAACCCGCGGGACGGCGAACGCAAGCCGAAACTCGACGATGCATCGTCTTTCGGACAGAAAAAGCGGCACAAGAACAAGCCCGGCCGCGCAGAGCCCTCGGTCACGCCGTGGCCGGTCAAGGGCGCGCCCGGAAAGAAATCAAAGAAGAAGCGTCGCGGCTGAGCGGCGCCAGGCGAGGCAAACAGCAATGATGCCGTCGGATTGGATCGGCGGCATCACCCGAAAAGCCCGGTGTGAGCTCAGCGGCCGCCGCCACCGCCGCCACCACCACCTCCGCCACCTCCGCCTCCACCGGCCTCCCGCAGCGACGTATTGTAGCGAGGATCGGTCTGCTTCATGTAGATCGGTGAGACATCATGGGTGAGGCGAGCGACGCGGCGCCCGCCGCCCTGGTTCGGCACATCGATCAGGCCGGCACAGCCCTCGAAGAAGGCGAACTCGCAGCCATAGGTGCGATACTGCGCCGCGTTGGCGCTGGTCGCGCTGAACGCAGCCGTCGCGGCGAACGCAATCAAGGCAACTTCGGACAGTGTGAGTTTCATGGACGTTCTCCAGTCTCGGTTCGGCGAGACCGGAACGGTCCGCACGGTTCTTCGACGGGACTTGGCCCAAAGCGGTTCGAGGCGCTGCTTCACGCCCGCGTGAGCCCGGATGGGCCTGGGCGTTACGTCGCGGCGAGGTCGCGGAGCATGTAGGTCGCACCGTCGCCGTAGGATGCGAGCTTTGCGCGCAATTGCGCATCCGCTGCTACCGGCCGAAAGCCGAACCGCTCCCACAGCGGCCGCGTGGCGTAGACCGAGACCAGCGCGAGCGCCGCGATGCCCGACGCACGAGCCAGTGTCTCGATATCGGCAACGTAAGCCCGCGACGCGCCGCCGCGGAAATCGGGCAGCACGGCGACGTCGTGCACATAGATGCAATCGGCATCGTCTGGGATGAGTTCGAGGAAGACATCAAGCGGCGGAATCGGGTGCTGCTTCCAGGGATGCGCGAGGCCATAACCAACGGTCTCGTCGTCCGCAATGAGCGTGCGGCAGCCATCGGGATAGAGCCGCATCTTTTCCGCGAACACCTCGGGTCGTTCCGGAAGGTTGGGATGGATGCGCGCCGCGATCGCGCTGATCGCGGAAAGGTCGGAGGCGCGCGCGGGACGCCAATGCGGCTTGCTCATGTCCGTCGCCGTTTCGTCTCACCCATTCCAGTTTATTCCGCCGCGCTCGTGTGCGCAGCGAAAAATATCGTTGCCGCTCGCGCAGGAATACGGCACCTCGCGCGGCGTCCTACCCATGCAAGCCAATTGCATGACAGGAGATACCATGACGTCTTCGATCCGACTCGCACTCACGCTCGCCGTCTCGCTCGCGATCGTTCCCGCTGCCTTCGCCGCGCCGCCGACCAAGACCGGCAAGACCGACAAGGGCAATGTGCTCACCGACGCGAAGGGCATGACGCTCTATACCTTCGACAAGGATGCGGACGGCAAGTCGGCCTGCAACGGGCCGTGTGCGACGAACTGGCCGGTGCTGAAGGCCGAGGCGAGCGACGCCCCCGGCGACGGCTACACCATCATCACGCGCGACGACGGCTCGCGGCAATGGGCCTACAAGGGCAAGCCGCTGTACACATTCGCCAAGGATCAGAAGCCCGGCGACATCACCGGCGATGGCTTCTTGAACGGTGCCTGGCATCTGGCGATGCCCTGACGGTTGGCGCACAGACCCGGTGCGCCGTCTTGCGGAGGCGGGCGCATCGGGCCGGAGCGGAGCGGGAATTGACGCAAATCCGGCAAGAAGGATCATGTCGCCCGCGCGATCATTTGCTTCGCCGCAGCGCATTGGTGCGCTCATCTCAAGTTGGCGCATGCGACCGCAGCAACTTCAATGATGCAGAAACGCAATCTGCGCCGCTGCGCCGCGTCAATTGAACAAATTCGCGCTGAGAGTCTGAAAGCGAACCGAACCGGGCACATTCTTCGGTCATAGTTGGCCTTGCAAGGGGGACGGGGCGGTTATCCGCAGCAACAATCCCACTATGTTGAAAAGTAGCTATTGGTGTCCTGGTGCGGCATGCACCGCGACGCCTCGGGGAGTCTTCAATCCGTGATCTAGTTTCGCCTGAAAGGATGAAAGCCCGTGAGTGATGCCAATGTGAAAGTCGAGACGAATGCAGCCCCGGAAAAGGTGGGGGCCAACGGAAGCGCAAAGTTCCAGTTCGACGTACCGTTCTTCAACATGCAGACGATGTTCGGCAGTTTCGCCGAGCAGGGCGCCACACGGGCCCAGGCAAATTTTGCGAAGGTGAGGGCGACTTCGGAGGAAGTCACGGCAGCTCTCTGCGATGCCTATTCGACCAATGCCAAGCGTGCCGCCGACTACGGCATCAAGCTCGCCGAAATTTCCCACACCAATACCACCTCCACGCTGGATTTCATTTCTCAGCTTGCCGATGCGAGGTCGTTTGCCGATCTCGTCAACCTCTCCACCGCCCACGGTCGCAAGACCTTGGAAGCAACTTCGGCTCAGAACCGCGAACTCTGGGACCTCGCCCAGAAGGTCGCGACGGAAACGGCCGAGCCGATCAAGCAGAGCCTCAACCGGGTTTTGCGTAGCGCTGCTTGAATCGAAGCGGTTGGCCGCGCGGATCGGCTGGGCGAGCGTCTCCGCAAGAAGAGAAGCCGTCCAGCCGATTGCGGCCTCCCTCACTGTTGAGGTGATTCCAAGTGGAGGAAATCACGATGGGTATGGTCATGATCAAGTGCCCGGAAACGGGCAACGCCATTCCGACGGGCATCGAGATGGATGGCGAGAGGTTTCGGTGCAGCGCGGTGTTTTTTTCGCGCACCTATTGCAGGATGTGCGCCGCGACGCACGAATGGTTTGCCAGAGAGGCGTGGGTCTACGAGTCGGTCTTGGCGAACGGGGGGAGGCAGCCAATCCGCGCCGGCGCGGCCTGAAGGACCCTTGGCGCATCCTGCGAAACGATCCGATCGATCCTGCGGCTCATCACCTTGTAGCACTCACAGGCGATGATCTCGAGGCGGTGCCTGTCGATCTCCAGCTGGCCGCGCCGGTTGGACTTGATTGCCCGGGATGAGCGCAAAGCGCTCACCACGTGCGTGACCGTGGTGCGGCGGACGCCGAGCAATTCCGACAGCGTCTCCTGTGTCAGGGGCAGGATGTCACCACCATCCGTCCGGTCGTGGATGTGCAGCAGCCAGCGGGCGAGGCGCGCCTCGACCGAATGCAGAGCATTGCAGGCTGCGACGTGCTGGAATTGCGTCAGCAGTGTCCGGGTGAGAAGCTGAACCGAACTTGCAATGGCCGGACTTCGCTCGAGCGCATGGTGAAATCGTGCGGGCGAGATCTGCAGCGCCGTCCCGGCCACGCGGACGACCGCAGTCATGGGTGATCGGATCGGGCCGAGCGCCGTCATGATTCCAACCGCCCCGTCGTTGCCGATCACGGCAGTTGCCGCGGTCTGTCCGTTCGGCAACTCCATGATGAGAGCGATCGCGCCGCTGCAGGGAAAGGAGAGATGGTCGATCTTGTCGCCTGACCGAACCAGGACTGCGTCGTGCTGGAGCTCCACTTTTCGCAGATGAGGAGCAAGCAACGCGAAATCGGCTGGCGGCAACGCAGCTAACAACCGATTTCCAACTCTGGTCACGTGCTCCATCACGGGAATGGTCCCTGGACGGACGCCCGGCAGACGCATCTTCACTGATCGCGCTGCGCTGCCGCTTGCCATGGCAAACGAAATAAACTCGACTTAAAAACTAAGGTTCCTCTGACGCATTGGCAAGCTGGCACGCGAGTGTGCCTCATCGTGTTCAAACCCTTGAAGATCGGGCCAGCCATTTGCAAGTCTTGCGCGCCTGACGCGAGCGCCGCTGCTAGCGCAGCCCCTCATACACCATCAGCCCGCGTGCGATCTGCAGCTTGCGGATCGCGCGCGGCAGCAGCTTCTCCGGCTGGTGCAGGTAGCGCCAGGAGGTGAGGGTGAAGGCTGAAAGCGCACCGCATTCCTCGTCGAAAGGCGCGAGCACGCCAGTGACGCTCACTGGCGTATGCGGGCGCGCGTTGAAGGGCAGCAGCAGGAGCTCGAGATGCGCCTTGCTGCCGTCCTCGCGCGTGGCGGTGACGCCGGCGATCGCACCAAGCGTCTCGTCGGAGACGATGGTCGTGATGTCCTCGATCTCGCTGCGGCTTGCTGGCGTGAACAGCGCCGCAAAGCTCTGGTCCTTGAGGTCGATCCCGGCCAGCGCACAGACGCGGGTACCGGCAACGCGGAAGGGGAAGCCGAGATTGGGCTCGCAGGAGAGCACGAAGATATCGCCGAGCAGGCCGCGAACCGCGGCCGGATCGATGTCGGCCCGGTCAGGGGCCCGTGCAGTACCGCGCTTCGTGTCCCAATACGCGAAAAATGCGCGGCTCGACGGATGTTTCATGGCTGACGCTAACCCGGGGCGCAACCTCGCGGGACAGATCTGTCCCGCTTCAGTGCACCCGCGATCCCTTCTGTTGTTGTGCAGGAGGGGATTTGCAGCGTCCATGCCGCAGGGGCGTTTTCACGGCTGTTAACCTGGTCTTTGCGTCGTTAACGTTAAATTAACTACGCGCTTTGCGCCTCGCGCGGCCCTGCTATGGTGACCGCGGTCGCAAGCCTCGCCGCTTTTCTCCAGGTTCTCGGCGCGGCCTGTACACAGGGCGTCAAACAGTTTGGCCACGGGCCGGGGAGGGGTGGGGATACAACTTCATTCCCTCAGGCGTCGGAAGGCCGACACGGACAGGCAGGGCTTTCCAAGGCCCTGCCTTTTCCCTTTGTGCACTTGCGCAAGGCCGGCAAAGGCGACTATCTCCAAGCCTGTCGCTCCGATCGCGCCTGAAAGCGAAGCTGCCTTGGATTCCCCGCCGCAAGATTCGACGCCGCAAGGTTCTCAACCGGGCCCGGCCGTCCATGAGGAGGCTCCGCGCGAGCCGATCCTGACGCTGCCGGTGGCGCTGACCGCCTATATCGCGGTGCTGGCGCTGATCCATCTGCGGGTGCTGCTGCCGCCGGAGTTCGAGAACTGGACCATCGACGTCTTCGGCTTCATCCCGAAGCGTTACGATTCCTCGCTGCTCAACCTGCAGATCCCCGGCGGCGCCGGCGCCAAGATCTGGAGCTTCGTCACCTATTCGCTGCTGCATGCCAACCTGACCCATCTCGGCTTCAACGTGCTGTGGCTGCTGCCGTTCGGCAGCGCGCTGGCGCGGCGCTTCGGCGCGATCAGGTTCTTCGTCTTCATGGCGGTGACGGCAGCGGCCGGCGCGCTCGCCCATCTCCTCACCCACGAGCATGCGGTGGCGCCGATGATCGGCGCCTCGGCCTCGGTGTCGGGCGCGATGGCAGCCGCGATCCGCTTTGCCTTCGCCCGTGGCAGCTTCCTGTCCTTCAGCCGTTCGGACGCCGATACCGCCGCAAAGGTTCCCGCGCTGCCGCTGTCGCGTGCGCTGCGCGACGGGCGGGTGGTCGGCTTCCTCGCAGTGTGGTTCGGCGTCAACATCATCTTCGGCGTCGGCGCAATCGGCATCGATGCGGAGACCACGAGCGTTGCCTGGCAGGCACATATCGGCGGGTTCTTCGCCGGCCTGTTGCTGTTCGCGCTGTTCGATCCCGTGCCGCGCGTGCGAAGCGATGCTGCGGATGCGTCATCGCAGGACGTTTCGGACCGCATTTGAAGCTGTGCTTGCGGCCCGGCCCGAATTCATCCATCATTCGCGTGAAGAATGTTCCGAAGCGACAAGCCCCTGGAGGCAACGCTTCGACAAGTGCGCGAGCGTGAAACCGCGCCAAAACTGTTAGTTGAAGACTCGCGAACAAGTCCGAACCGCCAAAGGCGGACGGCTCCGATTCAGGGAGGCGACAATGACGGTACGTTCCATTCTCAACACCAAGGGCCACCAGATCATGAGCGTCGAGCCCGACGCCAAGCTGTCGGCCGCCATCAAGCTGCTCGGCGAGAAGAAGATCGGCGCCGTGCTGGTGATGAACCAGAGCCGGCTGGAAGGCATCCTGTCCGAGCGCGACATCGTGCGCGTGCTCGGCGAGCGCGGCGCCGGCGTGCTGGAAGAGCCGGTCTCGGAGGTCATGACCCGCAAGGTCGTCACCTGCAAGGAGACCGACACCGTCGCCGAACTGATGGAGAGGATGACGACAGGCAAGTTCCGCCATCTGCCCGTCATCGACAGGCAAGGTGGTCGGGCTGATCTCGATCGGCGACATCGTCAAATGGCGTGTCCGCGAATACGAGGCGGAGCAGGAAGCCCTGCGCGACTACATCAAGACGGCCTGACGGGCCTCACGCGGTCCGCTTTACTCGTCCGCTTTGGGCGCGTGACCGGCGGGCGCCGGCGCGAGCACATCGATCGCCTCCTGGATCGACTCCAGCGCGCGCTCGGCGGCGCGCGTTCCGTGCGCGATCAGATCCTCGCCGCGGTGGAAGTCGAACCAGCCGAAATGGCCGACCCGCGGCGTGATCAGCATATCGGGCGGATCGCCGGCAAGGCGCGCGCGGGTGATGCGGTCCTGCATGATGTTGAACGCATCGACCATCACCGAGGAGATGCCGGGTCGTCCGCCGCCGCCGAAGAACTCGCGCTTCATGGTCTTCTCGGGCGAGAACAGGCGCGGAAAGCGCCGCTTGGCCGGCGTCGCTTCGGCCTCGGAAGCGACCGGGGCAGGCCCAGCGCCATGCGCATGGATCGTCGTGGAATGGGTGAAGATGTCGCTGGAAAGATTTGCGGCGATGACGATTTCGGCGCCGAGCGCGCGAGCCGCCGAGACCGGCACCGGATTGACCAGC
The DNA here is from genome assembly GCF_051853005.1 of Bradyrhizobium sp. SMVTL-02. Classification (NCBI taxonomy): domain Bacteria; kingdom Pseudomonadati; phylum Pseudomonadota; class Alphaproteobacteria; order Hyphomicrobiales; family Nitrobacteraceae; genus Bradyrhizobium; species Bradyrhizobium sp. SMVTL-02. Next base: position 5,122,966 of record NZ_CP182469.1, on the reverse strand, counting down.
GTGCCGTCGACCAGCCAGCGGTCGCCGATCAGGACCGGTGAGAAGATGCCGGGCAGGGCGTAGGACGCCCGCATCGCGTCGACCATGCGGCCGCGCGTCAGCCAGATCTCGTGGCCGGTGCGGACCTCGGTCGCGACGGCGGCGAACTTGACGGGCAGGTCCTCGATCAGGGTCTGGCCGATCGCTGTCTCGAGCCGGGTTGCGAGCTTCTCGCCGCCGATCAGGCCGGAGCCGTTGAGGCGGATGTCGAGATAGCCCAGGATGTTGCGCATGCCCTGCAGGCTGCGCCCCCACTCCTCGAACGTATCGAGTCGACCGGCCGCATGGAGGCCGCCGACCACGGCGCCGATCGAGGTACCGACCACGACGTCGGGCACGATGCCGTTGGCAATCAGGGTCCTCAGGATCCCGATATGGGCAAAGCCGCGCGCCGCGCCGCCGCCGAGCGCGAGGCCAATGACTGGCCGACGGATGCTGCCCAAGCCGACCTTCTCGCCGACTTTTTCGCCGGCCTTCTCGCCGTTGGAGCCGTTCGAGCCGCGGCCCTTCAAGATCTCCAGCACTAAAACTCTCCTACGCTGGGACAGCCCGCCGTCAGACTAGGCACCCCAATTGCGCTCCGCCATATCAGGCACGAAGCATGGTTTATGCCGCTTTGGGGAGGGCACTGGGCAGGAGTATGGCGAGGGACGGTTGCCTCAAGTCTAATCACGCAGCCGTCAGCGGGTTCCATAGATCGCATCGGGGCCGTATTTCCTGGGATATCCGAGGCTTGAATTTGCCGCGTTTTCGGTGAAAACCAGGGAACATGACACGCGGGGGTGACGGCATCATCGGATGGCGGCGCAGCGGCAGGCTGCTGCCGGCGCTGACCCTTGCCGCCTGCCTCGTCGCATCAGGCCAAAACGTTGCGCAAGCGCAGCTTTTCTCCGATCGCCCGCCGCCGGTGCCCCCGGCCTCGGTGCCAGATCCCGGCGGAGCCGTCAGCCTGGCGCCCCCTTCCGGCCCGGGTGCCGGCCCGCCGAGTCTGCCGCCCACCCTGATTCAGCCGGTGACCCCCAGCATGCCGCCGCCCGCCGTCACGACGGTGCCACCGGCAGCGCCGCTCAATGCGGCCGTGCCCGGCCAGGGTGTGCTGTCGCTGACGGCGAGATACGGCAAGGATTCCGCTCCGATCACCAGCGGCCTGGTGTGGCGGGTGTTTGCCGACCGTCCCGACGAGAACGGCACCTTCAAGCTGATCCGTGAGGACCGCAGCGCCACGCCCAACATCGTGCTGCCGCCCGGCAACTACGTCGTCCACGTCGCCTTCGGCCTCGTCAGCGCGGTACGCACCGTCAGCCTCAAGGCCGAGACCGATCGCGAATCCTTCGTGCTGCCGGCCGGCGGCCTGCGCATCGAGGGCCGCGTCGGCACCAGCCGCATTCCGCAGAACCAGATCTCGTTCGCGATCTACAAGGGCAGCCAGTTCGAATCCGGTGAGCGCGCCTCGCTGGTGCCCAACGTCGCCGCCGGCGACGTCGTGTTGATCCCGGAAGGCACCTACTACATCGTCTCCAACTATGGCGATGCCAATTCGGTGGTGCGCTCGGATATCCGCGTCCAGGCCGGCAAGCTCACCGACGTTACCATCACCCACCGCGCCGCCGTCATCACGCTCAAGCTCGTCAGCGACCGGGGCGGCGAGGCGCTCGCCAACACCGCCTGGTCGGTGCTGACCCCCGGCGGCGACGTCATCAAGGAATCGATCGGCGCCTTCCCGCGCGTCGTGCTGTCCGAAGGTGAATACCGCGCCATCGCCAAGAACGAGGGCAAGGTCTACGAGCGCGGCTTCAACGTCGTCAACGGCGTCGACGGCGAAGTGGAAGTGGTGGCGCGGTAGTCTTCCGGGTGAGGGGGAGACTCTCCGCGAGTCGCTCTGATCGATGCAGCGTCGGATCACCCCACATCGTCATTGCGAGCGCAGCGAAGCATTGCAGAATCCGCGGAGGCACTCTGGGATTGCTTCGCTGCGCTCGCAATGACGAGGACGAGACATCACGAGCCGATCAACGCCGACTGCGGTTCGCAACATCTTACCCCGCTTCTCATCCGGCGCACGAAAGGCCAGCAGACGCTGGTCGAGCTGCTCGGCGAGATTGAGACGGCGAAGCAGGCGAAGCCGGCGCAGATCGCATTGGCCTGGGTGTCGGCGCAGAAGCCGTGGATCGTGCCGATTCCCGGCACCACCAAGCTGAACCGGCTCGAGGAGAATCTCGGCGCGTCGGTGGTAACGTTGTCCAAGGCCGATCTCGCTGCGATTCCAGCGGTGCTGGCCAAGGTGGCGTGCAGCGTGACCGCTATCCCGCCCATCTTCCGGGCGCGGGTTGGCCAGTTACAGATGCTGATGTGGGCCCTGGTGAGCGTTTGCTTACCGGGCTTCACGTCGTGTCTTCCGGCTTGAATACGCGTGCGAGCGCTATCAAGCGTCGTCGCAAGGCCCTTCAACACCGATAGCGTCGACTTATTCCGCGGACGTCGCGCGTCGTCGCGGCCGGTGGAAGATACTAATTCCCATAATCAAATTTATTCTCTTTCCATCCTGCTGCGTTATATGTCGGGCATCCGTCCAATGGGGACGCCGGGGCAGGTTGGTTGCCTGCGAGACCGGAGGAGCAGGGACCAAGCCCGTCGGCATGTTCGAAGTGATCCTTACCAGGCGCAAACGGTTCGGCTGGCGGTGGCAGGTGTGCGACCAGTCCGGCAAGATCTTTGCCGACGGTTTCGAGCGCAGCCGGCCGGCCGCCAAATATCAAGGCGAGCGCGCGTTGTTTTTCCTGCTGTCGCAAGCCAATTTGCGCAACCGCTTCGCGGCGCCCAGCGAAGACTAGCCGCGCGGCTACAACACCTTGCGTTGCCTGTGGGGCAAAACACCCAAACCGTCGGCCAATCCATCACTGCGAGATATTCTACTTTGCCGAACTTCGGAAATGACGGATAGTGCGCGCACTGCGGCCCGAGGAAGAGGGGCGTATCGCAATCGTCACGAACGCGGGCCGGGCGGCGGTGGACGCAGATGGCGTTGGCGCGAACGGGTTTGCAGGGAGGGAGAGCTCGGGCGAACAAGCCCAGAAAACGAGAGAGCGTGTCTGCGAACGAGATGCGAATTGAAAGAACGGCGCTCTTGCTCACACTCCGTCATTGCGAGCGCAGCGAAGCAATCCGGAAATGTATCCGCGAAAAGATTCTGGATTGCTTGGCTGCGCTCGCAATGACGGTGTTGAATCAGGCGCGCAAGACCTCTCCCACGTTGTCCTGGCGAAAGCCAGGACCGATTACCCCGGTCAGCATTGTCTTGGTGCGATGTGGCCGCCAGTGTTCGCACACACGGAAAGCCAAACCGCCATAGTCTCTAGCGGCTACTAACCAACACCTGACTTGAAACAGTCATAAGCGCAATTATGGAACCCGCGCCCGGCGGCGCGGCCGGGGGCGCAGATCGCAACATTGCTGGCCGAGTTCGGCCGGCGCGCCTCACGGGCGGCGTAGCGCCTCGGGGAAGCAGTCGTAGACCAGCGCCTTGAAGGCGGGCGTGATGCGGCTGCGCTCGTTCTGGGTCTGCTGCATCATGAGGTAGACCATGTCGAGCTTGGGATCGACGCCGAAATAGGTGCCGCTGCCACTGTCCCATTTCAACTCGCCAATCGATCCCGCCGGCGGCGGTTTGGCGTTGCCGGGATCGGTGCGTACGGCAAGGCCGTAGCCATAGCCGAACCCGTCGCCGGGAAAATAGAAATAGTCGCGCCCCACACCGGAGCCCGGCCCGACGTGATCGGTTGTCATCGCCTTGAAGGCGGCCGGGCTCAGATAGCGCTTGCCCTCGAACTCGCCGCCATTGAGCAGCATCTGCGAGAAGCGCTGATAGTCGGTGATGGTCGAGAGCAGGCCGCCGCCGCCGGACTGCCATTCCGGATGATCGAGCCGGTCGCGCTCACCGGCGAGCAGGATGAAATCGTTCGGCAGCGGCCGCGCCATTCGCGCCAGCTCGTCTTCCGTCGCCAGCGCGAATTTGGTGCTGCTCATCCCGAGCGGATCGAAGATGCGCTGCTTGAGGAAATCGTACAGCGTCTGGCCCGAGATGATCTCGATGATGGCGCCGAGCACGTCGGTGGAATGGCCATAGCGCCACAGCGTTCCCGGCTGCCGCGCCAGCGGCAGCTTTGCGATACGATCGGCGAATTCCCTGTTGTTGAATTGGCCCTCGAAGATGTTGGCGGCCTTGTACGCCTGCTCGACCCATTTGCCGCCGATATAGTCATAGCTGATGCCCGAGGTGTGCCGCAGCAGATCCTCGATGTTGACGGGGCGGACCGGCGTCACGAGGTCGAGTTCCAGTCTGCCGTCCGGATTAGTGATCTCGATGCCGACCTTGGTGTCGGCAAAGAGCGGGACGTATTTCGACGCGGGATCGGTGAGCGCGAGCTTGCCCTCGTCGATCAGCATCATCGCGCCGAGGCACGTGATCGGCTTGGTCATCGAGTGGATGGCGAAGATCGTGTCCGGCGTCATGGCAAGGCCCGTCCTGGTGTCGCGCACGCCGAAGGTCTTGAGGTAGACCGGCTTGCCGTGCTGCTGCACGAGGATCACGGCGCCCGGCAGCCGGCCGCTCGTGACCTCGTTGTCGAAATAGGCGGTGATGCGCTCGAGGCCGTCGGGCGACGGGGTAGGGATGTCCACGGCGCGGCTGCGCCCCATCGTGCCGGCGAGCAGTGCGGCTCCGACCAGAAATTCACGACGCTTCATCCGGGCTTCCTCCGCGGCCGGGATCAAAGCCGCAAGATGCCGAAGGCGTCAACAAGCCATCGATTAAAATCGCGTCACGATTTCCGAAAAGAACGGTCGCGGACGGTTCGCCGAGCTCGGTCGGCCTGCGAGCACCCGACCACATGGCACGAACGCCCGCGAGGAATCGGAGGCGCAAGCTTTCGGGCCTAGAATCTGGTCACGATATCGGACAGCGCGGGGCGCGGACGGTCCTCGCTGGGCTTGCTGGGCGTGCCGATATGGACGAAGCCTGCGAGCTTTTCGTCCGGCTTGAGGCCGAGGCCGTCGAGCACGTCGCGATCGAACGCGAACCAGCCGGTCAACCAGCAGGCGCCATAGCCGAGCGCGGTCGCGGCCGTGACGATGTTCATGGCGCTGGCGCCCGCCGACAATTCCTGCTCGAACGGCGGCACCTTCGGATGCGGCTTGGTAAAGCTGACGATGCCGATCACCAGCGGCGCATCCATCAGGCGCTTGCGCTCGGTCTCGACGTCGGCCGTGGGCGCGCCGGGATTCTTCCGGGCAAACACCTTCGCGATCACCTCGCCGGCGCGCTGGCGGGCATCGCCTTCAAAGATGATGAAGCGCCAGGGCGCGAGCTTGCCGTGATCGGGCACGCGCGCGCCGATGGTGAGGATCGTCTCGAGCTCGGCCGCGGACGGGCCGGGGCCGGTCATCTCGCGCGGTTTGACCGAGCGGCGGGTCTTCAGGAGTTCGATGGCGTCGGGCACGGGATGGTCCTCTTCGGCTGGTCGTCGGGCGTGCAATACCGAGATAAGCATGCACGCCGGCAACCGGAAGCGAGTTTAGATCGATTTCAGGGATCAGAGCGCGCCGCGAGCCCGCTTCACATCGGGCGGAGTCGCCTCGTCGACCAGGGCGGCGATCGCCTCGGCGGTCGTCATCACCTTCTGGCCGTCGCTGCCGAGGCGGCGGACGGAGACCGAATGCGTCTCGGCCTCCTTCTTGCCGACCACGAGCAGGGCCGGGATCTTGGCCAGCGAGTGCTCGCGGACCTTGTAGTTGATCTTCTCGTTGCGCAGATCGATCTCGACCCGAAGTCCGGCGCGCCGTGCCTGCTCCAGCACCTGCTTGGCGTATTCGTCGCCTTCCGAGGTGATGGTCGTGACCACCGCCTGCACCGGCGAGAGCCAGAGCGGGAAGTTGCCGGCATAGTGCTCGATCAGGATGCCGATATAGCGCTCCATCGAGCCGCAGATCGCGCGATGCACCATGACAGGCGGCTTCTTGCCGCCGTCATGGTCGATGTAGAACGCACCGAACCGCTCCGGCAGGTTGAAGTCGACCTGCGTGGTGCCGCACTGCCAGTCGCGGCCGATGGCGTCGCGCAACACATATTCGAACTTCGGCCCGTAGAAGGCGCCTTCGCCCGGATTGATCTCCGTCTTGATGTGATTGTTCTGCGACTGGATTTCGCGCAGCACCGTCGCCATCACCCGCTCCGCGTGATCCCACATCGCATCGGTCCCGACGCGCTTGTCGGGGCGGGTCGACAGCTTCACCGTGAGATCGCCGGTAAAGCCGAAATCCGCATAGGTCGACAGGATCAGGTCGTTGATCTTCAGGCACTCCTCGGCGAGCTGGTCCTCGGTGCAGAAGATGTGCGCGTCATCCTGGGTGAAGCCGCGCACGCGCATCAGGCCGTGCATGGCGCCGGAGGGCTCATAGCGATGCACCACGCCGAATTCGGCGAGGCGCAGCGGCAGGTCGCGGTAGCTCTTCAGGCCGTGCTTGAAGATCTGGACATGGCCGGGGCAGTTCATCGGCTTCAGCGCGAACCAGCGCTTGTCCTCGGCCTCGTCGCCGGCCGACTGCGCCGCGAACATGTTCTCGCGGTACCAGCCCCAATGGCCCGAGGTCTCCCACAGCACCTTGTCGAGGATCTGCGGCGCGTTGACCTCGCTGTAGTCGCCGGTCAGGCGCCGGCGCATATAGGCGATCAGCTGCTGGAAGATGGTCCAGCCCTTCGGATGCCAGAACACGACGCCCGGACCTTCCTCCTGGAAGTGGAAGAGGTCGAGCTCGCGCCCGAGCTTGCGATGGTCGCGCTTCTCGGCCTCCTCGATCTGCTTCAGATAGGCGTCGAGGTCCTCCTGCCTGGCGAAGGCCGTGCCGTAGATGCGCGTCAGCATCGGGTTGTTGCTGTCGCCGCGCCAATAGGCGCCGGCTACTTTCATCAGCTTGAAGGCATTGCCGACCTTGCCGGTCGAGGTCATGTGCGGGCCGCGGCAGAGATCGAACCAGTCGCCCTGGTAATAGATCTTGATCGGCTCGTTGCCGGGAATGGCGTCGACCAGCTCGACCTTGAACGCCTCGCCCTTGTCGCGGAACACCTGCTTGGTCTTCTCGCGATCCCACACTTCCTTGGTGAAGGGTTTGTCGCGCGCGATGATCTCGCGCATCTTCTTCTCGATGGCGGCAAAGTCTTCCGGCGTGAACGGCTCGTTGCGGAAGAAGTCGTAGTAGAAGCCGTTCTCGATCACCGGACCGATGGTGACCTGGGTGCCCGGCCACAGCGTCTGCACAGCTTCGGCCAGCACGTGCGCGCAATCGTGGCGGATCAATTCGATCGCGCGCGGGTCGTCGCGATTGACGAGCTCGATCCTGGCGTCGGCCTCGATGGGATCGTTGAGGTCGGCGAGCGCGCCGTCGAGCGCCATCGCAACCGTGCGCTTGGCCAGCGACGGCGAGATGCCCTTGGCAATATCGAGACCGGTGATGCCCTTGTCGAACTGGCGCTGGGCGCCGTCGGGGAAGGTGAGCGTGACTTTGGGAGCGGGGGTCACGGGCTTCAGGTTGGACAGGCTGTATTGAAAGCCGGACTCGGATTTGGGCTGGTCGGACATTGCTTTTCTCCTGGGGCTCACTCCTGCGAACGAGCGCAGGTAAGCGGGAACGAGCGATATAACAGGCGATTCGGCCTGTGCAATCCGGCATTTCCAAGAAGCTGACGCGCAAAATCCGGGCGCAGCTCCAACTATTTGGCGTTGTGCCCTTTAACTCGTCACACGCCGCCGCTACATGCATTTGCATGGAAAAAGCCCCCGCCGCCGGCCGTTTCGCGCCAACCGCCCTGATGCTTGGCAATCTCGTCACCGGCTGCTCGGTGCTGGCGCCGGCTGGCATGCTGCCGGAATTGTCGGCGGGGCTTGGGATCAGCATCCACGCGGCCGGCCTGCTGATCACCTTCGGCGCGGTGACGCTGTGCATCGGTTCGCCGCTGACGGCGTGGCTGACCAGCCGCATCGAGCGGCGGACGCTGCTCACCACGACGCTGGCGGTGCTCGCGCTCGGCAATCTCGCCTCGGCGTTTGCGCCCGACTATGCGAGCCTCCTTGTCATCCGGCTGGTCATGCTTGCGGTCGGCGCGCTCTATACGCCGCAGGCGGCGGGCACGGCGGCGCTGATCGTGCCGGCGGAGCGGCGCGGCAGCACGATCGCCTATATCTTCCTCGGTTGGTCGCTGGCGGCCGCCGTCGCTCTGCCGCTGATCACCTTGATCGCCAGCCGCTATGGCTGGCGCGCCGCCTATGCTGGGATCGGCGCGCTCGGCTGTATCGGCTTCCTGTTGCTGCTGTTGCGCCTGCCGGCAGGCTTGAGGGGCACGCCGGTGGATCTGAAGACCTGGAGCGCGGTCGGCCGCAGCAGGGCGATCTTGCTATTGCTGGCGATCACCATGCTGCAAATGTCCGGACAGTTTGCGGTGTTCACCTTCATGGGCCCGCTGCTGAATAAGCTGACCGGGGCGAGCCCCGATACGGTCGGCATGGTATTCGCCATCTATGGCGTCTGCGGCTTCCTTGGCGTCGCCATTGCGACACGCATCGTCGACACCTGGGGCCCTTACCGGACCTCGCTGCTCTTCACCTGCCTCGTGCTTGCGGGCATCACCACCTGGGCGTTGGGTGCGGGCACCATCGCGTTGATGGCGATCGCAGTCGCGACCTGGGGCCTGGGCTTTGCCTCGACCAATTCGATGCAGCAGGTGCGGCTGGTCGCGGCCGCGCCGCCGCTGGCACCGGCGACCGTCGCGCTCAACACCTCCGTCCTCTATATCGGCCAGGCCGTCGGGTCCGCCACCGGCGGACTGCTGTTCGCCCGCGAGCTCCTGCACACGATCGGGTTCGTGGCGGTCGGCTTCGTCCTGCTGGCGCTGGTCCTGGTGATCCTGACCCGGCCCCGGCCGGCGGCGGCAGCGACGGCCTGAAATCCCGCGTTTTCGTGCGCGCAAGGTGCTTGGCAAATGGCGCGTCAGAGCGCTAGAAGGCCGGTCATGAGGACCAAAGAGAGTTGACTGAGATGAGGATGATTCTGGCGGTTGCTGCGGTGCTCTATTCCACCTCCGCGTTCGCACAAGCCGACAAGCCACCGATGATCGGGGACAAGCCGCTGGTGCAGGTCAAGTCGAAAGGGGCCAAGGCGACGGCCGCAACCGCCGCGCCCGCGCCGAAGGGCAACCCGCAATCGGTCGCGGCGCGGCTTCAGGCCTGCCTCGAGATCGATGATGGTACCAAGGACCGTCTCAACTGCTACGACGCCGTGATCCCGCCGGCGCCAAAGCCGAAGCCGGCGAAGGCCAAGGGTTACGCCGATTGCCGGTTCTTCAAAGAAGAGGACGAGCGGCTGGCCTGCTTCAACGGCTTCGCCGAAAGCATTCCGAAGCTCCCCAAGACCTAACTTCAGGTCGAGATCTTGACCTTCATGCTGTCGCCTTCGCCTGTGCAGGTGCCGATGAAGGCGAACGCGGAATTGCCGCCGCGCGTCTTGCCGTCCATCACATAGAGGACGCCGCACCCGTTCCCGTGAACCGTGTGGAACGGGCTCCCGGGGACGAAAGCCCATCAACATCGCTTTTCGATCAGCTGGTGAGACGATTGCCGGCAAGCGCGGGCAAATACCGGCTGGCGCAATATGCTAACGGCTTGACGCAACGCGCGTCAGCGCCAGCGCCGGCGTCGCCGACATCTTCACCAGCACGTCCTTGAGCGGATCCCGCGTCCAGGCGCGGGTCACGTAATCGCGATGACTGATGCCCTCGCCGGTCTCGACGAACACCGCGCTGCCGGGGCGCAAGGGGCCGTCCATGTCCTCGGAGACGCTGATGCCCTTCTGCCTGAGCATGCTCATCAGCTCGCGGTCACGCCGCGCGGTGTAACGGGTGTAGGAGCTGACGAAGAAGCCGGAGCGGTGGCTTTCGATCCAGGACGCGAACTTGTCCATCTCGCCATAGATGGCGTCGAGCAGCACCACGCCGCGGACGCGGTCGCTGATGCCGCCGACCTCTAAGCTCCAGGCCGTCGGCAGGAAGCCGCCGCTATAGCCGACGATGACGATCGGCATATTGGCGAAGGCGCGCGCGCTGTCGGGATCACCGGTGAGGCGGGCGAGATGGCTCGCCGATTCCTCCATGAAGCGCTTGAAGCCGCCGGGCTGCCAGAACTTGCCGGCGCTGGAATCGGCGGCATCGACCGCCATCTGCGGTGCAAGCAGGATGGCATTGGCGCCGGAATCGGTGATCTGCCTCGGCACCAGCTGCCGATCACGTACGTCGCGCTCCAGCGTCGCGCCATTGCCGTGGAAGAATACGACGATCACGCCCGGCTTGCGCACGTCGAAATGCTCGGGCACGTGCACCAGGACGCGGCTGTCGCTGTAGGTCTCGTCCTGCCAGTAGACGCGCCCGGAATAGCTGCGATGGCCGCGGCGGTCGCCCTTGGAGATGTTGAGGAACGGCGCGTCGGAGGCGGGGTTGTTACCGAAATAAGGGAAGGCCGACGACTTCATGCTGACGAGGGTCGTCAGGTCGTCGCGCGGCGGACGCTGGTAGGGGACTTGCGGCGCGAGCGAGGCGACCTTGTAGGGCGCCTGCTCCGGCTGCTGTTGCACAGCGCGCTTGGGCGAGAAGTCCGACATCTGCCGTTGCAGGAAGCTCTCGCTCGCCGACGGGAAGCGCTCCCTGAACTGCGGGGCGGGGAAGCGATCCTCGAATGTGTCGGCGCTGGCAACTTGTTGAGTATTGGTCTTGGCGACCACCTGGCCATTGGCCTTCGAGTTTGCCGCGAGAGCCGCCGGATTGGGCCCATTGCCGCATTGAACCAGCGCGAGCGACAGTGGCACCAAGGCTGAGATCAGGCCGACCCGGAGCGCACGACCGTGCCGACCGGACGAGGTCCGGTGGGCACGAATGTCAGCTCTCATGTTCGGAACGGCCCCGACCATTCACCCAAGACCCCAAAGTCACGTCCATCGGCAATCTCTAGACAATTGAGCCGAGGGGCGTTTAGGCGACGTTAAGCATCCGGAGAAACTTCCCCACGTCCGGAACACTCGAAAGGACCATGCAATCGTGTCGTGATTGTGGGGATGGGAAACGGGATATTCCGGTGTTTGCACCGGTTTATTGCCCACGACCATGCATGGCGGTGCGAAAATACCGATTTTCTTTGCCTCATTTAGCCCTTGTTAACCCTGCTTGAATTGACTGACCAAACTGCACGATGCTTCCCACGAGGCGTGACGCCTGAGGTAAAGGATCCCCGATGACGGCATCAGATGCGGGTACCGCGCCCTGGACTGGCCGGCTGACCGGGAGCGGGCCCGGGGTTTCCGCTCTGGTCGCAACCGCCATCGTCGTCGCCGACATGATCGGGGTCGGCGTCTTCACCAGCCTCGGCTTCCAGGTCAAGGACATCCCTTCCGGCTTCTCGATTCTCCTGCTGTGGACCGTTGGCGGCATCGTCGCGCTATGCGGGGTGTTCGCCTACAGCGAGTTGGGCGCGATGTTTCCGCGCTCGAGCGGCGAGTATAATTTCCTCGGCCGCGCCTATCATCCCGCCTTCGGCTTTCTCGCCGGCTGGGTCTCGGCGACGGTGGGCTTTGCAGCGCCCGTCGCGCTCGCCGCGATGGCCTTCGGCGAATACGCCAAATCGGTCATTCCCGATCTGCCGCCGATCCCGCTCGCCATCGGCGTGGTATGGCTGGTCTCGATCGTGCAGCTGACCGGCGTCAGGCATTCATCGACCTTCCAGCTGATCTCGACCATCCTGAAGGTCGTGCTGATCGTCGCCTTCCTGGTCGCCGGCTTCATCATCGGGGCGCCGCAGCCGATCGCCTTCACGCCGCAGCCGGGCGACATCGCCCACATCGTCAGCGCGCCTTTCGCGATCGGGCTCGTCTTCGTGATGTATTCTTTCTCCGGGTGGAATGCCGCGACCTACATCATCGGCGAGATGAAAACGCCGCAACAAAGCCTTCCGCGCGCGCTGCTCGCGGGCACGCTCAGCGTGCTCGCGCTTTACGTCGCGCTGAATGCGGTGTTTCTCTACTCGACGCCGGTCAGTGCGCTCGCTGGTCAGCTCGACGTCGCCAGCGTCGCCGGCACCGCCATCTTCGGCAGCCTTGGCGGCCGGATCGTCGGCGCCATGATCTGCGTCGGCCTGATCTCCTCGATCAGCGCGATGATGTGGATCGGACCACGCGTGATGATGACGATGGGGGAGGACATTCCCGCCTTGCGCGTGTTCTCGAAGCGATCGGTCAGCGGTGCACCGGCCTATGCGATCCTGTTCCAGCTCGCGGTCGCGACCCTGTTGCTGTTCACGCGCAGCTTCGAGGCCGTGCTCGACTTCATCCAGTTCGCGCTGTTGTTCTGCTCGTTCTTCACGGTCGCCGGCGTCATCAAGCTGCGCATTACCGATCCCGATGTGCCCAGGCCGTATCGCGCCTGGGGGTACCCGTTCACGCCGCTCGTTTTCCTGCTCGTGACCGCGTTCATGATGTACTACCTCCTGACCGAGCGGCCCGTGCAGTCGCTCTCGGGGATGCTCGTCATGCTCTCGGGCCTGTTGATCTATGCAGTTTTCCGCAGGCGGCCGGTCGCCGCTGGCCATTCATCACACCGCGGATAGACAATGATTCGACCCATGAGAATTGCGGCCGTCGCTCTTGCCATCCTGGCCGCGGCCGTCTCGTCCGCGCGTGCCGCCGACGTCACCTTCGACGATACCGCGCGCTTCCTGGCGGGTATGCAGCCTTCGGCGGATTCGCCGCTGGTGCCGCTGACCAGGGACCCAAACTGGCAGCATCACGCAAAATTCTTCGACGGCGCCTTCGCCCAGCTCGAGCAGCGGCAAATCTCGAAGATCCGCGCCTGGGCCGACGTCAATCTGGCCGCGCCGCGGCCGACCATGTTCTACATGTTCAGCGGCCCGGACTTCCTCTACGCCGATGCCTTCTATTCCAAGGCCAGCACCTACGTGCTCGGCGCATTGGAGCCGGTCGGCGCCGTGCCCGACTTGACGAAGCTGGGGCGAGGTTCGGTCGGCGCGGCGCTCTACAATGTTGAGCGCTCGCTCGGCTCGATCCTGAGCTTCTCCTTCTTCATCACCAAGCAGATGAAGGTCGACCTGCACACCAACCAGGTCAGCGGCACCTTGCCGATCCTCTATGTTTTCCTCGCCCGCTCCGGCAAGACCATCCGCAACGTCGAGATGGTCGCGCTCGACAACAAGGGCGGGATGAATGCGGGGAACGACAATCCGGGACCGAACGCGACGCGCGGTGTCCGCATCACCTTCGCTGGCAGCGACGGCGAGGTGCGCACGCTGTATTACTTCTCGACCGACCTTTCGAATTCCGGCGCACGCGCAACCGGCTTCCTGAAGTTCTGCGAGACGCTCGGCCCCGGCAACAGTCTGCTCAAGAGCGCGTCCTATCTCTTGCACTCCGGCAACTTCACGGTCGTCCGCGACTGGCTGCTCGCCAACAGTGCCACCATGGTCCAGGACGATTCCGGGATTCCGCTTGCCAACTACAATGCACGGCAATGGCGTTTCTTCCCGTTCGGGCGCTATCTCGGGCCTATCGACGAATTCCCCGGACGCTACCAGGAGCGCTACGCCGAACTGTTCACGCGCGCCCAGCCGATCGATTTCGGGGTCGGCTATCGCTGGCGCATGCATGAATCCAATCTGCTGCTGGCGGTGAAGGTGCCGGGAAGCGAGAGCGCGCCAGTGGCTGAGACCGCTTCGTCCGCCGAGCCCCCACGACCGCCGCGCCCGAAGCGACCGCGCCCGCCCGAGCCGATCCCGCCGCCGGGACGTTTCTTCTGGTTCCGCTAACTACCAGTGCACGCTCTGGCTCGGCACGATGAAGGCCGTCGAACTGGGGGGCGTTGCAAGACTCGTCGCCAGATACCAGCCGGAGCCGGCCGCGAGCACCAGCAGGGCGATGATGGCGAGCATATCGAGGGTTCTGGGATCGTGAGGCTTCCTGGGACCAGGGCCAGACCTGAAGTGATGAGGGCTGATTTTCCAGCGCATGTTGTTTCCTCCCCGTGGGAGCATCACAACAACGCGATGCGGGAAGTTCCTGTTCCGACAGGGCCGCCGGTCTAGGGCGCGTTGACGCCGCGCCAGCGGGCGTATCGCCAAGGCAGATACCAGCGCGCGTTTTGCGGTGCGACGAGCGGCACATTGTCGATTCCAGACGTGCCGTACGGATTGCAGCGGAGCAGGCGCGCGAGCGTCATCCACCCCCCGGCCCAGAGCCCGAAGCGCTCGATCGCCTCATCGCCATAAACGGAGCAGGTCGGCAGATGCCGGCAATTGTATCCGACCAGGGGCGAGAGCGTGTGGCGATAGAGCCAGATCAGCCCGCGGGCGAATCTTCGCGGAACGCGAAGCATGCCCTCGACGGGAACGGAACAATGCTCGCAGGTTGAATGCTTCATGGGCGCGTTGCCGCGTGGTTGAGCGATGTGTTGCGCTGTTCCTAAGCAGGGAACTGTAAGGTGTTGTGCGCGCGCCATATTTTGCCTGCTTTCTGGGAGCAGTGCAGCAAGTATCTGTGGACGATCTGTATTCGCCCGGATACCATTTTTATGACGCCCGTGTGTAGAAACATACGCCTGTATGATCGACTCAGAGGGCGCTGCCGGGGATTGTTTGGCGACCTTGGGGCTTTGGGGAAGGAACCAGATTGAAACTTCTGAACTCCCTTGATCTTCGCGGCTGGTTGTTGGTGGGAACCGCCGTCTGTGGAGTTGCGCTGGCCGGCGCCATCGCGACGTTCGGGTCGTCGGCCCGAGCCGGCGCAGCGCTCGAAGAGCGCAAGCTGCCGATGAAATTCAGCTGGATCGCTTGCGAGCCGAACTGCCGCGGCTGGGTCAGCGCGGTCGGTATCATCACCGCGGACACCCCTAAGGAATTTGAGGAATTCGCGCGCGGACGCCAGCTCGGCGGTGCCACCGTGGTACTCGATTCCAGCGGGGGCTCCGTCAACGACGCGATCACGCTCGGCCGACGCTTCCGCAATCTCGGGCTTTTGACGACGGTCGGAGTCAGCCTTCCGAACCGCGGCGGGCAATCGGCCCGTCCGGCGGTCGCGCCCGAGGCCTATTGCGAATCCATGTGCGCGTTCCTGCTGCTGGCCGGCAAGAAGCGCTACGTGCCGGAAGCGGCGCATGTCCGCGTCCACCAGATCTGGATGGGCGACCGCGCCGACGATGCCAAGGCGGCGAGCTACAGTGCGCAGGACCTGATGATCGTGGAACGCGACATTGGCCGCCTCGCCAAATACACCTTCGATATGGGCGGCGCCGGCGACCTGCTGTCGCTCGCGCTCAGCGTGCCGCCCTGGGAAGATCTGCATGAGCTCAATGCCGGCGAGCTCAAGCTCACCAATCTCGTGACGACGGATCTCGTCGCCGACGTGCTGCCGCACGTGGACGTCACGGCGCCGGCGATGGCGGAACTCGCACCCAAGACGCAGGCGAGGTTCGGTACGGAACCGGAGCAGCCGGCCAGGTCGACCAAGACGGCGGAAGCCTTGGCGCCCACGGGCGGTGTGGCGACGCCGGCGACCGCGGCGCAGAAGTAAACTCTTAAATCCTGGCAGTCATTCCGGGGCGCGCGAGGCGCCAACTACGGTGCGCAATTGCGCACCTATAATCTCGATCGCAATCTCTGGATTTCGGGTTCGATGCTGCGCACCGCTCCGGAATCAGCCCGGTGCCGCGGCCGGTTGCTTGGCCTTGGCCTCGATCTGACCGATCGCGTCGACCACCGCATCGAAGGTCAGCAGCGTCGAGGCATGCCGCGCCTTGTACTCGCGCACCGGCTCGAGGAACTTGATCTCCTCCCATTTACCTTGAGGAGGCGTGCCGTTCTCCTTGAGCATCTTGCGAACGGTTTCGCGTAACTGACGGAGTTCGCTCGCAGTCGAGCCGACCACGTGACTTGCCATGATGGATGAAGAGGCCTGTCCCAGCGCGCAGGCCTTCACGTCATGGGCGAAGTCGGTGACAGTGTCGCCATCCATCTTGAGATCGACCTTCACGGTCGAGCCACACAGCTTGGAGTGGGCGGTCGCGCTGGCATCAGGGTCCGGCAGCCGCCCGAGGCGCGGAATATTCCCGGCCAGCTCGATGATCCGCTTGTTATAAATGTCGTTCAGCATGTGATGGAGTCCAACACTTCCGTACCCACTTCCGGGCCGGATCGGCCTTGGCGGGCGGCGTCCACGGTCCTATATAGGGTCGGAAGTGGCGGAAAAACAGTCCAGCGGTGCGTCGGCTGTGATCCAGATCAGCACTGTCGACGTTATCTCCGAAGGGCCTTTTCGCCAAATTGTTCTCTTCAGGCGTCCGGCGGCTCGCCGCCCCGTCTGCCGGTGACACTCCGGCCACAAGGCCGTCGAACGGAGTAGACATGGACGCTACAATCAAGCCGATCCGCCCCAACAAGCAGCTGGAGAGCCGCCCCGCCGAGCTCGATCCTGCCGAATTCCTTGCGGCCGCCGTCCGCGCCGACCAGCCGCGCCCGGCGCGCGCCGAGGCCGAACAAGCGGTGAAGACGCTGCTCGCCTATATCGGCGAGAACCCCCAGCGCGAGGGCCTGCTCGACACGCCGCGCCGCGTGGTCGAGGCCTTCGACGAGCTCTATCAGGGCTACCACCAGTGCCCGGCCGAAGTGCTCGACCGCACCTTCGGCGAGACCGCCGGCTATGACGATTTCGTGCTGGTGCGCGACATCGAGTTCACCTCGCAGTGCGAACATCACATGATGCCGTTCTACGGCAAGGCGCATATCGCCTATACGCCGGTGGAGCGCGTCGTCGGCCTGTCCAAGCTCGCCCGCCTGACCGACATCTTCGCCCGGAGGCTCCAGACCCAGGAGCATCTGACGGCGCAGATCGCGGCGGCCATCGACGAGATCCTGAAACCCCGCGGCGTTGCGGTGCTGATCGAGGCCGAGCATACCTGCATGTCGGTGCGCGGCGTCGCCAAGCACGGCGCCTCCACCTTCACCAGCCGCTTCACCGGCATGTTCCGCGACAATCCGGCGGAGCAAGCCCGTTTCCTGTCCCTGGTGCGAGGCCTGCAGCGCTGACCTCGCAAATCAACTCGCGAGGGTCCAGTGTCCGCTCACTCCCATGAGATCGAGGAAGGTCTTTCCTTCCAGCCGCGCTTCGACGCCGCCGGCCTCGTGACGGTCGTTGCGACCGATGTCGCCACCGGCGACGTGCTGATGGTTGCGCACATGAACGACGAGGCGCTGCGCAAGACGATCGCGACCGGCGAAGCCTGGTACTTCAGCCGCTCGCGCAAGGCGTTGTGGCGAAAAGGTGAGACCTCAGGTCAGACCCAGCGCGTGGTCGAGATGCGCACCGATTGCGACCAGGACGCGGTCTGGATCCGTGTCGAGCAAATCGGCGCGGCCTGCCACACCGGCCGCCGGTCGTGCTTCTACCGCAAGATCGAGGCGGAGGGCGGCGGGGCGAAGCTCGTCTTGGTCGACACAGAGCGACTGTTCGATCCGAACGAGGTCTACAAGAAGTAGCAACCTGTCATTCCGGGGCGCGCAAAGCGCGAGCCCGGAATCCATCGCGCGTGGCTGGAGGATTGCGGGCTCGCACCTGCGGTGCGCCACGGAATGACGCGGAGCAGGCGGCGAGGCCTGAATTAACCCCGCATTAACCATACCTGTCCCACGGTGAGACGACAGGGCGCCGAATTGCCGGTGTCGCTCAACGCCGCGCGGGGCGGGCACTCCATCATGTCGGTCGACAATTCCAGTGCCTCACAGACGGTGGTTCTCGATCCGTCGCGGGCGCGCGTCGCCGGCGCGATCAAGCAGGCCTCGAACATCTCCGGCATCAGCTTCCAGTACATGCTGACCACCGCCAAGATGGAATCGGATTTCGACCCGACCGCGGGTGCCACCACGTCCTCCGCGCACGGGCTCTACCAGTTCATCGACCAGACCTGGCTCGGCACCGTGAAAGAGGCGGGGAGCCAGCTCGGCTACGGCAACTACGCCGACGCGATCACCAGGACGTCGTTCGGTACCTATACCGTCGAGGACCCCTTCATGAAGCGGTCGATCATGAAGCTGCGTGACGATCCGGAGGCCGCATCCAGCATGGCGGCGGCGCTGGCGCAGTCGAACAGTTTCAAGCTCACCGGCCTGCTCGGGCGCAGGCCGAGCGACAGCGAGCTCTATATGGCGCATTTCATGGGCGTTGGCGGAGCTGCAAAGCTCATCGCCAACGCCGAGGACAATGCGCAAGCAGTCGGCGCGCGGCTGTTTCCCAACGCGGCAGCAGCCAACCGCTCGATCTTCTACGCCAAAGACGGCCGCGCCCGCAGCGTCTCCGAGGTCTATGCGGTGCTGGATGCGCGCTACGCCAGCGCGGCCAATTCGAAATTGACGCGCAGCGCGATGGCGATGTATGGCGGCGCGCCCTCGACCGCTGAGGTCGCCAGCGCCAACGGCGTGCAGCCCGCCGTGCCCGTGGTCGATAACGCGGCCTATCTCCAGACCTTTCCCAACACGCGCGCTGTGACGCCTGTCAGCGCGATGTCGTCGACGACGGTCGCCGACAATGCGCCGTCGACGCCCGTGTTTCGCTCGATCTATCAGCCTGGCGATGTCACGCAGCCGGTCTCGGCGACGGTGCAGAAATTGTGGGGCAACAACGCCTCGCTTACGTCAATCGCATCGGCAACGCCGGACGTGCGTCCGCCGCAGCCGCTCGATCTCTTCAGTGATCGCAGCGGCACGTTCTCGAGCTAGCCTTCCGCGCGGCGCATTGCTGACGAGGCGCTGTCCTGCGTCCGGACAGGCCAGCAGGGCATCTCGGTTCCCTTAATAAAACGTCAATAAAACCAGCCAGTTATGGTGAACGCTTTGTTAAGCGTCGTGGTTTATTTTGTGTTGCAGGTGACCAGCCGTCACCGTTTTCGTTTGTAGTGTAAGCCGGAAGCAGCATGATTGTTCGGCAGTTTATCAATTGGATCAGGACCGCGCCCGCCGGCGAGCGGGCCGAAGCGACACGGGCATTGGCCCGGGCCTGGCTGGTCTCGGATCTCTCCCGTGACGACCGCATCGCCGCCGAAGGCGCGCTTCTGATGCTCCTCGACGATCCCTCGCCGCTGGTGCGGCAGGCCATGGCCGAGGCTTTTGCGCGCAGCCCTGATGCGCCGGCGTCGATCGTGCGGGCGCTGTCGGCGGACCAGCCGACCGTCGCGCTGCCCGTGCTCGAACATTCACCCCTGCTGATCGATGCCGATCTCGTCGACATCGTCGCGACCGGCAATGACGAGGTGCAATGCGCGGTCGCCCGCCGCATTGCCCTGCCGGTCTCGGTCTGCGCCGCCATCGCCGAAGTCGGCTGCGCGGCGTCAGCGCTCGAGCTGATCGAAAATCCGCATGCCGAGCTTGCGCCGTTCTCGTGGACTCGCATCGTGGAACGTCACGGCCATCTCGCCGCGATTCGCGAGGCGATGCTGGTGCTGGACGATCTGCCGGCCGCAACGCGCGCGGCGCTGGTGGCAAAGCTCTCCGAGACGCTGGCGCGGTTCGTCGTGGCGCGGAACTGGCTGAGTGCCGCCCGCGCCGAGCGCGCGACGATCGAGGCGCGCGACCGCTCCACCATCAACATTGCGGCGCGTTCGCGCGGCGACGACATGCAGGGCCTGGTGCATCATCTGCGCGTCACCGGCCAGCTGACCGCCGGTCTCATCCTGCGCGCGCTGCTGTCGAGCAATCTCGACCTGTTCGATGCGGCTCTGGCCGAGCTCGCCGACATGCCGCTGGCGCGCGTCACCGCGCTGCTGCACGATCGCGGCGGCAACAGCCTGCACGCGCTGCTGCGCCGCGCCGGCCTGCCCGAGGCGACGTTCGCGGCGTTCCAGGTCGCGCTCGATGCCTGCCATGAGCAGGGTTTTGTCGACAGCGACGACGGCGCGGCGCGGCTGCGCCGTCGCATGGTCGAGCGTGTGCTCACCCATTGCGAGACCGACCGCGGCGCCACCGAGCCGCTGATGGTCCTGCTCCGCCGCTTCGCCACCGAGTCGGCTCGCGAAGAGGCGCGGCTGTTCTGCGACGAGATCGTTGCGGATGATGCGATCGAGCCGGTTTACGGCGATCTGATCGCGGCGTAACCAGACGTCGTAGGGTGTGTGAGGCGAAGCCGTAACCCACCACTGTCTATTTCCACAGATCGCAAAGAGGTGGGTTACTCCAAGCCAACCCACATATTCTCCTGTTCGTGTTGATAGAGAGCGGGCGTTCAAAACTCCTTCATTGCGAGCGTAGCGATGCAATCCAGACTGTTCCCGCGGAGGGATTCTGGATTGCTTCGCTGCGTTCGCAAATGACGAGAGGGGAGTGCGGAGTCCCTACTCCGCCGGCACGATGCTGGGCACCAGGATCGCTTCGAGATGCTCGGGGCGGTCGCGGTTGACCTGGGTAAGATAGTCGTCGGCGACCTTGCGCAGGCGGCGGCTCAGCTCGGCGGAGACGCTGATGCTGTCGAGCCTGGTGTTCTGGTGCACGATGGCCAGGATGGCATTGATGTGGTGCGTGAACAGCTCGGCCGGCACCTTCTCCAGATCAGGGGCGTGCTCGATGACGCGGCACAGGCTCTCGGCAATTCCCGCCGCCGCCGGGAAGCCGAATGTTGCGGCATCGCCCTTGATGTCGTGCGCGGCACGGAACAGCTCGTCGCGACGCTCGTTGGTGAAGCCGTCATTGCGGATGGCGACGTAGGCGGCCGACAGGCGGTTGACCTCGGTGGCCATCCAGTCCTTGAACTCGCCGCAGAGACCCGCAAGCGCCTGCTCGGCACGGCTGACCGGATCGTCCATGTCCTTGTCTTCGACGCGGCGCAGAACCTTGCGCAGCGGATTGGGCTGCGTGATGATTTGGTGCGTGGCGAAGGCCGTGACCTCGATGTCCTTTGCGCTGTTCTTCGCCATGATGCCTGCCTCGTCTGAAGACGTTGCGCTAGATGGAGGAGCGGGCCTTGTCGAGCAGCGAGGGCTGCTGCAGCACCTCGTGCTTTTCGCCGACGCGGCGCTCGGGACCCATATAGGCGGAGTTGGTGTTGCGGCGCCGGTCCGGGCCGAAATAGGTCTTGGTCTTGATGAAGGGGCGGGGATTGGCGACGACGTTGAGAATGCGCTGGTACAGCCCCTTGGCCGAGATCGGCTTGGCCAGGAATTCGGTGACACCGGCATCGCGCGCGACCGTGACGCGGCGCTTCTCGGAATGCCCGGTCAGCATGATGATCGGCGCGTAGGGATTGCCTTTGGACTCCGGCTGCCGGATCATCTGCGCAAGCTCGAGCCCGTCGAAGATCGGCATCGCCCAGTCGGTGATGACGATGTCGGGGACGTAATGGCTGTACATTTCCAGCGCGGTGGCGCCGTCCTCGGCTTCATAGACTTCGCGCGCGCCGAACGAATGCAGCAGCGTGCGCAGAATGCGGCGCATGTGCGGATTGTCGTCGCAGACGAGGAAGCGCAGCTTGTTGAAATCGATGCGAAACATGACGCCCGGGCCAAAGCGGTCAACCTTCGTTAACCATATCGCGCCGGGAGTTAATGAAGGGTTGCCGGCGGGCGGGGTCAGTAGCCGAACTGCTCGCGCAGAATGCGCTCTTCCAGGCTGTGGCCGGGGTCGAACAGCATCCGCATCGAGATGCTCTTGTCCGAGAGCACCTCGACGCGCCGCACCCTGCGCACCTCCTCGTGGTCGGCGACCGCGGCGACGGGGCGCTTGTCGTCTTCCAGCACCTCGATCACGACGTAGGCGGTATTGGGCAGCAGGGCGCCGCGCCAGCGCCGCGGCCGGAAGGCGCTGATCGGGGTCAGGGCGAGCAGGGCGGCGTTGATCGGCAGGATCGGGCCCTGCGCGGAGAGATTGTAGGCAGTCGAGCCTGCCGGCGTCGCCACGATGATGCCGTCTGCGATCAGCTCGGGCATGCGCTCGCGCTCGTCGATCAGGATCCGCAAGCGTGCCGCCTGGGAGGTCTGGCGGAACAGGTACACCTCGTTGATGGCATGGTGCAGGTGAACGCGGTCGTTGACGTCGGTCGCGCGCATCAAGAGCGGATTGATCTCGGATTCATGCGCCGTTTCGAGCCGCTGGCGCAGATCATGCGTCGCGTACTCGTTCATCAGGAAGCCGACCGTGCCGCGGTGCATGCCGTAGATAGGCTTTCCCGTGCGCATGTGATGGTGCAGCGTCTGGAGCATCAGCCCGTCGCCGCCGAGCGCGACCACGACGTCGGCCTCGTCAGGATCGCAATTGCCATATTGCGCGGTGAGCTGGCCGAAAGCGGCCTGGGCCTCGCTGCTCGGGCTGGCGACGAAGGCGATCCGTTCATATCGCGAGGGCTTGGTCATGGCTTTTCGGGCAGGCTCGCTGGCTCGAGAAAGTTCCGCCGGGCTCGTCTATACGAGGTTGGGCTCCATTGTCGAGGATGACCACCCTTCAAGGCAAACGGCCGATGGCTCGACAGGGGCAAACCGGGGCGTTTCGAGCCCGATCGGCCTGTTCAGGGGGCTTCGTCAATGATCCCCCAAACCGTCGCAATTCCGCGCTAGCCTTGCGGCCTCACCGGCTCTCACAGCCGGTCAGGGAGAACGATCATGGTCACGAGCTTGCCGGCGCTGCGTTCCGCGGCCTTGGTGCTGGCGGTGTGGGTTTTTGCACTCGCAGGATCTGCACGCGCGGATGATCCGCCGCAGCCGCGCTCGGAAACGACGGCGCCAGCCGGACAGAAGGGCGGGCGCGGTGGTGGCGCGCAAAGCACGTCGCAAAATCCGCCGTCCGCCGAGCCGCACCGTCTGCCGCCGGATTCGACGACGAAGCAAACGCTCGATCTGCCCGGCCGTGCCCTCAACTTCGCCGCGACCGCCGGCTCCATCCGCGTGTTCGACGGCAAGGGCGAGCCGCTGGCCGACATCGCCTACACGTCCTACGAGCTCGACGGTGCCGACCGCGCGACGCGCCCGGTGACCTTCCTGTTCAACGGTGGACCCGGCGCATCCTCGGCCTGGCTCCAGTTCGGCGCTGCGGGTCCCTGGCGGCTGCCGCTCGAGGGCGAAGCGCTGTCACCTTCGGCTTCACCCGAGGTGAAGCCGAACGCGGAAACCTGGCTCGACTTCACCGATCTCGTCTTCATCGATCCTGTCAGCACCGGCTATAGCCGCTTCGTCGCGAGCGGTGACGACGCGCGAAAATCCTTCTACTCCGTCGATGGCGACGTCAATTCTATCGCGCTCGTGATCCGCCGCTGGCTCGAGAAACACGACCGCCTGACCTCGCCGAAATACGTCGCGGGTGAAAGCTATGGCGGCATTCGCGGGCCGAAGGTGGTCCGCCAGTTGCAGCTCCAGCACGGCGTCGGCGTCAGGGGATTGATCCTGGTGTCGCCGCTGCTCGACTTCCGCGAGTTCACCGGTACGAGCCTGCTGCAATATGTCGCGACGCTGCCGAGCTATGTCGCGGTGGCGCGCGAAGCCAGAGGACCGGTCAAGCGCTCAGATCTCGCCGACGTCGAGGCTTATGCGCGCGGCGAATTCCTGGCCGACCTCGTCAAGGGGGAGGCCGACAAGGAAGCGACCACGCGCCTGGCCGACAAGGTCGCCGAGCTCACGGGCATCGACCAGGCGGTGAGCCGCAGGCTCGCCGGCCGCTTCGACGTCGGCGAATTCTGCCGCGAGTTCGATCGCAAGAACGGCAAGGTGACGGGACGTTACGACGGCTCGGTGCGCGGCTACGATCCCTATCCGGATTCGGGCAATTCCCGTTTCGGCGACCCTTCCGGCGATGCGCTCCAGGCCCCGCTGACGAGCGCCGCGGTCGATGTCCTCACGCGCAAGCTGAACTGGCGGCCCGACGGCTCCTACGAGGTCCTGAACGGTAGCGTCGAGGGCAACTGGGATTTCGGCCGCGGCATCAACCCGCCGCAATCCGTGTCGGAGCTGCGCCAGATCCTCGCCACCGACGCAAAGCTGAACGTGCTTGTCGCGCACGGCCTCTTCGATCTCGCCACGCCCTATTTCGGAACGAAGCGGGTGCTCGACCAATTGCCTGGATTCGCGGCCCGACGCGTGAAATTCGCCGTCTATCCCGGCGGTCACATGTTCTATTCGCGCGACGGCTCACGGCAGGCCCTGCGCGGCGAGGTCGAGGGATTGATCAGGGAATAGGTCGCCGCTTGCGCGGCGGATATCTGCGCGCGATCTCGCGTGCGACCACCTTTTCCGGCTTCACATTGGCGCCGGCAAGCCAGATGTCGCTGATCCTCCCGCGCTTGTCGCGCACGCGGCGTACCGGCTCGCCGTGACTGGAATAGCCGGCGGCCCAGGCGAGCTTGCCGGTGTCGCGGCCGGTCACCTCGATCTCGCCGGCATCCATGAACGGATTGTTGAATTGCGGGTTGGCGACGAGCACGCGGTTGCCGGCCGGCACCAGCTCGGTCGCACCCCACATCGTCCACCATCGGCCGGTCCAGTCACGCACGCGACGGTCGGGCGCACCGCGGGTCTTGAAGACCCGCAGGATCTGCATCGCGCCGTCCATCCAGAACGGCGCGGCGCCGTCGAGGGAGTTGCTGAGGATGCTGATCGAAAGTTCGCAGGTGGGGATCGTGCAGGTGCGCGAGATGTAGCCCTGGAAGCCCCCGCCATGGCCGAACCAGTCCCAGCCGTCGGTCTTCCCGGCATTGACGCCGAGACCGTAATAGGCCTCGAAGCTTTGCGGGATGCGCCAATGATGCCGCGTCATCTCGCGGCGGCTTGCGACCGAGAGCACGCTCTTTTTCGCGTTGGGGGCAAGCTGCGCGAAGAAGCGGGCGGTGTCGGCGGCGGTGGCGACGAAGCCGGCGGCCGAGGCCATGGCATATGCGGGGTTGTCACCGGGAATCACGCAGCGTTCGCCGAACGGCAGTTTTCGCGTATGGCCGCGCGCGAACAGCGCGCCCCGCGGCAGCGGCGCATTCGGCTCGGTCTCGCGCAGCCCAGCGGGCTCGATGATCTCGCGCTTGATCCAGACGGAGTAGGGCTCTTTCGTCACCGCTTCGATGACGAGACCGATCAGGGCAAAGCCGTGATTGGAATATTTGAAGCGCGTGCCGGGCTCGATCGCAGTCGGCAACTTCAGCTCCGCGAGCAGCTCTTTGGCATGGAGATACGGACGGCTGTCGATGAACTGGCCGGAATCGGCACCGTCGCGGGTCAGCCCCGCGCTGTGCGAGAGCACCTGTGCGATCGTCGTCTCGGCGACGCGCGGGTGCAGGCCGCTGACATATTGGCCGACCGCATCATCGAGCCGGATCTTGCGCTGCTCGCGCAGCTTCATGATGCCGGCTGAGGTAAAGCTTTTCGAGTGTGAGGCGATGCGGCAGCGGTGGCGCGGGGTGAGCTTCTCGCCGGTGTCGAGATTGGCGAGGCCGAATGCGTGCTCGGCGACGATTTCGCCGCGATGGGCGAAGGCGATGATGACGCCGGGCTGCTGAATTGTCGCCTGCTGGAATTCGATCCAGGAGCCGATGTAGTCGATCGCGGACCGCAGCCACGTATCCATTGCACACCGTTTGTGAGGGAGGATTCGTGCGCGAAGGGTAGCCGAGAACGAAGAACGGGCACAATCCCTGGGTTGTGCCCGTTCGCTTCATTCGAAGATGCGCAGACTTCAGTAGACGAGCGTCGCGCCGGTCGGCTTGTCGAGGGCTGCGGCAAGCGAGCGATACTCGGAGCTGTCGGTGCCGGCGAGCGATGCGATCTTGTTGAGGTGATACTGCGCCTGCTCGCGGTTGCCCTGCTCGAGCTGCCAGAGGCCGTAATACTGCCAGGTGCGGACGTGGTTCGGATCGTCCTGCAGCGCCAGCTCGTAATAGACCTTCGATGACTGGTAGTCGCCGAGCTTGCGATAGGAGTAACCGATCAGGTTGGCGACGTCGGCAACGTCGTCGCGCTTGAGCGATTTCAGCTGGTCGATCGCGCCCGTGTAGTCGTGATTGTCGTAGATCGCGGTGTAGGCGGTGCGATAGGCCGCGAGGAATTTGGGATCGCTGACGGAGGAGCTCTTCTTCTTGCCCTTCTTGGACGAGGAATCCGATTTCGGCGGCGAGGACGGCTCGTCGCTGCCAGCGGCGTAGGCGCTGGACAGCACCGGCGCGGCCGCCAGCGTCATGGCGACGAGGCCCGGCACAACAAGCATTGAGAGTTTGCGCATCTAAGTTCTCCCGTATGGAACGTGGCGATCCTACACGATTGCCCGAAGACCGGAACACCCAGGAGGCGAAAACATTCCCGCGTCGCACGATCTATTCGCCCCGTGGGCAGATGACAAACTTGTCATCCAGATGAATGGAAGCCTGCAATGGGCTTCAGACTGGGTTCAGTGCGCGGCGCCTAGGCTCCCACCTACGATCGAAGGGTCGGCGAGAGGGCGCCGCCTCGAGATCCTTCCAAGAGGAGACCACCATGTTGAAGACCATTTCCGCAGCCTTGCTCGCCGCTTCCGTGATCGCAGCCCCGGCCTTCGCCGCCGAAACCGGCAAGAGCACCACGACCGCTCCTGTAATCAAGGCGGACCAGACCCAGACCAAGGCATCGACCACGGCCGTGAAGCCGGATGCCGGTGTCAAGGCCGATGCCAAGACCTCCGATGTCAAAACCTCCGGTGCGAAGGCTGCTGACGCCAAGGCCGATGCCAAGGTCCACAGCAAGTCGAAGGCGATGAATGCGAACGCGGCGGTCACGCCCGACGAGCACAAGACCGTGCGGAAGCATCGTCATCACCACAAGCATCTGTCGGCGAAGAAGTCGCTGAAGACGCAGCCGGACGTCACCAAGCCGGTGACGACCGAGAAGCGCAGCTAACGACTGATCCCGCGCGGCGGCATCCCTGGCATTGCCCTGCTGCCGCGTGCGGAATTCAGGCCCGGCCCGCCGTTCGGCGTCCTGCGCGATAGCGCAAGGCACCGGCAGGGGGCCGGTGCGCCTGCAGGTGAATTCCCTTCTCGCGACCATGGGGCTAGAACACCTCCCGAGTCTGGGCGAGCGGAGAGCGTGACCTGTGGGGCGGTTGGTAAAACGTGCGGCGGGCGCGACATTGGTCCTGGCATTGCCGCTGGTGCTCGCGGCGTGCTTCGGCAGCGACGGCGACCGTCCAAGCCTGATTGGCGGGACCCAGGCAGGAGGACCGCAGCCCTTTCCCGACAATTTCCGCAGCGACACGCTCGCCTTGATGCGCACCTATCTCAACAATCCGGTCGGCGTGCGCGAGGCCAGCATGGCCGACCCCGTGCTGCGCGAGATCGGCGGACGCCAGTTCTATGTCGCCTGCCTGCACTTCACGCCACGTGAGAGCGACGGCAGCTACAAGGGCCTGCGCGAACGGGCCGCTGTCTTCGTCAACGGGCGGGGCGACCGCATCATCGACCGCGCCGGCGAGCTCTGCGCTGGCGCGGTTTACACACCCTTTCCGGAACTGGAAAAGATGGCGCGTTAGCGCAAAGCCCGCCTTCATCGGCGGGTGCTAGGACAGGGCCGCCGGGAGCCGCGGGATCACATTTCGGCGAGCTTTGAACGGGCGGATTCGCCTTGCGACTAATCGTTACGGCAGGTCTTGCGCAAACGATGAAATCTGTCGGCACAAGAACGCGTGACGGAACAAAATCGCGATGTTGCCGCCCCGTTACAGTTACGAACGGTCAACGTTCCGGCATCGCCGCGAAGCAACCAAATTCGCGCCACGTTGTTTGCTGAGGGTCGATTTTGAAAGAACGGGGATGGACATGAAGACGATCTTGCTGGGCGCAGTCGCCTTGCTTGCGCTGGCAGCGCCGGTCGCCGCGGCCGACATGCAGCCGCGCACCTACACCCGGGCGCCGGCCCCGACGCCGCCGCAGGTGATCTACAACTGGACCGGTTTCTACATTGGCGGCCACGTCGGCGGCGCGTTTTCCGGCGACAGCAGCTTCCAGTCGAGCGACGCTCGCTTTCTAGGCGGCGTGCAGGGCGGCTTCGACTACCAGTTCGCGCCCAACTGGGTGGTGGGTGTCGAGGCCCAGTATTCCTGGCTGCCGACCAACAACAATGGTGTCACGTTTCCGCTGGGCACGCAGGTGACGTCCAACACCGACCAGCTCGGATCGGTCACCGGCCGGATCGGCTACACCTGGGGCCCGACGCTGCTCTACGCCAAGGGCGGCTACGCCTGGCGAAATGGCGGCCTTGGTGTGAACGTCGCCGGGGTCCCGCAGACCTTCACCGCGACCGGCAACAACAAGGACGGCTACACCGTCGGCGCCGGCCTCGAATACATGTTCGCGCCCAACTGGTCGGCCAAGGCCGAGTACCAGTACTACAACTTTGGCAACACGACCTTCACCTCCGGGCCGGCTGACATCGTCGGCGTTCGCGGCAGGGAAGACGAGCATACCGTCAAGGTCGGTGTGAACTACCGCTTCGGCTGGGGCGGTCCGGCAGCCACGCGCTACTGACCTGCCAAAGGCGATCCCAGATCTGAAAAAGGCCGGCTTCCAGCTGGCCTTTCGTTTGCGGTCTCTGGCGAGCCGGTCCGCTGTTTGCCTCGCGTGAACCATCTGGCGCGTCATTTGCAAGCAAACATTCCGGCACGCGCTTTCTCACGCGTGTCATGGGGCTGGCGTAAAGCAAAAATAATTTTTGCCGCTTACGGAACTCGCGCTCCGGAACGCGTTATTATGGGATTTCCCGGGCTGGTGGGACGACGGTCATGCGTATCTTGATGTCGGCAGTAGCGCTCTCGTGCTTCTTCGCCTCGCCGTGCTCTGCTCAAACAATCCTCAAATCCGAGCCTCTGATGCTGGCACCCTATGAGGTCGCCTTCGTCAAGGACGCCTCCTGTCCCTCCGGCAAGGTGCTGAAGGTCACCGGCGCGATCCGCGGGCTGCACCGCCGCAAGGCCTGCGTGGTGCTGGCTGGCGAGCAGGCCTCGCTCGCGACCGCCACGCCCTGAGCCATCCGCCGGCCTCGCGGCCGGACCTCAGGAATTTAGCTCCAGCTCCATCGTGGATTGACGCTCGGCCTCGGCCTTGTTCCGGGCAGGATCCTCGCCCTGGGCCGCCAAGCAGGGCTTGATCTCGTAGTCGTTGTCGAGCACCCGGCGCGGCCCGGCGCGCTCTTCGTCTGCGCTGACATCGACGACCAGACCGCTCCGCAGCGCCAATTTCCAGACGTCGGACTCATCTGGATAGGCCTTGCTGATTTGGGCGTCGTTACAGAACAAAGCGTACGGCATTCTTTCCGCTCCGGGAAATCGCATTAACGAATTGCCCCGGGAGGGGTTCCGGCCGGCACCGCGATCACGGGGCCGTGATCGAGGCGGTCAGGCCTTGAGTCGTAAAGGAGTCCTGAATCCCCAAAAAAAGAATCCCTGGGACTCTCCGGCTGGAATCAGCGGATGTTTTGGTCATGACGAGCGACCTGAAAACCTCCTGCGGGCACATGCTCCTGCCGCTGACGCTGGCGTTGTTCGGCGCCTGCGCAGCCAATCTGTGGCTGGTGTGGTCCTGGCTCTAAATCCCTGACGGACGGGCGGTGCCCTATTTTTCGGCCGGCGGAGGAGGGCCGAATTCGCGGAGGGAGGCGCGAAGCTTTGTCAGGGTCGCCGTGCAATATTCCTCGCGTTCGCGCTCGAATCGCTCCTGATGCTTGCGGAAATTCGCGATCCTGGCCTGCATCTCGGTGCGGAAATCGCCACCGGTGCGGCGCGGCGGGATCTGGACAGGCCGGGCTTGGGGTTCGGGCGAAGATGCGGCCGGCGGCAGGTTGGTTTCGA
Source organism: Bradyrhizobium sp. SMVTL-02 (assembly GCF_051853005.1). Taxonomy (NCBI): domain Bacteria; kingdom Pseudomonadati; phylum Pseudomonadota; class Alphaproteobacteria; order Hyphomicrobiales; family Nitrobacteraceae; genus Bradyrhizobium; species Bradyrhizobium sp. SMVTL-02. The sequence goes on along the minus strand of NZ_CP182469.1, from coordinate 5,093,018 downwards.
CCGCAACAGCCTGCACGGCCACGATGTCCGTGGTGACCCCGCATGCAGCAGGCGGGAGCTCCGGCGGATGGAGCTCATCCTTCCTGCCGGTAACGGATTGGACGAAGGCCAGTGTCTGCGCGATCAGTGCGTCGCGCTCCGCGATCCACTTCATTGGCGCCCCCTGTTGGGTCATTCCACCAAAGCTCGCGGTGCGAATCAAGGAGGTAATCCGGCAAGGGGATTGCATATTCTTCCCGGTCGCCCGACAGTAGGCGGATGGATGCCGGGAAAGAAGAAGAGTCGCTCGAAGTGGAGGGCTTGAGGCTCGTGCGCGCCTTCCTCTCGCTACCGCCTGACAAGCGGGCGGAGGTGATCGCGTTCGTTGAGGAGCTGGTCCGTGTTCATGCCGAGGCCGAGGACGCCGAAGGCACGCCGGCGAGGTGAGGTGAGTGCTATCGCTCGCGCGGTTTGACGTTGGGCGCGAACGGCGCACCGACCACCCGGACCGCCGCCGGCGCTGCGACATCGACAGGTTTGCTCTCCGCGACCTGCCTCGCGGGCGCCCGTCCCAAGACGGGCTCGAGCAGCGCAACCGTGCCGGCCATGATGGCGCAGCAAAGCGCCACCGTCCCCAGCAGGAACATGTTTCGATTTTCTTCACGGATCTGCATCAGGCCGAGAACGATTGGCGCGCCCGAATGGTTCCGGACCGGCACAAACCTGGGGCCAAAGGCCGTACATAAAGGCCGAAGCTTACGCGAGGGCTTACGGAAATGCTCCATACCGCTTTTCCGTAAGACTACCCGGGCAGGTGGTATCAAATTTTAACCTCCGCGGGTTCCAATGCACGCTGCTGGGATTTGCCCTGAAATCATTGGACCGCTGAGATGAGGTTTTTGAACAATCTGAAGATCGTGTGGAAGGTTGCCCTGATCGTGGCGGCGATGGGCTGCGCGATGATCACCGTCGCGGGCTTCGGCACGCGCGAACTCTCAGCGATCGTCGACGGGTTCAGCGAGCTCGCTGCCGCGCAATCCTCGGCCCTCAACCTGACGCGCGCCCAGCGTCGCGCCGAGACCTATCACGCGGCGCTCTATGCGGTCTTCACCGAGGCGACGGAGGCCGGCAACGGCGCCCGCCTGAAGACCGCCAACCAGAACCGCAACGAGATCGCTCAATACCTCGACGCAGCGGAGCAGGACGATCAGTCCCGCGCGAGCCAGATCAAGAGCATCGGTGATCAGCTCAAGGCCGCGTTCGTAAGCTGCGATCCCGTGCTCCAGGCCGGCGCGCAGGCGAGCAGCGTGGAGGACAACGCCAAGGCTGCCGAACGTGCGCACAAGGAGTGCGATCCGGTGCTGGACGCAGCGCTCGCACGCATCGTCCAGTTCGTGACCGACACGGCGCAGGCGACCGGCAAGCGCAAGGAAGCGATCAACCGCGATGCCAGGTCCGCGACCCGGACCGTGATGGGCGTCAGCGCCGGCGGCCTGGTCCTGGGCATCGCGATCGCGCTGTTCATCGGCCTCAATGCGATGTCCCGGCCAATCGCCCGCCTGAAGCTCGCGATGGAGGGCCTCGCCCGCAACGATCTCGAGATCGAGGTGCCCGAGAAGGAGCGCCGCGACGAGATCGGCGACATGGCCAGGACCGTCGAAATCTTCAAGACCAACGGTCTCGAAGTCGAGCGGCTCAAGGCGGCCCAGGCCGAAGCGGAGAAGCAGGCGGCCGAGCAGCGCCGCCGCGACATGATCAACCTTGCCGACGGCTTCGAGCGGGCGGTCGGCGAGATCATCGAGACGGTTGGATCGGCATCCACCGAGCTCGAGGCCTCGTCCTCGACGCTGGCCACCACCGCGCATCGCGCGCAGGAACTGACCTCGGTCGTCGTGGCCGCTTCGGGCGAAGCCACCGGCAACGTGCAGTCGGTTGCGACCGCGACGGAGGAACTGTCCTCCTCGGTCAACGAGATCAGCCGCCAGGTGCAGGAATCGGCGCGGATGGCGGGCGAAGCCGTGACCCAGGCGCGCACCACGACCGAGCGGGTGAGCGAGCTCTCTGTCGCCGCCACGCGCATCGGCGACGTCGTCGAGCTGATCAACACCATTGCCGGCCAGACCAACCTTCTGGCGCTGAATGCCACGATCGAGGCGGCGCGCGCCGGCGAGGCCGGTCGCGGCTTCGCGGTCGTTGCCTCCGAGGTGAAGACGTTGGCCGAGCAGACCGCGAAGGCGACCGGCGAAATCAGCCAGCAAATTTCCAGCATCCAGACCGCGACCCAGGAATCCGTCAATGCGATCCGCGATATCTCCGCGACGATCGAGCGGCTCTCGGAGGTGTCCTCGACCATCGCCGCAGCGGTGGAAGAGCAGGGCGCGGCGACCCAGGAGATCTCGCGCAACGTGCAGCAGGCCGCCCACGGCACCCAGCAGGTCTCCGCGAACATCACCGATGTGCAGCGCGGCGCCGCCGAGACCGGCTCGGCCTCCTCGCAGGTGCTCTCGACCGCCAAGATGCTGGCCACCGACAGCAACCGGCTGAAGGACGAAGTCGGCAAATTCCTGCGCACGGTGCGCGCGGCATAAGCCCAGCGCGGCGGCTGTCGTCCGCGGCGCCGATTGCGCCTATTGCGGCAGCAGTAGTGCAAGAGCGATTACGAACAGCACGGCCGTCATGATGAGGGCCGTAGCCGCACCGGCGACCATCTTGGCCTTTTCCTCGGCGGTGGCGGGACGCATGGGTGGGCATGCTACCTCATGTTGAACTCTGACCCAACCTGTCAGTAGCCGTCTCCGCTGCGCGCGATCGCGTCCGCATTGCCACGGATGTGTGACAGACGCGGGTCGAACGTCCATTGCGCACGTGATCGTCCCGGCGATAGACTTTCGGTTGTGCCGCGATCTCGGTATCGCAATGACCCCGCCGGAGCTCACCCATGAGAGCAAGTGCCGTCCTGGCCGCGTTGTTGACCTGGTGTTGCGCTCCGGCCCTGGCCCAGCAGCAGGACGGCGCCGCGCTCTACGCCACGCATTGCGCGCAGTGCCACGAAGGCGATGCGCAGAGCCGTGTACCGGGCCGCACCGCCATGCAGTCGATGTCGTTCGATCATGTGCTGGGGACCTTGACCTCCGGCAGCATGGCGCCGATGGCGAAGGACCGTAGCGAGGCCGAACGCCGCGCGATTGCGGCCTTCGTCACCAGCAAGGCCGCAGGGAGCGGTGTTGCAGCCGACGCGGAAGGCCGTTGCACGCAGCAGCTCAGCGGCTTTCCGCAGGCTCTCGATGGTCCGCGCTGGAACGGGTGGGGCGTCGACCTCAACAACAGCCGTTTCCAGCCCGCCGACATGGCGGGGCTGACGGCGGACGAGGTGCCTAACCTCCGGCTGAAATGGGCTTATGCGTTTCCTGGCGCCTCGGTCTCCTTTGCGCCGCCGACCATTATGGGCGGAGTGCTGTTCATCGGCGGCACCGATCGCAAGGTGCATGCGCTCGACGCGAAAAGCGGCTGCACGCTGTGGACATTCGCGACAGACGGGGCCGTGCGCGCCGCGATCAGCTTCGGGCAACTTCCAGGCTCCGATCAGTTCGTGGTCTTCTTCGGCGATTTGCGCGCCAACGCCTATGCCGTGAACGCGCTGACCGGCGCGCTGGTCTGGAAGACCAAGGTCGAGGAACATGCCGCCGCGCGCATCACCGGCGCGCCGACGTTGCATTCCGGTGTGCTCTACGTTCCGGTGTCCTCGCTCGAGGAAGCCGCCGGCTCGCAACCCGGTTACGAATGCTGCACCTTCCGCGGCAGTGTGGTGGCGCTGCAGGCCGCGACCGGCAAGCTGGTGTGGCAGGCCTATACGATCCCGGAGGTGCCGCATCCGACGAGCAGGAATGCGAGAGGCACGCAGCTGTTCGGCCCGTCCGGCGCCGCCATCTGGTCGGCGCCGACGATCGATCCGGAGCGCAACGCCGTCTATGTCGCCACCAGCAATTCCTATTCGAACCCGCCGGCCGCAACCGCAGATGCGATCCTCGCTTTGGAGCTCGGAACGGGGAAACTGCTCTGGAAGCGGCAGGCCACGCCCAAGGACGCCTATGTCGTGGCATGCTACGGCGTGGACAAGACCAATTGTCCCGACGATCACGGACCCGATCACGATTTCGGCCAGTCGCCTATTCTTGCGACCTTGCGTGACGGCAGGCGCGTGCTCGCCATCGCGCAGAAATCCGGCGTCGTGCACGCGCTCGATCCCGATGACGGCGGCAAAATCCTGTGGCAGACGCGGATCGGGAAGGGCGGAGCGCTCGGCGGCAGCGAGTGGGGCTCCGCCGCGGATGGTGAGCGCATCTATGTCGCCAACTCCGACGTGCGCTTTACCCGCGACGGAACGCGGCAACTCGATCCCACGCAAGGAGGCGGCTTGTTCGGCCTCGACCTCGCCAGCGGGAAGATCGAAATGGAAGTGCCCCCGGTCCCCTGCGGCGACCGTCGTCAATGCAGTCCCGCGCTCTCGGCGGCGGTGAGCCTGATCCCGGGGGTGGTGTTCTCCGGTAGCGTCAGCGGCTTCCTGCGCGCCTACGCCACGGACGGCAAGCTGCTTTGGGAGTTCGACACCGCGCAGGATTTCAAGGCCGTGAACGGCGTCCCCGCCCATGGTGGCGCGATCGACGGGCCCGGGCCGGTCATCGCAGGCGGCATGCTCTACACCAATGCCGGCTACGGCCAGTGGAGCGGCGTCGCCGGCAACGTGCTGCTGGCGTTCGAGGCGGGGACGGAGTGAGAGCCTCACGGAATCTTTCCCTGCCGGACCCGGCTCGAGGTTACCTCATCGACGGCGCAGAGTGAGCGGCGCTGCTCTTTCAATGCAATCGGCAGTGGGAGGCAAATTCGATGATCGAAGCCAGCTGCAGTTGCGGCGCTGTTTCACTTTCGCTTCCAGGGCCGACCAGGCTGGTCGCGGCCTGTCATTGCATCCACTGCCAGCGGCGAACCGGGGCACCGTTTGGTGTCGGTGCGTTCTATCCGGCGGACGCCGTCACGATCTCCGGCGCACCGAGGGAGTACGTTCGCGCCGGCGCGAGCGGCGGCAAGGTCCGCAGCTATTTTTGTCCTGACTGCGGTTCAACGGTCTACTGGCAAGCCGACAATCTGCCCGACATGATCGGCGTCGCCATCGGCGCCATCGCGGACCCGGATTTCCCGGCGCCGGTCAGATCGCTGTTCGAGCAATCGAAACATGCCTGGGTCGAGATAGGCTCGGGTGTCGAGCGCTTCGAACAGAGCAGCCTGCGCAAGAGTTGAGGCGGACGCGCCGGCATCGAGCGCTGGTGCCGGTTGCGGTGCTGGGTTAGGGACGCTGCCTCGCGTTGGACGGCGTCCCAGTTGTCTGTATCGGTTCACCGGGAGCACGGTCGAGCGGCGGGTGAGGCCTGGCGAGGCCGACCGTTCCGGGAGGTGCGTCGTTGCTGGCAGTGCGGGTATTGACGCGCTCTAGCGTCACCGTCGAGGCAACCACGATGGCGATGGCCAAGGCGACAGCGGATAGGGCTAAGGCTGCTCGATCATTCGGGTCCATCGCGAGACCTCCGCGAGGTCGGTCTACGGTAGAACGATAACGCCGAACTGGTGATTTGGTTCTTGCGTCAGGCCACGACGCGGTGTCGGCTAAACCCATGGTGCCGGCTGAGGGGATTGAACCCCCGACCTTCGGTTTACAAAACCGCTGCTCTACCGCTGAGCTAAGCCGGCGACGCTGGGACGTGGGCAGCCGGCCTGCGCCGGGGCTGTCCACCCGTGGGCGCCGCAATACCAGACTTGATTGGAAAGTGCCAGAACCCGCGCACGATCCTCGAGGACATCATTGAGGCGGCCCTTGGGGCCGCCTGACAGGTCGCGCTCGACTTGAGCCGTCTTACTGGCAGATGTGCCGCCGCCCGTCTTCACCCTTGAACCAGGTGCCGGGTGTGCAGACGAAGCCGTTGCGCTGGGCGTAGGTGCGGGTGTCCCAGCCACGATTGTCCCATGAACGGTCGTAGGCGTAGGAATTGTCCCACGCGCGGAACGGCGCGGTTGCGATCGCGCCCGCTGTGCCGATCGCGGCGCCGGCTACGCCAGCCGCAACGTCGGTCGGCCAGAAGCCGGTGGGGCTCCTGTTCCAGTCGTTGTCCCAGTCGCCGTTGGTCTGGCGGTAGCCGACGCGGCGGTGGCGATAGCCGCGCTCGGTATAGGGGTTGCCAGGCCCGAGGTTCTGGCAATTGGCGTTGGGGAATTGCGCGGAGCAGCGGCCGGGATTGTTGATCACCGCTTGCGCCATGGCGGAGCCAGCCAGCATGGTTGCTGCAATCGCGGTGGCTCCAAGGAGTTTGATGTTCATGGTTGTTGATCTCCCGTTTTGATTGGACGGGTGCTTAAACGCTGACGATGCCGCGCGTTCCGATCAAACCAGCCGAATTTGCACATCGACGGTCAAACGGATGTGAGCATGTCACGTGTTCCGGTGCCGCGGTCCGGCGCCGTTAATGCTTCACTAGCCCGTGGCGCAGCATTTGAGCAGCTACCGATCCTTACGCGTTAGGCTTACCGGAATTTGGTGAGCGGGCCTTAACCCTCTCGGTGTCGCGATCGGTTAGGTTGTGTTCCGGATAACCGGAACCTTCTCATGCGCGCTGTGGCGCTCGCTGCCTTCTTGATCGGACTGCCTGCGACGGCGTTGGCCGGCGGCGGCTTCGACATTGTCGTGCCCGGTCGCCCCGGCGTGCCCATCATCATCAACAACATCGATGCGTCCTATAGCGTCGTCGTCGGTGTCTGGGGCCTGGGCAAGAACGTCCAGGTGCAGCCGACTATCTATGGCGGGCGCTATATCGCCGAGCGGCAGCCTTCCGACGTCGGCCATTATTATCCGACGCTGGGCTTGCGGCCCGGCTACGGCCGGCTCGAGGTCGAGCCGCCCGCGAACCGCAGATTGCCAAAACCCGCCGAGAGCTACCACCAGAGCTGGGGCGCGTCGTCCGCGCCGCTGCCGGCGCAGATGGACGTGCCGGTCGATCCGCCGCCGGTGATCTACGCACCCGAGATCAACGATCGTCCGCGGCGCCCCCGGCCTCGGCCGCACGTCGAAATCCCCGGCAAGCCGCCGGGTTAAGAAGCATCAAGCATCCAAGACAAAATCCAACAAACGGAAATCAACAGGAGAGAGTAATGCGTCAAATGATTTCGGGAGGGGTCGCGGCGGCTGCCGTGATGTTCGTCGGGGCTGCGCCTGCCGCGGCGTGCGGCTTCACCACGTGCGCACCCGTTGCACCTGTCTATACCGGCTGCAATACCGGCTGCGGAGGCTATGGTTATGGCTACGGCTATAGCTATGGCGCCTTTGAGCGTCTCGCCGAGCCGGCCACGCAGTACTATTATGTCAACCAGGGTCCGACCTATACCGGCCCGGGCGCCTTCGCGCCGTATCCGACCTATCGTGAGGACGCGGTCGTCGCGCCCGCCAATTACGGCTACGGCTATGGCTACCGCGCCGCCCCCTATCACCGCCCGTATCGCTACGGCTACGGTCCGCGCTACGGCTATCTGCCGCGCGTGCATTATGGCTACGGCCCGCGCTATGGCTACGCCCACCGTTACGCCCCGTACTACGGCGGCCATCGCGCGCTGCGCCGCTCCTACTGATCGCTTGATCGGTTGAGTTACGAGACGCCCGTTCGCACAACGCGGACGGGCGTTTTGCTTTTCTGATGTGCCCGTGTCGCACGAGCGTTCACACAATCCAGCTAAGAAAAGTTCGTCGTGTTCGAGGTGGCTTGCCAAGCCGAAGCTCGCGAAGCGAGCGAAGGCTGGTGGGGGAGGCAGGACTCGAACCTGCGAAGCCATGAGGCGGCTGATTTACAGTCAGCTCCCTTTGCCACTCGGGACACTCCCCCGCTCGACGGCAGCACAATCGGGCCGGACCTTGCCGGCGGACCGAAGACGGCCATGGAACGTGAAGGCCGCGACAGCCCGGATGGGGGCGCGACCGGGCGCGTTTATGGGCGAAGCGGTGGGGCAAAGTCAACCGAGGCGAACAGCTAAAATCACCGCTGGAGGCACCCAAATTGCCATATTCCGGCGCCCGTGACACAAGCGAGCCCATGACGGACAAAAAATTCGCCCCGAGGGGCCCCCGCGGCGGGACTAAGCCCTTCAACAGGCCCGGAAAATCGGCTGGCCGCCCGGCCTGGCGCGACCGCGATTCGCAATCCGACGGCCCGGTCATCCTCTATGGCTGGCACACCGTCACCATGGCGCTCGCCAATCCAAAACGGCGGATCCGCAAGTTGACACTGACCGAGAACGCCGCAAGGCGGCTCGCGGAGGAAAACATCGCGACCCGCGTCGCGCCCGAGATCGTCCGACCCCAGGAGATCGACCGCCTGCTGTCGCCCGACGCCGTGCATCAGGGCTTGCTCGCCGAAGCCGATCCTCTGCCTTCGCCTGACATCGAAAGCCTGAAGCAGGAAGGCATGGTGCTGGTGCTCGACCAGATCACCGATCCGCACAATGTGGGCGCCATCCTGCGCTCGGCCGCGGCCTTTGCGGTGAAGGCGATCGTCACCACCGCGCGCCACAGCCCGGAAGCCACCGGCGTGCTTGCAAAAGCCGCCTCGGGCGCGCTCGAACTCGTACCAATGGTGACCGTGCAAAACCTCGCCCGCGCGCTGATCGCGCTCAACGAGCGCGGCTTCCAGACCGTCGGCCTCGACAGCGAGGGCACCGAGAACCTCTCGGACGTCGCGCTGCGCGAACCGCTTGCGCTGGTGCTAGGGGCCGAAGGCAAGGGCCTCAGGCAATTGACCCGCGAGACCTGCAGCGTGGTGGCACGGCTCGACATGCCCGGCGAGATCAAGAGCCTCAACGTCTCCAACGCCGCCGTGCTCTCGCTCTATGTCGGCGCAAGCCGGCTCGGGCTGATGAAGTAACCACGAGTGCTACACCATCATCTCCCGTACCAGCGGCACCACCTTGCGCCCATAGAGCTCGATGCTCTTCATCAGCTTCTCGTGCGGCAGGGGCCCCGCCGAATATTTCAGCTGGAACCGTGAAATCCCGAGCGCCTTCGTGGTCTTCGCGATCTTGCGCGCTACGGTTTCCGGAGAGCCGACATAGAGCGAGCCGTGCTCGGCCTCGTTCACGAATTCGTCGCGCCCCATGGGCGGCCAGCCGCGCTCCTTGCCGATGCGATCGCGCATCACCTTGTAGTCGGGCCATAGCTCCTCGCGCGCCTGCGCATCGGTCTCGGCGACATAGCCGGGCGAGTGCACGCCGATCGGCTGCGCCGGGCGGCCGAACTCCTCGAAAGCGCGGTGATAGAGATCGACGTAGGGCGCAAAGCGCGCGGGATCGCCGCCGATGATCGCGAGCATCAAGGGCAGGTCGTAGTGCGCCGCGCGCACCACCGATTGCGGACTGCCGCCGACGCCGATCCATGTCTTCAGCCGGCCGCTCTCGACCGGCGGATAGACCAGCTGATCCCTGAGCGGCGGGCGCAGCTTGCCTTGCCAGGTCACCGGCTGCTGCGACAGCAGGGCGGCGAACAGTTCGAGCTTCTCCTCGAACAGCTCTTCGTATTTGCGCAGGTCGAAGCCGAACAGCGGAAAGGATTCGGTGAAGGAGCCGCGGCCGAGGATCACCTCGGCGCGCCCGTTGGAGAGCGCATCCAGCGTCGCAAAGCGCTGGAACACGCGGATCGGGTCGTCCGAGCTCAGCACCGTCACGGCCGAACCGAGATGGATGCGCTTCGTGCGCGATGCGATTGCGGCCAGCACGGTCTCGGGCGAGGAGATCGCGAAATCGGCGCGGTGATGCTCGCCCAGCCCGATGAAGCCGAGGCCGAGCTCGTCGGCCAGCACGGCCTCGTCGACGACGTTGCGGATCACCTGCGCGTGGGGAAGCATCGCGCCGGAGGCGTCCTTGGTGACGTCTCCAAAGGTATCCAGTCCGAATTCAAGCGGTGCGGTCATCGATGGGGTCTCTGCGGGGCGCGACAGGCGCGTCGTGTGGGAGGAAAGCGTTGCGGTGGAGCTAGGAGATGGAAGCCGTTTCGACAATGCTGATCCGGGAAAGGCATCGTTTCCGGTTCTTCATCGACCGGCGACCTCAACTGGATCCGGCGAACATCTCGACCAGGGTTTCGCGCAGCCAGCGCTGCGCCGGCACCGTGTCGTTGCGCTGGTGCCAGAACAGGCTGACGATGCGCGGCGGCGCCTTGAGTGGAAGCGGCATGGCGTGCAGCAGCGGCGCGTGCCGTGATTGCGAGCGCAGGTCGCTCGGCAGCACGGCGATCAGGTCGGACTGGCGCACGACCTCGTAGGCGGCGCTGTAGTGATTCACGGTCGCGACGAGGTTGCGCGACAGCCCGCGCGAGGCGAGGAAGAGGTCGTAGGACGGCATGGTCTTGCCGGCGAGGCTCACGTCCACATGTCCAGCGTTGAGGAAGGTGCGCGTGCTCAGCCGTTTCTGGGTGGCGAGCGGATGGCCGCGCCGCATGAAGCAGGCATAGTCGACCGTCCACAGCGAGCGCGAGCGGATGGAGGCCGGCTGCTGCGCCTCATTGACATAGACGCTGAGCACGCAGTCGACCCTGTTGTCCTCGAGCTGGTCGGCAATCTCGACGACGGTATTGGGCACGGTGTGGACGCGCGACTTCGGCGCAACCTTGCCGAGATGGCCGAGCAGGTCCGGCATCACCAGCGAGGAGACGTAGTCCGACATCGACAGGCTGAATTCGGTCTGTGCACGTGCAGGATCGAACACCTGCTCGTCGAGCGCACCGCGCACGCTTTCCAGCGCCTCGCCGATCGGCTCCCACAGCGCAGCCGCTCGCTGGGTCGGGCGGATGCCGGTGCCGGCCCGCACGAACAGGGGATCGCCGAGCGCGTCGCGCAGCCGCGCCAGCGCGTTGCTGACCGCGGGCTGTGTCATCCGCAACGCAGTCGCGGCACGCGTGACGCTGCCCTCCGTCATCAGCGCCTCGAACACTTTCAGGAGGTTGAGGTCGAGCGCGCGGAACGACACGAACATTCACCATGGTGATACATCAGATCATGATTATAAATTATGACGATAATGTCACTTTGTCTATGGTTCCCTCCCGAGCGGCGCGCCGGGCCCGTGACATCAGAGGGGACTTTTCATGTCGATGATATCGGCGCGCATCGAGCGCCTTCCGTTCGCACGCTTTCACACGCACCTGTTGCTGATGGGCGGGCTCGGCTACATGTTCGACGCGATGGACGCGGCCGTGCTGGCCTTCATCCTGCCGGTGCTGCGCACGGCGTGGAATCTGACGAGCGTGCAGATCGGCGTGCTCGGCAGCAGCACCTATATCGGCTTCCTGTTCGGCGCGTTGCTGGCGGGCACGCTGGGCGACCTGATCGGCCGCCGTGCGGTGATGATGTCGGCGCTGGCGCTGTATTGCGCGGCGTCGATCGTGAGCGCGATGGTCGACACATGGCCGTCCTTCTTCGCCGCGCGCGTCGTGGCCGGCATGGGCACCGGCGCGGAGAGCGCGATCATCGCGCCTTACCTCGCCGAATTCGTCGCGCGGCGCTATCGCGGCAGCTTCACTGGGGCGCTCGCGGGCTTCTTCTCCTTCGGCTTCGTCGCTGCGGCCCTGCTCGGCTACTTCATCGTTCCCACTTCCGACAATGGCTGGCGCATCGTGCTGGTCATCACGGCAGTGCCGGTCGTCATGCTGCTGTGGTGGCGCAGGGCGCTGCCGGAATCGCCGCGCTGGCTCGAAAGCCGGGGCAGGGGCAAGGAAGCCGAAGCCTTGCTGGACAGGATCGAGGCGGGCTTTGCGCGCGCGGGCCATGTCCTGCCGCGGCCGGTGGTCGAAGCAGCCGTGCCAGCGTGCGCTGGCGGAACGCTGCTCGCCAATTTCACGGCGCTGCTGGCGAGCCGGCAGGCGCGCATCACCGTCATGACCTGGATCATGTGGCTGGCGATCACCTTCAGCTATTATTCCTTCTTCGTCTGGATCCCCGGCCTGCTGGTCCAGAACGGCATGAGCATCACCAAGAGCTTCGCCTATTCGATCGCGATCTATTGCGCGCAGATTCCTGGCTATTTCAGCGCCGCGTATTTCAACGAGCGCATCGGCCGGCAGGCGACGATCGCGACCTACATGGTGCTCGGCGGCCTCAGCGCGCTCGGGCTCGCCTTCGCGCAGAGCGACCAGCAGATCATGGCGGCGGGAATCTTCCTGTCCCTGTTCATGAATGGCACCTATGCGGGCGTCTATGCCTATACCGCCGAAGTGTTCCCGACGCCGGTCAGGACCACGGGCGCGGGGCTCGCTTCCGCAATCGGCCGCATCGGCGCGATCGTGTCGCCGATCCTGGTCGGTGTTCGGTGTCACCACCGCGGTGCTGCTGCTTGCAGCCGGATGCGCTGTTCGTGGCGCTGGACCAGGCCGTGAAGTCGGCGATCGGGCACAAGCTGTTCACGATCCTCACCTATGACGAGGCGACCAGCGAACTGGCTCGCATTTACTCCAATCTGCCCGGTCCGTACCCGACCGGCGGACGCAAACGGCTCGCGCCCGGACCGTGGACCGAGGCCGTGCTCGATCGCGGCGAGGCCTATATCGGCCGAACCCGGGACGATTTGCGCACGGTCTTCTCCGACCACGAGCTGATCGCTTCGCTCGGCTGCGAGAGCGTGCTCAACATGCCCGTGCGCTGGCGCGGGCGCACGCTCGGCTCGCTCAATCTGCTTCACGAGGCGGGGTGGTATGGCGAAGATGATGTCGCCGCGTGCCTTCCCTTTGCCCAGCTCACCTTGCCGGCGCTGCTCGCGCCGGCCGATCTCTGATAGGACTGTCGCGATGCCCAGCATCCTCTTCAAGAACGCCGCTCTGCTCGACCCGCTCCAGCCGGAACTGCTGGAGGGACAGCACGTACTGGTCGAAGACAATCTGATCAAGGAGGTCTCCGACCGGCCGATCCAGGCCGCTGCTGATCGCACCATCGATCTCAAGGGCAAGACGCTGATGCCCGGCCTGATCGATCTTCACGTGCACGCCATCGCCGTCGAGCTCAATTTGGCGCAACAGGTGCACATGCCGAACGTGCTGGTCACGCTGCGCTCGACATTGCTCTTGCGCGGCATGCTGCGGCGGGGCTTCACCACCGTCCGCGATGCCGGCGGTGCCGGCCACGCGCTGAAGCAGGCAATCGAGACCGGTCTCACCGACGGACCGCGGCTGTTCGTCTCCGGCCGCGCGCTTAGCCAGACCGGTGGGCATGGCGACATGCGCGCACGTTCCGATTACCTCGCGAGCGATGCGCCATGTCCGTGCTGCGTGCGTGTCGGCGCGCTGGCGCGCGTTGCCGACGGCGTCGACGGCGTGCGCAAGGCCGCGCGCGAAGAGCTCCAGATGGGCGCCGACCAGATCAAGATCATGGCCTCTGGCGGCGTTGCCTCTCCGACCGATCCGGTCGGCGCCTTCGGCTACTCCGAGGACGAGATCCGCGCCATCGTCGAGGAGGCGCGCGGGCGCCAGACTTATGTGCTTGCGCATGCCTATACTGCTGCCGCAATCGAGCGCGCGGTCCGCTGCGGCGTGCGCACGATCGAGCACGGCAACCTGGTCGATGCGCCGACCGCGCGTTTCATGGCCGAGAACGGCGCCTATGTGGTGCCGACGCTCGTCACCTACGAGGCGCTGGCCAACGAGGGCGCCCAATATGGCCTGCCGCCGGAGAGCGTCGCCAAGATTGCCGATGTTCGCGACGCCGGCCTGCGCTCGCTCGCGATCTATCGCGATGCCGGCGTGAAGATGGGCTTCGGCAGTGATCTGCTCGGGCCGTCGCAGCGCCTGCAGAGCGACGAATTCCGCATCCGTGCCGAGATTCTCGGCCCGCGCGCCGTCATCGCCAGCGCGACATTGATCGGCGCCGAGGTGCTCGGCATGGAGGGCAAGCTCGGTCGGATCGCGCCCGAAGCTATTGCGGACCTGCTCGTGGTCGACGGCAACCCGCTGCGCGAAGTTGCCTGCCTGCTCGGCCAGGGCGAGTACATTCCAATGGTGATGAAGGCAGGCAAGGTCCAGTTCGACCGGCTGGGCGCGTAACTACCGCCACATCCCGCGCATCTTCGCGCCGATGTCGATCTTCGGCCCTTGCGCCGCGGTGCGCGCCGCGCCCGGGGCGGCCTTGGGCCAGGCGGTGCGCTCGAACAGATAGACCAGGGATTCCGGGATGAAGCGGGTACGCGAGGCATAGACATGGCGGTCGCCCTTGGCGGCCTGGCCGTGGACGAAGAAGCGTTGCGGCACGACGAGGTGCAGATCGTCCTTGGCGCGGGTCATCGCGACATAGAGCAGGCGGCGCTCCTCCTCGATCTCGGCGCTGGTGCCGGCGCCGAGATCGGACGGCATGCAGCCGTCGACGACGTTGAGCACGAACACCGATTTCCACTCCTGGCCCTTGGCGGAATGGATGGTGGAGAGGATCAGATAATCCTCGTCGCGCAAGGGTGGACCTGATTTGTCGCTGGTCGCATCCGGCGGATCGAGCGTTAGCTCGGTCAGGAATTTCTCGCGCGAGGAGTAGCCGCTGGCGATCTGCTCGAGCTGCATCAGATCGGCGCGGCGCGTCTCGGAATCCTCGTGGATGCGATCGAGATGCGGCTCGTACCAGAGCCGCACGCGTTCGAGGTCGACCGGCCATTCCGAATAGCGCAGATTTGCGACCGTGCGGACGAAGTCGGTCCAGTCCGCGCCCGCGCGCGGCGGCACCGGAAGCTGGCCGAGTGCGTGCAGCGGCTCGGTGCTCTCCGCCATCTGGTCGAGCACGCGCTGCGCCGTCGCAGGGCCGATGCCCGGCACCAGATGCAGGATGCGGAAACCGGCGACGCGGTCGCGCGGATTTTCGGCAAAGCGCAGTAAGGCCAGCACGTCCTTGACATGCGCGGCATCGAGGAATTTCAGCCCGCCGAACTTCACGAACGGGATGTTGCGGCGGGTCAGCTCGATCTCGAGTGGACCGGAATGCGAGGAGGTCCGGAACAGCACCGCCTGGTGCTTGAGCAGGGCGCCTTGCTCGCGATTGGCCAGCACCGCCTCGACGATGTAGCGGGCCTGGTCGGCCTCGTCATGCAACGTGACGAGCTGCGGCTTCTGTCCGGAGGTCCGGTCGGTCCAGAGGTTTTTGGTGAAGCGCTCGCGGGCGAGGCCGATGACTCCGTTGGCGGCCGCCAGCACCGTTTGCGTCGAGCGGTAATTGCGGTCGAGCGTGATCATGTCCGCGCGCGGCGAAAAGCTCTGCGGAAAATCCAGGATGTTGCGCACGGTGGCGGCGCGGAACGAGTAGATCGACTGCGCGTCGTCGCCGACCACGGTGAGGCCGCGGCCGTCCGGCTTCAGCGCCAGCAGGATCGAGGATTGCAGGCGGTTGGTGTCCTGATATTCATCGACCAGCACGTGATCGAAGCGGCCACCGATTTCCTCGGCGACCAGCGCATCGCTCATCATCTGCGACCAGTACAGCAGCAAATCGTCGTAATCGAGCACGTGCTGGGACTGCTTGGCCTCGACGTAAGCTGCGAACAGGCCTTTCAACTCGGCGGCCCAGCCGGCGCACCAGGGATAGTGCTGCCCCAGCACCCTCTCGATCTCCGTCTCGGCGTTGACGCAGCGCGAATAGATCGACAGGCATGTGCCCTTGGCCGGAAAGCGGCTCTCGGTTCTCGACAGGCCGCGCTCGTGCCGGACCAGGTTCATCAGGTCGGCGGAATCCTCGCGATCGTGGATGGTGAAGGCGGGATCGACGCCGATCCGCTCGGCATACTCGCGCAGGAGGCGCGCGCCGATGCCGTGGAAGGTGCCGGCCCAGGTGAGGGCGTCGCGCATGATCGCGGCGTTGTTCTCCCCGAGCACCTTGCGGGCGATACGCTCGACCCGCCCGGCCATCTCGGCTGCGGCGCGGCGCGAAAACGTCATGAGCAGAATTCGGCGAGGGTCGGCGCCGGCGACGATCAGGTGTGCGACGCGGTGGGCCAGCGTGTTGGTCTTGCCGGAGCCGGCGCCGGCAATGACGAGCAGGGGGCTTCCCACGGTCGCGCCATCGGCCACGCCATGCTCGACGGCGCGGCGCTGCTCCGCATTGAGCGTGTCCAGATATGTTGCCACGAATCGCCCCGGTGAAAGGAGCAGAGTCGGCGATCCCGGCGCGAATCGCAATGCGGCTGGACGGAACCGGCATTAGGATTTAGGGGGAAGACGGCCCACGGTTCCAGCCCGAGAAGAGCACGCCCGGCATGACCGAGCTCAAGCCCGACCAGTTCGAGATGCGGCGGCTGGAATCGCTCAGCAACACCATCTTCGGCGTCGCCATGACGCTTCTGGCCTATGACCTGCCCAAGGCCGCTGTGTTCACCAGCGTACCCGGTTGGGACGATCTTGCCCGTGTCTATTCCGGCAAGCTCGCCGGCCTGGCGCTCAGCTTCATCATCGCCGGTGTGTTCTGGATCAGCCATCACCGGCGGCTGGCGCGCCAGCCGTTCGGCAGCCGTGGCGTGGTGATCCTCAACCTGTTCTTCCTGCTCTCGATCGTGCTGCTGCCGGTGACCAACGGCCTCTACACGAATTATGGCATGAGCAGCGCCGTCGCCGTGCTCTATGGGCTGCACCTGACCGCGATCGCCGGGCTCAATGCCTGGCTGTGGTGGACGATCCTGGGCGGCTGGCGCCCCGAGATCATGGCGTCGCTGTTTCCGCTACTCGTGTTCATCCCGGGCACCGTCGTGGCGGCATTCGCGCCGCACGTCGCGCCCTTCGTGTGGTTCGTCGCTTTCGGCGGACTCCTGATCCAACGCTTCTATGCCGCGCCGGCCAGGACGGACGCGTAAGACGCTGGCTCACCTCTTTGTCGCGCCGAACCCATCGGCCGGCACGTAAAGCTTGACCGGCCGGATTTCGTAGACCGCGGTCGGGTTGACCTCGCGCAGCTTCCGCGCCGCCGCGATCGCCTCCTCATCCGTGTCGTATTCGACGAGGTGGAAACCGAGAAGCTGCTCCTTGGTCTCGGCAAACGGGCCGTCCAGCACCATGCCAGCGCCGGGGCCGCGCAAGGTGCGCGCCTTTTTTGTGTCATCCAGGCGGGCAGCGGGCCCAAGGTGTCCGCTGGCCCGCAGGGGCGCCTGAACCTCGATGACTTTGGCCACCACCGCGGCATCCTGCTCCGGCGTCCAGGACAAAAGCTCGTCTTCCACATGATAGGCCAGGATCGCGTAAAACATCGTCACCTCGTTGAACTTGCTGCGCGCGTCCAAAGGACGTATCACCACGCCCGCAGCCGACAATCCCCCTCGACAAAATATTGCGTCGTGCAGGCCTCGACGAAACCATCCTGAAACCCGATTGCGACCGGCCGGCGTGAACGCCGCCTGAAGCCGATGCGACTGATGACCACCAAGAAGGCTGAGGAATTTGGAGGCGGCAATGTTTGGTCAGTCCATCAACATCATCTCCGACGCGCGGCGGGCGGCCCGATCGGGGCAGGCCGATCTGCACGACCAGAGCGGTCACCACCGCTATTACGGCAGTTCGGCCGAGAATGGCCGCGAACGCATTGTCGAGAGCCGCCGCGGCAAGCGCCCGCGCAATGTCTGCGGCTCCTGAAGTCTCTGGCGACACCGGTTTCGCAGATGAGCGTCCTGCAAATCTCGATCGCCGCATTACCATTCCTGCTCTCGCTGGCGAGCCGGAACGGCAATGCGATCGCGCCATGCCTGGTCACGAGCATATTCACTGTGCTGCTCGCCGAAGAGCCCCACCGGGCGGTCGTGGCCTGGTGCGTCGGCGTGCTCATTGCCGCCGTCGCCTTTCGCGAACGGCTTCACACGACCTGAGCCGGCGACCGTTACGGTGCGCTCAGGATCTGCGTGACCAGCCTCTCACGCAGCGTTGCCAGTTCGCCGCTCGCCTCCAATTGCGCGATCACCTTGCCGACCTCAGGCACCAGAGCGCGATGGCGTTCGTGCAAGTAGTGATAGATCTGGATGCGCTCGAGCGGTGGCGAGAGCGGGTAGATCCTGGCCTGCAGGTTGAGCTTTCGCACGGCGACGAGCCCGCTGAAGAGGTCGGTGACCATCAGGTCGAAACGATCGGCATCGAGCATCCTGACCATGCTCTCCAGGTTGGTCGTCGCCGTGACGCGGGCCATGCCGCGCGTGCCGGCCTCCGATGAGCCGACGCCGCGGACGATGCCGATGCTGTAGTCTCGAATTGAATCCCAACCGGCGACATCGAAATGGAGCTTCGTCGTGAACACCGCGGGCTCGATGTAGTTGATCGCCGGCGTGACCTGGACCAGCGTCGGATAGTCGCGGGAGAGCGTCCCGATCCGCTGGATCTCGCCGTCGACTTCGCCGGCGCTCGACAGCGCGAGCGCCCGCTTGCCGGGAACGTCCTCGAATTCGAGCTTGATGTTCAGCTTGGCGTAGACAGCCCGCAGCATCTCGCCGCCGACATATTGATCGGGGATGTCGGCGATGCGCGCCAGCCGGATCAGGTCCTGCGCCTGCGATGGAGCGGCTGCGAGCAAAGACAGCCAGGCGACGGCAATCCGCCACATCACGCTTTCCTTTCGAACTTGCTACCGGTGGATTCGGAGGCCCGCGCGATCTACCGGGGGTCGCGCCCGCGGGCCGGCAACGCTCGCCCGCGACGTGAGGCGACTCCGGACTTTCACCGGTGTCATTCTAGCACGCGAGGTGCTAGCTTGCCCGAGAATCCTGCTGCTGGGCGCAAGATATGACCCTGCCGACCTCAAGCCGCCCATGGGCCGACAGGATCGCCACGCGCCTCGCGTGAAGAGAATCTCAACTATCGAATGCTCGCGGCCGCGTCCCGCGGGCCGAAGCGGCCGCCATTCCGGGGACATGGTGCATGGGTAACTCAGGCGATGAGAATTCCAAGCGCAGCCGCGCCGTTGCCCCGGCGGCCGCGAAGCAGGATCTGAGCGGGATCGGCGCTGCATTCGCGCCGGCGATGATGGGAGCGCTGCTGTCGCGGATCTTCAACTGGTCGCGCGGCGGCATCGGGCCGCGCCTGCTGGCCGCCGTGCTGCTGTTCTCCTCGGTCGTGACGCTCGTGCTGACCGCGCTTCAGCTCTATCTCGACTACAACCGTGAGGTCGGCGTCATCGAGACGCGGCTCGAGGAGATCGGCCGCAGCACCACCGGCAGCCTCGGCGAGAGCCTGTGGAATCTCGATCAGAACCAGCTCAGGCTCCTGCTCGACGGTATCTTGCGGCTGCCCGACATCCGCGCCGCCGAAGTGCGCGAGATCGCCGATCGTCCCAATCCGATCCGTGTCGCGATCGGCGAGCCGAACACCCGTTCGATCGTGACGCGCGACTATCCGCTGACCACCACCGTGCAGGGGACCGTGCGCACGATCGGCGTGCTCCACGTCGAGGCGACGCTGAGCGAGGTCTATCGGCAATTGCTGAACCGTGCCCTTGTCATTCTGGCGAGCCAGGCGGCAAAGACCTTTGTCGTCTCGCTGTTCATCATCTACATGTTCCATCTGCTGGTGACGCGGCATCTGGTCACCATCGCCGACTTCGTCAGCAAATACAGCCTGGCGCGGCCGCCGGCGCCTTTGCAGCTGGAGCGCCGTCCGACCTACGATCCCGACGAGCTCGACAAGGTGATCGTCGCCTTCAACTCCATGTGCGCCAATCTCGAGCGCGCTTATGGCGAGCTGCGCGAGGCCAACGCCAATCTCGAGCGTGACCTGAAGATCCGCCGCAGCGCCGAAGAAGACGCCCGCGCGAGCGAACAGCGCTTCCGCGACTATGCCGAGACCGCGTCCGACTGGTTCTGGGAAACCGGACCGGATCATCGGTTCACCTACATATCGGAGCGGGCCGGCACCTTCGGCATGGACCACAAGGCGGTGATCGGCAAGCGCCGCGTCGACGCCGCTTTCGACCACGAGGCCGAGCCGGAGAAATGGCGCGCGCACATGGCGACATTGGACCGTCACGAGCCGTTCCGGAAGTTCGAATATCGCGGTCGCGATGCGAACGGGCGCATGCGCCATTTCAGCGTCAACGGCCGGCCGGTGTTCGCGTCAGACGGACGCTTCATGGGCTATCGGGGCTCCGCCACCGATGTCACCGCGCAGCACGAGACCGAGGAGCGGCTGCGCCAATCGCAGAAAATGGACGCCATCGGCCAGCTCACCGGCGGCGTTGCGCATGACTTCAACAACGTGCTCACCGTCATCACCGGCACCATCGAGATCATCCAGGAGGGGCTCGCGGACAGGCCCCAGTTCGCCGCCATCGCGCAGCTCATCGACGATGCCGCCACACGCGGCGCCGAGATCACCTCGCAGCTCCTGACCTTCGCGCGCCGGCAGCCGCTCGAGCCGCGCGGGATCGACGTCAACGCCCTTGTTTTGGAGACCGCAAAGCTGCTGAAGCCGATCCTGGGCGAGCATGTCGAGATCGTGACCCGGCTCGCGGACGACGCCTGGTCGGCGATGGTCGATCCGTCGCAGCTTTCGTCCGCGATCGTCAATCTCGCGGTCAACGCCCGTGACGCGATGCCTGGCGGCGGCAGGCTGACGCTCGAGACCGCGAACCGGGAACTCGACGGCGCGGAAGGGGCCGACGAGGGCGATGTGGTCCGCGGCGCCTTCGTGATGGTCGCGGTCGGCGACACCGGCCACGGCATTCCGGCCGACATCCGCGAGCGCGTGTTCGAGCCGTTCTTCACCACCAAGGGCGTCGGCCGCGGCACCGGGCTCGGGCTCAGCATGGTCTACGGCTTCGCCCGCCAGACCGGCGGCACCGTCGCCATCGAGACCGAGGAGGGGCACGGCACGATTGTGCGCTTGTTCCTGCCGAGGTCGGAGGGCGAGGCGCCGGCCAGGACGGCGCCGGTGCACCCGCTCGTCGCAGCGCGCGGGCATGAGACGATCCTCGTGGTCGAGGACGATCCGCTGGTGCAGGGCTATGTCATCGCCCAGCTCGGCAGTCTCGGCTACCGCACGCTCGCTGCCGGTGACGGCGCATCCGCGCTCGTTCTGGTCGACCAGGGCGCCAAATTCGATCTCCTGTTCACGGACATCATCATGCCCGGAGGCATGAACGGCCGCGAATTGGCCGACGCCGTCCGGCTCCGCCGGGCCGGGGTGAAGGTGCTCTACACCTCCGGCTATACCGACGACACCATCGTCCATGAAGGGCATCTCGATCCCGGCGTGGCGCTGCTTCAGAAGCCATACAGGAAGTCGGAGCTGTCGCAGAAGATTCGCGAGGTCCTTGCGGGCGAGCCGGCTGCCTGAGCCGTGCCGACAGACGAAAAAGGCGCGGCGGGGAGGCCCCGCCGCGCCCGATTTCTTGCTCGCTGGTCCAGGGCTGAGAACGCCCCGATGCCAAGCCCGTTTCAAGGCCTAGCGGGCGATCCCAGCGAGGTGACAGCGCTCGAGATAAGACACTGGATCACCTCCTTTCGTTGGTTTCGGGAGACTTCAATATAGGGCGGCATCGCCCGGCCGTTAAGGGGCGGGCAAAACGCCGGGAACAGGGGTGCTGTTGACGCGGGGAAAGACCGCCCGGAGGCAGTTGAGACCGCCGCCCGGCCGTGTTAGGGGATCGCCAACGCGGGTGTAGCTCAATGGTAGAGCAGCAGCCTTCCAAGCTGAATACGAGGGTTCGATTCCCTTCACCCGCTCCAATGATTTCAAGTGCTTATTCTGCCTCGATCGTTTCTTCGCAGAGCGGTGCTGCCGCTCGTCCGGACAGCGAGTCGCAACGCCGTCCCCCGGTTACGACGATCGGCGTGATTTCGGACACGCACGGGCTGTTGCGGCCGGAAGTCGGGCAGTGCTTTGCCGGAGTCGCCCATATCATTCATGCCGGCGATATCGGCGGCGAGCATGTGCTCGAGGGGCTGCGCAGGATCGCGCCGGTCACGGCCATCCGCGGCAATGTCGATAGCGGCGATTGGGCGCGGAACTATCGCGATACGGAAACCATCCGCCTCGGCCGGTACGTCTTCTATGTCCTGCATGATCTGACCGAACTCGAGAGCAAGCCTGCCCCCGACGGCATCGACGCCGTGATCTACGGTCATTCGCATCGCGCGAGCATCAGGACGCAGGACGGCGTCCTTTATCTAAATCCCGGAAGCGCGGGACCGAGGCGCTTCAAGCTCCCGATCTCACTTGCGACACTCGATCTCGATGATGGTGCCGAGCTTCGGCCGGTCCTGCACACGCTCGGTGAGGCTTAGCGGCGATGGCAGGGGTGAGACTTGCCGAATCGCACCTATAAGCACGTCAACGTTATGTTTTTCCGTCAAAAGTTGCTCGATGGGATATTTTGGAACGATCGTGTAACTTTGCGTTGTCTTGGATCGCCGGCAGATATCCTCGGGCGCCGGTGCTGAGAGTGTAGCGCTCCCGCCTAACAGGCCGGAGTGGTTTGCGCCATGTCGGGTCTCAAAAGGAGCATCCGATGCCGGCAAACCTCGTTTCCGCGCTGATCACGAAGCTGACGGTGTCCAACGAGCTGGATGCCGAGGACATCCGCGCCATTCAGGGCCTTCGGATTCACGAGCGGCATCTCGACGCTGGCGAAATCATCGTGGCCGACGGAGAGCGGCCCACGGACTGTTGCCTGATCGCGGATGGATTCGCGTTCCGGTCGAAGACGACGGCGGATGGAGATCGACAGGTTCTCTCCATTCACATACCCGGCGAAATCCCCGACCTTCAAAGCCTTCATCTCAAGGTCATGGATCATGACCTCGTCGCCGTCACGCGCTGCAAGCTGGGCTTCATCTCCCACGAGGATCTGAGAGCGGTCAATCTGCAGCGTCCGAACCTGGCGTCGGCACTGTGGCGCGAAACGCTGATTGATGGAGCTATCTTCAGGGAATGGATCGTCAACGTCGGACGAAGGGAGGCGACACCGAGAATGGCCCACCTCCTGATTGAATTGCATCAGAGGCTCAAGGCGATCGGGCATACGCGAGACGGCGAGTTCGGCTTGCCCATTACGCAAGCCGACCTCGGAGATTGCCTGGGATTGTCGGTGGTGCACACCAACCGGGTCCTCCAAAACCTCCGCAAGGAAGGATTGGTGGTGGTGAGCAGATCGGAGTTTCACATCCTCAAGGCAAAGGAGATGGAAGAGCTGGCGGGCTTCGACCCGACCTATCTGCATCTCAGTCCGACCACCTGATTGAGCTTGTCGCTGTCCCGAGAAATCACCGCCATCCGAGATCCTGGATAATGTCGCGCCATCCAGTTGAACGCTGGCAACCTGCTCGCGTTCCTGGCGGTCATCGTGGAGGAACCGGACGGGCCTGCAACGGACAATGGAGGAAGGCAGCTTAGGAACGATCGAGCCGGGTTGCGGTTCGGCAACGAAGAGGTCGAACGACAGTGTGATTTGATGACGCATATCATCTTCAGCGACTACCGCAATCCGGCCGCCGAGCAGGCATATGATATCGCGTGGGACTTTCTCGCGCGCGCGGGAGCCATCCAGGATGAATTCGAGGCGTGCGTATTCCTCGCGCAGCGCATCGCGACGATGGTCGACGAAGGACAGACCAATCGCATCCGGATGGCCAATCGCGCGATCGCCCAATATCAGCACCACATTGGCGAACGCGAAGATATCATCCGATGTGGCGGCTGTCGGGGTGCTCAGTAAGCCCGCGGCCCCCCGCGTGCCGGAATCGCCCAACAAAGCCGGTAACCCTTTTCCTATATTGGGTTGACCCCGGCGGCCGATCTGTCAGAGAAGATGGTGGCCGGAACTGGAAAACAGGCGGCCCCTCGGGGCGTGTTGGGAGTGGGTAGCAGATATGGCTGAGCGGATCGCTCTCATCACCGGCGTGACCGGCCAGGACGGCGCCTATCTCGCCGAATATCTGCTGTCGCTCGGCTATGTCGTGCATGGCATCAAGCGGCGCTCGTCCTCGTTCAACACGGCGCGGGTCGACCACCTCTACCAGGACCCGCATGTCGGCAACGTGCCGTTCCTGATGCATTATGGCGACATGACGGATTCGACCAATCTGATCCGCCTGGTGCAGCAGATCCGCCCCACAGAGATCTACAATCTCGCCGCGCAAAGCCACGTCGCCGTCAGCTTCGAGAGCCCCGAATACACCGCCAATGCCGACGCCATCGGCGTGCTGCGTCTGCTGGAAGCGATCCGCATCCTCGGCATGGAGAAGGAGACGCGGTTCTACCAGGCCTCGACCTCCGAGCTCTACGGCCTCGTGCAGGAGATCCCGCAGAAGGAGACGACGCCGTTCTATCCGCGCTCGCCTTATGGCGTCGCAAAGCTCTACGGCTATTGGATCACGGTGAACTACCGCGAAGCCTACGGCATGTTCGCCAGCAACGGCATCTTGTTCAACCACGAGAGCCCGATCCGCGGCGAGACCTTCGTCACGCGCAAGATCACGCGCGGCGTGTCGCGGATCGAGGTCGGTATCGAGGACACGCTCTATCTCGGCAATCTCGAGGCCAGGCGCGACTGGGGCCATGCCAAGGACTACGTCGAGGGCATGCACAGGATCCTGCAGGCCGACAAGCCTGACGACTTCGTGCTCGCCACCGGCGAGATGCACTCGGTCCGCGAGATGGTCGAGCTGTCCTTTGCGGAGGTCGGCCGCCGCATCGAATGGCGGGGCAAGGGCGTCGAGGAAACCGGCATCGACGAAAAGAGCGGCAAGACCGTCGTGAAGATCGACCCGACCTATTTCCGCCCGACCGAGGTCGATGTCCTGGTCGGCGATGCCAGCAAGGCGCGCGAGGTGCTGGGCTGGACGCCGAAGCGGACGTTCGCAGAGCTGGTCGCGGAGATGATGAGAAGCGATCTGGCCGAGGCGAAGCGGGATGCAGGCCATGGTAAAGGCACCGTTTGAACTGAAAGGCAGACGGGTCTATGTCGCCGGCCATCGCGGCATGGTCGGCAGCGCGCTCGTGCGCCGGCTCGCAGCGGAGGACGTCCAGCTCGTCACGGTGGCCAGGGGCGAGCTCGATCTGCGCAACCAGGCCGCCGTGTTCGACTGGTTCGCAAGGGTGCGGCCGCAGGTGGTGTTCCTCGCCGCGGCCAAGGTCGGCGGCATCGTCGCCAACGACACGCTGCGGGCCGAGTTCATCTACGACAACATCGCGATCGCCGCGAACGTGATCCAGGCTGCGCGTCAGAACGGCGCCGAGAAGCTGATGTTTCTGGGCTCCTCCTGCATCTATCCGAAGCTGGCGCCGCAGCCCTTGCGCGAGGACTCGGTGCTGACAGGCCCGCTGGAGCCGACCAACGAGCCCTATGCGATCGCGAAGATCGCAGGGATCAAGATGGTGGAGGCCTATCGCAGCCAGTATGGCTGCGACTTCATCAGCGTGATGCCGACCAATCTCTACGGCCCTGGCGACAATTATCATCCCGAGATGAGCCACGTCGTCGCCGCCCTGATCCGCCGCTTCCATGAGGCGAAGATGGCAGGCGCCAAAAGCGTCGTGGTGTGGGGCACCGGCACGCCGCGGCGCGAGTTCCTCTATGTCGACGACATGGCGGATGCCAGCGTGCACCTGATGAAGACCTATTCCAGTGCGGAGCTGGTCAACATCGGCACCGGCGAGGACATCACCATCGCCGAATTCGCGCGCCTCGTCGCCGACATCGTCGGCTACAGCGGCGAGATCTCTTTCGACACCTCGCGGCCCGATGGCACCCCGCGCAAGCTGCTCGACGTCAGCCGTCTCGACAAGCTCGGCTGGCGCGCGACGACCTCGCTTCACGACGGCTTGAGGCGGGCATATCAATCTTATCTTGCCGAAACAGCGTCCCGATAGCCCCGGCTTGCTCTCTTTCGCCTCCTTCTTCTCGCGTTCCTTCCGGGCACGGTCGACTGCACCGCCCTGAGGCTGTCCGCTGAACTTCGCTACTCACGCAAGCGGGGCTCGCGCTCATCGTTCCTGTGCAAGGAGCGGCATCCGCGCGATCTATTCCCTGTGGTCGTTGATTTCGGCGGCGACCTGCCCGTAATTCAGCAGTGCAACCAGGGTCGTTCCACCCAGGATGTTGCCGAGCAGGGTCGGCATGAAGAAGTCCAGGGCATATTGGGCGAGCGATGCCCGGTCGCTCTGCACCAGGAACGCGCACTCGACCGAGCCGGCGATGATGTGTGCGAACTCGCCGAGTGCGACCACATAGGTCATCACGACGATGATGTGCGCGCGCGTCCCCTTGGCGGCTGGAAGAAGCCACGCCATCAGGGCGATCAACCAGCCGGCAAAGACCGCGCGCACGAGGGTCGTCACGAACGTTCCCTCGACGGTGCGGCGGCTGAGATCGACGAAGGCGTCCACGATGCGCGGTTCGAAAATGCTGGTGTGGGCGAGCACGGATCCGACCGCCCAGGTTCCTGCGATGTTCGAAACCAGCACAAGGCCCCACAGCTTGAGCACGCTTCGCAAGGTGGCGAGATCGCGGTGGTGCAACAGTGGCAGGATCGGGGTCAGCGTGTTCTCGGTGAAGAGTTGCTGCCGCCCCAGGACCACGACCAGAAAGCCGACGGTATAGCCGAGCGGGGCCACCAGGCGGCGGGTCGCATCGTCGGAAATCAGCGCGTGAAACTCGCCCTCGACGACGAGGGACAATCCCATCGAGAGGCCGGCGGCAAGACCGGACAGCACGATCGCCCACCATAGCCGTTCCAGTTCCTGCTCGCCCTCGGCGCGGATGGTCTCATGGATGAGCGCGGCGCTTGGCCGGCTCTGCGATTCGATCTGCTTGGTCTGACGAGGCGAGACGCCGTCGAGCTTTGAGGCAGGGTTGAAGGAGGCGCCATCGCCAGGCTGATCCACTTTGAAGGTCTCCGGAAATCACTTGGTTGACTTCAAGGCGACAAAACTCCGTCGGTTCCGCGAGATTGCTCGGCCGCTGCATGCGCTTTGCACTGCACAGAGGCTAGGAACCTTCACTGCACGCATGAGTTGGCCGGTCGGGCAGGCGATAAGCCACACGAGGCCGACCGTGCAGGAAGACGTGCGCGTGCGCAGCACCGCGCAAATCGCGGGCCATCCGATTCATCCGATGCTGGTGCCGATTCCGATCGCGTGCTTCATCGGGGCGCTGCTGACCGACATCGCCTATGTCGTCAGCGCCGAGATCATGTGGGCGAATTTCTCCGCCTGGCTTCTGCTCGTCGGCGTCATCTTCGGCGTGCTGGCGGCGATCGCGGGCCTGACCGATTTCCTCGGCAACCGCCTGGTGCGGGCGCAGCCGCCGGCCTGGCCGCATCTCATCGGCAACGCGGTGGCGCTGGTGCTCGCCATCCTCAATGCGCTGATCCACACCCGCGATGCCTGGACCTCGGTATGGCCGACCGGGCTCATCCTTTCGATCATCACCGTCCTGATCCTGCCGGTCACCGGCTGGCTGGGCTGGGCCATGGTGTACCGCCACGGCGTGGGAGTTGCGCGATGACGTCGATGCTTGCTCGCGTGCTTGTGTGCGCCTCGCTGCTGTGCCTCGCCGGCTGCGACGACGGTAGCGGCGATCCCAATGCGCAAATCGGCGCCAACCCGAAGCTCCCCGAGATCCAGCAATACCTGCTGCCGCCGATGCACATTGCGCGCATCGTCGGGTGGAAGAAGGACGAGACGCCCTCGGTCGCACGGGGCTTGCAGGCCAAGGCCTTCGCAACGGGCTTGCAGCATCCGCGCTTTCTCTACGTGC
Organism: Bradyrhizobium sp. SMVTL-02; assembly: GCF_051853005.1. Classification (NCBI taxonomy): domain Bacteria; kingdom Pseudomonadati; phylum Pseudomonadota; class Alphaproteobacteria; order Hyphomicrobiales; family Nitrobacteraceae; genus Bradyrhizobium; species Bradyrhizobium sp. SMVTL-02. Next base: position 5,065,275 of record NZ_CP182469.1, on the reverse strand, counting down.
TTCCCAACGGCGACGTGCTGGTGGTGGAATCCAAGGCGCCGAAGGGCGCTCCGATCAAGCGGCCCAAGGAAATCGTGATCGGCTACGTCGAGTCCTGGGCGACGTCAGGCGGCGATACCGGCGAGAGCAATCGCATCACGCTGCTGCGCGACGCGAACGGCGACGGCGTGCCCGATACGCAGAGCGTCTTTCTCGATCACCTCAATTCACCCTTCGGCGTCGCGCTGGTCGGCAACGATCTCTATGTCGCCAACACCGACGCCATCGTCAGATATCCCTATACGGAAGGGGACACGAAGATCACCGCGCCAGGCACGGTGCTCACGCCACTGCCGGGCGGGCCGATCGATCATCACTGGACCAAGAGCCTCGTCGCCAGCCCCGATGGTTCAAAGCTCTATGCGGGCGTCGGCTCCAACAGCAACATCACCGAGAACGGCATCGAGGCCGAGCACAATCGCGCCGCGATCCTCGAGGTCGACCGCGACAGCGGCCGCTGGCGCATCTTTGCGAGCGGCCTGCGCAATCCGAACGGCCTCAGCTTCGAGCCGCAGACCGGCGCCCTGTGGACGGTGGTGAACGAGCGCGATGAGCTCGGCCCCGATCTCGTCCCTGACTACATGACCTCGGTGAAGGACGGCGGCTTCTATGGCTGGCCCTACAGCTATTACGGTCAGCATGTCGATCCCCGCGTCAAGCCGGAGCGGCCCGACCTCGTCGCCAAGGCGATCGTGCCCGACTACGCCCTGAGCTCGCATGTCGCTCCGCTCGGAATGGCTTTCTACACCGGCACAAGCCTGCCGAGCGCCTATCGCGGCGGCGCCTTCGTCGGCGAGCATGGCAGCTGGAACAGGCAGAACCTGAACGGCTACAAGGTCGTCTTCGTGCCGTTCAGTGACGGCAAGCCGAGCGGACCGGCACAGGACGTCGTCACCGGTTTCCTGAACAGCGACAATCACGCGCGCGGCCGTCCGGTCGGCGTCGCCATCGACAAGACCGGCGCGTTGCTGGTCGCCGACGACAGCGGCAACACCGTGTGGCGGGTGAGCGCGACGCACCCGCAGCTCACGCAACAATAGAGAGCTGGAGGAGGAGACCATGGGCCTTGCTCAATACGCGATCGTGCCGGTGCAGGACGAATGGGGCGTGCTGCATGACGGCGAGGTCAGGAGCAGATACGCCACCAAGGAGGCCGCGTTCGAGTCGGCGGTCGCCGCGGCGTCCCTGGCGCTGCGCGAGGGACACGAGGTGCATGTCAGCGTGCCCGGTCGCGAAGCCGGAGACAATGCGCTCGGCGTCGCGGATAACGGGCCGCGGAACAGAATCTGAGAAAGAAGCCGCGATGACCAAGCCTCGTGAGCCGAACGGCATCGAACCATCCCGCTCCGAAGACGACATCCAGCGTGACCAGCTCGGACCGCGCGGCGTGCCAGACGCGCCTGATCCGGCCAAGATGACGCCCCAGCGCGATAAGAAGACGCCGAAGCACGTCGATCCCGGCCACACCTCTTGACGCCGGCGAGCCGTTCGCGACCAACAGCGTCACATCATCAGCCGCCCGCGCCGCGCGGCGATCCCGGTCGTGACCTCGGCGCCGGCGTTGAAATCGAGCCGGTCGGCCTCGACGCCGTCGCTGGAGATGACGCCATTTTCCGCCATCAGCGAGAGGATGCGTAATTGCTCCCTGGGAGCGAGCCGGCCGCAGACGAGACTGGTCTGCGAATGGCGGCCCTCAGTATGACGTCGCGTTTTGCAGCAAGAACCCTTATGGTGAGGAGCCTGCCAAAGCGGGCGTCTGGAACTATGCAGCCCGAGCTCGTCCGGCAGCCTCCGCGTGGCATATGCGATGGCCCCTTCGCCCGGAGGTATACGCTCCGGCCTAGATAACATCATGTTAGGTTTATCGCATAACTGGGTAATTGTGTTAGCCCGGCGAAAGCCTATTGTTGGGACCAATCAGACAGCCATCGGCAATGACAAGCGCTCCGCGAAGCTACCGCAGGGCGCCCGGAGAGTGCTGTCCGATTTCGAACGAAGCCCGCCAACGGGACGTCGATAACCCCAGAGGAGGAATCTCTGAGATGACCACGACTCGCGCGATCCATGACAGGAGTCAGTCCAAGAAGGCCGCCGCGAGCGGCTGGATTGGCTCGGCTCTCGAATATTATGACTTCTTCATCTATGCCACCGCCGCTTCGCTGATCTTCCCCCAAATCTTCTTTCCGTCGGAAAATCCCACCGTCGCCATCATCGCATCGCTGGCGACCTATGGCGTCGGCTACGTGGCCCGGCCGATCGGCGCCTTCGTGCTTGGACATTGGGGCGACACCCATGGCCGCAAGACCGTGCTCATCGTCTGCATGTTCCTGATGGGCATCTCGACCATGGCCGTTGGCCTTCTGCCGACCTATCAGCAGGTCGGCATCCTCGCGCCGATCCTGCTCGTCATCCTGCGCCTCGTGCAGGGATTTGCCGTGGCCGGTGAAATCTCCGGCGCGAGCTCGATGATCCTGGAGCATGCGCCGTTCGGCCGGCGCGGCTTCTATGCGAGCTTCGCGCTTCAGGGCGTCCAGGCTGGCCAAATTCTCGCAGCAGCCGTGTTCCTGCCGCTGGCCGCCTATATGCCGGCCGAGGCCTTCAACAGCTGGGGCTGGCGGATTCCCTTCCTGCTCAGCTTCTTCGTCATCGTCGCCGGCTACATCATCCGCCGCGAAGTCGACGAGACGCCTGCCTTTGCGCGCGAGGGCGAGCGCGGAGAGACGCCGCGGTCGCCCATTGTCCAGGCCATCAAGCTGAGCTGGCGCGACATGCTGAGGGTCGTCTGCATGGCCCTGATGAACGTCATCCCCGTGGTCGCGACCATCTTCGGTGCGGCCTATGCGGTCCAGCCGGCCTATGGCATCGGGTTTGCCAAGGACGTCTATCTGTGGATCCCGGTCCTCGGAAACATGCTGGCAGTGTTCGTCATTCCCTTCGTCGGCAATCTCTCTGACAAGGTCGGCCGCAAACCTCCGATCATCGTGGGCGCGCTGCTGTCCGGCTTGCTTGCCTTCGGCTATCTCTACGCCATCAGCATCAGGAACGTGCCGCTCGCGATCCTGCTCTCGCTTTTGATGTGGGGCGTCGTCTATCAGGGCTACAACGCGATCTTCCCCAGCTTCTATCCGGAGCTGTTTCCGACCCGCACCCGGGTGTCGGCGATGGCGATCTCGCAGAACATCGGTACGACCATCACCGCGTTGCTTCCCGCCCTGTTTGCGACCGTAGCGCCTCCCGGCTCGGCCAACATCCCCTTGACGGTGGGGGCGATCGCCTTCGGCATCACGGTCATCGCGGCGCTGGCGGCCGTCACGGCCCGGGAAACCTATCGGATCCGCATCGACGATCTCGGTAATCCCAAGGCCGTTCCGATGCCACTGGCCGATTATGAGCGGCAGCGTGCCGAAGCGGCGAGTGGTGCGACCGCAGTCCCGACCTGACTCTGAGAAAGCCCTGCCGCTGCGATCGATGATGTTTGCAGCGGCAGGGCTCGATTTGTTATGTAACCGCCTAGTCGAACTCGGCGCGCGCGAGCGCCATCATCAGAGGCCCAGGGATGAACCCCGTCGTCGTTGCTGTCGCTATCACCGGCTCAGTTCCGCGCAAGAAGGACAATCCGGCGGTGCCCATCCTGCCGTCCGAACAGATCGAATCCACACACCAGGCCTTCGAGGCCGGCGCCACGCTTGCCCATATCCATGTTCGCAACGATGACGAGACGCCGTCCTCGGATCCCGAGCGCTTTGCCGTGGTGCAGGAGGGCATCAAGATACATTGTCCGGGGATGATCGTTCAGTTCTCGACCGGCGGGCGAGGGCGCGATCCCTCGGCGCGCGGCTCGTCGCTCTATCTCAAGCCGGACATGGCCTCGCTCTCCACGGGCTCGGTGAACTTTCCGACCATCGTCTACGAGAACAGTGGTGCTCTCGTCGAAACGCTCGCGACCGGCATGAAGGCGAATGGCATCCGGCCGGAAATCGAGATCTTCGATCTGTCGCATCTGCATGGCGCCCGCCGCTTGATCGAGGCGGGGCTGATCGATGCGCGCCCGCATGTGCAGTTCGTCATGGGCGTCAAGAACGCGATGCCGGCGGACGAGCATGTCCTCGACATCCTTCTGGGAGAGCTCAAGCGCCTGATTCCGCAAGCGACGTGGACCGCGGCCGGGATCGGACGCCATCAGGCGGAGGTCATGGGCTGGGCGCTGGCGCGGGGCGCCGACGCGGTTCGCACCGGGCTCGAGGACAATATCAGGATCGACAAGACGCGCCTCGCCGCGAGCAACGCCGAGCTCGTGACCGTCGCCTGCGAGGCAGTCGCGCGCCACGGCCGGCGCGTCGCGACCGCCGCCGAGGCGCGATCCCTGCTCGGTCTCGCGCGATAGGGGCTACTGCCTCCTCCTGACATGCTCCCGGCTGCCTTCTGCCATTCGGCGGCCGGCGTTCCGCAGCGCCAAGACTCCCGCTATGACGGGGTCCGTGCACAGGCACGCAGCTGGGGCAGGCGACGTTTGGAATGCGGTTCTTGAAATCTGGCGGCAGGCTCATCGGGGTCCTGCTGGTGCTTGCAATCACCCAGCTCATTGGATGGGGCACGATCGGCCTTCCGCCCATCATCGGCCGCGACCTTGCGGCCGATCTTGGCATGAGCCTGCCGATGGTGTTCGCAGGCACCTCGACGCTTTATGTCACCATGGGGCTGTGCGCGCCCTGGCTCGGCAAGGCTTTCGCGCGGCATGGTGCGCGCAAGGTCATGATGCTTGGCACGGTCGTCAGCGTGCCCGGATTCGTGCTGCTGTTCTTCGCGCGCGACCCAGCCCTCTATTTCGCCGCCTGGATCGTCTTCGGCCTTGCCGGCAGCGCCACGCTCTCGACGGGTGCCTATATCATGCTCAACGAGGTCGCCGGGCGGCAGGCCAAGAGCGCGATCGGCGCGCTCATGCTGGTGACGGGGCTTTCGAGCAGCATCTTCTGGCCGGCCACATCGTTCCTGAATGCTCTCGTCGGCTGGCGCTGGACGTGTCTGGTCTACGCCGCCATGCTGATCGTGGTCTCGCTTCCGCTCTATGCGTTGGCGGCGCCGCGCCGGAGCGTCGCGAAGGACGAGGGCCCAACGCCAGTAAAGCACGCGGATGTGCCGCCGGTTGCGCGCAGCACCTTCGGCCTCGTCGTCTCCGCAATCACCCTCAATGCCTTCGTCAATTTCGGTCTCGGCGCCGTGTTCATCGAGCTGCTGCGGGCGGAGGGGCTGGCGCCGGCGCAGGCGGTCGCGTTCGGCTCGATGCTCGGCGTCATACAGGTCAGCGCCCGCGGGCTCGACTTCCTCGGCGGCGGGCGGTGGGACGGCATCACGACCGGGCTGGTGGCCGGCACGGCGCTGCCCGTCGCCATGCTGCTTTTGATGCTGAGCGAGGGCGCGACGTGGGCGGTTGCGGTCTTCATCCTGCTCTACGGCGCCGGCAGCGGCGCGATGGCGGTGGCGCGGGCGACCATCCCGCTGGTGTTCTACGACCAGGCCGAGTTCGCCAAGGCGATGTCGATGATCGCGCTGCCGCTCAATCTCGCCTCCGCGCTGTCTCCGCCGCTGCTGGCCGGCCTGCTCACCCAGTTCGGCAGCCGCAGTGCGCTCGGTCTCACCTTCGTCTGCTCCTGCGCGACGGTGCTGATCCTGGTCCTGCTCGGGCGGCGGAGGCCAAGCGTGGTCGCAGCGGTCGCCACCTGAGTTCGGCGGGGCAATCTTCGCGGCGCGGAAATTCGCCTCCGCAGGGCCGCCACTGCTGCCGGGGGGGCAGGGATGGCCGTATGCCCGGAGCGCAGTGCTAGGGGAACGAAAATGGTGTATCGGCAGAGAGCGCGGCTTGGCCGAGGCTGCCGCGCCAACACCAGTTCCCCGGAGGAAACCGACATGTCGGCCTTGCCGCTCTCAGGCATCAAGATCCTTGACCTCACCCGCGTCCTCGCCGGGCCCTTGTCGGCCCAGATGCTGGGCGATCTCGGTGCGGAGGTGATCAAGATCGAGCGGCCGGGCACCGGCGACGACGCGCGCGCCTTCGGCCCGCCTTATCTGACCGATCCCGAGGGCAAGGCCAACAACAACAACTCGTTCTACCTCTGCGCCAACCGCAACAAGAAGTCGGTTACCGTCAACATCGCCAAGCCGGAAGGGCAGGCGATCATCCGCGAACTCGCCAAGGACGTCGACGTCTTCATGGAGAACTACAAGGTCGGCGATCTCAAGCGCTACGGCCTCGACTACGAGACGATCAAGGCGATCAATCCCGGCATCATCTATTGCTCGGTGACCGGCTTCGGCCAGACCGGCCCCTACGCGCCCCGCGCCGGCTATGACGCCATCCTTCAGGCGATGGGCGGGCTGATGAGCGTCACCGGCCATATGGACGGCGAGCCGGGCGAGGGTCCGATGAAGGTCGGTCCGTCCATCGTCGACTACATGACCGGCATGAACACCTCGATCGGCATCCTCTCGGCGCTCTACCACCGCGATGCCAATGACGGGCAGGGGCAGCACATCGACGTGTGCCTGTTCGACACCGTCATCGCCTCGTTGTCGCACTGGCTGCAGATCTACCTCGTCAACGGCAAGACGCCGCCGCGCCGCGGCACCTGGGGCAATGGCGGCATGCCGGCCGGCGTGTTCCGCTGCACCGACGGCGAATTGATGCTGGTGGTCGGCAATGACGGCCAGTTCCAGCGCACCTGTGCGGTGCTCGGCGAGCCCGAACTCGCCAATGACAAGCGCTTCATCAAGAACAACGACCGCGTCGTGCACGGCAAGGAGATCATGGCGATCTTCGCCGGCCTGTTCCTGAGGAAGCCGGTGGCCTACTGGCTGGACAAGCTGGAGGAGGCCGGCGTGCCCTCGGGGCCCATCAACAATTTCGAGCAGGTGTTCTCCGATCCGCACGTGCAGTCGCGCGGCATGCGGGTGAAGACCGAGCACAAGTTCGAGCCGGAGCTGTCGCTGATCCGCAATGCGCTGACCTTCTCGGAGACCCCGATCAAGACCTACCGCGCCCCGCCGCTGCTCGGGGAGCACACACAGGAGGTGCTCGGCGGCAAGCTCGGCTACGATGCGGGCAAGATCGAGGAGCTTAAGCAGCAGGGGATTATTTAGCTTTGCTTTCTTGCTCCCGCGAACACTGTGCCTGCACCGGATCGGTAACCATAGGCTGGTGACGACAACGTGGCGCTCGCGCGGCCTTGCGCGGAGCTTGCGCGCAATCCCCAGATAATCCCGGTCCGTAGTCGAGCAGGCTTCCACTCGGCGCGGGACTCTGATTCGATCTCTTTACTTGAGCGCGGGAGGGAACGAATGTCCTACACCATCGGGTTTCAGTCCAAGAACCAGAAGTCCATTCTGGCGACTGAGGCGGCAACCGCCAATCAGGCGGTCGCCATCATTGCCGCGCTGCGGCAAAGCGCCGACGAAATCAAGTTTATCCGCTCGCCGCAGGAAGGCGAGATGGGCATCGAGATGCTGCTGCTGCTGGCCAAGGAAGAGGCCGAGGAGATGCCGCACCGGGCGTAAGGCGCGGATCTTCGTCTGCACGCCTGAATGGTTCGCTCCCTTCGACGTCGAGATCGACTGCATCGCGATGATGTGAGGAAACGGCCACCCCGCTTCCCCCTGTGGCCATCCTTCGAGACGCCCGCTTAGGCGGGCTCCTCAGGATGAGGGCCGAGCACGCGGCTGCACGCTCGAGGGGCGTCGGTGCCGATCAGCCTCATCCTGAGGAGCCCGCCTGAAGCGGGCGTCTCGAAGGACGAGGCGTGCACTCGACGAGATCAAGGCATTCGTCAACGCGCATCCCGCACCAATGCGCGCGCGGGCGACTTTGTCTCCGTCCGTCCCGCCGTCAGCGCCATCGTCGCCACGCTGACGACGCGCGCGACGACGTCCTCGACGTCGTCGAGGTCGCATTTGCCTTCAGACAGTTTCGTCAGGCGCTCGCTCTCGCGAATGGTGTGGTGCGCCATGGCGAGCGCGAAGTTGAGGCCCCAATAGATATCGACGTCGCTGCGGTCGGGCAGGGACCTGCGCATCGCGCCGGCGAATTTGCGCAAATGATCGATCTCGCGGTTCTTGATGCGCCGGATCGGCGGTACGGATTCGATCGAGGCGCGGATCATGAAGCGCGCGGCGGTCGAGCGCTGGTTCTCCGGTCCCAGGCAGCCGCGCAAGGTCGGCCCCACCAGCGCGCGCAGGATCACCTCGATCGGCGCGCGGCCGCCGCCTTCTTCCTCCGCCGCTTTCAGCTCGCGCAGGCGCTCGCGGTTGGTGGCGATCGAGCGTGTGACGAACAATTCCGCGATCAGCTCGTCCTTGGAGCCGAAATGATAGTTCACCGCGGCAAGGTTGACGCCGGCCTCCGCGACGATGTCGCGCAGGGTGACGTCGCCGAAGCCACGATCGGCATAGAGCCGTTCGGCGGCGGCGAGAATGGCAGACCTCGTATGATCGCTGGCCATGGATGCCCTCGGGGAGGGGAGTTGCAATTCAAACAGTTGTATGAAACTATCGTTTGAGGGCCGGGAAAAGTCAATCCGCAATCGGGACTCGTTCGCAACTGCGATCGGTTCCGCGAGGCTCGCCAAGTGCGCATTCGCGCTTGCGGGCGGCGCGCGGCGGGAGGACAGTCCGGCGCAAAACGATCAGCGAGAGAGAAACGAGGAGCGTCCCATGGATTTCGACCTGTCCCCCAAGCAGAAGGAATGGCTCGACCGCGTGCGGTCCTTCATGGCCAAGCACGTGCGCCCGGCGGTGCCCGTCTATGACGAGCAGGATCGCAGCGGCGAGCGCTGGAAGGTGATCCCGGTGCTGGAGGACCTCAAGAAGAAGGCGAAGGCCGAGGGACTCTGGAACATGTTCATGCCGCCGAACGAGCATGAAGATGATGAATTCCGCGGCGCGGGATTGACCAATCTGGAATACGCGCTGCTGTCGGAAGAGATGGGCCGCATCACCTGGGCCTCGGAAGTGTTCAACTGCTCCGCGCCCGACACCGGCAACATGGAAGTGTTCATGCGCTACGGCACCAAGGAGCAGAAGCGCAAATGGCTGCGTCCGCTGATGGACGGCGAGATCCGCTCGGCCTTCCTGATGACGGAACCGGCGGTCGCATCGTCCGATGCGACCAACATCGAGACCCGCATCGAGAAGGACGGCGACCACTACGTCATCAACGGCCGCAAATGGTGGTCGTCCGGCGTCGGCGATCCCCGCTGCAAGATCGCGATCCTGATGGGCAAGACCGATCCCAAGGCTGCCAAGCACCAGCAGCAGTCGCAGATCCTGGTTCCGCTCGACACGCCCGGCATCAAGGTCGAGAAAATGCTTCCGGTGTTCGGCTTCGATGACGCGCCGCACGGCCATGCCCAGGTGCTGCTCGAGAACGTGCGCGTGCCGAAGGAGAACATCCTGCTCGGCGAGGGCCGCGGCTTCGAGATCGCGCAGGGCCGCCTTGGCCCCGGCCGTATCCACCACTGCATGCGCACGATCGGCAAGGCCGAGGAGGCGCTGGAGAAGATGGTGAAGCGGCTCGCCTCGCGCACCGCCTTCGGCAAGAAGATCATCGAGCACAGTGTGTGGGAGCAGCGCATCGGCGAGGCGCGCACCGACATCGAGATGAACCGCCTGCTGTGCCTCAAGGCCGCCGACATGATGGACAAGGTCGGCAACAAGACCGCGCAGCTCGAGATCGCCATGATCAAGGTCGCAGGTCCCAACATGGCCTTGAGGATCATCGATCAGGCGATCCAGGCCTTTGGCGGCGCCGGTGTTTCGGACGAAGCTGGTCTTGCCAAGGACTACGCCCACATCCGTACGCTCCGTCTCGCCGACGGTCCGGACGAGGTGCACAATCGCGCCATTGCCAGACTTGAACTTCGGAAGTATGCAAACTCTGCCAGTCATTGAGAGGGAGAGCCCTGCGGCGCTCCCGACTTGAAGAAACGACAAGGCATGATCCGCGCCGGACGACGGCTTGACGCAAGTGCATCAGCTGTGGCCGGCTAGGATCGTGCTCGACCTGAAATGGTCAGGACTGAAGAGGGAGCGTCACCGTGACTGACGGCGTCAGGAAAGACGAGGAGTTCTCGGGCACCAAGCCAGTCGAGGAGCGGCATCGTTTCGACGAGCTCCGCCTCGAGGCATGGATGCGCGAGAACGTCGAAGGTTTTGAAGGCCCGCTGGTCGTCCTTCAGTTCAAGGGCGGCCAGTCCAACCCGACCTACCGCCTCAACACGCCGAAGCGTTCCTACGTGATGCGCCGCAAGCCGTTCGGCAAGCTGCTGCCCTCGGCGCATGCGGTCGATCGCGAATATCGCGTCATCGCGGCCCTTGGAAAGCAGGGCTTTCCGGTCGCACGCGCCTATGCGCTGTGCCAGGACGACAGCGTCATTGGAGCCGCCTTCTACATCATGTCGATGGAGGAGGGTCGCGTGTTCTGGGATCCGACCCTGCCGAGCCAGGAGGCCGATGCGCGCCGCAAGATCTTCACCAGCAAGATCGAGACGCTGGCGAAGCTGCACATGTTCGATCCTGTTGCGATCGGCCTTGGCGATTTCGGCAAGCCCGGAAACTATTTCGCGCGGCAGATCGATCGCTGGACCAAGCAGTACCGGGCCTCCGAGACCCAGCACATCCCTGAATTCGAGAAGGTCGCCGAATGGCTGCCCAAGACCGTGCCGGAGCAGGCGCGCGTCTCGATCGTCCACGGCGACTATCGCCTCGACAACATGATTTTCCACGCGAGCGAACCGCGCGTGCAGGCCGTGCTGGACTGGGAGCTGTCGACGCTTGGCGATCCCATGGCCGACTTCACGTATCTGTTGATGCAGTGGATCATGCCGGGCCTGCAGGGCGTCGATCTGAAGGCGCTCAACATCCCGAGTCTGGACGAGGCCGCACAGATCTACTGCAACGTCACGCAGATGAGCGTGCCTGATCTCAACTGGTACTTCTCCTACAATCTGTTCCGCCTCGCGGGCATCACCCAAGGCATCGCCGGCCGTATCCGCGACGGCACCGCCGCCAACGCCAAGGCGCTCGAATCCGCCAAGCGCACCGTGCCGCTGTCGCAGGCGTCATGGGAGTATGCGCAGAAGGCGGGCGCGGTTTAGGACGAACGAAGGCGCGGCTGGTGGCCGCGCCTTCTTGTTCGGTCGGTCGCTATTCGCACCAACCGGTGTCATTGCCCGCGAAAGCGGGCAATCCAGTATTCCAGAGACCCCTGTGCTTGAATCGAGAAGCCGCGGCGTACTGGATGCCCCGGTCAAGCCGGGACATGACATCGGTAAAGACGCGAGGTCGCGGCACCCGTCATTGCGGGCGGAGCGAAGCAATCCAGAGAGTCTCCGCGGCACCAGTCTGGATTGCTTCGTCGGCAAGAGCTCCTCGCAATGACGAGGCACAATTCTCGTAGGGTGGGCGAAAGCGCGTAGCGCTGCGCCCGCCAACCCTCGGCGATCGCGCGACAATAGCGGGCACGCCTTGCTTTGCCGACCGGACGGCAGCGTCGTCTACGACTCCGTCTTCACACAATGCGCGATCAGCCTCTCCACGAACCCCGCGCACTTCTCCAGCTCCGCCATCTCCACGAACTCGTCAGGCGTATGCGCCTGCGCGATCGCGCCGGGGCCGATCACCACCGACGGGATGTCGGCGATGCTGGCGAACAGGCTTGCCTCGGTGCCGAAGGCGACCTTGGCGTGGTCGTTGCGGCCTGCAAGGCTCTTTGCCAGCGTGACGATCGCCGCATCGGCGGCGGTGTCCAGCGCGGGATAGTCGAGGATCTCCTCGAAATCGATGCCGCAGTCCGGATGCCTCGCCTTCATCGCCGGCTCGATCTCCGCCTTGGCCCAGGCGACGATCGCATCGGTCACCTCCTTGGACTCGGTGATGCCGATGCCGCGGCATTCGAAATCCACCGTGCAGGTGTCAGGCACGATGTTCAGCGCAGCGCCGCCGTGGACGATGCTGGTGAGCAGCGTCGAATGCGGAACGTCGTAGAGGCCGTCCGTCGATCGCGCGGCCGCGAGCGCCAAGGCGCGGCGGCGGATCTCGACGATCAGCTCGGCCGCGTATTCGATCGCGTTGACGCCGTCGGGCGCGATCGAGGAATGACGGGCGAGCCCGCGGAAGGTCGCGCGCACGCCGTGCTTGCCCTTGTGGCCGATGATGACCTGCATCTGGGTGGGCTCGCCGATGAAGGCACCGAGCGGCCTGACCTTCTTTTTCGCGACCTCGCGCAGCATCGGCCGCACGCCGACGCAGCCGATCTCCTCGTCGTAGGAGATCGCCAGATGGATCGGCGTCTTGAGCCCGGCCTCCAGCATCTCCGGCACCATGGCGAGGCACACCGCGACGAAGCCCTTCATATCGGTGGTGCCGCGGCCATAGAGCTTGCCGTCGCGCTCCACCAGCTTGAACGGATCATGGCTCCAGTCCTGGCCGACCACGGGCACGACGTCCGTGTGGCCCGACAGCACGAAGCCCGGCCGGTCCTCCGGCCCGATCGTCACCCAGAGCGAAGCCTTCTGCCCGGTCCCGTCGGTCATGCGCTCGCCCTTGGTGCCGAACGAGGCGAGATAGCTCTCGATATGGGCGATCAGGGGCAGGTTGGTGCGGTCGCTGATGGTGTCGAAGCCGACCAGGTCGGCGAGGAGTTTTCGGATACGATCGGGTCTTGAGCTTGGCATTGTCACGGTCTTGTCAGGAGATTGGAGAGTTGCCTGCAGGAACCATACCAATGCGATGGCCGATCGAGCAAATCAACACAGTTCCGTAGCCCGGGTGAGCGTAGCGATACCCGGGAAAGCTCGTGCCGTGAATCCCGGCTGTCGCTTCGCTCATCAGGCTACGAGGCCTTGCTGCCCGTCGGACAAAACACCCAAGCCATCGGTCAACCCGCGGCGCCAAAAACATTCTACTTTATCGAAATTCGGAAATGGCGTATGTGCCGCCGCAACCCGGCCCAAGGAAGAGGGGCGTATCGCGGTCGTCACGAACGCGGGCCGGGCGGCGGTGGACGCAGATGGCGTTGGCGCGAAGAGCTTTGCAGGGCGGGAAACCGTGAGCGAAGTCGGCGCGCATACGACCGGTGCCATCAGCGTACGGCAAAATCGTGTGGTCCTGACGCCCGGGGTCTGTGCGTCAAGTCTTGCGGTGATGTTGCGGCCCGACCGGGCCCGCGCATCAGTCATCTCCAAGGCGACGGGGGCAATAGTGCATCGCTCCCCGAGGAGTTCACGACATAAGCCGTAAAACCACTGCACAGGGAAGGCCGGATGTTTGGCTACACCTGTATGCCGCTGTGCAAATTCTTTGTTGCCACCTTTCGCACAGTGGATGCCCGGCCGGCACCCGGTCTTCCCTGCACCCTCTTTCGCTGGGGGCAGCCAAGCAAAGCTCGGGCGAAATGCGCCGCGAGGATGCGAAGGTATGTCTGCGAATGGCAATGCGAATTGAACAAGCGATGCTGCCACCACGTCATTGCGAGGAGCCCTTGCGACGAAGCAGCCCAGAGTCCCTCCGGAGGCACTCTGGATTGCTTCGCTGCGCTCGCAATGACGATGTGGATGCAGGTGTGCGCGAAAACTCCGCTCTCGTGCCCCGGAGCGCTGGGTCGGGCACGTGCCTAAACCGGTTTCCCCGTATACGGCATCGATGCCGTGAGGCCGCCGTCCACCGGGAACGCTTGTCCGTTGACATACGACGCCTCGTCGCTTGCCAAAAACAGTCCCATCGCTGCGAGCTCGTGCGGCTGTCCGGCGCGCTTGAGTGGGTTGAGCTGGCCGATCTTGTCCTGGGTGCCGCGCTCCTTGGCGCGGTCGAAGATCGGCTTCGTCATCCCTGTTTCGATCAAGCCGGGGCAGACAGCGTTGATGCGCACGCCGGTGCCGGTGAGCGAATAGGCGGTGGTCTGCACCAGGCTGATCACGCCGGCCTTGCTCGCCGCATAGGGATGCCCGCTTGCGCCGGCCTTGAGGCCCGCGACGGAGGCGGTGAGCACGATCGCGCCGGACTGCTGCTTCACCATATGCGGCATCGCGTACTTCACCGCGAGGAACGGCCCGATCAGATTGACGCGCAAAATCTCCTGCCAATGCTCGACGGTCTGCTCGGCCAGCGGAACGAGTCCGCCGGAGACGCCGGCATTGGCCCAGATCACGTCGAGACGGCCGTGCATCGCCACCGCCTTGTCGATGACGGCGATCACGTCCTTCTCGGAGCCGGCATCCGCAACCATCGCTTCCGCGACACCGCCGGCCGACTTGATCTCCTCGACGGTCTCCTTCACCGCCTCGGTGCGATCGACCGCGATCAGTTTTGCGCCTTCGCGCGTGAACAGCAGCGCAGCCGCACGGCCGATGCCGCTGCCGGCGCCGGTGATGATGACGGATTTGCCTTGCAGACGGCCCATGCGTTTCTCCCTGTGGTGCCTCGCGCGACGCTTGCCGCGCGACGGAATTTCAAACAAGATTTCAAACGGTAAAGTGTCTTGAGACACGTTGCCTACTGACGTACAGCGACATCAGACGGGATGGAAGGGTTTCGATGCCAGCCGAAGACAAGCCCAATGTGGTGACGACACGGTGGTGGTGGGTCCGTCACGCGCCGGTGCGCAACGACGGCGGCAACATCTACGGTCAATCCGACATCGCCTGTGACACCAGCGACACCTATGTGTTCAACGCCGTTGCCAAGGTCCTCCCACGCAAGGCGGTCTGGTATTCGAGCAATCTAAGGCGCACGCATCAGACCGCCGAGGCGATCTGGGCAGCCGGCTTCCCGCGGCCTGCCTCGATGAAGTGGGAAGCGGACTTCGCCGAGCAAAATCTCGGCCGCTGGCAGGGCATGAACCGCGCCGCGTTCATCGCGAGCCGCCCCGTCGGCACCAGCTGGTTTGCGGACATCAACGAGCCCGCGCCCGGCGGCGAAAGTTTCACGGATCTCTACAACCGCACGCGCCGCACCATCGAACGGATCAACAATGAGGCAGCCGGACAGGACATCATCGCGGTCGCGCATGGCGGCACGATCAAGGCGGCGGTGGGGCTCGCACTCGGTGACTTGCCGGAGCAGGGGCTGGCGTTCGATATCGACAACGTGTCGGTGACGCGGCTCGACTATTTCGCAAGCCCGGAGCGCACCGTCTGGCGGCTGCCGATGGTCAATCAGCAGCCGTGGATCGCGGACGACGCGCATGCGGCGATGCATCAGCCGGCGGGGCCGGAAGTCAAGAAGCTCGCCTGAATGAGCTGTCATTCCGGGACGGTCCGCAGGACCGGACCCGGAATCTCGATGTGAATACGATCAATCCAGGGAGAGAAACATGACCTTGTTCGACATGAAGGGGAAAGTCGCCGTCATCACCGGATCGACGCGCGGCATCGGGCTTGCGATCGCCGAGCGCATGGCCGAGCACGGCGCCAAGGTGGTGATCTCCTCGCGCAAGGCCGATGTGTGCGAGCAGGTGGCGAAAGGCATCAACGACAAGTTCGGCAGGGGCACCGCCGTCGCAGTTGCCGCCAACATCTCCTCGAAGGAGAATCTGCAAAACCTCGTCGACGAGAGCAACCGCGCCTTCGGCAAGATCGACGTGCTGGTCTGCAACGCGGCATCGAACCCGTATTACGGTCCGCTCGCCGGCATCTCCGACGATCAGTTCCGCAAGATTCTCGACAACAACATCGTCGCCAACAACTGGCTGATCTCGATGGTGGTGCCACAGATGATCGAGCGAAAGGACGGCTCGATCATCATCGTCTCCTCGATCGGCGGCCTCAAGGGCTCGACCATCCTCGGCGCCTACGCGATCTCGAAAGCCGCCGACATGCAGCTCGCGCGCAACCTCGCCTGCGAATACGGCAAGCACAACATCCGCGTGAACTGCATCGCGCCCGGCCTGATCAAGACCGACTTCGCGAAGGCGCTGTGGGACAATCCGGAGAACCTGAAAGCCTCGACCTCGCGCTCGCCGCTGCTGCGCATCGGCATTCCCGACGAGATCGCGGGCGCGGCCGTGTTCCTGGGCTCGAAGGCCGGCGACTTCATGACCGGTCAGACCATGGTGATCGACGGCGGCGCGACGATCAGTTGAGATTACAACGGGTGTCATCGCCCGCGAAGGCGGGCGATCCAGTACTCCGCGGCTGAAGTTGTGCGAACGAACTGCCGTCGCGGAGTACTGGATGCCCTGTTAAGCCGGGGCATGACAGCGAGTGTGGGGAGGCGCTTTGCGACTGAGGAGACGGAGCGAAGGCCCTCACTCCACCGCCGCGTAAACCAGATCCCGCACCAGGGTCCGCGTGTAGTCGCGCTGGCCTGGCCCTTGGCTCATGAACACCGCGAACAGGTCCTCCTTCGGATCGATCCAGAAGAACGTGCCCGCAATGCCGCTCCAGAAATACTGGCCGACGCTGCCGGGGAAGGGCGCGATGCCGGCCTGCGTGCGTACCGCGAAGCCGAGGCCGAAACCGTGTCCCGGCGACAGCAGGGTGCCGTTGGTGGGAACGCCGGGTCCGAGATGATCGGACGCCATCAGCTCCAGCGTCTTGCGGCCGATGATCCTGTTGCCGTCGAGCGTGCCGCCGTTGCGCAGCATCAGCGCAAAGCGGGCGTAGTCCATCGTGGTCGAGACCAGACCCCCGCCGCCGGATTCCATCACCGGCTGCTCGAGCATGTTGAAGAGGGCGACCTTGTCGCCGGTCCAGGGATCGGTCGCGAACGGCTCGGCGAGCCTGTTGGCATTGGCCTCCGAGGTCGCAAAGCCGGTCGCGGCCATCTGCAACGGCAAGAGGATGCGTTCGGTCAGGAGCGCGCCGAGAGACTTGCCGCTGATGACCTCGATGATGCGGCCGAGAATGTCGGTGGAGCGGCTGTAGTTGAACTCGTCGCCGGGATGGCAGACCAGCGGTAAGCTCGCCACCAGCGCGGCGTGCTCGGCATTGCTGATCTTGCGGCTGCGGACGCGGGACTCCTGGTAGAGCTTGTGCACGGGCCCGTCGCCCTGGTGCTCATAGGTGAGCCCGGAGGTGTGGCGGAGCAGGTCCTGCACCGTCATCGGCCGTCTGGGCGGAACCAGCTCGAGCCTGCCGCCGCTGACCACGCCGACCTTCTGGTCGGCGAATTCCGGAATGAACTTGGCCACGGGATCGCTGAGCAGGAGGCGGCCGTCCTCGACCAGCGCCATGACAGCAACCGAGACGATCGGCTTGGTCATCGAGAAGATCCGGAAGATCGAATCGCGCGCCATCGGCGCTGCGCCCATCGGGTTCTGCCTGCCGAGGGCCTCGAACCAGCCGATCTGGCCGCCCCTCGCCACCAGCACGGTGACGCCGGGGACGGTGCCCTTGTCGATCTCGCGCTTGAGGGCGTCGGACATGGCCTGCAGGCGAGGACGCGACAGCCCCAGCGTTTCGGGGCGGGCCTCGGGCAAAGGCGGCGTCTGGGCTGCGGCGGCGGGATTACGGGCGGCTTGGGCGGCGTTCATGCGGGCTCCCGGGTTGTTCTTGTCGTTCGGGTTGGACTGTCGCCCAGGAGTCGCGGTGTGAACAAGCGGCCCTGGTGCGCTTCTCCCTTGCAATCCGGTCGCCCCCTGTGCTTGAAAGCGGCCCGGAGCCGCGGCGACGCAGGTTCGTAGGAGTGTAGCTCAATTGGTAGAGCACCGGTCTCCAAAACCGGGGGTCGCAGGTTCGAGCCCTGCCACTCCTGCCAGCAAAATCAATGACTTAAATGGGGTGCTGGCGGGACGAGGACGATGTATGCCGCGTTTCCATCGCTGAGCCGGACCTGTATCCCTGAAACCGACCTGTCGCGACCGCGGCTCGAAAACCGCTTCGCACTGTTCCCGATCATGCCTAGCCGCCAGCCCATCGCTTCCAGACCGTCTCTACGAGCGCGATGTCGGTCAGCGAGTTCTCGCCGGAGGCCAGCGGCTTCTTGCCTTCAATGACGTCAGAGACAAAGGCATCGGCCTGGCGCCGGAATGCCCGGCTGTTCGCTCTTGTCAGTCGCGTGCTTTCACCCTCGTGATCGACAACGACCTGTGCCTCTCCCTCGGCGAAAGGAGCGCAATTCGATGGTGAGGGTACCGCGCTCGAAATTGTCCTCGCGCCAGGCGCCCTCTGACCCGTTCACAAGGTCCAGCGCGCGCGCCACGCGGGCGTCGTGGCGCTTCACGTAGCCCATGCTGTAGATGAGGCGCTGTCGCCGCGCGGCTTCGACCAGCGATGCGGCCTGAACGATCGTGCAGGCCATCGGCTTCTCCGACTGCACATGGCGGCCAGTGTTCAGCGCGTCCAACACGATCGGGCCGGTGGCGCGGCGCTTCGTCACGACGACGACGGCGGACACCTCGCCATCCGCGAGCAGCTCCGCTGCGTGCCGTAGATCGGCGAGATGCCGAATTTCTGCGCGGCGGCGGCCGCAAGATCGGGCCGGAGATCAGCGATCGCAACGACGCGGCAGGCGGGATTGGCAGCGAAACCGGCTCGGCATGGAGCTGATCGACGTCCAGCACATCGGGACCAAGGGCGGTTCGATTCGCGTGACCGTGCAGCGCGCCGGTGGCGCCAAGAAGCCGTCGGCGGAAGTCGCGCGGTTCGTTGCCGAGGAAGAGCGGCTCGGGGTCGACCAGCCGGCCTATTATGCGCCCTATGTGAAGAAGATCGCTGCCATCCATGACGAATTGGTCGCGATGGCCGACGCGGCCCATGCGCGCGGTCAACTGGTTGCCGGCTATGGCGTCTCCGTGGCCACCACGACGCTGCTGCCGCAGTTCGGCCTGGAGAACAAGATCGACTTCCTGGTGGACGACGATCCCAAAAAGGCGAATGTGATGGCCGGCCCGGGCTATGATATCCCCATCCTGCCGCCCGCCGCCCTCTACGAGCGCAAGCCAGCCTTCGTCGTCGTCTTCGCCTGGCGCTATGTCGACTCGATCCGGGCCAAGCATGCCCGCTGTTTCGCCGAGGGCGGCAGGTTCGTGGTGCCGCTGCCGGGCATTACCATGGTGGAGCGGGCCGACTGACCAGGCCGGCGGGGCTGAAGGGCTCCCCGGGATGACGCCTTGCAGACGGTGGATAAGTTCTTGATCCACATGGCCTCTGCATGGCCTCCGGGGGAGGGCGGCTAGCCCGCACAAGCCCTCTATATCTTGACCTTTGGTCCCATCCGCAGTAGATACCCCGCACTCGCAGCCGGCCCGTTAGACGCGGATCTCCGGCGCGGCTTTAAATCCCCGAACAATCGAGCCCGGTTCCCGGCTCATCCTTCGAGACAGAGGGCTGGGCCAACGGCGGCTGTTCGGATCCCTGAAATTCATGTGCGTCTGTCGACGGACGCTGGACCTCAAACGATGGCAGTCAGCCCGTTCAAGTTCTTGCAGGAAGTGCGCTCGGAGACCGCCAAGGTCACCTGGCCGACCCGCCGCGAGACCACGATCACCACCATCATGGTGTTCGTCATGGTCGCGGTGGCCTCGATCTTCTTCTTCGCCGCCGACCAGATCATCCGTGTCCTCATCACCTTCCTTCTGGGCATCCACTGATGGCTACAGCAACCGCTCAAGTGTCCGACAAGCGCTGGTACATCGTCCACGCCTATTCGAACTTCGAGAAGAAGGTCGCCGAATCGATCCGAGAGCAGGCCAAGCAGCGCGGGCTCGAGGAGCTGTTCGAGCTGGTGCTGGTTCCGACCGAGAAGGTCACGGAAGTGCGCCGCGGCCGCAAGATCGACGCCGAGCGCAAGTTCTTCCCTGGCTACGTGCTGGTGAAGATGAAGCTGACCGACGAGGCGTTTCATCTGATCAAGAACACGCCGAAGGTGACGGGCTTCCTCGGCGCGGAAAACAAGCCGATGCCGATCTCGGAGGCCGAGGCCATGCGCATCCTGCACCAGGTGCAGGAGGGTGTGGAACGGCCGAAGGCGTCGGTGTCGTTCGAGATCGGCGAGAACGTGCGTGTGGCCGACGGCCCGTTCGCCTCGTTCTCGGGTGTGGTCGAGGAAATCGACGAGGCACGCTCGCGCGTGAAGGTCGCGGTGTCGATCTTCGGCCGCGCAACGCCCGTCGAGCTGGAATTCGGTCAGGTCGAGAAGGTCTGACCGGGTAACGCGTGAGGCCTTGGGTCTTACGCAGCAAGAGGCCGTGGGAGGGAGAGGGCGGTTGCCAGCCGCATCCGACCCAGACCACGAACCTGAAACCGCCGGCCCCGCCGGCACAACAGGAGTGATACATGGCAAAGAAAGTGACCGGATACCTGAAGCTTCAGGTCCCGGCCGGTGCGGCGAATCCTTCGCCCCCGATCGGTCCCGCGCTCGGTCAGCGCGGTCTCAACATCATGGAGTTCTGCAAGGCGTTCAACGCCCAGACCCAGAAGGAAGAGAAGAACACCCCGATCCCGGTGATCATCACCATCTATGCGGACCGTTCCTTCACCTTCGAGATGAAGACGCCGCCGATGTCCTACTTCCTCAAGCAGGCTGCCAAGATCCAGTCCGGCTCGAAGGCGCCAGGCCGTGACAAGGCCGGCAAGGTGACCAAGGCGCAGGTGCGCGAGATCGCCGAGAAGAAGATGAAGGACTTGAATTGCGACACCATCGAATCGGCCATGAAGATGGTCGAGGGCTCCGCCCGTTCGATGGGTCTGGAAGTTGCGGGGTAAGCGGCCATGACAATCGGAAAGCGTTTGAGCAAAGCCCGCGAAGGCATTGACCGCGAAAAGCTTTACCCGCTCGCGGACGCCATCAAGATGGTCAAGGAGCGCGCGAAAGCGAAATTCGACGAGACCATCGAGGTCGCCATCAATCTCGGCGTCGATCCGCGTCATGCCGACCAGATGGTTCGCGGCGTCGTGACCCTGCCGAACGGCACCGGCCGTACGCTCCGCGTCGGCGTGTTCGCCCGCGGCGCCAAGGCCGACGAGGCCAGGGCCGCCGGTGCCGACGTCGTCGGCGCCGAGGACCTGGTCGAGAAGGTGCAGAACGGCTCGATCGATTTCGACCGCTGCATCGCCACGCCCGACATGATGCCGCTGGTCGGCCGCCTCGGTAAGGTGCTCGGCCCGCGTGGCCTGATGCCGAACCCGAAGATCGGCACCGTGACCATGGACGTCACCGGCGCGGTGAAGGGTGCCAAGGGCGGCTCGGTCGAGTTCCGCGTCGAGAAGGCCGGCATCCTGCAGGCCGGGGTCGGTAAGGCCTCGTTCTCCGAAGAGAAGCTTGTCGAGAACATCAAGGCTCTCGCGGACGCTGTCTCCAAGGCGAAGCCGGCTGGCTCCAAGGGAACGTACATCCAGCGCGTTGCGGTGTCCTCGACGATGGGCCCCGGCGTGAAGGTCGAGCCGGGCACCATTCTCGGCTAAGGACCGGCAATCGCATGAGGCGAGGGGCGGAATCGGGCGACCGATTCCGCCCCTCGTCGTTCTTGCGGGCGCTGACAGGAAACAAGAACGATGGCTGACAAGGTCCTGATCTACTCGCGCTTTCCCAAGACGATGATGGCGCGTTTCGCGGAGCGGTTCGAGCTGCTCGACACCGGCGGCAAGCCGGCGCGCGAGGTGTTTTCGGCGGACGAGCTCAGCGGCATCCGTGCGATGCTGACCGCGGGCGGCTCGCCGCTGGGCGCGGAAGCGATGGACCTGTTTCCAAAGCTCGGCGCCATCGTCTGCTACGGTACCGGCTATGACGGCGTGGACCTGAAGGCGGCGGCCGCGCGCAACATCGCGGTCGGCCACAGCCCCGGGGCCAATGCAGCCTCCGTCGCCGATATCGCGATGACCCTGATGCTTGCGGCAACGCGGCGGATTTTGGTGGCCGACCAGTATGTCCGCAGCGGTGATTGGGCTGCGGCGAAGCAGTCGCCGATGATGCGCCCGCAAGCCGGCATGCCCGGCCGCCGCGTCGGCGTCTTTGGCATGGGCGAGATCGGCCGCAAGATCGCGGCACGCTGCGTCGCCTTCGAGAGCGAGGTCGGCTATTTCAGCCGCACCCGGTACGATCTACCTTATCAATATTTCCCGTCGCTGGAAGCGCTGGCTGATTGGTGCAGCCTACTGATGATCGCCGTGCGGGCGGGGGCCGAGACCCAACATGTCGTCAATGCCGACATCCTCAAGCGCCTCGGCGCCGACGGCTACGTGGTCAACATCTCCCGCGGCTCTGTCATCGACGAGAAGGCCCTGGTCGCGGCGCTCGCCGACAAGACCATCGCCGGCGCCGGCCTCGACGTCTTCGAGAAGGAGCCGCACGCGCCCGACGCGCTGACCGCGCTCCCCAACGTCGTGTTCGCCCCCCATATCGGTGGCCACACCCTGGACTCGCACGTCGCCATGCAGAACTGCGTGGTGGCGAACCTGACGGCGTTCTTCGCGGGCAAGCCGCTGCCTTATGCGGTGAAATCGGCCTGAATCGGTCCTTGTTGGGCCATCTCAAGCCCCGCCGGCAACGGACTGGAACTGGTGTGAATTTTGCTCTTGGCAAGCCGGCCCGGAGCGGTTAAAGGAACCGCCTCCGGACGTGCCGGCCTCGGCTGGCGCGTCCGTGCACGCATTCCGAAAACCCGACGCGACAGGAGATCATTCCTTTTCAGGACGTCCGTAAGGATTTGCCCGAAAAGGAAGGAAAACCCGTCGGTTGGCTGGGGTGCGGGCAGAGGTCGGGCGGTTCGCCGACTGACCTTGTCCTGTCCAAGACTGCAGGCGCCTGCGGGAAGTTCCGATTTCTCAAAGGCTTAATCGCATAGCCTGCATAGACGGGTGAAGACCGGATTTCACTTCGCTCCCAGCTCTAAGGGCTGGCTTCGCGAAACGGGTCTGGTTCGGACCTCGACACGCCGCGAGCCCTTTAAGGCGGGTTCTCGGAGGGCAGGCTTTGAATTGTCGTCTTGCCCGGCGTGTCCGAAGGGTTTTTGACCCCGAGGTTCAGGTTTGGGCGGGACGATGGGTGCAACCCGGCGGTCCCGCTTCTCGCGATGACCGCCAACCGGAGAGAGCTTGCTGTGGAACGAGCGGCAAAAAAAGAAGCGGTCGAACAGCTCCATGAGGTCTTCAAGGCCACGGGCGTCGCGATCGTTGCTCAATATTCCGGCCTCACCGTCGCCCAGATGCAGACTCTGCGCAAGCAGATGCGGCAGGCTGGCGCATCGGTGAAGGTCTCGAAGAACCGTCTCGCCAAAATTGCTCTTGAAGGCACTGACGTCGTTGCCATCGGCCCCATGCTGAAGGGGCCGACCGTGATCGCGACTTCCAATGATCCGGTAGCGGCGCCGAAGGTCGCCATCGACTTCGCCAAGGCGAACGAAAAGTTCGTCATCGTCGGCGGATCGATGGGTAAGACCGTCCTGAATGTCGACGGCGTGAAGGCGCTTGCCTCGCTGCCGTCGCTTGACGAACTGCGCGGCAAGATCGTCGGCCTCATCGTGGCCCCGGCGACCAAGCTGGCCCAGCTCGCCAACGCGCCCGCGGGCAAGCTCGCGCGCGTCATCCAGGCTCATGCCTCAAAGGGCGAAGCGGCCTGACGCCCTTCGCAAAACTCAAACCCGAACCAGACTTACACGTAAGGAAACTGAACAATGGCTGACTTGCAGAAGATCGTTGACGACCTCTCGAGCCTCACGGTGCTCGAGGCTGCCGAACTCGCGAAGCTCCTCGAAGAGAAGTGGGGCGTTTCGGCTGCCGCGGCTGTCGCCGTGGCCGGCCCGGCTGGTGGTGGCGCTGCCGCCGCTCCGGCCGAAGAGAAGACCGAGTTCACGGTCGTTCTCGCCTCCGCTGGCGAGAAGAAGATCGAGGTCATCAAGGAAGTCCGCGCCATCACCGGTCTCGGCCTGAAGGAAGCAAAGGACCTCGTCGAGGGTGCTCCGAAGCCGTTGAAGGAAGGCGTGAACAAGGAAGAAGCCGAGAAGATCAAGGCCCAGATCGAGAAGGCTGGCGCCAAGGTCGAGCTCAAGTAAGCACTGTTTACTGGCGGGATCTCGGGCAAGCATCGGCTCAGCCCGGGATCCTGGTCCACTTGAGACGGTGGACCGGATGCAAAAGGCGTGCGACGGGGCGCCCTGACGCAGGTCAAACACGAAAAAGTGTGGGGATTTGAGGGTTTGTCCCTCGAATCTACACTATTGTCGCCCCATATCGGGTCGACAGCACGAAAGCGCGGTGGCAGGGAGGCCGGACTTCCCTGTAAGCCGTTGGGAGAGCAGGCTATTTCGGGCTTTTGCAGTCCGTGAAGACAATCGTTGTGACGGGCGGGCGCGCACACCAGCGCCCCGCGCGTCGTTTTGCGTTTTGAAGGTCTGAAGAACAGATTCAGGGCATTCCCGCCTGAGCCTGAGTTTCCGGCCCAAAACGGGTTCGAAAAATTCAACCCGGGGAGCGGTGGCAGCCGCGTTCCGGACGGCGCGCCCAGAGTGGGCGACGAAATGAGAGGCCACGATGGCGCAGCAGACATTCACCGGTCGCAAACGCGTTCGCAAGTTCTTCGGACACATCAAGGAAGTCGCGGAGATGCCGAACCTCATCGAGGTTCAGAAGGCGTCCTATGACCAGTTCCTGATGGTCGACGAACCCCAGGGCGGTCGTCTTGACGAGGGTCTGCAGGCGGTGTTCCGCTCGGTGTTCCCGATCTCGGACTTCTCGGGCACCTCGATGCTGGAATTCGTCCGCTACGAGTTCGAGCAGCCCAAATATGACGTCGACGAGTGCCGCCAGCGCGGCATGACCTTCGCGGCCCCCCTCAAGGTGACGCTGCGCCTCATCGTGTTCGATATCGACGAGGAAACCGGCGCGAAGTCGGTGAAGGACATCAAGGAGCAGGACGTCTACATGGGCGACATCCCGCTCATGACGATGAACGGCACCTTCATCGTGAACGGCACCGAGCGCGTCATCGTCTCGCAGATGCACCGTTCACCCGGCGTGTTCTTCGACCACGACAAGGGCAAGACCCACTCCTCTGGAAAGCTGCTGTTCGCCGCCCGCGTGATCCCGTATCGCGGCTCCTGGCTCGACATCGAGTTCGACGCCAAGGACATCGTCTATGCGCGTATCGATCGTCGCCGCAAGATTCCGGTGACGTCGCTGATGTTCGCCCTCGGCCTCGACGGCGAAGCGATCCTGTCCACGTTCTACAAGAAGATCCTCTACAAGCGGACCAAGGAAGGCTGGCGCGTTCCGTTCGACGCCAACCGCTTCCGCGGCTACTCGACCGTCAACGACCTGATCGACGCCGACACCGGCAAGGTCGTGCTCGAGGCCGGCAAGAAGCTCACCGTCCGTGCCGCCCGTCAGCTCCAGGAGAAGGGGCTGAAGGCGCTGCGCATGGCTGACGAGGAGCTGGTCGGCAACTACGTCGCCGAGGACCTCGTCAATCCGAAGACCGGTGAGATCCACGCCGAAGCCGGTGAGGAAATCACCGACAAGCTGATGAAGGCGCTCAACGAGCAGGGCTACAAGGAGCTACCGCTGCTCGACATCGACCACGTCAATGTCGGCCCCTACATCCGCAACACCCTCTCGGCCGACAAGAACATGACACGCGAGGATGCGCTGTTCGACATCTATCGCGTGATGCGCCCGGGCGAGCCGCCGACGCTGGAATCGGCGCAGGCCATGTTCCAGTCGCTGTTCTTCGACGCCGAGCGTTACGACCTCTCCGCGGTCGGCCGCGTCAAGATGAACATGCGCCTCGACCTCGATGCGCCCGACACCCAGCGTACGCTGCGCAAGGAAGACATCCTCTCCGTCATCAAGACGCTGGTGGACCTTCGCGACGGCAAGGGCGAGATCGACGACATTGACCATCTCGGCAACCGCCGTGTGCGTTCGGTCGGCGAGCTCATGGAGAACCAGTACCGCATCGGTCTCCTCCGCATGGAGCGCGCGATCAAGGAGCGCATGTCGTCGGTCGATATCGACACGGTCATGCCGCAGGACCTGATCAACGCGAAGCCCGCGGCCGCCGCGGTGCGCGAGTTCTTCGGCTCCTCGCAGCTCTCGCAGTTCATGGACCAGACCAACCCGCTGTCGGAGATCACCCACAAGCGCCGCCTGTCGGCACTTGGACCGGGCGGTCTGACCCGCGAGCGCGCCGGCTTCGAGGTGCGCGACGTGCATCCGACGCATTACGGCCGGATCTGCCCGATCGAGACGCCGGAAGGTCCGAACATCGGCCTGATCAACTCGCTCGCGACCTTCGCGCGCGTGAACAAGTACGGCTTCGTCGAGACGCCGTATCGCAAGGTCAAGGACGGTCGCGTCACCGACGAGGTCGTGTACCTGTCGGCGATGGAGGAGGGCCGCTACACGGTCGCGCAGGCCAACGTGCCGCTCGACCCGAAGGGCCGCTTCACCGAAGACCTCGTGGTCTGCCGTCACGCCGGCGAAGTCTTGCCGGTGACGCCGGACAAGGTCGACTACATGGACGTGTCGCCGAAGCAGCTCGTCTCCGTCGCCGCGGCGCTGATCCCGTTCCTCGAGAACGACGACGCCAACCGCGCGCTGATGGGCTCGAACATGCAGCGCCAGGCGGTGCCGCTGGTTCGCGCCGAGGCGCCGTTCGTCGGCACCGGCATGGAAGGCGTGGTTGCCCGTGACTCGGGCGCCGCGATCGCGGCGCGCCGTTCGGGCGTGATCGACCAGATCGACGCGACCCGCGTCGTCATCCGCGCCACGGAAGATCTCGATCCGACCAAGTCGGGCGTCGATATCTACCGGCTGATGAAGTACCAGCGCTCGAACCAGTCGACCTGCATCAACCAGCGTCCGCTGGTGAAGGTCGGTGACATCGTCAAGAAGGGCGACATCATCGCCGACGGTCCGTCGACCGATCTCGGCGAACTCGCGCTCGGCCGCAACGTGCTGGTCGCGTTCATGCCGTGGAACGGCTACAACTTCGAAGACTCGATCCTGCTCTCCGAGCGGATCGTGAAGGAAGACGTCTTCACCTCGATCCACATCGAGGAGTTCGAGGTGATGGCCCGCGACACCAAGCTTGGACCCGAGGAAATCACCCGCGACATTCCGAACGTCTCGGAAGAAGCGCTGAAGAACCTCGACGAAGCCGGTATCGTCTACATCGGTGCGGAAGTGCGCGCCGGCGACATCCTGGTCGGCAAGATCACGCCGAAGGGCGAAAGCCCGATGACGCCGGAAGAAAAGCTGCTGCGCGCCATCTTCGGCGAGAAGGCCTCGGACGTCCGCGACACCTCGCTGCGCGTTCCTCCGGGCGTGCAGGGCACGATCGTGGAAGTCCGCGTGTTCAACCGTCACGGCGTCGACAAGGACGAGCGTGCGCTGGCGATCGAGCGGGAAGAGATCGAGCGTTTGGCCAAGGACCGCGACGACGAGCAGGCGATCCTGGACCGCAACGTCTACAACCGTCTTGCCGAGCTGCTCGAAGGGCGGCAGGGCATCGCGGGTCCCAAGGGCTTCAAGAAGGACACCAAGATCACCCGCGCGGTGCTCGAGGAGTACCCGAAGTCGCAGTGGTGGCTGTTCGCCTCGCCGAACGACAAGCTGATGGCCGAGATCGAGGCCATGCGGAAGCAGTACGACGAGTCGAAGAAGGGGCTAGAGCAGCGCTTCCTCGACAAGGTCGAGAAGCTCCAGCGCGGCGACGAATTGCCGCCCGGCGTGATGAAGATGGTCAAGGTCTTCGTCGCGGTGAAGCGCAAGATCCAGCCCGGCGACAAGATGGCCGGCCGCCACGGCAACAAGGGCGTGGTGTCGAAGATCGTGCCGATCGAGGACATGCCGTTCCTCGAGGACGGTACGCACGCCGACATCGTGCTCAATCCGCTGGGCGTGCCCTCGCGGATGAACGTCGGACAGATCCTCGAGACGCACCTCGGCTGGGCCTGCGCCGGCCTCGGCAAGCGTATCGGCCAGACGGTCGATGCCTACCTGTCGAAGCAGGACATCAAGCCGCTGAAGGAAACCTTGAAGAAGGTCTACGGCGAGGACGAGACCATCAAGTCGCTCAACGACAACGAGCTGCTCGAGCTCGGTCATAACCTCAGCCGAGGTGTGCCGATCGCAACCCCGGTGTTCGACGGCGCCAAGGAAGCCGACATCGAGGAGATGCTGAAGCTCGCCGGTCTCGACGCTTCGGGGCAGTCGACCGTCTATGACGGCCGTACCGGCGATCCGTTCGATCGCAAGGTGACGGTGGGCTACATCTACATGCTCAAGCTGCACCATCTCGTCGACGACAAGATCCATGCGCGTTCGATCGGTCCGTACTCGCTCGTCACCCAGCAGCCGCTGGGCGGCAAGGCGCAGTTCGGCGGCCAGCGCTTCGGCGAAATGGAGGTGTGGGCGCTCGAGGCTTACGGTGCGGCGTACACGCTCCAGGAAATGCTGACGGTGAAGTCGGACGACGTCGCCGGCCGCACCAAGGTGTACGAGGCGATCGTGCGCGGCGACGACACGTTCGAGGCCGGTATTCCGGAATCGTTCAACGTGCTGGTCAAGGAAATGCGCTCGCTCGGCCTCAACGTCGACCTGCACAACTCCAAGATGGGACCGGCGCCGACGTCGGAGGCGGCCGAGTAATTCGACCTTTCATGCCCGGCCCTCGCGGCCGGGCATTGGCGCCCCGCCCGAGGCCTTGAGGGCAGGGCGCCCTGCAGAAGTGATTTTCGAATTTGCGGCCGGAGGCGACCGGCACGCGAGGAGAAGACGATGAACCAAGAAATTATGAATCTCTTCAACCCGACGACGCCGGCTCAGGTCTTCGACCAGATCCGGATCTCGATCGCGTCTCCAGAGAAGATTCTGTCCTGGTCCTACGGCGAGATCAAGAAGCCGGAGACCATCAACTACCGTACCTTCAAGCCCGAGCGCGACGGCCTGTTCTGCGCCCGCATCTTCGGGCCGATCAAGGATTATGAGTGCTTGTGCGGCAAGTACAAGCGCATGAAGTACAAGGGCATCATCTGCGAGAAGTGCTCGGTCGAGGTCACGCTGTCGCGCGTCCGGCGCGAGCGCATGGGCCATATCGAGCTCGCAGCCCCCGTCGCCCACATCTGGTTCCTGAAGTCGCTGCCCTCGCGCATCGGCCTTCTGCTGGACATGACGCTGAAGGATCTCGAGCGGATCCTCTACTTCGAATACTACGTCGTCCTCGAGCCGGGTCTCACCGCGCTCAAGGACCGTCAGCTCTTGTCGGAAGACGAGTACCTGAAGGCGCAGGACGAGTACGGCCAGGACAGCTTCACCGCCATGATCGGCGCCGAGGCGATCCGCGAACTGCTCAAGGGCATGGACCTCGAGAAGCTCGAGGCTTCGCTGCGCGTCGAGATGCAGGAGACCGATTCCGACATCAAGCACAAGAAGCTGGCCAAGCGCCTGAAGATCGTGGAAGCGTTCCGCCACTCCGGCAACAAGCCGGAATGGATGATCATGACCGTGGTTCCGGTGATCCCGCCAGACCTGCGTCCGCTGGTGCCGCTGGACGGCGGCCGCTTCGCGACCTCTGATCTCAACGACCTCTACCGCCGCGTCATCAACCGCAACAACCGGTTGAAGCGGCTGATGGAGCTGCGCGCGCCGGACATCATCATCCGCAACGAGAAGCGCATGCTTCAGGAAGCGGTCGATGCGCTGTTCGACAACGGCCGCCGCGGCCGCGTCATCACCGGCGCCAACAAGCGTCCGCTGAAGTCGCTCGCCGACATGCTCAAGGGCAAGCAGGGCCGGTTCCGTCAGAACCTGCTCGGCAAGCGCGTCGACTATTCGGGACGTTCGGTGATCGTGGTCGGTCCCGAGTTGCGCCTGCATCAGTGCGGCCTGCCGAAGAAGATGGCGCTCGAGCTGTTCAAGCCGTTCATCTACTCGCGGCTTGACGCCAAGGGCCTGTCCACCACCGTCAAGCAGGCCAAGAAGCTGGTCGAGAAGGAGCGGCCCGAGGTCTGGGACATCCTGGACGAGGTCATCCGCGAGCATCCGGTGCTGCTGAACCGCGCGCCGACGCTGCACCGCCTCGGCATTCAGGCGTTCGAGCCCGTGCTGATCGAGGGCAAGGCGATCCAGCTTCACCCGCTGGTCTGCTCGGCGTTCAACGCCGACTTCGACGGCGACCAGATGGCCGTGCACGTTCCGCTGTCGCTCGAAGCGCAGCTGGAAGCGCGCGTCCTGATGATGTCGACCAACAACATCCTGCATCCGGCGAACGGCCAGCCGATCATCGTGCCGTCGCAGGACATCGTGCTCGGTCTCTACTACGTCTCGATCATGCGCGAAGGCCTGCCCGGCGAGGGCAAGGTGTTCGGCGACATGGCCGAGCTCGAGCACGCCCTGCATGCGAAGGTCATCCACCTCCACACCAAGATCAAGTACCGGTGGGAAGGCATGGACGAGACCGGCAAGGTCACCAAGCGCTGGATCGAAACCACCGCCGGCCGAGTCATGCTCGGCAACCTGCTGCCGAAGAACCCGCGCATCTCGTACGAGATCATCAACAAGCTGATGACCAAGCGCGAGATCTCGGGCGTCATCGACCAGGTCTACCGTCACTGCGGCCAGAAGGAGACCGTGATCTTCTGCGACCGCATCATGGCGCTGGGATTCTACAACGCGTTCAAGGCCGGCATCTCGTTCGGCAAGGACGACATGGTCGTGCCGCACGGCAAGTGGAAGATCGTCGACACCACCCGTACGCTGGCGAAGGATTTCGAGCAGCAGTACAACGACGGTCTGATCACCCATGGCGAGAAGTACAACAAGGTCGTCGACGCCTGGTCGAAGGCCACGGAAGAAATCGCCAAGGCGATGATGAAGGAGATCTCCGCCACCAAGAAGACGGCGAGCGGAGCCGATGCCGACATCAACTCGATCTACATGATGGCCCACTCCGGTGCCCGCGGTTCGCCGGCCCAGATGCGCCAGCTCGCCGGCATGCGCGGCCTGATGGCCAAGCCGTCGGGTGAGATCATCGAGACGCCGATCATCTCGAACTTCAAGGAAGGCCTCTCGGTCCTCGAGTACTTCAACTCGACCCACGGCGCCCGCAAGGGGCTCGCGGACACCGCGTTGAAGACCGCGAACTCGGGCTACCTGACCCGTCGTCTCGTCGACGTCGCGCAGGACTGCATCATCACGCAGAGCGACTGCGGTACCAAGCTCGGCATCAAGATGCGCGCCATCGTCGACGCCGGCACGGTGGTCGCTTCGCTCGGCTCGCGCATCCTCGGACGAACGGCCTGCGAGGACATCCGTGACAGCTCGGGCAAGGTGATCATCAAACGCGACACGCTGATGGAAGAGAGCCATCTGGACGCCATCCAGCAGGGTGGTGTGCAGGAGGTGAAGATCCGCTCGGCGCTGACCTGCGAACTCGTCAACGGCATCTGCGGCAAGTGCTACGGCCGCGACCTCGCCCGCGGCACGCCGGTCAACCACGGTGAAGCGGTCGGCGTCATCGCGGCGCAATCGATCGGTGAGCCGGGCACCCAGCTGACCATGCGCACCTTCCACATCGGTGGTGCGGCGCAGCTCAACGAGCAGTCGTTCGTCGAAGCCAATTTCGACGGCAAGATCGTGATCAGGAACAAGGCCATCGCCCGCAACAGCGAAGGTCACCTGATCGCGATGGTGCGCAACATGGTGGTGGCGATCGTCGATGCCGACGGCACCGAGCGTGCGACGCACCGCGTCCAGTACGGCTCGCGCCTGCACGTCGACGAAGGCGACATGGTCAAGCGCGGCCAGCGCATCGTCGAGTGGGATCCCTACACCCGTCCGCTCCTCACCGAAGTCGAAGGTACGATCGGCTTCGAGGATCTGGTCGAGGGGCAGTCGATCTCGGAAACGCTCGACGAGGCCACCGGTATCGCCAAGCGCGTGGTCATCGACTGGCGCTCGACCCGCGGCGGCTCGGACCTGCGTCCGGCCATCGTGGTCAAGGGCAAGGACGGCAAGGTGCTCAAGCTCGCCCGTGGCGGCGATGCCCGCTACATGCTGTCCGTCGATGCCATTCTCTCGGTCGACATCGGAGCCAAGGTCGCGCCGGGCGACATCCTCGCCCGTATCTCGACCGAAAGCGCCAAGACGCGTGACATCACCGGCGGTCTGCCGCGCGTGGCGGAGCTGTTCGAGGCACGGCGTCCGAAGGATGCGGCGATCATCGCCGAGATCGCGGGCACCATCCGGTTCGGGCGCGACTACAAGAACAAGCGTCGCATCTCGATCGAGCCGATGGACAAGACCGAGGAGCCGCGCGAGTACCTGATCCCGAAGGGCAAGCACATCCACCTTCAGGACGGCGACGTCGTCGAAAAGGGCGACTTCATCGTGGAAGGCAACCCGGCGCCGCACGACATCCTGGCGATCAAGGGCATCGAGGAGCTCGCGGCCTATCTGGTCAACGAGATCCAGGAAGTCTACCGGCTCCAGGGCGTGCTCATCAACGACAAGCACATCGAGGTGATTGTCCGTCAGATGCTCCAGAAGGTGGAAGTCACCGATCAGGGCGATACGGACATGATCTCCGGCGAGCAGGTCGACAAGATCGAGTTCGACGCGCTGAACGAGAAGGCCAGGGAAGAGGGCAAGAAGCCCGCCACGGGAACGCCGGTTCTGCTCGGCATCACCAAGGCGAGCCTCCAGACCCGCTCCTTCTTCTCGGCGGCCTCGTTCCAGGAGACCACCCGCGTCCTCACCGAGGCGGCGGTCAACGGCAAGATCGATCCGCTCGAAGGCCTCAAGGAGAACGTCATCGTCGGCCGGCTGATTCCGGCAGGCACCGGCGCCTCCATGGCCAAGATCCGCGAAGTCGCGATGAAGCGCGACAAGCTGATCCTGGACGAGCGCGAGAAGCAGGCGTCTGTCGTGCCGCCCGCGCCGGAGGCGGAGCTTCCTGCGCTGCCGCCCGCGGAATGATCGTTCATCCGTAGGAATACCGAGGACAATGAAAAGGCCGGCGCAAGCCGGCCTTTTTGCTGCTTTCTTTGCTTGCTGCGTTGCAGGATCAACCTTTGTTCATCTTTCCTTCAGAAGCAAAAGCGCTTCTGCTAGGGAAGCTTAGACCGGTGGATCCCGTGACGGGGGCAGGGCCGGAGACCACGGAACTGATGTGCTTGACCTCGCAATCGTAGGCGGCGGCCCCGGCGGGCTGATGAGCGCCTGGTATCTGAAACGTAAGCTCGGCGACCTCTGCCGCGTCACCATCTTCGAGGCGTCGGACCGGCTCGGCGGCAAGATCCTCACGCGAAAGTTCGATTCCGCGCCCGCGATGTACGAGGCCGGTGTTGCCGAGATCTACGACTACTCGATGACGGGTCCGGATCCGCTGCGCGAACTGATCCAGCATTTCGGCCTGCAGACGATTCCGATGGATGCCGAGCAGGTGCTGTTCGGCGGCGAGCTGCTCGACGACGTGCCCGGCATGCGCCGCAAATACGGCGCCAAGACCGCGGCCGCGATCGAGGCGTTCCGTAAGCGCTGCACCGAAGTGATGTCGCCGATCGAGTATTACGAAGGCGTCGGCGCACACGACAACGAGAATCCCTGGGCCTACAAGACCGCCGAGCAGGTGCTCGACGAGGAGGTCGAGGACGACACTGCAAAGCGTTTCTTCAAGGTGATGGCGCGCTCGGACATCGCGACCGAAAGCCACAACACCAACGGCCTCAACGCGCTCAAGAACTATCTGATGGACGTCGACGGCTATATCGGCCTCTATTCCATCCAGAACGGCAACGAACAGCTGATCGAGTGCCTGCAGTCGGAGGTCAATGCCGACATCGAGCTCAATCATCGCGTGCTCACCGTCGGCAAGGCGCCGACCGGCCGCTACCAGCTCAAGATGATGAACGGCAAGGGCCCGGAGACGCGCGACTTCGACCTCGTGCTGGTCTGCCTGCCGCATTCCTGGCTCGCCACCATGGGGTGGGAAGGCGAGCAGCTGCGCAAGTCGATGGTCAAGCACGTCTCGTATTTCGACCGTCCGGCGCACTATTTGCGCGTCTCGATCCTGTTCGACGAGCCGTTCTGGGGCGAGAAGATTCCCGGCGCCTGGTTCATGTCGGAAGCCTTCGGCGGCTGCTGCGTCTACAACGAGGGCGCGCGTCACGATGTCGGCAAGCATGGCGTCTTGAATTGGCTGATTCCCGGCTCCGACGCGCTGGCCTTCGCCAATCTCTCTGATCAGGAGCTGATCGACGCCGCGCTGAAATCGCTGCCGGCCTCGCTCGGCGATGCCCGCGCGCATTTCATCGAAGGCAAGATCCACCGCTGGCTGTCGTCGGTGAATGCGCTGCCTGGCGGTCTGCCCGTGCGCGACGTCATGACCAATCACCGGCCGGAGCCGAAGGAGCATCCCGGCATCGTCGTGGTCGGTGACTACCTGTTCGACTCGACGCTGAACGGCCTGCTCGACTCCTCGGATGCGGCCACCGACATCATCCTGACCGAGATGATGCGCCTGCGCCGCGAACGCGCGCAGCAGGATAAGCCGCTCTCCGACAAGATCGACCGCGACTATTTCGAGAACTATCGCGGCATCGGTCCCTATCACGCGGTGTGGCAGCACTTCACCGATCCCGATTATCTGACAAAGCTGATCGGCATCGTCTGGGGCAAGGCCAAGGGCTCGAAGCTTCTTGTCGCGGGCTCGGCGAGTGGGGAACTGGTCGGCGCGCTGCGCGAGCGCGACATCGATGCCTGGGGCATCGAGAACAACCGTGCCGTCCATGCCAAGACGCCGAAGGCGCTGAAGAAGTACAACAAGCTCGGGTCGGTCACCGACATGCCGTTCAAGGACGGCAGCTTCGATTTCGTGTTCGAGACCAGCCTGTGCCATGTGCCCCCGAAGCAGGTGGTCCGCGCGATCCGCGAGCTCAACCGCGTAGTCAAGACCGGCCTCGTGTTCGGCTCGGTCACCTCGGACATGGCGCCGGCTCTGATCGACCGCTACGACCTGCTGCGCGGGGTCAAGAAGCTCGGCACCTGGTGGGAGTGGTCCGAGCTGTTCTTCGGCAACGGCTTCGATCTGTCGATGCACCGCAAGGACTGCACGGATGCGCTCTGGGAGGCGACGCTCGCCGCCGGCAAGGGCCCGGGCCAGTGGTACGCCGACGCGGACTCTTTGCGTTATTCGTTCTTCGACAAGGTCGAGGACGAGGACGACGACTAGCCCTCAAGATCGGGTGAATTCGCCAATTGCTTTGCCGAATTCATCATGATCGCATAGAATCGGTGCGATAGCGGCTCTCTGCTGTCTCATGCTTTCTCTGCGGTCATGCCGGCCGTCAGCATCGGTTGGTTTCATGGCGTCCAAGCCTCTCTCGCCCGACAAACAGAAGCTCGCCGCCGAAGAGGCGGCCGAGCTCGACGACAAGCTCGCCTCCACCGCCAAGCCCGATCTCGAAGAGGCCGAGGACGACGAAGACGAGGCGGATGACGAGCTGGAGCTCGACGACGACGATGAGGACGAGGACCTCGTCGTCTTTACCGCACGCGAGGCCGCCGGCGCGCTCGCGACCATCCTGGGTTTCGTCAGGCCCTATCTGACCAACTACAAGCGGATGCTGTCATTCGTGGCGTTCGGCGTCGTCGTCGAGACGCTGTTCAACGTCATCATGCCGCTCAGCCTGAAGTACCTGATCGACGACGCGCTCGGCGAGGAGGATTTCCAGGCCCTGTACAAGATCCTCGGCGTGCTCGCGGCCGCCGGCATCTTCACCTCGATCGTCGCCGTCTGGTACGAGCGCTGGGACGCGCGGCTGGCTGCCTGCATCATCTCCGACGTCCGCAAGCGTCTGTTCGAGCACGTCCAGGACCTGCCGGCAGCCTATTTCGGCCGCACCAAGCGCGGCGAGATCCTGTCGCGTTTCTCGGTCGACCTCTCGGCCTTCGAGAGCTCGGTGAAAAGCTTCGCCAACAGCGCCGCGCTGCCGTTCCTGGAATTGATCGCCGGCATCATCCTGATGGTGTTCCTGAACTGGCAGCTCGCGGTGGTCGCGCTGCTGGTATTCCCGATCACGCTGATCGGCCCGCGCATCCTCACTCCGAAGGCGGTGCAGGCCAATTACGAGCAGAAGCAGAACGAAGCCGCGCTGCTCGGCATGGTGCAGGAGAACATCGGCGCCCAGGCGGTGATCAAGGCGTTCAGTCTCCAGCGCAAGATGTTCAGCTTCTTCAGGTTCCGCAACGACGAGACCCGCAACAGGATCGCCTCGGCCGCGTTCCTGTCGACCATGGTGGAGCGGACGGTCACCATTTCGGTCTTGCTGCTGCACCTCGTGGTGCTTGCGATCGGTGCGTATCTGGCGACCAAGGGCCAGATCACCATCGGCACCTTCGTCACCTTCGAGAGCGCGTTCTGGGAGGTCTCCTACAACATCGCCCACGTAATGCATTTCATCCCGGTGTCGATCTCCTCGGCCGCCGCAATCCGCCACATCCAGGAGCTGCTCGACGAGCCGACCCGCGGCGCCGATCGGCCCGGCGCGCCCGATCTGCCGCGCATTACCCACGACATCACTTTCGACCGCGTGACATTCCAGTACGAGGGCAGCCAGACGCCGGTGCTGGACAATCTCAGCCTCAAGCTGAACGTCGGCAAGAGCATCGCCATCGTCGGCCCGTCGGGCTCGGGCAAGAGCACGCTGCTCAACCTGATCCTGCGGCTGTACGTGCCGGACGAGGGGCGCGTCACCATCGACGGCGTCGATGTCCGCAAGGTCACCCTGGATTCGCTGCGCCGGAGCATGGCCGTGGTGTTCCAGGAGAACATGCTGTTCAACATGTCGATCCGCGAGAACATCCGGCTCGGCAAGGAAGGCGCGACCGACGCGGAGGTGGAGGAGGCGGCCAAGAAGGCCGAGATCCACCGCTACATCATGAGCCTGCCGCAGCGCTACGACACGCAGGTCGGCGAGCGCGGCGACACGCTCTCGGGCGGCCAGCGCCAGCGTATCGCGATCGCACGTGCGATCATCCGCAATCCGTCCGTTCTGCTGCTGGACGAGGCCACCTCGGCGCTCGACCAGACCACGGAAGCCGCGATCAACCGCACGCTGCTGAAGGTCGCCAAAGGCCGCACCATGATCTGGTCGACCCACCGCCTGACCTCGGTGGTCGAGATGGACGAGATCATCGTGATTTCAGGGGGCAGGGCGATCGAGCGCGGCTCGCACGCCGAGCTGCTCGCCAAAAACGGCACCTATCGCCAGCTGTGGAACGACCAGATCCACCAGCCGCACGGCGCTGTGGCTCAGGCCGACGACGACAGTGACGATGACGACGAGGATGAAGACGACCTCGCGGATGATGAGGACGAGGACGACGAGGAGGAGTGACCGAGGAAGTTCGGCTCCAGATCGAAGGCGCCTCCGAGCGGCCGCAGCAGCCCCTGGACCGACCACGCGATGAAGCGCGCCCAGCGCTGCGCCGCCCAGTAGGGGCTCCTCTCAGTCGAGACTGAGCGGAAGTCGAACGCCTTCGCCGCCGACCATTCGTCGCAAGCCCGCTTGACCGGATCGGTGTAGAACGAGGCGAGCTTGGCGGCATCCATCCCGTCGGAGGCCAGCCATCGCGGGATGTAGACGTTGCAGAGCCGCTCGACGTCGGTGAAGACCTTGTCGCAGCCGGTGCCGGCGACCGGGCAGGAGGTCGAGAAGGCATCGCCCACCAGCACGAGGCCGGGCTGGCCCCTTGCATCGTTCACATAGAGATCGACCGGGCGGATCTTCAGCTCGCCGGGGATGTCGAAGAGGCCGGTGATGCGCTTGAGCCGGGGCAGGGCGGCATGCAGAGTCTCGGCCGGGACGCGGCGCAGCTCGCGCAGCCAGGGATCGTCGAAGCCGCGATACACGAACAAATTGGCGCGCATCCGCGGGCCGATCGGAAACAGCGTGATGTAGGGGATGCGGTCACTCGGCCGCTCCGAAAAATAGGTGAGGGCCGGAAAATCGAACGCATTGCGCCCGGCCGGGACAACGTCGAATCCGATCGAGATCGAATGGCAGGCGCTGACGGTTTTTCGCGCGATGCCGAGCTGGTGGCGCAGGCCGACATTCAGCCCGTTGGCGAGCACGACCAGGCGGGCCGAGATGGTCTCGTCGTCGGACAGCGTGATCCTCTGCCGCTCCTCGCTCGTCTCGATCGCGATCGCCTTGGCAAAGATTCGCTCGACGCTCGCAGGAATCTCGGCGCGGATGGCGTTGACCAGGGAATCGTAGAGGATGTTGAACTGCCGGCTCGGTGCCTTGTCGAGCAGCCGGCCGAATCTCGCGATCCAGTTCTCGCCCGAATAGGTCGCGCGCCGCAGCACTGATTCTGCGATTCCGGTCTTCAGGAATCGCTCGACCTGCACCTCGCCACTGAGTTTTTCGACCCTGAAGTCGGCCGGATAGGTCTCATGCGGATCGATCAGCACGGTCGAAACGCCGGCGCGGCCGAGCATCGCGGCGGCGGTCGAGCCGGACAATCCCCCGCCGATGATGGCAATGTCGGTGTACCGCATGGCGCAAATCTCTGCCGAAGCCGGCAGATTGCCGCATCAACAGGAAAAAAAGCCTTAGCGCGCGTCATAAAAGTATATTTCGTCCGGACATAAATAGGCTGCTGGGCTAGCGGAGGACGCCCGGTGTTCCCATATCAGGCAGGCGTGGTGAGGCGGTAAACGTTGATTTCGATAGGCGCGAGAAGCGTTTTGGGACTGTCGTTTCACCTTGACTTGACCGATTCTCACTTATAGAAAGCGCCTCACTTAACGACAGGCGGTGAGCATCGCCAGCGTCGGAACGGGCCACCCGTTTGATCCTTTGGGATCGCAAGACGGGCACCAACCTCGACGAATGCCGCTCAAACGCTGTCGATCATAGCTAGGCAATGCCAGTGCGATTTTAGTTCTCTTGAGCAGGTTCTCTTGAGATCGAACTCGGATGCATGACCTCGGTACGCGGGCCGCAGCTTTACGCTGATCGGCCTCAATATCGCGGTCCTCTGTGGCGTCGAAGCGCTTTCCGCTCGTTGATGGAGCGGTTGGCGCAATTTCGCTTTGCGCGGATTGTTCCGCGCGAGGCGGCCTCGTCGGGCGGGTGGCCCGAACAGAATTTGCGGTCCCGGGAACGGGCCGCGCCAAGACAGCGGGCCCGCAAGGGGCCGCGGCAGAACAAAGGGTAAGGCCAGGATGCCGACGATCAACCAGCTGATCGCTCAACCGCGGGAAGTGCAGAAGTCGCGCAAGAAGGTGCCGGCGCTGCAGCAGTCGCCTCAGAAGCGTGGTGTTTGCACCCGCGTGTACACCACGACCCCGAAGAAGCCGAACTCGGCGCTTCGTAAGGTTGCCAAGGTGCGCCTGACCAACGGCTTCGAGGTGATCGGCTACATCCCCGGCGAGGGTCATAACCTCCAGGAGCACTCGGTGGTCATGATCCGCGGCGGCCGCGTCAAGGACTTGCCCGGCGTGCGCTACCACATCCTCCGCGGCGTCCTGGACACCCAGGGCGTCAAGAACCGTAAGCAGCGTCGTTCGAAGTACGGCGCCAAGCGTCCGAAGTAAGCGGGAACCAAGCCTATGTCTCGTCGCCACTCTGCGGAAAAGCGCGAAGTTCTCCCGGATCCGAAGTTCGGGAACATCATCGTGACGAAGTTCATGAACTCGGTGATGTACGCCGGCAAGAAGTCCGTCGCCGAAGGTATCGTCTACGGCGCGTTCGGCATCATCGAATCCAAGACCAAGCAGAACCCGCTCGGCGTGTTCGAGCAGGCGCTCGAGAACGTCATGCCGACGATCGAGGTTCGCTCCCGTCGCGTCGGCGGCGCGACCTACCAGGTTCCGGTCGAGGTTCGCTCGACCCGCCGGCAGGCCCTGGGCATTCGCTGGCTGATCGCGGCTGCGCGCGAGCGCAACGAGAAGACGATGACCGAGCGGCTCTCGGCGGAGCTCTTGGACGCTTCGAACAACCGGGGGAACGCCGTCAAGAAGCGCGAAGACGTGCACCGCATGGCGGAAGCCAATCGCGCCTTCTCGCACTATCGCTGGTAACGGCGAAACAAACGGACTCGCAAGGAACACCCCATGCCCCGCCAACATGCCATCGAGGACTACCGTAACTTCGGTATCATGGCGCATATCGACGCCGGCAAGACGACGACGACCGAGCGCATCCTCTATTACACCGGCAAGAGCCACAAGATCGGCGAAGTGCACGAAGGTGCCGCGACGATGGACTGGATGGAGCAGGAGCAGGAGCGTGGCATCACGATCACCTCGGCTGCGACCACCGCCTTCTGGAATGGCAAGCGCCTGAACATCATCGACACTCCCGGCCACGTGGACTTCACCATCGAAGTCGAACGTTCGCTGCGCGTGCTCGACGGCGCCGTCTGCGTGCTCGACTCCAACCAGGGCGTCGAGCCCCAGACCGAGACCGTCTGGCGCCAGGGCGACAAGTACAAGGTTCCGCGCATCGTCTTCGCCAACAAGATGGACAAGATCGGTGCGGACTTCTTCAAGTGTCTCTCCGACATCGTCGATCGCCTGGGCGCCAAGCCCGTCGCGATCCAGCTTCCGATCGGTGCCGAGAACAACTTCAAGGGTCTCGTCGACCTCGTGAAGATGAAGGGCGTCGTCTGGAACGACGAAGCGCTCGGCGCGAAATTCGACTATGTCGACATTCCGGAAGATCTCGTCGACCAGGCCAAGGAATACCGCGAGAAGATGGTGGAAGCCGCCGTCGAGCTCGACGACGACGCCATGGCCGCCTACCTCGACGGCAAGGAGCCGGATGAGGCGACCCTGAAGCGCCTGATCCGCAGGGCGGTGCTGACCGGCGCGTTCTATCCCGTGCTGTGCGGCTCGGCTTTCAAGAACAAGGGCGTGCAGCCGCTGCTCGACGCCGTCGTCGACTACCTGCCGTCGCCGCTCGACGTGCCCGCGATCAAAGGCACCGACGACAAGGGCAACGAAGTCGTGCGCAAGGCGGACGACAAGGAGCCGCTGGCGCTGCTCGCGTTCAAGATCATGGACGACCCGTTCGTCGGCACCATCACCTTCTGCCGCATCTATTCCGGCGTTCTGCAGAGCGGCACCGGCGTCGTGAACTCGACCCGCGAGAAGAAGGAGCGCATCGGGCGCATGCTGTTGATGCATGCGAACAACCGCGAGGACATCAAGGAAGCCTATGCCGGCGATATCGTCGCGCTGGCCGGCCTGAAGGAAGCGCGCACCGGTGACACGCTGTGCGATCCCGACCACCAGGTGATCCTCGAGAAGATGGAGTTCCCCGAGCCGGTCATCGAGATCGCGATCGAGCCGAAGTCCAAGGCCGACCAGGAGAAGCTGGGCGTGGCGCTGGCCAAGCTCGCCGCGGAGGATCCGTCCTTCCGCGTGTCGACCGACCACGAGTCCGGCCAAACCATCCTCAAGGGCATGGGCGAACTCCACCTCGACATCAAGGTCGATATCCTCAAGCGCACCTACAAGGTCGACGCCAACATCGGCGCGCCGCAGGTGGCGTTCCGTGAGCGTATCACCAAGCGGGTGGAGCACAGCTACACCCACAAGAAGCAGACCGGCGGTACCGGCCAGTTCGCGGCCGTGTCGTTCATCGTCGAGCCGAACGAGCCCGGCAAGGGCTTCGAGTTCGAATCGAAGATCGTCGGCGGCGCGGTGCCGAAGGAATACATCCCCGGCGTCGAGAAGGGCCTGGAGAGCGTGCTGTCGTCCGGCGTGGTCGCGGGCTTCCCCGTGGTTGACGTCAAGGTGCAGCTCGTCGACGGCAAGTATCACGACGTCGACTCGTCGGCGCTGGCGTTCGAAATCGCTTCGCGCGCCTGCTTCCGCGAAGCGCTGCAGATGGGCAAGTCCGTCCTGCTCGAGCCGATCATGAAGGTCGAAGTGGTGACCCCGGAAGACTACACCGGCTCGGTCATCGGCGACCTGAATTCCCGGCGCGGCCAGATCCAGGGTCAGGACATGCGCGGCAACGCCAACGTCATCAACGCGATGGTGCCGCTCATGAACATGTTCGGTTACGTGAATAACCTGCGCTCGATGAGCCAGGGTCGCGCGACCTTCACCATGCAGTTCGATCACTACGCAGAAGCGCCGGCCAACGTGTCGGCAGAAGTCCAGAAGAAGTTTGCCTGATTGTCGTCGGTCTCAAGCTGACGATTGAACGGAGAG
The DNA here is from genome assembly GCF_051853005.1 of Bradyrhizobium sp. SMVTL-02. Taxonomy (NCBI): domain Bacteria; kingdom Pseudomonadati; phylum Pseudomonadota; class Alphaproteobacteria; order Hyphomicrobiales; family Nitrobacteraceae; genus Bradyrhizobium; species Bradyrhizobium sp. SMVTL-02. The sequence goes on along the minus strand of NZ_CP182469.1, from coordinate 5,023,086 downwards.
TCAAATGGCCAAAGCAAAGTTTGAACGTAACAAGCCGCACTGCAACATCGGCACCATCGGTCACGTCGACCATGGCAAGACGTCGCTGACCGCGGCGATCACCAAGATCCTCGCCGAGACCGGCGGTGCGACGTTCACCGCGTACGACCAGATCGACAAGGCGCCGGAAGAGAAGGCCCGCGGCATCACCATCTCGACCGCGCACGTCGAGTACGAGACCACGAACCGCCACTACGCCCACGTCGACTGCCCCGGCCACGCCGACTACGTGAAGAACATGATCACCGGCGCCGCCCAGATGGACGGTGCGATCCTGGTCGTGTCGGCCGCTGACGGCCCGATGCCGCAGACCCGCGAGCACATCCTGCTCGCCCGCCAGGTCGGCGTGCCCGCGCTCGTCGTGTTCCTCAACAAGTGCGACATGGTCGACGATCCGGAGCTGCTCGAGCTCGTCGAGCTCGAAGTCCGCGAGCTGCTCTCGAAGTATGAATTCCCGGGCGACAAGATCCCGATCATCAAGGGTTCGGCGCTCGCCGCTCTCGAAGACTCGGACAAGAAGCTCGGCCACGACGCTATCCTCGAGCTGATGCGCAACGTCGACGAGTACATCCCGCAGCCGGAGCGTCCGATCGACCAGCCGTTCCTGATGCCTGTTGAAGACGTGTTCTCGATCTCGGGCCGCGGCACCGTCGTGACCGGCCGTGTCGAGCGCGGCGTCGTCAAGGTCGGCGAGGAAATCGAGATCGTCGGTCTGCGCGCCACCCAGAAGACCACCGTCACCGGCGTCGAAATGTTCCGCAAGCTGCTCGATCAGGGCCAGGCCGGCGACAACATCGGCGCTCTGCTCCGCGGCACCAAGCGCGAGGACGTCGAGCGCGGCCAGGTTCTGGCCAAGCCGGGTTCGGTCAAGCCGCACACCAAGTTCAAGGCTGAGGCCTACATCCTCACCAAGGAAGAGGGCGGGCGCCACACCCCGTTCTTCACCAACTACCGTCCGCAGTTCTACTTCCGCACCACCGACGTGACCGGTGTCGTGCACCTGCCGGAAGGCACCGAGATGGTGATGCCGGGCGACAACATCGCGATGGAAGTGCACCTGATCGTGCCGATCGCGATGGAAGAGAAGCTCCGCTTCGCGATCCGCGAAGGCGGCCGCACCGTCGGCGCCGGCGTCGTCGCCTCGATCATCGAGTAATTACGAGAAAAGGGACGGCGAGTAGCGAATGGCAACATTCGCTATTCGCTATTCGCCACCCACTGAAGAGAGACCACGGCAATGAACGGCCAAAACATTCGTATCCGTCTCAAGGCGTTCGACCATCGTATCCTCGATACGTCGACCCGTGAGATCGTGAACACGGCGAAGCGCACCGGCGCGCAGGTCCGCGGACCCATTCCGCTGCCCACCCGCATCGAGAAGTTCACCGTCAACCGTTCGCCCCACGTCGACAAGAAGAGCCGCGAACAGTTCGAGATGCGCACCCACAAGCGCCTGCTCGACATCGTCGATCCGACCCCGCAGACCGTCGATGCTTTGATGAAGCTCGACCTGGCCGCCGGTGTCGACGTCGAGATCAAGCTCTAAGATTTTGGATCCCGTTCGCGAAAGCGGACAAAGAGAACAGGAAGCAAGCCGATGCGCTCCGGAGTGATCGCACAAAAGGTCGGGATGACGCGGGTCTTCACGGAGGCCGGCGAACATATCCCCGTGACCGTGCTGAAGCTCGGCAATTGCCAGGTCGTAGGCCACCGCACCGAAGAGAAGAACGGTTACGTCGCGCTCCAGCTCGGTTCGGGCAGCCGCAAGACCGTTTACATGCCCAAGGCCGAGCGCGGCCAGTTCGCGGTCGCCAAGGTCGAGCCGAAGCGCCGGGTCGAGGAGTTCCGTGTCACCGCGGACGCCATGATCCCGGTCGGCGCCGAGATCCAGGCCGATCACTTCGTCGTCGGCCAGTTCGTCGATGTCACCGGCACGTCGGTCGGTAAGGGTTTTGCGGGCGGCATGAAGCGCTGGAACTTCGGCGGTCTGCGCGCCACGCACGGTGTGTCGATCTCGCACCGCTCGATCGGTTCGACCGGTGGTCGTCAGGACCCCGGCAAGACCTGGAAGAACAAGAAGATGCCCGGCCACATGGGTGTCGATCGCATCACCACGCTCAACCTTCGCGTCGTCCAGACCGATGTCGAGCGCGGCCTGATCCTCGTCGAAGGCGCCGTTCCCGGCTCCAAGGGCGGCTGGATCCGTGTGCGCGACGCCGTCAAGAAGCCGCTGCCGAAGGAAGCTCCGAAGCCCGGCAAGTTCAAGGTTGCTGGCGACGCGGACGCCGCTCCGGCTGCGCAGGAGGCGTGAGATGGAATTGAAGGTCACCACCCTCGAAGGTAAGGAAGCTGGCTCCGTTCAGCTCTCCGACGCCATTTTCGGTCTCGAGCCGCGCGAGGACATCATCGCGCGCTGCGTGCAGTGGCAGCTCAACAAGCGCCAGGCCGGCACGCACAAGGCCAAGGGCCGCGCCGAGATCTGGCGCACCGGCAAGAAGATGTACAAGCAGAAGGGCACCGGCGGTGCTCGTCACGGCTCGGCCCGCGTGCCGCAGTTCCGTGGCGGCGGCCGTGCCTTCGGTCCGGTGGTGCGTTCGCACGCCACCGACCTGCCGAAGAAGGTCCGTGCGCTCGCTCTCAAGCATGCGCTCTCGGCCAAGGCCAAGGACGGCGATCTCGTCGTGATCGAGAAGGCCGCGCTGGAAGCCGCCAAGACCAAGGCGCTGCTCGGTCACTTCTCGGGCCTCGGCCTCACCAATGCGCTGATCATCGACGGTGCCGAGCTCAACAACGGCTTCGCCGCTGCGGCCCGCAACATCCCGAACATGGACGTGCTGCCGATCCAGGGCATCAACGTCTATGACATCCTGCGCCGTCAGAAGCTCGTTCTGACCAAGGCCGCCATCGATGCGCTGGAGGCGCGCTTCAAATGACGAAGAACATCGAGCCTCGCCACTACGACGTGATCCTGTCGCCGGTCGTGACCGAAAAGGCGACGATCGCCTCGGAGCACAACAAGGTGCTGTTCAAGGTGGCCGCGAAGGCGACCAAGCCGCAGATCAAGGAAGCGATCGAGAAGCTGTTCGACGTCAAGGTCAAGAGCGTCAACACGCTGGTCCGCAAGGGCAAGGTCAAGGCCTTCCGCGGCAATCTCGGCTCGCAGTCGAACAGCAAGCGCGCGATCGTGACCCTCGAAGAGGGCCACCGGATCGACGTCACCACCGGTCTGTAAGGTCGTACGACGATGGCACTGAAGACATTCAATCCCACGACGCCGGGCCAGCGCCAGCTGGTGATGGTCGATCGTTCGGCCCTCTACAAGGGCAAGCCGCTGAAGGCGCTCACCGAGGGCAAGAAGTCCTCGGGCGGTCGCAACAACACCGGCCGCATCACCGTGCGCTTCCGCGGCGGTGGTCACAAGCAGACGCTGCGTACCGTCGACTTCAAGCGTGAGAAGGTCGACGTGCCCGCGACCGTCGAGCGGCTGGAGTACGATCCCAACCGCACCGGCTTCATCGCCCTGATCAAGTACCAGGACGGCGAGCAGGCCTACATCCTGGCGCCGCAGCGCCTGGCCGTGGGTGACACCATCATCGCCGGCAACTATGTCGACGTGAAGCCGGGCAACGTCATGCCGCTCGGCAACATGCCGGTCGGCACGATCATCCACAACATCGAGGTCAAGATCGGGAAGGGCGGCCAGCTCGCCCGTTCCGCCGGCACCTACGCTCAGCTCGTCGGCCGCGACCAGGACTACGTCATCATCCGCCTGAACTCGGGCGAGCAGCGCCTGGTGCACGGCCGCTGCCGCGGCACGATCGGCGCGGTGTCGAACCCGGATCACATGAACACCTCGATCGGCAAGGCCGGTCGCAAGCGTTGGATGGGCCGTCGCCCGCACAACCGCGGTGTCGCAATGAACCCGATCGACCATCCGCACGGCGGTGGTGAAGGTCGTACCTCGGGCGGTCGCCACCCGGTCACCCCGTGGGGCAAGCCGACCAAGGGCAAGAAGACCCGCACCAACAAGTCGACCAACAAATTCATTCTCCTAAGCCGCCACAAGCGGAAGAAGTAAGGAACGCCGGACATGGTTCGTTCAGTCTGGAAAGGCCCGTTCGTCGAGGGTTCTCTGCTCAAGAAGGCAGATGCCGCGCGCGCGTCCGGCCGTCACGACGTCATCAAGATCTGGAGCCGTCGCTCGACGATCCTGCCGCAGTTCGTTGGCCTGACCTTCGGCGTCTACAACGGTCAGAAGCACGTGCCGGTGGCGGTCAACGAGGAAATGGTCGGTCACAAGTTCGGCGAGTTCTCGCCGACCCGGACCTTCCATGGCCACTCCGGCGACAAGAAAGCCAAGAAGGCTTGAGGATTAAACGATGAGCAAACCTAAGCGCGAACGGAGCCTCGCCGACAACGAGGCCAAGGCGGTCGCCCGGATGCTGCGGGTGAGCCCGCAGAAGCTCAACCTGGTCGCCCAGCTCATTCGCGGCCGGAAGGCTTCCGCTGCGCTCGCCGACCTGCAGTTCTCGCGCAAGCGGATCGCGGTCGACGTGAAGAAGTGCCTGGAATCGGCGATCGCCAACGCCGAGAACAACCACGACCTCGACGTGGACGATCTCGTCGTGGCGCAGGCCTTCGTCGGCAACGGCCTCGTGATGAAGCGCTTCGCCGCCCGCGGTCGTGGCCGTTCGGGCCGTGTCTACAAACCATTTTCGCAGCTGACGATCATCGTTCGTCAGGTCGAAGCCGAAGCAGCGGCGTAAGGGCGCAGGAGAACACGATGGGTCAAAAGATCAATCCGATCGGTCTGCGTCTCGGCATCAACCGGACCTGGGATTCCCGCTGGTTCGCCGGCAAGCAGGAATACGGCAAGCTGCTGCACGAGGACGTCAAGATCCGTGAGATCCTGCACAAGGAGCTCAAGCAGGCGGCCGTCGCCCGCATCGTCATCGAGCGTCCGCACAAGAAGTGCCGCGTCACCATCCACTCGGCCCGGCCGGGCGTGGTGATCGGCAAGAAGGGCGCCGACATCGACAAGCTGCGCAAGCGTGTTGCGGACATCACCTCGTCCGACGTCGTCATCAACATCGTCGAGATCCGCAAGCCGGAGCTCGATGCGACGCTGGTGGCCGAGTCGATCGCGCAGCAGCTGGAGCGCCGCGTGGCGTTCCGCCGTGCCATGAAGCGCGCCGTGCAGTCGGCGATGCGTCTCGGCGCGGAAGGCATCCGCATCAACTGCTCGGGTCGCCTGGGCGGTGCGGAAATCGCGCGCATGGAGTGGTACCGCGAAGGTCGCGTGCCGCTGCACACGCTGCGCGCCGACATCGACTACGGCGTTGCGACCGCGTTCACGACCTTCGGCACCTGCGGCGTCAAGGTCTGGATCTTCAAGGGCGAGATCCTCGAGCACGATCCGATGGCCCAGGACAAGAGAATGGCCGAAGGCGAGACGGGCGGCAGCAGCGATCGTGGTGGCCGTCAGCGCCGCGACACGGCTGCGGCCTGAAGCCAGACAGGAATTTGAGGGCTCAAAGCCATGATGCAACCTAAGAAAACGAAGTTCCGGAAGGCGCATAAGGGCCGCATCCACGGCGTTGCGTCTTCGGGCGCGACGTTGGCGTTCGGCCAGTACGGCCTGAAGGCGACCGAGCCTGAGCGCGTCACCGCGCGCCAGATCGAGGCCGCCCGACGCGCGCTGACCCGCCACATGAAGCGCGCCGGCCGCGTCTGGATCCGCGTGTTCCCCGACGTTCCGGTGTCGAAGAAGCCGGCCGAAGTCCGCATGGGCTCCGGCAAGGGTTCGCCCGAGCTGTGGGTGGCCCGCGTCAAGCCGGGCCGGGTGCTGTTCGAGATCGACGGCGTCAACACCCAGACCGCGCGTGAGGCGCTGACCCTGGCGGCCGCCAAGCTGCCGATCAAGACGCGCTTCGTCGAGCGCATTGCGGAGTAATGGCCATGGCCCAGATGAAGATCGAAGACATCCGCGCGATGAGCCCCGACCAGCAGGATGATGCCATCCTGAACCTGAAGAAGGAGCGCTTCAACCTGCGCTTCCAGCGTGCCACCGGGCAGCTCGAGAACACCTCGCGCCTGCGCGAGGCCCGCCGTGACATCGCCCGGATCAAGACCGTCGCCGCGCAGACGCGCGCGAAGAAGAAGTAAGAGGCTTACGAAGATGCCGAAACGTACTTTGCAGGGCGTGGTCGTCAGCGACAAGCAAGCCAAGACCATCGTGGTGCGCGTCGATCGCCGCTTCACGCACCCGATCTACAAGAAGACGATCCGCCGTTCCAAGAACTATCACGCCCACGACGAGAGCAACCAGTTCAAGCCGGGTGACGTGGTGTGGATCGAGGAATCGAAGCCGATTTCGAAGTTGAAGCGCTGGGTCGTGATCCGGGGCGAACACAAGAAAAGCGCCTGATCTGTTGGCTTTGGCCGACTGACTTCAGGGAAATGTTGAGCGCCGGCTGGGCTGGCGCAAAGAGAAAGAGGACGAGGTGCATCAATGATTCAGATGCAGACCAACCTCGACGTGGCCGACAATTCTGGCGCACGCCGTGTCATGTGTATCAAGGTGCTCGGGGGCTCCAAGCGCCGCTACGCCACGATCGGCGACATCATCGTCGTCTCGATCAAGGAAGCGATTCCGCGTGGCAAGGTGAAGAAGGGCGACGTGATGAAGGCCGTCGTGGTGCGCGTCCGCAAGGATATCCGCCGCGCCGACGGTTCGGTCATCCGCTTCGACCGCAACGCCGCCGTTCTGATCAACAACCAGTCCGAGCCGGTCGGCACCCGTATCTTCGGGCCCGTGCCGCGCGAGCTGCGCGCCAAGAACCACATGAAGATCATTTCGCTCGCGCCGGAGGTGCTGTGATGGCTGCGAAGATCCGCAAGGGCGACAAGGTCGTCGTGCTGACCGGCCGCGACAAGGGCCGCACCGGCGAAGTGTTCGAGGTTCGCCCCGACACCGGCACCGCACTGGTGCGCGGCATCAACATGGTCAAGCGTCACCAGAAGCAGACGCAGGCCCAGGAGGGCGGCATCGTCTCGAAAGAGGCGCCGATCCAACTGTCCAACATCGCGTATGTCGGCAAGGACGGAAAGCCGACCCGCGTCGGATTCAAGATTCTGGCGGACGGCAAGAAGGTCCGCATCGCCAAGAGCTCGGGAGCTGAGATCGATGGCTGAGACCGCCTACACGCCGCGCCTGCGCGCGGAATATGACGCGAAGATCCGCACGGCTCTGACCGAGAAGTTCGGTTATGAGAACGTGATGCAGGTTCCGCGCCTGGACAAGGTCGTGCTGAACATGGGCGTTGGCGATTCCGTCAACGACCGCAAGAAGGCCGAGACCGCCGCTGCCGAGCTGACCCAGATCGCCGGCCAGAAGGCGATCGTGACCTATTCGCGCATCGCGATCGCAACCTTCAAGCTGCGTGAGAACCAGCCGATCGGCTGCAAGGTCACGCTGCGCAAGGCCCGCATGTACGAGTTCATCGATCGCCTGGTGACGGTCGCGCTGCCGCGCGTCCGCGACTTCCGCGGCCTGAACCCGAAGAGCTTTGACGGCCGCGGCAACTACTCGCTCGGCATCAAGGAGCACATCATTTTCCCCGAGATCGACTTCGACAAGGTCACGGAAGCCCGCGGTATGGACATCACCGTCTGCACCACGGCCAAGACCGACGAAGAGGCGAGGGCCTTGTTGACCGCTTTCAATTTCCCGTTCCGGCAGTGAGACGCTGACCTAAAGCCTCTCAAACGCGGATACCCAGGAGCCAAGCATGGCAAAGAAGAGTTCAGTCGAGAAGAACAACCGGCGCAAGCGGATGGTGAAGAACGCCGCCGCCAAGCGCGAGCGGTTGAAGGCGATCATCGCCGACAAGAAGCTGCCGATGGAAGAGCGTTTCGCTGCGACGCTGAAGCTGGCAGAGATGCCGCGCAACTCGTCGGCGACCCGCATCCGCCTGCGTTGCGAGCTGTCGGGCCGCCCGCGCTCGAACTATCGCAAGAACAAGCTGTCCCGTATCGCGCTGCGCGACCTTGGCTCCAAGGGCATGGTCCCGGGCCTCGTGAAGTCCAGCTGGTAAGGAGGGTCGTTTAGATGTCTACGCACGATCCAATCAGCGATCTGATCACCCGCATCCGCAACGCGCAGATGCGCTCCAAGACCAAGGTCTCCACGCCTGGTTCGAAGATGCGCGAGAACGTGCTCGAGGTGCTGAAGTCCGAGGGCTACATCCGCGGTTACGCCACGCTCGAGCATCCCTCGGGCCGCAGCGAGATCGAGATCGAGCTGAAGTATTTCGACGGCGAGCCCGTCATCCGCGAGATCGAACGCGTTTCCAAGCCCGGGCGTCGCGTCTACGCCTCGGTGAAGAATCTGCCGCGGGTCAACAACGGGCTCGGCATTTCGGTGTTGTCGACGCCGAAGGGGATCATGGCCGACCACAGCGCGCGCGACGCGAATGTGGGCGGTGAAGTCCTCTTCACGGTGTTCTGAGAAGGATTTTTCATCCATGTCACGAGTTGGCAAAAAGCCTGTGACGGTGCCGTCCGGCGTTACCGCGACCGTTGATGGGCAGACCGTCAAGATGAAGGGGCCGAAGGGCCAGCTTCAGTTCGTCGTCCACGACGACGTCGAGGTGAAGCTCGAGAGCGGACAGATCAAGGTCAAGCCGCGTGCCGAGACCAACCGCGCGCGCGCCCTGTACGGCACCGCTCGAGCCCAGGTCGCGAATCTGGTCGAAGGCGTCACCAAGGGCTTCGAGAAGAAGCTCGAGATCACCGGCGTCGGATACCGTGCCGCGATGCAGGGCAAGAACCTGCAGCTCGCGCTCGGCTACAGCCACGACGTGATCTATCCGATCCCGGAAGGGATCACGATCACCGTGCCGAAGCCGACCGAGATCACGGTGGCGGGCAGCGACGTCCAGCGCGTCGGCCAGGTCGCCGCGGAGATCCGCGCCTATCGTCCGCCGGAGCCCTACAAGGGCAAGGGCGTGAAGTATGTGGGCGAATTCATCTTCCGCAAGGAAGGCAAGAAGAAGTAACGGAGCCGGTCATGTCCAAAGCCAAGGTTACGAATGCCCGGCGCAAGCGGAGTGTGCGGCTGAAGCTGCGCCGCTCCGGTGGCGGCCGTCCGCGTCTGTCGGTATTCCGCTCGTCCAAGCACATCTACGCCCAGGTCATCGACGACCTGAAGGGCGAGACGCTGGCCTCGGCCTCGTCGCTCGAGAAGGCGATGCGCGACGGCGGCAAGACCGGTGCCGACATCGATGCGGCGAAGGCGGTCGGCAAGCTGCTGGCCGAGCGCGCCGCCGAGAAGGGCGTCAAGGAAGTCGTGTTCGATCGCGGCAGCTACCTCTATCACGGGCGCGTCAAGGCTCTGGCCGACGCCGCGCGTGAGAGCGGGCTGAGCTTCTAACAGAATTTGAGGATTGAGGCGTAAGCCTCTGAAGGATTGGAAAAATGGCAGAACGCGAACAACGTGGTGGACGCGATCAACGCGGCGGCGGACGTGAACGCAAGGAGCGCGAGGAGCGCGACAGCGAGTTCGTCGACAAGCTGGTCCACATCAACCGCGTGGCCAAGGTCGTCAAGGGCGGCAAGCGCTTCGGTTTCGCAGCGCTGGTCGTGATCGGCGACCAGAAGGGCCGCGCCGGCTTCGGTCACGGCAAGGCGCGCGAGGTGCCCGAGGCGATCCGCAAGGCAACCGAGTCCGCCAAGCGCAACCTGACCCGGGTGTCGCTGCGCGAGGGCCGCACCCTCCATCACGACATCGCCGGCCGTCATGGCGCGGGCCGTGTCTACCTGCGTGCAGCTCCGGCCGGTACCGGCATCATCGCGGGCGGCCCGATGCGCGCCGTGTTCGAGACCCTCGGCGTCCAGGACGTGGTGGCGAAGTCGATCGGCTCGTCGAACCCGTACAACATGGTTCGCGCGACCTTCGACGCGCTGAAGCATCAGGATTCGCCGCGTTCGGTCGCAGCCCGCCGCAACATCAAGGTGTCCACTCTGCAGTCGCGCCGTATCGGTGGCGATGCCGAGGCGGCTGCCGACTAACGGAAGCTTTGGAGTAGACTCCCATGGCCAAGGACGCCGCTAAGTCCAGCAAGACGATCAAGCTCGAGCAGACCGGCAGCGCGATCCGCCGCCATCACTCGCAGCGCTCGACGCTGATCGGGCTCAAGCTCAACAAGATCGGCCGCACCAGCGAACTGCCGGACACTCCGGCGGTTCGTGGCATGATCGAGAAGGTTCACCATCTCGTCCGCATTGTCGACGAGAAGTAAGAGACAAGGAGAAGGGCGATGAAGCTCAGCGATATCGCCGACAACGCCGGCTCGCGCAAGAAGCGCATGCGCGTCGGCCGCGGCATCGGTTCGGGCAAGGGCAAGCAGTCCGGCCGCGGCGGCAAGGGCCAGACCGCGCGTTCGGGCGTGCGCATCAAGGGTTTTGAAGGCGGCCAGATGCCGATGCATCGCCGTCTGCCCAAGCGCGGCTTCAACAACATCTTCCGCGTCGAGTTCGCCGAGATCAATCTCGACCGGCTCCAGGAAGCGGTCGATGCCAAGAAGATCGACGCCGGCAGCGTCGTGAACGTCGAGGCCCTGGTGAAGGGCGGCGTGCTGCGCCGCGCCAAGGCCGGTCTGCGGCTGCTCGGCCGTGGCGAGCTCAAGTCCAAGCTCAACATCGAAGTGCATGGCGCCACCAAGACCGCAATCGCGGCCGTCGAGAAGGCCGGCGGTTCGGTGAAGATCCTCGCCCCGGCCAAGGAAGAAGGCGAGGCGGCGTAACAACTGCGTCATTGGCCCGCGGCTCGCGGGCCTTTACGCATGCGGGACGTGGACTTATCGAAGCCGAGCCCCAGATAATGTCCGGCGTCCGCTAAAGCATGATCCGGAAAAGTGTGAAGCGGTTTTCCGAAAAGATCATGCTCGAACGACAGCCTAAAGCGCGATGATGAGGCCTCCTGGTTTCATCGCGCTCTAGTAGCCCGGCCGCGGGCATGACGGCGCAACAGGCGGCGGGAGAAAGTCCAAGATGGTCTCTGCAGCGGAACAACTGGCAGCCAATCTCAATTTCGGCGCGTTCGCCAAGGCCGACGAACTGAAGAAGCGCATCTGGTTCACCCTGGGTGCGCTGCTCGTTTATCGGCTCGGAACCTACATCCCGCTGCCGGGCATCGATCCCAACATCTGGGAGCAGGTGTTCAAGTCCCAGGCGGGCGGCATCCTCGGCATGTTCAACATGTTCGCCGGCGGCGGCATCCACCGCATGGCGATCTTCGCGCTGAACATCATGCCGTACATCTCGGCCTCGATCATCATCCAGCTCCTGACCACCGTCTCGCCGCAGCTCGAGGCGCTGAAGAAGGAAGGTGAGGCCGGCCGCAAGACGCTGAACCAGTACACCCGCTACCTGACCGTGATCCTGGCTGCGTTCCAGTCCTACGGTATCGCGGTGGGTCTCGAAGGCGCAGGCAACGTCGTCAGCGAGCCCGGCATGTTCTTCCGCCTGTCCACGGCGATCACGCTGACCGGCGGCACCATGTTCCTGATGTGGCTGGGCGAGCAGATCACCTCCCGCGGCATCGGCAACGGCATCTCGCTCATCATTCTGTCCGGCATCGTCGCGGAGCTGCCCGCGGCGCTCGCCAACATGCTCGAGCTCGGCCGTCAGGGCGCGATGTCGACCGGCCTGATCCTGGTCGTCATCATCATGGCCGTCGCCGTGATCGCCTTCATCGTGTTCATGGAGCGCGCCCAGCGCCGGCTCTTGATCCAGTATCCGAAGCGTCAGGTCGGCAACAAGATGTTCGAGGGCCAGTCCTCGCATCTGCCGCTCAAGCTCAACACCTCGGGCGTGATCCCGCCGATCTTCGCGTCCTCGCTGCTCCTGCTGCCGACCACGGTTGCGAACTTCAACGCGGGCAGCGGCCCGGAATGGTTCCAGTGGATCACCACCCAGCTCGGCCATGGCCGTCCGCTGTTCCTGATCCTCTATCTCGCGCTGATCGTGTTCTTCGCGTTCTTCTACACCGCGATCGTGTTCAACCCGACCGAGACGGCGGACAATCTGAAGAAGCATGGCGGCTTCATTCCGGGCATCCGCCCCGGCGAGCGCACCGCCGAATACATCGACTACGTGCTGTCGCGTATCACCGTGCTCGGTGCGATCTATCTCGCCATCGTCTGCTTGATCCCGGAGATCCTGATCTCCTACGCCTCGGTGCCGTTCTACTTCGGCGGCACCTCGCTGCTGATCGTCGTCAGCGTCACCATGGACACGGTGGCGCAGGTGCAGGGCTATCTGCTGGCCCATCAATACGAAGGCCTGATCCGCAAGTCGAAGCTGCGCGGTCGCCGCCGCTAGCTGCGGCGTCGCTCCAGTTGAGCAGGAGCTCGCGCGCCGGATCGCTTTCACGATCGGCGCGCTGCTCCTTTTCAGGCTCGGCGCCCAGATCCCCGATCGCGGGAGTCGCGGTGAATGGCGGGGGCGCGACGGACAGGATGGCCCCGGTTTCGATCTTCTCCCTGTCTCTGTTTCCCTATCTGCTGCAGCAATTCTCGTTCAGCTCGCGCTGCGGTGTGGCGCAGGCCGAGGGCGCTCGAACGATCGGGCGAAGCCGGCCGGCGCAAGCTCACGCTGATCATGGAGATTCCGGGTCGAAGCCATCAGCGCGCATCTGCAGTACGGCGACAAGGCCCACATCGTTCTCGGATCGATCGCAGTATTCGCGTTGGCCTTCGTCTACATGGCCTTTGTCATCGACCCCGATCATGTCGCCGAATCGCTTGCCCGGCAGGGCGGCGTGATTTCCGGCGTCTTGCCGGGCGAGGCAACAGCCAGTTATCTCGATCGCATGGTGTCGCCGAGCACCGTGATCGGCGCCGGCTACCTGGCGGCCCTATCGCTGATTCCCGAGGTGTTCTTGGCCTACGGGAACGCGCTGGTTTATAAAATGGGTGGTGGTGCGGCGCTGATTGTGGTTTGCACTATTCTCGATCTTCAAACACAGGTGCGCGAGGTATCGCTCACCAATCCGGGGGGGCGTACGCCGATGAGAATTATACTTCTGGGACCGCCGGGGTCAGGCAAGGGGACCCAGGCGCAGCTCTTGGTGCAGCGCTATGGCATCGTCCAGCTGTCGACCGGCGAGATGCTGCGCGCGGCCGTCGCGGCGGGAACGCCGGTCGGGCTCAAGGCCAAGGAGATCATGGCCGGCGGCGGTCTCGTGCCTGATGACGTCGTGGTCGGAATCATCTCCGATCGGATCGACCAGCCCGACGCCAAGAACGGTTTCATCCTCGATGGCTTCCCGCGCACCGTGCCGCAGGCCGAGGCGCTGGATGAGTTGCTGAAGCACAAGCATCTCAAGCTCGATGCGGTGATCGAGCTCCGCGTCAACGAGAGTGCGCTTCTGAGCCGGGTCGAGACCCGCGTCGCCCAGATGCGCGAGCGCGGGGAGGAGGTCCGGGTCGACGACACTCCGGAGGTTCTAACCAAGCGCCTGGCCAGCTACCGCAGCCAGACGGAACCGCTGATTCACTACTATTCCGAGCGGCGCAAGCTCTCCACCATCGACGGCATGATGGCGATCGACGAGGTCACCCGCGCGATCCACCGCCAGCTCCTGGCGCTCGGGGCGGTGGAACCCAAGACCCACGCCCGCAGCGCGGCCAAATCGGGCCCCGCCAAGAAGGCCAAGGCCGCCAGAAAGCCGGCAATATCGGCTAAAAAAGCGGCCAAAACCTCCAAAAAGGCGGCCAAGAAGGCCGTGGAGGGGACCAAGAAGGCGGCGAAGAAGACCGCCAAGAAAACAGCCAGGAAAACAGCCAAGAAAACGGTCAAAAAGACCGCCAAGAAGACCGTCAAAAAAGGTTCGAAGAAGGGACCAAAAAAGGTCACGAAAAAGCGATCCAAGCGCTAGCAGTGGTTGACGAAAGCCCCTGGAATCCCCTAATAAGCCCCGCATCCAAGTCGGATAGTTTCAGACGATGCCGGGCCCCAGGAAGACCGGGGGTGGGCGTCGTGTTCGCGTTTGTGAACACCTGCCCGAGAAAGCAAGCACTTAAGCCCGATTCCTGACGAGGGATCGGCAACAGGAGAGAAGGCCGTGGCCCGTATTGCCGGCGTGAACATTCCCACCAACAAGCGCGTGCTGATCGCGCTTCAGTACATCCATGGCATCGGCCCGAAGATCGCCGGTGACATCATCGAGAAGGTGAAGATCCCCGAGGATCGTCGCGTCAATCAGCTCAGCGACGCCGAAGTGCTGCAGATCCGCGAAGTGATCGACCGCGACTATCTCGTCGAGGGCGACCTGCGTCGTGAGGTCGGAATCAACATCAAGCGTCTGATGGACCTCGGCTGCTATCGCGGCCTGCGCCATCGTCGCGGTCTGCCGGTGCGCGGTCAGCGTACCCACACCAATGCGCGTACGCGCAAGGGTCCGGCCAAGGCCATCGCCGGCAAGAAGAAGTAAGTTTTCGCATCCAATCGCGGCGTGTGGCGAAAGGGAATGACCCCTTCGCCACGCGCTTTTCGTTCCACAGGTGTAGCCGCTGGCATTACGGCGGCGTTTGAGATCTTCAGGAAAGGGACTCAATGGGCAAGGAAGCCACCCGCGTTCGCCGTCGTGAGCGCAAGAACATCGCCTCCGGCGTTGCGCATGTGAACTCGTCGTTCAACAACACGACCATCACCATCACCGACGCGCAGGGCAACACGATTGCCTGGTCGTCCGCCGGCACGATGGGCTTCAAGGGCTCGCGCAAGTCGACCCCGTATGCCGCCCAGGTCGCCGCCGAGGACGTCTCGAAGAAGGCGCAGGAGCATGGCATGCGCACGCTGGAAGTCGAAGTCGCCGGTCCCGGTTCGGGCCGCGAGTCGGCGCTCCGCGCGCTGCAGGCCGCGGGCTTCACCGTCACCTCGATCCGCGACGTGACCACGATCCCGCACAACGGTTGCCGTCCCCGCAAGCGTCGGCGCGTTTGATACCAAGTTGCGGGCGCATCGGCACCCGCAATGACTTTACTAAGAAGCCGCGGGTGCAACCTGCGGCCTTTCTCCAACGCCAGTGTCTGCAACGGCAGTTCGACTGGCCTGTATGGGTGAAACAGTGACGATCCAGAAAAATTGGCAAGAACTGATTCGGCCGAACAAGCTCCAGGTCACGCCCGGCAGTGACTCCTCGCGTTTCGCGACCATCGTCGCCGAGCCGCTCGAGCGCGGCTTCGGCCAGACCCTCGGCAACGCGCTGCGCCGCATCCTGCTCTCCTCGCTCCAGGGCGCGGCGGTGCAGTCGGTGCACATCGACGGCGTGCTGCATGAGTTCTCCTCGATCGCGGGCGTCCGTGAGGACGTTACCGACATCGTGCTGAACATCAAGGACATCTCGATCAAGATGCAGGGCGAAGGCCCCAAGCGCATGGTCGTGAAGAAGCAGGGCCCGGGCGTCGTCACCGCCGGCGACATCCAGACCGTCGGCGACGTCACCGTGCTGAATCCGGACCTGCAGATCTGCACCCTCGACGAGGGCGCCGAGATCCGCATGGAGTTCACGGTCTCCACGGGCAAGGGCTACGTGCCCGCCGAGCGCAACCGTCCCGAGGACGCGCCGATCGGCCTGATCCCGGTCGATAGCCTGTATTCGCCGGTCCGCAAGGTCTCCTACAAGGTCGAGAACACCCGCGAGGGCCAGATTCTCGACTACGACAAGCTGACCATGACGATCGAGACCAACGGCGCGATCTCGCCGGATGACTCGGTGGCCTATGCCGCCCGCATCCTGCAGGATCAGCTCAACGTGTTCGTCAACTTCGAAGAGCCGCGCAAGGAAGTCGCCCAGGAGATCATCCCGGACCTCGCCTTCAATCCGGCCTTCCTCAAGAAGGTGGACGAGCTCGAGCTGTCGGTTCGTTCGGCCAACTGCTTGAAGAACGACAACATCGTCTACATCGGCGACCTCGTGCAGAAGAGCGAGGCGGAAATGCTCCGGACCCCGAACTTCGGCCGCAAGTCGCTGAACGAGATCAAGGAAGTGCTGGCCCAGATGGGTCTGCACCTCGGCATGGAAGTGCCGGGCTGGCCGCCGGAGAACATCGACGAGCTCGCCAAGCGCTTCGAGGATCACTACTGATCGACTTCACCGTCGCGGCCGGAGAGATCTGGCCGCGATTTTTATGGGCGAACGCAGGAAGCCCACCTGAGCAACTGGTCCGACCAACCGTCGCGGCAGTTCATATGTAAGGAATAGACACATGCGTCACGGCAAGGTTCATCGGAAGCTCAACCGCACGGCCGAGCACCGCAAGGCGATGTTCGCCAACATGGCGGCCGCGCTGATCAAGCACGAGCAGATCGTCACCACGCTGCCGAAGGCCAAGGAGCTCCGTCCGATCGTCGAGAAGCTCGTCACCCTCGGCAAGAAGGGCGGCCTGTCGCTGCGCCGCCAGGCGATCGCCGAGCTGCGCGACGTCGACATGGTCAAGAAGCTCTTCGATACGCTCGCGACCCGCTACAAGGATCGCCAGGGCGGCTACACCCGCATCATCAAGGCGGGCTTCCGCTACGGCGACAACGCCGCGATGGCCGTGATCGAGTTCGTCGATCGCGACGTCGACGCCAAGGGCCAGGATTCCGGTCCGGTGCAGGAGAAGGAAGCCGAGGCGGCGTAAGCCGTTTCAGCGGATACGGATTGAGAACGGCGCCCTCGGGCGCCGTTTTTCATTCCTGCAATGATGCGGATCCGCGAGGCTATTCCTCCTTGATCCCCGCCCGTTGTGCGATCTCCTTCATCTCGGCCGTCTCCTTGCCGATGGTGCCTGCCCAGTTGCTGTAGCGCACGAAGCCCGGTTCGAAGCCGACCTGGGTGAAGCGCTCGATGACTGAAGGGGTGTTGACGA
Source organism: Bradyrhizobium sp. SMVTL-02 (assembly GCF_051853005.1). Lineage (NCBI taxonomy): Bacteria > Pseudomonadati > Pseudomonadota > Alphaproteobacteria > Hyphomicrobiales > Nitrobacteraceae > Bradyrhizobium > Bradyrhizobium sp. SMVTL-02. The sequence continues at coordinate 5,006,128 of NZ_CP182469.1, read as the reverse complement.
TCTCTTCCAGCGTGGTCGTCAGCTCCGAGCTCGGCGAGCGTCGGCACGTCGGGCAAGAATGGCGTGCGCTTGCCCGAGAACACCGCGAGCACCTTGACGGTGCAGGCCTCGATCTGCGGCTTCACGGCGGTCACCGTGTCGACTTGATACTGATGTGCTTGCCGATCAGGTCGTTCATCGCCGGCGCACTGCCCTTGTAGGGCAGGTGCACCATCTTGATCCCGGCGGCCGACTTGAACAGCTCGCCGGCGAAATGCGAGACGGTCGCCACGCCGAAGGAGGCCGGCGACAGCTTGTCCGGATTGGCCTTCGCTTCAGTGACCAACGAGGCAACGTTGATCGGATTGTCGCGGTAGGTGACGAGCGCGAAGGTGGTTTGGCCTTTCCGTCCGATCGGCTCGAAATCCTTGGCGGCGTCGTAGGGCACGCTTTCCTTCACGGCGGCCGGCAGGGTGAAGCTCGAGTTCGAGCTGTAGAACAGGGTGTATCCGTCAGGTGCCGCGCGCGCGGCTTCCTTGGCCGCGATCGTGGTGCCGCCGCCGGGGTGGTTCATGATGACCACGGGCTTGCCGAGCCGGGTTTCGAGTTCGCCGCCGAAGATGCGCGCGAGCACGTCCGAAGCCGCCGCCGGGCGGGAACGGGACGAGCAATTGCAACGACTTTTCCGGATAGACCGCTTGAGCCGATGCGAGCGAAGTGCCGCCGATCAGGCCGGTCAACCCGAGGACAACCGTGAGAGCCGTTGATTTTCTGTAGAGGTGTTCCGTGTTCACACGAGCAAGAGTGCTCGGCGCAACCTAGCAATAATCGTTCCATCGGGGGAGTAGGCAGGGCGTCGATGTTGCCGTCGGAATGGCTTTGCAGCGCCTCACCGATTGGTGAGCGCCGATTGCAACCCGATCCGCCGCGTCCGATATCACCAGCACCGAACCGAGGGAGATATCGCATGAACATCGACCTTTCCGGAAAGACCGCACTCGTGACCGGCTCGACCGCCGGCATCGGCCACGCCGTCGCCAAGGGCCTCGCTGCCTCCGGCGCCAGCGTCGTGATCAACGGGCGCGGCCAGGACAAAGTCGACGCCGCGGTGCGCAGGCTGGAAGGGACGGGCGCCAAGGTCCGCGGCATCGCTGCCGACGTCTCCACCGCTGCGGGCTGCAAGGCGCTGGTGGTGGCTCTGCCGGAGGTCGACATCCTCGTCAACAACGCCGGCATTTTCGAGCCGAAGGATTTTTTCGACATCCCCGACGAGGACTGGACCCGCTTCTTCGAGGTCAACGTGATGAGCGGCGTGCGGCTGTCGCGGGCCTACATGAAGGGCATGCTCAAACGCAACTGGGGCCGCATCGTCTTCATCTCCTCGGAGTCCGGGCTCAACATCCCCGTCGAGATGATCCACTACGGCATGAGCAAGACGGCCCAGCTGTCGGTCGCGCGCGGCCTCGCGCAACTCACCCGCGGCACCGGGGTCACCGTCAATTCCGTGCTGCCGGGCCCGACCATGTCGGAGGGTGTCGAGACCTTCGTGAAGGATCTCGCGAAGCAAAACGGACAGTCTGTGGACGAGGCGGCGGCCAATTTCGTCAAGCAGCATCGGCCGAGCTCGCTGATCCAGCGTTTTGCCAGCGTCGACGAGATCGCCAACATGGTTGTTTACGTCGCCTCGAAGGAGGCGTCCGCGACCAACGGTGCGGCGCTGCGGGCAGAGGGCGGCATCGTCAATACCATCGCGTAAGAGCCGCCTATGACCGCTTATGTGATTTCCGAAGTCGAGATGCGCGATCTCGAGGGTTTCGACGCCTATCGGGCGCTCGCCGCGAAGACGATCGCGTAGTTTGGCGGGCGCTATCTCGTTCGTGGCGGCAAGGCCGAGCTGGCGGAAGGCAACCTTCCGCCGAAGGCCATCGTCATCGTCGAATTCCCCTCGATGGCGCGGCTGAAGGAATGGTACGCCTCGCCGGAATATGCCGAGGCGTTGAAGATCCGCGCCGCTGCGCTCGAGCGGCGATTGATCTTTGTCGAGGGCGTGATGCCAGCCTAGAGCATCGAAATGGCAAGATGGGCATGGCGCAAGTGCGCCTTTGCCCACCCCACGAGGTCTTCGTCACCACCCCTCCAGCACGATCTTGCCGCGGGACTTGCCGCTCTCCAGCAGCGCATGCGCACGCTTGAGGTTGGCGGCATTGATCGTGCCAAAGGTCTGGTCGAGCGTCGTGCGCAACACGCCCTTATCGATGAGGTCGGCCACGTCGTTGAGCAGATGATGCTGCGCGATCATGTCAGGGGTCTGGAACGAGGAGCGCGTGAACATCGTTTCCCAGTGCACCGAGATCGCCTTGCCCTTGAATGTGCTCATGGTGAACTCGGCCGGATCGTCGATCAGGCCGAACCTGCCCTGTGGGGCCATGAACTCCGCGATCGCCTTGTAGTGCTGGTCGGTGAAGGTGAGGCTTGCCACCAGCGCGACCGGCGGCAGCTTCAATTTCTCGATCTGCTCCTTCATCGGCTTGCCGTGATCGACCACCGCGTGTGCGCCGAGATCGAGGCACCATTTCTGCGATTCCGGCCGCGTCGCGGTCGCGAGCACCGTGAGCCCGGTGAGGCGGCGCGCAAGCTGGATCAGGATCGAGCCGACGCCGCCGGCACCGCCGGTGATCAGCAGCGTGCGCGGATCGACACTCTTGCCGGGGACGGCGCCGAGCCGATCGAACAGCAATTCCCAGGCGGTGATGGAGGTGAGGGGAAGGGCTGCGGCCTGCGCAAACGAGAGCGACGTCGGCTTGTTGCCGACGATGCGTTCGTCGACCAGGTGGAATTCGGCGTTGGTGCCCTGGCGCAGGATCGAACCGGCGTAGAACACCTCGTCGCCCGGCTTGAACAGCGTGACCTCGGGGCCGACGGCGTCGACCACGCCGGCTGCGTCATAGCCGAGGACCTTGGTCTCGCCCTCGGGCGGGGCGGCGCGCTTGCGCACCTTGTAGTCGACCGGATTGGCCGAGATCGCCTTCACGGCGACGCGGATGTCGCGTCCCTTGGGCTCGGGTTTTGCGGTCTCGAAATCGATCAGTGAATCCGCGTCGTCGATAGGGAGCGATTTCTTGTAGCCGACGGCCTTCATGGCGTGTCTCCATCAGTTGGCGCGATAGCTTTGGATGTGCGCCTGCCTGCTAACTGTCCCGCTGGCGTCCATTTGGCAAGTACTGTAAATTCGGGGATATAGTCCCTGTTTGGATACTATCGGGAAAACATGCATGAAACGGCGCAATTTTGCCCGTCGTCCGGGCTGCTCCGTCGAGACAACGCTGGACCTGATCGACGGCAAGTGGAAGGGCGTGATCCTCTACCACCTGCAGAGCGGAACCCAGCGCTTCGGCGAATTGCGCCGCCGGATGCCCGGCATCACCCAGCGCATGCTCACGAAACAGCTGCGCGCCCTGGAGGAGGACAAGCTGGTCATCCGCAAGGTCTATGCGGAGGTGCCGCCGCGGGTGGAGTATTGCCTCTCCGAGTTGGGTGAGAGCCTCAAGCCTGTCATCGACATCCTCAAGGCCTGGGGCGAGAGCCATCAGCAGCGCCTGTCCTGCGCGCCGCCGGCCGTGGTCGTGAAGAAGCCGAAGCGCGCTGCGTGATGAAGGTGACGGGCAGTGCCGTTACCTCTGCCCGACGGGGACAGGTCGAATTGCGCCTGGCGATGCGAAGCATCGTCCAGGGCAATTCGGGTGAGGGGGCGCAGCATCCTCGATAGACCGTAACCCCTCAGAGCCTTCGGCGCGACCTCTCTGTGCGGAAGAGGTGTAAAGTCAGAACGCAAACTGCGTGCGCAACGCAACCGCGTCGAACTTCGAGCCGGTGTCCGCCGCCGACACCGCCGAGGCTTGCTTCGACACCGTGCCGTGCAGGTAGTCGAGCATGAAGCGGACGTTGCCGTTGACGTACCAGTTGAGCGCCAGCGTGTAGACGGTCTGGCGCCCGCCGGCGATTCCGGCAGCGGTCGCCAGCTGATCGTTCAGATCCACGGTCGAGTAGCGGCCGGCGATCTCCCATGCACCCCAGCCGCCGCCGTTGATCGAGAACGGATCGTTCGGCTTGATACCCCCATAGGCCGCGTTGCCCGGATTGTACTTGCGCGATTCACCGGTCAGGACATAGGCCGCTTGAGCATAGCCGCCCTGGAATTTCAGGCTCGACGTACCGATGGGCGCCACGGCGGTGTTCGCACCACGATCGATGTTGAACCAGTAGTATTCGCCCTGGACCCAGAGCGGTCCATAGGTCGCGGCGGCTTCCACGCCATAAACCTGCGCGCCCGATACATTTGCAATCGCCCCGGTCGAGATGAGCGTCGTGGGATCGATGCGCAGCTCGGGACGATCGCTGAGCGTGAGCGTTTGCGTGTTCGCGACCAGATTGCGCGGCGGCTGGATCAGCCACTCGGCGTCGGCGCCGAGATGCACCGAGTAGTCGTTGCCGCTCACGACCTGGCCTGCGACGCGGGCCGTCGCGCCGTATTGCTCGCTGGTGCCGGGAGGTGAAACGCTCGAGGCCGAGTGAATGGCACCCGTGGTCGGGCCGGTCACATAGGCGCCGGCATAGAACACGTCGTTGTACCAGCGGGCACCGGCGGCAGAACGGAAATCGCCGGCGGCGATATTTTGCGCGATGACGCCGACCGAGGCGCGCTCCATGAAGGCGATGTCGTTGGAACTCGTGGATTCATCCATGGTCCACGCAATATCCATGACGCCGGCTTCGATCGCCATCTTGCCGCCGAACGGCTTCAGCCCGGTGTAGCTGATATAAGCGTTCTCGATGCCGGAGGTGCCGCCGCCGGGCAGGAAGCCGACAGGGGTTGCGCCGGCGGCGCCGGTGCCGCCAAAGCCGTCGGACGAGCCTCCGAAATCGTAGATCAGGGCAAAATTCCAGTCATTGAGGAATTTGCCGGTGACCCCGATGCGGGCACGGCGAACGTTCTCACCGCTGTCGAGCTTTTGCGGCACGGTGGCCGCGGTGTTGGGCCGGTAGTCGTAGCCGCCGACATCCCAGTGCACGCGGCTGGTGATGGCAACGCAGTTGGCCTCGTCGGCGGTGCAGATGGTCGGCCGGTTGTTCGGCATCGTCACCACGACTCCCGACGGATGCGCCGGCCCCTTGAGAGGGATTGCCGCGTTCGCGTTGGCCACCGCTGCCTTCGCTTCCGAACGCGCTTCGGCCTTCGCCTCGGCCTTGGCTTCGGCTTTCGCCTTCGCCGTGGCCGCCGTGTTCGCGGCGGTCTGGCTCTGGAGCTTGTCGAGCTTCTGCTCCAGCAGCTTCAGCTGCTGCTTCAGCAGCGCGATTTCCTGCTCGCTGCTGCTGGCCGACTGGGCCTGGGCCTGCGAGGCCGCCAGCGCGCCGGCGAGACCAATCGCCGTGGCTGCAATTCTTGTCCTTCTCACCTTATGCCTCCATCGTTTAACGAACTTCCCCACGTCTCTTCCCAAGTCGCGAACGGAGAGCTAGGTGTGATCGACGACTGCCCCGCGACGCTGCGCCCGGTTGCGCGGTTCCCACTGATGCAAATTCGCTGCAACCGAATCCGCTTCTCACCAGAATGCTGGATGATGCGCATCATGCCAATGGACAGTCCGGCCTAATTGCCGATTCGCATGCGGGTCTTGCAGGCCGGACACACCGGGGAGGGGACCGAATATTGCCGCCGGGCGCCCTTCTATTGGGGGGCGAACGCGCCTATATTCCGTCGTCTTTTCCGAGAGGTAGGAATGTTTCGATCGACCTGGACTGCTGCCGTCGCGGCATTGTGCATAGTCTTTTCGGCCCACTTCGATCCGGCCGCGGCGCAGGACCGTCGGGTCCCGTCGTCGCCGGCTGAACTGCGGCTGTCCTATGCGCCGATCGTCCAGCGGGTGCAGCCGGCGGTCGTCAACGTCTATGCCGCCAAGGTGGTGCAGAACCGCAATCCGCTGCTGGACGACCCGATCTTCCGCCGCTTCTTCGGCGTGCCGGGCCAGCAGCCGGAGCAGATGCAGCGCTCGCTCGGCTCCGGCGTGATCGTCGATGCCTCCGGCCTCGTCGTCACCAACGTCCATGTCATCGAGGGCGCGGACCAGGTCAGGGTGTCGCTGTCGGACAAGCGCGAGTTCGAGGCCGAGATCCTGCTCAAGGATCCGCGCACGGATCTGGCCGTGCTCCGCCTGAAAGACACCAGGGAGAAGTTCCCGACGCTGGACTTCACCAATTCCGACGAGCTGCTGGTCGGCGACGTCGTGCTCGCGATCGGCAATCCCTTCGGCGTCGGCCAGACGGTGACGCACGGCATCATCTCGGCGCTGGCGCGCACGCAGGTCGGCATCACCGACTACCAGTTCTTCATCCAGACGGATGCGGCGATCAATCCCGGCAACTCCGGCGGCGCGCTGGTCGACATGAGCGGCAAGCTCGCCGGCATCAACACCGCGATCTATTCGCGTTCCGGTGGCTCGCAGGGCATCGGCTTTGCGATTCCCGCCAACATGGTGCGTGTCGTCGTCGCCTCCGCCAGGGGCGGCGGCAAGGCGGTGAAGCGTCCCTGGCTCGGTGCGAGATTGCAGGCGGTGACGCCGGAAATCGCCGAGAGCCTCGGCCTGCGTTCGCCGACCGGCGCGCTGGTCGCGAGCGTGGTGTCGAACGGCCCCGCGGCGAAGGCCGGCCTGAAATCCTCCGATCTCATCACCGGGATCGACGGCCAGGCCGTGGATGATCCGAACGCCTTCGACTATCGCTTCGCGACGCGCCCGCTGGGCGGCACGGCGCAGATCGACGTGCAGCGCGGCGGCAAACCGATCAAGCTGACGGTGGCGCTGGAGACCGCGCCCGACACCGGGCGCAACGAGCTGGTCGTCACCGCACGTTCGCCGTTCCAGGGCGCGAAAGTCTCGACCATCACGCCGGCGGTGGCCGACGAGCTGCATCTGGACGCCGACACCGAAGGCGTCGTGATCACCGATCTCGGCGGCGACAGTGCGGCGGCGAGCGTGGGCTTCCAGAAGGGTGACATCATCCTCGCCGTCAACAACCAGAAGATCAGCAAGACCGGCGATCTCGAAAAGGCGGCGAGCGAGCGCCCGCGGATCTGGCGCATCACGGTGGTGCGCGGCGGTCAGCAGATCAACGTTACGCTGGGCGGATGAGTCCGAAGCGACCACAGGAGACGCCAACTCTCTTTGCCGCGGCGGGGCTCGATCACGAGGCTCCGCATCCGCTGCCGGACCGGTTGCGTCCGCGTGTGCTGTCGGAGGTCGTCGGCCAGGATCACATCCTCGGTCCCGACGGCGCGCTGACGCGCATGCTGGAGACGCGCACGCTGGGCTCGCTGGTGTTCTGGGGGCCGCCCGGCACCGGCAAGACCACGGTGGCGCGGCTGCTGGCGGACGCCACGGATCTGCACTTCGAGCAGATCTCCGCGGTGTTCTCCGGTGTCGCGGACCTCAAGAAGGCGTTCGATGCCGCGCGCGCCCGCCGCGAGATGGGCAAGGGCACGCTGCTGTTCGTGGACGAGGTGCACAGATTCAACCGCGCCCAGCAGGACTCGTTTCTGCCCGTGATGGAGGACGGCACCGTGGTGATGGTCGGCGCCACCACCGAAAACCCGTCCTTCGAGCTCAACGCGGCGCTTTTGTCGCGCGCGCGCGTGCTGGTGTTCCGCTCTCTGGATGCCGCCGCGATCGAAAAGCTGTTCGCGCATGCCGAGCAGGTCGAGGGCAGGAAACTGCCGCTCGATGCCGAGGCGCGCGCGGTGCTGGTGCGCATGGCCGATGGTGACGGCCGCGCGTCGCTGACGCTCGCCGAAGAGGTCTGGCGTTCGGCCCGGGCGGACGAGATTTTCAACGCCGCGCAGTTACAGGAGATCCTGCAGCGCCGTGCGCCGATCTACGACAAGTCGGCCGACGGCCACTACAACCTGATCTCGGCGCTGCATAAGTCCGTGCGTGGCTCCGATCCCGATGCCGCGCTGTATTATCTTGCGCGCATGCTGGATGCCGGCGAGGACCCGCTGTTCCTGGCCCGCCGCGTCGTGCGCATGGCGGTCGAGGACATCGGGCTTGCCGATCCCCAGGCGCTCGTCATTGCCAATGCGGCGAAGGATGCCTTCGACTTCCTTGGCCACCCCGAGGGCGAGCTCGCCATCGCTCAGGCCGTTGTCTATCTTGCCACCGCGCCGAAATCGAATGCGGTCTACACCGCCTTCGGCACGGCGATGCAGGTCGCAAAGCAGGCCGGCTCGCTGCTGCCCCCAAAGCACATCCTGAACTCGCCGACCAAGCTGATGAAGTCGGAAGGCTACGGCTCGGGTTACGAATACGACCACGACACCCCCGACGCCTTCTCCGGCCAGGACTACTTCCCGGAAGCCCTGGGCCGCCAGACCTTCTACGACCCGCCCGAGCGCGGCTTCGAGCGCGAGATCAGGAAGCGGCTGGACTACTGGGCCAAGCTGCGCAAGGAGCGGGGCGGCTCGAGCTAGAGGCGGCCATTTCGCCGTGACGGAAGGCCGCTTTTAGGGTACGCAGGCATTCATGAGCCGCCGCATCAAGAGAATGAATCCAAGGCCCCGTTCGCGTGACGAGCGCGATGACGCCCGCCCATTTAAGGCGCGTAGCGCAAAGAAGGCCGGACCGCGTCCGGGCGGCAAGCCGGGCAGTAAGGCGCCGCGCCTTGCCGGACAGCGTGCCGAGCGGCGGCCGCCCAAAGCCGCCCAGGAAAGGCCTGCGCCGGAGAAGCCGGTCGAGGCGCTGCTGCCGACCAAGGTGCAGACCGTCACGGTCACGGCCGACGAGAACAACATGCGCGTCGACCGCTTCCTCGAGGCGCGCTTTCCCGGCCTGTCGTTCTCGCACATCCAGCGCGTCGTCCGCAAAGGCGAGCTGCGGGTCGATGGCAGGCGCGTCGACAGCAAGGACCGGCTGGAGGAAGGCCAGAGCGTCCGCATTCCGCCGCTGAAGCTCGACGCGCCGAAGGCGGTCGGCGAGCTGTCGGAAGCCGCGCAGAAGACGCTCAAGGCGCTGAAGGAGATGACAATCTGGGAGGACGACGACGTCCTCGTCCTGAACAAGCCCGCCGGCCTCGCCGTGCAGGGCGGCTCGGGCATGACACGGCACATCGACCAGATGCTGGAGGTGATGCGCGATGCCAAGGGCCAGAAGCCGCGCCTCGTGCACCGCATCGATCGCGAGACCTCGGGCTGTCTCCTGATCGCCAAGACGCGCTTCGCCGCCTCGCATCTGACCGGCGCCTTCCGCTCGCGTTCGGCGCGAAAAGTATATTGGGCGCTGGTGCCGGGGCTGCCGAAGCCGAAGCAGGGCCGGATCTCGACCTTCCTCGCCAAGGAAGAGAGCGAGGACGACACCATCATGCGCATCGCCCAGCATGGCGATGAGGGCGCCAGCCACGCGGTGACCTACTATGCCGTGGTCGAGACCGCCGGCAACAAGCTGACCTGGGTGTCGCTGAAGCCGGTGACGGGCCGAACCCATCAGCTGCGCGCCCACATGGAGCATATCGGTCATCCCATCGTCGGCGATCCCAAATATTTCAACATCGAGAACTGGCAACTGCCGGGGGGCCTGCAAAACCGCCTGCATCTGCTCGCGCGTCGCATCGTCATTCCGCATCCGCGCGGCGGCGTGATCGATGCCACCGCGCCGCTGCCGCCGCACATGCAGCAGTCGTGGAATCTGCTGGGGCTCGATGCAAGCCGGTTCGACCCGATCGAGAACGCGCCGGAGGAGTAGGGTAGCCCCGTCATTGCGAGCGCAGCGAAGCAATCCAGACTACCTCCGAGGAGAGACTCTGGATTGCTTTGCTGCGCTCGCAATGACCGTGTAGAGACACTAGAGCGTTTCACATTTTGATTGAAGCATAACCGGCGCTGGCGAAGTAGTTGGCGCATTCGCGAGGCTGGATGTCTTGGACGAGGTGACCGATATGGCGCCAAGTCTCCTCGATTGAGCGCTTCTGAGCTTGCCGCATCCAGTGTTTGATCTTGGAGAAGGCCTGTTCGATTGGGTTGAGGTCGGGCGAGTATGGCGGCAGGTACCAGAGTCTGGCGCCAGCAGCCTTGATCATTTGCCTGACGGCTTTCGACTTATGGCTTCCGAGATTGTCGAGAATGACGATGTCGCCTTCACGCAGGGTTGGCAGGAGAATGTGCTTTACGTAACCACGGAAGCATTCACCGTTGATCGGGCCATCGAAGACGCAGGGTGCCGTGAGTTGGTCATGGCGGAGCGCGCCGAGGAATGTGAGGGTACGCCAGTGACCGTGCGGAGCGAAGCCGCGCAGGCGCGCCCCTTTGGGTCCCCAGCCTCGCAAAGGGGCCATGTTGGTCTTGATCCAGGTCTCATCGATGAAGACGAGCCGGCCCGGATCGAGCCCGGCCTGCCAGGCTCGCCAACGCAAGCGCCTACGAGAGACGTCGGCGCGAGCCTGTTCGAGGGCGAACAGTGTTTTTTTTGAACCGCAGCCCTTCCCGGCGCAGGAACAGCCAGACCGCATTGTGTGAGACCTTGACCCCACGGGCTGCCAGTTCCGCCTTCAGACCATGCAGCGTCAGGTGCGGCGTCTGAGTGATCCGCTCGACGATGAAGGCGCGGTGCGGATCAAGCACAGGCTTGCGGTGACCACCCATCTTGCCAGGCGCTACCGAGCCGGTCGTTCGATAACGCTGTGACCACTTCACAACTGACGAGACAGCAACGCCAAACCGTTCCGCCACAGATCGGCAGCTCTCACCTTTGGCAACAGCGGATACCGCACGCTTACGCAAATCGTTGGAAATTGGTCGGACCATCGGATGCTGGCCTCCAGCCCAGCCAGCATCTTGAATCATATTCGTCCCAGACCCGGAATCTTGAGGGTTCTGTGAGGTCGCGTGGCAGGCGCGAGCCGCGCGCTCTGTGGTGCGTGCGACCTCATAGAAGCCGGATTGAACGAAGCTGCGGAGTTGTGGGCGCTATGGGAATAGTGCAGCGGGTGCGGCTGCGGGGAACGCTCGCCTGTGGTCGCCGCGCGTCCGCGAGTCATTCATCGGATGTGAGGGGCCCGATTGATCGGGCCAAGGGCGCGATCCAGCGAGCGATTTGCAGCGCTGGGATGCGCTACCGAACGATTGGCGGGGTGTTCGGTGACGAGCGCGGCCACGGCGACTTCGGACGTTGCCACCAAGAAGGTGATTACGGAAGGGGTGGATGGTACAGACGCTGGTCATGACGTATCACAATGAAACGGCTGGTCGCGCGCGCAGGCTCGCGGGACGATATCGACGCGCCGCATGGTGCCGCCACAATGCGGGCAGACGGGGATCTCGCATTTGGTGAGGGGATCGGCGCCGGCTTCTTGATCAGTCGGAGCGTTGCGGACAGCAAGGAGTTGACGGCAGAAAGCGATTTTATCGTTGCGTCCGCCATTGGCGAGGAAACCATAGTGGCGGATGCGGTGGAAGCTGTCCGGCAGGGTGTGCAGGAGAAAGCGACGAATGAACTCATCGGCCTTAAGCGTCATCACTTTGGTTTTACGATTCTGCCGATAGTCCTTCCAGGCAAAGCTCACCTTGCCGTCGGCAAGCGAGATCAGCCTACTGTTGGCGATGGCGACGCGATGCGTATAGCGGCCGAGATAAGCCAGCACCTGTTCGGGCCCACCGAATGGCGGCTTGGCATAGACGACCCAGTCGGTCCATCGAAGTTGAGCGAGGCGCTCGGCGAATGCGGCGGGATCGGCGAGACGGGCGAGATCGCCAAAGAAGCCCAACTGGCCAGCCGCGAAGGCAGCTTGCAGCTCTTGCAGAAACAGGCGGCGGAACAGCCTGGAGAGGACGCGCACCGGCAGGAAGAAGCCGGGCCGGCAAGCGACCCAGTGTGTGCCGTCGAGTGAAGGTCCACCACCAGGCACGACGCAGTGGATATGCGGATGGTGTTGCAGGGTTTGACCCCAAGTATGGAGGACGGCGGTCAGACCGAGCTGAGCGCCGAGATGCTTGGGGTCGGCCGCGATGGTGGTGAGCGTCTCGGCCGCGCAGCGGAACAGAATGGCATAGACCACCGCCTTGTTCTGGAAAGCAATCTCTCTGGCCGGCGCCGGCAAGGTGAAGACGACGTGGAAGTATGGCACGGGAAGGAGTTCGGATTGTCGCTCGGCAAGCCATTGCGCGCGCGCCGAGCCTTGGCACTTCGGGCAATGCCGATTGCGACAGGAGTTGTAGGCGATCCGGGTGGCACCGCAGTCGTCGCATTGCTCGATGTGGCCGCCAAGCACAGCCGTCCGGCATGCCGTGATCGCGCCCATGACGCGCCGCTCGACGCGACCCAGATGTCCGGCACGAGCTTGCCGAAACGCTTCGCCGTGGCGGCGGAAGATATCCGCCACTTCCAGAACTGGAGTCATCAGGTCCGCTCAGCCGGGCGGCACGACCTCCAGGCGGAGCCGGTCAAGCGGACTTGGCGTATTGCTGATGGTCTTTGTGGCGACTTGGGTATAGCGCGCCGTGCTCTGCAGACTGGCATGGCCGAGCAGCACCTGGATGATGCGCACGTCGGCCCCGTTCTCCAGGAGATGGGTCGCGAATGTGTGCCGCAGCGTATGCACTGTCACCGACTTGCTCAAGCCGGCCGCCGTACAGGCTGAACGGCAGGCGGCGTGCAGCACGTTAGGGACGAGCGGACGCTCGTCGTCGCGGCCGGGAAATAGCCATCGTTTGGGCCGAGTGAGCCGCCAATACGTCCGCAGAATCCTCAAAAGCTGCGGCGAGAGCATAACGTAACGGTCCTTGCCGCCCTTGCCGTGCTCGACCCGGATCAACATCCGCTGGCTATCAATGTCGACAACCTTCAAGAGGACCACTTCCGATACGCGCAAGCCTGCGGCATAGACGGTGGTCAGCGCGGTACGGCTCTTGAGGCTTGGGATTGCTTCCAGGAAGCGCACGACCTCGTCGGCGCTCAGCACCACCGGCAGTTTGCGCGGTTTACGCGCATAGGCGATGCGCTCCGGAACGGTGTCATGACCCAGCGTCACACCGTAGAAAAACCGCAGTGCGCAGACGATCTGGTTCAGCGCCGGCCAGGACATCCCCGTCGCAACCAGATGAACCTGGAAAGCACGGATATCCTCCAGGTCGAGGCGGTCAGGAGAACGACCGAAATATCGGCTCAACTTCGCTACGGCGTTGAGGTAGGATTGCTGCGTCGCCGGTGACAGATTGCGGACCGTCATGTCCTCGATCATGCGGCGGCGAAGTGGGCTGATCTCAGCCATCGGAAAACCTCCTGTCTAAAGGGTTGGGCTTCGAAAACCCGCAATCCTCTCAGACAGGAGGCAATCCTTGCTATGCCTCCCTACATGCCGCGCCAGCGGCTTCGTTCAATCCCTTCCGATTCAATAAATCCGTGAACCGCTCTAGTGGTTCACGCCCTCAATTCCGAAACTGCTCCAGAAACATCCGCAAAGAATCGTGCGGGCTCTCGACATCCGTGATCAGCCAACCCTCGGGGCCGTTGACCAGGACGAAGTTCAGCACCACCCGGCGGCCATGATTGTCGAAATTCGCCGCGACATAGGTCTTGTCGTATTGCCTGCGGACGACTGCGATCGCGACCGCGCCGAGCTTCCAGCTCGGGCTCTGCACCAGGAAATCGTACGGCTCGATTCTCGGCGCGCTCCAGGCCCTGCGCAGCGGCGGATCGAAGAACTGGCGGGCGGTCACGGCGTCGCGTGGCAGGCCCTTCGACAGCTCCGGCGCGCCTTCGCCGTAATGGGCGTAGACGTTGCGGACCAGCGATTCCGGGCTGCGGAAGCCGGCCTCGGCCGCGGCCAGCCAAAATCCTGCCAACACGGCCCCAATGCCCGCAAGTTCCCGCATGCCCGCCGCTCGCTTTATCGGCCACCGGTCTTATCTTACAAGCCTAGCATCCAGTGACCGGGACCGAAAACTCACATGCGCGAATTGTTCGAAGAAGCGGCAAGCCAGCCCCCGCCGGATCCCCGGGAATCGGCGCGCCAGTCCACCCGCACGCCGCTGCGTAAGCGCTTCTACAAGGCGGCCGGCGTCGCGGATGCCGACGGCGGTTTTGCCATCACGCTCGATGGCAAGCCGATCCGCACGCCGTCCGGCCGTCAGGTGGTGATCCCCGCGCGCGCTCTCGCCGATGCTGTGGCCGCCGAATGGGCGGCGCAGGGCGAGACGATCGATCCCGTCACCATGCCGCTGACCAGGATCGCCAACAGCGTGGTCGAGGGCGTCATCGATCGTGTCGCGCTCGTCAGCGACGATCTCGCAAAATACTTCGAGTCCGACCTGCTGTTCTATCGCGCCGGCCATCCCGAAGGGCTGGTCGCCCGCGAGGCCGCGCACTGGGACCCGGTGCTGTTCTGGGCTGCGGAGACGCTGGGGGCGCATTTCATCCTGTCCGAGGGCGTCATGCATGTGAAGCAGCCGGACGAGGCGCTGAAGGCCGCACGGGCCGCGCTGCTCGGCGATCCCTGGTCGGTCGCAGCCCTCCACATGGTGACCACCCTGACCGGCTCGGCGCTGCTGGCGTTGGCGCTCGCCCATGGCGTGCGCAATGCGGACCAGGTCTGGGCCGCCGCCCATGTCGACGAGGACTGGAACGCCGAGCAATGGGGCGTTGACGAGGAAGCGGCCGCCCGCCGCGCTGCCCGCCTTATGGATTTTCAGGCCGCCGTGACGGTTCTGGCGGCGGTGACGCCGCCCGCGCCCGAAGGTTCTTAACGAGAGGTTTACGAGGGGGCCTTAGGGTGGGAATTGCAGTCCCCGGGCCCCTGAGATGCCGACGCCGATAAGCTCGATCGTTCCCGTCAGTGCCGCCAGCCCCCTGGCTGATGCGGCGACGCCCGATCTCGTGCTCCAGGCCGGCAGCGTCGTCGATGCCAGGGTCGTCAGCGTGATGGCCGACAATCTGGTGCGGATCGCGATCGCCAACGTGTCCATGGACGTGATGTCGGCGGTGGCGCTGACGCCGGGGCAAAACCTCCAGCTCGCGGTCTCGCAGAACGACGGCACGATCGGACTCGCCATGATGAACGGGGCAGGCGAGGCGACTGCCGATCAGATCACGCTGACGCCGCGGGCGGCTTCGCTGGTGGACAGCGCGCCGCTTGCGCCGTTGGCAGTCGCGGTGCGCAATACCCTGACCCCGTCCGAGCAGGTCGCCGTCACTGCCGCTTCGGCCGAGGCCGTCACGAAACAGGGCAGCCAGGCGCCGCTGTTCGCCAATCTCGCCTCCGTCGTCACCGGCAGCGATTTGCCAGCGGGCTTGAAGCAGGCGATGCTCCACGTGCTCGCGCAGCAGACGCCGCTCAACATCGCGCTCGATGGCGGCGATATCGAATCCGCGTTCCAGAAGTCCGGGCTCTTCCTCGAAGCCTCATTGGCCGCGGGCACAACGCCGTCTGCTGGCGCGACGCCGGACCTGAAGGCCGCGCTGCTGGTGCTGCGCCAGACACTGGCCACTCTTGAGACCACCGTGCCGCAGGCGCCGGCGCAAGGCGCTGCGCCGAGGAGTGTCGCGGCCACGCCACAGGCCGCAGCTTCCGCAGCTCCGCCGGCAAGTGAGGCCACGCACGCAGTATTGCCGTCGCCCGAAGCGCAGATCACCCAACCGATGCAATCGTCGCGGGGCGCGCTTGCCGCCGCCGTGCTGGCCGAGATGGCGGGCGGCAATCCGCCAGGCCCGGCGCCGCGAACCATGTCCGCAGGCGTTGCCGCGAGCCTGCTGCAAGAGGTCACGCAGAACCTGCCGCGCATGCTCGGCAAAGTGCCGGGCTCCAACAAGGCCGTGCCGGATGGCCACATCTTCGAGGCCGCCGCGCGCGCGACCACACCACCACCGTTCCGCGGCGCGCTGCCGGCGCCGCAGGCCATTGCCGCGCCGTCGCTCGCGCCCGATACACCCCTCTCCGCAACGGTGCATCGCCTGCTCGATGACACCGATGCCGCGATCGCGCGGCAGACGTTGTTGCAGGTCGCCTCGCTCCCCGATCGCACCAACGCCAGCGGTCACCGCGTCGATCCGACCGGGCCGCAGTGGAATTTCGAGATCCCGCTCGCGACCCCGCAGGGCACCGCGATGGCGCAGTTCGAGATCTCGCGCGACGGCGGCAGTGAATCTGCCGATCCCGCCAGGCGCGCCTGGCGTGCGCGCTTCACGCTCAATGTCGAGCCGGCCGGGCCCGTGCACGCGCTGATCACGCTGAACGGCGACAAGACCTTCGTGCGGATGTGGGCGGAGCGGCCGGCCACCGCGCAGCAACTCCGCGCCGGCATCGGCGAACTCAATCAGGCGCTGACGCGCGCGGAGCTCAAGCCCGGCGACATCGTGGTGCGCGACGGCACCCCGCCGCAGCCGGCGCCGGCCCGCGTCGGCCATTTCCTGGACCGCGCCACATGAGCGATCCATCCAGGCTCGCGATCGCGCTGCATTACGAGAAGGGATCTGGCGCGCCCGTCGTCGTCGCCAAGGGCAAGGGCACGATCGGCGAAAAGATCGTCGAGATCGCGAAAGCCAACGACATCCCGATCGAGGAGAACGAAGTTTTGGCCGGTGCGCTCTCCAAGGTCGAGCTCGGCGAGGAGATCCCGCCGGATCTCTACAAGGCGGTTGCGGAAGTGCTGGTGTTCGTGCTGCGGCTCTCGGGCCGGGCGAGATAGCCTGTCATCGTTTCACCACGTAGCGGCTGCATGGTCGCGCGTGCCTTCATCGTTCAACGGTCACCCAATCTTGCTCACCCGCCGCTCCACCCTCTGCCTTCTCGCCGCAGCCGCCACCCTGCCATCACGCGCGCTCGCCCATGTCGCGCCGCCGCGCAACGAGATCCGCGACAGCCTTGCAAAACGTTTCACCGACCTCGGCACATCAGGTACCTTCGTCGGCTACAAGGTCGAGGATTATCTGATCGTCGCCAGCGACAAGGAGCGCTCGGGCGAGGGGAAGCTGCCGGCCTCGACCTTCAAGATTCCGAACTCGCTGATTGCGCTGGAGACCGGTGTCGTCACTGATCCCGACAAGGACGTGCTTCCCTGGGACGGCGTCAAGCGGCCGATCGAGGCCTGGAACAAGGATCACACGCTGCGCAGCGCGATCGCGGTGAGCGCGGTGCCGGTCTATCAGGAGATCGCGCGCCGCATCGGGCAGGAGCGCATGCAAAAATATGTCGACGCGTTCGACTACGGCAATCGCGACATCGGCGGCGGCATCGATCAGTTCTGGCTCACGGGCAATTTGCGCATCGATCCGGTCGAGCAGATCGACTTCGTCGACCGTCTGCGCCGCCGCGCGCTGCCGATCTCAAAGCGCAGTCAGGACCTCGTCGCCGACATCCTGCCGGTGACCAAGGTCGGCGACAGCATCATCCGCGCCAAGTCCGGCCTGCTTGGCGCCGAGCGCGGCGAGCCGTCGCTCGGCTGGATGGTCGGCTGGGCGGAAAAGGGCGAGGCGCATACCGTGTTCGCGCTCAACATGGATTGCGGGGAGCCTCGCCTTGTCGGCGAGCGCATGCCGCTGACGCAAGCCTGCCTCGCCGAGATCGGCGCGATATAGCGCTGTCGCCGCCCGGCCCACCGTCATTGCGAGGAGCTCTTGCGACGTAGCAATCCAGACTGCTGCCGCGGAAAGACCCTGGATTGCTTCGCTGTGCTCGCAATGACGGAGTATGCGGCGCTTTTGCCCACTCCACGGCGGCGCGTGTGGAGCAGGCAGTCATCCCAGCTTGAACAACACCTGCAAGAACTCCTCCACCGCCTTGCGCGACTCCGCGGCGGTCGCCGGATTGCCGCCGACATGCGGATTGAGCTCGACGCAGGAATCCTTGTAGGTGAAGGGCGCATTCGTATCGCCGTTCATCAGCACGCCGCCGTCGCCTTCCCTGATCTTGCAGTTGCGCACGGTCTGCGCGTTGGCGGAGACCGCAACGGTATTGACGCCGAGCAGGCCGCTGTCGAACCCGTGCGCGCTGTCGGGATATTCGGTCAGCACCACGTCGCGCCCGGCGCTCTTGAGCCGCTCGACGAAGGCCTTGCAGCTCCTGACGGGATTGTAGTCGTCGGGCGTGCCGTGGAAGATGCGGATCGGGCGCGCCGCGACGTCGGTGTCGCCAACATAGGTCGTCGAGCAATCCGGATAGAACGGGATGTACGCTGCGAGCTGGATGCCGGACTTGTTCCAGAGCTTGTTGAAGCGCTCGAGGCTCGCATACAGCGTCGCCTGTCCGCCGCGCGAAAAACCCATCAGCACGATGCGGTCGGGGTCGACCCGCGGGTGCTTCGCCAGGATCTCCAGCGAGCGGTAGATGTCGACGATCAGGTTGAGCCGGCCGAGCAGGGCCTGGTTCGGTCCCACCACCGTCAGCCCGCGTCCGGTAAAACCGTCGATCACGAAGGTCGAGATGCCCATGGCATTGAACGTGTGCACCCAGGCCTCGGTGGTGGCGCCGACACCGCTGGAGCCGTGCATCAGCACTACGACCGGCAGCTTGCCCGTGCCCTGGGCAACGCGGAATTCACCGGCAACCGTCACTGCCTTGCCCGCGGCTGCATCGCCGCTCAAAAATTGCTGATCGGAGAGGGTGAGCGAGGAGATCGGGTAGATCTCGGCGCGCGTTGCGACTTCCTTGGGAAGCGCCTGCGCATTGGCGAGCACGCTGGAAACGCAGAGCGCAATGAGCACCATGGCGGCGCGGAATGCCGTCGGCATCAGGTCCTCCCCTGTTTTTCGGAGAGTAGAGCAACGGGCCTGTGCGCTGTCAATTTGACGCGCGAAAGCCGGCCAACCGGTCGGCGCGGCAATCTTGCGGGCCGGATCAGGCGTCCCTCTGCCGCCCGATCCGGCCGAGATGGGTGAAGCCGAAGCCCGCGGAATATTTCAGGCCGTAGCCGAGCGCCCGGTCGATGCCGATATGGGCGAGCCAGATCAAGGCGATGGATAGCGTGAGGGGCGAGGCAAGGCCGAAGCCGAGCGTCAGCAGCGCCACCGGCGCCATGTAGCTGTGGGCGGCGTTGTAGACCATCGCTCCGAATTTGGCGTCGGACAGGTATGCCAGGAAGCTCAGATCGGGCACGAAGAACAGCAGGGCAAACACCAGCCACGACCCGTCCCAGGCCCAGTAGAGCATCACCATGCCGGCGAACAGGGTCAGGCCCTCCAGCCGCAGCAGGATGTTGACGCCGCCTGTCGCGGCGCCCGTCTCGGCCGTTCCTTCCGTCATGCTCCTCTCCCGGACAAAACTTTGTAATCCCTTGCGCTTTCCCGCTACGGCAGGGCAGCCCTGCGACGGCGAAAGCGGCTTTCCGGTCCGCAAAATGCCGTGTTAGAACCCCGCATCACTTAAGACCTGGCGGGAGCAAATGAAACACATCCTGGACGCCCTTGAAGATCGTCGTGCCGGCGCAAAGCTCGGCGGCGGGGAGAAGCGCATCGAAGCGCAGCACGCCCGCGGCAAGCTGACCGCGCGCGAGCGCATCGAGCTCCTGCTCGACAAGGGATCGTTCGAGGAGTTCGACATGTTCGTCGAGCACCGCTCCACCGAGTTCGGCATGGACAAGACCAAGGTGCCCGGCGACGGCGTCGTCACGGGATGGGGCACCGTCAACGGTCGCAAGACGTTCGTCTTCGCCAAGGACTTCACGGTGTTCGGCGGCTCGCTGTCCGAGACCCACGCGCTGAAGATCACGAAACTCCAGGACATGGCGATGAAGGCGCGTGCGCCCATCATCGGCCTCTATGACGCGGGCGGCGCCCGCATCCAGGAAGGCGTCGCTGCGCTCGCCGGCTATTCCTACGTGTTCCGCCGCAACGTGCTGGCCTCCGGCGTGATCCCGCAGATCTCCGTCATCATGGGCCCCTGCGCCGGCGGCGACGTCTATTCGCCGGCGATGACCGACTTCATCTTCATGGTGAAGAACACCAGCTACATGTTCGTCACTGGCCCGGACGTC
Source organism: Bradyrhizobium sp. SMVTL-02 (assembly GCF_051853005.1). Classification (NCBI taxonomy): domain Bacteria; kingdom Pseudomonadati; phylum Pseudomonadota; class Alphaproteobacteria; order Hyphomicrobiales; family Nitrobacteraceae; genus Bradyrhizobium; species Bradyrhizobium sp. SMVTL-02. The sequence continues at coordinate 4,986,150 of NZ_CP182469.1, read as the reverse complement.
GTGAAGACCGTCACCAATGAGGTCGTCACGGCGGAAGAGCTCGGCGGCGCCTCGGTGCACGCCACGCGCTCCTCGATCGCCGACGGCGCCTTCGAGAACGACGTCGAGACGCTCTTGCAGATGCGGCGCCTGATCGACTTCCTGCCTTCCAACAACACCGACGGCGTGCCGGAATGGCCGAGCTTCGATTCGATCGAGCGCCTCGATGAATCCCTGGACACGCTGATCCCCGACAATCCGAACAAGCCCTACGACATGAAGGAGCTGATCCTGAAGGTCGTGGACGAGGGCGACTTCTTCGAGATCGCCGAAGCCTTCGCCAAGAACATCGTCACCGGCTTCGGCCGCATCGCCGGCCGCACCGTCGGCTTCGTCGCCAACCAGCCGATGGTGCTGGCCGGCGTGCTCGACAGCGACGCCTCGCGGAAGGCGGCGCGCTTCGTCCGCTTCTGCGACGCCTTCAACATCCCGATCGTCACCTTCGTCGACGTGCCGGGCTTCCTGCCGGGCACCGCGCAGGAATATGGCGGCCTGATCAAGCACGGCGCAAAATTGCTGTTCGCCTATTCGCAGTGCACTGTGCCGCTCGTCACCGTCATCACCCGCAAGGCCTATGGCGGCGCCTTCGACGTCATGGCCTCCAAGGAAATCGGCGCCGACATGAACTACGCCTGGCCGACCGCCCAGATCGCGGTGATGGGCGCCAAGGGCGCGGTCGAGATCATTTTCCGCAGCGACATCGGCGATCCCGACAAGATCGCCGCCCGCACCAAGGAATACGAAGATCGCTTCCTGTCGCCCTTCATCGCCGCCGAGCGCGGCTACATCGACGACGTCATCATGCCGCACTCGACGAGAAAGCGCATCGCTCGCGCGCTGGCGATGCTCAAGGACAAGAAAACGGAAATGCCGGCGAAGAAGCACGACAATTTGCCGTTGTGAGATAGCGTAGCCCGGATGAGCGAAAGCGACAGGGTGCGCATATCGTTTCGCTCATGCGGGCTTCTGGCTCCTTCTGATTTGACATCCTCGATCCAATGACCGAAGACGATCCAACCGACGAAATCTCCGAGATCGAAGATCGGATCGAGCGGCTCGCCGAGATCGCCGAGCGCTGCCGCAAGTACATCCTGGCGTCCAAGATCGCCATCGCTGGCGGGGCAGCGCTGCTGTTGGTTACGATCCTCGGTCTGTTTGGCTTCGGTCACACCGCCGCGCTTGGATCAATCGCACTGGTGCTGGGCGGGATCGTCTCGCTCGGCTCGAACGTCAGCACGCTGCGGCAGACGGACGAGGCCATCGGTGCTGCGGAGGCGCGACGTTCGGCGTTGATCGGCAGCATCGACCTCAGGGTCGTCGCCGATGCACCCTTGAAGCTGGTGTGACGCATCCAGCGTCACCCACGCCTCACGCGGCGGACTTGAGCGTCAGCTCCGACAATTCCGTGCGGCAAGCGGCGGCGAAGGCTTGGAGCCGCTCGGCGGTCTGCCGGTCGAGGATGGCTTTGGCCAGCCGTTCGGCGCGGGCGATCTGTTGCTTGAGATATTCGATGCGGACCATGTGTCACCTTGCGAATGGCGTCGTTCCGGTGGTGGCGACTGTATGCCGGCCGCTGGATTGTTTGTGTGAGGCGCATCACACTCCGCGTCTTGCATCCGCCGCGGCGAAATGGGCCATCTGGTCCGCGCGGGCCTAGATGAAGCGGGGCGGCGGTGGCGCGCGCGAGATAGGCGCGGCAGGCCGGATGGTCCCTGAGCCCGTCGAAACGAGACCGGGCGCAGCACGTCCGCCATCCCTACGATCGCAACGTTTCGCTCACTGCCCGAGCTTCGCCAACTTCCCTTGCTTCGCGGCCTCGACCGCGCGCTCCGCATCTTCCGGAAGCAGCAGGCGTTCCGCCACCTGCCGAGCCGCCTCACGTTTCACAGCCGCCACATACGCCCCATCATCCGCATATCGCTCCGCAATCGACGGCCTGGGATCGTGCACTTCCTTCCGCGCCGCCTCGGTCGGTGCGAACGGCACCATCGCACCTTGCAGCGGATAGAGCGCGGTTGGGCCAAACCCTGGCGCGCGCGGATTCCAGGCGGTGTAGGTCGCGCGCGGCACGGCGAGCGCAAGCTGGCGGATGCCTGATATGGCCATGCCGTCAATGTCCGCCTTCGGCACGAACACGGGATAGCGGCCGATCTCCTTGGGCGGCAGCACGCTCTGGTCGGAGAAGACGGCGAACGTGTGGATCCCGGCGTAGGGCAGGCCGGGGATGTCGGTCGGCACCGCGCCTGGCGCCGGCACCAGCGTGCCGTGGGCACGCATGGGGATGCGGCTTGCGGGCGGTTTGATGCCGTCGCTGATCCAGGCGTTGAGATCGGTGAGGAGCGCGCGCATCGGCATGCCCGCATGCATCGGGTTCTGCGGCAGCGACATCGCCGGCAGGCCCTTGCGCATGATCTCCCCAGCTTCGGCGAAATGCGGTGTGCCCGTTATCATGTAGGCGCGGACGTTGTCGGGGAGGTCGAGATGGTTGCCGGCGAGATCGGTGACCAGCAGCGAGGCGTGTGAGGCCCACCATTCGTGCTCGCTGTCGGTCTGCATCACCTTCGGACAGGTGGCCGAGAGCGAACAGCGCCGCAACAGACCGTCGGTCTTGCCGGAATAGGGATCACTCAACGTCGCATAGGTGAACGGGAACAGATCGGCCTGCCACGCCGGATCCTGCGGATGGCGCGGATTGCGGCCGGGCTGGCCGAAGCGGACATTGGTCGCCATGCGCCGCGTGCCTGCGACATGCGGCATCAATCCGTCGAACACGGTGCGGCCCTGGAGATCCTCGTTGAAGCCGAGATAGAGAAAGTCGCGCAGGAAACGGCCGGACTGCGAGACGCCGAAGCCGATGGCGCGGCTGACGGAGGGATGCAGGCCATTGAGCAGCGGGTTCGCTTGCGTTTCGTCGTGGCGGAGGAAGCTGACGACATCGCGCACGGCCGCAAAGCCCATGCCGAGCGGCACCGGATCGCGCGCGGTGTAGGTGATCTCGTAGAGCGCGCCGGCATCGAAGCCCTCGGGTCTGGTGATCTCCACTGTCGAGGGATCGATCAGCCTTGCCGTGAGGCCTGATGGCGTCTGTCGCGCGTCGGCCCAGGCGGCGCGTACGGTGACATTGAGATTGGCGGTGTCGGTGGCGGGCCATGTCAGCGTCGCGCGCGCGGGATTGATCGTGGTGTCGAAGATCACTTCTTCGCGCGCGAGGCCGGTGACGGCTTTGATCACCGGTGCCGTCATCGCAAGTTGTCCCGGCTTGGAGGGGATGTCGCCCTGCCAGCCGACCCAGACCATCGTAAAACCCTGGCGGTGCAGGAAGCCGATGCCGGCGTCCTCGGCCTTGTCCGCGATGTTGGCGCCGGGCTGTGCGGAATCGTCGAACAGCTGCGGCGCCAGCTTGCGGCCGCGATTGGGGACTTCCAGCAGCAGCGTGCCGTTGCCGTGGCTGGCATCGCTGGGCCTGAGGATCACGACGTCGGCACTGGCTTCGACCTTGCCGTCGGCGCCACGCGGTGCGAGCGCGAGATCGGTGATGACGGCGTTGCGGTCGTCGGACGGGTTAAGCGCGAAGGTCGCGCGGGCGGTGATGCGCTCATAGGTGCCGACAGTGCCGAAACTTCTTCCGGCGAAGGCGGGCACGCGTTCCAAAATGTCGAAGCGGACGATTTCGGCGGGCGAGGCCGCAGGCCATAGGCAGGTGATCGCGATGAGAGCCGAGATGATCCCGTGCATGGTGTCCTTCCCTTGCCTGGCGCGACGGCAAGTTCCGCCACGCGGGCTTTTTGTTGCGGCGATTATTACCGGCTATCCTGAGGGCAAACAACAGGAGGAAATCCGATGCCAGCAGCCTTCTTCGTCGTCCGCGCCATCGTCGCCGATGCGAGCAAGCGCGCCGCCTTCGACAGATGGTACGAGACCGAGCACGTGCCCGATGCGGTGAACGCGTTCGGCGTGAGCAAAGCCTGGCGGTTCTGGAGCCTCGACGATCCCTCGCTGCACCAGGCGATGTATCAGTTCGATGACGAGGCGAAGCTCGATGCGATGCTGAAGGGCGATGCGCTGAACAAGCTCGTGGCCGACTTCAACCGCGACTGGCCCGACGTGAAGCGCTCGCGCGAGACGCTGGTGCTGGCCCAGGAACTCGTGAAGTAGTTGCGATCTTTGTAGCCCGGATCGAGCGCAGCGTAATCGGGGACAGTGCATCCGCAGCAACAGTTCCCCGGATTGCGCTGCGCTCCATTCCCCCTACGGCCATTCCACTTCGCAAGGAGTCTGAATGCGCGATTCAGCTTGGGTTCATGTCCTGACCGCGACACTTCCCCTGCATCACTTGCGCGATAGCCTAGAGGACATCTCATGGAGCGTCGGAACTTTTTGAAACTTGCATTGGGTGCTGCGGCGGGAGCTGCCGCGTTCACTACTGCCGCGAGCGCTGCGCCGCTATCACCGCAGCCTGTCGGTCCGAACCGGATGCCTGAAGGCAATCCCGACGCTCACCCGGCCGTCACCAGCGGCGATGAGGCCGCGCAGCTGAAGCCCGAGCAGGTGCATTGGCATGGCCACCATCGCCACTGGGGCTGGCGCCGCCGCCACCGCCACTGGGGCTGGCGTCGCCGGCACGGGCACCGTCATCACTGGTAGGCTTCGCGCAAGGCCAGGCTTTCGACGGGGATCGCAATCGCGGTCCCCGTTCGATTCGTGGCTGTTGTCTCGCTCCCGCGGCATGAACGTGCCCCGCTTCCTGCCTCCGGCGACACGCAACTGTCGCTAGCGGCCGAGGAAGCTCAGCACAAGCTCCTTGTACTTCTGCGGCGACTCCAGGAAGACGAGATGCCCGGTGTCGGGGATCACCTCGGCCCGCGCATTCGGCATCTTGGCGGCGAGCTGCTTTGCAAGCTCGGCGTTCTGCCCCATTTTTGCGCGCAGCGCCTCCGGCGCGAGCGGCCGGCCCGGCGCGTTGTGGTCGTCCGCGCCCATGATGAACAGTGTCGGCAGCGCGATCAGCGGGATCTCGTGCGCGACCGGCTCACGATAGATCATCTGGCCGGAAGAGACGAAGGCGCGCAGCCAGCGCGGATAGTCCGGGCTGCCCTTGATGTTGAAGCGGGCATCGACGAACGGCGTGACCGCCTCAGGCGGCAGCTTGATCGCGTAGTTGGTCTGGAGCTGCTTGCGATAACCATCCGCGGTGAGCTTGTCCTCGGTCTCGATCATCTTCTCGGTCGGAGTCGGCGGCACGTAGAGGCGATAGTCTTCGAGCCCGATCGGCGCGGTGAGCACGAGATGGGCGACGCGGTCCGGATAGGCGCGCGCGATGCGAACGCCCAGCATGCCGCCGAGCGAATGCGCGATGACCTCCGCCTTGTCGATCTTGAGATGATCGAGCAGCGCGATGGTGTTGCGCGCCAGATTGTCGAAATGCAGCTCGCCCGCCGGCTTGGAGGATTTGCCGAAGCCGATCTGGTCCGGCACCACGACGCGATAACCCGCTTCGCTCAGCATCCTGATCACCGGCGCCCAATAGCTCGACGGAAAATTGCGCCCGTGCAGCAGCACCACGGTGCGGCCGTTCGGCTGCGCGGGCGCCACGTCCATATAGGCCATGTTGAGCTGCTCGCCGTCATTGACCACGGGAAGCAAGTGCACGGGATAGGGATAGGCAAAGCCTTCCAGCGCGATGCCGTAAGGTTCGCGCGGCGCGGTCTCGGCGGCGTGGGTGGATGTGAGTGGGGAAGCGAGAAGGGCGGCGGCGAGTGCGGCGGAGAGGAGGCGGTTCATTGGGGATCTCGTGTCTGGCGGCGTCGTTCCGGGGCGCGCGCAGCGCGAACCCGGAACCTGGAGACCGGGTTCGATGCTTCGCATCGCCCCGGAATGACAGCGCGCATACAGGGATGGATAGCGGGGTCAAGCCCGGCCATGGCGACAACCGGAGTTCGCACGCAAACGTGCGATTTCACGCGCCCGGCGTGATCAGTCCTTCCTATCCCCGAACAGTGCCGCAAACTGCTTCCCGCCGGTGCGGGTGAAATTCACGACGCGGCTGCCGGGCGTCGGATCGCGCGCGGCCCATTTCAGTTCGGCAAAGCGCTGCATCATGGCGGCCCCCAACGTGCCGGCGAGATGGTGACGTCGCTCGCTCCAGTCGAGGCACGCCTTGCAGACCGGGCGGCGCGGATGGGCCAGCATGTCGGATGAGATCTGCAGATGTCTTGTGAGAAAGCGCTCGCCCTCGGCGGTCAGCTCGATCTCCTGCTTCTTCTGCCTGACCAGATGCCGCTCGCGCAAGGAGTCGAGCATCTGCACGCCGAGATCGCCGGCGAGATGGTCGTAGCAGATCCGCGCGCGCCGCAGCGCCGGATCCTTCGGTCCGGTGCGCACGCGCATGTGGCCGGTGCGCGCGGCAAGGCCAGCAAGCCCTTCGAGCACGCCGGCGACATCGTCGTCGGTAAGGCGGTAGTAGCGGTGGCGGCCCTGCTTCTGCGGCTCGACCAGCCCGCCGGCCTCGAGCTTGGAAAGATGCGAGCTCGCGGTCTGCGGCGTGATGCCGGCCTCCTGCGCCAGCTCGCTCGCGGTCAGCGCGCGGCCGTTCATCAGCGCCGTGAGCATGTTGGCACGGGCGGGGTCGCCGACCAGCGAGGCGACCATGGCGATGTCGGGTCCTGATTTCATGCTTCGATGGTAGCCGAAGCATTGAGGTCGGGCAAGCGCGTAGCCTCTCACCAACTCGTCATTGCGAGGCGCGCAGCGACGAAGCAATCCAGACTGTCCCCGCGGAGGGATTCCTGGATTGCTTCGCTGCGCTCGCAATGACGCTGTGGAAACAGGAGCCCACCATGTCCGTGACCGTCTTCATCCGCTACCAGCTCGATCCGTTCAAGCGCGCGCAGTTCGAGGAATATTCAAAACGCTGGCTCACCATCATCCCGAAATGCGGCGGCGACCTGATCGGCTATTTCATGCCGCACGAGGGCACCAACAACATCGCGTTCGCGCTGATCACCTTCGAAAGCCTCGCCGCCTATGAGGCCTACCGCGCCCGGCTGCGCCAGGATACGGACGGCATGGCGAACTTCCACTTCGCCGAGGAACACCAATTCATCCTCGCCGAAGAGCGCACGTTTTTGCGCAAGGTGGTATTGTAGCGCCACGCCAGCATGATCCGGCAACCCGGTTTTCCGGAGGAGATCATGCTCACATGAGAGGAGACGCCCATGATCGCCGTGATCTTCGAGGTCTGGCCCAAGCCGGAACACCGCCAGACCTATTTCGACCTCGCAGCCGATCTGAAGCCGCTCCTGCAAACCATCGACGGCTTCATCTCGGTCGAGCGTTTCGAGAGCCTGACCGAGAAGGGCAAGATCCTGTCGGTGTCGTTCTGGCGGGACGAGGCGGCCGTGCAGGCCTGGCGCAACACCATGGAGCATCGCCGCACCCAGGCCAAAGGCAGGGCGCAGATCTTCGCCGACTATCATCTGCGCATTGCCAGCGTCATCCGCGACTACGGCATGAACGATCGCGAGGAGGCGCCGAAGGACAGCCGCGCGGTGCATGATGCGCACTAGCGCGTCCGATCACGCGTGCCTATCTCTGCGTGCCAACAAGGGAGAGAAACATGCATGTGACGACCGCCGACAAGCGCGCGACCTTCAAGAAGCTGCACGAGAGCGGCTGCTTCATCCTGCCCAATCCGGTCGACGTCGGCAGCGCCAAGGCCTTGCAGCATCTCGGTTTCAAGGCGATCGCGTCATCGAGCGCCGGCTTTGCCTGGACCATCGGCAAGGCCGACAACCACGTCACCGTCGAGGATGTCTGTCAGCATCTGGCAGCATTGAGCTCGGCGGTCGACATTCCCGTAAACGCCGATTTCGAGGGCGGCTTTGCCGTCGAGCCGGACAAGGTCGCCGACAATGTCGAGCGCTGTGTGCGGACCGGCGTCGCCGGCCTGTCGATCGAGGATTCCACCGGCGACAAGGACAAGCCGCTGTTTGACCGCGCGCTTGCGGTCGAGCGCATCAAGGCTTCGCGCAAGGCGATCCGCGACAGCGGCACGCTGCTGGTCGGCCGCTGCGAGGCGTATCTCTGGGGCGTCACCGATCTCAAGCTCGTCATCGACCGGCTCACCGCCTACGCCGATGCCGGCGCCGACTGCCTTTACGCGCCGGGTCTGAAGAGCCGCGAGGACATCGCCGCGGCCGTGAAGGCTGTCGCACCAAAACCGTTCAACCTTCTGATCGGCGGCTCGGGCCTGTCGCTCAAGGAAGCGGAAGACCTTGGCGTGCGCCGCATCAGCGTCGGCGGCTCGCTCGCCCGGGTCGCATGGGGCGGCTTCATGCGCGCCACGAAGGAGATGGCGGAGAAGGGGACGTTCACCGAGCTCGGCAGCGGGTATCCGGGCGGCGAGCTCAACAAGATGTTCAGCTAGAGCCGCAGCGAGACAGACGAAGAGCGGCGGGATGTTGAGGCCCGCCGCTCTTCCTCGTGACCTTACTTCGCGCCGTCAGACGGCTTCTGCGTATCCGGGGCCGGCTTGCTCGGCGCAGCACCCGTGGTCGTGCCCGGCTCGGCGTTGTTGCGCGGCGTCACGTCACGCATGCCGGGAGGGGCGGCCGGATTGGCCGGCGCCGTCTGCTGGGCAGTCCGCGACGCCGGTTCGTTGCTCGCCTGGTTGCCCGTGGTGCTGTTGTTCAGGCCGTAGAACACGGCGCCGAGCACCAGGGCCACGGCTACGGCAAACAGCGCAATCTTGCCGCTGGAGGCAGGGCCTTCGCCAAGCTCGGGATCGGCCTGAAGGTCGGCATCCCGGCGTGCCGCGCGAAGATGCTCATCGTCGGCGAGGTTCGGGCGATACGGATCGTTGGGAAAACGCTCGTCAGCCATCGATTGGTCTCCTCGGTTATGCGGCGAGACAACCGTCAGGTGCGAGATTCTGTTCCGCCCCCTTTATGCTTTCGTCTGATGTTGCCTCGATCTCGGGAATCGGGAACCTGTTCCACGGGGAACCGCGCGTGAGTTCCATTTTGCAAGGGAGGACGGAACACGGCGATGTGGAGCCTGCCACCGACCGATAGCGTGCTGCATTTCCTGTCGCTGGTCGCGGTGGCCGCACAGGGCATGACGGCTGCGCTCGCTGCCGGACGCCGCAGCATGGATTGGCTGGGTGTCTGCTTCCTCGGCTGCATCACCGCGCTCGGCGGCGGAACGCTGCGCGATCTCTTCCTCGGACATTATCCGCTGGCCTGGGTGCAGAACCCGATCTATCTCGCGCTTGCCGGTGGCGCCGCCTTCGTCACCATCCTGATCGCGCGCCTCGTGCACCGGCTGAAGGTCGCCTTCATCGTGCTCGATGCCATCGGGCTCGTCGTCTTCACCATGACCGGCTGCGATGTCGCCTGGCAGATGGATGCGACGCTGCCCATCGTCATCGTCTCCGGCATGGTGACGGGCTGCGCCGGCGGCGTGCTCCGCGACGTGCTCTGCAACGACGTGCCGCTGCTGTTCCGCTCCGAGCTCTACGCCAGCGTCTCGGTGGTGACGGGGCTGTTCTATGCCACCGCCTTCGGCCTCAACCTCAATGCCGGGCTCTGGACTATTTTGACCTTCGTCCTCGGCGTCAGCTTCCGCCTGCTCGCGGTGCGCTACAAATGGGAGATGCCGAAATTCGTGTTTACCGGGGATGAGGAGCGGTAGCTCCGTCCACGCCGTCATTGCCAGCGAAGCGAACCAATCCAGAATCTTTCCACGGAGGGACTCTGGATTGCTTGTGCGCCAGGCAAGCTGGCGTGGTCCAACCGGTGGAAGTCCGGTCCGGGTAAGCGGTAGCGAGCGCCCGGTAGTGAGTGTTGCGTGGCCGTCGGCAACGGCGGCTGCGAAGCGTACACAACGATGCTGTGGGGTGGGCTATTGAGCCGCGAAAGACAGAAACTCGCAGAGGCCGAGCCGGTAAGCAACGTCGAAGGCAACATGTGCGGCGCCGTTATGCGAGGCGCTGACGCTCTGCCGTGGTCGAAGACCCCATCACGCAGCAAAGGACCGCGTCGGAACCTGGGAGGTCCCGCATCTGACCGATGGCAACATGCCCCCAAGGTCCGCATCGGGAAGGCGAGGAGCCAAAGCCGATGACGAACGGATGCGGGAAGTCGGACGCGGCCGTAGTAGCGTCGAAGCCTGCGAACGAAGCGGAGCGATCCGCGGAGGAGTTGGTGGAGCGAAGGGCCGCGACCAAGGGGAATGCGGACCAGCAAAGCACGCCCCGGACGCCGAGCCGGACAAGCGTGACACAGGCGTTGGAACGCATACGGCGAACTGCAAGGGAAAGGAAGAAGGAGAGGTTCACTGCGCTGCTTCACCACATCACGCCTGAACTGCTCGAGGCGGAGTTCTTCGCGCTGAAGAAGCATGCCGCGCCGGGTGTGGACGGAATGATGTGGCGGAACTACGAGCAAGACCTCAAGGCCAATCTTGAGGACCTGCATGCTCGTGTTCACCGGGGAGCGTACCGGCCGCAGCCGTCGCGGCGGGTCCATATCCCGAAGCAGGATGGGCGGCAGCGACCGCTGGCGATTGCGTCCCTCGAGGACAAGATCGTTCAGCGGGCAACCGCTACGGTGCTCAACGCGATCTACGAGGAGGACTTCCTCGGGTTCTCGTATGGGTTCCGGCCCGGGCGCAGCGCGCACGATGCGATGGATGCGCTGCTGGTCGGAATCGAGAGCCGGCGGGTGAACTTCATTGTTGACGCCGATATCCGCTCGTTCTTCGACATGGTGGACCAGGAATGGCTCATCCGCTTCGTCGAACATCGGACCGGCGACCAGCGTATCATCCGTCTGATCCGCAAATGGCTCAAGGCGGGTGTTCTCGAAGAAGGAACGGTCAGGGTCAGCGAACAGGGGACGGCACAAGGGGCGGTGATCTCGCCGCTGCTTGCCAACATCTACCTGCACTATGCCCTCGATCTGTGGGCCGAACGCTTCAGACGGCGCGAGGCCGCGGGTGACATGATCATCGTGCGCTACGCTGACGACTTCATCGTCGGCTTCGAGCATGAGAATGAGGCCCGGCACTTCCTCGAAGAATTGCGCAAACGGCTGCAGGAGTTCGCGCTGTCACTGCACCCTGAGAAAACCCGGCTGATCGAGTTCGGACGTCATGCGGAGGACAACCGCAGGCGGCGCGGGCTCGGCAAGCCGGAGACCTTCAACTTCCTCGGCTTCACCTTCATCTGCAGCCGATCCAAGCAAGGCAAGTTCCAGATCAGGCGCAAGTCTCGCAAAGACCGCATGCGGGCGAAACTGCAAGCCGTGAAGCAGGGAATGCGACGGCGTATGCACCAGTCGGTGCTCGAACAGGGCAAATGGCTGCGGCAGGTCGTTACCGGGTACTTCAACTACCACGCGGTACCGACCAACAGCCGAGCGCTCAGCGCCTTCCGCTACTTCGTCACCGAACAATGGAGGCGGATGCTTCGGCGCCGCAGCCAGATTGACGGGACCACGTGGCAGCGGGTCGCGCGGCTTGCCTCCGACTTGCTCCCCAAGCCACAAATCCTCCATCCTTGGCCCCGAACACGCTTCACCGCTACTCACCCGAGGTGGGAGCCGTATGCGGGAAAGCCGCACGTACGGATCTGTGCGGGGGGCGCCCAGCAATGAGCGTCCCTACCGCGACCGCGACGCTCGCAATGACGGGGAGGCAGCGGCGGGTTACCGCTCCCGCCTTGCCTTCGCCACCTGAGACGGCGTCACCAGCGGACCGGAATTGCCCCATGAATTGCGGATGTAGTTGGTCACCGCGGCGATCTCGGCGTCGGACAATGTCTTGGCATAGCCCGGCATCTCGCCGGTGTTCGGTGCGCGCCGTGTCGTCACGGTGTAGGCACCGTCGAGGATGATGCGCAGGGTCGAGGATGGATTGACTGATTGCAGCAGCGCATTGCCCGGCAGCGGCGGATAGATCCGCGGCGCTCCCGTGCCGTCGGCCTCGTGGCAGGCGATGCAGAGCTTGGCGTAGACCGCCTGGCCGGCCTTCATCTCGGCATCGTCGGGCGGCGTCACGATCGTCTCGCGCCGCGCCGGCGCCAGGCTCTTCAGGTACAACGCGATCGCACGAACATCGGCATCGCTCATCTTCGCCGTGGAATTGACAATCACCTCGGCCATCGGGCCGCCGGCATGACTCTTCGCGTTGCGTCCGCTCTGCAGATACTCGGCGATATCGGCCTCGCTCCAGGATTTCAGCCCGGTGCGCGCGGCGCCATCGAGCCTTGGTGCGTACCAGCCGCCGACCTCGTTGCCCGACAGCGCCTGCCCCTGCTTGTCGGCGCCAAAATAGTTCTTCGGCGTGTGGCAGGCGCCGCAATGGCCAAGACCGGTGACGAGATAGCCGCCTCTGTTCCACGCCGCGCTCTGGTCCTGGTCCGGCTCGAACAGGCCGGGTTTGAAATACATGGCGTTCCAGATCCGCATCAGGCCGCGGTAGCTGAACGGCCAGCGCAGCTCCGGCGGCTTGTTACGGCTCACCACCGGTGCGAGCGAGCCTAGATAGGCGCGGATCGCCAGCGTGTCGTCCTTCGTCATCCGCGTGAAGTAAGGGTAGGGGAAGGCCGGATAATAGTTCGATCCATCCGGCGCGATGCCATAGCGTAGCGCCCGGGTGAAATCGGCGTCCGTCCAGGCGCCGATCCCGGTGTCGCGGTCGGGCGTCAGGTTCGGCGCATAGATCGCGCCGAAGGGCGTGTCGATGCGCTTTCCGCCCGCGAAGGGCCTCGCCGGATCGGCGGTGTGGCAGCCCGCGCAGTCACCGGCCTCGACCAGCGTCTTGCCATAGGCGATCAGTTCCGGCGATGGTTCGGCGGCACGGGCCAGGCTTGTGACCGTACCTGCAACCGCACTGCACAACGCCAGACCCGCAAGAACCAGACCGGCCAGAATCGTCCGCATCGAAAGCCTCTCCTGCGACCAGGCGACAGTACCCGCGTGAAAGGAGCATCAATTCATTTCGCGACGGCCGGGGTATGGTGACACAAATTGAAAATGCCCGATGCCTTTGCAGCCACGAAATTGCGATTTTTACCCGGCGCTCCCATTGGCCCAGATTTCTGATGCGCCGCGTTAAGTATCCGACATAGAGTGGCCGAGGTGGTCGGCGCGCCCTAGCTAAAAACGACGGGCAGGCAACGGCTTAAGCAGTCTCAAAAGGCGGATGAGGACAAGAATGGGCATCAACCAGGGTCCGATCAGTCTCGATCAAAAATACACCCAGCAGACCGGGCACGTCTTCACCACGGGCATCCAGGCCCTGGTCCGCCTGCCGATGGCGCAGATCCGGCGCGACCGCGCCAATGGCCTCAACACCGCGGGCTTCATTTCCGGCTATCGCGGCTCGCCGCTCGGCGGCTACGACCAGCAGCTGTTCGCCGCGCGAAAACATCTCGAGCAGTACAACATCAAGTTCCAGCCCGGCGTGAACGAAGACCTCGCTGCGACTGCCGTGTGGGGCTCGCAGCAGCTCAACCTCTCCCCCGGCGCCAAATACGACGGCGTGGTCGGCATCTGGTACGGTAAGGGCCCCGGCGTCGACCGCTGCGGCGACGTGTTCCGCCACGGCAATGCCGCCGGCTCGGCCAAGAACGGCGGCGTGCTGTGTCTCGCCGGCGATGACCACGGCGCGAAATCCTCGACCGTCCCGCATCAGTCCGATCATGCCTTCATCTCGGCGCTGATGCCCTATCTCTATCCCTCGAGCATCCACGAGATGATCGAGATGGGCCTGCTCGGCATCGCGATGTCGCGCTATTCCGGCTGCTGGGTCGGCATGAAGGTGATCACCGAGACGGTGGAGACCACCGCCGAGATCGATCTCACCGACGAGATGAAGCCCTTCGTCATCCCCACCGATTTCGAGCTGCCGCCCGGCGGCCTCAATCTGCGCTGGCCCGACGACCGCTTCGAGCAGGACCGTCGCCTGCAGGACTACAAGGGCTTCGCCGCGATCGCCTTTGCGCGCGCCAACAAGGTCAACCGCGTCACCATGGATTCGCCGAATGCCCGCTTCGGCATCATGGCATCAGGCAAAAGCTATGAGGACGTGCGTCAGGCGCTGCACGAGCTTGGGATCACCGAGGAGGTCGCGGCCAAGATCGGCCTTCGTCTCTACAAGATCGGCATGCCCTGGCCGCTGGAGCCGGAAGGCGTGCGGCAATTCGCGGTCGGGCTCGAGGAGATCTTCATCGTCGAGGAACGCCGCGAGATCGTCGAGAACCAGGTCAAGCAGGAGCTGTTCAACTGGCGCGACGACGTCCGCCCGCGCATCGTCGGCAAGATGGACGAGCACGACAAGCGCTTCCTGACCTTCGCCGCCGAGCTCAGCGTCGCCTCGCTTGCGACCTCGCTGACCGAGCGACTGCTTCGACTTAATCTCAACCCCGAGATCGCGGAGATGCTTCGCGTCAAGGCCGACTGGTTCAACGGCCGTCAGGCGACCCAGATGCAGGCGGTCGCACCCGTCTCCCGCACTCCCTATTTCTGCTCCGGCTGCCCGCACAACACATCCACGAAGGTCCCCGAAGGCAGCCGTGCCATGGCCGGCATCGGCTGCCATTTCATGGCGCTGTGGATGGACCGTTCGACCGAAACCTTCACGCATATGGGCGGCGAGGGCGTGCCGTGGGTCGGCATCGCGCCTTTCACCAACGAGAACCACATTTTTGCGAACCTCGGCGACGGCACCTATTTCCACTCTGGAATTCTCGCCATCCGCCAGGCGATCGCCTCCAAGGCCAACATTACCTACAAGATCCTCTACAACGATGCCGTCGCCATGACCGGCGGCCAGCGCCATGACGGCGATCTCTCGCCGCAGAAGATCATGGCCCAGCTTCATGCCGAGGGCATCAGCGAGATTTATCTCGTCTCGGAAAATCCGGACGCGTATCCGGGTGATAGCATCGCCCCGGGCGTGAAGAAATATCACCGCGACGAGCTCCAGAACGTCATGAAGATGTGCCGCGAATACAAGGGCACGTCGGCCATCGTGTTCGTGCAGACCTGCGCCGCTGAGAAGCGCCGCCGCCGCAAGCGCGGGCTGATGGAGGATCCGGCGCGCCGCGTCATGATCAACCCGGCGGTCTGCGAAGGCTGCGGCGACTGCTCGGTACAGTCGAATTGCATCTCGGTCGAGCCGCTGGAGACCGAGTTCGGCCGCAAGCGCGCCATCAACCAGTCCGCCTGCAACAAGGATTATTCCTGCCTCAAGGGGTTCTGTCCGTCCTTCGTCACTATCGACGGCGGTGCGCCGCGTCATCGCGCCCCAGCCGAGCTTGCCGAGATCGGCGAGCTGCCGGAGCCGGCCTCGCGCCCGTCGCTCGACAAGCCCTATAACATCGCGATCGGCGGCGTCGGCGGCACCGGTGTTCTCACCATCGGCGCGCTGCTCGGCATGGCCGCGCACATCGAGGGCAAGGCCTCGATGATCCTGGACATGTCGGGCCTGGCGCAAAAGGGCGGGGCGGTGCTGAGCCATGTCCGCCTATCCGATCATCCCGCCGAAGTGACCTGTTCGCGCATCGTCACCGGCACGGCCGATCTCGTGCTCGCCGCCGACGAGGTCGTCGCGGTCGCCAAGGACACCATCTCGCTATGCGATTCCGGCCGCACCCGCGGCATCATCAACAGCCACGTCATTCCCACCGCCGACTTCATCCTCAACCGCGACTTCAACTTCCAGACCCGCACGCTCAATGCGGTGCTGGAGACTGCGCTGCACAAGGACTCGGTGTTCTTCGACTTCACCAGGCCGGCCGAGCAGCTGCTCGGCGACAGCATCGCCACCAACATGATGATGATGGGCTATGCCTATCAGAAGGGGCTGTTCCCGTTGTCGGCTGAAGCGATCGAGCAGGCGATCGAGGTCAATGGCGTTTCGATCAAGATGAACAAGGAAGCCTTCCGCCTCGGCCGCCTCGCGGCTGCCGATCCCCAGCGCCTCGCCGACATGCTGAAGGGGACGGACGAGGTGGCTGCGCCGAAGACGCTGGACGCCATGACGCTCGACGAGGTCATCGAGCACCGCGCCAAGCATCTCACCGCCTATCAGAACACCCGTCTCGCCAAGCGCTATCGCAAGCTGGTCGATCAGGTCCGCGACGCCGCCAGGCAGGGCGGCTATGGCGATGCGCTGCCGCGCGCGGTCGCGGTGAACTACGCCAAGCTGCTGGCCTACAAGGACGAATACGAAGTCGCGCGCCTGTTCACCGACGGCGCCTTCGAGCAGCAGCTGCGCGACCAGTTCGAGGGCGACTTCAAGTTCAGCTTCAATCTTGCCCCGCCGATCCTCAGCCGCGATGTCGACGCCCTGGGGCGCCCCAAGAAGCGCGCCTTCGGCCCGTGGATGCTGAAGGTTTTCCGCGTGCTGGCGAAATTCAAGTTCCTGCGCGGCACCCCGCTCGACATCTTCGGCCGCAGCGCCGACCGCAAGCTCGAGCGCGACCTGATCGCCGGCTACGAGAAGGACGTCGCCACTGTGCTCGGCCTGTTGTCGCCGGTCACGATCGACACCGCGGTCGAATTGCTCTCGCTGCCCGACCGCATCCGCGGCTACGGCCCGGTGAAGGAGAAGGCGGTTCAGGACGCCAAGGCGCGCTACGCCCAGCTCGCCGCGGACTTGGCAAACCCGCCGGCCGCGCCAAGGCAGATCGCAGCGGAGTAGCCCCCCGTAGCCCGGATGGAGCTTCGCTTCATCCGGGTTGCAACCCTGCGACACCATCCCTTGCGTCGCCCGTCAGGCAAAACACCCATGCGGCGGGTCAATTCTCGCGCGCAAAAATATTCAGTTTTACCGAAATTCGGAGTTGTCGTATCCATCCACCACCTCATCCCAGTCAGAGGGGCGTATCGCGATCGTCGCGAAACGCGGGGTGAGCGGCGGTGGACGCGGGCTGCGTCGCACGGGGGATTGTCTCACGTGCACGACGGGCGCGGTCTCGGGACGCCCGGGGTCTGTGCGTCAAGTCTTGCGGTCACTCGCAAGGCGACGGGGGCAATAGTGCATCGCTCCCCGGGGAGAGCCCGACATAAGCCGTAAAGCCACTGCGCAGGGAAGGCCGGATGTTTGGCCGCACCTGTATGCCGCTGTGCATCTGTTCTTCGCGCATTCGCGCACAGCGGACCGTGGGTGCCCAGCCGGCACCCGGTCTTCCCTGCGCCCACTGTTTTCGGAGGAGCAAGACGGGAGCAAAACTCGGGCGAACCCGCTGCGAGGATGCGGGCGTGTGTCTGCGATTCAGCTGTGAGTGGAAAGAACGACCTCGGCATCCGCGAACTCGGTAATTGCGAGCGCAGCGAAGCAATCCAGAATCCGTCCGCGGAGGGACGCTGGATTGCTTCGTCGCAAGGGCTCCTCGCAATGACGACGGGGCAGGCAGGTTCGCTTCCTGTCCTTGCGCCAACCCGCGGCTCTCTCGCCCGACGGAATATTTCCGCGCTTGCCAACCGGGCATCAGCGGTTCAGAAAAAAGGGGGCAAGAAGAAACGCGAGCGGAGACCTCTGTTTTGACCATCAAGGGCAAGGCCTACATTGCCGGGATCTACGAACACCCGACCCGGCATGCGCCGGACAAATCCACCGCCCAGCTCCATGCCGAGGTCGCCAAGGGCGCGATCGAGGATGCCGGGATCAGCAAGGACGATGTCGACGGCTATTTCTGCGCGGGCGATGCGCCCGGCGGCGCCTGGCCGATGGTGGATTATCTCGGCCTGAACACCAAGAAGCTTCGCCACGTGGATTCCACGGAGACCGGCGGCTGCTCCTACATCATCCATCTCGGCCACGCCGCTGAAGCCATCGCAGCGGGCAAGTGCTCGATCGCGCTGGTTACGCTCGCGGGCAAACCGCGTACCGGCGCAATGCCGCCGCGCGCGGCCGGCGCGGAAGCCGACTTCGAGTCCGCTTACGGCGCGACCACGCACAATGCCTATGGCATGTGTGCCATGCGTCACATGCACGACTATGGCACCACCAGCGAGCAGCTCGCCTGGATCAAGGTCGCGGCCTCCCATCACGCGCAATACAATCCGCATGCGATGCTGAAGGACGTGGTCACCGTCGAGGACGTGCTGAACTCGCCGATGATCTCCGATCCCCTGCACCGCATGGATTGCTGCGTCGTCTCCGACGGCGGCGGAGCGCTGATCGTGACGACGCCCGAGATTGCGAAGAGCCTGAAGAAGCCGCTCGTGCGCCTGATCGGCCATGGCGAGGCCATGAAGGGCCCGCGCGGCGGCAAGGATCTCGACCTCACATATTCCGCCGGTGTCTGGTCCGGCCCACGTGCGTTCGAGGAAGCCGGCATCACGCCGAAGGACATCAAATACGCCTCGATCTACGACAGCTTCACGATCACGGTGCTGATGCAGCTCGAGGACCTCGGCTTCTGCAAGAAGGGCGAGGGCGGCAAGTTCGTCGCCGACGGCAACCTGATCTCCGGCGTCGGCAAGCTGCCGTTCAACACCGACGGCGGCGGCCTCTGCAGCAACCATCCCGTCAACCGCGGCGGCATGACCAAGATCATCGAAGCCGTCCGCCAGCTGCGCGGCGAGGCGCATCCGAAGGTGCAGGTCAGGAATTGCGATCTCGCGATCGCCCACGGCACCGGCGGCCTTCTGGGCGTCCGCCACGCGGCCTCGACGGCCATTCTGGAGCGCGTGTGATGAGCGAAGCGAAAAAGTATCCCGCCCCGGTGACCAACCCCGAGACCGCTGCGTTCTGGGACGCGGCCAAGCAGGGCAAGTTCATGATCAAGCGCTGCACCGCTTGCGGTGAAGCGCATTACTTCCCGCGCTCGATCTGCCCGTTCTGCTACTCCGACAAGACCGTGTGGGAAGAGGCGTCGGGCGAGGGCACGATCTACACGTACAGCCTGATGCGGAAGTCGCCGACCGGTCCCTACGCCATCGGCTACGTCACGCTGAAGGAGGGGCCGTCGGTGCAGACCAACTTCGTCGATTGCGATCTCGAGAAGCTCAAGATCGGCCAGAAGGTGAAGGTGGTGTTCAAGCCGACCGATGGCGCCCCGCTGCCGTTCTTCACGCCCGCTTGATTGCTTTCTTCCTTCTCCCCTTGTGGGAGAAGGTGGCATAGGCGGCCTTCAGCCGCCGTCCTTGAGAGACGCCGAAGCGAAGCTTCGGCTTTGGCGCCGGATGAGGGGTTCTTTTTATGGAAAGAGTCTTTGTGCGGAAGCGACCCCTCACCCAAACGAGTTTGCCGCACCGTCTTCGCTGCCCTCTCCCACAAGGGGAGAGGGCGCATCAATGAGCGCCGGTGAAATTCCGGGAGGAAACCAGAAGCATGTCCGCCAGATACGAAGAGCTCAAGGGCCTGAAAAACCTCGGGCAGAAATACGCCTACACCGATCGCGAGGTCATGCTCTACGCCTACGGCATCGGCCTCGGCGCCGATCCCATGGACGAGAACGAGCTCGCTTTCGTCAACGAGGGCACGTTCACGCCGCGGCCGCTGAAGGTGGTGCCGACCTTTGCGTCGGTGGCCGCGTGGGGCTCGGGGCCGGGCGAGATGAACCTCAACCGCGTCATGGTCGTGGACGGCGAGCGCGACATCACCTTTCATCAGCCGCTACCGGTCGCCGCCCACATCACCGCGGACTCCTCCGTGCTCGAGGTCTACGACAAGGGCAAGGACAAGGGCGTCGTCATCAGCCACCAGACCGTGCTCAAGAACGAGAAGGGCGAGAAGCTGGCAACGCTGGTCGCCTCGCGCTTTGCCCGCGGCGATGGCGGCTTTGGCGGGCCGAACCTGACGCAGCCCGATCCGCACAAGATCCCGTCGCGCAGCCCGGACAGGAGCATCGATATCACGACGCGTCCCGACCAGGCGCTGGTCTACCGCCTCTGCGGCGACCGCAACCCGCTGCACTCCGATCCCGAGTTCGCCAGGAAGGCCGGCTTCCCGCGCCCGATCCTGCACGGCATGTGCACCTACGGCATCACCTGCCGCGGCGTGCTGCAGACCTATGCCGACTACGACGCTTCCGCCTTCCGCCAGCACGTCGCGCGGTTCTCTTCCCCGGTCTATCCCGGCGAGACCGTGACCATGGACCTCTGGAAGGACGGCAACACGATCTCGTTCGAAGCCAGGGTGAAGTCGCGCGGCGTCACCGTGATCAAGAACGGCAAGACGGTGCTGGGTTAGGCGGGCACCGCCGGTGCACTCCCTCGCCCCGCTCTTGTCCGCCGAAGCCCGCCTTCGGGCGAAGGCGGATGCGGAGAGAGGGTGGGGTGAGGGGCTCTCACCACGAGCTGTGACGGTATTGAGACCTGTACCTCCACGCCCGGATCGCAAAGGCGATCCGACCTCTCCCCGGAAGCGGGGAGAGGTGAAGGAAAGAAACAAAATCAGGGAGAAGCCACCATGGGACTACTCGACGGCAAGGTTGCGCTGATCACCGGCGCCGGCGGCGGGCTCGGTGAGGCCTATGCAAAGCTGTTCGCGCGGGAAGGGGCCTCGGTCGTCGTCAACGATCTCGGTGGGCCCCGCGACGGCTCCGGCGCCGACAAGTCCATGGCCCAGCAGGTGGTGGACGCGATCAAGGCCGAGGGCGGCAAGGCGGTCGCCAACGGCGCCGACATCTCCACCATGGAGGGCGGCCAGTCGGTGTTCGACGATGCAATCAAGCACTTCGGCCGGGCCGACATCCTCGTCAACAATGCCGGTATTTTGCGCGATCAGACTTTTCACAAGGCCTCCGAATCCGACTGGGACAAGGTCATCAAGGTCCATCTGAAGGGTACCTTTTGTTGCACCATGCCGGTGTTTCGCTGGATGCGGGAAAACGGCGGCGGCGTCATCGTCAACACCTCCTCGACCTCGGGCCTGATCGGGAATTTCGGCCAGACCAACTATGGAGCTGCCAAGGGCGGCATCTGGGGCCTGTCCAACGTGCTGGCGATCGAGGGCCGCAAATACAACATCCGGATCTGGACGCTGGCCCCGGGGGCCCTGACCCGCATGACCGCAGACCTGCCCCGCTATAAGGAGAACCCCGGCGCGGCGCTGGGGCCGGACGGCATCGCGCCGGCCGTGCTATACATGGTCAGCGACTTGTCGGGCGACCAGACCGGCAAGGTGCTGGGCGTGTCCGGGCCCCGCGGCGTGCGCGAAATGCGGATGATGGAGATGGAAGGCTGGAAGCCGCCGCACTCGGGCTGGAAGGCTCAGGACATCGTCGATCATGCCAAGGAGATCTTCTTCTCGGAGGAGCAGATCAAGATGGGGGCGCGGCGGTTTTGACGGCCGTCATCCCGGGGCACGCGAAGCCTGAGCTATGATGCGCAATTGCGCATCTGAGGATCCATACTCCGGATCGTGGTTATGGATTCCGGGCTCGCGACCGCGTCGCGCCCCGGAATGACAATAGAGAGAGACGAGGACTAGATGAAACTGACCGCCGACGCCAAGGGCACCTTCGCAATCGCGCCGACACCGTTCCACGATGACGGCCGGATCGACGAGCGCTCGATCGACCGTCTGACCGACTTTTACGAGGAAGTCGGCTGTGACGGCGTCACGGTGCTGGGCATCCTCGGCGAGGCCCCCAAGCTCGACGCCGCCGAGGCCGAGCAGGTGGCGGTGCGCTACGTCAAGCGCGCCAGGAAGATGCAGGTGATCGTCGGCGTCTCCGCGCCGGGCTTTGCCACCATGCGCTCGCTGGCGAAGGCCTCGATGGACGCGGGCGCGGCCGGGGTGATGATCGCGCCGCCGCCCTCGCTGCGCACCGACGACCAGATCGTCGGCTATTTCAAGCAGGCCGCGGAAGCCATCGGGCCTGATGTGCCCTGGGTGCTCCAGGACTATCCGCTGACCCTCTCGGTGGTGTTTACCCCGGCGGTGATCCGCAAGATCGTCATGGACAATCCGAACTGCGTGATGCTCAAGCACGAGGACTGGCCGGGCCTGGAGAAGATCTCGACGCTGCGCGGTTTCCAGAAGGACGGCTCGCTCCGTCCGCTCTCGATCCTCTGCGGCAATGGCGGTACGTTCCTGGACTTCGAGATGGAGCGTGGCGCCGACGGCGCCATGACCGGCTACGCGTTCCCCGAGCTCCTGATCGACGTCGTGAATCTCTCCAACGCCGGCAAGCGCGACGCCGCGCATGACCTGTTCGACGCGCATCTGCCGCTGATCCGCTACGAGCAGCAGCCCGGCGTCGGTTTGACCGTGCGCAAATACGTGCTGCAGAAGCGCGGCATCATCGCCTCCAGCGCCCAGCGCAAGCCCGGCGCGACGATGACGGCGACGGCGAAGGCGGAGGTCGACTATCTCTTGTCGCGCGTTGCTCGCTTCGACAAGCGCGCCAATCTCGCCCCGCAATCCAGCGCCGCGGGCTAGTCGCATGGCCGAGACATCAGCATCACGCCCGGCCTCGACCATCCTCCTGCTGCGTGACGGCCCCAGGGAAGTCGAAGTCTTCATGATGGTCCGCCATCATCAGATCGAGTTCAACTCGGGCGCGCTGGTGTTTCCCGGCGGCAGCGTCGATGCCGGCGATCAGGAGATCGTCGCCCGCGCCGAGCTGTATTCAGGCGGCGAGGGCTTGAGCGAAGCGGACCGCGGCTTTCGTATCGCCGCGATCCGCGAGACGTTTGAGGAGAGCGGCATTTTATTGGCGCGCTCGAAGGACACGGGCACGCCTGTCGATGCCAGGCGTGCAGGGGAGATCGCGGACAAGCATCGCATCGCGCTCAACGAGCACGAGATCAGCTTCCTCAGCATCCTCGTCGATAACGGCCTCCAGCTCGTGCTCGACACTCTCGTGCCTTACGCTCACTGGATCACGCCCGAGGGCATGCCGAAGCGTTTTGATACCTGGTTCTTCCTTGCAGCGGCGCCCCCCGATCAGCTTGGCGCCCATGATGGCCGCGAATCCACCGACTCGATCTGGGTTTCTGCGCGCGAGGCCGTGGAGGGCGGTGACAGTGGCCGCTTCAAGCTGCCTTTCCCGACCACGCGAAATCTCATCCGGCTGGCGAAGCAGCCCACGGTGAAGTCCGCGCTCGACCATGCCAAGAGCATGTCGATCGTCACGGTGATGCCGGTCATGACCAAGACCGCAACCGGCCGCCAGCTCCGCATCCCCCGCGAGGCTGGCTACGATGGCGAGGTGTTCGAGGTCGGCGCGGTCGGCTGAGACACTTCGACACGCAACGAAGTATCGGCGGAGCGCTGACGCGCTAGGTTCCGTCCATCGCGGAATGGACGGGACGCATACGACGGGCAACCGGCAGGATGTCAACGTCGCCGCCGAGCTGGCGCTGCTGGTCGTGCTCGCGGCGCTCTGGGGCGGCTCCTACACCTTCATCAAGCTCGGCGTCGCCACCATCCCGCCGATCACGCTGATCGCGGCGCGCACCGTGATCGCGGGCCTGCTGCTGCTCGTCGTCATGCGGGCGCGGCACCTTCCGCCTGGTCCAGACCCTGGGGTCGGTCAGCACCACAGCGCAGGCCTATTTGCGAAACCTTGAGCCGGACCGCCTGCATGGGGCTCGCCTGCGTCGTTCTCGGCGTCGCCGCCATGACGATCCCGCCCGGGTGGCGGGCAAGCGTAAGTCACAATCCGGCGTGGAGGCCGGCCGAAACCAGCGATATTAAGGATGTTCTGCGGCGGGAGGCATGTTTCCCCGGGCCCGCAATACGTCGTATATTGGGCCGCCAATAGCCCGGTTCTCAACGCACCAATGTCCGCCGAATTGACGCCGCCCCCCGAGAAAAAGCGAATCTTTTCGCTGTCCATCGGTCAACTGACGTTCGGAAGCTTCATCCTGGTGCTGGCGGTGATCATCGTCACCTCGACCGCGAGCGTGATTGCGATCCGGCACATCGACACCACCTTCGCCGAGTTGCAGCGGCTGCAGAGCGTCGGTGACCTCGCCGAGGACATCGACCGCCGCATGAACGAGCTGCGGCTCGCCGCGCGCGACTTCGTCACCGATCCCGGCGCCGGCATCCAGTTCAAGCAGGTGGGCGAGGCGGCCTCGACGCTCAGCGACATCCTGAAGAAGACCCGCATCGAGCTCGCGCCCGAGCAGCAGGACATGATCGACGGCGTCACCGAGCGGCTTGCGACCTATCGCAATGGCCTCGAACGGATCTCGACGCTGATCGACCGCCGCGCCCAATTGCTTGCCGGCCTGCCGCCGCTGCGCGAGCAGTTCGACGTAGCGGTCGCCGGCGCTGCCGACCGCGAACTCGCCTCCCGCCTGTCCGAGGCGCAGAGCCGCATCGCGCTCGGTCTGCTCGCGCGCAACCCGTCGGCGGCCGAGCAGGCCGCACAGGGCATGCGCGCAATGGATATCGCCGATCCCAGGCTGAGGGCGGCGGTGAACGATTATGCCGAGGCGATCATGGCGGTCGCCGTCCGCGAGCGTCAGATCGCCGACATCGACCGCGAGGTGCTGGGCACCGAGGGGCGGCTGATCGGCCGCGTCACCGAGTTGCTGCGCGAGGTGAGCGCAAGGCGCGGCCACGTGCTGTCGCGCGATTTTGCCCGTACGCTGACGGAAGCACGCTGGCAGAGCATCGTGCTCGGCTCCATCGGCGTGCTGATCGGCATTCTCGCGGCCGCCTTCGTGGTGCGGCGCACGGTGCGGCCGCTGGCCCAGATCGCGCGCTCGATTCGCGCGCTTGCGGCCGGCCAGAAGGACACCTCGATCCCGTCCGCCGATCTCGACAACGAGATCGGCGACATCGCGCGTGCCGCTGAAGTGTTCCGCCGCGCGCTGGAGGAGGCCGACACCGCGCGCGAGGCGGCGGTGCGCGCGCTGACCGAGCAGCGGCTGGCCGAAGAGAGCTATCGCAAACTGTTCGAGGGTTCGGTCGACGGCATCTACGTCACGACGCCGGCCGGTGACCTCCTCAATGCCAATCCGGCACTGGCGCGGATGATGGGCTATGACAGCCCGCAGCACCTGATCGACAGCATCAACGACATCGCCCACACCATCTACGTCCATCCCGAGGCGCGTGAGGAATACCAGCGGCTGATGGCGCGGGACGGAATGGTGCGCGAGTTCGAGTACCAGGTGCGCCAGCGCAGCGGCGACATCCTCTGGCTCTCCGACAGCGCCACCGGCGTGCGGGACGAGCAGGGCAACATCGTCCGCTACGAGGGCACGCTGCGCGACATCACTGATCAGAAGCGGGCGGAAGACGCCATCGCGGAAGGCCGGCGCCTGCTGCAGCAGGTCATCGACACCGTGCCTGCTGTCATCAACGTCAAGGACCGCGATTTGCGCTACGTGCTGATGAACCGCTACATGGCCGGCATCTTCGGCATCGAGCCCGGTGACGCGCTCGGCCGGACCACGGCCGACCTGATGTCGCGCTACGGTGCGGCCAAGACCGACGAGAACGACAAGCGCGTGCTCAAGCTGCGCAAGGGTCTAGGCTTCTACGAGGAGGAGTACGAGGACGCCGCCGGCAACATGCGGCAATGGCTGGTCAACAAGCTGCCGCTGCTCGATGCCGATGGCGAGATCGAGCGGATCGTCACCGTTGCGCTCGACATCGGCGAGCGCAAGCGCGGTGAGCAGGAGATGCGGAAGGCCAAGGAAGCGGCGGAGACCGCGCTGCGCAATCTGCGTGAGACGCAGGCCTCGCTGATCGAGGCGGAGAAGCTCGCCGCGCTCGGAAGGCTGGTCGCCGGCGTCGCGCACGAGGTCAACAATCCCGTCGGCATCAGTCTCACGGTCGCCTCCGCGCTGGAGCGCAAGACCGCGATGTTCACCTCCGAAGTCGAGCGTGGCGAGCTTCGCCGCTCCACGCTCAACGACTTCCTCAACACCAGCCGAGATGCGTCCTCGCAGCTCGTCTCCAATCTCAACCGCGCCGCCGAGTTGATCCAGTCGTTCAAGCAGGTCGCGGCCGACCGCAACTATTCGGACCAGCGCAACTTCGACCTCGGCGATCTCACTGAGCAGGTGGTGATGAGCCTGCGGCCGGGCCTTCGCAAGCACAACCTGACTCTCAACGTCGAGTGCCAGCCGGATCTGACCATGAACAGCTATCCCGGGCCATACGGGCAGGTTCTGACCAATCTGTTCCTCAATTCGGTCGCGCATGCCTTCCCGGACGGCCGTCCGGGGATGATCGACATCCAGGTGCGCGAGTCCGGCAAGGACAATGTCGAGATCATCTTTTCCGACAATGGCTGCGGCATGTCGCTCGACGTCCGCCGCCGCGCATTTGATCCGTTTTTTACGACAAGACGGGACCAGGGCGGTACCGGCCTCGGCCTGCATATCGTCTACAGCATCGTCACGAACCGGCTTGGCGGCCGGCTCGATCTCGATTCCGAGCCGGGCGGCGGTACGCGCATCCAGATGATCTTGCCGCGCACGGCGCCGCTGGAGCAGGCGGCCGAATAGCTAGTCGGCTTCGACGAGCTTGTGCAAAGTGGCGCCGAAAATCAGGCTGGCCTTGCCGACCAGCGCCGTCCCCGTCATCTCCGCGCGGGTGTCCGTGTAGGTCCCGCTGACGCCGATGCCGACCGGGGCAGGGCCGCCGAACAGCGGATTGTCGTCCCCCCGAGGTGACGTGTGCCGCTGCACCAGCACCTCGCCTTTGAAGGTGCGCGCATCCTTCACCACATAGCTGCCGGTGTAATAGAGATAGGCATCGCCGCCAAGAATCTTGCCGTCGCGAAAAAGGATCACGCCGCTGCCTTTGCCGACTCGACCGTCGAGCAGCGTAACGTGGATCGAATAGAGGCCGTTCTTCATTACGCCCCGTAGGCCGGCCGCCATCGCCCAATGGCGTCACCGGTCCAGCTTTTATGCCAAAGCACATCCCCTCGCGCAACGCGGCAGTTTGCCGGCCGGCGAGTACCTCTGTCGCGGGGACCGTATTCGTCCCGGCTTGTCTGTGACGCCGATGTGACGGTCTCATCACCGGGCGAGGCCAGTCGTTGCGAATCAACTTGGCCCGCGAAATGCATAACCATTGTTGCACTGGCCGCGGGGTGCTGGAGCAAGACGAACGTGAGCAACTGGATCGATTCCGGCGGCGATGAGCCGCGTCTGTACAGTGCGCGTCCCACGAATTGCAAAAGTGAACGACGTAAGATTGGCAGCGCGACACGCTGGCGAAGCGTGACGAGGCTGGCATGCGCCGTAGCCCTGATTGGGCTCGCGGCTCCCTTTGGGCATGCCCGTGACCGCGGCCAGTTCGTCAACACCAATGCCGACTTGAAGGCCTGGTTCGACAGCCTGCGAAGCGGCAAGGGGCCATGCTGCTCCGATGCCGACGGCTCGGCGCTCTCGGATACCGATTGGGAGAGCAAGGATGGGCACTATCGTGTGCGCGTCCCCCGCCTCGGCTACGTGCTTGACGGCCAGCAGCAGGAACTCGTGTGGGTCGATGTGCCCGATGAGGCCGTGATCTCGGAGCCGAACCGGGTGGGGCGCACCATGGTGTGGCCGATCTACGGCTACATGGGCGTCACCATCCGCTGCTTCATGCCTGGCAGCATGACGTAAGCGCGCCAGGCGGCACTCCGCCTGGTCTCGCGTTGCTTGACGCGGCTTCCGCAGCGTCAGGTGTATTTCTTGTCGCGCTCGAGCAGTTCGATGGAGATACCTTCGGGGCCGCGGATGAAGCAGATGCGCACGCCAGGTCGGATCGTGGTCGGCTCGCGCGTGAAGGTGACACCCTTGGCCTTGATCTCGGCCGCCACAGTGTCGATGTCCTTCACCGTCAGACCGAAATGGTCGAGACCCTGATGCGGGTGCGGGGGCGGCGGATTGACCGCATTGTCGCCCTCGAGCGGCGCGATGAAGATTTTGGCGCCGCCGAGATTCACGTCGATCCGTCCCGGCGCGCGCACGATCTCGCCACCGAGGATCTCTCGCAGCCAGGCCGCTGTAGCCTCCGGATCGGGGCTGCGCAGATGGACGTGATCCCAAGTGACGGCGATTGGCATTTCATAGTCTCCCAACGGGTCTCGCGATGTTGTGGCGCATGTTAGACTAGCGCCACCGGCCGGTTGTCGCCACGTCCCTGCCGACTCGCCTGACGCGCGGGAACCTTAGTTCCTCTTCCGGGTTGAGGTAAGCGGTAGTCTGTTCATCGTGCAAACGCAGTTCGGCCGCCCTCAGTGGTGCATCCATGAGCGCCAGGTTTGACCGGATCGGATTACGACGCTGGGCCGGGACCGGCGAGCGACTCGCACGGGTCATGACGGTCGCGAGCGTCTCGTTCGGCCGAGGCTTGCTGTGGCTGCTGGCGGCCGTCATCGCCGGTGGGGGCATTTGGATGCTGCTGCCGTTCTCCAGGGGGCACAGCACCGAGCCGATCAGGTCGGATATGGCCGTTGTCGAGCCGGCTGCTCCGGGGGATGCCGCCGCGGCGGTCTCGCCGGCGGCCGATGTCCCGGCTTCCGCTGCAGCAGAACTCGATCGTCTCAGGATTTCATCGCAGACCTGGCGTCGTGGTGGCCTCGGCTCGAAAGCGCTGGTGACGTTCACGCTGCGAAACGACAATGACTACGCCGTAAGGGATGTCGAGATCAGCTGCGCTTTCGTGCGTCGCGACGGCACGCCTCTCACCGCTCGCAGCCGCGTGTTGCCTGACACCGTCAGCATGAAGAGCCGCAAGACCTTCGCGCGCATTTCGGTCGGCTACGTCAACGTTAATGCCGACCAGGCGAAGTGCTCGCTGGTTGCCGCACGGCGGGCTTAGCGGGCGGCGTTCTTTGGTAGCGGAAAAGTTACCGTTTCAGGGCTTGTTCTGGCCTTGGCCAAAAAACTTGGCGTCGCCATTTGAACCAAAGGGCAGGGCCAGGAACCAATCAGAGTATCGCCTGTTAAGGCGGAGAGCCCACGCGGGGATTGCGGGGGGCGGAGTGCGGCCAATGCCCATTTTTCGGTATTTCGTGTTTGTCGGCGGAGCGTTGCTCGCACTGCTGTTTGCAGTGAACTTCGTTGTGCCGGCCTCGCCGGTGACGCCAGTCGTCGCGAGCGCAAGCAACGACCAGCCGACGATCCGGATCCGGTCCGATCGCCATTTGCCCGAACGTGTCGTGCTCGATACCAGCCAGCCGACGATTGCCCTGCCTGCGGTGAAGACCGCTGTCGCGGCGCCGCAGCCGCCGGATACCGCGTCGGCAGCGGCCCTCGCGGAGATGTCGGCCAAGGCGCGGGTGCGCGAGACCTTCGCCCAGTTTACCCCTGGTTCGAAGCCCGACGTCGCCAGGAAGCCGCAGGCCCAGGCTCAGCCCAAGCGTAAGGTCGCTAGAGCGCATCCGGCGCCGCAGTATTATGGTGGGCCGCAGTTCGGTGGGCCGCAGTATGGCCGGCCGATGATGGTGGCCCAGCAACCGCATTTCGGCCTCTTCAACACGACCTGGTGACAAGCCCGCTGCGACCCGCCTCCGCGGAGGCGGGAAGGGCTTTTTATTGGCCAGCCTCTCTGCTAATTCGAACCTGTCCGAACGCCGCCCGGTGCGCTGGCTTGCCAGCCGGGGTCTGGCGCTTCGTGGCTAACGGGGCGCTCGTAGCTCAGCTGGATAGAGCATCGGATTTCGATTCCGAGGGTCGGGAGTTCGAATCTCTCCGAGCGCGCCAGCCATTCGCTGGATGACTTATGCCGCACCAGATTCGTTCTGCCGGCTCTTTTCGTGTTGCGCGTTGCTGCAAATCGATACGAACGAAATCAACGGGTTACTAACGACTATCAATCACTCCACGCAACACGGGCGCGAGATGGCAATTCGCGGTCTGCTCTTGCGAGCAGGCGCGCTCAAGGCAGCCGGTTATTGCCAAGTTTTCCCGGCCGAAGGGGGAACTTCGAATCTTCGTCCAGCTTGACTACTTCGGTCGCCAATGCGGCGCCACATCGGAGAAAAATGTCAGATGAAGCGGCTACTGCTTAGTGGGTTTGCTGCCAGCACCCTCGTTCTATTCAATCGTATCAGCGTCAGCGATGCCGGCGGCGTCGCCAAGTACGCTGGGAAACTCGGATAGCGAAGTTATACAAGTTAAAGGCGGTCATGGTCATGGCGGCGGCCACGGCTGGGGCCATCATGGCGGGCGAGGCCATCACTACGGATGGGGCAGAGGCCGCGGTCATCACTACGGCTGGCGGCATCACCACTGGTAAGTCATAACCAGCGCGTTTAAAGGGGGCCGCTCATTGGCGGCCTCCTTCATACTGAGGGTCGAAATCAAACAGCGAACAGTTGCGTCGCTCTCTGGACGACCCCAAAAGCCCGGCTTGAATATCCTCTGCAGCATTCTGGTCGGCCTCCACATCGTGAAAGAGATGGCCATAGGTGTCGAAGGTCATCTGGATCGTGCTGTGGCCCATGAGGATCTGAATACGCTTCGGGTTCATGCCGTTCTCGATCCAGAGGGACGCGCAGGCGTGAAGGAGAGAGTGCGGCCGTACTTGGCCACCTCTCGCATGACCGGTTGCCCGGCGTTGTTGACGACAGGCTCCCCGGCATCGTTCAGCACCGGCTCAGGTAGCGTAAGACCGGCCGCCGCCGCCGACCTTGACGCCGATCTATGGACCACGCCCGCGTTGCAAGAGGAATCGACAAAGGGATGAAGCGGTTTGCGCCAATCTATCCGGCTTCAATTTGGGGCTGTTGCCCCGAGCCATCATGGATATCCGCTCACTTCTGTCCTCAATAACTCGCCGGCCTCAAGAAGGGCCATGGAGTCGAACCAGGCTTCAGAAGTGTCGGTGGAACCGTTTCTCCATTCGTCCTTTCCGTCTCGCAAACCTCGGCGGGTTATTGTGCCTTCTGATCCCGACCTTGGATTTTCCTTTCCGGCCCTGTTTCTTATGCGGTGCGGCCCAGGAGGTTGGCGTCGTAGTCACGGCCCTTTGCGAGCATGCTCCAGGCCATGCGCGCAAGTTTTGCGGCCAGGGCAACAACCAAGACATTGGAGTGGAGCCGCTTCGACGCTGCCTCTAACCAGGCTGCGAAGCCATGCCGAGGCCAACTCTGACGCTGCAGAAGTACGGCTCTGGCACCTTGAATAAACAGCGTTCGCAGGTACCGATTACCGCGCCTCGATATGCGCCCGAGAATGGTTCGATCGCCGGTCGAGATTTGCTTTGGTACCAGACCAAGCCATGCTGCAAAGTCTCGGCCTTTATGGAAGGCATCACCGGTTCCGATGGCGGCGACCATCGCGCTTGAGATGATCGGCCCGACGCCGGGCGCACTCATTAGGCGGCGACAGTGTGGATCTTGATCAGCGAGTTCGTCGATTTCTTTCGTCATTGACGCGACCCGTCGGTCGAGATAGCGCCAGTCCTCGGCCAAGTCCTGAATGAGCTGGATCACGCGAGGCGATAAGTTGTCGTTTGGCGCTGAGAGAATCTGAGGAAGTGCCAGTCGGAGTGCTGCCGCTCCCTGCCGCACTGGTAGCCCTCGCTCAAGCAAAAAGCCCCGGATTTGATTGATGACCGCCGTTCTCTGCGTCACCAATCGACTGCGAACTCTGTGTAGTGCCTGTAAATCAAGTTGTTCGGCTGACTTCACTGGAACGAACCGCATTGTCGGCCGCTGAGCGGCCTCGGCGATCGCTTCAGCATCCCGAAAGTCATTCTTGTGACCCTTGAGGTATGGTTTGACGTACTGCGCCGGCAAGAGCCGTACTTGATGGCCTAATTTCTCGAGCCTGCGCCCCAGATGATGTGCGCCTGCACACGCCTCCATTCCGATCAGACAACGCGGAATATTGCCCAGCGACTGGTCAAGCTGATTTCTCGACCGCTTCTTGCGTAGCGTAATTGCGCCTGTGGCATCGAGACCGACGACGTGGAATGTGTTCTTCCCGAGATCGATGCCGATTGTGACAAGGTTCGTATTCGACATGGCTTGCGCTCCTGCTGCTGCCCCCCGCCGGGCTGCACGTTGCCGCTGAGAGCGGGCGTGGTCCATGCCATTAGCTCGAGTTCGCCGTTGGCACCCGAGCCCGCGATTTGCAGCGGCAGTAACCTCGGCCAGATATGGACCCAGAACGCGTACTCGTTTTTCGGGTCCTCCTTGGCCCATTCAATCAGTCGGGGCGGCCCGCCCAGCCCACGCGCCGCGGCGGCAATCATCTCCTTGATCGCTTTGCTCTGGACATTCACCGCGGCCGCCGGTCTTTTTCATGCCCTTAACGAAGGGCCGCCACGCACCTCAAGCGTGCTGAATCTCGCGACCATCGGCCTGCCTCGGATTCGGAGCCATCGTACCGCGCTTCGGGCGCGGCACTTTGGCCTATCTTAACAAATGTTTGGCGTGTAATAGCAAGGGACCATCCCAGCGCGGCGTGTAAAAGCGCGCATCCGAATCCTCGCGTTCTTCATCGTGATCCAGTTGGTTAGGTCAGTCATCATCCCCAACATGGTCGACTTGTGAAAACCGCTCTCCTCCGAGGACGCCCTCGCGACATGGAATCCGCCCGAGTGGGAGGAGATCGTGACGTGGTGGGATCAATTTGCCGGTGAGGCACGCACCACCACCGGCAAGTCCTCCAGGGGGAAGTTTAAATGATCGGCAGGGAGCTAGCGAAAGCCAGGATCAAGAAGCTGCGGAAGATGACGACCGGCGCAGGCTGCACGCTGGAGGAGGCGGCATCCGCCGCCGCCAAGATCGCCGAACTCATGACCAAGTATGGGATGGACGAGGGCGATCTGAGCCTACTCTATCGGCAGCGGACGGCAGAGGAGGCTGGCATGGCTGTGCAACGCGGCCGCATCGTCGGCATCTGGATTGCGGTCGGCGTCTGGCTCCGAAGGTTGGCGGGGCCGTGATCCTCGTTCTGCTGATTCTCTGCTGGTTCGTCGGCAGGAGCAACCCGGGCACGACGAGCCAACCACCAAGCCACGCGGCGCACTCGGCGCGAGTCGACACGCCGAGCACGCCACCAAGCGACACGCGAGTCGGCCCCGGCACGCCAACCCAGCGCACGCGAATAGTCGGTAATCCCGATTACCACGAGTACATCGACTGCTCGACCGCCACCGATTCGTGGAATCGACCGGGCCACCCGCATAGCTGCAAGGTCGTCCTTCTTGGTTCGCGAGTGGCGCGGCAATGGACTGGGTAGCAGCGAGGAAAGTGACGCCGCTCACACGCGCAGTGACACGCGACGTGCGCGAGCTGCGGCCGAGGCGACCTGCGAGCGGGTCTCTCAGTGCCGCTGGATATCCGCGGTAAGAAACTCGTTCCTCAGGTGCCGCTTGATATTCTCGGGGTGACGCTCTCCCTGGGCAGCGAGCTTAAGCACGCGCTCGGCGACCTCTACTGCAGTCCTCTGACGCTGAAGGGTAAACGTCGGGCTCGAGAGAACTTCGTCGAGAACATCACGAAGCATTTGCACCGTGGCTGCGTCGTAAGCCATGAGCTAAGTCCCGATCCTTTGAGCCCCGAAAAGAGCGGTGCCGAGCTCGAAATACGTGTCTCGGCACCGCCTATTTTCAAACTGAGCACTGAAATCCCAGTTGGCGTTTAGGATGCAACGGCTATGCCACAGGCTGATGACGGAGCCGGAAGGCCGCCGCTATTACAGCGTCGATTCGAGCTTCCTCATCTCCTGGAGCCGGGCCAGGCAAAACTCGCGGTACAGACTGTCAATGAATGCCCACATGGCAATCCCCCTTCGTCCAATAATGAAACGCTAGGCCTGCTTTGTTTCAGGCATGCTTCGAGCCGCCAGGAAAATGGCTTCGTGCCGCCAGCAGCACCGTTGCAACATAATCAACTTAAGTCATTGAAATCACGCTGGTTCGAATCTAGCAGCCTCGGCCTGCCGAAACCCGGCTCTGCCGCCCGCGCGCCAGCGTGTCCGAGGGGGACTCGTGGAAGGTCGCACGGTAGGCCGCCGCGAACTCGCCCATGTGGTGGAAGCCCTGGGCGCGCGCGCAGGTGGCGACGGTAGCACCGCCGCCCTTCAGGAGCCGGGCCCGGGTCGCCCACAGTCGTTTCAACCGAATGTACTGGTGCAGGCTCATGCCGCGCACCTTGCTGACGGCCCCGCTGAGCGTCCGGATCGAGACGCCGAACTCACCGGCGAGATCGGCCGTGTAGATCGGAGCGGTCGGATAGGCCGCCACGTAGTCATCGATCCGCTGCACCAGCCTGGTCGACCGGCCGCCCTGGACCGAGGTGCTCCGGTCGGGGCCTCCAGCGATCCGAAACAGATCGTCGAGCGCGAGCAGCAGGCCTTCCTGGAGATGGGCGGCGGCCTCGGTGGTCTCGAACAGGAACGGCTGCACCGACGCGGTTCGCAGGATGTCGAGCACAAGCTGGCGCGTATGGAGCAGGGCGGCCCGGTTGGCGACATAGGCTCGCAAATCGTCGGCGTGATCGAACCAGCCCCGGTCTTTCACGCCGGGCGAGAGGATGATCATCGCATAATGATTGGTCCGGGGCTCGACGAAATGACACTCGTCGTTGCCGCGGAGCGCCACGAAAAAGCGGGCGTCGAGATCCATGCCCCTGGAATTGACCTGAAGGTCGTCAGTCATGGGCAGGATCACCATGCCGCCGGGCATCCGATAGGCGGTGTCGAGGATGCGCGCGAAGGACCGCATCACGATGATGCGGCATGCCGGCAGGGAGACGACGGCGCGGGCGGCCGCGAAGTTCTGGACGTCGAGCGGAATGCTTCTCGCATCCTCCATCGACTCGATAGGCCGGAAGGCATCGACATCGGCAAAGCCGATCAGCTGAAGCGCGGAGGACGGGACGAGGGCGTCGAACATGCGTCTGGCCGACTGCTGCAATGTGACAATGAAATGAACGCCAGTACATTGCCATCAATGGCGAAACACTCCGCTTCAGTAAATCGGATTCCGGGCCGTAGTATTGCGGACATCATGCCATGACGTCGTCTGATCATTGCCACCATCAACAGTCCCGCCTCATTGATTGCCCGGACGCGAGGTCGATGAAATGAAGGCGCGTGCAAGCGGAACAGGCGACGGACTCGAAGCTCCGCCCTTCGGGGCGCTGCTGCTTTTCCAGATGCGTCTGCACGTTCATGCCCGTCTGGGAGCAGCGAAAAACGATCAAATCGGCCATCGGCGTAGAATGGCGCCGCGGATTTCCACTTTGATCCAGATCAGTTTTGGAATAGTCCGCCGAACGGGCGATCTCGCAGAAGCGAAGGGGCCCCGGGGGCCCCTTCTGATCACCAGCGGCGGTAGCCGTAGTATCCATAGCGTGGTCCGTAGACCCGGGGCCCATACCCATAATAGCGGGGCCCGTAATACGGCCGCGGGCCATAATAGTTCGGACGCCACCAGCAGCGGCCCCAAGCGTCGCAGACCATGCGGACCTGCTCGACGTTGGAGACCTCAGGGACGACAGGTGCAGGCGCGACGGGCATGGCGGACGCCGCCGGCGATGCCGCAAGGGCACCGAACATGGACGCGACGACGAGGCCAATCTTAAGCTTCATGATATCTTCCTCCGCTTACGCAATACAGGATATCGAAGTTGTTCTGATCAAATTGTGGCGGAACCGAAATGTAATGCTGATGAACAGATCTTCGGCCACTCCGCCGCGGGCCTGATCCAGCTCCATCAGACTACCTGAGCTTTGCGCTACTGGCCATGCTGCGCCTGCCTTGCCTGACACCGCCACGATCCTTGATCCTGCGCAAGTCGCGCCGGCGGCTTCGTCCCTAGTTTCGTCGCCGTGGGCAGTCCTTCGCGGAATGCGAAGCGCGTCCGGCGGTTCGCATCGGTCCGGAGCCCACTGTTGTTTGGAGCTGTGCAATGGGCAAGATGAGAATTGAGAAGGGTGACTGGCTGGTCGTTTGCGATGGGCGCAAGGCGCTCATTTTGGAAAACCTCGGCGACGAGATGTTTCCGAACCTCCACACGAGGGAGGTGCATGAGCAGCCCAATCCGTCGACCAGCGCACAAGGAAGCGATGCGCCGGGCCGGCTGCACGGCGCGGCCGGCGGCGCGCGCAGCTCGGTCGAGCAGACCGATTGGCACGACGAGGCCGAGCGCGCTTTCCTGCGCAGCCTCGCCGGCCGGCTCGACGCCGCCGTCAGCTCGGGCGAGACCTCGGCCCTGACCATGGTGGCCTCGCCACGGGCGCTCGGCATGATCCGCGCGGACTATTCCGACGTGGTGCGCAAGGCACTTCACGGCGAGGTAGGCAAGGACCTCGTCAAGCTGCCCGTCTATGAGATCGAGAGGCAGTTGTTGCGGTCGGGCGCCGCGAAATAGGGGCGCCCGCAGCGGACGCGCCGGTGTCTCTCAGTAGCAGGGGTGCCGGCGGCGGTCCTGGCCGATATAGGTGGCCGAGCTCTGGTAGCAGTGGTTGGTCGCAGGCCCGTCGTAATAGGCGAAGGTCCCGGGGGTGAGGCCCGGGCCGTAATTGTGCAGGTAGCTGATCGGGTAGGGCAGCGGGTTGGTGTAATAGCGGTGATACCGGTGGTGTCCCCGTGCCTCCGCAAAGCCAGGGGTCAGGATTGCGGCTGACAGGGCGGCAACTGCGGCTACAAGCTTCAACTTGCTCATCTCGATTCTCCGGAACCCGCGCGAATAGGCTAGCCGTTTATAGCCATTTCGAGCGGTGAGGACACCCGTCCGCAGGCCTCAAATCGGAGCCAAACCCGTAGATTCCGGAGTGAGTGTGACAGAATTGCCCGGAAGTGAGGGCGAAGGCTGCCCATTTTTGGCCTTTTCGGGATGCTTAACGAATTCCCCACACAACTATGACCAAAGAGACTTCGGTTTAGAATCCTGTTTCCGGCCCTTTGGGGGTCCTTCGAGGCCGGTCCATTCCTGAAGGTTTCACCGTCACCTTGCCATGCGCATCACGCTTCTGAGCCTGCTGTTGCTCTGCTTCGCCGCCACGACGCCGGCGCGAGCCGAACTGCACATCACCCGCGACCACGGGGGCTATGTCGAGGAGTACAAGGCCAAGTATAAGCGCGTCCGCGAGAAGGGCGAGCGCGTCATCATCGACGGCATCTGCAACTCGGCCTGCACGCTTGTGCTCGGTA
This sequence comes from Bradyrhizobium sp. SMVTL-02, assembly GCF_051853005.1. NCBI lineage: Bacteria > Pseudomonadati > Pseudomonadota > Alphaproteobacteria > Hyphomicrobiales > Nitrobacteraceae > Bradyrhizobium > Bradyrhizobium sp. SMVTL-02. The sequence goes on along the minus strand of NZ_CP182469.1, from coordinate 4,949,073 downwards.
TGGTGCCGATGAACAAGATCTGTGTGACCCCCCGGGCCAGCCTCGGCTTCCACCAGGCCTATTACGACAAGGCCTTCACCTTCGGCATCAAGGTCACCAGCGCGGAGGGGACGTCCGACCTGATGTCCTACTACCCCGACACGGTGAAGGACTGGATCCGCCGCAATGGCGGGCTCACCACCGACATGAAGAAGATCAAGAACGGTGTCGAGCTCTGGAAGATCATCGATCCCTGCCCGGAAGAATGGTGAGCGGCTGAGCTGAGCCGCCGTCCGTCGCAGCGCAGCATCGCCCGCCAAGAAATTCGCATTGCCGCATAGGCCCCCATGGGGCAATGAGGCGGCAATGAACCATAATCAAGAAGCCCTGACCGCCCGCGCCGCGCCGATCCTGTTCGTGCTGCTCTGGAGCACCGGATTCATTGGCACCAAATACGTCGTCAACAACGCCGATCCCTTGACCTATCTCGCGATCCGCATGGCGATCGTGGTCGGCCTGATGGTAATCATCGCAGGCATTGCCCGGCCGAAATGGCCTGACCGGATTGGCATCGCGCACAGCGCGGTCGCCGGCATCCTCGTCCATGGCTTCTATCTCGGAGGCACCGCGATCGCGATCGCGCATTCGATTCCGGCCGGGCTCTCCGCGCTCATTCCGGGCCTTCAGCCGATCCTGACCTCGACCATCGCCAACCGCTGGCTCGGCGAAAAGGTGACGCCGGTGCAATGGGGCGGCCTCTTGCTCGGTCTCGGCGGCGTGGTGATGATCCTGCACAACCGTCCGATGACAGGGGAGGCCGGGCTCGGCTGGCTTGCATCGGTGGTCTCGCTGATCTCCATCACGCTCGGCACGCTGTATCAGCGCCGCTACTGCAATCACATCGACTGGCGCGCCGGCAATCTCGTGCAATACGTCGCCGTCACCATCTTCTTCGCGATCGGCGCCTTCCTGTTCGAGGACCGCGTGGTGCACTGGACGCGGGAGTTCGTGCTCGCGCTGGCCTGGCTCGCGGTCGCGCTCTCGATCGGATCGATCGGGCTGCTGTACTGGCTGATCCGCCACGCTGCGGCGACGTCGGTGGCGAGCCTGTTCTACCTCGTGCCCGCGGTGACCGCGCTGATGGCCTATCTGCTGTTCGGCGAAAAACTCGATGGGCTGGCAATCGCGGGCATGGCGATGTGCGCAGCCGCGGTGTTCGTGGTCAACCGGCGGTTCTAGTCGGGCAGGCGCGGCGGCGGAATACATCCCTGACGTGCGCGGAGCGGCGTGCTAGGCTGGCTGCATTCAGCTTTCCCTTTCACGGGGTGATTTCCATGAAGAAGGCCAGACCCGCGCTGCTTGGCCGGTCCCTGAAGCCGGTCCGCATTGCCTGCATCAACTACGCGGAGGAGTCGATCAGCGGCCGCAAAATGGCCGAGCTCACCGCGGCACTGCAAAAATGCTACGACAGGCATTTCCTCCCGATATGGGGCTATCCTGTCGACCTTTACGTCACCCGGAAGCCGAGGCCGAGCGACTGGCAACTCGTCTATTTCGACGACGCCTCGCACAAGAAGATGCTGGGCCGCCACGAGCTGACCCATCGCGGTCAGCCGATCTCGAAGATCTTCGTCAAGGCGCTGGGCGATGAGCCGCTCAGCGTGGCGGCCTCGCATGAGCTGTTCGAGATGGTGCTCGACCCGATGGCCAATCTCTGGGCCGACAAGAACCCGAACACCCAATACGCCTATGAGGTCTGCGACGCCGTGGAGGAGGACTCCTTCCGCGTCGGCCGTTTCGAGATGTCGAACTTCGTCTATCCGTCCTGGTTCGAGCCGTTCCAGCATCCGCGCGGCACCAAGTTCGACCACAAGGGGACGCTGAAGGAGCCCTTCTCGATGACCGAGGGAGGCTACGTCATCAAGAAGGTCAACGGCAGGAAGGTGGTCAAGGCGTTCGGCTCGCCGGCAAAGCGGCGGCGCTTCAATCGCGAGGACCGGCGCGGTCATCGCAGCGAATTCCGAGATCCGCAAGGCGAGCATCACCCGGGCCGGCGCGCCGCCAAAAAGTGAGGGTGGAGAGGAGCCATCTCCGGGCGCGCCCGCACCCGGAGACCTGCCCTGAGTGCTGCGCTCAGCGCTTGGACTTCCCGGCCTTCTTTTTCTTCTTGGCGCCTCTTTTCGCGGACTTCTTCACCGCCTTCTTCCCGCTCTTCTTGGCCGCCTTCTTCGACGACTTCTTGGCTGCCTTCTTCGAAGAGGTCTTGGCCTTCTTTGCCTTCTTCGGTGCGACTTTCTTCGCGACCTTCCTGGCGGCTTTCTTCACCTTCTTGACGGCGGTAACTGCGGCATCCTTCGTCGCTTCAACGGCGTTGGTTATCGTCTCCATCGTCTGCTCGGTGATCGGCTTCTCGTCGTCCATATCGTCCCCCACGGTTTGTATGGTGTGATGACGATAGCGGGTTTCCTAATTGTGTCAAAGCAACGCTCAACCTTTGCGGATCTTTGCGTAGGCAGCGAGCGCCCGCTCGCGTCCCCTTGCATGATCGATGATCGGTCGCGGATAGGTTTTGCCGAGCGTGATGCCGGCGCTCGCCAGCTCGATCGGCGTCGCCTGCCAGGGCTGGTGGATCAACTTCGCCGGCAGGGCTTTCAGCTCCGGCACCCAGCGCCGGACATAGGCCCCGTCAGGATCGAACTTCTCGCCCTGCAGCTGTGGATTGAACACGCGGAAATAGGGCGCGGCGTCGGCGCCGCAGCCGGCGACCCATTGCCAGTTGGCGGGATTGCTGCCGGCATCCGCATCGACCAGCGTGTCCCAGAACCAGGCTTCGCCGTTGCGCCAGTCGATCAGGAGATGCTTGACCAGGAAGGACGCCACCACCATCCGCACCCTGTTGTGCATCACGCCGGTGTGCCAAAGCTCGCGCAGGCCCGCATCGACGATCGGATAGCCGGTAGCCCCGCGGTGCCAGGCGGCAAGCGCCTTTCTGTCCGGCTTCCAGGGGAAGCCGTCGAAATTCGTTTGCAGATTGTCGGTGGCGAGGTTCGGATGATCGTGGAGGAGGTGCCGGCAGAACTCGCGCCAGCCGAGCTCGGTCAGGAATTTTTCGACGCCGGGCCCGAGCGCCGCATCCTCGGCCGCGGCGAACCGCGCGGCGTGAAAGACCTGTCGCGGGCTGAGCTCGCCGAACCGCAAATGCGGCGAAAGGCCTGAGGTGCCATTGCGGTCCGGCCGGTCGCGGTCGCTGATATGAGTCCGGGCGGTGTGCTCGAGGAAATCGCGCAGGCGCGTGCGAGCCGAGGCCTCGCCCGGCGTCCATGTCTCGCGCAGGCCGCCGGCCCAATCGGGCTTGCTCGGCTCGAGCTTCCAGCTCTCCGGTGCCTCGCTCGCGATCTTCTCGCCCGGACCCAGCTCCTTCGGCGCGGGCAGAGGCTTTGGCGGGTCGCCCAGCGACAGTACCCGCCGCCAGAATGGCGTGAACACGCGCAGGCCGCGGCCTTCCTTGTTGCGGATCGCCGAGGGCGAAACCAGGAGATCGCCGGGGAAGCTTTGCGAGGCCACGCCGAGCTTTGAAAGCGCAGCTTCGAGCTGCCGCTCAACCGCCTGATGCGGAGCCTGCGCGATCCCGTTCCAGTAAACGGCGCGGGCGCCGCTCTCGCGCGCCAGATCGGGGATGAGCCTGACGGCAGCTCCCCGGCGCAGGATCAACGATCCGCCACGCGCGGCGATCTCGGTGCTCAGCGTTCGCAGCGATTGCGCCAGCCACCAGCGCGCCGCGCCGCCCGGGGCGCGTCCGATCGTGTCGTCGAGGACGTAGAGGCAGATCAGCGGCGCGCCGGATTTCGCGGCGGCGTTCAGGGCGGGATGGTCGGACAGGCGAAGGTCTTCGCGAAACCAGACGATGATGGGCGGCGAGCTTGGCGTGGTCAGGCGGGACCTCGTTTGCGATTTGGAAAGCATGCCACTCGCGGCGCTGTGAACCGTCGTCTGCACCTGAAAGCCGAGGTCGACAGCTTTCTCGACCGCGTGCGCGCGGCGTAATTCGACGCAGTCATCCCGGGATGGTCCGAACGACCAGACCTCAGGTGCGCAATTTGCGCACCGTGGGATCTCGGGATTCCGGGTTCGCGCATTGCGCGCCCCGGGATGACGTTGGCCTATTTGGGCTGCGGCACGATGCGGATGTAAGGCTTCGGCTCCTTCCAGCCCTGCGGGTAGATCGTCTTGGCCTCGTCGTTGGAGACCGAGCCCGCGATGATGACGTCCTCGCCCTGCGTCCAGTCGGCCGGGGTGGCGACGCGGTGCTTGGCGGTGAGCTGGAGCGAGTCGATGACGCGCAGGATCTCCTGGAAGTTCCGGCCCGTGGTCATCGGATAGACCAGCACCAGCTTGATCTTCTTGTCAGGTCCGATGATGAAGACGTTGCGGACGGTCTGGTTGTCGGCCGGGGTGCGGGTGAGGGGATCGCCCGAGGTCGAGGCCGGCAGCATCTCGTAGAGCTTCGAGACGTTGAAGTCGGTGTCACCGATCAAGGGATAGTTCGGCGCGGCGCCCTGCGTCTCCTTGATGTCCTCGGCCCATTTGGCATGGCGATCGATCGGATCGACCGAGAGGCCGATCAGCTTGACGCCGCGCTTGTCGAATTCCGGCTTCAGCTTGGCGAGCGTGCCGAGCTCGGTCGTACAAACCGGCGTGAAGTCCTTCGGGTGCGAAAACAGGAGGGCCCAGCTGTTGCCGATCCAGTCGTGGAACTTGATCTTCCCTTCGGTGGTCTCGGCTTCGAAGTCGGGGGCGGTGGTGCCGATCGGAAGTGTCATGGTTCTACCTCATCTTATTGAATCTACTGGATAATTTTTCTCGGGCCGTTGCCGCCACTATAGGGGCTTGGCAGGCTTAAGTGAACGCTGACTGAACCGCTTCAAGTAAAATGTGAATTTCTTCTCTGAAGAGCCGATCTCCTAGCACTTTTCTGTTACAGCCGCACGTGCGGCGAAACATCTCCACCGGGGCCACGCGGTCTCGATTGCCCCGATAAAGCCTTTTATGACCCGCATCACGCTCGCCCGACGCTCTCCGGAACCGAGATGGTCCTCGTAACGACTAATCGGCAACCATTGAGAAAAGTCGTGATCCCCGTATCGAATCATTAACCACCCCTTTACGCCGGCATGAAAATGCTGGCCGATCAGAAGAAATCTGGAAGTGAACTATGTCTGCCGCTGCGCCCAAATCCGTTGATAAGTCCGGTGAGTCGCCGTCCCTCGAACCGTCCTGCCGCGATACCGCGGCCCATGCACTCTCCATCGTGCGCGACGGCGTGATCACGGGCGAAGGCCCGACCACCAAGGGCCGGGTCCACTTTTCCCGCTCGCTCGATGCCGATGACACCGCCTGGTGCGCCCGTATCCTGACCGCGAACGCCGTCAACGACCAGCCGGTCAGCCGCGCTGAAGCCGAAGTCCTGTTCGAGATCAACGAGGCCGCGACCGAGCGCACCGATGGCGGCCGCTTCGACGATTTGCTCGCCAAGGCCGTTGCCCATTACGCCGCAAGCGCGTCGGGCCTGAAAGTGCCGCCGCGCAGCGTCGCGCTCTCGGCCGATGCCGAGATCGAGAGCTGGGCGCCGTCCTACGCCTCCAAGGTCAACAGCGAGATGCTGGAATGGATCGCCGGCCAGATGCGCGGCAAGCGCCAGAACAACCGCCGCCTGATGGCGATGGTGGCGACGTTCCTCGGCGCCACCGCGCTGCCCCTGGCGGGCCAATTGCCGAACGTGTTCGACATTGGGATGTAAGGTTCCGGGCATGTAGGATTTTCGCGCCCCTTGCGGGGCGCGAGCGAAGCGGCGGGGTTATTTCCCCGCCGTTTTTTGTTTGCCGGCCTCGAGCTCGAGGCCCAGCGTGCGGCCCGGGAAGCCCGCGGCGTCGAAATAGCGCTGGCTGCCGACGCGCTGGACGTTGAGCACGGTCTGAAGGCCGTTCTCGGACATCTTGGATTTCTCAACCGCCTTGTACGCTTTCGGCACGATGCCGTTGGGCAGGGCCTCCGATATCACCCGGCCGACCAGGCCCCCGTTATGTGCGCCGCTCAGGCCCATGAGCTGCGCGGCAGTCATGCCCACGTCGGCATTGCTGACCGGCAGCTGGTCGACGAAGCCGGCTTTGAAGTCCGGACCGATCGCGGCCATGAAGTTCATGGTGTCGCCGCGGCTGAAGCTGCCATGCATGCCCTGGCCCTGACGCAGCACGGTGTCGGCGACCTGCACCGAGCAATTGGTCGGCGCCTCGCCGCAATCGCTGGCATAGGAGCGGAAGTTGACGACGATCGACGGCGTCGGCGTCGCCGACTTGCCGCGCAGATTGATGCTAGACAGCGGCAGGGTGCCGGGGAAGCGGCCGAGCGAGTCCTCGACGAACAGGCCGGAAACGTAATCCTGCTCGAGCAGGGCCTTGATGGTTTTCGCCGCCAGCCTTTTGTCCTTGCTCGGGAGATAGATCAGGTCCGAGCCGCCATTGGTGGCGACGACGAGGTCGGGCTTTTCCGGATCCTTGCCGAGCACGCCGTTGCCGGCCTTGGGATGCTTGTTGCCCTCGATCTTCGCATTCTTGTCGTTGGGATCGAACAGCGGCAGGTCGAGTGCTTTCGCAAGGTCCAGCGCCAGGAAGCCCATCGGCAGGAAGTCCTTCGGCGTATCGTCATAGCTGACCTTGGCCGAGGGGCTGGTCTTGCTCTCCTTGGAGATGGTCGAGAAGCCGTGATCGGCCGAGACGATGATGTTGGTCGAGGCGGCAAGGCCGAGCTCCTCGAGCGCCTTGCGGAGCTGGGCGAGGTTGCTGTCGGCGTTCCTGATGCCGGCCATCGAGGTCGGCCCGTTGATGCCGGGCAGGATCTGGTTGAGGCTGTCGCCGGTGTTGTGCTGGCTGCCGTCGGGATCGCGCGACCAGAACACCAGCACGAACGACTTGTTGCGCGCCTTGAACATCGGCAGCACCACCTTCGTGGCGACATCGGCGAAATAGGCCTGCTGCGCGACATTGGCGACCGTGGTGCCCGGCGTCTTGGCATCGCCCGCCTTGGAATTGTCGCCGCGCGGCGGCGTGGCGAGGGGCAGGCCGGCCTTGGTCAGCGCCGCCATCACTTCGTCCGAGAGCGCGACGCCGTTCTTGCCGCCGGTGGCGTCGTCGAACACGATCGAATGCAGGCCCGCCTTCTCGGGCTTGTCGGTGTGGTCGAACTGGTAGGTCGGACCATGCTTGCCCAGCGCGGCGGTGCTGTAGCCCTTGTCGCGGGCCATCTTCAGAATGGTCTCTTCGTTGAGATAGTCGCCCTTGAAATGCTCGTCGATGTCGCCGAGCACGGCATCGTTCTCGATGAAGGGGACCACGGTGTCACCGGCCGGGACCGAGGTGTAGTTGGTCCAGATCGTATTGGAGAACACGCCGGTGTCGCCGAGATAATGGCCGGTCGACATCGCCGACCCGTTGGCCATGGTGAAGGTCGGGAACAGCGAATGCGGGTTCTTGAAGTTGACGCCCTTGTCGCGGAGCTCGGCCATCGCGGGGGCCGTGTCAGGGGTGACTTTCAGGGCACGCAGACCGTCCGGAATGAACAGGATCAGGTTGCGCGGGGTATTGTTCTGGGCGGAAGCAAGTCCGGTGGACAGCACTGTCAGTCCGGCGGACAGCAACAGCAGTGAGCGGCGCATGGAAGTCTCCTGGCGGTGAGGCGGCATGGCCGCCGACCGCGGCCCCCGGCAATCGTTTAGTTTTGCTGCATGACGGTTTTGTTACAAGGGCCTGTTGCCGATCCAAGGGGATGGGGCCTGCCGTGTCCCGGACGGGACGCAGCGCACAGCGTCCGGGTCGCGAGACCCAAGTTTTCGCGCACACCTGCATCCACATCGTCATTGCGAGCGCAGCGAAGCAATCCAGAGTGCCTCCGGAGGGACTCTGGGCTGCTTCGTCGCAAGGGCTCCTCGCAATGACGTGGTGGCAGCATCGCTTGTTCAATTCGCATTGCCATTCGCAGACATACCTTCGCATCCTCGCGGCGCATTTCGCCCGAGCTTTGCTTGGCTGCCCCCAGCGAAAGAGGGTGCAGGGAAGACCGGGTGCCGGCCGGGCACCCACGGTCCACTGTGCGAAAGGTGGCAACAAAGAATTTGCACAGCGGCATACAGGTGTAGCCAAACATCCGGCCTTCCCTGTGCAGTGGTTTTACGGCTTATGTCGTGAACTCCCCGGGGAGCGATGCACTATTGCCCCCGTCGCCTTGTAGATGACTGATGCGCGGGCCCGGTCGGGCCGCAACATCACCGCAAGACTTGACGCACAGACCCCGGGCGTCAGGACCACACGATTTTGCCGTACGCTGATGGCACCGGTCGTATGCGCGCCGACTTCGCTCACGGTTTCCCGCCCTGCAAAGCTCTTCGCGCCAACGCCATCTGCGTCCACCGCCGCCCGGCCCGCGTTCGTGACGATCGCGATACGCCCCTCTTCCTCGGGCCGGAGTGAAGAAGTTCTAACAAAAATCCGAATTCGAATAAAGAGAATATTTCGATGCCAGTCCCTTGACCCCGGGCTTGGGTGTTTCGCCCGCCGGGCTGCGCAAGGACTTGTGGTTATTCCGGCGCGGTCGGCACAAGCGGATCAGACGCCAGCGCCTGTGCCGGCTTCACCGTCGGGCCGGGGCGGGCCGATTCCCGGTGAGATCGCGCCGCAGCGGACGCGGGGCTGTCGCGAGCGCAGAAACCTGACCTGGAATTCCGGGCGTTCTGCCGCAGCCTGTTTCCCGTTAATTGCGTGCCTTAACCAACAATTAATTATACGTTTGCGGCCGGGCGTCAGCCCGGCCTAGCGTGTGGTGGGGAGCAGCGAAGCCAAACGAGTTGGTGCGTATCATGATGTCCAGATCACATCGCAGAGCCCTTGGCAGATCGTTTGCGGCGCTATTTGCCTCGCTCAGCGCGGCCGCGCTGCTCCTTGGCCCCAGCGACAGTTTTGCCAGGCCGGCCGGTGCCGCGCCGGCCTTGGCTGGCGCTGCCGTCCGGCCGACTGCTGCGCGTCCGCCGATCGCGCCGGGGGCGCGCTTCCACCGCCGCAACAATGCCTTCGTCTACTGGCCGGGCGGAGGCGGGTTTCTCTACGACGGTGCGACGTACAGCCCGCCCTTCCTCGATGCCGGACAGCCGCCCTCCAACGACGTGCGCTACACCTACACCTATGACGTGCCCTGGGATTGGGCGCATCGCCTCCCGCCGAACGTGGTGCCGTCCGACCGGCCCTATGTGCCGAACTGCCCGACGGAGCAGGTGACGGTGCCCGGCCGTGGCGGTGGCGAGCACACCGTCAACATCATGCGCTGCTACTGAGCTAGCCGAGTTCAAAGCTGGTCACGCCGAAGACGCGATTGATCCGCAGCGGCGGGATCGGCCCCGTGTACATTCGCGCCGTCTCGAACACCGGCTCGAGGCCGAGTCCTTCCGCCAGTGCGATGGCCTGGCCATTGACGGCGGGGGTGTCGAGGAAGATCTCGCCGCCGCCTGCACTCGCCAGCAGGGTCCGCACGATCGCTTCCGCCGCCGCGCGATCGTCGGCGACGAGGGGGCCGATCTTGCAGCCCGTCCGGCATGGCCGGATCACGCCCCATGCCGCGAGCCTGCCGTCGCGCATCAGCGCGTGGCCGACGTGACCTTGTGTGTTGATCCAGGCGCGTAGGAAGGCCGCGCGTGCAGCCGGGAAGACCGTCGCATCGTCGGCTTCGACAAGTGCGAACGGGACTTTGTCGAGCGCGATGACACCGACGGGCGGCTTCGGCGCGGCGACGATCCCGCCGTAGCGGATGTTGGCATAAGCAAGCTGGAAGCCGGACTTTTTGTAATTGTCCTGCTGTGCGACGACGCCATCGAGCCCGATCACGCGGCCGCCTGCATGCGCGATCGCCGCATTCCAGATGCGCAGGCCGTGGCCCGCACCGCGAAGGTCGGAGCGCACGATGTAGAAGCCGAGAAAGGCGAAACGGTCATCGTAATTGACGCAGGAGACGGTCGCGACCGGCGCGCCGTCGATCTCGCCGACGAGGAAGCCTTGCGCATCGGGAATCGCGAAGCAGGCGGCATCCGACAGGCCCGGATTCCAGCCTTCGGCCGCGGCCCAGTCGACGGCCAGCGAGATCTCCTCCGGGCGCAGGCTGCGGATCTGCAATTCGCTCATGACGGATGCCTTCGGGCGGTGGACCTGCCGGCCGGTCCGGCGGTAGAAGCGCTTCATGATAGGCCGGGCCTCGGGCTCGCCTCAACTCAACTCAAGGGATGAACGGTCATGGCAGCAGAGAAGGTCGCACTCGTCACCGCCGGCGGCAGCGGCATGGGGGCAGGGGCTGCGCGGCGGCTGGCGGCGGACGGATTTCGCGTCGCGATCCTGTCGTCCTCCGGCAAGGGCGAGGCGCTGGCGGCCGAGCTCGGCGGCCTCGGCATTACCGGCTCCAACAAGTCGAACGACGATCTAAAGCGCCTCGTCGATGGTGCGCTTGCCAAATGGGGACGCATCGACGTGCTCGTCAACAGCGCGGGCCACGGGCCGCGCGCGCCGATCACGGAGATCACCGACGAGCAGTGGCACACCGGCCTCGACACCTATCTGCTCAACGTGATCCGTCCGACCCGGCTGGTGACGCCGGTAATGCAGGCGCAGAAGGCCGGGGCCATCATCAACATCTCGACCGCCTGGGCGTTCGAGCCGAGCGCGATGTTTCCGACCTCCGCGGTGTTCCGCGCCGGGCTCGCCGCGTTCACGAAGATCTTCACCGACACCCATGCCGCCGACAACATCCGCATCAACAACGTGCTGCCGGGCTGGATCGACAGCCTGCCGCAGACCGATGCGCGCCGCGACAGCGTGCCGATGCAGCGCTACGGCAAGGTCGAGGAGATCGCGGCGACGATCGCGTTCCTGGCGTCCGACGGTGCGGCTTACATCACCGGCCAGAACATTCGAGTCGACGGCGGACTGACGCGCTCGGTCTGACACGGCGCGCGGATTCCGCCGCACCCTGTCGCGACGCGCTTTAAACTTAGCCGAGAGGCTAACAATCATTGACATTCAGGGTCCGAGGTCTATAGTTAGCTGCATGGCTAACCAATTCGACCGACTCGACCATGTCTTCGCAGCCCTCGCCGATCCCACGCGGCGGGCGATCGTGATGCGGCTGTGCGCCGGCGAAGCGTCGGTCGGCGAGCTTGCCGATCCCTTCGACATGGCGCTGCCGAGTTTCATGAAACACATCCACGTGCTGGAGACGAGCGGGCTGGTGCAGTCGGAGAAATCGGGCCGGGTGCGCACGTGCCGGCTCAGCCCGGACGCACTTGTCGGCGCAGAGGACTGGTTCCAGCAGCAGCGCGCGATCTGGGAGGCGCGGCTCGACCGGTTCGAAGCCTATGTGATGAAGCTGAAGAAGGAGAGGGCGGCCGCCAAGCGGCCGTCGCGTAAAACCAAGAAGAAAGGTTCCGAGTGATGACGAATTCTGCCAATCCCGCCCTCTCGCAATGGTCGCTCGACCGCGAGATCGTGATGTCGCGCGTAATCGACGCGCCGCGCGATCTGGTGTTCGAGGCGTGGTCCGACCCGAAGCACCTGCCACAATGGTTCGGGCCGAAAGGCTTCAGGGTCGAGACCTTCGAGATCGACGTCCGCGTCGGCGGCGTCTGGCGTTTCAACATGATCGGTCCCGACGGCGCGGTCTATCCGAACCGCATGCGTTTCCGGCGGATCGAGCGCCCGTCGCTGATGGAGATGGACCACGGCGTCGACCAGGACGAGGATCCCGGCATGTTCCGCTTCACCGTCACCTTCGCCGAGCAGAGCAATGGCAAGACCGTGCTGATGATGCGGCAACTGGCCTCGAGCACGGAGCAGCGCGATGGCATGATCGGCTTCGGCGCGGTCGAATACGGCTATCAGACGCTGGACAAGCTCGCGGCGTATCTGGGTGGGATGAAGAGGTAAGTCCGTCGCATGATTCCAGGGGCTCCGCATCGGCGCTCCCGGAATCAACTTTGAAATGGAGGAACGCAGCCGCTCTCGGGATCATGACAGCGCGCAGCGCTATTATGACAGTATCATGACATCGATTTCTGTCGCGTCGCGCTACTGAATTATGACAGAATTGCTACCGCCAGATGTCACGTCGATTACAGCGGAGCGATTCATCATGTTGCAGTGGCGGGCGCGGTCAAATCCCCTCGCATGGTGGTGGGGGTCGCTGACGCTTGTGAGCGGTGCCAACATCCTCGTCTGGTTCATGCTGTACCGCGAGTTCTATCCGACGGTTGCGAGCAGCGTCGGTGGAGGCTCGGACATCGGACTGATGTTCCTGCTCTGCGCCGGCTACGTGTTCGGCTGTGCCTTCAGATCCGTGCTGCCGCGCGCGGACGTGCAGCGCATCTGCCTGTTCGACACCTGGCTCTCCAGCGTCGTCGTCGGCCGCACCGTTGCGACCGTGGCCGAGCTCTGCTTCGTCGCGCAATGGGCGATCATCCTGCATCAGCTGGGTCAAATGACCGGTGCGGAAACCGCGGTGAACATCGCGCTCGTGATCGTGCCCATCATCATCATCGCGGAGTGCTTCTCCTGGTACGCGGTGGTAACGACCAACTTCCTCTACAACGCGATCGAAAACTCGCTGTGGGCGGTGACCTTCTTCCTTGCCGGAATCGCGCTGTGCCGCCTGGTGCCGGAATTCCAGGGCGTGGTGCGCTGGGCGCTGATGTCGGGCATCGTCGGCATCGCCTGCTTCCTCGCCTTCCTCGTCACCGTCGACGTGCCGATGTATCTCAGCCGCTGGCGCGCAGGGCACGCTGAGGGCAACAGGTTTCTCGGCCTGCTCGAAGGCCTGCATGACGTCTCGACGCGCTGGGTGGTGACCCACGACATCGCGCACTGGAAGGGCGAGCTGACCTGGATGTTCCTGTATTTCAGCGCCGCAGTGTGGTCGAGCCTCGCGCTCTGCGCGCTCTATGCGATGGAAGGCTATCTGACGCGCTATCTCGCCTGAGTTGCTTCTTGTTTTGACGCGTTTTCTTCACGCGAACCGGTATCCACTTCGCTCGAAGACACTTTATTTGCCGACCAGGCTGCATTTGCTGCGGTCGAGCGGGCGGAAGGCCTGGTCGGGCGGGATCGTCGCGACCAGCTTGACGAAATCCCAGGGGCCCTTGGATTCCTCCGGCGTCTTGACCTGCACCAGATAGAGATCGTGCACCATGCGCTGATCCTCGCGGATGCGGCCGTTGCTGGTATAGGCATCCGACACCGGTGTCGCCTTCATCCTGGCCATCACGACGCCGCCGTCGTCGGAGTCGGTATCCTTCACCGCTTGCAGATAGTGGCGCACGGCGGAATAGACGCCGGCCTGGATCTGGGAGGGCATCGCCTTGCGCCGCGCATAAAACGCGTCTGAGAACTTCCGTGCTGCCGGCGAGACGTCCTCGAAGAACGAGGTGACGATGAGATCACCGCGCGTCGCCTTCAGGCCGACCGCTTCGATGTCGACGTTTTGAAACGACATCGGCACGATCTTCATGCCCTGCGCAGCAAGGCCGAATTCCTCGGCCTGCTTGATCGCGGTGGCATTGTCGCCGGCGACGTTGATCGCGAGAATCTTCGCGCCTGACGACTGCGCCTGGAGCAGGAACGAGCTGTAGTCGGGTGTGCCGAGCTGCGCCTTGACGCTGCCGGCGACCTTGCCGCCAAGGGCGGCGATGCGATCGCGCGCGGTCGCCTCGATCGAATGGCCGAAGGCATAGTCGCCGGTGATGAAGAACCATGGCTCCTTGCTGGTCTGCATGATGCCGGAGACGACCGCGGTCGCGGTGGAATAGGCGTCCTGGGTCCACTGCACGCTGGTCGGCGCGCAGGCGTCGTCGGTAAGCTGGTTGGCGCCGGCGCCGGAGACGAGGAAGATCTTGCCGTTGCCGCGCACCAGTTCCTGCACCGCGAGCGCAGCGCCGGAGCTGCCGCCGTCGGCGATTGCCTGGACGCCGTCGCTGAACCATTTGCGGGCGAGGGAGGCCGCAAGGTCCGGCTTGTTCTGGTGATCGGCCTGCAAGATCTCGATCGGCTTGCCGTCGATCTTGCCGGCGAACTCCTCCGCCGCCATTCGCGCCGCCTCGACCGAGCCCGGGCCCATCGCGGTCGCGAACACGCCGTTCATGTCGGTGAGCACGCCGACGCGGATGGCGTCGCCCTTGATCTCGGCGCGCGCGGCGGGACCTGCGAGCGCCAGTGCGGTCAGCAGCATGGCGGTGGATGTCGTGCGGAGGGGATGCATGGCGTTTCCTAATTGTATCGTTGATTGGAATGGGTGGTCAGGCCTGCTCGGCGACGACCTCGTTGCGCAAGATGCCGATGCCGGAGATCTCGACCTCGACGGTGTCGCCCGGGCGCATCCACAGGGGTGGCGTGCGCTTGGCGCCGACGCCGCCGGGAGTGCCGGTGACGATGACGTCGCCGGGGGCGAGCGGGCAGATCGTGGAGATGTAGGCGATCAGTTCGGGGATGGCGGTGATCAGGAGATCGGTGCTGGTGTCCTGCACCACGGCGCCGTTGAGCCGCGTCTGCAAGGTGAGCTTCGACGGGTCGGGGATTTCGTCCGCGGTCACCAGCCACGGGCCGAAGCTGCCGCTCTCGGCAAAAGTCTTCCCGGAGAGGAACTGGCTGGTATGGCGCTGCCAGTCGCGGATGCTGCCCTCATTGTAGCAGGCATAGCCGGCGATGTGGTCGAGCGCACGGCTCGCGGGAATGTGCCGGCCGCCCTTGCCGATGACGAGCGCGAGCTCACCCTCATAGTCAAAATCGTCGCTGACCTTGGGTTTCACGATCGGCTGGAGGTGGCCGACCTGGCTGCAGGGGAAGCGGACGAACAGCGCCGGCTTCTCGGTCACGGTGCGTCCGGTCTCGGCGACGTGGTCGCGGTAGTTGAGGCCGACGCAGATGATCTTGCCGGGATCGGGAATGACGGGGGCGAAGGCGATCCTGTCGAGCGGATGATCCGGGGCGGCGGACGCCACGATCCTCGCGGCCTCGGCAACGCGACCGGCTTCGAGCAGCTCGCGCAGCGTGGCGCAGGGTGCCATGCGCGTGCCAAGATCGACGATGCCATTGTCCTTGAGGGCCCCGAAGGAGGCGCGTCCGCCGGCGACGAATGAGAGCAGCTTCATGAGATGTCCTTTGAGTTCGATCAGGCCGCGGACGGCGCTTGGGCTGGAGTAATTGGGGTTGCGGGAATGACCGCGGCGATGAGCCGCTCGAGGTCGGACTCGTCGCGGGCGGAGCCTCGGATGTAACGGTCGGGACGAACCAGTGCGGCGATGATGCCGTGCTCGCGCAGCCAGTCTGCGAGGCCTTCGGCGTCGTCGCCAGTGAGGATCTCGATCCCGGCCTGTGACAGTGCGAGGCGCGACGGCAATGCGGCCGCAGTCTCGACGAGCAGCGCATGATGATAGCCGGTCCGGTCGTCGCTGCGACGTCCGTCGCCCAGCATGAACTGCGGGGCGAGATGTCCGAGGAGCGGCAGGTCACCAAACGCGAGTCCGGGGCCGAGCAGGGGCTTCTTCACTTCCAGCTTGACCGGCGCGTTCTCGCGCGCTTCGCCGGCGGCAAGGCCGGCCTCTATCGCCTTGGTGTTGATGACGCCGCCGAGGCGAATGGCGAGCTCGATGAACTCGCGCACATGCGGCTGGCGCTCGCTCTGATAGGTGTCGAGCATATCCGGCGCGGCGCCGCCACGGATGACGTCCGCGAGTTTCCAGGCCAGGTTTGCGGCATCGCGGATGCCGGCACACATCCCCTGGCCGAGGAAGGGCGGGGTCTGGTGCGCGGAATCGCCCGCAAGCAGCAGCCGGCCGCTGCGCCATTGCTGCGCGATCACGGAATGAAAGGTGTAGACCGCGGCGCGCTCGATCTCGGCATCGTCGGGGGTGACCCAGCGCGACAGCAGCTCCCAGACCTTTGCCTGCTGCGCGACCTCTTGTGTATCTTCGTCCGGCAGGACGGTGATCTCCCAGCGCCGCCGGGTGCCGGTGCCGCGCACATAGGTTGCCGGCCGCTTGGGATCGCAATGCTGGAGGCTGTAGTCGCCGAGATCGTCGCGCGCGCGCTTGAGCAGCACGTCGATCACCAGCCAGCGCTCGTGAAAGCCGAGATCGTTCATGCCGGAACCGATGAAGCGGCGAACCAGAGACCGCGCGCCGTCGCAGCCGATCACATAGCCGGCGCGGACCTCGCTGAGCTTGCCGTTCGAAAGGTCCTCGTAGCGCACGCGCACGCCGGTCTCGTCCTGGTCCAGCGCGAACACGTCGCAGCGGTTGCGCAAGGTGACGTGGGGCCAGCGGGCGAGGCCGCCGATCAGCACGTCCTCCAGATCGGGCTGGTGGAAGCGGTAGCTGAGATGCCAGCCCATGGGCGTCAGCGTCTGTGGCCGCGACCAATCCAGCAACCTCTTGCCGGCGGCGTCGAGGAAGAGCATGCCGGGGCTAAGGATGACATGCGGCAGGATCGCATCGGCAAGGCCGACGGTCTGGAACACGCGCATGCATTCGTCGTCGAAATGCACCGCTCGCGGCAGATGATAGGTCTGCGCCTCGCGCTCCAGCACCAGCGTCCGCACGCCGCAAAGGCCGAGCAGATTGGCGAGCGTCGCGCCGACCGGCCCGCGGCCGACGATGACAACATCGAATTCTTCGGGGGTGTCTTTATCTTGCATGGGGCTATCTCTTCCCCAAGCCGCGCCGCAGCATCAACGCCGCTGCGCCAAGTGTCCGCCCTGCGGACGGACGGAGGCTAGACCTCGACCGGGATGGCCAGTGCCGTCTCCTGAAGCTGCGCTGCAAATTGCTTCACCGCTTCCTCGATCCCAAGCGCCGAGCGAATCCAGATGATGGAGATGCAGCCGAACACGGCGCGGGCCCGCACGATCGGGACTGCGATCGAGGCTGTCTTGGGATTGTATTCGCCTTCGCTGCGGATCGCGTAGCCGCGGGCTTGCGTCTCCGCGATCATGCGATCGAAACGGCCGGGTTCGAGGAAGGGGCGGTCGTCGACCTCGTCGATGCGGCGCAGATGGTTGACGATCAAATCGCGCTCGCGCGCCGGGCAGGCGGCGAGATAGGCGCGGCCCGCGGACGTCCGCAGCATCGGCAGGCGCTTGCCGATCATGCCGCGGTCGATCGAGAGCGGACTGCGCGAATGCGTGGTTTCCTGCACCACCATCGCCGCGTTCTCGTAAGTCGAGAGATCGACTGGCCAGACCAGGGTCTTGCTGAGTTCGGCGAGATAGGGCGCCGCCGCCTGGCAGATCAAAACGCCGGGGTCGTAGCCATCGCCGAGGCTCAGGGCGAGCCGGGTCACGCGAAAACGATCGTCGCTGGCGCTGCGGGCAACATAGCCGAGTTCCTCGAGCGTCTCGAGCAGGCGGTAGACGGTGGGGCGGGGCAGGTCGAGCGCGCGGGCGACATCGCCGGCGCGGATGCCGCCGGAGCGGTTGACCTCCTGCAGCACGTCCAGCCCGCGCTTGAAGGCGCGGACGCCCTCCGGCTGCCGCGGCTGTCCGTTCCGCGTCCGCTCCTTGGACACTTCGTATTTCCTCCCTTGTGGCGCGCGGATGCGCGACTATCGTCTCTGCGAACGCGCAGCGATTGCGGGATGTTACCGTAAAATCGTGCGCGGCCGGTATCAAGTTCGCCGCAGTGCGGCGGGTGCGATGCCTTTGGGAGAACGTCGATGGAAATCACCGCGCTCGGCTATATCGGGATCAACTCGTCGCAGCTCGACCAATGGGGCCGGATGGCAACCGGGCTGCTCGGCATGCAGCAGGTCGATCGAGGCGGCAAGATGCGCGCCTTCCGCATGGACGATCGCAAGCAGCGGCTGATCGTCGACGGCAGCAGCGATGCTGGGTTGGCCGTGATTGGCTGGGAGGTGCCGTCGACCGCTGAGCTGGACCAGTTGGCGGGCCGACTGGAAAGCCACGGCGTCAAGGTCACGCGCGGCTCGCGCGCGCTGGCCGATGAGCGGCACGTGGCCGAGCTGATCACGTTCACCGATCCTGCCGGCAACCGGCTGGAGGCTTTCTGCAAGCCGGAGCTCGCGAGCGAGCCGTTCAAGCCGGGGCGGCCGATCTCGGGTTTCCGCACCGGAGCGCTCGGCATGGGGCACGTCGTGCTCAATGTCGAGGACGTCGGGCCGCTATTGCCGTTCTATCGCGACGTGCTCGGCTTCCACGTCTCGGACTTCGGACTCAAGCCTTACGGGCTCTATTTCTTCCACGTCAACGGCCGCCACCATTCCTTTGCGATGGTCGGCTCCGGGCGGAAGGCGATGCATCATTTCATGGTGGAGCTCGGCAGTCTCGACGATGTCGGGCAGGGCTATGACCTCGCGCAGCTCGAAGATGGCCGCGTCGTCTATACGCTGGGCCGGCATACCAACGACCACATGACATCGTTCTACGTGAACACGCCGTCCGGATTCTTCATCGAATATGGCTGGGGCGGGCGCATCATCGATCCCCAGACCTGGCAGCCGCACGAGACCTTCGACGGCCCGTCGCTGTGGGGGCACGAGCGGCTCAACATGCCGGAAGAGCAGCGCAAGCGCCTGCGCGACATGCGGTTGGATGCAGCCGCGCGTGGCGTTCGCGTCGCCGATCCGCGCGTGCCGCCGCTGAACTGCGCATGGTTGGACCAGGTCGTCGCGCGCGAATGAACGGTCGCTCCCCGGCGCAGTTCACGCCTCGCCGAGGTCGACCTGCGTCAGCAACCCCTGGCGCAGCGCGAGGCGAACCAGCTCGATGTCGGAGCCGACGCCGAGCTTGTCCTTGATCAGGGAATGCAGGTTCGCCACCGTCTTCGGGCTGACATGCAGCGTCTCGGCGATCTCGTCCGTCGTCCTTTCGGCGAGCAGCAGCCGCAGCACCTCGAACTCGCGCGGCGTGAGCACATCGGCCGCCGAGCTCTCGCCGGCGAGCCGGCTCAGCGCCAGCTCGTGGTCGATGTCGGGGCTGATCGCGATCCGGCCGGCGAGCACGTCCATCACCGCGCGCACCAAGGTCTCGGGCGGGCTGGTCTTGGTGACATAGCCCCTCGCGCCGGCGCGGATCGCCTGCACGGCAAAGCCCGCATTCTGATGCATGGTGAAAACGAGGATCTTTGCGCCCTTGTCCCGCTGCCGGATGCGCCTCACGGCCTCGATGCCGCCGATGCCGGGCATGCTCAGATCCATGATGACGAGATCCGGTGCCTCGGATTTGTAGAGCCGGTAGGCCTCCGCGCCGTCGGACGCTTCGGCGACGACACGCAGGCCCGGCTGCTTCTCGAGCACCGAGCGATAGCCCTCGCGGACGACGGAATGGTCGTCGACCAGCAGGATGGTCGCATCGCCCGCGCTCATGCCGCGTGATCCAATCGCTGCCGATCGGCGGCTTCGAGCGGAATGACGACACGCAATGCGGAGCCGCCGTTCGGCCCCGCCTCGAAACTCAGGCGGCCGCGCAGCGCCGCGACGCGTTCGCGCATGCCGAGCAGGCCCATTCCCGATTTCGCAGCGGGCTCGTTCGACCGTCCGTCATCGTCGATCGCAAGCGCGATCTCGTCGGCTCGCATCGTCAATTCCAGGCTGACCCTCGAGGCGTCCGCGTGTTTGGCAGCGTTGGTGAGGGCCTCCTGCACGATGCGGTAGAGGTTGGCGCTGACCGCGGCCGGCAGGGTCTCGAAGGCGCCGTCGAAACGGATCGAAAACCTCGTCTGGCCGCGGCTGCGCCCGTTCCAGCCCGCGACCAGCCCTTCGAGGCTGCCGACGAGCCCGAGCTCCTCGACGTCGGGCGGCCGCAGCCGGAACAGCGCACCGCGCAGCGTCTCCATCATGCCGGTTGCGGTCCGCGAAATACCGTCGCATTCGGACAGCAGCGACGGGCACTCCTGCGTGGCGGTCTGGCGGGCCGAGGAGGCCAGCGCGCGGATGGCGGCCAGCGACTGGCCGAACTCGTCGTGCAGCTCGCGGGCGAGATGGCGGCGCTCCTCGTCCTGAAGCGCGATCAGCTTCCGCGTCAGCTCGGCGCGCTCGGCAAGCGCGGTGTCGAGGCTTTGGGCGAGATGGTTGAAGACGTCGCGGATGGCGGAGAGCTCGGCGAGGTCGAACGGGGGTAGCCGTGCCGTGAGGTCACCAGCGGCGATGCGTTCGAGGCCGGTGCGGATCATGCGGGTCGGGCGCAGTGCGCGCGCCAATGCCGCGTAGACCAACACGCAGAGCAGCGGCAACGCGATCGCGAGGGCGAGCATCAGGCGGCCGGCCTCGTGCCAGGCTTCCGCGCTCTGCACCGCCGGATCGAGCCAGACGACAGCTTCGCCGATCTTCGCACCGCGCACGATCACCGGCCGTGCCGCCTCGCGACCGGGGTCGAACAGGCTGCGATAGAAGGCGGTGAAGGCCTGCGCCGGCGGGGGCGCCGGAGGCACGCCACTACAGAAGCGCTGCAGAATGTCGCTATCGGTGTCGCGGAATGCCAGGCACAGGCCGGGGGTCATGACATAGGCTGAAACGGGATCGAGGTTCGGAAAGTCCGAGCGCGGGCTCGCCACCCACTGGACCTTGCCCTGTTGCAGCTCCAGCGACTTCGCCACGATCGCGGCGATACCGTCGATGCGCGCATGCGCCGCGCGATCAGCCGTGACAAGGAAGTAGGTGGAGATCGCGGCGAAGCAGGCGGCCGATATCGCGGCCACGCGCAACGTCAGACGGACCTTGAGATCGAACCTCGGACGGTTCCACATCGGCAGGCACCTGCTACGACGGAATTGTCGCTTGCGCATTAAACGGCAGAACGCAGGCGGCGGGAAGCGTTCCTGCCGTACCGCAGTGCAACCTCGTGAAGATTTCCCGGCGTTCGTCGGGACAGTCACGGCTGCGTGGTCTCAAGCTCCGCCTGCGGGAGAGGCGAAGCAAGCCGCATCGCGATCAGAACGTCAGCTGCACCTTCATCGACTGCGAACGGTCGCTGGCGAGTTCGAAGGCGGCGACCGCGTTCTCGAACGGCATGGTCGCCGTGATCAGCGGCTTGACGTCGATCAACCCTTCGCCCATCAGCCGCACCGCTAGCTCGAACTCGGGATCGAAGCGGAAGGTGCCGCGCAGCTGCAATTCCTTGGCGACGATGGAGTTGATCGGCAGCGTCATCTCGCCGCCGAGGCCGAGCTGCACCAGCGTCGCGCCGGGCCGGAGCACGTCGAGCGCAGTGCGGAGCGCGGCCTGATTGCCGGAGGCCTCGAACAGCGTGTCGAACACGCCCTTGCCGGCGCGCCAGGGATCCAGCGCGGCGGCATCGGTCGCGACGTTGATGGCATGCGTGGCGCCGAGCTTTTTAGCGACTGCCAGCGGGGCATCGGCAACATCGGTGACAACGATCTCGGACGCACCGCCAAAGCGCGAGACCAAAATCATCAGCGCACCGATCGGGCCGCAGCCGGTGATCAGCACTCGCTTGCCGAGCAGGGGGCCGGCCTGCTTGCCGGCATGCAGGCAGACCGCCAGCGGTTCGGCGACGGCAGCCTCCGCCAGCGACAGCTTGTCGGCGATCGGCACCGCCTGTGCTGCATCGATCGTGATGAACTCACGAAAGCCGCCCTGCACATGGGGAAAGCGCATCGCGCTCCCGAGAAAACGCATGTCGAGGCACTGGTTGCGCATGCCCTCCCGGCAATGCAGGCACGCCCCGCACGGCTTGCTCGGATTGACTGCGACGCGGGTGCCAGCCTTCACGCCGGTGACGCCATCACCGACGGCAGCCACCACGCCGGCGATCTCGTGCCCGAGCGCCATCGGCTGCTGGATGCGCACGACGCCGAAGCCGCCGTGATGGTAGTAGTGCAGGTCGGAGCCGCAGATGCCGCCATTGGCGATCTTGACGCGGACCTCGCCCGGGCCGGGCGCCGGATCGGGGTAGGTGTCGATCCGCAGGTCCTTCGGGGCGTGAATGACGACGGCGCGCATGGCTTGCTCCTTCGCTGTCTTGGCGGTCACATCGCGGCGATCATGCCGCCATCGACATAGATGATCTGGCCGTTGACATAAGTGGATGCGTCGGAGGCGAGAAAGATCGCGGCGCCCACCAGCTCGTCGGGCTTGCCCCAGCGCTTGGAGGGGATGCGGCCCATCAGCCAGTTGTTGAAATCGGCGTTGTTGACCAGCGCCTCGTTCATGTCGGTCAGCATGTACCCGGGGCCGATCGCATTGGCCTGGATGCCGTGCTGGGCCCACTCCACCGCCATCGATCGCGTCAGGTTCTTGATGCCGCCCTTGGCGGCGGTGTAGGGCGCGATGGTGGGGCGCGCGAGCTCGCTGCCGAGCGAGCCGATATTGATGATCTTGCCGCGCTTGCGCGGGATCATGCGCTTGGCCGCCTCGCGCCCGATCACGAAGGCGCTGGTAAGGTTGGTCTCGATCACCTTGCGCCATTCGTCGGTGGTGAATTCGACCAGCGGCTTGCGGTGCTGGATGCCGGCGTTGTTGACGACGATGTCGACCGCAAGGCCGCTCTTATCGAAGTCGTTGAACGCCGCGACGATCGCGGGCTCGTCAGTGACGTTGAAGGCGGCGCCTTCGGCCTGATGCCCGGCGGCGCGAAACTCGGCGACGGCTTGCTCGACGCGCTTGGGATCGACGCCGTTGATGATGATCTTGGCGCCGGCCTTGGCCATGCCCTCGGCGATGGCGCGCCCGAGGCCGCGGGAGGAGCCGGTCACGAGCGCGGTGCGGCCGGAGAGATCGAAAAGGGAGGTGCTCATCTTAAGAAATCCTCAGATGTTGGAGCGGCGCACCGTGAGATCGGTGCGCTCGAAGACGGCAGGCAGGAGGTCGACGCCAAGGCCGGGGCCTTCCATCGGGAAGACATAGCCGTCCTTGATCACGGGCATCGTGGTGACGAGCTCATTGTACCAGCCCTTGTAGAAGGCGCGCACCGATTCCTGGATCAAGGTGTTGGGCTGGCTGAACGACATGTGGATGGCGGCGATGAAGCCGATCGGCCCGATGCAATCATGCGGTGCGAAGGGCCTGTGATAGGTCTCGGCCATCGCCGCGATCTTGCGTCCTTCGGTGAGACCGCCGGTCCAGCACAGGTCCGCCATCACCACATGCATGGCGTCGCGGTCGAGCATGTCCTTGTAGGGGAAGCGCGAGCCCAGCGTCTCGCTGGCGCAGACCCAGACATCAGTCGAGCGGGCATACTCGGCCAGCGCCTGCGGCGAGTTCATGCGGATTGGGTCTTCGTACCAGGTCGGCGTGTAGGGCTCGAGCGCTCGCGCGATCTGCTTTGCCGTCGGCAGATTCCACAGCGAATGGAGTTCGACCATGATCTCCATCTTGTCGCCCACGGCTTTGCGGATCTTCTCGAACGGCTCGATCGCCTGCTTCATCTGCGCGGCGGTGATGTAGAGGCCCTTGTTCTCCTGCGCCGCCGGATCGAACGGCCAGATCTTCATGGCCGAGATGCCGCTTTCCAGGAGGCTTTCGGCGAGCGCATCGGCGTTGTTCATGAAGCCGTCGAGGTCTTCATAGGGGCCTTTGGAGGCGCCGAGATTCCAGTTCGCGACCGGGCTGATATTGGTCGAGCGAACGTACTGCGTGCCGGCGCAGGTGTTGTAGATGCGCTGCTTGTCGCGGCAGAGGCCGCCGAGCATCTGGTGCACAGGCTGATCGCAGACCTTGCCGAACAGGTCCCACAGCGCGATGTCGATCGCGGAGGCCGCGCGATATTCGACGCCGGTCGAGGACTGCGCCATCGGCAGGTTCAGCATGTCGCGATGGATCGCCTCGATGTGCAGGGGATTGCGGCCGAGCAGGCGGCCGGCAAAGGTGTCGTGAATCTGCGCCTCGATCGCGCCGGCGCCGTAGAAGGTCTCGCCGAGACCGATCAGACCCGTGTCGGTGTGGATGCGCACCCAGATGACGTTGGAGAATTCCTCGGTGCGCAGTGTCTCGATCGACGTGATCCTCACGACAACTCTCCTCCCTCGAAAGGCGCCTCGCGCCCGACGTCTCTTTTCGCGCTGCAGCATGTCGCAGATCGCGCGGGAGTCTTACGCCTGCTTGTAATATATCACAACATGTTTTAAGTGTGCCACAAACAAGGCGCCACCCTGCAACGAGAGCGCGGGCTGACGGGAGAGGACGACATGGCACGGCGCAAGCGCGCGCTCGAGGTGGTGAGAGACGAGGACGACAGTGAGGGCAGACCTTCCCGCCGTAACCGTCTCAACTTCTTCGAGCTCGCCTATCAGAGGATCGAGGAGCTGCTCGTTCATTGCGAGCTCAAGCCTGGCCAGTTCATGACGATGCTGGAGTTGCAGCAGATCACCGGCTTCGGCCGCACGCCGGTGCATCACGCCGTCAATCGTCTCTCCGCCGATACGCTCATCATCATCCGTCCGCGCCATGGCCTGCACATCGCGCCGATCGATCTCGCGCGCGAGCGCATGCTGCTGGGCCTGCGCCGCGACATTGAGCGTTTTGTCATTCGCCTCGCGGCGGATCGCGCCAGCCTGTCCCACCGCAATCAGGCGCTGCACATCGAGCGTTTGCTGCGCGAACGTCGTGCCAGTTTGACACTCGATGAATTCAACAGCCTCGACCGCCGCATCGACGCGCTGGTGCTGGAGGCGGCCGGCGAGCCCTTCCTGGTCCACACGCTGCGCCCACTGCACACGCTGTATCGCCGCATCGGTTACATCCACCACCGCTTCATGCCGGGGCAGGCCGATCTGTCCGGCACGATCGATCATCATCTCGCCATTCTCAGTGCCGTCGCCAACCGCCGCGTCGAGGACGCCGTGAAGGCCAGCGATGCGCTGATCGACTACATGGGCGAGATGTTCACGGGCATGGAGGCGGGAATCGATCCGCGACTGCTCGATTGCAGTATCGAGCCGCTGCTCGGCTCGTAGAGAGTTTTGAAGAAAGGAAGAAGAATGACAACAATGGCGCTGCCACAACCGACCGCGAGCGAAGCCGCGGTCCGCTACCTCATCACCAACTACAGTCCCAAGGGCAACAAGGTCGGCTGGCTGATGATGGCCTCGATCCTGGTCGAGGCCTGGGATCTCTACTCGATCGCCTTCGTGCTGATCTTCATCAAGGAGCAGTACAATCCCGATCCGCTGATGCTGGGCCTTGCCGCGGCGGGCACGCAAGGCGGCGCGCTGATCGGCGCGCTGCTCGGCGGCTGGATGTCCGACAAGATCGGCCGTCGCGTCATGTTCCTGGTGACGATGGTGCTGTTCATCGTGCTGGCGCTGGCGCAGGCCTTCGTGCCGAGCGTGGGTTGGCTCGTCGTGATCCGCTTCCTGCTCGGCATCCCGCTCGGCTCTGATATCTCGACCGGCTATACCTACATCATGGAATCCATGGCCAAGGGTGAGCGCGAGGTCATGGGCAACCGCTGGCAGTTCATGTTCGCCGTCGGCGAGGTGCTGACCATCGGCGTCATCGTGATCTTCCTGCTGGTCGACATGCAGCACGAGATGCTGTGGCGCGTGACGCTCGGTCTCGGCGCGGTGCCGGCGCTCATCATCCTGATCATGCGCCACGACGTGCCGGAGACTGCGGTATGGCTGGTGCAGAAGGGACGCTACCGCGAGGCCAAGCAGGTCGCGCGCGAGATGTTCAACGACAATCTCGACATGCTGCCGGACCACGACGTGGAAGTGCCGAAGGTCTCGACCCGCGCCTTCCTCGCCGACCTCAAGAAGGATCCGATCCGCTGGCGCGCCACGCTGTACGGCTGGATCGCCTGCTTCGCGCAAGGCAGCGAGTTCTCGACCTTCGCCTTCTACCTGCCGGTGCTGTTCGTGATGGTCGGCGTGTCCAGCGTGCTCGGCAACAACCTCGTGACGATGGGATTGTTCTGCTTCGCCGCTCTGTCGGGCTGGGTCGGTCCGCTGCTGACGCCGAAGATCGGCCATCGCGGCATCGCGATCGCAGGCTTCGGCATCGTGCTGGCCTCGCTGCTGGTCGCGGCCTTCGCGCTCTACACCGACAACAAGATCCTGCTGCCGTTCGCGGCCGCCGCGATGCTGTGGGGCCACTATTGGGACGCCTCGAACTGCATGACGATTCCGACCATGGTCGCCAAGCCGAAATATCGCGGCACCGCCAGCGGTTTCGCCTACATGTTCGTGAAGCTGCCGTCGTTCCTGGCGATCTTCCTGTTCCCCTCGCTGTTCGCCGCGATCGGGCAGGCCAACGCCACGCTGTTCGTCGCGATCTTCCCGCTGATCGGATTGCTCGCCGCAATCTTCATCCTGCCGGAAGTCTACGGCTACGAGAACGATTGACGATGCGTGAGCCCCGATCGCGGCCTCATGGCCGCGATCGGGCTCCTTGCCCTGGGGGCTGAGGCATCGCAAACAATCGCAGTGAATTCGCTGCCGTTACCTGATCGCCGCCGCCAGCGCCGCGATCAGAGCGGGGGGCGTCACCAGCATACCGAGCTTGAGGAACGGCCAGGCACTGAGCTCGATCTTCTCCCGTCGGAGCGCAACCAGCCAGAGGATG
This sequence comes from Bradyrhizobium sp. SMVTL-02, assembly GCF_051853005.1. NCBI lineage: Bacteria > Pseudomonadati > Pseudomonadota > Alphaproteobacteria > Hyphomicrobiales > Nitrobacteraceae > Bradyrhizobium > Bradyrhizobium sp. SMVTL-02. The sequence continues at coordinate 4,922,491 of NZ_CP182469.1, read as the reverse complement.
GTGGCGAGCGATCCCGTCACCGACATGTTCGGTCCGAGATCGACGCCGATCAGGATCGCGCTGACGACCGGCGCCGGCAGATGATCGCTGGCCGCGACCGAGCCGGCGATAAGACCGACCGGAAGATTGTTGGCGATATTGGTGCCGATCGCGGTGGCGATGCCGACGCTCCAGGCAGCCTTCGGCACCGATTGTGCGACGGCCTGGTGCAGCAGCGCGCTGAGCTGCCCGATCACGCCGGTCTCGATCAGCGCTTCCACCATGACGAAGAGTCCGCCGACCAGCGGCAGCACGCTCCACGACACCCCCCTGAGCACCGGCAACGGCGACTGACTGCTGAGCAGCAGCACGAGCGCCGATGTCACCACCCCGCAGATGAAGGTCGGCAGGCCCAGTTGCTTGTCGAGCGCTGAGGCCGTGACCAGCACGACGCCGATTGCGACGATGCCCATTGCCGTCAGCTTGCCGCCGCGGCCGAGCTTTGGATGCGGCACGCTGCGGGCGATGGTCTCTTCCTTGAGCGCGCGGTGCTGGGTCAGGCGCAGCACGACATAGGTGAGCAGGATCGAGACCGCCGAGGGCAGGGCGAACAGGCGCAGCCATTCGGTCAGGTGCGGCATGCGCGCGCCGAACACCACGAGGTTGGCGGGATTGGAGATCGGCAGCACGAAGCTTGCGGCGTTGGCAATGAACGCGCAGACGAACAGATAAGGCAGCGGTTTCGCGCCGGCCGCGCGCGTCGCCGCATAGACGGCCGGCGTCAGCACGATCGCGGTGGCGTCGTTCGAGAGCAGCACGGTGACCATCGTGCCGACGAGATAGATCAGCAGGAACAGCCGCTGCGGCGAGCCGCCTGCATATTCGACCGCGAGCGCGGCGAGATAGTCGAACAGGCCCTCGAGCCGGGCGAGCTCGGCGATCAGCATCATGCCGATCAGGAAGAGATAAACGTCGAGGCCCTTCTCGATGCCGGCAAGCGCATCCTGCCACGGCAGCAAACCGGACAGCACGAGGGTGCCGGCGCCGATGACCGCCCAGATCGCCTCGGGCAGGCGGAACGGGCGGATGACGACGCCTGCGGTCGCAGCGACGATGATGCTCCAGGCCCAGATGGCGTCAGACGGCACGTTCAGTCCTCGATGTGGAACGGGTTCATTCGGCAGCGATATCCGATGTCACCGGCGCTGTCTTCCCCTGCGGTCGCAAGGCGCCATGCCGCGTCTCGGGCAAGGCGAGGAGGCAGATGACGGCGCCGATCGCCGCGACCATGCCGAGCGCGATGAAGGCCGCACTGTACCCCGCGCCGACCACCACGAAGCCGGCGAGCGCCGTCGACAGCGCGGCTCCGATGCCCTGAGCGGTGATGACCGCGCCTTGCGCGACGTTGAAGCGCCCGGTGTTGCGCATGAGGTCGGCAACGATGACGGGGAAGATGGTACCGAAGATGCCGGCACCGACGCCGTCGAGAAGCTGCACGCCGACCAGCCAGAATGGATTGTCGGAGAGCGTATAGAGCGTGCCGCGAACGGGAAGGATCAGGAGCGCCGCGAGGAAGAAGCGCTTGTGTCCCCACCGGTCGGCCCTCGCGCCGACCAGCATCGCGAACGGCACCATCACCCGGCGCGCCTCGTCAGATCGGGGTCCTGGCTCGACATCGGTGTCTCGATCGAGGCGCGGAAACGTCCGCGCAGAAACGGACGTCATGGCATCTTTGTTCCGCCTCAGAATTTCATGGCCAGCAGCACCGCGCCGGCGCCGATCATGGCGATGCCGAGCCAGCCCTGCGCCGTCGGCCGCTCGCCGAGAAAGGCGAAGGCGAACAGCGCGACCAGGACGACGCTGAGCTTGTCGATGGGGGCGACCAGTGTTGCGGGGCCAAGCTTCAATGCACGGAAATAGCAGAGCCATGAAGCGCCGGTCGCAAGTCCCGACAAAACCAGGAATAGCCAGGTTTTTGAGGAGACCGCCGAGGGCACGACGAACTGTCCGGTGAAGAACAGCAGCGCCGAGAAGGCGAGCAGCACCACGATGGTGCGGATGAAAGTGGCGAGATCCGGATTTATGTTCTCGACGCCGACCTTGGCGAAGATCGCGGTCAGCGCCGCAAAGCAGGCCGAAAGCAGTGCCCAGGTTTGCCAGGCGGAGAGAAGGGCGGGTTTCATATCATCGATATCCGTTGTTTCCAGGGCCGCGCGCAGCGTCGTCATTGCGAGCGCAGCGAAGCAATCCAGACTGTCTCGGCGGAAAGATTCTGGAATGCTTCGCTGCGCTCGCAATGACGGAGTTTGTGGCTGCCTCGTGCAATTAAAGCACTCACCTTGCCATGGACAGCTTCTCCGTGATCGCCTTGCGCAGGATGCGCGAGAGCGATTCGACGGAATACGGCTTCTGGATCAGCTCGAAACCGCGATGGGCGTTTTCGGCGAGCACGTTGCTGTAGCCCGAGGTGAGCACGACGGGCAGGCCCGGATAGCGCTCGCGGATGATACCGGCGAGCTCGACGCCGTTCATGCCGGGCATGATCACGTCGGAGAAGACGAGGTCGACGGCGAATTCGTTCTCGCCGAGGATCGCGAGCGCGGCGTTGGCGTTGGCGACGCGGCGGACGACGTAGCCGAGGTCTTCCAGAAGCTCGGTCGAGAACTGGCCGACATCGTCATTGTCCTCGACCACGAGCACGCGGTAGCCGCGCCCAGTGGTCGCAGCCTCGCTGGTCAGCGCCGCGGCTTCCTTCTCGGTCGCTGGGCTTTGAGCCTGCGGCAGGTAGATGGTAAAGGTTGCGCCTTCGCCCTGCGCGCTCGTCACCGCGATGTCGCCCTCGGACTGCTTGGCGAAACCGAACGCCTGGCTGAGGCCGAGGCCGGTGCCCTTGCCGACTTCCTTGGTGGTGAAGAACGGTTCGAAAATGGAGTCGAGATGTCCCGGTGCGATGCCGCTGCCGGTATCCTTGACCGAGATCGCGACATAGTCACCGCCACGTGGTGACTGCGCGCGCAGGCTGGGAATCCCCTGGACCTTGCGCACGGCAATGGTGAGGCGGCCTTCACCCTCCATGGCGTCGCGGGCGTTGATGGCGAGGTTGATCAGCGCGGTCTCGAACTGTGCGATGTCGGCGACCGTGAAGCAATCCGCGTCCTGAATTTCGACGCTGATCTCGATGCGCCCGCCGACCAGCGGCCGGACCAGCTGCGCCACGCCCTCGACCTGGCTGCCGACATTGAAGATCTGCGGCTTCAGCGGCTGCCGGCGCGCGAAGGCCAGCAGCTGCGCGGTCAGCTTGGAGGCGCGCTCGACGGTGTCGGAGATGGCGTCGACATAGCGGCGGCGGCGCTCTTCCGGCAGCTCGCGCCGGCGCAGGAAGTCGGTCGCCGAACGGATGATGGTGAGGAGGTTGTTGAAGTCGTGCGCGACGCCGCCGGTGAGCTGGCCGATCGCCTCCATCTTCTGCGACTGCCGCAGCGCCTCCTCGCCGAGGCGGCGCTCGGTGATGTCGACGGCCTCGGGAACTGCGCCGGTGATGTTGCCGTGGCGGTCGAGCACGGGGCGCATGCCGAAGTCGAAATCGCGTTCGCCGATCGGCAGGCGCAGCCGCATCTCGAGCCGCACGGCTTCGCCCTTCAGGACGGTCATGAAGGCGTCGCGCGCGACATCGCTCATGCCAGGCGTTCCCGTGAACCACGGCGTATCCCAGAACGGCTTGCCGATGACATCCCGCGCCTCGGCGCGGATGCCGTCGAGTGCGTTCTTGTTGGCGTAGAGCAGTTCGCCCTCGAGATCGACGAGGCCCTGATACTGGTTGCTGGTCTCCAGGATCGCGCGCAGCCGGGCCTCGTTGGATTCGAGCTCGGCGGTGCGCTCGGCGATGCGTTCCTCCAGCGTCTCGTTGAGCCGCCGAAGCTCCATCTCGGCCTGCTTGGCAACGGTGATGTCGTGGGCGACGCCGATGAAGCCGATATGCTTGCCGGTCGGGTCCCAGCGCGGCTGCGATTCCGAGCGCAGCCAGCGCCATTCGCCGCTGGCGTTCCTGTAGCGCGCTTCCAGCACGAAGGGCTTCAGCGAGGCTTCGCCTTGCACCGATTGCTGCAGCACATGCGGCAGGTCGTCGGGATGCAGCACCTTGCGCCAGTCGAAATCGATCGCCTGGTCGTAGGGCAGGCCGACGAAGTCGACATAGGCCTGGTTGGCGAAGGAGCGCTTGCGATCGAGCTTGGTGACCCAGATCGGCACCGGCGCACTGTCGGCGATCAGCCGGAAGCGCTCCTCACTCTCGCGCAGCGTCTCGCGCGCCAGCGCCTGGTCGGTGATGTCGATATGGGCACCGACGAGGCGGACGGCGCGGCCGTCGCCGTCACGCTCGATCTTGGCGACGACCCGGATCCAGCGGATCTCGCCGTCGCTCGGACGGATGATGCGGTATTCGGCGGTGTAGTCCTCGCTGGTCCCGGAAAGCGCCTCCAGGAAGTGTTTCACCGCCGCGTCGCGGTCATCAGGATGGATACGGTTGACCCAGTCCTCATGCGACTCGTCGGCGGCCTCCGGCGGCAGGCCATGGATCATCAGATATTCCGGCGAGCGGCGGTTCTTGAAGCCCTCGCGGAAGTCGACCTCGAGACCGCCGACCTTGCCGATGCGCTGGATGCGCGCGAGCTCGGCCTCGCGCTCCTGGAGCGCGCGATAGGCGTTGTCGCGCTCGCGCGCGACGTCTTCGAGGTGCTGGCGCAGCCTTTCGGCGGCGATGGTCTCGGGCAAAGGATCGTTCAAGGCGTCGGCCGTTGTGAGGCGTATGCGCACGTGCCGGACCGATATTCACACAGACGGAGCGCGATGGCCATTGCTTCAAGGAAATAGACTGTCTGGAAGAACCCCGCGGCCAGCCAGAACGCGGGAAAATGCGGTCAACCAACGCCAAGTCTGGCATTTTGTTCCTGATATTGGAACGATGCGGCTGCGGACGCGTCTTCGCGAGGCGCCACAACTCTCATTCATAGAACCCCCTTTTCGAAGAGGCTAGATCTTGAAGCTCTTTGTCTGCCAGTCCTGTGGCAACGTCCTCTATTTCGAGAACCGCGCCTGCGAACGTTGCGGTCACCGCGTCGCCTTCCTCCCGGAGAAGGAGACGATGTCGGCGCTCGAGCCCGACGGCGAGGCTCAAAGCGGGGCCTGGAGGACCCTGGCCGACAACGGCAGGGGGCGCATGCTGTGCCGCAATGCCGAGTACGATGCCTGCAACTGGCTGACGGACACCGGCGATACCAACGGCTATTGCCGCGCCTGCCGCCACAACGGCATCGTGCCGGACCTGTCGGACCCCGCGCAGCTCGCCCGCTGGCGTGAGCTGGAGGTGGCAAAGCACCGGCTGTTCTATTCCCTGATCCGCTGGAAGCTGCCGCTGCAGAACCGTCAGGACGATGCCGTGCACGGCCTCATCTTCAACTTCCTCGCCGACGATCCGAACAGCGGACAAAAGATCATGACCGGCCATGACAACGGCCTGATCACGATCGCGCTGACCGAGGCCGACGACATCGAGCGCGAGCGGCGCCGGCTGGAGATGGGCGAGCCTTACCGGACACTGCTCGGGCATTTCCGCCACGAGGTCGGACATTATTTCTGGGACGTGCTGGTTGAGGGCGGCGGCAAGCTCGACGAATGCCGCGCGGTGTTCGGCGACGATAGAGCCGATTACGGCCAAGCCCTGCAGCGCCACTACGCCGAAGGCGCCCCCGCTGACTGGCAGCAGAATTACGTCTCGGCCTATGCCACCACGCACCCCTGGGAAGACTTCGCCGAGACCTGGGCGCACTATCTCCACATCGTCGACACCCTTGAGATGGCCTCCGAGTTCGGCATGGAGGTGCGCCCCAAGGTCGATCGCGACGGGGAGCTGACGGCGCGCATCCGTTTCAACCCCTACGAGGCCAGGGACGTCCAGGCGCTCATCGACGCATGGCTGCCCTTCACCTTCGCCATGAACAGCGTCAACCGGGCCATGGGCCTGCGCGACCTCTACCCCTTCATCCTGTCGCCGGCGGTGGTCGGCAAACTGGGCTTCATTCACGGCCTTGTCCGGGACGCGGCCAAGGCGCGGAAGGCGTAGGCAGTCCCAAGGGCACCTCGCGCCTGTTTCGGTCTTGCGCTGGTACGCCAGAGCGGGCCGGATTTAGACCGTTGCCTCCGGCCCATTTTGATGTACCACGGGAGCCACACGGCCCGTCCCATAGGCCCCAACGGCCGGGGAAGGGTCCCGCCCAAGGTCGAGACTCAAGAAAAGCATGTTCAAACGCATTCTGATCGCCAATCGCGGCGAAATCGCCTGCCGGGTCATCAAGACTGCCCGCAAGATGGGAATTCAAACGGTTGCGGTCTATTCCGAGGCCGACCGCGATGCCCTCCATGTCGAAATGGCCGATGAGGCGGTGCTGATCGGCCCACCGGCCGCGGCCGAGAGCTATCTGGTGATCGAGAAGATCGTCGAGGCCTGTCGCAAGACCGGCGCCGAGGCCGTGCATCCCGGCTACGGCTTCCTGTCCGAGCGCGAGGCGTTTCCGCGCGCGTTGGAGGCGGCCGGCATCGTCTTCATCGGCCCGAACCCCGGCGCGATCGCCGCGATGGGTGACAAGATCGAGTCCAAGAAGGCCGCCGCAAAAGCAAAGGTCTCGACCGTGCCCGGCTATCTCGGCGTCATCGAGGACGACAAGCACGCGGTCCGCATCGCCGACGAGATAGGCTACCCCGTGATGATCAAGGCCTCCGCCGGCGGCGGCGGCAAGGGCATGCGCATCGCGCATTCCAAGGCCGAGGTCGCCGAGGGCTTCAACCTCGCCAAGGCCGAGGCCAAGGCCTCGTTCGGCGACGACCGCGTCTTCGTCGAAAAATTCATCGTCGATCCCCGCCACATCGAGATCCAGGTGCTGGGCGACAAGCACGGCAACGTGATCTATCTCGGCGAGCGCGAATGCTCGATCCAGCGCCGCAACCAGAAGGTCATCGAGGAAGCGCCGTCGCCGCTGCTGGATGAGGCCACCCGCCGCAAGATGGGCGAGCAGGCAGTCGCGCTGGCGAAAGCCGTGAATTACGATTCCGCCGGCACCGTCGAGTTCGTCGCAGGCCAGGACAAGAGCTTCTACTTCCTGGAGATGAACACGCGTCTCCAGGTCGAGCATCCCGTCACCGAGCTCGTCACCGGCGTCGACCTGGTCGAGCAGATGATCCGCGTGGCCGCCGGCGAGAAGCTCGCCATCGCGCAAAAGGACGTCACGCTCACCGGCTGGGCGGTCGAGTCGCGCCTCTATGCGGAAGATCCGTTCCGCAACTTCCTGCCGTCGATCGGGCGTCTCGTGAAGTATCGCCCGCCGGCCGAAGCCAGCAAGGACGGCATCACCGTGCGCAACGATACCGGCGTGCAGGAGGGCGGCGAGATCTCGATCCATTACGATCCGATGATCGCCAAGCTCGTCACCCATGCGCCGTCGCGCGCGGCTGCGATCGAGGCGCAGGCCACTGCGCTGGATTCGTTCTATGTGGACGGCATCAGGCACAACATCCCGTTCCTGTCGGCCTTGATGCATCATCCGCGCTGGCGCGAGGGGCGGCTCTCGACCGGCTTCATCGCCGAGGAGTTCCCCAAGGGTTTTGCGGTGCGCGTGCCCGAAGGCGAGGTCGCGCGGCGGATCGCCGCCGTCGGTGCCGCCATCGATCACGTGCTCGGCGAGCGCAAGCGGCAGATCTCGGGCCAGATGGGCGGGCGCGTCGTGCAGCGCGAACGCCGCCGCGCGGTCTGGCTCGACCGGCAGGAGATTTCGCTCGAGGTCGGACGTGAGGGCGAGGCGATCGCGATCCGCTTCATCGATCCCGAGGGCAAGGCCGGCAATCCGCATCTGCTGCAGTCGCCGTGGAAGCCGGGCGATCCGGTCTGGCAGGGCACCATCGACGGCCACTTCATCGCGGTGCAGGTGCGGCCGATTGCCAACGGCGTCCGTCTTGCGCATCAGGGCGTCGAGGTGCCGGTCTATGTCTGGACCGAGACAGAAGCGACGTCCGCCCGGTTGATGCCGGTGACGGCAGCCTCCGACACCGGCAAGAAACTGCTCTGTCCGATGCCGGGCCTCGTGGTCTCGATCGCGGTGAGCGAGGGGCAGGAGGTCAAGGCCGGCGAGACGCTCGCCGTGGTCGAAGCCATGAAGATGCAGAACGTGCTGCGCGCCGAGCAGGACGGCACCGTGAAGAAGATCCACGCCAGTGCCGGCGCGACGCTCGCGGTCGACGCGCTGATCTTGGAGTTTGCGTAAGAGATGTGAGTGGGCCCTCGTCGGGCTCCACGAACACCGTCATTGCGAGCGCAGCGAAGCAATCCAGACTGCCTCCGCCGAAAGACCCTGGATGGCTTCGCTTCGCTCGCAATGACGGGGTATGCTGCGGCCTTCTTGACCTAACCGAGACATCATCATGGCCTTTCGATCCCGCCGCGAGAAACTGCGTTCCATCCTGTCGAGCGGGACTTGCGTCCATCCCGGCTCGGTCTATGACGCGATCTCGATCCGCATCGCCGAGGATCTCGGCTTTCCCCTCGGGATGTTCGGCGGCTCGGTGGCTTCGCTCGCCGTGCTCGGCGATCCCGATATCACCCTGATCACGCTCACCGAGCTTTGCGAGCAGATGCGGCGGATGTCGCGGGCCTCCACACTGCCCGTGCTGGTCGATGCCGATCACGGCTACGGCAATGCCCTCAACGTGCGTCGCACGGTGCAGGAGCTGGAGACCGCCGGCGCTGCCGGCCTTACCATCGAGGACACTTTGCTGCCGGCCGCCTTCGGTGAAGCAAAGACGCAGCTGATCTCGCTGGAGGAGGGCGTCGGCAAGATGAAGGCCGCGCTCGGCGGCCGCCGCGATCCGTCGCTGGTGATCATGGGCCGCACCGGTGCGGCCTCGATCACCTCGATCGAGGATGCGGTCCGCCGCGCCAAGGCCTATGAGACGACCGGCGTCGACGCGCTGTTCTTCACCGGCATCAGGTCGCGTGCCGAACTGGAAGCGGTCGCATCGGCGACGCATCTGCCTATCGTGCTTGGTGGCGCGCCGGACGATTTGAGCGCGCTCGATTATCTCGCCAGCCAGCGGGTGCGCATCGCGCTGCAGGGCCATGCGCCGATCGCCGCGGCGACGCAGGCCGTCTACGAGACGCTGAAGGCGCTCCGCGAAGGCGCGCCGCCCAAGGCACTCAACGGTCTGGCATCCGCGGAGCTGACCAATCGGGTCATGCGGGAGGCCGAGACGAAGGCGCGCAGCGCCGAATTTCTCGGATTGAAGACATGAGCCGGGCGATCCTCCAGGTCATGATCCGCGGCCGCGTCCAGGGGGTCGGCTATCGCGCCTGGGTCGAAAGCCAGGCCACCGCGAGCGGTCTCGAAGGCTGGGTCCGCAATCGCCGCGACGGCAGCGTGGAAGCGCTGTTCGCGGGGGCGCCGAACCACGTCGCCGACATGGTCGCACTGTGCCGTCACGGTCCCCCATCCTCACGCGTCGACAGCGTCACCAGTGAAACGGCGAGTGCGGACGAGCTGGATCTGCGCAGGGCAGGGGAGAAGTTTTCGGTGCTGCCGACGGTTTGAGAGCCAATTCTCTTTCGGCGCGAGCGGTGCGCTCCCTCGCCCGTTCTTACGGGGAGAGGTGCAGAAGTCATCATCTCGGCAATTTGGCGATGGCTTCGCTCAGCTCGTGGATCTCATACGGCTTGCGCAGGATCGGGAAGTCGCCGCGCACGCCGGCGGCGACCTCGCTGTAGCCGGTGGCGAGCAGGATCGGCAGGCCGGGGCGGATCTGACGCAGGCGATGGGCGAGGGTGAGGCCGTCCATCTTGCCGGGCATCACGATGTCCGAGAACACGAAGTCGACGCCGTTGGTCTCGATCTCCCGCAATGCCGCTTCGGCGTCGGCAACCCGGCGCACCTGGTAGCCGAGCTGCTCCAGAAGGCCGATGCTGACGAGCGCGACCTCGGGATTGTCCTCGACGAGAAGCACCGTTCCGCTGCCGCGGAACGGCATCGCTTCCGCGGTGTCACGTGCCGGCGCATCCGTGCCCCGCGGCAGCAGGATGGTGAACGTCGTGCCCTTGCCGAGTTCGCTTGCAACCTTCACCGTGCCGCCGGCCTGATGAGCGAAGCCGTGCACCTGCGAGAGGCCGAGGCCGGTGCCCTTGCCGATCGGCTTGGTGGTGAAGAACGGCTCGAAGATCTTGTCGACGACGTCGGCGGGAATGCCGACGCCGGTGTCGGCGATGTCGATCGCCACGAATTCGCCGGTGAGCGGGATCTCGTCCAGCACCACGTTGCGGGCGCTGATCGTCACCGTGCCGCCGTCGGGCATCGCATCGCGGGCATTGATGACGAGATTGAGCAGCGCCGTCTCGAGCTCCGAGACGTCGGTCCTGACCGGCCAGACCTCGGACGCGATGTCGAAGGTGAGGCGCACGGAGCTGCCGACGCCGGCGTCGAGCACCGCGCGGATCGCCGCGACGCGTTCGGCGAGATCGATCGCCTGCGGGTTGACGCTCTGTCGCCGCGCGAAGGTGAGGAGCTGGTTGGTCAGCGCGGCGCCGCGCCTGGTCGCGGTCTCGATCGCGGAGATCGCGCGCTGAAGCCTGGCGTCTTCGATGGACCCCTTCTTCAGGATATGGAGGCTGCCGCTGATGATCATCAGGAGGTTGTTGAAGTCATGGGCGACGCCGCCGGTGAGCTGGCCGAGGGCATCGAACTTCTGGGATTCGGCGAGCTGCTTCTGCATCGCCTCGAGCTTGAGCTGGGCATTGCGGCGTTCGGTGATGTCGCGCGTGATCTTGGCGAAGCCGACGAGGGTTCCATCCTCGTAGATCGGATCGATCACCACGCTCGCCCAGAAGAACGTCCCGTCCTTGCGAACGCGCCAGCCTTCCTCTTCGTAGCGGCCCTTTTCCCGCGCAATGCCGAGCGCTCGCGCGGGTTTGCCGTTGGCGCGGTCGGTCTCGGTATAGAAACGGGAGAAATGCTGGCCGACGATTTCGTCGGGCGCGTAGCCCTTGATGCGCTCGCCGCCGATGTTCCAGCTGGTGATGGTGCCGCTGGGATCGAGCATGTAGAGGGCGTAGTCGGCAACTCCTTCAACCAGCAGCCGGAAACTGCGCTCGCTTTCGAACAAGTCTCTCTGCTGACTGAACTTTTTTACCATTCCTAGACCCCGCCTCGACAGGAGCAAACGCTCAGGCCAGCGCTTTGGTTCCGGCTCTCTGGGAACTTTTTAGGCAAATGCCGCAGACGGGATGCAGGGGGGCGCCCGGCAAATGCCCTTGACATACAGTCGCGCCCGTCAGATATTTCTGTTATGACAGAAATGCCCGGAAAGAAGAAACTTCCCGCTGCCGTCGAGCGCTTTATCCTGCATTGGGGCGACATGGGAGACGAGTGGGGCGTCAATCGCTCGGTCAGCCAGATCCACGGGCTGCTCTATCTGTCCGAGGCGCCGATGACGGCCGAGGACATCGCCGACACGCTCGGCATGGCGCGCTCCAATGTCTCCAATTCGCTGAAGGAGCTGCTCGCCTGGAACCTGATCCGGCGGGTGCCGATCCTCGGCGATCGCCGCGATCATTTCGAAGCCGAGACCGACATCTGGGAGGTCGCGGTCCGGATCGCGGCGCGGCGCAAGGAGCGGGAGCTCGATCCGGCCATCGCGGCGCTCCGGGCCTGCGTGTCCGATGCCGCCGACGATCCGGCCATTAATCCGGTCGCGAGCAAACGGCTGAAGGAGATGCTCGCCTTCACCGAGCTCGCCGACCATTGGTTCATGCAGATGCTGAAGGTGCCGCGGCCGCGGCTGGTCGCGCTGATGCGGCTTGGCGAGAAGATCGCCAACCTGCTGCCGCTGGGCAAGGCCAAATAGCGTTGAGGAGGGGGCGATGACGTCGGCTCGATTACCAGGCTTAGGCGCATCTCCCTCCGCTCACACCAGACTGCTCGACGATCGCCGCTTCCGTGCGCTGTTGCCGGACGAGGATTGGGGCCGCCTGCCGCTCGCGACCTGGCGGCGGTTTTCCAAGCGGGTCGACGATGGTGACAGCGTGATCTATGTCGGTGTCGTCGACGAGGTCACCTTCAGCGATATCGGCTGGTGGATCGCGCAGGCCGCACGGCTGATCGGCGGGCCATTGCCGACCGGCCGCGACACCGGCGTGCCCATGATCGTGACCGTTACCGAGGACGGCGCCACCGGCGGCCAGACCTGGACGCGCATCTGCGCGCGCAAGCGCGGCTTTCCGCGGGTGATCCATTCGGCAAAATGCTTCGCCGGCCCTACCGGACTCCAGGAATATGTCGGCTTCGGCGTGTCGATGGCGCTACGCATTGCGGTCGAGGGACAGGCGCTGACCTTCCGCAGCGCCGGTTACGGCCTCCAGCTCGGACGGCTTTGGATTCCGCTGCCGCAATCGCTCACGCCGGGCGACCTCACGGTGACGCATACGGATCTCGGCTGGGGCGCCTTCCGCTTCACTCTTGATGTCACTCACCCGCGCTACGGCGCGCTGATCCACCAGTCCGCCGTCTTCAGGGAGGCCGTATCATGACGCCGCTGTTGTGGACTCTCATCGCGGTCCAGATCGTGATGGGCGCGTTCGACACCTTCTATCACCACGAATTCACCGAGCGCCTGGCTTGGCGGGTGTCGCAGCGTTTCGAGCTGAAGCTGCACGGCATCCGCAACATTCTCTATGCGCTATTGTTCCTGCTGCTCGGCTGGCTCGAGGTTTACGGCTTGCTGGCGCTCTTGATGGCCGCCGTGCTGATCGCCGAGATCGTCATCACGCTGATGGATTTCGTCGAGGAGGATCTGAGCCGAAAGCTGCCGCCAAGCGAGCGCATCAATCACACGCTGCTGGCGATCAACTACGGCGCCATCCTCGTGCTGCTGCTGCCGGTGCTGATCGCCTGGGCGATGCAGCCCGTCGGCGTGACCGTCGTCAATCACGCTCTGCTCAGCATGGCCGCCAGTGCCTGCGCGGTCGGCGCGGCGCTGTGCGGCCTCAGGGATTTTGCGGCGATGCGCCGGCTCGGCCGGATGCGGAGCGTTCCGGCGGCCGGACTCGTCGAGAAGCTGCACGGCCGCAAGACCGTGCTGATCACTGGCGCGACCGGCTTCATCGGCAGCCGGCTCGCCGCGAGCCTCAGCGGGGCAGGGCATCACGTCATCGCGCTGATCCGCAATCCCGTGAAGGCCGAGATGCTGCTGCCGCCGGTGACGCTGATCACCAGCCTCGATCAGCTCGCCGCGGACACGCCAATCGATGCCATCGTCAATCTCGCCGGCGAGCCGATCGGCAACGGTCTTTGGACCGAGGCAAAGCGCGCGAGGATCGTCGGCTCACGCGTCGACATGACCGGCGAAGTGGTCAAGCTGATCGCGCGGCTGGAGCGCAAGCCCGAGGTGCTGGTCAGCGGCTCCGCGATCGGCTGGTACGGCCTGTGGGCCGACCAGGTGCTGACGGAATCGGCGAAGTCACATGCCTGCTTCAGCCACGAGCTGTGCGCGGCCTGGGAAACGGCGGCGCGGCCGGCGGAGGAGCTTGGCGTCCGCGTGGTCTATTTGCGCATCGGCCTCGTGCTCGGCACCGAAGGCGGCTTCATCACGCGCATGCTGACGCCGTTCGAGTTCGGCCTCGGCGGTCCGCTCGGCACCGGGCGGCAATGGATGTCCTGGATCGAGCGCGACGATCTGATCCGGCTGATCGCCTATGTGATCGCAACGCCCGATCTCGGTGGTCCCGTCAACGCCACGGCGCCGATCCCCGTCACCAACGCAAGGTTCACCGAAGAGCTCGGCCGCCGCCTGCACCGGCCCGCGGTGTTCCGCATTCCCGGCGGCCTGCTGCGCCGGATCGGCGGCAGCTTTGCCGACGAGCTGTTGCTGGGCGGTCAGCGCGTGCTGCCGAACAAGGCGCTGAGCCGTGGCTTCGTGTTCCGCCATGAGACATTGCGCAGCGCGTTCGAGGCGATCTTGTAGGCGCTCGCAGCGTCAAGCGGCGGCGCTCTTGAACGTCGCGGCCACCGTGCGTAGCGCGGCCAGCTTGGCGGGGGCGCTGACCTTCGAATGCAGCATTACCTTGGAGCTGCCGAGCTTCGGCAGCCTGTGCGCAGGACCGATGTCGACCAGACCGGACGGCGCGATCCGCCGCGCCAGCGGTGCAATCGCAAGTCCCGCCAGCGCGGCGGCGACCACCGCGGTGACGCCGCCGCCGACAAAGCGCTCGCGCCAGGCGAGGCCGGCCTTGTCGAGCGCGCGCACGGCGACGGCGCGCACCCCGCAGGGCGGGGCGAGGGTCGCGAGCGGCAGCGGCTCACCCTTCGGCAGGGTGAAGCGCCGTGACGCGAACCAGCCGAACTCGTCTTCGGCCAGCTTCTCGCCGCCGCGGCGGCTGCCTTCCTGGCGGATGATCACCGCATCCAGCTCGCCCGCGTCATAGGCGTCCTGCATCTCGCGCGAGAAGCCGATCGTGACGGCGAGGGTGAGGTTTGAGGACATCGCGTGCAGGCGTTCGAGCAGCGGCACCAGCTCGGGGCCGGCAGCGTGATCGGAGATGCCGAGCGAGAGCGACTGGGCGGCTGAAGCTTCGCCCGAGAGCGCGCGATCATGCGCCTCCATCAGCGCGCGGGCGCGATCGAGGAACGCGGCGCCCTCGGCGGTCAGCCGGACCGCGCGTGGCGAGCGTTCGACGAGACGTTTTCCCAGCAGTGTCTCCAGCCGCTGCAGCTTCAGGCTGACGGCCGCTTGCGTGCCGCCGAGCGCCTCGGCGGCGCGCGTAAAACTCTGGAGGTCGGCGACCAGAAGGAAGGCCTGGACGGTGGCGATGTCGAGCGTGGTTGTCATTACAAATCATTATCACTGTTATCAACATAGATAAGATACCAAAATGACAGCCGGAGGTCTAGTTTCTCACCAACGCTGCAGGAAATGCCGCGGCAATCGAGGAGAAAGACCATGCCCCTGATCACTGTGTCCTACACCACCTCCCGCCAGTCGCCCTCGCTCACGGCCGACATCGCGAACGCGGTGTCCGAGCTCACCGCCGAGATACTGCACAAGGATCCCAAGGTGACCGCGATCATCGTGAAGTCCGTCGATCCCGGCGACTGGTTCGCCGGCGGCAAGTCGCTCGCCGAACAGAAGCTCGCCAGCTACTGGATCGACATCCACGTCACCGAGGGCACCAACACCAAGGACGAGAAGGCGGCTTATCTCGCAGCCATGTTCAAGCGCATGGCCGGGATTTTGGGCCCGCTGCATCCCGAGACCTACCTGCATGTCGACGAGGTCAGAGGCGATGCCTACGGTTTCGGCGGCCTGACGCAGGAGCGGCGCTACATCGCCGGCAAGCTCGAGGTTGCGCTGGAGGCGGCGTGATGTTGCAGGCCGCGGCTGAACGATCTCACCCGCGGCCTGAGGCCATCAGCTTGCGGCGCGGAACTGCACCTCGGCGTTGTTGATGAAGCACGTCTTGTCGAACAGCTTCAGGTCCAGCGGGTTCGGCAACCGGACATCGCCGGCGTCAGTGCGGCGGCGGCTTTCGCCGCGAGCATGCTCCAGGCCGAAAACCCTTCCGTCGCAGCGACGCGGTCAAGCGCGTCGTGGAGCGGAATGCTGGCTTCGCGCGACAGGCGCTTTGCCTTGCGCTTGAGATGGTAGATGGGCGCAGACAGTTTCATCGTGAAAACCTCCCATTGCGAGCATGGATCGCAACCCCTCCTTATGCCTGGCGCTCGAACAGTCGGCCGATGATCAACTCGCCCGGCATGAAGTCTGCTTTCCCGGCGGAGGGGGGAGGCGTGGGCGGCACCGAAACAAGGATAGCTGATTCCGCAGCCTCGGAGAACGAGAGCCAGGTACGGCGAGCAGGAAAGGTCAGACGGCCGCCTCTGGCAGCAGCGCGCGGGTCGGCCCGAACAGCTCCTCGAATGCCTGGCGCAGCGCGATATCGACATCGGTCATGGTGACCAGCTGACCGAGATCGACCAGCGAGGTGACGCCGTAGCGGGGGTCGCTGACGCCGCAGGGCACGATGCCGGCGAAATGCGACAGCTCCGGCTCGACATTGATGGCGATGCCGTGGAACGACACCCATCGCTTCAGCCGGACACCGATCGCCGCGATCTTGTCCTCGTAATCGGGCCCCTTGTCGGGCCTCTTCACCCAGACGCCGACTCGGTCCTCGCGCCGTTCACCGCGGACGTTGAAGGCGGCGAGCGTCTTCAGGATCAACTCCTCCAGGCTGGCGACATAGGCCCGCACGTCCGGCCGGCGGCGCTTGAGGTCGAGCATGATGTAGGCCACCCGCTGGCCTGGCCCGTGATAGGTGAGCTGGCCGCCGCGCCCGGTGGCGAAGGTCGGGAATCGGGCATCGAGCAGGTCGCTTTCCTTGCCCGAGGTGCCGGAGGTGTAGAGCGGGGGGTGCTCGAGCAGCCAGACCAGTTCCGGCGCCTCGCCCGCCGCAATGGCCGCGACGCGCGCCTCCATGGCGGCCACCGCATCCGGATAGGGCACCGGCGCGTCCGAGATTCGCCATTCGACGGGATCGCCGCCGCAGGCGGAAAACCACGTCAAATCGAGGTCTTGACGTGGGTTTTGGCGGGGGTTTTGGGGCGAATTAACCATTGGCTAACCATAACGTGGTGATGATCCCGGGAGCAAATGCCAAGCCTCTGGCGCAAGTCCCAAGTTGCGGCGGTTCTGACAGTGCCCACTCTCGATAAAGTCAGCGTGGATCTCATGGTCGTCCTCGGGACGACCACGATGCCGATCCATCAAGTATTACGTCTTTCCCGCGGCGCCATCATCGAGCTGGACGCAACCGAGGCCGACGAGGTCAAGGTTCTCGCCAACAACCTCCCGGTTGCCTCCGGCGTCGTGCTGGTCGACCGCAACCGGATCGCGGTCGAGGTCAAGCAGATGCTGCCGCGCTCGCCGGGGACCCGGTAAGGCCCCGGGTTACACGGCAAGGGGCGGGCAAGCGGTAGCGACCTGGGTATCCGATAAGGCCCATCTCCTGGGGAGCGCGGCGTTTTTCATGCCAAGCTTGTGGAATTCAGGGCTTTTGCAGGCTTGTATCCCCCTGGTGGATTTGTTAGATCGGCGCCGCTGATCCGGCCACCCGAACGACCTCAGGCCGGCATCTCCTAGCGCTCGTGGCGGAACTGGTAGACGCGCTGCCTTGAGGTGGCAGTGGGTAACACCGTGGGGGTTCGAGTCCCTCCGAGCGCACCATATCGCGGATCGCGCCGCGTGAGCCGACGTAGCGGCCTGTTTGTGCCGAATGCTCTCGCAGATGAAATCAATGATCTGATCACGAAAGTCGCGGCGTCGGAGAGATGCCTCCGGGCGAAGCGACTCAACCAATCCTTTTGTGCCGGGATTGGCCACGGCAGCCTGGCGCGGCGGCGGTCCCCAATCGATCTTGTCGCAATCGCTTTCGGGCGCCTGATTGAGATGGTCGATCGCCAGTCTGTGCGACGCATACCCTCAAACCCTCTGATGATGTCGCCAGATCCTGCGCGGCCGCTCGTTCGGTGGCGCCTAACAGAGCGGCTCCACATCTCGATATCGCGATCACGTGCGAGCAATGTAGGAAGCGTCTCATGCCAGGCGTCTCGATAAGCGCGCTTGATCTGGACGTTCACGACCTCCTCAACCGCGCTCGGTCGATTAGCTCGCAGGTCAAACACACGCTGACATGCAGCATGATTGATCTCGGACGACGTTACGGCGGACATGGGTGATGATCGCGGCCCGCAGCCCGGTTCGTCGAGCTTGGAACCGCGAGCCGCACCTCAAGGTTGGTCACAGGGGATCGATCCGAGGAGGAGCCGGCATGATGGTGATCGACTTGCGCGATGGAATTCGGCCGGTCAGCCTGGCGTTGGAGCGAAAGGCCACGCGCGCAGCGATGAGAAGCCTCGAGGAGGCCGGCGCAACGCTTCGGGATCCACCCTCCAAATGAGCGGCACGCAGGCGTTCGATTGCCTCATCATCGGGGGCGGCCCGGCAGGGTTGATGGCGGCGATCTATCTGGCGCGCTTCCGTCGCCGAGTCGGCGTCGTGGACGCGGGTGCGAGCCGGGCCGCACTGATTCCACGCAGTCATAATGTCCCCGGCTTCGTGCATGGCCTGTCGGGTGACGAGTTGATCGCGCGCATGTCGGCGCAACTGGACGATCTTGCCGTTATGCGCATTAAGGCCGAGGTCACGGCGTTGCAGCGTCACGACCACGTTTTTCGGGCGAGCTGGAACGGCGGCGCGCACGGCGCCGCCACCATCATTCTCGCCTGCGGGATCGTCGATACCCATCCACCGTTCGAGCAATGGCGTGCCGCTGTCGCCGAAGGTCTGTTGCGCTACTGTCCGGTCTGCGACGCGTTCGAGGCGAGCGGCCGCCGCATCGGTGTCATCGGACCGCTTCACCGTGCCGCCGGCAAGGCGCTGTTCCTGCGCGGCTACTCGCGCGACGTGACGCTGCTCGCAACCCGGTGGGATGAAGAGACGGCCGCAACATCAGAACTGGCCGAGGCGGGGGTCCAGGTCATGGCCGCGCCCGACCTGCGTTTGCGACGGAGCGACGACAGCCTGGAAGCCGTCTTCGCCGGCGGCCGGACGGCGCGCTTCGACGTCGTCTATCCCGCGATGGGAGCGCAAGTGCGCTCGCAGCTCGCGATGTCGTTGGGCGCCGAGCATACCGGGGAGGGCTATCTCAAAGTCGACGACCACCAGCGCACCTCGGTCGATGGGCTCTTTGGCATCGGCGACGTCGTCACCGACCTGCATCAGATCTCGGTCGCGTTCGGCCACGCGGCGGTTGCCGCCTGCGCGATCCATCACGGCCTGCCGCGGCGTCTGGCGTGACTGACCTCGGTCAAGTCTCACAATCGCGGCAACCAGGAACCAAGCGCGGTGGCTGGCCTTGGTTGAGCGGGCGAGGACGACGTCTGCACGATCTGGAGAGACCGCATGGCGCAATCGGAAGACATCAGGCGCTGCATCGCGCAGTGCATGAGCTGCTACCAGAGCTGCCTCGGCACCGCGATGAACCATTGCCTCGAGACCGGCGGCAGGCACGTCGAGCCCAGCCATTTTCGCCTGATGATGGCCTGCGCAGAAATGTGCCGGACAGCCGCGCATTTCATGCTGATCAACACGCCGCATCATCGGCATGCTTGCGGCGAATGCGCCGAAATCTGCAGCGAAGCGGCCTGAGCCGATGCCCATGCTGGAAGACAAGCTCAAGGAAGCCATCATCGGCGAACTGGAACGCCAGGCGGCCGACCGGCCGCAAGCTCTCGAGGTCCAGGGCGCGAGCGAGGCGAACCGCTCGGAACAGCTGACCGTCAACGGCAAGATCGATCTTGCCGCTTTGGTCATGGTGATCGCGGGATCGGTTGCGGGCGGACCCTAGCTCGCGCGGGTGGGCCTCGTTTAGCCGTATTCCTCGCCGATGCCGTACTCCTTGTAGATCTCCAGCGGATCCATGTCGGGAAACAGGCGGCATTTGGCCTGGGCGAGGTGCAGGCTCACCGCCGCCGGCTCCTTGCCGTTCGCGAGCATCTTGCGGATGTCGTCCATATGCGCGGTCGGCTGGTGCTTCGGCGCGAGCTGCTCCAGCGCGACCAGCGCGGTCGCGAGGGCCTCGGTCAGAACCCATTCGTCGTGGCCCGTGATTCCCTTCTTCGGCATCGGCAGACCCCAGCTATGGCGGCGCTGCCCACTCTAACGCGACTTGCGTCAAATCGCCATTGAGCCGTCGCCCCCGGCCCGGCAGGCGCGCCCTTGCATTATGGCAGCGCGTGGCCAAAAGGCGGCAAATTGCAGCGCTGCGGTATCTTTGTTGAAACGACTATTGGCGTAGACGGGCGCCTGCAGGGATCCAGCCGGCAGTTCCGGTCTGGCTCCATTGACCCGCATTCGCAGCACGCTTCCGCCTGCGCACCCTCAAGGCACAAGCCAGTATGGTCTTTCTCAGCTTCGTCTACCGCTTCGTCACCAACTTCGCGTTCCTGGCTGTGGTCTATTTCAGCCTGAACTTCATGGAGAAGTATCCGAACCGGGCGATCCTCGCGATCCTGGTGCTGGTCTATGCCGGCATGCGCGCGGCCTCGACGCTGCGAGCGTTCTACTTCTTCCAGAAGATCGACAAGCTGGAGGTCGAGACGAAGCGTCTCCAGGCCCCGATCAATGACGGCTCGGGCGGAACGAATGCGCGCAAGCAGATCGTGGCCGACGTTGCGCGGCTGCGCCGCGACGGCGAGCTCAAATCCTATATGGACCTGTTCTTCCTGGCGCTCATCGTGCTGCTCTGCGTCGCCGCGATCATGCGGCAATAAACGGTTTAGGCGCGCTTCTTCACGCTGTTCGGGCGGGACGCCGTGCCCTTGGATGCAGTGCTCTTGGCCTGCGCGGCATGCCTGGGTGCGGCAGGCGCCGCATGCGCCGTCCGAGCCGCGTGCGGCTTGATGGCCTTGCCCTTTGCGGCCTTATCCTTGGCCGCGCCGGGGGTCTCGGCGGCCATCGCCATCCGCGCCGCGGCGCGCCGCGACAAGGTCGTGGACAGCAGTACCTCGACCGAGCCTTCCGGAATGGCAAACAGATCGCGGCCGGGCACGGGCAGGGTGGATGCGATATCCGTCTGCCCCTTGGTCCGGCCTGGCAGCAGCGGCTGATGCTCGGCCTGCGCATTGAGATCGGCCAGCGCGGGCGCCGGCAGCGTCCTGGTCTCGGTGAACACGAAATTCGGAACGGCCGGCCAGCGTGCGATCGGCGTCGTCTCGGTCGGCGGATGCAG
The DNA here is from genome assembly GCF_051853005.1 of Bradyrhizobium sp. SMVTL-02. Lineage (NCBI taxonomy): Bacteria > Pseudomonadati > Pseudomonadota > Alphaproteobacteria > Hyphomicrobiales > Nitrobacteraceae > Bradyrhizobium > Bradyrhizobium sp. SMVTL-02. Next base: position 4,901,646 of record NZ_CP182469.1, on the reverse strand, counting down.
CAGCCATTCGACCGGTGTGGTCGGCGTTTTCGGGCGGTCCGCGGTCGCCGGCACCACATGCACGATGCGATAGCCGCGCGCCTTGAGGTCGCGGATGATCTTCGGCAGCGCTGCAACCGTCCGCGCCTGGATGTCGTGCAGCAGCAAAATGCCCTTGCCCTTGGCCTCCAGTCGCTGGATCGCGAGCTGATAGACGCGATCGGACGACACGTGCCGCCAGTCGTCGGCCGGGAAATCGGCGCTCCAGACCTGGATGCCGCGCGAGATCAGATAATTTTCGACGCCCTCGGCGCGCATCAGGCCGGGAATGCGGAAGAACGGCGCGAGTTTTGACGGGTCGATCATCGCGGCCGAGGTCCACTCGATGCCGCCGTTGATCTCGGGCTCATATTTCTCGACCACCATCCGGTCGAACGTCAGCGGATGGGTCATGCTGTGGGTGCCGACGGTGTGTCCCGCCGCCACCAGCTTGCGTACGCCTTCCGGGTTCGCCTTGGCCTGCTGGCCGATGATGAAGAAGGTCGCCTTGATGCACTCGTCGTCGAGCATCTTGAGGACCTGGTTGGAATATTTCGGCAGCGGACCGTCGTCGAAGGTCAGGACGACCTCGTGATCCTTCAGGGGCAGCGTCTCGCGGTATTGCATGGTGCCGATGCGCGGATGCTCGCGCGGGTCGACCACGAGGGTGCGGGATGTGCCGAGCGCGTCGGGATGGCCGGGGCAATCGGCCGCATAGGCCGCCGATGCGCCCACTGTCAGCAAACCCAGACAGAGGACGATCCACGATCGCGTCCGAACCACAACGCTACTTCCGATCATCAACCCGGTCTGCCCTCATCAATTGCCGCCATTGTAGGTCGGAGCTGCACTGGAACGGTTCAGGCGCAAGTCCCCTTCCATCTTTGCATTCCGTAGCATGAACAGAGTGTTAATAGGGCCAAAATCACCCCATTTTGCGCCGCCGTGACATTCCGGCATCAGCGCGCATCGGCATTCCTTTGGGGGGTGCCGGCCGGGACCACGTGAACCACGCGAAACCCGTTCTCCTTCAGATACCGCAGGAAGGCCGGCATGATCGCCGCCGTGCGCGCCTTGGGATCGTGGAAGAGGATGATACCCTTGCCGCTCGCGGCAAGGCGCTCCGTGACGAGCTTCAGCTCCTGCTCCGGCGTCATCTCGTTCCAGTCGCTGGCCCAGAGGTCGGCGCCGAACACGGCGATGCCGCGCGACTGCAGCAGATCGAGCTGTCCTTGCGTCGCCTCGAAATAGGGGAAGCGAAAGAACGGCGTCGAGGGCGTCGTCGTCGACACCCCGTGCAGCGCCAGCTCGTCGGCTGCGATGCCGCGCTCGATCTCGCTCCTGGCCTTGTCGAAAGGGATCCGCGCCATGAATGGATGCGAGAAGGTGTGATGGCCGATGGTGTGGCCTTCGCGCGCGATCCGCTTGACCATCTCGGGATGCTCTGAGGCGTGCAGGCCGATCAGGAAGAAGGTCGCGCGCACGCATTCCTGCGCCAGCGCCGCCAGCACCTTCGACGTCGTCGGCGGATGCGGACCGTCGTCGAAGGTCAGCACGACCTCGTGATCGGCGAGCGGCAGCGTCTGCGGGAAGTTCTTCAAGCCGACGCGCGGTGTGGTCCTGGCGTCGACGCTCAGGATGCGCGCCGTGCCGAGCGCATCCTTGCGTGGGCACTCGGCAGCATCCGCCGAGGCCATGCCGGCGAGTGTCGCAAGGACCGCGCCCGCCGATATCGACATCCATTTCAGCCGAAGCATCTTTGCCATTGCGCTTGCAGTTGCCTTGTGGGTATTGCCTGAACGATCAGCTGAGACGACTCGTTCCAACCTGTCAAACGGCGAGGCGCGCCATGGATGAACATATGGACGGTGCCCCCGCCGCGGATTCGGTACTCGACCACGTGCCGATGCGCAATGAAGACGGCGAAATTCGTCACGAGTTCGTCGCGGAAATTGCCCGTGCGATCGAGGCCGGGGACAGCGCCGCGCTGCGCGCCTGCGTTGCCGAACTGCACGAGGCCGACCTCGGCGACCTGATCGGCGCTCTCGCGCCCGACGACCGCGTCCGACTGGTCGAGCTCACGGGGCGCGATTTCGACTTCTCGGCGCTGAACGAGGTCGACGAGGCCGTGCGCGAGGAGATCCTCGAGGAGCTGCCGCCGGAGACGGTGGCCGAAGGCGTCCGCGAGCTCGAATCCGACGACGCGGTCGAGCTGCTGGAGACCCTCGACCAGGACGAGCAGGAGGAGATCCTCGAAAAGCTGCCGCTGCAGGAGCGCGTCGCGCTCGAGCGCAGCCTGCTCTATCCGGAAAATTCCGCCGGTCGCCGCATGCAGACCGAGTTCATTGCCGTGCCCCAGGATTTCACCGTGGGGCAGGCGATCGACTACATGCGCGAGACGCCTGACCTGCCCGACCGCTTCTACGAGATCTACGTCGTCGACAAGGACCAGCACTGGCAGGGCGCGGTCCCCCTCGACGTGCTGTTGCGCGCCCGCCGTCCGGTGCCGCTCGCTGAACTCACCGACGAGGACCGCCGCCGCGTCTCCGTCCTGGAGGACCAGGAGGAGGTGGCGCGCATGTTCGGCAAGTACAATCTCGTCGCGGCCCCCGTGCTCGACACCCAGGATCGCCTCGTCGGCGTCATCACAGTCGACGACGTCGTGGACGTCATCGAGGAGGAGGCCGACGAGGACCTCAAGGCGCTCGGCGGCGTCACCAGCGACGAAGAGCTGTCGGACAGGGTCCTCACCATCGCCCGCGGCCGTTTCAACTGGCTGCTGGTGAACCTCGCCACCGCGTTCCTGGCGTCCTCCGTGCTCGGCCTGTTCGAGGGGCAGCTCGAGAAGATGGTCGCGCTCGCGGTGCTGGCGCCGATCGTGGCGAGCCAGGGCGGCAATGCAGCGACCCAGACCATGACGGTCGCGGTGCGCGCGCTCGCCACCCGCGAGCTCGGCTCCTCCAATGCGTGGCGCGTGGTGCTGCGCGAGACGCTCGTCGGCCTTGTCAACGGTCTTGCCTTCGCCGTGATCACGGGCATCGCCGCGGTCGCCTGGTTCAAGATCCCGGGCCTCGGTATCGTCATCGGGCTCGCCATCATCTGCAACCTCGTTGCCGGCGCGCTCGGCGGCATCCTGATCCCGATGGCACTCGAACGCGTCAGGGCCGACCCCGCGGTGGCGTCGGGCACGTTCGTCACCACGGTGACGGATGTGGTCGGCTTCTTCTCCTTCCTCGGCATTGCGACGCTCTGGTTCGGGTTGAAGTAGGGGAGGTGCACGCTCTCTCCTCGTCATGGCGGGCGAAGCGAAGCAATCCAGACTGCCGCCGCGGAGGGATTCTGGATTGCTTCGTCGCAAGGCTCCTCGCAATGACGGAGGAGGCGGCGGGGGCATCCCAACCCTCGTGCCGCAAGCGCGGTGCGCCTTTAATCCCACCTTAAGCGACCTGCCGCATCATCGCCCCTGCTTGGGGGAATGGGCATGCGGTTGCGGCTGAAGGCGGATGGACGGATCGTCGAGTTGCGGGACGGACAGGAATTTCCGGTCCAGCCGGCGGCCAATGCTGCGTCAAGCGACACCAGTTCGCTCGCGGTGCGCGACCTGCGGCGCCGCGCCTGCCTGACCCAGATGGAGTTCGCCGCCAAGCTCGGCGTTCCCGTCGAGACCATCCGCAACTGGGAGCAGGGCAAGCGCGCCCCGCGGGGACCCGCCCGCGCGCTACTCGCGGTGATCGCGCATGCGCCCGACACCGTGTTCCAGGCGCTGGCCAAGGTCTGAGTTCGAGGCCTGACGCGTCGCGCGAACCTCCTGTTAGCATTGCCCCTGAAGATACGTGCCGCAGGCACCGACGTCCGTTGGCAACCACCACGGGTAAGGTCCATAATGTCGGCCGGGGCTGCGTCACAGAGAGGATTCCTCATGCTGTTCGTCGAGGCCAATGGCGCAAGGATTCCGGCAATCGGGCTAGGGACCTGGGAACTGGAAGGGCGCGCCTGCGCCCGCGTGGTCGAGCAGGCGCTGCGGCTCGGCTATCGCCACATCGACACGGCCCAGGTCTATGACAACGAGCGCGAGGTCGGCGACGGCTTGCGCGCCTCCGGCGTGCGCCGCGACGACATCTTCCTGACCACGAAGGTCTGGACCAACCGTTTCGCGCCCCACGATCTCGAGCGCTCGGTCAAGGAGAGTCTGGCGCGCCTGCGGCTTCCCACGGTCGATCTGTTGCTGCTGCACTGGCCCAATCCGCACGTACCACTGGCCGAGACGCTGGGCGCGCTCTCGCATGCCAAGCGCATGGGCCTCGCCCGCCACATCGGAGTCTCCAACTTCACGGTGGCGCTGATCGAGCAGGCGGTTGCGCTGTCATCAGAGCCGCTCGTCTGCAACCAGGTCGAATATCATCCTTATCTCGACCAGGCGAAGGTGAGGGCGGCCTGTGACCAGCACGGCCTCGCGCTGGTCGCCTACAGTCCCATTGCCAAGGGCCGCATCAAGTCCGACCAGGCCCTCGCCACCATCGGCCGCGCGCATCGCAAGACGTCGGCGCAGGTGTGCCTGCGCTGGCTGCTGCAACAGAATGTCGCTGCGATCCCGCGCACCTCGCGCGTCGAACGCCTGTCGGAGAACATCGATATCTTCGATTTCGAGCTGTCGGACGAGGAGATGGCGCAGGTCGCCGCGCTGGCCAGCCCCAAGGGCCGCCTGACCGATTTCGGCTTCGCGCCGAAATGGGATTGAGAGGAGATCGCGGTATGCTAACAGCAGGGCGGCAACCCAAGACCGGGCGATGGAACAGAGGAAGATCATACGGACGGACATTGCAGCGTCGGCGATCGCGCATCTGACGCTGGTGGCGCTGATCATCGTGATCAGCGAGGTCCGTCCCTTTCACGCCGCGGCACCTGAGTCCGTTTCGGTGGACATCGTCACCGCGGAGCAGGTGAAGCAGGAGGAGGTCAAGGCAGAGAAGGCCAAGGAAGAAGCAAAGGAGAAGCCGCCGGAGCCGCTCCCCGACCTGAAGCTGCCGAAGCTGGATTTTACCGACAAGGCGGAAACGGCACCGAAGCCTGCGGCCAAGCAGCAGGCCGCGTCGCAATCGTCGCAGCAGAAGGCGTCGCCCGAGCCGGAGCAGAAACAGCCACAGCCGCAACCCTCACAGGCGCCCAAGCAACGCGAGGCCACCGCGCAGCCTCAGGCCCAACAGCCACAGCCGACGCAACCGCAGCCTCAGCCGTCGCAACTGCCGCCGCAGCAGCCACTGCCGCAATCGCAGCCCCAACCGTCGCCACTGGCGATGCAGCCGCCGCAGGCTGCGCCGCCGCCGGCCTATCAGGCGCCGGAGCCCGACGTCACCGTCAAATATGGCGTCATGCTCGGGCTGCCGCCCGAACTGCCGAGTGACCTGCCCAGGGCCGATGGCGGCGACGCCAAGGATTCGATCGCTGCCAAGCTTTCGCCCGAGGTCATCGCAGAGCTTCGCCGTCATTTGAGGAGCTGCGCCAAGCTACCAGCCGGGGTCGAGCCGACTGACAACGTCCACATCAAGCTGCGCACGGTGTTCGCCACCGATGGCACGCTGGCGCGCCCGCCGATCCTGCTCGAAGCCCCGCCATCCGCGAAGGGCGTTGCCATCGTGAAGTCCGCAACGAGCGCGCTGCAGGCCTGCCAGCCCTACAAGATGCTGCCGGCCGCCAAATACGAGGAATGGAAGGTATTGGACCTGCCGTTCTCGCCGCGGGATTTCGCGTCGTAGCCCACCGTAGCCCGCGCGTCGGTGACGCCGTAGGAGAATTGCGCTGCTTCCTCATACTCCGTCATTGCGAGCGCCGCGAAGCAATCCAGAATTCCCACCGCGGAGAGACTCTGGATTTTCTTCGCTCCGCACGCAATGAGGAGGTGGAGAGAGCCGGGCTCAACGGCCGCGCTTCTTCATCGCCGTATCGCCATCCACCGCCTCCGGCGCCATCGCCGCCCAGGCGCTGGAGGCGAACTGGCGCCGCCACGTCACGACCACGACTGCGGCCGTGGTCACGAACAGCACCCAGGGGCTGACGAACCAGCCGAGATAGCCGAGCGCGAAGAAGAAGGCGCGCTGGCCGCGGTTGAAATGGCGGCCGGCGGACTCGAACACGCGCGTGGTGCGCATGACGTGGGCTTCGGCCGCCGGCGTATCGCGTTGCGAGGCCGGCGGCATGCCGCCGAACAGGATCGCGACATAGTTGAACAGGCGATAGGCCCAGGCGAACTTGAAGAAGGCGTAGACGCAGATCAGCACGAGGCCGACGCATTTCAGCTCCCACATCGCGGGCGAGGTGCTGAGGTCGATCGGCAGCTTGCTCAGAATCGTGATCGCGTCGTTGGTCGCGTGCAGCAGCGCCAGCGCGCCGCCGAGTGCGAACAGGCTGGTGGAGGCGAAGAAGGCGGTGCCGTTCTGGAGCGAGGCCATGATCTGCATGTCGACCATGCGCGTCTCGCGGTCGAGCAGGCGGCGCACCCAGACCTCGCGATAGCGGTTCATGCGCGCCGACAGGCTGTCGCGGCCATAGGCCGAGTGTTCCAGCGTCAGGGCATAGGCCGCCCATTCGATGATGAAGAAGCCGACCGCCGTGATGTCGACCCAGTGCCTGCTCATGTGTTGCTCCTAGAGAGATCGCAACGATTGCCACGCACGGCCGGGCGCAGCAACGATTGATTGGCGGCATGCGATGGCGTTAAAAGCAGCTCGCTTCAAGACGTCTCGGGAAGGACTGGTGACATGGCAACGCTCAAGCTCGCGATCGGCAACAAGAACTACTCGTCATGGTCGATGCGGCCCTGGCTCGCGCTGCGCGCGAACGACATCCCTTTCGTGGAGACCCTGATCCCGCTCTACACCGACAATCCCGCCGACAAGGAGCAGATCCTGTCCTTCAGCCGCGCCGGCAAGGTGCCCGTGCTGGTCGATGGCGACGTGACGGTGTGGGATTCGCTCGCCATCATCGAATACATCGCCGAGCGTTATCCGGAGAAGAAGCTGTGGCCCGACGATGCCGCGGCCCGCGCCCATGCCCGTTCGGTCTGCGCCGAGATGCATTCCGGCTTCGTGCCGCTGCGCAGCGAGTGCGGCATGAACCTGCACCGGCCGATCCGCTCCGTAGCGCTGTCGGCCGACGCCAAGGCCAACGTCGCGCGCATCGAGGAGATCTGGCGCGAGTGCCGGGCGCGTTATGGTGCCAAGGGACCGTTCCTGTTCGGCCGCTTCGGCGCGGCCGATGCGATGTATGCCCCGGTCGTGCACCGCTTCCGCACCTATGCGATCGACGTTGCGCCGGACACCAAGGCTTACATGGATACGATGATGGCGCTGCCGGCATTCCAGGAATGGACGCGCGAGGGGATCGCCGAGACGCTCGTCATTGCGAAGTTCGAGGACGCCTGACCGGCGGAGCATGATCCGAAGAAGTGGGTACCGGTTCTTCGATAAATCATGCTCGCCTGGAATGCGATCGGGCGCCGCTTGACGATGCACAAGACGACGGCGCTCAATCGCGGGACGATCGGCAAGAAGAGGCACGCCATGGGAATCCTGGACTCGCTGGAAAACAATCCCGCGCTGCGCAGCGTCGGCCAGCTCGGTGCCGCCGTGCTGCCGGCCGTGCTCAACGAGGTGCTCGGCAGCAACAACCAGGGCGGGCTCAGCACGATCGTCGCCAAACTCCAGCAGGCCGGCTTCGGCGACCAGGTCAAATCCTGGCTGGGCAACGGCCAGAACCTGCCGATCTCGGCCGACCAGCTCCGCGCGGTGCTCGGCAACGACACCGTCCGCCAGCTCGCCGCACGCTACAATATCCCGGTCGACCAGTTGGGTGAGATCCTCGCCCAGGAGCTGCCCAAGGCTGTCGACCAGGCGAGCCCGCAAGGCCATCTGCCCCATAACGCCTAGGGGTTGGTTCCAGCGGTATCAAAGTGGGCGCCGGCTCCCTCTTATCGTCCTGAAAAGACTTGAAAATTTGTGTATTCACCGCGCTCGCATGAGGCTGGTCAAAAACGCCGCATGCATGCTATATAGCACCCGGGTTTCCGGCCGGCCATCGCAGTGGGACCATGGGCGAGGCAGGCGTTGTTTGAGTAATGGAGAGGGTGTTGAAGCACAAATTCCCCGTTGGAACGCGCGTTCTGTTCACGGCCAGCAACGTCGCGCGCCCCGCTGCCAGCGGCTCGTACGAGGTCATCCGCCTGCTGCCGACGGAAGGCGACGACTGCCAGTACCGGATCAAGAGCTCGACGGAAGCGTTCGAACGGGTCGCCAAGGAAAGTCAGCTGGCGCTGTCCTGACGCGCCGCCGACACCGCCCATTGCTGTCGCGGACGAATTTGCTCCGATCGCCGTCAAAAGGCCCGCTTCGCCTTCACAGGGTGGGGCGGGGCAGTTGCCGAGTCGCGGTGCTCGCTTGACCATTTGCTCTTCGCTCGCGTGAGGGGGACATCGCGCATGAACTGGGCATCGGCCACTTCGCTCGACCAAATCTGGCGCGCGCCGGCACTTCCGATGTGGATGACGCTGGTGGCGGCTGGATTCTTCGGATTGATCCTGATGATCACGCTGCTGCGCGCCGAGAGGTCGGTCGCCAATGGTGCGCTGACGGTGATTACGCTGCTGTCCATCGCGATCGCCGGGGCTGCCATGGTTCACGCCTATGGAACGGCGGGGCAGGACGCGCCGACCCAGTCGCGAGCACAGGCCGCGTTCGCCCCGAGCCTGCCGGCCCTGTCCTGTCTCGACGGACTAGCCGGCGATGCCGTGGCCGCTGGCTGTGAGCGAGTGCTGTTCGGCGCACCCGACACCGCGGCGGCTGCAGTTGCCTACACCGCGGCCAGGATCGACCGGCTCACCGCACTCGGTGATGCCGCGACCGCCGACAAGAGCCTGACGCTCGACATCAAGGTGCTGCGCAGGTCGCTGGAGCGCGACCGCTACGGCCTTCTCGCGCAGGTGCTGGTCGCGCGGGACGGCTGCACGCAGTCCGATTGTGCCGCCTTCCGCTCGCTGACCGATCAGCAGCAGGTCGCCGCCAACATGGATTCCCATCTCTACGACACGCTGGTCGCACGCTACGCCCCGACCTGGAATGCGCCCGCGGCGCTGCCGTCGCCGGCCATGCCGGCCACTGCCGCGCTCGCGGGGTTGCCGCCGTCGATGCCGACGGGCAAGCCGACCAATGCGGAGTTCCCGAGCGCCTCGTCCACGCCTCCGGTGAGCATCATGAATCCGGAGCCGCCCACTGCGGCCTCGCGCCAGGCGGCGCCTGCCGCCAACGCAGCAGCGGCGCCGCGCGCGCCGGCCGCGACCTCCGCGCAGGCTGCCGCGCCCGCGGCACCGGCTGCCAAGAAGCCGCCGGCGCCGAAGGCTGCGCGTGCGCCCGCTGCAACACCGGTTCCGCTCGCGCCGCCGGCTTCTGCTCCGGCTGCTCCGGCTGCTCCGGCTGGCCCGGCTGGTCCGGCTGCTCCGGCTGCGGATAAAGAGTAGTTCGGCATTCCAAATGCGTGGCTGCCCGGCTAATGCTGGGGCATGCCACTCCATCTGATCAAGCTCGCCGTCGGCTGCGACTCCGTCAAGGAATTGAAGGAGTGGGTGGCCGAACGGATGCAGACCGCCAAGAAGAAGGGTCTGCCGCAACATCACATCCACATCACCCGCATGGTACCCAAGCGCGATGCCGAGATCCTCGCCGGCGGGTCGCTCTACTGGGTCATCAAGGGGGAGATCGCGGCACGCGAAAAGATCATCGGCATCGAGCCGTTCCGCGACAAGGACGGCATCGGACGCTGCCGGATCGTGATGCAGCCGAAGGTGATCTCGGTCTCGCCGCGGCCGATGCGCCCGTTCCAGGGCTGGCGCTATCTCACCGAGGATTCCGTGCCGGCCGATCTCGGCAAGTCCGCCGCCGGCTCGATCGCGGCCATGCCGGAGCCGATGCGGCGCGAGCTACGGGATCTCGGATTGCTCTAAACCGCGATATTGTCGATCAGCCGGGTGGTACCGAGCTTGGCTGCGACCAGGATCCGCAACGGGCCGTCCTTGCGCGAGGTGACGGGTGCCAGCGTCGCGGCATGGCGGGCCTCGTAATAGTCGAGCGCAAAGCCCGCCGCCTTGATCATCTCGGCGCCGCGCGCGACCGCGGGTGCGATGGCTTCGCCACCACGGATGCGGCCGGCGCTCTCCTTCATGGCGCGATAGAGCGTGGTCGCGGTCTGCCGCTCCTCCGCCGAGAGGTAGACGTTGCGCGATGACATCGCGAGCCCGTCACGCTCGCGCACGGTGCGGGAGCCGATCACCTTCACGCCGAGGTCGAGGTCACGTGCCATCTGCGTCACCACCCGCAGCTGCTGAAAGTCCTTCTCGCCGAAGATCGCAACATCCGGCCGGCACTGCGTGAACAGCTTGCCGACGACGGTGGCTACGCCGCCGAAGAAGTGCGGACGGAAACGGTCCTCGAGGCCGGCGAGCGCCGGCCCCTCCGGCACGATGCGGGTGGCAAAGCCCTCCGGGTACATTGCCTCGACGCCGGGATGCCAGACAATGTCGACGTCCTCGGCCGCGAGCCTGGCGATGTCCGACTTCCAGGTGCGCGGATAGGCGCCGAAGTCCTCGGTCGGAGCGAACTGGGTCGGGTTGACGAAGATCGACACCACGACGCGGCTGGCCCGCCGCTTGGCGAGACGCACCAGCGACACATGCCCGTCATGGAGCGCCCCCATGGTCGGGACCAGCGCTATCGTGGCCTTTCGCTTGCGAAGATTGTCGACGGCGCGCCGGAGTGCGGGGACCGTGCGGGCGATCAGAGGGCTTGACGACATCAGGACTCGACTGGGTTGGAAATCAGCGGGGAAGGCCGCGACGCCTGGCTGGCTAACCTTAACAAGTGGCAGTCGTCGACGCCATGCACCCGGACGCGGCACAGCATCGTGCGCAAGACCACGCGCGATGTCGCGACATTGTAGGCTGGATCACAGACGATGAATGGCGCCGCCAATTCACGATGAAGAACGGGGCGCTGCGATTTGCATTACCTGTCACGCATTTCACTTGACCGCAGACGCGGCCAACTCGAAGATATTCGTCAGGGTGTTGAGGATCGCTATGCTCCTGCAAGCTAGCCAAGGCCAGTCAGGCTCGGCGCATGTTGTCGTGCTCGGCAACGAGAAGGGCGGCTCCGGCAAATCGACCACCGCCTTGCACATCGCCGTTGCGCTCCTGAAGGCCGGTCAGCGCGTCGCCACCATCGACCTCGATTGCCGCCAGCAAAGCTTCACGCGCTACATCGACAACCGCGCCGCCTGGGCCCGCCGCACCAAGCTCGATCTCGAACTGCCGGTGCATCGCTGCATCAAGCTCGGCGAGACCATGCAGATTGCCGAGAACGAGAACTCCGAGTTCCAGCAGTTCATGGAAGCGGTGTCGGAGGTTGAGAGCAGTTTCGATTTCATTGTCATCGATACGCCCGGCACCGACAGCTACCTGATGCGGCTCGCCCATTCGATGGCCGACACGCTGGTCACGCCGATCAACGACAGCTTCCTCGATTTCGATGTGCTCGGCACCGTCGATCCCGCCAACTACGCGGTGACGGGCGAGAGTCACTATGCCGAGATGGTGAGGGACGTCAGGCGCAAGCGCCGCCAGCTCGACGGCTCGACCGCCGACTGGATCGTGGTACGCAACCGCCTGTCCATGCTCGGCTCCCGCAACAAGCAGCTCGTCGCCGACGGACTGAAGGATTTGTCGCTGCGGCTCGGCTTCCGTTATGTCGACGGGTTCGCCGAGCGTGTCGTCTACCGCGAATTCTTCCCGCGCGGCCTGACCGCCCTCGACGAGATCGACGAGGCCACGCTCGGCATGCGGCCCAATCTCGGCCATCTCACTGCGCGGGAGGAGGTGACGAGTCTGCTCCGTCAGCTCAAACTGCCGCTCGACGAGCGCGGTCGCCGCCGTGCGGCAAATCGCGCCGAATGGTTCAGCCAGGTCGACAAGCCGCTCGAGGTTCACGACATCATCAGCGCCTGAGCGGTATATCGCTACGTCCGGTCCACCGGGAGCTCGGTTCCTGCCCGGAACCAAGGCGGTGCTAGGCCGTTTCACCCCCTGTTTACTGCGAAATTGAGCCCCATCGCGGCCAGTGCGTCAGATGGTAGCCTGCACCCTGACGTACGGTATTAGAATGGGCTGCCCAAGAAACGAGTGCGCCGCACAATGAAAGGGCTGACGGTTCACAATATTTAGCCTTCCTGTCACGCTGCTGTGACATATATTAGGGGATAGGCGACCAGGGGCCGAAGAGCCTCGGAAGAACACGATTTTCAACAGGGATTCAGGCCGTAAGAGCCTGAGGCTGAGGACGAAAATGAAGCGTGGAATTGCCGTTCTGGTTTCGGTCAGTGCCCTCTGCGGCATCGCCTATTTCACGGCGAGCAAGTGGGCGATCAAGCACGAGACCATCACCTTCTACGATGCTTCGCGCGACAATCGTCCCGTACCTGTCGACATCGCGGTGCGCCGCGACAAGGAAATGCAGGCCAATGCCGGCATGATCACGCTGCCGGTTGCGGTGATCAATCACGGCAACACCGTCAAGAACACCGAGTACGGCTTCCTCGCCAACATCTTTGCTGCGCGCGGCTACATGGTCGTGAGCCCGCAGCATGATCTGCCGAGTGATCCTCCCATGGTGACCAAGCCCGGCGAGCTCTATGTCGGCCGGCTGCCGCAGATCCTGCGCGGCGTCGCCAACATCCATCTCGCCATGCAGGAGATGAAGAAGGTTCAGCCCAACGCCGACTACGACAAGGTGACGATGGTCGGCCACTCCATGGGCGGCGACATCACCATGTACTTCGCCAAGCAGTATCCGGATGAGGTCAAGAAGGTCGTCACGCTCGACAATCTGCGCGTGCCCTTCGTCACTGCCGGCAAGTTCAAGATCCTGTCGTTCCGCTCCACCGATCCGCAGTTCAAGGCCGACGCGGGCGTGATCCCGACGGATGAGGAATGCGAGAAGGCGGGCATCCAGGTCGTGAAGACCGAATTCCAGCACAACGACATGCGTGACACCGGTCCGGATGCGGCCAAGAATTCGATCCAGGGCATGCTCGACAAGTTCCTGAGCGCGACGGACAGCGAGGTCGCGCCGGTCGATACGCAGTCGTCCCCGCCCAAGATCCTCGAGCCCGGCCCGGTCGCCCTGATGGCCCCCGCCAAGAGCTGACACCTCACTGACCGGCCGATGCCGATCTGTGCAATGCCTCCGCCGGCGTCCGCCCGCGGAGGCTTTGCACATTGACCGGGCTGCCTGCGTTCACCACATTAGTCGCCCACGCCTTGGTTGAGCAGCGATGTCGGGCGAACCCATCAAGCCGCGCGATGATGCCGTTTCCACGAAGCCCGGCGGAGCTGTGCAGGCCGGCACGTCGACTTCGGAGGACATTGCTGCCTTCGTCGCGAAGGCCCGTGCCCTATCGCCGCATGCGCCCGACGCAAAGGGGCGGCTGATCTTCGCGCTGGATGCGACGATGAGCCGGCAGCCGACCTGGGACATGGCCTGCGCGCTCCAGGCCGACATGTTTCGCGAGACCGCGGCGCTCGGCAGTCTCGAGATCCGCCTGGTCTACTATCGCGGCTTCAACGAGTGCCGCGCCTCGGGATGGATCTCCGACAGCACCAAACTGGCGACGCTGATGAGCAAGATCGATTGCCGCGGCGGCGACACCCAGATCGGCAAGGTGCTGAGCGAGGCACGGCGCGAGGCGATCGCGTCCGGCGTGCGCGCCCTCGTCTTCGTCGGCGACGCCATGGAGGAGAAGATCGACGAGCTCTGCGCCAGGGCCGGCGAGCTCGGCATGCTCAAGGTGCCCGTCTTCCTGTTTCAGGAGGGCCACGATGCGGTGGCTGAAAAGGCCTTTCGCGAGATCGCGCGTCTGACCGGCGGCGCCTGGTGCCGGTTTGATCCGGGCGCTGCGGCGCAGTTGCGCGAGCTGTTGCGTGCGGCGGCGGCCTATGCCGCGGGCGGCCGCGAGGCGCTGCTGAAATTAGCCAGAAGCGCGAACGGTGCGGCGATGTTGATCGGCCAGATGAAGTAAGAGATCAGGCCTTCAGCGGTGAACGCCATGCATTTTGCCGGCAGGACGGCTATATTCCGGCCATGACCCTGATCGCCGGCGTCGTCGCCGTTATCACGCTTTATCTGCTGCTCCAGATGTTCCGTTCCGCCAATCCGGCGGTGCTGGCGCGCACCATCAAGTTTGGCGGTGGCGTTGTGGCGCTGGCGGTCGCGGCCTTCACGGGCTTGCGCGGCGAACTGGCGGTTGCGATCCCGCTCGGAATTTTCGGGGCCGGGCTGCTCGGCTGGACGCCATTGGCGAACGCCGGCTTCGGCAACATCGGCGGACTCTTTGGCGGCGGCGCTGCGCCCGCGTCCGGGCAGGCCTCGCGCGTGCGCTCGCAATTCCTCGACATGCGGCTCGACCACGATTCCGGCCAGCTCGGAGGCCGCATCGTCGCCGGACCTCACGCGGGGCGCGATCTCGACGAGTTCGATCTCGCGGGCCTCCTGGCGATGGTCCCGGCGTTCGACGCCGAGAGCGTGGCCTTACTTGAAAGCTATCTGGACCGCCGGTTTCCCGCTTGGCGTCAGAACGCGCAGGGTGATGCGGCAGGGAGGCAGCGCCGCACGGCGGCGAGTGGCAAAATGACGGCGGAGGAAGCCTATCAGATCCTTGGCCTGCAGCCGGGGGCGGGGCGCGACGACATCAGCCGGGCCCACAAATCCCTGATGAAGAAACTCCATCCCGACCAGGGGGGCTCGACGTATCTCGCTGCCCGGGTAAACGAGGCCAAGGATACTCTGCTTCGCACGCATAACGGCTAACTCCGGCACTACGCTACAAACGCCCGTACCGCGTGAGCTCCGTTGCTCTGTCTGTCGCCCCGATGCCCGCCATTGTCGGCGTGGTCGATCCGTTGAGTAAAAATTTAACCGTAAATTGTTGACGAGAGGTTGTCGCGGAACAGGCCGGACGCAGGGCCGAAAACAAAAATGCCCGCGCAAGGCGCGGGCATTTTGATCGGAGCGGTGCGACGATCAGTTGCGCACGGTGATGCAGGAGATGTCGGCGCGCTTCAGGGCGCGGCAGACGGCTTCGGCCTGGTCGCGCTCGAGCCCGGCGAAACGGGCGCGGTAGAGCTTGCGATTGTCCTTGGCGACGACAGGCTCGGTGAACGGATCAGCCTTGCTGAGCAGGCCGCGGGCCGAGTTGCGCGCCGCGTCGATGCGCTGCTGGGCTTCGTTCTCGCTTTCCAGCGCGCCGACCTGGACAATCCAGCCGCTGTGGACGGCCGGCTTGCTGGTGGCGCTCATCTGGATCGGCTGCGGCGCCGGATCGGCGGACGCAAGCTTCGGAGCGGCCGGTGCGGCCGCGGCGCCGGTTGTGGCCGGCAGCACGCCGAGGATGCCGTTGCCGGTGCCAAAGCCAGCCGGCTGGCGCGGCAGCTCGGCGCGCGCGACGTCCGCCTTCGGCGGTTCCGGCTGAATCTGGGGCTCGGGCCTGTTGATCAGATCGGCGCGGGCGACGACGGCGCCGGAGGTCTCCGCAACGTCGGAGCGGGAGGCGATCGTGCTCGTGACCTGCGGAGCAACCGGAGCCGGGGCTGCGGAGGCGACCTTCACGGCGCCGGCCTTGACCTGAACGGTCTTGACCCGAACCGGCTTCATCGGCTCGGACGAGCCGGGGATGATGGAGAGCGGCTGGCTCGAGATCACACCATTGGTGAGCGGGGCGGGCTCGATCCTGGATTCAGTCGGCCGGACCTCGGGCTTGCTGGCTTCCGGCTTGGGCGGGGCCGGCGGCACCGCGGCCGTCGCCGCGGCAAGCGTCGACAGGCGCGCAGCAAGACGAGACTGGGCGGGTTCGGGAGCAGGAGCGGCGGCCTGGACCTGCGGAGCGGGGCGGGCCGGCGTATCCGACGCATCGGCAACCTCGGCAGAGGCGTCAGCGCCATTGCGCTCGGTGACGGCAGCAACGGTGTGCGTGGTCGCGCCTTTCTCGAGGTTCTCCGCGAGCAGGTTGCGCATGATGGCATCGCGCGAGCCGCCGCTGCGGCCGCCGAGCACCACGCCGATCAAATGGCGGTTGCCGCGGCGCATCGAGGTGACGAGGTTGAAGCCGGAGGCGCGGGTGTAGCCGGTCTTGATGCCGTCCACGCCTTCCACGCTGCCGAGCAGGTGATTGTGGTTCCGGATCGACTGGCCGCGCCAGTTGAAGGTCGAAGTGGCGAAATAGCGATAATAGCGCGGGAAGCGCTCCTGGATGGCGCGGCCGAGCGTGGCCTGGTCGCGCGCGGTCGTGACCTGCTCGTCGTTGGGAAGGCCGTTGGCATTGCGGTAGACCGTACGGGACATGCCGAGCGAGCGCGCCTTGCGCGTCATCATCTGGGCGAAGTCATCTTCGTCTCCGGCGATCGCTTCCGCGATGACCACGGCGGCATCGTTGGCGGAGCGGGTGACGAGGCCCTTGATCGCGTCCTCGACGCGGATGGTCTGGCCGGCGCGCAGGTTCAGCTTGGTCGGATCCTGATCGGCGGCGTGCTGAGACACCGGCATCTCGGTATCGAGCTTCATCTTGCCTGACTCGAGACGCTCGAACAGCAGGTAGAGCGTCATGATCTTGGTGAGCGAGGCGGGGTGGCGGATTCCGTCCGGGTTGTTCGACTGCAGCACCGCGCCGGAATTGCCGTCGACGATGATGGACGCGAATTTCGGGCTGGAGCTCTCGGATACGTCGCGCTGCACCCGGTTGTGCGCGTAGTGCCGCCGGTGGCGCCGCGCCTCGGCAGCATCGGTGGTGAAGATGACTGCGGTGGTGACCGTAAGAAGCCCGAAAACGCCAACCCGCGCCAAGCGCGAGGAAGACAAGTTTTTACGAAGCATGGAACCCCGTCCCCGTTTCTGACTTGATCACCGGCCCGTGAGGCGAAATTGTGCCCATGCGACCCGGGATCATTACCTGCTCAGGCTGTTCCTCCGCTTGTGTTCGCTGCGGGGGACGTTGGGCCTGAGCCGCTGTTCTGGCTAAGGTGATGTTCTCAAACGGCTTTGGCCGCTTGCAGAAGCTGAACACGTCCAGGGAATCAGGGTAGGGGCCTGCGGTTTCCAAAAGCTTAAGGAACCCTTGCGGGAATAACTGGAAATTGCCGTGATCCGCATTTAGTTTTGTGCATCGCACAAGATTCTTGACTTTATTGTGCGTTGCACTAATTATGGGCAGTAGTCAGGGAGCCGGGGCTTCCCGACGAGAGCCAGGGAAAAGGATTCCGAAATGTTCAAGGTTGAAGACTTTCAGAACTACGGGAAAGAGCACTTCGAGCAGTGCGTTGCCTCCGCGTCCTCCGTGCAGCACGGCCTCCAGGCGATCGCCAGCGCCTATGGCGACTACACCAAGAAGTCGTTCGAAGACACCAAGTCCTTCGTCGAGAAGCTTTCCGGCGTGAAGTCGCTGGACAAGGCCATGGAAGCCCAGACCGACTTCGCCCGTTCCGCCTACGAGACCTTCGTCGCGGAATCGCAGAAGATCGCCGGCCTTTACAACGACCTCGCCAAGCAGGCGTTCAAGCCGGTCGAGACCATCGTGTCGAAGTTCACCCCTGCCGGCAACTAAGCTTTCTCGGATATCCTGAAAGCAAAAGCCCGGCTGAACAGCCGGGCTTTTCGTTTGTCGCCCGGGTCCGTCTCGGCGCGCCACGCGCAGCACGGCCGACTCGATCGTACTGAATGTGTGGCCGATTGGGTTCGCTGCTCGGGGCGAACTTGCGCGCACGAAGATCATGATGATTGATGGGTCCCCGCGTTTCGCCCGGCTTCTTCCTTGCCCGATTTTGCGCCAGGCAATTCAGGCGGAAGCTCGACTGAACCGTAGAAGTCCGGAGATGCACGCGCGAACCGTCACAGCTCAGTTGGCCGGCCGGTTCCTGATCAACATGTCCTGACCAGGCGGCGCGGAAATTTTTGTCAAATCGGCCCAGATTGACTAACCTCGGTCGGGATCGTCCGGATCGGGAATCGGGACCGTCGCGGCCGCATCGGCCGGACCTTTGCACGCTTGCGGCGAGCCGGGGTCGGGCCCATATTGTTGATGACCGATACGGCTTGACCGGACCGGTTGGAAGCGGCGATCCAACGAGGCGGCGCGCCCGCGTGAAGCTCCGAGGTCCGGGGCTCCGCGGCGGACCGTCATACGCTTCCGTGGGGAATTTGAACGCCTGAGCCATGCCGCAACTGTTGTCCAGACTCGACCTGTCCGCGGCCATCGCCGCTCCCGCTCCCCGGATGAGCAATGACGAGAACCGTTCCGGCAGTCCGACGGGTCCGAACACCTCTGTCATCACCAAGGTCAAGCCGAAGACCAAGCGACCGAACCTCTACCGGGTACTGATCCTGAACGACGACTACACGCCGATGGAATTCGTGGTCCACGTGCTGGAGAAGTTCTTCCAGAAGGACGTCGAGGCGGCCACCAAGATCATGCTGCACGTTCACCATCACGGCATCGGGGAGTGCGGCGTGTTCACCTACGAGATTGCCGAGACCAAGGTGACGCAGGTGATGGACTTCGCCCGCAAGCACCAGCATCCGCTGCAATGCGTGATGGAAAAGAAGTAGGTCACCTTACGGCGCCTCTCGGGGCCGGCTCTCGTGTCTGTCGCAGTGTGATTGTCTCGTGATGCCTGCGCGCGACGTCTGCTGCAGCCGGCAAGATTAATTCTGCACCAGCGCCAATCCCGCCCAAATCGGAACGGGTTTTGCATCGAAGATTGCCCAGATGGCTAGGTGTCGTGTCGCGGAACCGGTCTTTCGCCGCGATCTTGTATAACTATATGTGACAAAGGTTGTTGTTGCCTGACCGGGCGATCACGACCATGATGGTGGGGGCCATAGAGGACGCGAATGCCGACTTTTTCCCAAAGCCTTGAACAATCCCTGCATCGTGCGCTGGCGATCGCAAATGAGCGTCATCACCAATACGCGACGCTTGAGCATCTCTTGCTCTCTCTGATCGACGACTCCGATGCAGCCGCCGTCATGCGCGCCTGTAGCGTCGACCTCGACAAGCTCCGCACGAGCCTCGTCAACTATCTTGAGACCGAATTCGAGAACCTGGTGACGGATGGCGCCGATGACGCCAAGCCGACCGCCGGTTTCCAGCGCGTGATCCAGCGCGCGGTGATCCATGTGCAGTCGTCGGGGCGCGAAGAGGTGACCGGCGCCAACGTGCTGATCGCGATCTTCGCCGAACGCGAGAGCCATGCCGCTTACTTCCTGCAAGAGCAGGACATGACGCGCTACGACGCAGTCAACTACATCAGTCACGGTATTGCGAAGCGGCCGGGCGTCTCCGAGGCGCGGCCCGTGCGCGGCGTCGACGAGGAGACCGAGACCAAGGGCAGCGAGGACGCCAAGAAGAAGGGCGAGGCGCTCGAGACCTATTGCGTCAACCTCAACAAGAAGGCGCGCGACGGCAAGATCGACCCGGTGATCGGACGCAATTCCGAGATCAACCGCGCGATCCAGGTGCTGTGCCGCCGGCAGAAGAACAATCCGCTGTTCGTCGGTGAAGCCGGCGTCGGCAAGACGGCGATCGCCGAAGGCCTCGCCAAGCGCATCGTCGATAGCGAAGTGCCGGAGGTCCTGGCGGCTGCAACCGTGTTCTCGCTGGACATGGGCACGCTGCTCGCCGGCACGCGCTATCGCGGCGACTTCGAGGAGCGCCTGAAGCAAGTGCTGAAGGAGCTCGAGGCGCATCCGAACGCCATCCTGTTCATCGACGAGATCCACACCGTGATCGGTGCGGGCGCGACGTCGGGTGGCGCAATGGACGCGTCGAACCTGCTCAAGCCGGCGCTTGCCTCGGGCACGATCCGCTGCATGGGCTCGACCACCTACAAGGAATATCGCCAGCACTTCGAGAAGGACCGCGCGCTGGTGCGGCGCTTCCAGAAGATCGACATCAACGAGCCGACGGTCGAGGACGCGATCGCGATCCTCAAGGGCCTCAAGCCGTACTTCGAGGACTACCACCGGCTGAAGTACACCAATGAGGCGATCGAGGCTGCGGTGCAGCTCTCTTCGCGCTACATCCACGACCGCAAGCTGCCCGACAAGGCGATCGACGTGATCGACGAGTCGGGCGCGGCGCAGATGCTGGTCGCCGAGAACAAGCGCAAGAAGACGATCGGCATCAAGGAGATCGAGACCACGATCGCCTCGATGGCGCGGATCCCGCCGAAGAGCGTGTCGAAGGACGATGCCGAGGTGCTCAAGCATCTCGAGCAGACCCTGAAGCGCACCGTGTTCGGCCAGGACAAGGCGATCGAGTCGCTCGCCGCCTCGATCAAGCTCGCACGCGCGGGCCTGCGCGAGCCGGAGAAGCCGATCGGCTGCTACCTCTTCTCGGGCCCCACCGGCGTCGGCAAGACCGAGGTTGCCAAGCAGCTCGCGGCGACGCTCGGCGTCGAGCTGCTGCGCTTCGACATGTCCGAGTACATGGAGCGGCACACCGTGTCGCGCCTGATCGGCGCGCCTCCCGGCTATGTCGGTTTCGACCAGGGCGGCCTGCTCACCGATGGCGTCGACCAGCATCCGCATTGCGTGGTGCTGCTCGACGAGATCGAGAAGGCGCATCCCGATCTCTACAACGTGCTGCTCCAGATCATGGATCACGGCCGGCTCACCGACCACAACGGCAAGCAGGTCAACTTCCGCAACGTGATCCTGATCATGACCACGAATGCCGGCGCGGCGGATCTCGCCAAGCAGGCGTTCGGCTTCACTCGCTCGAAGCGGGAAGGCGACGACCACGAGGCGATCAACCGGCAGTTCGCGCCGGAATTCCGCAACCGTCTCGATGCCATCGTCTCGTTCGGCCATCTCAGCGTCGAGGTGATCGGCACCGTCGTCGAGAAGTTCGTGCTGCAGCTCGAGGCGCAGCTCGGCGACCGCGACGTCACCATCGAGCTGTCCGAGCCGGCCAAGGCGTGGCTGGTCCAGCACGGTTACGACGAGCAGATGGGCGCGCGTCCCATGGCCCGCGTGATCCAGGAGCACATCAAGAAGCCGCTGGCCGACGAGGTGCTGTTCGGCAAGCTCAAGGGCGGCGGCCACGTCCGCGTCGTTCTCGTCAAGGACGAAGCCGACGAGACCAAGGAGAAGATCGGCTTCGAGTTCGTCGAGGGCCCGGTCACGCCGAAGCAGGAGAAGCTGCCCGGCACCCGCAAGCGCCCGCCGGGCAAGTCAAAGCCGGGAGGCCCCGGCGGTTCGAAGGGCCCGACCTCCAAGGGACCGCTGGTCAAGGCTTGATCGGCATGTGATGAAATCGAGAAGGCCGGCTGCGAAGCCGGCCTTTTTGTTCTGAGTTGCGAGCGATCCTCAGGTTCCTGCCTCGGGCGCCGCTCCGCCGGTCGCCGCGGCCGCTTCGCGGGCGGTCGCGCGCTTCGAGCTCGGACAGATGACTGCATCGTCACGATGACCGGGGGGTTGCGCTCGGTTGCCGCGCCGGTCGCAGCATCGACGCCCATGCCGACCACGCCGCCCGGCAGGGGTTGCCGGCAAAGCCGGCGGCCCCGCCGAGCAGGGCGTCGTGCAGGTGGTCGGAACATCCATTCCGCTGACCAGGGCTACCACGCCTGAAGGTGTCGATGAGATGCTGATATTTGCGGCGATCCCAGCGGTCCTCTCCCGCTCGGCTCTTCTGAGAGATAGAGCAGCTCAAGGGCGCTCGTCACACTGCCGGGGGATTGCGGTCGGTGAAGGTCGTGCGCTGGTGCCAATAGGGATAGGGTAGCGTCACCTTGCTGGCGGCGTCGAGCTTTGCGACCTGATCCTTGGTGAGGGACCAGCCGACCGCACCGAGATTCTCGCGCAGCTGCGCCTCGTTGCGTGAGCCGATGATCAGCGTCGAGACGGTGGGGCGCTGCAGCAGCCAGTTCAGGGCGATCTGCGAGACGCTCTTGCCGGTCTCCTTGGCAATCTCATCGATCGCGTCGACCACACGATAGACGTGCTCGTCGGGCACGGGCGGGCCGAACTCGGCGGTCTTGGGCAGGCGGCTGACGTCCGGCTTCGGCTGACCGCGCCGGATTTTTCCCGTCAGGCGACCCCAGCCGAGCGGCGACCAGACCACTGCGCCGAGCCCCTGGTCGAGGCCGAGCGGCATCAGCTCCCATTCGTAGTCGCGCCCGATCAGCGAATAGTAGGTCTGGTTGGCGACGTAGCGCGGGAAGCCGTGCTTGTCGGCAATTCCGAGCGATTTCATCAGGTGCCAGCCCGAAAAGTTCGAGACGCCGACATAGCGGATCTTGCCGGCGCGCACGAGCACGTCGAGGGTCGAGAGCACTTCTTCCGGCGGAGTGAAGGCGTCAAAACCATGCAGCTGGAACAGATCGATGTAATCCGTGCCGAGCCGGCTCAGCGAACCGTCAATGGCCGCGAGCAGGTGCTGCCGTGACGAGCCAATGTCGTTGGGACCGTCGCCGAAGCGGAAAGTCGCCTTGGTCGAGATCAGCACCTTGTCGCGGCGGCCCTTGATGGCCTCACCCAGAACGCGCTCGGACTCGCCGAGCGAATAGACGTCGGCGGTGTCGAACATCGACACGCCGGCCTCGAGGCAGACATCGAGAAGACGCCGAGCTTCGGTCGCGTCCGTCGTACCCCAGGCGGCGAGGCGGCCGACGCCGCCGAAAGTGCCCGTTCCCAGGCTCAAAGCAGGCACCATCAGGCCGGACCCGCCCAAGCGTCGGTATTCCATCGATAGGCTCCTCGGCTGGCCGCTGATTGATTTGGTGCGGCCTTGGTGCCGAAACTAACGCAAGCGGGCGCCTTGTCCTATCACGCGCTCACATAGCGGCCTTGCTTGGGAACGCCCTAGTCATGCCCAAGCATGTCGTCGAGCGCGGCGTCGACGATGCGCGGGCCGACGATCTTCGCCGGAGGATTTGCCGCGCGCCTTGCTACGGATGGGGAAACGCAGGCGAGGTCAGTGTTGCGATCCTGCTGCGGCAGCAGCGTCAAACCCCATCCCACCACGACCAGCACCGCGAGCCGGATCGCGATCATGCTCAGCAGCAGCTCTGATCCGCCTGTCGTCGCGTGAGTCCTCATGCGCACCAGCCTGAGGCACGCGGTGTGACAAGACAATCTGGAATTGGCGAGCCTTGCCTTCGTCGTACACGAAGGCTGCGGCTGATGTCTGTGCCGCCTGGACGATGCCACTAGGCGAGGCAGTGACCGAGCAACTCGGGATGCGCCGCACAGATGTGATGCGCACCGGCGTCCCGCAGCTCGGCTTCGCTGCCATAGCCGTAGAGCACGCCGATCGCGGTCATGCCGTTGGTGCGGGCGCCGACGACGTCGTGGCTGCGGTCGCCGATCATGATCGCGCTGGCGGGATCGACCTTGGCCTCGGCGAGCGCGTAGCGCAGCAGGTCACGCTTGTCGGCGCGGGTGCCGTCGAGCTCGGAGCCGAACACGCGCTCGAAATAGGGTTTCAGGCCGAAATGATCGACAATGCGGGTAGCATAGACCGCGGGCTTGCTGGTCGCCACGAACATGCGCGGCGTCGTCGCGGCGAGCGTCGTCAGCGTGTCCACGATGCCGGCATAGGCCTCGTTCTCGAACAGGCCGATATCGGCAAAACGTTCGCGATAGAGCAGCAGCGCCCGGTCGGCGAGTTCGTCGCTTCCCGCGAGTTTCTTCAGGCTGGCAAGCAGCGGCGGCCCGATGCACCAGGTCAGCTCGTCCTCGCTTGGCACCGCCAGGCTCAACCGCTCCAGCGCGTACTGGATCGAGCGGGTGATTCCGGGCTTCGGGTCGGTCAGCGTGCCGTCGAGGTCAAAATAGATTGTGGCCATCAGGGCGGAACCGGCGTTGAGACTGCCGCCCGTTGCTAGACGGCCGGGCTCTCAAGTCAAGGCCCGTCGCATCATTGCTGCCGGGCCCATGCGACGATCGCCGCGGCGTCCGGGCCGGCCTGGGCTTCCCAGGCGGCGATCGTGCTGGTCGCTGCGTTGCGGAGCGCTGCGACGAGAATGCGGCGCGGGCTCGGCGATGGTGACGCCGTTGTCGCGCATGCGTGCGTAATTCTCGGCGGTGCGATGGGCGAGCAGCACGAACTGGCTCTGCTCGGTCTCGGCAGCGGCCGCCATGACCTCCCGCTGCATCGGCTCGGACAGCTCTGCGAACGCCTCGCTGCGGACGAAGGCGATCGAGATCGGCATCGCATAATTGATGGCCGTGAAATGCGGCAGGAAGTCCCAGAGCTTGCGTCCCGCACCGCCATCACCGGAGGTGAGGAACGCGTTCAGCTGGTGTTCCTTCAGACCGGCAAGCGCCTTGTCCATCGGCAGGAACTGCGCGTTGGCTCCGGCGGTGCGCATCACCGCGCTGGAATTGGCGTCGTAGGCGCGCAAATTCAGCTTCGGCAGATCGTCGGTGCCGGCGAGCGCATGATCGGACCAGAGGCCCGTCGCCGGCCAGATCGTCAGATAGAGCAGCTTCAGACCGCGGGCCGCGAACGCCTTCTCGTAGAGCGGGCGGGCCCGCGCATTGGTGGCGTGGGCGACGTCGGCCGATTGCACCAGAAAGGGCAGGGTGGAGAGGCCGAGCACCGGGTCGAGGCCGGACAGTGCGCCGGCAAAGGCATCGCCCCCGGCGATGCGGCCATCCAGCGCCGCCCGCGGCATCTCGCCCGAATTGATCTTGAGCTCGTTGTCGAAGGCGCTCGTCACGGTCACGAAACCGTTTGTGCGCGCTGCGACGCGATCGGCGAAAGTGGTGAGGCCGATGCCGGAAATGTTGTTTTGCGGGTATTCCGTGGTCATCCGCCAGTTGACCTGCGCCAGGGCCGGAGCAGTGGACAGGACGAAGGCGGCGAGGGCCAGGATCGCGCGGATCCGTCTGGCGGGGGAACGCATTGGGAGAAGCAGGTCAGGCAGCATATATTGGCAACTCGTCAAACCATGGCACGATGCCACATGGCAGAACAACTTGTCGCATGCCGCGCCGGCAGGCGCTACAGCGTTGCTTGGGCAGTGTCGGCGCGGATTGCAGCACTCATTCTTGTCGCGCCGGCCGCGTCGGCGACACAGGCGGCATGGGACAGCTCGCCCGCGAAAACCAACGTCGCAGTCCCCAGCGTCGAGGAGCTCGCGATGTCGCCGCCGAAGCCGGCCAATGCGCGCGAGAGCGACACGCGGGAATCGATCTGCCTGATCGTGGAGGCGGCCGCGCGCGATGCCAATCTGCCGCTGGAATTCTTCGCCCGCGTCATCTGGCAGGAAAGCCGCTTCCAGGCCGATGCGGTGGGGCCCATGACGCGCAGCGGCGAGCACGCGCAGGGCATCGCGCAATTCATGCCGGGGACCGCGAGCGAGCGCGGGCTGCTCAATCCCTTCAATCCGGTGCAGGCATTGCCGAAGTCGGCCGAATTCCTGAACGAGCTGCGCAATCAGTTCGGCAATCTCGGCCTTGCCGCAGCCGCCTACAATGCCGGGCCGCGCCGTGTGCAGGAATGGCTCGCCGGCACCGGTCCGATGCCTGAGCAGACCCGCAACTATGTCTACGCCATCACCGGCGCGAGCGTCGAGGCATGGGCGAAGGCGGGCAGCACCGGCAAGGGCCCGCCGAGTTCGCCGCCGACGAGCTGTCGCGATCTCATGGCCCTGTTGAAGCGCGCGCCAAATCCGTTCGTCGCCGAGCTCGAGCAGCATGTCGAGCTTGCCGCGGCGAAGATCTGGGGCGTGCAGCTCGCCGCCGGGTTCGACCGCAACAAGGCGCTGGCGATGTATTCCCGCGCGGTCACGCGCCTGAGCGCGGTGATCGGCGAGCGCGATCCGAGCCTGCTGAGCTCGGTGATGCGCAGCCGCGGCACGCGTGCATTCTACCAGGTGCGCATCGGGGCGGATACGCGCAGCGAAGCGGATGATTTGTGCAACCGAATCCGCAAGGCGGGCGGCGCCTGCTTCGTGCTGAGGAATCGGGGTGCGGGGTAGGGGCGTCTCTCCGCACGCATGCCAGCCCCGCCGCGCGCTTCCTTGACGCGGACGGCCGCATTGCCCGTTATGCAGCCACGATTCCGTAACCCCGGCCAATCCTCCCGTGGCGCTCCCCCCGCTCGATTCACCTCAATGGCAAAGTCAGTGGCGCGCCTTTGCGTGGGGCCTGCGCTCGATCACGCAGACGATCCTCACGATCGTGCTGTTCGTGACCTATCTCGGCATCGGTGCGCTCGCCCACGACACCCATTTCAGCCTGCTCTGGGCGCTGTGCTCGACGCTGTTCGTCTGGGCGGGGCCGGCGCAGATCATCCTGATCACCACGCTCGGCTCGGGCGCCACCATCATCCAGTCGGCGATCGCCGTGACCGTCAGCGCCATCCGCCTGTTTCCGATGGTGGTCTCGGTGCTGCCGCTGATGCGGACGCCGAGCACGAAACGGCGCGAGCTGGTCTTCGCCGCGCATCTCACCGCGGTGACGCTGTGGGTCGAATGTCATCGCTTCCTGCCGCAGGTTCCGCGCGAGCGGCGCATCGCCTTCGTGCATGGGCTCGGCTGCGGCCTGGTCTCGGTGTGCCTTACCGCCAACACGGTCGGCTATTTCCTTGCCGCCAATCTGACGCAGACGCTTGGCGCGGCGATCCTGTTGCTGACGCCGCTGTCGTTCCTGTTCTCGACCGCGCGCAACAGCCGCGAGGTCGCCGACGTCGTGGCGTTGACGCTCGGGATATTGCTTTATCCGCTGGCTGCAAAGATGAACTCCGGCCTAGACATCCTCGTCAGCGGCGTGGTGGCCGGCACCATCGCCTACGGCGTGCATTGGTGGCGGGAGGTGCGCGCATGAATTTCGCACAGATCATCGGCGACTGGCATGCGCTCGCGGTGCTGTTCGTCGCCGGCGTTGTTCCCAACCAAATCTGGCGCATGCTGGGTCTGTGGTTCGGCGGCGGCATCGACGAGGGCTCGGAGCTGCTGGTCTGGGTGAGGGCGGTCGCGACCGCGATCCTGGCCGGCGTCATCGCCCAGATCGTGGTCGAGCCGCCCGGCGCGCTGGCCAGCGTGCCCGATGTCCTGCGCTATGGTGCGGTCGGCGCCGGACTGGTCGTCTTCCTGCTGACGCGCCGTTCGATCTTCGCGGGCGTGCTGACCGGCGAAGTCTTCATGCTGGCCGGCAAGTGGTGGTTGGGCTAAATTCACCGCCGAACAGGCTTGAGGAACAGGAATTATGGTTCGCGAAAACGAGCTCCGCGAGGGCGAAATCGCCATCGAGCTGCCGTCCACCGAGGATGCGGGCCTCGTCTTCATCGGCCGCATCCGCACACCCTGGACCTCACGGCTGGAGACGCCGCGGCAGGGCCGTCAGGACGGCCCGATCTGCCGCCTCGAGATCTTCGAGCCGTTCGTGCCCGCCATCAAGGGGGTCGACTTCTACAGCAATCTCGAAGTGCTGTACTGGCTCGACCGGTCGCGCCGCGACATCATCCTGCAGAGCCCGAAGAACAACGAGAAGACCCGCGGCACCTTTTCGCTGCGCTCGCCGGTGCGACCCAATCCGATCGGCACCTCGATCGTGAAGCTCGTCGGAATCGAGGGCAATGCCATCCTCGTTCGCGGTCTCGACTGCATCGACAATACGCCGCTGATCGATATCAAGCCGGACCGCTGCGAGTTCACCCCGCTGGCGGCGCCGCAGCCGGGGGATTTTCAGACGGAGTGAGGGCGCACTGTCGTCTGTTCGTCATTGCGAGGACTTCTTGCGACGAAGCAAATCCAGAACTGCCTCCGCGGAGGGATTCTGGATTGCTTGTGCGCCAGGCAAGCTGGCGTGGTCCAACCGGTGGAAGTCCGGTCCGGGTAAGCGGTAGCGAGCGCCCGGTAGTGAGTGTTGCGTGGCCGTCGGCAACGGCGGCTGCGAAGCGTACACAACGATGCTGTGGGGTGGGCTATTGAGCCGCGAAAGACAGAAACTCGCAGAGGCCGAGCCGGTAAGCAACGTCGAAGGCAACATGTGCGGCGCCGTTATGCGAGGCGCTGACGCTCTGCCGTGGTCGAAGACCCCATCACGCAGCAAAGGACCGCGTCGGAACCTGGGAGGTCCCGCATCTGACCGATGGCAACATGCCCCCAAGGTCCGCATCGGGAAGGCGAGGAGCCAAAGCCGATGACGAACGGATGCGGGAAGTCGGAGGCGGCCGTAGTAGCGTCGAAGCCTGCGAACGAAGCGGAGCGATCCGCGGAGGAGTTGGTGGAGCGAAGGGCCGCGACCAAGGGGAATGCGGACCAGCAAAGCACGCCCCGGACGCCGAGCCGGACAAGCGCGACACAGGCGTTGGAACGCATACGGCGAACTGCAAGGGAAAGGAAGAAGGAGAGGTTCACTGCGCTGCTTCACCACATCACGCCTGAACTGCTCGAGGCGGAGTTCTTCGCGCTGAAGAAGCATGCCGCGCCGGGTGTGGACGGAATGATGTGGCGGGACTACGAGCAAGACCTCAAGGCCAATCTTGAGGACCTGCATGCTCGTGTTCACCGGGGAGCGTACCGGCCGCAGCCGTCGCGGCGGGTCCATATCCCGAAGCAGGATGGGCGGCAGCGACCGCTGGCGATTGCGTCCCTCGAGGACAAGATCGTTCAGCGGGCAACCGCTACGGTGCTCAACGCGATCTACGAGGAGGACTTCCTCGGGTTCTCGTATGGGTTCCGGCCCGGGCGCAGCGCGCACGATGCGATGGATGCGCTGCTGGTCGGAATCGAGAGCCGGCGGGTGAACTTCATTGTTGACGCCGATATCCGCTCGTTCTTCGACATGGTGGACCAGGAATGGCTCATCCGCTTCGTCGAACATCGGACCGGCGACCAGCGTATCATCCGTCTGATCCGCAAATGGCTCAAGGCGGGTGTTCTCGAAGAAGGAACGGTCAGGGTCAGCGAACAGGGGACGGCACAAGGGGCGGTGATCTCGCCGCTGCTTGCCAACATCTACCTGCACTATGCCCTCGATCTGTGGGCCGAACGCTTCAGACGGCGCGAGGCCGCGGGTGACATGATCATCGTGCGCTACGCTGACGACTTCATCGTCGGCTTCGAGCATGAGAATGAGGCCCGGCACTTCCTCGAAGAATTGCGCAAACGGCTGCAGGAGTTCGCGCTGTCACTGCACCCTGAGAAAACCCGGCTGATCGAGTTCGGACGTCATGCGGAGGACAACCGCAGGCGGCGCGGGCTCGGCAAGCCGGAGACCTTCAACTTCCTCGGCTTCACCTTCATCTGCAGCCGATCCAAGCAAGGCAAGTTCCAGATCAGGCGCAAGTCTCGCAAAGACCGCATGCGGGCGAAACTGCAAGCCGTGAAGCAGGGAATGCGACGGCGTATGCACCAGTCGGTGCTCGAACAGGGCAAATGGCTGCGGCAGGTCGTTACCGGGTACTTCAACTACCACGCGGTACCGACCAACAGCCGAGCGCTCAGCGCCTTCCGCTACTTCGTCGTCCGTGAAGAGTGGCTAAGCGATTGAGCTAGAATCGCATTTGTCGTTGTGGACTGTTTTGCGTTTGCAGGGGTTTGATGCTTCGGGCGTCGGAACCTTGCAATTTCATTTTCAGGATTGAACGAAGCCGCTGGCGCGGCATGTAGGGAGGCATAGCAAGGATTGCCTCCTGTCTGAGAGGATTGCGGGTTTTCGAAGCCCAACCCTTTAGACAGGAGGTTTTCCGATGGCTGAGATCAGCCCACTTCGCCGCC
This sequence comes from Bradyrhizobium sp. SMVTL-02, assembly GCF_051853005.1. Taxonomy (NCBI): domain Bacteria; kingdom Pseudomonadati; phylum Pseudomonadota; class Alphaproteobacteria; order Hyphomicrobiales; family Nitrobacteraceae; genus Bradyrhizobium; species Bradyrhizobium sp. SMVTL-02. The sequence continues at coordinate 4,871,816 of NZ_CP182469.1, read as the reverse complement.
GCATGATCGAGGACATGACGGTCCGCAATCTGTCACCGGCGACGCAGCAATCCTACCTCAACGCCGTAGCGAAGTTGAGCCGATATTTCGGTCGTTCTCCTGACCGCCTCGACCTGGAGGATATCCGTGCTTTCCAGGTTCATCTGGTTGCGACGGGGATGTCCTGGCCGGCGCTGAACCAGATCGTCTGCGCACTGCGGTTTTTCTACGGTGTGACGCTGGGTCATGACACCGTTCCGGAGCGCATCGCCTATGCGCGTAAACCGCGCAAACTGCCGGTGGTGCTGAGCGCCGACGAGGTCGTGCGCTTCCTGGAAGCAATCCCAAGCCTCAAGAGCCGTACCGCGCTGACCACCGTCTATGCCGCAGGCTTGCGCGTATCGGAAGTGGTCCTCTTGAAGGTTGTCGACATTGATAGCCAGCGGATGTTGATCCGGGTCGAGCACGGCAAGGGCGGCAAGGACCGTTACGTTATGCTCTCGCCGCAGCTTTTGAGGATTCTGCGGACGTATTGGCGGCTCACTCGGCCCAAACGATGGCTATTTCCCGGCCGCGACGACGAGCGTCCGCTCGTCCCTAACGTGCTGCACGCCGCCTGCCGTTCAGCCTGTACGGCGGCCGGCTTGAGCAAGTCGGTGACAGTGCATACGCTGCGGCACACATTCGCGACCCATCTCCTGGAGAACGGGGCCGACGTGCGCATCATCCAGGTGCTGCTCGGCCATGCCAGTCTGCAGAGCACGGCGCGCTATACCCAAGTCGCCACAAAGACCATCAGCAATACGCCAAGTCCGCTTGACCGGCTCCGCCTGGAGGTCGTGCCGCCCGGCTGAGCGGACCTGATGACTCCAGTTCTGGAAGTGGCGGATATCTTCCGCCGCCACGGCGAAGCGTTTCGGCAAGCTCGTGCCGGACATCTGGGTCGCGTCGAGCGGCGCGTCATGGGCGCGATCACGGCATGCCGGACGGCTGTGCTTGGCGGCCACATCGAGCAATGCGACGACTGCGGTGCCACCCGGATCGCCTACAACTCCTGTCGCAATCGGCATTGCCCGAAGTGCCAAGGCTCGGCGCGCGCGCAATGGCTTGCCGAGCGACAATCCGAACTCCTTCCCGTGCCATACTTCCACGTCGTCTTCACCTTGCCGGCGCCGGCCAGAGAGATTGCTTTCCAGAACAAGGCGGTGGTCTATGCCATTCTGTTCCGCTGCGCGGCCGAGACGCTCACCACCATCGCGGCCGACCCCAAGCATCTCGGCGCTCAGCTCGGTCTGACCGCCGTCCTCCATACTTGGGGTCAAACCCTGCAACACCATCCGCATATCCACTGCGTCGTGCCTGGTGGTGGACCTTCACTCGACGGCACACACTGGGTCGCTTGCCGGCCCGGCTTCTTCCTGCCGGTGCGCGTCCTCTCCAGGCTGTTCCGCCGCCTGTTTCTGCAAGAGCTGCAAGCTGCCTTCGCGGCTGGCCAGTTGGGCTTCTTTGGCGATCTCGCCCGTCTCGCCGATCCCGCCGCATTCGCCGAGCGCCTCGCTCAACTTCGATGGACCGACTGGGTCGTCTATGCCAAGCCGCCATTCGGTGGGCCCGAACAGGTGCTGGCTTATCTCGGCCGCTATACGCATCGCGTCGCCATCGCCAACAGTAGGCTGATCTCGCTTGCCGACGGCAAGGTGAGCTTTGCCTGGAAGGACTATCGGCAGAATCGTAAAACCAAAGTGATGACGCTTAAGGCCGATGAGTTCATTCGTCGCTTTCTCCTGCACACCCTGCCGGACAGCTTCCACCGCATCCGCCACTATGGTTTCCTCGCCAATGGCGGACGCAACGATAAAATCGCTTTCTGCCGTCAACTCCTTGCTGTCCGCAACGCTCCGACTGATCAAGAAGCCGGCGCCGATCCCCTCACCAAATGCGAGATCCCCGTCTGCCCGCATTGTGGCGGCACCATGCGGCGCGTCGATATCGTCCCGCGAGCCTGCGCGCGCGACCAGCCGTTTCATTGTGATACGTCATGACCAGCGTCTGTACCATCCACCCCTTCCGTAATCACCTTCTTGGTGGCAACGTCCGAAGTCGCCGTGGCCGCGCTCGTCACCGAACACCCCGCCAATCGTTCGGTAGCGCATCCCAGCGCTGCAAATCGCTCGCTGGATCGCGCCCTTGGCCCGATCAATCGGGCCCCTCACATCCGATGAATGACTCGCGGACGCGCGGCGACCACAGGCGAGCGTTCCCCGCAGCCGCACCCGCTGCACTATTCCCATAGCGCCCACAACTCCGCAGCTTCGTTCAATCCGGCTTCTATGAGGTCGCACGCACCACAGAGCGCGCGGCTCGCGCCTGCCACGCGACCTCACAGAACCCTCAAGATTCCGTCGAATCGCCAACCATGATTCCGTCATCACATCGGAGGTGGCGATGCGACCGAAGAAGCACAGGACGACGGGATCGGGCGATCTGTTCCGGGCCAGGCTGGACCAAATCATCAATATGAAGCACGAGCTGGTTCAGCTCGCCGGCAAGGTCGATTGGGACTGGATCGACGGCGAGATCGCGCCGCTCTATAGCGAGAATGGTCGGCCCGGGATCGCGAGCCGCTTCATGATCGGGCTGTTGCTGCTCAAGCACATTTACGGGCTGTCCGATGAGGGGGTGTGCGAGCGCTGGGTCCACGACCCATATTTCCGTGTGCCTCGTAGCCGGTGCGTATCTGCCGGCACAACTGTGTTGAAGATGGGAGTTGGTCTCCCGGAGCCGGCCTGCAGGGGCAGGCTTCAAACCACTCCAGGCTGCTGCGTTTAAGAGACGTGGTGGTGAGCGCTGGGGAAAAGGCGGCAGGCTACGCCGTCAGGTGAGTGATGAGAAGATGAGCGCAAGCGAACCGCCGATGACGCATCGAAATGGGTCCAGGCGCTGTCAAAACGAGCATGGGGATAGTGATGCTCGGAAGAGTGTGGGCGATACCTGCTTACGGTCCACGCGGCAGCCGGTGTATAGGCGGCATGATCTCATCACAGGCTTCAATCCGGAACGAGGGAACCTGGCTCGGGGTGTTAAGGGAAATCCGCAAGTGGTGCACACCACGAGGGAGAACACCAAAACCCGAGACAGGGGCGGAGGAGCCTGTAGTAGCGCTGAAGTAGCTGTAATGGCTATGGAGCGAAGGGGCTGCGTTATCCTGTCCGACATCGGACGCCAACCGGCTTTGTCGGGAGGAGCGTCATGACGCCGGACAAACCGTTGCCGATCACCAAGCGTATGGTCTGGGAGGCCTACCAGCTGGTGGCAGGGAATGGAAAGGCGGCGGGCGTCGATGGCCAGAGCCTGGACGAATTCGCGCATAACCTTGGGAATAACCTCTACAAGCTCTGGAATCGCATGGCGTCGGGAAGCTATCTCCCGCCTGCGGTCAGGCGCGTGGAGATTCCCAAGGCCAATGGCGGCATCCGTCCTCTGGGCATCCCGACGGTCGCGGACCGCGTCGCACAGATGGTGGTCAAGCAGTATCTGGAACCGGGGTTGGATCGGGTGTTTGATCCTGACTCCTATGGCTATCGGCCGGGAAAATCAGCGCATCAGGCGATCGAGCAAACGCGCAAGCGATGCTGGGACTATGAGTGGGCTTTGGACCTCGACATCAAAGGCTTTTTCGACACGATCGATCATGCCCTTTTGGTTAGAGCGCTTCGGAAGCACTGCCAGGAGCCCTGGGTTTTGCTGTACGTCGAACGATGGCTGAAGGCTCCGGTAGAGATGCCTGATGGGACCATCCAGAAACGGGAAGCCGGAACACCGCAAGGTGGAGTGGTAAGCCCGCTGCTGGCGAATCTTTTTCTGCATTATAGCTTCGATGCGTGGATGCGTCGGACGTTTCCGCGCATTCCGTTCGAACGCTATGCCGATGATGCAATCTGCCATTGCCGGACACGGCAGGAGGCCGAGCATCTGAAGGCAGCGCTGGAAATGAGATTGGCCGATTGTCATCTGACGCTGCACCCGCAGAAGACCCAAGTGGTTTATTGCAGAGACAGTAATCGACGCGGGACGCATCCGCAGATCCACTTCACCTTCCTTGGCTTCACCTTCCGACCCCGTAGGGCGAAGAACCGTTGGGGAAAGCTCTTCACGCGCTTCCTTCCCGCAGTTGGCCTGCAGGCGCTCAAACGCATGCGGGAGCGGATAAGGAGCTGGCGCCTGCCACAGCACGCGCCGCTTCCGTTGGCGGATATAGCCCGAATACTCAATCCGATCCTTCAAGGATGGTGGCAGTATTATGGGCGTTTCTATCCAACGGAAATGTGGAAGCTGTTCACGTACTTTGATGAACGTCTCGGGGCTTGGCTCCGGCGGAAGTACAAGTCGCTCAAAAGGCACCGGGGACGGAGCTTGCGGCGACTGAACAGCATTGCGAAGCGCAATCCCTCTTTCTTCGTCCACTGGACGCGCCTTGGTCACGCAACGGTTGGGTGACAAGAGCCGGATGATGCGAGAGTATCACGTCCGGTTCTGTGAGGGGCTGAGGGTGAAACTCCCTCGGCCCACTCGACAGTACTTCACCGGCGAAGAGTTCTTCCAGCACGCATTCCCGCACGAGCGCTCGGACCTGAGCCACTGGCGCAAGCGGCTCGGCGACAAGCTGGAGCTGTTGCTGGCCGAGAGCTTGCGGGTGGCACACGAGGCCGGCGCGTTACGCAGCCAGGACATCAAGCGGGTCACAGTCGATACCACCGTGCAGCCGAAGGCGATCACCTTCCCGACCGATGCCAAGCTCTTGCACGCGGCGATCAAGGGGCTCAACCGTCTGGCGAGGAAGCACGGGGTCAAGCTGCGGCAGTCCTATCTGCGCATTGCCAAAACCGCGACAATGATGGCGGGACGCTACGGCCATGCCAAGCAATTCAAGCGGCATCAGCGGCAGTTGCGCATCCTGCGCAGCCGACTGGGCCGGATCATCCGCGATATCCGCCGCAAGATCGAAGGTCAGGCTGTGCTTGAGAACACGTTCGCCCTCCCGCTCAGCCGGGCCTCGCAGATCCGCTCGCAGCAGCAACGCCAGCGCGGCTTCAAGCTTTATTCCTTCCACGCCCCGGAGGTGGAGTGCATCGGCAAGGGCAAAGCAGCCGCGCCTTACGAGTTAATGGCATGGACCACGCCCGCTCTCAGCGGCAACGTGCAGCCCGGCGGGGGGCAGCAGCAGGAGCGCAAGCCATGTCGAATACGAACCTTGTCACAATCGGCATCGATCTCGGGAAGAACACATTCCACGTCGTCGGTCTCGATGCCACAGGCGCAATTACGCTACGCAAGAAGCGGTCGAGAAATCAGCTTGACCAGTCGCTGGGCAATATTCCGCGTTGTCTGATCGGAATGGAGGCGTGTGCAGGCGCACATCATCTGGGGCGCAGGCTCGAGAAATTAGGCCATCAAGTACGGCTCTTGCCGGCGCAGTACGTCAAACCATACCTCAAGGGTCACAAGAATGACTTTCGGGATGCTGAAGCGATCGCCGAGGCCGCTCAGCGGCCGACAATGCGGTTCGTTCCAGTGAAGTCAGCCGAACAACTTGATTTACAGGCACTACACAGAGTTCGCAGTCGATTGGTGACGCAGAGAACGGCGGTCATCAATCAAATCCGGGGCTTTTTGCTTGAGCGAGGGCTACCAGTGCGGCAGGGAGCGGCAGCACTCCGACTGGCACTTCCTCAGATTCTCTCAGCGCCAAACGACAACTTATCGCCTCGCGTGATCCAGCTCATTCAGGACTTGGCCGAGGACTGGCGCTATCTCGACCGACGGGTCGCGTCAATGACGAAAGAAATCGACGAACTCGCTGATCAAGATCCACACTGTCGCCGCCTAATGAGTGCGCCCGGCGTCGGGCCGATCATCTCAAGCGCGATGGTCGCCGCCATCGGAACCGGTGATGCCTTCCATAAAGGCCGAGACTTTGCAGCATGGCTTGGTCTGGTACCAAAGCAAATCTCGACCGGCGATCGAACCATTCTCGGGCGCATATCGAGGCGCGGTAATCGGTACCTGCGAACGCTGTTTATTCAAGGTGCCAGAGCCGTACTTCTGCAGCGTCAGAGTTGGCCTCGGCATGGCTTCGCAGCCTGGTTAGAGGCAGCGTCGAAGCGGCTCCACTCCAATGTCTTGGTTGTTGCCCTGGCCGCAAAACTTGCGCGCATGGCCTGGAGCATGCTCGCAAAGGGCCGTGACTACGACGCCAACCTCCTGGGCCGCACCGCATAAGAAACAGGGCCGGAAAGGAAAATCCAAGGTCGGGATCAGAAGGCACAATAACCCGCCGAGGTTTGCGAGACGGAAAGGACGAATGGAGAAACGGTTCCACCGACACTTCTGAAGCCTGGTTCGACTCCATGGCCCTTCTTGAGGCCGGCGAGTTATTGAGGACAGAAGTGAGCGGATATCCATGATGGCTCGGGGCAACAGCCCCAAATTGAAGCCGGATAGATTGGCGCAAACCGCTTCATCCCTTTGTCGATTCCTCTTGCAACGCGGGCGTGGTCCATAGATCGGCGTCAAAGCCTCCATCGTCACCAACAACCGCCGTTCTCCCGGGGGCCTGTTCGTGCTGCACGCCAGGGCGCTACCCGATAACCCGTACGACGGTCACACCTTGCGGGACGTCATCGACCGCACCGAGACACTCACCGGCTGCGCGATCGAGCGGGCCTATGTCGACAAGGGATACCGCGGCCACGACGCACAAAATCCCCGACGGATCTTCATCTCCGGCCAGAAGCGCGGCGTCTTCGGTGTCATCAAGCGCGAGCTGCGCCGCCGCTCCGCCATCGAACCCATCATCGGACACCTGAAGGCCGATGGTCACCTCGGCCGCTGCTACCTCAAAGGCCGCGCCGGCGATGCGGCTAACGTCATCCTCTCAGCCGTGGGCCACAACTTCCGCCGCATCCTCGCCTGGCTCAGAGAACTCTTGTGCCTCATCCTGCTCCAGCTATGGCGCACGTTCGGCCGTCCCGCCCCGCTCAATTCGCCTTCTTAACGGACGACTACTTCGTCACCGAACAATGGAGGCGGATGCTTCGGCGCCGCAGCCAGATTGACGGGACCACGTGGCAGCGGGTCGCGCGGCTTGCCTCCGACTTGCTCCCCAAGCCACAAATCCTCCATCCTTGGCCCCGAACACGCTTCACCGCTACTCACCCGAGGTGGGAGCCGTATGCGGGAAAGCCGCACGTACGGATCTGTGCGGGGGGCGCCCAGCAATGAGCGTCCCTACCGCGACCGCTTCGCTCGCAATGACGAGTGGAGAGATCTACCCCGCCTTCAGCGCCGCGATCAGCTTGGTCGCGTTCTCTTCCAGCACCTTGACGTCTTCCTTGCGGCTCGCGGGCGGCAGCATGGCGACGCCGTCGTGGCGCGGCAGCACGTGCATGTGAAGGTGAAACACCACCTGTCCGCCGGCGGGCTCGTTGAATTGCTGCACGGTGATGCCGTCGGCGTTGAACGCCTTCATCGCAGCCGCCGCGATCTTGTGCGCGCCGCGGGCGACATGAGCGTAGTCGTCCGGCTTGATGTCGAGGATGTTGCGGGCAGGCGCCTTCGGGATCACCAGGGTGTGGCCGGGGACGCGCGGCATGATGTCGAGGAAAGCGAAGACGTGCTCGTCCTCGTAGACCTTGTGGCAGGGAAACTCGCCGCGCAGGATCTTTGCGAAGATGTTGTTGGTATCGTAGGCGGTCATGGCGGCGCTCCCAAGAAATTTGCGCTTAGAATTTTGCGCTTACTGTCACCAGCCATGGCGGGCCGTCAAGGCGCCTCGTCGATGCCTTTGCGGAACGGGCCGAGCTCGGCGAGCTCCCGTCCGGCTTCCGCGACATAGGCGCGCTCGCGCTTGAGGTAATCGTCGATGGCGCGGCGGAGGGCGGGATCGGCGATGAAGTGGGCGGAATGGGTCGTGCGCGGCAGGTAGCCGCGCGCGATCTTGTGCTCGCCTTGCGCTCCGGCCTCGACATGGGTGAGGTCATGTTTGATCGCGAAATCGATCGCCTGATAGTAGCAGACCTCGAAATGCAGGAAGGGATGATGCTCGACCGCGCCCCAGTTGCGGCCGAACAGCGTGTCCGACCCGATGAAGTTGATCGCGCCCGCAATCCAGCGGCCGTTGCGGCGGGCCATCACCAGTAGCACGTCCTCGCTCATGGTCTCGCCTATCAGCGAAAAGAACTCGCGGGTGAGGTACGGCCGGCCCCACTTGCGCGAACCGGTCTCCATGTAGAATTCGAAGAACGCGTCCCAGGCATCCTCGGTGATGTCCTTTCCGGTGAGCCAGTGGATGGTGATGCCGGCCGCGAGCGCGTCGCGCCGCTCGCGTTTGATCGACTTGCGGTGACGCGAGTTCAGCGTGCTGAGGAAATCGTCGAAGCTCCCAAAGCCCTGGTTGTGCCAGTGGAACTGCTGATCGGTGCGCTGGAGGAAGCCGTGCTCGGCCAGCAGCCTCCATTCGTCCTCGCGCGCGAAGGTGACGTGCACGGACGAAGCCTTGCTGACGCCGCACAGCGCCACCAGCCCGCTTACCAGCGCCTCCCTGATCCGCTCGCGGTCGACGCCGTCGCGGACCAGCAGCCGCGGTCCCGTCGCCGGGGTGAAGGGAACCGAGACCTGGAGCTTCGGGTAGTAGCGTCCGCCGGCGCGCTCATAGGCATCCGCCCAGCCGCGGTCGAAGACGTATTCGCCCTGGCTGTGCGATTTCAGATAGCACGGCACGACTCCGGCGACGCGGCCGTCGAGCTTGGCGACGAGGTGCCGCGGGCCCCAGCCGGTCCGGATCGTTGCCGAACCCGATTTCTCGACCGCGAATAGAAATGCGTGCGAGACGAACGGGTTATAGGTTGGTCTTGAGAGGCCGGGGGAATGGCCTGGAAGCGAGGATGAGGTTCCCGCGCCATGCCCGTTGCAAGCCTTTGCCTTAAGAGCCTTGGCGGGATTGGCGCAGGCGTCCCAATCCTCCGGCGAGACTTCGCCAATGGACGGTACGGCCTCGAGCGTAATGTCGGATGATGCCATTCCGCCCAAGATCGTGCATTGCAGCAGCGACTTCAAGGGGTGGGAGCTCAGGTCTGGCGGTCGCAACCGCCGTCATTGCGAGTGCATCCAGACTGTCACCGCGAAAGGATGCTGGAAGGAGCGAGCCCTACGGAACGAACCCCTCGAAAATCATCTGGTCCGCATAGTGCCCGACCCGCGTCCGCTGCTCCGGCGTCCGGACGGTCCAGCCGAGCAGGGCGCAGCCGAAGACGTTGCGGGCGAGCCATGGGGCGGGAGCCGGGAGGTGGTCGACCTTGAAGGCGACGAAATGCGGCTGGGTCTGCAAGCCGTGGCGCAGGTACAGCATGCTGTCGCGCTGCTCTTGCGTCAGGGTGGCCCAGTGTTCGTCCTGATAGCTCCGCTGCGCGACGATGCCGCGCGGGCGGTTGGGCAACAGCTCGCGCATAGCCAGCAGCAGGTCGGGGTCGAAGGACATGCCGACGGCCGGGCCGTCATAGGATGCCAGCACCTCGGCCATCCGCTGCACCAGCTTGCGGTCGCCGCCAAACCGGCTCTTGACCTCGATCACCAGCGGCACGCGGCCGGCGACCATGGCGCAGAGGTCGGCGAGCGACATCATCCGCTCGTCGGTGTCCTTGAACCTGACCGCTTTCAGCTCAGCGGCGGTCTTCCCGATCACCTCGCCGGTGGCCTCGGTGAGGCGGCCGAGCGAATGGTCGTGATGCACCATGGCCTCACCATCGGCGGAGAGCTGGATGTCGACCTCGATTGCGAAATTGCCCGCGATCGCAGCCTGCACCGCCCCCGGCATGTTCTCGACGATGCCGCGTGAAATGTCGTGCAGGCCGCGATGGGCGACCGGCCGGGCTGTCAGCCAATCCGGAGCGCGCATGCGCGTCAGGCGACCTCGAACACGCCTTCGACCTCGACCGCCGCGTCCGCGGGCAGCGAGGCGACACCGACCGTGGTGCGGGCATGGCGGCCCTTGTCACCAAAGGCGGCGACCATCAGGTCGGAGGCGCCGTTGAGCACCTTCGGCCCATCCAGAAAGTCCGGGGCCGAGTTGATGAAGCCGCCGAGCCGCACCACGCGCACGACCTTGTCGAGGTCGCCGAGCGCCGCCTTGACCTGGGCCAGCAGGTTGACCGCGCAGCCGCGCGCGGCCGCGGCGCCCTCCTCGATGGAGACGCCGGCGCCGAGCTTGCCCTTTGCGATCAGCTTGCCGGCGGGGCCGAAGCAAACCTGGCCGGAGACGAACAGGAGGTTGCCGGTTCGCACGAACGGGACGTAATTGGCCACAGGCGTGGGTGCCTCGTGCAGCTTGATGCCCTGTTCCGCCAGTTTCTGCTCGACCGTGCCCGCCATGTCCACGACCTCGTTGTCCAAAATCATTTCGCTCCGGCTCGTCCGCAGGCGGCCGGGCGCGACCTGTTTCGCCCATCGAGCCGCCACATGCAAGCAACCGGACGGGCCGCATTTGTTTAGACAGGCCAGCAGGTTCAAAGTGGCGGCCGCAACTTTACGTGAAACGGCCTCAGTTGCGACGCAATGGAACGGTCATTAAAATGTCGAATCTGCGCTTTCCTCAGGGAACAGACATGGTGCACCTTTTCCGGACTTCGCTCGGTGTGATGGCGCTTGCGGCGGCCGCTTTCGGCCCAGGCGGCGGGGCGCTTGCCGCCAACGGCCCGTTCCTGGCGCACCAGGCGCTCTATGATCTCAGCCTCCTCAAGTCGCGCTCCAATTCGGTCAACAGCGCGCGCGGCCGCATCCTCTACAACTTCACCGGCAGCGCCTGCGAGGGCTACACCTCCGAATTCCGCCAAGTGTCCGAACTCGACAGCGGCGAGGGCAAGGTCACGGTCAGCGACCTCCGTTCCAATTCCTGGGAGGACGCTGCGGGCAAAAGCTACCGCTTCAAGATCGAGACGCGGATGAACGAGGCCGATGCCGGCAGGGTCGACGGCTCGGCCGAGCGCGATGGCGACCACATCAATGTCAAGCTGAAGCTGCCGGCGCCGAAGAGCTTCACGCTCGACGGCAAGATCGTGTTCCCGACCGAGCAGATCCAGCGCATCATCGCCGCCGCCAAGGAGGGCAAGTCGCTGCTCGAGCTCTCGGTCTATGACGGCTCCGACGACGGCCAGAAGGTCTACAACACGCTGACCGTGATCGGCCAGCCGATTGCCGCCGACCGCGCCACCTCATCCGACCCGTCCACGTCCGACGAGCACATGAAGTCATTGAAGCGTTGGCCGGTCACCGTCAGCTATTTCGACCGCGAGGCCCACCAGAAGGAAGGCGAGCAGACGCCGGTCTACGCGATGGCGTTCGAGCTTTACGAGAACGGCGTCTCGCGCCAGCTCGTGCTCGACTACAACGATTTCGTCATCTCGGGCGCGATGGGCAAGTTCGACGCCAAGGACAGCAAGCCCTGTAATTGACGGCTGCTCCGTCATTGCGAGCGTAGCGAAGCGATCCAGAATCCCTCCGCGGAAAGATTCTGGATCGCTTCGTCGCAAGAGCTCCTCGCGAATGACGGGGCTAGCTCTCGTCATACTCTCCAGCTAGGCTCTCTCCCAACCACAAACTCCGGGAGGCCCTTCATGCCCAAGCTCGACCATCTCCGCCCCAGCGGCCTGCATCACAATCCCGCCTATTCCCACGTCGTCACCGCCACCGGCGCGCGCACCATCTACATCTCCGGCCAGGTATCGACCGACGAGGAGGGACGGATCGTCGGCGAGGGCGATATCGCCGCGCAGACGACGCAGGTGATGCAGAATCTCGGGCATGCGCTGAAGGCGGCCGGCGCGAGCTATTCCAACATCGTCAAGATCACGACCTTCGTCGTGAACTACAAGCCGGAGCTGCGCCCGATTATCGGCAAGGCCCGCTCGGCCTTCTTCGAGGGCATGGAGCCGCCGGCTTCTACCCTGGTCGGCGTCTCCGCGCTCGCCGCGCCGGAATGGCTGATCGAGATCGAGGCGGTGGCGGTGGCGGATTGAAATGTGATCTTGCAGTCCGAATGGAGCGAAGCGCCATCCGGACTACGCGGCAGACATTTCTCGCAGAACGGCCATCGCCTCATCGGCCCGGTCGACGGGTACAAAGAGATGGTCGTGGTGAAAGGCCGAAACGGCGTTCACGCTGATGCCTGCTTCGGCCAGGCGCGCCGTGATCGCAGCGAGGAAGCCCACCGCATTAAGCGCGGAGTGAACCGTCAGGGTGATCAGGCGTGAGGGGAACGCGTAGCGCAGGCCTGCTGCTTCGGCCTCCTCGCGCAGGACAACCAGCGTTGTTCCTTGGCGTTCGCGGAACGTCAGCATCGCGCTGATGGTGGCTGGAATGCTCGCGCCCGGTGCAAGCGTGCAAAACACGAAGATGCCGTCCAGGATCTCCGGCTTCATCTTACTCAGCAGCGCGCCGAGATCGCGTTCGCCCGTCACCATGGCAGCCCCCGAACCGGCAAGACCGTTTGAGCCGCTGCGAAGCCATCCGCGGCAGCGGCTGTTGAAGCCTCAACCAACATACCTTCGTATATCTCCTCCAATATTTCGATTACGCCGATCTTACGCTGGTACAATTGAGTGACGGCGGGAGATTCTTACAATTTGAGTCCACTCGGTCACTGCGAGGAAGCTCAATGAATGTCGTCATTCGAAAGCTCAACGGCCTGTGGCACCTCATTGTCGGGTCTTGCCAGATCCGAACTCCGTTCCTGGAAACTCAGGATCGGCAGTTGGTCGTTCAGTATGCGAGGCGCGTCTATCCGGGAGCACGGATCTTCGAACGCGACTGAGCCGAGCAGGATCAGATCACTCCTGCGCCTTCGCCGGTCCGTCATAGGCAATGCCGCGGATCACCGCGGCGCTGCCGAACTTCTTGCGCAGGCGATCCACCGCGCGTTCGGCGTGGGCGGCGCGGCGGTCGAGCATGTCGGTGTCGTCGGCGGGCGAGCCCTCGCGCAGGGCGCTGACGCCGGCGCCCATCAGGCGGAAGGCGGTGCCGTCGATTTCCTTCGCCAGCATTTCGCGGCAGATCGAGAAGATCTTTGCGGCGAGCTGCGTCGGCGCGGAGATCGATTGCGAGCGGGTGCGCTGGCGGAAATCGGCGGTCTTCAGCTTCAGCGTCACGGTCGAGCCGGCGAGTTCGCTGCTCTTCAGCCGCGACGAGGTCTTCTCGCAGAGCCGCCACAGGATCTTCTCCAGCGTCGCGAAATCGCGGATGTCGGTTTCGAAGGTGGTCTCGCTGGAAATGGTCTTGGCGCCGCGATCGGCCTCGACGCGGCGGTCGTCGATGCCGCGGGCGAGCCGCCACAGCCTGCGACCGTCGCCCGGAAACTGCCGCATCATCTCGATCTCATCGGCCTTTTGCAGGTCGGCGATGATGCGGAAGCCGCGCTGCACGAGGCGCTCCTGGGTCGCAGGGCCGACGCCGAAGATGAAGCCGACCGGCTTTTCCGCCAGCATCGACCGCGCTTCATCCTGGTCGAGCGCGGCGAAACCACGGGGCTTGTCGAGGTCGGAGGCGATCTTGGCCAGGAACTTGTTGCAGGACAGGCCGACCGAGACGGTGATCCCGATGTCGCGCTCGACCTCGCGGGCAAAGCGCGCCAGTACCTTGGCGGGCATCATGCCGTGCACCCGCTCGGTGCCGGAGAGATCGAGGAAGGCCTCGTCGATCGAGAGCGGCTCGACCAGCGGCGTCAGCGCCTGCATGGCCTGGCGGACCTCGCGGCCGACGCGGACGTATTTGGCCATGTCGGGGCGGATCACGGTAGCATGCGGGCAGGCCTCCAGTGCCTTGAACATCGGCATTGCCGAGCGCACGCCATAGGTGCGCGCGATGTAGCAGGCGGCGGACACCACGCCGCGCTTGCCGCCGCCGATGATGACGGGCTTGTCCGCGATCTCGGGATTGTCGCGCTTCTCGACCGTCGCATAGAAGGCGTCGCAATCGATATGGGCGATGGTCAAGCTCGCCAGCGCCCGGTGGCGGACGAGGCGAGGGGAACCGCACGTCCCACAGCGACGGACGCCCACATCCAGGTCGGCCAGACAATCGCGGCAGAAGCAGCGGGGTCCGGCCGGGTCGGGTGTGCTCACGGCACGTCGCGCTCCCACTTGGGGTCGCCGAGCGCATCGCCGAGGACCTGCCGCGCTGCGGCAACGTTGGTCGGATGCAGCTCCGCGGCGGCGGCGAAGGCCTTCACGGTGGCATCATCGCGCAGCACGAAATCGAGCACGCTGAGGAGGAAATTCGGGTCCGCGGCGGCGTTCCGGAGGGTCTCCGGGCCGACCCCTGTCTCGGCCAGGAACAGGCCGAGCCGCTCGGGCTCGCCCGCGACGAAGGACAGGGCCTGAATCGCAACGATTTCAGCGACTTCGCGAGGGTTGTGAACAGGCTTTTTCACGGGCCCGGTTTGCCTTTCCGTTAACTTTCGGTGTCTACTTTGCATCATGCCCGAGTCTCCGCCTTGAGTCTTGCGATCCCGGTGCAAGCAACTGGAAACCACATCGCAGAAAGTGTGCCTCGGGTTTAACGAAACTAGAGCGAATCTGAGGCTAGTTTGAATCCAGTTTTCGAAGCGCCGGCGAGCGGCGCCTGAGGCGTCACATGTATCCGGCTTCGTGCCAATCAGGAGGGCGGGATGGCTAAGACCGTCCTGATCGTGGAAGACAACGAGCTCAACATGAAGCTCTTCCGCGACCTGTTGGAAGCACATGGCTACCAGACTACGGGCACCAGCAACGGCTACGAGGCGCTCGATCTGGTGCGCAAGATGCGGCCAGACCTCGTGCTGATGGATATCCAATTGCCGCAGGTCTCAGGGCTCGAGGTGACGCGCTGGATCAAGGACGATCCGGAGCTGCGCACGATTCCCGTCGTCGCGGTCACGGCGTTCGCGATGAAGGGCGATGAAGAACGCATCCGCGAGGGCGGCTGCGAGGCCTATTTGTCCAAGCCGATCTCGGTCGGCAAATTCATAGAGACGGTCCGGCGTTTCATCGGATAGGAAGTGAGTGCACAGTGTCCGCGCGTATCCTCGTCGTCGATGACGTTCCTGCAAACGTCAAGCTGCTAGAGGCCCGTCTGTCCGCCGAATATTTCGACGTGATGACCGCCTCGAACGGCGCCGAGGCGCTGGCGATCAGCCGCAGAGCCGAATGCGACATCATCCTGCTCGACGTGATGATGCCCGACATGGACGGCTTCGAAGTCTGCCGCCGCCTGAAGTCCGATCCGGCCACGCACCACATTCCCGTCGTGATGGTCACCGCGCTCGACAGTCCCGCCGACCGCAACCGCGGGCTCGAGGCCGGCGCCGACGATTTCCTGACCAAGCCCGTCTCCGACGTCGTGCTGATCGCGCGCGTGCGCTCGCTGACGCGGCTGAAGATGATGACCGACGAATTGCGCATGCGCGCCATCACCTCGCTCGAGATCGGCATGCAGGCGCCCGAGCGCAGCGCGGTCGCCGACACCGGCAAGGGCGGCCGCATCCTCCTGGTCGACGATCGCGAGTCCTCCCATCAGCGGCTGGCGACGATCCTCGCCGCCGAGCACACCATCGACGTCGAGCTGAACCCGACCGAGGCGCTGTTCAACGCGGCCGAGGGCAATTACGATCTCCTGATCGTCTCGCTCGACCTCAACAATTTCGACGGCCTCCGCCTGTGCAGCCAGGCGCGCTCGCTGGAGCGCACGCGCCATGTGCCGATCCTGGCGATCGCCGATCCCGAGAATTCAACGCGGCTGCTCCGCGGCCTCGAGATCGGTGTCAACGACTATCTGCTGCGCCCGATCGACAGGACCGAGCTGCTGGCGCGCGCCCGCACCCAGATCCGCCGCCGCCGCTACACCGATCATCTGCGCGACAACGTGCAGAACTCGATCGAGATGGCGATCACCGACGCGCTCACCGGCCTGCACAATCGCCGCTACATGGAGAGCCATCTGGCGACGCTCGCCGAGCAGGCCGCGACCCGCGGCAAGCCGCTGGCGCTCATGATCCTCGACATCGACTACTTCAAGTCGATCAACGACAATTACGGCCACGACGCCGGCGACGACGTGCTGCGCGAATTCGCGGTGCGGGTGCGCAAGTCGATCCGCGGCATTGATCTGGCCTGCCGCTATGGCGGCGAGGAGTTCGTCATCGTGATGCCGGAGACCGATCTGCACGTCGCCGGCATGGTCGCCGAGCGCCTGCGCCGCTCGATCGCCGTCGAGCCGTTCGCGATCCACAAGGGCACCAAGCGCATCGAGGTCACGATCTCGATCGGGCTCACCACGCTGGAGCAGAAGGGCGAGGCGGTCGCCGACGTCCTCAAGCGCGCCGACACCGCGCTCTACCGGGCCAAGCACGACGGCCGCAATCGCGTGGTGTCGCAGGCGGCGTGAGGCCACCGCGACACAAAAGTTGCGAAAACAACCCCATGCACAGTAGCCGGCGCGAGCCGGATCAACGGGTTATGCGAGTGACCATAAGACTCGCGCCGGCAGCGGCGTCATTTGACCTGTCGGGCAAAACAGGGGCATATTGGCAGGGTCGCGAAATGGTTCTGAAGCTTCGTCAGGTGCCGTTGCTTTCGCCACATACTCCGCTGTCGTCCCTGCGAACTGTCACTGTAGTTACCGTGTCTCACTTTCAGGGGTGCAGATGCAATCACCGCTGGGTACGCGGGGGATCGGACCTATGCAGATATCCAGCGAACACGTCACGCATCGCCGTACTTTCAATTTTCGGTAGGAGACGACCTACCTCACCTCGATGATACCCGGAGTGGGTAACCACATGGGCAAGCATCTCCTCACGGGACATCCGCCCCTGCGTTCCGTCTGTAAAGGTGAAATCGACCAGTTCTTCGAGGTCAGAAGAAGTCGCTCGCGAAATGTAATCAATGTACCACTGGTCCGTTAGTCGAATGGTGGGGGCGAGTTGAGCAAGAACGGGCGTGTCAGCGCTCCAATTCGCCGCGTACGAGTGACGTTCGCCTTGAAGATTGGCGGCAAATATTCGGTCGACCACGTGGGCGTGATTCAGAACACGCAGTGCTGCCCGATATTCCGTTGTGTGCGGTTCAGCATCGACGGTGTTCAAGGCGAGAAGCAACTCCGCATTCGAGGCGGCTTTGTATTGAAGCAACGAGCTTATTAAGGTCTTGGCTGTCATGTTCTTCTCCTTGCGTATCAGAGAATCCCCGGAACGCCCCCCAAACGCCGATCGCAAAATAGCGTCGGCATCAAAGAGTTGCGCTCCGGCATGACGGCTACTTGTGCGTTGGCGGCCGCTCAATCGCGCACTTACAATTTGCACGTGTATGCAGGCGGTTCAAGAGCAAAAAGCAATGTTTCCGTCATGATCATCGCCGGTCACTCGAGGTGAGAAATCAATTCGGTGTGCCACCGGAACAGGGTCTCCTTTTTGTGAAGGGTTTCGGATGCCGGCCGCTTGAGAGAGGCGCCGCGTATTCGGCAGCCGGCGTCCGAAAGCCTCCAAAGGAGGAAACCGCGCTGGGGGAACGCAGGAGACAGGCTGGCAGCTCGAAAACATCGTTCTTGAGCTAACACCCAAGTATTGGAGCGATGGGTCGACACCCTACGAGGAACGACAGTTCATCGTGACCGTCGACGGGGACCTCACAAATCCAGCTCTGGAAACCGACAAAGTGTCAGAATCTCTGTGGGTTGATCGCGCGAACGTGGAGAAGCTCAAAGAGAACCGTAAGCCGCATGACCAATTCATCTACAATTCGGTGGTGGAGGCTCTGAATGCTCTCGAGACAGCGGGGCCTCAGATATGAGATCGTCGTTGCGATTTGCTCCGCAACTGCGACGTCCCTTGTTGGCTCTCAGCCGACAATCTCCGGCTATCAGCCGGCAGACCGCTTTGACCCCCGGCAGACTTCGTCTCCGATCAGGGTCCGAAGACGGCGGAGACTCCCACCAAAGTCCGCCATGAGGGGGTGGCTTGCACACCGTTGTAGTTGTTGATGACCGGAATGCCGACAAGCACGTAGCTCGACCAGTTATCCATGGTCAGCCGAACACCCGGCGAAACGAAGACCGTGTTGCCGCCCGAATTGGGATCACTGATCCCGGCAATTCGCTGCTTGTCATGCCATTCGCCGTTGATCTCGAGTAATGCGTCGACCGCAACGTGACCGTGCGGCGCAGTCACCGTTGAAGCCTTCGTGATCATCCTCGAGTGGTCATGACCAGCATGCGCATAAGCGTTCCGTGGATCGTGCGTATGCGGCTCGCTCGTGGTCTCGCCGAAGACCCGGTAGGAAAGCGCGGCGTTATAAAGGAAGCGGTTGCCGAGGTTGGTATTCTGCGTTCCGGTGCCAGTGGCAATCGCCAGCACGTTGGCATGGAAGCTCAGCGCGGGATTTAGACGCTGGCTTATCGCAGCGCCGAAAAGCCCATCCCAAGAGCCTGAGCCCGGCTGAAATTCGGCCTCGAAGATTTCACCGAACCTATCAACCAGGTCGGTTGTACCCGTTGGAGCCTTGACACCAAACAGCACTGCCGCCTGCGTTCCGCTTACCTGATTGTTCAGGAAGCGATATTGGCCAAGTACGGTGACATCACCGAAACCCGACGTACTGCCACGGTCACGCACCGTGGCGGGATCAGCCGGGTCTTCCCGCACAGCTTCCAGGATGCCCGTGCGGCGCACCCATGGCAGACGCACCGACACCGTGAGATCGTTGGTGATGCCATAGGCAAGCGCAAGAGCGTAGCTCTCGACCGTTTGCAAACCATGGACGTCGTTGCCGACGTTCGCGAGCAGCGTCGGTTCGCTCAGTTGCTTGAGCCGAAGATAATCGACGAAGGTTGAAAACGCGAACTGGCCCTGGTCGAGGGTGCCAGCGCCTATCGTAAAGATACCGCCTGCACCACCGATACCACCGATGCCCGGATGATGCGCCAATGCGGCCGTCGCGCCTGTTGCCGTCGATGCGACGAGAGCAACAATGAATGAGAGCCGATTGATCATTGTCCGTCCCTCCGGCCTCCACGGCATCCACTATAACCCATTTCGTCACTTCCGCTATCGACCCAACGTTGACGTGGAGCGACCGGGCAGAAAGGTCGTCTTCGGCGCGATAGCAGACGCGAAAATTCAGGCGCAGCGCCGGTAGCAGAACGCGATCCGCTGAGAGATCAAAGGCCCATGTACGACCCGACAGGGAGTACCACCATTTTTCCACCGCGATTGGCGGCCACGAGGTTGTCGCCGTCTTGTTGGAAATGGCAAAAACGCCCACCCTTGGTTACGCCAGCTCATTCCTACATCGCATTGATGAAAAGCAAAGCTAGGAGGGAACATGCGCAAATCTGTCCGTGGTACCTTTGTCGCCGTGCTAGGTCTTGCCTTTATCGGCGCAACCCTCAGACCAATTGCAGCAGAAGAGCCTTACAAGGCTCAACTCGACGCGTTGCGAAAATCGCTGGAGAAATATCAGGACTACAAGGCTGCCGTGCGCGACCGCTACCTGTCGACGGTGGGCTGCGTGCATTATTCCGGCGAGAAAATACCGCACCACATGGAGTATGCCAAAGGCGCCATGGGAGTGCACTTTGCCAATGTCACAGTGCAGGGCGCTCCCGATCCGATGAAGCCCAACGTGTTGATCTACGAACCCGTGGGCAAGGAATTGAAACTCGTGGCTGTCGAGTGGCTGGTGCCTCTAACGGCAGATACCAAGCAGCGCCCCTCTCTCTTCGACCAACCCTTCATGGGCCCGATGGAAGGACACTGGCCGCTCATTCCAAAGGAGTTTGTACATTATGATCTGCATGCCTGGTTGTTCAAGGACAACCCGCTCGGCATGTTTGCGCCCACCAACCCGAATGTCAGCTGCGAGGGCTATGACTTTTCCTTGCTGGAAACGCCGACCATGATGATGCCGGGCCCATGAGCCAATCGCGAGGCTGGCCAAGAGACCATCGCGACGTTGTTTGATCTCGATCAATAGGCGGCCTTTTTGCTGAGCTAGGGAAGGGGTGCGTAGCCCCACTACGCGCCCCACCGAAGGCCGTCGGCTTCCCCAAGGGCTGACGGCTTCCTTTTGCGCGCGTTCTCCGGGAGGGCCTTGGAAACGCTCCGGGTAGTTGCTACATTTTCCCGAGTTTGCGTTCGATCAATCTCGCCTTGGCGTATCTGCCTAGCATGTGTTGAACCTTCAGGGAGGTCGAACGATGCTGGTGAGGATCACTACCGCCCCCCGCATGCAAATCGACGGGCAGCTTGCTGCTCTGGCAGGCGAGCAGATGTCCTGCTCTGAATTTAGCTATCGCAGGGGCGCCGAGATTTTTGGCGAGGGCGAAGAGCCCGAATATGTCTACCAGATCATCTCCGGCGCGGTGCGCACCTACAAGCTTCTGCCCGACGGTCGCCGTCAGATCAACGCGTTCCACCTGGCCGGCGACATGTTCGGGTTCGAGAACGAGACAACTCACCGCTTCACGGCCGAAGCGATCGTCGAGACCAATGTCCACCTCATGCGGCGCGCCAGCATTCTGGAAGCGGTACGAAATGGGCGCGCGGGTACCAGGGACCTCATCAAATTCGTCACCCAGAATCTTCAGCACGCCGAGAGCCACATGCTTCTCCTCGGCCGAAAGACATCACTCGAGCGGGTGACGGCATTTCTTCTCGAGATGGATGAACGGCTGCAGCATCCGGACGTGATGAGCCTGCCGATGAATCGGCGCGACATCGCCGATTATCTCGGGCTGACCCTGGAAACCGTGTCCCGGGCTCTTTCAATCCTTCGAGACGAAGGACTGCTGCGCTTTGACGGAAATACGCAGCGGCGGCTCGAACTGGTCGATCGTGGCGCTCTCGCGAAGATCGACGCCTGACGGCGGGTATCGCCGGCCTGGCGAGCTTCCCCGACGCCAGGGTTCGAGCGCTGGGCGTTGTTGCACTGCGTTAGGCAGAATGATCGCTGGTGGTCCAGGGCGGGCGTGGAACACGCCGCGGATCTAGTGATGGGGAGGACTGCAGTCGAGTTCCTTGATCCTCCCGGCGGCGTCAAACGCAAAAAGCGCACTCATGACGCCGGCACTGGTGACGTAGGAGAGAATGGTCCCGTCGTGCCAGGGATTGAGATCGTCCAAGGTGCCTGCCGGATATTCCCGGAGGCGATCGACCCAGTAGGCCCTAAGGGCCTCGCGGCCGGTAATGGTTTTGACGCAGCCGCAGCCGCAGTGAACCACGGCATCGTCGGCATACATATCCAGGATCGTTTCGATATCGCCTGCGCGGTAGGCATCGAGCCAGTCAACCGCAACGCCCATCGGGTCAAACGACATACTTTTCACCTGCATACCGTCAAAATCATACCGTCAAAATCGCAATTTTAGACCGGGTTAACCCCGCTAAACCTCTTTCTCGAAACGGTTAATTGTATTTTAATACCCCGTACCCGGCCCCGGCCATATGGCGAAGGACATAGAACCGGGGAGGCATATTTCATGTTGGACGTCATTGCGAAGCAGGGGATATTTCAGCGCATCCGGCTTGTGATCGCAGATCGACAACCGATCGTTCTGCAGGGACTGAAGTCGGTACTCGCGGCACAGCAGGACTTCGACCTCGTTGCATCGTCCAGCGACGGGACAAGGTGCCTCGAAGCCATCAGGAAATTCACCCCCGACGTCGCGCTTGTTGCCGATACCCTGCCGGATCTGACGGTCTCCGAGATCCTCGCGATCGCGAAAGCCGAGAAGTTTTCCACGCGGCTGGTGTTCTTTACCGACTCCGACACCCACGACCATCTGACCACGGCTATTGCTGCCGGCACCTGCAGCGCAATTTCGAAGTTTGCCTCTCCGGCCACGATGCTGCGATCACTGAGGCTGATGACGAATAGCGGTGTGTCGCTGGAGCAGTCCGATCTCTCGCCGAGCGGCAAGGAATTTGACGGCGGCAAGATTGAAAAGCTGCTGGAGCAGCTGACGCACCGGGAACGTCAGATCGTTCGACTGGTGTCGGAGGGACTGTCGAACAAGGAGATCGCGCGCCAGCTCGACCTTTCCCATGGGACAGTCAAAGTCCATCTGTACAACATTTTCCAGAAGCTCGAGATCACCAACAGAACGGTGCTCGCGACCATCGCATTGATGCAACGTGCCTCCGGCTTCGGGGCGCTCTCGCTGGCCCTCCTGGTGCTCGCCATTGCGGACGAACTCAAGGCGTCGGAGGCGAACGACTTGCTTCCGGATGACGACAGCATCGGCCATGCGGGCGAGCACGCCGAATATGAGCCCTGGAAAAAGGCCATTCTCCGGCACCGCATCGCCTGGGAATCCGCCCAGACGTCCCCGCTCGCGCTGAGAGACTTTCTTGCCAAGGTGGGCGAGGTCACCAGCGAGGTCACGAGCCCGGCGGCGGCCATGGAAGGGCTACGGGCCGCGGGGCAGTCCGTGGGCTCCAAGCTGTGGAAAGACCACGGTCCCGTCGGATCGAGCTCGCCCAGTCTTCCCGCGGCTTTACCGCGAGGGACGAGCGACACACAGATGGGAGCTGACCCGGCCCCGGACCATCTCGTCCCGCGGCTTGCCTCCAATCCGATGTCGCTTCAGGGCGGATATGGCACCTTCGCCACTCTCGCCGGCGCGTTGATCTACGCACTGCACGACCCGCATCTCGCCGCCGCAAAGACGCATGACGCGGGTCATGCGTCGATCGACAGCTTCCTGGCCGTCACCGGAGAGAATGCGACTACGAAACTGGCCGCGATCACCGATGCTGGGGCTCATCATGCCGACAACTCAGCCCCGGCTTTCCCTTCGCACGCGTCCCACGCCCCTTCGGTGTTTGTGACCACCGGAAACGAAAGCGTCGCTGGAGAAGGCGCTCGGGGCCAGATGAGTGATGGCGCCGCGGGTGACAACCTCCAAAAAACGCCTGGCTTGGTGGACCCTGGTCACGATGCCAGCCTTGGCGGCGATGGCCGCGATCAACCGACGGGCAGCAACGTCGACGAAAACATTGTTCATCGCTCCTCGACCGATTCCCCTTCTACCTCTTCCCAGTCTGGCTTCGATTTCGAATCCGGGTCGAGCAGGATCAATCTTGCGGCTTTCGGGGCGCTTGCCTGGCTGCATATGACTGCGGCAAGCAAGTCCGTACCGCCGCATACGCTCGCCTGGATCTACAACGCCGCAAGCAATGAAACGATCGTCTATGTCAATCCGACCAATCATAGTCTCGATGTCGGCGATCGCGGCCTGGTGGAAATCCATGTGCAGGGGCTGGTATCCGTTGCCGAGTCGGATCTGGTCGGCCAGCCGGAAGGCACGGCCGTCGCGATCACCCTGGAGCAGCTCGAGGCAGCGCTGACATCGGCGGCCGCAACCGATGAGACCGTTCCGAGCACGGACAATGTCCATGCCGTTGGCGGGGCGGGCGAGAGCACAGTCGAGACGGCTGGAGTCTGGAACATTCGGGCCGACGATGGCCTGAGGTTTCAATTCGGGCAGACCCGGACCGGATTAGGGGAGTCGACGAGGTCGAAAAGTGTCGCCATCGATTCGGCGGATGCAACGAAAGAGAGCGATGGCGCGTCTGCCGCGTCGGCTCATGCATCATCGATCGTGCTTGCTCATAACGTGAAGGTTACGGCAGTTGAAAGTCCCACATCGAAGAGCGAGCCGATCGATGCGGGCACCGGCGCTTCGTCGGGGCTGAACGAGAACGTTCAGCCGAGCGTCGCAACGGCCGACAGTGGGGGCCGCGGCAACTCCGAGCGCGTTTCGGAGCAAGGAGCTGAAAAGGCCACCGCCACGGAGTCGGCTGAAGCTGACACCGAACCGGGTAACGGCGTCGGCAACGACGAGACGGCCGAGGCGGCCGACGAGCAACACGGCAACTTAGGGCACGATTCGAAGCCAGAGTCTGCAAAGCTGGCGGCCTCGGATTGGACTGAAGATGATTCCAACCCGGGCAACCGCGCCGCCGATGACAAGAAGACGG
This sequence comes from Bradyrhizobium sp. SMVTL-02, assembly GCF_051853005.1. Lineage (NCBI taxonomy): Bacteria > Pseudomonadati > Pseudomonadota > Alphaproteobacteria > Hyphomicrobiales > Nitrobacteraceae > Bradyrhizobium > Bradyrhizobium sp. SMVTL-02. Next base: position 4,847,779 of record NZ_CP182469.1, on the reverse strand, counting down.
CAGAGCCGGCCGTGGATCACGGCAGCTCGGGGCTCGATTCGAAGCCAGAGTCTGCAAAGCTGGCGGCCTCGGATTCGACTGAGGATGATCCCAAGCCGGGCAACGGCGCCGCCGATGACAAGAAGACGGCAGAGCCGGCCGTGGATCACGGCAGCTCGGGGCTCGATTCGAAGCCAGAGTCTGCAATGCTGGAAGCCACGGATTCGACTGAGGATGATCCCAAGCCGGGCAACGGCGTCGGCAATGACAAGACGGCCGAGGCGGCTGAGGAGAAGCACGGCAACTTAGGGCACGATTCGAAGCCGGAGTCTGCAAAGCTGGCAGCCACGGATTCGACTGAAGACGACTCCAAGCCGGGTAACGGTGCCGACAACGACAAGAAGACGGCCGAGGCGGCTGACGAGAAACACGGCAACGCCGGGCACGATTCAAAGCCGGAGTCTGCAAAGCTGGCAGCTACGGATTCGACTGAAGACGATTCCAAGCCGGGTAACCGCGTCGGCAATGACAAGAAGACGGCCGAGGCGGCCGTGGAGCACGGCAACCCGGGGCACGATTTACACCCAGCCTCTGCAAATGGACCGCAAGCAGGCGACGTCGTTGCATTGGTCGTCGCAACGGCGGAGAGCACGAGCCATGGCAACTCGGACCACGCTTCGGAGCCGGAGCCTGCAACGGCCGATGCCCCGGAGCTGGCTGAAGCTGACTCCAAGCCGGGCAACGGTGTCGGCAACGACAAGAAGACGGCAGAGGCGGCCGTGGAGCACGGCAACCCGGGGCACGATTTACACCCAGCCTCTGCAAATGGACCGCAAGCAGGCGACGTCGTCGCGCTGGTCGTCGCAACGGCGGAGAGCGCGAGCCATGGCAACTCGGACCACGCTTCGCAGCCGGAGCCTGCAACGGCCGATGCCCCGGAGCTGGCTGAAGCTGACTCCAAACCGGGCAACGGTGTCGGCAATGACAAGAAGACGGCAGAGCCGGCCGACCTGGACCACGGCAACTCCGGGCACGACTTACACCCTAATTCCGCAAACGGACCGCAAGCAGCCGACGTCGTCGAAGCGGTAACCGCCGATAGCACGCGCAATGGCAACTCGGATCCCGAGCCGAGGCCTGTAGACGCGGTTGTCAAGAAGCTGGCTGAAGTTGACCCCACGCCGGGCAACGGTGACGGCAATGACAAGAAGACGGCAGCGCCGGTCGCCGTCGAGCACGGCAATTCGGGGCACGATTCACGGTCAACCACCGCGCCGGACGCAGCCGAGACTGTCGAACCAAGCGCCGCAGGCGGCGGTAACGCCGGACACGGAAACTCGCAGCAGGTGGCGCAATCTGCTGAAATCGCATCAGAAGCCCCGCAGCCGGCTCAAGCTGCGTCCGAGACCGCGGATCAGGACCTGGTGTTCCGCTTCGACAGCGCGGCAGCTCCTTCTACTCCGGTCACGGTCGTTGTGCATCAAGTGCTCAATGGTCCGCTCGATGCGCACGTACCGCCCGGTCAGGACAAGCACATCGAGATCATCGTCCAGATAACTTCCGGCGCCCTGGACGACCACGCGGCCTACCACGGCAATAGCGGCTCGCATCCCGTTGGACATGCGGCTCATGACTTGCTGATTTGAAGCGATGCAGCGTCCTCGGCTCTCGTGCGCCGGACGCAGGGTCTCGCCGTCACCCCTGAGCGGCCAAAAGAAAAACGGGGCCGCGAGGCCCCGTCAAAAGTCCGTAGCGTAGTCCGCGATCTTACTTGATCTTCTTACTTGATCTTGGCTTCGCGGAACTCGACGTGCTTGCGCGCGACCGGGTCGTACTTCTTCTTGACCAGCTTGTCGGTCATGGTGCGCGAATTCTTCTTGGCGACGTAGTAGAAGCCGGTGTCGGCCGAGGACACGAGCTTGACCTTGATGGTGACCGCTTTGGCCATGTTCTGAACCTCAGAAAATTGGGGAATCTGGAGCCGGCCAAACGGCCCGCGTTGGCCGGCAACCTAGCCAGAAACCGCCTGATGTCAAGGTTTTAGGGGGCATAAACCACTCAAATCGGGCCGATCAGGCCTCGAAGAAGCGGTTTTTGGGCCGCGGCAGACCCAGATTCTCCCTCAAAGTGGCCCCTTCATACTCCTGGCGGAAGATCCCGCGTTTCTGCAGCTCCGGGACCACCTTGTCGACGAAATCGTCGAGGCCGGCGGGCAGGAACGGGAACATGATGTTGAAGCCGTCCGAGCCGCGCCCGACCAGCCATTCCTCCATCTGGTCGGCGATGGTTTTGGCGGTGCCGACGAAGGACAGGCCGCCATAGCCGCCCACGCGCTGGGCGAGCTGGCGCACGGTGAGCTTTTCGCGGGCGGCGAGATCGACCATGCGCTGGCGGCCGCTCTTGCTGGCATTGGTCTCGGGGATCTCGGGGAGGGGGCCATCTGGATCGAAGCCGGAGGCGTCGGTGCCGAGGATGACCGACAGCGAGGCGATGGCACTGTCGTAGTGCACGCGGCTGTCGAGCAGCGCGCGCTTCTCCTTGGCCTCATCGACGCTGTCGCCGACCACGACGAAGGCGCCGGGCAGGATCTTGAGGTGTTCAGGATCGCGGCCGACCTTCTCCATGCGGCCCTTGATGTCGGCATAGAGCTTCTGCCCGTCGGCGAGGCTGCCGCCGCCGGTGAACACGGCTTCCGCGGTCTCGGCCGCGAGCTGCTTGCCGTCCTCGGAGGCGCCGGCCTGCACGATCACCGGCCAGCCCTGCACGGGGCGGGCGATGTTGAGCGGGCCGCGCACCTTCAGATATTTACCGTTGTGGTCGAGCGTGTGCATCTTGGCGGGATCGAAGAACAGCCCGCTCTCGACGTCGCGCACGAAGGCGTCGTCGGCGAAGGAATCCCAGAGGCCCGTGACGACGTCGTAGAACTCGCGGGCGCGCTTGTAGCGCTCGGCGTGCTCCATGTGGTCGTCGAGCCCGAAATTCAGCGCCGCGTCAGGGTTCGATGTGGTGACGATATTCCACCCGGCGCGGCCGCCGCTGAGATGGTCGAGCGAGGCGAAGCGCCGCGCCACGTGATAGGGCTCGTCGAAGGTGGTCGAGCCCGTGGCGATCAGGCCGATCCGTTCGGTGACCGCCGAGAGCGCCGACAGCAGCGTGAACGGCTCGAACGAGGTCACGGTGTGGCTGCGCTTGAGCGCATTGATCGGCATGTTCAGGACCGCGAGGTGATCGGCCATGAAGAAGGCGTCGAACTTGCCGGCCTCGAGCTTCCGGATCAGCTGCTTGATGTGACCGAAGTTGAAATTGGCGTCGGGCCAGGCCCCGGGATAGCGCCAGGCGCCGGTGTGGATGCTGATCGGGCGCATGAACGCGCCAAGCTTGAGTTGCCGTTGTGCCATCGCCCCGTATCCGTTCTGGGTGTCGTTCGCAAAGACATAGGCACGGCCGGGAACTGCGCCATTGGGGGAGGCGGGAAGAATTTTTTGTTTTTCGCGAGGTGCTCAGCACAATCGCGTCATTCCGGGTTCACGCTGCGCGCGACGCGGAATTAGGGGGAGGGTCATCGAACCAAGCTGCCGCTTAGCCCGACCAAGCCATGACCCCGTGAGGAGACTTCAATGGCCGGCGCAATGACAGTGGATGGCAGCATGGTTCGCATCGACCGTCCCATGCCCTGGGTCGGCCGGCTCTTGTCGCTGCCGCTGCTCGGCGCGAGCGGTTATCTGCTGTGGAATGTCGCGCTCGGCCTGCGTCAGGATTTTTCCGGCTTCGGCCGGCTCGCCGACGACCTCCTGCCGGTGCTGGTGTTCACGGGGCTCGGACTGCTCGTTGGCATTCCCGGCCTGATCCTGCTCACCTTCCGCACTTTCGTCGTGCTCAACGAGGCGCTGCGCCAGATCGTCATCACCAGGCAGTTCGGCCCGCTGAATATTCGCAGGCATCGCAATCTCGGCGACTACCAGTTCATCAGCATCACCGAGGACTATGACCCGGAGCTCACGGCCTACGACGTCAATCTGTGCGGCAGCAAGGGTACCGAGCCGATCAACCTGATGAGCTTCACGAAGCGTGATGACGCGGACAGGCTGGCGAGCGAAATCGCCCGCGTTCTCAAGCTGCCGGCGCGCAGCTATGTCGGTACCGAGCCGGACAGCGATGACGCCAGCTGATGAATAGCTCGATAGGCCGCCTCGGCTCGCCTCCCCCAGTGGAGAGAGGTGACCCCAGCCAGGCTCATCCCGCTTCGATCAGCTCAAAACATCCTTCTGCATCTTGCCGCCGTAGAAATGGAAGAACGGCACCGGCGCGTCGTGGCGCAGCGGGCCGGTGGCAAGGCGGGTGTCGAGCTCGTTGAGCACGTTGCGTGTCATCGGATGCAGATCGGCGAGCGGCTTCGAGCCGAGCTCGACCCAGACCAGCTCGACCAGCTCCGCATCGGCATGGATCACGCCCTCGACGCGGTGGGTGATCGCGGAGGCATCCGCGGTGAAGAAGCGGGTGTCGAAGCGCTTGACGCGGCCGGGCGGGGTGATCGCGCGCGCGATCAGGAACAGGCTGGAGGGATCGGGCAATAGGCCTGCATCCGCGAACGGCTTCCACGGACCTTCGAGCCTGGCCTTGCCCTCGGCCTTGCGGCCGAGACAGAGGCCGGTTTCCTCGCAGGCCTCGCGGATTGCGGCGATCGCCAGCGATTTTGCGCGTGAGGCCGGCGTCTTCGGGCTGCCCTTGGCGAGATTGGCCTCCAGCTCCGCGGTGATGGGCGCTGCAACCGGCACGCGGTAATCGTCCTTGTCGACACGGCCGCCGGGGAAGACGAACTTTCCGGGCATGAACACCACCTTGTCGTGGCGCTTGCCGACCAGGACTTTTGGAACGGCGCCGCTGCGATCGACCAGGATCAGCGTCGCGGCATCCTTCGGGCGGAAATAGGGATGGTGATCGGCTTCCTTGCCTTCGTGGATCTTGGCCTTCTCTTCTGCCTGCGAAATATCCGTCATGTCCTCACCCAAACCTTTTCTTGCTTATTGCTTAGACCGGCGGAATACCATCCGGAGGATTCTCGTCAAAGCCGTGCATGCGCAGAGCCCATTGCAATCCGACCACGGCGCCCTTCACGGGCTGCAGCAGTCCGAGCGAGGCAAAGAACGTGAAGGGCAGATAGGCCGCAAAGCTGATCCAGACCGGCGTGGTGTAATTGGTCTCGATCCAGAGGATCGCGGGCACCACGATGTGGCCGACGATGACGATCACGAGATAGGCGGGCAGGTCGTCGGCGCGGTGCGGCGTGAAATCGAGGCCGCAGACCGAGCAATTGTCGGCGGTCTTCAGGAAGGCGCGGAACAGTTTTCCCTCGCCACAGCGCGGGCAGCGGCCGCGAAAGCCGCGTTTCATCGCCGACCAGACGTCGCGCTTCTCGACGAGGCCAGTCTCGCGCGTCCAGATCTTCGGGGCCGTGCTCATCGTCACCACGCCTTGCCCTTCTGCCCCTTGCCTTTTCCCTTGTTCTTGCCCTTCTTCCCCTTGCCGGACTTTTGCTTCTCCGGCTTGCGTTTTCTCTCCGGGCTGCGTCCGGGATGCGCCTTCGACGATTTGCGCTGCGCGCGGAACGGCCTGCGCTCGCGCGGGCCGGTGTCGCTTTCCGAGGACAGCAGCTCGAAGCGTAGTGCGCCTGCGATGGGAGCTGCTTCGATCAGGCGAACGTCGACGACGTCGCCGAGCTGATACATGGTGCCGCTGCGCGTGCCGACGAGGGCATGGCGGCCCTCGTCATAGTTGAAATATTCCGTGCCAAGGGATCGGATCGGGATCAATCCGTCGGCGCCGGTCTCGTTCAGCTTGACGAACAGGCCGGCGCGGGTGACGCCGGAGACGCGGCCCTGGAAACTGGCGCCGATGCGGTCGGCGAGATGATGGGCGATCAGGCGGTCGACCGTTTCGCGTTCCGCTTTCATCGCGCGCCGTTCGGTCAGCGAAATATGCGCGGCGACTTCGCTTAAGCTCTCCGGCGTCTCGCTGTCGGGCAGAGCGCCTTCGCCAAGCCCGAGCGCGCGGACCAGCGCGCGGTGCACGACGAGGTCGGCATAGCGGCGGATCGGGGAGGTGAAGTGGGCGTAGCGGCGCAGGTTCAGGCCGAAATGGCCGTAGTTCTCCGATGAGTACTCGGCCTGCGCCTGGGCGCGCAGCACGACCTCGCTGACCAGCGGGTAGTAGTCGTGGCCCTCGAGCTGGGCCAGCACGCGGTTGAACAGCGTCGGGCGCAGCGCGCCTGACTTCGCAAAGGGAACGTCGAGCGTCTGCAGGAATTCCGCGAGCGCGTGGACCTTCTCCAGCGTCGGCTCGTCATGGACGCGGTAGATCAGCGGCAGCGATTTCTTCTCCAGCATCTCGGCCGCCGCGACGTTGGCGAGGATCATGAACTCCTCGATCAGCTTGTGGGCGTCGAGACGTTCCGGCACGACCACGCGGTCGACCGTGCCGTCGCTCTTCAAGAGAATCTTGCGCTCGGGCAGATCGAGATTGAGCGGATCGCGCTCGTCGCGTGCGCGCTTGGCGCAGGCATAGGCGGCGTAGAGCGGTTTGAGGATCGGGTCGAGTAGCGGGCCGGTGGTGTCGTCGGGCCGTCCGTCGATCGCGGCCTGCGCCTGCGCGTAGCTGAGCTTTGCGGCCGAGCGCATCAGGATGCGATGAAAACTGTGCGAGCGCTTGCGGCCATCGGGGCCGAGCACCATGCGCACCGCGAGCGCGCCGCGCGGCTCGCCCGGCACCAGCGAGCAGAGATTGTTGGAGATGCGCTCGGGCAGCATCGGCACGACGCGATCGGGGAAATAGACCGAGTTGCCGCGGTCGAGCGCGTCGCGGTCGAGCGCGGTGCCCGGCCGAACGTAGAAGCTGACATCGGCGATGGCGACGTTGACGATGAAGCCGCCTCTGTTGTTGGGGGCGTCGTCGGGGCGCGCATGCACCGCGTCGTCGTGATCCTTGGCGTCGGGCGGATCGATGGTGACGAGCGGGACGTCGCGCCAGTCCTCGCGGCCCTTCAGGTTCGCGGGCTCGGCGGCTTCCGCCTCGCGCTCCGCTGCGGAGGAGAATTGCAGTGGAATCTCGTGGGCGTAGATCGCGATCAGGCTGATCGCCTTCTCCGACTTGACCGAGCCGAGCTTCTCCTTGACCCGGCCGGAGGCGAGACCAAAGCCGCGGCTGCGGACGATGTCGACGCTGACGAGGTCGCCGTCCTGTGCACCTTGCGTGTCCGTTTTGGCGATGTTGAGCTCGCGGTCGGCGAACTTCTTGTCGACGGGGACGAGCCGTCCGCCGCCTTCGGGAAGGCTGCGGAAGACGCCGAGGATGCGGCTCTTGGCCTTGTCGATGACCTTGATGATGCGGCCGCGATAGGCGGGACCTTCGTCATCGTCCGAGCGCTCGACGCGCAGCAGCGCACGGTCGCCGACACCGGCGGCGGTGCCGGGCTTGGCCCGGCGCGGCATCTCGATGAGGATCTTTGGCGGCTCGCCGCTCTCGACCTCGTCCCATTCGGCGGGGGAGGCGATCAGCTCGCCATCGGAGTCGCGGCCGGTGATGTCGGCGAGCAGCGTCGGCGGCAGCGCGTCCGGCTCGGAAACCTTGTGGCGCTTCTTCTTGATGATCCCGTCGTCGGCGAGCTCGCGCAGCATGCGCTTGAGCTCGACGCGATCGGCGTTCTTGAGGCCGAACTCGCGCGCAATTTCGCGGGTCCCGACCTTTCCTGGATTTGCCTTGATGAAGGCGACGATGGCTTGCCTGTCGGGAAAGCCACGGTCTTTCTTTGGTTTCACTTAACCTCTAATTCTTGCCGGCGCTCTTCTTGGCCGGAGCCTTGGTGGCGGCGGCCTTGGTCGGCGACGTCTTTGCGGTCGACGACACGGCGGCGCGCGCCTTGCTGGTGGATTCGGATTTGGATTTGGCCGCGGCTTTCTTCGCTGCCGGTTTCTTCGGTTTTGGCGCGGCATCCTCGCCGTCGGCCGTCTCCGCAGCCTTCTTGGCCTTGGCGGGCTTCGCCGCCTTCTTCGCCTTGGTCTTGCCGCCGCCCTTGGCCGCGCGCTCGTCGATCAGCGCGATCGCCTGCGGCAGCGTGATGGCGTCCTTCTCGAACTCGGCCGGGATCGTCGCGTTGACGCCGCCCGCGGTGACATAGGCACCATAACGGCCGCTCTTCACGGTGACCGTGCCGAGCGTCGGATGGTCGCCGATCGCCTTGCCGGGATCGGCGCCGAAGCGGCGGCTCGGACCCTTGGCGGCCTTCTCGGCGATCAGCGTCACGGCGCGGTTGAGGCCGATATCGAAGACCTCGTCGCCGGCCTCCAAGCTCGCATAGGTCTTCTCGTGTTTCACGAACGGCCCGAAGCGGCCGAGACCTGCCGTGATCGGCTGGCCCGTTTCCGGATGCTTGCCGATCTCGCGCGGCAGCGACAGCAGCTTCAGCGCGAGCTCGAGATCGACATCGCTGGGCGAGGTGCCCTTGGGGATGCCCGCGCGCTTCGGCTTCTCGCCTTCCTCATAATCCTTCTGCTCGCCGAGCTGGATGTAGGGGCCGAAGCGGCCGGCCTTGACCCAGACATCGCGATCCGTGTCAGGATCCTGGCCGAGCGAACGGTCGGCGGTCGCCTCGCCGTCAGCGGCGAGCTGACGGGTGTAGCGGCATTCCGGATAGTTCGAGCAGCCGACGAAGGCGCCGAACTTGCCGGCCTTGAGGTTGAGGCGCCCGGTGCCGCAATTCGGGCACTGGCGCACGTCGCCGCCGTCGGCGCGCGGCGGATAGATGTGCGGCCCCAGCATCTCGTCGAGCACGTCGAGCACCTGCGCGACGCGCAGGTCCTTGATGTCGTCGACGGCGCCGATGAAGTCACGCCAGAAGTCCTTCAGCACCTGCTGCCAGGAGATCTCGTTGTTGGAGATGCGGTCGAGCTGCTCCTCCAGCGCGGCGGTGAAGTCGTATTCGACATAGCGGCTGAAGAAGCTCTCCAGGAACGCGATCACGACGCGCCCCTTGTCTTCGCCGTGCAGGCGCTTCTTCTCCAGCTTGACGTAGCCGCGGTCCTTCAGGACCTGGAGGATCGAGGCATAGGTGGAGGGACGGCCGATGCCGAGCTCTTCCATGCGCTTGACGAGGGACGCTTCGGAGAAGCGCGGCGGCGGCTCGGTGAAATGCTGGGTGACGGCGAGCGACTGCCGCTTCAGCGCCTCGCCGGCGCTCATGCCGGGAAGGCGGCGGGAATCCTCGTCCTCCTCGTCGTCGCGGCCTTCCTGGTAAAGCGCGAGGAAGCCGTCGAACTTGACGACCTGGCCGGTGGCGCGCAGCTCCAGCGTCCGGCCGCCGGCCTTCGCGGTGATGTCCACGGTGGTGCGCTCGAGCTCGGCCGCCTCCATCTGGCTCGCGATGGTACGCTTCCAGATCAGCTCATAGAGCCGGGCCTGATCGGCATCGAGCTTGCGGCTCATGCTGACGGGACGGCGGGAGAGATCGGTCGGGCGGATGGCTTCGTGCGCTTCCTGGGCGTTCTTGGCCTTGGCCTGGTACTGGCGCGGGGAGTCCGGCACATAGGCCTTGCCGTAATCCTCGCCGATCACCTTGCGCGCCTGCGTGATCGCCTCGGGGGCGATCTGCACGCCGTCGGTACGCATATAAGTAATGAGTCCGGTGGTCTCGCCGCCGATGTCGATGCCTTCATAGAGGCGCTGGGCGATGCGCATGGTGTGCGCCGGCGCAAACCCGTATTTGCGGCTGGCTTCCTGCTGCAGCGTCGAGGTGGTGAAGGGCGCCTGCGGATTGCGACGGGCCGGCTTGGCATCGACCGAGGTGACGGCATAGGCGGCCGCTTCCAGCGCCTTCTTGAAGTCTTCGGCTTCCGCGCCGGTGCCGATGTCGAGGCGCTGGATCTTCTTGCCGTCGGCGCCGACGAGGCGGGCCTCGAAGGCATCGCCGCGCGGGGTGAGCAGGGTCGCGATCAGCGACCAGTATTCGCGCGGCACAAACTTCTCGATCTCGAGCTCGCGGTCGCAGACGAGGCGCAGCGCCACCGACTGCACGCGGCCGGCCGAGCGGGCGCCCGGCAGCTTGCGCCACAGCACGGGGGAGAGGGTGAAACCGACGAGGTAATCGAGGGCGCGGCGCGCCATATAGGCATCGACCAGCGCACCATCGATCTGGCGCGGATGCTTCATCGCCTCGGAGACGGCCTGCTTGGTGATGGCATTGAACACCACGCGCTCGATCTTCTGATCCTTCAGCGCACGCTTCTCCTTGAGCACTTCGAGCACGTGCCAGGAGATGGCCTCGCCCTCGCGATCAGGGTCGGTCGCCAGAATCAGGCGGTCGGCGCCCTTCAGGGACCTCGCAATATCATTGAGCCGGCCGGCCGCCTTGGGGTCGACCTCCCAGATCATCTTGAAATTGGCGTCGGGATCGACGGAACCATTCTTCGCCGGGAGATCGCGGACATGGCCGAACGAGGCCAGAACCTCGTAGGACGAGCCCAGATACTTGTTGATCGTCTTGGCTTTCGCCGGCGACTCCACAATGACGATATTCATTTAGTTCCAGTGGCTTACGGGAAAATCTGGGGCCGAAAACGAAAGGACTCGGGTCGGCCGTTTCGCCCCGAACATGGGTGGTGAGACCCCGGCTGTCAAATCGGGCGGTGTTGGAAGCGCTCCGAATGAGAAAAGTTTCATATCGAGAAAGTTGCAAAGTACCACCTTGGAGTTGCGATCCATGTAGGCGTAGTGTCTCTGTGGGGGCATGGATTCGGGGTGGGGACGGGTGACAAGGCGGGGAAAGAAGCGAGCGCGCGCCGTGGCAGGCGCGCCGGGAGGCTCGCGCAACGACGAACCGGGAGAGGGCGGGGCAGATGAGGCGGTGGCCTTCATCGCCGAGCAGGTGGCTGCGTTGCGCAAGCTCACCGAGCGCCACAAGCTGGACGTGCTGCATTATCTCCTAGGGATGACGCAGCTGGAAGCCGATGAGCATTTGCGGCTGCGGACGAGGCGCAAGCTGTCGTGAGGAGCGGGTCTCTATTAGTCCCGTCATCCTGAGGCGCGAGTGGCGCGATGCCAGGCATCGCGCCGGGAGCCTCGAAGGATGCACGGCCGAGGTGCCAGCGGGGCCGTCGCGCTATGCTGGCTCCATCGGTCGCTCGAAGCGTCCGCGAAGGCTTTGAATTGCGCCGCGGGTCCGCCCCATGTAGGTCGGGCTGCCAAACGCGACCGCGGTGGCGCGGTCGATCGTTTCCAATACGCTCTCATTTTGGAAGCGGCCTGACATGATGTCGTCGGGCCTTTAGCCATCTTGAGGCCTTTATACTTACTACAAGTGGCACTACGTCGTCATTGCGAGCGCAGCGAAGCAATCCAGAGTCGTTCCGGGGTGGTGGTCTGGATTGCTTCGCTGCGCTCGCAATGACGCGGTGGTCAGCCCTTGCGTCCAGCTATGCTGGCTCCATCGGTCGCTCGAAGCGTCCGCGAAGGCTTTGAATTGCGCCGCGGGTCCGCCCATGTAGGTCGGGCTGCCAAACGCGACCGCGGTGGCGCGGTCGATCGTTTCCAATACGCTCTCATTTTGGAAGCGGCCTGACATGATGTCGTCGGGCCTTTAGCCATCTTGAGGCCGTTATACTTACTACAAGTGGCACTACGTCGTCATTGCGAGCGCAGCGAAGCAATCCAGAGTCATTCCTCCGAGGTAGTTTGGATTGCCTTGCTGCGCTCGCAATGACGGAGGGGTGGCTGGCATGCGTCGTCACCCCGACCGCCGCCGTCGCGCCGGTCGCGGTTTCAGCGTGGTGTCGGCGGGGCTGAGCACGCGGCCGTCCTCGGCGCGCATTTCGAGCTTCTTCACCGGGCGGCCTTTCTCGCGATCGACCAGGATCGTCGCGATCTCGTCGGGGTGGTCGTCGAACTCCTCGCTCCATTGCCTTAATGCGACCAGGATCGGGAAGGTGCCGCGGCCCTTTGGCGTCAGCACATATTCCTGATAGGCGCTGCCGTCGGAGGCGGGGGCGGTTTCCAGGATGCCGTGGTCGACCAGTGCGCGCAGCCGCACTGACAAGATGTTCTTGGCCATGCCGAGCTTGCTCTGAAACTCGCCGAAGCGGCGCAGGCCGAACAGCGCCTCGCGGATGATCAGCAGCGACCACCAGTCGCCGAGCGCGTCCAGCGAGCGCGCGATCGGGCAGGAATCGCCCTCGAAGCTCGTTCGTTTCACCATCGTCGTCTGTCCTTTCGCGTTCGCACGGTCCGGCCGCCGATCACGCGCTTGTGTGGTTGCATTATAAAACCAAATGGCCTAGATGGCAATGTAGTTTCATAATGCAACTACTTGGAGGCGAGCGTGAGACTGAAGGACAAGACGGCCTTGATCACCGGCGGCAACAGCGGCATCGGGCTTGCGACGGCAAAACTGTTCGTGGCCGAGGGCGCCAAGGTGGTGATCACCGGGCGCAACAAGGAGACACTGGCGGCCGCCGCCAAGGAGCTTGGGGCGAACGCGCTCGCGCTCGCAGCCGATGCCACCGACATCGCCGCGACCGAGGCGGCGATCAAGCAGGGCGCCGAAAAATTCGGCAAGTTCGACATCGTGTTCGCCAACGCCGGTATTCCCGGCAGCACGCCGCTCGGCGCAGCGACGCTGGATGTGTTCGAGAAGGTCATCAGCACCGATTTGACCGGCGTGTTCTTCACCGTGCAGTCGGCGCTGCCTCATCTCAACGACAATGCCTCGATCATCCTCAACGGCTCGGTGATCTCGGTGCTCGGCATTCCCGGCTATTCCGCTTACGGTGCCGCGAAGGCCGGTGTGCGTGCGATGGCGCGGATCATGGCCTCGGAGCTGTCACCGCGCGGTATCCGCGTCAACGTCGTCGCCCCCGGTGCGATCCGCACGCCCATCTGGGGGCCTGCGATCGCGACGCCCGAAGCCGAGAAGGCCTTCGAGAAGCGGATCGCGCTGTCGACGCCGCTGGGGCGTATTGGTGAACCCGATCACATCTCGAAGACGGTGCTGTTCCTCGCCTCCGATGATGCCGCGCACGTGCAGGGCCAGGAGATCTTCGTCGATGGCGGCGCGGTGGCATCGCCGAGCGGCGCGCCGATCTATCGCGGTTGATCAAGTGAAGTGAAAATTGAATCGGTCGGCGTCGCCTTCGTCGGTTGCGCCGGCCGGTTCCCTCGCGTTGTGCGGCGTATTGTCTAAACCTTTGCGTGAGGCGTTGAACCTTCGCTTGCGCTGCAAAGACATTTCTACGGGCGGGGGTCACAAGACCCGATTTCAAGGGAGCCCGTGATGCCAAAGGCAGCTCGCATTTTTTCATCGATTTCAGCACCGCGTATTTTCACCGAACGTTCCGCCATTCCCGCCAAGCACTCTGACATCTCGGAGTTCATCGGCGTGGCTCTTTTCTCCGGGATCGGCCTGTTCATTTCGCTCGTGGCCGTCATCCTCGGCATGCAGGGCGCCTGGTTTTAGCGATGTTGACTGTCAGCCGCCGCCGGAGTCCGGCAGCGGCTGGGGTCGTCGGTGCGAACTTTACGCAGCGCGCAAATTGGTCGCCGCCTGGAGCGCGCCTGCAATCGCCTTTTCGCGGTGCTCCGGTCCGACCTGGATGCCATCGGCGCTGATGAATTCGGGATTGATCCCGATGAAGCCGAACACGCCGCGCAAATAGGTCTCGAGATGCTCGAGCGCCGCCGCCGGCGAGCCTGCGCCATAATAGCCGCCGCGTGAGATGGCCAGGATCACGCGCTTGCCGCCGGCAAGACCCTGCGGCCCATTCGCCCCGTAGCTGAACGTCTTGCCCGCCACGACGATGCGGTCGATCCATGCCTTGAGCTGGCTGGGAATCGTAAAATTGTACATGGGGGCGCCGATCACGACGATGTCGGCGGCCAGGAACTCGTCCAGCGCGGCTGCGCTCGCGGCGAGGTCGGGTCCGAGTTCCGCCGGCGCCGGCGCGCCCTGCGCGGCTGCCAGGTGCGAGCCGGACAGGTGGGCGAGAGGGGTCTGGCTCAGGTCGCGATAGACCACCTCGAGGGACGGCGTCGCCTGCTTGAGGCGGTCGACGATGGCGGCGGAGACCTGCCGGCTGACGGAGTGGGGGCCGAGCACGCTGGAGTCGATATGGAGGAGTTTCATTTGGGGTCACCCTGGTATAGATTTGTAACCCGGACTACATGAGTGACTGTTGAAATCCCCGCAAGAACGCACTTTTTTGAGCCATGGACACATTATTGAAACCTGCTCACACCGATTTACCTGCCTCGCCAAGGCTAGATCAGAGGCTGGGTCCAGGTCCGGATCAAAGGCCGGATCCCAACCACGCGGACTGCCGCGGGGTCGCTTCCGTGCTGTCCCGCGTCGGCGACAAATGGAGCGTGTTCGTCATCATGATGCTGAGTGACGGGCCGAAGCGCTTCAATGAGCTGAAGCGCATGATCAACGGCATCTCGCAGCGGATGCTGACCCTGACGCTGCGCGGCCTCGAGCGCGATGGCCTCGTCACGCGGACGATCTTCCCGACCATTCCGCCGCGCGTGGATTATGAGCTGACCGATCTCGGACACGGGCTGTCGCGGCCGGTCGAGGCGCTCGGCAAATGGGCGAAGGATCATCTCGATCAGATCGAGGCCGCGCGCACCCGGTTCGACCGGCGCAACGACGGCTAGATCAGCGAGAGCTTTGGTTGAAAAGCTGCGAGCGGCGAGCTCCAACACCTCTCCCCGCCGGGGGCCCCGCGGTGACGACAGCCGCACGAACCAAACTTCATCATTTCAGCAGCGACACCAGGCCGCCGCCGTGGCGTTCGAGGCGGCCGGCAAGCTCGAGCTCCAGCAGCACGGTGCGCACGATCGCGGGCGAGGCGCCGGACATCCGGACGAGATCGTCGATCGAAATCGGGGCAGGGCCGAGCAGGCCGGTGATCTGGTCGCGGTCATGGCCTTGCGGATCGCTTTCGAACGGATCGCTGTCGGGCTCGCCGACGGGGTGCATCGGCGGCCGCTCCATGATCGGCTGCAACGCGTTGACGATGTCGGCGGCTTCGGTGACGAGCGTTGCGCCCTGCTTGATCAGGTCGTTGGTGCCGGCGGCGCGCGGGTCGAGCGGCGAGCCGGGGACGGCGAACACTTCGCGGCCCTGTTCGGCCGCCATGCGCGCGGTGATCAGCGAGCCGGAGCGGTGCGCCGCCTCCACCACGACGACGCCGAGCGCGGCGCCGGAGATCAGGCGGTTGCGGCGGGGGAAGTCGCGGGCGCGCGGCTCGTGGCCGAGCGGCATCTCGGAGATCGCCGCGCCCGCGTGATCGAGGATCGATCCGAGCAGATCGCCATGTTCGGGCGGATAGATACAGTCATGGCCGCCGGCGAGCACCGCGATCGTGCCGCTCTCGACGCTGGTGCGATGCGCGGCCTGGTCGACGCCGCGGGCGAGGCCCGAGATGATGACGAAGCCGACCTCCCCGAGCTCGCGCGCGAGCTGGCCGGCAAACTTCAAGCCGGCGCCGGAGGCGTTGCGCGAGCCAACGATCGCGATTATCGGCCGCATCAGGGTCTTCGTGTCGCCGCGCACCGCAAGCAGCGGCGGCGCATCGTCGATCATCGCGAGGCGCGCTGGATAACCGTCTTCGCCGGGCGCGAGCCAGGCGATGCCGAACTTGCGGCTCGCCGCGAGCTCGGCCTTTGCTTCATCCGCGCTGCAGATGCGCCCCGATCGCTGCGCACCGCCGCGACGGGCGAGATCCGGCAGCCGCTCCAGCGCGGCGCGCGCCGTGCCGAAATGATCGACCAGCGAGCGAAAGGTGCGCGGCCCGACATTGTCGGAGCGGATCAGCCGCAGGCGGTCGATCCGCTCAGCCTCGGTCAGCTCCACGCTTGGGTTGATGGCGTCCACGGCGTCTCCTTGTGAGCGCAGCATGGAACAACCTGAGGGGGTGGGCAACAGCGTCGTGCGCTTGCGTGGCCCCTTCGCGATGCTAAAAGCGATGCCAATAAGAAGGGTTTCGCCATGATCTCACTCGCCGACCTCCAGCACCGCATCGAAGCGGGCGAGCTTTCGCCCGAGGCCGCCATCGCCCAGTCGCACGCGGCGATCGAGGCCAGGGAGAAGGACGTCCGCGCCTTCGTCCGGCACGACAAATCCGCCAAGGCGCAAGCCTCCGGCCCGCTGCGCGGCATCGCGGTCGGCATCAAGGACATCATCGACACCGCCAACATGCCGACCGAGATGGGCTCGGTGATCTATCGCGGCTGGCAGCCGCGCTCGGATGCGCCGGTCGTGATGATGCTGAAGCGGGCAGGCGCGACCATCATCGGCAAGACCACCACGACCGCGTTCGCCTCGCGCGACCCGACGCCGACGCTCAATCCGCACAATCTCGGTCACACGCCGGGCGGTTCGTCCGCGGGCTCGGCGGCAGCGGTTGGCGCCGGCATGATCCCGCTGGCACTGGGCACCCAGACCGGCGGCTCGGTGATCCGGCCTGCGGCCTATTGCGGCACCGCCGCGATCAAACCGTCGTTCCGGATGCTGCCGACGGTTGGTGTCAAATGCTATTCGTGGGCGCTCGACACCGTCGGCCTGTTCGGCGCGCGCGCGGAGGATCTCGCGCGCGGACTTTCGGCGATGACGGGCCGCAACGAATTCTCCGGCATCGCTCCGGCGAAGGCGCCGCGCATCGGCGTGGTCAGGCAGGAATTCGCCGGTGCCGTCGAGCCGGCGGCGGAAGAGGGGCTGCAAGCTGCGATAAAGGCGGCCGAACGTGCCGGCGCCAGCGTGCAGACGCTCGCCACGCCGGAGTCGCTGGCGGAAGCCTGGCGCGTCCACCCGATCATCCAGGATTTCGAGGCGCATCGCGCGCTCGCCTGGGAGTTTGACGAACATCACGACGAGATCGCACCGATGCTGCGCGCCAGCCTCGATGCGACGGTCGGGCTGACGCCGAAAGACTACGATGAGGCCCGCCGCATCGCTCGTCGCGGCCGCCGCGAACTCGGAGAACTGTTCGAGGATTTCGATGTGCTG
The DNA here is from genome assembly GCF_051853005.1 of Bradyrhizobium sp. SMVTL-02. Classification (NCBI taxonomy): domain Bacteria; kingdom Pseudomonadati; phylum Pseudomonadota; class Alphaproteobacteria; order Hyphomicrobiales; family Nitrobacteraceae; genus Bradyrhizobium; species Bradyrhizobium sp. SMVTL-02. The sequence continues at coordinate 4,830,756 of NZ_CP182469.1, read as the reverse complement.
CTGACCTATTCGGCGCCGGGCACGCCGCCGGCCAAGGAACTCGCAACGACAGGCGATCCCCGCTACAACCGGGTCTGGACGCTGATGGGCAATCCTTGCGTCAACGTGCCGGTGCTGAAAGCCAATGGCCTGCCGATCGGCGTCCAGGTGATCGCGCGCTTCGGCAATGATCCGGTGGCGTTGTCGTCGGCCTGGTTCCTGGAGAACGCGCTGGCGAAATCAGGCTAGCGCCGCTTCGGCGGCGGGCAGCGTGTGTTGGGCGTCCGCGCCGGACGCGCCTTGCCCGAGCCAGCGCTCGGCAGCCTCGCGGCCGCTCCGGTGCAGCGCGCGGATGAAGCCGCGGCCGAGATCGGTCGATGAGCGCTGCGCCAGCCCGTCAACGGCATCTTCCGCGGCGATCCTGGAGAGCCGCAGCGACGGCGCGGCGCGTGACTGTGCCCATTCGATGGCCGCGACCTCGGCGTTGAGCGCAGCGTTTGCCGCGATCTGGTCGAGACGGCGGTCGATCGCGGCGAGGGTGATCGGCACGTAGCTGTCGCGGGACGGCGTGACCTGGACCAGCAGCACGTCCGCCGCAGACGTTTCCTGCACCAGCCGCACCAGCGGCGGATTGCCGCCAAAGCCGCCGTCCCAATAGGCCTCGCCGTCGATCTCGACGGCGCAGTGCACCAGCGGCGGGCAGGTCGAGGCCAGCGCAACGTCGGGGGTGATGGCCTCGTTGCGGAAGATCTGCTGCTGCCCGTCGCGGATCCGCGTTGCCGCGATTAAAAGTCTTGGCGCGTTTGCGGCGCGCAGCGCCGCGAAATCGATGTCGCGCGACAACGCCTGCCTGAGCGGGTCGAGATCGAACGGATCGAAGTGGCCGGAGCGCAGCGTCGGCCCGAACGCGACCGAGCTTCCTGCGGGCGAAAATCCGCCGACCAGCATCAATGAGCGGAACGATGCTTCGTGCATCAGGCGGACCCAGAACCGGTTCAGCCGATTGCGCGCGGCTTCACGGCCGCCCTCGGCGAGGCCGGAGGCGAGCAGGAGCGCATTGATCGCGCCGGCACTTGCGCCGGTGATGGTGTCGATTTCGATATCCGGCTCTTCCAGCAGCCGCTCCAGCACGCCCCAGGTGAAGGCGGCGAAGGTGCCGCCGCCCTGGAGGGCCAGCGAAAGTTTTCGCGGCGGCCATTGTCTGGATGGAGTCGGCGCAACGGGTGGGGCGACGGTGATCACCGCGACGGAAAGCGGAGGCTGCGCAACAAGAACGGGCGGCGTCGCCGGCGGGGCAACGGAGGCAGGCTCGGGAGGCGGCGAGGGAGCACCGGACCAGATGTCCGTCGCAAAGAGCAGCAGGCTTGCAGCGGTGCGGGCTGCACCTTGCGAACCACCGTCAATCTGCGCGCCGACAATCTTCTCGCTCATTCTGAGCAACCGCGTAACGCCATCTTCCACGTCAGGATGACAGGCATGGAACCCGTCCGCTACAGCCTGAGGCGAGTGGTGCGGAAGTTGCGAACAGGATTCGGCATATAATGCGGAAAGGGTGCGGCGGTATCCGCACTTTTTCGGATCAGGCCTTAGGCCTTCTCGCCGATCCGGCTTTCCTTGCCTGATTGCAGCCGCTTGATGTTCTCGCGATGCGCGTAGAACAGCAGCAGTGTCAGCACCGCGAACAGCGCGGACAAAGCGAGATGGCCGAACCACCATAGGAACATCGGCGTGATGAAGGACGCCACCAGCGCCGAGAGCGAGGAGTAGCGGGTGGTGAAGGCGGTGGCGAGCCAAAGCAGGCAGAACACCACCGCGGCCGGCCAGAACAGTCCAATCAGGATGCCGATATAGACCGCGACACCTTTTCCGCCCTTGAACCTGAGCCAGACCGGAAACAGGTGCCCGAGGAAAGCGCCAAGTCCCGCCACCATCGCCGCGTTGGGCCCAGCGATGTAGCCACAGATCACCACGGCCACGGTGCCCTTGAGCGCATCGAACAGCAGGGTGCCCGCGGCAAGGCTCTTGCGCCCCGTGCGCAGCACATTGGTGGCGCCGATGCTGCCGGAGCCGATCGAGCGGATATCCTGCGTTCCGGCGAGTTTTGTCAGCACCAGTCCGAACGGAATCGAGCCGAGGAGGTATCCGATGACGAAGGCCACCGGCAGGAAGGCTTCAAGCCCCATGGCTGGATCTCCAAAGGCCGCATCCGCATGTCGGACCGAGGCGCCACGCATGATCCCGCACGTCAGACATGTTCGTACACCGTCCGTCCGCCGACAATGGTGCGCACCACTCGGCCTGTAAAGCGGGCCTCGTCGAACGGGGTGTTCTTGCAAGGCGATTTGAGGTCGGCGGGATCGACCACCCAGGGCACATCGGGGTCGATCACGATGACGTCCGCAGGGCTACCCGCGCGCAAGGTTCCGCCCGGCAAACCAAGCAGCTCGGCCGGCCGGGTCGACATCGCCCGGATCAGCGTTTTGAGTTCCAGCTCGCCATTGTGCACCAGCCGCAGGCCGGCGGGCAGCATGGTCTCGAGCCCGACGGCGCCGCTGGCCGCTTCCGCGAACGGCAGGCGCTTGACTTCGACGTCCTGCGGATTGTGGTCGGACATGATGACGTCGACGAGGCCGGAGGCGACGGCGGCGACCAGCGCGCGGCGGTCGTCCTCGGTGCGCAGCGGCGGCGACAGTTTCAGGAAGGACCGGTAGGGTCCGATGTCGTTCTCGTTCAGCGCAAGATGGTTGATGGAGACCGAGGCGCTGACGGGGAGGCCGGCATCGCGGCCGCGCTTGAGGATCTCGAGCGAGTCGATGCAGGACAGCGAGGCTGCGTGATAGCGGCCGCCGGTCAGCGCGACGAGGCGCATGTCGCGCTCGAGGATCACCGCCTCGGCGGCACTCGGGATGCCCATCAGGCCCAGCCGCGATGCGAACTCGCCCTCGTTCATCACGCCTTCGCCGACGAGATCGGGGTCCTCCGTGTAGTGCACGATCAGCGCGTCGAAATCGCGGGCGTAGGTCAGCGCGCGGCGCATCACCTGCGCATTGGTCACGCTTCTGTCGCCATCGCTGAAAGCCACGGCGCCGGCGGCCTTGAGCAGGCCAAACTCGGTCATCTCCTGGCCGTGCATGCCCTTGGTGAGCGCCGCCATCGGCTGGATGTTGACGATCGCGGTGTCGCGGGCGCGCCGCATCACGAAGTCCACGGTCGCCGAATTGTCGACAACGGGCAGGGTGTCGGGCTGGCAGATGATGGTGGTTATGCCGCCGGTCGCAGCCGCCTGGCTCGCGGTGGCAAAGGTCTCACGATGGCTGTAGCCGGGCTCACCGACGAAGGCGCGCATGTCGATCAGGCCCGGCGCGACGACCTTGCCGGCGCAGTTGACGATGTCGGTGCCCTCGGGGACGCCGGCCGCGCCGATGCCGCGGCGGGTCTCGCGGATGGTGCCGTCGGCAATCAGGACGTCGCCGACGCCGTCGAAATCCCTCGAGGGATCGACGACACGGGCGTTGGCGAGCAGGACGGGGCGGCGGTCGGTCAGCATGGGCATCACGCGTTCGGCAGGTTGCGGGCGAGCGCTTCCAGCACCGCCATGCGCACGGCGACCCCCATCTCGACCTGTTCGCGGATCAGGGATTGCGCGCCGTCGGCAACCGCCGTGTCGATCTCGACGCCGCGGTTCATCGGGCCGGGATGCATCACGAGGGCGTCCGGCTTGGCGTAAGCGAGCTTCTTCTGGTCGAGCCCGAAATAGTTGAAGTACTCGGAGGTCGACGGCACGAAGGAGCCGTTCATGCGCTCGCGCTGGAGCCGCAGCATCATGACGATGTCGGCGCCGCTGAGGCCCTCGCGCATGTCGCGCGCAACCTCGACGCCCATCCGCTCGATGCCGGGCGGCAGCAGCGTGGAGGGGCCGACGACGCGGACGCGGGCGCCCATGGTGTTGAGCAGGATGATGTTGGAGCGGGCAACGCGCGAATGCAGCACGTCGCCGCAGATGGCGACAACGAGCCCCTCGATGCGGCCCTTGTTGCGACGAATGGTGAGCGCGTCGAGCAGCGCCTGGGTCGGATGCTCATGCGCGCCGTCGCCGGCGTTGATCACGGAACCGTCAACCTTGCGGGCCAGCAGTTCCACCGCGCCGGAGGCGTGATGGCGCATCACCAGGATATCCGGGTGCATCGCGTTGAGCGTCATCGCGGTGTCGACCAGCGTCTCGCCCTTTTTGATGGACGAGGAGGCGACCGACATGTTCATGACGTCGGCGCCGAGCCGCTTTCCCGCAAGCTCGAACGAGGACTGGGTGCGGGTGGAGGCCTCGAAGAAGAGGTTCACCTGCGTCCGTCCACGCAGGACGGTGCGCTTCTTGTCAACCTGGCGGTTGAGCTCGACATATTCTTCGGACAGGTCGAGGAGGCCGGTGATGTCGGCCGCGGAAAGGCCCTCGATACCCAGCAAATGCCGGTGGCCGAGGACGAAGGTCGATTTCGATGTCATTAAAAGCAGAGCTATAGGCGCGGACCGGTGGTGGGGCAAGGGGCAAAGAGCGGGACCGGAGTTATCCCCTGATCTGTCTCCCGCACGGTCGTTCCGGGATGGCGCGCAAGCGCCAGACCCCGCATCTCGAGATCCTCAGGCGCGCAGGGGCGCGCCGGAGTTCGGCTCTTCGAGCCGCCCCGGAATGACGCCCGAGGACGCGGAGGCATTGTGAAACCAATTCTCGCTGCATTTGTATCAATCGTCGCAATCTCATCCGCGACAGCCCAATCGCTCCCCGGCGGCTTCGTCTATCTGCGCGACATCGATCCCAGCATCGTCCAGGACATCCGCTACGCCACGTCGAACAACTTCGTCGGCCGTCCGCTCACCGGCTACGGCGCCGGCGAATGCGTGGTGAAACGGGAGGTGGGGCTGCGGCTGAAGGCGGTGCAAGCGGAGCTCGCGGCGCAAAATCTGTCGCTCAAGATGTTCGACTGCTACCGGCCGGCGCGGGCCTCGCTCGACATGGTCAGGTGGTCGCAGAACGGCCACGAGACCGCTGCCGAGCGGCGCTACAACCCGAAGATCCCGAAGACCGAGCTGTTTCGCCTCGGCTACATCGCGAGCCGCTCGCAGCATTCCACCGGTGCGGCACTCGACCTCACGCTGGTCGATCTCATGGCCGACAATTCCGGCAAATATGATCCGACCAAGACCTACGCCGACTGCACGGCGCCGGTCGCGGCGCGGGCGCCTGAGGGCAGCGTCGACATGGGCACCGGCTACGACTGTACCGACGCCAGGGGCCATACTGCGGCACCGTCGATCACACCGGGCCAGCGGGCCTGGCGCAGGCGGCTGGTGGCTGCGATGGCCAGGCAAGGCTTTGTGAACTATTCGAAGGAGTGGTGGCACTTTTCCCTGCCGGGGGCGGGCGGGGCGGCCTATGATTTCCCGATCCAGCCGCGAACAAGGTAGAGTTTGATTGAAGCAGATGCAGCCGCGAGTCGGATTACCTCTCCCGAGGGGAGAGGTCGGCGCTAAGCGCCGGGTGAGGGGATCAACTCCCTCGGTAATGCGTAACCCCTCACCCGCGCCTCCGGCGCGACCTCTCGTCGGGAGACGTGGCAGCCCGTGCGGACACGGATTTGATCGGAACGCGTATGACCCAGCCCAGTTTTGCGACCCATGACGTCTTCAACCAGTCGCCGCCATTCGAGGACGTTGACCTGTTCGCCGTGGATCGGCCGCTGGTCGACGCGGTCAAGGCCAATGGCGGTGCGGCGGCGGAACGCGAGCTGTCGGAGTTCGGCAGGCATTGGGGCTCGGCCACGATGGCCGATCGCGGCCGCGTGGCGAACGAGAACACGCCGAAGCTGCGGGCCTTCGATGCAAAAGGCAATCGCCGCGACCAGGTCGAGTTTCATCCGGCCTATCACGAGCTGATGGCGCACAGTGCGCATGCCGGTGTGCACAATTCGACGTGGACGGCGGACGGCAAGCCTGCGGGCGATGCCGCCGAGGTCATCCGGGCCGCAAGGTTCTACATCGCCGCGCAAGTCGAGACCGGCCACCTCTGCCCGATCACGATGACGCGCGCCTCCGTCGCCGCGCTCGCGATGCAGCCTGATCTGCTCGCGCGCGTGATGCCGGTGCTGTCGACCAGAAGCTACGATCCCTGCTTCGCGCCATGGTGGGAGAAGCGCGGCATGACGCTCGGCATGGGCATGACCGAGAAGCAGGGCGGCACCGACGTCCGCGCCAACATGACGCGCGCGGTGCGCGACGGCGATGCCTATCGCATCACCGGCCACAAATGGTTCATGTCGGCGCCGATGTGCGATGCGTTCCTGGTGCTGGCGCAGGCCGATGGCGGGCTGACGTGCTTCTTCATGCCGCGGTTTGCGCCTGACGGTTCGGTCAATGCGATCCAGTTCCAGCGGCTGAAGGACAAGCTCGGCAACCGTTCCAACGCCTCCTCCGAGGTCGAGTTCGTCGGCGCCTATGCGCAAGCGGTCGGCGAGGTGGGCAAGGGCATCCGCACGATCATCCAGATGGTGCAGCTGACGCGGCAGGATTGCGCCATCGCCTCGGTCGGCCTGATGCGCTCGGGCCTCGCCCATGCGCTGCATCATGCCCGTCACCGCAGCGTGTTCCAGAAGCATCTCGCCGATCAGCCCCTGATGCAGGCCGTGCTGTCGGACATGGCGCTGCATGTGGAGGCGAGCGTGGCGCTGGTGATGCGGCTTTGCCGCGCCTTCGACCGCACCCCGTACGACGCGTCCGAGGCCGCCTATATGCGGCTGCTCACGCCCGCGATCAAATACTGGACCTGCAAGAGCGCGCCAGCGTTTCTTTACGAGGCGATGGAGTGCCTGGGAGGCAACGGCTATGTCGAGGACGGCATTTTGGCGCGCCACTACCGGGAGTCGCCGGTCAACGCGATCTGGGAAGGCTCGGGCAACGTGATGTGCCTCGACGTGCTGCGCGCGCTCGCGCGCGAGCCGGAGGCGGCGGTCGCGGTGCTGCAATCGCTGGCGGCCGAGACCAAAGGCCTGCCGGGCGCAGGCGAGGCGGCCGCGTTCATCGGCAAGACCTTTCGCCGCGCCGATGGCGAACGTGTCGCGCGCCTTGCGGTCGAGAAGCTGGCGCTGCTGGCCGCGGCCGCCGCGCTCAACGGCGTGTCGCCTCGTCAGGCCGAACTGTTCGCGACGACGCGCCTCGCAACGAGCCACGCCAGCATGTATGGCGCCGTCGAGTTGGATCGCGCCGATGTGCAGGCATTGCTCGAGCGGGCGTTGCCGTGAGCTTCCCCAACGAAAGCCTCCTGATGGACTCCCTCAATCCCGATCATCCGCCGCTCGTCATGACGCCGGCGCCGCCGCGCGTCTGGAAGTTCTGGGGCACGGCCCTGTGGGGCCTCTTCATCTTCTTCGCGATGTTCGTCGGCCAGGTCGGGGCGATCGTTCTGCTGGTCGTGCTCCGCGGCGTGCCCTTCAACATGGCGTCGCTGCAGTCGATCGGTCACGAGCCTCAGGCGCTGGCGCTGTCGGTAATCATGGGCCTGCCGGCGACACTGGCTGCGGTGTGGCTTGCCATCCGCATCAAGAAGGCGTCCTTCGTCGACTATCTCGCGCTCTATTGGCCGTCCTGGAAGCAGTTGCTGTTCGGCGTGATCGGTCTCGTCCTGATCGTTCTGGCCTGGGAGGTGGTGTCGCGATCGCTCGGCCGCGAGGCGACACCGGGCTTCATGACCGATCTGCTGAAATCGGGGCGCGACAAGGGCGCCGCGCTCCTGCTGCTGGTGGCCTTCAGCGTGGCCGCGCCGATTTCGGAAGAAGTCCTGGCGCGCGGCTTCCTGTTTCGCGGCTGGTCGGCGAGCTTCTTGCGCGTGCCGGGCGCGATCCTGCTGTCGTCGCTGGTGTGGACAATCGTGCACCTGCAATACGACATGTACTTCCTCGCCGAGGTTTTCACCATCGGCCTGTGGTTCGGCTACATGCGCCATCGCGCGGGCTCGCTCTGGCTGACGACCATCTTGCACGCGCTGAACAACATGACCGCGGTGGTGCTGACGATGTGGCTTGGGAGCTGAGGCCTCTTGCTCCGTCATTGCGAGCGCAGCGAAGCATTCCAGACTACCTCCGCGGAAAGATTCTGGATTGCTTCGTCGCAAAGGCTCCTCGCAATGACGGTGGTGAGAGGCGTGCTCGCAATGACGGGGGCTAGGCCACCAGCGCGATCGCGATCGGCATCGTGATCGCCGCCAGGATCGTCTGCAGCGTGATGATCTGCGCCAGGAGCGGCGCGTCGCCCCCCATCTGGCGGGCCAGCACATAGGCGCTGGGTGACGTCGGTACGGCCGCGCAGATCGCGACGATCGCGAGGCTCTTGCCTGCGAGCCCGAACCAGGTGGCAAGAATCAGTGCGAGCACGGGCATCAGGACCAGCTTGAACGCGACGCCGAGGCCAGCGCTCATGCTGGGGCGGAGCAGGCCCTTGAGCTGCAGGCCGGCGCCGGTGACGAGCAGGCCGATGGCGAGCGAGGAGCGGCCGAGCGCGTCTGCCACCTCGTGCCAGATCTTTGGCAGCGGCAGATGGACGACGTTGATGATGAGGCCGATCACGCAGGCCCAGATCAGGGGATTGCGGATCACTGTCATGGCGACGGTGGGACCCGACTGCTTCTCGGGCGAAGCATAATGCGCAAGCACGGCGACGCTGAAGACGTTCACCAGGGGAATGATCGCGACCATGGCCACGGAGGCGAGCGCCAGCCCTACCTCGCCGAACATGTTGGCGGAGACGGACAGCGCGACATAGGTCTGCCAGCGCGTCGCGCCCTGGAAGATCGAGGTGAAGGCGGGGCCGTCGATGTCGAGCCGCGACAGCGCAGGGCGCAGCGCGAGGCAGAGCAGCGACATCGCCAGGGCCGACAGCAGCAGCGCGCCGCCGACCCCTGCGACCGGCACCTTTGTGAGGTCCGCCTTCACCAGCGTCTGGATCAGCAGCATCGGGAACAGCACGAAATAGGTCAGCCGCTCCAGCCCGTGCCATTGCGTGTCCAGCCGCATCAGGCTGTGCCTGAGCACGACGCCGAGCACGATGAGGATGAAGACCGGCAGCAGCGCCGCGATCACGACCGCCATGGATCAGCCGGTGCGCAGATTGGCCAGCCGGTCGAGCGCGCCTTGCAGGATGAAGATCGCGGCGTGCTCGTCGATCACCTCGGCGCGCTTGGCGCGGCTGACGTCCATGCCGATCAGCTCGCGCTCGACCGCCGCGGTCGACAGGCGCTCGTCCCAGAGGCCGATAGGAAGCGCGGTGAGGCCGGCGAGGTTGCGGGCGAAGGCGCGCGTCGATTGCGCGCGCGGGCCCTCGCTGCCGTCCATGTTGATGGGCAGGCCGAGCACGAAGCCGACCACTTTGCGCTCGGTCGCGATCACCAGCAGCCGGGCCGCGTCCTGCTTGAACTGCTTGCGCTGGATCGTCTCGACGCCGGTGGCCAGCCGTCGGTCCGGGTCGGACACGGCAACGCCGATGGTCTTGGTGCCCAAATCAAGCCCGACCAGCGCACCGCGTTCAGGCCAATGGGTTGCAGCATCGGTGAGGGGGAGGATAGGAGCCGGCATGGCTCCAGCGCATAGCACGCGTCGCGCTGCGGGGTGAACCCGGAACATGGATGCGTCGACACTATTCGGCCTCCGATGCTGGTCTGCTATGCCCTGGAATTTTCGCGTGACGGAACACCAGCGCTTGCCTCAGGCCGCGATGACATCCTCGTCCTTCTTCAGGCAGGCGATGAAACCTTGCAGCGCGCTGTACTGATGTCCGGCGCTGCGCTGGATGAAAAGCGTCTCGGCGCGCGCGTGCGCGGGGCTCAGCGTGTGGATCGATACGCTGGCGTTCATCGCGCTGCGTTCGACGACCGCGCGCGGCAGCAGCGTCACGCCCATGTCGGCGGCAACGCAGCCGATCATGCCGTCGAGCGTGCCGAGCTCGAAGCGTGCGGCCGAGGGCCAGCCGAACTCGACGAACACCTGCTCGAGCCGCTGGCGATAGGTGCAGCCGGTGCGGAACACCAGGGCGGTCGGACCGGACTCCGGCGTGCCGGCGCGCAGTTCGGCGAGCGAAGTCCAGCGCCGCGCGCTGACCAGCACCAGCTCTTCGCGAAAGGCGCTGGTCGCGGTGAGGTCGGCATGTGCGATGGGCCCAGCGACGAAGGCGCCGTCGAGCGTGCCTTCGAGCACGCCGGCGACGAGGTCGGCCGTCGTTGAGGTGCGCAAGGAGAGGCGCACGGCGGGGAAGCGGCGGTGGAAATCGGCGAGCAGTGGTGGCAATCGCACGGCCGCTGTCGTCTCCATCGAGCCGATCGCCAGCGGTCCCTTCGGTTCGCCGTCGTCGCGCGCGGCCAGCACGGCCTCGCGTAACAGCGCGGCCATCCGCTGCGCGTAGGGGAGGAGGCGTTTGCCGGCGCCGGTCAGCGTCATGCCGCGGCTGTGGCGCTCGAACAGCGACGTGCCGATCTCCGCCTCCAGCGCCTTCACGCGCTGGGTGACGTTCGACTGCACGGTGTTGAGCTCTTCAGCGGCGCGGGTGATGCCACCGGTACGGGCGACAGCGGCAAAGGTCTGGATATCGCTGAGTTCCATGGCCTCGTTTCGCTTCTGAGATGGTAGCGTTCGCAACAATTCATTTTTCGAGAATGCTAGTCGCGCTTACTGTCGCTGTCCAGATCCGGGAGGAGCCATGTCGATTGTGACGCCGCTGACCACGCTGCTGGAGATCGAGCATCCGATCCTGCTCGCGCCGATGGACATCATCGCCGGCAGCCGCCTGGTGACGACCGTGAGCCGCGCCGGCGGTTTCGGCATTCTCGGTGGTGGCTATGGCGAGCGGGCGTGGCTGGAGCGGGAGACGGCGAAGCTCGCCAAACTGCGTGCGCCGTTCGGGATCGGCTTCATCACCTGGAGCCTCGCCAGAAAGCCCGAGCTTCTCGGCGTTGCGCTCGCCGCAAAGCCGTCCGCGATCATGTTGTCGTTCGGCGATCCCACCCCGTTCGCGCCGAGGATCAAGTCCGCCGGCGCGCGCCTGATCTGCCAGGTGCAGGACGAGGCGATGGCGCGGCAGGCGCTTGATGCCGGCGCCGATATCCTGATCGCGCAGGGGACGGAGGCGGGCGGTCATGGCGCCTCGCGCACGACCGTCGATCTCGTGCCCGCGATGGTCGATCTCGCCGCGGGCCGTGTGCCCGTGGTCGCGGCCGGCGGCATCGCCGATGGGCGCGGGCTCGCCGCGATGATGATGCTGGGTGCGGGCGGCGTGCTGCTCGGCACGCGCTTCTATGCGAGCCTGGAGGCCGACGGTGCGGAGGAAGCCAAGCGGCGCATCTGCGCAGCAAACAGTGGCTCCACGGTGCGCGGCATCATCTTCGATCTCTCCCGCAACAATGTCTGGCCGGCCCCGTTCACGGGACGGTGTCTGGTCAACGACCATGCCAGGCGCTGGATCGGGCGCGAGGTCGAGCTGATGCAGAATGTTGCCGCAGTCGCGGCCGAGTATGCCGCGGCGAAAGAAAGCGGCAATTTCGATATCGCCGCTGTCATCGCGGGCGAGGCAGTCGGACTGATCCATGATATTCCACCGGCGGCGGAGATCGTCGAGCGGATTGTGGTGGAGGCAGAGCAGTTGCTGGAGGGAAAGCGCAATTCGGTGAGCGGTGCCTTCCCTTCTCCCCTTCTTGTGGGAGACGGTGGCGCGAAGCGCCGGATGAGAGCTATCTCTCCGCAAACTTAGTATGGTCTTTGAGGAGAGATACCCCTCACCCGTCTCGCCGCTATCGCGGCGATCCACCCTCTGCCACAAGGGAGGGGAAGAGCGAATACGAGGCAAGAACAATGTGGCCTGACCGTCGACTGATCGATCTCTTCAAGACCGAATTCCCGATCGTGCTTGCGCCGATGGCCGGTGTGATGGATGCGGAGCTGGTGATCGCGGCGGCGCAGGGCGGGGCGCTGGGGTCGCTGCCGTGTGCGATGATCTCGGCCGAGAAGGCGCGCGAGCAGGTCGGTCTGGTCCGCCAGCGCGTGAAGGCGCCGGTCAACATGAACTTCTTCTGCCACACGCCCGTCGAGCTCACGAGCGAGGCCGAAGCGCGCTGGAAGCAGCGGCTGACGGGCTATTACACCGAGCATGGTCTCGATCCGGCCGCGCCGATCGCCGCGGCGAACCGCGCACCGTTCGATGCGGCGTTCTGCGATGTCGTCGAGCAGCTGAAGCCGGAGGTCGTCAGCTTCCATTTCGGCCTGCCGGAGCAGGCGCTGCTGAGGCGCGTCAAGGCGGCCGGCTGCCTCGTCATCTCGTCCGCGACGACTGTCGAGGAAGCGGTCTGGCTCGAGCAGCATGGCGTCGATGCCGTGATCGCGCAGGGCGCCGAGGCCGGGGGTCATCGCGGCATGTTCCTGACCGACAAGATCGCCGAGCAGCCCGGCACGTTTGCGCTGGTGCCGCAGGTTGCCGATGCCGTGAAGGTGCCGGTGATCGCGGCGGGCGGCATCGCCGATGGGCGCGGCATTGCTGCGGCCTTCGCGCTCGGCGCCTCCGGCGTGCAGATCGGCAGCGCCTATCTGCGCTGCCCGGAATCCAAGGTCAGCGCGGGCGGACGCAGGGCTCTGGCGGAGGCACGGGACGATTCCACCGTGATCACCAATGTCATGACCGGCCGGCCGGCGCGCGGGGTGCAGAACCGCCTGATGCGCGAGGCCGGCCCGATCTCGCCGGATGCGCCGCCGTTCCCTCATGCGGCGACCGCGCTGGCGCCCCTCAAGGCGGCGGCCGAAAAGCAGGGCAGGGTGGATTTCACCAATCTCTGGGCGGGGCAGGCGATTGCCCTCGGCCGCGAGGTCCCTGCGGCCGAATTGACCCGGAATCTGGCCCAATCGGCGCTGGCCCGCATGAAGACGCTGGCCGGCTAGGCCGGTTGCGGCGCAAAAGCGGCCTCTGCTATACGGCACATGGGTTTTGCCGTGAGAGGCCTTATATAATGTCCGTCGACGCCGCTACCGTCCGCCGCATCGCGCATCTGGCGCGCATCGCGGTTTCCGAGGACGAGGTTCCGCATCTGCAGGGAGAGCTCAACGCCATGCTCGCCTTCGTCGAGCAGCTCTCGGAGGTCAATGTCGAGGGCGTGGAGCCGATGACCTCGGTCACCCCGATGCAGATGAAGAAGCGGCAGGACGTGGTCAATGACGGCGAGATCGCCGACGATATCGTCGCCAATGCACCGGCGACCGAAGGTCACTTCTTTGTTGTGCCGAAGGTCGTAGAGTAAACTTTTAGGACGTGGTCCGATGTGTCTGCTTTGCGACGACGAGAAGGCCTACCAGGCCTACATGAATTACCTCGACAAGATGGAGCGGCAGGGCAAGGCTGCCGACCCCAATGTCGCCGTCAATGCCGTGCTCGACGAGATCGAGGCGGCCGCGAAAGGCGCCGCCAAAAAAGACGACCCGGCCAACGACAAGACCCTGTCTCCGTTCTTCTGCAGCCCGATCAATAAATGACCGATTTGACATCGCTGACGCTCGCCGAGGCCCGCAAGGGTCTCGCCGACAAGACTTTCACGTCGCTCGAGCTGACCGATGCGCATCTGAGCGCGATCGAAGCTGCGCGCGTGCTCAATGCCTTCGTGCTGGAGACGCCCGACCAGGCGCGCAGCATGGCGCGCGAGGCCGACGCCAGAATCGCCAAGGGCGATGTGGGGCCGCTCGCCGGCATCCCGCTCGGCATCAAGGATCTGTTCGCGACCAAGGGCGTACGCACCACGGCATGCTCGAAGATCCTCGGCAATTTCGTGCCGACCTACGAGTCCACCGTGACCTCGCAGCTCTGGCGCGACGGCGCGGTGATGCTCGGCAAGCTCAACAATGACGAGTTTGCGATGGGCTCGGCCAACGAGACCTCGTGCTTCGGCCCCGTCGGCAATCCCTGGCGGCGCGAGGGGAGCAACACGACGCTCGTCCCGGGCGGCTCGTCCGGCGGCTCGGCCTCGGCGGTGGCGGCGCTGCTGTGCATGGGTGCGACTGCGACCGATACCGGCGGCTCGATCCGCCAGCCGGCGGCGTTCACGGCGACCGTCGGCATCAAGCCGACCTATGGCCGCTGCTCGCGCTGGGGCATCGTCGCCTTCGCCTCCTCGCTCGACCAGGCAGGTCCCATCGCACGCAGCGTGCGCGATGCCGCGATGCTGCTGCGCTCGATGGCCGGTCACGATCCGAAAGACACGACCTCGGTCGACATCCCCGTGCCGGACTACGAGGCCGCGATCGGCAAGTCCGTGAAGGGCATGAAGATCGGCATCCCCAAGGAGTATCGTCTCGACGGCATGCCGGCCGAGATCGAGAAACTGTGGAGCGAGGGCGCGGCGTGGCTGAAGGCGGCCGGTGCCGAGCTCGTCGAAGTGTCGCTGCCGCACACGAAGTATGCGCTGCCGGCCTATTACATCGTGGCCCCGGCGGAGGCGTCCTCGAACCTCGCGCGCTACGACGGCGTCCGCTATGGCCTGCGCGAGCAGGCCAAGAACATCATCGAGCTGTACGAGAACACCCGCGCCGAAGGGTTTGGCGCCGAGGTGCGCCGCCGCGTCATGATCGGCACCTATGTGCTCTCGGCCGGCTATTACGATGCCTACTATCTGCGCGCTCAGAAGGTGCGCACGCTGATCAAGAAGGATTTTGAGGATTGCTTCGCCAAGGGCGTCAACGCGATCCTCACGCCGGCGACGCCGTCGGCGGCCTTCGGCATCGGCGAGAAGGGCGGCGCGGATCCGGTCGAGATGTATCTCAATGACATCTTCACGGTGACTGTGAACATGGCGGGCCTGCCGGGCATCGCCGTGCCCGCCGGCAAGGATATGCAGGGCCTGCCGCTCGGCCTGCAGCTGATCGGCCGTCCGTTCGAAGAGGAGACGCTGTTCTCGCTCGGCGAGGTGATCGAGCAGGCGGCAGGCCGCTTCACGCCCGCGAGGTGGTGGTGAATGTCGCCGGCTTCATCGCGAGCCTCGACGGCGCGGCGCCCGCGTCGGAGCTGAACGCGCCGCTCAGAGGGCTCTGGTGGGCCGGCAAGGGCGACTGGGACCGCGCGCACAAGATCGTCCAGGACGAGAGCAGCCGCGATGCGGCGTGGGTGCACGCATACTTGCACCGCGTCGAAGGCGATCTCGGCAATGCCGGCTACTGGTACCGTCAGGCCGGCCAGCCCGCGGCAAAGGATTCATTGGAAGCGGAGTGGGAGCGGATCGCTGCCACGCTGCTCGGGAGCACAACATGAGCACGGCCACGCACAAGCTTCTCAAGGGCGCCACCGGTGACTGGGAAATGGTCATCGGCATGGAAATCCATGCCCAGGTGACCTCGAACGCAAAACTGTTCTCGGGCGCCTCGACCGCTTTCGGCGGCGAGCCGAACAGCCATGTGTCGCTGGTCGATGTCGCGATGCCCGGCATGCTGCCCGTCATCAACGAGGAATGCGTCAGGCAGGCTGTCCGGACCGGGCTTGGTCTCAACGCGAAGATCAATCTGCGTTCGGTGTTCGATCGCAAAAACTACTTCTATCCGGACCTGCCGCAAGGCTACCAGATCAGCCAGTACAAGTCGCCGATCGTGGGCGAGGGCGAGGTGCTGGTCGAACTCGACGGCGGCCGCAGCGTCACCATCGGCATCGAGCGCCTGCATATCGAGCAGGATCCTGGCAAAATGCTGCACGACCAGTCGCCGTCGCTGTCCTTCATCGACTTCAACCGCTGTGGCGTGGCGCTGATGGAGATTGTCTCAAAACCGGACATCCGCGACGCCGAGCAGGCCAAGGCCTATGTGACAAAGCTGCGCTCGATCATGCGGTACCTCGGCACGTGTGACGGTGACATGGAGAAGGGATCCTTGCGCGCCGACGTCAACGTCTCGGTGCGCAAGCCTGGCGGGCCGCTCGGCACGCGCTGCGAAATCAAGAACATGAACTCGATCACCTTCATCGGCCAGGCGATCGAGTATGAAGCGCGGCGCCAGATCGAGATCATCGAGGATGGTGGGCAGATCGAGCAGGAGACGCGTCGGTTCGACCCCGACAAGGGCGAGACGCGCTCGATGCGGTCGAAGGAAGAGGCGCACGACTATCGCTACTTCCCCGATCCCGACCTCTTGCCGCTGGAGTTCAGCCAGGCGTTCGTCGACGAGCTGAAGGCGAAGCTGCCGGAATTGCCGGACCAGAAGAAAGCGCGCTTCGTTGCCGATTTCGGCCTGTCGGCCTATGATGCGAGCGTGCTCGTCGCCGAGCGCGAGAGCGCGGTGTTCTACGAGACGGTGCTCGACAAGCTCGCCAATGGCGCGCGCGACGGCAAGATGGCGGCGAACTGGGTGATCAATGAACTGTTCGGCCGTCTCAACAAGGAAGGCAGGGATATTACTGGCTCTCCAGTCAATGCCGAGCAGCTCGCTGCGATCATCGACCTGATCGGCGAGGGCACGATCTCCGGCAAGATCGCGAAGGACCTGTTCGAGATCGTCTGGCAGGAAGGCGGAGACCCGCGCGCGCTGGTCGAAAGCCGCGGCATGAAGCAGGTCACCGATCTCTCGGCGATCGAGAAGGTGGTCGACGACATCATCGCGGCCAATCCGGACAAGGCCGCGCAGGTGAAGGACAAGCCGCAGTCGCTCGGCTGGTTCGTCGGCCAGGTGATGAAGGCGTCCGGCGGCAAGGCCAACCCGCAGAGCGTCAACGACCTGCTCAAGTCCAAGCTCGGCATCTAGCCTCGCGCGTTCGAACGGGGTGACGGACACCTCGCGGGGGGCCCGATGCGACGTTCGCGCGCATCGTTGGCGGCAACATCACCCGCTTGGGGTGCGCAGCGCCACCGAATCGCCGTCGCGCGATTCGCGCAAAACGGCGACTTGTACGGCTCTGACGAGCGGTTGCGCCGTTAAGCATGAAAATAATTTCGTTGCCAAAGTTCGCGACTCAGAGTCCGCGACTCGCTTCTGCGCGGCGATAGCGCGCATTGCAGCGCATTTCGTCGCACTGATCACGCGTGATGTGTGTGCGCAGAATAGTACTTGCTGCATAGAGTTTTTTTGCAATCGCTGCGCCGGGCGACGTCGATGCTGCGAGAAACATTTGCAATTCCAGACGCGTGTCTCTGCGTCTCGGCAAATCAAGCGCGGCTGGCGCACGCGCACCGCGCCGTCAACACTTCCTTAAGTGAGAAGATGTTTTTTTCGTCGTGTTGGTGTATTTGGGGGGAGTGCATTCGATCCCCGAGTGCACGCAGCGATTAAAGCCATCTCACACATCGGAGGGCAACATGGCCAAGAAAGCGAAGAAGGCGAAGAAGGCGAAGAGCGCAGTGAAGAAGACTGCGAAGAAGACCCGCAAGGTCGCGAAGAAGAAGAAGTAACTTCGCTTCTGAAGTCGCCGGCTCTTAAAGCAGCCGGCACGTCATCAGCGCCTCCCAGAGGTTCTGGTCGACGATAGAGGGTGTCGGCGAGACATCAGGTCAACGGTCGGGCCGTTTTGTTTCACGGTCCGGCAGAAGAAACGAGTTTCTTCGTTCGGTGCGGTTCGCCTTCCGGGGCTCCGCAATTTCACAAGCGGCCTTCGGGTCAACGTGAAATATGGTCCTGACGTGTTCGCCGACGCCCTCGTTCTCCTGAGGCCGGGGTATTGCCGGCATTCCCTTTCCCGACATTGCTGATCTGACCGAGACGTGGCCGCGCCGCTTCTGTCGTGCTGCCTTGGGGCAGGCGAGGGGTGCGGCAAAGCGGCGATTGCCGTAACGGTCATTGCTCGGGCGGCTGTGCAAAGCCACCAACTCCCATTTTCCGATCCCGAGCTTCGCGCCGGCCAGCATTGGCGGCTGCGCATGGTGCCGCCGCATGAGGCGGCCACGGAGCTCTTCCCGTGAACCACTCCCACGAATTGTAACCGCAGGTCGCGCACCACCGCGCGCGATGGTTATCGAGATCCCAAAATCCAGCGGTAAACAGAATCCGACGAATGGCAAAAGTGCCTGGAAAGCAGGGACTTTTTGAATTTTGCGTACAGGGGCGCGCACGCGCGTTTACGTCTGCTTCATCGCGATACTTAAACTGCCATTCAAATTTGCCCGCCATCATCGCTTCCAACAAGCCGGCAAGCGGCGTGGGGAGAGTTGAACAGTGCACGATCCCAGAGGGGACCATGCACATCGGAGTTGGACGGGAGCCGCGCTCAGGGGAGCGAGGCGGCACAAGAAAAAGGGGATGCGTTATGTTTCAGGGTACTTTCGATCTGGAGACGGCGACGCCGATCGACGCCAGCGCGCTGTCGGACGTGCTGTTCGAGCGCGGAATCTATTGGGCGAGCGGCCGCTCCGGCCTCGTTGATCTCGTCGCCGCGCACAAATGGTTCAACCTCGCTGCCCTGAAGGGCCGCAAGGACGCCGTGGCGCTCCGCCAGGAAGTTGCCGGGCAGATGTCGGATGCCGAGATCTCGGCCGCGCAGCGCGAGGCAAGGGCCTGGCTTTCCGCCCACTAGAGCCGTTTCCGGTCCGATGGAACCGGACCGGGGCTCTCGGTCGGTTGGATACCGGTCCTTGCGCGAGCCCGTATCAACTACGCGCGAAACCGCTTTGAACTGAGAATCGCATCCGACCCGGCGTTTTCACGGCGGACCTGTTGCGCTGGATCAAATCTTTGGTCGTGCCGCCACTTAAGAATCTCCGCGGCATGGACACCCACGACACCAATCGACAATGGCTGCCGATTCAGATCGCGCCCGACGACTGCGATCTGGAACTCGCACGGCCGAACAAGACAGGCATCGTGCCCTGGACCTTTCCGGCCCGCCGCAGGTCCGGCGTCTGGTTCAACGTCTGGGCCAACGAGCCGGTGCTGATTTCGCCGTCGCATTGGCGCATCTGGCGGTCCGAGCGCTAGGTGCGGACACGCACATATATAAGGTCATCGCGAATCGGCGCTGAGCCCGGCGTCGCTGATTTGGCGCACGGGTCCCACGCAGCCATTCGGCGGTCGCTTTCAGGTGAAAGATCCCAGACACCTTGAATCTGCTGGCGCGTGGCGGAGAGGGAGGGATTCGAACCCTCGATACAGCTTGAGACCGTATGACGCTTTAGCAAAGCGTTGCCTTCAGCCACTCGGCCACCTCTCCGGTGCGAGCCTTATGCCTCTAATTAGTTGGGCCGGTCAATTTGTAAGCGCGTGATTGCGCTCGAATATTCCCAGCGATTTTCGAAACAAGCCGATCTCTTCCCGGGGCGCCAACTTGGTGCCGCGAGAACGGACCTGGTGCTGGAAGCGCCTTCCGTCCCTTAGCAAGGATATTTTTCCCGGATGAATGCGTTTCTTCTCATGCAAGCCACTGAATCATCGATGAATTTTCAAAAATTGCGGGCGTGGGCGCCTGACTGTGTTTCCTCCAGATCCGCCTGGTTAGTTGCTGGCCCGATCCTTAAGCGGACGCCAAGAGCACGCCGCGGCCGAGCGCCACTTTGCGCGCGCACGCGGGAAGACCTGGATCAGAAAAAGAGCCGCGGAATCAAGCCATGACTCATCCTTTGAGTCTCCTTTCTGATTCCACGATTCGCTCATGCCAGCGCCTGTGGAGAGGAGTGCGTTGGCCGGCGCTCCTTAAGTGGGGAATTTTCGGGGCAAGCGGAACCGTCTCGAAAAATCTAACGTAAACAGAGGCTTACACGGGCGTCGCGATCACATCTGCGTGTTATTTGTGCAACACCCGTCGGAAAACAAGCTTCATAGGCCCGTTTCGGAGCGTTCTGTTGTTGTGTGTGCAAGGACGTTCGGTAATTGTGACTGAGCGACGGAGGGGGGCATCCCGAGGTCGTCCCGTTTAGGTCTTTCGCTTAAGTCCCTCGCGTTCATGCGGGTGTGTCCGAAGGCGCGAAGGGACCAACAGCGGTGATTTAGAGCGGGTTGGGGAATTGGCCGTACGGGTCAGTGACCATCCCTGAAGAGCAACTTGGAGGTTTAACATGAAGTTGGTTAAGAGCCTTTTGCTCGGCTCAGCGGCGGGTCTGATCGCCGTGGGCGGAGCGCAGGCAGCCGATCTCCCCGTGAAGGCCAAGGCGGTCGAATACGTGAAGATCTGCTCCCTGTACGGTGCGGGTTTCTACTACATCCCGGGCACCGATACCTGCATCAAGCTGGGTGGTTATCTGCGCGCTGAAGTCGCGTTGAACACCAACTCGGATATCAACGGCCAGTATAACATCTCGACCCAGGGCGCCAACGGTGCACGCAACCGTCTGACGAACTACTACACCGCTCGCGCTCGTGAAGACCTCAACATCGACACGCGCACCGCGACCGAGTACGGCGTGGTCCGCACGTTCTTCGACGGCGTGTTCTCCTGGACGACCGGCAACTTCGTCGGCACCAACAGCGCATTCGGTGGAACCGCCTACAGCGGCACCCTTGTCCTCGGCAACGGCAACACGGCGCTCTTCGGCTCGGGTGGTGGCTCGGTGAACGGCACCGACGGCAACACCTCGGCTGGTTCGCTCGGCGTGTACTACGCCTTCATCCAGTTCGCCGGCTTCACGATGGGTAAGGCAGTGTCGCAGTTCGACGCCCCCTGGACCAACTATCCGGGCAACAACTTCGACGGCCTCGCCGGCGGCAGCGGCACGGTCACTGGTGTCAACCAGTTCTCCTACACCGCTGACTTCGGTCAGGGCGTGACGGCGGCGTTCTCGGCGGAAGATGCCACCCAGTACTATCAGGCTGGTAATCTCAACCTGAGCGGCGGGAGCGTGGTCGGCTTCTTCTCCGGTTCGTTCGGTACCGGCTCCATCGGTGGCTCGCGCTCGCCGAACCTCGTCGCTATGGTTCGTGTCGATCAGGCTTGGGGTCTGTTCCAGGCGTCGATTGCCGCGAAGGACAACCACGTTGGTTACTATGGTGGGACCGAACTGACCGGTCACCCCGACGACAAGTGGGGTTGGGCGGCTCAGCTCGCTCTGTCGATCAAGAACATCCCGACCGGTGCGGGTGACGTGATCAACATCCAGGGTGTCTACACCGACGGTGCGACCCGCTACAACTTCCAGAACCTCTCGGGCAGCACGTTCGCGATGTTCGGTAGCTCGGGCGTGGCCTACCAGAGCGTCGGCTTCGCGACCGCACCGGACACGGTGTATATCAACGGTAGCAGCCAGGAAACCATCAAGACCTGGGGCTTCCGCGGTGCTTACACCCACAACTGGGATCCCTACTGGAACACCGCGATTTACGGTGCCTGGGCTGCGGCGCAGTATGGCTCGCTTGGCAAGGCCGCGATTTGCGGTCCTCTCGGGATCGGTGGCGGTATCTTCGGAGCTACCCCGGGTCTCACGAGCTGTAACCCCGACTTCAACCTGAGCAACGTCGGTATCATCACCCGCTGGACGCCTGTGAAGAACCTGACCTTCTCGGCTGACTTCACTTGGAGCCATCTCGACCAAAAGATGGCGGGTGTCGTGTTCAACCCCGCGACTATCGCCATCCCGGCCAAGCCGGCCGCGGCGTACGAGTTGAGGGATCAGGACACGTTCACCCTGCTCCTCCGCGCTCAGCGCAACTGGTAAGTTCGGTCTGACGACCTAACCTCCAAGGCCCTCGGCAGGAAACTGCCGGGGGTTTTGTTTTGGCGAACGGGCTTCCGACCCGACGATGTCAGCCGAGCCAGCGCCCCCGCTTCCGTGACCTTTGCTCGCTAGGGCTCAGGTCCCAGCCTCTCCGCGCGTCTGCTTGATCCGAAACGGACCTTTGATCTGGATCAACCCAGAGGAGTGGCGCCTCGCTTCTGTACGCCTCACGGTTGGTCAAAGACCCCACTATCGAAAAGCGCATAACAACCGAAGCAACTCGTCGCGCGGTGTGAAGCAACGCAGGCCGCTGATGCACGGGCCGGGGGCGTCATGAATCTGGCTGATACGAAGTCGTTGTCTGGCTCCGGACAATCGTTCGAAGATCCAGCAGCCGAGGGGATGCTTTACGTGCCGGGCGGCACGTTTCGAATGGGCTCGGATCGACATTATCCGGAGGAAGCGCCAGCCCACCGCGTTACCGTTGACGGATTCTGGATGGATCGCACGCCGGTCACCAACCGCCAATTCCGCAAATTCGTGAACGCAACCGGTTACGTCACTTTCGCCGAAATTACACCTGATGCGAAGGACTATCCGGGCGCTCTGCCGCACATGCTCAAGGCCGGCTCACTGGTCTTCACGCCGCCCAAGCGGGCTGTGGACCTGCGCAACTGGGCGCAATGGTGGAGGTTCAAATTCGGCGCCAACTGGCGCCGCCCCTATGGTCCGCGCAGCAATATCAGCGGGCTCGACGACCACCCGGTCGTCCACGTCGCCTACCGCGACGTCGAAGCCTATGCCAAATGGGCCGGCAAGGAATTGCCGACCGAGGCCGAATGGGAATTCGCCGCACGCGGCGGACTGGACGGCGCGGAATTCGCCTGGGGTGACGAGCAATTCCCCGGCGGGAGGCATATGGCAAACACCTGGCAGGGCAATTTCCCGCACCAGAACCTTGCGGCTGATGGCTTCGAACGCACTTCGCCCGTCACCGCATTCTCGGCCAACGGTTACGGCCTGCACGACATGATCGGCAATGTCTGGGAATGGACGGCCGATTGGTATTCGCAGAAGCACGAAGCCGACGCCCCGAAATCCTGCTGCATTCCGCAAAATCCTCGCGGTGGGCCCGAGGGCGCGAGCTACGATTCTTGTCAGCCGACCCTCAGGATTCCGCGCAAGGTGCTCAAAGGCGGCTCGCATCTTTGCGCTCCCAACTACTGCCGCCGCTATCGTCCGGCCGCGCGTCATGCCGAGCCGATCGACACCTCAGCAAGCCATCTCGGCTTCAGGTGCATCACCAGGAAGAGGATCACGTCATGAGTACAGATAGGATTCCGGAAAAGCCTGAGATGAGCACGAGACCAAGCGGCGGAGAATTGAAGCGCCGCGATCTCTTGTTGAGTGGTAGTTCTCTCGTCGCCGCTTCGGCGCTCTCGGCCGTCGGATTGACGAGCCCGGTACAAGCGCAGCAACCGGCACCGGCGCCAGCCGCGGCCGGCCAGCGGCCGAACATCGTCGTCATCATGGGAGACGATATCGGCATCTGGAATATCGGCGCCTACCACCGCGGGATGATGGCCGGGCGGACGCCAAACCTCGACAAGATCGCCGCCGAAGGCATGCTGTTCACCGATTACTACGCCGAGGCGAGTTGCACGGCGGGTCGCGCCAACTTCATCACCGGCGAGCTGCCGATCCGGACCGGCATGACCACAGTCGGCCAGGCCGGCGCTCCCACCGGCTTGCCGGCGGAGGCCGTGACCATTGCGACGGCGCTGAAAGGAATGGGCTACGCCACCGGCCAGTTCGGCAAGAATCACCTTGGCGACAAAAACGAGTTTCTGCCGACGGTGCATGGCTTCGATGAATTCTTCGGCTACCTGTATCACCTCGATGCGATGGAAGATCCGGCCCACCCCGGTTATCCGCAGGACCTGTTGAACGTCGTCGGTCCGCGCAACATGGTCCACTCGTGGGCGACCGATGTCGATGATGCCACCGTGGATCCGCGCTGGGGCAAGGTGGGCAAGCAAAGGATCGAGGACGCAGGCACGCTCTATCCGAAGCGGATGGAAACCGTGGACGACGAAATCCGGGACCTTGCCTTGAAGTTCATTGAAAAGGCCAAGGCCGACAACAAGCCGTTCTTCCTGTGGCTCAATCCAACCCGCATGCACATCGTCACGCACCTGTCGCCAAAATACCAGGCGATGCGCAATTCCAAGAACGGCTGGACGATTCATGAAGCGGGCATGGCGCAGCTCGACGACGATGTCGGCATCGTCATGCAGAAGCTCAAGGACATGGGCGTGGATGACAACACCATTGTAATCTTCACTACCGACAACGGCACAGAGGTCTTCACCTGGCCGGATGGCGGACAGACGCCTTTTGCGCAGAGCAAAGGCACGGTCATGGAGGGTGGCTTCCGCGCGCCGGCCATGATCCGCTGGCCGGGCAAGGTGCCGGCCGGCAAGGTTGAGAACGGCATCATCTCCGGGCTGGACTGGTTCCCGACCTTGCTAGCCGCAGCCGGCAACCCGAACATTGTCGAGGAGCTGAAGAAGGGCAAACACATCGTGGACCGCACCTACAAGTGCCATCTGGACGGTTACAATCAGATGGACATGATCACCGGCAAAGGGCCCTCGAAGCGGCACGAAATCTGGTACTTCGGCGAGAGCGAGCTGGGAGCCGTGCGCATCGACGACTTCAAGTATCGCTTCATCGACCAGCCCGGGGGATGGCTGGGCGAAAAGACCAAGGTTGACGTTCCCTACCTGATCAACCTTCGCCTCGATCCGTTCGAGCGGACGGGCTGGCCCGATAGCGGGACCAAATTTGGCGCGCAGCAATACTTCGACTGGTTCAAATATGAATTCTGGCGCTTCGTGTTCGTTCAGCAGGAGGTCGAGAAACTGGCCATGACGGCGATCGAGTTTCCGCCGATGCAGAGGGGGGCAAGCTTCAATCTAGACGCGGTGAAGGCCAAGATCGAAGCGGCGCGGGCGGCGATGGCGAAATAAGCGTGGACCACTTGCGGGCCGCCTCCTATGGTCGCCCGCTCCTCCCGGCAGCGACTCAGAGTAGGGCCGTCTCTATTCCACGCTGCCGGTGCCGCGGCGCAAATCGGCCTCGATCTGTAGTCGCGTGCCGCCGCCGAACCGGGCGCGGTAGACCTGAAGGTTCTCCATGATCCGCTGCACGTAGTTGCGGGTCTCGGAGAAGGGGATCAGCTCGACCCAGTCGACCGCGTCGACCTTGGGGTCGCGCGGATCGCCGTAGCGGTCGATCCACTTCTTCACGCTGCCGCGGCCGGCATTGTAGGCGGCAAAGGTCATGATGTACGAGCCGCGATAATCCTCGAGCAGCCCGCCGAGCTCGGCCGAACCGAGCGTGGCATTGTAGACCGAATCGTTCTTCAGCCGCCCCAGATCGTAGGTCGCGCCATGCCGCTTGCAGACGTAGCGGGCGGCGTCCGGCGTCACCTGCATCAGCCCGTAGGCCTGCGCCGGCGAGACCACTGACGGGTTGAACGCGCTCTCCTGCCGCGCGATCGCATAGATGATGCTGCGCTCGACCTCGGGGCCGATCGGGGTGAACTGCGGGATGCCGTTGACGGGGTAGGCATAGAAGTCGAACGGCAGGCCGCGGTTGAGCGCGGCCTTGCCGACCAGCAGCATGCCGCGCGCGTCGCCGTAGCGCTGGGTCAGCTCGCCGAGGCCGGCAAGCGCCTCGGGATCGCCGTTCTCGCCCATGTCGGCGAGCATCGGCACCGCCATCTCGCGCTCGTCGAGCTCGTAGAGCAACTGGGCCGCACGCACGATCTCCAATCGTTCGGCGCCGCGCCCGCGCGGCTGGCTGTTGAGCTCGATCTGCGGCAGGCCGAGTTTTGCGCGCGCGAGCTGACCGTAATAGCTCGTGGATTGCTCTGCTGCCCGCGCGTAGGCGTTGCGCGCCTCCTGCTGACGGCCCGCAGCTTCCGCAGCGCGGCCCTGCCAGTAGCCGGCGCGCGCCAGCGTGGTCGGGTTGACGCTGCCGACGCCGATGCGGGCGAAGTGCTGCGCGGCCGTCGTGGGGTCGTTGAGGAAGCGCAGCGCGATCCAGCCCGCGGTGAATTCCTGCTCGGTCTTGTAGATGTCGCGCGAGGGCAGGGCGGCATCTCGCGCGATCAGATAGGCGCTGCGGAATTCCTCGGTGTCGATCATCTTGCGTGCCAAAAGGCGCCGCTCGATCCACCATTCGTCGAGATTGTAGAGCCGGTTCGGATCCTTCGGCGCCGACAGCATCAGCTGGGCGGCCTCAGTGAACTTCTCCTCGCGGCGCAGCAGCTGGATCTTGCTGAAGAGGAAGCCGGGATCGTTGTGCAGCTCGTGCGGCACCGCCTCGAGCAATGCCCGCGCGTTCGGCGCCTTCTTGACGGAGGCGATGCGGGCCCTGGCCAGCGCGACATAGCCGGCGCCGAGGCGCCTCGCGGCGCGCAGCGCGGCCTCGTTCTCGCTGCCGTAGAGCAGGGTGTCCATTCGCGCCTTCTGGTCGCCCGCCGTCAGCAGGGCACCGAACTGGTCGAGCGCATTGTTCTCGGTGTCCTCCGACATCGGATCGCTGCGCCAGGCCTCACGCACCAGCCGCTCGGCATTGGCGCGGTCGCCGCGTGCCAGCATCGCCTTGGCGAGCGTGAAGCGGCCCTTGGCGGACACCGGGGACTCGTTCTCGAACCACGACCACGCGACGGAATCGTCGCGCCTGTCGTCCCACATTGCCGCTTCGAGGCGGCGGCGCAGGAAGGTCTGCGACGGCCAGGTCGGATTGGCCGAGAGGAAGGCGCGGTAGCGCTCGACGGTCGCGCCATTGTCCTCGCTGCGCAGGATGATCCATTCCGCAAGCTTGCGGGCAACGGGATCCGAGATCGAGGCTGCATAATTGGTGGCATCGCCCGGCTTGCGCTTGCGGACGAGCTCGATGACGTTCTCCAGCGTGTCCTTGTCGGCCTGCGACGTCGACGAGGTCGCGGCGACCGCGGCTGGCGTGACCGGCTTGCGCGGTGCGGCGTGCTGGCGGGTTGCCGGCGCGAGCACGGGAGCTGCGATGGGTTTTGCCGGGGCCGGGGCGGTCGGCCGGATGGTGGCGGTCACCGCCGGGGCGGGGGCAGTCTTGGGCGGCGCACTGTTGGCTGATTTTGGCCCGGGGGCTGCGGCCGCTGGCTTCGGCTTGTCCTTGCCGGAATCCTTGCCCCCGTTCTTGCCAGCATCCTTCCCTGCCTCCTTGGCCGGCTTCTTTGCTGCGTCATTGGTCTGGGCGCCAGCCGCCCCCTTGCTCGCGCCCGTCGTTGCGTCCTTGCCGGTTCCCTTGGATGTGTCCTTGGCGGATCCTTTTGCGGTGTCCTTGGCAGCTTGCTTCGCTGGTTCCTTGGGCCCGTCTACGGGCGTCTCGTTGGACTTGGCGAGGGCGACGCAGCCGACCGAGAGCCCTGCCATCAGGCTCACGACCAGACCTGCGGATCGCCAGGCGGCACGAGGAAAGGAGGTCACGGCGGTGTTCGCCCCGAATCAGTGAAATGGCTCAAGATCTAGCTGAATCTGATTGAATATGCGGACAAATTACCAACAGCCGCTTACTTCCGGCGGGTTTGCACCACCACCGCGGCAAAATCGCGGCCTAAACGGTGCGTCGCCGGGCTGCGGCCCTTTTACCGGCGGGGTAGACCCGATATGTATGGGGCTTGCTCTCAAGATTGCCGCGTACGGAGGAAGTCCATGGCAGCCAAGACGAAATTCCGGGGATCGTTCACCGCCTTGGTCACGCCGTTCAGGAACGGCTCGCTGGACGAGGCGGCGTTCCGCTCCCTGGTGAACTGGCAGATCTCGGAGGGCACCAATGGCCTCGTGCCGGTCGGCACCACCGGCGAGAGCCCGACGCTGAGCCATGACGAGCACAAGAAGGTCGTCGAATGGTGCATCGCTGAAGCCAAGGGCCGCGTCCCGGTCATCGCGGGCGCCGGCTCCAACTCGACCAAGGAGGCGATCGAGCTCTCCCAGCACGCCGAGAAGGCGGGCGCCGACGCCGTGCTGATCGTGACGCCCTACTACAACAAGCCGACCCAGGAAGGGATGTATCAGCACTTCAAGGCAATCAACGATGCGATCGGGATTCCGATCATCATCTACAACATCCCGCCGCGCTCCGTGATCGACATGTCGGTCGACACCATGAAGCGGCTGTGGGAGCTGAAGAACATCGCCGGCGTCAAGGACGCCACCGCCAGCATGGTTCGCGTGTCGCAGCAGCGCGCAGCGCTGGGCGAGGACTTCAACCAGCTCTCGGGCGAGGACGCCACCATCATCGGCTACATGGCCCATGGCGGCCATGGCTGCATCTCGGTGACCTCGAACGTCGCGCCGCGCCTGTGCTCGGAGTTCCACGCCGCCTGGCAGAAGGGCGATCATGCCACCGCCCTGAGGCTGCACGACAAGCTGATGCCGCTGCACAACAATCTCTTCATCGAGAGCAATCCGGCGCCGATCAAGTATGCGATGTCGCTGCTCGGCAAGCTCGATGAGACGCTGCGGCTGCCGATGGTGCCGGTCTCCGAGCCGACGCGCGTTGCGGTGCGCAGTGCCATGGTGCACGCCGGATTGATCAACTGAGGCGCTAACCAACCCCGGGGAGCTTTTCATGGGGGTCGATGAAAAGGGCATGCGGATGCTCAAGGAGTTCCGCGAGTTCGCCATGAAGGGCAATGTCGTCGACCTCGCGGTCGGCGTCATCATCGGCGCGGCCTTCGGCGCCATCGTCACGTCGCTGGTCGGCGACGTCATCATGCCGATCATCGGCGCAGCGACTGGCGGCCTCGACTTCTCGAACTACTTCATCCCCTTGTCTAAGGCGGTTACCGCCACCAACTTAGCGGATGCGAAAAAGCAAGGCGCGGTGCTTGCTTACGGTAGCTTTCTCACGCTGACGATCAACTTCATCATCGTCGCCTTCGTGCTATTCCTGGTGATCCGCGCCATGAACACGCTGAAGCGCAAGGAGGAGGCGGCGCCCACGGAGCCGCCGAAGCCGTCTGCGGAGGTCGTGCTGCTCACCGAGATCCGCGATCTCCTCAAGAAGTGACGCGCCCGCTTCGTGCAAACTGTTAGCTTACGCGCGTATCTCGATCAGGTCTTTTGCCAGGTTTTGTAGGTCATGGCCGACAAGAATGAACGTCCGATCAAGGTCATGGCGGAGAATCGCAAGGCCCGCTTCAACTATGCGATCGAGGACACGATCGAGGCGGGCATTGCGCTGACCGGCACCGAGGTCAAGTCGATCCGCAACGGCAAGAGCACGATCGCCGAATCCTACGCCGACTCCAAGGACGGCGAGATCTGGCTGATCAACGCCACCATTCCCGAATATCTCCAGGGCAACCGCTTCAATCACGAGCCGAAGCGGCCGCGAAAACTGCTGCTGCATCGGCGGCAGATCAACAAGCTGATGGGCGCGGTCGACCGCGAGGGCATGACGCTGATCCCGCTCAAGCTTTACTTCAACGAGCGCGGCCGGGCCAAATTGCAGCTCGCCGTCGCGAAGGGCAAGAAGCTGCACGACAAGCGCGAGAGCGAGAAGAAGCGCGACTGGAGCCGCGAGAAGGGCCGGCTGATGCGGGCGAGGGGCTAACGCGATGAACCAACGGAACCTGCTCGAGGTGGACTGGAGCCAGATTCCGGCGCCTGCCGATGACGGCCGTGCCGCGCATCTGACCGGCATGACGCTGCCGCCGATCGGCCTGCTCGCGACCGACGACAGGTCAGTGACGCTGTCGACGCTGCCCGGCCGGACCGTGGTGTTCGCCTATCCGCGGACCGGCGAGCCCGGCAAGATCGCGCTGGTGGACGATTGGGACATGATCCCGGGCGCGCGCGGCTGCACGCCGCAGACGTGCGCGTTCCGCGATCTGTTCGCCGAGCTGAAAGCCGCCGGCGCCGCGCAGGTGTTCGGTCTCTCGACCCAGAGCAACGAATACCAGACCGAGATGGCCTCGCGGCTGCATCTGCCGTTCCCCGTGCTATCGGACGAGAAGCTGGCACTGACGCGCGCACTGAACTTGCCGACCATGGAGGTCGCGGGCCTGACGCTGATCAAGCGCCTTGCGCTGATCATCGACGACGCCAGGATCACGCATGTGTTCTATCCGGTGTTTCCGCCCGACCGGAATGCCGGCGACGTCCTGGATTGGCTGAAGGCCAATCCGACCAGGGCCTAGATCGCCAGCTAAGGTTGGATGAGGTTTGGTTGCAATCAGGCGTCGACTCCCCGCCGAGGAGAGGTGAACCCCGACCGACCGGCCCAGCCCCATCAGGCCCTAGAGCGTTTCACATTTTGATTGAAGCATAACCGGCGCTGGCGAAGTAGTTGGCGCATTCGCGAGGCTGGATGTCTTGGACGAGGTGACCGATATGGCGCCAAGTCTCCTCGATTGAGCGCTTCTGAGCTTGCCGCATCCAGTGTTTGATCTTGGAGAAGGCCTGTTCGATTGGGTTGAGGTCGGGCGAGTATGGCGGCAGGTACCAGAGTCTGGCGCCAGCAGCCTTGATCATTTGCCTGACGGCTTTCGACTTATGGCTTCCGAGATTGTCGAGAATGACGATGTCGCCTTCACGCAGGGTTGGCAGGAGAATGTGCTTTACGTAACCACGGAAGCATTCACCGTTGA
Organism: Bradyrhizobium sp. SMVTL-02; assembly: GCF_051853005.1. Lineage (NCBI taxonomy): Bacteria > Pseudomonadati > Pseudomonadota > Alphaproteobacteria > Hyphomicrobiales > Nitrobacteraceae > Bradyrhizobium > Bradyrhizobium sp. SMVTL-02. Next base: position 4,800,460 of record NZ_CP182469.1, on the reverse strand, counting down.
TCGGGCCATCGAAGACGCAGGGTGCCGTGAGTTGGTCATGGCGGAGCGCGCCGAGGAATGTGAGGGTACGCCAGTGACCGTGCGGAGCGAAGCCGCGCAGGCGCGCCCCTTTGGGTCCCCAGCCTCGCAAAGGGGCCATGTTGGTCTTGATCCAGGTCTCATCGATGAAGACGAGCCGGCCCGGATCGAGCCCGGCCTGCCAGGCTCGCCAACGCAAGCGCCTACGAGAGACGTCGGCGCGAGCCTGTTCGAGGGCGAACAGTGTTTTTTTTGAACCGCAGCCTTCCCGGCGCAGGAACAGCCAGACCGCATTGTGTGAGACCTTGACCCCACGGGCTGCCAGTTCCGCCTTCAGACCATGCAGCGTCAGGTGCGGCGTCTGAGTGATCCGCTCGACGATGAAGGCGCGGTGCGGATCAAGCACAGGCTTGCGGTGACCACCCATCTTGCCAGGCGCTAC